>NZ_JBSZJY010000001.1:0-2359597 GCF_056491185.1 Rufibacter sp. JT20002 | reverse complement strand
GCCTGAACCTTGCCGTTCAAGCGGGGTGCAAAGGTAAGAAACTTCTTTCTCTCTGCAAGCAATCTTCAAAACTTTTTTTTGTTTTCCTTCAAGCCTGTCGCCTAAAGAAGCCCCTCTCTGGAAGGGAGTGCAAAGGTAAGAAGAAGTTCCTAACCCGCAAGGGATGCGGAAAACTTTTTTCCTCGCCTTTCGTTCCAACTAAGTTCCGTGCCCCCTCCTGCCGAGCGGGCTGCAAAGGTAAGCAAAGTTCCCCTTTCCGCAAGCCGAATCTTCCGCTTTTCCTTGGTTGGCACTAAGCTGGAACCGCAAACCGGTGGCGCTTAGTTCCTTAAGGCGGGAAAGTTTTTTTAAGGAGGGCTTTCCTTGGCTGGCTCCCACCCGGAGCCTCAGGTGTAACCGCTTTTGGACAGCTGAAAGTTCCCGGGGCGGAAGAGGTTTTTCAGTATTCCCTGAGAGCGGCTCCCTGCCGGAGCCTTGGCAAGAACCAAGATCGGGCGCCGGGAAGTTCCCTCTCATTAGCGAATTTCTGATTGGCTTTTGTTAAGGTCGCTCCCTGTTAGAGCCTTGGCAAAAGCTATTACTTGATGCAAGTATTTCCTACTCAGTTGAAGAATTAGGCAGTAGCTACCTTATCCTTTGGCTTTTTGTAGATCGGCACGGTGGAGCATGGCTCACCATACATAATGCTGCTAACCACCGGCAACAACTTCTGCATGATTTCCACATACGCATAGGTGGGCACTGGTATTTGGCCACAACCCTTAATTACTACTTTCGCCTCCTGATACTCCTCTACATTGATCTTAGAGATAGCATCTTGCAGCAAGGCCTGCTCTAATGACTCTAAATCTCCAAACACATAGCGGTTTACATAAGGCTGAAGCTTACTCGCTAGTAGCATATAAGCCCAAGTGGGAACAATAGCATCGGTAGAACAGATGATGGCTACGTTCTTGCCCGCGTACTGAGACCAGTCGTTATCCTTTACAAAGGCACGGAAATCTTTTTCACGCAGCATTAGCCCCATGAAGAGGTTATCTTTTATATCGTAGACAACTCTTTCTCCGGGGTGCAGGTATTCTTCCAGGTTTAAAGTAATGAGGCCGCTGTTGGCAACTCGGTTTACAAACTCTTCCATGTTCCTTTATTTCCCTGAGGGTTTGGTGATATACACTTCTTTTAAATAAAAGGGCTCATAATAAGCCACATCTTCAAATTGCTTTGCCTGCAGTTTTAGCCAGGCTAACTCACCAATGGCTTTGGCTGTAGGTTTAACATTCTCCAGGTAAAAAGCGTTCGAGTGAGACGCCAGAAGTTCTTTGGCTTTGGCTGCTCCGCTCCCGAAAAAGATGATGGGCTGCTTTTCTAAATAAGCAGCAAAACTAGAGGCCTCTAAAATCATTGGTTCTACCGGCAGTTGCACCTCCAGTGTGTGGGTCAACAAACAAGTAAACACTTCTGCGCGTCGAGCATCTATCATTGGGCAGTACAGGTACCGCTCAGAGGCAGGCGTGACGGAGATGATTTGCTGCGCCATCGCCTCCAACGTGCTGACCGAGATTAGAGGTTTATCTAAAGAAAAGCACAACCCTTTAGCTGTACCTGAACCAATGCGCAAACCTGTATAAGAACCAGGCCCTCCAGAAACCGCCACCGCCTCTACCTGCTTTAGCGACACACCTGCATATTCCACCACCTGCTTCACCATCACGGTGATATGCGAGGAGTGGGATTTTTCCATCTGCAGCTCAGCGTAAGAAAGCAGCTGCTGGTTTTGATGTAGCGCCACTGAACAAACAGAGGTGGAGGTTTCTAAAGATAAAATGTAGGCCATGTAGTAGAAGGCTATGCAGCAATTATTCTGCAAAGCTACGCTATTCTAAAAGATAAGGGCAACCATACTCTGGTTGCCCTTACTATACTATATACTATAGTGCTAACGCTATTTCTTGGTACTGGTAGTTAGCAAGGTCTGGTACCTGGAAAGATTACTCAGGACTTCCACCGCTGCTACTATATTCTTGTCATCGTTAAAGGTAGACTCTACCAGTCCTTTCTGCAGGTAATAACGAGAAACAATTTCCTGTTCCAACAACTCTACAATTTCTGGCTTGAACCGAATCAAGTCGTTCCCTTTATTGGTAGCTACCTTTTTCTTGATCTGCTCAATATCTGATTTCACTTCATCGTAGTGTTTGTCTTCTTTGGCCTTCTTGATCATGTCATCCAGGGCTTTCTCCACGTCGGTAGAGTAAGAGATGTCTTTCCCGTTCAGGTAAGCCATGAATTTTTGGTACTCTGCATCTGATAGCCGGAAGTCTTTAGCCGAGGTGATCGTTGGGTTAGCGGCTCTGAACCTGGTGGCGTAATCAAAGATGTAGTTTTTAGATACCAACTTGCGGATGATGTCCGGCACAGGCTGTTCCTTCACCTCAATATCTGGGCTAATCCCCCCACCGTCATACACCACGCGCCCGCTAGCCGTCTTGAATGCTACACGAAGGGAATCTGGAGTTTTATGCAATGAGCCGTCTGCATCACGGTGAGCGTAATCAATGGCTTGAATACAGCGGCCGCTTGGTATGTAATATTTAGCGGTAGTTACCTTTAACTGGGAGTTATAGGAAAGCGGACGCGTCATCTGCACCAATCCTTTCCCGAAGGTTCTTTCCCCCACCAGAACGGCGCGGTCATAATCCTGCAAAGCACCAGCTACGATCTCGGCGGCCGAAGCACTATTGCTACTGGTCAACACCACTAAAGGCATCTGCACATCCAGAGGCTCGTCTAAGGCCTTGTACATCTTGTTCCAGTCGGCCACTTTACTTTTAGTGCTGACAATGTCTTTCCCGCGCGGCAAGAACAGGTTGGAGATGTTAACAGACTCATTTAACAAACCACCTGGGTTATCCCGCAAATCCAGGATTACTTTTTTGGCGCCTTGCTCCTTCAATTTAGTTACCGCGTTGCGTACCTCACGACCCGCATCTACGGTAAACCCAGTAAGCTGCAAATAACCGATCTCGGGGGTGACCATGCCATAGTAAGGCACGTTGTTGATCTGGATGTTGGCGCGGGTTAAGTCCAGAACCATGGGCTTGTCCACACCGAAACGCTTGATTTCTAACTTAACAATGGTACCCGCCTGCCCTTTGAGCAACTTACTTACTTCGTTGTCTGATTTTTTGGAAAGGTCAACGCCATCAATCTTCAGGATCTCATCGCCAATAATTAGGCCAGCTTTTTGGGCAGGAGATCCTTCGTGCGGCAAAGAAACAATAATGCGACCATCTCTTTTCCCTACCAAAGCTCCAATACCGCCGTACTGCCCGGTGGTCATGGTGCGGAAATCTTCTATGTCGTCCTCCGGAATATAGTTGGTATAGGGATCCAGTGACTTGAGCATGGCATCAATGCCGGTGCGCACCAGTTTAGAGGGAGCCACATCGTCTACGTAGTAGGTGTTTACCTCTTTGAAGAGCGTGGCGAAGATGTCAAGGTTTTTAGCGATATCGAAATAGCGTTCAGAACCATCGCCCGTGAAGGAGAAAAGGCCCCACGCAGTGCCCGCCACCAAAAGGCCGGCAAAAGTTTTCTTCAACATATCAGCAGCAATGAAAATAGGAAAAACTATTTAGTAAGCAAACGCACTAGCCCTGAATTTAGTTTTTTGCTGATAAGATTGAAAGGATTTTTTTCTTTCCCTATATAAAGAATACCAATATACCAAGTGCCGCTCTCTGTAGTTGACCCAGAAATCACGTGTTTGTTGAGGCGATATGCTTCGCGCATCTGCCGTTTGAGTCGGTTACGGTCTACGGCTTTCTTGAAATTCCGCTTAGACACTGACACCAATACCTGAACGGGGAGTTCAGAAGGGCCGGGCACGTGCAGCGCCACAAAACGCAGTGGATAGGAATTAAAAGAAGAACCTTCACGGAAAAGCTGTTCAATCAGCTTTTTGCTCCGTAAACGTTCTTCTTTCAGAAATCTATAAGAAATCGAATGCTCTTCTGCAGAATGTTCAGTGAAGGTACCCATTCGCGAGGCGCCTTGCAGCGAGCTACTCAGAAAAATTAGGCTTTGTGTCTTCTTTCGTCAGAAACAGTCAGTTTATGACGGCCTTTAGCTCTTCTGCTAGCTAATACTCTACGTCCGTTGGCAGTCTCCATTCTAGAGCGGAAACCATGCTTATTTCTTCTTTTGCGTTGCGAAGGTTGGAATGTTCTTTTCATCTTACACTAAACATTATATTAAGGGCTGCAAAATTAGGAAATGAATTCTGATAAATCAAACCCCTTTGCACATTTTAATTTGATTATTTGCATGTTACCTCTCTCTTCTGAAAGCCTTGCTACATCATCTGGCGCAAAGAAAGGCATTTTTCGGCCCATTTTTAAAAAGTAAGCTCAAAGCAGAGAAACCTTTTAAAGGATTAAAAACCAATTCGCACCGTCATAAAAAGGAACTCGGCAGCCCTGCTAACCAAAGTAGAATAACTAAAATTCCGGGGGTATTTGAAAAAACCATCTGATCTCCATTTTTAACCGGTTTTTCTGAAATCAGGCCGAAAACCCTCTACCTTCGTTACAGAATTTAAGACCAATATTCTTATACCTAACACACCGTGCCACACTACCATCTCTCCTCCTTGAACCCCCTCTCCGGCTTTTTGCAAGTCCGGACGTCTATTGAGAATATTACCGCCCCAGAGGTTTACCTGCAACTGCCTGCCTGGCGCCCCGGCCGATACGAACTGCAAAACTTTGCCCAGAAGCTGCAGAGCTTTGAGGTACTCGCACCAGATGGCTCTCCCCTCCCCTTCCGCAAAGTAACGAAAGACCGCTGGCAGGTGATGACGCAGGGGAACGAGGCATTGGAGGTGCGCTACAACTTTTACGCCCGGCAGATGGACGCGGGCGGCTCCTGGGTAGCCGAAGATTTCCTGTACGTAAACCCGGTGAATTGCTTGCTCACCTTAGAAGGTCAGGAGCAGGAAGCCTGTACGCTGGCACTGACTTTACCCAAACATTGGCAGATTGCCTGCGGATTGCCTTCACCTGCCCCTCACACGTTACAAGCCCAAAACTTTGACCATTTAGTAGACTCTCCGTTCATCGCCAGTGCCACTTTGCAGCATGGGGTATATGAAGAGCAGGGCATCCCGTTCCACGTGTGGTTTCAGGGTGATTGCACCCCAGACTGGAAACAGATCATTCCCCATTTCAAAGCTTTCACCAAGGAGCAATTGGCCCTATTCGGGACTTTTCCGGTGAGGGATTACCATTTCCTGAACATCATTCTGCCTTTTACCCATTACCACGGGGTGGAACACCTGAATTCCACCGTGATCACCTTGGGGCCATCAGAGCAGTTGATGACCCCAGCTCTCTACAAAGAACTACTGGGCGTGAGCTGCCATGAGTTGTTTCACACGTGGAACATCAAGCAAATCCGGCCCAAGGAGATGCTACCATATGATTTCACCTGTGAGAACTACTTCAGGACCGGCTACGTGGCCGAGGGCGTCACCACTTACTATGGCGATTACCTGCTGGCCCGCAGTGGCGTGTTCACCGCTGACCAATATTTTCAGGAACTGAACACCGTACTCAAGCGCCACACAGTAGACCAAGGGGAACAGCAACTCTCCGTGGCTGATTCTTCCTTTGACACTTGGTTGGACGGCTACAAGCCCGGTATCCCAGACCGGAAGGTGAGCATTTACCACAAAGGCTGTATTGCGGCCTTGGTACTGGACCTGGAAATTAGAAAAGCTACCCAAAATACCCGTTCTCTGGATGAGGTGCTGCGCCGCATGTGGCAAGAGTTTGGGCAACCGGGCATTGGCTACACCGAAGGAGATTACCAACGACTAGCCGAGGAAGTGGCGGGGGTCTCCCTGGAACGGTATTTCAGGGAAATGATTTTCGGGACGGTTCCTTTTGAGAATTGGCTAGCGCCCGCCCTGGAGTACGTGGGCTGTACCCTGGAGAAAGAACCGGCTGTGCTGCCGTACGAAAGCCTGTATGGCTTCCGATTGAACCCGACCCAAACTTCTTCTTCAGTGGTGGGCTATGTTGCCCCTGGCTCTCCAGCATCAGCGACGCTTTCTGTAGATGACGAATTAATCGCCATCAACGGCCGGAAACTGGAGAACAGCAACCTTGCAAATCTTATCAAAAACAAAGCGGAGATAGAAATCACGTTGTTTCGGCAAAAAGCCTTGAAAACGGTTACGCTTACGCCAAATGGTACGGTTTACCTGCCGCAGTACTGCGTGACAAAGAATCCCAAGGCTAGCCCAGAGCAACAAGCTAATTTCAAACACTGGCTGAAGCAGGACTTCAATGACGCACCAAAAGACCGCAAAGCGTAAAAGACACGTTTCAAGGCCATTTTCAGGAAAACAGCGGTAAATGTCTCCGTTTCCTCCCTGGGGCCCAACTAAGAAGCGGAGACTTATATTCAATTGATGATAAACCCGAAGAAGATGCGTTCTCAAATCTCTGTACTTGCCTTGGCGCTCCTGTTGCTGGGCTGTACCATCTCTAAACAGAAAAAGAACATGCTTCAACTGAGAGAAGAAGTCTTAGCCGAACTGGGCAAACAAAAAGGCACCTTTGCGGTGGCCTTCAAAGACCTGAAAACCGGCGAGGAATTGTTAGTGAACGAGCACGAAAGCTTCCATGCAGCCAGCACCATGAAAACGCCGGTACTTATTGAGGCTTACAAGCAAGCCGAGGAAGGCCGGTTTGCCATCACTGATTCTATCCTGGTGAAAAATGAGTTCAAGAGTATTGTAGACGGTAGCCCTTTCAGCATAGCGCCCGAGGATGACAGCGAGCAGGAACTCTACACGCAACTGGGGCAGAAACGCCCTTTGTCGGAGTTATTGTATAAAATGATCATCCAGAGCAGCAACCTGGCTACCAACATCGTGATTGAGCAGCTGGATGCGAAGAAAGTAACCCAAACCATGCGGGACCTCGGCGCAAAAGACATTCAGGTGCTGCGTGGGGTGGAAGACACCAAGGCGTATCGACAGGGGCTGAACAACACCACTACTGCTTATGACCTGATGGTGCTCTTCCAGAAAATGGCCCAAGGGCAAACCGTGAGTCGGGCTGCCTCACAGGAAATGATTAAAGTACTGCTGGACCAGAAGTTTAAGGATGTGATTCCGGCAAAACTGCCCCAAAACGTGAAAGTGGCCCATAAAACCGGCTGGATTACCGGCGTGCGTCATGACTCCGGCATTGTGTTCCTGCCAGATGGCCGCCAATACGTACTGGTGCTGCTCTCTAAAAGCCTGGAAGATGAAAAAGCCGGTATCACTGCTATGGCTAACGTCTCAGAGATGATCTACCGGCACATGGTGAGATAGTCCTGAGTTCTGGGGTGGGGAAAGTTACTTCTCATAGAACCTGAGACTGATGAAAAGGCAAAAAAAGTGGGGGCTGCTCTTTGAAGAACAGCCCCCACTTTTTTGTTTGTTAGCGGTGTCTCTTATTTACCGCGGTCTACTTGGTTATCGCTTGGGTTGCTGCGCGGACGGTCACCGCCATCGCCGTAAGAGGCATTCACCCCTTCGCGGTTGTTGTTACCGGTTCTGGATACCGCACGCTCGTCCTGAATGGTGGTGCCACCGCTCTTAGAGCTCATGTAGCTACTTTCAGGAGTTTGGGGCGTTTGATCATCCGGGGTCAGGTGGTTTTTGTCAGTGTTATCAATAAAACCGCCTTTTTTGTTATCCTTTTCTCCGCTGTGATTCTTTTTATTGCTGCTCATAAAATCCTCCGTTTGGTTAAGTGATACCTTCCTATACGAGGGCCTTAAGCAAAAGTATATGACTATATCAGCTAAAAGCTAGGACAAGAAGCACCAATAACGTGGGCAAAGACAGGTAAAACCAGAAAAGAACGTGCTTGCGGTAGCTGCGGGGCACCAGCGAACTGGCAAACAGCAAGGCTCCTACCAATAGACCCATGTAGATCAGGATGAAATACATGACCTTGTTCCAGTTGCGCACAATAAAGCCGCCCTGCTCCTCTACTTCCGGAGCCGTGGGAATCAGCCAGGTCACCATGCCGTAGTACACGGCCACTTCCAACGCCAAGAACACCACTGCTCCCAGAAAAATGGCCACCGATGTTTCGCTTTTCTTCCGCATTTTCAATCAGGCAAAAACCAACCTAAACAAATCTTTGCAGAATGTAAGAATTTTTAGCAGTTTTCGATTCCTTTTCACTAAACCAAGCTCTATACACGTTAGGAAAATGGACAGGCAGCGTCTACCTACCGGGAGGTGTGTTACTGCCTTTATGCAGCATGAGGACGAACCAAACAGACACAATTTTACGGGCTGTGCAAGCCACGTTTGAGGGTTTCTTGAAGTACCACGAGTTTAAGCAGATTGCCGAGGACAGTCTTGCCCTGGTACTGCAGACTGGGTATTCCAAGATATTGGTAGACACCAGCAAGATCAAGATCATCCAAAAAGAAAGCCAGGAATGGATAAACCAGGAATGGTTTCCTAAAGCCATCAGCGCAGGCGTTACGCACATGGCCTTTCTCATTCCGCAGGATTTCTTCGGGAAGATGAGCGTGGAATCCACTAACAAACACATGGCCCAGCGCGGCGATATTGAAATCCAGTACTTCACCGATGAGAAATCGGCTAGAAGGTGGTTGAGGTCTAAGTAAAGAGCAACTTGCTCTAAAATAGAAAAGCGACGGGGCTATTGATACAGATCAATAGCCCCGTCGCTTTTAAATATCATACTTGTTTAAGGCCCAACTTCAGGAAAATCGCCTAAAAAAGAGATTAGCTACGCTGTGGCTGGAAATTCACCAGTTTCACAAACTCCAGCACACGCTGCACTACCTCATCAGGCTGCAGGTCCACCAGGCGCTCGGTCCCGAACTGCTCTACGCAGAAGGAAGCCATAGCCGAACCATGGATCACCGCGCGTTTCATATTTTCAAAGCTGATGTCATCAGTAGAGGCCAGGTAGCCAATGAAACCTCCGGCAAACGTATCGCCGGCGCCGGTTGGGTCAAACACTTCCTCCAACGGCAAAGCCGGCGCGAAGAACACTTCTTCTTCGTGGAACAACAGCGCGCCGTGCTCGCCTTTTTTGATGATAAGGTATTTAGGTCCCATGCCCATGATCTTCTTGGCGGCTTTCACCAAAGAGTACTCACCGCTCAGTTGACGGGCTTCCTCGTCGTTGATGCTGAGCACGTCTACCATGCCAATGGTCTGAATCAGGTCATCCAGCGCGATGTCCATCCAGAAGTTCATGGTATCCATCACAATCAGCTTGGGGCGGTTGTTCAGGCGCTCAATCACCTGCCGCTGCACCTGCGGGGCCAGGTTGCCCAGCATCAGGTATTTGCAGTTTTGGTAGCTCTCCGGGATAATCGGGTCAAAGTCGCCCAGCACGTTCAACTCTGTTACCAGCGTCTCGCGGCTGTTCATGTCATTGAAGTAACGTCCCGACCAGAAAAACGACTTCTCATTCTCTTTGATCTGCAGACCGTCTGTGTTGATGCCTTTGCTCTGCATCATTTCAATGTCTGATTTCAGGAAATCGCCCCCTACCACAGACACCAGGTTCACCGGCTGCACAAAGTTGGCCGCTGATAAGGAAATGAAGGTTCCGGCTCCGCCGATGATCTTATCCCGTTTCCCGAACGGAGTTTCCAGCGCATCAAACGCCACCGACCCAATTACTAATAGACTCATGTGTTTTCTTTTACAGTTCTTCAGTTACCGGAAGTAGTTGGCTCTGCGCCGCACCTCCGCTCAAAGTTAAATTTAATTGCTTATGGGCTATTCTCAGGAAAACAGCCCGAAAACAAAAAAAGCCCCTGACGAATCAGGAGCTTTTTGGGGTGGCCGATGGGGTTCGAACCCACGACTTCCAGAATCACAATCTGGTGCTCTAACCAGCTGAACTACGGCCACCGTGTAATTGGATAGCAAAAGTAGTGGGTTAGGGCATTCAACGCAAGTTTCTGCCCTTAATTTTCTTTAGAAATTTCTTTCTCTGTGTATAAAGAGCCACTGAACAATATGTTAAAGAATCTTTCCAACGCTTGAAGGGCATGCTTCTTGGTTACCAATCCAAACATTACCTAGCCTTAAAACAAACATCCTTTCTTGATCAGTCTCCTCTCCAACCAATCTGATGGGCGTATTTGCCTTTACAAGCTTTTGGTAATATCGTTGATATCCATAATAATCATCTTGGCTAAAAAAGTCACCAATTTTTGCATCCAAGAAATCGCTTTCGCGGATAAAACTCACATCGTCTGAAGTAAACCAATTGAAAAGTTTGATTCTCTCTAACTCATTATTAAAAAGCTTGGTTGGAAAGGAAACTTGGGACTGGGCCTTAGGCCACATTCCCTCATAATCGGAAACACTTTCCCCAACTGCCGCAACGACCTGAGAGTCTATAAAATCACGCTCAAAGACCCAAATAGCGAGGTAGAACTCTGCAAAATTAGCCGCCAGTTGTGCTTTCCAAAAATCATGGATATCCAAAAGCTTTGAGAACAACTGTTTCCTATAGCCCGATGGGTATGTTGCATCATAATACAGATTAGACCATGGGTGTATCTTGGCTTTACAGTAATAATAGCCTGTTCTCTTAAGCAGATTCAAGTTGATAAGCTTGTTTGCTTCAAACCAAGCGTCTATGTTTTTCTGCCTCCGCTTCAAGCCTCGGATCTTCCTCGTCCTCAAAAGAATAGTTTTTTAGTCAATGGGTAAACATTACCGGCTAAACAGCACTCTTTCACCACGCTTACTCTCATCAAATTGTCCGTTCTGATAAGCCAAGTGCCCAGACACGATAGTATGCGTCACCACACCTGGCAAGTTCTGGCCTTCTAACGGAGACCAGCCACATTTATAAAAGGTATTCTCTTTAGTCACCGTTTGGCTTTGCTCCAGGTCAACCAATACCAGATCGGCCCAGTAGCCCTCCCGGATGAACCCGCGCTTTTCTACCTGAAAACAGATTGCTGGGGCATGGCACATTTTCTCCACCACCCGCTCCAACGAGATCTTCCCTTGTTTGTAAAACGCCAGCATGACCTGTAGTGAGTGCTGCACCAAAGGCAAACCAGATGGGGCTCCTTTATAGGTAGGAGCCTGTTTTTCTTCCCAGGTATGGGGCGCGTGGTCCGTGGCGATGATGTCTAGTTTGTTGTCCAGCAAGCCCTGGAACAAGGCTTCTTTGTGACGCGCTTCTTTAATAGCGGGGTTACATTTGATCTGGGCACCCAAGGTCTCGTACTGGGCCGCGTCGAACCAAAGATGGTGCACGCAGACCTCGGCGGTAATGCGTTTCTGCTCCAGGGGTACGTCATTGCTGAACAAGGCCAATTCCTCTTCGGTGCTGATGTGCAGGATGTGTAGGCGGGTATTGTGCTTCTTGGCCAACTCTATTGCCATGCTGGACGATTTGTAGCAAGCTTCTACACTTCTGATCACAGGGTGCGCGCTCATAGGAATGTTCTCTTCGCCGTACTCCTCGGTAGCGCGCTGCATGTTTGCTCTGATGGTAGCCTCATCTTCGCAGTGCGTGGCTATGAGCATAGGTGATTTTTTGAAGATTTCCTCCAGCGTCTGCACGTTATCTACCAGCATATTGCCGGTGCTGGAGCCCATGAACAGCTTAATGCCGCAAACGCTGCGCGGGTCGGTCTTCAGGATCTCCTCCAGGTTGTCATTGGTCCCGCCCATGAAGAACGAGTAGTTAGCCAACGACTTTTCCGCCGCGGTGTCATACTTCTGCTTAAGCAGTTCCTGGGTAGTAGCATTGGGTACTGTGTTGGGCATTTCCATGAAGGTGGTCACGCCACCGGCTACAGCCGCTCTGGGCTCAGAATACAGATCGGCTTTGTAGGTAAGGCCGGGATCCCGGAAATGGACCTGGTCGTCAATGATGCCGGGCAGCAGGTACTGGCCTTTGGCGTCAATGACGGTATCGGCGGGAACGTTGAGGTTTTGTTTGATGCTATGGATGTACCCGTCTTTCACCAAGACATCGGCGGTCTGGATCTGGCCTTCGTTCACCAGTTGGGCGTTCTTGATCAGGATGCTGTTCATAGCGCTAAGATAAAGGTGATCTTGATTCCCCACACCGAATACTTTTGATTTCAACCTCTTTTCCCAAAACCAGCCTAATAACGTATTATAAGAGTGAACGGTAGACACAAATCTCAATTCCGTACCTTTGCACCAATGATAGAAGAAGAAAACGAAAACCTTGCCCCCGAGCAGGACGAAAACATAGCCCCAGAGGCAACGGAGGAAACCGCGCAGGAAGAAGAGGCGCTACCTAGTTTCGAGAATTTCAAGCTGAACCGTCAGCTATTGAACGCCATTGAGGAACTTGGCTACCAGAAACCCACCCCTGTTCAGGTGCAAACCATCCCCCTGGCCATGGCCGGGCACGATGTGATGGGGATTGCACAGACAGGAACGGGCAAAACGGCGGCCTATGTGTTGCCGCTGCTCATGAAAGTGAAGTACGCCCAAGGCAAACACCCACGCGCGCTCATTCTGGCTCCTACCCGCGAGCTGGTGATGCAGATTGAGGAGAACATCCACAAATTCAGCGCTTATCTTGATCTGCGTACCGTAGGCATTTACGGCGGTGTAGGTCCGAAAACCCAGATTGAGCGTATCCAGGCCGGAATTGACATCTTGGTAGCCACGCCCGGCCGCCTCATGGACATTTACCGCAAAGGCGAGCTGCACCTGAAAGAACTCAAAACGCTGGTGCTGGACGAGGCCGATAAGATGATGGACATGGGTTTCATGCCTCAGATCCGGCAGATTTTAGAGATTATCCCCCGGAAACGGCAGAACCTGCTGTTCTCGGCCACCATGCATGAGCGGGTGCACACCTTGTCAGAGGAGTTCCTGGAGTTCCCGATGGTGGTGGAAGTAACCCCACAGGCCACCCCGGTGGAAACCGTGAGCCAGAAACTGTACCGCGTACCTAACCTCCGCACCAAGATCGCCTTACTGGAATACCTCTTTGAGGACAAGAAGACGTTTAACCGCGTCATGATCTTCACTCGCAGCAAAACCAACGCCGACAACGTGAGTTCCTTCTTGGATCGCAAAGGCCAGGGCGGTGTGCGCGTGGTCCACGGAAACAAAGGCCAGAACACCCGCATCAACGCTGTGGAAGCTTTCAGAGACGGTGAGGTGCGATACTTAGTGGCGACGGATGTGGCGGCCCGCGGCATTGACATCAATGACGTGAGCCACGTGATTAACTTTGACGTGCCCATTATTTACGAGGACTACGTGCACCGCATCGGGCGTACGGGCCGTGCCGAGCAGAAAGGTGCTTCCATCATCTTCGCGAACGAGGCCGAGATGCACCACATTGAGCGCATTGAGAAGCTGATCAAAATGCAGATTCCGGAAGAACCGCTGCCCCAAGAAGTAAGGGTGTACGAAACGCCGTTTGAAGAGCAGCAAGTGATCAACAAAGAGCTGGACAACCAACGCCGCCGCGAAGACCCAGACTTTAAAGGAGCTTTCCACGAGAAAAAAGCCCGCCCTCAGTACGAAAACAAAGGCAAGGGTGCCAAAGTGAGAGACGCCAAGAAAGCCGGTTGGAAGAAAACCAAAGCCGGTGGCGGCAGCAAGCGCAAGAGCCGGTAGTTGGTTGGTGATGGTTTCTTAGATGGACAAGCAGAGAAGACAAGAGCTGAAAAGGAATTACAAAGAGGAGCAGGCTAAAACTGATCCTGTCCTGCAGCATTTTTCCAAAATCAAGCAACTGTCTCTCCTGAAGACCCCATTAACAAAAGAGCACCTAGACCAATGGAGTGATGAAGAGTTGGAGCAAAACATCATCATCTTCGCTGAAGCAGGAATAGCAAGTGTTGGGAGACCTTCCAAAAACCAGAATCAAATGGATTGGGAGAGAGTTGCCTTGCAAGAACTACCGTCAGGAATACAAGCGGTATTCGCTACCTATCTTTTTGAAAGCAGCTTGTTTTTAAATGGCAGTTACTTTGATTTCTTCCTACAAAACAATGGAACGTTTGCAGTAGAAGCACTAAATGGATACAAGCTTATGGGCAACCGTAAAATGGTTGATATACTTGAGCAATGTATAAGTGCCTACCTGATTATGCGAAAACAAGGAGTGATTGATGAACTGTACGGTGTTCCTCACCATTGGGAAATAGAAGAAAGCATTCTTATAGGAATCAACACAAAGAGCTTCGACAGTTTGTATGATGAATACCAGGTCATGCGCGACTCTCTTCCGCGCGAACTTGCGCAGGCTAAGATTCAGTTCATCAGAAAACATCCTGATTTGTTCATCACAAAAAGCTAGAGGTTAGAACTTTGATTGCACACATTTCGGCCTTATTTCCTGAGAAGGCCCTTAAAACGAGAGAGCCGCATGATTTACATGCGGCTCTCTCGTTTTATACCTAAAAGAATTAACCTTTATTTAAGAAACTGTAGAAAAGGCAAATGGCTTAGTTTGTACAAAGTAAGGGTTACAGCAAATCCCCAGAAAACGGCGCTCCAGAGCATGTGCAATAAGATGCGGCTTTTAGATACCCCCAGAACGGTAGCCAGTACGGTGCCCACAATAGGGGTGAACAGCACTGGGGTAAGAAAAGCGATGCCCGACATGCCAAACCGTTTCCAAACCGAAACGATACGGCGGTTCTTCTTGCTGAACATAGGCTTGTTCTTTGCCCGCTGCCGGGCCACGTACCGGTCATGCACAGCTGACCCGATAAGCGAGAATAGAAATACGCTGGTCATCATGCCGGCAATGGTGAGGCAGACGGTAGCCCAGAACGGAATACCCATGGTTAAGCCTACCAAGGGACCGCCGAAGAACTTTACAGCGCTCAGCAGATAGACAGAGATATATTTTAGAACTGCAGAAATCATACAGCCTTCAACAGAAAAGTAAAACCCAGAAGCATAACAAAGCTTATACGAAGACGCCTCAACTCAACCACACACAAAATATGGGGGCATTAAAGATACAACTATCGTTAACATTCACAGCCATAAACCTTTAGTTTAAACCATTTTTCTTCTGTTAACTTTTTGACCCAAAGGCCAGGTCCCCGGCATCGCCTAAGCCCGGCACTATATACGATTGCTCGTTCAGGCGCTCATCCAAGGCACCCACCCACAATTCCGCCTTGGGGATTTGTTCATGTACGTGGGCTACCCCTTCAGGGCTGGCGATGATGGCCGAAATAATAATGCGTTTAGGCGTACCAAAACGCAGCATGTCTTTATACGTAAGCACCAGAGATTTTCCGGTGGCCAACATGGGGTCCACCAGAATCAAAATCTTATCTTCCAGGTGCGGGGTAGCCATGTAATCTAAGTGTACAGACAGCTGACGCCCCCCTTCTACCCTATAAGCTCCCACAAAAGCACTGGTAGAATGGTCAAAATAATTCAGGAAGCCTTGGTGAAACGGCAAGCCGGCGCGCAGCACAGTGGCCAGCACCGGAAACTCCACCAACAGCGTTTGCTGCGTTGGGGCTAACGGAGTCTCAATGGTCTGCTCTTGGTAAGGAAGCGTCTCGGAGATTTTGTACGCCATCACCTCGCCCAGGCGCTCCAGGTTACGCCGGAAACGCAAGCTGTCTTTCTGCACCGTCACGTCGCGCAACTCAGAAATAAAATGATTGGCTAACGAAGGTGTTTGGCTAAGTATGTGAAGACGGTTGGAGTCCATTGCAGGGCCGATGGTTTAGGTTGGATGCTTAAAGATACGTAAGGGACGGGCTGCGCGCCAAAGCCCGCGTAAAAATTCGCGACGCCGGCCACTTCGCTCCCCTCAAAATCAAAGGTTTTCCCCGAGCCGGCCTCCTGCCTGATTAGCTGGTCTAACAAAAACGCCATGGCGCTTTTTTGCCTTCCTTCGGCAGAACTGGCCCCAAACAAAAAGGTGATGCGGTGGTCTATCTGAAGAATAAAAGCAGCCGCCAACAGCCTATTCTGATGTCGCACCTCCCATACCTGACCTGCCATCTCCTGCCTGGCCCGTTCATACAAGGCTACTAACTTTGCATAATGCCTGCTCTTGAGTTCTGTGAGTTCTTTGCCTTTGGTGGTCCTGAACAACGCTACCAACCCTTTTATAGAGTGCGCCGGTGCCATATTCAATGGCTGCTGACTTGCTTTTTTAAGGTTCCGGCGGAGATTAGAAGAGTAGTTTTGCTCTAGATGGTCATAATCGGGCGCTAAACTCAACTCATAATTAGGCCTCGTTCTGTACGTCCATGGGGCTGGCAGCACAAGAGGCACTTCACTCGTCCAAGGCAGTTGGTACTGTATCTGTGTGAACTTCCCCGGCAAGAAAGCGAGGTATTCCTCTAAAACCAGGTGTTGGCTGGCTGGTGTGATCACCAAACCCAGTTGCTGGGTAAAGAGCGGCTGGTACACTTTTTTCTTCCCTAAAAGCGACCTAACCGGGAAAGGAAACACCGATACGTACTCCTCCCCTTGTAGCTCTACCAACGCCTCCCAGTTACCGGAGCACACCACTTCTAAATACCAGGCCCGCACATACACCAAGGGCTGGTAGGCTTTCAGCAGGCAGGCCTCCCAACGCTCCAGATTTATCTCATGACGGCGCAGGTGTTGTATCATCTTACCGGCAAGATACTGTTTTCGGGATTGTATTGAAGCAGCCGCCGCCTCGGCAAACTAGTGTCAACGCCAATTTCGCCCTACTTTTCAGAAAAGAAGGTAAAAGCATCAGGCTACTTCTGACGTTAATGCGCAGAACGCCGCAAGCAACCCGTAAGCCTTCAGGAGAGTACACGGTCAAAAATCCACTAACTTCGCGTCCACAACTCCTTCTATATGAGAAAAACTTACCGTCTGCTGTTGGGTCTTCTAGTTCTGGCAGGTTCTGCAACGGCACAAGACGCCACTGTGCCTTTAAACCAGGATGTGTACCGGGTCATTGACCGCTACCACATCAAGCACAACACCGAAGACCTGCACACCTCTTTCAGACCTTATGGCCGCGCCCGGGTAGCAAGACTAGGCGAAGAAGCCCGGCAGGATGCTAACTCCGGCTCCCGCACCGATGAGTACAATGTCAATTACCTGATCAACGATAATTGGAATTACACCCGCAACACGCGCACGAACGAAAGCCAGCGCTCTTTGGGCCCGTTTTTCAGAAACAAGACCGATCTCTACCATTATGAAAGCCCTGATTTCACCTTGCGCGTGAACCCAGTCATTGGGCTGCAGGCCGGCAAAGACACCGAGACCGACGGTTTGCGCTACATCAACACCAGGGGTTTACAGGTAGAAGGCACCATTGACGAGAAACTAGGATTCTACACCTTCCTAGCCGATAACCAGGCAAAGCTGCCCGGCTACGTGAACGAGAGGGTTTCACGTGACAACATTGTACCGCACGAAGCTTACTGGAAGCCTTTTGGCACCGGCGGCTATGATTTTTTCTCGGCGAGAGGTTATATCAACTACGCAGCCACCAAACACATCAGCGTGATGCTGGGCCATGACCGCAACTTCATCGGCAACGGTTTACGCTCCATGATTTTGTCTGACTACGCGGCGCCGTACTTCTTCCTGAAACTGCAGACCCAGATCTGGAAACTGCAGTACACCAACCTCTACGCCGAGCTCACCCAGGACTTTGAACAGGTAGACCAGTTGTACGCCAAAAAGTACATGACCCTGCACCACTTGAGCGTGAACATCCTGCCCAACCTGAACGTGGGCGTGTTTGAGTCGGTGATCTTTGGCCGTGATAGAGGCCGGTTTGAGCTGCAGTACCTGAACCCAGTCATTTTCTACCGCAGCATTGAACAGGGCTTAGGCTCTGAAGACAACGCCTTGCTGGGGATGGATTTCAAATGGAACATCTACAACCGCGTGCAGCTCTATGGACAAGCCGTGCTGGATGAATTCCTGATTAGTGAACTACGTGCAGGTAACGGCTGGTGGGGAAACAAATTTGCCCTGCAAGGTGGCGCCAAGTACATTGACGCCTTCGGGGTTTCTAACTTAGATTTGCAGGGAGAACTCAACCTGGCCCGTCCTTTCACCTACCAGCATGAGGATCCCTCTAAAAACTACCAGCATTACTTGCAACCGCTGGCACACCCCATGGGCGCAAACTTGGCCGAGGCCGTAGCCATTGTGCGCTATCAGCCCATCCCTAAGTTGACCCTTACCGCCAAAGCCATTGCTACCCGTTACGGCCAGGACCCGGAGCCTACCGTTGATCCCCTGAACCCAGAAGGCGGGCTTATTGAGTACAACTACGGAGGTAATGTTCTGAAACCATACACCACCCGCCAGGGCGATTACGGCTACCAGATTGGCAGCGGCATCACCACAGACCAGATTTACGGCGAGGCCACCGCATCCTTCCAGTTAAGGTATAACATGTTCTTGGATGTCACCCAAGTGGTACGCCGCGCCAATGCCGAGGATGACCGCTATGACCGGAACAACGCGTTCACGGGCGTTTCTTTCCGGTGGAACATTCCGCAGCGCACCCACGAGTTCTAGGCTTCTTTCATCAAAACGCCTCGTAAGCAGATCGGCTCCTTCTCTTCTACAGAAGGAGCCGATCTGTTTTTATGTCCCTTTCCTGGAAAACAGGCTTAAAAGGCTTAGTTAAAACGTGGTGCTGTTTCATTCCTGCAAAGCCGTACCTTTGCAGGAATGAAAACTTATTTCCGCATTTTAAAATTTGCGCGGCCGTTTAGTCAATACGTTCCGTGGTACGCCATTGCCACGTTACTGGCAACCATCTTTGGGGTTTTGAACTTCGGACTACTTGCCCCTTTATTGAAAGTCCTGTTTGGCCAAGCCAACAGCATGAATGAGATTCCCAGGGCTGTGCCGGCTTTTGAATTCAATATCAGCTGGTTTACGCAATTCTTTTACTACCACGTGGGCCAGATCATTCAGACCCAAGGTAACATTGGTGCCTTGCGCTTTATCTGCATTCTGCTTGTCATCTCGGTACTGCTGGCCAACGTGTTCCGCTACATCGGTCTCCGGATTGAGGGCGTGGTGCGGGCCCGGGTGGTGAAGAACTTAAGAATGCAAGTGTTTGAGCGGTTGACCCAACTGCAGCTAGGCTTCTTCTCTAACCAGCGCAAAGGCAACATCATGTCTACGCTAACCAATGATGTGCAGGAAGTAGAGAACTCGGTAGTGAGTACCTTGAACGTACTGTTTCGGGAGCCTTTTCTACTGATTGGCTACTTTGTGGTGCTTTTTTACATATCGCCGCAGCTCACCTTCTTTAGCTTGCTGGTACTTCCAATATCAGGTTTGATCATCTCCAGCATTTCCAAGAAACTGAAAAGACAGTCCTCTCAGGGGCAGGATGCGCTGGGTTCTATTCTGGGCATTATTGATGAAACCTTGAGCGGTTTGCGCGTGATCAAAGGATTCAATGCGCAGCCGTACGTGCTGGGTAAGTTCAGACAAAGCAACAGCCTGTACGCGCGCATCATCACCTCCATGAACAACAAGCGCAGTTTGGCCTCGCCTTTCTCTGAGTTTATGGGTGTATCGGCGGTGGCGGGTATTTTATTCTACGGCGGTTCTTTGGTGCTGCGTGGGGAATCTGACTTAGGCGGCGAGGATTTGATCGCGTATTTGGCCTTATTCTCTCAGGTGTTGGTGCCGGTGAAAGCTATCTCCAACGCCTTCAGCAATATCCAACGTGGATTGGTTTCGGGGGAGCGGGTACTTGCTTTGATTGACACCGAGCCTCTGATTCGGGATCGGCCAGATTCTAAGACTTTGCCAGAGTTTACCCAGGCCATCGAGTTTAAGAATGTGAGTTTCCAGTACGCCAATGACCCTATTCTACAGGGCATCAACCTACGTATCCCTAAAGGGAAAACCATCGCGTTGGTAGGCCCATCGGGTGGCGGAAAATCGACGTTGGCAGACTTACTTCCTCGTTTCTATGACCCTACAGAGGGAGCTATCACCATTGACGGACTAGACCTTCGGGATTGTTCTTTGCACTCCATCAGAGAGCAGATGGGCATTGTCACGCAGGAGTCTATCCTGTTCAATGACACCATCTTCAACAACATCGCCTTCAACAAGACCGATGCCACCGAGGAAGAGGTAATTGCCGCAGCCAGGATTGCGAATGCCCACGAGTTCATTACGCAGTCCCCGGATGGTTACCAAACCGTGATTGGCGATAGAGGAAGCAAACTATCGGGTGGTCAGCGCCAGCGCCTGAGCATTGCCCGCGCCATCCTTAAAAACCCGCCTATTCTAATCATGGACGAGGCCACCTCGGCTTTGGACACCGAATCTGAGAAACTAGTGCAGGAAGCCTTGACCAACCTCATGAAGAACCGCACGTCTCTGGTGATTGCCCACCGCCTTAGCACCATTCAGCACGCCGATGAAATCATTGTTTTGCAGGGTGGCCGCATTGTAGAGCGCGGCAACCATTCAGAGTTGGTGCAACAAAGAGGGCTGTATCACAAACTCACCCAGATGCAGCATACTACCTAAGCAACTTCTTACTGTTTTTTAGCCGCCAGTTTAGGCCTGTTTTATTAAAAGCAGGCCTAAACCGGCGGTTTGCTTTTAGGAGAAGCGGAACCTTTCACAGCTATTTGCCGGCTTTTGCGTACAGCCAATTATATTCATTATTCTTAATGTTTAGCAATCTGTACGGCCATGGAGTCTTTGAAGAAGTTTATAAATGTGGCGGTGATGGTATATTTGCTCATCGCCTTTCTGTTCTTGCTGCGGATCTTAAGTGTCTCTAAGTTTGTGGCCTTGTTTGACTTAGCCCACGATGCCGAGTTCTACAACCGGCTGCTCTGGGGCGGGGTGGTCTTGCTGCTGGCTGAACTGCTGGTGGAAAACGTGTATATTGCTGCCCTGAAACGAAAACTGGACCGCGAGTACCGCCAGCACACCGAGCTGAAAACAAAGCATACTGAACTGAAGGCGAAGCATTATGACCAGCAGATAAGAACTGCGGCTGTCCCTCTGGTTCCGGAGCCTACCCCAAGCACACCCGCCACCAGTTCTCCTGTAGGGAACACCGCAGACCAGGAGGAGCGAAATCTGATCATCACGCCCGCTCCCATGCCTCCTACGTTGAACCCAGACGAAAACCCCAACCTGCCGCCGACAGATCACCGGCCTTTGCGTTAGTACATGAACACCTCGCCTTCTGCCCTTATTCTGCAGGAACTGCAACAAGCCCAACAAGTGCTCTCAAATTTTCTGGCTCAGTCCGCCACCGTTTCTTCCATTGAAGCGGCAGCCCACCTTATGGCCATCAGCCTGAAAAACGGAGGTAAGATTCTATCTTGCGGTAACGGAGGTTCCATGTGTGACGCCATGCACTTTGCCGAGGAGCTCACCGGCCGCTACCGCGATGACCGCGCCCCTATGGCTGCCATCTCCATCTCAGACCCTAGTCACATGAGCTGCGTTTCCAATGACTATGGGTATGACCACGTGTTCTCTCGCTATGTGCAGGCCTTGGTAAGACCCGGCGATGTGCTCTTAGGCATCAGTACCAGCGGCAACTCGGGCAACGTACTCAAAGCCGCTGAGGCTGCCAAAGCCCAAGGCGCCCACGTGGTCACGCTCACCGGCAAAGACGGCGGCAAACTGGCGTCTCTAAGCGATGTAGAGATTAGGGTCCCGCATTTCGGCTACGCCGACAGAATTCAGGAAATCCACATCAAGGTGATCCACATCCTGATTCTGCTGCTGGAGAAACACATGGCTTAACTTCGGTTTAACATTCCGTAAATGTGCTTTTTGCTTGGTTTTACGAAAACAAGGGTAAAGCTTAAATGGACATGTTGGGCGCTTATTAAAAGGCAAGCAGAGACAGTTTTCTGGTTATGACCAAGCTTTGGGAAAAGGCTTTGAAAGCGATGATTTTCCTTTTAGCACCGGTGTGGTTGAAGAGAAAGTACTCAGGCCATTTATCAGCTTAACCTTTTAAGGAATTTATTCCGGTCTATTGCTGTTGGGCTACTTACAAAATAATCCAATATTGTATTAGAATCATCTATGCTTGTAAAGACCTTCGGAAGCGCGGTACAAGGTGTCAATGCCTTCACCATCACTATTGAAGTAAATGTATCGCCGGGAACAAAGTATTTTTTGGTAGGCCTGCCAGACAACGCCATCAAAGAAAGTGAGCAGCGGATTGAGTCTGCTTTGAAACATCATGGCTACCGCATGCCGCGCCAGAAAGTGGTCATCAACATGGCCCCTGCCAATGTACGCAAAGAAGGCTCGGCGTATGACCTTCCTATTGCTTTAGGAATATTGGCGGCCTCTGACCAACTCCTCACCGATCAGCTTGAAAAGTATCTGATCATGGGCGAACTGGCCCTAGACGGTGAACTCAGACCCATCAAAGGAGTTTTGCCCATTGCCATTCAAGCCCGAAAGGAAGGCTTCAAAGGATTTATCCTACCCCAACAAAACGCCCAGGAAGCCGCCATTGTGAACAACCTGGATGTGATAGGGGTGTCTAACCTCAAAGAAGCCATTGATTTCCTGAGCGGCAACCTGACCATTGAGCCCTTAAAAGTAGACACCCGCGATCTCTTCCAAGTAACGGTACACCAATACACTGCCGACTTCGCCGATGTGCAAGGCCAGGAAAACATTAAACGTGCCCTAGAGATAGCCGCTGCCGGTGGCCATAACGTCATCATGATCGGGCCGCCTGGCGCCGGTAAAACCATGCTGGCCAAACGGCTGCCTTCCATTTTGCCTCCGCTTACCCTTCACGAGGCGCTGGAAACAACGAAGATCCACTCGGTAGCGGGTAAGTTAGGCACCAAGGGGGCTCTGATGGCCCAACGTCCGTTCAGGGCACCGCACCACACCATTTCAGACGTAGCCTTGGTAGGAGGTGGTGGCAATCCGCAACCCGGCGAGATTTCCCTTTCCCACAACGGGGTTCTGTTCCTGGATGAGCTCCCGGAGTTTAAAAGAACGGTGCTAGAGGTTATGCGTCAGCCTCTGGAAGAGCGGCGGGTAAGTATTTCGCGGGCACGTCTTACCATTGATTTCCCGGCCAATTTCATGTTAGTGGCCAGCATGAACCCCTGCCCGTGCGGCTTCTACAATGACCCAAATAAGGACTGCGTCTGTGGTCCGGGGGTGGTGCAACGTTATCTAAATAAAGTAAGCGGGCCGTTGCTGGACCGTATTGACCTGCACGTGGAAGTAACACCCGTCTCTTTTGACCAAATGACCGAGACACGCAAAACTGAAACCAGTGCCGACATCAGGGAGCGCGTAGAACGGGCCCGTCAATGGCAAGCTGAGCGGTTCAAGGCATTTCCAGACATCCACTCCAATGCCATGATGCCGCCCCAAATGGTAAAAGACCTGTGCCGCATCAACGAAGCCGGAAGACTGCTGTTGAAAGCCGCTATGGAAAAACTTGGCCTCTCCGCAAGAGCCTACGATCGTATCTTGAAAGTGAGTCGCACCATTGCCGACCTGGCGGGTTCAGAAAACATCAAGATAGAGCACCTCGCGGAGGCCATCCAGTATCGGAGCCTGGACCGTGAAGGCTGGGCCGGCTAATTCTTCCCTTTAATATTCAATTCCGCTTCTTTCTCCTCTTGATGAATACATGCTACTTAAGCGGGCAGTTCGTCAGGAGGATTTTTATTTCAGACAAGGATAGGGGTAATCCAATATAAAGCTGTCTAGTAGAGGTAGCATTACCATGCTTGAGGCTACACTACAGTGCAAAATGCCACTTTTTTTTCAGAGACATGCTATGTAATGTAGCCTATGAGTAGAAGGTACATCCTTAACCACTTACTAAATACCCTAAACAGGTTTCCTACCAGCATAGATCAACGCTTTAATACTTACTTTTTAGTATATACTAAAATCTATATTTGTCCTAAATAGCACCTTTAATAGATTCCTAAACCCCTTAACCTTTATTATTCAGTTCATGAAAAAAGTAGTTTTTTTGATTGCCGCATTATTCACTACCTATTTTGCCCAAGCGCAGGACGGCATCAAACTAGGTTTGAAAGCAGGTGTTAATGTGAGCAGTGTTGTTGGTGATGACACAGAGAACCTAGGCAACATACTAGGTGTTCATGCCGGCGGTTTCTTAGACTATGGTGTTACAGACAAGTTTTCAATCAGACCAGAACTCCTCTACTCTTTGAAAGGCTTCTATGCCGAAGAAGAGGAAGAAGACTTTGAATACAAATCGTACCTTACCACCCATTACCTAGATCTTCCGGTTTTAGGCAGATTTAAGGCGGGTAATTTCTTTATTGAGGCTGGTCCTACCTTCTCCTTCCTGTTAAGCGCAAAAACACGGGATGAGGGCGAGATTATGGGCGAGGAATTTGAAGAAACTAAAACCGTGACAGATGAATTCAACAAATTTGACCTTGGCGTAGCAGCTGGCGTGGGTTATCAGTTCCAGAGCGGCCTAGGCCTTGGGGTACGCTACAACAGAGGCTTAAGCAAATTAGATAAAGAAGGAGAGGCAAAAGCCTATAATTCCTCTTTCCAACTATCAGTAAGTTACACGCTTAAAGGCTTGTAAAAGGCTTTTGGGGCACATAGCTTCCCAGTTTTCACCTTTAGTCAATTACCTAACCTAAATAAATAAACTTCATGAAAAAGCTAGTATTCTTTATTGCCGCATTGTTCACCACCTACTTTGCCCAAGCCCAGGAGGGAATTAAATTGGGGATAAAAGCAGGTGCGAACTTTACCAACGTCACGGGTGATGACCTAGATGACGCTGAATATCTCTTTGGTTTCAATGGTGGTCTCTTTGCAGACTACGGTATCTCAGAAATGGTGTCCATCCGGCCAGAACTACTGTATTCTTTGAAAGGGTTCAAATTTGAAGGAGAAGAAGATGGAGAAGAATACACTCTGAAATCAAGACTCCACTACATTGATGTGCCAATCTTGGCTCACATCAATGCCGGCGGATTATTCTTTGAACTAGGACCAACCTTAGGGTTTATGATCAATGATAAAAACACCCTGGAAGTAGGCGGAGAAGAGCTTGACCTTGATACTGAAGACGGAGAAGGCTATAAGAAATTTGAATTTGGGTACGCGGCCGGTATTGGTTACCAGATGCCTGCCGGTGTTGGCATAGGATTGCGTTACCAAGGAGGCATCACCAGCATCAATGAAGATGATGATGCCAAAGTACGCAACTCTGTCTTCCAGCTTTCTTTAAGCTATATGTTTGGCGGCAGATAATCCCTGCTTAATCAAACCACAGAAAGGGCCTCTCTCGGGAGGCCCTTTTTTTATGCTCTGCACTTAGCCTACCCTTCTGATTTCTAACTCATTTTACCATCTGTAAGAAGTGCTTTTGTCTTTCTAGTTGGCTTATCTATTTAGCCGGTATTTTCCTGAAAATGCCTCCAAAGTAGAAATACCCATTTTTACTTTGCTCCTAAATTTGCTTCGCCGAGGCCAAAGTCTTAAAAGGGCTAATCTATTGAAAAGCAAGGCTTCTTATACCAATTCTTATCTTTTTCTAAGTTGTTTAAATACGGACCCGCTTTAACTTGTTGATAATTTAATCTACAAAAAGCCAACATTCTCTTGCGTAGCCGTATAATGGGGTGGTTTTATAAGGGTATCCTAGACAAACAACCCGTTACTTAATTTTAAACCCACTATGAAAAAGATTGTATTATTTGTAGCAGCAGTGCTTTCCTTTGGTGTAGCGCAAGCGCAAACAGGTCCACGTTTCGGAATCAAGGCAGGAGCAAACTACTCCAACATCTCTGGCAAAGAATTGGCCAACGAGGATATCTACCAAAACAAACTAGGCTTTGTAGGGGGCTTGACCGCCAACTTTGACCTGAGCGGAGATGGATTCCTTTCTGTGCAGCCAGAGCTTCTGTTCTCTCAGCGCGGCTATCAGTACCGTGACGAGAAATTCACCATCAACAATGTAGAGTACAAGCGCAAAGGCGATGTTAACTACAACTACCTTGATCTGCCGGTTCTTTTGAGAATCAACGCGGGGGGTCTTTTCTTTGAAGGAGGCCCGCAGGCGTCTTATCTGTTAGGTATCAAAGACAACACCGAAGAGAAAATAGGCGACAGAGACTTTGAACGTTCTACCAAAGTAGAGAAAGACAATCTTTCTGAACTGGAAATTGGGTACGCGGCTGGTTTAGGATATCAGGCCCAAAACGGCCTTAGCTTAGGCTTACGCTATACTGGAGGTATCAATGCCTTGGCCAAGGAAGACAATGACGAACTAACGAATGCCCGTCACTCTGCTTTCCAACTTACTTTAGGCTACGTATTTGGTGGCCGCTAATCAATTTCAAATCTTGACAAATGGGAGGAACTGCATTGCGGTTTCTCCCATTTTTTTATCCTTTAGTATCAACGTTTTACAAGAAAAGCCACTCTAAAAAACACCTAAAAACTAAGTTAACTCGATTTAGGCACAGTGTTTGATTAAATACTTGCAAACAATGGAACTAAATTCAAATTTCTAAAATCATGAAAAAACTCGTCTTCTTATTCGTAGCTATAGTGGCTTCCTATGCGGCCCAGGCACAATCTTCTTTCGGGATCAAAGGCGGTCTTAACTACTCTAACCTTTCCGGCGATTTACAGAACGAAGAACGGTTCAACAACAAGATCGGCTTTAATGCCGGGGTGTACTTTAACGCGCCCATCATCGGTGATTTCTTCTCCATTCAACCAGAGGTACTTTACTCCAACAAAGGTTACAAGTACGATGACAAAGTAGAGACCACTTTGCTGGGCGTTGAAAATAGATACGAAGGAACTGCAAACTTCAACTACTTAGATGTGCCGGTGTTGGCCCGCGTAAAAGCCAGCAGCTTCTTCTTTGAGGCCGGTCCACAGGTCTCTTACCTGGTGAGCGTTAACGACAAAACCAAACACTACCGTGACGGCGAACTGGTGAACCGTGAGGTAAGCGAAAAAAGCAAATCAGGGTATTCAGATTTTGAAGTAGGTTACGCCGCCGGAGTTGGTTTCGCCACTGCCAACGGTATCAGCTTAGGGCTGCGTTACAACGGCGCTTTTACTGAGTTAACCGATGATTCTCCGGTAAGAGGCGACTTCAAAAATGCCCGTCATTCTTCGTTCCTGTTGTCTTTGGGTTTCCCGCTCAGCAGATAATCTGAACCATACGATCTCCATTCAGACATAAGACAGGTTGTAAGTAAAAAGCCCCGGTACTTTTGAAGGTACCGGGGCTTTCTTTTTAAGGTCTTTTCAGAGAAAAGAGCTTGAAATGATTAGGCTTCCTGGGTGTGCAACGCGGCAAAGTGCTTGTAGAACAACGGAATGGTTTCAATGCCTTTCATGAAGTTGAACACGCCAAAATGCTCATTAGGCGAGTGGATGGCATCAGAATCCAGCCCGAAACCCATCAGCACGGTATCAGTTTCCAGCACAGACTTGAACATGGCCACGATAGGAATACTGCCCCCGCTGCGCACCGGTACCGGTTTCCTGCCAAACGTTTCTTCCATGGCCCTTGAAGCCGCCTGGTACCCTGCCGAGGTAGTAGGTGTTACCACTGGTTCGCCGCCGTGGTGCGGTTTCACCACTACTTTCACGCTAGGTGGCGCAATAGACTCAAAATGCTTCTGGAACAGCTCGCTGATTTCTTCTGAGGTTTGGTGCGGTACCAACCGCATAGAGATCTTCGCGAAGGCTTTGGACGGAATCACCGTTTTAGCCCCTTCGCCGGTGTAACCGCCCCAGATGCCGTTTACGTCTAGAGTAGGTCTGATGGAATTACGCTCCATGGTAGCGTAACCTGCCTCGCCGTGCACATCAGACAGGTCTAAGGCCTTTTTATAAGCATCCAGGCTGAAAGGAGCCCGTGCCATCTC
The DNA here is from genome assembly GCF_056491185.1 of Rufibacter sp. JT20002. Taxonomy (NCBI): domain Bacteria; kingdom Pseudomonadati; phylum Bacteroidota; class Cytophagia; order Cytophagales; family Hymenobacteraceae; genus Rufibacter; species Rufibacter sp. JT20002. Next base: position 2,331,631 of record NZ_JBSZJY010000001.1, on the reverse strand, counting down.
GGCGCGCTCTTCCTGGCTCAGTTCTTCCACGTTGTCATAGAATCCCGGAATGGTGATGTGGTTGTTCTCATCGTGCAGCGAGGCAATCATCTTGCACAGGACGTTGATGGGGTTAGCCACCGCGCCACCGTACAGGCCGGAGTGTAGGTCACGGTTAGGTCCGGTTACCTCCACCTCATGGTAGCTGAGGCCCCGCAGACCAGTCGTTACCGAAGGCACGTCATTGGCCAGCATGCCCGTGTCAGAGATCACAATAATATCGGCCTTCAGCCTTTCTTTGTTTTCCTTTACGAAAGTAGCCAGGTTCACGGAGCCCACTTCTTCCTCGCCCTCAATCATGAATTTCACGTTGCAAGGCAAGGCCCGCTGCTGCATCATGGTTTCAAACGCCTTCACGTGCATGTAGGTCTGGCCTTTATCATCACAGGCGCCGCGGGCGTAGATTTTCTCGTCTTTAATCACCGGCTCAAACGGCGGTGAGTTCCACAATTCATACGGGTCAGCGGGTTGCACGTCATAGTGCCCGTACACCAGCACCGTTGGCAAAGCCGGATCAATGATTTTATCTGCGTATACAATGGGGTTGCCCGCCGTCTGGAACAACTGGGCATTGTCGGCCCCGGCTTCGTGCAACTTCTCTCTTAAAAATTCAGCCGCCCGCATCACGTCTCCCTTGAAAGAAAGGTCTGCACTTACGGATGGAATACGTAACAACTCCAGCAACTCTTGCAGAAACCGGTCTTTGTTCTCTTCAATATAGGCTTTCATAGTATAGGTTTGATGATGGGTGAAGTTAAAACAAAAAGCGCCTTTCTCCTTGAAGAAAGACGCTTTTATGGTTTATCTAATCAGATTTGCCAGCTTTAAAGCCAGACTTTTCTACTTTTTAGCGAGGCTTTCCGGCTTTAAGCTCCTTTTAGGAAAACACTCCTTAAAAACCCATTAAGGCTACTAGCCCAAACTCTCTATCTGCTTTTGAATGGATTGATGTTGGCTTTGCTTTCAACACCTTGCAGCAACCGGTTGATGTTCTTCTTATGGGTAAGCACTACCATGATGGCAATGAACACGCCAAAAGTAGGCAACAGGTAATTGTCTGGCTTGAACATAGGTAACAGCAACAGCAACGGAAAAGAAATGGCAGCCAGCATAGAACTAAGCGACACGTACTTGGTCAAAAGCAGTACCACAATGAAAACGCCCAGGCAAATCAAGGCGACCTGCAGATGTACCGCCAGCACCATGCCCATCAGCGTGGCCACACCCTTGCCTCCCTTAAAGCCCACGTACACCGGAAAGATATGGCCAATCACAGCAACCACGCCTAGAATAAGTTTGAACATGATGAGTTGTTGTGGCTCAATGACGTCCCAGTACACCAACAGGTTAGCCAGCGAGGTAGCGGCCCAGCCTTTGAGAATATCCACGGCCATGACAATAGAACCTGGTTTCTTCCCCAACACCCGGAAGGTGTTGGTAGCCCCCGCATTGCCGCTTCCGTGCTGACGCACATCTATACCATAGTAGGTTTTACCCACCCATACGGCCGTAGGAATTGCCCCAATCAAATAAGCCAACAAGATGATTCCGCCAATAGTGACTATCTCCATGTGATTGCGATGTTTTGTAGATCTGCTTTCTTATACGGCAATAACCGCTGAAACTCCTTTCAAATATAGACAAACCCTTCCCATGGCCCAACACCCATACTGGTCCTTCACGAAACATCCCGTTTCCGGGCAGTTCCTGAGAAACTAGCCTGAAAACGGGATGTTAGGGTAGTAGAAAAGGAAACCTTTTGAACCGCCTGATGGACTACATGTTAGTTGCCAACCGGGTCAATGTCTGGAGGCGCTTCGCCGGCTTTCTTCTTCTTTTCTTTTTTCTTTTTGCCAGAAGCATCTTCCTGCTCAGTTACCGGGGTTTCAAAGCCAGACGGAACCACATCTACATCCGCCTCTTTCTTTTTCTTCTTGTCTTTTCCTTTGGCTTCCTCTGGCTGAGGAGCGGCTGGGGTTTCAAATCCGGCCGGAACTGCATCGGCAGCTTCCTCTTTCTTTTTCTTCTTGGCCTTAGGTTCCTCTGACTGGACTACCGGGGTGTCAAAACCTGAAGGAATAGCTCCGGTCTCTGTTTCTTCCCCTTTCTTTTTCTTCTTGCTCTTCTTGTCAGTTTCTTCTGCCGGAGCGGTGTCAAAGGTGTTGTACACTTGCTGCGGAGCGGCCTTCATAGGTTCTTTGCCCAGGTATGTTTTTCGGAAGTAATTCACGAACTCCATCCGGTCTATGTCTTCCAGCGGATAGAAGGTGTAGTCACCACCAGCCACGGCTCTGCCTTTTGACTTGGAAGCCACCGCGCCGTTAAACTGCGGATCTGATGAGGTCATTCCTAATCCGCCTTCAAAGAAGTTGAAGTAGTACCAAACGTATGGGTTCACCTCCAGGTACATGGAAACGGCATCTCCGGCGGCACCCGCTTTGATCTCAATGTGCCCGGTGATTTTCGCGTTTACGTCTGTCTTGTCAATGCCGGCAATGCTTACCGGGCCTACGCTGTACCAGGCATTGTTCTTAGGTGACCACTTCAGGTTCACTTGGTTCAGCACCAGCGTATGGATGAGTTTGTCAGAAATTTTAGAGAAAGGAACGTAGCCCTTAGACGTGGCCGCTGTGAATGCCGGCACGCCTTTGTCTCCAATAAACGCAGCCAGTTTGTACGGAAGCGTAGGGCTGTTTAAGTCCACTCCTTCCGGAAGGCCGGCTACATCTTTTGCTACTTTTGCGCCCATGCTTTCAATGGCTTGGGAGGGCGCGTCAAAGTCAAAAGCCATGAAGGTGTCTAACTCATAGCGGCTGCTATCGGTACGGCCAATACCGCTACCTACTGTGGTCAGCTTGAATCCTTTCACCGGTCTGATGAGGTTGAACTGCCCGTCATACTTGGCTTCTTTGGTAGCGTCATTGTACTGCAGCATGTTGCCGGTATAGGAGTTTCCGTAAGCGCGGCCCTCATCGCCCAGTTTGTACATTTTTTCTTCTTTGTTGAAAGAAAGCACGCCCTGTACGTCAAACACATCTATGTCATCATCAAACTGCTTCTTGGAAACGAACGTGTTGTAGAGCTTCCCGGAAGTTGTGTTGATGTGGATACCGGTTTTCAGCGGAGTGCCATCAGCCAGGGCCGGATTCTTGATTTCTAGGCGTACATCCTCTGGGTCTACCCCATCGCGTTTGTACGGGAACCAGTCGGCACTCTCATTTCCGCCGAAAAGCATCTTGGCATGCCCGTCAAAATTGAAGGTCTTCTTGTTAGAGGCCACCGCCACGTTCCCGTAGTACCGCACCTTAGGGATGATGAACAGGGTGTCTTTCTCATTGACAGTACCCTCGGCTAAAAAGAAGGCCGGCGCTTTAGGCTCGTCTTTCTTACCTCCTTCTGGTTTTTGCCAGGTAAACTTGTCAAACTTGATCTTGTAGGCATCGCCACTGGCATTGGCAAAGGAGTAGGTAGCGTTACCTGTGATGCCAAAGCGGTTGTCTACGTGCAGTTCGCCTTTCACCATCTGGTGGAATTTCTGAACAGAGTCCATGGCTAACCCGGCTTTCTGGAACGTCTTCAACTCTGCATCTTTCAAGAACTGTACTCTGTTGCTGTCTGGCACAATGTAGCTATCGCCAATAGGAATGTACGGCACGCCCGACGCCACCAAGGTATAGTTACTGAAGTCATAAGTGGCACTCTTTGCTTTGAAAGCAAGCGAGTCATCGCCTGACTTCATGGAGTAGAAGTAAGACTCGCCACCGTCTGTATTGCCGCTGGTCAAGATGAGCTTTCTGGTTTTGAAATCCCACTTACCGGCAGACAGAGAAGATTTGTATTGGGCAAACGGAAACTCAGTGGTAGTTTTGCCTTTGGTTTCGGCCCCGTACTCGGCGTAGCCGGCATCCATGTGGAAGTCCAAGTAGACATCGTAGGTGGTAAGGGCCGGTATTTTCTTATCAGAGGAAGCTACCTCCATACCGGCCTTGTTCCCGTGGATGAGTCCTTTCTTGAACACAAACAGCGGTGATTTCATGGCCACCTCTTTGTTTTCCACTACCCCGTTCCCAAACAGCGATGATGGCGTAAAGCCCAGCATACCTTTATAAGTAAAGCGGTCGTTGAAAATGCTCATCAGTTCTCTACCCACCGTGTGCACTTGAAGCGTGTCTTTGTAAGGGAACCAGTTCATCTTAAAGGCCTTGAACGTACCGCTAGGGTAAGAGCCTTGGGCAACGGTACCTTCCTTAAAGCTTCCTTTCTTTCCAACCTGGGTAATGGCCGAGTCAAGGTAGAACACAAACCCGGGTGAGTGCATGGTAGCAGTCTGGTAACTCAGAACGCCTTTTCCTCTCAGTCCTTTGGTATCCATGGTAAGGGTATCGGTGAAACGGCCCTTGCCTCCGTACACCGCAAACCCAGCTTTAGGCACTGGGTAAATAAACCCTAACGCCCCATCTGGCTGAATGGCCAACTTTGTCTCAAACGGAGGGAAAATGCCCCCGGAATTAAAGGTTCCCTTAAACCCGATGACATTATGCTTGGTGCTGGCCATGCTGTCTATCTTGAACGGCGGAATGTTGAAATACACCGTAGTGTCATACACCCCACCCAAGATTTCTGGCTTATTGAAGTACACCGTGGCACCTGAGATGGCATCCAGGGCCGGATAGCCTAATGATTTCTTGCGACCAGATTTGTTGTCAGGGCGGTTAATGTACAGTTTAGCTTGACCTTTGCCGCCCCGGTTCACCAGAGTAAAGGGGGTGTCTTTCTCTTTTCCGTCCTGGCCTTTGGTTTTAGTGGTTAAAACGGTAGAATCGATTTTGGCCAGATTTATAAAAAACCCATCATAATCAAACAAGAACTCCTTGCCTTTGAAAGTAAAGTCAGTGGACTTCACTTTCCCGTTGAACAACATGTTGCGGTTTTTCTGTATCCGGACGGTCTGGCTGTCTGGCTCTACAATGACTGCTGAGTCTGTATGAAAAGCGAATGACTCTACCCCATGCAGAATCAAATCACCTGAAGCCAAGTCTAGGGTAGCGTTCTTACCTGCTGGTGACAGGGCATTCAAATGGATGTAGTCATAGTCTTTCTTGTCTCTGGAAGCGTCTACGTAGTGGTAGGCTTTCTCGCGCAGGAGCACGTAACCGGTGGTGGCGTCATAGTCCAGGTAGTTGCTTTGGGACAAGGTGGTAAGGGCATTGTGCAGCACCTCCTTCTTGATCTTGGTGTCCTCAGACATCTGCGCCAGGTAGAACGTCTTACTTCCAATCTTAGCCCCATACCCTACTGTGGTATACAGCGGGTGGAAGTTGGAGATGGTTTTGATCTGCTGGAAGCGAGTTAAGGTAAAATACTCTTTAGAGTTCACCTGCACCGGCACCTCGTTCTTAGCCGTTAAGATGGAGAAATCAATTTTAGGCTCTTTGATGTTCCAAGAAGCCATATCGGTGGTAAGCTCTACCTGGTTGTAAGAGTGGTAATAAGGCGTCTGCTTGTAGAACCCTTCCGGATTGATCAACACCAGCCGTTTCCCTTCCTTGTTGTACTTGAACTTCACTCCCGGGTGGGTAATGGAGTCTTTGCCCTGGAAAAGCGCAACACCCGCCTCTGGGGCAGTGATGATGCTGTCATTGATGGTATAGTTACGGGAAGAGGCCCTGAACTTGGCTTCTCCGTTATCAGATACCCAAATGGTGGAAGGGCTGCCATCCAGGGCGGCACTCATGATGGTACCCCCGGTCAGGGAAAGCCCGCCCAGGTATTTGATGTCTGCGCCAAAGCGTTTGATGTTGGCGTTGTTGGTGTGCGAGATGAACTTAGGAAACCCATTATCACCGTTGGCTTTAGGCCGCGTAAGCCGATACTCCAGATTACCCCTGATCGTGTTTTCCAGCACAGCCGGATACGTCAGCGTTACGTCCTCCGCCTTGAAACCTGGCTTGGCCACTTCAAAAGCGAGGTTCTTGAATTCGGCAGTGGCATCTCCGCCCATCCGGTTCCAGACCAGTTTACCGCCGGTACCGGCATATTGGCCATTGGCCAGGGAAACGGCACCGTTGGCTTCTTTGATGGTCACTGAGTCAAACGCAGAGGCAAACACCAAATCTGACTTCTGTAGCACTACCACCGGGCCTGCCAGCACCGGCAGAGGAGCCGAAAAGTACTCCTTTTCTACCGGTGGGGCAGGTTCTGCTTTGGCCGGGGCCGGAGTGTCTTTCTTGGCGGCAGCAGGAGACTTTGTACCCGTAGATTTTTTAGAGCTGCTGGAGCTCTTAGCCGTTTTAGCAGCCGGCTTTGTTACTTTCTTAGGCGTTTCCCAAGCGGCCCAAGGATCTTCCTCTACCGGTTTGGGTGCTACTTTCTTAGGGGCTGGTTTTGGGGTAGCCGTTGCTGCTTTTGCGGCCGGGGTTGCAGCTGACTTGGTAGGAGTTGTCTTTGGAGTGGCTGCCTCAGCAGGCTCTTCTGTTCCCCAACCAGAATCGGTGACAGCTGCCGGGGTTCCTTCGCGGTACTCAAAAGTGAAGACGCCGCCTTGGGCCTGCAATCTGTTGGTGGGGCCTTTATATAAGGTTTTGGTTAAAAGAAACTGCTGAGTGTTTGCCAGGAATTTCTCATATACCTTGATGTCCTGTTTCTGGAGGGTTTGCTCCATCACGGCCAATAACTGGTCAAGATTGGCGCCGGTGTATTGGTGCAGGTTCACGCTGGAACTCACAGTACCCAGAAAATGCTCATAGTGCGGTCGGGCCTTTAGCTTTTTCTTGAGCATTTGCTGCGCTAGGTCCATGACCTTCTTTTTCTGGGTGTCATTCAATCTGCCGCTGGCCCAAGCCTGCTCAAAACTGGTACCCACCTGCACCGCCGCCGTGTTTTTGGTACCGGCCATTAAGGCGCGCATGTCCAGCACAAACTGCTCCGGGTTATCGGCAGACAGCTTATAGGTCTGGGCATTACTGGCCAACCCGGTGAGTAAAAGAATCAGGAAGAGATAAAAATGCTTCATATAAAACGATGCTAAGCAGGCTATTTAGTGGCTGTTTTCCGGAAAATGGCCGAAACCCAGTTGTTCTTGTTTCTGGAAGACTCAAAAGCAAGGCCAAGCTCAGCGGCCCTCTCTTGCAGTAGCGGAAGATCTTCGGTATAAAAGCCGCTCAGCACCAAAGGCCCTTCGGGCAGCAGCAATTGGGAATACACGGGCATGTCTTCCAACAACACATTGCGGTTGATATTGGCCAGAATAAGGTCAAAAGGCGCCTCTCCTTGCAACACGGTGGCATCTCCCAAGCGCACCTCCAAAGTAGAGCAGTTGTTACGCTCCGCGTTTTCACGGGCGTTTTCCACGGTCCAGTCTTCAATGTCCACGGCCAGTACCTGGCGGGCACCCAATTGCTCGGCCATGATGGCCAGGATACCGGTACCGCAGCCCATGTCCAGCACGCGCTTTCCAGCATGGCCTAAGGTCAATTGGTTTTCAATCATGAGGGTGGTGGTCTCATGATGCCCCGTCCCGAAAGACATTTTTGGGGTGATCACGATGTCGTACTGGATTCCTTCGGGCTTAGGGTGGAAATCGGCGCGCACCGATACTTGGTCTGCGATCAGTAAGGCTTCAAAATTCTTCTCCCACTCCTCGTTCCAGTTCTGTTTGGCAATGCTTCTGGTCTGGTACGGAAACTCTCCGGCAAATTGGTAACGCTCTAATACCTCCTGCAGGGCTTCCTCAGAAAACCGCTCTTCTTCAATGTACCCCTGAAATCCTTCATCGGTATCCTGAAAGGTATCAAACCCTAATTCCCCCAATTCGGCAATCAGGATTTCAGAATACTCTGGCGAAGCGGTAACCGTTACTTCAATGAAACTCATAAACGTTTGTATAAAAATTCTGCCATCTGGCAGAAGACTAGGTAAATATTTCAACGAAAATAAGAGTAATATCTTGTGTTTTAGTCTTATTTCTAGAAAAGGAAGCAAAAAGCTTAAAAGGTAGATGAGGGCATTTATTACCTTCTACCCCATAAATATATGGTTTAAAAGCAATTTGGGCCTGTTTTTCTCAAAACAGGCCCAAAATATAAGGCTATCACTATATAAATATTCAGACATCAGGCAAAGAGGCCTGCCAGAAGCCCCTTAGAAAGATTTAATGATATCAGTGAAATCTCTTGACTTAAGCGAGGCACCGCCAATCAACCCGCCGTCTACGTCTGGCTGGGCGAACAATTCTTTGGCGTTGCCGGGGTTGGCGCTACCGCCGTACAGAATGGTCTTGTTGTAAGCGGCCTCGGCGTCAAAAATGCGAGACAGTTCTTCTCTGATGCTAGCGTGCATCTCCTGCGCCTGCTGGCTGCTGGCTGTACGGCCCGTACCAATAGCCCAGATGGGTTCGTAGGCAATCACAATCTGGTCAAACTCCTCGTTGCTCAGGTGCGCCACAGTTTCCCTCAACTGCTGGGCTACATACTTGAAGTGATCCTCGGCCTCGCGTACCTCCAATGGCTCACCGCAACAGAAAATAGGCTTGATGCCCTGTGCCAAAGCGGCTTTCATTTTTTTCAAAAGCAGATCCGCGTCTTCGTTGTGGTATTGACGGCGCTCAGAGTGACCTACCAGCACATACTCCACGCCCACAGACTTCAGCATGGCCGCTGATACTTCGCCAGTGTAGGCGCCGCTCTCATGGGCACTTACGTCTTGCGCAGCCAGGTGCATGCGCGGGTTGCCCTGGATCAGTTTAGAAACGGAGTTCAGGAACGGAAACGGCGGCGTGACAATCACCTCCACGTTGTCTCCGGTGACCTCGTCTTTCACCATGTTATCAATCTCGCTTACCAGGGCCTGCGCCTCTTGGTAGGTTTTGTTCATTTTCCAGTTGCCGGCAACAATGTTTTTTCTCATAGCCATGAATTAGGTATTTGATGGAAGGGGCTGCTTTACGCACCACCAAGGTTTTAGGTTCTTTTTCTTAAAAATAGGTCAAAAAGGCTCCCGCTACAGAAAACAGTAGCCGTACCTGAGCCGCTAAGTTAGTGATTTGTGGTTTACGTGCGTTGCCAGATAGGTAGATCAAAAACCTGCCGTTTAGCCATTCAATCCTTGCTTGATGACTGCCGACAGGAAAATGGGCCGGTTCACCGCGTTCATGATCCGGATATCTTCCAGGAGCGAGGTCTCTTCGTTCAAAAATTTAAGGATGAGGCTCGCCGGCAACTTGCTGAACATGTCATGGAATACCTCCCAAGACTCCTGCTTTTTCTCCAGCAATACCCGCAGGAACACGCTGTCATAAAAGGCGAATTTGTCGATGCTTTTTCCAGAACCCGCCAACGGTTTTCGGCCTTGAGCCAGGTTACGCGCGATGGCCGCACACTGCCGTTGGATAAAGCTGAACGTGTACCCCGTGGACGCCTTGGTGGCACCGCCTGCCGTACCTATGTTGATCACCTTCTCGCTCATTCCCTTGGAGAAAGGAGCATCGGTCATAGGAATGATGCCCACCTCCTCATGCGTGACTTCATATTGGGTGAGGTGCAGGAAATCACGCAGGTAGGCGCTTAGTTCTTTATCATACTCTTCCTGGGACAAAGCTGCCACTGAAAAGCCAGTGTACTCTACTAAGGCCTCATAGGCGTTGACCGGTAACACATACATGAACCGGCAGTCTTGGTGCTGTTCTACCCTGAAATCCATGAGCGTGGGTTCCTCAGGCTTGAAAACGGGTTCGGCGGTTTTGATGAAAATACCCTTAAAATGCTGCACCAAATAATGTTTATGCGGCAGTTTAGGAATTTGAAAAAGCACGCTGTTGAACACGTAGTGTGCTTGGTACACCGCGTTCTTCCCCCTGATCATGCCTTCCGGCTCCATTGCCACAATCTCGTCTTGCCGGAACTCCACGTTAGGATACTTCTCTATTAAAGAAAAGCAGTGCTGGTAAAACGAGAGGCTATCCAGCATTTTGTACCGATACGGGCTGATGTCCAGCAAAGCCGAGAACTTCTGAGAATGGAAGTGCAGTTTGCTCCACTTGCTTTTCAGGCAGCTTTCAAACGGACTCTCGCTGGTTTCCCAGAAGCACCAGGTGCGGTCATTGGTTTGTTTCAAATCCCGGTCCAGCAGCAGAATGCGTTTTTGTTGCAGGCTTTCATGACCCAGCAGATGGCAGACCAAGCTCAACCCGGCAGCTCCCGTCCCGGCAATGATGTAATCGTAGGTGAGGGTTTTATCCTGCATAAAAAAGCTCTACCAGGTTGAGAAGCAGGAAAAACACAAACTGCACCAGCAAAAAATATGGGGCAAACAGGTTTCTGGAGTTTTTCAGCAACGGAATGAGCACCAGCGCAAACAGGAAACTGAAGACGTACCAGGCCAAGTAATTTTGCAAAGGCGGCGTGTGACCATCCCAATACCAGAAGTCGAATTTCTCGCAGACCTGTTCAATCAGAAAATCAATGCTCACCGGAATGGCTGCCGCGATGGCTGCTTTAAATAGATAAGACTTATCCCATTGGTTCACCACCGCTGCCGCTGCAAAACACAAAGCGGCCCAGTTCATACCAATTACCAAAGGCACTTCCATAAACTTAAACCCGAAGGCATCGCCGTAATGGTAGCCGCCAAACACCTTTCCAGTGGCCACCCCGATGATCTCTGCTGTCAAGCCAACCAAAAAGACACCTACTGCGCCCAACACCATTTTTACCGTGAGCCCCTGATGGTTCCACAGCAGCAACCCCGTCGCCAGGATCAGGTTCAAAGGCGTGTTGCTTAAAAACCACTCCCGGTAAGAGGTATAGAACCCAATGAGCCCGCACACGTGGAACAGGCAGATAATGCCCACGGAGATCTGAAGTTTATTGACAGGAAGAGGAGCGGTAAGTTCCTTCATTCGAGGACTGAGCTTGGTTTGAAGTTGGCGCAAAGGCAGCTATACGCTGCGACGGCAATATAGTCAACCGGAACCAATTAGATTTGTTCTGATCTGCGGCTTACTTCTGCGCCACCGTCACTAGCAAATCTGAGGCAAACATACTGGCCGGAGAGATTACCTTTTCTTCGTACGGAATGTTGCGGCCGTAGCGCTCCCGCATCTTTGCCTGCACCGGCTTTGCCGTTAAATCAAAGTCTTTAAGTCTCTCTAGTTTGCCTATCTCTATGCCGGCAGCCCGCTGATACACTTTCCAGACAAGTTCTGAGCAGTAGATTTTGTCATCAGACCACTCAAAGGTGAGGTCATAGTCTTTGCCTGCCAGTTTCTGCCCTTCCTCTTTCATCTTGGCTAACACTGGTTTAGTTAACACTTGATCTGCATTTTTCAAGCGTTTTACCACAAAATGACTGCCCTCCCCACGGGCAATCCATTCGGCCAACGGTGTGGTAGAAACCGGCTGCACCGCTTCATAGACAAAGTAGTTTCCGCCTTCTTGGTACACGATGCCGCAGTGGCTGTACTTTGATTTCGTGGCTAATTGAATAGCTTTGCTCTGCGCCGAGCGTGAGGTGTGGAAAATAAGATCTCCGTTCTGCAGTTTACCTTCTGCCGCTAGGTTCTGCACTTCCGCCGTCATCTGCTGGGATTCCTCTGGACTGGATTTGCCGTAGCGTTTTTCCAGAAAGAAACCTGCTACAAAGAGGGCAATTAGGAACAGAGCCGGTAAAAGAATCTTAGGACGAAGCATGTTCCAAGGTATCATTTTCAAGCCGATTTGCCTAAATGCCCAAAAACAAAAAGACCTGTGAGGTTTTCAAATCCTCACAGGTCTAACTCAATCAATTATGGTTTAAGGGCAATTTCCCAAAAACAGCCGCTAAAAAGGTTTATAACTTCGGCTTCAAATACTTGCCTGTATGGTTGTCCTCCTGTTTCACCAAATCTTCTGGGGTGCCTTCAAACAGCAAGTGCCCGCCATTGGTACCGCCTTCAGGCCCCAGGTCAATAATCCAGTCAGCGCATTTGATGATGTCCATGTTGTGTTCAATCACCAGCACGGTGTTGCCGTTTTCCACCAAGGCATTCAGGGCCGTTAACAGCTTGCTGATATCGTGGAAGTGGAGACCGGTGCTGGGCTCATCAAAGATAAACAAGATGTTGCCGTTGTGCGGGGTAGCGCCTTTGGTCAGGAACGAGGCCAGTTTCACGCGCTGTGCCTCACCACCAGATAAGGTATTGCTGGATTGCCCCAGCCGGATGTACCCGAGGCCCACGTCTTGCAGCGGCTTCAGTTTCTCCAAAATTTTAGGCTGGTCTTTGAAGAAGATCAAACTGTCATCAATGGTCATGTCCAGCACCTCGGAGATGTTTTTCTCGTGGTACTGAATGTCCAGGATGTCTTGCTTGAACTTCTGACCGCCGCAGGCCTCGCAGGTCAGGTAGATATCGGCCATGAACTGCATCTCAATTTTCACCTGGCCTTCGCCCTGGCACACTTCGCACCGGCCACCTTCTATGTTGAAAGAGAAGTGCGACGGCTTGAAGCCACGGGCTTTCGCCAGCGGCTGATCGGCGTACATGGTCCGGATAGCATCGTAGGCTTTCACGTAGGTCACCGGGTTAGAACGCGAGGACTTCCCGATAGGGTTCTGGTCCACAAACTCCACGTGGCTCACCTTGTTGATGTCACCAGTGAGTTTATCGAATTTACCCGTGGCATCGGCGTGACCACCTAACGCTTTGATGAGCGACGGGGCCAGAATCTTCTTCACCAGGGTAGATTTACCCGAGCCACTCACGCCCGTCACCACGGTCATTACGTCCAGCGGGAACTTAGCCGATACGTTTTTGAGGTTGTTTTCGCGGGCACCGTGCACTTCCACGCAGTTGCGCCACGGCCGACGAGTGGCAGGAACCGGCACTTCCATGCGGCCACTCAGGTAACGACCGGTATAGGTATCGCTTTTCAGGAGTTCATTGAAAGTACCCTGGAACATGAGATTTCCGCCGCCAGATCCTGCTTCCGGACCAATGTCCAAGACCTGGTCAGCGACTTCCATCATGCCTTCTTCGTGCTCTACCACAATCACAGTGTTGCCCATCTGCTGCAAGGTGCGCAAGACACCAATTAACTGGTCCGCGTCTTTCGGGTGCAACCCAATGCTAGGCTCATCCAGGATGTACATGGAACCCACCAGTGCGCTGCCAAGAGAAGTTGCCAGGTTGATGCGTTGACTTTCGCCGCCCGAAAGTGTGTTGGACAGACGGTTCAACGTCAAATAGCCTAAACCAACGCGGGTGAGATAACTCAAACGATTGGTCACCTCGGTGACTAACCTATCCGCCACAGCCATATCATGCTCGCTCAAGCTCAGGTTCTGGAAGAAGTCCAGTGTCTTGGTCACAGGCATGAGCACCAGGTCGGTGATGCTTTTCCCGTCTACTTTCACGTAACTGGCGTCTTTCCGCAGGCGCGAGCCTTTGCAGTCTGGGCAAGCGGTACGTCCCCGATAACGGGAGAGCAGCACGCGGTACTGAATCTTATGCGTCTGCGCCGAGATGTGCTTGAAGAAATCGGTGAGGCCACCGAAGTACTTGTTACCGGTCCAGAGTAATTCCTGCTGCTCCTCAGTAAGTTCGTTGTATGGACGGTGGATGGGAAAATCAAAGCGTACCCCATTTTTGAGCAAGGGCTGCAGCCACTCATTCTGCTTTTCAGTACGCCATGGCGCGATGGCTCCCTCGTACACCGTCAGGCTTTTGTCTGGGATGACCAGGTCTGGGTCAATGCCCAGCACGCTGCCCCAACCTTCGCAGGTCTGGCAGGCGCCGTATGGGTTGTTAAAGGAGAAGAAGTTCACGTTAGGCTCCTCGAACACCATGCCGTCCAGCTCAAAGCGGTTGGAGAACACACGGGTCTCGTCGCCGATCTGGATGTGACACTCGTCGTGGCCCTCGTAGAAAGCGGTCTGCACCGAGTCAGCGAGGCGCATCTGTAGGCTTTCGTCTTCCTCGCCCTGCTTAATCACAGCGCGGTCAATCAGCACCGATACTGTTCCCTTGGGTTCTTTCTGGCCCTCGGCAATCAGTTCCTCAATGAAGGAGACCTCACCGTTGTAGAGCACGCGGGAATAGCCTTTCTGCAGCAGCAGGTCCAGCTCTTTGCTAAGCTTGCGGTCTTTGCTTTGCTGCAGCGGCGCCAGAATCATGATGCGGGTTCCGTCTTCCAAGGTCATCAGGAAATCGACCACGCTGGAAACGGTGTCTTTCTTCACTTCCTGCCCCGAAACCGGCGAAATGGTTTTGCCAATGCGGGCGTAAAGCAGCTTGAGGTAATCGTAAATCTCGGTGCTGGTACCCACGGTGGAGCGGTTGTTCCGGATGCTGACCTTCTGCTCAATGGCAATGGCCGGACTGATGCCGCGGATGTAATCTACATCGGGCTTATCCATACGGCCCAGGAACTGGCGGGCGTAGGAGCTTAAGCTCTCCACGTACATGCGCTGTCCCTCGGCGTAGAGCGTGTCAAAGGCCAGGGATGATTTGCCCGAACCGGAAAGGCCGGTCACCACAATGAACTGGTTACGCGGCAGGGCCACGCTCAGGTTCTTTAGATTATGGACGCGGGCCCGCTTGATGATGATGTGCTCGCGGGCGTCCAGCGCGTCTAATTCGGTATCTTGTTGGATGAGATCTTCTGTCATATAGAATTATAGCCTCTCTAGAACAACAACCGCGGCAGAATAATTCTGTTTGAACGGGTTTAAAACAAGCGGGAGACCAAACCGCAAATGTAGGCATACGCATTGGTTTTTAGAAGGGTAAGCCTAGATTCCGTTTTAGGGTTACTTTCTGAAAACCAAGCCACAAGCCCCTGAAGAAACTTGCGCTTATTTCGCAGACTTTGTAACTTTCTTTCCGTAGTTCTCGGATGAGAGTACTTGTCACATCATGTTTCATTTATAAACAAACAGTACTACCATGGGAAAAGGAGATAAAAAAAGTAAAAAAGGAAAGATCAGCAAAGGCTCATTTGGTAACAGCCGTCCGCAGAAGCCGAAGAACGAAGCCACCAAAGCCGCTAAGTTAACGGCTGCCAGCAAAGCCTAAGTATTTGCCTAAAAACAGCGAGGCCCGCCAGATTTTTCTGGCGGGCCTCGCTGTTTTTAGGCTGTTCCCGTGAAATCACGCTTAAAATGTGCAGCACAGACAAGGCTGCGCACAGCCTTACAAGCTTAGTTTACGCAGCTTATCGGCTTTCCAGGCGGTGAAGGCGACGATGAGAATAGTCATGGTACCCCCGAATACCACTGACGGTACCACGCCTAGCAGTTTGGCGGCAAGCCCCGATTCAAAAGACCCAATCTCGTTGCTGGAGCCCACGAAGATGTTGTTCACGCTGGAGACCCGGCCTTTCATGTGCTCGGGCGTAAGCGTATGGATCAAGGTAGATCTAATAATCACCGAGACGCTGTCCAGTACGCCGCTCAGCAGCAGCATCCCAAAGGAGAGCCAGAACAACTTAGACAAGCCAAACACAATGATACAGGCTCCAAAACCAGCCACCGCCCACAGCATTTTCTTCCCGGCATTAAAGGTAATCGGCCGGTAGGCCATAAACAGCGCCATGGTCACAGAGCCAATAGCAGGTGCCGAGCGCAACAAGCCCAGACCCTGTGGCCCGATCTTAAGGATATCAGAGGCGAACACCGGCAACAGAATCACGGCTCCGCCGAAAAGCACCGCAAACATATCCAAGGCCAGCGCACTGAGGATGATCTGGTTCCCGAACACGAACTTTAGACCAGTCTGTAGGCTTTCCCTTATCTTGAGTTTAGGACCCTCGCTCACCGGCAATGGCTTGCCCGCAATAAATGAGTACAGCAAAAGCGAAAGCAACACCAGCGAAGCATCTACCCCAAAGGCCGCGGTCACACCGCCAAAAGCATACACCAAGCCCCCGATGGCCGGTCCTGCCACCGAGCCTGCCTGCCAGGTAGTACTGCTCCATGTAATGGCATTGGCATACAGTTTCCGGTCTGGCAGCAGCTGGGGCATAAAGGCGAACACGGCTGGCCCCATAAATCCGCGCGCGATGCCGCTCAGGAAAATCACCGAATAGATGGGCAGTGTGCCAAATGCATGCAGGATTTTACCAACATCCAGGGTGTAGAACAAGAGCGCCAACGAACAGAAAAGCAACACACTGAGCACGGTAATAATAATGCGTTTTCTGGGGATGATATCCGCCACGTGCCCGGCATACAGCGCCACCGTAATAGACGGAATTGCTTCCACCAGCCCGATCAGCCCAAGTGAAAAGGGGTCTTTGGTGATGTCATAGATCTGCCAACCCACCACCACGGCCTGTATTTGCATGGCCAGGGTAATGCAAAAACGCGCAGAAACAAAAAATCTGAATTCAGGAATCCGGAGCACGGCATACGGATCATGTCGCTCCTCCGGAACAGGGGTAGGTGTCGTCACAGGTTAAAAGTAAGAAAGCAAAGATATTGCATTTTTCTACGGAATACGTTTATTCTGCCTTTAGAGCGAACGTTCATCAAAATATAGGTGTTCACTATATTCAAAAGCCCACAAACTATTTCCCTTTAAAAGGGCCATGATTGTGCGTAATGTTGTAAGTTTACCGCAAATAGTCCCCAACCTATGTCGCCATCGTTTTTAGATGCAGTTGCACTTACTTATCGTCCAGACCTGGACGTGCTAATTTTGCGTTGGCCGCAGCCGATTTATGCCCTCACCGTGCGGGAGGTTTACCAACAAGTTCTGGAACTGGCACAGGAAACGCACGCCCGTTACTGGCTGTTTGACATCAGAAGCAGAGGTCCCCTTTCAAAGGAGGACGTTGACTGGTTACGTGATACGTACTTCCCGGCTTTACACGGCCAATTAGGGCACATCACCCACGTAGCTTACTTACTTTCCCCAGCCCACGCCAACGATTTAGAGACAAGGTCTTCCGCTATGAAGATGAGAACCTTGCCCTGGTATGGCACCGGCGCCGATTTTGAAGGCTTCACCTCCGAAACTGAAGCGTTGCTTTGGTTGAAGAAGTGCCAGCTAGTAGAAGCAATCAGCTAATCTTAGATTAAGAATACAAAATGGCCCGCTTGGTAGTGTCTTACCAAGCGGGCCATTTTCATTTATGCTAATGCTATGTCGTTTTACCCCTGCTTTTGGGAAACTAGCCTTAAAACCTCTTCGTGACTTCCGTGAGCAAAGGCTTACACCTCGTAGTCATGGATCGGCTTTTTCTGGAAACTGTAGAATAGGTATCCCAAGGCCGGCAGAATAAAAACGCTTCCCAAGAGCAACGCCCAACCCAGGGCATTGATGGTGGCGGCAGGCGCCTGGTTCTCCAGCAGCGACAGGTGGTTACCTCCCTGTAGAAGCAGGAAATTAGGGAAATGTGCGTACCCAATAGCTAGCAGAATCATGGTCACCTGAAAACCTGCCAAAACCCGCAGCACTTTCCCTTGCCCACGTCTTAGCAAGATCCACAGCAACACCAATGATACCGAGGCCAGCACAATGGCCGTAAAACTAACCTTGTTCCCGAAAAGCCATTGCAGCAGCGGCACGCCTTCTACCAAAGCAGCCACAAACACCAGGGCCCCACACACCACGGCAACTATATTCAAGATCAAGGCCTTTTCCACAAACCGCCGACGGTCCTGCTCTTCCTCGGCTTCGCCAATAAGGTAAACGGCCGCCAGAAATCCGCAGAGAGCTACCGTAAAAAAGCCCACCGCTACCGAGAACCAATGCAACCAGCTAAAAACATAGGCCTCGGCAAAAGAAGTGGCGTTCACATTGATGTGCCCCGAGACCACACTGCCGGCGATGATGCCCAGAAACAGCGGCGTCAGGAAACTGGAGTACACAAAGATGTTATTATAGACTCCCTGCATCTCGTCTACCACCGCATCATAGTGCCGGAACACAAAGGCGGTCCCCCTTGCAATGATCCCGATGAGCAGAATCACCAGCGGAATATGCAGGTACACCGACATGGTGGCGTAAATTCTGGGGAAGCCCACAAACAGGATCACAATGGCAATGATCAACCACATGTGGTTGGCCTCCCAGATAGGCCCGATGGCGTGGTACATGGTGGTGCGGGTCCGGCGGATGTTGCGCCGATGGGTGAACAACTCAATGATACCTGCCCCAAAATCGGCTCCGCCCAGCAGAAAGTACAGCAGAATGCCCAGGCAGAGAAAAGCGATTACAACGTATAACATAACCTCTGATTAATGGATAGCGTGAACTGGCTCGGGCGTGACATCATACAAGGTAGGCACTGCCTTTATCTGCCGGTACAGCAGGTAAATCACCACCAGACTCAAGGACAGGTAAATCCCCGTGAACAGGTAAAAAGAATAGGCGATGCCCGGCATTGGGGTTACCGCGTCTTTTGTGCGCATGATACCATTCAAGATCCAGGGCTGCCGGCCTACCTCGGTCACGGTCCAGCCGGCCTCAATGGCAATAAAGCCCAGCGGGATTGCCACCACAAACAGCCGAAGCAGCCAGGTGCTGTACAGCCAGTTCTTTTTCTTCCAGAGGGCCAGCAGATAAAACAGTGAAACCAGCATCAGGAACGAACCCAAGCCTACCATGATTTGAAAAGCGATGTGCGTCACCAACACCGGCGGCTGGTCTTCTTTCGGGAACTTATCCAAACCAATCACTTCCTGCTCAAAGTTGCCGTGCGCTAGGAAACTCAGCATACCCGGTATCTTAATGGCATAGTTTACCTGTTTCTTGTCTTCATCAGGCAAACCACCCAACACCAGATCCGCTGATTTCTCAGTATGGAAATGAGCTTCCATGGCTGCCAACTTTGCAGGTTGCCGCTGGGCCACATCCTTCGCGGAGATGTCACCGGAGATAGGTTGCAAAATGGCTGCCACTGCCCCAAAAATAGCGGCTATCTTAAAGGCTTTAGCATGAAAAACCACGTTTCGCTTCTTCAGGATCATCAGGGCGTGCAGCCCCGCTACCGCGAAACCGGTGGCGGTGAATGCGGCCAGGGTCATGTGCAAGGCTTGGGAAAACCAGGCATCGTTGAACATGGCTTTGATGGGGTCAATGTTCAGGTATTGCCCGTTCACGTAATCAAACCCCGCGGGGCTGTTCATCCAAGCGTTGGCAGCAACCACCAGAATCCCGGAGGCTAATCCGCTTAGGCCCACCACCACTCCGGTAAACCAGTGGAACCAAGGGTTGAACCGGCCCCATCCGTAAAGGAAGAACCCCAACGCAATGGCTTCAATAAAGAAAGCGGTCCCCTCCAGCGAAAACGGCATCCCGAAGATAGGCCCGGCGTGCTCCATGAACTTGGGCCACAGCAGCCCCAACTCAAACGACAGCATGGTTCCCGAGACAGCACCGGTGGCGAAGAAGATGGCTACGCCCTTGCTCCAAGCCTTGGTGAGGCGTTTGTAAACGTCTTGGTGGGTAGTAAGATAGTTGTAATGCGAGACGGCCATGAAGAACGGCATGACCATGCCAATGCAGGCGTAGATAATATGAAATCCCAGCGACAGCGCCATCTGCGACCGGGCGGCAAACAGGTCATCCATGACAAAAGAGATAAGTGGATACTCCGTCCAAATGGACGGTAAGGTAAGACAGGAAAGGTTAGGAGTACAGGAAAACAACAGATTTCTTCAGGAGCCCCAGGCCAATCTTTCTTACCCCTTCATATAGAAAACACCCTCTTCCCTGCTTCTGTTCACTATTTCCGGGGAACTGGCGCCTTTCTTTTACCCAGAGCACTTTTAATTATTTTAGGGCTGTTTAGCTAAAAACACCTTTGAAATGACCAATATCATTTCAAGTCTGCGCACCATCTGCTAACCTTGTTGTGTTAAAGAGAAGGTGAACCTTCTGTAGAAGCAATGAGCATATGAGCGAAGAACAAAAACCAGACATAGTCTCTGAAGACGATATAAAGCGATTGGTAGATACCTTTTATGACCACGTGAACCAGGATGAGTTGCTGGGCCCGGTCTTCAACGGGTTTGCCCAAGTGAACTGGGAAGAGCATCTCCCTAAGATGTACGCTTTCTGGAGCACCGTTTTGTTTGGCTCCATGGCGTATAAGGGGCAACCCTTTCCCAAGCACCTGGCCCTGCCGGTAGACCGTGCGCATTTCACCCGCTGGATCACTCTTTTCACCCAAACCGTGGATGAGTTGTTTACGGGCTCCATGGCAGACCAGGCAAAGCAAAAAGCCACCAGCATTGCCAATATCTTCCAGATGAAAATGGGGTTGTGGGCTACCCCGCTGGTCAAGCCTTGATGGCTTTAAACCCAATTTCTAGAAACCAAGTCCTAAACACAGAATACACCGTCAGGTCTCCTAAATTCACCTGTCCTTAAGTTAGGTGACCGCATAAAGCAGAAGCGGAAGCCTTATGGGGCTTCCGCTTCTGCTTTTAATTATATTATTTATATATCTAGATGGCACCTGTCTTGAGGTCTGCCATTCGGAAAGAGAAAAGAAAAAGAAGCGGGCGGATTTGCATTCCAACAGCACCCTTTCGTACGACCGCCACACTCCTTTATTTCATCTAAAATCCAAATAATCAACTTTCTTATTTGAGTTACTCCTGATTGGTATTGCTATTGTTTACTATAAACAAGTTTTACTCAATCATTAAAAACCTTTGATTTTCACATGAAGGCTTCTTTCCCTAGAAGTCTCTCTCACCCTATCCCCAAGATTCGGGCGTCATGTTAATTTCATATTTCATACACTGGTTTATACGCCTATGATTCAAGGAAAGATGTGCTGTAAATTTAACTTTATAAAGAACCTTTCTGCATCTTTCAAGTAACCATTGAGAGCAGCAGGTTTTCTATGAATCTATCCCTAATCATCTAGATAGCATATCCCGTATATAGATCCTGACTCAAAAAGCATGACTATGAAAACACCCGTTCTATACTGCCTATTATTTGTTTTTACCTTACTAGGCACTACTCAAATTTCTTTTGCCCAGCAAACGACTGACAGCCTCATCACGCAGGCTAACATTAAAGACAACACAATCTTCTGGCACAAGGGCACCCTGGTTCAGCACAAAGGCGGAAAGTTGTTTGAGTTGCAAGAGCCTATCCAATATAGCAACGGCACTATTGTCTCGCCCAGCGGGCAGGTACGGTTACCAGATGGCAAAAACTACACCCTTAAACAAAAGAATGCCGTCAATCCGCAGGGCCGGGTAGTATTAGTCGCCGATGACATTTTCACCCATAGTACCATCGTGGCGCACGAAAAGAAAGTAGTGGGAGACACAGAGGTGCGCATTGTCACTGTAGATGGGCAGATTGTATCGGCGGGTAATCAGAAGCAGAAATTCACCTATAAGCTACCACAGGAGAAAAAGATTCAGGTGCTAGAGCAGATTGTAAAGCTGCAGGAGCAACGCGCAGCCCTTCTGGAAGCCAGCCTTTCCGCGGCTGAGCGCAAGAGCATAGAAGCGTATTATAATGGCTTAAACAAGCAACTTACTGCTTTAGATCAGCAGTTGCAGACCCTTTCCCCTTCTGTTAAATAAAAAGCCGCAGTTTCCTTGAACCAGCCTTTACCCTCAAAGCTCTCCGTTTTAAAAATAAAGCGCCCTTGGGGCCGGCTCCGCGATTTTCTGTTCATTGTTTTTGGCATCTGCTCTGCGGGGGTAGGGCTGAAAGGTTTTCTCATTCCTAACCATTTCATTGACGGGGGCGTGACGGGCCTTTCCATGCTGCTTTCTAAAAGCACAGGTGCCCCTTTGCCACTACTGATTCTGTTTATCAATGGCCCCTTCTTGATTGCGGGGTATCAACTGGTGGCTAGGTCATTTGCACTAAAAAGCTTGTTAGCAGTGATAGGGTTAGCCGCCTTGCTGCTCACGTTTGATTTCCCCACCATCACCGATGACAAACTTCTGACGGCGGTTTTTGGCGGCTTCTTTCTAGGGGCGGGCATTGGCTTGTCCATCAGGGGTGGTTGCGTGCTGGATGGCACCGAAATTTTGGCTCTGCTGGTAAGCAAACGCACCAGCCTCACCATTGGCGACGTGATTCTGGTCATCAATCTAATCCTATTCATGGGTGCGGCCTTTTTGTTGGGGGCAGAGCCCGCCATGTACTCGGTGCTCACCTATCTTACTGCCTCCAAAACCATTGATTTCCTTATCCATGGGATTGAAGAGTACACTGGCGTCACCATTGTGTCGGTAAACAACGTCATCATCCGGCAGGCCCTCTTAACCCAACTAGGCCGGGCGGTTACTATTTACAAAGGACAGCGGGGCTTCTCGGGTGAGGAGATTGACATTCTGTATTGCGTGGTCACCCGCCTGGAGGTGCAACGGCTCAAAAACCTCATCACCGAACTGGACCCCGGCGCCTTCCTGATCATGCACAGTATCAATGACACCTCTGGGGGCATGATCAAGAAAAGACCGCTTTCCCATTAGCCTACTCCCTCCAGTTTTTACCACTTTAGTCGCCTACCTCAAAAGCGGCCGATTGACATTGCACCTAACCAACTTGAGAGACAGTAGATGCTTTCTTTCAATAGGTTATACACTCTCCGCTACTACTCTCCTCAAATTTTTCATTTTTTCTGGCGTAAAAAGTAGCGGCTTTGCTTTCATTTGTACAGCAGAAAGTAGTATCTTCAAGATCTGATCAGGAGTACTGGTGTGATATTTGAGGCGATTTGATTTTCTGGTTTTAGCGGTTTTAAACCCAGATTTTGGGAATCTACTAAAAACGGAAAAAAAATATTTTTCAGAAGTTTTCACCCGTTGTATTTCGATCTGTTATTTTATATATTTGGTAATCATAGAAAACCAATCTTAAAAACCTAACCTCACAATATGGCATAAACCTCTACGTTACCTTATTTGTAGATTTAGATGAATACAGTACAGCTTAATGATTCGGCGTTAGTAACGTCGTATATCGCTGGTAACGAGAGCGCGTTTGAGGAATTGGTTAGCCGCCACAAGAGCAAGGTTTACACCACTATTCTGCTTATAGTAAAAGATACCTACACAGCCGAAGACCTGTTACAGGAAACGTTTGTGAAGGCCATCCATACCATGAAGAGCGGTCGTTACAACGAAGAAGGCAAATTTTCATCCTGGATCTGCCGTATCGCCCATAACTTGGCTATTGATTACTTCCGTCGGGAGAAACGGAGCCCTATGATTACATTGGAAGACGGCAGTAATGTGTTTAACACGTTAAGCTTCTCTGAGGAATCAGTGGAATCCATCCGGATCAAAGAGGAAACCCATGCCCGTCTACGGGAACTGATTCAACAGTTACCGGCCGCGCAGAAAGAGGTGCTGATCATGCGCCACTACGCTGACATGAGTTTTCAGGAGATCGCAGAGGCTACCGGTGTAAGCATTAACACGGCTTTGGGCAGAATGAGATACGCATTAATCAATTTGCGGAAAAAAATGTCCAATGATAAAACAGCCTATGACCAAAACCTTTACTCATCATGATCTAGTACAGTACCTTTACAACGAACTGCCTAAAAAGCAACGCTTAGCCCTGGAAGAAGCCTTGATGGTGGACCAGGAACTAGCCGAAGCCTGTGCTGATCTGCTCCTCACCCAGCTTAGCTTGGAGGAAGCGCTCACCCAACCAAGCGAGCGGGTCACCGACGCTATCATTAGTTACTCCAAAACTGTAAGTTTTCACCCTTAAGAAACAAAATTAAAGTAAGACAAAGACCTGGTTACCTTCATGGTAATCAGGCCTTTATGTTTTAAGTGCTTATTTCAGAAACTCCAGCTAAAAGAAAGCGCCTAGTGAAGGCGGCAACGCTTTGGTGGTAATACACTGAAAATGCCAACCACATGCATTTTAAGCCTATCTTTGACAGCCCCTATTGCCTGCTAGTAGGCACAACCTCGAACAAACCCCTTTTATTTTCACTTACAACACCCTATGATGAACACGTTCGGCCTGCCGATTATACCCGATAACGAAGAGGAGAGACTGGCCAAACTGCGTAGCCTTTATATCTTGAACACCCACCGCGAAGAGGGCACGTTCAAACACATCGCCAGCATGGCCACCCACATGTTTTCTGTACCCATCGCCCTTGTGAACCTGGTAGACAGCGAATATGTGCACACCAAAGCCAGCGTAGGAATGGAAGTAAAGAACCCGGTGCCCAGAGGCACTAGCCTTTGCTCCTTGGCAGTGCTCAAAGATGGAGCCACGGTGTTTGAGAATGCATTGGAAGAACCCTGCCTGTTAGCCAACCCCATGGTGACGGGCGAGTTTGGTTTACGCTTTTACGCGGCGGCACCGCTGAAAAGCAGCGACGGCTTTAACATAGGTGCCCTTTGCATTGTGGATACGGAACCAAGAGAGTTCTCTGAAGCTGATCAGCGTGTACTGGAAAGCCTCGCATCCGTAGTAATGGAGAACATTGAGCGAGGCACCACCTAATTTATGGAACACCATAAGAACGCTAACATGCACGGGAAACTGCTGGCCAACGAGCCCCACATTGCCATACGGTGTGACGTGGTAAATGACACCCTGTACGCCGATTGGCAAGGCGAGCAGACCGAAGCAACTGTGCGCGATGGTTGCGAGAAGATCCTCAAGTTCATGACCGTGTACCGCTGCACCAAGTTGCTTAATGACAACACCCATGTGACGGGCATGTGGTCAGACGCGGCGGAGTGGGTGGCCCTGGACTGGGTCCCTAGAATGGCGAAGGCCGGGTGCCGATTCCTGGGCCACGTTTACTCCCCCGATGTCTACGCGAGGCTCTCGGCTGACAAAGCCATTGAGTATGGAATCAAGGGAGTGATGGTAGCCACTTTCCAAGGCAGAGTGGCCGCTGAGGAGTGGCTCATGGCAGTTTAATACACGCTTAACCCTGATTTCGGAGTTAACTAGACTCACTTATCTACCCGGCAAGTGCTTCTCCGTATAAGATTTGCTGCAAACTGCTTTGTAAAGCCAAACAGTGCATGGCTTTAGGCTTAATTAGACCTGAACGCAGAAAAAATAGGGAGCACAGCAAAGCTTGCCGCAGTAGTATCTTCTACAAGAATAACTACTGCGGCAAGCCGGAGACCGGTGCCTCAAACAAGACAACTGATTGCCCACTCTTAGCGGCACTAGAAACCTTTAGACGCTTCCTCGTATTTATACTTAAGACAACAAACAGACAAATGACAACTGAAACGGGTCTCCATGACATGATGCACGGCTCCATCTTCGTGCTATTAAAACGTTTCGTAGAAAGCACCTATGACTACAGCACCTGGGTGCGGCTGTTAGAGAAAGTGGGGGTGGAGCATCCGTCTTACCAGATGCAGGGCATGTACCCCACTGATGAACTCTTTGCCATCGTGCACCAGGCCTCTGAAGATACAGGCATTCCCGCATATGAGTTGATGGAGCAGTACGGAGAGTTTCTGGTACCTGACCTGCTGCTGGTTTACAAAAAATACATTAAGCCCGAGTGGCGCACCTACGAAATGCTGCTCAACACCGAAGAGTCTATGCACGGGGCAGTCAAGAAGGAAGACTCCCGAACATCTCCCCCCAAATTGCTGGTGACAAAGCAGGGAGCCAATCGCCTGATCATTGACTATCATTCCAAGCGGCGCATGTGCGGGGTAGCGGTGGGTATCATCAAAGGAATAGCCAAGTACTACGGCGAGTCCGACAGGATAACGGTCACCCGGATGAGCGACCCTTATGCGGAAAGGGTGCAGATTCTGGTTGATTTTAAGGACTAACTTTGTTATCCCAGAACAGGTTTAACCCATAGGCATTTGCCTGTAGAAAAGCAGAACAGCCTTCTTAATCGTGTACTTTCCCGTAGTTTGTCCTCTTCTCTGCGAAAGTAAGCTAAAATCCCAATCCTTATATCCTATGCTGCTGACGCAGCAATCCGATTCCCCTCTCTAACCTTAGCCAATTAGTTCTGGAAGAAAGCCTCGTTTTGGCTAAGTTTGTATTCTTAACATGCTAACCAGATGCGCAAACCAGAGCGGTACCGTCACTTAATCTCTTATTTTACCCAGAACTTTCCGGAAGCCGAAACCGAGCTGGACTACCGCAATCCGTATGAACTGTTGGTAGCCGTGGTCCTGAGCGCCCAGTGCACCGACAAGCGGGTAAATCTGGTTACTCCTGCTCTGTTTGAAGCTTTCCCATCTCCAGATGTGCTGGCTACCGCCACTTCTGAAGATATTTTCCCTTACATCAAAAGTATCTCCTACCCCAACAACAAGGCCAAGCACTTGGCAGGCTTAGGCAAAATGCTAACGGAGCGGTTTGGCGGCGAGGTACCTTCTTCCATTGAGGAACTTCAACTGCTGCCGGGCGTGGGCCGCAAAACCGCTAACGTGATTGCCTCGGTTATCTTTAACATGCCCGCCATGGCTGTGGACACGCACGTGTTCAGGGTTTCCAAACGGCTTGGTCTGGTAAGCTCCAAAGCCAAAACGCCCTTAGAGGTAGAGAAAGAGCTGCTGAAAAACATTCCGGTAGATCTGGTGCCCAAAGCCCATCATTGGCTCATCCTGCACGGCCGTTACATTTGCCTGGCTCGCACCCCCCAATGCGAGCGCTGCCCGCTCACCCATTTTTGCGCCTATTTTGAGAAAAACTGGCCAAACAAACCTGATGATCCGCAAAACAAATTGGGGTAACAACCACTCAAAGTTAAGGTTCTAAAGTGGTTATCTCCATACTCCACTACCTGAAAAGCGCAATGAAAGCCTTACTAAACTTCTATAAGCCAAGGTAACACCGCAAGGCTTCTTGTCTCTTAGTTCTTACATTTGAAAGCTGTAATCTGTGGCGTAGAGCGAGGTTACTGGCAATAAACATTTGAAAGAACAGGCATAAAACCTATCACCTGCCATTTCCCAAGATCAAGGCAAAACGGTTTCATCTCTCTGTAAGAAACCCTAAAAAATAAGCTAAAGTATTCTTTTTGAAAACCTTCTCAGGGGTAAAAGCGCTTTTGATTGTCTCTCCTAGTAGAAACTTCCTTTGCTAACGTATTCTAAGAAGACTCCGGAGATGACTGTATCTAATAAACTTGGGGTCTTGGCCCTAGCATTAACCCTTCTTTGCGTCCCTTTTATGAGTCAGGCACAGGAAGCGGACAACTCAACGTTGTACAAAGCCATCATGGTGCAGGACAGCCTCCTCTTCAAGGTGGGGTTCAACACCTGTAACATTGCCCAGTTTGAGAGCGTGGTCAGTAATGATTTTGAGTTCTACCATGACAAAGGCGGTATCACATCGTCAAAGGCAGCGTTTGTTGCGGGCTTTAAGAATGGTTTATGCAAATCGCCTTCCACGTATCAGTCGCGGAGGGAATTGATACCCGGCAGCACCGAGATTTTCCCCCTGTACAGAGACAACCAAGTACTGTATGGGGCTATTCAAACAGGAAAACACCGCTTTTACGAAAAAGAGGCCGGAAAAGCGGAGACCTTCGCCAGCACCGCTCGGTTCACGCACGTTTGGAACCTGGAAAACGGAGCTTGGAAACTCATCCGAAGCCTGAGCTACGACCACGTAAACGCGACTTCTTCTAGACCAGGAGAAGCGGCCTTCGCCAATGACGCCGAAATAGAGGCTTGGCTCAAGGAAAACAAGTTTCCGGCAATGGCCATCGGGATTATCAATGAAGGAAAACTCCAGCAGGTTAAAGTTTTCGGGGAACTGAAGAAAGGGTCGCCCGCTCCTTACAACACCATCTTTAACGTGGCATCGCTGGCCAAACCCATCACCGCTATGGTGACCATGAAACTAGTGAACGCCGGCAAATGGAAGCTAGACGAGCCCCTGGCCACCTACTGGACCGACCCTGATATTGCCCATGACCCCAGAAGCAAAAAACTGACCACCCGCCATGTTCTGACCCACCAGACCGGCTTCCCCAATTGGCGCTGGCTGAATGAATCCAAAAAGCTCGCTTTCCAATTTGACCCGGGCACCAAGTACCAGTACTCAGGGGAAGGCATGGAGTATTTGAGAAAAGCGTTAGAGAAGAAATTTAACAAAACCCTGGACCAACTAGCAGATTCCTTACTTTTCACCCCGCTTGGAATGAAAGATACCCGATTCTACTGGGACAAAGGCGTGGATGAAACGCGGTTCGCGCTGTGGCATAATACCAAAGGAGGCCTCTACGACACCTACAAGAACACCAGTGCCAACGCCGCCGATGACCTTTTAACCACGGTGGAAGATTACAGCAAGTTCCTGATCTCGATGATGAATGGTGCGGGGCTTTCCAAAGAGACCTATACTGAAATGGTATCGCACCAGGTAAAAACCAAGGATAACATCTACTTCGGGCTGGGCATGGAGGTGTATGATCTGGGGAACGGAGAATACGCCTTATCGCACAGCGGATCGGATCACGGAGCCGCCGCGCTGTTCTTCATTCTACCCAAATCGAAGAGAGGCTTGATCATGATGACCAATGTGGATGAAGGGTACAGATCTTATGAGAAAATGGTGAAAACCTACTTGGGAGATACCGGTCAGAAGATTATTGACATCGCCATGAAGGAATAAGCATCCGGCTAAGGGAATTTGGCCTTCCTTCACGTGGAACGTTGCTCTTCCAAGGGTGAACGGATTAAAACCTATGCTGCGTCACCTGCTCGAAGATGTTTTCCAATACAGGAATCATCTGCAGACGGTCGAACTGCTCCCGGGCCACTCGCGCTGCATTCTGGCGCATGGTACCCATTTCCTCAGATTGATATAACCTCTGCTCCAGAGAATGAGCTAGAGCTTGAGCATCTCCAGCGGGCACGTACCAGCCACAATGGTGCGTTTCCACCAATTTTTTGGTCCAGCCTGGATTAGTGACGATCACGGGGGTGCCTACTGCTAAACTATCGAACAGTTTCCCGGGTGAATTTGCCTCCAAAACCGGCAAATCAATAAAAGACACTACTGATACATCCGCGATAGAAAAGAGCCGGAAGATTTCATGGCGGGGCAAAGGAGGTAACAGCTTGATGTTGCTTTGCTGTTTAGAGACCGTTTTCAGTAAAGGGGCATCAAAACCCTGGCCTGTGAAAACAAAACAGAGATCAGATTGATGTTGCAGCAGCTCGGCGGCCTTTACTATTAAGGGTATATCATTGGCACGCCCGTAGGTTCCGGCATACAAGACCACCTTCTTCCCCTGCAAACCTAACTTCTCCCGCAAGGCCTGCTGTTCTGCCAAAGAAATAGCTTGCGCAGGGACTTCCGTGCCATTTACCAGTGTGGTCACCTTTTGGGGAGAGATGCCTTTGCCAAGGATATACCTTTCCATATCAGCAGAAAGCGGGATAATGTGGGCAGCCTGCCGGTACAAGGAGGCTTCCATGCGGTACAACTGGCGCTGCGCAAGGGTAGACGGTACTGTGCCCATCTGGATGGGGAAGGAAGGCCATAGATCCTGCACCTCAAACACCCAAGGCACCTTTCTAAACCTGGATACTTGCGCGGCTGCCCAGGCCGTAGTTAAAGGAGTGGAAACGCCCCAGATGACATCGGGCTTGGGCATACGCAGGCCTTTTACCAATGAGTGGGTCGCAAAGGAGCCAAATGCCTGCAGCCGTTGTACTACTCCCATTCTATTGGAATAAGGCACATCCATGGACACCAGTTCTACCCCCGGAGGCACCCATTCATACAGGTGGGTGAGGCGTTTACTTTCCCAAGCGTTGGAGGTGATTAAGGTGATTTTGTGCCGCTTCGCCAGCTCTGCCATAAAGGTGTAATGCCGGCAGGTAGCCGGGCAGTCAGGGTTATGGTGGTACTGGTGAAAAAGCGCTATGTGCATGGCAACGGAGAGCAGGGAAACGTTTAGGGGCTGTTTTCAGCAAACAGCCCCTAAACACGAAAGCTTATTTTTTCTGCGGCTTGTATTTTGAACGGTCCAGGATCTTGCGAGCGTCTTTCTCTTCCATGAGCTGCTGTAGGGTCACGTCTGGGTTGTTTTCCATGTACTTGCGCACAATCTGCCAACCCACCCAGGTGGCCACGCGGCCAGGGCAACGCTCACTGATCTCAGGCACGTTGGGCCGTTCGCCCACGTATTTTCTTATGATGAACTGACTGGTTTCATACAGCAGGCCTTTCTCTATAAAATGCGCCCAGATTTTGCCCTCGTTGTATTTGACATCGGCCAGCTCCTGGCCAGAATACCAGATGATGAGAGAGTCTGGGGTGCAAGGCAGCATTTTCTCGGTGAAATAATAAGACTTGCCGTAGTCAATCATCTCGTCCAGCATCTCCTGGTTCACAAAATCAGTCTTGTTGAATTTGTTGGAGACCAGCAGCATCACAGACGGCACCAGGTTCTCTTTTTCGTAACGCTCCTGAATGTACTGCGGGGCCTGTGGGCGGTAAGCCGCTTTCTTACCGATAAAGAAATCCAAGCCTAAAACCATCAGGCTATCGCTGACCAACAAATCGCGGCTGAGACCCGAGATGAACGTCTGCACCTTAGGGATGTGGAACGAAGGATAATAGAATTTCACGTGCTTTAAGCCGTTCTCCAGATCCTGTTCCACATTTTTCATGTCTCCAAAGGTGGCATCGCTCTGCTGGGCCAACTTATGGATGCTGGTATCAGTGGCAAGCCGAAGCAGGTTTTGGGCCATGAGTTCCTCAGACGGGTAGCGGTCGCGCAACAGGAATCTCTGGGTAAGCAGCGGCTGTTGTTGCAGGAAAGCCTGCATCTCTGGCACAGTTTTTATCTTGAAGAATTGGCTCTCTAACCGGTCAATCTTTATGTCTACCGGAATACGGGATACTTCTTCCGGAATCTCACACGTTTCTTTCTTTGAACAACCAAAAAACAATACAACAGTAAACAGCAGCAATAAATAGCCTCGCATCCTTATTCTTCCTTTATCTTTAAGCAAATTTAACGTACTAATTCTTAATACCCTCTTACCCTATGAAGATGATTCGTTTTACTCCCCTGGTTTTGGTTCTGGCCGCATTTTTATTTTTCTCGCAGGAAGCGTCTGCGCAGATAGAGATTGGGGTGAAAGTATCCCCTTCGGTTACCTCTACCCGTACCATTGCTAAAGACCAGTATAACTTTAAAAATGAAGGCGCGGGCATAGGGTTTGGCATGGGCGTCATTGGCGACTATTTCTTTGGGGCAAACTACGCCTTCAGCACTGGTTTGATCTATAACGTAAAGGGTGGCGAAGTATCATACAACTACACCCAGTCTACAGACGGAGTTTCCACGGTTATGTCTGGTTCAGACGATATCAACTTACAATACCTGGAAATTCCAATCTCTCTGAAGCTCTTCACCAACGAGGTAGCCCCTGAAACGCGCTTGTACTTCCAGGCGGGCACGTCTTTAAACACCTTGCTGGCGGCCAAAGTAAACGACAAGAAGGTTGACGCCGAGGGCGACCGTTTCACCAAGCGTTTCAACACGTTTGAGATAGGGGCTGTTCTGGGCGCCGGAGCCGAGTGGCAATTGGGCGAAAGCACCAAACTGTTCGGAGGATTATCTTACCACCGCGGCCTCACCGATGTAGATGATGACTACTACGCTGGTATCTTCAGCGACAACAAGGTAGAACTCAAGAGCAGCTCTTTCGCCCTTGATTTTGGGATTAAGTTCTAGTCTTGTTTTCGCCTTTGTTTTTGGAAACGGGGCTCAAAGCAGAAACCTTATGGTACTAAAAAGCCCCCGTTTCACAACGGGGGCTTTCTTTTTATATCGCTGGCAATAGAAACGGTTACTCTGTTTCTACCGCACGGTCTTGTAACCCATTTACTTCAGTGTAAGCTGATTTCAGCTCAATTTCGTCGCCGTGTTCATCCATCACTTTGAATTCTGTGAGGGCCAGGGCCGTATCTTTCATCACGTTCACCCGCTTGAAGTGCTTCAGGAACCATCTCCGCTGTTTGGAAAGGATGCCTTTGGTGTAATACGCGTGCAAGAACGGATGCACATACAGCGTAATGTTTTTCTGATTCTGGCGGGTCAATAGATCTTCAATGGTCTGATCTATCTCATCGG
This sequence comes from Rufibacter sp. JT20002, assembly GCF_056491185.1. Classification (NCBI taxonomy): domain Bacteria; kingdom Pseudomonadati; phylum Bacteroidota; class Cytophagia; order Cytophagales; family Hymenobacteraceae; genus Rufibacter; species Rufibacter sp. JT20002. Next base: position 2,299,559 of record NZ_JBSZJY010000001.1, on the reverse strand, counting down.
TTACCAGAATACTGGCGGATATTTTGCCGCTGCCTCCGCAGGTAGGGCATACCTCGCCGGTTACAATGTTCTGCTCAGGCCGTACGCGCTGGCGGGTGATCTGCATGAGTCCGAATTTGGAGATGGGAAGTACCGTGTACTTAGACCGGTCTTTCTTCATTTCCTCCTTCACTACATCCTGCACTTTTTGCCGGTTCTCGGCTGACTTCATGTCAATGAAGTCCACTACAATGATTCCGCCCAGGTCCCGGAGGCGCAACTGACGCGCTACCTCTTTTGCCGCAGTAAGATTCACATTCAGCGCGGTCGCTTCCTGATCCGTCTCGGAGTTGGATTTGTTTCCGCTGTTCACATCTACCACGTGCAGGGCCTCGGTGTGTTCAATTACCAGGTACCCCCCGCCGGGGATGCTTACTGTCTTCCCGAACAGGGATTTCAGCTGCTTTTCAATGTTGAACTGTTCAAAGGTTTTCACCTTTCCCGAGTAATGCTTCAAAATCTTCAGCTTATCCGGGGCTATGGATTCAATGTAAGTTTTGATCTCGTCGTGCAGTTTGGCGTCATCCACCACAATGCTGTCAAAACTTTCATTCAAGATGTCTCTCAACATGGAGGAGGAGCGTCCTAGCTCCCCAATCACCTTGTCGCGTTCCTTAGCGGTGCGCAACTTGGCAATGCCTTCTTCCCAGGTAGCCAGCATGGTGCGGAGGTCTTTGTCTAATTCCGCCACTTCGCGGCCCTCGGCCACGGTACGGATGATCACCCCAAAATTTTCCGGTTTAATGGAAGTAATGAGGCGCTTTAGACGCGTACGCTCCTCTTTGCTTACAATCTTCTTTGACACGCTTACCGTGTTAGAGAAGGGCACAAGCACCAGGTAGCGGCCAGCCAGGGAAATCTCGCAAGAGAGCCTAGGCCCCTTGGTAGATATTGGCTCTTTTACAATCTGAACCAAGACCTGCTGCCCTTTTTTCAGGACATCGGCCATTTTGCCCAGTTTGTCTATTTCGGGCTCAAACTTCACAGGTCCAAGCTTGGCAGAAGTGTTTTTCTGGGTCTGCACCATCTTCACGTACTTGTTGAGAGTCTTGATGTTCTCTCCCAAGTCATGGTAGTGCAGGAACGCGTCTTTGGTGTAGCCAATGTCAATGAACGCGGCGTTCAGACCAGGCATCACCTTTTTCACGGTGCCTAAAAAAATGTCTCCTACTGAGTAGTTGGTATCATTCCGGTCGAAGTGATACTCTACCAGTCGCTTGTCCTGAAGAAGGGCTATTCGTTCTCCATCTTGAGTAGAATTAATAATTAATTCGTTACTCAATGTATTAGATGCTTAGGTGGAAGAATATACCAAAGCCCATCATTGCCTTAAATGGCAATGTGGGCTCTCAGAATCAAAGGCTAAACCTTATTTTTTCTTATGTCTATTCTTACGAAGACGCTTTTTTCTTTTGTGAGTAGAGATCTTATGTCTTTTTCTTTTCTTACCGCAAGGCATAGTGTTGATTTTTTATGTGTGAAAAAATTCTTTTACTCTTCTTTTATTCAGCGCCATTCAGGCGCTTCAGGTAACTATCAACGGAGGCTTGCACCTCAGAATTATCGCTTATCTGCTTAACCTTTAAGAAAGCTTTTTGCGCTTCAGCTTTTTTACCTGTCTCGGCTAACGCCACACCCATGTAAAAAGTGCCCTCCACGTGGTTAGGGCTAACTGCCAGCAGTTCCTGGAACCGTTCTACCGCCTTGTCATATTGATTAGACTGGATAGACAGTACGCCCAGGTTGAACAGGGCCTTCTCGTTCTTAGGGTCAGCAGAGATCACTTCCCGCAACAGGGTGATACCACGCATTGGGGTGCTGCCCGAGATGTAGGTCATGGCCAGGTTGGTTTTGGCATCCAGGTTGGTTGGGTTGTTTTTCAACACCAGCTCATACAACCCCTGCGCTTTTGCGCCCAGCTCCTGCGAGCGTTCCTGCGTAGCGGCAAAGGTGAAGGCCTCAAAGTATTGATCAGCCGCCTTCTGGAAACTCTTCTCCCCTGGTCTTACCTGGGCTACCTGCTCGTAGAAATAACCGGCGCTGTCATGCTTGGCAACGGCCGCGTATTTCTGCGCCAGTTCATCTGCCAGTTTGCCTTTGGCCTGTGCATTGCTTTCCCGGTTGAACTGATTGCGCAAGGTGGCAATCTCTTTCAACTGGGCGGGGGAAGCTGCAACGTGCGCATTTGCGGGAGCGGCGGCTTCTGCGGCGTGGTCTTCATGGCCCTCATGGTTAGGGTCATGGGCAGGCTGGGCTGCATTGGCATTGGCTCCGTTAGCGGCAAACTCGCCTTTCTTATCTTTATTGATAATTACTTTCGGTAACAACGCCATCAAAACAGCCAGCACCACGGCAGAAAGAATGAGGGCTATCCGACCTTTTGACATAAACTTGTTATCCGGAAATTATTATGAAGCAAATAGTTAAGGCTGCAAAGGTACAAAAAACTAAGAAACTACCGTTTCTTTGATTTTCTTGCTGTTTTTGATCTTAGCAACAAACGTCTTAGACGGCTTAAAGGAAGGGATAAAGTGCTCGTCAATGATGATAGAGGTGTTTTTGGAGATATTGCGGGCTACCTTCTTGGCGCGCTTCTTGTTCACAAAGCTTCCAAAGCCACGCACGTAAATGTTATTACCATCGGCCATGGAATCCTTCACCACTTTGAAGAACGCTTCAACGGTGGCCGCAACATCAGATTTCTCAATCCCTGTCTTATCCGCAATTTCTGATATAACTTCTGCTTTAGTCACTTGTTTAATCTTTTAAAGTAATTGAGTAAAGATGAATATGTTTGTACAAACGTTATGCCGAATCTCTTCGGCACCCCTGAAATCGGGGCACAAAGGTAGTCCGCCTTTTCGGAAAGTAAAACAATTTATGTAAAAATTCTGTTCTACCCAGCGTTGCATAAGAACAGCAAACCAATACGTTAAAGCCTTTTCATGGCAAGCTCCCCTTCTTCATTTAGTAATACTCTTATAGATTGGTACCACCGGCACCGCCGTCCTTTGCCTTGGCGCGAAACTACTAATCCTTACGCAATCTGGCTTTCTGAGATTATTCTGCAGCAGACGCGCGTGAGGCAAGGGCTCCCGTACTACCTTAAATTCATAGAGCGTTTCCCCACGGTCCATGACTTGGCAAACGCCCCCGAAGATGAAGTATTGCGCCTTTGGCAGGGCTTGGGGTATTATTCCCGGGCCCGGAATCTGCACTACACAGCCAAGCAGGTGGTGGCTGAATTTAACGGGGAATTCCCTGGCAGTTACACAGAACTGCTTCAACTAAAGGGAGTTGGCTCCTACACCGCCGCCGCTATTGCATCCTTTGCCTACCGTGAACCCGTGGCGGTGCTGGACGGAAACGTGTACCGGGTACTGGCCCGGGTGTTTGGCCGGCATGAGAATATTGCCGCCCCGGCCAGCAAAAAGGTATTTGAAGAAATAGCCAATCAGCAGATCCCCATTGACAACCCAGACACCTACAACCAGGCCATTATGGAATTTGGGGCCATCCAGTGCACTCCGGTTGCACCAGACTGCTTGTTCTGTCCTTTACAGCAAGAGTGCTTTGCCTTTCAACACGGCATGGTGAACGTGCTACCCGTAAAAGAAAAAGCCAAAAGCAGCCGGCAGCGTTATTTCCATTATTTGGTTTTGCAGCACGAAGGCAAGATTTACCTGAGAAAGCGCCCCGGCAATGATATTTGGCAGGGCTTGTATGACTTCTTTTCACTGGAGACCGATACCCTACATCCAGACCCGGAGCTCTTCCAGAAACTGGTGCACGAGACCTTCGGCATTTCTGACGTTCTCCTGAACAGCACCGGCAAAGTCTATAAACATGTTTTAAGTCATCAGAAATTATTTGCCCAATTTCATCTGGTTTCGCTTCCTTCCCGTTTAAGGGAGGAAACGGAAGAATCTATAGGTTTACAGCTATATTCTATTATCGAAATAGAAGAACTTCCCAAGCCTATTTTGATACATTCTTTTTTAAATGAGCATTTTTTTTAGTATTTTTATAAGCTAAATCAACTTTAAACCACCAGATTTTAATCTATGGCAAGCATTAATAAAGTTATCCTAATCGGCAACCTCGGCAAAGACCCGGAAGTGCGCCACTTAGAAGGCGGTGTGGCAGTAGCCCGTTTCCCTTTGGCTACTTCTGAAACGTTCAAAGACAAGAACGGCGAACGCCAGGAGCGCACCGAGTGGCATAACATTGTGGTATGGCGCGGTCTGGCAGAGGTGGCGGAAAAGTATGTAAAAAAAGGCCAGTCGGTTTACATTGAGGGAAGGATCCGGACGAACAGCTACCAGGACAAGGATGGTGTTCAGCGGTACAGCACTGAGATTGTAGCCGATAACATGACCATGCTAGGTGGACGCCCTGAAGGTGGTGGGCAAGGTGGCGGAAGCTACAGCAACGAACCGTCTTCTGCCAGCGTAAATACCAGCAGTGGAAGCACTGGCCAGAGCAAAGGCGGGAACTCCAAGTCTGTAGCGTACGACGAGGAACCAGACGATCTGCCTTTCTAACCTATTGTTGGATTAAATTTTAACTTTTGGAAAGTATACCTCCATTAGGAGAGCCCTCCAGTTGGGGCTCTCTCTTAACTTTATCCCTTCCGGCTTCTCCTGCCACGGATTGGGCTCTCCCTCTTGCCCTCTTTGCGCTGCTCTTATGCGGCAACCTGACCATCACAGCAGCCTTAGCGGCCTTTCAACAGTTCCTAAGCACCAGCCACAACTCTACCTCTAGTCATAAAACAACCTCATTGCCTTCTTTCTATGAAGAGCCAGAAAGGGTGGTTTTAGGCGGAGTGTTTTTGGCTTCAACACTGTACCTGTTAGCGGGCATCTGCGGGTTCTGGCTATTAGCGAACCTCTTTCCCCAAACGTCTACGGCCTGGCCAATAGCGGGTGCGTACCTGGGAATATTGGTTGTCGTACTGGGGATTTTCAGGATGCTTTTCTCTAAATGGGGCCAAAACAAGCAGGAAGCCTCTTCTACTCCGGTAATGGTTTCCGTATTAAGGGCCATTTACACAATTGGCGCTCCTTTTGCCGCCCTTGTATTGCCTCTTCAGCAGATCGTGGGCCGCACCCGGGTAGCTTTCGGCACGCCCTCCCCTACCGAAGAACTGTCGCTTTCCCTAGAACAAGCACCCACCGAACCGGCTTCCCCACAGGAAAAAGGCCTTTTGAAAGCCATCGTCAACTTCAGCTCCATCACCGTTAAGCAGATCATGCGGTCCAGGGTAGACGTGATTGCATTGCACCGGCGTTTGCCTTTCCCGGCGCTTCTGAAACAGGTGCACCAGTGCGGCTATTCCCGCATTCCGGTTTACATTCAGGGGCTAGACAAGTTGGACGGCATTCTGTACGTGAAAGATTTGCTGCCCTACCTGAACGCTGCCCCAGATTTTGTGTGGCAAAACCTGATCAGAACCCCTTACTTTGTACCGGAAACCAAAAAAATAGACGAACTGCTGCGAGAGTTCCAAGAGCGTCGGGTGCACATGGCAATTGTGGTAAACGAGTACGGTGAAACCACCGGGCTTATCACCTTAGAAGATGTAATTGAGGAAATTGTGGGCGAAATCCATGACGAGCTGGACGAGGAAGAAGACCACTACTATACGCAGCTGGACGAACACACGTTCTTGTTTGAAGGACGCACCTCGCTACATGATTTCTGCAAAATAGTAGATCCGCCGGCAGAGCTTCTCAAGGATATCAAAGGAGACGTGGAGTCTGTGGCAGGCCTGATGTTGCGCCTTTTCTCCCGCATTCCGCATTCCGGCGAAGAGATACAGTTGGGGCCTTACCTCTTCCGTATTGAAGCCGCCGATAATAAAAAAATAAAGAAAGTACGGGTGCACGAGGCTGCCCCCCAATCGCATAATGAAAAAGAATAACCTCTTCTATGTTGCAGCCCTGGTATGTGGCTTTTTGTTTCTGGCGGGCTGCGCCGAAGATTACACCCCTAAACCCAAAGGCTTTAACCGCATAGACCTGCCCGATCCGCAGTACACGCAGTTACAAGAGCAGCACCCCTACACGTTTGAGCATTCTGTCTACGCGAGGATACTGAAAGATTCCTCGCGCATTGCCGAACCGCATTGGATTGACATCTACTACCCGCGTTTCAAGGCCAATATTCAGATTACGTACAAAAACTTCAACCAAGACCCCAAGGTTTTCAACGGCTTGGTAGAGGATGCCCGTAAGCTCACCTCACGGCACCAGATCAAGGCCTACGCCATCGAGGAAAGCCAGATCAAGACCCCAACCGGCATTACTGCCAGCGTTTTTGAACTAGAGGGCGAGGTGCCCAGCCAGTTCCAATTCTACCTCACCGATAGCACGAAGCACTTTTTCAGAGGTGCACTTTACTTCCGGACGGCCACGTCTAACGACTCTTTGGCCCCGGTGATTGAGTACCTGAAGAAAGACGCTGTACACCTGCTGAACACCCTTCACTGGACTGCGCAGGTAAAATAAGACACCGTTTGCAGGTCATTTCTTAGAAAACAGGCCTAAAATGAAATGAACCTGTTACTTTTTGTATGCCCAACGGGTTGCTTGAGATGGAGTTTACCAATCAAGCAACCTGTTCTGTTTATAAGCCGATTTTCAAAGACTCAGCTCAACCCAGACCGGACCGTGGTCACTGGATTTCTCCCATCCTCTTACCTCATGGTCTACCCCGGCGGAAACCAGACTACCCATTAGCGGTGGACTTAGCAGCAAGTGGTCAATCCGGAGGCCGGCATTTCGGCCATAGGCATTCCGGAAGTAATCCCAGAAAGTATAGATGGTCTGGGTTGGATACAGGTGCCGGAGCGCATCAGTCCAACCTTGGGCTTTCAGCTCCTCAAACGCAGCCCGGGTCTCGGGCCTGAACAGAGCGTCTTCCACCCACCGCTCGGGCTTATAGGCGTCTTGCTCAGTAGGAATCACGTTGTAATCGCCCGCCAGTACGACGGGAGCGCCAGAGGCAAGTAGTTCGGCGGCACGGGTTTTAAACCGATCAAACCACCGCAGTTTGTAATCGAATTTAGGTCCGGGGGCCGGATTACCGTTGGGTAGGTATAGGCATCCTATCAACACCCCATTCACCTTGGCTTCCAAGTAGCGGCTTTGGTCATCCTCGGGATCACCGGCTAACCCTCGGCCAACCTCCTCCGGTTTTTGCCCTTTCGCTAAGATTGCCACACCGTTCCAGCTTTTCTGCCCGTGCCAGACAGCCTGATAGCCGATATCCAGCAACGCCTGTTCTGGAAACTTTTCCTGAGGGGTTTTCAACTCCTGCAGACACACCGCATCTGGCGCGGTTTCCTGTAGCCAGCGTAGCAAAACCGGCAAGCGGGCATGTATTCCATTGACATTGTAGGTTGCTATTTTCATGGGTTTAGTAGTTGAAGGCAGGCGGCGGCGCCTCTTGGAAACTTCCCGTAACATACGACCACGGCCGCAAGAAGGCTATGCGGGATAAAGAAAGACTTGCCTGCTTTTAAGCTTATGGCTCAACCCCAACGTCACTTATTCTGCCTTTCCCTTACATAGCTTTAAATAATCTCCCCATCATACCACATCAGAACCGCTGACCCAAGTGAATTTAAGGAACTTGACCAACTCTGTTTGAAACCACAAACGGGGAAGACCGCATCAAAGACTTTCTGGACTACCAGAAATCAGAGAAAGGCATTTACCGGCTTACCTTTCTGGTAGCCGATTGTTTCAAGGCCCAGAAAGTAGAAAACTTCTACCCGTTTATTGAAGTGGTGTTGTAAATCAAAGACAAGGACCATTGCCACGCGCCCATCACTCTCTCTCTACGGGTACAGCACCAATAGGGGGAATTAAGCGCTTCAGCAAAGGCATACTGCCAGTAAGAGGAACTTCCGCAATGGAGTTCCTCTTACTGCTTGCGGCTGGGGCGAGAAGACCGTTTGTGAGCTGATTCCCAGAAAACAGGCAAAAAAAGCCCCGGTATACACCGAGGCTCCTTACTTGCCACTCCATGGCTTAACGCTCGCCCAGCGTGATAGGTGCTTACCGTTAACCAGTAACAGCCTAGCACAGATGTTAGCTCCTTTCTTTAGTGAATAGATATAGCTACATACGAAATCCTCTATACTTTGGTACATGTTTAGACACCTAATTTCACCTCGTCCAAACAAGTAATGTACTCTTAACATCGGGATGAAATAGGCTAATCTCATTAGCCTGCCTCCCATCTTTTGTGTAATTTTACAGGGCGGCTTTCCTTCCTTTTCCGGGCATGTTCCCGGAAAACAGGTCCAAACACGGCTGCTTCTCCATTACGTGTCATCAGGCTTTTTCCATACCAAAATTGAGTTTCTGAAAGGGGTTGGCCCGCAGCGCGCTACGTTGTTGCAGACCGAGCTAGGCATTTTCACCTACGGCGATCTCATCCAGCATTACCCTTTCCGGTACATGGACCGCACGCAGTTCCATGCCATCGCTGACCTCAATGAGGACATGCCCTACGTGCAGATCAAGGGCCGTATTCTGGAGAAGAACTTGTTGGGCGAAGGTCGGAAACAGCGCCTATCAGCCATCATCAGAGACCCCTCGGGCGAGATGGAACTGGTCTGGTTTAAAGGCGTGAAATGGTTGAACGTGCAGCTGAAAGTAAATCAGGAGTACATTGCCTTTGGGAAGCCTAGCTTGTTTAACGGCAAGTTCAACATGGCCCACCCCGAGTTGGAAGAGGCCACCGAAGTGAAGCAAGGCCAGAGCTTTCTGCAGCCCGTTTACCACACCACCGAGAAACTCAAGAACCACCGGGTAGACAGCAAGGTCATCGGGAAGATGATGGCCGATCTGTTGAAGCAATCACCTACGCACCTTTCAGAAACTCTTACCCCAGAACTGGTAGACCACTACCGGATGGTATCTAAGCGCGAGGCCATGCAACAAGTCCATTTCCCTAAAGACTGGGACACCCTGCAGGCGGCTCGCTTCCGGTTGAAATTTGAGGAGCTTTTCTATACCCAGCTCAAGCTGCTGCGCACCCGCACCAAGCGCAAAGCCGAACTAGCTGGGCAGATCTTCAGCAAAACACCTACGCTTACCGAGTTCTACAAGAACCACTTGCCCTTTGATCTCACCAATGCTCAGAAACGGGTAGTGCGGGAGATTTACCAGGATGTAAACTCGGGCAAGCAGATGAACCGTCTTCTGCAGGGCGATGTGGGCAGCGGCAAGACCATCGTGGCATTTGTAACCATGCTCCTGGCCACCGACAACGGGGCGCAGGCTTGCATCATGGCCCCCACCGAGATCTTGGCAGACCAGCATTACCAAGGGCTCAAGAAATACGCCGATGCCTTGGGCATTGTACTAGGCAAACTTACCGGCTCCACCAAAAAAGCCGACCGCCGGGTATTGCACGAGCAACTGCGCAGCGGCGAGATGAAAATGATTGTGGGCACCCACGCCCTGCTGGAAGACGAGGTGCAGTTTCATAATCTGGGCTTGTGCATTGTAGACGAGCAGCACCGTTTTGGGGTGGCTCAGCGCTCTAAACTTTGGCAGAAGAACCCACGCATCATCCCGCACGTGCTGGTCATGACGGCCACCCCTATCCCCCGTACGCTGGCGATGACTTTGTACGGCGACCTGGAAGTTTCCGTGATTGACGAGCTGCCCGCCGGCCGTAAGGAGATCATCACCGTGCACCGCTATGACAGCAACCGCCTCAAGGTGTTTGGGTTCATCAGGGAGCAGATCAAAATGGGTCGACAAGTCTACATTGTGTACCCGCTTATTGAAGAATCTGAAGGATTGGAGTACAAAGACCTGATGGACGGTTACGAAAGCGTGACCCGGGCCTTTCCAGAGTACCGGGTAAGCATGGTACACGGCAAGATGAAACCGCAGGACAAAGACTTTGAGATGCAGCGCTTTGTAAAGCACGAGACGCACATTATGGTGGCCACCACCGTGATAGAGGTAGGCGTGAACGTGCCCAACGCCAGCGTGATGGTAATTGAGAACGCCGAAAGGTTTGGCCTGGCCCAGTTGCACCAGTTGCGGGGCCGCGTTGGCCGGGGCGCTGAGCAAAGTTACTGCATCTTAATGACGGGCTACAAACTGAGCAAAGAGGGGAAAACGCGCATTGAAACTATGGTGCGCACTAACAACGGCTTTGAGATTGCCGATATAGACTTGAAGCTTCGTGGTCCGGGAGACTTGATGGGCACCCAGCAAAGCGGCGTGCTGGATCTTTTGATCGCCGATTTAGCAAAAGATGCCAAAATCCTGAAAGAGAGCCGTCATGCAGCCCTACAGATCATAGAAAAAGATCCGGACTTAAGCCTTCCGGAGCATGCCAACCTGTTGCGGCACATCCGGTCACTGAGTGCCAACGCCGTAAACTGGAGCCGGATCAGTTAAGCCTAAGTCTGGATCTTTTAGAAATATTAATAGAGTGAGTAAGTAGAAATTTCTGCGGTAGTATCTCCTTTTTTAATTGGTTGTGCTGTACTCTTGGTTTGATGAGTGAAAGGCGTCGTTTCCTGGATATTCATTGAATAAACGTCCTCAGTTGTGATATTCCCTTTCTTGCTGATTTCGTTGGCTGAATCCTCTTTCAGAAATTTTCCAACTAATATCATTCCCACTAAAAAAAGCATCTTAAAAATAAACTTCATAAGCGAACTATTAAATGTGTTTCAATAACTATTCAAGCCAAAGTACGTGTGTCAGCCACCAAGTTCCTTCATCAGAAAATCATGTTTTTGTTACCAAATTATCAACAGATTTCCAGCGCAGTGTCCTTCTCTTCTTATCACTATTTTGACAAGCCTAGGGGTTTACGAGCTAACTATTTCTGGGTTCACTTTTTGTCCTAAAAGTTATCCACAGGTTCATAATAACTCGTATAGCTATTTTTTTATATTAAAAAATTAAACTATTTGTTTATTTGAATGAATTATTTGCCGTTTGTCAGTCTTTTTTAATCGGCTGCAAAGGTACTCTATAAATTCTTAATTCAATTATTTTGCAGAACATTTTCTGGTAATTGAATTTTTCCTGTGAGGTTCTTCTCCGCAAAACATGATAGAAGCAGCTTTAAGCGGTATATTGTAAAAAATTTCAATACAATTTTATGCGTACCAAATACCTGTTTTCCTCCTTCCTCCTGTTGATAGGTCTGCTTGCCCAGATAAGCCCGGTACAGGCCCAGAAAATAAAATCAGCGGCTTTCACCTACGCCCCAGAGGCTGCCGGAGACCAGTACAACCAACGGATTCCTAAAAAGGCCTTTAAGGTAAGCCCTACCGATTTCGTGATCCTCAGCCGGAAATCTGACAACACGTATTCCGTAATCCGGTACGGCGCTGACCTGAAGCCAGCCTGGACCACCCCAGTCACCCTCCTAGGCCAGGAAACCGTAGAAGCCTTTTCTCAGAACAAGCAAACGGTTTTATTGATCACCCACAGAGTACAGGCCGAGCAGGGAAGCCAAGCCCTTTACGGCAGATTATTTGACGTGAACACCGGCAAGGAAATCAGCACCAGTAAGTTGCTGGAGGCTCCCAGTAAAAGCCGGCGGCTGGGGGTAGCCGTCTCCGCCGATGGTTCTAAACTGGTGATGCATCATTTTGTCACCAGAAACGAGGAGCTCCGCTCTATCCAGGCAGCCGTCTATGACGCTTCCCTCACCAAGATCAAGGACAGAACGTATGATTTAGCCGGCGCGGGCCCTCAGGTAAGTGCCCAAGTACAAATTGATAACCACGGAAACCAATTCGTGAGCATTCTTACCAACAACTCCATGCGCCTGAGTGTGCGCCGCTACAACAACCGCGACAATGAGATCAAAGTGATGGAGGTAATGCTGGGCGGAGTGTTCAACGGAGAGAAGGTGTATGTCATGGACACGCACTTCCAGCTACACCAGGACAGCAGTCTTTACGCGGCGGTATTGGTAGCCGAGGAAAAGAAAGGCGAGTACCACAGCTTGAAAATGGTACGGTTTGATTACGCCGCCGGTAACATGCGATTCGCCGACGAGTTCCGGTTTACACCCGAGTTTACCGAAAAGCTCAACAAAGCCACCGGGGCCAAACGCCTGGAAGACATCTATCTTTCTGATATCCTGATCAGCACCGAAGGCCAGACGCTGGTAATGGCTGAGAAAAAGTACACCGAGGGGGGCGAGAACAGTGATTACCACGCCAAGGAGCTTCTCTTGTTTGCCTATGATGAATACCTGCACCCCACCTGGAATTCGGTCATCATCAAAGATCAGGTAGCCCCTTCCGCCGAGGGTTTTGCCGGCATCTCGTACAATGCGCACTTGGTTGGAAACCGTCTGCAGCTGCTTACCTTGGAAACCATCAAAGGCAAAACAGATCTTTATACCCGTTCCATCCATCTGTTAACGGGCTCTTCAGAAGCACCAAAGGCCGTTGGCCTGAACGTAGCCAATGACAAGCAAGTGGCCTTTGTCAAAGATTTTACCACTTGGCTAGACGAGCGCACCATTACCGCCGTGAACAGACCATCCAAAGCATCGGCAGGTTTACGCCTAAGCCGGATCACCTTCAAAGATTAAATGCATTTAGAGCTGATTTGTAGAAAATAGGCTAAAGATAGAATAGAGCCTTGTACTTAAATATTGGTGGTGTACGGGCAATCCCTTGTGGTTGCCCTTAGCGTTTCCCACAGAAAGGGCAACCACAAGGGATTGCCCCTACATAGAGCTAGACGATTATTTAGTCATAAAAGCAGAAAGCCCCACCAAACGGCGGGGCTTTCTGCTTTTATAAATGTTTAAACCTAAACAGGCCTGAAACGCAGATTAGTACACGTACTCGTTTGCTTTGATCATCTGAGCGGCAATACGACGGCGAGCTTCTTTGGTGTTGAATGGCTCCAGTTTGGTGAAGCGTTTCAAGCCAATCAGCAATAGTTTCTGCTCATCGCCGGGCTCGCTCATAGCGGCAATCGCTTCTTTACCGGCTTTGTTGATCCGGTCGGCGGCGTCATTAATCACCACACGGGCCATGTCTAAGTGGACAGCATGTGCTTCTTCCCCATCACGCATAACCAGCTTCTCTACGCGCAGCAAAGTAGACTCTGCGATGTAGGCCTGGATGGCCATATCTGCGATGTACATCAAGACTTCCTGCTCTTTGTCTAAGGTCATCATGAACTTCTGTACGGCAGTGCCAGCGGTCAGCAACATGGCTTTCTTGAACTTACTGATGGCCTTTTTCTCGTAGGCAAACAGGGTGGTGTCTTCATCGCCGAAATCTGGAATCTCCATCAGCTCCTGTTGTACGGCAGCGGCAGGTCCCATCAAATCCAGCTCGCCTTTCATCGCTTTTTTCAAGACCATGTCAACAATGAGCATGCGGTTGATCTCGTTGGTACCCTCAAAAATTCGGTTGATACGGGCATCGCGGTAGGCGCGGTCCATAGGATAATCAGCGGAGAAGCCGTAGCCTCCGTAGATCTGCACGCCTTCGTCTACCACGTAGTCCAATACCTCGGAGCTGTCTACTTTTAAGATAGCGGCTTCTACGGCAAACTCACGAGCGGCTTCCAATACGGCTTCGTTGTAGCTTTTACCAGCGGCCAGCAGTTCCTGCTCCTTGTTATGGATGTCATGCCCGGCCCGGTACAGCGCAGACTCCACCGCGAAGATGCGGATAGCCTGCTCAGCCAGTTTGTGACGAATAGCCCCGAACTTAGAGATTGGAATCTTGAACTGGATACGCTCGTTGGCATATTTCACCGATAGATCTGCCACGCTCTTACAAGCTCCCAAACAAGCAGCCGCTAATTTGATACGACCGATGTTGAGGATGTTGAACGCAATCAAATGGCCTTTGCCAATTTCGCCCAGCACGTTCTCTTTAGGTACTTTGCAATCCGTGAAGAACACCTGACGGGTGGAAGATCCTTTGATGCCCATCTTATGCTCTTCGTTGCCCAAGCTTAAGCCTTCGGTGCCTTTCTCTACAATGAACCCGGTGAACTTGTCGCCGTCTATCTGCGCGAACACAATGAAGACATCGGCGAAGCCCGCATTGGTGATCCACATTTTCTGGCCGTTCAGGATGTAGTTCTCGCCTTCCACGTCCAGCACCGCTTTGGTTTTAGCCGCCAGCGCATCTGACCCAGAGCCTGGCTCAGTCAAGCAGTAAGAAGACGTCCACTCGCCAGTAGCCAGCTTAGGAACGTATTTCATTTTTTGCTCCTCCGTACCGAAGTACAGGATAGGCAGGGTTCCAATGCCCGTATGCGCCGCAAAGGCTACTGGGAACGAGTGTCCTGGACCAACCGATTCAGTTACCAGCAAAGACGAGTTGAAGTCCATGTTAAGCCCGCCGTACTCCTCCGGAATAGCCACACCAAACAGGCCTAGATCGCCGGCTTTTTTCATGAGACCTTCCAATAAGCCTTCCTCATGGTTGTCCATGCGCTCTACCAAAGGATGCACCTCCGTCTGCACAAACTGCTGGGCCGTCTCGGCCATCATACGCTGCTCTTCAGAGAAATCTTCGGGGATAAAGATATCCTGGGCGTTGGTTTCCTTGATGATGAACTCCCCGCCTTTTAATGTTCTGCTTACAGTTTCCATATGTTTAGATGCTGTTTATTTTAAAAATTCATAGATACCCGCAACTCCCTGGCCACCGCCCACACAGGCCGTCACCATGCCGTATTTCTTGTTCTCGCGGCGAAGGTCACTGAAAAGCTGCACACTCAATTTGGCTCCGGTACAACCCAGCGGGTGACCCAACGCGATGGCTCCACCGTTCGGATTCAGCTTATCTGGGTCAATGCCCAACTCCCGCATCACGGCAATAGATTGAGACGCGAACGCCTCGTTCATTTCAATAATGTCGATGTCCTGCAGGTTCATGCCCGCATTTTTCAAGGCGCGCGGAATGGCTTTTACCGGTCCCATGCCCATGATGCGCGGATCCACTCCTTCAGCGGCGTAAGACACTAGGCGGGCAATTGGCTCAATATTCAATTCTTTCACCATGCGCTCGCTCATCACAATCACGAAGGCAGCACCGTCAGAAGTTTGGGAAGAGTTACCTGCGGTCACACTACCATTGGCAGCGAAAACCGGACGAAGCTTTGCTAGCTTCTCCATAGACGTATCGGCGCGCGGACCTTCATCAGTGTCTACCACGTAAGAGCGGGTTTTCTTTTTGCCGTTCTCATCCAAGAAGGTTTCTTCTACATTGATAGGCACAATCTGGTCTCTGAACCGGCCTTCCTCAATAGCTCTGATGGCTTTCTGGTGCGAGGCATAAGCAAAGGCATCCTGGTCTTCACGGCTCACTTTGAAGTCATGCGCCACGGCCTCGGCAGTTAAGCCCATGCTGAGGTAATACTCTGGGTGCTCCTTCGCGATTTTGTAGTTGGGGGAGGTTTTCCAGCCTACCACCGGCACCAGACTCATTGACTCAGCGCCACCGGCAATAATACAATCGGCCATGCCAGACTGAATCTTGAAAGACGCGGTAGCGATGGTCTCGATACCCGAGCCGCAGTAACGGTTCATGATGGCGCCAGGCACGTTGATGGGCAAGGATAAAAGGGAAATCATGCGCCCCATCTGAAGGCCTTGCTCCGCCTCGGGCACTGCGTTTCCTACCAGAAGGTCGTCTACACGGGCAGGGTCTAATTGCGGCACCGAGGCCAGCAGATGCTTAATCACATCAGCGGCCAAATCATCGGGCCGGGTAAACCGGAATACTCCGCGGGGCGCTTTCCCAACGGCGGTTCTGAATCCGGCAACTATATAGGCAGTTTGCATTTTCTTTTCTGTTTTTGAGGTGTTTTGGAGAAAAAGGGCACTGAACGCGACTTCCCTTCTCTCCTGAAACAATTAAACGTTAACGCTAATTCCGCAGGGGCTTACCTGTGGTCAAAATGCTCTTGATGCGCTCTAAGGTCTTGCGCTCGCCGCAGAGGCTGAGGAAAGCTTCGCGCTCCAAGTCCAGCAAGTATTGCTCAGAGACTTCAGATGGCATAGACAAGTCACCGCCGCACATCACGTAAGCCAGTTTTTCAGAAATCTTGCGGTCGTGCTCCGAGATAAAACCGGCGGCGTGCATGGCATGAGCACCGGTGATGAACATTCCTAAACCGCCGCGGCCCTGTACCTTGATGTTGGTTTTAGGCGTGGGCCTGGTATAACCGGCTTCGGCCAGAAGAATGGCTTCGGCTTTGGCTTCGGCGAGCTGACGGTTGGTGTTCAAGGTAATGCCGTCGCCGTGGCGCATAAAGCCGAGGTCGTACGCTTCGGCGGCTGAGGTGGAGACTTTGGCGGTACCAATGGTCATGAACACGTTCCGAAGCGAGTTGTATTCGGTATCACCTTCTTCATAAGCAGCCGAGGTGCGCAAGGTCATTTCCTTTGTTCCGCCTCCGCCGGGAATCAAGCCCACGCCAAACTCTACCAAGCCAATGTAGGACTCGGCAGCGGCCTGCACTCTATCGGCGTGGAGACACAGCTCGCAGCCACCGCCCAGCGTCAAACCGTGCGGTGCGGCCACTACCGGAATGGCCGAGTAGCGCATGCGCATCATGGTGTTTTGGAACTGCTTGATCATGAGGTTCAGCTCATCGTACTCCTGATCCAAGGCGTACATAAACACTAAACCCAAGTTGGCTCCAGCAGAGAAGTTGGCGGCCTCGTTGCCTACCACCACGCCCCGGAAGTTCTGCTCAGCCAGGTCAATCCCTTTGTTCAGGCCTTGGATGATCTCGCTGCCGATGGCGTTCATCTTAGAATGAAACTCCACGTTCAGGATACCATCACCTAAATCTATGATAGAGCAACCGGCGTTTTTCCAGACTACGTTAGTACCACGCAGCACATCCAGCAACACGAAGTTCTCGGTACCTGGAATCTGCTTATAGTCTTTGCTAGGAATGTCATAATACTGGCGCTGGTTATTCTGGCTACGGTAGAACGTTTCGTGCCCGGCTTCCAACATTTCGTAAATCCAGTGGGCGGGTTTGTAGCCGGCGGCTTCCATGGCGGCCACAGTTTCGCGTACGCCAAAGGCATCCCAAGTTTCAAAGGGACCTAATTCCCAACCGAAGCCGGAGCGCATGGCATCGTCTATGCGGTACAGTTCGTCAGAGATCTCCGGAATGCGGTTGGTCACGTACTGGAACAGACCGTACGAAGTTTCTCTAAAGAACTCGCCGGCTTTGTCCTGCGCCTGGCTGAAGGCTTTGAGGCGCTTGCGCAGGTCTTCAATAGGCTTCAGCATTTCCATGCTCTGGAACCGGACTTTATGCTTAGGTCCGTATTCCATGGTTTTCAAATCCAGCGTCAGGATCTCGGTGGCGCCTTCAGCGGTTTTGGTTTTCTTGTAGAAGCCTTGCCGTGTTTTATCGCCTAACCAACCTTTCTCCAACATCTGCTGAATGTAACCGGGCAGCTGGAACAAGTCACGAGCTTCATCAGCCTCGCCGGTTTGGTACAGGCCTTGCGCAACTTTGGCTAGCGTATCCAGACCTACCACATCCGAGGTCCGGAAGGTGGCAGATTTAGGACGTCCTACAACAGGGCCTGTCAGGCGGTCTACCTCGTCTACATTCAGGCCGAGTTTCTCCATCACGTGCAAGACCTGCATGATGCCGTAGATCCCCACGCGGTTTGCGATGAACGCCGGGGTGTCCTTGGCCAGCACGGTGGTTTTGCCGAGGAACAGATCTCCATAGTTTAAAAGGAAATTGGTGACTTCTGGATCAGTCTGCTCAGTGGGAATAATCTCCAGCAACTTGAGATAGCGGGGCGGATTGAAAAAGTGCGTGCCGCAGAAGTGCTTTCTGAAATCATCGGAACGGCCTTCCAGCATCAGGTGGATGGGAATACCCGAGGTGTTGGAGGTAATTAAGGTGCCGGGCCTGCGGAATTGCTCCACGCGCTCAAACACGCTTTGCTTTATTTTTAGATTCTCTACCACCACTTCAATGGTCCAGTCGCAGGTAGCAATGCCGGGCAGATCGTCATCAAAGTTCCCGGTCTGGATGAGCCGGGCATCTGTTTTCTTGTAGAGGGGGGCAGGATTGGAGGTGATGGCGGTTTGCAGGGCAGTATTCACAATACGGTTGCGCACCAATTTGTTTTCCAAGGTGAGGCCTTTGGCTTGTTCCTCGGGTAGCAACTCGCGCGGCACCATGTCCAGCAGCAGCACCTGCACGCCAATGTTAGCGAAGTGGCAGGCAATGCGCGAGCCCATAATGCCCGAACCTAACACTGCCACTTTCTTAATAATTCTCTTCATAGTTACTCTTTTATGTATCACGAAGTGCGTACCAAGACACACGAATATTTCAGATTTACTACGCTGCGGTTTTAAAGCATATTTTCTAAACCAACCCTAAAACCAGCCATGGCATCAGAACACTTTCTTTGACTCTATCAGGTTATTGATCTGCCCTACTACCTGGAAGAACACCTGCAGTTGGCTCTCAGGAATCATCTCCCGCACCTTCTGGTTAAACTGGCGTACCGTTACCCGGCTTATCTCCCGCTTCTCCAACCCTTGCTCTGTGAGCAGAATCCGTACCGAACGCTTGTCCTGCTCATCGGCCACTTTGTAGATCAGTCCTTTCTCTTCCATGCTTTTCAGAATGCGGGTGAGGCTTCTGGCCTCCAGCCCCAACAAAGGCGCAATCTTGGTGGCGGGCGTTCCTTTCTCAGGATCAATATTCAGTAGCACAAACCCGATAGAAGTAGTGATGTCATTCTTCACTGCCTGGGCATTGTACATGCGCGCGATGGCGTGCCAACAAACTTTGATATTATAGTCAACCGTCTCGTTTGCTTTCATGTGGTGTGTCTGTCTCTTACCAAATTTAGAAAAAATTGTTATGCTTGCATACTATAAAAGAATAATTTTTTAATTTCTTAATAGAAGATACCTCTATCCCATATTCTACTACTTAGCACCTGCTTTTTGTCTGGTTGGTTAACAATTCGCTAACAGATTGCTTTTTACGCCCTTTCAGAACAGAGCCGTTTACACGCTGTTTCCTGAAAACCAAGCCTAAACGGGCCGCTGTAAAAAAGAAGAGGAGATGCTGACAGGCATCTCCTCTTCTGTGTATACGTGCCTTACGCCGTGCGGTATAGGCTGTCAATCAACTCGCGGTTATTGGCGGTAATCACCTTACGCTTGATGCTGAGTTTAGGAGTCATCTCGCCGGTTTCCACGCTCCAGAGTTTTGGCAGCAGCACAAACTTCTTGATCTTCTCATACTGCGCCAAGTGTTCGTTTGCCTTGTCTATCTCCTTCTGGAACTTGGCGATGACCTCGGGCTTTTTCACCATCTCCTCATTGGAAGTGTAGGGGATGTTGTGGATGCGGCACCACTCCTGCAGGCCTTCGTAGGCAGGTACAATGAGCGCGGCGGGGAATTTCTCGCCTTCACCCACTACCATCACCTGCTCAATCACCAAGGATTCTTTCAATTTGTTTTCAATCAACTGCGGTGCGATGTACTTTCCGCCCGATGTTTTAAACATCTCTTTCTTGCGGTCGGTGATCTTGAGGAACTTGCCTTCTACCAATTCGCCAATGTCGCCAGTATGGAACCAACCGTCTGGGTCAATGACCTCAGCAGTCAGGTCTGGGCGTTTGTAGTATCCTACCATCACGCTCTCAGAACGGGTCAGAATTTCGCCGTCCTCGGCAATCTTGATTTCCACGTTGTTAATGGCCGGACCAACAGTGCCGATCACGTTGTTTTCGGGTTCGTAGCGGTTCACGGCAATCACCGGAGACGTCTCGGTAAGACCGTAGCCTTCCATGATGCGGATGTTGGCGCCCCAGAACACACGGGCCAACCGAGGTTGCAAGGCCGCCCCACCGGACACAATCACTTTCACGTTTCCGCCTAGCGCTTCCTGCCACTTGGAGAAGATCAGCTTACGCGCCAATTTCAATTGGGTATCATAGAAGAAGCCCGGCGAGGTGCGGGTGTCATATTTCTGCCCCAAGGCCAGCGCCCAGAAGAACAGGCCTTTTTTCACGCCGGTCAGTTCGCCGCCTTTGGCCACAATCTTGTCATACACTTTCTCCAGCAAACGCGGCACGGTCACAAAGATGTGTGGTTTCACTTCTTTGAGATTATCGCCTACTTTCTCAATACTCTCGGCAAAGTAGATAGACACGCCCACCGAGAAGTAGATGCAGGACACCATGCGCTCATAGATGTGGCAGAGCGGCAAAAAGCTCAAGGCGCGGTGCTCCTGGTTTACAGGCACAAAGGGCTTTACGTTGGTGAAATTGCTCACCAGGTTATTGTGCGACAGCATCACACCCTTTGGGGCACCGGTAGTACCGGAGGTGTAAATAATAGAAAGCAGATCTGATGGTCTTACATCTGCTTTGTAGGGCTCCAGCGTAGCCGGATCTTCGCCCTCGGCGAGTTTCAATAACTCAGACCAATGCTTGGCACCGGGCACGCGGTCAAAGGTGTAAATCTCCTGCACGCCGGGTAGCTCAGTAACTGCTTCTTTGACTTTGTTATAGAGGTCCTCCGTGGAAACCAGGATGATTTTGGATTCAGAGTCTTTCAGGATGTACCGGTAATCTTCTACGGTAATGGTAGGGTACAAGGGCACGCTCACCGCGCCGGTCTGCTGAATGCCATAGTCACAGAAAGTCCACTCCGGGCGGTTCATGGAAATAAGCGCCACCTTGTCATCTTTCCTGATCCCGGACTTAATCAAGGCCAGGCTCAACTTGTTGGCTGTATCCTGCAGTTGCTGGGTACTGTATTTCACCCACTCTCCATTGATTTTGGCAGCCAGGCAGTCTGGTTGAGGAAACTGCTCTAACTGGTTGGTTAACAAATCAAAAACCCGGGTTACTTTCATAGGATAGCGCTTCTTAGTTGTTTGTTGGGTTAATATAACGTAAAAACTATTTAAAAAAAACAAAACAGGTGAGTGCTTAGGCAACCGAATTGTTAAAAATGCTTCTGCCAGATGGCTGATAATTGTTTAAATTTGATTTTTGCCACACGCCTTACATGAACCTTTCCATCTTTTTTGAACCTCTTCCCGAGGAACTCTTCGGGCAGGCTGACAAACCCAAGACCGTGGGGGGGTACTTAGCCCCTTTCATCCACTCGTTCCCGGATTGGCGCTCTGCAGAAGTGGTTCTGATTGGCCTACCAGAATACCGCGGCACCACCGGCGCTACCAATCTCACCTACGAAGGGCCTAACAGAATACGGCAGGAACTATACCGTCTGATGAAAGGCACCGGCTCGTGGCTGGTGATGGATTTAGGCAACCTGCTGCCCGGCATTCACCTGGAAGACACCTACCTGCGCCTGAAAGAGGTAATTGAAATATTAGTAGACTCGGGCAAATTTCCTATTCTCCTGGGCGGTTCCCATGATCTTACCTATGGTCAGTTCTTGGGGTACGAGCACTTGTCTAAATCAGTTAACCTGGTCATGATAGACAGCCAGCTGGACATGGGCTCTGTAGAAGAAACCATCCCCGACCAACACCACCTGCACCGTATCCTGCTGCACGACCCTAACTATTTATTTGGGTTCAGCCATATAGGTCACCAAGCCTACCTGAGCGATGCTTCTACGCTGGCGGCCTTTGAAAAACTTCATTTTGAATTATACCGGGTGGGCCAGGTACGGCAACAGATGCAGGAGATGGAACCCATCATCAGGCAAGCCGACCTGATCAGTTTTGATGTCTCGGCCATCAAGCACCAGGATGCCCCAGGGCAACAACAAGCAAATCCATTCGGGCTTACTGGTGAAGAGGCTTGCCAACTCTGCTGGTACGCCGGCCAGAACGACCAACTCAGTTCACTGGGCTTCTATGGCTACCGCCCTGAGTTTGACCATCGTTCTTTAACCGCCACCACGCTGGCTACCATGGTTTGGTACAGCATTGAAGGTTTCTATCAACGCCAGGGCACCCTTGATTTCAACAGCAGGCAGTTCCTTAAGTTTTCGGTGGGGTTTCATGACAACCCTAACAAAATGTTCTTCTACAAAAACCGACACACCGAGAAATGGTGGATGCAGGTAGACGACCTTTCGGGCATGCGGCCACCCTTATTTGTGCCTTGCAGCTACCAGGACTACCTCACCGCCGCCGACGGCGAAGTACCCAACAGATGGATTCTCATGCAGTCCCGCATGTAAGGGTTAGCATACACTCAACAACTTACCCCCTTTCCTCCTCACCAACATGCAAGAATACACCCGCGCCCAGTTAGCCCTCAGAAACGGCCAGGACCGAGACGAGATTTGGGTGGCGTACAAGGGCGAGATCTATGACGTCACCAAGTCAAGGTTGTGGCGGCGCGGAAACCATTATGAGCACTGGGCAGGCCAGGATTTAACCGAGGAACTAGCTGATGCCCCGCACACCGAATATGTATTTGATAAGTTTACAGTGATAGGAATCTTAAAAAAATAGCTCTGTTTTGAGC
This sequence comes from Rufibacter sp. JT20002, assembly GCF_056491185.1. NCBI lineage: Bacteria > Pseudomonadati > Bacteroidota > Cytophagia > Cytophagales > Hymenobacteraceae > Rufibacter > Rufibacter sp. JT20002. Next base: position 2,277,007 of record NZ_JBSZJY010000001.1, on the reverse strand, counting down.
GGTTTTTCTGAGATTTGGTCTTCGTTTTTCAAAAAACACCTATGATTCTGATTGCTGACAGCGGTTCTACTAAAACTGCCTGGCGTTTACTCCATACTGAGGGCGTGATTGCCCAGGCCCATACAGCGGGCATCAACCCTTACTACCAAAATACCCCTGAGATTGCACAGATGCTAAAAGAAAGCCTCTTGTCGCAACTAGAGGGCAAGAACCCTTCAGAGATTTACTTCTACGGGGCAGGCTGCAGTGCCAAAGACAAGCAGGAAGTGGTAAGGACGGCCATTGCGGAGCTTTACCCTAGTGCGCAGATTCACGTGCACCATGACCTGGAAGCGGCGGCCCGCGCGCTTTGCGGAGACAAAGAAGGCATTGCCTGCATTTTGGGAACCGGTTCCAATTCCTGCCTCTATGACGGAGAGAAGATTGTGCAGAACGTGCCTAACCTGGGTTTTATCTTGGGCGATGAAGGCAGTGGTGGTTACATGGGAAAATTGCTGGTACAAGCCTTCCTGAACCAGGAACTGCCCGAAGACATTCACAATGCATTCATGGCGCGCTACAACACTAACCGTGACGAGATTGTAGACCATGTGTACCGCAAACCGTACCCCAACCGCTACATGGCAGCATACGCCAAATTCCTGTTTGACCATCGGCAGCACCCCTTCATCTACCAAATGATTTGCCAGTGTTTCGCCGATTTTTTCCAGAAAACCGTAGTAAAGTATCCTGACTACCGGCAGAAAGAAACCCATTTTGTAGGTTCCATTGCCTTCTATTTCGGAGACATCCTGCGTACGGTAGCCCAGCAGTATAACATCATTGTAGGTCAGATTTTAGAAAGCCCTATTGCAGGTTTGAGCCTGTACCACCAACAGAAAATCACAGCATGAGCACTACTGAAACCGCATCGCACTACAACCATCTAGAAAAGATGAGCGTGCAGGAACTCCTCACGAACATCAACAAAGAAGACAAGACCGTGCCTCTGGCCGTGGAGAAAGCCATTCCGCAGTTAGAGAAACTTGTAGAAGCCACCGTAGCTAAAATGAAGGAGGGCGGCCGCCTGTTCTACATTGGCGCGGGTACTAGTGGCCGGTTGGGCGTGGTAGACGCGTCTGAGTGCCCACCTACGTTTGGGGTACCGTTTGACCTGGTTATTGGCATCATGGCGGGTGGCGATACAGCCATCCGGAAAGCTGTGGAGTTTGCCGAGGACGATGACCAGCAGGCCATCATTGACCTGGATGCCTACGGCGTGAACGAGAAAGACGTAGTGGTAGGCATTGCCGCCTCGGGCCGGACGCCTTATGTGATTGGCGGCTTGCAGGCGTGCAATGAGCGCGGCATTACCACCGGCTGTATTGTCTGCAACGCAGACAGCAAAGTAGCTGCGGTAGCGAAGTTCCCGGTAGAAGTAGTGACCGGCCCTGAGTTCTTGACCGGCAGTACCCGCATGAAAGCCGGCACTGGTCAGAAACTGGCCTTGAACATGCTGACCACTTCTACCATGATTCAACTGGGCCGGGTGAAAGGCAACAAGATGGTTGACATGCAATTGACCAACCACAAACTGGTAGACCGGGGCGTGCGCATGATCATGGAAGAGTTGAACACTTCTGAAGAAAAAGCGAAAGAGTTACTGGAGTTACACGGTAGCGTACGTGCCGCCATAACCGCGGCCGCCGAGCATTAATATCTCCGTTCCAAGCCTGTTTTCCTTGAAACGGTTCCAAAACATACCAGAAGATTCGCCGGCCTCCGGCGAATCTTTTTTATGCCATTCCATCATCCCTAGGGGCCTTTTCTCCGTTATGCATTTCGGCAGTCATACTATACTGCCCTATTGCCATGCATACCATTGAACCATTCTATAACTGGATAGAAGCCTACTCGGCTTCAGAAGACGAACGCTCTCCGCTGTACGGGGCTGAAAACAGCGAGAACGAATACACGCACACCATCTACGGGTACTACATCCATCCGCAGTGGGATGACATTGATTCTGAGACGCTCTTCATCAAGATCCTGTACGTGGATTACCATGACAACTACGCCATCATTGAATTGATTGGCGAGTGGAACGATACCCTCAACAATGACATCATGACCCTCAAGCGCAACGTGCTGGATCTGATGGTAGGCGAAGGCATTAACCACTACATTCTTATTGGCGAGAACGTGTTCAATTTCCATGGCTCAGACGATGCCTACTACGAGGAGTGGTTTGAGGATGTAGAGGAAGGCTGGATTGCGGCCATCGGGTTTCAGGAATTTGTGGTGCAGGAGATGCAGCAGTTTCACCTGGATTACTATATCAACTTCGGGGGAGACCTGGACAAGATCCCGTGGCGTACGCTGGCGCCCCCGCAACTTTTCCTTCTGGTAGATAAGATGATCCAGAGAAGACTGGGGCCTTGATTAGGCTAGGTTTTAGGTAAAACAGTCTTAAAACGAAGCAGCAGTTTAAGCCTGAAAAACAACCGACCAAGTATAAAAGGAAAGAGCCGACCTCTGGTGAGAGATCGGCTCTTTCTTTTTAGGGACAGGAAGAGAAATTAACTCGGGTCAACCGCGTCTACGCTGTCTTCCCGTTCTTCAGCACCTTCCTCTGGGCCAGGGTTGTCAGCGTCATCTTCTATGTCTTCCCGCTGCTCAGTCTGGTCTTCCACTTGGTTTTCCTTAGCTGAGTCACAAGAAGTGAATGTCATGATACCTACGGCCGTAGCCATCACTAGCAATGTCTTTTTCATAGTTTTATCTTGTAGAACGGTATGGTCTTTCCTGATCTGGGTCCTTATTCTGGATCTACCTGATCAATACTGTCTTTGGCTTCTCTGGCTTGTCTGGCCAACACAGAATCACCAGCCATCTCGGCGTGGGTTTCAACTTTCTCTGCCTGCTTTTCCATGTTATTCTCGGTTTTAGAGTCACACGCCGAAAAGCTTACAAGGCCTCCTAAAAAAGCAAACAGAAACAATGTCTTTTTCATAGTTTTATTTTGTCTGAACGGGTAATCTGCTCTTTGTCTCTCGTTCTTTCGGGCCTTTGCAGGAAACCAACGAAACGAGATTTGAAGCTCTTTGGGGTAGTGTACGGGTGTATGGAGAAATGGATATATTCCTACGGCGAGATATAACTACAATGCAATCAGATTCTTCTAAACAAACAAGGCGCGAACCATTCCTGAACTACATCAGGAGTGGTTCGCGCCAAGAATGATCACGTTGGCTCTGCAGCCTTTGCTTTTAAATTAGGTTAGATATCAGAAGAAAGAGTGTCTTTAGACAAACCTACGGTATCAATAGGAGCAGCAGTAGTTTCTGCAACATCAGTTGCTGTGGTTTCATTTACAGATTCTGATGTAGAAACAGGAGTCTCTTGTACTTCTTTAGATTGGCATGCAGAGAAAGTCAACACAAAGGCTGCTGCTACAAATAAAACAGTTCTCATAAAAGTTAATGGTAATCAGGGTTTAGGTAGTAGGTAAGTCGCGGAGAAAGAAATAAGGGGTTGGCCCCTTACTTCTTTCTGAACACTAAATTAATGGGCACTCCTTCAAAACCAAAATGCTCACGCAACCGGTTTTCTAAGTACCGCGTGTAAGACTCTTTGATGTATTGCGGCAGGTTGCAGAAGAACGCAAACGTAGGCGTATTGGTAGGCAACTGCGTCACGTATTTAATTTTCACGAATTTGCCTTTGATGGATGGCGGCGGATAACGCTCGATCTCCTTCAGCATGGCATCATTCAACTTAGAAGTCGGGATCTTCATGGAGCGGTTCTCATGCACTTGGATAGCTGTTTCAATGGCTTTGTGCACGCGCTGTTTGGTCAATACAGAGATGAACACGATCGGCGGATACGCAATTGGCGCAATCTTCTCCCGGATGGCGTTCTCCATGTCCCGCATGGTGTTGGTTTCTTTCTCCACCAAGTCCCACTTGTTCACCAGAATCACTAAACCCTTACGGTTTTTATCTGCCAAGCCAATGATGTTCATGTCCTGCGCTTCAATACCACGAGTGGCATCCAGCATCACTATTACCACGTCACTTTCCTCCAGCGCGCGCACAGAACGCAGCACAGAGTAAAACTCAATGTCTTCGTGTACTTTGCTTTTCTTCCGGAGCCCGGCAGTATCTACAATGATGAACTCTTTGCCAAATGCGTTGTAGTGCGAGTGGATAGAATCACGGGTGGTTCCAGCAATGTCAGTTACAATATTGCGCTCCTCGCCCAACAGCAGGTTAACGAACGAGGATTTACCCACGTTTGGTCTACCTACCACCGCAATGCGCGGAATACCCGCCTCTGGGTTCTCAATGCCTTCTTCGGGGAAGTGCTTCACTACCTCATCCAACAGGTCACCGGTACCCGAACCGTTCTGGCTGGAGACAGGGAAAATATCGCCCTCAAAACCCAAGGCGTAAAACTCACCGGCCAAGTGCCCGCGGGAGTGCGTATCAGCTTTGTTAGCCACAATGTACACCGGCTTATCGGTGCGGCGCAGCACATCGGCGAACTCTTGGTCCAAACCAGTGAGTCCTGCTTCCACGTCTACCATGAACAGGATCACATCGGCTTCTTTGATGGCCAGTTCTACCTGTTTCCTGATTTCCTCTTCAAAAATATCGTCAGACCCGCGCACGTAGCCGCCGGTGTCAATAACGGTAAAGTATTTGCCTGTCCAGTTGCCGTGCCCGTAATGGCGGTCACGGGTAACGCCGCTCTCGTTGTCCATGATGGCTTTGCGCTGGCCCACCAGGCGGTTGAACAAGGTTGATTTGCCCACGTTGGGGCGTCCTACAATGGCGATTGTATTTTGTGCCATATCAATTGGAATGTGCGTTTTGAGGCTCCTTTTCGGGAATCGCTCCCAAAACGCGGGTTAAACCTGCGGTATCGCCTTCGTGGCGCCGCTAGGGAATTTTATTAGATGTTAGTAGTTAGATTCTAGATGCTAGACTTACATTAATTCTATGGTCTAATATCTAGCTACTAGCGTCTATTTAAATGCTGTTATAGCCGAAACGGTCCAGAAGACGTTTGTCGGCGCGCCAGTTTTCATTCACGCGCACGTACAGGTCCAGAAACACTTTTTTGCCGAAGAACTCTTCCATGTCTATGCGGGCCTGGGTGCCTACTTTTTTCAGGGCTTCACCTTTGTTTCCGATGACAATGCCTTTCTGGCTTTTGCGCTCCACGCTGATCTCGGCGCGCATTCTGATGATCTCCTCGTCTTCCTTGAACTCTTCAATGACCACCTCACAGCTGTAAGGAATCTCTTTCTTGTAGTTCAGGAAAATCTTCTCCCGTATCATCTCGGCCGCAAAGAAACGCTCTGGCTTGTCGGTTAGTTCATCTTTGGGATAATAGGCCGGGTGCTCAGGCAGCAGGTCCAGAATCTTTTGAAACACGCCAGGCGTGCCTTGGCTGTGCAACGCCGAGATGGGCATGTATTCCTGCGCCGGAAGTTGTTCTTTCCAGTATTCTATTTTAGCGACTACCTCTTCCTGCGTGGCTTGGTCAATTTTGTTGATAAGCAGCAGAATAGGGGCCTTGGCTTTGCGCAGACGCTCCACCACTTCGCTTTCATCGTGCTTTTCGTAGATGTCGGTTACAAACAAAATAACATCGGCGTCTTCTAAAGAAGAATGCACAAAACGCATCATAGACTCATGAAGCTCATACTGCGGCTGAATGATGCCGGGCGTATCTGAATACACAATCTGGAAATCCTCGGAGTTGAGAATCCCCATGATGCGGTGCCGGGTGGTTTGCGCTTTTGAGGTGATAATGGACAGTTTCTCGCCTACCATCACGTTCATCAAGGTAGACTTGCCCACGTTAGGCTTGCCTATGATGCTTACAAATCCTGCTTTGTGTGGTTTTTCTGTCATTTTTATCACCTCCTTTTTAAAACAATTTGCAAAGGTAACGCTTTTAAATGAGTTCTGAATCAGAGTTAAACCCATTGTCTTTCTGATTACGAAGCCTTTGCGCTTACGTTTCTGGCTCCTTTTCAGGAAAACAGCTTCATAAAAACAGTATAATTCCAGCGCTGGCGCGAGCATCCGGCTCGTGTCCGCACGTAATCCTGATTGGTCCACTTGTCCTTGAACTTAATTCAATATGCTCCGGACACGAGCCGAAGGCTCGCGACAGCGACAGTACTTGCGTTTTGGCTTTGCAACAACTCAACAGGAACTTGAAACATTTACCCGCCTTTCGCACTTAGTAGGTTTACGTCTGGTTTGGTGAAAACAGGCGTAAAAAGGAAGCAGCCTCCTCTATACCTCATTGTTATTATCTATAGGAAAATGATGGATATCATTTATTTGGCCCGTGCCAACTGCTTCGCAAATCCGTATCTTTGCAGCTCAATTGAAAGCGTATGAAAAGTGGAGCCACTGGCAAAACAGGAGTATTATTAGTGAACCTCGGCACGCCGGACTCTCCCAGCGTACCGCACGTGCGCAAATACCTGCGCGAATTTTTATTAGACAAACGGGTGCTGGACATTGCCGCGCCCAATAGATACGTGCTGGTGAACGGCGTCATAGCGCCGTTCCGAGCTCCTAAATCAGCGAAGGTGTATGCCCAACTCTGGACCGAGCGCGGCTCTCCCCTGCTGTTCCACGGACTGGACTTGCAGCGATTGGTGCAGGAAAAACTAGGCAAGGATTACCATGTGGCGTTTGGCATGCGGTATCAAAGTCCCAGCATTGAGAACGCTCTGAGAGAGTTGCAAGAGAAAGTGGTGGACCGTATTGTGGTGCTGCCGCTGTTCCCTCAGTATGCCTCGGCCAGTACCGGTTCTGTGCAGGAGAAAGTAATGGAGATTGTGAGCAAATGGGAAGTGATTCCAGACATAAGGTTCATTAGTACGTTCTGCAACCACCCGGGCTTTATTGGCACATTCGCCGAGATTGCCCGTGAGCACATGGCCAAGCGCGACTATGACCATTTTGTGTTCAGTTACCACGGTTTGCCAGAGCGCCAAATCCTGAAAGCGAGTACCAAAGGCTATTGCCAATTAGGCGCTTGCTGCAACACGTACCACAGCCGGAACCGCTACTGCTACCGCGCCCAGTGCTTTGAAACCTCTCGTCAATTAGCCAAAGCCCTGAGCATCCCGGAAGACAAGTACACCGTCTCGTTTCAGTCGCGCCTGGGCAAAGACCCGTGGCTGAAACCGTATACCGATTTCATCTTGAAAGACTTGGCAGCTGCCGGTGTGAAAAGCGTCTTGGCGTTCAGCCCCGCGTTTGTAGCCGATTGTTTGGAAACCACCATTGAAGTAGGCAAGGAGTTCAAGGAGGAATTTGAGGCCGCGGGCGGAGAGCACTGGCAATTGGTAGAAAGCTGCAATACGCATCCCACCTGGATAAATGCTGTGACGCAGATGGTACTGGAAGCGTAAGTTTCTGTATCAAATAGCACGATTTATTAAAAGAGAAGGCCAAGCATCTGCTTGGCCTTCTCTTTTAAACTCCTGTTTTCAATACTTCTACCTAAAGTATGCGAAACCCTAGGCTGGAGCATGGCTTTTTCCATTGCTAGAAACTGTGATAAGTTTCACATTTCAACCTAAGTTCTTGAAGGTTGATTTTAATTCAACTTATGAAATATCTTTTTCATGGTGTCCGCATCTAACGCATCCATATCTATCAGCTCAAGCTTTTTCACCATCTTAAGGGTAGAGGTCTTGTACTTCTGAAAATGCGCAGTTTTTAAATGCGATTCGTACGCTTCTTTGTTAACGTATATTTCCACAATTCTAATCTGGTTCGGATTCTCCTTCAGAGACATCGGGAAAATGCAAATGACACCTGGTTCCAAACGTACAGATGCCTCAGCTTCCTCCTGCAGAATCTTGTTATATTCTTTCAGGTACTTAGAATCAATCTCTAATTCTGACAACCGGATAATCATCTCCTGTTTCTGGGCGAATACACTCATGCTTGACAGCAGCAAGAATGATAATACTAGCAAGTACCTCATATTGATTGAATAGCTGGCTCTGGTTTACTGCCCTTAACGTCTCTTTTCTGAAAAAAGCACTTAGAACGGGAAACTTAAATTCGCTTGAAGTCTACCCACTTCTCAGTGATGATGGGTGAATGGTTCATAATTTGGTCTAGTAAGGCATCGCCTTTATCAGCGATGATAATGTTGTTGCGCTGCTCGGCCTTTACAAAACCTTCGGTGACGCTGTGGTCCATCATCTGCAGGAACGGATTGAAGTAGCCATTCACGTTGAACAAGGCAGCAGGCTTTTGGATAATCTTCAACTGGTTCCAGGTCACAATCTCGCAGAACTCATCAAACGTCCCGAAACCACCGGGCATGGCCACGAAGGCGTCTGACTCAGCGGCCATCAGGGCTTTGCGCTCGTGCATGGTTTGCACCACATGCAGTTTGGTGAGGCCGGTATGCGCCACCTCCATATCCACCAGGCTCTGCGGAATCACCCCTACCACTTCGCCTCCTCCGGCCAAGACAGCATCCGCAATCACGCCCATCAACCCTACTTTACCACCGCCATAGACTAAGCGGATTCCTTTTTGGGCAAACAAGGTTCCTAAGGCGTGGGCGGCTTCACGGTAAACTGGATTGTGGCCGCTGCTGGCCCCGCAAAAGATGGCGATGCTTTTCATAAGAGTTGGGTTAAGCGTTAGATGCGTCAAAAGTACGAAAGTGCCTATATCAGCGCTTGTTCTTCACGTTCAGTTTTTTCGCTCTTTTTCTGAAACAACGTTAAAAATAAAAAGGGAGCCACTTTCAACGTGGCTCCCTTTTCAAAAACAATAGAAAGCAGCTAGGCTTTCCTTAACTTTTAATAAGCTCTGGCAAAGTACACGCGTCTGCTGGAAGGTTTTCCAGTCACCATGTCCACGCCTTCTTCCTCTGGAGAGTCTAACGCGATGCAGCGGATAGTGGCTTTGGTTTCTTCTTTGATGCGTTCCTCTGTCTCAGGCGTGCCGTCCCAATGGGCTAATACAAAACCTGGTTTCTCGTCCAGGATACGCTTGAACTCCTCGTAAGAATCAACTTTGGTGGTGTTGGCTTCTCTGAAGTCCAGGGCACGTTGGAAGATGTTGGCTTGAATCTCATCCAGCAATGCAGGAATCAGGTTCACCAGGTCATCAAACTGCTGCGAGCTTTTCTCTTTCGTGTCGCGGCGGGCTACCTCGGCGGTGCCGTTCTCCAGGTCACGTCCACCAATGGCGATGCGTACCGGCACGCCTTTCAGCTCCCACTCGGCGAACTTGAATCCAGGGCGTTCGGTGTCACGATCGTCAAATTTCACAGAGATGCCTTTAGCCTCTAATTGTTTTTTCAGGCCTAAAACCTTCTCAGAGATTTGCGCCAATTGCTCTTCGCCTTTGTAGATAGGCACGATCACCACTTGGATAGGCGCCAGTTTTGGAGGCAGCACCAAGCCTTCGTCATCGGAGTGCGCCATCACCAGGGCACCCATCAAACGGGTACTTACGCCCCAGGAGGTTCCCCATACGTGCTCCAGTCCGCCTTCTTTGGTCGCGAATTTCACGTCAAACGCCTGCGCGAAGTTCTGACCCAGGAAGTGGGACGTTCCAGCTTGTAAGGCTTTCCCGTCTTGCATCAAACCTTCAATGCAGTAGGTATCCAAAGCACCGGCAAAGCGCTCATTCGGGGTTTTCTTTCCGCGTACAACCGGTAAGGCCAGGAAGTTCTCGGCAAAATCAGCATAGACGTGCAGCATTTGCTCGGTTTCAGCAATAGCCTCTTGTGCGGTGGCGTGGGCGGTGTGGCCTTCTTGCCACAAAAACTCAGCAGTCCGCAGGAACAGACGGGTACGCATTTCCCAGCGCACTACGTTTGCCCATTGGTTAATGAGCAACGGCAGGTCGCGGTAGCTTTGAATCCAGCCTTTGTAGGTGCTCCAGATGATGGCCTCTGAGGTAGGGCGTACAATAAGTTCTTCCTCCAGTTTGGCATTGGGGTCTACCCGCAGTTTTCCGGGCTTGTCCGGGTCGGTTTGCAGGCGGTAGTGGGTCACCACGGCACATTCTTTGGCAAAGCCTTCGGCGTTCTGCTCTTCGGCCTCAAACAAACTCTTGGGCACGAATAGGGGGAAATACGCGTTAGAGTGTCCAGTAGCTTTGAACATGTCATCCAATACCCGTTGCATCTTTTCCCAAATGGCGTACCCGTACGGTTTTATCACCATACAGCCGCGCACTGCTGAGTTTTCAGCCAGTCCGGCTCGTTTCACTAACTCATTATACCAGAGAGAATAATCCTCACTTCGTTTAGGCAACCCTTTGCTCATTTTTTGTATCTTTGATAAAGAAGAAATATATAGCGAATCTCTAATAACACGGCATAGAATTTGCTTATTTTCTTGAGCGATTCTACACCTTTTCGGATCAAAAATACGTTAATATATCTGAATAGAAACGTTGGCGAACCGGATACTCGTGTGACTGGGCTCGTGAATTGATCTAGCATCCATAACCAACTACTATACTCCAATGAAATATTATACCAATAAACTGCTTATACTGCCTCTGCTGGGCTTTTTGGCAGCAGGGTGTAGCACTTCATCTAACTTGCAAACCAGCGAGAACGATGACGTGTACTTCTCCTCCGCAGACAAAGTAACTTATGTGGAGCCCGTGGCTCAGGACCAACCCGCCTCTGAATCTGAGGAGCTAGAGGGTGATGACGTTTCAAGGGACATTACAGAGCGCGTGAGCGACCCTGAGTCTTATGCCCAGAAACGCAGAGACAATACCCCTTACCAGTATTCTTACTATGATGCGCCGTTCGGGAATCCGTACTACGCTTACGCTTCTCCGTTCTACTATCCAGGTCGCTACTACTCCAGAGCGGTGATGATGGACCCTTGGATGGATCCTTTCTACGACCCATTCTACGGACCTAGCATGGCAAGCATGGCCTTGTATGATCCTTTCTGGCCTAGACCAGGTTTGTCAATCGGTATTGGCTTAGGTTTTGGCCGGTACTACAACCCTTGGGGCTATGGCTATGGCTACGGATACAATCCTTACAGATATGGTTACGGCGGATTATATGGCGGTGGCTACTATGACAATTACTATGGTGGCAGAGCGGTAGCAAACCGGGTGGCGTATGGCCGCAGAGATGACAGAAGCTACAATGGCGCAACCGGCAATCCTAACATCTCCCGTGGCGGACGTGGCAGCATTGCGGCACCAGGCACTACCAGATCTAGCAACGCCACGGCAGTAGAGCCAGGGTACAGATCCCGTTCTTCTTCCAGATCGGGTGTAGCCAACGCTGATGGCACAGGACAAACCCGCCGCAGACAAGTAGCCGCTCCGGCAGGAAGCCAGGAGATTAGCGCTCCGTCACAGGAAAGAAGAATACGCACTAGCGGCAGCGGTGAAGGAACTCAGCCTGCTGTTAGACGTCAACGGTCAGAGTACACTCCCGCCCAAACCGAAACCCGTACCCGCTCTTATGAACCAAGCCGGTCGTATGAACCAACCCGATCCTCATCTTCCTCTTCTGGTAGCATGGGTGGAGGAAGCAGTTCAGGCGGCGGCGGCGGTCGTAGAGGCAGAAATTAATCCCCCTTCTTAAACTTACATGAAACGATATAGCTTTCTTTTGGCCTGCCTAGCGTTGCTAGGCAGTGCCGGGAAGAGCTTTGCCCAGAATGAGGTAGATGCTCTCCGTTACTCACGCACAGAATTTGGCGGTACCGCCCGCACCATGGGACTTGGCGGCGCTAACGTAGCCCTTGGCGGCGATGCTGGCTCCTTTTCTACCAACCCTGCGGGTTTAGGTTTGTTCAGACGCTCTGAGATTACGGTCTCCGCCGGTGTAAACTCCATTGACGTAAACAGCTCAGTTTACGGCTCTGCCACCACCAACAGCCGCAACAACCTTAACATCCCGGGGCTTTCAGCGGTGTTCTCTACCCGCAAAGCCGATGACGAGGAAGGCGACTGGCGTTCCAGCTCTTTCGGAATTGGGTTCACCAGACTGAACAACTTTAACCAGCGCACATTCTATCAGGCCACTGGTCCAGAGGAAAACATGAAGTTTGGAGAATATGCTGCTCAGCGGGCAAACGCCTTCGGGTTACCAGCTAACTCTCTTCAGGAACTGGCCTATGAAACTTATTTGATTGATGAAGACGCAAATGGCTTCTACTATCCTAACTGGGTTGAGACAAATGCCTTCAGTGAAAACATAGAGTCCAGAGGGTCTCAGAACCAGTGGGACTTTGCGTACGGCGCCAGCTTCCGCGATAAAATTTTCCTAGGGGCTTCCTTGGGCTTGACCACGGTTCGCTTCAAACAAACCCGAAATTACAGCGAGCAAGGACCAGCCACCGATATCACCAACCTAAACTTACGCGACGAACTCACCACCGAGGGATCTGGCTTAAGCTTACGGATTGGGGCTATCTACAAACCTAACGATGCCCTTCGTCTAGGCTTCTCGGTTCAAACGCCCACTTGGTACACCTTGACCGATCAGTTTACCACCAACCTGTCGGTTAACTTCACCCAAGCTCCAGAATCAGGAGCTTCTCTGAACCAGTCGTTTTCAACTGATTTGGGAGAGTATGAGTATAGCCTCACTACTCCTTTCAGAGCCAGTGGTGGCGCAGCGGTGTTCTTAGGCAAAAACGGATTCATTACCGCCGATGTGGAGTATGTTGATTACAGTAGCGCCAGATTAGATGCCGATGAGTCTTTCCAGACCGAAAACCAAGCCATCAGAACGGCTTATGACAAGGCTATCAACTATCGCATAGGCGCGGAAGGCCGCTTCAACATCTTCAGAGTAAGAGCCGGGTACGCCCTTTATGGCGATCCGTTTAAGAGCAGTGATGTGAACCAGGCCAGGACCTATTACACCGGTGGCCTTGGCATCAGACAGAACAATTTCTTTCTTGACGGCGCCTTGGTGTACAGCAAGTACAACAGTGTGTACTCGCCTTACGTGAACGCTGAGTTTGATGTGGCCGGATCTGAGTTTGAAGGTCTTTTAACCCCAACTGTCAGAAACCAACACAAAAACACCTCGTTTGTGGCTACCGTTGGCTGGAACTTCTAACGCTGTTTCAGAGCTAATTTTCTAAAAACAGGCAAAAAGCAAAAGGCCTCTCCTGAGCACAGGAGAGGCCTTCTTGTTTTAGTGAATGTAAGTTTAGATATGGATGGCTCTGTTCTCAGTGGCCGCCAAACAAGCTTCTTTCATGGCTTCGGTATAGGTTGGGTGCGCGTGGCTCATGCGGGCGATGTCCTCCGCAGATGCCCGGAACTCCATGGCTACTACGGCTTCCGCTATCATGTCCGCGGCACGTGGTCCAATCATGTGCACGCCCAGGATCTCATCAGTTTTCGCATCGGCTAACACCTTCACGAAACCATCAGTGTCCATAGACGCTTTAGCCCGTCCCGATGCTTTGAATGGGAAAGAACCAGCTTTGTACGCCACACCATTTGCTTTCAGTTGCTCCTCGGTGAAGCCAACGCCTGCCGCTTCTGGCCAGGTGTACACTACTCCCGGGATCAGGTTGTAGTTGATGTGCGGCTTTTGGCCCGCCATGATCTCAGCTACCAAAACGCCTTCTTCCTCGGCTTTATGCGCCAACATGGCTCCTCTGATCACGTCACCAATGGCGTAGATGCCGGGCACGTTGGTTTGCAGGTGATCGTCTACGGCAATGACACCGCGCTCGCCTAACTGCACACCCGCGTTCTCCAAGCCCAAGCCCTCGGTGTACGGTTTACGACCAACAGATACCAAGCAGTAGTCGCCTTCAAACGTTACCGTTTGGCCTTTTGGAGACTCAGCGGTTACCACCACGCCTTCGCCTTGCACTTCAGCGCCCGTTACTTTGTGCCCGAAGAAGAATTCAAATCCTAGAGTCTTCTTTAGTACACGCTGCAATTCTTTTCCAAGGGAACGATCCATGGTAGGGATGATGGCATCGGTGTATTCCACTACAGACACTTTCGCGCCTAAACGGGCATACACAGAACCTAACTCCAGACCAATCACCCCGCCGCCAATCACGATCAGGTGCTTAGGTACTTCTTTCAAGGTCAACGCCTCGGTAGACGTAATGATGCGGTTTTTGTCAACCGGTAAGAACGGCAAATTCACTGGCTTAGAACCAGTGGCGATGATAACCTTGTCGGTTTCAATCTGCTGCTCAGCTCCGTCCTGACCTGTAATCTTAATGGTATTTTTGTTCACGAAAGAACCAAGGCCGTTGTACACGTCTACCTTGTTCTTTTTCATGAGGTAAGCAATGCCGTCGTTGTTAGACTTGATCACATCGCTTTTGCGGGCAATCATCTGCTCCAGGTTCACCTTAAGGTTATCCAGCTCAATACCGTGCGTCTTGAATGTGTGCGCAGCATTATGGAAGTGCTCAGATGAATCTAACAACGCTTTAGAAGGAATACAGCCCACGTTGAGGCAAGTACCACCTAAAGCTGAATATTTCTCAATAATAGCAGTTTTCAGACCTAACTGCGCACAGCGGATAGCTGCCACGTAGCCCCCAGGACCGGAACCGATTACCGTTACATCGTATTTCATGTTCTTTCTTTTTATGTGAAGAAAGGCTCCGTACCCGCTCTTGTCCAGCAGCACGGAGCCTTTCGTTTTTAACTCATTTTTACGAATTCACGCGTAAAGCGCAAGTTTAGACTCCCAGCAATAAACGCATTGGGTCTTCCAGCAACTCTTTTACGCGCACCAGGAAGCTCACTGACTCACGACCGTCAATGATGCGGTGGTCATACGAAAGCGCCAGGTACATCATCGGTCTGATCTCCACCTGGTTGTTGATAGCTACTGGGCGGTTCACGATGTTGTGCATACCCAAGATAGCTGACTGCGGTGCATTGATGATTGGCGTTGACATCATGGACCCGAACACCCCACCGTTGGTGATTGTGAACGTACCACCAGTCATCTCGTCAATGCCCAATTTATTTTCGCGGGCACGTTTGGCCAAACGCACCACTTCTTTCTCAATACCATCTAGGCTCAAGCCTTCGGCATTGCGGATAACCGGAACCACCAATCCTTTAGGCGCAGACACCGCGATAGACACGTCGCAGAAATCGTTGTACACAATCTCGGCCCCGTCAATCTGGGCGTTTACCGCTGGCCACTCTTGCAGAGCAACAGTACAAGCTTTCACGAAGAACGACATGAAGCCTAAGCCTACTTCGTGCTTCTCTTTGAACTTGTCTTTGTATTTGGCCCGGATGTCCATGATTGGCTTCATGTCTACCTCGTTGAAGGTGGTCAACATGGCCGTCTCATTTTTCACCGCTACTAATCTGCGAGCAACTGTTTTACGCAAGCTGGTCATTTTCTCGCGGCGGCTGTTGCGTGAACCTGGAGCGGCAGGAGCTGGAGCAGCAGATTCTTTCACCGCCGGGGCAGCAGAAGCAGCGGCAGGTTGTGGTGCCGGAGCAACCGGACGAGCCTGCGCGTTTTGGGCATCTTCTTTGGTGATGCGTCCGTCACGGCCAGTACCATTCACGTCAGCAGCGTTGATGCCTCTTTCCGAAAGGATTTTACCGGCGGCAGGTGATGGCGTACCGCTGGCATAGGTGGTAGCACCTGAAGATGCAGCAGAAGCAGCTTGAGCAGGTTGCGCTGATGTTACCGTTTGTGGAGCAGGAGCCGTGAAAACACCAGAACCAGCACCTACTTCAATGCGACAGATGGTAGCACCAATCTCAACGGTATCACCTTCCTGAGCAACGATTCTCAAAACACCAGCCGCTTCAGCAGGAAGTTCAAACGTAGCTTTATCAGACTCCAGTTCGCAAAGAACTTCGTCCATTGACACCTGGTCACCATCAGCTTTCAGCCACTTGGAGATAGTTACTTCAGAGATAGACTCTCCTACGGTTGGGATTTTCACATCCAACGTTTGGCCAGCTCCACCACCTTGCGGTTGGTTAGGAGTGCCTTGGCTTGGGGTATTTTCAGCAGCTACCGTGCTTTGCGGGTCAGTCACAGATTTAGACTCAGTCAGGCTGTGCTCTGTAGAAACAGTGGTAGGCTGAGGCGTAGAAGCACCTTGTCCGGCGCCATCAATAGAGCAGATTACCTCTCCAATGGCAATGGTATCGCCTTCTTGGGCTTTGATTCTTAGAATTCCGGCAGCCTCAGCGGGCAATTCAAAGGTGGCTTTGTCTGATTCCAGTTCGCAAATCACCTCGTCCATGGCCACTTGGTCGCCATCTTGTTTCAGCCACTTGGCAATGGTTACCTCCGTGATGGATTCGCCCACTACCGGCACTTTTACGTCTAATGCCATAATCTCTTTTTAGATTAAGTTATGTTGTTAAAAGTCCGTTTAGGGCCTGCTTTTCTGAAACAGGCCCTAAACGGACATACCTTTTACTTAGATACTGAATGCTTTTTCTACTACCGCGCGCTGCTCTTTCTGGTGGATTTTGTTGTAACCAGTAGCTGGCGATGAGCTTGGCTTACGGGAAACCACGTCATCAATGCCTTTGCGCATCACGCTCAGAATGTAGGTCCAGGCACCCATGTTGTACGGCTCTTCCTGTACCCAGAAAATCTGGGCATTCGGGTACTTGCTCAGTTCACGGTCAAGCTGTACTTGCGGGAACGGATGCAGCTGCTCCAGACGAATGATGGCCACATCTTTGCGGTTGGTTTTCTGCTGTTCCTCTAACAGGTCGTAGTACACTTTACCGGTACACAGCAACACTTTGGTCACGGCTTTAGCCTCGGCGAAGTTATCACCAAGCACTTCTTGGAACGAGCCTTGCATAAAGTCTTCCAACGGTGACATCACGTTCTGGTGACGCAGCATAGACTTAGGCGACATGTGGATACATGGCTTCCGGAACGGCGTTGCCAACTGACGGCGCAGCATGTGGAAGAAGTTAGCCGGGGTAGTACACTGGGTTACGTACATGTTGTACTCAGCGGCTAACTGCAGGAAGCGCTCAGGACGGGCATTGGAATGCTCTGGCCCCTGGCCTTCGTAACCGTGCGGCAACAGCATCACCACGCCGTTCATCCGCTGCCACTTAGACTCTGTGGACGAAATGAACTGGTCAATCATTACCTGCGAGCCGTTGGCGAAGTCACCAAACTGCGCTTCCCAAAGTACCAGGGCATTCGGGTTCGCCATGGCGTAGCCAAATTCAAAGCCTAGCACACCGTACTCAGAGAGCAAAGAGTTGTAGATGTGCAGCTTCTGCTGGTTTTCCTGGATGTGGTTCAGGTTGGTGTAAGCGGCGCTGGTATTGGCATCATGCAACACCGCGTGACGGTGCGAGAAAGTACCCCGCTGCACGTCCTGGCCGCTCATGCGCACAATTTTATTTTCTAACAGAATAGAGCCATAGGCCAGCAACTCAGCCGAAGCCCAGTTCAGAGCCCGGCTATTGAAGAACATGTCCTGACGCTCTTTGGTCAGCTTCTCAATCTGCTTCAGCGGCTTGAAGTTTTCTGGCAGCGTAGTCAATGCTTTACCCACTTTCTCAATCGCCTCAGCGGAGATACAGGTTTCTGGCGACTGGTTGAAGTCTTCTGGTCTTGACCGACGAAGCTCTTGCCACTCTTTCTCCAATACCTGGTAGTTGTACGGCAATGGCTTTTGCTTCACCATGTCCAGACGGTCTTGCAGCATTTGACGGAACTCCTTGTCCATCTCTTCGGCTACTTTCGCGTCCAGTTCACCGCGTCTGATCAACTCTTTATTATAAACTTCCCGAGGGTTGTCATGCTTAGAGATGAGGTTGTACAATTGAGGCTGCGTGAATTTAGGCTCATCTGCCTCGTTGTGGCCATGGCGGCGGTAGCACACCATGTCTATGAAGATGTCATTGTGGAAACGCTGACGGTACTCAGTTGCTAAACGCACGGCAAATACCACCGCTTCAGGGTCGTCACCGTTTACGTGCAGAACCGGAGCGTCAATGATTTTAGCTAAATCGGTGCTGTAGATAGAAGAACGGGCGTCTTCAAAGTCA
The DNA here is from genome assembly GCF_056491185.1 of Rufibacter sp. JT20002. NCBI lineage: Bacteria > Pseudomonadati > Bacteroidota > Cytophagia > Cytophagales > Hymenobacteraceae > Rufibacter > Rufibacter sp. JT20002. Next base: position 2,258,965 of record NZ_JBSZJY010000001.1, on the reverse strand, counting down.
GTAGTGAAACCAACCTGGTTGTTGATCACGAAGTGGATGGTACCGCCGGTGCTGTAGCCTTCCAGGTTCGCCATCTGGGTTACCTCATAGCCAATGCCTTGTCCGGCCACGGCTGCATCTCCGTGGATTAAGATTGGAAGGATTTTATTGGTGTCACGGCCATACATAGAGTCCAGCTTGGCGCGCACGAAACCTTCCACTACTGGGTTCACCGCTTCTAAGTGCGAAGGGTTAGGCGCCAGTTTCAGGTTCACTTTTCCGCCAGACGGGGTGTTTACCTCGCTGGAGAAGCCCATGTGGTATTTCACGTCACCGTCACCCATGGTCAAATCAGGCACGGCAGTTCCCTCAAACTCAGAGAAGATTTGCTCGTAGGTTTTGCCCATGATGTTGGCTAGTACATTCAAACGACCGCGGTGCGCCATCCCAATTACCACTTCCTCCACGCCTAGCTCAGAGCCTTTGTCAATGATAGCATCTAACGCCGGAATAGTGGTTTCGCCACCTTCCAGCGAGAAACGCTTCTGACCCAAGAACTTGGTGTGCAGGAAGTTTTCAAACACCACTGCCTCATTCAATTTAGACAGGATGCGTTTTTTATAATCTACTGATGGGTTGAAAGCAACTGACTCTTTCTCGGCTTTTTCCTTAAACCAGGTCAAAACCTCTGGATCCCGGATGTACATGAACTCAAACCCGATGGTTCCTTCATATACTTTCTTCAGGGTAGCCAAGATATCGCGCAATGTAGCTGCGCCTAAGCCCAGCTCAGACCCGCTCTGGAATTTAGTGTCTAAATCAGCCTCAGACAGCCCGAAGTCTTTCAGGTCTAACAAGGCCTTACGGTCTTTGCGCGGACGAACCGGGTTAGTGTTAGAGCGCAGGTGACCACGGGAACGGTAGGCGTAAATCAGATTACGCACCTGAATTTCCTTCTCTATCTCACTAGCAGAAGCAGTTGCCCCAGTGGTTGGTGCAGCCGTAGGAGCCGCCGCTGTGGTTGCCTGACCGTTTCCGTTAGGGTAGGTCTGGGAAAAGTCAAATCCTTCAAAAAATTTCTGCCAACCAAAATCCACTGAACCCGGATCTTGTTGATACTGCTTGTACAGCTCATCAATGTACGCACCGTGCGCGTTGGCTATATATGAGTATTTATCCATAAAAATTGATAGTGCTTACCTTAGTTTCGGCAAATTATAAAATCCTCAGCAATACACATAACCTAATAATCGCATAAGCAAATATATATAATTCATTATCAATTTAGCATTGACATGGCATTGTATCTGCGTGTACGAACGGTTCTCATGTTGGGAGTACGAGTAAAAATTTGATTTTGGCGAAATTATAGATAAATAGATAAGAGACAAACCTTTATCTAAAGTCACCTTTTTATTCCCTTCTTTTTCTTCTTTTCTTTCCAATATTCAATTTGGAACGCTGGCTTTAACCCTATTCTTATAAAAAGATTGGTTAATCTTCTAAATGCACGTTCCTACAAAAGGCGATTAATAAACCAACAAACCTCTAAATATTAAGATCATAAAGCATCTTTCGATTTAAAGGCAGAGTAGAAGAAAGTCAAACATCTACTATATGCCTGCTATAACCGTCTATTCAGATTATGTATGCCCTTTTTGCTTTCTGGCCGAAGAAGAGGTAGTGAAAGCCCAAAGAATCTTAGGGAAGGAGATAAAGGTAGAGTGGAAGCCGTTTGAATTAAGGCCTGAACCTACTCCAACCCTGCGCCCGGAAGAGAGCTACCTGCAAACCACTTGGCAAAACTCGGTCTATCCCATGGCCGAAGAAATGGGAGTAAAAATTCAACTTCCCAGTATCTCTCCGCAGCCGTACACGCATTTGGCATTTGAAGGCTTTCAGTTCGCAAAAGAGCAAGGCAAAGGGAACGCTTATACGCACCGCATGTTTACCGCTTTCTTTCAGGAAAGTCAGGACATAGGAGACATTGACGTATTAACTCAATTAGCAGCAGAGATAGGCTTGGACAGAGAGGCTTTCAGAGAGGCCTTGGTTTCGCGCAGGTACAAGGAGGCACATGAAGCAGCGCTTAAACACGCGTTTGAAGAAAAGAAGATTACCGCCGTGCCCACCATGGTGATTGGGGAGCACACCATCAGGGGCATGTTACGGGCCGAAGATTTGGTGCGGGTACTTAAGACCTTGGACGCAGCTTAAAAGAATGTTTTAGGCGTCAATTTCAGAAAAGCACCTTGAAAACAGAACGGCTTTTACTCGCGCAGGCGCACCCGCACAAAAGAAGGCACGTCAGTGATGGTTCTTGAAAGCTGGGCATCGGTGATTGGCCCGGCATGCAACTGCACACCTTGCTCGTCATCCACCACAACGGTCTTCTTACGCCAGCCTTCCACGTTTGACTTATCGGTGACCTGGTCTGCTCCCGCGCCTCCGTAAACGTAGACGTAACTTCCTTTCGTGGCAGTACCGCTTATATCAAAGATGTCATCGCCGTTTAGGCCGTAAAGGTTGATCTGGTCTGTCTCGTTGGCGAAGAAAGTGCGGCTGTACACTTTGGCGTTATTCAGGTTTCCCTCGCCCAACCGGTACACCTCAACCACGGTCCTCCCCTGTGAGAGCCGCTGCACCACAAACCGCTCTGGTTCATCTGTTCCTACCACCGCTACTTCCTTGGCCAAAATCCTATAATACTCCTCGGCGGTGGGCACTAAAAGTTGGCGGCGACTTCTTAGTTTCTGAAAAGTCTCCTCTCCTACCAATTTGTACACCGCCGGCGGAAGGCGCTTTACGGCAACTCGTAACACAGAGTCAGACAAGGCCCCCTGCATTTCCCGGGCTAGCCTCCTGAAATCAACCAGAGACACCTCAGACAACGCCCTGGAGTCCAGAAAGGAAGCATTAATGGTTAAGCCAAAAACATCTTTGAAAGCCGGGTGGAAGGATTCAAACTTGCGAGCCGCGAATCTGCGGGTAGCCAGCCAGGGGATAACTCCATCGTCATACAGGCAGAGCGCCTGGTCTCTGTCTTTGGGGATAGGCTTATACCAGATTTCGTTTTCCTGGGCATACGCCACCCAGTCCCATTGGCCCTCGTGCCGGTCCCAGTCACTAAGCAGCAGATCCAGGAGGCGGGCACGGGCAAACGCCCACTGATCAATACGATGCCTGCTGGATTGGAATCTACGCCTGAGCATTTCCTCGGTGTCTACCAAATCAACCGCATCACCAAACTGTTTGGCCAAAGACGCCTTGGAAGAAAATTTCTCCTCCACCAGAAAAAGCTTATTCCCGAAAAGGTTTGAATATTGTTTAAAATCTTGGTCTGAGGGAAGCACATACACCAGCCGCGGGGATGGATGGAACACCCGGGCCGCCTCGGCCAGCGGAGGCACCACCAAGGCCGCGTACGGGTTGGTAGCCGATACTTGGTCCCGCACAAAAGATCCCACAAACGTTTTGCGCCAGAAAGGGGAAAGCACCTGAATTGGATCTTTGTCTAAGGAGCGCAGGGCAAACCGGCGGCCTAAGGAATCGGTGAGGGTAAGGCTGGTTGTCTGCATGCCTCCACCCAGTTTTTCAATGGTGAGGCCTCCCTCGGCCTCGCTCATATGAAAGATCTTGGCTTTGACAGGCACGGCCCACACCGGACGGTAATGCTTACCCAGAAAGAACTCTCCCACCTTGCTGATCTGGTAATGAGCTCCGGCAGTGGCCATGACACTATCCTGCGGATGCTGCAACGGGCTGGCGTTGCCAAAAAGAACCGGCGAAGAATTTCTTCCATTAGGAGCAGGGTCGGCAAAGAACAAGTCCACTAATCCGTACAGGAAAAGCACTCCCACCAATGCCAGTAAAACTCTTCTCTTCATGTAAGCATTTTTCAATTAGAGTTCAGCTTTACCTTAATTAGACTTGAAAGGTTCAGCCCGAAGTACGAAAGTCTGCTTCCTTCTTTTACGGGAAACCGGCAGAAAACATATACCTTTAAGTCTTTGGGACCAAGGTTAACCTTGCCTTTGCCCCAAGCGTTTAACAATTCTACCTACAACCTTAATTCTACCCTTATGGCAAACAGTGCTACCTACACTGGCATTACCCCAGAACTGTACAACAACCTTAGAAGCAAATTAGGCGCCGCTGGTATTGAACTGGCAGGTAATAATGGACGTGTTTCAAAGCAAGGCGTTACCGCCGATTACGCCTACGAAGAGAACTCTCAGACTTTGCAGATCAACAATGTACAGGTAAGTTTTCCGGCCAGTATGATGTTCAGCCCAGACAAAATCATTCAGAAAATAAACGAGGCCGTGCAAAGCGCAGGCGGCCGTGTGTCATAACTTTCAAAAAAGATTGACCTAAGCCATTTTATTTGCGTATAAAAATCCCGGCCTGCCCACTGGTGCAAGCCGGGATTTTTAATGTATCAACGCATCAATTCTAGAGAAAACTATGGAACAAACACCGAATACATCGACCCAGTTAGTACAACCAAAAGATTTTGCCAGAACCGTAGAATCTATTGTAAGTGTGTACCAAGGCAACCACGACGTGCTACCTGACTTACTTTCAGATGCTGGCCGCATGTTATTGACCGTAAGACAAAAGATGAGCCCTATTCAATTGGTGCTGTCTGTTGCGGCAGTAGCCATTGGCGCCATTGTATTGGTATCTTACGGCAACAGCAACCAGTTCCAAGACGCTGAAGAAGTTCGCCCGTAAGGAGAAAACATCTTTTTAAGAAGAAGCCCCGCTTATCTGTATAAGCGGGGCTTTTTGTTTACTTAAGTATCAAATCTTATTTTTTAACCCGATTCTATAAACCTGTGTCAAAATCACGGGTCAATAAGTTACTAAAATAGGCAGAGGCAATTTTAAAGTCGTTTTCTAAAACCCGCGCTAAAGTAGCTTCTTTCCTTTTAGGGCTGGTTCGTCAAAAACAGGAAGAAAGAGGGCAGCAAAGGCACTCTCTTCCAGGCAATGGTGTTTTCTTTGTACACGCCGCCAGCATGCCTAAGAAGAAAAGAAAATACGCCACCGCAGAGACGACGCCTTTAACCGCCCAGGAACGGGTCAGCCGATACATGCGTGGGAACAAGGCAAAGCACACCCAACCAGAATTGCTTTTGCGCCGGGCACTTTGGCATAGCGGCTTACGGGGCTATCGTTTACACTGGAAACAGTTGCCGGGCAAGCCGGATGTCTGCTATCCGGGCCGCAAGTTGGCTATTTTCATTCACGGTTGTTTCTGGCACCGCTGTCCGCACTGTTTACCGGCCATGCCCAAAACCAACACTCCTTTCTGGTCAGCCAAATTCACCCGAAACCAGGAGCGGGATGCCCAACACCGGGAAAAGCTTAGGGCCGCCGGTTGGCAGGTGTTAGTAATCTGGGCCTGTCAGTTGCAGGAGGATTTAGACGGTTGCTTATTTGCCATCAAAGCCTTGCACGCCGGGGTACCCGAAAGCTATTGGTTAGAAGCGGCGTAGACTTTCTATAAAGAGTTCTGCCCTAAACCGCTTAGAGGCATTTTGCCGCTCAGCTTTGAACGCATCTATTTAAGGCCTACTTTCCAGAAAACACAGGCAAAAGAGCTGATGCGCTGCTTTATGAGTAGACCAGTCTTTTAATTACTTGGGCCTATTACTTCCACTCTATAGGCAAACCTAGCTTCCTGGCAGAGTATCCGGCTGCTGAGGCGTGAAGTTTGGGCAACATTTCGTTTACCCCATCGGCAAACTCCACGTGCAGGTCTTCGTGCATCTTGTCTAACTTCTGCAGCATCTCCTCGGCACGTTTGGCCAAGAATTGCCCCAAAGCTTCGGTTCCGCCGGAAAGCACCTGCAGTAGCTGCTTTTGATGCACCAACACCTCTTGCAGAAGCAACAGCAACAGTTCTATCTCCCCGTAAACATCACCGGTTACTTTGGCGTGGTGGCTCAAGGGCGGACACAACTGTCGTAAACAGATCAACAATTCAGAAGCATTGTAGTAGAAGCCTTTGGCCACCGCTTGCACCTGTTCACGCAGGGCGTCCCTTCTTAGCTCCAACCCCTCGGGGCCTTCCAGTAACTCAAACTTAAGTTGCTCCTGCAACACGGGCTGGGTAGCTAGCAACTGGAACAACAGTTTGTCTTTTCGGGTAGCGGGTAAGGCCTGAATGGCTTTTCGGAGGTCTTTTTCTAACGTGGGCATAAAATCAAATCTCACAAGTAGAACAAGTAAATGGGGCTACTTATTCCCTGATCTTCATATTTCTGCATCTATTCGCTTGGCTAGGCTTATTGGGTTCACTAGAAATAGGAAATACACAATATTCTTAACCCAAACTAGCCCAAACTGCGTAAACAGCGGCAAACGTGCCTGGATATCCCCAACTTTTACAAGAGGGCTGTTCCTGTTTCAGCCTTGCTTTTGCTAAAACAAACCTGAAACAAAGGAGCTGCCAGCATCTAACAACATGAACATGAGAAAACCTTTACCCGCTTGGGTAATCCTGCTTCTACTATTTACCTGGTTCTTGTCGCCTGCCTCTGGATGGGCGCAATTGCCTTCTTTGGCGTCTGAATCTCCGGCGTACACGGTGCTGTTAACCGGCAGATGGTCTCCCGGCCAGAAACCAGTTGCGCCGTTGCCGCTGCTGCAAGAACAACTTAAGACTGCTGGCAAGAACAGTGCGGTGGTATTCATGGGCAACCCGTTTCAGCCTGCCACGCTCCCCAGCATCTCCGCGCCTAACCGCAAAGAATTGGAAGGGCAACTGCAAACCCAGCTGAATTACCTGCAAGGCTACGAGGGGAAAATCATTCTCATGCCGGGCGAGCACGATGCCAAAGGACGCCTGGTGCAAGAGGTAAGAAACCAGGAACGGTTCATCTCCCAATACCTGCAGAACGAAAAGCTGATTCAGCCGGAAAACTACTGCCCTGGTCCCGCCGAGGTTCCTCTTACTGATGATGTGCATTTGCTTCTGCTGGATACCCAGTGGCTGCTGCCCAACCGCCGGATGGACGACGAGGAAGAACAGCGGGGTTGCCCTACTACCGGGGGTACCGCCACGCTGGCGGCTTTAGATGATGTACTGCGCAGCAACGAGGAGAAAAACCTGTTGGTGGCCATGAGCATCTCTCCAGAAATGTCAGGTTTGGAGTATCGTCTTATGCACCGCCAGCTTTCCCAGATGTACTCGCAGCACAAAGGCTTGGTGCACGCTGAGGGCAACTCCGCGGGGTTAACCCACGGAATGCAGGACAGCATCCATTACGTGAGCACTGGGGTAGGCATGGACAAAATCAAATCCCCTGGCAGAATCACTCCTGCTTTCTCCAAAGCATCGGCGGGCTTTGTGAAGTTGCTGTATTTCCCCAACGGAGAAACCTGGGTGGAGGTATGGACTGCCCCAGATGCGCAAAGCACCCAAGGGCAGGTAGCCTACCGGGCGCTGCTTTCCCGCAAACCAACGCTCAAGCAACAAGAAGAGCAAACCCGCCGAATGAACCTAAGCTTTGCCGGCCAAAAAGCGACACTCCCCGCCAGTGAAGTGTACAAAGGCAGTGGATTCCGGGAGTGGCTTTTAGGAGAAAACTACCGCCCAGAGTGGCAAACCCCGGTAACGTTACCAGTTTTTGATATTGGCACCCAGCACGGCGGCCTGAAAGTAGTACAGCGCGGTGGTGGTTTCCAGACCGTGTCTCTGCGCCTGGAAGACAGCACCGGCCGTCAGTATGTTTTACGCTCCGTGGAGAAATACCCAGATGCTGCCTTACCACGCATGCTGCGCCAAACCTTGGCCGCCGATGTGGTGAAAGACCAAATTTCGGCTTCGCACCCGTATGGTTCGCTGGTGGTTCCTAAGTTATCAGATGCGGTGGGCGTGTACCACACCAATCCGCAGTACTTCATCATTCCAGATGATCCGCGCTTTGGCAGGTACCTGAAGGGGTTTGCCAACACCATCGGGTTGTTTGAGGAACGCCCAGATGAGGATGTGTCTGACGTCGCCAGCTTCGGGAACTCCGAAAACGTGGTAGGCACTGACAAAGTCCTGGAAAACACCCTGGAAGACCAGAACGACGAGGTAGACCAATTAAGCTTGTTACGGGCCCGCCTCTTAGACTTTTTCATTGCCGACTGGGACCGCCATGATGACCAGTGGCGCTGGGCCGAGTTCAAGAAAGAGGGCAAAGGCAAACTCTACAAGCCCGTTCCGCGCGACCGCGACCAAGCCTTCTTCGTGAACCAAGGGGTAATCCCTAACATTGCCAGCCGGCGCTGGATTTTGCCAAAAGTACAGGGGTTTGACGAGAGCCTGCGCGACATCAAAGGCTTCAACTTCAACAACCGCTACTTTGACCGCTATTTCTTAACCGGACTGGAGCGCTCCCACTGGGTTGCCATGGCCGATTCTGTACGAGCCAGCCTCACCGACGAGGCCATTGAAGAAGCTGTGCGCCAACTTCCGCCCGAGATCCAGAAAATCTCCGGGGCACGCTTGGCCAATACCTTGAAAGCTCGCCGTGCCTACATCCGGCGTGATGCTGAGGATTATTATGAGTTCCTGGCCCAGAAAGTAGACGTGGTAGGCACCGATCTTGAGGAAAGGTTTGAGGTACAGCGCGAACCCAGTGGAATTACCGTAGTTACCATCTACAAAAAGGAAGGCGCATCGCCGGAAAATGAGCTGTACAGACGCCGCTTTATCCCTGGCGAAACCCGTGAAATTCGGTTGTACGGGTTAGGTGGTGCTGACGAATTCAGGGTACAAGGCCATGGCGAAGAAGGCATTAGGGTCAGGATCATTGGCGGTGATGGGCAAGACAAAATCACCGACAGCTCCAGCGTGGAGGGCTTACGCCGGCTAACCTATGTCTATGACAAACGGGACGGTGCTCAACTACAGTTAGGGCCAGAAGCCCGCAACCTTACCCGCCTGCGCCAAACACCGGAGTATAACCGCAAGAGTTTCGTGTACAACTACCTGGGCCCACTAGCTTCTATTGAGTATAACCGTGACGATGGTTTCTTACTAGGTGGTGGTGCCTTACTTAAAACCCAAGGCTTCAACAAAGAGCCGTATGGCATGATGCAACGCCTGGTGGGCAGCTACGCGTTCAACACCAAGTCGTTTCTGGTAGACTATGCCGCGCATTTCCCAAGGCTGCGCATGGGTCTTGACCTGAAATTGAACGTGAACTGGAAAAGCCCCGGATACGCCGAGAACTTCTTCGGTTTAGGCAACGAAACTCCTTTCAACCAGGAGATCGACATCAACAATTACCGCTTCCAGTCTTCGCAATTGTACGCCAATGCCTTGATAGGCAGAAAGCTGAGCCAATACGAAACCGTCTTTGTAGGCCCGGTTTACCAGAACGTGAACGTGGACTACATCCCTGGTCGTTTCCTGGCCCAACAGTTGGAAGGCACCGATCAGTTTGAGGGGTTCTATGAGCCGAAATCTTACGGGGGTGCCAGGCTGGAGTACACCTTAGACTCGCGTGACGTGGCAGCTTTGCCGGCCAAAGGAATCCATTTGCAGGTTGCCGCCGATCTTTTAAAAGGACTCAACGAAGGCTCCTCTGATGTGGCCCGGGTGCACTCGCAGTTTGCCATTTACCAGACCTTGCGCATTCCGTTGAAGCTCACGCTGGCAACCCGTTTTGGCGGCGGCCATACTTTTGGAGATGGATTTGAGTTCTTTCAGGCCCAGTTCCTGGACGGCCCTACCATGCTGCGTGGCTACCGCCGTAACCGTTTCAGCGGGCAGAGCAGCTTCTATAACAACACAGAGGCTCGCCTGCGCCTGTTCAGCTTCACCACGTACCTCTTCCCGGCCTCTCTGGGCGTGTTCGGGTTCCATGACATTGGGCGGGTTTGGATGGAAAATGAAGACTCAAACAAATGGCACAAAAGCTACGGGGGCGGCGTTTGGCTTTCGCCTTTAAACCAGGTGGTGATCTCTGCCGGGTACGCCACTTCGCCAGAACAGAGCCAGTTCCTGCTGAGAGCCGGCTTCCAGTTCTAAGCGTATATGCTCCTAAAAACAGAAAGGGCTGGCCTTATGGGCCAGCCCTTTCTGTTTTTGCGCTCTTTTGCAGAAAAGAGCCATGAAACATTAGTTCAGGAAGATGGAGAACAACTCAAAACGGCTTGAGGAGAAACTCCAGTGCGACGGTGATGGGTGAATCTCTTCGCCCTCTTCGTCAATAATGGTCACAGCCATGCCTTCTTCCTGATTCAACGGCTCTGTGAAATGTTTTACTACATAAACATGCCCTTCTTTAATCCATTCTTCCGGATCAAAGCTTGGCAGGGTGGCGTCAATGCATTTTGCGTAAACCGCCATATAGTTAGGTGGATAGATCAGATTTACCATGTCTTAATAACTATAAACAGGTGAGAAAAATTCCGGCGGTACATGACTCTCTTCGCCACTGGTTTCCCAACCTCCTCGCTTAAATAACAGGTACCTACGGTGTATTGTTATGACTAGTTTACGCACCAATTCTGACTTTTCCAACTTCGCTAAACAGAATTTGTCATCTGAAAGACACCCTCTTTTTTATCTACTCGTACAAACACAAGCCGGTTTACCCGGATTACATCTGTTTTTACACCATTAACCATACTACACCATGGAAAACGACAATAAGTATAACGAAGACGAGAAATTGCCGAACGGAAAACAATCTGCTGACGACTTAAAAAAAACCTCTGAAGAGCCTGGTGGTGAGGCCAAAGGCAATGCCAGCTTCCAGCAAGGCGGTCAGCAGCCGGGCAACAGCCAAGGGGGCCAGGGCGGCAAATCTACTGATGAAGATGAAAACTCAAGGCACGACACTGGTGACGAATTAAGCGTATTTGGCCGTCTGGATAGCTAATATCCCCTAGATAGCACTATGCAAGATCATTTAACCAATGTCCTGCGGCAGAAGCAGCACTCCTGCTTTACGGTGGCACCAGGTGTCATGGGCATGGAAATTGTTTTCGTGAACCTGTATTACATTGAGAACCCAGACAAATCCTGGGTGCTGATTGATGCAGGATTGTATGGCTCCGCCGACAGGATCAGGAAGGCCGCCGAGGACAAGTTTGGCAAAGGCAACCCGCCTAAGGCCATTCTGCTCACCCACGGCCATTTTGACCACGTAGGCGCCCTGCAAACCCTAGCCGATATCTGGCAGGTGCCGGTGTACGCGCACCCGTTGGAGCTGCCGTACCTTACGGGCTTGTCCAGCTACCCACCGCCAGACTCCAGTGTGGGCGGCGGCGGCATGGCGTACCTGTCGTTCATGTATCCTAAGAAGCCCATCACCTTCAAAGGCAGGCTTGAACTGCTCCCCTCAGATGGATCGGTTCCTTTCTTACCTGAGTGGAAGTGGCTGGAAACGCGGGGGCATTCCCCGGGGCACGTTTCTTTCTTTCGGGAGCATGACCGGGTACTCATTGTGGGCGACGCTTTTGTTACCCGCAAGCCTGAGTCTGCGTTAGCGGTACTTACCCAAAAGCAGGAAGTTTGCGGCCCGCCCGCTTATTTCACACCAGACTGGGAAGCTGCCCGGGCCTCGGTTATAAAACTCAACAACCTGAACCCGGCCATTGCGGCAAGCGGGCACGGGCTGCCTATGCAGGGACCAGAGTTAAAGCAAGGGCTTGATGAGCTGGCGCGGTTATTTGATCAATTGGCTATCCCTACCAAAGGACGCTACGTACCAGAGCCTGCTGTCACTAACCGGAGTGGGGTGGTGCAACTGCCGCCTACGGTCAACAATACAGTGCCTAAAGTATTGGCGACAGCTGGTTTAGTGGCCTTGGCGGGTCTGGCAACCTACGCGCTCACCAAACAGCGGAAAAACCGGACAAATGCCCGCATCAAAAGGACTTGGCCGGGGTATGCCAATCCGCATAATAGGCCTGGGGCTGAGCACCACGTGGTGCAGGCGCATGCCTCTTTCACCAATGAACAGGACCCTACCATCACCAATAACTACCCGTGATTGAGATAGAAGGAGATGCAAAAAGGAGGGGGCACGCTACTAAGCGTGCCCCCTCCTTTTTGTTTTATATTTCCTAAAGCTCTTAGGCTTCAACATTTGCTTTCCAGCCGATTTCAGTAAAACAGCTTCAAAGCAACCAGGTTACAGGCCAATGGCTTTCCGTTTCAAGGCAGCGAATTCTTCCTGGGTGATGGTTCCCTGTTCTAGCATGGCACGCAGCCTTTCAATGGTGGCAATGTCCTCATGAACGGGTCTGCTGTCCATGCTGGACCCTGAACCCATACTTGAGTTCGCGTGCATGCCGGTTCCTGATCCCATACCAGAAGAAGCATGCATACCAGAGCCTGAATTAAAGCCAGAGTCAGAATGCATGTTTGGGTTTGTGTTGAAGTTAGACGAGGACGTATGGAGGTGGCTTTGGTCCTGCGGCATGGCCTGAGACCGTTGGTGCCGGTTTCCATAAAACCGATCCTCGTTGAACTGGTCACGCCCGTAGAACTCTGCGTTAGGTGAGTTAGAAGCCGCTGTTTGCTGCGCGTACGTGTCGTTAGGGCTGGTCACCGCATGCATGACCCGGTACTCGTATTCAGAATCCACGGCTCCGCCACGGTAGAAGGGGAAACGGGCCAGAGATGTTCTGTCTAAGCTAATGAACACCTGATCACCGTCATCGTCTAACTGGGCTGCCCCAATAGGAATTAGAATATGGCGCGGATCTGTGTCTACGAGCACGTGCTCCTTGTCTACATCTATGTCAAGGTAGCGCACTTTCATCAGTTCTCGGTCTACAATCAGGTCATCTACTTTGCCTATGCGTTTTCCGTCAGAACCAATTACCTCCCAACCTCTGACATCCAGGTTATGATTGGCCACTTTGAAATCTTTCAGGTCGTGTAAGGGGGCAAGTCTTGCCAGCCCATCGTTTGCGTGATTTGCCATTGCTTTTTGCGTTTAGGTGTGGGGATTAATAAAAGGGGAAAGGGACCAAGGGCATGATCATCCCCGAAGTAGGTGCGCCACTTGTCTCTGGGCTACCCCCTTGCGCTTCAAAGAAATAGCGGTATAAAAGATAGCCTACCACCAGCAATATCAACAGCACTACAATCCAGGCCCAGCTGGAGCGCTTTTTGGGTTCAATGTTTATTTCAGCCATAGTTTTAGTTAGTTAGGTCAATACAAGCTTATTGTATCCTAGCGTACGAAGCTTTTCAAGAGAGGTTTATACTCAGGAGGTTACAGCGGCAGAGGTCAATTGAAAACCTCGCATACTTCTATTTTGCATTAATCTTCTCTAGCGTAGGCGACCTTTGAGGGCAAAAACCCTCAAAGCAGATGTTGGAATTATAAAGGCAAACCTGAACCGTGCTCAGGCTTTACTTCTCATGACCGGGGATTCGCGGAAACTCAATAAACTCCCCCTCGGGGTTGAAAAGCATGCTCATGGGTTCCTGCGGATCACGCAGAATGTCTTCCTGGGTAATGCCCCATTTCGCCCAGACAGTGGCCAGCAATTTGGCATAGGCACTGTTTTGCCACGGATTGAAGATCACGTTGGTGACATCATCAATGAGCGTGTCCATGACCAATTGTTCATCCTGCGGCTTCACCGGCCGGGTGAGGTAATCTGGAATGACGTTGAGCAGATATCCGGCATAGAAAACGCGGGCGCTGAACTCAGCCGCCTGGATGGGTTGCAGCTGCCGGGGCTCAATGATTTGCCATACCGGCTTCATGGCATCTTTGATCATGCCGTTATCCAGCAGGCAGGAGACAATCAGCACATTATCCAGCCGGAGGCTGAACATCATGGTAGACAGTTCATCCCTAAACTCAAACCGCATGGGCTCTGCGGCGGCATCCACGTTTATGATAAAGATGGAGCCTGGAATAAAATCAGCGAATTCCATGGGCACCCGCAACGACTGCAGCACCCTGAAAAACGCCTGAAACTTCATAAGCATCTTGGGCTGCTCACTCACCGCGTACTCGGGCCGCACCAGCGGGTTCTGCTCTTTGATTAGCTCGGTGATCAAAGTACCATAGAACATTTTTCCCATCCACTGGAAGAGAAGTTTCTCGTCTAAGGACCGTAAACTAGTTATGCCTTGGGAAAGTGCCTCCTGCACTTTGTCTTCTAAAGGCTGCAGATGATGCGTCTGGCAGTGCTGGCAGCAAGGGATTTTAAGATCCTGGTAGGGGACCACGCTTTGGTCCAGCAACCGGAGCGGTTCATGGCCAAAACTGTACTTCTCCATAAGCCAACCCGGAAATACCGGGGTCTGTTGTTCTGGCGTTATGGAGGTGCCACACAGAAAACAGATATGGTTTCCGAAGCGCATTCCCTCAAAAGGATCAAAGATAGACAGGTGCTGCTGCATAGGAGTCTGGGAAAGTTGTTCTTAATGTAGGGTGCAAAGATACACACCAATGTGGGCTTAGACTACGGTGGTGGCATAGGTTAAACCAGTACGAGTAAAAATCGGCATGGTCCTTGTAAATCCATTTTTCATATATATTTATAAAACTATGAAAACAACACTCGCCTCCGTTTTTTGCCTCCTTCTGGCTTTCTCCTCGTTTTCTTGCATGGGCCAGCAAAGCCAATTGCCGCCTTTGGTAAACACGTCTGGTTTGGGCGAGGTGAAGGTGCAACCAGACCAGGTGACGTTTATGACCGGGGTAGAAATCAGGGAAAAAACGTTGGAAGATGCCCGCCGGGTAGCGGACCAACGCACGGCTGCCTTGCTAAGCTACCTGAAGAAAAGCGGCGTTGAGGACAAATACGTTCAGACCGCCCATCTTTCCTTACAACCCATGTATACCGGGGAGTACGGCCAAACCACCCCGCAATTCTACCTAGCTACCCGCACTATCTCTGTTACCCTCACCAAGCCTGACAAATTTGACGAGGTCATGTCTGGGCTTTACAAAGCTGGAGCCAACCGCGTAGATGGCATCAGTTACCAAAGCACCCAGTTGAAAAAACACCAGGAGGAAGCGCGTAAAAGAGCCGTGCAGGATGCCAGACAGAAAGCTGTTGCGCTGGCCTCTGAACTGGGCGCCAAAGTGGGCCGGCCTTACCAGATAAACGAAGGAGGCGGCGGTGGCAATCCGGGGCCAGTGATGTACAAAGCAGTTATGCGCGAGTCCATGGCCATGGATGCTGGCGGCGGACCTACCATCGCTTTGGGTGAAATCATCATCACCTCCAGTGTGCAGGTGAGCTTCTTACTAGAGTAGCCCTCGGCAAGATTTCCCCTGACCTGCTGCTTTATTCCGAAGACAATTTAAATAGAAACTAATAAGGGTACGCCCCAAAAGTGCTGTCATAGCTCTTCTGGGGCGTACCCTTACACTTTTTAGGGCAGTTCAGCAGTTATCTTACCAAAGGTTGCCATTTTTAAGCTGATTTTGTGAAAACTACCTAAAAGCGGCAACGCAACGCTACCGTTACCCGTCAAGGAACTAACCTGTTTTTTGGGTATATTTGGAAGATTATGAAGGAACCTGCATTTACTCTGGAGGGGAGGCCTGTCCATGTGGTGGAAACCGATGAAGCATTGCAAGAAGCGGTCACCCATTTACGCCAGCAGCCAGAGCTCGCCTTAGACCTGGAATTTGACCAGCACCATTATACCTATGGGTTCACGTTATGCCTTATCCAGATTTCAGACGGGCATACGTGCTTTGTGATAGACCCTTTCCCGATAACTGACCTGCAGCCCCTTTGGGAGGTGCTGGAAGACCCTGCTATCACTAAGATTTTCCATCACGCCAACAATGACCTCATGCTCCTGAGCATGCTGGGTTGCCAGGTGCGCTCACTTGTTGACACCGCGGTAGCCGCCAAAATCTTGAACTACGCCAAAGCCGCCTTGGGCACGCTGTTGGAAGAAGAACTTGGCCTGCACTTGGACAAGTCACAGCAGATGAGTAACTGGAACCAGCGGCCTTTGTCTAAACGCCAGTTGGAGTACGCCGCCCAGGATGTTTTGTACCTGCATGAGCTCAAGAACACGATGGTGGCGAAGGTCAAAGAACTGGGCCGAATGGCTTGGCTGGAGGAAGAAGACCAATTATTGGAGTCCATCACGTTTACCGAGCAGGAAGACCCGCACCTGAAGATCAAGTTTCCGCAACGGTTGACTTTGCTGCAGCAGTTCGTCCTGAAACCGATCTATGATTTCCGGGATCAGTTAGCCAAGAAATGGAACATCCCGGCGGGCCAGGTCATCAACACCAATGCGCTCATGCAACTACTCAGCAACCCTGAGCAAAGCATTAATGAATGGCTGTACCATACCAAAGGCATCAATGGCCGCCTACAGCAAGACCGGTTTGAAGAACAGATCCAGCGGATTATGAACGGTGCCCTACGGGAGGCCGCCAAGCGCCGGATCCCTAATAGGTTGCCACCAAACCCCTACCCGCCCCGGCTGAAAACACCTGAGACCGAAGCAAGAAGGGAACTGCTGTGCACCGTGCAGCGGGCTCTGATTGAGCGGTACGGCGCCTACGCCACCCCCATGCTGCTGGACCAAAGCATTATCACGCATTACAGCCAGACAAATGAATTGGTCATCCCTAAGAAATATGCGCGAGAGATAGTACAAGCTACTGCTGAGGAACTGGAGATATCGCTCTAGCCCTTGAGGCCGCCTGTACAGTAACAGAAAGGAAGTATGCCTAAGAAGAGTCTTAAATTTGGTTTATATAACTGGTTTCCGGGATATGGGTACACGCATATTCATCCGGCAAACCGACGGGAGTTTGAATTACTGGAACCCCACAACAAAGTATTTGAAAAGATTGGCGAGGTAAATGGCTGGCTGCTTTTGCGCTACTCAGATGAAGAGTTTAAAGTACGACCAGACCTGTACACTTCCATCTCGTGGCTGCCCTTCACCTTTGGCGAATGGGTAAGGCCTGCCAACCAACCTGCCGGCCCCGTGGCCGAGATCACCGATATTTACTGGAGTGTTCCGGATGATGCTCCCTTCTTTGCGATCAAGCAAGGCAAGCAGAGGCTAGATGGCCTTTACCGGTTAGAACAGCTAATGCCCGCATAAAAAAAGCCTTCCTTTTAGTAAGAGGAAGGCTTTTTTTCATAGGAGTGTTTTAAAGGGCGTTTTTGATTTTGTTGATCAAACCGTCTCCAGAGGCGCCAGTCATCTGCTCCACCTGGGCATGGCCTTCTGGCGCTGGCGGTGGCAAGATCGGGATCTCACCCATAGGTTCACCTGGCACCATTTGGAACGTTCCCTTCCCATCAACAGACGGACCTTCAGCCCAGCGGCCAAACGCCTCCTGGTCTTTGTAGATGTTGGTGGTCACGAAAGCATAGTTGAACTGCTGGTTTTCTTCCGCTTGAGGGAAACTGTTCGGGATTGGGTGGTTGTTGGCAATGCCTCCTAATTCTTCTAGTACTGCCATCCACTGGTTTTGGTGCATGGTATCACGGGCAATCAAGAAAGCGAGCATGTCTTTCATACCATGGTCATCTGTTGATTCCCATAGGCGCGTAGCCAGTACACGACCAGTGGACTCAGCCATAACGTTGGCGTGCATGTCGGCGGCAATGTTACCACTGCCCACTACCCAAGAGCCATTGAAGGGCACTCCGTTAGCATCTACTGCCATCGCCGACAAACCTGAAGACAGAAAATGGCGAGGGTCCATGCCCCCCATCACAGCCCCTACCACAGGGTTAGCGCCTACAATTTCATCTTTAAGAGACGAGGTAGCACCTTCTAAGTTCAAAGCCACGGCGGTGGCTAACATCTCAATATGCCCTATTTCTTCGGTACCCGTCTCTAAAAGCATGTTTTTATATTTCACAGGGCCTCTGTTACCCCAAGCCTGAAATAAATATTGCAAGCATACCCGGATTTCTCCTTCTATGCCGCCAATGGCTTGCTGTAACATTCTGGCAAATGCCGGATTTGGTTTATCAACCCTTACTTTGTACTGCAATCTTCGATCATGGTAGAACATGGGTTTCTTTTGTTTTAAATGAATTAAACATCAAACTACCCACTTCCTAAACGAGCATTATTGTTTTACGGACAAGTATTTTTTCAAAACAAAATTACTTAAATCCAAAAATATAAAGATATATAATTTAATATATAATACTAATTATCAAGTGCTTACATAACAAATGTTACTAAATGCTCCTTTTTAACTTAGTCGAAGCGTAAGGCAAAAACAGTATTTATACTTACAAAGACCCAATCAAATAAGCCTTTGTTTTCACAAAAACTACTTCTTCCCACAAAAGCCAGCTTCAACAGCTATGGCTTGTAGACTACATCTCATCTCCTACTTCAAAGAAGTGCAACCTGCTTCTATAATCCTTTAAACAAAATATGTAATTTTTAAATTAGTCTGAATAAGTTAAAATACAAATAGTTATAAACAATACACTTAGCCTGATTTTTATCCTTATCCATTCAGAAAGAAGGCCTCCTGTTATTTACCGCAATCCTCTTTAATCCATTACCTGTATTTACCGTATACTCTTCGCAACTAACCTAACGTACCAAGACTATGAAAAAAGCATCAAAAATAATGACGGCAGCTGTGATGGCGCTGACCTTCGGGTTTGCCTCTTGTGAATCAAAAACTGCTCAGAATGTGGAAAATACCGCTGAAACAGCTGCTGATGACTTGGCGGCTGAAGCAGATTCAGCTCTCACTCCTACTGATACAATCACTGTAAAGGAAGAACCCGTAGAAGATGGAGTAGCTGACAAGGTGGAGAACCAATAGTAGTTCTTCTATAAAGAGTTGTAAAAAATCCGTTGGTTAGAATTAGCAAGTTCTGGCCAACGGATTTTATTTAGCCTCAGCATGATACAAAATTATTCAATTTTTTTTTGACATAATGATATAACTAATCGATAAGGCTTTATATTTGTATCCCCGTTCCAGACCTATAAGATAAAAGCCCTTTATCGTGAATAAAATTTGCAAAACATTACCGTTTACAAACGTGTATGTAGACGCCAGCCTGTCTGCCATACATGTAGAGTGCGAAGGATTTGTGCCTAGCGACATCTTCAGGCAGACCCTTTTACATGTGCTGGAGCTTATCAAGGAAAATCAACTAGTTTCCTGCATCTATGACATCCGTCACTTAAAAAGCCTCCCGCCTTTAGATCAGGATTGGTTTATGGACACCGTATTGCCCCTCCTAATGGAAACGTCTATGCGCAAAATAGCGGTACTGGAGTCTGTTTCCAGTTTAGGGTTATTAGACTTGAACCAACTGGTGTACACGCAGTTTCAGTCCATCCCCTTTGAGCTACAGTATTTTGAGGATGTGGCTTCTGCCCTTGAGTGGATCTCACAAAAGCCATCCAAAGAAAGTAACTCCTCTTTTTCGGCGCGTGCCAACGTTGCCTGCCTTATATAACCGTTAAGTCGTTCTGCTTTGCTGGCCCATGCTCAACTGACCTGGGCAGGATAGGCATAATCGTGCAGGTAACTGTACTTCTCACACAGCTTTCCGTCCTTTGCGATGGTGGCATTCTTTAACACCCCATCCTGATCTCCATTAAACAAATGGGGTAAAATCTTATCTATAATCTGTCGGCTAAAATCACGGGAGGCGTTGCGGGGCAACTCACAGGGCAAGTTGTCTACCGCCATAATGGTGATGTTCTTCTCTGAGCTGTAGGCCTCTTCCAATTCACCCGTCTCTGGGTTGTAGTCAAACGCGGGATCTGCAATGGTAGAGACGCGCTTGGTGCAGGGAATGGAACCTGCCACGTCACAGGTAATATCCGCAATGGTGTTGATTTTAAAATCGGGTCGCTGCATGTCTTCTTGGGTGAACAGCACGGGTGCCGCCGGGTTCCAATAGGCGCAGGCCATGAGCAGATCCGTCACCCTGGAAAACTTCTGGAAGGTAGATCTATATAAGTGCGGGTTATGGTAGAAGTCCTGCGAATCCCAAACTTCCACATCGGGCCGCTCATGGTAATGCGACGAACGCAGTTGGGTAAACACCGGCTCTGAGAATTCGTTGTACAGGTAGTCAAAGACGCTAACTTTTTTGATTCCCATCCGCTCCAGCACCTCAATGGCTCCTAGCGCCACTCTGCCACCCCCAGTTACGGCTATCTTGATACTGGGCAACGTCTTCACCTTGAAGAACTCCTCCAGCATGTCTTCCATGTCTGTGCACTGGTGGGCGGGCTTCAAGTGGTAGAGCCCCCATTTCCGTCCGTAAGTGAGCAGACCATTGTACGCCCCCACAATCCCAGCCCATCTCCCGAAAGCCACTTCCCGTTCGCCCTGGGCGTTGGTGATGGTCTCGTAGTCAATCATGGTGATGTTCTTCTCCAGAATAGCCTGCAGCAGTTTCTGATTATGGGCTTGTTTTTTAATAGTATGCGAAAAGAAGAAGTAGGTTTTATTAGGGATAAGTTGGTCAACCGGCACTTCTTTCACGCCAAACAACACATCGCAGTTGCTCAGGTCTTCTTTCAGGGGAATGCCCAAGTCTGTGTACTCTTCATCTGAGAAACAGCGGATGGGGCTAGGCTGCACCACTAACTGCACCTGCCGAAACGTTTGCAGTACTTCCAGGCATTTTTTAGGGGTTAGGGGCACCCGTTTGTCTACCGGTACTTTTCCTTCACGCAGCACACCAATTTTGAGCTTTTTCATAGGGGACAATGCAAGAGCACGATGATTGTTTAAAGGCTATTTATCCAAAAACAAGGTAAAAACCATAACTCCCTCACAGCCTGTAGTGCAATTTAAGGGCTCCCTCTGTAATTAGTGAATTTTAACCTGTACTTTTGTTAAATCATTTGCACCAAACGTTTGTTAACAGACAAAAGAACTTATCTACTTAAATTCCAGCGATAAATGATCTTTAAAACCAAGCCTGCCGACATCTTCAAGGAGCGCCACAACGGCCCTGTAAAAGAACAGATGCAGGATATGCTGCAGACCATTGGGGCAGCATCTCTAGACCAATTGATAGACGAGACGGTTCCGCCGGCTATCCGCTTGAAAAAACCGCTGAACTTGCCAGCTGCGCTTAATGAGCGTGACTTCCTGCGTAAGTTCTCCCAGATTGCCAAGCAGAACAAACTTTACAAATCATACATCGGACTGGGATACCATGACACCATCCTGCCGCCGGTAATTCAGCGTAACATTCTGGAGAACCCAGGATGGTACACCGCTTACACGCCTTACCAGGCCGAGATCGCCCAGGGACGTCTGGAGGCGTTGATCAACTACCAAACTTTGATCATTGACCTGACCGGTATGGCCATCGCCAACGCGTCTTTGTTGGATGAGGCTACCGCCGCCGCTGAGGCCATGAACCTGCAGTACTCGCTGCGCAAAGGTGCCCGCAAAAACGCGAACCGCTACTTTGTGTCTAACCAAGTATTGCCGCAGACCATTGACGTGTTGCTTTCCCGCGCCACACCGCTTGGCATTGAACTGGTAATTGGCGACCACCGCGAAGTCAACTTACAAGACGATACTTTGTTCGGAGCCCTGGTGCAATACCCTGCCGCTGACGGTGAGGTATTCGATTACACTGACTTCATCTCACAAGGCCACGCCGTTGGCTTACCAGTAGCTGTAGCTGCTGATTTACTAAGCTTGACCTTGTTGAAATCTCCAGGCGAAATGGGCGCCGACGTAGTGGTAGGTTCTTCGCAGCGTTTTGGCGTGCCAATGGGTTATGGCGGACCGCACGCTGGTTTCTTCGCTACCAAAGACGAGTACAAGCGTTCTATCCCAGGTCGTATCATTGGTTTGTCACAAGATGCGTTCGGGCAGAAAGCCTACCGCATGGCTTTGCAGACGCGTGAGCAGCACATCCGCCGCGAGAAAGCCACCTCTAACATCTGTACCGCGCAGGTATTGCTGGCCGTAATGGCCGGTATGTACGCCGTGTACCACGGACCACGTCGTCTGAAATACATCGGTCTGAATATCCACAGCTTGGCCCAGATTCTGGAGAAAGGTCTGGAGCGCTTAGGCTTTGAGCAACTGAACGAAAATTACTTTGATACGCTGAATCTGCGATTAGAAAGCGCGGAGTTGCAGCAAGCCATCCGCCAGGAGGCCGAAGCGACGCAGATCAACTTCCGCTATTTCGGGGATAACAACATCGGGATTTCCTTGCACCAGAACACAGATCTGGACGAGGTGAAGGATATTTTGGCCGTTTTTGCGAAAGTAGCCGGGAAACCGGATGCTACCCTGGAACTGGATGCCATTCCAGAAGAAACGGAGATCACTTGGCCTGAGTCCTTGATCCGGACCTCTCCTTACCTGCAAGCCGAAGTCTTCAACAAGTATCACTCTGAAAGCGAGATCCTGCGCTACATGAAGTACCTAGAGAACAAAGACTTCTCGCTGGCGCACGGCATGATCCCATTGGGTTCCTGCACCATGAAACTAAATGCCACCGCCGAGATGATTCCGGTGACCTGGCCAGAAATCGGGTCTTTGCACCCCTTTGCCCCGGCTGATCAGGCCAAAGGCTACGCCCAGATCTTCCAGGACCTGGAAGTCTGGTTGTGCGAAGTAACCGGCTTTGCCGCCATGAGCTTGCAACCGAACTCCGGTGCCCAGGGCGAATACGCTGGCCTGATGGTGATCAGAGCGTACCACGAAGCCAGCGGCGATCATCACCGTAACATATCCTTGATTCCTTCTTCGGCGCACGGCACGAACCCTGCCTCGGCGGTAATGGCCGGCATGAAAGTGGTGATCGTGAAGTGCGATGAGCGCGGAAACATTGACGTAGCCGATCTCAGAGCGAAAGCCGAGGAGCACAAAGACGACCTGTCTTGCCTGATGGTGACCTATCCGTCTACACACGGGGTGTACGAGGAAAGCATCATTGAAATCTGCGAGATCATCCACCAGAACGGTGGCCGTGTGTACATGGACGGTGCCAACATGAATGCCCAGGTAGGTTTGACTTCTCCGGCGAACATCGGCGCGGACGTATGTCACCTGAACCTGCATAAAACGTTCTGTATTCCTCACGGTGGTGGTGGACCAGGCGTAGGCCCAATCGGTGTAGTAGCTGACTTGGCTCCTTTCCTGCCAGGCCATGCCGTAGTAGACTTGGAGCGCCCACAAGCGATTAATGCAGTATCGGCGGCACCTTGGGGTAGCGCCAGCATTCTGCCTATCTCTTATGCCTACATCAACATGATGGGCGGCGAAGGCTTAACTGAGGCCACTAAAATGGCGATCCTGAACGCGAACTACATTAAAGCGCGCTTGGAAGAGCATTACCCAGTGTTGTACGTTGGTTCCAACGGCCGTTGCGCCCACGAGATGATCTTAGACTGCCGCTCTTTTAAGAAGGCCGGTGTTGAAGTAGAAGACATCGCGAAGCGTCTGATGGACTATGGTTTCCACGCGCCCACCGTATCGTTCCCAGTGGCCGGTACCCTGATGGTGGAGCCAACTGAAAGCGAGAGCAAAGAAGAGCTGGACCGTTTCTGCGATGCCATGATCTCCATCCGTGAAGAGATCCGTGAGATTGAAGAAGGCCAAGCCGATCAGAAAAACAACTTGCTTAAAAATGCTCCGCACCCGGCGCACGTGGCTCTTTCAGAAAACTGGAACTTCCCGTACACCCGCGAGCGTGCTGTTTACCCAGTGCCTTACACCCGCACTGCCAAATTCTGGCCAACCGTAAGCCGTATTGACAGCGCCTATGGAGACCGTAACCTGGTGTGTAGCTGCGCTCCAATTGAAGCCTACAACGAGCAAGGCCAGGAGATGAAAGCTGTGTAAGCTGCTCTGATTATTGGTAATAAAAAAGGCCTGTGGAGAAGTTCCACAGACCTTTTTGTTTTAAGCCTACTTTGCAGAAAACAAGCCCCAAAAGCCTCCTTTAATAATCTTCAAAATAGAGGTTTAAAATAAACCAGTTGGTATAATAAAGGCATAGTTTTTGCGTATTGATTGTACGAAAGAAACATTCTCCGAAACCAACTTTTACGCTTTCATGTTATCAATCTGAAGCGGGGAGGCCATTTAAGAGATGTTTTTCTCCTATTCTTTCACTACACTAAAACTGTACAAATCAATGAAACCATTCAATAAGATAGCTAAGTTGATCACAGGGGTAATGATGGGGCTGTTGGTACTGGGTTTCACCGGTTGCGCCACCACTTACAACGTTACCACCGACTTTGACAAAGGCACCAATTTCCAGGCGTACAAAACCTGGCGCTGGTACCAGGACCAACCCGTTGCCAAGGATTCTACCAACCGTCGTTACACTACGTTTTTAGATAAACGCGTGAAAAACGCCGTAGAAGCCGAGATGCAGCGCCGTGGTTTCCAGAAAGCAAGTGCCTCTGACAAACCAGACATGTTACTGGCCTATGATTTCACCATCGAGAACCAGCAGCGCCTAAACCCTAACTTTGTAAGCGTGCCGTCTATCGGTTACGGGTACTGGTACGGTTACCGCTATGCGTATACCTACAACCGCCTGTACAACACCACCACTTTGCAGGACTATCAGCAAGGAACCTTGATTCTGGATGTGGTAGACGCCAAGTCTAATGAGTTGATCTGGCGCGGAAGCAGCGAAACCGCGGCCTCTGAAAGATCTCTCACCGATGAGAAAGTACAGCAGATTGTCTCCAGCATTCTGGCCAAATTCCCGCCACAAGAGCAGGAGAGAGCCACTGCCCGCCGGTAATTGGTCTCTTAAATAAAACAAAAGAGCCACTCAAATGAGTGGCTCTTTTGTTTTAAGCTTGCTTTAGGTAAAACACCTGCAAAACGTTACTTAATCTTGAATTCCGTACGGCGGTTGAGTTGGTGCTGGTCTTCGGTACACTCCACGCCATCGGCGCAGCCATTGATAAGGACGGTCTCGCCGTACCCTTTCCAGCTGAGTCGGTTCCTCGCAATGCCCTGGCTCACCAAGTACTCCACCGCCGACTGAGCCCGGCGCTCAGAGAGCACTTGGTTGTAACCATGGCCTTCGCGGCTATCGGTGTGGGAGCCTAACTCAATTTTGATACTGGGGTTGTCTTTGAGCATGCGCACCAGTTTGTCCAGTTCTTTGGCGGCATCTGGCCGGATGTTCCATTTGTCCAGGTCATAGTAGATGTTCTCCATGGCGATGACCTGGTTTTTCTGGCTCTTGTCGAAGATGAGCGTCACGCGGGTGGTATCAGCTAACTTCACGGTGTCAATGGCTATCAGTGCTGACTGGGTCAGGTACCCGAATTTGTCGCCTACCAGGTCATAGGTGGTTCCTTTCTGCACGCCGAACTTGTATTCCCCATTACGGTCAGAGAAAGCCACCACGGAATCATTGGTTTCTTTTGGAGTAAGTTTCAAACGGACATCGGCCAATGGCTGGTTGATGGCGCGTTTGCCTTTCACTTGCACTCTCTCCAAAGTCGTCACGAACAAGACTGCGTTGCTCAGCAGTTTAAACGAGTAAATGTCATCGGTGCCGTTGCCGCTGTCGCGGTTAGAGGACAGGTAACCTACCTGGGCATTATTCGCACCGCGCATGAACACCATCCCGAAATCGTCTTTGGGCGAGTTCACGGGTGCGCGCAGGTTCTCAGGTTTGCTCCAGGTGGCGCGGCTGCCTTTCACCTTGAACACATCCAGGCCACCGAAGCCGGGGTGCGTGTCTGAGGAGAAATACAGGGTACCGTTTTGGTCGAAGCCCGGGAACATCTCCTTGCCCACAGTATTCACCATATTGCCAGCGTTCATAGGTTGGCCCCAGGTGCCATCGGCCTGCAGTTCTGAGTAGTAGATGTCGGTCTCGCCGTAGCCGCCGGGTTTGTCAGATACGAAGTACAGCACCTTGCCGTCTGGAGAGATAGCCGGGTGGCCTACGCTGTATTCCTCCACCTTGTTATGGGCGAAAGGCTTCACCTCGGTCCAGTTGGCCCCATCACGGCGGGCCGAGAAGATCTCCAGGCGGTTCACGTAATCACTGGAGAGCGGCTTTTTCACCCAGCTGGTGGGATCCACATTAATGTCTTTCTGCTTTTTCTCCACCATGTGCGTGCGGGTGAAATACATGGTAGTGTTGGCGCTATCTAGCACCGCCGGGCCGTCATGGTACACCGAGTTTAGGGTGTTGCTCGCGATGGCAGGCATTTGCCAAGTGCTGTCTGCATTGCGCTGGGCGTAGAACATCTGCAGGTACGGGCGTCCGGTCCAGCCGTAGGTGCCGGCGTCCACGTCTTTGTTGCCGCTCACGTTGCCGCCCCGGTCTGAGGTAAACAGGATCCCTTGGTCATACACCGTCGGGCTGAAATCTGCGTTGCCGGAGTTGATCTGGGTTTCGTTCACTACAATGGCAGAGGCTGGTTCTTCCAGCAACTTCAATGCGGCATCAGAAGCTTGCGCCTTGGCGTTGGCTTTGGCAGCTTCGGCGGGCACTTTCCTCGCGTAATCCTGGTACTGGGTTTTCGCCTCGAAATACTTTCCGTTGCTCCGCAAAGCCTCAGCATAGTAATAGGTGTTAATGGGATCAGCCTCGGGCATGGCCACTACTTTGGCGTACCACTGCTCGGCCTCATTGGTGCGACCTGTCAGGCGATAGGCATCAGCTAAACGTTGGGCACCCTTCAAGTCGGGCTCCTTTTTAGAAAATACCTCCTGGTACTCTTCAATAGCCAGAGAATAGTCAAAGTTCTCGTAGAGCCGGTCGGCTTTGCGGGTGGTTTGGCAGCCGCTTAAGGCTAGGCTACCGGCAATGAAGGAAAGTAAAAGTGATTTGTATATGTTATACATAGAAGGGTCTAGTTAGAATTAGAAATACCGGGGAGTTACCATCTTGGTGGCTTCCTTTCTCAGGAAACTGTAGCCAACGGATATTTCATGGGTGCTCAAATCATTCAGGTTGCCGTGCAACGTAAAATCATGGGCGTAGCCTAAGCGCAGACGCTTAGTCACGTACAAATCAGCCATTGCTACTACTGCATCTTTGGAGGAAAGTCCCTTCGCCTCAAAGTCATTCTTGAAGATGTTCATGGCCGTGCGGTAGCTGGCACCTAACCAGATCCGCTCGCCAAACAAGAAGAAAGCGTTGAAGTCCACGTTGGTAGGGCCGTCAAAGTTCTCCTTCAGCATGATGCTGGGTTTCACCTTGATGTTATGGCTGATGTCGGCCACGTACCCGATGTTGAAGAAATAATGACGCTCCGGGTCATAGTTGATGTCTTTGTCGATGCCCAGCAGATCGGTCACGGAAACGCCGGCGTAGAAGCGCTCGGTATGGAAGAAAATACCTGCTTTGAGGCTGGGGCTCCAGGTGGTTTCCTTCTGGGCGTTGATGACCGCCGGATCTTCCTGGTCATTCCCAGTGACTAGTTTGGAACCGTCCACTGCGAAGTGCGACACCCCAGCCGCTAACCCGAAGGAAAGGATTCCGGTTTCACTTACCGGCAACTTCACGGCAGCGTCTACCTCAATGTTCTTACGGTTCTGGGCGAAAATCTCATCGCGGGTGGCGTGGAAGCCCACGCCCAGGTGCTTGTTTTTGGTAAGCCCGTCAATGCTGAAGGTTTGAGTATTAGGCGCACCCCGCAAACCTACCCACTGGGTGCGGTGGAAGGCATTAAGCGTAAGCGTTTCTTTGCTGCCGGCATAGGCCGGATTAATGACCAGTTGGTTGAAGATGTACTGGGAAAACTGCGACCGGTGCTGTGCCCAACCGCTTCCTGCAGTGAGCATAGTGATCAGTATGATAAAGATTCTTTTCATTTCTAAGGAAAATTAATGGTTGAACTACCTGCGTTTAGCGCACTACCTGTACCGGTCCTCTGAATACCTGGTCTTTGCCGTCACAGCCACGCACGCGTAGTACATAGAAGTAAGTGGCTTCTTCCAGGCCAGTAGCCCGCCAATCGTTCTTGTAGCTTTTGGTTTTGTAGATCTCGTTGCCCCAACGGTTGTAGATGGTCAGGTCATTATCAGGGAAGTTCAACAGGTTCCGGATCACAAAGGTGTCGTTGATGCCGTCGCTGTTCGGGCTGAACACCGTAGGCACCACTATCTCAGTACCGGCATCGGCGGCTCTTACTTCCACGGAGGCTTCGTTGCTGGCGCAGGTAGAACCGGTGGTGCTGGCTGTCACCTTCAGCGTACCAACGGCGTTGGTGTTGGCTGCTTTCAGGGTCACGGTAGTGCCAGTGGCGGTTGTGCTGTTATCAGCAAACGTGAAGCCGGCTGGGGCGGTCCAGGTATAGGCGACACCCGCCACTGGATTAGAGATAGTGTAGGTTAAGCCTGTACATGGTCCGCTGTTATCCACAATAATTGGTGTAGCCGGAGGAATGCTTGGGGTTACATCTGCCGTAGAAGCCGTAGCCGTACCGCAGGCGTTAGAAGCAACAACCGTTACTTTTCCTGGACCAGTACCAGCTTTCACCTGAATAGAAGTACCAGTAGCAGCACCTACTCTCTCCCAACCGGTACCGGAAACACTCCAGGTATAGGTCACGCCCGCCACTGGCTGGTTGACGCTGTATTGATAGGTGGTCCCAGCACACAATGCGGTTCCCGGGCCAGTAATGGTTGGAGCAGCCGGAGCAGTTCTTACCACCAGTTCAATCGGGAAGGCTTGGCTGTTCTGACAGTTGCCCGTAGTTACCGCCACAACGGAGATCGGATAAGTGCCCGCTGCCGTCGTAGCGCTTGCTCTCACCGTGAAAGAAGTCAGCGACTGCGATTCAATGGTGATGCCGCTGTTGGCTGGCGCCACAATGGCAAGGCTTGTCACGCCTGCTGAGACGTTGCTTACCGTAAAGGTGGTGGTTCCACCCACGCAGATTTCCTGCAGGCCTACTACATTCGGTCTGGCTGGACGCACGCAGGTAGTGGCTTCATCGGTTCCGCCGTTATTTTCAATAGCTGCAACGTTGGTGATTTCCCCAAGCCTCAGCGTTTTAGCGGTGATGGTCAACGTGGCGATGGAGTTCGCCGGCAAGGTACCGATGTTCCATATTCCCGTGGTGGCGTTATAGGTTCCTTTATCTGCTACCGCTGGAGGCACCAAGTCCAAGCCCTCTGGCAACCTGTCTTCCACAGTTACATTGGTGGCATCCACGGCTCCTGAGTTTGTGACTCTGATGGTATAAATGACATCATCGCCTAGAGTCACGGTGGTGGCGTTTACCGCCTTGGTGATGCTAAGGTTAGCGCTCCCAGGGGTTGTTCCCCCGCCACCGGTACCTCCATCGCCAGGGCCACCGTCTCCGCCGTCTCCATTATCTCCGCCATTATTAGTAGTAAGTGGCTCAGGCAAGGAAATGTTATTGTTGTTGAGGGTTACCGCTCCGTTTGTGGAAAGCACCCGTCCTACGAGCGTGGAGCTCAGGCTTAGAAAGGCGTTATTCTGCACCACAAAGTTTCCGCTCAAGGTAGAAGGTGTGGTCAACATCCCTCCTGTGCCTATGGTGATATTTCCGGTCACCCGGAAGAAGATGTTGTTTGGATTGGCGTTAAAAATATTGATGGCAGAACCTGGATCAATGACCAGGTCACCGTTCACCTGGATGATGAACACTGAGTTTGGGTTCCCCTGTCCGTCAAACTTAAGGCGGCCACTAATGCGTGCGTTGCCGTCAAATCTGTACACCCCGCGGGTAAGTAGGGTACCCCGCACGGCTGCTTCACCTTGGTTAAAGCCTTCGCCCAAGGTTTGCCCGGTCAGGTTACGGGTGGGGGTAAATTGCCCCAGTTCGTTATACACCCGCACTACATCGGCTTTGGCAGTGGCTGCTGCAGCATTTCCGCGCTGGGTATCTCCCAACACTTTTCCTGTTGGAAAACCTACCACCACAGCACCAGGCGAGGTGCCAAGATCGCCATAAATAATGCTGCTTCCGGTACTGGTAACCGTACTACTCCCAAGAACCGCATACTCGCGGGCCGCACCCAAAGAAGGAGCCATTAGGGTTTGAGCACTTGAAGAGGAAAAAACAGCATAAAATGCTGTCAACAAGAGTAAGAGTTTCTTCATATGAAGTGGTAAAGGATATTGTGATAATGTTTTATCTCAGATATTCCTATATAGGAATAGAGCCCCTGCATGTACTTAGCTTGCAGGCAAAGGTTTTAGCTTATAGGAAAGATGCAAAATGCGCGAGAAGGACAGAAATAAGCTTTCTGGCAGCAGGCTTGGCTACTTGGTGCTTTTTAAAAATCCCGGGGCAGGAAAATGCTTTTTTACAGCGCAGATGAGTAGATATGTACGCAAGGTAGTTTTAAATAAATAGGAAAAAGTTTTTATTTCACTCCTTTTGCGTAAAACCGCACTCAAGTGATTAAATACGATTTTATATTTTTTATTCAATTTTATGGTTTACTCTTCACTTCTTGATTTCATTACAATCAGAGAAAAGACACTACAAATAGTCCAAAAAAAAGGCCCTGCTAATTAGCAGAGCCTTTTTTTTGGACTATTCTTTAAAAACGTGCTTAAAACTACACGTGCACGTGACGCTCGGCATGGTAAGAGGAACGCACCAGCGGACCAGACTCTACATATTTCAAGCCACGGTTCAAACCTTCCTCGCGATAGTGCGCAAACAAATCTGGGTGAATGAACTCGGCTACCTCAATGTGCATCTTGGTAGGCTGCAGGTACTGGCCTAGCGTCAGGATATCTAAACCGTTGGCGGCTAAGTCATCCATGGCTTCGTACACCTGCTCTTTGGTTTCGCCTAAGCCTAGCATGATACCACTCTTGGTGCGCTTGCCATACTCTTTGGTACGCTTGATTTGCTCCAAGCTGCGGTCATACTTGGCCTGTGGACGCACCTGACGGTACAGGTTCCGAACGGTTTCCATGTTGTGCGATACCACTTCCTGTCCCGCAGAGATCATCACCTCCAAAGCTTCCCAGTTGGCTTTCACGTCTGGGATAAGCGTTTCAATGGTGGTTTCCGGCGAAAGGTTCTTGATCTGCACCACAGTCTCGTGCCATACACTAGCGCCACGGTCTTTCAGTTCGTCGCGGTTCACCGAAGTGATCACGGCATGCTTCACGCCCATGAGTTGAATGGCTTCGGCCACGCGGCGGGGCTCATCCAGGTCATACTCGTTAGGGCGGCCAGTGGCCACGGCGCAGAAAGAACAGGAGCGGGTACATACGTTGCCCAAGATCATGAAGGTAGCTGTGCCGGCTCCCCAGCACTCACCCATGTTTGGGCAGTTTCCGCTTTCGCAGATGGTATGTAGTTTATAGGTATCTACCAGTTGTCTGACCTTGGCGTATTCTTTGCCTACCGGCAATTTCACGCGCAGCCAGTCTGGCTTACGGGTTTTAGTTTGAGCTTCTGCTGGTTGAATAACCGGCAACGCAATCAATTGATCCATGTAGCAAAGGTACTAAGTGAGGAGCGGATAGGCAAAAAACAGCCAAAAGGGATGGATCGTTCAACGGCGGCGCCCGTAATATAGCGTCAGGTAAACAGAGGTGAAGACATTGCGGCTAGGGGCATCCGGAATCATGGTCATGTCTCCGGCAAAAGCCTCCACCAACAAGCCCACTTCAATACCTGTTACGCTCTCCATATAGCGGCCGTACTCAAAGGAAACCCCTGCTTTGGCATTGGCTCCTACCCTAAAGCTAGGCTCACTTAAGCCCTTGAAAACCCCAGGCGCGCCTACAATCAGGCCCTCGTTCGTGTGGATGTTGGGATCGTACTGTTCGGTACTGATCAACACAGGACCTACCAGGTAGTATTGTTGGGTTCTAGGATCAAGCACGTAGTTGCTACGGTCATACTCTATAAAGTATGGGGCCATGATGCCCAGAGAAGGTCCGGCAGCCACAATCCCGTTCACTTGTACACCAGACTCGGCGGCTTTCCGGAAGAAGGTGTATTCCCGTCCGTACTGCGGCCGCAGCACAAATAGGTAATTGCTTTTGCCTTTCACAAAGGAAGCCCCGTTCTGCAGGTTCTGCAGGCGCACCTCTTTGGGGTGTTTCACCTCAACGCCTTCCAAAGCCCAGAACTGGTACCATTTACCACCTAAATGATACACCTGTTTTATCATGGCTCCGCCCAGAAGCCCACCATTAGAATTAAAATTGAGTCCGTAGGTGAACTCCCTGGAATAGCCTTCCTCTTCTTCTGCTGTTTGGGCCATGGCCAGACCAACCGGAAGAAAGCATATGATGACAAGCACGAGTAGAAATCTGCGCACAGAGCAAAAGGCTAAGTTTTGTTTAAATGTAAATAACTTTACAAGCACCTGCAAATCTTAAAAGTAAGACAATGAGTTCAATGACGCTAACATAATCTGGTCAACTCCGCACCCAGGGAACTCACCTTGCCTTGGGCAACGCTGTGGCAGTTGGCTCCATGGGCAATAACGGCTTTGTGGAATGTACTCTCTCCCACACGTCTGGTCTTCCGGTGCAATGGTAGCTGCATCAAAGCCATTACAGGCTTTACAACCCCTTGCACCGTTATTGACTTAGCCGGTTTAATCATGACCATCGATAAGAAAATGATGGCAGATTTCCGGCAGAATTCAGAAAATGTGCTGGAAGCGCAAATAGCCCCCAGTTCTTTCACAGACAAGAAAAGCATGATGTTGAAAAACGCAACCTGCACTTGCCCTGTCGCTCTTCGTCTACAACCCGTTACCTCTTCGTTTGCTTCGTTCCTATTATGCTTAGCGCTGATATAGAACGAAATAGCGGCTGTTTTTGATATAAAAAAGAATCCCGCCAGAAGTATTTAATAATGAATACCTCGGGCGGGATTTATCCAGTTCTTTAGGAAGCTAATTTCTTCACTTCCTGCAGATTAATCCCTAAATGCGATCCATGGTATTGGCACTGCCCGTCTTTGATAAACAGGAGCTGCGGAGACTCGTGCTTTACGGCAAATGACTGCGCAATCTCAGCAGATACGGGACGGTAGTTTAACAAGTCCAAGTAATAAGGTTTCACATTGCCCAGACCAGCATCTGCCCACTGCCGCTCCAGCCTGCTTTTGGCCGTGGCACTGATAGAGCAGGTCGTGCTATGCTTGAATATAACTACTGGTTGCCCTTTAGACTCTTCTTTGATCTGCTCTATTTGCTCAATGCTGTTAATTGGATTCCACTGCATAATGATGATCTATAAATTACGTGATGTTGAACGCCCTTGATTTATCTGTTTCTTGGCTGGGCGTTCTTTTTAGCAAACAATTTAGGTTTGATAACCGCTGTTCCGTCTTCACTGATCGGCATCAGGTCTCTTTTCTTTCTCTTTTTCAGCTTACGGCCGCTCTCCCCCTTCCGGTGATTGTACGCACTTACATCAAGATGCGATTCACTGTAGTCAGACCTTACTTTTTTGGCATCTCTGAGGCTGTTTTTTACCTCGCGTTTTTGCTGGCCAGGACTAGTATAAGCTGTCTGCGCCGCAGCCGGCTGGTTCAGTCCTAAAGCCAACACCACTCCCGCTATCAAGATAATAATGAGTAAAGGTTGTTTCATCCTAATCCTACTTTTTCTAGTAAACTCTGCTTCCGTTTAGGGGTAGGGATCTTGGTTTTCTTTTTCTTAAGCAACCCCTGCTTGTTGTACTCCATGTCGCGGCCACCATAATCGCGGCCTTCATCGGCTTGGTCTTCCTGGGTAATCTCCTTCTTCTTGAAGAAAGAAAACTTCTTTTTCCCGGAGACATCTGGGCAGGCAATTCTATTGGAGTTGCATCCAACTATAGCCAAGCTCATGGACAAAACCACTAACCCTATTGCAAAGCGAATCTTTTTCATACCTGGTTCAACATATGGTATACGTGTAGCAATCTACGTTGGCTGCATCTTGTCTCCGTTTTAGGGCAGTTAAGGAATAAACTGCCCTAAAACGGAGACAACAGTTCTCTAAAAACTCAGCAGCGCCTCTATTTTCTCTCTCAGTCGTTTTACCGGCAGGAACTCCTGCTCCAGCGGCGGCGCAAACGGAATAGCGGTGTCCAGACCGCCTACCCGCACCACTGGGCCATCTAGCTGGGTGAAGCAGCTTTCTGAGATCCAAGCGGCAATCTCGGCGCCAATGCCTCCCGTCAGGGTGTCTTCGTGCAGCACAATCACTCGGCCGGTTTTGGTCACGGTCTGGCGCACGGCCTCTTTGTCCCAGGGCAGCAGCGAGCGCAAATCCAGGATATCGGCAGACACATCTGGCATGGTATTCAGGAGCTGCTTGGCCCAGTGCACACCCATGCCGTAGGTGATAATAGAGAAGTCATTTCCTTCCTGTGCTAGGCGGGCCCGCCCAATCTCCACGGTGTAGTAATCATCCGGAATGGCTTCTGACAACGCGCGGTACAGCAGTTTATGCTCAAAGAACATGACCGGGTTAGGATCTTCAATGGCGGCGTTCAGCAGGCCTTTGGCGTCATAGGGCGTTGATGGATAGACAATCTTGAGGCCGGGCGTGTGGAAGAACCAGGCTTCGTTGCTTTGCGAGTGGAACGGACCGGCTGCCGCGCCTGCGCCCGTAGGCATGCGCACCACTACATCGGCGTTCTGGCCCCAGCGGTAGTGGCTTTTGGCCAAGTTATTTACAATCTGGCTAAAACCGGCGCTCACGAAATCAGCGAACTGCATCTCCACCACCGACTTCTTTTTCCTGATAGACATGCCCAAGCCAATCCCCAAAATCGCAGATTCACACAAAGGCGTGTTGCGGATGCGCTCTTTGCCAAATTTGTCCACAAAACCCTCGGTCACTTTGAAGACCCCGCCGTATTCTGCGATGTCCTGGCCCATGATCACCAACTCTGGATACCGTTCCAAGCTTTGGCGCAGGGAATCTGAGATGGCATCCACGAAACGGCGTTCAGAACGGGCGCTGTCCCTAGGCTTGATCACATTCTGGATGAACGGCTGGTACATATCGGCAAGCTCTTCCTTCACATCCGGAGTAGGCATGGGCGTGTTGTGCGCCACTTCCAACCCACGCTCAATCTCCTCGCGGAACTCCTCCCGGATAGCGGCCATAGACTTAGGCGTCAGCACTTTCTCGTCCAGCAGGTATTTCTCAAAGTTCTCTACCGGGTCTTTCTTGCTCCAGCGCTCAAACAGTTCCTGTGGCACGTACTTGGTACCAGAGGCTTCTTCGTGCCCGCGCATCCTGAACGTCATCGCCTCAATCAACATCGGGCGTGGATTTTTCCGGATGCTGTAGGCGGCCTGGCGCACGGTATCATACACCTCCAGCACGTTGTTGCCGTCTATCTGCAGCGCATCAATGCCGTAGGCCGGGCCCTTATCAATGAAGTACTGGCATTTGAACTGTTCGTTGCTGGGGGTAGACAAGCCGTAGCCGTTGTTCTCAATCATGAAGATCACGGGCAAACCCCACACCGCTGCCACGTTAAGCGCTTCGTGGAAATCGCCTTCGCTGGCGCCCCCGTCTCCACTGTACACCAGGGTCACCTTCTCACGTTTGTCCAGCATCTCGGCTAGGGCAATCCCATCGGCCACCGCCAGCTGCGGCCCTAAGTGCGAGATCATACCCACAATGTGGTGCTCATTGGTCCCGAAGTGGAAAGAACGGTCTCGACCTTTGGTAAAACCAGTTCTTTTTCCTTGGAATTGGGCGAACAACCGATCCAACGGAATATCGCGACAGGTAAAAACCCCCAGGTTGCGGTGAAGCGGTAAAATATATTCGTCTGGCTCTAAGGCCAAGGTTGAACCCACGGAAATAGCTTCCTGCCCGATGCCCGAGAACCACTTGCTTACTTTGCCTTGGCGCAGCAAAATCAACATTTTCTCCTCAATCATGCGGGGCTTGAGAATACCGCGGTACAAGTGCAGCAGCTCGTCGTCTGTATAGTCTTTTCTGTTGAATTTCATGGTTTTCGCGTTATCTGCGAGGCGTAAATTTAGTGCAATAGCCCGTGCCTGGAAACAATTGCCCCAGTTATTTTTACTTATCGTATCTGGGCCAGTTTGGGGAAATTATGCTAAAAACGACCTGTAACCTGGGTTTGGTCTGCGTCACTAAACCCGTCACCTGATTTATTTAGCGGAATGAGCGCAACTGGAAGAAAGTTAACCCAAAGACGAGCAGATTAGCATTCATAAAGCCTTAGCATGGAGATAACTGCTTCACAAACAAACCCAAGCAACATAAAAAACCCTCGCACCTCTCAAAGGAGAGACTGCGAGGGTAAATAACTTTCTTAAGGCCTGATTCCCTTAATTCACTGCATTCACAATAGCTTCTAACTGAGCATTAGTGGGTGTCAAGTTAAAGCTGAGGACATTGATTTTCCAGGAGTCCCCGTCTTTGATCAAATGGCTTACCAAGCGCCAAGGAATGTTGGGCGTAAATACATCCATCTTAAACTGCTCAATTACCGTGGCTGAGGTAGCGCTCTCGTCCATCTTTATCTTCCTGACGTCTACCTTATGATTGGCAAAGTTCAACGTGGAATCCCCAAGCACCTGCGTCATGTAATCTGAATATTGCTTCTTATCAAATAACTCCGTTGGATCTGTAGCACTAAAGTGTCCGTCTTCTGCAAGAAAACTAACCATTTCCGTAGCCTTTTTATTCGCCAAGGAAGAATGGAATTTGTCCATCAATTCAGAGACATTGGTTTGGGATGCAGTAAGGTCAGCAGGGGCTTCCTGATTTGTTGTTGACAAGATGTTTTCCATAAAAGATAGCTATAGGTTTTAGATATATATCTACTAAATATAACTTAATTTAATTATATAAAAAAATCAATATATTCAAATACAATATCTAATAATCCACCTCTTGAAACACTGAGCTGTTTCCGTGTGTTTCACTGTTACTACCCGCAACTACCCTCTTTCTTAAAGGCAACTTTAATTTTAAGACTGGGTTTACGTACTTTCGTACATTGTCTCCCCCTATCATTAAGAGAGGACACTTTTGATTATGATTCAGTATAAAGAATTCACTTTAGATAATGGCCTTCGCTGTCTGGTGCACGAAGACACCACCACCCCGCTAGCGATCCTGAACGTGTTATATAACGTGGGCTCCCGTGATGAAGAAGAGACCCACACGGGGTTTGCCCACTTGTTTGAGCACTTGATGTTCAGCGGATCGGTGAACATCCCTAATTACGATGAGCCCCTGCAGCAGGCAGGCGGAGAGAACAATGCCTTCACTTCGCCAGATATTACAAACTATTACCTCACCGTACCTGCCCAGAACATTGAAACTGGCTTCTGGCTGGAGTCTGACCGCATGCTGGGCCTGGCGTTCAGTGAAAACGGACTGGAAGTGCAACGCAAAGTAGTGGTAGAGGAATTCAAGCAAAATTACCTGAACCAACCCTACGGCGATGTTTGGCTGAAATTGAGACCGTTGGCCTACAAAGAACACTCCTATAAGTGGGCCACCATAGGCAAAGAAATCAGCCACATTGAAAATGCGGTGATGGATGACGTAAGGGCCTTTTTCAAGAAGCATTACTCCCCCGCTAACGCTATTCTGGTACTGGCAGGAAACATTACCTTTGAGCGCGCCAAGGAACTCACCGAAAAATGGTTCGGCCCAATCCCCGGAGGCGTGAAATACGAGCGCAACCTGCCCGCAGAGCCGCGTCAGACCGAAGCCCGCTTCCTAGAAGTAGAGGCCGAAGTTCCCCTAACTGCTCTGTACAAAGCCTACCATATGCCCGCCCGCACCAGCCCTCACTACTACGCCGCCGATTTGCTAAGCGATGTGCTGGGTCACGGCGACTCTTCTAGACTGTACAATGAATTGGTGAAAGGGCAGAAGCTATTCAATTCTATCTCTTCGTTTGCGACTGGCTCTATGGAACCAGGGATGCTGGTTATCCAGGGTAAACTGAACGTGGGCGTAGACCCACAAGTGGCCAATGCCGCCATAGAGGCCATTGTTGAAAAGATCCGGGCCGAGCACGTGAGCGAGGAAGAACTGCAGAAGGTGAAAAACAAGGCT
Organism: Rufibacter sp. JT20002; assembly: GCF_056491185.1. Taxonomy (NCBI): domain Bacteria; kingdom Pseudomonadati; phylum Bacteroidota; class Cytophagia; order Cytophagales; family Hymenobacteraceae; genus Rufibacter; species Rufibacter sp. JT20002. The sequence goes on along the minus strand of NZ_JBSZJY010000001.1, from coordinate 2,221,019 downwards.
GAAACGTCTATTGTCTTCTCAGAGATTGAATTGCTGAACCGCGTCTTGAATTTGGCCGTGGGCAAACTAATGGGCAACCCCAACCTGGTCAACGAGGAAGGCGCCTTGATTCAAGCGGTCACCTCTGAGGATATCTACCAACAGGCCCAGGAGATCCTTCGGCCCGAGAACTGCTCCACCCTCCTCTACAAAGCCGCTCCCGGCAACGAGGCGCAAGAGGAACTGGAGGAAGTACTGGAGGAGGAATAGTTTGTTTCGGGGCTGATTTTTGGAAATCAGCCCTGAAACAAACTATTCCTCTTTTCTCTTGTCATCCTGAAAGGATTTTGGGGCGAACGGGAATGGGGACTACTAAAAGCCATTCTAGTCCGCCCACAAGATCTTTACAAGATGACATATTTATTACTCAATTTGTTATTCTTAACTATCATCACCTAACGTCTACCATCTAACATCAAGGTACTAGCTTCTACTCTATGAGCTTCAACATAAGAACCGGCTTCGGCTACGATGTGCACCAACTGCAGGAAGGATTGGACTTCTGGCTGGGTGGCATCAAAATACCCCATACGCACGGTGCCCTGGGCCACTCAGATGCCGATGTATTAATTCACGTGATCTGCGATGCCCTACTTGGGGCTGCCAACCTCCGCGACATCGGATTCCATTTCTCAGACAGAGACCCCAAGTACAAAGGCATTGACAGCAAGATCCTGCTGCGCGAGGTTCTGATACTCATCCGGGAGAAAGGCTACGAGGTAGGCAACATTGATTCTACCATCTGTTTGCAGGAACCCAAGGTGAATCCCCACATTCCGGCCATGAAAACCTGTTTGGCCGAGGTCATGGAGATTCCAGAGGACGATATCTCCATCAAAGCGACCACTACCGAGCAATTGGGTTTTGTGGGCAAAAAAGAAGGGGTTGCCGCGTACGCTACCGTATTGATTCACAAATAAGAGGCTTCTTTGAGGCACCATTTTTGCCTTAATTTGGTAAAAGCCAGCCTAAAACGCCTATCGTTTGTTCGTTAGGCAAAAAATGAGTAGCATTAACGTCTTATTCCAGAACAACAAACAGATTCATGAAAAAGCATTTGTACACGTTGGGTATGGCCGCCGCGTTCCTGTCGGCTTGCTCTTCGTCCCAAACCCCTTCGGCTTCCACGGCCGGAAGTGCTACAACGGGTAGCAGTGCCGCGGCCGGCTCCGGTGCCAGCGCCGCCAACCCCACGCAATATGCCAATACCATCACTGCGGCAGATCTTGAGAAATACCTGCGCGTTTTAGCCTCTGATTCCTTGGAAGGTCGTGAGACCGGTGAGCGCGGACAGAAAATGGCAGCCGAATACATCTCCAATCACTTCAAGGCAATTGGTGTTCCGGGTCCGGTAAATACGGGGTCAAACCCGTACTACCAAGTCTTTGACCTGGAAAAAAGCAGTTGGGGCGAAGGCTACGTAACCGTAGGTTCCAAAAGATTTACCATGGGCAAAGACTTCTTTGTACTGGGCGCCTCGCCGTACCAGAACGAGGAAACGGCCCAAGTGGTGTTCGCCGGTTATGGCATTGATGAATCAGCTTACTCAGACTACACCAACCTGGACGTAACTGGCAAAGCCGTAGTAGTTCTGGCCGGTGAGCCTAAGAAAGCAGATGGTACCTACCTCCTGAGCGGCACCGATAAGATGAGCACCTGGTCACAGGATGCTCGCACCAAAGCCGCTGCCGCTACTAAAAAAGGCGCGAAAAGCGTGTTCGTAGTGATGGGCACCACCGATGCTGAGTTCCAACAAATGACAGCCCGCTACGCCGGCATGCTGACTCGCCCGTCCATCGGGTTTGGGACATCAACCACGCAACCACGTGCGGCCAACATCTACGTGTCTCCTAGCATGGCATCGGCTTTGCTGAACACCAAACCAGAGCAGTTGGCCTCTTACGGTGCATCGGTGGCCAAAGCAGGGAAAGCAGTAGCCTCTCCGTACAAAGCAGCCACTAACGTAAAAATCAAAACGGCTCGTAACCGTCAGCCATTGCCTACCGAAAACGTGTTGGGCTACATTGAGGGATCTGACCTGAAAGACCAACTGATTGTCATCAGTTCCCACTATGACCACGAAGGCATCAAGAATGGTGTGGTGTACAACGGCGCCAACGACGATGGATCTGGCACCATGGCGGTAATGGAATTGGCCCAGGCGTTTGCCGAAGCCAAGAAAAACGGTCACGGACCGCGCCGCAGCATCTTGTTCCTGACAGTGACTGCTGAAGAGAAAGGTCTGCTAGGCTCTGAGTACTACACTGACCATCCGGTTTTCCCGCTGGAGAACACCGTAGCCAACCTAAACATAGACATGATTGGCCGCACCGACAAAGAGCACGAAGGCAAGCCAGACTATATCTACGTGATTGGATCTGACAAGCTTTCTTCTGAGTTGCACGCCATCTCTGAGAACGCGAACAAGACCTATTCCAACATAGACCTGGACTACACCTTCAACGACCCTAACGACCCTAACCGGTTCTACTACCGTTCAGACCACTACAACTTCGCGAAGCATGGTATTCCAATCGCCTTCTACTTCAACGGAGTGCATGACGATTACCACCAGCCTACTGATGACGTGGATAAGATCAACTTCCAGTCAGCCGAGAAAGTAACCCGCCTGGTGTTTTACACCGCTTGGGACCTGGCCAACCGCACTGAGCGCATCAAGGTAGACAGCAATAAGAAATAACTTCAATAGGAATACGGAGAGGGAGAGGCTTTGGCCTCTCCCTCTTTTTTTCAGGCGTTGAGTTCCTTATCTTCCGTAAAACAAAGACTTTGGAGACGTTTGCGCATACTTATACACAGGAGTAGTTGTAAGAGAAAATTAAACCCCTTCATTTTATAAATGCCCCAGGGCCAAGACTACTTCCTAGTCGTGGACTCGGTACTAATTCAAATATGCCAATACCCTATAAAAGACTTCACCTTACCATCATTACAGCATTTCTTCTATTCCTCACTTTCTTACCCGCGAAGGCGCAGGAGAAAGCAAGCATAAACTTCGTCTCTACTTCGTGGGAACAAGTGCTTCAAACTGCGAATCAAGAAGGGAAAGCTGTCTTTCTATATGCCTCAACACCTGGTTGTCGGTACTGCAAGCAAATGGAGAAGGAAGTCTTTCCTCAAAAAGAAGTCGCTGATTTTTACAACACCTCATTTGTCAGCTATAAGATCAACATAGAGGACAACGCCGAAGGTGAAGCACTGGCGAAAAGATACGCTATCTCCAGTTTTCCTTCTTATTTGTACTTTGACAAAGACGCAGAACTACTGCACCAAAGCGGTGCCGGCAAGTCGGCCGAAGCATTTATAGAGGATGCCAAGAATGCCTTTGATCCAAACAAAGCACTGTTCTCCCTGAAAAGAAGGTATGATACCGGTGATAGATCGGCCGCCTTTCTGTTCCGCTACAGCAATGCCCTATCCCAATTTTACCAAGCCGATGGTCCAGAAGAGGCTGTGGTGGCTCAATACCTGGCCACCCAAACGCCAACGCAACTAGAGTCAGAAGAAAACCTGAACTATATCTTCTCTCGGCATTTGGGCTTCCGCTCTTCCGCTACACGGTATTTTCTAAGGAATCAAGACCAATTCACGCCTTTATTCAAAGAGGAGGAAGTAAAAAGCAAAGCACGAAAGATTATCACCCAAACTGCTCAATCAGCGGGCTCGGAAAACGACCTAACTCTACTAAAAGAAGTACAGCAAGCCGTTTCCATTAATTTTAAAGACACTGAACGGCTAAATGCCCTCACCATGATTTATTTTTACGCCGGACGACAAGATTGGCCCAAGTACGCTCAGGAGACGCTGGCATACAGCAAAAAGTCTGGAAGAGATGATTGGCGTACGCTGTATGAGACGGGAATGTACCTTAATGCTTTTGCCAAAGACAAAGAAGCGCTACAACTAGGCACCCAACTCATGAAAAGAGCCGTAGACTTGCATAGAAACTCAGAAAACCTGTACCTGTCCGCGCAATTGCAGCACAAAGCAGGAAGAGATAAAAAGGCCACCAAAGAGGCCAAAGAAGCCCTAGAATTAGCAAAGAACACCGGAGAAGACTTCACCAACATCAGCACCTTTCTAAATGAACTGAAGCCCGGCCTTTAAAGACACCGGCGTCTTTTCTGCTTGTTTTCAGAAAATAGGCACCAAAATGTATCTGCTGCTAATTCTTCACGTTATCTGCTAATAGAAAGCCCCCTGCAAAACGAAAACAAGGGCAATAGGCCGCAACAATCCATGAGAAGTATGCACCTTGTTGTCTAATTGCGCTAAAGGTTCGTTAATTTTGCAGATCTCTTATAAATCAGTAGATTGGGCACAGCCCTTTTACATATATTCGACTAAGTACCTTGAGCATAAAACTAAAGCAGTTTCTGCAGGACTCAGAAAACAAAGCGTTTGACCTAGAGCATCGGCAGAAGATCCGCTTCAACATTGGCAAGTACAATGCCGCCGTGCAGAATGGCATGAGCGCCTACGAGCACCATGAACTGGCGCGGGAGCGGGCCTCTTTCCTCAAAACTCAGACCATCAACAACCTGGACAAATACTTGGTGGAGTTTGAGAACAATTTCACCAAACGGGGCGGAAAGGTGATCTGGGTCCAAAATGCAGAGGAAGCCCTGCGCGAGATTGGCGCCATCATGAAGCGCAAACGCGCAAAATCGGTGGTAAAGTCCAAGTCTATGAGCACCGAGGAAATCCACCTGAACGATTTCCTGGAGAAGAACGGCGTGGAGACGGTGGAAACCGATTTAGGAGAATACATTGTGCAATTGGCCGGTCAGCGCCCGTACCACATTGTAACCCCCGCCATGCACATGTCTAAAAAGGACATTTCGCAGCTGTTCACTAAAAAGCTGGGCATTCCGCTCACCGATGACGCCCAACAACTGGTACTCACGGCCCGCAAACTGCTGCGCGAGAAATACACCCAAGCAGAGGTAGGCATCAGCGGAGCCAACTTCCTCATTGCCGATGTAGGTGGCATTGCCGTAACGGAGAATGAGGGGAACGCCCGTTTATCCACTACTTTCCCTAAAACCCATATTGCCATTGTTGGCATTGAAAAGCTGATTCCGTCCATGCTGGACCTGGATCTTTTCTGGCCTTTGCTCAGCACCAGCGGGACTGGCCAGAACGTGACCATCTACAACACCATATTAACCGGCCCCAGACAGCCTACCGAGAAGGACGGGCCCGAGGAGATGTACGTGGTGCTACTAGACAATGGCCGCACCAACCTGTTGGCCCAACCCGATCAGCGCGAGGCCTTGAACTGCATTAGGTGCGGTGCCTGCCTTAACGTTTGCCCGGTGTACAAGAACATAGGCGGGCATACCTATGAGACCACTTACAGCGGCCCTATCGGCTCAGTGATTACCCCGCACTTGGCGGGCATGGAAGAGCATAAGCACTTAAGTTACGCCAGTTCGCTGTGCGGCGCCTGTACCAGCGTGTGCCCGGTGAAGATAAACCTGCACAACCTTTTATTGCTTAACCGCAAGCAAAGCGTGGAAGAAGGATTGGTAGACAAGAATGAGAAACTTGCCTTTAGATTCTGGGCAAAAGGCATGCAGAACCGCAAGCTCCTAAACCTGGCCCCAGCCTCCGTCAAAAACTTTGTGTTAGGCCATGTGCAGAAGGAAACCTGGAGTAAACGACGGGAACCCTTGGTAGCCGCTCCTCTTTCTTTTAACCAGATGTGGCGAAAGCAGCGCAAAAACTCCTAGAAACAGAAAATGCCTCCTGATGCAGGAGGCATTTTCTGTTTCTAAAAACTTGTCGTTTGTCTGTCAGGGTAGGCAAGAAGCCTTTTTCCTAAGCTGATTGGAAAAGGGATTTCTTCTTGCGGCCTGCCGTACGCTTCTTCACATAGCTCCCATTGTTACGTTTGATCTGTTTATATCTTGCCATAGAAACCTTCTTCTTTTTCTTGAAGAAGGGAAGTTCTTCTTTTGCAAGAGCTGCGTCTGTAGCAGCAGATGCCAAGGGAGAGATAGAAATAGCGAGTGCACAAAGCAAGAGAGTAAGCAAGTACTTCTTCATGAGGAGCGTGTTGTTTTAGTTATATAAATTACTTTTAATGCCCAATATTAGACAGTAAATTTAAATAAACCAAGTTTATTTATACACAAATCACGCTTTAATCTAGTTTTTACACTTATAAGCTCTGAAGCGCTCGCACCAAACTATCCACCTCCTGTTCTAAAATAGCTGGAAAATTGGCGATTCTGACCTGTTTTTCCTTGAAAGAACCATAACCACTACCCACTACCATTCCCTTAGATTTTAAGGTAGAAATTATTTCGGCGGCAGGTTTTTCCAGCACATCCGCTACAATAACCGTAGGAGATCTATGCGCTTTCTCCTGAACGAAAGGCGAGAAAAGGGTGCTTTCTTCCAGAAAAGAATAGAGCTTCTGAGCCTTGGCCTCCGTCTCCTGCCGGATCACGTCAACGCCCTTCGCCAGCATGTCTTCCACCACATGGGCCAGCAGGTAAATATCCAGCACATTGGGCGTACTAGGCGTCTGGAACTGTTGGTACTGCTCGTGCAAAGAGGCAAGGCTGTGGTGCCCACCGGTATATTGTCGGCCCTCAAGTTCAGCCGCCTTGGTACGGCACCGTTCGTTCACGAGCCACACGCCTAACCCAGCAGGCAGGCCAAACCCTTTCTGCACCGAGAAAAACGCCATGTCTATTTTGGAGAAGTCAAGGGCGGCATACGGAGCCCCAGAGACGATATCCACCGAGATCAACGGCTCGGGGAAACGCGCACGCAACTGATGAATATCGGAAACAGGCATACACACCCCAGAACTGGTTTCATTTTGGGTTATGGCCAGCAGTTCCGTTCCTGCCGGCACCTGAACTTGCTCCAAAGAGAACCCTTTCCCAAATGGCACCTGTAGTACCTGCGCATCACGGCCTAGCCATTTGGCATGGTCCAGGTACTTCTTGGAGAAAGAGCCGTTCACCAGGTGATAGGTATTAAGGGCAGTAAGACTCTGCAGACTGCGCTCCCAGATTTCCGTAGCCGACCCGGTAAAGTAAATGGCGTAATTCTCGGGAAGGCTTAACAAAGCCCGCAGTCCGGCATCAGCCCGTTTATACAAATCTTTGAATGCCTGGCTTCGGTGCGACTGGGAAAACACCTGTTTGTCTAAGGCAGTTTGCAGATGCCCTGCCACCGTTGGATACAGTTGGGCCGGGCCGGGAGTGAAATAAACAGAAGCCATAGTAAATAGTGAGTGGATGAGTGATTACCAGATTAAGTGAATGAAAGAAGCTGTTTTCAACCCGTTTACAGGAAACAAGGCTAAAAACAGCTTTTACTTTAGTTACTAAGAAAAGCGGGTGCTTTCTATTAATACAGCGTCCGGGATTTGATGGTATCCGGGATTTGCTTCAGTTGCTTGATAACGGAGCGGTCATACTTGGTGTCCACATCCGTGATCACGTAACCAATGGTTTCATTGGTTTTCAGGTATTGGCCCAAAATGTTGATCTGGTTCTCGGCCAGCGCATTGTTGATTTTGGCCAGAATACCCGGCACGTTGCGGTGAATGTGGATAAGACGGTGCGCATTCCGGAGAGCTGGCAATTGTAGGTTAGGAAAGTTCACGCTGTTGTAAGAGCCGCCAGTGTTGATATAGTCAATCATCTTAGACGGTACGTACTGCGCAATGTTCTCCTGGGCTTCCTCGGTACTCCCCCCCACGTGCGGACTCAGCAACGTGTTAGGCAAGCCTCGTAACGGCGACTCAAACCGCTCCTGGTTATTTTTAGGCTCATACGGGAACACGTCTACAGCGCAGCCTCGTATCTTGCCGCTTTTGATGTTCTCGGCTAGGGCATCAATGTCCACCACGTGGCCCCGGGCCAGGTTCAGGAACAACACGCCCGGCTTCATCAGCTCAAACTCTTTCGGCCCGATGATGTTTTTGTTTGACGCGCGGCCGTCCACATGCAAGGTGACAATATCGGCTAAGGCCAGCAGTTCCGCCAGCGAATGGCAGACCTTTGCGTTTCCTAGGGCCAGCTTATCCACCACGTCATAGAAGTACACCTCCATGCCCAGCCCTTCGGCCAGCACGGAGAGTTGCGAGCCAATGTTGCCGTACCCGATAATGCCCAGTTTCTTTCCCCGGATCTCGTTAGAACCTTTCGCTGATTTATCCCACTCGCCTTCGTGCAGGCGGTTACTTTTACCTACCAAGCCTCTGGATAGCATAATGATCTCCCCTATGGCCATTTCCACCACGCTGCGGGTATTGCTGTAAGGCGCATTGAACACCACAATGCCGCGCTCGGTACAGGTCTGCAGATCTATCTGGTTTGTACCGATGCAAAAGGCGCCTACTGCCATCAAACGCGGGGCATGGGCCAAAGCCTTAGCGGTTACCTGCGTTTTAGACCGGATGCAGAGAATAGATACGTCATGCAACTGGGCGCAAAGTTCGTCTTCTTCCAAAGCACCCGCGATCACCTCTACCTGGTATCCTTCCTGCCGGAACATATTGATGGCCCGCTCATGGATTCCTTCCAGCACCAGCACCTTGATGCGGTTCTTGGGGTAGGAAAGGGCGCTGGGTAGCTTGTTCACGTACAGAAACTCGTCCAGGCTGGGAGTGACGTGATCGGCTTTGTCTACCACGCTGTCGCGGCTCACGTTCTCAGTAAAAGCATAGAATTTATCAGCAATCCCGGCCTCTTTGATTTCATAGTCGGTGTAGCCGTCCCCAATGACGTAAACCTCCCCGGGTAGGCTCATGCTTTTGATCTGCTTGGCTTTGCCCTGATTTTGGGTGAGCACATTGGCGCGGTCAAAGCCAGTGATGTTGCCCGCCTCGTCATAGGTAAAGCTATTGGCAAACACATTCTCTGGCTTTACCCCCAACTCCTGCACAATAGGCACAATAAATTCCTTGAACCCGTTGGAAATGATGTAAATATCGTCTTTAAAAGCCTCAAAGAAGGCTTTGTTGTGCTTAAAGGATTCTGAAATCTGGCCCCGCAGGTGCTCGATGAGGGTGGAGAGGTGTTCGCGATTGGCATTCAACAGGGCTAGTCGCTGATCCAGGGATTCCACCAACGGAATCTCGCCTTCCATGCCTAAGTCGGTGATGCGCTGGATCTCGGCGAGTACTTTCTGTCTGCGTGCCGGATCTGGAATACAGATGGCGCAGAGTTCGTCTAGGGCTTCTACCTTGGTAAAGGTACTGTCAAAGTCAATGATGAAGTGCTTGTGCGTACTCATAGATGATTTGTTTTGCGATACCGGGCAGATGTTCTCCGCCAAAGCTCCTGTTTTTGAAAGGCCGCCCCAGCAGGATTGGCGCCTCAATATCGGGGAGGATACGGTTAAATGAAAAGTGTTTTCTGATTGTTTTATCAAAACGACCAGAAAACACTTGTTTTTCCTATTGAAAACCTGCTTCTGTTAGAAAAGTGCTGGCATACCTGGCCGGCGGGAAAAAGGGGTTACGTCATTGATATCCTTCACGCGGCAGATGAAACGGGCCATGCGCTCCACCCCAAAACCAGCCCCGGCGGTGTACGGCAACCCATGGTCTTTGGCCACCTGCAGGTAGTGCCGGAAGGCTTCCTGGTCGGCACCGGTTTCTCCCATGCGCTTCAAGATCTGGTGGTACTCGTTTTCGCGCTCGGCGCCGGAAAGCCCTTCCCCGAAGCCCTCGGGCCAGATAAGGTCATAGTTCAGGTATGTGCCGGGTTTGGCAGGGTCTTCTTTGTCATAGAACTCACGGCGGTGGTTTAAGAGCCAGAACGGGGCAGTGGCTTCCATGGATTTGACATGCTCGTAATCTGGACCGTACTGCGCCTCCAATTCCTCGGTGCGGTACACTTCCAATTGACCTACTTCCGGCAAAGAGTCGGGGCGGTATTTGGCCATTATCTCTGGTAGGTCTTTTTTTACGCTGGCAAAGATGTATCTTACCAAATCTTCCATGAAGGAGCGCACAAATGCGCCATCTTTCTCCCGGAACTCAAAGTCTATCTGCGTGAACTCAAACAGGTGGCGGCCCGTAAATGCACGGTCAGCAAACTCTAACCGAACATTAGGTGACACAATGTACAAGGCCTCCAGCTCTGGGTTTAACAGCGCCAGTTGCTTATGAAAGATCATGGATTTGGTTAAACTCCAGCGGTTACCGGCGTAAGAGATGGCAGCATCCACCACGCCATGGTTCAACGGATCGGTGATGGGAGAGAGCATCAAGGGCATAAGTTGCACCAATCCGCGCTCAAACATGAACTGGTGCGTAGCCCTGATAATGGCTTGTTGCACTTTTAAGACATCTACGGTAGAAGCCCCCTGTAATTGGGCTAAAGTTGTTTCTAAACTTACTTTTACCTCTTCTATCAAATCCGCTTGCATAGAAATTTTATAAATGTGTTAACAATTAACCATTTTACTTATAACAAATATAACAATTTCATATACAAATTAGTAATTTGATAAAATTATTTTTTGTATCTTAGCACATCCCTAAAAAGGGATATTATTCGTTGTAGAATTGTTAAATCTAGATCTATAAAATGGCCCAAGTTTCAGAAATTGATAATCTTGACAGAAGAATTCTTTCCATGCTCATGTTAGATGCCACCAGAGCCTACACCGATATAGCGAAAGAACTGCAAGTTTCTGGGGGTACCGTACACGTGCGCATGAAAAAGTTGGAAGATCTGGGCGTGATCAAAGGATCGCACCTGTTCATCAACCCCAACGCAGTAGGATATGACATCTGCGCCTTCATTGGTATCTACCTGGAGAAAGGCTCAGCGTACCAGACGGCCGTTACCGCTATGCGGCAAGTGCCCGAAATTGTTGAAATGCATTATACCACGGGCCAGTGGAGCATGTTTGCCAAAATCATCTGCCGTGACACCCTGCACCTGCGCGAAGTATTGAACGAGAAAATACAAGCCATTGAGGGCGTGGAGCGCACAGAGACTTTCATTTCGCTAGAGGAGAGCATTACCCGGCAGGTAGATATTCTATAATTCCTATAAATGCTTTCTGCGGCTCATTGCCCGAATACAAAAACTGTATTATCTTTCAACGCTGAAGCCTATAGATAGGCCAGCGCGTCTATGAGCGAAAGATCAGGTACCGGTAAGATTCAATGGTGGATGAGGCAGGCATCGCTGCCTTTCCTGTTGTTTTTTGTTTGCGCCTGCGGCGATCCTGAAACGCCGGAGAAAGGAATTACCCTAAAAAAGACCGCCCGTAAAGTAAATGTGATCGCGCACCGCGGCGCCTCTGGCCTGGCCCCGGAAAACACCCTGGCCGCCGTGAAAAAGGCCATGGAAACCGACGCCGATTACATTGAGGTAGACGTGCATCAAAGCAAGGACAACGAGGTGGTGGTTATCCATGACCCCACCGTTGACCGCACCACCAACGGCACCGGCCGCGTAGCCGATCTCACCTTGGCGGAACTCAAGAAATTAGACGCGGGCATTAAGCTGGACTCTGCCTTTGCCGGTGCCCGTATTCCTACCCTGGCGCAGGTTTTACGCGCGGTAAAAGGCAAGAAGAAACTGCTGATAGAGTTGAAGAAGGGCGAGGAAGACTACTATCCTGGCCTTGAAGAGAACACCATCCGGATTATCCGGGAAAACCGGGCCGAAGAATGGTGTGTGCTGCAGTCTTTCTACGACCCCATCTTGGAACGCATCTGGAAAGCAGATTTCGTGATTCAGACGCAAAAACTGATTGTGGGCAAGATTCCGTTCCTGCCCATCTTCATTGACCACGAGCTAAAATTTGGGGGCTTTGACCGCTACTCAGAAGCGACCACCATCAATGTGCACCGCTACTTTGCCTCTAAAGCCTTTATCACCTCGCTCCATAACCAAGGCTTTAAAACCTTTATCTGGACCGAAGATGAGCCCAAAAACATCCAGAAGCTTTTTGAGATTGGAGCCGATGGTGTCATGACCAACCACCCGGAACTGATCAAACGGCAGTAATCTGTTTTGAGGCTTTCTTTATGAAATAAGCCTAAAAAGCGGGTAGGGGACAAATGAGATAAAGCGGCTGGTTCTCTTTCAAGCATTGTTTCCTATAAATACCTATAAAACGAGAGCGCCGCTTCTTAGCATAGAAGCGGCGCTCTCGTTTTAAGTTGGAATTACTTTACCACTAGATAGAATCCATGTAGCTTTCTGTTTCGCGGCGGATCTTCTCTTTACCGGTCTTCAGGCGGGCATGGGAGTTGGTACGGGCCAGTTCCAGATCGGTATCAGCGTCTACTTTCACTGTCTCACGGCGGTTATGGCTGTAATGCTCCATTCTGGATTCTTTGCCAGCTTCGTCTATGACTTTGCGAGTGTCGTACTCGCGGCGGCGGTGCTCCAGCTTCTCCAGGCTCTCCAGCTCGGTGGTAGACTCCACATCGCGGAGCAGGTCATCATACGGCCCCCGTTTTGAGATCAGTTTGGTGAAAATAGGGGCAGTCTCTAGACAGATGAACAGGAGCATGATAAAGAAGCTAGGCAGCCAAGGCAGTTTCTGCAAAGCCTCCATGCGGGCCATGATGCCGCCGTAGTTTTCAAACCGGGCTTTCCCTTGGGCAATGGCTTTGTCGCGTTGGGCCGCGAGGGTATCAATGCGTTTCTGGCGCTCGGCAATCAGAAGAGAGGCTTGCTCCTGCAATAACTTCAATTCGGTGTCAATCTTATCGTGCTGGGCTTTCTTCTCCTCAAAGATAGGGCCTCTGCCTATTTTCTTTGTACCGCCGGTTCCGTCGCTCTCGGCGCTCATCTGGGCGTAAAGGGTATCGCGCTGCGCAGACTTAGCCGCCATTTCGGCTTTGATGCGGTCAATATCCTTGCGCACAGAATCGGTCTCGGTGAATTGCTGGTTTATCAGTTTCTGGTGTTCCAGAGCCAACTGGGCCTTCTTCTCTTCCAGCACGCTGTCAATCTCCTTCTGGAAGATGCGCAACTCAAGGGGCTTGGAGATGACAATGGCCAGTACTAACGCCAGCACCAACCTGGGCAGGATCTGCAGGAACTCCTTGCCAAAGTTTCCTTCTTTGCGGATGGTGGAGACAATGAACCGGTCCAGGTTGAAGATCACGGCTCCCCAGAGCAACCCGAACGCCGCCGCTACCGCCACAGAGTCAAACACGGTGTAAAGAGCGTAGCCCCCAGAAAGGGCCGCCAAGACGCCGGTGAACAAGACGGTGGCTCCTATGCTCCCAAATTTGATGTGCTCAGATTTAGGGCATTGGCTAAGAATGTGGTCATCTGCCCCGGCACACCACCAAAAGAAATTTCTCATATAATGCAGAAGCACAGACGCGCCTCTCAAGTTAGAAGTGGATATTTGTTAAACGAAGATGCAGCGGGATTTATATAAGGCTTGGTGAAATTGGATCTATAAAAAACAGAAACCGCCACAAAGCCCTTGCAAGAGCATCTGTGGCGGTAACTTCCTGAAACTTAGATTGGTTCCTGAATGCTATTGATTGTCTTCGTCAAGTTTGTTGTATAGAAGAAGGGTGCCACAGGCACTGGCCAACACCATGCGCATATCCGGGCTCAAGGTGTTCTTCATCCACACTTTTCCGGTGTTGATGGTCTGCACACTGGCTAAAACTTGCCCCTCGCGGGAGAGTTCATACCCCAGTGCGGTCCCGGACGGCAAGGACTTTCCTTCCCATTTGTACAACGGAAGCACTTCAATCTCATAGGTGCCATTGCTGAGTTTACCGGCGAAATTCACCCGCTCCATGTAAGACCCTGGGTCGGCGAGGGACAGCCGCCATTCTCCGCTCTCCGGAGAGTTGAACGCCGCCATCAGGAACTCCCGTTGCTTGTTCAGATTCACCGACCAGCCGCCAGCCTCCGCAGTAGTAGCTTTCAGCATGGCCGCTGCCTGCACAAACCAGGTTTTCTGCTGCACGGTATCTTGGATACCGAAGCTATATTTCTGATACCCCTCAGACACCTGGATCAGGTTGCCTAGGTCGGTGCGCTTGGTCCAGCCTCGTTGGATTTCCTCCAGTTGGTACGTTCCAAACCCGAAGCCCTTCTCCTTGCCTAGTGACAACCTGAAGGCGGAGCGGCCCACTACCGGCATAACCGTGGTGTTTTGCTGCATGCCTTCGCTTACTCTCATATCGGGCACAGAACAACTGAAAAGACCTACTAGTATAGCAGCAATTGAAAAGAAAAACAGGTTTTTAGAACGGATCATAAACATATAAAGGTGTCTTCAATAAACGGGTACAGACATGATTGAAAGCCAGCAAAGGAATATTGTCTTTTCTTCTTCTCACCAGAAGGAAGGGCTAAAAATGAAAAAAAGCTTCTTTGCTCCCAAGATGCCTGCGTATCTTAGTAATGACAAGAAGACCATCAAGAAGGCGTTTACCCCTATGCAGGGTATTCTTGAATGTAGAAGTATTTACAGCCGAAGCCTTCTTTTCTTCTTTCAGAAGCATGCCTTCGTATGATTATTCACCTAAGACTACCGCATGATTTTAGACGCTTATACCTTTCTGATCATCCTTAGCAGCCTTATCGTTCTTTCTTATTTGTTTGATATTGTTGCCAAGCGGTCAAAAGTGCCCTCGGTCATCTTACTGCTTTTCACCGGCATTCTTCTTCAGTTGGCTGCCCGTTATTTCAATGTTGTTTTGCCCGGCCTCCGCAACATTCTGGAGTTGTTTGGCATCATCGGGCTGATTCTGATCGTGCTGGAAGGAGCTTTAGACCTGGAACTGAGACGAGACAAGCTCCCCCTCATCAGAAAGACCCTGCTTACCGCTACCCTTACCCTCCTGCTTACCGCTGCGCTCATTGCCTGGTTTATCAACTTCTGGCTGCAGGTACCCTACCATGTGGCCATCATCAATGCCATACCGCTGGCGGTAATCAGTAGTGCCATTGCCATCCCTAGTGTCAGCAATCTCACGCCGGAGAAAAAGGAATTCATTGTATATGAGGCAACCTTCTCAGACATTATTGGCATTGTGGCCTTTAATTTTGCCGTGCAGAACGAGCAGATTGGCGTGGGTTCATTTGTGGCTTTGGCCTTTGACCTGATCAGCATCTTCCTGATTTCCATTGTTTGCTGCCTTATTCTGCTGTTTTTTGTAGATAAGATCAGGAGTCATATTAAGTTCTTCCTGATCATAGCCCTTTTGATTCTGCTTTACTCGGTAGGCAAGAAACTGCACCTGTCTTCTCTGCTCATGGTGCTGTGCTTTGGTCTTATGCTGAACAATGCCGCCTTGTTTATCAAAGACCGTTTGGCCAAGTACATCAGCCTTAAATCTTTGCAAGCCGAGATTGTGCAGTTGAAGCAGATCAATGGGGAGAGTGCCTTTGTCATCAGAACCTTCTTTTTCCTGCTGTTTGGGTTTTCCATCAACCTGCAGGAGCTTTACCAGCTAGATGTCTGGGTTTTGGGCTTCACTATTTTCTCCATTATCCTGCTGGTGCGGTTTGCCTACCTGCAATACATTGCGCGGGTGCCGCTTATTCCGGAGCTTTTCATTGCGCCAAGAGGCTTGATTACCATTCTGCTTTTCTTCAGCATTCCAGCCCAGTATGACATTGTGGGCATGAACGAAAGCGTGCTCTTCTTTGTGGTTCTGCTGTCCAGTCTGCTCATGATGCTAGGCTTGTTGCTCACCAGAAAAAGCGTAAACGACATTCCAAATTATTAATGGGATTGCAGAAGCAACAGAGAAAGATGGAATGCATTTCACTAGCGTAACATCATAAAATACTGTAGCTTAGCCCCATGAGAAAAGCACTGATAATGATAGCGTTAGGGGTCCTTTGCTCAACGGCGGGCTGGGGCCAGCTTCCTTCTATAGAGGCAGCACCTAGCGCAGATACAAGACCCAGGCCCATTCCCAGACTAGCTGTAGTTTCATCCTATGAGCCGTTGCTGCTGCTGGGTTCTCTAGAGACGGATTTCTTTTCTTTGGTGGTAGACCCTAAGGATATCATTGTTGTAAAATCCTATAAAGACTCCACCATTTTGTCAACCATGGGGCCTGCCGCCAAGAACGGCGTTTTGCTTATTGAGCTTAGAAACAAGAAAACGCTCCTAAACCTGGAGCATGTACTAGACTACTTTCAAGTACCTGAAAATCAGCGGTACTTGCGCGTGTTGTTGAACAAGCAACCTGTAAACCCCAATCGGTTTTTAGCCGATGTTAAAAGAATCACGAAGATTGAAGTAATCACCCAGGACAAAATCAACCCTTTCCGGATCAGTTGGGACGAGAATGAACTGTTCCTGAACATTGTGACCGTTCAACAGGAACAACTTTAATTATGATAGATGTAGGGGCAATCCTTGTGGTTGCCCTTTTTCATTATAACCCACCATGGGCAACCAAAAGGGATTGCCCACAGCTTGAAAAGCCTGATACATAAATCCCTGTTTGAAGCCTATTTTGGAAAAAAGGACTTCAAACAGGGACTCACTCACTCACTCACTCACTCACTCACTCACTCACTGTCTTCATCAGGAAGGATTTCCACGTCTTGCACCAGCACCAAGTTCTCAATCTCACGGCCTTTAGGCGTATTGGCCAAGCCACCTAAGGCAGTTTCTTTGTATTTGGTTTCCATGCTTTGACCTACCTCACCCAAGGCCATCACACACTGATCTACCGGGATGACAGGGTTCACGCCGGCAATGGCAATCTGGGCACTGGAAAACGCGATAGCGGCTGCACTGGCGTTTCGCACGATGCAGGGAACCTCCACCAATCCGGCCACCGGGTCACAGATCAAGCCCAGCATACATTGGATGGTGATGGCTACGGCCGCAAACGTCTGCTCTACGGTACCGCCCAGGCAATAGACAATGGCGCCTGCACCCATGGCGGCGGCGCTTCCGGTTTCGGCCTGGCATCCGCCTACTGCTCCGGCCAGCGAGGCATTGGTTTCAATAATGAGCGCGATACCTGCCGCCACTAACAGACCTTCGTGGACTTTACGGTCACCCAAGTTGTGCAAGCCTTGGATGGTGGTTAAGATGCCCGGCAAGATGCCCGAGGCTCCAGCCGTTGGCGCTGCCACCACCCGGCCCATGCACGAGTTTACTTCCTTGGCTCCCAGGGCTCGGCTAATGAGCTGCTGAAACTCTGGAGACAGCACCGTTACCGGGGCCGCCGCCACTTTCTTGGCACCATTGTTCACCATGCCAGAGCGGGAGGTCATATCTTGGGTGAGGCCGGTTTTCACGGCGTCCTGCATTACTTCATAGGCCCGTTGCAGGCCGTTCCAGATTTCTTCTTCGGTGCGGCCCTTCTGCTCTATCTCATAGGCTAGCACTGGCCTGTACAACGGTTCCCCGGTTGTCTGGCAATGCTGTTCCCAACTCGCGAAATCATTAAAAAGTAACGCCATATCTTATCTGTATCTTCTTACCTGGAAAACTTCTACTTACCTAACCAAAGTTGTCGTTCTTGCCTGCTCAGGGTCTATTTCCAGAGGGTTGAGCCTTTAAAATTACGTGAAAGAAAAGAGAAAACCTGTATCTCTTCTATACGGCAAGAGAAAAAAACCTAACATTAGTTCCTATACTGATTTTCGCTTATTTTTAAGAAAACGGCCCTTAATCCCGCTGCTCATGCTGGCTTCCTTACTCCAACAGGTTCCTCTTTTCACCCCAGATGACATAGAGGCGTTTTTACCTCTATGGAAGAAGCGCTACACCATCAACCGCGGCGATTTTCTGATCAGGGAGGGACAGGTGGAGCAGCATCTGTACTTTGTGGAAAGCGGGGCCTTACGGCTGTACCTGCCCACGCCCGAGGAAGATATCTGCGTTGGGTTTGCCTACCCCAACACCCTTATCACCTCCTTTCCTTCCCTGGTAACACAAACGCCTTCGCTGTACTGCATCCAAGCTCTGCGGAGAAGCGAACTGCAGGCCATTAGTAAAACTGATTTTGACTTGATTCAGGAAAAACGACCGGTATTCGGGAAATTCTGGCGGATGGAGTTGGAGAAGGCCCTAGTAGGAAAGATTGAACGCGAAGTGGACCTGCAGCTTCCTGACCCGAGCCAGCGTCTGGAAAGGTTGCTTCGGCGCAGCCCCCACATTTTTCAGCTGGTGCCTAAGAAGTATATTGCCTCGTACCTGCGCATGACCCCAGAGACCCTGAGCCGCATCATGTAATTCTTGATTTGAATCAAGGTTTTAGAGGAAAGGGGCGTCTACTTTTGGTAAAAAAAAGATAACAGCCATGAACACAACCACTTTCCTTTCCCAACTTCAGCAGCAGGCCCAGGCCCAGCAAGACATGCTCCGTTCAGAGTTCCTTTCTTTAGACGGTGCCACCCTCAACTTCAAACCCCACGCCACTGGTTGGAGCGTGCTGGAATGCGTAGAGCACCTAAACCGCTACAGCCGCTTCTACCTGCCCCATTTTGTAAAGGCGCTTGCCTCGGTGACTCCTCCCCTTGGACCACAGCCTGTTCGATACTCCTGGATGGGCAAAAAGTCTATTGATCTGGTAAACCCCAGCAACGTGAAAAAGCACAAAACGCTAAAGCACATGAACCCGCATAATAGCCAGCTTACCCCAGAGGTGCTGGAGGAGTTCTTACAGCATCAAGAGCACTTGTTACGCCTTTTAGATGCCGCTACCAAAGCCGACCTTAACAAGAAAGTTATTCCAGTGGAGTTCTTTAAGCTGCTTAAGATGCGTTTGGGAGAGGCATTAGAGTTTATCATTCTGCACCAACAACGCCACCTGCAGCAAGCGCAACGGGTGAAAGATCAAGCCCTGCAGCCTATCAGTTTAGTAGTTTGATAGAGAAGAAATGGGCAAATCCAATGCGCCGGCAAGGCTCCCATTCAACTTCAAATCTGTTCCTTTCAAAGGCGCTGCAGCAATTCTTTGATTTCCTATCTTAGGGTTCTCAGATCATGAGAGTTGCTGCAGCGCTTAAAGGTTTTAGAGCTTAGACCACGGAGACTTGGTTTCCGCTATCAAGTAGCAAATTATTCAGCTGGTACTGAGTCTTTAATGGAGACCACCTCCCGCTCACCGGTTTGCAGGTTCACTTTCCAGAGTTCGTGGGCATTGGTATTGGTGATCCAGAGTAGGCCTTGGTGGAAAAGCACATCGTTGGGCTCTGTTAATCCAGCCACTACCGTGCGGATGCGCTCTTTGCCCAAGTTTAATTCTTTAATTTTCCCGTTATAGGTGTCTGCCAGGTAAAGGTTCCCTTTGTGGGCGGTAATGCCCATGCAATGCTGCAGGTACGCCTCGTCAAAGTCACCGTCTTCGTCCCCAAACTCAAAAAGGCCGCGACCGATCAACGTGGTCACCGTTCCTTTGTCTAGGTGCAGGGCACGTACGGCGCTGGCCTCAGGATCGGCTACGTAGAGGGTGCGGTCCAGCAAGGTAAGGCCGCTGGGTTGGTTGAAGGCTGCGGCATGCAGGGTTCCATCGGCTAAGGCTTCTCGTCCGGTGCCTGCAAAACGGTAAGCTTTTCCGTTTTTGAGGTCCATTCGCAAAATCTGGTGGTTTCCGGCACTGGCAATGTAGAGTTGGTTTCCGTCTAAGGCCAAGTCCCACGGGCTGTTGGGGTTGACGGGAACGCCCATATCCTCATGGAAGAAATAGTAGCTCAGTTCTCCCGTCCCGGTCACCGTTTCTACCCGCTTCTGCACTAGATCCACCCTCCGGATGGCATTGTTCTTGGCATCGGCTACGTAAAGAGAATGGCCGTGCAGCGCCAATCCGTGTGGTTCGTTGAATGTGGCTTCTTCAGAGGGACCGTCACCAAAGCCCTGCTGCCCGCTGCCAATTGTCTCCAGCACCTGCCCGGAAACATCCAGCTTTAGCACCCGGTTGTTGCCGCTGTCAGAAAGATAGAGGTGGCCTTCTGGATCAGAAATCACCTTAGAAGGAAACCTCAACACCGATGCTTCTGTAACCTCCCGTTTAAACCGGTAAGGCTCCAGGTTCAGGCGACCCGAAAACGTTTCAATCAAGTCATCCAGGTGCGGCTTGATGATGTCATAAATGCCTTCGCCTGACCGTTGGCCCACTACTTTGCCATCGGGGTCAATAAGGGCTACGGTTGGCCAGGCGTTGACGGCGTATTGTTTCCAGACCTCAAAATCAGCGTCGTTCACGACGGGGTGCTCAATCCCGAACTTTAGAATAGCCTGCCTAATGGCATTCTTGCTTTTCTCGGCATCGAACTTAGCCGAATGCACCCCTATGACCACCAATTCGTTAGGGTACTCTTTTTCCAAGCGTTTTAGGTCTGGCAATATGTGCTGGCAGTTGATGCACCCAAAGGTCCAGAAATCCAACAGAACAATCTTCCCCCGGAAGTCTCTTAGCGTGTAGGAACGATTTGTATTGAGCCAACCGTGGCGGGTGTTTATCTCAGGTGCGTTAACGCGTCCGGTAAGCATAGGCTTTTTGTTTATGTAACAATGACTTAATATAGGATTTAACAAGTTAGCGCCATAACTTTTTTAATAATATCTATCTTATTTTATCTAAGAAAAATTATTGAAGCAGAAACAGCAAGCAGCCTAAAACCCATAATCAACTGATTATTAGATAATAACAGCGTCCTTGCCTTATGTAGCTACCTTGGAATACAACTTAAGCGTGGTAAGTCATTGTGGGCACTTACACCTCTTAGGCAAAGGTGGGCCTCTCATGTATCTCCAAAAACCAGAAAAGACTCTACGGCATTCCTTTTGGTCCTGTTTTTAGAAAATGCTCTATAAATAAAAAAATCCTGCGACTTAGGTCCCAGGACTTATTGAACACGAACGAAAGATTTTAATAAAAATGGTCAAAGCCAAAGCTTGCTTTGGAAGCACGACCCTTTTCTATTACTTACTAAGTTTAGGCAAATCAACCGAAGAAAGCAAAAGCCGCAAAGAGCTAAAATTTACCATTATACAATTATTAATTACCTAACGTTGACATATACTTAATAGACACAACTCATATCTTCCATTTTCACAATTTCGCCAGAAACAAAGGAAGGCACGCTAACAAAATGCCAAATTTGTGTGACGATAATTTTTTAAAGTTTTTTAATGCTGAGCGGATTACCTTTGCGCGCTTTAGATTTCGTGGAGGGTCTTTAGCAGAAAGGAGACGATAAACGGAAGGTTCATGTACTTATCCCCTATTAGTGATCCTTGCTCTGGCGCATTCCTGCATTTTATAACAATTCTTTTCTCCTCGTCTGCAGGCATGTTCTCTAAAATAAGCTCAGTTAATGGGTTCTTTGGCTAAAACTTCTAGGCTATTCTTGCGTTTCTATGCTAGTTTCTGAAAACAGAGCTAAAATCGCCTAGTTGGGTTAAAGAGAAGGGTTGGGGCGATTAAGGCGTATGTACCACTTAAATTTATCACTATACCATAATTTCTACCCAACTTGAACTTCAAACTCTTCCTGTCTACCGCTCTCCTGTGGCTTTCTGTTTCTACAGGAGTTGTAGCCCAGACACCCGTTGCAGACACAACCCAGGCTACTCAATCTGTTTTCGCGCAAAAGCCAGCTGTTTCAGATCAAAAGCCGAAGACCGGTCAATACCTGAAACGCGCAGTCTTGCCTTCCGCTATCCTGATAGCTGCAGGCATTTCCACCATTAAAGGCAACGGCTTCTACAGTAGCTATGACGCCAGCCGAGACGCTAGGCGGGCTTTCCCCAACTTCAGCACCAAGGTAGATGATTACCTGTTTTTTGCGCCCATTGTAGGCCTTTATGGGTTTAACGCCTTCTCTTCAGAAAACAAGCATGATATTAGGCGGCAAACCGGGCTTCTTCTGGTTTCTGGGGCCTTGACCACCTTGGTTGTTTACCCCACCAAGATTTTGACGGGCCAGGAACGCCCTAATGGGTTGCCTAGGGCTTTCCCCTCGGGCCACACGGCATATGCGTTCACCATTGCTACCATTGTAGACAAAGAGTTCAGGGGAAAAAGCAAGTGGATCAGCATTGGCAGCTACACCATCGCCTCGGCTACAGGAGTTATGCGGGTTTTGAACAATGAACACTGGATGGCCGATGTGTTGGCCGGAGCCGGGATAGGCATTTTATCAGTGAATACCGTATATTTTTTGCACGACCGAATTATGCGCAACAAAGGCCTAAACGCCTCTGTCACCCCCACCGTTTTACCCAATGGCCAGTTAGGCTTAGGCATGGGCCTGCAGTTTTAAGCTTCTTTTACCCAAACAGCCCCTTAACAGATTGCTTCATGAAAATACTCACTGCTGCCCAGACCCGCGCCGCCGATGCCTATACCATTGTGCAGGAACCTATCTCCTCCTTGGATCTGATGGAGCGGGCCTCTGGGGCTTTGGTGCAGTGGCTGGAGCAAAAGTACAGTCCCGAAGTTCCTTTTTACATTTTCTGTGGCCCCGGCAACAATGGCGGAGATGGCTTGGCCGTTGCCCGGTTGCTCCACCACGATGGGTATGATGTGCAGGTGTTTATACCTGAAACAGGGCAGGCTTACTCCGCAGACTTCACCCAAAACCTAGAGCGCTTGCCGCAGGCTATCGCGTTAACCAGAATCCAGCAGGTAGAAGCGGCTTCTTTGGCGTTTCTGCCCCATGGCGTGATTTTGGATGGGCTGTTTGGGTCGGGACTTTCCAGGCCGCTGGAAGGGCTGTACGCCCAATTGGTTACTTACCTGAATCAACAGAAAGCCACAATTATCTCTATTGACATTCCCTCGGGTTTGTTCGCCGATACCCCTACCCCCGCAGACAGCGCCGTTATCAGAGCAGATGTTACGCTTACCTTTGAACGGCCAAAACTTGCCTTTTTTCTGCCGGCAGCAGGAGCTTACGTGGGCAACTGGCAAGTGCTGCCTATTGGGCTTCACAAAGAGTTTCTCTCCCAGGTTTCTTCTCCTTACCAGGTGCTTCTGTCAGAGACGATCAAAGGCATCCTGCGCCCTCGATCCAAGTTCTCGCACAAAGGCACCTTTGGGCACGCGCTCTTAGTGGGCGGAAGCTACGGAAAGATGGGGGCCATCACGATGAGCGCCCATGCGGCCTTGCGGTCAGGCGTTGGCCTCCTAACCATGTTGGTTCCACAAACCGGCTACAACATCCTGCAGACGACTGTACCAGAGGCGATGGTCCTGACCGATGACCATGCTCAACACCTCACCCGTTTTCCCGAAGACTTGACCAGATACCAGTGCCTGGGAATAGGACCAGGGCTGGGGCAAGCTGAGGACACACGTCTGGCCTTGGAAAATATGTTTCGGCAAAAGCTTCCGCCCCTGGTTCTGGATGCTGATGCCTTGAACCTCTTAGCCACTGACCGCTTGCTACGCCAGCAGTTGCCCCCTGACTGTATCTTGACGCCGCATCCAAAAGAGTTTGAACGACTCACCGGCCCTGCGACAGATGATTTCCACCGGCTACAGCTCCTTCAAAACTTCTGTGCTGAGCATGCGTGTTACGTGATCTTGAAAGGTGCTCACTCCTGCATCGGAACTCCAACTGGTGAGTTGTACTTCAACACCACCGGTAATCCAGGGATGGCCACAGGTGGGTCCGGGGATGTGCTCACCGGTATCCTGACGGGGCTGCGCGCACAAGGTTACTCGCCTCTGGAGGCTTGCCAGTTGGGGGTTTACTTACACGGTTTGGCCGGAGATTTGGCAGCAGAGGCAGAAGGAGAAGCCTCACTCATTTCTTCAGACTTGTACAAGTACTTAGGAGCCGCTTTTAAAAAACTTATTTACTCCTAAGCAGAATTACCTACCTCCCTGCTTTAGGCTTGCTTTCAGGAAAATTAATGTAAAACAAGGGAAGTGTAAATGGCTTGCTTGTGCCTACATCAGGAACCATACCAACAGGAACTGCGCGAGCATCATGCCATCGGTCAGCAGCATGAAATAGTATTGGGAGCGGTATTCATGGGCATTCCAGATTACCAAGGCGGCCGCTACCCCTGAGGCTGCCAACGCTACCCGCATATGAAGCTCAGTACCAGCAGGCACTAACACAGCGAAGAGCAACAGCATACCTAGCCCTAACTTTTTGGTATTTTGCACTCCCCATTTGGTTGGGAAAGTTACGGTCTCGGTTAGTTTGTCTTTGTGCACGTCGCGTATGTCAAACACCAGTGTGAGGGAGAACAAGAAGAGAAAACGCCGAAAAAAAAGGATCAGGCTCTCAGAGGAAAACAGGTCTCGGTCAACTTCCATGAGGGGCAACTGCACCGTGATCGCAGACCACACATAAGCAATGAGAAATACCTTTAGCAGCGGTATATCGCGCAGCGGGATGTAGCGTTCGCCCTCTGGCACCACTGGCACCGAGTACAATCCGGCTACCACCATCAGGTGCAGCAGAAACCAGAAGTTCAGCTCAAAGATGGCAGTCCAGTACAGGAAGACGGCGCATAAAACGCTAGCCACCGAGATAAAAATCAGTTCCAGTTTGTTTGCTTTCACCCACTGGGTACGGGGCGTAAGCGGAACCTCTTGGTTGAACTTGTAGGGCACCAAGCTGTCTGCATTGTACACGAAAAGGGTCGCGAAGAAGACAATCCCGCCTAGGCGCAAAGAAATAGGAATCCCACTCAGCAGATAAGTTTCCCAGACTAGCGCGGCCGCGCACACTGAGATGAAAATATTGCTGTACAGAATAAAATCAAGGATTTTACGGGGGGCCCTCATACTTCTTCTTGGTCAACGGCTTTCTTCACCATTCCCAGACAAAGTACGTCTGCGGGAAACATAGGTGCAACACTATTCTTAGGTTTCTGTCACCGCTGATTACCGGGGGAAAAAAGAAGCGCCGCTTTCCTATACGGAAAGCGGCGCTTTTCATTGAATCTTTTTGAGTTCTTAGCTTTCAGATCTGAAAGTAGTGTTATACAATTCAATGCTTTGCTCAATGATTCTGTAAGCATCTTCGCGGCCCAAGAAGTTTTCCACTACTACTTCTTTGTTTTCCAGCTTTTTGTAGTCTTCGAAAAAGCGCTGGATTTCCAGAAGTGTATGCGGCGGCAACTCTGAAATGTCATTGATGTGCTTTACAGACATGTCGTTGGCAGCCACGGCAATGATCTTATCATCTTCCTCGTTGTTGTCAATCATCTGCATCACGCCAATTACTTTGGCATCAATGAGACACATAGGGGCTACGTCAATAGAGCAAAGCACCAGAATATCCAAGGGGTCTTTGTCATCGCAGTAAGTTTGCGGAATGAAGCCGTAGTTGGCCGGGTAATGCACGGCAGAGAACAACACGCGGTCTAATTTCAACAACCCGCTTTCTTTGTCTAATTCGTACTTCGCTTTAGAACCTTTCGGGATCTCAATAATACCGGTTACCACATTAGGGGCTTCTTCACCGTAATGTACATCATGCCAAGGATTGCTGGCGTTTTTCGTAGTTTCTAACATCTTACTTTCTGTATCTATTTTATTTCTCGGCGGATGGTTTACCGCACATATTCAAATAAGGCGCGCCCCGTGGTTCCGTTTGGTTCCTGTATGCGTAGCCAGGCAGCAATACTAGGCGCAATATCGGTAATTTCTGTATGCACGGTAGACTCTCCGGCCGGAATCTGCCATCCATACCATAAAAGCGGAATATGCGTGTCATATGACCACGGGCTACCATGTGTGGTCCCCTTGGCTGGTCCTCGTCCGTAGTTCTCGTACCACCCCGGCTGTAGCATCACCATCACATCTCCTGAACGGTAAGGCATATAACCATTTTCTACCAACATGCCTACTCCTTTGGACCAATGGGCTTTCATCAGCGCGTCGGCGGTGAAAGAGCGCATCACTCCTGGGAAACGCTGCATGAAACGGGCTGTTTCTTCCTGCAATGCTACCAGATCGGCTTTCTTGCTTTCGATCACGGCATGGTTGAAGTAGATCTGCTGGTTCATGAACGAACTCACCCACTCTGCCGCCCCGAAGGTACGATTCAGGTGCTTTTTAAGCGAATCGGTCATGATCCCGTTGTTGGTGTTCCCCGCCGGAATACGAAGTTGCTGCAAATAAGTTGGGTTATGCGCGGCCCCATGGTCGGCGGTAAGAAAAATCAACACATTTTCTTTTCCTAGTTGCTTATCCAGAAAGGTCAGGAAATCGGCTAAGTCCTGGTCTAAGCGTAGGTACGTATCTTCTACTTCAATGGAGTTAGGGCCAAACTGGTGCCCTACGTAGTCTGGGGTAGAGAAGCTCACGGCCAGGAAATCGGTCACGGTGTTCTTGCCCAGGTTCTCTGCCAGAATAGCTTCCTTCGCGAACTCTTTGGTGTAGGTATTTCCGGCGGGAATGCTCCGTAGCAAGTCAAACGTCTTGCCTCTGTACGCCGGAATGTTGTGCGGGAAAACAGGTGCTGCCTCGCCGGTGAATGTTCCCTCAAATGGTTGGTTATCGGCGGTGCTCTCCGTGTACTGCGCAATCGGGAGCAAGGTATTCCAAGGCTGGCTCAGGTACTGGTTTGGCAACTTTCGTCCGTTGAAAGCTTGCACCCAGGCAGGCAGCTCTTTCATGTAGTACGTGCTGGAGATCATGTTGCCGTTGCTTCCGTCAAACCAGTAAGCGGCATCAGCGGCGTGCCCGGCTGGCAGAATAGAACCTCGGTCTTTCAAACTAAGCCCAATTACTTTGCTTTTCTGGTTTGTGGCCAGTTTTAGTTCATCGGTGATGGTGGAGGAAAGCATGTTCACCGGTGACATCTGCCCGGCGGCGGAGGTACTGCCCACCGTTTGTACCGCTTTATCTTCTGCGCAGTAGATGTTGCGGCCCGTAGTGCGGTTGTACCAGTCATTCCCCACAATGCCGTGCATGGCAGGCGTAGTGCCGGTGTATATAGACGCATGGCCCGGACCAGTATAGGTAGGAACGTAGTTGTAGTGATTGTTCCGGAAATTGAAACCTTCGCCCATCAGGCGTTTAAAGCCTCCTTTTGAATATTTGTCCCAATAACGGTAGAGGTAATCATAGCGCATCTGGTCTACTACAATGCCTATGACCAACTTCGGTTTGTCGGGTCCTTTTGTCTTGGATTTCTTCTTCTGGGCCGATACTGGAAAACTTCCCATTAGCAGCACCAACAGCAGCATCCAACTACAAATCACTCCTTTTCTCATTCCTTTAAACTTCTGATTATCTTTTCAGGCTTTCTTTATTAAAATGCCCTTAAAACGTAAAGATAGTTGATAAATGCTTTGATTAGCTTTTACTGAAAACAGGCCAAAAATATAATCTACCCGTAACATACCCCTACAAAAGCAAAGCGCCCATTGAAAAATGGGCGCTTTGTGAAAGAGGAATTGGAAAAATTATCTTCCAGCTGCCAGCGCTTCGGCACCACCCACAATCTCAAGGATCTCGGTGGTAATAGCTGCCTGGCGGGTTCTGTTATAGGTAAGTTTCAATTGCTTCAACAGTTCACCGGCGTTTTCAGTGGCTTTGTCCATGGCCGTCATCCGGGCACCGTGCTCCGAAGCATTGGATTCCAATACGGCCTTGTACACCTGAATCTTCAAAGACTTAGGGATCAGTTGCTCAATGATCTCTTCTTTGGAAGGCTCAAAGATGTAGTCCAGATTGGTATTGGTGTTAGCCTGCTCGTTGGTGTTCTCCTGGATAGGCAGGAACTGCTCCGTGCGGATGATTTGTGTGGCAACGTTTCTAAACTCATTGTACACAATATCCACTTGGTCGTACTGGCCTGTGCGGAAGCCTTCCATGGCTTGCTCAGCGGCTACGCGTACGGTTTCAAAAGACAGGTTACCAAATACGGTGGTATAGTCACCGGCCAACGGCATGTTGCGCTTATTGAAATATTCGTGGCCTTTTTTACCAATGGCCATGATCTCAATGTTGCCGGCAGCAGCCTGGGCACTGTAACGCTCGTTGATGAGGTTGTGCACAGCTTTCATCACGTTAGAGTTGAAAGCACCGCATAGACCACGGTCTGAGGTAACAGCAATAATCAACACCCGCTGCACATCACGCTTTTGTGAATACACATTCTCTCCGGCCTCTCCGCTTACTTGTGAAAGGTTAGACAAAATGCTGTTCAAGCGCTGGGCATACGGACGCATGCGCATGATATTGTCCTGGGCTCGGCGCAGTTTTGCCGCCGCCACCATTTTCATGGCTTTGGTGATCTGCTGCGTAGATCCTACAGAAACAATGCGGTTACGTACTTCTTTTAAACTTGCCATTTAGTTGCGTCAAGTATAAACAGAGAAAAAAGAGCATGCGTGTGACCGCTATGCTCTTCTTCTGTTGATTAATTATTTACGATATCTGGCTGTGAGGTCGCGCGCTACTTGCTTCAGCGTGTCGGTCACATTATCATCAATCTTACCTGCTCTCAGCGCATCCAGAACCGGACGGTGCTGCGCGTTCAAAGTCATGGTGAAGTCTTTCTCAAACTGACGCACCTGGTTTACTGGAACGTCATCAATCAGACCATTGGTACAGCAGTAGATCATAGCTACTTGGTCTTCTACCGCTACCGGAGAGAACTGAGGCTGCTTCAATACTTCTAAGTTTCTACGGCCACGCTCAATAGTAAGCTTAGTAGCGGCATCCAGGTCAGAACCGAATTTTGCGAAGGCTTCCAATTCACGGAACTGCGCTTGGTCCAGTTTCAAGGTACCGGCCACTTTCTTCATAGACTTGATCTGAGCAGAACCACCCACACGAGATACAGAGATACCTACGTTGATGGCCGGACGGATACCAGAGTTGAACAGGTTAGTTTCCAAGAAGATCTGACCATCGGTGATAGAGATCACGTTGGTTGGGATATACGCAGAAACGTCACCAGCCTGCGTCTCAATGATTGGAAGAGCGGTCAAAGAACCACCACCTTTCACTAAGTGACGGATAGACTCTGGCAAGTCGTTCATGTCTTGCGCGATAGAGTCAGAAGCGTTGATCTTAGCCGCACGCTCTAACAAACGGGAGTGCAGATAGAATACGTCACCTGGGTACGCCTCACGTCCTGGCGGACGACGAAGCAACAAAGACACCTCACGGTAAGCAACGGCTTGTTTAGACAAGTCATCATATACTACCAGTGCAGGACGTCCGGTGTCACGGAAGAACTCGCCAATAGCAGCACCAGTGAACGGCGCGTAGAACTGCATTGGAGCAGGGTCAGCCGCAGGAGCAGCTACAACCACGGTGTATCGCATAGCGCCACCAGCTTGTAGTGCATTCACGATCTGCGCAACGGTAGAGGCTTTCTGTCCAATGGCTACGTAAATACAGTATACCGGCTCGCCACGGTCAAAGAACTCACCTTGGTTGATGATGGTATCAATCGCCACGGCAGTTTTACCTGTCTGACGGTCACCGATGATCAACTCACGCTGGCCACGGCCAATCGGAATCATAGAGTCAATCGCTTTGATACCAGTTTGCATCGGCTCATTTACCGGCTGACGGTAGATAACGCCTGGTGCTTTTCTTTCAATTGGCATTTCGTACAGCTCACCCACTAATGGGCCGTTACCGTCGATTGGCTGACCAAGGGTATTCACCACGCGGCCTACCATGCCATCACCTACGCGAACGGAGGCAATTTTATTTGTTTTCTTAACTGTGTCGCCTTCTTTGATGTCGCTCCAGTCACCCAACAATACCGCACCCACATTGTCTTCCTCAAGGTTAAGAACAAGGGCTTGCAGACCATTTTCGAACTCTAACAACTCACCAGACTGTGCCTTGGATAAGCCGTAGATACGAGCAACACCGTCACCCACTTGCAGAACCGTACCAACTTCTTCTAGTTCAGCTTCTGTTCTGAAGTTTGACAGCTGTTCTCTTAAAATCGCTGATACTTCATCAGGTCTAACTTCTGCCATGATTATAGTTTAGTAATGTATGGATTTTCTTTAAACTTGTTTTTCAATTTCTGCACGTTGGTTCTCACCGTGTTATCAATCTGCTGATCGCCAATGCGCAGTAC
Source organism: Rufibacter sp. JT20002 (assembly GCF_056491185.1). Lineage (NCBI taxonomy): Bacteria > Pseudomonadati > Bacteroidota > Cytophagia > Cytophagales > Hymenobacteraceae > Rufibacter > Rufibacter sp. JT20002. The sequence goes on along the minus strand of NZ_JBSZJY010000001.1, from coordinate 2,190,975 downwards.
GTACCCACCCACAACGGCTGGGTTTACCACTTCTTGCAACTCTACCCGCATGCCTCCGGTGCGTTCCACCACCATTTGCTGGAAAGTGGCCCGAAGCTCTGGGGTAAGCGGCACGGCAGTAGTCACCGTTGCTTTCTGAATTCCGCTGATCAGGTTGTATTGTTTTACAAACTCAGTAGCTACTGACTCCAAAATAGCCTCACGGTTCTTTTGGGTGATGATCCGGAAAAAGGCCATGGTCAACTCACTCATGCTGCCCCCGAAAACGGAGTTAAGAATGGCGAGCTTTTTATCATGCTTTATAATCGGGTTGCGCAGTACCAGGCTCAGGTCACGGCTTCCGTTCAGGGTCTTGGTGAAGGAAAGCATATCTGCATACACTTTCTCCAGGGAGCCCTGCTCTTGGGACAGCTCTAGAAGAGACTTGGCGTACCGCGAGGCAACTCTTTCGTCTGACATTTTTTTCTTTTGCGTGTTTTAAAACGATTCGCTTCCTTTTCCGGGGCGGGAAGCCGCTCGCCGTCCGTTCTAGCTAAGGTGCGTGTCTTGCAGATAGCTTTGCACTAAAGCACGTTGCGCCTGCTCGTCTTGCAACTCACGTCTGATTAGTTTCTCTGCGATGTCAATAGACAAGGTAGCCGCCAGGTTTTTCACCTCGGTCAAAGCCGCCTTTTTCTCATTCTGAATTGACAAACGGGCTTGCTCAATCATGCGGTTGCCTTCTTCATTGGCTTTGGCACGGGCGCCTTCCACCAAGTTGTTAGCAGCCTCAGTAGCTTCTTTCAAGATACGCTCGCGCTCGGCACGGGCTTCGTTCAAAAGACGCTCATTGTCTGCTTTCAAAGACTGCATCTCTAACTTGGCTTTTTCAGCCATGCTCAGGGCAGCATCAATATTGTCTTCACGCTCACGAAGCGCCTTCATGATAGGCTTCCAGGCAAACCTTGACAACAGGAAAAGAACCACCAAAAAGGTGATGGTCTGCCAGAAAAGCAATCCGATACCAGGAGTTACTAATTGCATTTTGTTTCTTTTATAATTGGGCTGAAGGATTCTCCTTCTCTCAAAACTATGAACTCTACTTACTGTTATTGCGCCTCCCTATCCTGACCAATCGTCAGGAAGGGAAACGCAACAAATGCATTCTTAGCGAATGAATGAAATCAGAAGGCAAACTACCACCCCAAACAGGGCAACACCTTCAATAAGGGCAGAAGCGATAATCATCGCAGTCTGGATTTGTCCACCAGCCTCTGGCTGTCTAGCAATAGATTCCATGGCAGAGCCACCGATTCTACCGATACCAAGACCAGCACCAAGAGCTACTAATCCAGCGCCGATACCAGCACCCATAATAGCATAACCAGTTCCCAGGGTCAATTCAAGCAATAATGCTAACATAAAAGTAGATATATATAGTTAAAAAAGAATTCTTATTAATGGTGAGCTTTTACAGCGTGAGGCGCATCACCAAACCCCATGTCATCATGATGGTCATGCTCTTCTACCGCGCCACCGAAGTACATGGCAGAAAGCAAGGTAAAGATGTAAGCCTGCAACAGTGCCACGAACAACTCAAGGAAGTTCATGAAAGTGGCAAATGCCACGCTCAACGGCCCAATAGCAATGCTTTGGAAGATAAAGATCAAGCTGAACAAGCTCAGGATGATAATGTGACCAGCGGTAATGTTGGCAAAAAGACGAACCATCAGAGAGAAAGGCTTGGTGAAGATACCAATCAATTCTACTGGGATCATAATAGGAGCCAACCACTTAGGAACACCTGGAGTAGCAAAAATGTGCCCCCAGTAAGATTTGTTTCCGTTGAAAACGGTCAAGATCAGCGTTAGAATAGCCAACACCAAAGTAACTGCGATGTTACCGGTAAGGTTAGCACCGCCTGGCATCAAGCCTAACAAGTTGTTGAACCAGATAAAGAAGAATACGGTCAACAGGTAAGGCATAAAGCGCTCGTACTTAGGACCAATGTTGGTCTTGGCAATATCATCTCTAATAAAGACAATGATTGGCTCAAAGAAAGACTGCATTCCTCTTGGCGCCCGGCCACGGTTCTTTTTGTAAGCACTGGCAATAGACAGGAACACCAGAAACAACAAGGCCACACTCAAAAACAGAGAAGCTACGTTCTTAGTGATAGAAAGGTCAAGTGGCGCAGCATGCTCTTCTTCACCTTTAGCGTTTACCTGAACACGAGGCTCACCTTCTTCATTGGCATAGTAAATATGCCCGTGCTCCATCACATACCCTTTGTAAGGCTGCAACTCGTGGTTTTCATTATAGAAATTACTAGACGAGAAAACATCTAACCCGTTCTCTCCATATAAAATTACTGGCAAAGGCAACACCACACCATCTGCAAAATGCCAGGTATAATCATCGCCAATGTGGTGGGAGATCATCTCACCAGGATTAAATTCTGCACCTTCGGCCGATTCTGCTGCCTGAGCCGAAAATGTAAGAATTGCAAACAGAAATACGAGTATCTTCTTCATTAAGAGCTAATTAAAAGCAATGGTTTTTATGTAAGCGCATTGCCCTATGCACGCTTTTTTGAATTTTGGCGCAAGTTACTCAACAATGCGTAGATTTCAAATCCGGCATAAATAAAATAAAGGATGAAAAAGTTTAATACAAATTGTACTAACTGCTCTGCATGGAAATATCTATATACAAAAACTGCTATTATAGAAAATACCATGCGCACCCCCATGGAAGCGTAATAATAGGCATGCAAGTTGGCAGCATCATGCGTTAAGCCCAGATTAGCGATGTAATGCGCAAACCCGGTCACAAACACAAAGAAGCCCAGCATATACCAAATATAGGCATGCACCAATTGCTGCCCGGTAAACATCTGAAGGGCGATTACAAGGAGCACTAATACCCCGGTAAGCAAAAGCATGCCTCTGAAAAAAATCACCGGTTCTTAGTTCTTACGGGTAAGTGACACAATAACAGAATACATACAGGCAAATACCGCAACCACCAATAGGCCTAACGTCCACCAAGGAGTATTGTTCTGGAAGTAAGCATCTAGTTTACGACCACCCACTGCGGCCACCCCCATGACCACAATCATCTGGAAGGCCAAGCCCGAATACTTCAGGTAAGGCTTCACCCCAGACTTTTCTTTGGACTCAGAGGGTTGTTGGCTTGGATCCATGTGCGTTTGCTCCGATTTTTGACAAAGGTAATCATCCCTGGCTCACCAAGGGGAGAAAGATTTCTCCTGCTTTTGCCTTATTTAAAAGAAAACAAGCCAAAAAAAGTTATGGTTCGCACAAAATTGGATTTCCTTCGTTTACCTGCCAGCATACATTTTGCGTAGTAGCGTACAAACGCCTAAAAAAATGTAAATTTGCTAGAAGCCTTGCAAGGGCCACTTTATACATTGAGCACCTGTACGTTTACGGCTTAGTTTGCTCAAAACCTGTATAAAATAAAAAAGGCCCTGCGCAGTTCTACTATTATCCCAACACTTGACCCAACGTTGAAACAAGCACGTTTTCTTTTTTTCATCCTCTTCCTGGCAACCGTAGCGGGCTGTTCCTCAGATAAGCCTTTGGGCAAACTGTACCGTAACATCAACGCCCGTTTCAACGGGTATTTTCTGGCCCGCCAAAAGATGGAGGCTGTAGAGGCCCGTCTGGATGCTGCCAATATAAACGACTACAACCGGGTACTGGATATTCTTCCTACGCCAGATACTACCCTTTTGAAAACCCTAGCGCCCGATTTGGACGAGGTAATCAAACGGGCTTCTTTCCCTATTGCGCGCCACCCTAAATCACGGTGGATAGATGACTGCTACGTACTGATTGGCAAGGCCCGCTACTACCAGGGCGAAGATGCGGAAGCTTTGAAGGCGTTCAGGTTTGTGCAGACTACCAGCCCAGACCGTCATGCCCGCCATGAGGCCATGGTCTGGATGATGCGGCTTTCCCTTCGGCAGAAAGACTATGACAATGTCACCTCTATTTCTGAGCAATTCAGGAAAGAGCGCATGAACGAAGACAACGGCCGCGAGCTACTTTTAACCCGGGCTCACTTGGCCAGCATCCAAAACAACCTGCCGCTAGTAATTGAAAACCTGGAGCAGGCAATCCCTTTTGCCCATAAGAAAGACCAGGAGGCGCGCCTTAGATTCATCTTGGGGCAGTTATACCAAGCCACTAACCAGGATGCCAAAGCCTATGAACAGTTTGCAAAGGTGCTGAAGAAACGGCCGCCGTATGAATTGGGCTTTTACGCGAACCTAAGCCTGGCTCAGGTAACAGAACTGAAAGACGTCACCGATAAAGAAAAGGTCAAGACCTTTCTGCACAAACTAGCAGACGATGACAAAAACAAGGAATACACTGACAAGATCTACTATGACCTGGCCAAGCTGGAGCTCCGGGAAAAGCAATATCCAGAAGCCCTGAAACTGCTTCGGCAATCCACCGCGGCTTCTACCACCAACAAGGTACAGAAAGCCTATTCTTACCTTTTATCGGGGCAGATTTATTATGAGAACCTGCAGCAATACGGCTTGGCCCAGGCTTACTATGATAGTACGCTTCAATTGCTGCCGCCTACTACCATGGGATATGAAGAACTAGCCGACCGACGCACTGTGCTCACCGCCTTCACCCAACAGCTGGAAATCATCCGGACGGAAGACAGTTTACAGGCTTTAGGCCAACTGGATGCCACTGAGCGCGCCCAACGCGTAGCCCAGCAGATTACCCGTGAGCGGGAACAGGAGGTTGCTGCTACTCAGGCGACAACCAATGCTACTGCTGCAGGCCCTACCCAGCAAACAGCCACTTTGCCCATCGGCGGAGCTGGAACGCAGGGCAGCACCTGGTACTTTGACAACCCCGTTGCCCGCGGAAGTGCCCGCAATGACTTCTTACGTGCTTGGGGTGACCGCCCCTTGCAGGATAACTGGCGTCGTATTACGGCAATCTCCGGGGGAACTGGTCTCACGGCCGGGCCAGTTACTGGCAGCAACGTAGACAGTACGGCCTTGGCCGCCGCTGCCGCTCAGAAACAAGCCACGTATCTTGCCGCTATTCCAGTTACTCCTGAGCAGCGCCAAGCCTCTGCCAAACGTGTCGAAGAAGCACTGTTTACTTTAGGCAACATTTACCAGCAGCGCTTGAGAGAACCCGAGAAAGCAGCACAGACCTTTCAGAAGTTACTGGAGCGTTTTCCGGCCTCTACACACGCTGCGGAAGCTTACTACAGCTTATATGTGATCTCGCAAGGGCTGCAAAGACCAGAAAAAGCTGCCGAGTACGCCAAAGCGCTAAAAGACCGTTTCCCTAACTCTAAATACAGCAAACTTATTGATCAGCCTGACTTCCTCAGAACCTACTCGGCAGAGAATATGGCAGCTCATGCCCTTTATGACTCGGCTTACGTGTTGTATGAGAAGGAGAAATACCCAGAGACCCTGGAGGTTTTAGCCTCGCTTTCGCAAAAGTACCCTCAAAACGACATCCAGGACCAAAGTGCTTTTCTGCAGGCTTTGGTAGCAGGACGCACCCAACCGGCGGCCACATTCAGAGCAGCCATGGAGCAGTTCATCATCAAGTACCCAGAAAGCCCCCTCCTACCCAAGGCCCGTGACTTCATGAATTTGTATCTTCGGTATGAGACCGGTGAGTTGGCCAAGGCTCCGGTTGACAGCACCCCTGTCGTTCGGAAGGAGGAGGTGCCGTCTTATAAAGCAGAAAGAAGCCTTCCGCATAGTTTTGTAATTGTGCATACCGGAGACAGCGTGGCGGTACAGCAGCTTATGAAAGCGTATGCCACTTACAATGCTCGTTTTCACCCCAAAAAGCAACTGAAGCTTGAGTCTTTACCTTTCAATGATAGCACCACATTGCTCATTATCCGGGCGCTGCCCGATTTCAAAGCCGCCCAGCAATACACTAAATTGCAAGCAGCTCGCAATTCTCCATTAGCCAATTTAAAAGGCTCGAATTTTGCTACCTTTGTCATAACAGATGCGAACCTGGCAGTACTTGAAATGTTGGGCAATATCGCAGACTATGTAGCTTTCTTTGAAAAAAATTACCAATAGCATGCCGTCTACGCCTACTTATAAGTACCGAAAATTCATTTCGGCGCTTTGGCTACTCTTTGGAGGAGGATTTGTGTTCTTCCTGTTATACGTTTTTGCCGTTAGCATTAACTTCCTGAACCTTTTTGGGGATCTGCCAGACCTGAAAACGTTGGAGAACCCTAAAAGCGAACTGGCTTCTGAAGTGTACTCAGAAGACGGCCAGCTTCTGGGAAAATACTTCCGGGAAAACCGCTCACCGGTTACGTATGAGCAACTGCCCAAAACCCTGGTAGATGCTTTAGTAGCCACGGAAGACATCCGGTTTGAAGAACACTCTGGTATTGACTTCAAAGGCACACTAGCGGTTCCTTATTACAAGCTTACCGGCAAGCAAGACCGTGGATCCAGTACGCTTACCCAGCAGCTGGCGCGTAACCTCTTCCGGACCCGTGATGACTTGAACAATGGTTTGCTCAGCGATGTACCAGGTCTGCGCATGCTCATCATCAAGACCAAAGAATGGATCATGTCGGTTAAACTGGAGCGCTCTTACACTAAGAAAGAGATTATGCTCATGTACCTGAACACCGTTGACTTTGGTAGTAATGCCTACGGGATTAAGGTTGCCGCTAAGACCTTCTTCAACAAGGAGCCAGAGCAACTTACCTTAGAAGAAAGCGCCACCTTAGTAGGTGTTCTGAAAGGGCCATCGTTTTACAGTCCGGTATTACGCCCCGAGCGTTCTTTGAGCAGACGAAACACTGTTTTGGACCAGATGCTCAAATACAACTACATTGATGAGTCCATTCACCAGGTAGCCAGTGCCAAGCCTATTAAATTAGACTTCAACGTGGAGAACCAAAACAAAGGCTTGGCTCCTTACTTCCGTACCGAAATTGGCAAAGCGCTGGCCCAATGGTGCCGTGATAATGGATATGACCTGTACGCTGATGGCTTGAAGATTTATACCACAATTGATTCACGCATGCAGAAGCACGCCGAAGCTGCGCTAGAGCAGCACATGAAACTCATGCAGCGGGAGTTCTTTCAGCAGTGGAAGGGCCGTAATCCCTGGGTCAATGATAACGGAAGAGAAATCAAGGGTTTCTTGATGGAGCGGATGAAAACAACGGCCCGTTACAAAAGCCTGGTTGAGCAGTACGGCAGCGATGAAGACTCAATCAAATACCACTTGAACCACAAAGTGCCCATGCGTATCTTCTCTTACAAAGGAGAAAAGGATACCCTTATGAGCCCTATGGATTCTCTGCGCTACTACAAGCATTTCCTTCACGCTGGCTTTATGGCCATGGACCCACTTAACGGGAAAGTAAAGGCTTGGGTAGGAGGGACCAACTTCAAGTACTTCAAATACGACCACGTGAAGCAAGGCGCCCGTCAGCCGGGTTCCACCTTTAAGCCGTTTGTGTATACCACTGCTATTGAGAAAGGCTTCTCCCCATGCTACACCGTTACGGATGCCCCGGTGACCATCATTAACCCTGATGGTAAGCCCTGGACGCCAAAGAACAGCGAGGGACGGTATTCAGGCCGCCGGATGACCTTACGTGAAGCGTTAGCGCTTTCTGTCAACAGCATCACGGCTTATCTGATGAAGAAATTGGGACCAGAAGAAGTAGTTTCCACCGCCAAACGCTTAGGCATTACCACGCCGCTAGATCCTGTTCCTGCTCTGGCCTTAGGCTCCAGTGACGTGACGCTCTATGACATGGTAGGCGCTTATGGCACGTTTGTCAACAAAGGCACCTGGAACCAACCTCAGTACTTAGTCCGAATTGAAGACAAGAACGGCAATGTGTTGCATGAGTACGCTCCTAAAACTCTGGAAGCCCTCAGCGAGGAAACTGCCTATTTAATGGTAAATATGCTGCAGGGCTCCGCCGATACCAGAGGTGGAACAGCGTACTACGGTCTTCGTCACCGCTATGGACTAAAAAACGAAATCGGGGCTAAAACGGGAACAACCTCTAACTACTCCGATGCTTGGTTTATGGGAATCACTCCTGACCTGGCCGCCGGTGTTTGGGTTGGTGGAGAAGATAGAAGCATTCACTTTAGAAGCGCCGCTTACGGGCAGGGAAACAAACTGGCTATGCCTATCTATGCCTTGTTCATGAAGAAAGTATATGCCGACAAATCTTTGAACGTTTCGCAAGGCGCTTTCCCTAAACCCTCGCAGCCGCTGTCCACAAATATCAATTGTGGCCGCACACACTTTGTACCTACCGTTGTCGATTCCGTAAAACAAGAGCAAACACTTACCCTACCGCAGAACGTAGAGGAAGGAACGTTTTAAGGAAGAAGCTAAGAGAAGACTGTGGAGGAATCATTAAAAGAGCAACTGAAGCATTTGCCCCATCGCCCTGGCATTTACAAATACTATGATGACAAGGGAATCATTTACGTGGGCAAGGCTATTGACATCCGCAAGCGGGTAAGTTCCTATTTTAACCGATCCACCCAGCACAACAAGAAAACCTTGAAGCTGATCTCGCAGATCAAGCGGATAGAGTTTACCATTGTAGACAGCGAGGCTGATGCTTTTTTACTGGAGAACAACCTTATAAAACAGCATCAGCCTAAATACAACATCCTGCTGAAGGATGGCAAGTCTTACCCATATCTCTGCATCACCAATGAGCGGTTCCCCAGAGTGCTCAGCACTAGGAACAAACTGAATGATGGCTCACGCTATTTTGGTCCCTACCCTAGTGTGACCAGCATGTACGTGGTATTGGAACTGATCAGGACCTTGTACCCGCTGCGTACCTGTAGCTATAACTTGAGCCCGGCTAACATTGAGGCTGGTAAATTCAAAGTTTGTCTAGAGTACCACATCGGTAACTGTAAAGGTCCGTGCGAGGGCCTCTACGATGAAACAGAATACAACCAACACATTCAACAAATCAGGAACATCCTTTCTGGGAATCTCACGGTAGCTAAAAATTACTTCAAAGAAGCTATGTCTGCCGCTGCTGCGGATTACCAGTATGAGTTAGCCCATCAGTACAAACAGAAGTTGGACCTGTTGGATGACTTTCAGGCAAAATCTACCGTGGTTAGCCATACGCTTACCAACATAGATGTTTTCACTATTACGTCTAATGAAAAGTGCGCCTTCATCAACTACTTAAAGGTGATGAACGGTTCTATTATCGGAACTCAATCCTTAGAGTTGCAGAAGAAACTGGAGGAGACAGATCAGGATATCTTGGCTTCCATGATCATGCAGCTACGTCAAGACTTTGAAAGCACCTCTAAAGAGATTCTGGTGAACATTGATGATCTGGTTCTTCCGTTGGAAGGCATCACCATCACGGTTCCTCAAATAGGCGATAAACGGAAGCTGCTAAATCTCTCTTTGAAAAATGCCTTGTATCTACGCAAGGAGAAAGAGAGCATGCAGGACAAGTCTAAAGACAGCAATGAGGTACGCATCATGGAAACCATGAAACGTGACCTTCGGCTTACCGAATTACCCAAGCATATTGAGTGTTTTGATAACTCAAACTTTCAGGGAGACAACCCGGTTGCTTCCATGGTTTGCTTCCGGAATGCGAAACCTTCAAAAAAAGATTATCGGCATTTCCACATAAAGACCGTAGTAGGCCCTGATGACTTCGCTTCCATGTATGAGGTGGTAACACGGAGATACCGCAGGTTGATAGATGAGGGTGCCTCTTTACCGCAGTTGATTATCATAGATGGTGGTAAAGGCCAATTAGGTATGGCGGTGAAAGCCTTGAAGGATCTAGGCATCTACGGGCAAGTAGCTATTGTGAGTATTGCCAAACGCCTTGAAGAGATCTTTTACCCAGGAGACTCGCTTCCACTTTACATTGACAAGAAATCAGAAACCCTTAAGTTGATCCAGCGCCTTCGGAACGAAGCACACCGATTTGGCATCACCTTCCACCGCTCCCTGCGTGATGCTGGTACCTTGCAAACCGAGTTAACTAAGATCAAAGGTTTAGGTCCTGCTAGTGCCGAGAAGCTTCTTAGTAAGTTCAAATCAGTGAAAAAGATCGCTGAACTCTCTCAGGAAGAACTGGAGAGCGAAGTAGGAAAGAGCAAAGCACGTCTTTTGGTAGATTACTTCTCCCAAACTGAAAAGAAGTGAGTTGTTTCTGCGCTGTTTTCTAGAAAACAGCGCAGAAACAACTCACTTCTACTTTCTTCCCATTAGTACCCGCAACTTCCATTTTGAACCACTTCCTTTTTAGGCCTCTTTTAATAAAATTAGCCTAAAACCCATCCACCTCCTTTCAAGATTATGTCTACTCATGCTGATGTAGCTATCCCTTGTGATTGTCTTTTAGTCACTCCCCAACTTTGCTAGATCACAGGACATAAAAAAAGGAGATCATTTCTGACCTCCTTTTCTGTTATTATTTCTGGAGACTAGTAGCTCCACAAGCTGTATTCAAACTCAATGAGTTCTTCCATGGCTTGTTGAGCGGCCAATAAGCCTTTTTTACCACCACCATATTGCTCTTCTAAGCGGGCATCACCAACGTTAGAAACTTTAGTGATGTACGAGCTGAACAACCATAAGTCAAAAGCATCGGCTAGGTTCTTGTGCTGTGCATCGTTCTGAGCGTTGAACCAAAGTGCCTCGTCTGGGTGCGCTCTGAAAACTCTAGCCAAATCGCTGTATTTGAAAGACGCAATTGGTTTCTCAAATCCAAGGCTGTTGTACTTCGCGGGCATGATCAGGGTGATGGCCTGGATATCATGATAAAGTCTTGAACGCTTTTTATCAAATACCACATCCTCTTTGATCTCAAGTTTGTACAGCTCATTAGGAAGAAGCTCATTGCCTGTAGTTACGGCAGCAGCCGGAGCAGGAGTAGTGCCTTTCTTGGCTGGTGTAGCAGCTTTCTTAGCTGGAGCAGGTGTTCCCCATCCGTCATCCTCTACAGCGGCCGGAGCATCAAAACCTGCTGCTTTCTCAGCTTCGGTTAATCCACCACTTGTTTCAGCAGGAGTCATGTTGCCAAAAAACTCCTGAGCAGTGATAGGGGTGTTCAAGGTATCTGAACGGTAAGGCTGCAACTCACCACGTTTCACCGCTTCAGTGATCAGCTTAGAGATTTGCTTTCCGCTGGAGAACATTGGTAGGTTTTGCTTTTCGCGCAAATCAACCGCTCTCCAAACTGTTTTCTTGAACATTACATCAGAGGGCGGAATTGGTCTGGCAGAAGCAGGCGCAGCCAAAGAGCTATCCATTCTTGCCTGTGCCAATTCGGCTTGCTTTTGCATTTCTTGCTGGCGAGCTAACTCTTCCTGGCGCGCTTTCTCAGCGGCAGCTTGTGCAGCGGCACTTTGCTGTGCTCTCTGCGCAGAAGTAGTTGACTTTTTAGTAGTACGCTTTTGCGCCATACTAACAACCGGCATGCTAAGCAGACCCGCTAAACCCAACACAATTAACTTCTTCATGGTACTTTAATTAACTACTAGTTAAGCTGAAACGTGATACTTGAGTTATCAGAAGGAACAACTTCCTGCTGATCACGATAGTTCATTCGACGAATTTCTTTCACGTCGATGGCAATTCTGTCACCTGGACGAGCCTGGCCAGCCAAATTACCTAAACTCACAGTTGGTCCTGTTCCTTGTACTGAACCAACCGGACGGCTACCACGCACCAGATACACGGTGTATTGTGTCACTCTGTAACGGGCATCTTTCGGTAATTGGTTCTTAAAGCTTTCGTCAGGAATAGCCTGTACAGACAAGGTACGAGGTCCTGGAGCTGGCATTCCTTTCACTACATCAACTGGGCGTCCGTTAGCAGAAGCTACTACACGTGGTCTTGGTACCAGTTTCACAGTAAAGTCTTGTGAACCGATTGCGTTTCCGCCGCTGCTCACATTTAGTTTTACTTGTCTTGAAGTAGGGATGATGGTCAAGAATCCTTTTTTAGCTCCTTTTACCACAGTTGCACCTGAAGCAGAGAACGAAGGATCATACACAGCACCTAAAGCAGGTACCTGTACACTTAGTTCGTTTCCGCAGTTGAAGTACAGTGAGTTGATAGAAGCAGACTGGATTTGCATTACTGGTTTTGCAACCACGTAGTCTTGCGTTACGGTAAAGGTGGTATCACGGCCGCTTGCCTGACGGAAACGTACCTGACCTCTCCATTGCTTTTTCGCATTTCCTTCTGAATCGTAGTTACCGGCAGTAGCGGTAAATTCAATTTTACCTTTTCCGCCTTGAACCGGAATAGATCTTCCGTCAACAGACATGGTAGGAGTTACTGCATCAGAAGAAGCAGCCAAGAACATTTCGGCTTTGTATTTGGTACCAGCCGCTACGGTCTTAGACTCAGCACTAGCCATCGCGAAGATGTTCTCAAACTTGATGATGTCTGCACCTACTTTTTGGGCTAACTGAGAAAGGGTTTCTGCTTCGTATTTCAATACTTCAGATTCTTTCTGGGCCAATGTAGCCAAAGCAGCCACCATTGGAGTTTCCTCAAAGTTCAACTGCGCAAAGTTCTTTTTACGCTGGTCTTTGTTTTGGGCAACACGTGGGTCTTCTGAACCATTCATGGCAAGTTTAGCAGGAACTCCTGGATTGTACTGGCGCAAGAAAGCTGCATAGTTGTTCAGCTGTTGCTCTAGTTCATATCCCTTTCCTTTCTTCAAACCGCCAATCATTACTTCATTCACTACCTCGTTGGCTTCTGGATTAATGTAGTTTCCTTCTGCATCTTTCCCACCGGTTTCCTTTTCTAATTGTTCACGCAGGCCACGGATATAAGCCACCATCTCAGCGGTTTTAGCGCTTACTTGCTGGGCTTGTTCCACTACTTGCTTGTCTTTTGCTGTACTAGCTCCTTCTTCTACTGCTGCTTGGATGCCTTTCACGGCTCCTTTGTTGTCGTTTACCGTTTTGCGGTTCACTTCCATCAAACTGGCATCAATGAATTGGAATTTTAAAAGTATTGCAGAGCTTACGTTCAATGCCAACAGCGCAGTCAGTACGAGATACATCATCCCGATCATCTTTTGCCGTGGCGTCTCTTTTCCTCCAGCCATAGTATCCTGTAGTGTTTACCTTTTTATTATATCTTAAATTTATAGAGGAATGGCAGAGATTATCCTCTCATGGCATTTAGCATGTTGCCATACACGTTGTTCAAAGAATGCAGGTTTTTAGTTAGGTTAGTTACCTCATCTTTAAATTGCTCAGTTTCACGGCTCGCTTGAGTAAGGTTCTCCATAGCGTTGGTGATGCTACCGTAAAACTTGTTGATAGACTTCAAGTGGTTGTTGGCATCCTGAAGCTCCATTTCATACACTGCGTTCAGTGCACCTAAGTTCTTAGTCACCTGCTGTACTTGTGCGTGGTACGCTTGCGTATCTGCAGTAGCAGTAGCCATTTGAGACACAACTTGCAACGTAGTACCGTATGCATCGTTGATTTTATCTAATGAACCTGTAGCCGTTCTTACGCGGGCTGCATATTCCTTAGTAGCAACAGTAGCGTCTGTTAAGTCAGAGATCTGAGCGGTTGTCTCGCTTAGGCGGTTTAAGCCTTGGCCCAAAGAGCTGATAGTAGCAGGAGTTACGTTTGCATCACGCAACATCTTGTCTAAATCACCAGTGATAGATGGGCCAGCAGCTGCTGCAGGTACAGTAGGAAGCGGACCATCGTAATCATCACGCAATTGTGGGTATACACGCTCCCACTCTGGCTCATGCGGAGGGTTTGGTTGAAACGCACTCAAGAAGAAAATAATAGCCTCGGTACCCAAACCAACAATTAGCATTTCATTGGCTCCATCTAAGTGGAGAATTTTGAATAACGCTCCAACAATTACTACTGCAGCACCAATACCATAAATTTTTGGCATCACCTTATCGAAGAAGAAGTTGCCTCTTGCTTTGCTCATTTTTTGACAGATTTAGATTGTAAGTATTTGGGTTAAGGAATTAATTAATAAAGGCTCTTTTATGTAACCTGAGATTATCTTCCCAAGTCGAAGTCAGATGAACGTCCAATGTAAATCATCGCGCTACGGAAACCGATGAATGAACGGGCAGAATCCTGATATTCGAAGTTACGAACACCTGTTTCAAGGAAATGGGCAATGTCTTTCCATGAACCACCACGCACAATTTTACGTGGCTCATTGTCGTCATAGTAGGTTGGGTTCAAATCCCAAACCACTGGCACAGTAGCCTCAGAATAAGCATCTTCGCACCACTCAGCCACGTTACCAGACATATCATATAAACCGAAATCGTTAGGGTAATATTGTCCTACTGGCGCAGTATATGTAAAGCCATCGCTGTAGTAATCACCACGACCTGGTTTGAAGTTAGCTAACATACAGCCTTTGGCGTTACGCAGGTAAGGACCACCCCAAGGATAAGTAGCTAAGTCACGTCCACCACGGGCGGCATACTCCCACTCTGCCTCAGATGGCAAACGGAAGCTAGGCATGGGCGCCATCCCGCTTTCTACATTGTAGTTGTTCTTATGTTTTGTTCTCCAGTTGTTGAAGTATTTGGCAGCAAACCAGTCTACTCCTACTACCGGAAAGTCATCAAATGCAGGGTGTGAGAAATAATACTCCATCAATGGATCACCCATGTGATAAGTAAAGTCTTTCACCCATACAGTTGTATCTGGATATAATTGGGTCATTACAAACTCCTCCCCAAGAACATCCAGTGAATCCTGACGAATGGCATCCACGAACTGACGGTACTCATTGTTGGTGATTTCGGTCTCGTCCATGTAGAAACCACCAATAGTTACCTGCTTGTTCATGTTAGACATACTGGCAGCTATATCCTGATCTGTTTGCCCCATATGAAAAGTACCACCTGGGCAAGCAATCATTCCGTAAGGAATTTCCTGCGGATTGAATTCCGGGCGATCTTCTGCCCCAATCACATCACCCTGTGAATCTCTACCCATACCACAACCTGCCATCAAGACTACGCTTAGAGCAATGGCAGAAAACTGTAAAAACTTAATCATATTCTTGGACTTGAAAAAAAGCAGCGTTTTCGCTTAGCAGTTATAATTTTTTAAGATAGCAACTATATGTCCTTATTAAAAAACAAAACTAGTGTTTTTTCTTGAAGATCAATATCCTAACGAGGCAAAGAAAATAATATTTTATTCAAGCAACAATTCCCTCAACGTTAGTGATATGCATGTTACTTAAAAGTAAGTAATTAGAAGAAGTAGCGGGGGGTTCTAATAGGGGGCTTTGTATTATTCCTAGGCTTTGGCAGTCTGTAGCCCAACATCACCTCATGGGAGGTGGCACTTTTGGCATCTGTACCTACGGCGGTATAATCAAACGCATATCCAAAGCTCAGTGCGTTGTCCTTTAAAAGATAAACACCTAACATACCTGTAATTGCCTCCCCAAACCTGTACCCTGCTCCTCCCCAGAATTTATCATTAAAAGTTGCTCTTCCTCCCAACTCTACAGAGGTGACACCGGCGCTCATATCTTGTTTAAGCAAAGCCGTAGGAATTACGTTTATAGCATCAGAAAGTTCTAACTCATACCCTGCGGTAACCATAAGGTGTTTTTCACCTGTAACAGTTCCGTAATTGCCATCATTTTGTTGATTTTCAAATTGGTAGTTTGCTCCCAGGAGGTTGGTTACACCCGCGCCGGCATACCAGTTTTCATGCTGAAACCACAAACCTGCACCTATGTCAAACTTACGGTCAGAACTGTTATAGGGTACCCGGATATCGCCTTGCTCGTTTGCCCGATACCCACCCTTACTCATATTGGTCAATCCGCCTTGCACCCCAATTCCTAAAGTACCGCCACCAATGGATAGGTGATAAGAATAAGCTAATTGCGCATTGAAAATATCTACCGCCCCAATTTCGTCCTTCATCACTACCAATCCAATTCCGCTCTTCAGGCCCGAGATAGGAGCAGAAACCGTGAATAAGGCTGTTTTAGGCGAACCTCCTGCATCAAACGTTCCGTCATACCCTAACCATTGATACCGATAAAGCACATTTAGTTCAGTCTGCCCCTTTACTCCCGCATACCCAGGGCTAATAAACTGGCCGTTAAAGCCATAATGGCTGAATTGAGGCAACTGTTGCGCCTGCACCGAGAAAGAGAGCAGGAGCCCAAACAAAAATACCAGTAGACCAGATTTGTGCTTCATGTATAGCATTGAATTACCCTCGTTTAGACAAGAGTCGTTTGGCAAAAGCTAGCAATTTATCTATTAACTACCAAAAGTTAACCTTATTATTCTAACCCTACCATGCTACGCACAAACCGAAGAAAAGTAACAAGGGGTTTACTTTTTCTTAGAATGTTGTTGGATATAAACCTCAATAGCCCCCGTCATGGAAGGTGCGTTAGGCATAGGAGCCTCAATGTCCAACTCCAATCCGGCATCACGAACCGCTTGAGCAGTAGTTGGCCCAAATGCTGCAATACGGGTACCATCCTGAACAAAATCAGGAAAATTGGTAAATAAAGAGTGAACCCCTGAAGGACTAAAGAACGCGATACAATCGTACTTCACCTCGGCCAGGTCTGAGAGATCAGAAGCCACGGTTTTATACATGGTTGCCTCCGTGAAAGTGAAACCATTCGCCCGCATGAACTCAGGAATGTCCTCTTTTCTGATGTTGGAGCAAGGATACAGGAACTTCTCACTTTTGTGCTTCTTCAACACATCAAAAAGATCAGAAGCTGTTTTTCCTCCTATGAACAATTTCCGCTTTCTAAGAACGATGTACTTCTGCAGATAGTACGCTGTCTGGTCTGAGATACAGAAATATTTCATTTCAGCAGGCACTTCAATTTTGCCTTCAGAACAGATTCTAAAGAAGTGGTCTACGGCATTACGGCTGGTAAATATTACCGCAGTATGATCCAGGATAGAGACTTTATCTTTCCTGAAATCTTTGTAAGAAACAGGCTCAATTTCAATAAAGGCTCTAAAATCTACTTTGATGCCGTATTTCTCTGCAATGCTTAGATACGGGGAGTTATCATTTGCCGGCTTTGGCTGTGTGACTAGAATACTAGAAATTTTCTTTGAATGTCTATCAGCACCCAGCGCTTCTTTACCGTCAGCCATATTTAGAAGGTCGTTTAACAACTTTTAATCTAAAATCTGTAAGAATTCCTGTTTTGATGCACTTTACACGAAAACGATCAGTTTAAGCAAAATCATCAGTGGAATCACTTCTGTGGCGCAAAGGTAGGAAAATAAATGTAGATTTTTGAGGGAATATTTTTTACTAACTGTATGGAAAGTCCTTATTACGGTAAAGACCAGAAGGGCTGTAATACTCACATTGGCAATCCAATAAACCACCCCCGGGGTAGAGGACCACAACCCTAGATACAGCAACAGAACAAAGGGCAGAAACAACCCCATTCCCAGCAAAGTACGCAGGAACTCCCGGTACTGAGAAAGCACCATTTCTCCCACGCCAAAAATAAATCCCATCAACCGCAGAAAGAGGTATTTGAAGAGCACAAAGAGGAATATCATCAAAGAGTACAGCAGGATCTTTGAGATAAGATCTGCCTGGGTGGCGGTGAAGAGTTGATTTAGTAGGGCCAAGTCCTCCAGATTGGTATGGACAGCCACAATAAGCAAGGCAAAAGAAAGGGCAAATGCCAGCACAAACAGAATACTGGACCAGTTCCCGATGGGCTTCGCCAATAAACCCTCCTCCAGCGTGGAAAGCTTCGTAAAGCTACTCCACCGGAAAATACTGGCAAAGTCTGAGTAAAATGTCATCCGCAAGGCCCCATAAATCAAGCCTACAATCACCATAAAAAAGATCAAGGCGCTTCGGTGAGCATCTGGCTGCTTAGGAATAGGCCGATACAAGGCAGAGGGCCTGGAGTCTAACGAAGCCATCTGCTCCTGGGGAACTTTAAAAGAGGGATAGTCTGGCTGCTGGTCTGGGTGCCAAACGGTAAGCAGGTATTTCTTCCCGGGCTTCAGGAAAGGAGATAAATCTAAGGTATACCGTGCCGTTGAGTCTGCCACAAAAACCAACCGGTTATCTAGGAAAAGACACAATTCTTTACGGGCTGCAAACTCAATCCTAGGATTAGTGAACTTATCTAAGCCAATCCACTGGTAGAGCGCCTGATGTTCATTATGAAAATCAGGCAGATACGGCACTAGTTTATTTTGACGAGGCTGGTAAATAAGCCAGTCAGAGGATAGCAGTGGCTTTAGGGTTTCTGACTGCCCTAACGCAACCCCACACCACAGCCAAAAACTTAATACCGCCCCCCAAAATTTCATGCTTTAAGCACTTGTAGTTGCCTTTGTGGAATACTGCCCTAAAACTAAGCTTAGAACTAAGGAAAAGCCAAGAAGACAAAGCAACAGAGTCAGGTTGCCCCAATGAGAGAAGTTAAAGACAAACAGAATCACCAGCACATTCAGGAGCGCCAAAATAAGTACAGTGGACACTTGGCTGAAGCCCATCGCCAAGATGCGGTGGTGGATGTGGTTCTTATCTGGTGCAAAAGGAGACACCCCCTTCAAAATTCTTATAAGCGAGACTCTCACCGTATCAAACAAAGGCACAAATAGCACGCCCAAAGCCACCATTGGGGAAGAAGGTACCGCCCGCATCTCTATGAACTGGATGGCCATGATGGAAACCACAAAGCCGCAAAGCAGGGAACCAGTATCTCCCATGAAGATTCGGGCTTTGTAGAAGTTATACCGTAGAAAGCCTAACAAGCCGCCAATCAAGCAAACTGCCACCCCTGCGTAATTTGAATAGGACTCTATATGCGCATACCAAAAGAAAAACCCGAAGGTAGACACCACAATGGTCACAATGGTCCCGGCCAAACCATCTAAGCCATCAATTAGGTTAATGGCATTGGTAATCCCTACAATGGTAAAGAAAGTAAAGCCATAGCTTAACCCATCGGGTAGCTCATGGATGCCAAAAATGCCTTGGAAACTGGTTACCCTGATATCTGCAATAAACATGACCACCCCAGTAGCCAACACCTGCATGAAGAACTTCTTGAAAGCTGAAATGGTAACCAAGTCATCTTTCAGGCCGCCAAAGAAGAGGATAATACAACCTGCCAATACCTGCTGTACGCCATTAGACAGATCCCCGAAGATGGTAAGGGCAGACATGAAACCTGCAAATACCCCTAATCCTCCTAAACGAGGGGTGAGCGACACGTGCACCGTCCGTTTATTAGGTTGATCCAAGATGTTCTTTAAATGCGCTACATAAACAATAGAGGGGATCGCAAATAAAGTGATAAAAAAAGACCAGCTAAAGGAAAGTAGGTAGGTAAAAAATTTCATGCCATAAGTAATGTAAAAACATAATTCTGAGCCTTGTGCCAGCGGCGCATCCCAGCATAGATTTTAAGGGGAAAGATCAGGAATGCAGAACTCCCTCTTTGCCCAGTATAGAAATTGAAATCAAGTTTTCTTCCGCAACACTACCCGGCACAAACAAAAACCGTTTGTCGTGGATGTTCCTACCTATGTAGTAGCTTACAAAATATTCATTGGTGATTTGAAACAACTCAGGGTCAATTGGCTCTATCTGCAAGGCACTTTTGGGCGCTACCTGCTCAAACAGGTGCCGAAGCACCGAGGTCTTCACTTCCTGCCCATCCCGCTCCCCGTATCCTTTTGAGGAAACAAGCACATTCTCCAGGTAAAAATCGTTGTTGTTGATAAAGTAGACATTCCACTCCTCCAAGCCCAACGCATTCACATCCCGGGCAATGGCCACGGACACTCCTTCTACCTCATGAAAATCAATGTCTTTCTTCATATTGACGCACCAACATCTTGGCTTCGAATAATTGTTCAAAATGGCGAAGCAGTTTCTCCTCTACCTCTTCTACAGGCACGGCATGCCCCACTTCCTTTTCCAGCGACGTCACCGCCTTGTCAGAAATACCGCAAGGCACAATGTTGCCAAAGTAATTTAGGTCTGTATTCACGTTAAGCGCCAACCCATGCATGGTCACCCAACGGCTGCATTTTACGCCCATGGCACAGATTTTTCTAGGGTTACTCTGTTCCTCAAAATCTAACCACACCCCAGTCAATCCGGCAATTCTGCCCGTTTTAAGGCCATATTCGGCTAGGGTCTGGATAACTGCTTCTTCCAGCAATCGAAGGTACTGATGAATATCGGTAAAGAAGTTCTCCAGGTCCAGGATAGGGTACGCGACTAATTGCCCAGGGCCATGATACGTGATATCGCCCCCGCGGTTTATCTTATAGAAAGAGGCATGTTTTTCTTCCAGCCCCTGCTCATCTAACAGTAGATGCGCCTCATGCCCGCTTTTACCCAAGGTATACACATGCGGATGCTGGCAAAACAGCAGGTAATTGGGCGTTGCCTGCTTCTGATCCTCAGGTAAAGACCGGTTCTGCGTTTTTATATTTACGGTGCTCTTCAGAAGCTGCTCCTGGTAATCCCATGCCTGCTGGTAATCTACCAAGCCCATCCTCTCAAAAACGATGTCTCTGTTCTGCTTCATGGTCCTGAGGGCCTACCTTTCTCTATCAATAATATTACTTAGCCTTGCAGCCCTGCCTCCGCGATGTCCTATACAGGAACCTACTATTCACGTATAGAAGGCTTTGCATCTGGAAAACTGTGCAAATTACTCATTAAACCAGCACCTACCAAAAATGGCGCATAATACTATTTTAGGCAAACTTGGGGAGCAGGCTGCGGCGGACCATCTGATAGGCAAGGGATACTCTATAATAGAGAGAAACTACCGCTACAAACGCGCCGAGGTGGACCTCATAGCCACCTCGGGCAAGGTATTGGTCTTAATAGAGGTAAAAACGAGAAGCAACCACCAGTATGGCTACCCGGAGGAGGCAGTCTCCTCCAGAAAAGAAGAAATGCTGCAATTGGCGGCCGAGCATTATATAGAGCGGCACCAATGGCAGCACGACGTTAGGTTTGATGTAATTTCAATAATCTGGCACCAAAATAAGCCCGAGATCCTGCACATTGAAGATGCCTTTCATTAGCTTGCTTTAGTTAAGAACAGCAACACCCATCATCACGAAGCTAACGGGCCCTAGAACTATTTGATAGGATACGAAAAAGAAAAGCCCCGTTTGGGGCCTGTTTAAAGAAAACAGGTTCCAAACGGGGCTTTGTTATTATTTTTACTTAAGCGTTATTGGTCTTTCTTCTCAAACACCAGTGAGCCGTGCCGGTCATATTGCTTTACCAGAACAGGCTCTACAGGCTTGTCAAAAGCAGACTCGGCGTATTGGAACTCAAACTGTCGGCGCCCTCTGAAATCATAGAAATTAATCCAGGTGCCCACTTTACGGCCTTTATCATAAGTTCCTTGCCATTCTAACTGCCCGTTTTCATAGAACTTGTAGTATTCGCCTTGCACCTGGCCATATTGGTAAGGAATCACTTCTTTAATCTTGGTCTTGGCGGCATCATAGTAGGTAATCACGGCATCTCGCAGGAACCCTTTCTCATAATGCTGCCGCTGCGTCAAGGTACTGTCTGGTCTGAAGGTTTCCCAACGCAGGTGTTTGGCGCCCACGTAGAAATAGCCTTGTTCAATCAATACATCGCCCCGCATCTTGGTGTACGGCCCGTGCAGAATGAGCATCTGGGTTTTTGAAGGGTCAAGGGTGGGCGCTCTGAAAATCTTGCGCTTCTTCACATCAAAGAAGTGCTTATCCCGCACATACGGATTGGGGTCTTTGTATTCCGGCAAATAGTAAAAGGTCTCTACGATCTCGTTCTTGCCTTTTCCCTGCCGGGCAAAGCCTCTTTTCACGCGGTACCCGAAGTACGTCTTTTTCTTTTTAGACTCTTTCTTCTCCTTTTTGTTTTTAGGATCAGAGATACTGTCTTTTTTGGCGGTCGCCAAGGAAGGCTTCGCCAGAGAATCATTCAGGATAGCTGTATCGATGGGGACCTCTACCAAAGCAGCTTTGTCTTTCTGCCAGAAAAACAGCTTCTTTTTCTCTTTGCCTATAATCTGAGCCTGTGTCTCATAGGGCAGCCCCCAGGCAACTCCCAGAATAAACAACAGCATTTTCGCCCAAACTCTCATCTCACCCATAGTAGACTTCTACTTTCTGAATTTTAGATTACAACGCCTTTTGCTTCTTGAATGGTATACAGCACCCCTTACGTGAAATCCACATTCTGGAGTTGCTATAGAGGCAAGAACAAATCACGTCAAATAAAATTCAGAAATTCTGCTTTTAACCCGATTTTCTGAAATCAGGTCAGAAACCCAAAAGCCAGACCTGTGACTACAGGCCTGGCGTAAGCGTAAGCGAAACAATGGAATCTTACAGGGTAGATGTGCTAGCGGCTGTGCTGGCCATAGGGGCTGGTTCAGCCACTGCTTTTACCAATCCCTGAAACCCACTCTTAACTAGATCCCTCCGGGCTTGCTCAGCGGTTGCCTTAGAAACAAACCTACCGGCCAAAATACGGTGTACTTTCTGCCCGTTAACGGTTTCTTCCACCAAAGCTATAGGCATCTTCTGGTACATCCTCCGCATTTTCTCCACCTGGGCCTCGGCGTTACTCAGACTGCCAAACGCACCGGCCTGGATCACGAACACCTGAGTTTGCGCCAACGTAGGGGCAACAGGGGCGTTCACTGAAATAACAGAGGCACTAGACGCCGAAGACGCTGATGCTACTTCGGTAGTCTTTTGCTCAGGAGAAACGGTTTGAGAGGGTATTGCCGGAGTTTTTCGTTCGGTAACCGGAGCTGCTGCAATAGAGGTCTCCTCTTTGGTTTCTGGCTCAGTGTTTTTTGCTCTGCTGGCCAAGAAAGCTTCTGGCAATTCCAGCACTTCCACTGTCACCTCAGCCAATCCGTCTTGCCGGTAGTTTATCTTGCGGGCAGCGGCCTCAGAAAGGTCAATGATGCGGGCACCCCTGAAAGGCCCCCGGTCATTTATTTTCACCACCACGCTCTCGCCAGTGGCAACGTTGGTGACTTTTACTTTACTGCCTAAAGGAAGTTCATTGTGAGCGGCCGTCATTTTGTGGCGGTTATAAATCTCACCACTTGTGGTAGGACGGCCGTGATATTTAGCCCCATACCAGGAGGCTAATCCGTTTTGCTTATCGCCTATCTCTTGCCCTGTGGCAGAGAGTGCAAAACTGAAGAAAAAGATAAAAAGAACGGTAAGCGCATAGTAAATTTTCTGTATCCCCATTTTAGGTTTTGTTGGTGGAACATCAATTTCAAGACGACAAAAGTAGGGCTAAATTTCTTCCTAACAAGACATCTTGGTTCAACTGCGTACTTCACAGTCTCTCGCAACTTGCTAAACTTATATGTTTTAATTTTAATGTCCAAAATGTTTTTTCAACCATATCACTAATTTCATAAAGTGTGGTATGCCAAATTTGTCGTTTTCTGCAAACAAATTTTCTAGGCTTATGGCCAGTAAACGCAAGTTTTCACTTACAAATAGGATTAAAATGACACACCTTCATTCTAAGGAAATCCTTAGAAAAATAGAAACTCAGAAATTTGGGAAATTTTTTTCTTAAATATTTAGCGAACCAACCAGAAAACAGGTAAAATGCTTACCAGATTAGCAGTTATATAGCCAAAAACAGATATTTAGTTGTATGGATTTCGGCCGCCTTCCAGACATCAGGAATGTTGACTTTAGATTGCCTCCAGACCACGCAGCCACGCCGCAGGTATTGGCCCGAGCGGCACGCCCAACCAAGCCCAACCTTTACCTAGGCTGCCCTACTTGGTCTAACAAACCTTGGCTAGGAACTTACTACCCCACTGGAGCGCAAGACGCCCAGCTGCTGTACTGGTATGCCCGCCAGTTCAACACCTTGGAGATGAACACCACGCATTACCGCATACCAGATGCAACGGCCATTCACCGTTGGCGCCAGGCGGTTCCCGCTGGTTTTGTCTTCTGCCCTAAACTGCCCCAGATCATCAGCCATGACCAACTCCTGCAAAACGTGGGTGAACCTACCAAACGCTTCTGTGATGCTATTTTGGGCTTAGGCGATAGTTTGGGCATGGCTTTCCTGCAACTCCCACCTTTCTTTGGGCCAGATGAATGGCCACTGCTAGAGCAGTTTCTACTCAACTTTCCGGCAGAGGTGCCACTGGCGGTAGAGTTTCGGCACGAAAACTGGTTTAAAGACTCTAAAATGACCCAAAGGGCTTTCCAAACTATGGAGGAGCGCCAGATCACCACCATCATCACCGATGTGGCCGGCCGAAGGGATGTGCTGCACATGCGGCTTACCACGCCGGTGGCCATGATCAGGTTCAACGGTCATGGTTTGGTACCTTCTGATTACACCCGGTTAGACGCTTGGGCCGACCGGCTGCACCAGTGGCTGGAGCAGGGCTTACATACGGTGTACTTCTTCATGCACCAGAAAGAAGTCTTAGATGCACCCCCTGCCTTGGTGTACTTAACAGAACAAGTAGAGAAACGGACCGGCCTACAACTACAGAAGCCCCAAAAAATACAGCAATTTGTGCAGGGAAAACTGTTCTAAGCCTGTCCTGTAAGTAGTGATTTCCCAGATACAGGATGCGTCATGCAACCATTCTCAGGCAACTGATATCTATAGGGCAACATAAATGAACTACTTACCCAACTTATGCTATGAAACAGAAACTACCCTTTAGAACCCTGCTCCTTAAAAGCTGCCTTGCCCTTGGTCTTTTAACCCCAAGCCAGCTTTTTGCCCAGACAACTCCAACGGTACTGCACGCCCCCAAAGACACTGTAGTACTCACCATAAAAGAGGCCAAATACAAGCATATCTTCAAGGTAAGCGAAGCGGGCAAGGAGAAACTGGTGCGCATCAGCCCTAACAACCGGCCTAACTTCATGCACGTGAACACCGGCCAAGACAGCGTGGCGGTGAAATACCAGAACAACCAACGGGAACGCTTCAGGGTTACTAACGGCAAAGACACCATCAGCCTGGTGTTTTCTTATTTCACGCCGCCCGCCTATTCAGAACTGAACAAGAAAGCCACTGAGCAATACCACAAGAAGAATTACCAGGAGTCTATCTACCTGTACCAACAGGCTTTAGCGGCGGAGCCGAAGGGTGCCCACGTCCGCAACACCTACTACAACATTGCCTGCGACTACGCCCTCATGGGCCAGAAAGAGCCCGCTCTCCAAAATCTGGAGAAAGCCGTGGCGGCGGGATACAAGAACCTGTCTAACATGAAGCGGGATTCTGACCTGGAAATTCTTAAACAAGACAAAAGGTACCTGAAGCTGGAAAAGCAACTGGAGAAACAGCAAGCCCACTTAGGCAACCCAGACAATGCGCAGCTGGTTACCACTGACGTGCATAACTTCTGGAAAGCCTATGACCTGGCTGCCAAAAACCCGGCACGCCAGCAAGAGGTGTTTGAGAAAGAATATTTCGGGAAAGCATCTGCGGGGTTACAGGACTACTTTGAGTTTAAGATCGGTTCTCTGGAGCTGTTCCTGAACAACCTCAACAACAAGACAGCCTTCTTCCCAGCCATCCGGAAGAACACGCTGCAGGTAGACGGCATGAAAGCTGATATCTACAAGAGTTTCCATAAGATGAAGGAACTGTATCCGGCCTCTACGTTTCCCAACGTGTACTTTGTAATTGGGCGTTACAACTCGGCGGGTACGGCGTCAGACAACGGACTGCTGATTGGCATTGACCAGTTCTCAAAATCTGATGATGTGCCGCTGCATGAATTGAACCTCTGGGAGCGCAACAACTACAATTACGTGCGCAATGTGCCACCGCTGATTGCCCATGAACTGATCCACTTTATCCAGACCAATAAATCTGACACGACCCTGCTGGCTGGTGCGTTGACCGAGGGCATGGCTGATTTTATTGGGGAGTTGATTTCAGGCGTAAACACCAACAAACGCATCCATGACTTCGCCAACCCCAGAGAGAAGGAAATCTGGGAGAAGTTCAAAGCTGAGATGTACCTAGACCGCTCCAGGAACTGGATTGCGAACGGTGTGAATGAGCGTCCTGATTGGCCCGCTGACCTAGGCTACTACATGGGCTACAAAATCTGCGAGGCTTATTATAACAAAGCCACAGACAAGAAACAGGCCGTAAAAGACATCTTGGAGATTAAAGACCCAAAAGCCTTTTTTGAGCAAAGCGGCTACGCCGATAAATTCACCAGAATCTAATCCTATCTCCTTCAGAAAGTACAACCCTCTGTTTGCGGGCTGTTTGTAGAGAAACAGCCCGCAAACAGAGGGTTTCTTTTGTTGAATATCAATCCTTAGAACTGAATGTGAAAGGTCGTTACCCCATCAGCGCCGGTTTGCAGGGAGAATCGGAAACCATGGTGCAGTAAGATCTCGCGCACCATGGTGAGCCCGATGCCTTGTCCGTTGGCTTTGGTGCTGAAGAACGGGGAGAACAGTTTCTCCTGCACCTCGGGAGAAATGGCTTGCCCGTTGTCTTGGATCAACAATTGAGGCGGAGAGGCGATGGTCTGCACTTTCACCCATCCTTCCGGCTCGGTAGCTTCTAGGGCATTCTTCACCACATTAATGAGTACCTGCTCCATCTGCTGCACATCCATGGCGATAGGCGGAACAGCTTGGGCTAAGTCCCACTGCCAGCAGACGTTTTTCCGTTCAAAGCTGTGCGACATGAGCCGGTGAATGCTTTGCAGAAGTTGGTGCAGATCGGTCTCGCGTTTGGTAGGCGGCGGAATCCGGACTACGTTGGCGAAATTGGCCATAAAACCTGCCAGGTTCTGGTTACGGGTGATGCAGACCTGGAGCGCCTCGTCAAAGTCCGTACGGGTGTCTTCGTTTAGTTGCGGCGCGAAGTACGAGAAGGAGTTCAGGATAGAATTGACCGCCCCAATGGAATTGTTGATCTCGTGCGACATCATCCTGATCAGCTTCTCGTAGGCATTCCGCTCTTTCTCCAGCAATTCCTGCGTGAGCTCTTCCACTAGAATGAAGTAGCGGTGATAACCCCGGTCCAGGAAGCGGATCTTACGGCAACGGTACGTCTGGATACCATTCGGCCGGATGATGCGCTGCTCGTCTTTGGGAAGTTTAGGCAAGGAGTTTCCCCAGTGGTGCGGCAGTTCAGTTAACGGCTTTCCTACCATGTTCTTGCCTGAGGTCTGCAACAAGGTAGCCGCCGCGGGGTTCAGTCCGGCGACGCGGTCGTGGGTGTCCAGCAGGATGATGCCGGAAGGAGAGGCCTCAATCAGGCGCTCCAGCAGAAAGTGTTTTTCAGTCTGCACCACGCGCTCTTGGCGCAGCTCGTCCATCATTTGGTTGTACACATGAATGAGCTGATCTACCTCTTTTTGGCCTGTTTCCATAAATTTAATGGAAAAATCGCGGTCCTTAATGGACTCAATGCCCGCCGCGATGAGATTGAGCGGCCGCACAAAAGAAGTGTAAAGCTTGGATGTGAGAAAGATGCTGGTGGCAATAAGCACCTCAGCGGCCACAAACAGCCACTTGTTGTAGTCCAGCAGTTGCCAGGCCAGCACCACCAGCGCCACGTGCAACAAGACTGCCGCCAGAATAAACTTATTCCGCAGCGTCATACGGGATGTTGAACTTCTCCAGACGACGGTACAAAGAACCCCGACTCACGCCTAGGGCCTTGGCCACTTTACTCACATTATTGTTGTAGTAGGCCATTGATTTCTTGATCATGCCGGCCTCCAATTCATCCAGGGTCATGGCCCCCACCGAAGGCAGCAGTTTCTCGTCCAGTTTCTTGGAACCGCCCTGTAACTGGTTTTGGAAATCTTCCACATCCAGCAGGCTCTTGCCGCTCACCAGCACCGTGCGCTCCACCAGATTCTTCAGCTCCCGGATGTTACCCGGCAGCGGCTGTTCGCGTAGCCATTTCAGGGCCTTGTTGCTCACCTGCAGCGCCTGTTTGTGGTAGGTGTGCTTGAGATTGTTCACGAAATGCTGCACCAGCAACGGAATGTCTTGCGGACGCTCGCGCAAAGCGGGCAGTTTCACCGTAATTAGGTTGATGCGGTAATACAAGTCCTCCCGAAACTTGCCCTCTGCTACCATTTCCTGCAGGTTACGGTTGGTGGCACAGATCACGCGTATGTCCAGGCTTTTGGAGCGGCTGTCGCCGAGTACTTCGTAGGTGCGATCCTGCAGGACGCGCAGCAGTTTTACTTGGCTGCTTAGATCCAACTCCCCGATCTCGTCCAGGAAGATAGTGCCTTTGTTCGCCATCTCGAAACGGCCTACCCGGTCTGTCTTGGCATCGGTGAACGCGCCGCGACGGTGCCCGAACATCTCACTTTCAAACAAGCTGGCTGAGATACCGCCCAAATTTACTTTCACAAACGGCGCTTTCTTACGGTGACTGTTCCGGTGAATGGCCTCGGCAATGAGTTCTTTGCCCGTGCCGCTGTCGCCTTCAATCAAAACTGAGGCATCCGTAGCGCTGATTTGGCCTATGTTGCGGAGTACCTGTAGCAGACCGGGGTCTTCGCCCACAATCAGGGAGAAATCGTACTGCTCGTCCAGCTGTTTGCGGGTGAGTTTCCCAGTGGGGATTTCTGCAGTAGGCTTCGCCAGTTCCAACGCCGTTTTAATGGATTGCAGCAGCGCTTCGTTGTTCCAGGGTTTGGTGATGAAATCGGCCGCGCCACCTTTCAAACCTTCTACGGCCAGGTTGATGGAGCCCCATCCTGTAATCAGAATTACCGGCACCGACGGATACAGTTGCTTCAGTTGACTCAACAGACGCAAGCCATCTTCACCGGTGGTTTCCATGGAGAAGTTCATGTCCATGAGGGCCAGTTGGGGCATTTGTCTGGCCGCCACTTGCAACGCCTCCTCGGGTCCGGCGGCCTGGGCCGTAGCGTAGCCGGCTTGTTTGAGCAACAAACTTAAAGAAGCCCGTACGGCTACGTCATCGTCAATAATCAGGATCATGGGTTCTGGGAGCGGGTAAGTGAAGGTAACGTTTTTAGGCTGTTTTTGAAATAGGAAGCGAGAAATGGAAGCATGAAAGCGTGGCCTCCTCTTAGCTGGCGCGAGTTTGTAACTCGTGCCTACAGATGCTGGGTAGTCTCCTGACTACCCTCGCTGCACTGCAGCGAAACCGAGGCAGCTGATTTACTGTGGCGGATTTACTTCTATGACTAGTGATAACTTTGACTATTTATGGTTCCCGGCGAGTCTGGAGACTCGCGTCATCCTTAGGCACGAGTTATAAACTCGCGCCAGTTATGCCCATTGCGTTTAGCGCCCGTTTTCTGAAAAACAGGCGCTAAACGCACAGGTGATTCTAAACTTATTCCTCATGCAAGGCCACGGCTGGGAAGATTTTGGAAGCTTGGTAGCTGGGATACACCGCGCAGATGGTGGCCAGCAGGAAGATCAGGAAGGCAGCGGCTCCTATGCTTTCCCAGTAAATACTGGCCGAAAGCTGGAACACCTGCAGCAGCGGGAACTGCACCGCCAGCACCAAACCCAGTAGTAACCCGAAGGTGGCAATCACCAGCACTTCTCCTACAAACTGGTTCCGGATCTGTTTGGAGGAAGCTCCAATGGCTCTCCGCAACCCAATCTCGGCGTAACGGCGGTTGATATTGTACCACAGCACTCCAAACAAGCCCAAGGCCACGTTAAACACCAGGAATCCGCACACCAATCCTAAGGCCACCATCGGCACTGTGGTTACTTTGGCTTTACTTTGGCGCATTTTCTCCTGAGTGGTCACCTCAATGGTCCAGTCTTTGGCGATGCGCGACAGTTCCCGCACCATTTTCTCCTCAAACGCCACGCCCGCGCCAGGTTTTACTTTGATGACCAATCCGTTCCAAATGGAGTTTGTGTTTTTGTCCAAATTGATGCGGTGGAAATACGCGGCTTCCTCGGGGTCAAACTCGCTGTAAGACCGGTAATGGTCTACCACCCCAATGACCGCATACTGAGTAGAGTCATTGATGGGAATGAGTTTACCAATAGGATTTTCCTCGCCAAACAGTTCTTCCTGCAGCTTTCTGTTGATCACAATAGGGGCATGCAGGCTGGCATTATCCTGCGGCCCGAACCACCGGCCCTGACTCACTTCCATGCTCATTACATTTTTATAATCATCCTGCACATCAAAGACGTCGGCTTCTACATCCTTTTTACCACCGTAAGACAAGACATTGTTCATCTGGCTGAACGCAAACGGGGTATTAGAATTGGAGAGCGAGGCATATTCCACCTCGGGGAAGCTGCGCACCCGCTGAATCAACTGCTGCTGCACGGCCAGGTTATGCGCCGATGAATCGGTACTGGGATTCAGCCACAGTTGCCACACGTTGTCATACTTGAAGCCCAGCGGTTTGGTGTAGTTGTGGTAATTGTAGAAGATGAAACTAAGCACCGCGAAGAGCACCAGGAAGGAAAAGAAGATTTCTGTGATCAAGAGAAAGTTGCTTTTCTTCTGATTCCAAATCAGTTTAAACAGATGGCGTATCATTTGGAGCCTCCTTTCAGTGCCTCAACGGCGTTTAAGCGTGACATTTTAAAAGCGGGGTACACCCCGGAAACCAACCCGAACACAAGGCAGAGCAACACCCCCCAGGCAAATACCCGCAGGTTCAGCCCCAAAGAGGCGTAAGCGATGATGCCGCTGTCATTGATCATCTCCAGCACCCCCGCCGAAATCAGGAAGCCCAACATACCGCCTAGTAGCGTAAGAAAGATATTCTCCACCACAAACTGCCCGATGATGGTCTTGGAAGAAGCCCCGAATGCTTTGCGCACGCCAATCTCAGAAGACCGTTCCATGATGCGACTAATGTTAATGTTCACCAGGTTGATGGTGGGCAGCAGCATAAACAGGAAGGCCGCAAAGGCGAGAATAGCGTACAGCATAGCTGATTTATCGGTTTTTCCGCCTCCCATGAGGCTGCGGGCAAAGGTCCCGAAGATGTCATCGGCGAAAGAAAACACTTCCTGTACTCCCTCCGGCTTGCTGTTCTTGTTCACCTGCAGCATCATGGATGCGAACTCATCCTTGATCTTGGGCACATCGCTTGCCTGCTTTGCCTTGATGGTGGCAAAGTAGGTTCCTTTCAGATCGGTGCGTTTGAAATCTTGGCTTTTGAGGGTGATCGGCACCCAAACATCGGCGTAGGAATGCAGACGCAGCACCGGCACGTCTTCCACCACTCCCACTACTTTGTATTTTACCTGGTCTACTTCAATAGTCTGGCCTACCGCCTCTTTGTCCCCGAAGTAATTTTTGCGGGTATTCTGATTGATGACCGCTACGCGGGTGGCGTTTTCCACTTCCTGCACACTGAACGGCCGGCCTTCTATGAAATTGAAATCCAGAATATCCCAAAAGGCAGCATCGGTGTGTTTCTGGTCTAGGGTCAGCTTTTTGTTGTTCACGTAGCTGTTCACCGAGGTAAAGACAGAGTTGATAGAGACGTTCTCCGGGGTTTTCAGCGGACGCACGAAGCGGTTCAGGAAATAGTAGCTGGGCGGACTGCTGTTGGTATACCCTTCTTTGAACTGCTCCCGCATGTTGTTCACAAAAAGAAGCTTGTCAGATTCCCGCTCTGGCATTTGCGGCCCGAAGGCATGGTCATAGAGCGAGGTCACCACCATGAGCACCATCAAGGTGAAACTGATCCCGAAGAGGCTGATGAAGGTGAAGAACTTGCGGCGTTGCAGCACCGCCCAGGCAATTTTCAGATAATTTCTTAACATGGCCGTACCGGTTAAATCTGGGCTTCTAGTACTCTGGAATCTGCCACTTGCTGCCCGTCAAAGAACCTGATGAGTCGGTTGGTTTTGAGGGCCATGTTCTCGTCGTGGGTTACCATCACAATGGTGGTGCCTTCTTCCTGGTTCAGGCGCAGCAAGATGTCCATGATCTCGTCACCCATCACGCTGTCCAGGTTTCCGGTAGGCTCATCGGCTAAGATAATCTCGGGGTTACCGGCCAAGGCTCGGGCAATGGCTACCCGTTGCCTCTGACCACCCGAGAGCTGGCTAGGAAAGTGCTTGGTGCGGGCGCTCAAACCTACTTTCTCCAGCGCAGCCAGCGCTCTCTTCCGGCGCTCACTGCCTGACACATTGCGGTACAGCAGCGGCAGCTCCACATTATCCACCACGCTTAAGTCATGGATCAGGTGATAACTCTGGAACACGAAGCCAATTTTCTCATTGCGCAGCTTGGCCAGTTTGCTGTCTGAATGGGTTTTCACCGGCTGGCCGTCAATGGCCACGTACCCGCTGGTAGGTTCATCCAGTAAGCCCATGATGTTGAGCAGCGTAGATTTTCCGCAACCCGATGGTCCCATGATGGAGACAAACTCGCCGCGTTCTACCTCCAGGTTCACGCGGTTGAGGGCTACCGTTTCAATGGTTTTGGTGCGGTAGACTTTTTCGATGTCGATTAACTGTATCATAGTTATAATGTGCTAATGCTTTAATGTGCTGATGAGTTATTTCTGTCTTTTCTGTTTAGAATATGTCTTCCGGAAAACAGGCCCTAAACAGCTGGTTCTATTCTTTGGCGAGCAGTGACTGTCCGCGTTCAAAGTCATATAAAGTAAGTGCCCGTAGTCTATAGTAAGCTACCCAGAAATCCTGAAGGGCGGTAATATACGCGCGGCGGGCTTGGTCTTTTTCCTGCAGGGCGATGTTCAAATCTGTGATGCTGATGCGGCCCACCAGGAACGTAGCTTTGGTAATGTCATAGCGTTCCTGCGCAATAGAATCTGCCAAGGCGGTGATCTTGAGGCGTTCCTTCAGCAACTCAATCTGGTTTACCTGCGTGTAGACATTCTGCTCAAAATTGGTTTGTTCCTGTTCCACGGTGTACTGGGTGAGTTGGAGTTGGGCCTCGGCGGTTTTCACGCTGGCTTTCTGCCGGCCCCAGTCTACAATGGGTACGCTGAACCCGAGGGTCACTTGCTGCTGGTTCTCGGGTTGGGCGTAGCTTTCAGAGAAGTTATTAGCGCTCTTGGTCAGCCCGAAGGTGGCGTACAGATCTGCATTGAAACCTCCTTTGCCGCGGGCTTCGGCTACTTCCTGCTGGGCCTGCAACACCCGGCGCTCAAACTGGAAGCGCTCTTTGCGGTTTAACCGGGCTTGATCCAGCGCGAGTTGCTCTTCTACTTGCAGAGCCGGCACCACATTAGGAGCTTCTACGGCTATTTTCTCGACCCGCTGTAATCCCACATAAGCCGAGAATTGCATGGCTACGGTCTTTAACTCAGTGGCCGCTTGGGCTTGGGCCAACTGCGCGTTCATGAGGCTCAGCTTTAGTTGCAGCAGCTCGTTTCTGGACAATCGGCCTAGTCGATGTTTTTCCTCGGCCACTCTGAACAGGGCCTGGTTGTTTTCCACGTTCTTGGTGGCAATCTCATAGTTTACCTGTTGCAGCAGCACCTCAAAGAAACGCTGGGTAGCGGTAGTGGCCAAAGCCTCGCGGTCTTCTATGAATTGGCGCTCGGATTCGCGGTAGCGCAGCGGCTCAATTTTCTTGTTCCAAGCCAGAGCATTGTACCCGAAGATGGGCTGCCGAAACCCGATGATGGCCGGAAAAGAGTTGTAGCGGCGTACCCCTTGGTTGAAATCATCGAACCGTTGGCTCTGCGAGGACACAAAGAACTGCCCACCCGTTAACCCCACTGACTGGCTCAGCGACAAAGACACATCTGAGTTGCTGATGGAAACAGCCCTGAAATCAGTCGTTCCATCTGGCTGAATCACGGGGATGATGCTGCGGGAGAAATCTGGCAACGTGCCCCGCAAAGTCAGGTGCGGCCGATAATCTGCCCTGAACGTGCGGTACTCCCAGTAGCTGCTGGTCTTGTTGGTAGCCGCCTGCTTGCTGGCGATGGAAGAACCTAGGGCCAGGTCAATGGTTTCCTGCAGGGTCAATCTGCGGGAGGGCTCCGCCGCGGCAGGCTGCGTTTGGGCCTGCGCTAATGTTCCCAGTAGAATATTCAGGAACACTATATATAATAGAGTGGTTTTCATGATCAGCGGCCGTTAATCATTGGTGAGGTGCAGTTCTTCCAGGTGCGCGTACTCCTTGGTGTTGGAGATGATGACCTTTTCGCCGGCGGCAATGTCACCCTGCAGTTCCACAAAGTCCAGGTTGTTGGCTCCGGTGCGGAGCATCCGGCGTACGGCTTTATCGCCCTGCATCACAAAAACGGCTTGTTCTGGGGTGCCGGTGAAGAAAGGACCGTTTTTCACGCGTAGCACATTCGGCCGGAAATCGGTGAGGACAAAGACTTCCACCCGGAGATTGGAGCGCAGGGCTTGGTGGTTTTTCTCCTGCAGTCGCACGTAGAAAGTGATGATGCCATTCTCCACTTTAGGCTGCACGTTGGCAATTTCGCCGCGAAGGTCCGTCTCGTTGATGCGCACCGTTACGGGGCCACCCACTTTCAATTGCTCGGCGTAGGTGTCTGGAATAGTAGCTTTGATTTTGAAGCTGCTGAGGTCGGCTACGCGGGCGACAGGCTCTCCGGCGTTCACAGTGGCGCCTACCTCCTCGTTCACCCAGGTCACCACGCCGGAACGGGGCGCTTTGATATCGGCCTGGGCGAGTTGGCGCTGCAGTTGGCCTATGTCGCGACTCTGCATTTCCAGTTCAAAGCCTACGGCTTTCATGCCTATCTTCGCAGATGCCTGTTCGTCTTGGATTTGGCGTTGCAGTTGGGTTAGTTCTAGGGTGGCTACTTTCAGGTCCAGCTCGGCTTTTTTCACGTTTTCCTGGGTGCCGCCGCCAATGGAGAGCAGGTACTTTTCATCGTCTAAGGCGGCTTGCAGGCTTTTCACCCGCACTTCCTGCACCGCGTACCTAGAGCGTAGTTGGTTTACATTTTTCTGCAGCGTATTCTCCAACTCGGCGGTTTTGTTTTGTTTCAGTAGCCGCTCATCTCTGAGTTTGTCAAAAGTAGTTTGCGACGTCTGCTTGTCTAGTTGCAACAAAGGCTCATTGGCAGACACATGATCACCGGGAGTATGCAGCACCCGCTCAATCTTGGCCTGGATAGGGCTGGCAATCACCTCTTCATTCTCGGGCACTACTACGCCAGTAGCGATGAGGGAGGCTTCTACGGCGCCTACTTCTACCGTTGCCACGCGCAGCTCATGTTTGGCTACTCTGGTTTGAAGCACTGACCGGAACGCCAGCACACCCAGCAGTACGGCCACCACCACTACACCTACCTGCCAGATGCGGCGGCGTTTGGTTTTCTGTACTAGGGCTTGGGGAATTTCTCTATCCATGATTGACACAGGTTTGGTATCATCTCTTATCCAAGCGTCATGCCAATTTATATATTGTTGATTTACAATTATTTACACCATTTTACTAAAACCAAAAGTGTCCAATTCTGGACAGCCATTCCGGTTGTGGTCAGGTTTCTTTTACTACCTTTTAGAAAGTTCTGGAAAAGGCTTAAGACCCGATTCTAAGAAACCACCACCAAAGGACCACGGGACTGCTATCTTTGCTTTCGCCTTGCGCAGCTACAATTCTGCAAAGGCACAGCAAGATGGCGCGAAACAAGGCACAGTATGAAGGGTATTTCGGGATTGGGATTATGGAACCGAAGACCGAGGAAAACGTGGGCACGCTCTGGCGGTCGGCGTCTATTATGGGGGCTAGTTTCTTGTTCACAATCGGCCGACGGTACAAGAAACAGGCCTCAGATACAGGCCGAAGCTGGAAAGAAATCCCGCTGTTCCACTACACAGACTTTGACGATTTCTACCAGCACCTGCCCTACAGTTGCCAGTTGGTTGGCGTAGAGCTAGACACGAAAGCCGTGCCAGTAGAGCAATTCCAGCACCCTGAGCGCTGCATTTACCTGCTAGGTTCTGAAGACCATGGCCTTTCCAATGCGGTGCGGGTACGGTGCCACCACTTGGTGCAACTGCCCGGCACCAGCTCCATGAACGTGGCTTCGGCGGGTTCCATCATGCTCTATGACCGGCACCTCAAAACCCATCTGCTGCCGGGAGTCGACCAGTCCTCCTAAATAGCTCCTTGCGCTTCGTTCCTCTACCAACTAGGATATTCAACGTCCTGTCTCTATATTGGATGTTGCGGACCCGTTCTGCTGTCTATGTCGTACGCCTTGAAGCTTCTTACTTAGTTTGTTCCAGTTCCTGAATTCGGCGTGGTTGTGGGCCACCGCCAGCGTGGCAGTACCCATTGCCATTCACTTGTGGAATAAAAAGCCGCCCCGTACGGTTCTGGTAGGCAGCATCCGGTGGCTACAACCCTCTGAAAGCCGAAAGCTAAGCAGCCTACGCCTCACAGAACCTTGGCTTCTGCTCCTGCGCTGCCTGCTTCTAGTGCTTCTTGCTGGGGTACTAGCTGGCCCTATCTGGAAGCGTCAGGTCTCCACCGCCCCAGAGAAGCACGTCTACCTGCACCCCGAGCTGCTGCACTCCCGCTACCTTCCGCAGATTGCCGCCACGGTTGACTCTCTAGCCCTGAAAGGCTGGCAAGTACACCGTTTAGCGCCTGGTTTCCCCAAACTTCCCCAAAACGAGGAAACGTCTCTACAGAACTTTCAAACGGATAGCCTGCCTTCTGACACCACCAACGCCTGGGCCATGTTACGTGTGCTTAACCGAAGCCTACCGCCCAACGCCCAAGCCTGGATCTTCACCACCGACCTGCTTCGGCACCACCGTGGCGAGTTCCCATCTATCCGCTCTAATATTAACTGGGTTCCGGTGAG
This sequence comes from Rufibacter sp. JT20002, assembly GCF_056491185.1. Lineage (NCBI taxonomy): Bacteria > Pseudomonadati > Bacteroidota > Cytophagia > Cytophagales > Hymenobacteraceae > Rufibacter > Rufibacter sp. JT20002. Next base: position 2,154,109 of record NZ_JBSZJY010000001.1, on the reverse strand, counting down.
CGTTCCGCAAACCAGCACCTGGTTGCAGGAGGCGTACTACACCACCTCAGGACAATTGCTGCTGCGTTTCGGGAAAAGCGATGCCCAAGAGGTAACGTTTATGGAGCGGAAGGTCGCCAAACCCATCGCCGGACAAACCATCTCCGTGGCAGATGCACCCACCGTCCTGTTCACGTCGCACGCCACTTCTGATTCTCTCACCTTACTAGACGGTGCACATAATTCTCTTCCGTTAGCCAAACAACCGCTGCAAGTGCTGGTGCGCTTCTCAAAATCGCGGCAAGCCGATGTGCGGTACCTCCGGGCCGCCCTACAAGCGGCTTTGGACTACAAAGGCGTAGCGCATGAGTTGGCTCTTTCTTCTGAAACCCAGCCTCTCCCGTCCTTGGGTCCTGATTTGGTTTTCTGGTTAACCGATGAACCGCTCGCTCCCTTTCTGGCCCGTTTTCCGGAAAAACAGCTAAAAACCTTGCAAGACGCCTCCACTGGTGATCGCATCCAGAAAACAGAAAGCTGGCTGCAAATCCCTGCCATTCCACAACCCGTTTCCCTACACCAACGCACCTCCGCTCCTAAGAATTTAGCCGCTGAAGTGCTGTGGCAAGACGGCTTCGGGAACCCCATGCTCACCAAAGAGAAAGATTCTCTGCAAACTCATTACCGCTTCTACAGCCGCTTTCACCCTGCCTGGAACGACTTGCCCAATACTGGACACTTTCCGGAGTTGCTCCTGCAACTGCTCTTCCCGGAGGAAACCTCCTGGCGCACCCGTTATGACACCCGCACGTTGCGGCCAGAGATGGAACAGCCTCGGGCGTCTTCCGGCTCCGTTTCAGAAACTGCTCCTAAAACAGAAGAGATGTTGTATTTGAAACCGTGGTTGATGGGAACAATGGCGCTGTTGCTGGCTTTGGAGCGCTGGCTGGCGAGCAGAAGATCTTATAAACAAAGTTAGAAATGAAAGATATCGTTTATTATTTAGCCGCAACACTCATTGGCGTAACACTGGCTTCATGCACGGGTGAAACCAAGAGGGAAAAAGCCACTGAAGTTCCTTCACCTACGCCTGAGGTTAATACTACACAGGCATTGACCTCAGTTGATAAAACCGATTCATCTAATACTTTTTCTTGGGCAACAGAAGTATGCAGGAATAAAGGCACCTTCAATCCAAATGCTTATTCAGGGCAGCAGTTAAAGGACACGTACTACCTATGGTTTGAGTTTAATAGCGTTGTAGAATTAGAAGACGTTACCTTAGACTCCCCAGATGAGTGGACTATTGAAAATATCAACAGGAAAAGTGCTAAACTGGACGCTGATTTCAGAAAAGCTACCAAAAAATTATTAGGTCTTCAATTAGTTCCTGTCAAATTCTGGGATACAGTTAGGGACTTAAAAACGAAAGAGCTTGATGAATCATACGCCTTGAAAAAGCTAACTATTGAGGCGTACAAAACTCCAGTGATTCTTCTGAACCAACCCTACGCAAAGAACTGTAAGGCCTATGTCAATGCCTTGGCTTCAGAAGACAGCGTGGCACTGTTCAACGCTTGGAAGAACCTCATTGAGGAGCAGAAAAAAAAGAACCTCGCACCAGAGCGGGTAGAAGCCAAATTTGACAGACAAAGAAATTCCCCTGACAGGCTTCTATATGCAAAGATTGAGCTCATGACATTTGGTTGGTGGAATTGCGCTATCGATCAAATGAAATACAATGCCGCCACTCAAGAAATGCCTATGGAAGAAGAATTCAACAAGTTATTCATCAAAATTACAAATATTGAATGTGATGATGTGGATTGATAGAACTACTTCTGAAAGTACAGAGAACCTTCCTACACTATAATGCCCCACCTTATCTCGCATATCACCCCAGCTACTACCATCCTGGCACAGGCACGGGGGCAGTACCTGAAGAAAAAGGCAGGGTTGCTGGTGTTGCAGGCAGTGGCAATCCTTTTGCCGGTGGCGGTGTGGGCATACCGTGACTGGGGCGGCGTTGGAGGCGGAACAGCGGCTAGCCTCTTAACCTTCCTGGTTCTTATTTTGCAGGCCTGGCGGTGGCGTGATCTTCAACGAAAGACTGATTTACCCAAAGTTGCCCGGCACCTGAACCGGAAATACCCGCAGCTAGAAGAAAGTTCAGAACTGTTATTACAGCCCGAGGCTGAGCTTTCACTGCTGGGCAAGTTGCAGCAGCAACGGATAGCTTCCGTTTTAGAACAGATTCCGACAAAAGAGGCCTCAAACGTCCGTTTCCGGAATGGGTGGATTCTGCTGCTCGCGGGCCTTGCTCTTGCGATTGGGCTCTGGTTTTTGCCTGATTTCACCAAAACGCCGGAGAAAACTGCTACTTCCAGCGCAGGCCTATCAGCGGATGTCAATGCACCTGTAGCGCAGCCTAAAGCGATTCTTCCGGCCATTAAACGCATGAACCTGCGCGTATCCCCTCCTGCCTACACCCGGAAAACTCCTTACGCCGTCACTACGCCTTCCTTCAAGGCTGAGCTAGGGGCACAAATAACCTGGACTGTCCAAACAAACCAACCCGCTTCCTCCTTGCAACTGGTCCTGAGCAACCAGAAGCCTATTCAGCTACGGGCGGTGCCGGGGCAGCAGAATACGTACACCGCGGCTCACCTCCTCACGCACTCCACGCTGTACCATTTTCGCCTGAACGGGCAGGCCTCCGACTTTTACTCACTTGAAGTGATCCCCGATGAGGCTCCGGCCATCACGGTCCAATCCCCGAAACAGCACACTGAGATTCTGTTCGGAGATCCGCAGCGGGTACGGTTGCAGGCTACTTTGCGGGATGATTACGGCCTTAGGTCGGCCGAGCTCATTGCCACCGTGGCCAAGGGCGAAGGCGAGGCCGTGAAGTTCCGGGAGCAGCGCATCCCGCTGAACGTCTCTTTTGGCGGCCAGCCGAAGCAACTGCAACTGACCCAAACGCTGAACCTGCAGCAACTAGGCATGACTTACGGCGACGAGCTTTACTTCTACCTGCAGGCACAGGACAATCACCGGGGCTACACCCGCACCGAGGCCTTTCTGGTAGAAATTGAAGACACTACCGTGGTAGAAACCATGGATGACCTGTCTTTGGGCGTGAACCCCAACCCCGAGTATTTCCGGAGCCAGCGCCAGATCATCATCGACACCGAAAAGCTCATTCAGGAACAGAAAGGCCTGTCCCAAGCCGTGTTCCAGGAGCGGTCCAACAACATCGGGGTAGACCAGAAATTACTGCGCCTGCGCTACGGCAAGTTCCTGGGCGAGGAATTTGAATCCAACATCGGCACGGCCGGCTTACCTGAAGAATTAGCCGAAGGCCACACCGCCGATGACGGCCACGACCACTCCCCTAAAAAGGAAGGTTCTGAGCACGAAAACAAGATGGGCGAACTGCTGGACCCCTACCTGCACAAGCACGACCAGGAAGAAGCCGCCACTTTCTTTGAGCCCGCCATCAAAGCCCAACTCAAAGGCGCGCTGGCCCAGATGTGGGAAGCGGAACTTCGGCTGCGTACCGCCCTGCCCAAAGAAGCCTTGCCGTTTGAGTACAAAGCTTTGCGCATGCTTAAGGAAGTACAGCAGAAATCAAGAGTGTACGTAAAAAAAAGCGGGTTTGAACCACCGCCACTCAAAGAACCCGAGAAACGCCTCACCGGCGATTTAAGCAAAGTGCAGGTATTTCAGGTCCAAAGAAAAGAAAAGCCCCTAGAAACAGCCTCGGCGGCAAAGCAGACCTTGCAGCGCCTAGCTCAATGGAAACAAGGCACGAAGCCCAACGCCTCCGATGCCGCTTTGCTGGAAAGAGCCGGGCAGGAGTTGGGCCAAGCCGCTGTGCGCGAGCCGGGGGCTTACCTGAGAGCCCTGCAAGACGTGCGGCAACTTACCCAGGGAATCAGGGCAGGGCGTAGCCTTTGCTCGGATTGCCTTACCCGGGTAGAAGCTGCCTTGCACCGCTTTTTGCCTCCATCTACCAAAACGCCGCAAAAACCTGTTTCTTCCGGGGCACCCAGGAAACTGGCGCAAGACTATTTCAACCGGATCAACTAACCATGCATTTACCACTGTCTTTTCTTTTGGTTATTGCTGCACTACTGGGCGCCTGGTTATCCTGGTTGGCTGTTAGGCGCGCAGACCGTAGGTGGCTCTTTTGGCGACTGCTAGCCTCTTGGGCTGTGGTGGGCTGCCTGGTACTGCTCTTGTCGCCGCCTACGTTTACCCAATCGTACAATGCCTCAGAAGCGATTTTGTTGACGGAAGGCTACCATTCCGATACTCTCCAAACCTTGGTAAAAAAGCTCAAGCCCCGGCCCCAGGTCTATGCTTTCGGCGTGGAGGCGAACCGGGCTGAGAAAATATTGGATCTGGCAACTTTCCAGCAGCAACATCCGGCGGTAAAGACGCTGCACGTATTGGGTCATGGCCTGTCGGCCGAAGAACTTAGTGCCTTACGTTCTATCCGCCTGGTGCCGCATCTCTCCGCAATACCTTCCGGAATATTGAATGCCTCCTGGCCACAGGAAATCACCTTGGGCGAAGAGTTACAGGTACAAGGCACGTTCCAAGGCTCCGCAGAAGAGAAAACAACGCTGTTTCTTCAGGCTGCCGGCAAGGCAAGGGATTCTGTTGAGGTCACACAAGGCGCTCGGCAAACTTTTTCGCTTCGGTTCACCCCAAAGGCAGCGGGTAGGTTTGTGTATGCGTTGCGCTGGCAAGATGCTGATGACGCTGTTCACCGGGAAACTGTTGCGGTAACAATTCTGGCTCCGCGCCAATTGAGTGTGCTTCTCCTATCCTCGGCCCCGTCGTTTGAAGGCAAATTCCTGAAAAACGCTTTGGCAGAAAAAGGGCACAGTGTGGCATACCGAGCACAGGTAAGTAAGGGCACTTACGCCACCGAGACCATCAACTTGCCGTCGCTCAACCTGAACCGCCTCACGTCCGCCCTGCTTCAGAAATTTGACGTGCTGTTGTTGGATGACGCTACTTTGCAGGGCCTAGGACCCGGGGAGAGACAAGCCCTGGAACAGGCCGTTCGGCAGCAAGGGCTGGGCGTTCTGACTTCTGTTTCTGCGAAGCCCCCTAAGCCCTTGACTTTTTTCACCGAGGGCGTTTTCCGCACCATTTCAGATAAACCCTCCAGAAACAGTACCCTCCGGTGGGCAAAACAAACCGGTACCAACGCCGTGCTTCCGGTTACTAACACTATCCTGCAACCTAGAGAAGGACAGCAGTCTTTGGTTTGGGAACAGAACCCCAAAAATTCGCTGGTGGTGCGCTACCGGAAAGGCGTGGGGCAAGTGGGAATCAGCTTGGTGCCCGAGACGTTCCCCTGGGTTTTAGAAGGGAAAGAAACGTTGTATCAGCAGTACTGGGCTACGGTGTTAACGGCCTTGGCTAAGCAGGAGGAGAAAACCCTTGTTATGGCACCTTATCAAAGCTTGGCACCTTTTCAGGCATTTCAGCCCGTAATGTTGGCGGTTTCTTCCAATAGCCCTGACGCAAGCTTGAGCCTGACCTCAGATAGTTCTGGCAAAACGGTAGGAACTTACAACTATCCATCGGCTTATTTGCCCAAGCAGCAGATTGCCACGTTTTGGCCTCAGGCAGGCGGTTGGTACTCTTCCTCAGAAAAAGCAGGAACTAGAAGCAGTTTCTACGTGCACTCTAAGAATGCCTGGCGTACCCCAAAGCTACACTCTCGGCATCAGGCTTTACAGAAAGCGGCTCTTGCGTCCATCCCCACGGCTGCATCTAGCTTACTGGAAAAGGAAGAGGAACTGCCCTTATGGATATTCGGGACGGTTCTGGTGCTAGCGTTAGGGTTCCTGTGGCTGGAAGAAAAGTTATAGCAGCAATCCTCATCCTCCGGCGTGAAACCGTTTTCTATTAGTGATGAAAGGAAGGGTCGGCTTATGCCTTATTTCTGCCAAAGACTGGCAAACCAAGAGAAGGCTATCGCACACGAATGCGCTGCACTGCCAATGTTGGGAAAGGGTGGCCAAGCAGCCGAAGGAACAATAATTGAAGCAAGGAGGTCATAGCGGTTGGGGTAAGAGGATTAAAAGAAAAGTCTTGGGGAGGCAAAGCGGTTCCGCCCTTTACCAAACAGACACCTTCGCTTTACGGCACCCCTAATCAGTGGCTAAAAACTTTTGTTTCAGCCCATTCCTTCCGCAGAAACTACTCTAATAGAAGCGCCGCGGCTTTCTGCCTGTTTTGATGAAACAAGCCGGAAAGCCGCGGCGCTTCTATTAGACAGGAAACTTACTTAATGATCTTGAACTCAGTGCGGCGGTTTAATTGGTGCTCTTCCTCTGAGCAAGGCACCCCGTCTTTGCAGCGGTTGAGGAGCTTGGTTTCACCGTAACCTTTGTCTACTACCCGTTTGGGTTCAATGCCCTGTGAGATGATGTATTTCACCGCACTGGCAGCGCGCAGCTGCGAAAGCATCAGGTTGTATTTGTTTGACTCGCGGCTATCAGTGTGGGAGCTTAGCTCAATTCGGATGGTAGGGTTATCGCGGAGCATGCCCACTACTTTGTCCAGTTCCACAATAGACTCAGGGCGCAGCGTGTGCTTGTCCAGGTCATAGTAGATGTTTTCCAATACAATGGGGCGGTTAGGCGTATCGCGGTCCAGCACCATCTCAATCTGCACAGTATCGGTGACCTTGCGGCAATCTGGCATAACATGGAACGTGCGGGTCAAATACCCTTTCTTGCTTCCTCTGATGGTGTAGGTCTGGTTGGCGTTTACCGCAAACAAGAACCGGCCATTTTCATCAGACTCGTATTGAAGCGTGTTGGAAGCATCTCCGTTCACAATCACTTCCAGTTTCACGGCGCCAACCGGTACCTGCCGGGCCCGGCCGTTCCGGTTAGGCACCCGGGCGTACGTCACCCCAGACAATTTACACGGAATCTCGGTGGGCTTAAACCGATAGATGTTATCTGAACCGGCATCCCCTTCGCGGTTAGAGGACAGATAGCCGCTTTTGCCGTCTTTTTCGTAAATCAGGCCAAAATCATCACGGGGCGAGTTGAAGGGATAGTACAGGTTCTCCACGTTCTGCCACGCAGCCCGGCTTCCTTCGGCGGAGAAGATATCCAATCCGCCCATGCCTATGTGCCCGTCTGAGGAGAAATACAAAGTGCCATCGGCGTGCACCACCGGAAAAACCTCTTTGCCGCTGGTGTTGATGGTGGGGCCCGCATTCACCGGGGTTGACCAGGAACCGTCTTTCTGGCGCTCGCTGAAGTAGATATCGGTTTGCCCATGGCCACCGGGCATGTCAGACACGAAATACATGATTTGCCCATCTGGCGAAAGTGCTGGGTGCCCCACTGAGTAGGCTTCTCCTTGGTTAAAAGGAAACGCCTTCACGTCCTGCCACTTTCCTTTGGAAAAAGTAGCGCTGTAAATCTCCAGGCGGTTGATGAACTCGTCTTTTTTAGAATAGCGCTGCCAGTCACTTCCAGTTCTCAGTTCCTCGGGCAAAACCCGGTTTTTCACCTGCTTGGTGCGGGTAAAGAACACCTCGTTGAAATCTGGCGAAAAGGTGGCAATGGCGTTGTGGAATTGGGTGTTGATGGATTTCTCCATGGGCTTGATAGCGCCCCAGGCACTTGGCCCCTTGCGTTCTGCATAGTACAGCTGCAGGTAAGGAGTGCCGGTCCAGCCGTATACTTTTTGGTCTGCTCCGTTCTGGCCACGGCCCCTGTCAGAGGAAAACACCATCCCTTCACGGTAGAGAACAGGACTGAAATCAGCGTAGGTGGTATTGAGCGTACTGTCTGCGATCACGTCAATGCCTAAAGGACGGTCAATCCAGCCCATGGCCAGATCACAGGCCTGCGCTAGTTTAAGGGCCTCATCGCGACGGTCAGGTACTTGCTCGGCAAAAAGCTGGTAGTTGCGCTTGGCGGTGGTGTACTCCCCGTTCTGCCGACAGGCGTTGGCGTAGTAGAACAGGTTGATGGGCGCTGCCCCTGGGAACCCCAATGCCTGACGGTACCAGAATTGGGCGGCGCCGGGTTGGTTGATGAGCCGGTAACAATGGGCAATGCGTTCGGTGATATGAAGCGAGGGCTGCGACCTGTCCAGAAGCTTCATGTACTCTTCTAGGGCAAGGGCGTAGTCAAAGTTACTGTAATGCTTATCTGCCTTGGTCTGGTTTGCCTGAGCCTGAAGGTGGGAAGGTCTTAAGCAAAGGGCTAGGCAAAGCAGCAATAGGGGGTATAAAATCTTCACAATTCTGGTTCTTGCACCACTTGGTGGATGAATGTCTGCTTTAAAGTTGTTTTCAGAGAAAGTGCTTCAAAACAGGACATCGGGTTTACTAAATCAAACAACTCAAAAGTACCGCGGAGTTAACATACGGCCATACTTCTTTTTCAAAAAATTATACCCCAGGGAGATCTCATGGCTAGAGTAGCTGCGCAGCTGGTTAAGCGAGAAATCATACGAGTAGCCAATGCGCATGAGCGGGGAGGGATGTAGCTCCAGCAAAACAGCCAAGGCGTTCCCTAACCGGGTATTGGTGGCAAAAGACCGGTTGTTGAAGATGTTCAGCGTAGTTCTGAAAGAGGTTCCCAGCCAGATTTGTTCATTGAAAAGCAAAAAGGTGTTCAGATCCAGCGCGGCGGGGCCGTTGAAATCCTCTTTGAGCAACATACTGGGCCTGAACTTCATTTTACGGTTGATGTCAAAAACCCCGCCCGAAGTCAAAAAGAGGTGGGGCTTGGGATCGGTGGGTAGGCCATCCTGAAAGAACACCACGTTGCCTAGGGAAACACCGGTGTAGAAACGATTGCTGTACAAGTAGGCCCCTACCCGGGCGTTGGGCTTGATGGCCCGTTCAATCCCCATGGGAATGGCCATGTCATCGCGCTCGGCAGGGTCAAGCTTGGTGCCGTCTAGGGTCTGCTGGGTGGCACCCAAGGAAATTCCCACCGATAAGCGGGTACGGGGGTTCAAAGAAATGCGCACCGCTGAGTTGAACGACACCTCGGTAAACCGCTGCGCACCCAACTGGTCATTGGTGATCAAAAACCCGGCGGCAAGTTTCCGGTTCAGGTTTCCGTCAAAACTCAACGTTTGGCTAACCGGTGCGCCTTCCAGGCCAGTCCACTGGCTTCTATGCGAACCGTTGAGGCTGGAGAACCCCTTGCTACCAGCATACGCCGGATTCAGGAGCAACCCGTTAAACATGTACTGCGTGAACTGCGGATCTTGCTGAGCCCAACTTACCTGAGGCATGCTCAGACAGGCCACCACCGCCAGGAAAACTATTACTGCTTTTTTCATTCCCTTCATCTCTCCTTAGCGCATGATGGTTACGTAGCCTTTTTGGGTCACTTCCTGGCCTTCGCAGAGGCGTACCCGCAGCACATAATAATAAGTTCCTTCGGCCAGGCCACCGCCGTTCCAGTTGTTGCGGTACTTCTTCATGCGGTAGACTTCACTGCCCCAGCGGTTCAGGATCACCAGTTCATTTTCTGGGTACTCCAACAGATTCCGCACTTCCCATAGGTCGTTCTTGCCGTCATTGTTGGGCGAGAACACGTTAGGCACGTGCAACTCAGGCGCCAGGTATTTAGGCACAATGTCCAGCGAAGCTGAGGTGGTGGAGCAGGTTCCGTTGTTTGCCTCTACCACTATTTTAGCGGAAGCAAGCGGTGCGTTGGCAGGGCCTTGCACCGTCACTTTATGAGAGCCCTGACCCGAAGTGATGCTCCAACCCGGCATATCAGAAATAATACTCCATTTGTAAGATACCCCATACGTGGCCGGCACTGAGAATTGATTTCCTACGCAAGGCGAGCTTTCGTCTAGGATAACCGGAGCAACTCCTAAAGCAGGAGCCACCGTCACTGAAAGCGTTGCATCGGCACTGCCGCCGCAGGCATTCACAGCTTTCACGCTCACGTTACCAGCCCCCACTTTGGTGACAACGGTAATGCTGGTGGAGCCCTGACCACTGATGATTTGCCATCCGGCCGGCACGTTCCATTCATAGGAGGCCGCGCCCGCTACTTCACTTACAGTGTACACCCGCTGCTCAGCCGAGGCGCAGAATGCCAGAGGCCCTGTGATCACCCCAGGTCTTAATGTGCCCGCCACACTTGGCGTCACAGTTAGGCTTTTCTCCACGCTCAGGTTACAGCCGTTCAAAGCCTTTACCTTGATGGTTCCGCCTGTCGTAGTTGGGATCACGCTGATGGAAGTAGTGTTCTGACCAGACACCAGCGTCCAGCCAGCTGGCACCGTCCAGATGTACTGGCTTGCCCCTGTTCCTGTAATGCTGTAAGTCACGGCCCCGGCGGTAGCGCATACATTGGCACTTCCCAGAATCTCACCGTTGATGACGGGTGTTCCGGTGGTAGGCACCACGGCTACGGTCCGGCTTTCACTTTGCCCGCAAGCATTTTTAGCAATTACACTTACCTGCCCAGACAAGCTTCCGGCGGTAACGGTGAGGGTAGTGGTTCCCTGACCAGATTCTATTTTCCAATCAGAAGGAAGAGTCCATTCATATGAAGTGGCTCCGTTTACGGCCTCAATTCTGAAAACCAACCCATTTTGACCAGCACAAGGAACCAGCGCCGCCGCCGCTACTTGAATTGGGTTTGGTCTAAGTGGCAATTCTCTTTGCACCTGTACTTGCAGCGTGCTGGCAGTTGATCTGATGCCGCATCCGTTTACCCCTGACACGCTCAACATTCCGCCCATCGTACCCGGGATCACGGTGATGGAAGAAGTACCCTGCCCTGACTCAATGGTCCAGCCGGTAGGTATGGTCCAAGTATAAGAGTTTACGTTGGCATTTTGGGGTACTTGATACGTCACTCGCGTAGTGGTACAAGTGGCATTCTGCCCGGTGATGGCACCAAGGGCAAAAGGCGTATTCCCTGAAACACTCACGGCTAACGCGGTAGGGGTGGTGGTGCTACATGCGTTTTTAGCGGCTACTGTTACCTGCCCACCCGTAGTGCCCGTTTGTACCGTGATAGAAGTTGTTCCCTGACCGGCGGTGATCATCCATCCGGTCGGCACCTGCCAATCATAAGAAGAAGCTCCGGTTACTGGCTGGATAGAATAAATGATTTGCTTTTCATTGGCACAAACCCCTCTGTTTCCGGTAATAGCTCCTGGTGACGCAAGGTTATTTGCCCCGGAAGCCACCGCCAACGTTCTTCTTACCGCCGTTCCGCAGCTATACTGGGTGTTCACCGAGATTTCTCCGGCCCCTGTTCCTGCTTTTACTTGAATTTCTCTGGAGCCTTGGCCACTTACAATGGTCCAGCCGGCTGGCACCTGCCACTGGTAACCTGTTGCCCCACTAACTGCTGGCACTGAGTACGTTTGGGTGGCGTTAAAGCAAAGGCCTGTATTACCTTGGATTGGATCAGTTGCGGGCGCCAAAACCGAAGGCGCCACTACCAACAACTGGGCCGTACTGGTTCCGCAGTTATTAGAGGCGATCACAGAGATAGCGCCTGGCGTATTTCCCACTTTCACCACAAGGCTGCTGGTTCCCTGGCCAGAAGTTATTTGCCAATCGGCGGGTACTGCCCAGGTATAAGTCATACCAGCAATTGGGTTTCTCACCCCGTATGTCTGCTGCGTACCACCGCCACAAGGCATGGTTTCGCCTAAGATGCCCGCCGGTAGAGTAGGGGCGCTCTGAGAAGAAACATCCAACCGCACGGCCGCACTGGCCCCGCAGGCATTGGAAGCGGCTACAGAGATAGTACCTGCCCCGGTTCCTGCTTTTACTTGTATCGTTCTGGTGTTCTGCCCCGCCACAATCTGCCATCCGGCTGGCACGGTCCAGGTATATTGGGTAGCACCAGCTACAGCCTCTACAGAATACGTTATCGGTTCCTCGGTGACGCAAGCTGTTTTAGGACCTGTTATAGATGCCGGTGATGCAGATAAAGGCTGTGCGATGCTGATGTTGGTAGAATCTGCGCTGGTTCCGCAGTTGTTAGCGGCAACCACCTTCAGATAACCACCTGAAGCACCCGGCCGCACACTGATGGAACGAGTACCCTGTCCAGAAAGAACAGTCCATCCCGCCGGAACAGACCAGGTGTAAGTTTTGACATCATCATTTCCTGCCACGCTATAGGTACGAGCGGCGGAAGAAGCGCAGAATGCTTTCTCCCCGGTAATAGCTCCTATCGGACCTGGCGTTGCAAGAGACATGTTCACCGCGAGGACCGCTGCCGCACTGGTACCGCAGGCATTGCTGGCAACTACTTGCACCCGCTCAGCCGCTGAGCCTACGCGCACCACTAACGAGGTGGTTCCCTGCCCGCGAACAACCGTCCAGGTTGCCGGAACAGACCACGTGTACGTGGTGGCACCGGTTACTGCCGCAATAGAGTAAGTAACCTCTCCCATGTTGGTGCAGAGATTCACTGGCCCGGTAATTTGCCCGGGAGTGGCCGGGAGTCCTGACGAGATGGTAACTGCTAACGTACGAGTCGTGCTCTGACCGCAACCATTTCTGGCTGACACCTGGATGTTTCCATTAGCTGTACCCGCTTTTACTTTAATTTCTCTGGTTCCTTGTCCGCTCAGGATGGTCCAACCGGTGGGCACCTGCCATTGGAACGAAGAAGCCGCGTTGGTAGAGGAGATGCTATAAGTCAGTTGATCTGTGTTGGCACAAACCGCTGTTTCTCCCTGAATGGAAGCAGAAAGCGCCGGTGCGCCGGTAGTAGGAGTTACTTCTATCTGAGTGGAAGCACTAAGTCCGCAGCTATTGCTTGCCGTCACCTTTACTTCGCCACCCACTGTGCTCGCTCTCACCACTAGGTTGGCGGTACCCTGCCCCGATACAATGCTCCAACCGGTTGGTACCGTCCAAGTATAGGCAAGACCTGCTACTGGGTTAGGAACGGAATACGTCTGCTGTCCGCCAATACAAGGCACCGTCTCTCCGGTAATAGAAGCGGGAGCAGCCGGGGAGGCAAGGGCCGGACTTACCGGTAGCGTTCTGGCCGGTCCGTTTCCGCAACCGTTAACTCCGAAGACCGAGATAGTACCAGCAGTAGCGCCCGCTTTCACGGTAATGGAGGATGTTCCCTGGCCAGAGACAATAGACCACCCTTCCGGAACGGCCCAGGTGTACCCCGTTACGTCTGTCAGAGAAGAAATGGAGTAAACAAGATTGCCTTGGTCTTTACAAGGAGCACTTGCCCCCGAGATAGCACCAGGCATCACGGGTGGGCCTGAACTGACCGCCACTTTCAAGGCCACCGTTGCACCTATGCCACACGCGTTAGAAGCCACTAATTTCACTTCGCCGGTAGAACCAACTTTCACGTTGATCCGGCGGGAACCCTGTCCTGATAAAATCCGCCAATCGGCGGGCACACTCCATGTGTACGAAGAGGCATTTTCCACCTCCTCCACAGAATAGGTCCGCTCTGCATTGGAGAAACAAACCGCCACTTCCCCGGAAATTGCCCCTAAAACAGGTACTTCTGAGAAAATAGAAACCCTTAAGGAAGCAATTGGGCTTACACCGCAACTGTTCTGGGCTCTTACTGTCACCTGTCCTCCGGCAGTCCCGGCACGGACAACCACCGTGCGCGTTCCCTGTCCTCTCACGATGCTCCAGCCAGCAGGAACTGCCCAGGTGTAATTAGAGGCATTAGCGACCACCGGCACCTGGTACGTCACTTCCTCTGTATTTGCACAAACCTGGCTAATGCCTGAAATGGCACTAGGCGCTTGCGGCGCAGAAGGCGAAACAACCACCTGCACCTCGCTGCTGGCGCTTTTACCACACCCATTTCCCGCAGTCACTTTTATTCTACCTCCGGTAGGCCCGGCATTCACGGTAAGGGAGGAAGTTCCTTGTCCCCGTACTACCGCCCAACCTGTGGGCACCTCCCAGTCATAAGAAACGGCACCCGCCACAGGGTTAATGGAATAGGTTATATCCCGCTGCCCTAGACAGACTTCCAGCGGTCCAGAGACAGTGGAAGGCATAGGCGGAGGCGAGGAGACGGTGCTAACGGCCAGGACAGTTTCAGGACCATCGCCGCAGGCATTCACCGCCCTAACAGAGATGGTGCCGTTCGCCTCCGTTCCTCCAGTAGAAACCGTGATGATGTTCGTGTCTTGGCCTCCGGTGATAGACCATCCGGCAGGCAGAGTCCAGGTGTACTTTCGGGTACCCGTCAGTGGTTCAATCTGGTACACGTTTCCTGGAGAGTTTACGCAAAGAGATGTTTTCCCTGTAATGGCCCCTGGCTTAGACGGAGTAGCGCAGATAGACAACTCAGACGTGTTATTCTTGATATTGGGGTCCTTGCCGTCACCGGTCACTGTTACCACCGTGGTGGAGAACTCAGTTTTAAGAATGCTGGCTTTCACCACCATGGTGGCGGTGGCCCCGCTGGGGAAGCGCTGGATGATCCATTCCCTCCTTAAGGGGTCAAAAAGTGACCCTAAGGAAGTAGTCGCGCTTATGAACTGAATCCCGGATGGAGTTTCAAAATTCAGGACCACATTAGTTTCATCCTCAGGCCCCAAGTTCTTGAGGGTAACGGTATAGGTAATCAATAAACCCATGCCATAAGGGCCTTCGCTCACCACATGCTTCACCTCTAAATCAGAAACGTTCTCAGTACCCAACTCAGACACATTGGTCTCTGACAAGGTAACACTACCCGCTTTGCTTAAAAGCTTGCCTTCCACGATAGCGCCTTTTGCCGACGTGATATTTCCTGCTGCAATTATAGTACCCTTGAAATTGCTGCGGGTTCCTAAAGTTGTATTTCCGGCTACTTGCCAGAACACATTTTTAGACCGCACCCCCTGCCTCAAATCAATTGTTACCGAAGGATCTACCGTAAGGTCTCCCTCCACCTGAAACACGAAAACCCCATTGGGAAATTTACTCCCAAGAAGTTGCAGAGACTTTTGAAGGTGTGCGTTTCCCTTTACCCTATACACCCCTGGCAATAACTTTCCGCCCGAAAGCGCGGCACCAGACAAAGTGGTGGTGGGTTGCTGACGTTTTAACTCTGAATAGACTCTGTCCATCTCCGCCAACGACTCCTGAGAAGCAGCACCGGCCAGAAACACTTGTTTTTCTATGTTGTTCTTCCCCTTGTTTTCATAGCCTCTCCCCCCGGCCACTGACACACGCTGCAACGCCTTAAAAGCCGGAGCTATTTGACTAAAAGCAAGCGAGTTAAATAAAAGAAAGGATAAGAATAGTAGTAATCGTATTTTCATGCAAACCCCTCCTAAATTACTTGATCGCTCCTGTAGATTTTAATCCAATCACGACTACTTGATATATATTATGATAAATAGTATGCATTTATTGGTATTGATTTACTTCCATTCCATTTAAGAGGCATTTTGAATGATAAAATCTGATGCCTAAACTGGGGTACAACAGTGGATTATAGGGGCTATTTAAATAGTTTTAATCCAAATTCATACACTTGGACAAATTTAGGAAATAAAATGTAATTTCATTGATTAAACTATATTCAACTATTGCGATATTTAAGCCTTCTTTTTTCGAGCACTTCTTTGAGAACAAGTCGATTACTCATAAAGGCAAGAAGTTAGACTTTAACAGACAGCTATCAGGGGTTAAAAAAAAGAACTGCTTAGCAGCTAAGCAGGATTGCGTCCTTTCTCCTGGTAATAGAAAGATTCACCCACAGAAGTTGATTTTTTGATTAGTTTCTACAAAAAGGCTTAAAAAAAAGAAGCCTTGCCTGATCTCCCAAATAAAGTTTTTGGGAGCCCGGCAAGGCTTACTACATGAATTTGAAATATTGCTTTCAGTTTAAGAGAAACTGACCTCTTTGGCTATCATACTTTTAAATCGGTTTAAAAAAAAATCTGATCTCCTCCGCTTTTGGCCTATTTTCTGGAAAGCAACCAAAAACCAAGGCCTGCTGTAACGACTCAAATTTTCAACTTGGCCTAATTCCCCAGAGCACTACCAAACCCATTGCGGGCACAGCACTTTCAATTTATTGTTTACTTTAAAGCCTACCATGAACTCATGCGAGCCGGCGCTGGTCTTGTTCTGGCTAGAGGTAGTCAGGTCATAGGAGTAACCAAAGTCAAGCACGTGGCTTACGTTCAACCCAAAAAGAAAAGAAACCGCATCCTTGTTCCGGTAAGAGGCCCCCACCCAAACCCGCTCATTGTACATGGCTTTCAGGTTCAGGTCAAAGGTACCAGGCCCCGGCACGGCTTTCTTGTACAGCACCGAAGGAGTAATCATCAAGTCTTCTACCTGAAACCGATACCCGGCCGTCACAAAATAATGGGGCACTAGCCTGCCAGAGATGGAGTAATCCAGAGGTGTCTGAAAATCACTTCCGCTGTTGATCAGGTGCGCGCCTGAGACTCCAAGAAAAGCACTAGGCGAATAGAGCCAGACTCCCACATTCAAATCGGCCTTGGTCATATTCACCTGGTCGCCCAGCAACGCCACATCGGAGCCATTGACGGCCCGGGCCTTACTGGTGTTGAAGCTGTTGCGCACTGCTCCCGCAGAAATGCCCGAGGAAAGATTTAAGGTACTGGTAAGGGGCACATGAAAGGAGTACACCATGTTGACAGAGCTTGTCCTGAGCAACCCAGCCTGGTCTACCTGAACGACCGCCCCAACCCCATGATGCGGCGCCACGCGCTTGAAGCGGTTGTTGCGGTTGACCCGGTGCTTCATTCCTTTGCTCCTGTTCCTGAATTTCCCCCGCCCAGTGGCATTACGGTCACTTTTGCCAATAGAGGCGTGCACACTGGTGTACAACGTAGTAGGAGCCCCTTCAATGCCTATCCACTGCTTCCGGAAAGACGAACGGATGTCCATGTAATTTTCTATCCCGGCCACCGCCGGATTGATCACCAGGCTATTCGTCATATACTGGCTGAACTGGGGCATTTGCTGCCCAACTGCCTGGAAGGAAGCCACACAAAGAATTGCGAGGCACACCGTAACTAAAAATCTCCCTTTCATGCCCTTATTTGATGATGGTGATACTTCCTGAGATTGGTTTTTCGTCTTGGTCCAATTGGATGATGTAATAGTAGGCCCCTACCGGCAATTGCTTGCCCTCGTAATTTCCATCCCAGCGGGTCTGGTAGCCTTGGGATGAGAAAAGCTTCGTACCCCATCTATTAAACACCTCCACTTTACAGTTGGGGTATTTCTCTATGTGTAGAATCTCCCAGTCATCGTTTATGCCATCTTTGTTTAAAGTAAGCACGTTAGGGATGAAGATTTCCGGCAGAACTGTTACGGTGACCTGATCAGTGGCATAGCACCCTTCGGCCGTAGTGACAGTCACCGTGTAAGTAGTGGTTTCTGTAGGCGTGGCGATAGTGGCAGCGGTGTTCACCGAAGACAACCCCGTGGCCGGAGACCATTCATACTTCACGCCCCCTGAAGCCAGCAGGTTTGCAGAACGTCCTATGATGATGGTCACATCTGGCCCGGCATCTGCCACTGCTGGCACTACCTCCACCTTCACAGCTGTTCTGGTACTGCTGGGGCAACCCTCCCGAGAGATGGACTGCACATAGAAAGTGGTGGTCTGCGTAAGGGCAGGCGTTGGGAACGTTACATCAGTATAAAGAAGCGTGCCTCCTTGCGGCTGGTCATACCACTCCACCCCAAACCCAGGGTTGGTAACCGTGACATTGATTCTATCGCCGGGACATATTCTTGGATTGAGCGTCACCAACGCAGGAGGTGACGGCCGTTGATTTACCTTAATCTGTATCACGTTACTTGCCTGGGTCTGGCAAGGTACCGAGACGGCCATTCTCCTGAACCACGAGGTCTGTGTCAGGACACCTGGCTGATAATTGATCTCGGTGTTAGCGCCGGGCGCCGGACCAAAGCCGCTGGTAGGTCCAGTTGTGCTCACTTCCCATAGGTAGGTAAGGTTAGGTCCGCCCCCGGTAGGCAGCGATCCTTGAAGCAAGGTTGGAGCGGTTTCGGCGCAGATCTCCTGCCCAGTCCTGATGACGTTATTGGCAATTGGCGTGATCACTGTCACCATCACAGGGGTACTCTTACTTTCCAGGCATGGGAAAGAGGTCACCGTGCGCCGGTACCAGGTAGTCACCCTCACAGCACCCGGAGAGTAGTTGGCTTTCCTGTTGTCCCCGGGAGCAGCCGTAAACAAGGTACCGTCAGTACTGCTTTCCCATAGGTAAGTATAGGTACCACTACCCCCTGTTGGCGCAGAACCTACCAGCGGTTGAGCGGCATCTCCACTGCAGATGGTTTGGTCAGCGGTGACCGTATTATTGCTGATGACCGGCACAACCGTTATCTGCACCACCGCCGACGTTATGGAACATCCTCCAGAGAAAACAGTCCGCCTGAACCAGGTAGTTTGGGTAAGGCTTTCCGGTTGATAGGTACTTCCCTGGTTATTGCCGGCAGCCGGCCCGAAGCCACTGGTTGACCCTGTGGTACTGCTTTCCCATAGATAGGTGTAAGTACCGTCGCCTCCCTGTGGCTGGGTTCCCGTGATGGGAGCGGGTGGGGTACCAGAACAAGTGTTCTGCGGAAACGAAATCCTGTTGTTGGTAATGACCGGACTAATCGAAATCCTTACCGCCTCACTTACACTTGGCAAGCAAGGTCCTGCGGTTACCCTCCGCCGGAACCAGGTAACAGTAGTGATATTGGTAGGCAAGTAGGTACTGTCGGTGTTTACTCCAGGGGCAGGGCTAAACCCGGCATCCGCACCTGTAATACTCCGCTCCCAAAGGTAGGTATAGACACCGTTTCCGCCCGTAGGTGAAGTACCAGTCAGAAGGCTTGGGCTGGAGCCCACGCAAAGCGCCTGGTTGTTAGACACAATGTTGTTGCCAATGTTCTGATTCACCGTCACCTGAACTGCTGCCCGTGGGCTAGTACACCCAATGGCATTGGTTACCTGCACATAGTAGGTAGTGGAAGCGGTAAGCACAGGGGTGTTAAAGGTAGCACCTTGCGCCAGAGGCGTACCTCCGGTTTCAGTATCAAACCACTGGTAGGTGTCAGAACTGGCCCCAGTTACCGACAGGGTAGCACTATTATTTTCACAGATCACCTGGTTTGCAACTGTAGGGGCAGGAGGCAATGGTTCCACCTTGATCTGTATTGCCAGGGAAGTACTGGTACAACCGCCTGTTGACACCACCCTCCTGAACCAGGTCGTTTGGGTGAGTGCACCAGGGGTATAGTCGATCCCGTCGGCTCCCGCAATTGGAGCAAAGTCGGTCGCGGTGGCCGAGGTTGTGCTGCTTTCCCAGGTATAAACAAACACTGCATCGGGGCTACTAACAGGAACAGAGCCTTTTAACGCAACCGGCGCTGTGTTACTGCAGATGGTTTGCGGGGCACTAATGGTGTTGTTTGT
The DNA here is from genome assembly GCF_056491185.1 of Rufibacter sp. JT20002. NCBI lineage: Bacteria > Pseudomonadati > Bacteroidota > Cytophagia > Cytophagales > Hymenobacteraceae > Rufibacter > Rufibacter sp. JT20002. The sequence continues at coordinate 2,134,673 of NZ_JBSZJY010000001.1, read as the reverse complement.
CACCGGAACCGTTACCGTCACCTTGATGCTGTTGCTGAGACTAGGCACGCAGGGACCGCCTTCCACCCGGCGTCTAAACCAGGTCGTCTGCATTAGGTTGGTAGGAGTGTATTCGGCTTGCGTTGCATTGGCAACCGGGGTAAAGGTGTTACCGTCGGTACTGGCTTCCCACTGATAGGTGTACACCCCGGATCCTCCGGTAGGCTGAGAGCCTGTCAAGGCCTGAGCCGCAGAGCCGGCGCAGACGGTTTGCTCTCCCAGAATGGTGTTGTCTGCAATAGGCTGCTGCACCTCCACCTTCACTACCGGACTAACCGAAGTACAGGTATGGGAAATCACCTTTCTTCTGTACCAGGTATCCTGGGTGAGTGCTCCGGGCGCATAGTCTTTTTCAATAGCTCCGGAGATGTCAACAAAGGAAACACCGTCTGTGCTTTGCTCCCACTGATATGTGAAAACATTGTCTCCTCCGGTTGGCAGCGCCCCCTGCAGGAGCGCCGGAGTAGAACCAGTACAGATGATTTGGCTCTGCCCATTGGTGATGATGTTATTTTCAAGTGCCGGATTTACTGTCACCTGCACTACGTTACTGACACTAGGCTCGCAGGCACCTCCGGTGACTACCCGTCTAAACCAAGTAGTGGCGGAGAGAGGCATGGAAGCAAGATCACGGGCGTTGGCGTTAGTTATTGGGCTGAAACCGGTAGAAGCTGATACAGTACTTTGCTCCCACACATAGGTGTAGACGCCGCTTCCCCCAGTAGGATCTAATCCAACCAAAGGACTGATGGACTCACCCGCGCAAATCGTTTGCTCGGCTGATATGGTGTTCCCTGCGATCGGTTGTTGCACTTCTACCAGCACGGCGACACTCTCACTTCTGTTACAGGCCCCTGATTCCACAATCCGCCGGAACCAGGTATTTTGGGTAAGCGCTACCGAAGGAGTAAAGTCTTTCCCGGTAGCCCCCGTAATAACCGAAAAACCATCGGTCCCGGAGGTGGTGCTCATTTCCCATTGGTAGGCATAGACATTATTTCCACCTAGGGGTTGTGAGCCGATAAACGCGATTGGAACGCTGCCGGTACAAATAATTTGGCTAGAAGAAATGGTATTGTCAGTAACTTCAGGCCGAACTGTTACTTCTATTGCGCCGCTAGTTGTCACACAACCAGCGGAACCAACTACCCTCCTAAACCAAGTAGTGGTAGTAAGGGCAGTAGGCGAATGATCCTTGGCATTGGCGTTAGGAATAGGCGCAAACCCGGTGGAACCGGAAGTGGTACTACTTTCCCAGACATAGGTAAAAACTCCATTACCTCCTGTTGGCTGTGAGCCCGTAAGCGCCCCAGGCGTTTGCCCGGTACAAATATCTTGGCTTCCAAGGATAGTATTATCGGCAATAATGGGAGCTACCCTAATGCGCACCTCAGACCGTGATGAGCTTCCGCAACCATTCTCATTGATGGCCTCCACGAAGAACACCGTATCGCGGGTCAGGGCAGGGGTTCTATACGTTTCTCCGGTAGCCACCAAAGCACCACCTACATTTGCAGTGTACCATCTATATGTAAAACCTGTCTGGGCATTCACGATGAGGTTCGCCTGCTGCCCCTCACAAATAGCGACATCATTCTGTACCAGCACAGGAGATGCAGGTGTAGGACTGAAGGTGAAGGACACCACATTACTTTCGTTTATTGGACACGTCTGCGAAGAAATGGTTCTCCTAAACCAGGTATTGCGGGAGATAAGCCCCGGAGTGTAATCCTGCCCATTATTAATTCCCGGTGCATCTGTGTACACTACGCCATCGGTGCTGATTTGCCATTTGAACTGATAAGGCGCTCCATCTCCTTCCGTGGGCTGGGAGCCGGTAATCACTTTTAACGGTTCGCCTTCGCATACCGTGAACGGCGCCTGCGCGGTGATGGTGTTGTTGGAGACTCCCTTTAGTACCACCACCGTCACCTGAGTTCTGGGGGTACTTACGCAATTGAAGCCATTAACCGCTTCTACATAAAAGGTAGTAGTAGCCGACAGGTTCTGAGCAGGCGTAAAGGCCTCACCGGTAAACAAAAGACTGCCGCCTGAGGCACCATCATACCATCTATAGGTGGTACCCGCCGCTGGTCCGGCAACAGTTAAGGTAACAGGCTGGCCTTCGCAAATAGTAGCCCCTGCCACCGCAGGAGGCGCAGGCAAATCTCTAATCGTGATTTCCTGATTAGCCGCAATTGAGATGCCACACTCATTTGTGGCGGTGAGGGTGACCGTATACGTTCCTGCCGCCGGAAAATTGATGGACGGGTATTGCGAGGCATCTGTAGTACCCGCCACAAACGTTGCCCCACCGGCTCCGGTCACTGCCCATTTATAGGCCGAGATTGTTCCGAAGTTGGAAGTATACACGGGCCTGAATGGGGTATTGGCATCTGTAAAAGCAATCACCTGCGGCTGGCATAACTCGCTTGCCCCGGGCAAAGAAACTGTAGGCGGAGATGTTACCGTGATTTGGGTGCTACTGGAATCTGTCCCGCAAGGATTACTGGTTTTCAGGCTGATCGTGTAAAGCCCCGCTTGGGTAAAGTTGAAAACAGGATCTTTACTGGTGAGAGAGCCCGAAGTGATGGTGTAACCGGTATTAGGAGTCACAAACCAATTATAGGAGATTAGCTCTCCCACAGACTGGTTGTTTGTGGCTACCTCTACGTTCGTACATCCGTTTGCGGGATTTAAAGAAGTGGTGAACTCTGAAGTAGGCGTATCTACAACGGAGAAAACCATGGTTGTATCGTGTGAACTACAGCTATTGGTTACTTTGAGCTTAATGCTGTAATCCCCCGTTTTGGTGAAGTTAATGACCGGGCTAAAAGAGGTCAGGGTACCGGAGGTAAGATTCCAACCAGTGGCGGGGCTTATTTCCCACTGGTAATTGGCGTTGGTGTTACACCTGCCAATACCCAGCATGTTTGCCCCGGGATCAGACGTGTTCTTAAGGGTAAGCGGAGTATTCAAGCACCCCACCGGCTCCTTTGTGTCTACCACAAATTTGGCTTTTGGTGTAGCCGAAATGAAAATAGAGCTTACCGTAACATTGGTGGTTCCGCAGGGGTTGGAGGCAGTAGCAGTTAAAACAAAGGAGTCTTGGGAGTTATTGTTACAAGAACTCTTCCTAAACGTGTGGGTAAGACTGGTAGGCACATTTGCTTGGGTGAACGTATACGCAGGAGAGCCATCATCAAAGGAGAAGGTGTAAATGGTAGATGGGCTATTGTTGGCCACCCCTGTAATGGGGAAAGTATAGGCCACAGGAGCACACCCTACAGTGTTACCTGGGCTACCTACTGTTAAACTTGGGTTACTTCCATTAAAAACCTTTATGTTCTTGGTGGTGGTACAACCATTTTGGCCCACAATAATCAGCTTCAAGTTGAATTCCCCCTGCTTCGTGTAGGTGTGCTCCGCTCCCTCAAAAGAAGCCGGGAAATTCTGACTGGTGCTATCACCCCACTCAATTCTGTAAGATTGGTTTGTGCTTTTGGTGGCAGAGGTGTTCCTGACCTTCAGGAGATAACTAGAGGCTGTTTGGGAACAGTTTGTAAATGGAATAGTAAAATTCTGGGTGGCCAAAACATCCTCCAGAGAAGGATCTGCTCTTTGCCGTATAGTAACTACTTTGGAGATTTCGTTAGTACAACCGCCCGCATTGGTTACTTTAAGTTTAACGGTGTATTGCACCGTGCCCGTACCATTTGAAATAAAGATATGACTTGGCTCCTGGGCAGTACTGGTGTTGCTACTTGAGGTAGGATCTCCAAAGTCCCAGGCATAGGTGAACCCCGACCCTGTTGGCAGGCCCGTGAATTTTACGTTTGTGCCAGAGCAAGCATTATTGGCGAAGGTGAAATCTGCGGTTGGGTTAGAACTTGTTGTAACGGTAAAAGGAGCAGAGACTTTTTCTGTACACGAGGTACCTTTAACCACCACGGTATAATTTCCCGTGTTAGCTACTGTTAATCTGCTACCAGTTTGGCCGGGAAGCACTGCCCCATCTTTTTGCCATTGAAACGTAGCACCAGCACTGCCTGAGGTAGCCACTAACACCACTTGGCCTCCCGGGCACAACGCGTTAGGTCCTTCGGAAGAAATAGAGACTTCACAATCCTGCGCAAGAATTTGCGTGCTGCAAATCAAGAGTAGATAGAATACGAAAAAGAGACGGCGGTAAAATTGTGCCATAGAGTGAACCAATAAGTTGCCGGGGGATTGCTGAGGTTGCCATGAGATATGCCTATTATTAAAAGAACACATTCTCCTGAGTTGATAAAGATAAGGACACAATCTTATTTCTACCAACTAAAATCATATTTAATATTAAAATAAGGACAAAAATTTAAATTATATGACTTTTATATATAGAAGTTCTTTATACTTCGTCAATCTCACTTAACACTTACCTACATGTATTATCCTAAATATTTACAATTCTAATTAGTTATAACATTTTTTATAATTATTAAAAGACTACCGGTTTTATAAAACAGCCTTGTAAACGCTTAAAAGAATCTCTGCGGAGCTAGATATTAATTCAGACTATCTAAAAGTATTTTAAAGCCATTTTAAGCAAAACAGCTCAGGAGCGCATTTAACCCTATTGTTAGAGATTAAACCCGATTTTGATTATAGGAAGAGATAAATTCAGAAGCGAAGGAAAATAGCAGTTAACTACAAGAATGATGCAGCACTATTATTAATCTTTTATACTATAAGTAGCCTTTAAAAGACCATTATTGCCTCCTCTAAAGAACAGTGAAGTAGAAATAAGACAAACCTAAGCTCAACAATATATTAGATTACCTACTTACAGGAGAGTTCCTCTGTATGCCTTCTTGTTTAGACAAGAGGTATAAATGAGGAAAAAATACGCACAAGTTCTTGCATGAGGCACAAACCTGTCCGTCTTTAAACAGAGACTGGGCGGAGAATGGACAAGAGAAATGGGTATATTTAACAAGCTGACCAATTATGTTCTTCCTCACAACACGTCTAAACGCAGATAGCCCTGCTGCTTTCTGGTGAAAAAGCAGCAGGGCTACCATACTTCAGTTCTTGGCTGTACGACCACAGAGATTTTTAGCCAAGGGTCAGCACTTCGGTGGGTTTAGCTAATGCCAATTTACACAAGTAAAATTGGGTGCAGATTACCATCCTATGCCATAGTCTTCGCCATGGTTGCTGGAACCACCCCAGAAACTTCCGTGCTTCCAGTCAAAATAGATGGCATTGATGGGGCCGCTGGTACGGTCATCGAAACTCAAAATGTAGCCCATTTTCTTTAACTGGTCTCGCACTGCGTCTGGAGTACTATCATGCAGCAATATTTGTCCGGGTTTTGGTTTACGGTCATCGGCCTTGGTGCCTCCTAATGAAAGCCAGAGTTGGTTTGTATTGAAGTTGGCAGCTTCAGCGGCTTGCTGCACATTCATGCCAAAATCAGCTACGTTAAGGAAGAACTGCAACAGGTTCTGATCCTGGGTATCGCCGCCCTGCACCGCGAAGGACAAGAAAGGCTTGCCGTCTTTCAGGGCCATGGAAGGCGTTAGAGTCACCCTGGGTCTTTTACCAGGCTCCACCACGTTGAAAGGGTTTAAAGCGGCATCCAGCACAAAGCTCTGCATCCGCTGGCTCATGCCTACACCCGTGTTACCGGCAATGCAAGCAGGGTTCCATCCACCACTGGGCGTGATCGATACTACCCATCCCTCTTTATCGGCGGCTTCTACGGTGGTAGTGCCTAACCATAGTCGTTGCTCATATTCAACCTTGGAGGAGCCATTCCGGATGTCATGGGTAGGGGCGAAGTTCCGTTTGGTAGTATCCATTTCGTAGCCTCTTTCCTTAAGCAGTTGCAGATACGGATTCTTCAGGCCCTTGCCCTCAAACGGATAAGGGTCACCCGGCCCGATAGCAGGATTGTTCTTGTCAAACTGGATAAGCGCTGCCCGCTGCTTTGCGTACTCTTTGCTGAGAAGGCCTTTGATGGGTTCCTGCGGCGCAAAGTAAGAATCACCATAATAAAAATCCCGGTCAGCGAAGGTGAGGTTCATGGTCTGGTACAGCGTGTGGATGTACTTGGAGCTGTTATGCCCCATGCTTTTCAGATCGAAGTTCTCCAGGATATTGAGGGCTTGTAACAACACCGGGCCCTGGGTCCATTGCTGCAGTTTGTACACATCAATGCCTTTATACTTCACGGACAGCGGCTCTTCCTCTATGGGCTTCCATTTAGCTAAATCCTGCATCGTAATCAAACCGCCTTGCTCTTGGCATCCCCGCACAAATTCCTTCGCAATGTCACCGGTGTAAAAACGGTCATATGCCGCCATGATGGCATCTTTGCGATTCTTTCCTTTTTTCAAAGCCGCTTTCTCGGCTTCCACCATCTTGGTGAGGGTGGCCAATAGGTCTTTCTGCACAAAGATTTCGCCGGCCTCAGGGGCTTCCCTTTTCTGACCGGGGTGCGTCAGGAAGACCTTTTTGCTGTAAGGCCACTGCTTCAGCCTTTCTTTCTCCCGCTCAAAGCTGTTGGCCGTTTGGGCTTCAATGGGGTAACCAGCCGCCATTTCCATAGCTGGGGCCAGCACTTGCTCCAAACTTAGGGTGCCGTAGTTGGCCAGCATGTACAGCAGTCCGCCAGGGGTACCCGGGGTAGTAGCTGCCAAGGGACCATATTCTGGCGGGAAACTATAGCCTTTGCCTTTGAAGAACTCCGCGGTGGCACCCGTGGGAGCCACGCCCATGGCATTAATGGCGATGACTTTCTTGGTCTTGGGGTTGTAGATCAGGGCCTGGGTTTCACCGCCCCAACTTAAGACGTCCCACATGGTACAGGTTGCCGCCAACATGGCACAGGCCGCATCCACCGCATTTCCCCCTTTCTGAAAAGTCATGGAGCCCGCAGTGGCCGCCAAGGGCTTCCCGGTGATGGCCATCCAGTTCTTGCCGTGCAAGACAGGCTTTTGCGTCTGTTGCGCCCACCCAGGCAACACGGCGGCTAAACAGAGAAACAGCGTAAAAAAATGTTTCATAGAATTCTAGTTTGAACAAATAAGATACGCATAAAAACCATAGGATTGCGCACAAGCAGGAGCAATCCTACTAGGCAATGTTCGCCGCAGCACACCAGAAACTTCCTTCTCCTGAGGTTGACTCCCCGCCCTAAAGAACACTGCACGCAGCAAGGCTGGCGTTTTTAACCCATTTTTAGAAACGACTCGATAAGCCCTGCCTAAGCCAAAGACGACTGGATCGCCTTTTTCAGGGCATTCACAATAGCGTCGTTGCTTCTGTTCAGGATGGTTTCATTGACAAAGAACTTGATGATGCCTTGGCTATCGGGCATCCTGAGCTGGATACGCTCCTTGTCTTTCAGGTAAGCGGTGAACTTCTTATAGTCTACCGGCGCGGTCATCTGTAGATTGAAGATGTTACTCCCGTTGGGGATGGGGGAAATCTTCATGTTACCCGATTGGTTCACCAGGCTGATCAGTTGCTCGCCTTTTGCGCGGGCTTTCTGTAACTGGCTTTCAATGGTAGCCAACTTCTCCAGTGCCATGGCGGCATAAGGCCAGTTCTGGTAGATGTTTCCGCCAAAGATCTTGATCAAATGCGGCATCTGGTCAATGACCGTAGCGTCTCCGGCCAGAATGGCACCTCCTTTGCTCCCTAGGTATTTATATAGAGACACATACACCGTGTCAAAGGGAGCGGCATACTCCCGGATAGGCACCCCCGAGTACGCGGAAGCCAGGTGCAACCTTGCCCCATCCAAGTGGAGTTTAATCTGGTTCTCTTTGCAATAGGCCGCTATCTTCCTGATCTCCTCCATTGAAAACACCTGCCCATCGGCTCTTCTCACCGGGTTCTCTATGGAAACGGCACCTATGCCGCTTTTGAAAACTTCTCCTTTGTCATGGTACGCGATGGCCTCTTTCAGTTCTTCTAAGGTGAACTCGGCTTTACCCGGGGCCAGCGGCATTAATCGTTTACTATGCACCGTTTGGGCGGCATCGGCTTCGTCGCGGTACAGGTGGCTGATTTCCTGCACAAAGATTTTGGCTTTTCCCTGGCTCAGCACCCGCAAGGCCAGGTTGTTGGCCATAGTTCCCGAGGGCATGAAGATCGCTTTCTGTTTTCCGGTCAGTTTCGCAAACTCCTCCTCTAAACGGGTTACCGCCCCACCTTTGGCATAGGTGTCCTGCACTTCGGGGTATTTCTCCACCACGGCTTGAAGTTCCTGCACATACTCGGCCGGGGAAGGCATGGCACCATCGGTCACAAAATTGACGCTTGCCTCTTTGGCCGCGTACCCCGCGAGTGCCGCCGGAGCAGAAAAGCCGGTTGGTAACAGCAAAGGGAGCGTAGCCAATCCCGAGCTCTTCAAAAACTCCCGTCTCCCTTTCATTTCCTTAGCCATAAACAGATGATTAAATATGTTTTTCATCCCCAAGATAAAGAGGTTGCCTTGATTTTCGGCTTAGCTGCTTTCGTTCTCTTTTCAGAAAAACAGGCGCAAAGCTGTCATAGAACCTCTATCCTTGGAAAAGAACCCGCGGAAGTTTGTCTATCGCCTTTGAAAAGCAGAACACCCAGTTATCTTAGCAGAAGTCCTTTGGCTGAATCTTTTTAATAAATCATAATCCGCCCATGCAGGCACGCCTTTTCAAAATCTTTGCTCTCGCGGTCTCCACGCTTTGCTGCACGTCTTATCTGCAAGCGCAGAAGGTGCAGAACTACATCCGTCAAAACGACAAAAAGTTGATGGAGGAGTACATTCGGTTTCTGTCCATCCCTAACGTTTCTACAGACACGGTCAACATCCGGAAGAACGCCGCTTTTATACAGGAGATGATGGACCGCAGGGGCATCAAGGCCGAACTATTGACGGGCACCACCGCAGAGGTTACCCCGGCCGTCTTTGGGGAGATCAGAACGCCGGGCGCTACCAAGACCATCGGGTTCTACGCGCACTATGACGGGCAACCCGTCAACCCCAAGCAGTGGTACCAGGGAGTGGAGCCTTTTAAACCTGTGCTCATCACGGCCCCGCTGGAAAGCGGCGGCAAGATCATGGGCCCTTATCAAAACGGTGAGGCCGTGAACCCCAATTGGCGCATTCTGGGCCGGGGATCCGCCGATGACAAGGCCGGGGTCATGGCCATCCTGAATGCTTATGAGGCGCTGGTGAAAACCGGCCAACGCCTGAACGCCAACATCAAGTTTTTGTTTGAGGGCGAAGAAGAAGTAGGCTCCATCCACCTGAACGAGATTTTTCAGCAGCACAAAGCCAAGCTACAGGCCGATTGCTGGATCATCATTGACGCGCCCAGGCATGTCTCGGGACGGAAAACGATTGTGTACGGCGTACGGGGCGATGTGAACATGGCGCTCACCGTCTACGGCGCCAAACGCCCGCTGCACAGCGGCAATTATGGCAACTGGGCACCTAATCCGGCCCTCAAACTAGCCCAGCTATTGGCCTCCATGAAAGACGACCAAGGCAAGGTGCTGGTGAACGGCTTCTATGACGACGTAACGCCCCTGACGGCTACCGAGAAAAGCGCCCTGGCACAAATCCCTGACCAAGATGCCCAGTTGAAGAAAGAACTTGGGGTCAATACCCCGGAAAACCCTAACCGGTCTTTGGTAGAAGGCATCATGCAACCCACCTTGAACATCAATGGCCTGCAAAGCGCCAACGTAGGTTCCCTTGCCAGCAACGTTATCCCCACCAAAGCCGAAGCCGTTTTAGACCTCCGTTTGGTAAAAGGCAACGATTACAGGAGGCAAGTGGAGAAAGTGATCGCCCACATCAAGAGTCAGGGATTTCAGGTCATTGACAGAGAACCCACCGAAGAAGACCGCAACCAATACCCTAACCTCATCAAGATTACGGTAGAGCACGGCTATAATGCCCAGCGCACCCCCATGGATCTGCCTATCGCCAAAAGCATACAGGCGGCGGTACAGTCCACCACAAAGGAACCCTTGGTGTTAATTCCGTCTATGGGCGGAAGCCTGCCTCTGTACCTGTTTGAGGAAATCTTAGGAACGAAGGTGATCACGGTGCCTATTGTAAACTATGACAACAACCAGCACGCCGAAAATGAAAACGTCCGGATTCAGTACCTCTGGGAAGGCATAGAAACCATTGCCGCCATTATGAAAAGCCGTCTGTAGAGGAAGAAAACCTCCTCAAGAACTTATCCTGCGCCAACAGGAAAGTGAAAAGCAGCTTTTGACCGGGATGAGACAGCCGAAAGTAGTACCCGCTATTTCGTCCAAGGCTTATGAGACAGTTGATCCGTTTCTGCTTTCTCTCCTAAACCCCAAGCGTCACTGTTTGCACTTACTCCTAACCTCGCTATCTTTAATTCCTGCCCGCTAAGTTTTAGGGCATTTTTCTAGAACCGAAGCCCTAAACAGCGGGAGGCAAGCCTAACCAACCACCATGTCCAGATCTACCCAACTCTTTTGCCGTGGGCTTTTGCCTGCCACTTTCGCCCTTTGCCTCGCCGTGCCTACCCTGGCCCAATCTACAGAGAAAGCCAAACCCGTTTCCGTAGACAAGCGCTATGAAAACGAGATAAAAACCCTGGCCAAGAACCCGGCAGTAAAGGCCGCTTTCAAGACTATTCTGGACCTGGAGCCGCAAACGCACCAAGACCTGATCACGCTCACCGAAATACCCGCCCCACCTTTCAAAGAAGAAGTACGTGGCAGAAAGTATGCCGAGATGTTTAGGGCTGCGGGCGCTGATTCGGTCTGGATAGATGAGGTAGGCAACGTGCTGGCCCGGCGCAAAGGCAGAACCGGCACCAAAACGGTGGTGATGGAAGCGCACTTAGACACCGTCTTCCCCGAAGGTACCGATGTGAAAGTGAAACAACGCGGCGACACGCTCCTCGCGCCTGGCATCGCTGATGATACCCGAGGCTTGGCCATGGTGCTGTCGGTTTTGAAGACGTTGGAGAAAACCGGGATTGAAACGGAAGCGGATGTGTTGTTCGTTGGCACGGTAGGCGAAGAAGGCTTAGGTGACCTGCGGGGCGTGAAACACTTATTTTCTGAAAAAGGCCCTAAAATAGACTCCTATATTGCTGTGGATGGAATTGGCCTAGGAGCCGTCACCAACCGAGGCTTGGGCTCGCACCGCTACCGCATCACGTTCAAAGGTCCCGGCGGACACTCCTCAGGCGCGTTTGGATTGGCCAACCCGCACAACGCACTGGGCCGAGCCATCCACTACTTCGCCGTAGAAGCCGACAAATTCACCAAGGAAGGCATAAGAACTACCTACAATGTGGGGGTTATTGGCGGTGGCACCTCGGTGAACTCTATTCCTTTTGAGTCCTGGATGGAGGTAGACATGCGTTCCGAGAGCCCGGAGCGGGTAGAGGGCATTGACAAACTCTTGCAGGCCGCCGTGCAGCGGGCCTTGCAGGAAGAAAACCAGATGAAACGCCTCGGCGCCAACCTAACCGTTGACGTGAAACTAATTGGGGATCGTCCGGCCGGCGGGGTTGACCCTGGCGTAGCCTTGGTGCAGCGCAGCGTGGCCGCCACCCGGTTCCTGGGCAGTGATCCTTCCTTGCGGGTAGGCTCCACCAATTCCAATATCCCGTTCTCCAAGAACGTACCGGCTGTGACCATTGGCAGCGGCGGCAAAGGTGGCGGCGCCCATGCCTTGGACGAATGGTGGATCAACGACAAAGCCTATCTGGGCACCCAACGCGCCTTGCTCTTGCTGCTTTCAGAGACCGGTATTGCTAAAGGAAAGAGATAGTTCTTCGGTGGTGCTTTGAGCACATTTTTGTAAAAGTAGCCCTAAACAGCACGCCCCCTCTTTGTTATCCTGAAAGGATATTGTGAGCGAACTAGAAAGCCCTGCCTTAAGCGCTACTACTACTTACCCACAAGATCCTTTCAGGATGACAAAAAAGAGATATACCTCCTTCCAGTTTGCCTTCCTCTCACCTCTAACACCTGTTTCTATGCTCCCTAAGTTTTACCGTTCCCTTACGCTCCTGCTGCTATTGACGGTGGCGGTCTGTCAAGCGCAGACCATTCCTTCTCCCAAAGAGCACTTCGGCTTCAACATTGGCGACGATTACCAACTGGCTACGTTCACGCAAACCGAAGCGTATTTCAAGAAACTGGCTACCTCTGATCGCACCAAGCTGGTAGATATTGGGCTCACGGAGGAAGGTCGTCACCAGTTCATGCTGATTGTTTCTTCACCGGAGAACATCAGGAATCTTAACCGCTACAAAGAGATTTCCCAGAAACTCGCCCGGGCAGAAAACCTCACAGAGGAACAAGCCCGTGCCTTAGCCGCTGAGGGCAAAGCCGTGGTCTGGATTGACGGTGGGTTGCACGCTACTGAAACGGTGGGCATTCACCAGTTGATTGAAACCGCTTGGAATCTGGTAAGCCGCCAAGACGCCGAGACGAAGCGCCTGTTGGACCAGACCATCGTGCTCATGACGCACGCCAACCCCGACGGGCAGGAACTAGTGAGCAACTGGTACATGCGCGAGCGCAAGGAAAAGAACCGCTCCCTGAACCACCTGCCCCGCCTGTACCAGAAATACGTGGGCCACGACAACAACCGCGATTTCTTCATGAACAACATGAAGGAGTCGCAGAACATCAGCCGGCAGTTGTTTGTGGAATGGATTCCGCAGATCATGTACAACCACCACCAGCGCGGTCCCGCCGGATCGGTGCTGGCGGGACCGCCGTACCGAGATCCGTTCAACTACGTGTATGACCCCTTACTAGTGACCAGCATTGATGCCGTGGGCGCCGCCATGAACAACCGCCTGAACGCTGAGGGCAAACCCGGCTACACCCAGCGCGCCGGCTCCCAGTTCTCCACCTGGTGGAACGGTGGTTTGCGCACTACGCCTTACTTCCACAACATGGTGGGTTTGCTCACCGAGATCATCGGGCATCCTACCCCGGAAGAAGTGCCGTTAGTGCCGCAACGCCTAATCCCCAACGGCGCCACGCCTAACCCAGTGGTGCCGCAGAAGTGGCATTTCAAGCAGTCTATTGACTATTCTGTGTCGCTCAACTATGCCGTGCTTAACTATGCCGCCCGACACAGCGATGAATTACTGTACAATATCTACCGCATGGGCAAGAACTCCATTGAACGCGGCAGTAAAGATTATTGGGCTCTTTCCCCTAAAAGCGTGGAGGCCGTGACGGCTGCGCAGGCCAAAGACCAGAAGGCTGCCGATGCCGATAATGCCAACAACGAGTCAGCTCCCGGAAGCGGCGTTCAGACCAAGCACTTTGAGACGGTGTTCAAAGACCCAGCTCTGCGTGACCCCAGAGGCTACATCCTCTCGGCGGCCCAGCCCGATTTTCCTACCGCGGTTACCTTTATCAATGCGTTGATTAAATCAGGCATCCAGGTGCACAAGGCTACGGAAGCCTTCACCGTGGCAGGCAAAAACTACCCGGCCGGTTCTTACGTGGTGAAAACCGATCAGGCGTTCCGGCCACATATCATGGATATGTTTGAGCCGCAGGAACACCCCAACGATTTCCAGTACCCGGGCGGACCTCCCATTAGGCCGTATGACGCTGCTGGTTGGACTTTGGCGTTCCAGATGGGTGTGCAGTTTGACCGTATCCTGGACAGCTTCAAAGGACCATTCCAGGCTATCCCGTACGGCGAACTGCAAGCTCCCAAAGGCAACCTGCAAGCAGCAACTGCAGACGCCGGCTATGTACTGGATGCCCGTGCCAACCATTCGTTCATTGCGGTCAATGACTTGCTCCAGGCCGGGGCCGAGGTATACCGCATGCCGGCCGTTGGCACCGATCAAGGCAACTTCTTCGTTCCAGCCACTGACAAATCCAGAGCCCTCGTGCAAAAAGCCGCTGCTGACTACGGCCTCCCCATCAAAGGAGTCGCGCAGCGCCCGGCCGGTGCCACCACCAAAGTCTCTCCCATACGCATTGCCTTGTGGGATACCTATGGAGGTTCTATGCCCTCGGGCTGGACGCGCTGGATCATGGAGCAATACCATTTCCCTATCCAGTTGGTGTATGCCAAAGACATTGACGCCGGTGAGCTGAACAAGAAATATGATGTGATTTTGTTTGTAACACGGGCTATTCCACCCATGGGCGCGCAAGGGAACACGGAGCGAGGCAATGAAGGAAGAGGCCCTAAACCCGAAGACATTCCGGCCGAGTACCGCTCTCAGCTGGGTTCTATTACAGCAGAAAAGTCGATTCCGGCCCTCCGGAAGTTCATGGAAGCAGGCGGCACCGTGGTTACCATTGGCACCAGCACCAACTTGGCCTACCATCTGGGTTTGCCCGTGAGCAACGCTCTAGTAGAGATGAACGCCACCGGACAAGCAAGGCCCCTTGCAGCTACCAAATACTACATTCCTGGCAGCATTCTGCGCGTGAAATACGCCACTAACCAACCTGCTACCTGGGGCATGCCTACCGAGGGCGATGTGTACTTTGATAACAGCCCCGTGTTCAAGCTCACCCCAGATGCCGTGGCCAACGGCGTGGTAAAACCGCTGGCTTGGTTCTCCACCGATAAACCACTCCGCAGTGGTTGGGCTTGGGGACAGGCGTATTTAAAGGATGGTGTGACAGCTTTCTCTGCCCCCGTGGGCGCAGGCACCTTCTACGCCTTCGGGCCGGAGATTACCTTCAGAGGCCAGGCGCATGGCACTTTTAAGTTACTCTTTAATCAGTTGTATTCTACTGGTTCTGGAGCGGCGCAAAGCAGGCGGTAATTAGTGCATAGTATAAATTCCTTCAAACAGATGAGGCGCCTTGTAGGGGGCACCTCATCTGTTTATAAGTTTAGCTTAGGCCTCCAGGTACATCAAATTCATCTTGCCGAATAGTAGTCTCTAAAGTCCCATACAAAGGCTGCTAATCTCTGCAACGTGGTGTCCCGCACTTGGCAGAAAACCAATTGACTAGCAAAGACCTATACTTCACAATTTAAAGACGCCAGGCCTACGACAGAGCGGAAAAGCATCTCTTCGCCTATTGAAATATCAACACTAGAGCTTCTCCCATACCATTTCATTCTTTAGCTCTCTCAGGAGAAGTGCAAAGCTAGAGGTCAAACTTCTAATAGAACATAATATTTTAAATTTAGCTTTACCGTAATGTTATCCGTAGAGGAAAGGAAGTTATATTTGTTAGATTCTTTCAAGCTAATTACTTCTAATTAATGGCAACTGTTTACTACGAAAACCATGTAGTTACGATCACTTACGAGGAGGAGCTGCAGCTAGGAACGGCTGTATGGAATGGTTTTCTAAACAGCCAGGAGTTTCGGGAAGCTATCACCACTTGCATTCAATTGATAGAAGAGCGCAAGCTGCTCCGGTGGCTCGGCGACAACCGAAAGATGAAAGCCATACGCCCGGTAGACCAGGAGTGGTTTTTAGAGAACATTCTACCCCGACTTCAGCAGTCTGCCTTACGGCGCAATGCAGTATTGGTATCAGAAGATTTCTTTAACCGCACGGCGGTAGAACAGATCTACAAAAGAGCAGAAGGCCAAGGCGAAATGATTACAAAGGAGTTTTCCAACAGAGTGATGGCTTTAGCCTGGCTGAAAGAACCGATCACTACTCCAGCATAGTTTCTGCCTTTTACCTTCGCCAGATAGCTCTTCTGCCCATAACGCCAAAGCGGCTCTAAAGCGCCTCAGAGTACGCCACAGTAATACCACAACTTACCTTACACAGAACGAGGCGCCATGTGCACATGGCGCCTCGTTCTGTGTAAGGTAAAAATGCTGGATGTAGCCAAGTAACAAGCGTTTTAGAAGCGAAATTTGTAAAACTGCCTATTTTCAGGAGTTTAGCCCAACGCCACCTTTTCGACCATCCATCCTCTAACACTACCAAAGCTTAAAGCTTGTTTTTGGAAACCTATCATTTGGCACCATAGGTCACCTTCACCAAGATAGGGAAATGGTCAGATGGGAATTTACCATGGTACGTATCCGTCAGGATTCCCCATTTTTTCACCTCAAAGGCATTGGTCACAAAAACGTGGTCAATAATCTCCTTCCGGTCAAACTGCTGTTGGAACCCGTTAAAGGAAGTGTTGTTGGCATAAGGGTATTTCACTTGCCTGAAAGTATCTTTCAACACCCCTGAATTGGCGATGGTCTGGTACCACTCACTGGCTTGGTCTCCGTTAAAATCACCCGTTAAGACCACCGGCTCTTTTCCGGCGATTTCCTGAATCTTACGCAAAATCAGTTTGCTGCTTTCTTTTCTGGCCTGCACCCCCTGATGGTCAAAATGGGCGTTGAACACATACAGCTTCTTCTTGGTGGCAAGGTCCTGCAAATACACCCACGAAACAATGCGATGACAACAGGCGGCGTCCCAACCCAACGAGGGCTTATCTGGTGTCTGGGACAACCAGAAATCACCTTTGTTCAACAACCTGAATTTGTCTTTCCTGAAAAAGATAGCAGAGTGCTCGCCTTTCTCTTTGCCGTCATCCCGGCCGGCGCCGTAGCGGTCATACTCAGGAAGGGCCTTGCCCAGGTCATCCAATTGGTTCTTCAAACCTTCCTGGGTACCCAGCACATCAAACTCATGAAAGCGGATGAGGGCGGCGACTACAGGTGCCCGGTTCACCCACAAGTTTCCAGTGTCTCCCGGACTGTCATACCGCAGGTTGTATGACCCGATTGTCAACCCCTGCGCTTGGGTGGCAGCGGTTACACTTACTATCAACAAGAGAAAAAGGAGGCTTCTTTTTAATCTCATAAAGCTTGCAAGTATCACGGTTTTACAATTCACCCATTTCAGCTTGGCTTTTGCCTTGGGCAAGGCTCTTGAGTTCCTCTGATTTATGGATGGAATAAATAAAGGTAGTATTTCTCTTCACAGTTTCTAGCTACCCGCTGAAGAACCAAGCAGCATACCGTCAGTCCGAAAAACATCTGGCGTTGAAGAAGTAATAAGGATAGTCTAAAGAGTAATGGAGGAGACTTGCGAATAAAGCCCAAAAACGAAAAAGCCTTGCAAGTTTCCTTACAAGGCTTTTATCTGAGGTAGCGGGAACAGGACTCGAACCTGTGACCTTTGGGTTATGAGCCCAACGAGCTACCAACTGCTCCATCCCGCACTGTTTGTAATACAAATGTAGGGGCTTTTTCTATTCGCTCCAAATCCTTTGTGAAAGTTTTTCTAAAAACGGCCCGTAATCCCGAAGTGAATCTTGCCGCGTTGCAGGCTAAAGGCCTCTTGGGAGGTCCTGCCCACGGAGTAAACTAACTGAAACACACCAGCTCCCGTTGAAAAGCTGATACCACCGCCCAGGCCGCTGGCCCACTGAATATTTTTTTCATTTTTCAGGTCGCGGCGCAGATATCCCTGGTCATACAAGAGGAAAACGTACGAATCTTGCCCCGTATACTGCCGGTACTCCAGCGTACTGATGGCATACGACGAGGCATAAAAGGCATAATCATCAAAACCCCGAAGCGTGGCCAGCCCGCCTAGCCTGAATAGTTCATTCAGGTACAACCGCTGGTTAACTAGAGCTTCGGAGCGAAGACGCGTGAGCACCACCCCGTTTTTAGTGACGGGCCAATAGCGTTCCATCCGGCCAGAAAGCAAGAGCTGCGAGGTTTTCAGCTGCAGGGTGTCATAGTAACTGGCTTCTACCCGGGCGTTGCGCTGCACCCGCTTGTTCCCTACAGCTCCCTGGAAAAAGGCTTGGGTACCCCGGCGCGGGAAGAACAAATCATCTAAGTTGCCCCAGGCATAGGATACACCATACGAGGTGAAGTTGGCGTCAATGGCTGAGGAATCAGAGCGGCGCTGCCGCAATGCTTCCGGGGAGAGCAGTTGCGAACTCACCACCTCGGCAAAGAACGTAACGCGGCTGGTGGTGGAAAGCGGATAGGCAATCTCCAGGCGGGGGCGCAGGTTCAGGAAAGAAGTGTCTTGCTTATAGAGATGGAACAAACCAGCCACCTCAAAAGGCGAGTTGAAAAAGTGCGGGTGGCGGTATTCCACGTCCAGCAGCTGCGAATTGCGTTCTACTTTGCGCCAGTGCAGGCCAATCTGCTTGCCGCTGCCTCGCAGGTTACGCACCTGCAGGTTCACTTCACCGGTAATCAACAGTTTAGCCGCCGAAGCGTTAGGATCAGGCAGAAACCCGATGATGCCATCAAACTGGTTCGCTTTTTTCTCATCCAGGAAGAAGTAGACGCGGGCCTGGTTTTTCGCGAACAAGACCTGTGGCTCGCCGGTGATGCGCACAAACGGCAACTGCCGGAGTGCCCGCATAGCGGCTCCTATGCGCTGCAAAGAATACGGCTGGCCGGGGGCAAGCTGGGTGTAGCGGTACAAGGTGCGCAACTGCATGCGGCTACTACCAATAATCTGCACCGAGTCAATCATCATCAGAGGCCCTCGGGCAACGCGCAGGACTCCGCTGATGGAATCATTGTACAGACGCAACGAATCTATCTGGACAGCGGCGTAGGGGAAACCACTGTTTTCGGCCTCGCGCAGGAGCGCCTGCTGCAACCGGGCAAATTCTGCCGGGCGGAATGGCTGTCCGCTGTACAGCTTTTCCCGGAAACCTACTTTCTCCAGCAGCCCTTGGCCTACGTTGCCGTTACTGAGCGCAGCCCAGTTATACGGTCGGCCCACGTACACGTGCACCCACAAAGAATCTTTGCGCTGCTGCACGCTGTCAATAGAGGCAGTGAGGTAGCCTTCTTCCTGCACCCGGGAAAGCCAGCCGCGCAGCTCCTGTTGCAAACCCAGAGAATCTTTGGAGGTGAGTTTGGGTTGAAGGCGCTGCCATATTTTTACCGCATCCGGGTCGGGCGAGAGTACTTTCACTACCCGCTTGTCTTGCGCCTGGCCCACGCCGCCCCAAAGCAGCAGGCCCAGGAGTAGCCCCAGAATTGCGTATCTTTGCAAGAGATTCTTTTGGTACAGACGGGAACTAGACCTCCTCTTCATTGTTTCTAAAGGTACGGCTTCTGCTACAAAGGTACGGCCGGTTCTATTTACTCTTAACGCTTTCCATAGCCCTACCTTATTTTGGCCGGAATTTATCTTCATATTCCCTTCTGCAAACAAGCCTGTCACTACTGCGATTTCCATTTCAGTACGTCTATGGGTTTGAAGGAGCAGGTACTGCACGCTATGCACCGGGAACTGGCGCTGCAACAGAATTACCTTAATGGTGAAGCCATCAACACCATCTACTTCGGAGGTGGCACACCATCTATTCTTTCGGTAGCGGAGCTGAACAGTCTTTTAGAGGCGATTTACCAAAAACACCCCGTAAATCCGGCCGCTGAGATCACCCTGGAGGCCAACCCAGACGACCTTACCCCGGAGAAACTGCACGCTTTGCGGCAGACACCCATTAACCGCTTGAGCGTAGGCGTGCAGTCGTTCCATGACCCGCATCTGCAACTCATGAACCGTCCGCATACGGCTGCTGAGGCCGCTGATTCTATTAAGCAGGCGCAGGACCTGGGCTTTGACAACATCTCCCTTGATCTGATTTACGGCATTCCGGCCGAAGATGCAGCGCTATGGGAACAAGACTTAGCCAAAGCTTTCTCCTTGAACGTGCAGCACCTTTCCTGCTACGCCTTAACTATTGAGCCGAACACGGTGTTAGGGCATCGGCTTAAGAAAGGAAAATTCACACCTGCTGAGGAAGAACGCGTGGCCCAGCAATTTGAACTGCTCATGAGCCAGGCCGCCGACCACCGTTTCCTGCACTACGAGATCTCCAATTTCTGCCAGCCGGGTTTTGAGAGCAAGCACAATAGCAGCTACTGGAAACAAGTGCCGTACCTGGGCATCGGACCGAGCGCGCACTCGTTTAACGGCGTGAGCCGCCAGTTTAATGTGGCTCACAACCCCAAATACGTGCAGTCTTTGGAGCAGGAGCAACTGCCTTGCACGGTAGAAGAGCTCTCGGTTGAAGACCGCGTGAACGAATATGTGATGACGACCCTGCGCACCAGTTGGGGCTGTGACACCGCTTATATCCAGGAGAAGTGGGGCGTAGACCTGAAAGCCATCCATGCAGCGTATCTGCAGAAAATTGAAGCCCAGGGATTGTTGCGCCAGGAAGGAGCGGTTCTGATCTTGACGGAAGCGGGTAAACTACTGGCTGATGAGATCGCGCTTGATCTTTTCTTGCTGGAAGAGGAGGCCTAATCCTTTGCCCGTTTTGGGGGTGTTCTGTGAGGAACAGCTTAGAAACGCATATTCCTTTCTGAAGATCAAACCTTTGACTTTCTCTTCTGACCTGAGGCAATTGAAATAAACGGTGGGCCAGGCTTGAACCAGATGCAATTTCTTCTTAAATTGATTTTATCTCTTCACCTAACCTTTCCGCTTCATGAAAAATTTTACGCAAACGTATAGACTGCTCCTGCTGCTGTTCTGCAGTTTTCTGGCGGTTTCCTGTTCCAGTGATGACGAAGAAGAAGTTCCGCCGCTGGAAAATCAAATGGAGTATGACAATGCCAAATACGACCTGTCTACGGCCTTATCGTTTGACCTGGGAGAAGTAGGTTTTGTCACCGGCAACGACACGCATTACGGCCAAGGTCTTTTCCTGACAGATGCAAAAGGCGCCACTGATCCTAAAGTAATCTTGGTTTTCTCCCTGTTCTCAGCGGGCACCACCGGTTTCAAGACTGGTTCCTTTGAGTTCGCCCAATTTGCGTCACTAACGGCGGGTCAGGCCGAAACGAAATACAAAGGCAAAAACTTCTTTTTCGACTCCGTTCTCCTGATCGACCTCAATGAAGACGGCGAGGTAGACGAAGACACCGAAACCTTTTTTGTGGAAAGCGGCACGGTGAACCTGTCTGGCACAGCTCCCAACTATACCATGGATTGTGATGTGGTGCTGGCCAACGGCAAAACCTTGAAGGCGCAGTTCACCGGCATGTTTGTACCCAGCACCCTGCCAGACGATGACGACGATGATGATGCCACCGCAGAAATGAGAAAGGCCCCTAAAACCATCTCTTCTCTCTCCATTGTGCCCAAATCCTTCAAGATCAGATAACCCTTGTGCTGTCGCAACAGCTCCTATCTATCCAGACATCCTCTGTTTTAAAGCTATTTTGCAAAAAGGGCTTTAGAACAGAGGATGTTCTTTTCATAGAAACTCCGCCGCCAAAATAACCATCTTCTTTCTTCCTTTCACTACAAGCAAGCCGCTCGTAATTACTCAACCTTGAAGAAAAGCCGTCTGCCCCTGTTTTCCACAAGATAAATCTTCAGAAGTAGTAGGCTTCTCTAAGTTCATCCATTATATTCAACACTTACTATATAAAATATTCTATACGTTACCACCGCCCACTATCCATGAGAAAAACTACGCTGTATTTTAAGCTCTTAACCTTGGTCATTGGATGTCTGTTCCTGGCTTCTTGCAGCGATGGCGATGATGAACCAACCCCTTTGTCCAACCAACTGGAATACGACAGCCACACCTATGATTTAGGCATGGGCTTAACGTTTGACTTTGGGTCTTTCGGGTTTGGGTCTGAGAAGACCCACTATGCCCAAGGAGTTCTGCTCACAGATTCTAAATCGCTGAACCAAAGCCCTACTATTGCCTTACGGTTATATCTTTTCAGCTCTGGAACGGTGGTCCCGATGACCGGCACCTTTGAGTTTGGCGATGTGGGGAACCTGGCTCCAGACAGAGCGGTGCAGAAATACAAATGGAAGAATTTCTACCTTAACTCGGGGCTGCTGCTAGACATGAACAAGGACAATGAACTAGACCCTGTTCAAGAATACATTGAGATGCGGACTGGCACCATAACGCTTTCTGGTACCGCCCCCAACTACACGGTAGACTGTGATGTCTCCTTGAAAACCGGCAAAAAACTGAAAGCCCAGTTCAAGGGTACTTTTATTCCCATTCCCACTTCTTCTACCGATGACGATATTACCTCAGACCTGAGCAAGGCTCTTCTGCCATAACTGGTTTTTAACTGAGTAACCACGCCCAGCGTTTAAACGACTACACCTTTCCCTCTTTTCTGCAAATGCTCTGTTTTAAGGCTACTTTTACAAAAAAGCATTAAAACAGAGCATTTCTCATGATGGGGTACCGGTTACCGAATCTGTTTTGTAAAACATTTTCGGGTAGCGGAGGTACTTGTCATGGCGACTGACAGACAATGAAAAAATTTATGTACATCCTTCTTTCCCTTATCGCTACCCTGGCCATAGGGGGCACTTTATTCCTGGCGTTTGCCCCGCAGTTTGGAGCATCGGCCCACGGCCAAACCCTGGAGCGCATTCAGAAATCAAAGCAGTACCGAGACGGCAAGTTTCAGAACCAATCTCCCACCCCCATGATGGACGAGTCTCCGTTCCTGGACAAGGTGAAGATTTTTGCCAAGTTCATTGGCGGCACCGAAGGAGCCACCCCGTTGCAGGAGTTGCCTATGGTCTTTCTGAAGAAAGAAGACCTGGCGGTGCCCCCGGCTACCGGAATCCAGGTAACTTGGTTTGGGCACTCGGCGGTATTGCTGGAAGTGAACGGCAAACGCATTTTCGCCGACCCCATGCTGGGGCAACGCGCCTCGCCGGTTTCTTTTATTGGGAGCAAACGGTTTAGTGAGAAACTGCCCATTGCCATAGAAGACCTGCCACCGCTAGACATTGTGCTGCTCTCGCATGACCACTATGACCACCTTGACCGCGGCTCTATTCTAAAACTGAAGGCCAAAACCAAGCGTTTTATTGTGCCGTTAGGCGTTGCTGCACACTTAGAACGCTGGGGCGTGGACCCCAGCAACATCACGGAACTGGACTGGTGGGAATCTACCGAAGTGGAGGGCCTGTTTCTAGCCTCAACGCCGGCCCGCCACTTCTCGGGCAGGGGCCTGAACGACCGCGACCAGACACTGTGGTGCTCCTGGGTGCTGAAAAGCGGAAACCAGTCTATTTATTTCGGTGGTGACTCGGGTTATGACACGCACTTCAAGCAGATCGGCGAGAAATACGGCCCTTTTGACCTGACCATGCTGGAATGCGGCCAATACAACGAGGCTTGGAAGTACATTCACATGATGCCCGAGCAAACCGCCCAGGCGCACTTGGACCTGAAAGGTAAAGTCTTGATGTCAACCCACTGGGGAGCTTTTTCCCTGGCCTTGCATCACTGGAAAGAACCTATTCAACGGCTTTCAAAGGCGGCCCAGCAGCACAACATCCAACTGGCTACGCCGCTTATCGGGCAGCGCTGGAGCCTCCAGGCCGAGCTTCCCAAAACCCAATGGTGGCAAGGGGTGGAGTAGAAAGCACGTACAGAAACATCTGAGGGTAGTCAGTCGTAAAATCTAGCAGGAATTTCATTGTAAGAGAAGTGATCGTTTCAGGGTAGTTTCATGGAAAACAGGTCTGAAACGCATCTTAGTAGAAACTAACTTTTCTAGCTATGGAAACACTAACCAACCCTAATCGCTTTGCGCCTGCCCCTGATAGGCAGGGAAAGCAGCTCCCGTTCTTCGGTGTTGTTTTTGCCAGCTTGATGGTCTTGTTCCTGGCCGGGATTCTGTACTTCACCCATCTAACCGATTTTTCCTCTCCGCAAGTGTCGCTTACCCAGCGGCTTGAGGGCGTACCAACCGTGCAGAATACAAGGCTTGAAACTCCCGTTACTGGCTTTTACATGGGTAGCACCGCCACCATGGCCAGTCATCCTGTGTTTGCTCCGCTTATGGGGCAGCAGACATCTGTACCGTTGATCTTCAGGTAAGGCATAGCAACTTTTAGCACGATTTTCCCTACTGAGGATTTCTGTTCCCGGTAGAGCTGAAGGGTGGAAAGGCAGGTTTTCTTCAAGGATGCGCTTTGAAACAAACGCGGTTCTGAGCATCTTTGTCAACACCTGTTTCTACCCTTCAACTCTTTTACCCTCATGCGATCCAGCATCTTTCTGCGCTTACCTGCGCTTCTTTTGCTCCTGCAGTTAGCAGGTTGCGCCACGCAAAAAAGTGTTCCTGTTTCTCCCCAGGATACCCACCTCACGTACGTGGGCCGGGTGGGCAAGCCTTCGCCGGGCGCTACGGAACTGTACTGGTCGGGCACGTCGGTGAAGATGAACTTTGAGGGTACTTCCGTTAAAGCACGCCTGAAAGACAGCACGGGAAAGAGCTACTTCAACGTGATCATAGACGGCGATAGCATTTCCGTCATTCAGCCAGACACGGCTGCCAAGGCCTTCACCCTGGCCCAGGGCCTGAAACCCGGCAAGCATACCGTAGAACTGTTCAAACGCACCGAGTGGGACAAAGGCACTACCACGTTTTACGGCTATGAATTAGAAAACGGTGGTAAAACACTTCCGGCTGCGGCGCCCAAAACCCGCCAGATTGAGTTCTACGGCAACTCCATTACTGCTGGCTACGCTGCGGAAGACTACTCTGGCAAAGACAACCCCGAAGGCATGAACACGAACCACTACGTGAGCTACGCCGCCCTTACCTCGCGCTTCTTTGACGCCGACCACACCTGTATCTGCAAAAGCGGCATCGGGATTACAGTGAGTTGGGAGCCCAACATCATGCCCGACATCTATGACCGCCTGAACCCCTCTGATCCCAGCAGTAAATGGGACTTCTCGCAAAAGCAGCCCGATGTGGTGGTGATCAACCTTTTCCAAAACGATTCCTGGATTGTGAACCTGCCGGACAATGCCCAGTTCAAGCGCCGCTTTGGGAACACCAAACCCACTGAGGAATTCCTGATCACGGCTTACCAGAACTTTGTAAAAAGCATCAGAAGCAAATACCCCAACGCGCACATCATTGCCATGCTGGGCAACATGGACATCACTCGTGCGAGCTCTCCGTGGCCGGGCTATGTAGAGAAAGCCGTGGCCGGGTTGCAGGACGGGAAAATCTACACCTTGTTTGCGCCCTACAAAGACTCCCCAGGCCACCCGCGGGTAGAAGAACAGCAAGCTATGGCCAACCAACTTATCAAGTTCATGCAAGAGAAGCTGAACTGGTAATTCGGGGGCATATGAAAGATATCGGACTAGCTCTTTTCTGCACGTTGCTCTCTCTGGTAAGCTTCGGGCAAAGCCGTGGGGCTTCAGAGAAATTCGAAGCCAATCTGCTGCCCAGCAAAACCGGCGCCTTGCTCACCTACACCGGGCAAGAACATGCTATCACCGTCACAATGGACGCCGATAGTGTCAGGCCTGCAGAACACCCCAACTGGGTGTATGTAAACGGCCAAATTGTTCAAGCCAGCACGGTACAGGTTCCCGAGCATCTTTATCAAGACAGTCTATCAGAGAAAAGACAGCAGGAAATCATTCTGGGTTACATCAACTATGAGCTGAAATACTTCAGAAAAGAGCTGAAGATAAAATACAAAGATGTAGACATCCATCCAGGCACGCTTGAAGGCACACCAATAGTCGTTTGGCTGTTCTCCATGCCCAAAGGTGATACTATAAGAAAGCAGGTTTATATCACCCGCCTTTGTTTCAACCAGGCACTTAGCTTGAACATGCCCCTCCAGCAGGAAGCAGATCTTAGGGAATCTCTAAGGCTACTGACCAACCTGGTGAAGACCGTCAAAGTGTATGACCGTCCCTTAGACTTGAACAAGTTGTACAAGGAACTGAATTAGCTATTGTTTAAGGCTGTTTTCCTAAAATCTGGTGCAAAAAGCTATTCCTTTGCGCCTTCTCTAGAAACTACTTCCATGCAAGAAACGCTGCACCAAAACAAGACCTTTGACCAACTCAACTACACTGGCAAGGGCGTGGCCGGACGGGAGTTTGAGGAATGCACCTTCACTAACTGTGACTTCTCCAGCACCAACCTTTCCAACAACAGCTTCTCAGATTGCGTCTTTGAGGATTGCAACCTCGGGTTGGTGCAGTTAAGCCATTCCAAGCTGCACGATGTCACCTTTACCAACTGCAAGCTGGTGGGCGTCGATTTCAGCCAGTGCCATGATTTTCTGTTTGCCGTGCGGTTCAAAGGCTGCTCCCTGGATTACACTTACTTTGGGAAAAAGAACCTTAAAAAGACCGTTTTTGAAGACTGCAGCATCAAGGAAGCCAACTTCACCGAGTCTGACCTTACCCAGGCCTCTTTCCTGAACTGCGACCTGGCTCGAACCATTTTCCAGCGCAGCAACCTGGAGAAAGCAGATTTTAGAACGGCCTACAATTATGCTCTAGATCCTGAGTTGAACCGAATCAAGAAGGCCAAGTTCTCGGTACAAGGAGCATTAGGTCTCCTTGCCAAGTATGACATTGACGTGAAGTAACAGCCAGAGAGACTGTTCCACGGGGAAAAAGATTTTTTGCTTACCTTTCTGGTCAGCATATCTTTCAGAACAGGTCCTTACCGCAAGCGAACTCCATGTTTTCCTTTTTACGGCAGCCGTATCCGCTTAGTGAGCTTACCCTTTCCAAGACAGTTTTCCAGTCACTGCTTTTTGGGTGCATCATTGCCTTCACGCTTATTGTGTTTCAGCCGTTTGGGTCATACAACTGGCACCACCCGTCCAAGAACCCTATTCTGGCCGGTTACGGGGTAGTCGCCGCCATCTCGGTTTTCCTGAATTTTTATGGTTTCCGGAAAATGCTGCCGGGTATTTTCAAAGAACCTACTTGGAGCGTGGGCAAGGAGATTGCCTGGAACCTGGTTCATTTTGGCACCGGCGGCTTTCTCTGCACCGCCTATGGGGCTCTGGTGAATGTGATGCCCTTCACCCTGAACCAGATTTTCTACATGTCTTTTATAGCGTTTCTGATGGGGTTGGTGCCCGCCGTTTTGCTGGTGATGATCAACTACGTATACCTGCTGCAGAAGTACAAACCCTTGGCCGTGGCAGAGAAAAAGGAAATTCCTATTACCGACACTGAAAACGTTCCAGAACCTACAGAACTAGTCCTTCTCGCCGAGAACGAGAAAGATTCCGTGAGGCTTCTTATCCAAGACCTTCTGTTTATTGAAGCCAGCGATAATTACTGCACCGTTTTCCACGTGGAAGGAGGAAAGGTTTCCAAAAAGCTGATCCGCAGCAGCCTGAGCCGCCTTGAAAACCAGATCACATATCCTAGAATTCTGCGGTGCCATCGCTCCTACCTGGTGAACTTAGACCAGGTACAGACGGTAACGGGCAACGCCCAAGGTTACAAGCTCCACTTTGAGGGAACCGATCTGCTGGTGCCGGTGGCCCGTTCGTATTCTGGCCTGGTACGGGAGACCCTGGTGCCTGCCTAATCGCCCCTAGCAGCTTTACCATTCACCCCAAAACCCACCTACAGCCCCAAAGAAGCGGCATTTCGCCCCATTGCCAAGCGGCGTATTTTAGGGCCTTCTACTTTTGACGAAACAATCCACACCTCCTTCGTCATGAAAAAGATTCTGAAAAGAATTGCCCTGCTTGTTCTCCTTACCCCGGTGGTATTATTGATATTGGTATTCATCACCTACGGTATCTACGCCCTGTTAGCGGTTGGCGGCGAAAGCACCCCGCACCAGGCGTACCTCCAGCAGCATAAACAGGAGGTTCATTTACAATCCGCCGCCCCCGCTTTTCCCATCTTTGACAGTGCCTTCTACCAGAAACAGATTTTCTTTCTGGGCGAGGCCCACGGAACCGCCGCTCCCCAGGCTCTGGACTTTGCCCTGCTCCAGCACCTGAACCAACGCGTGGGCCTGCGCCATTACCTCGCTGAGGTAGACTACAGCCAGGCGCACTTCCTGAACGCCTATCTACAAACCGGGGACGAACGCCACTTGCAAACCGTTTTCCAGTTTTGGGCGAAACAGAACGCACAATGGGGCAATCAGAATTTCTATGACAAAATCAAAAAAATCAGGGCTCTCAACCAGTCCTTACCCGAGGCGCAGCGCATTAGCATTCTGGGTGTAGACAAACTACAAGACCTGGACGCCACGCACTTGTTTCTACAAGAGACCCTTTCAACGTTGCCAGAGAAAGCCTTTCAGGATTCAGTTTTTGCAAGCCTCCGGAAGATCGCCTCCAGTAATACTTTAGATGCAGAAATGCTGTCTTCCCTAGCCTCTAAACTACTGCCCAAGCTGACTAAAGACTCCACTGCTGTTTCACTTCCTACTCGCCTTCGTTTTGAGTTGCAGCATACCTTACAGAACCTCACCTACCTAAATTCAAAAGCCCGCCGTGACAGCGTGATGTACCTGAATCTAAACACCCTGGTGAAAGTGCAGCACCTGGAGAAAGCGAAACTGTACGGTATGTGGGGCTTGTTCCATACGCTTCCGGTTCAGGTGCAGCGCGGCGTTCCTTTTGCCTATTACCTGCAGGGCCAGGACTCACCTTTCCGGGGCAAAACGGTTTCCATTGGGGTGTACACCTTGGATAGTGAAAGCATGATGCCAGCGGCTGCTTTACCATCCTTTTTGAGCAAAGGCCAGCGATACGTAAATAGCACCATGAACAACAACGATGGCCCCATGGTGTTTGTGAACGGCATCAAAGACCTCAGGGCCGCCAGCCGCGCAAACTCCCTTACCCTGTTCAAAACCGATGCTCCTGGTTCGCCTTACCGCACCTCTTCCCGCTTAGCCAGCATCAAGGTTTTATTCCCTAACCAAAGTATTGAGTTTGCCGGGGAGCATCCACGCATTACCCAGGTGTTCCAATACGTATGCCTTGTGCGTAACTCTAAAGCACTAACCCCATTACCCGTGTTGTAATTACTAAATTTGATGGAGTAACTACCAAAAATGAGCTGCAGAAGGAGCCACGGTGTTCCTTTCTGCAGTTTTCGCCTTACTTTAGCAAAACAAAGCCAAAACGAAGGATTGAGCTCCCCACTCATGAATTTACAGCACCATTATACTCAGCTGTGGAAGCATGCCGAGGAACAGTTTGCCGCTGGCAATTTTACCTTGGACACGCTGATTGACTCGCCGGATGACACCAGACGAGGGCTCACCTTGCTGGCCCGTCCTAATCCGGCAGTGTTAACTGAGATGCAGGACCTGTTACAGCATTTAGCGCAGGTAGAGCCAGACCAATATTACTACCCCGCAGAAGACATCCACCTCACGGTGCTTTCCCTAATCTCCTGCTATCCAGAATTCACCCTTGACCACATCCAGCCCCAAGCATACGTAGAGCTGCTGGAGAAAGCATTGGCGCCCACCCAAAAGTTCGACATCCTCTATTCAGGGTTAACCGCTTCTCCTTCGTGCGTCTTAGTGCAAGGCTTCCCGAAGACCGATGGCTTGGAACAACTGCGGAACAATGTACGGCAGGCTTTTCGGGCATCGGGGCTGCAGGAGTCCATTGACCAGCGGTACACCATCCAAACCGCTCATAGCACCGTGGTCCGGTTCCGGAAGCCCTTGACCCAGCCTGCCCTATTTCTGCAGAAACTTCGGGAATGCCGCCACCGCAAGTTCGGCACCTCTACCATCCACACTCTGGAATTGGTCTACCATGACTGGTACCAAAGCCAGGCTACCACCCAGGTGCTGGCCACCTTTGAGCTGAAATAAACTTCTTCTCTTTTTCGCGTACTTTGGAGAAAACAGGTAAAAAACACCGCCATGCTTTCTTCCGCTACCATTACCTTCCGGAGCCAAACCTACCAATACAACCCACTGCAGCCGCTGGACATCTCCTTGCCACTTGCCCCAGGTGAAGACCAAGTGAACTGCTTTTGGGCTGAACCAGTGCAGGTAGAGACTATCACCGTAGGTGACTTTGTAGGCAGCGTTGCGCAGGGTGGTTCCACTAATTACCAACGCGTGCACCTCACGCCCCACGGCAACGGCACCCACACCGAGTGCTACGGCCACATCTCGCCCGCCCCCGCTGCCACTTTAGACAAATGCCTGAACCGCTTTTTGTTTGTCGCCCAACTGGTTTCCGTCACGCCCCAGCCGCAGGACAACGGTGATCTGGTGGTTATGGCTTTGGATGTCATTTCTGCTCTGGATGCTACCTACCTCCCGGAGGCCCTGGTCCTACGCACGCTTCCTAACCCGGAAAGCAAACGCACGGCGCAATACTCGGGTACCAACCCCACGTACCTGGAATCTGCTTTAGCGGAATATTTGGTTGAGAAAGGAATAGAGCACCTGTTACTGGACTTACCGTCCGTGGATCGGGAGGAAGATGGAGGTGCTTTGTTAGCGCATCATGCGTTCTGGCAATATCCCGAAAACACGCGCTCGCATGCGACCATTACGGAGTTGGTTTTTGTGCCCGATGCGGTGGTGGATGGATGGTACTTGTTGAATTTGCAGGTGACTAGTTTGGTGTTGGATGCAAGCCCTAGCAAGCCGGTGTTGTATGCGTTGGAGGCGGTTTCGGGTGCTGCTGAGGCGACTGTTTCTTTTGTGGAGGCGCCACATTAGACATAGGTTTAATTCCTTCTTCTTTGCTAAGCTTTTCAGTTATCAAGGCTTGGTTGTTGCAGCTTTGTTTTGGTGCGCTCAAGGCCGCGGGGCCTCGTCTTCCGGCCTCGCGCTTCTGTTTTAGCCTTGGCCAGCAGGCCTGTCGCATGCGCGGCACCAGGTCTAAAACAAAGGCGCTCAACCGAAAGACTGGAATTGGGATCTTCAAACTTGGAGTTGCATAGCCACCATTTCCCATGGTTCAAGTTCCCAACTTTTTCTTTTCATGGTTCAAGTCTGTGACTTGGACCTGCCATGGTCTGCAGTTTGCAACTGCAGTGAGGCGAAAGTCTCAGCAATCGTTTTTAGTTTATGCTTCTCGCTGTTGTTAACACCAACAATAACATCACCTCTTCTACTTAACTCCGTTCTGGTTTACCTTTTTTAGAGCAGTAGCCTTACATAGAACTTCCTGAAATAAACTGGACTTGGGTTACTTCATAAAAAGCAAAATGCCTTAAACCTTGGGCAACAAAAAAGGCTGCCTGGTGGGGCAGCCTTCTTGCGTTTTCTTCAGCGGCCGAAGCCGGTATGAATGTTATGCAGTCACTTCAGCAGTTTCAGCAACTGGCACTACAGATACGAAAGAGCGGTTTTTCACGCCTTTTTTGAACTGTACGATACCGTCTGTCAAAGCAAACAGGGTGTGGTCTTTACCGATACCTACGTTGGCACCTGGGTGGTGCGCAGTACCGCGCTGACGAACGATGATGTTACCAGCGTTGATGGTTTGACCACCAAAAATTTTCACGCCTAAGCGCTTGGAATGTGATTCGCGGCCGTTGTTAGAACTACCGACACCTTTTTTGTGAGCCATTTCTAGTCTATTTTAATCCTGGAATAAACCCCAGGAATAGGTTCTACAATAATTTTTCCTTTACCTCAAAAATTAACCAATGGTGTTGATCAACACTTTGGTGTACTGTTGGCGGTGACCGTTTTTCTTCTTGTAGCCTTTTCTTCTTTTCTTCTTGAAGACGATCACTTTGTCACCTTTGGCGTGGCCCTGGATGGTTCCAGTTACCTTTACTCCGTCTACAAAAGGAGCACCAACAGTTAAAGTTCCGTTGTCATCAGTTAAAAGAACATTGGCGAACTCTACGGCGTCACCTTCATTGCCGGAAAGCTTGTTAGTGTAGAAGAACTTACCGCTCTCTACTTTCGTCTGGATACCAGCGATTTCTACAATTGCGTACATCAGCTTACGATATTTTTAAAAAATTGAACCGCAAAAGTACGGACAGTCAAGCTAATATCCAAACAAGCTGCTTCTATTTTAACTTGATTTCTACTGATATTATGCTGGTTTTAAGAGAGTTGTGAGTTATCCCCCATAATGTGGATAACTCAGGTGGATAAACCAAAGC
The DNA here is from genome assembly GCF_056491185.1 of Rufibacter sp. JT20002. Taxonomy (NCBI): domain Bacteria; kingdom Pseudomonadati; phylum Bacteroidota; class Cytophagia; order Cytophagales; family Hymenobacteraceae; genus Rufibacter; species Rufibacter sp. JT20002. The sequence goes on along the minus strand of NZ_JBSZJY010000001.1, from coordinate 2,102,771 downwards.
TATACTGATAATCAATCACTTACAAGTGGATAAAAACAAAAGAATAGAAAGCCAACCAGAAAAGGCGGCAAAGACGGGGCGTTTTCAAGCGGCTAAAGGAGGTGAACTTGCCGGCAGAAACGTAAATGAAACTACCTAATTCCGAAGGTAAAGTCAAGAGCAACAGCAGATTTGTTTCCACACCCGCCAACCAAGGCTGCACAACAAGCATTTCCTGATCTGCCTAAAATCTCAAACGGAAAAACACCAGCTAACCGACGTCAACAGATGACCCGAGGTGACAAAACCACTGCCTGCCTTTTCCTGCAGTTGACGCTTTCTGGCCATTCCGTTTTTGGCGCAAACTCAGGAAACAAGCCCTTAAACATACTTGCTTCCGTCCGTCTATCAAGGCAGTGTGCACCCACATTTCTGAAGGCCAGGAAGCCAATGCAAGCACTACTCAAAGCCGGCAATAGACGGGTTTAAGGTTGCTTGCTCTACCTATCTGAAACTATCCGCTATACTTAAAGAAACCATCCTAAAGCCATAGCACAGATACTATATTCAAGGTTTTTAATTTTGATAAAATCTTACATCTAACTGATTATCAGTTGAATATAATGTTGATAACTATCTGTATAACTGCTGTATAAGAAGTTAGTAAAATAGGCTGTTCTAATCGGGCAACCAACGTATTTGTCCCTATATTTGAATTCTCAAGCCACAACAACTGCTTCTTAACTTAATCGTTAAGCCACTGTTATAAGGTGAGAGGCAGCGTCTGAAGGCGCACCCTTTTAATAAAGTTAGAGCAAGAAACCGTTTAGTCTATGGAGCCTTTATTGCAAGAAAACCCGAACCGCTTTGTCCTGTTCCCCATCCAAAACGATGCCGTTTGGCAGATGTATAAGAAAGCAGAGGCTAGCTTTTGGACGGCCGAAGAGATTGACCTTACCCCAGACCTGAAAGACTGGGAGAAGCTAAACGACGGCGAGCGTCACTTCATCTCCCACGTACTGGCGTTCTTCGCGGCTTCGGACGGGATTGTAAACGAGAACCTGGCCATCAACTTCATGCAAGAGGTGCAGCTGCCTGAGGCGCGTTGCTTCTACGGTTTCCAGATCATGATGGAGAACATCCACTCTGAGACCTACTCCCTGTTGATTGATACCTATATTAAAGATCCGCAGGAAAAAGACCGCTTGTTCAACGCGCTGGAGACGGTTGACTGCGTGAAGAAAAAAGGCGAGTGGGCCCTTAAATGGATCAACTCTGAAAACTTCACCGAGCGTCTGATTGCATTTGCGGCCGTAGAGGGCATTTTCTTCTCTGGTTCTTTCTGCTCTATCTTCTGGATGAAGAAGCGTGGTTTGATGCCAGGCCTGACCTTCTCCAATGAGCTGATCTCCCGTGACGAAGGACTGCACTGTGACTTTGCTTGCCTGCTGTACTCTATGCTGCAGAACAAGTTACCAGAAGAGCGCGTACAAATGATCATCCGCGACGCAGTGACCATTGAGCAGGAATTTGTGACCGATGCGCTGCCCGTAGACCTCATAGGGATGAATGCAAAACTGATGAACCAATACATCGAGTTTGTGGCCGACCGCCTGCTGGTATCACTGGGCTGTGGCAAGATCTACAATTCAACCAATCCATTTGACTTCATGGAGTTGATCTCCCTGCAAGGCAAAACCAACTTCTTTGAGAAACGTGTGGCAGAGTACCAGAAATCGGGCGTGATGAGCGACCGTGACTCTAACGTGTTCTCTCTGGACGAGGACTTTTAATTTACCACCCCAGACAGCCCTAAAGCGCTTTGGGGTTGTTTCTCTAAAAACAGGCTCAAAACATCCTGCAATCGGCAGGAGGTGGGGCTTTCAAGTAAAATCAAGCCTAAAAACATGCCCCGGCGCAAAAGCGCATGGGAGAGAAATATCTGGATGTCACGTCATCCGTCACATATTAGTGTAAGCGTATGTTAGTTGTAAAAAGAGACGGCCGCAGGGAATCGGTCAAGTTTGATAAAATCACGGCCCGCATAGAGAAACTGTGCTATGGCCTGAACATGTCGTTTGTAAGTCCTATTGAAGTGGCCAAGAAGGTAATTGACGGTATTTACGATGGCGTGACCACCGTAGAACTGGATAACCTGGCAGCTGAGACCGCGGCTTCTTTAACGACAAAGCACCCCGACTACGCCATTCTGGCGGCGCGTATTGCTATTTCCAGCTTGCACAAGGTGACGCAGAAGTCGTTCTTCAACACCATGAAGCAGTTGTACACCTATGAAGATCCAAAAACAGGTGAAAACGCTTCTTTGATTGCGAAGGATGTCTTTGAAATCATCAAGAAACACGCGGCTGTGCTGGACTCCAGCATCATCTATGACCGTGACTACAACTATGACTACTTCGGGTACAAAACCCTGGAGCGTTCGTACCTGCTGCGCCTGCACGGCAAAGTAGTGGAGCGTCCGCAGCACATGCTCATGCGGGTGGCCGTGGGTATTCACAAAGAAGACATTGACTCTGCCATTGAGACCTACAACCTCATGTCTGAGAAGTGGTTCACGCACGCCACACCTACCCTGTTTAACGCGGGTACGCCTAAGCCGCAGTTGTCTTCTTGCTTCCTGTTAACCATGAAGGAAGACAGTATACCGGGTATCTATGACACCTTGAAGAACTGTGCTTTGATTTCGCAAAGCGCGGGTGGTATTGGTCTGGCTGCGCACAACATTAGAGCCACCGGTTCTTACATCAAAGGCACCAACGGTACGTCTAACGGTCTTGTACCAATGTTGAAAGTGTTCAATGACACGGCCCGGTACGTAGATCAAGGTGGTGGAAAGCGTAAAGGCGCCTTCGCGATCTACCTGGAGCCATGGCACGCGGATATCTTCGAATTCCTGGACTTGAGAAAGAACCATGGTAAAGAAGAAATGCGTACCCGCGACTTGTTCTTAGCCTTATGGACCCCAGACTTGTTCATGAAGCGCGTAGAAGCCAACGGTGACTGGAGCCTGATGTGCCCGAACGAATGCCCAGGCTTGTCTGACACGTGGGGTAAAGACTTTGAGCGTCTGTATGAAAAATACGAGAAGGAAGGCCGCGCCCGCAAGACCATCAAAGCGCAGGAACTGTGGTTTGCCATCTTAGAAGCGCAAACCGAGACTGGTACGCCGTACATGCTGTTTAAAGACCACGCCAATGGCAAGTCTAACCAGCAGAACCTGGGTACCATCAAGAGCTCCAACCTGTGTACTGAGATCATTGAGTACACCGATGCCGATGAGATTGCCGTGTGTAACCTGGCGTCTCTGGCCCTGCCGCGCTATATCAAAGAAGAAAAAGGCGTTAAAACCTTTGACCACCAGAAACTCTACGAGGTAACGTACACGGTGACCAAGAACCTGAACAAGGTGATTGACATCAACTACTACCCGGTACCAGAGGCGAAGAAGTCTAACCTGCGTCACCGCCCTATCGGGTTGGGTGTGCAAGGCTTGGCAGATGCGTTCCTGAAACTGCGTATGCCGTTTGAGAGCGCCGAAGCCGCCCGCCTGAACAAGGAAATCTTCGAGACAATTTACTTTGCGGCCATGACGGCTTCTAAGGATTTGGCCAAGAAGAACGGACCATACGAAACGTTTGAAGGCTCACCAATCAGTCGGGGTATCTTCCAGTTTGACATGTGGGGCGTATCGCCAGACAGCGGTCGTTGGGACTGGGAAGCGCTTCGTCAGGAAGTGGTAGAGCACGGGGTGCGTAACTCTCTGTTAGTAGCGCCAATGCCAACGGCTTCTACGTCGCAGATCTTGGGTAACAACGAAGGGTTTGAGCCTTACACCTCTAACATCTACGTGCGCCGCGTGTTGAGCGGGGAGTTCATGGTGGTGAACAAGCACTTGTTGCAAGACCTGATTGAACTTAACCTGTGGAACGACCAAATGAAGAATGCCATCATCGCAGCCAACGGCTCGGTGCAAGGCATCACCAACATTCCGCAACACATCAAAGACCTGTACAAGACGGTGTGGGAAATCAGCCAACGGACCATCATTGACATGTCTGCCGACCGTGGTGCCTACATCTGCCAGAGTCAAAGCCTGAACCTGCACGTGTCTAACGTGAACTTCGGGAAGCTGACCTCTATGCACTTCCACAGTTGGAAGAAAGGCTTGAAGACCGGTATGTACTACCTGCGCACCAAAGCCGCCGCCGATGCCATCAAGTTCACGGTAGAGAAACAAGCCGCCGAAACCCTGGCCCCGATGTACAGCACGGTAGAGCAGAACCAAAGCGACATGGCCTGCTCCCTGGATAATCCAGACGCTTGCGAGGCATGTGGTAGCTAAAAATAGAAAAGAGGAGGCCTAATCGCCTCCTCTTTTTTTGTTTACTATTCTCTACCAACTTTTAAATATTTATTTCACTCTTAAAGCAGGAAAGGCTTTTCAGAAGAAAAAATCAGATATAAAAAAAGAGAACGCCACAGTAGCAGCATTCTCTTCACTAGGATAATTAGCTTCCCGGCTCTTAGGGCTCTTCACCCTAATCTCTTATCCTTTAAGTCTTGCAAAAGTGTAGATTAATCTAACAATCTACAAGTACGACGACCAGTGCTACTAGTTTTTATAATTTGAGATAAGTGAAAAAACTTAGTAAACTGGTGGAGCCAAGAATTGGAAGGACTTCACCAAGAATCACAGTCAACAAAATGGGTGAGTATCAATTTGCTAACTCGATTAGGCGCACAAGAATTATTTATGATTCAAAATATCCAAAAAGCTTTATAACGGCCAGATATTCAAAAGCTGAAACTGTCATTAAAGATTTTTTCTTGGATAAGAATAAGGATAGCCAATTGATTCTTGATGCTATCAAGCAATTGAACGAAGTTAAGCCATCTACCAAGTACCAAAATGAAGTAATCTACTCTTGTATAGAGGCTCTAACTGAATTTTTGAAGTTTATTGAAGATTCAGAACTAGTTGAAGCCGACAAGGATTACTTTGAGGGAATTAGCAGTTCAGCCTCGATTACTATTTCAGGAGTCGAGATAAGTATCCGACCTGAGATATTAATACATGAGAAGAGCAAAATCACTGGAGGTGTCAAGCTTTATTTTTCAAAGACATACCCTTTAGCTAGACCTTCAGCAGAATTTATTGGAACTCTCCTAATGAAGTACTTGAAGGAGAAAACAGGTTCTGATATTAAAGCTAGAAACTGTTTCGTCATAGATATCTTTAACAAGACGATCTATACAGCTCCAAAAGCATATTCAAAGAGGCTATTAGAGATAGAAGCCGCATGTGAGGAAATATCAAGCAGATGGAGTTCAATCTAGTTTCTTAACTTAAAAAAGGAGGCCACCAATGGCCTCCTTTTTTGTTTCTTCCAACCAAACCCATTTTAGCCTCTTTCTCAGAAAACAGGCCAAAAACGAAATAGAATCGTAATTTTATCTACTGGAAAGACTTAAACAAAACTGCTATGCAAACCATACGGCTACGGGTGAACGAGAAAGTGTATCAGAATTTAATGTGGTTTCTGCGCAAGTTCACCAAAGACGAATTAGAGATTATCGAGGAGAATGATGCTTTCACTGCCACGCAAAAGGAGTTGAAGCAAGATTTGGCGCAACTGGAGAAAGGAGAAGCTGAGTTCCTAGACATTGATCAACTAGACCAAGAGCTTGAAAATACCCTTAAGCGGTATGAAGCTTAAGATCACCAGGCGGTTCAGCGAGAAACTGAATGCCCAGGTGCAGTACATTGCCCAAGACAAACCTGGCGCTGCCCGCAAGTTCAAAGCCGACATCACGCAGCAGATCCGAGAGATTCCTAACATGCCGTTCAGGCATCGTAAATCAATTTTCTTTGACCAGGAAGAAATAAGAGAACTGGCATTCAAGGGCTATTTAGTAGTATACAGAATAAATCAAAAACAGGAAGAGATTGAGGTATTTGGCTTTGTGAAGTATACCGAAAATCCACTCTAACCTTATTCGACCTTTAACATGACCTACACCTGTGCAGACTGCGGCAAGCAGCATGAAAGTTGGCCCGCCTTAACCTATACGTCGCCCACGCATTACAGCGACTTATCAGAAGAAGAGAAAGAAGCACAAGGCTGGCTGGAAGGAGATTTTTGCACCATCACCCATCAAGATGATATAGACCGATTTATCAGAGTGGTGATGACTATTCCGGTGAATGACCATTGTAAGGATTTAGATTACGGATTCTGGGTTTCTGTAAGCGAAAAGACCTTTCTAGACTATCAGGAAAACTACCATAGTGAAGCCCACGAGGTTAGCTACTTTGGATATATATGCAACAACCTTCTGGGGTATGAAGAAACACTGCATGTTCCGTCAACGGTGGTAACACAAGCCAGTAACAAAAGGCCACACGTCTTCCCGCATGAAGACTTTGAACACCCATTGGTTCAGGACTTCTACCACGGCATCAGCAGAGAAGAGGCCGAAAGCAGGATTGAGGAGATGATTCGTCTGACAAGTGCCCTCGCAGAATAGTGTGGTAATTCAGTTGAAAAGCACTACCACTTACAAAGGTGAAGGCAAAAAGAACTCCCGCTTTAAGCCTGTTTTCATAAAATCAGGCCTAAAGCGGGAGTTCGCTTATTTTAAGAAACTCAATTCTTAAAACACAGGCTTACATCACATAAGTATACTCCGTCTGGAAAGGGGTGCCATTAGCGGGCGCGGTGATTCTTTTGGTGGGCAGGTTCTGGGCGTTGTACTCGTAGGTGAAGGTAGTTACGCGCACCTCGCCGCTGGCCAGCGTGGTGGTGACTTTGCCGGGGTTGTTGCGGAACAGTTTGATGTGCGGCGTGAACAGGAAGTCGGCCATGTGCTGCACGCCTTTCTTAGTGTCATAGTTCTCGTACTTGCTGGTCTGCGACAGTACCCAGGCCGAGGTGGCAGTAGCCTTGTGGTACATGGCAATCTCGCTTACGTTGCCGTTGGCGTCATAGGTGTACGTCACTTTATTAGTTTCACGAGGCGTGGTAGACGTGGAGGCTGCATCTTTGTAGAAGCTATAGCGGGCCGTCAGCCGTTTGTTAGCATCGTACTCAAAGGTATGGTAGCTCTCTACTTTGTCATTGATGAGTTCATCTAATTTGTAGAGCTGGTTGTCTGAGGTGTAGAAATAAGCATTTTCGGTATCTAGGTCAGGACCGTCTGTGAGGAGGTAGGCAATGCGGCCTACGTTGTCATAGACCACCTCGGTGGTAGACTGTTCGTTCTCGTTCAAGGCCAACATTCCTTTGCCTACGATCCGGGCCAGCCATCCTGAGGCCGAATACTGGAACTCGCGGCTATCGCCTTGGCTCGTGGATATTTTGGTCAAAAAAACCGGGTTTTCCTGCATAGAAGGCTCCGGATCATCAAATTCGCAGCCAGCGAGAAATAGGGTGGCACAAAAGGCAAAGGCTAACTTTCTGAAATGGGTTTTCATAGGATAAAAGCGTGTAAATTCAAGAATGATGCACTACAAGGAAGAGTCTTTCAGCCCCTTGAAGGTTGCATCACCAGAAATAAAATACTCGTCACCTTGATTTAGATATAACCAGGTGGATTTATCAGCTTAGCTACAGAAGAGGAAATGAAGGAATAGGGAAGGGCTGCCGCAGGCTTTTGCCTGCTACCTAATGGAGGGGGAAATTACACGAACCGGCCTTCCAGTGTGGAAATAAGGCGGGTTAACTGTTCAGCGTGTTTGTCAATGGTTTGCAAGCCTTCATGGGCTTCTTCAATCTTGCCTGACCGGTACAGGCTTATAAGGTGGGTGGCGGTGGTGAGCAAGTCTTTGTACAGCCTTGACATGGTGGTGAACTCAGGCACATGGCTATAGCGTACCGCTCCAATGGTTCTAAACCATTGGCTTACCGGCCCGCTGGAAGAGAAAAACTCCTCATCGGGGGTGCCTCCGTACACCGCAGAGCGCACCTTCGATTTAAAAAGGATCAGCTTTATCCTGAGTTGCTGAAGATCACTTTGCGCAGCGTTCATGTAAAGCTTTTATCATCTGTTGACTGCTGCCTTCCTTAGGCATTGTCCTTTTGTTTTAGGCGTTCCCGAAGCCTCACATGCTCAGTGGTTTCATACCCAAAAACCAAGATTCCAATGGGCTGCAGGTCTTCTCCAAAGATGGGCTGGTAGTTGAGCGCAAGGTACAAATCTTCTACCACACCATTGTCTTGCCTTTTCCGCTGGAACAGAACCTCATCAGCCGAGAAGGCTTCACCTGTGTGGTACACCTTGTCCAGCAAGTCTACAAAGCCCTGCTCCGCCGCTTCCGGCACCGCCTCGGCTACTGTTTTGCCCTGCAACTCCCGCTCTGGGAAGAGCGCCTGGTAATAAGGATTGATCAACTCAAACCGGTGCTCTGGCCCTTTTAAGGTACAGAAGATGGCCGGGGCGTTCATGATCATATTTTCCAGGGTTTTCCGCTCAGACTGGGCTTTTTGCAGGGCAGCGTGTACCTGTTCAGAGAGCAGAACCATTTGCTCATTACTCTCCAAAAGCTCCTGCACCATCTGCTTGGTAGAGTGGATGTCTGTGGCGCTGCCTACCCACAAAGAAACCTTACCAGGCGTTAACATCACGGGAGAGCACTTCTTCACAAACCAGCGGTAATTGCCCTCGCGGTTCCGCATCCGTATCTCGGCCTGAAACTCTTCCAGGTTCTGGAAACTTTCCTGCGCCCGGGCCAGAAAGCCTTCGCGGTCCTCGGGGTGGATGGCGTCCAGGAAGCCCGTGGGAGAGGCCTGGATCTCCTCGGCAGAGGTGCCGGTGTATTTCACAAATCGTTCGTTCACAAACGTTACCCGGCCTTCCGGATTTACCGTGTAAATCAGTTGAGGAACGGTATCAGTCATAATCCTGAACTTGTTCTCACTTTCCTGGTGGGCTTGTTTGGCAAGTTCCCGCTCCGTTACATCAGCCGTCTTCTGGATGATGTACTCCACGTTTCCGTGGGCATCCAACACCGGAGTGTGCGAAGCCTCCCAAATGCTCTCGTAATCTCCGCCGCCTTCGCTTGCAGGGCGCGCAATGCTGTACCGCACCAGGTCCATGTAATCTACCTGTTTGGTTTGCAGCACTCGTTCTATGGATTTGCGCACCGGATTCTCCTCAAACGAATACGTCTTATCCGGAAATGCCTCCAGCAGAAAATGCAACCCTACAAGATCTTCTCTCCGGCGCATGGTGGTGCGCAAATAGGCGTTGGTGGCCGCCACAATTTTATACTCTGGGGAAATGACCACCATGTTGTCTGGTGCGTGCTGGAACAGTGTTGAGAAATCCATTTTCTAAAAGAGAATGACCGTGGCGTAAATAAAAGCAATAACTACAGGTAAAGCACAATTGTTTTAAACAGAACTACGTCATAACCCGAAGCAAATCCAAAAGCGTTTTCATAACCTAAAGCAGGTTAAGCGCTTATCTGCCGCAGAAAGTGGATGAAAAAGAGGCACCTTCTAGCAGACACTTGCAAATGGAAAGCAAGTTGCAACTTAAATCCCTTAGCCCGCTAATTTGTCCGCCAGGGAGAAAAAATAGGGAAAAGAAAATCTCTGCAGGAAAAAGAAAAGTGCCAGAAAAAGCAGATTCAAACACCCGTACACACCAAGGGTAAAAAGACATTTCAGCACTAGTGCCTTGATTTGCAGGACAGCATAATTTTGTGAAATTTGTCTTACACCTAACCTACAGGCATCATGAAAACAACCCGTCTTTTAGCGCTTCTTTTCTGGGCATGTTTTTTCAGTAGTTGTGATAACGATGACGATGGCGCGCCCGAGGCGAACTTGAATACAAAGTGGTAGATGTACTCCAGCAAAGTCCTGGAATTAGGAACCCGTGACGCCTGTGCGTATAAGACCACGCCCGCTGATATGGCCTTTAAACCCAGCAATACAACCTGCCAGGATGATGATGTCTATGACTTTAGTAGCGCAACAGAACTGGTGATCCAGCACGGTACCCGCAGGTGCAGCGCTTCAGAACCAACTTCTACCACAACCGCCTATGAACGGCAGGGAGATAAACTTACCATTGGCGGGCTGGAATATAACATCATCCAACTCACCAATGACACCCTTATTTTAGATGTCTGTGTTCCTTTGGCGGCAGGCAACTGGCCTAGCACTAGTTACGGGAAAGTGGGCATGAAACTAACCAGAGTTCAGTAAACCTGTTATTACAAAGACGGGAAAAACTTGGGGAGTGTTGGAGTTGGCACCGCGCAAGTAGCCTTACCTAAGTTCAGCCTTTGTCTTCTTTGTAGACAATACTGATTTTACCGCTACGCTCCAGGCAGGCAGTGTCTATTTTGGCTATCTCCACGGGGCCACCTTGTGAGCGCATCACTTCTATGATGTCATTCTCGGTGACGTTGTGGTAGCTTAAAGCATCTTCCAGAAGCTTTCCATCTTTGACCAGCGCATCTGACTTTCCTTTCAAGAAGTTGCTCACGCCATGCCCATGGCCAAACTTATACGCAACCCACGCCAGCAACCGGTGCAGGAGAATCAAAACCAACCCCGATGCAAGCGTAGGAAAGAAAGGTGAAGTACCCGTAATGGCCCGGCTCATAATAGAGCCGTACATGATACCCAGCACTATGTCAAAGGCACTCTGCTGACCGAAAATGCGCTTGTTGGCAATCCGGACGTACGTTAATGAGATAAAGAAGACCAGGATTGCCCTCACTGACATTTGCCACCAGTTCAGTTCTTCTTCCCCAATCCCTAATATAAACTCCAGTGTTTCCATTACCCTGAACAAACGACGCACGAGCAGGAGAGTTACCCCAAAAGAACGGAAGCACCCTAAGCCATACAGGCGCTTTCGATTTCCAATTTCTGTTTAAGGGCTTAAACTGCGAGAATGGCTCGTAAACGCTTGGGTTCAGAAGGCGTGCGATGAATTCCAGTGAAAGAAGGAATTAAGGCAGGATTGCCCTGGGACAAACAATGGGGCCAGTGCAGGAGGTAAAAGGAGGTTATTCCTCCAGAAGCCAGCGTAAGGCTTCTTCATCATCGGTAAAATTACAGAGCAGCAAGCCTCCTCGGTCTCCGGCACGCTCAATTAGGAACTCAACGGCTTCTACCTGCACCTCATCCTCTGAGGGGATGATTGCCATCCGTTGTAAGGTACTTGCCACCATAGAGGGCACTATGTTCTCGGCAATCCATAGTTTGGCTTCCTCTGAGAACCCTTTCATTTTGCGGTCATTGCCCAACCACCGGGTAAGTTTGTACTTATCAACGACATGCATGCAGATCAGGAATGCTTCCTGCATATCGGCACTGCTCAGTTTTCCTTGCCAGACAGCCATTCCCACAGATCGTTCCTGGTCATATTGTACTGTAAAGGCCTTGCTTTTATAATAAACAGAAGGTAGTGTAACCGGCATTTAATATAGAATAGATCGCTATGAAAGACTCGGTGAACCCGGTTGGGGAATTGGGTTATGAATATATGAGTCCTATTTTTTCTGTAAAATTACAATCCTTTTACAAAAGTTGCTTAAAAATTTATGTAGGTACATTTATTCAAAGCCATAAGCCTTGAGCCAAAACTTCTTACAAAAAGAAAGCAGAATGGGGGTCCGGTGTCCACATCCGGCGGAGCGCGGGTTTACAGAGTTTTAAATTTTGTCTTTGCTTTTAGCGGGCTCAGACACAGGAGCCATCAGCCAGATCATGGCCTCTTTCTCATCGTTGAAGTCACGGAGGGCAAGATGGTCTGGCTGGCCTGTGCGCTGCATCAACTGCTCTACGGCCATCTTGTTAAAGAAATCTTCTGAGACCAGGGTAGCCATCCGGCGGAGAGGGCTCCGCAACATACGTGGGATGATTTCCTCGGCAAACCATAGCTGGTCTGCCTGTCTGATCGCTTTCATTTTACGGTTATCGGCTAGCCACCGGGTGACGCCTTTCTCCTCCATCACCTCCACACACACCAACACCGCCTCCCGCAGCTCCTTGCTGTTCAGGAACCCATTCCAGACCGCATACGCGGTGGAACGTTCCTCATCCACGCTCAAGGTAAGGCCGGTGCTTTGATAGTATATTTTCTTCATAGTAAAGGCAACACTGCCGTTCTTAGTCTAAAGAGGACTCCTGAAAGCCCTTCTTCCCCTATCTAGCTTTTCTTAAATTCTCATGCTCCCACGTTCATTGACCACGTGATCTAGCTGCTTTGGCCTATCTGGCACTCAGGCGCAGTACATAACCTCTAAGCAGCCCAAATGTTTTCCAACGATTACTTCTTCCTCGCTGCTACGATGGTAAATCGTAGTCCGCACCTTCCTTTGCCTAGGCGCGTGTACCGAATGTTACTTATACGCACTGCAAACCGCAAAGTACAAGGAATACACCGGTAAATTCCGTTGATTTTGGCTTCGGTTTTCCTCCTACATGAATTGGATTCTGCGCTTTCTAAACGGTCACTTTTTCACGGAAAAACTCTGCCAAAATTACACTACCAACCCGTATTCCAATTGCCATTCTGTCTTAAATCAGCCTTAAAAAGGGTTGTAAGGCCATTGGTATGCCCTTTGCAATAGGCCATCTAGCAAAAGCAAGAAAGGACGAGGAGAAGCATCATGAAACTGATTAAAGATAAAAAGTTCTTACAGAACGTCGCTCATTATATAGATTTGACCAACACCATTGGCGGAGGGGTTGTCCAGCCGCAGGTGAACATGATGAAGCGCAAGAAAGAAGCGGTATTGCAGGTGTTGTTACCAGGTGTTTCTGCCGAGCAATGCCAGGTGGTACTGGACAAAAACCAGCTTACTGTCATGGCATTGCACCAAAGCGAACACCACCAAGCCATGCAGATTCCGTTGTTTCACCAGAATTTTGTTTTACCTCCCTACGTGGACTTTAGTCACCTAAGAGTGGTACACGAAGGCAACGAGCTGCGGGTGCACATTCCTTACCTGCCGCAAGGCCCTCGGTTTTTGGAAGTGGAGCAACGCTAATTAATTCTATAAAGCCCCGGAAGGCGGGTGCGTTTCCGGGCACTTTTACTCTAAACCGGCTTAAAACGGCCCCTGTGGTATTAACGCAAGTATTTGGTTGAGGCAGGAAATCTGCCCTATGTTTCACAATTTAAAGAAGGTAAAGTTATGGCCATTCAACGTTTAGGAAGCGGCTTTGATGACATGATGCCGCAGACGTTCAGCAGTATGCTGGATCGATTCTTTAATGATTCTGTGAACAGCCGTGAGCGGCTGAATAGGTTCACTCCTCAGGTAGATACCTGTGAAACCGACAAAGGGTATGAGCTGGAAATGGCTCTTCCGGGCATGAAGAAAGAAGACATTCACCTGAATTTCCAACAGGGGTTTCTGACCATCTCTGGTGAGCGCCATTTCAAGAACGAGCAGAAAGACAAACGCTATCACTTGATTGAAAGCCAATATGGGTCTTTCAGCCGTTCATTCCAGTTCCCAGACACGGTAAAAGCCGACAGCATTGAGGCGGTGTTCGAGAATGGTGTGCTGCGCGTGGTGGTTCCTAAAGACGAGCAGAAAACCGCCAAGCGCCGGATTGAGGTGCGGGAAGGCGCTTCTTCGCCTATCCAGTTAGAAAGAGAGAATACCTCTTCTGAAAATAAAACCAACACCTCTGCCTCCAAGAAAAAACAGCCTACCATGGCGCAGGATAATGGCACGCATTAAGCGTGTTTCACACCACTTTAAAAGAAAAGGTACCGCTTAGCGGTACCTTTTCTTTTTTACTACTACCAGCTGGTGCTGGGTTCCTCTATCTCTCTGTTAGCCTTGTTTACCGGAGCTCATGGCAGAGTTTCCGTTTCCGGCCGCGTCTGGAATACTGCCCGGGTTGAAGGAGTTGCTTGCAGATTGCCCTGGTACCAACGGCTTATTAGGTCCGCCGCCAGAAACACGGGAAGCTGTACCTCCCGGCGCTGCGCCTACTTTGTTTGCTCTCACGTAATAGACGGTAATAAACAAAGCAACAATCAATAAAATACACAATGCTATAAACATGGCAAATCTAGTTAAGTGAAACATTAGGTTCTCTCTTTTACTCTGTTTTCAACCTGCTGTTTCGCTTCACGGGCAGATATTACCCTGAAATAGCGGAGATTATCTTTTTTTCTTTAGCTTTATCATAGAGAGACCACTTTTTCGTTAAAATATTGCTATGATAAAAAAATTATATTTTCTGGTTTTCTTTTGCTGGGCGGCGGCAGAATGTAGCTGGGCCCAACAAGGCACTACTTCTGGGCAGCCGTACTTTATAGAACTGCATACCGGCGAACGCGTGTACGCGCAGCGCCTTCAATTCAAAAGCCCTGTTTTCAAACAAAACTTCTTCTTATTAGACGACTCTCTCAAATATGCCCCTGAAACGGTGAAGTACTTCCAAAGTCAGGAGGGCTTCTTTGCCCGGGTAGATGCGGGGCGGCGTTTCAGTAACTTTGCCCAACGCGAACAAGCCGGACGCATCTCCACGTACTTTGTATACCGGACAGACTACAATTCGTACGCACCGGGCGTTGGTATTGGCATGGGAAGGTATGGCGGCTATGGCATGGGAGGCTACGGTATGGGCGGTTATGGTTACGGCTACCCTACCCAGCGCCGGGTGTATTACTTCGCCAAAGAGAATGGTCCGCTGGAGCCACTCACCTACAAAAACCTGAGAGCAGCCCTGTCTGATAACCCCGGCAGTATGGAAAGCCTGCAGGAATACAAGAGAGGGCAGAACATACAGACCGGAATGTACGTTGCCGGGGCCGGGTTAATGCTGGCGGGCTTGCAGCAACAATTCAGAGGTTCTTCCAGCACCAGCAGGGTCTCTCCACTGTTGTGGGTAGGCGTAGGTGTTTCTTTGCTTCCGCAGATAATCAGGTTGGTTAAGAAGGACAGACTTTCTGAGGCCATTGAGATCTATAATTACACTCCAAAAGAATAGCTCCTCTTAACTCAGGTAAAAGCAGAGGGCCCACTCTTAATAGAGTGGGCCCTCTGCTTTTATTGTACTAGGTAGAAGCCCCTAAGGGGCCGTTAGTACCTGGTTACAATTTGGCGCTTTTGTCTGGGGCCACAGGAGTTTTAGCGGCAGTGGCTTTTTTAACTTTTTTGGCTTTCAAGAAGGCATTCAGCACGTAGCCGGCTTCCCCTTCAATTTGCACAAGAGACCATTCGTTGTTTTGTTTCCGCATGACAATGATCTCGTCTTCAGAGCCCAAGAGGCGCATCACCTCTCCACCAACGGCTGGCTGACGGTACATTTTAACTTTCTCAGAGTTAACCCGGCTAGTAGGACCTTGGGCGAACGCTGACAATACTTGAATGCTAACTAAGGCGAGGATGATGAATAAACGTTTCATAATTATTTTGTTTTAATGAGTTAATGACTAAATTTTTAAATCTTTATTATGTTTAATTCCGCTGTTTAAAAGCACCTTTTTCTAAAAAAAGGACGTAAAGATCCGGGGCATAAATTTGCCCATTATTACTTACTGTATTTTTCCTATATGTTACTGTTATACTCTAATAGATGCAGATTCTAAAAGAAGGTTGCTTGAGGCTAAAAATATTTTTTATTTTTTTTCAGAAACAGAATAAGCGGTTCAAACTTCCTGTGTTTCTACTGTCCGGAGATCCTTTTATTAGCTTCTCTTTCACTTTGACAAGTTGCATGCCAAACAATTAAAACTTTAATAGTCAGCTATTTATAGACTTTTTAGATTTACCCCCTGTTCGATGCCGTACATTTTTTTGATAAAATCGAACACTTTTCCCTTTTCAAGCCTGGCACCGCAAACAAATCTGACATACCAGCCTCCATGTCCACCCTATATTTTATTTGGCAAACGTTCTACTAACTACTTAGCAGAGGCATTTACATTTGGCAACACAAAGAACTTAATGCTAAAACCCTCACAACATTCAGCTGTTTACGCCGATATTTTTGCTGATTAACGATCCAAATATAGAGGCCTTATTCTACCAAAAACAAGCACTTACTCTTAATTAACAGATATTTAACGTTATGAGTATTTACCTAGCTTTATTTAACATTTTGTTAGCATTTGTTTCACTCCCATCATCCACTCCTTACTTTTGTGGCTGACGAATGAACGACATGGCTACATCTTTTCAAGTAAGGGAAATAACGGAGTTGCCTGAGATGCTGCAGCAGTTTCCCCTGATTCAGTACCTGAACCCCAACATGGAACCGGACCGATACGAGCAATTGCTACGTCTCATGCTTCCGCTGCACTACCGCATGGTGGGTGTTTTTGACGGCGCCACCTGCCTGGGGCTTTCGGGCTATTGGATAGGCACCAAACTTTACAGCGGCAAGTACCTGGAGGTAGACAACTTTGTGGTAGACGAGCAATACCGTTCTAAAGGGATAGGAAAACTGCTGCTTGACTGGCTCACGGCAGAGGCAAGCAAGCACCAATGTGAGACCATGATGCTGGATGCGTACGTAGCGAACAATGCCGCCCATAAATTCTACCTGCGCGAGGGCTTTGTAATCAAAGGCTTCCATTTCCTGAAAAAACTCTCCTAGGCGCTTTTAAAGGAAACCTAGGCTTTTAGAGAAGAAAATGCCACGTGCTGTTTAGGAGGTGTTTTCTTTGAATCAAGGACAAAACGGAATTTTTGGTCTGTACCTGCAAGAATCCTTATCTTACCACATGGAACCATTGCTTTTGCTGCACGGCGCACTGGGTGCGAAAGACCAATTCAATCCGCTGTTGCCCTTGCTTCCGACTACCGTGCCCGTGTACTCCTTCAACCTGGCGGGCCACGGTGGGGAGCCTTTCCCGGCAGGGCCCTTCCGGATTGAGGACTTCGCCCAACAACTTCTGGTTTGGCTGGAGGAGCACCAGTTGCCCACCGTTCAGGTATTTGGCTACAGCATGGGAGGCTACATTGCCCTAGAGGCTGCCCGCCTGCAGCCCGCCCGTTTCTCCAGAATCTTTACGCTGGCCACCAAATTCAACTGGACCCCGGAAACCGCTCAGCAGGAGACGTCCAAACTTAACCCCGAAATACTAGAAGCCAAGGTGCCTGCGTTTGCCCAAGTACTGCAACAGCGCCATGCCCCACAAGACTGGGCAGAGGTACTGCACCGCACCGCTGAGATGATGTTGCATCTGGGCCAAAGCCCTACACTTTCTCCCGCTGAGTTAAGCCAGATTACGGTTCCGGTGTGCGTGGCAGTAGGCGACAAAGACCAGATGGTTTCCGTAGAGGAGTCATTGGCGGCGTATAGGAAGTTGCCGAAGGGCCAGTTGCACGTTTTACCTAATACCAAACATCCGCTGGAGCAGCTAGATTGGCCTTTGCTAGCTTCTGCCCTGCGGCACTTTTTTGCTTATGCGTAGTCTTCACCCCTTGTTCCGCTGGAACCTGCTTTGCTTGCTTGCCCTTTCTTTCCTGACCACCAACTGCACCTCCAGTGCGCCCGCTTTTGGGGAACGCGGGTATGTGGAAACCGGCAAGGCCTCTTATTACTCAGACAAACTGAAGGGAAACAAAATGGCTAACGGTAAACGGTATAAGCCTGGCAAACGCACCGCTGCCCATAAGAAACTTCCCTTCGGCACCAAAGTCAAAGTCATCAACCCCAGAAACGGCAGATCGGTCAAAGTCATGATTACCGACCGGGGACCGTTTGCCCCCGGCCGCATCATTGACCTCTCCAAGTCTGCTGCCCGTAAACTGGACATGGAAAAGAGCGGCATTGTGCCGGTGCAGATGAAGGTGATTAAGACTGCGAAGTAAAGCAAAGCGGGAAGGATTTACGCTCTGTTCAGGTCTACTCCGGCCGCGCTATGCTTCTGGATCCACTCGTAGATTTCTTCCACGTCTGCCCGGCGGCAAAGCTCTGAACCGGGTGTCATGGTAGTGGCCGTGCCGGTGGCTACGCCGTACCGAACCACATCTGGCCAGGCCCAGCCCTCGGTTAATTTCAAGACCATGCCGCCTACCATGCTGTCGCCGGCGCCAACGGCACTGTCTTGTTTCACGGTGGGCGGAGTTATATAGTCAAAGCCGTCTTTGGTGGCGAGCATGGCGCCCCTTGGCCCTAAAGAGACCACCAGCACCTGGCTTTTCCCTTCTTGTATCACCTGCTTCGCCAGCGCTTCCTGCTCTCTGGCGGTGATCTTTTCCTTGCCAGCCAGCGCGGCCAGTTCGTTCAGGTTAGGTTTTAAGAGGTAAATGCCTTCCCCGGCCGCTTTCATCAAGGCTTCGCCCGAGGTATCTACCACCAGCTTAAATCCTTTGCGTACCGCAATCTCTGCCACCTGTGCGTAGAAATCATCTGGAATGCCGGGGGAGACGCTGCCGCTGGCCACCACGTATTCGGGCACTTCCTTAATCTCTTCCAGCGCCTGCAAAATCTGCCGCCACTCAGGCTCTGAGATCTGCGGGCCGGGCATCCCGAAACGGTATTGTTCCCCGGTGCCGGTCTCAAACACCATCAGGTTCTCACGGGTCCAGTTCTCGCACTTGAATTCCTTAAAGTCTACCCCTTCCTCCTGCAAAAGCTGCCCAATACGCTCACCGGCCGCTCCGCCAGACAAATACCAGGCACAGGACTCACCACCCAATTTCTTAATAGCCCGTGAAACGTTGATCCCGCCGCCGCCCGGCTCATACGTAGGTTCTTCGCAGCGCAGCTTCTTCTCCGGGGCCAACCGTTGCACCCGGGTACTTTTATCTAAAGCTGGATTGATGGTGATGGTGATGATTTTCATAGCGTAGGTGTTGGTTCAGGTTTGGTCAGGTGTTGTACTGGCAGCACCTGTTTTCTAAAAAATAACCAGAAAGTAAAAATCAGGTTTTCAGGGCTTTTTATTCAAAAGGGACTTAAAACGTCTTTTACGGGAATACGCTGGTTACCTTCAAAGAAAAGGTAAAATTTGTATTTGCTGCAGTCGCTTATCTCTATTTCAGAGAGTACGGTAAGCAGAAAGGCCCGACTAAATGAAATTAGACGGGCCTTTCTGCTTACTTTAACATCTTAGAGCTACTTCGTTACCAGATTTTCACTCTTTTTTCAGGAGCCAGATATAACGAGTCAGTTGGTTTTACATTGAAAGCGGTGTAGAACTCAGGAATGTTCCGTACCACCCCGTTCACCCGGAACTTGGCGGGAGAGTGCGGGTCTGTGGAAACCTGGTTGCGCAGTGCTTCTTCTCGGGCTTTATTCAACCAGACTTGCGCCCAGCTAATAAATACCCGTTGCTCTCCGGTATACCCATCTAAGACAGGCGCAGGCTTTCCGTTCAAGCTGTTTTTATAGGCTTTCAACGCAATGCTTAAGCCACCCAAGTCGCCAATGTTTTCGCCTAAGGTAAAGGCGCCATTTACGTTCAGATCAGGGAATACTTTGAACTCATTGTATTGAGCTACCAACGCACTAGTGCGTTTTTTGAATTCCTGTTGGTCTTGGTCGGTCCACCAGTTGCGCATGACGCCATTTCCGTCAAAGGTGCTGCCTTGGTCATCAAATCCATGCCCGATCTCGTGCCCTATTACAGCTCCAATACCACCATAATTCACCGCATCTTCAGCGTTCATATCAAAGAAGGGAGGCTGTAGAATGGCGGCCGGAAAAACAATCTCATTCAACGGCGGGTTGTAATACGCATTCACGGTTTGAGGAGTCATGCCCCATTCACTGCGGTCAACGGGTTTGCCTAGTTTATTGACGTTGCGCTGGTATTCAAAAGCAGTGGCCCGCTGCATGTTCCCGTACAAATCATGTTTTGCTACTTGCAAGGCGGAATAGTCGCGCCATTGGTCAGGGTAGCCAATCTTAGGAGTGAATTTGCTTAGCTTATCCAAGGCCTGTTGTTTGGTGGCCTCGCTCATCCAATCTAACTCTTTGATGCTGCTTTCATATGCCTTGATCAGGTTACCCACTAGCACCTGCATCCGTTCTTTGGCCTGAGGTGGAAAATGCTTTTGGACATACACTTTCCCAACCATTTCGCCCAGACTTCCATTTACCACATCCACAGCCCTGCGCCATTGTGGTCTTTGCTGCTGTATACCGTAGAGGGTCTTCCCATAGAATTCAAAGTTTTGCTTGTCCAGGGCAGACGTCAAATAAGCAGCAGCTGAATTAAGAGCGCTCCATTGCAGGTAGGTTTTCCAGGTAGAGAGCGGAGTGGTTTTTACAATGTCATTGACGGCTTTCATGTAGGCCACCTGCGTTACCACAATGCTGTCTTGCTTTATGCCGGCTTCCTGCAGAAAACCGATCAGGTCAACAGCAGGCATGAGGGCTGCCGCATCTTTGACAGCGTATTTGTTGTAAAGTGCCACTATGTTGCGGGTGTCTTCTTTTTTCATGTGTTTGGAGGCCATACGCGTCTCCAAAGCCATAATTTGAGAAGCTTTCTCCTTGCCTTTGGCAACACCCGCCAACGTGAACATCTTCTCAATGTGTGCTACATATTTGTTTCGGATATCCTTTGACTTGGCATCATTGAGGAAATAGTATTCGCGCTCTGGCAAACCCAAGCCACCCTGCCAAGTCATCAGCATGTATTGTTTGGGATTCTTAAGATCTGTTTCAACCCCCACATTGAACGGAACTCTACCACCATACTTGTTCATATAGGCGAAATACCGAACCAAGTCTTTCTGCGTACGAATAGCGTCTATTTTCTGAAACTCAGCCGTAAGCGGTTTTATGCCGATAGAATCACGGGCTTGCACATTCATATAAGACGCATACAGATCCCCGATCTTCTGTTCTTCTGACCCTGCAGCGGAAGTACCAGCGGCAGCTGCTTCTATAATGGCCTTTATGTCTTCCTGCGCTTTGTCTACGATAAGGGACCAACTTCCAAAAGCAGCTTTATCTGCTGGAATCTCGGTTTTCTTAATCCATTGCCCATTGACAAACGCTGCAAAGTCATCGCCGGGCGCCACCGTAGTGTCCATGTTGGCAACCAGGATGCCTGACTGCAGTTTACTTTCTGCTGGAACTGGAGTGGCTTCTTGGGTTGTGGCAACGGCTTGTTGGTCCGTAGTGGTAATGGCCTTGTTGCAACTTACTGCCAGAACGCCAGCAAGTACAAGAAAGGTAATTCCTGAAGGTTTAAGGGTGTTTTTTAACATCATAACAGATTAGGAAAGCTTAAGAAGATGAGCCATCATTCATCATAGGAAAAGAAAGGACCCAATGAAGCGACTGCAATAGCTGAATATCAAGGTGAACGGTTCTTTGTTCAACCAGAAGATCAGCTCAATTTATTAGTAAAAAAGTAATATACAAGCTTGAGATTTGTTAGCCTTGATTTAGAGCCCTTTACTGAAGGCTAGAATCCTACCTCATCAAGTAGTAAACAGTCTTATTTGCCACTCGTTTTCTTTTATGAAAAGGGATTAGGGAAGTACTTGAATCAGTTTTGGAGAAAGTCATTCTTAAATGCTTCTAATTTATTTCTGGTGTAAGGATACTTTTTCTCCATTTACCCACACCTGCTGCAAAGCAAGTTCCTGGTCCAGCACTAACACGTTGGCGGCGGCTCCGGGTACTAATTGCCCTACTTTGTGCTCCAATCCCAGAACCTGTGCCGGATACAGCGTCGCCATCCGGATAGCCTCGTCTATCTCCAAACCTACCATGTTCACCGTATTCTGCACGGCCTGCAGCATGGTCAAAGCCGAACCTGCTAATCGCCCGTCTTCGGTTTCGCAGCGGCCGTTGCGGTAATAGGCCCTGAAATTCCCGAAATCAGTGAACGGAATGTCAGAGCCTACGCACGCGGCGCAGTCTGAGATGAGCAGGAGTTTCTCGCCCAGCATCTTCTTCGCCAAGCGTACCGCCGTTGGATGACAATGCTCGCCGTCCACGATAATACCGGTCCAGGCTTGGCCGTAATCCAAGGCAGCAGCGGCCAGACCGGGTTGCTTGGTGTCTATCCCGCTCATGGCATTATACAGGTGCGTTACGGCAGTTACCCCATTCCGGAAGAAGTGCATGGCCTGGTCATAGGTGGCCAAGCTGTGCCCCGCCGAAAGAATGATGCCGCTTTCCACCAATCGTTGCAGTACGCTTTCCTCCACGCATTCGGGTGCCAGCGTCAAGTAAGTGATCACCTCTTTCCCGGCGGCCAGCAGTACATCCAGTTCTTCGTGCGTCGCCGCCCTGATGCAGGAGGGGTCGTGGGCACCGGCTTTGCACGGATTGAAATACGGTCCTTCCAGGTGCATGCCCAGAAAAATGCTGGGCTGCTGTTGCATGGCGCGGCGCACCGCGGAGATCGTTTCCAGAATAGTGTCCTGAAACGCGGAGATAACCGTGGGCAGGAAGCTGGTGGTGCCAAACTGCAGGTGCGCATCCCGGATGGTGTGCAAACTCTCTACCGTGGGGTATTGGGTGAAATACACCCCGCCACCGCCGTTCACCTGCAGATCCACAAAGCCCGGGCAGATGATCCCACCGTTGGCATCCAACACCTGGGCATCGGCAGGGATCTGGTCCTCGGGCACTACCCTAGTAATCTGGCTTTTTTCAAACAAAAGGGCGTGTTGGTGGGCAATGGTATGGCCGGTATAAATGGTACCGTTGGTGAGGGCAAAGGACATGAGCAGAAAGCCTTAATTTGTTTGGAAGCCAATTTGAGAAAAACTGCCCTAAAACCCGGCATGCGCTTCGGTTTTAAGGCAGTTTTCTGTAAAAGTGGCATCAAACAAACCTATCCCCCCTGGTTCAGGTCATCATTGCGGATGCTTTTCTTCTTGCGCGGAGCCTTGCCGGCTGGCTGCTGGCCAAATTTGTACTCAAAGCTGAGCCGCAGTGCCCGGTTGAAGTTTCGGTTTTCGTTTATCTGGGTGAAGGTCTCCGTCCTGGTCTCGGCGCCGTAGTTGATGGACCGGGTAAACGGATTGTTCACGCCCAGGGTGAGACTGCCTTTCTTCTCAAACAGGTCTTTCTTCACTGCCAGACTGTAAGATTGCCATGAGTATGCTTTTCCCTGCAAGGTAACCCGGGGCGAGTTGAAGCCACCGGAAAATTGAACGGTAAGGCCTTTCCTTACTTCATAGCCAGAGGTTACATCCAGGTTATACTGCCACCCGGTGTTCTGAGTGCCCAGGCCTTGCAGGCGGTTATAGTACACGTTCAGGTTTCCGTTAAGGCTTACCGCAGGCACGGGTTTAGTAGAGCCAGACACGTTGAGGCCATAGCTCAGGAGCTTGCCCGCGTTCTCAAACGTGTTCTGCGCCACTCCCTCGTTTATGCCTAAGGTCACCTGCTGAATGGCATTGTCTATCTGCCGCAGGTAGACAGCGGTGGTCACAGAACTGGTCTTGAAGAAAGTACTGTAGCCTACCTCATACAGATGGGTGAGTTCAGGATCCAGCTTGGGGTTCCCGAAGAAAACACTTTTAGGGTCACGGGTGTCACGGTATGGGTTCAACAGGAAGATATGCGGCCGCTGAAGGCGCTGGGTATAGCTGAATTTAACCGTGTGATTTTCTTTGAGAGTACGGGAAAAGGTGAAGGAAGGAATGACGTTATGGTACGTCTCGTTCAGGAAGGTATTGGTGCTGGTGAAATCGCCCTGGAGGCGAGTCTGCTCATACCGAATGCCTGATTTAAAGCTATATTTCTTACCCAAAGTGAGATTATACGAGAGGTACCCGGCCATCACGTGCTGCTGGTAGCGGAAGACGTCTTCTCCGGGCACCTCGCGGTTCTCCAGCGGGTACCTGATGTCATACTGCGCGTCACTTTCGGCGTTGCGGAGGATAGCCTTGGCGCCCACCTCCAGCAGAGCTTTCTTTCCGAAGGGCTGCCCGTAATCTGCCTGCAGGGTGATCTCCCGGTTCATGTTCTGGTTTGTATTGCGTTGCAGGTAGTACTGCTGGTCTACCTCGTTGAACAGGTCCTGGTCTATGAAGTTTTCTAGGTCAGATTGGCTAAACTGGGCCAATAACGCCAGTTCCTGCTGTGGCCCGAAGATGCGCGTGTAGTCCAGGTTCAGATCTGTTCCCAAAGGCGCATTCTTGAAGTTACTCTTGTTGCGGATCAGTTGCAAAGGCCCCGGGGCGCTAGTGGTGGTGAGTTGGGCGCTGTTCCCGCGGTAACGGCCCGTGTTTAGTTTGATACCGGCTGAGAACAGGTTTAGGGAATCCAGGTCATACTCAAACCCCAGCTGGGCCGAGGCGCCACCGCCGTGCACCCGCCCATCGCCGGTCTGCCGGGTAATGATGTCTTCTCCTTCCGCTTTCTCACTGCGGTACATGCCGTACCCTTTGGGAATAGCATACCGAAAGCTGCTCAGATTTAGGTTCACGCCTCTTTTGCCAGAACGCATTCCCAGGTTGCTGAACACGCTGTTGTTGTGGGTACCTACCGTAAGGCCGGCACTGCCGTTCATGCCCTGCAGCTTGTTCTTTTTGGTAATGATGTTGATGATACCGGCGGTACCCTCGGCATCGTATTTGGCCGAGGGGCTGGTAATCACTTCCACGCTCTTGATCATGTCTGAGGGAATCTGCTTCAGGGCATCGGCTAGGTTGGTGGCCATGATGGTGGAGGCCTTGTTGTTGATGAGCACCCGCACATTAGAGGAGCCCCGCATCTGCACATTGCCATCCGCATCCACGGAGAGCGACGGTACTTTCCGGAGCACATCGGTGGCGTTGCCGCCCACGTTGGTGATGTCCTGATCGGCGTTGTACACCAGGCGGTCTATCTTGTCTTCCAGCAAAGGTTTCTGCCCCACCACCGTCACTTCCTGCAGCTTGTTTACCGCCGGGCTTAATAGCACCTGGCCCACGTTCACGTCTGGTTCCTGAGGAGAGACCGAAAGACCCTTTATCGTTTTGGTCCTATATCCCAGAGAACTGGCTTGAAGCTCGTACTCGCCGGGAAGAACTTTGGCAAAGGTGAACCCACCCAGGTGATCGGTTAAGGTACCGTCTACCGGCTGAGCAGTTCCTTTCCTGAAAAGCGCCACTGTGGCATGTTCAAGGGGTTTGCCCGTAAGCGAGTCCACCAGCGTTCCAGATAGCTTACCAGTAATTTCGGGTTGGGTTTGTGACGTGACCTGGGCCCACCCAGAAAGGCAAAGGCATAGCAGTCCCAGCAAAAAGAGGGCTCTTTTTTTCATAGAATATTAAATATGATTGGAGGATAGAAAGAAGAAGGCGTAACGCGCCGGAGGATTGGAAGCCCGTTTAAAGCCTGTTTTCAGGATATCGGCTTAAAACGAGAGGAGAGGTTTCCGAAGGAAGAATTGCTTTCCGGAGGCAGTTCTTCCTGGTCAGGACAACCCTTAAGGCTACCCTTAACATGTGAATGTTTTTTAAAGAGGGAGATGGACAGGCTGGAGAGGTCAGGACAACCACAAGAATTATCCCTACGCCTTTTCCCAGGTGATCTAGTTTTAGGGCTACCTCTTTGAAAGTAGCCCTAAAACCTTTATTTCTTTTTCCGGAAGTAGATGTTGTTGCTGATGGTCTCCAGTTGAATGGTGGGGCCGCCGTTGTTCACGTTGCCTTTAAGCTGGTAGCCTACCATGGGCGTCTCTTTCTGCTTCTCGGTGAGATTGATGGCCAGGTCTGAGTAAACTTCACCAGTGATGGTTTTCAAGGCCACCGTGGCGCCATTCTGGTTAGACCAATCCATGTCTACAAAACCGCTGATGGATTTGGCATTGACCTTGCCGCTGAAGCCGCGCAGCTCAATGTCGCCGTTGATAGTTTCCAGAGAGAGATTGGCGTCACGGGGCAGGAAGATTTCATAGTCAATGCGGGTGCAAACGCCGTTTTTCATTTTCCCGTTCTCGTAATTCCCGAAGCTGGTAGTGGCACCATCTGCGCAATCGCCTTCATAGGTGCTGTTCTTCAGGAGTTTTTCGTCCAGATCAGCGATGACGTTGAGTTGGTCTTTGCCGGGAGTGAAGGTGAGCAGCAGGGCCTGGTTTAATTTGCCGCCGTTTATCTCATAGGTCACCTTCACGAACGCGTCTTTTTTATCCCAGGCGGTCACCTTTACATCGTTCCCGAACTTCAGGTTCAGGTGCACTTTCTTGGAGGCCGGCATGTCCAGCGTTTTCTCCACTGTTTTCTTCTGGGCATAGAGGTCCCCTGCGCCCCACAGCAGCAGGGCCATCAACAATACTTTTTTCATAAGGAGTTGGTTAGATACCTATAAGATTATTTTCTTTTCCGGATGAAGATGTCGCTGGAGATGGTCTGGATGCTCATTTGCACTCCTCCGCCGTTCACTTTGCCGGCAATGTTCCCGCCGCCGCCAATCAAGGCTAGTTCTTTTTCATCTTCATCGCCCTTTTCGCGCTGTAACTCCATGTCAAAATCGGTGTAGATTTCGCCTTGCATGGAGTTCAGTTTGAAGTTGGCTTTATCCTTGGCCGGCAAGGTTATGTCTATGTCACCGCTCACGGTAGAGATAGCGCTGGGCTTGCTCTGGTTCAAAGAAGAAAAAACCACCTTAATGGCACCGCTAGTGTTGTTGGCGATTACTGGTCCTGAGACATTGGTCAAGGTTGCTTCTGAGTTATTGAGTTTCAGTTCAATTTCTCCGTCTACATCTGAAATAGAGATCTCGCTTCCTTGCCAGTTAATTTCTTTGTACACTACGGCAGCGTTTTTAGGAATTCTGATGACATAATCTGCGTCTACCCTCGAAGCTTTGGTGATGGAGAGGATATTGCTGTTTTTGGTAACCGATAAACCCAGATTGGTATTATCCTCCACTTGGTTGTAGAGGGCCTTCAGGCCTTCGGCGCGCTTGGGCGGGGCGCTGTAATCCTTGGTTTCAATGATGACCTCGTCGCCGGAGTGACCTACAATTTTCACGTTGCTGTTGAACATGGAAAACTGCACGCGGGCGTCTTTGCTGTTGCCCAGTTTCACCTTGTAGGTGCGCAGTTCGGCTTTACCAGGGCCGTCTTGTGCTCCGATTATATTTGATGAACTAGTGGCGGCGTTTGCTTTTTCAGAGACAAGGCAGTTCCCGGTAAGCATGAGCAGCGCCCATGCCAGTACAATTGGTTTTTTCATAAAAGTAGACGTATATGCGTGGTTAGATAAGGGTTCCAAGGCCCTCTTGTGCTTTGTATTTTACAATGGGTAACAGGTCTTCTTTGTGCATCAGCATCTCCAGCTGTGACACCGCGCTTGCCTCTTTCATCTTGACCACCATCTCAATGAGGGTGAGTTGCATGAGCGGCTCGGTTTGGGTGCCCAGTGCATGAATGAACGCCTTGCGCACTTCCTTGTGATCTTTGAACTGATAGAGTGCCTCACAAGCGGCCAGACGCACATTCAGGTTGCCGTCCTGGTTCATGGTTTTCACCAGTAGCTTGATGATCTTCTTGTTTTCCTGCGGCGTGAGCCCTTCGGTTTTCAGGCCTTGGGTCACCAACTGTAGCCGGTCACTCGCCGAGGCACTTCTGACGGTGGAAGTAGCCACCAGCACGGGTTTTACCGATTGTCTTCTGGCAGAAGGAAAGGCTTCAACTCTAGGCTCCTCGCTTAGGGCAGCAGGCGTGGCCACCGGATTTTCTACGGGCGCAAGCGTTTCCGCCTCTTGTTTCACTTCTGGTGTTTGCTGCTGCAGGGCTACTACCGGCGCATTGTTGGCGGGCACAGCAGTGGTCTGCTTAAAGTAATTCCCGGCCCAGAACGCCACAAGGAGCAGACTAATGCTGGCGGCTATCTGCCAGGAGTACATCTTGAAAAAATTCGTTTCTTTTGCCTCCCGCATACCACCATCGGCCGACAGCGCAGGGTTTTCTATCTTCTCAAACAGCCAGTCATCTGCCAAAAACTTATCTATTTGCACGTCCTGCTCCTGGGCATAAAATTGAAACTGCACGGCGTGGGGCTTCAGGGTGTCTGGCAGCAATTTGGTCTGCCGGAAGAACTCCTTCAGTCTGTCTTCTTCTTCTAAAGACGTGTCGCCGTTGTAGTATTTCTCCAGTAAGGTTTCTACTTGCTCAAACTGCATAATTTTCCATCTTTAGAAGTCCGTCTCGCACACTTTTCCGGGCTCTGCTCAACGCCACTCTAATGGCATTGACATTGATTCCCGTCACCTGCTCTATCTCCTCGTACCCGTAGCCTTCCACATCGCGCAGGTGCAGAATCAGGCGCTGCTGCTCAGGTAAGAGTTGCAGCAGCTCCTGCACCTTGTTCACCTGGTCGGTGAGTTCGTAGCGCTGGTACGGGTTCGCCTCCGCTGAGTCCAGCTCCATGCCTACCACATCTACCATGTGCTTGTTCTTGCGGCTTTTGATTTTGTCCAGGCACAGGTTCTTGGTGATGCTCATGGCAAACGCCTCTATGCTGGCGTAGGCGTGGAGCTTGTGTTTGTTTGACCAGAGTTTCAGGAAAACATCCTGCAAGATATCCTCGGCCTCCTCCTTGTTCTGCAACAGGAAGAGCGCCATTCTGTACAGCTTCTGCTTAGCCGGGAGTACCTTGGTTTTAAACTCTTGTAAGTCCATTCAATAACAGAGACGACTGAGTGCGGAAGTCATTACAGCGGATTTCAGTTTTTTTTCAAAAAAATCTGAAATAGTTCTGAGTCTTGATTTCTGAGTTGAGGTGAAGTAGCTGTTTTAGGCGATTTTTAAGAAAACAGGGCGAAAACATCAAGACGGCCGAGAGCCCTTCAATTTAGTTAAAATGCCTCAGAACTCTAGACTCAGAACTCAGGACTACTTGAGCAGGATAATCATGACCGAGCCCGCTACCATAATGATAGCCCCGAAGGTTTTCTTGAGGATGTTGGATTCTTGAAAAAACCGGTAGCCCAGCCCGATGCTTACCAAGGTGGAGAGTTGAAACAAGGAGAGCGCATACCCTACTGGCATCTGCTCAAAGGTGTAGTTGGTGGTGAACTGCATCAGCCCAATGCAGAAGACCAGCAGTGCGTACCGCTTCATTTTATCCGCGGTAAATTCATGGGCAAACTGCTCCCGATGGGTTTTCCCTGAAAACGTCACCACCGCCGAGAACAAGGCCCCAAACCAGCACCAACTGATAAAAGAAACGGTGGGAGAAGAGTATAGAATGGTTTTCTTGATGAACACCGCCTCTATGGCCGCAAAGACCATGGCCCACAACCGAAACTGAATGCTAGGCTGCTTTAAAAGCTTCCAGGAAAACTTCTCTTCTGTGGTGTCCAGCACAAAGTAGCTTCCGCCAATGATGAGCACGATCCCGGCCACGCCCCAAATATTGGGGAACTCGCCCAGCAGTACCATGCCTGCCAGCAACCCCACTACTGATTTGTACGCGTTCACCGGCCCCAGCACCGATAGGTCTCCGGTTTGCAGTGCCCTTACCAAAAAACCATTCCCCAAGGCCCCAAACAAACCCACCAGAAGCGAATAACCCCAAAAGCCCAGAGGTAAAGCGAGCCAATTGATGCCCACTGCAGGAACGAGGCAAAGAATACTCAGCAGGAAATAAGTATTGAAATTGACCAGTAAAGGCAAGCTACCCGATGCAGTAAGTTGCTTCTGGAAAACATTTGCAAATGGGTTAGAGAGAATTCTGAGGAGAACGGCTAGAAAGATCAAAATGACGAGGTAGACGAAGCAAGGTCTGTTGATACCTCAGCAAATTAGGAATTCGTGAGTTATCAGAAAGCTGATATTCAAGTATTCCTTCCGTATAAAAATAGATAATTACCATTTTTGGCCTGTCATACAGGAAACATGCCCAAAACGGCAATTTGGGTTGTACTGCTACTACTTGATTTTCACCCGAAACTCCTGGGCTTTGTCTGTTCCGTCACGGAGCACCAGCCGGTACTCGCCTCTAGGCAAAGCCAAAGGTAAAACCGAAGTACGGTTACTGAACTCCACCACGTCTATTGGTACCGCTTGCTCACTTTCTCCAACTTTGTAGGCTAAGGCGAGGCATGGGAAATCCACTGTTATTTTATCTGCCGACACTTTGTAGGGCTTCCGCTTTCCATCCATCCAAATCCAGTCTGGTCGGCCGTTTACTAATTTGGTTTTGGGGTGTACCATCGCTACGTCTACCTGCCGGTTATTATTGGTGCCGGTAAAAAGCTGTCCATTGTCTTTGCGGACATATACAGCCGGGTAGGATAGCTGAGATAGTTGGAAGAAAGGTGAATCATAGCGGGCGGCACTTGTCTCTGTGTAGTCCTCCTGGTCTACCGTGAACGGATCTATGCCGGTAAACTCTTTCAGCCTACCTGCCATAGCCTTCTCCCACGCTTGAGATGAACCTTCGTTTATATGGTCAAAGCCGCAGTGGATGATCATTTTGGCTTTTGGGTCTTTTTGAAGCACTTGTTGGATATTGCGGGCCTGGCCAATCTCGCGCTCCTTGCCATTCCCCTCGGCATCATACCCAAAGACGGTGTAGCCCAACCGAATGGCCTCCCTAATCAGATTCCCAAACTGCGGTTCTTTGGTGTAATAGCCGCTTTCAAGGGTAGGGTAGCCGCGCTGGGTGATGAGACTGTCATGCTGGCCTAAGGCCTCTAAGCCCAGGTATCGGTAGCCTTGCTTGTACAAGTCCGCCAGGAGCGATTGGGTGAAGACCCGGTGCCGAGGGTTATGGTGCGCCTCATTGATGATGAACAGCTGCTCTTTGGCAGCTCGGGTGAGTAAGTATTCTTTCGCGTTTCTAGCAGTATAGGCGGCAAAGATGGCACTGTCCTGAGCGGTGACCTTGTGGTTCATGGTGGGGTACTGCGCATCCCAGGTTTGTAATGCTTTGAAATAGTCGCCCATGTAGGTGTAGTCCCATGCTGCTTTCTGGTGTTTCCAAGGTACGGTGTCCGTGGCCACCTGCGTCTGAAGCTGAGCAGAAAGGCGGTACGGTTGCAGTTGTGCTTGGGCCCAGGAGAACACCGGCAACAAGAGGAGTAGAAGGGTTATTCCAATCTGTTTCATACAAGACCTGCAAGTGAAGGCATACTACTTGGTTTGATAGCCTGAGGAATGAATCTTCAAAAAACAGTAATACGCGACATGCTTTTGAAGAAGTGGGTGCTGCGGAGTAAAAGCATGCAGCTTAATTTCCATGCTCTATAATAAGAATCTTCTGGGGTTTTGCCTGTTTTCCTCAAAACAAGCCTTAAACAAGCTTACACCCACAACCGCCGCACCAAGTAGCCCGACAGGGCGCTCACACCACCTACAATTCCGCCGATGACCACGGTAACCGACATCAAAATCCAGGGAGAGTTCACGGTGAGCATAGCGGCTACGCGGTTGCTTAGAATACCGCCAGTGACCAGGTGCCAGAACAGGGCTGCGCTGAGCCACGTAACGCCTATGGCTAAGAACCCGGATAGAAATGCATGCCCACCATAGCGCGCTTTCCAGAAGGCTAACCCGAAACAAACCACGGCAATGTTCCACCACGGCAGAAAGAACTGGGCCAAGAGGCTAACGAGAAGAATAAGGACGAAGAGCATGGTTAGTTTTTGGTTAGAGTCCAGGTGACGGATGTCGCAGCAGGTCTGTCATGAGCCGAGCGCAGAAACAACAAGGGATGCAGTTTACCAGTTTGCCAGTCATTGAGCATATTGTCAAAGAAGCGGCTGCCGGGGTTTCCGCTCTGCCCGCCGGGGTACACGCCCCAGGCCTGCACCTGCGGCCCCATCTGCACCACCATGCGCCACGACGGACCGTGGCTGTTGTAAAGGGCATTGATGGAGTTGGCACTTCCGCCGGCATACAGTTGCTGTCCGAAGCCGGGAAGCTGCGCCATGTGCCGGATGTGCGAATCCCGGGCATTGCCCCAGAGCCATTTCTTGCCTCCTTCACCCAGACTATCGGTTACTTCTTTAAAGGTGGTGTTTACCAAGCCAGCCAGCGTTTCTGTTTGTGGAGTGGTCACGTCATCATACCAGCGGGCATTTGGCTCAGCTAGAAGCATCTGCACCAGACGGTCGCGGGCAGGGGCTTTGAATTTCTCTTGCGGAAAGTCATCAACCCAAATGGCGCGGGCCAGCGCTTGCCACCATTCCTCAAACAACGAGGGAGCTATCTTATCTGTGTCATAGCGATAGTCCCAGGTAGCTAAAACCTGAAAATGCTTTTTCTGGGTTACGGAAAGGGCCGTCTTGTCTACTAACTTCAGCATGGTGGGCAGCACATTCTTGGGCACAAAGCTGTAGTTGTCCATTTGCATGAGCTGGAAAGAGTCTGGGGTGGCCTGGGTCATGGTGGAGAGGCGCTGGTTGATGCGGGCGCTGCGTTCATAACCGGCAAAGCTGGAGCCGAGGTAATAGGGATAATCCTTCGGGCTCACCGGCGTCTGGTTCGCAGAACTCACGAAACCACGCTGGGGATTGAGCACCTGCGGCACCTGATTCATGGGTATCCAGCCTTGCCAGTCATGCGCGGGGTTGGAGCCATCCAGCAAAAACTTGCCTTGCCCCTGCCATTTCAGCGGAAACTGCCCGTTGGAGACAATGGCAATGTTCTGTGCATCGGCGTACACGAAGTTAAAGGCCGGAGCAGCCCAGGTGGCTAAGGCTTGCCGGAACTCGGGGTAGTTTTTGGCTCGGTTAATCTGAACCAGGGTTTTCAGCTCGTTTTGCGGGTCATGGGCAATCCAGCGTAAGGCGTGGCCAATGGGCGTGCTGCCACTCCGGAAAGGCGTTTCATCAGGTAAGTAGGCCACCGGGCCGTGGTGCGTGTACAGCACCGTATCCAAAATGTCCTGACCGCCTTTTACGGTGATTTTCTCCACCACGCGGCGCACGGGTTTCCACTGGTTGTTGTGCCAGTATTGCTGCCGGCTTTGGTCTTTGAATCTGATTTCGTACCAATCCAGGACATCGGCGCCCACGTTGGTCATACCCCAGGAAATGTGTTCGTTAAACCCGATGCCCACGCCCGGTGCCCCCGGAATAGTGACGCCGTAGGTGTTGATGCCCGGCGCATGCAGCTGTACCACGTGCCAGATAGAGGGTAAACTTAAGTTCAGGTGCGGGTCTGAGGCTAATAAAGGATACCCATTAGCGGTACGATTACCCGTGATGGCCCAGTTGTTACTGCCCAGGTTCTCGGGCCGCTGACGTTCCAGCGTATGAAAGGCCATGCCCGCCACAAACTCGGCCGGGGTGGGTGGTACCGGAAGCGGCGTGAAATCTGGTTTGCTTCCTACCGGCACAATAGGCTCTTCGCGGAAAGGGTAATCAGGGAACAGGTCCTGCACTACTGCAGCGCCATATTTGCGCAGGTTGTTGGTCATACGCAAGTCATCTGAGTGCCCGGTCATGTCATAGGCCAGCATCTTGAGCAGCAACGCAATTTTCAGCGGGCTCCACTTCTCTGGGGTGTAGTGCAGCAGCTTGTATTCAAAAGGGTATTCGTGCGGGGCGAGTTGGCCTATGTAGGCGTTCACCCCTTCTGTATAAGCCTCCATCACGGCCCGGGTCTGTGGGTCTGCCGCCATTTTCGCCAATGACTTCTTGGCAGCGGTCACCATACCCATCCGGCGCTGGAAGCGGTCCATCTCCAGAGCACGGTCTCCCACCACTTCAGACAATCTTCCGGCGGCGGCGTGCGTCATGAATTCCATCTGCCACAAGCGGTCTTTGGCCGTGAGATAGCCTTGGGCAAAGTACAGGTCATGGTCGTTCTGCGCGAAGATGTGCGGTACCCGCAAAGAATCAAACCTCACCTGAACCGGGGCCCGCAATCCTTCCAACGCCAGTTCCTCTGAGGTGAAATCGTCATCGCTCCCGCTGCGCCAGAACCCTTCATAGGGACTCAGAAAAGGCCCCAAGGCCGGCACTACACCGAATGTTCGGTTGAGGGCATAGACGACAAGAACAGTCATGAGAACAGCAGCAATGGCTTTCATCCATTTCATAGAAGTAGCGGGCAGCGGTGGAATCTTCCTGTAAGATAGGAGCTTCTCCAGGGAATGGCAAGCGAGGGTGATTGAAGGAATACGTGATGGCATGGAGGTTTCCCCTACCATTCACTACACCAACAGACACAAAAAAGCCGGAGGGTTTCTCCGGCTTTTGAGCTTTTCATCCAATAAATCGACTAAATATCGCCGGGGCTTTTAACGCGGCGCGGACCGCCTTGGCCGCCGCCCTGGCCTCTTTCCAGCTGCTCAGCAACAATCTTGGCAAACTTCTCCTGCTGGGCTGGGGTTAGCAGAGCGTTGATTTCTAAAGCACGTTTCTGGGCTTCGGCTTGCATGGCAGCCCGGTCAGGACGCCCGCCAGCGGCCCGCATCTTGTCCATTTCCTGCGCTGACTCTATCACAATGGCTCTGATTTTAGTAGCTTGGTCTGGGGTAAGGTCCAGCTGTTTCTGG
Organism: Rufibacter sp. JT20002; assembly: GCF_056491185.1. NCBI lineage: Bacteria > Pseudomonadati > Bacteroidota > Cytophagia > Cytophagales > Hymenobacteraceae > Rufibacter > Rufibacter sp. JT20002. Next base: position 2,068,411 of record NZ_JBSZJY010000001.1, on the reverse strand, counting down.
TAGCGCTCCAGTTGCATCAGGGCACGTTCTTCAGAAGAAAGTCGGGCACGTCCCTGGCCCTGGGAAGTTTGGGTCTGCTGGGCAAACGCCGATGTGCTGGCCAGCAATGCTACAAATAGAAAAGCAAGCTTGGTTAATTTTTGGAGGGTTTTCATACTATAGGGTTACTAAATGGGTTTACAGATTAGAGGTCATTACGATCCTTTGGTTTAATGACCTGCCAAAAAAACAAGAACTATCTGGTAGGCAATCAGGCATATGGAACCGTTTATGAAAAATTTGCCTTAATTTTAAGGATGTTTACTGGAAAACACTCCAAAAACGTGCCATACTAAACAAACGACCCTTTCTATTTTAACGCTTTTTGAATGAAACGTAAGATTTTGAGTACCCTGTTGCTGGGTGCCAGCTTAACGGCGGCCGCACAGAGCAACAAAATTGAGTTCACGGAATATGACCTGCCCAATGGTCTGCACGTGATCCTGCACCAGGACAAAACCACTCCTACGGTAGCCGTGACCATGATGTACCACGTAGGTTCCAAGAACGAGAACGCCGACCGCACCGGTTTCGCGCATTTCTTTGAACATTTAATGTTTGAGGGTTCAGAGAACGTGGAGCGCGGCAAGTACATCAATATGATCCAGAGTGCAGGCGGGGCGGTGAACGCGAATACTTCTTTTGACCGCACCTACTACTACCAGATCTTGCCTTCTAACCAACTGGCTTTGGGCCTTTGGATGGAAGCCGATCGTTTACGCGCTGCTAAGATTGACCCTCAGGGCATTGAGACGCAGCGCCAGGTGGTGAAAGAAGAGAAAAAACAAACCATTGACAACCGTCCGTACGGCACTCTGCTGGAGAACACCTTCGCGACGGCCTACTCGGTGCATCCGTACCGTTGGGTGCCCATCGGATCGGCGCAGTACATAGACAGAGCCTCTGCCCGGGAGTTTGAGCAGTTCTACAAGACGTTCTACGTGCCGAACAACGCCACTCTCACCATTGCTGGCGACCTGGACATCAACCAGACCAAAGCCTGGGTGGAGCAGTATTTCGCCAAAATCCCGAAAGGCACCATTCCGATTCCACGCCCTTCGGTAGTGGAACCAGCGCAGGTAGAGGAAGGCCGCAAAGTGGTGTTTGACAACATCCAACTACCGGCGGTAGTGCAGGCCTACCATATTCCGGCTCAGGGCTCTGAGGATTCTTACGCCATCAACATGCTTACCACCTTGCTTTCCGGAGGACCAAGTTCCCGCCTAAACAAGGCGTTAGTTGACAAGCAGCAGAAAGCGGTAACCGTAGCTTCTATTCCGGTGTCCTTGGAAGATCCGGGGTTGTTCATCAACTTAGGTATTGCCAACGTGGGCGTAGACGTGCATGACCTGGAGCGCGCCATGGATGCCGAGATTGAGCGCGTGAAAAACGAAGCCATTTCTGATCAGGAGTTCCAGAAGCTTCGCAACAAGATGGAGACCGATTACATCAGCGGGTTGACCACCCTGGAAGGCCGCACCGAGAAGCTGGCGTCTTACCATGCCCTTTATGGCAACACCAACCTCATCAACACCGAGCTAGACAAGATTCTGGCGGTGACCAAAGATGACCTCACCCGGGTAGCCAAGAAGTATTTAACTAAAGAGAACCGTGCTGTGGTGCATTACTTGCCGAAAGCGTCTCAGGCCAGATAAGCAGGTTTTCTTTCCCTTATTCATTCAATCTCCATGAAAAAATATATTTCCATTTTCTTATTGGCGCTGGCTGTCTCTTTTGGCGGGGTAGCCCAAACCACCAAGCAAACGCCGCCACCCGCGGGTCCGGCACCTACCATTGAGCTAGGCAAATACGAATACTTCGAGCTCTCTAATGGCCTCAAAGTGTATGTGGTGGAAAACCACAATCTGCCCACAGTGGCCATGAGTTTGGTACTGGACCGCGCCCCTGTGTTGGAAGGCGACAAAGCCGGTTTAACCGGGGCCGCTGGCTACCTTATGCGCACCGGTACCACCACGCGTTCCAAAGACCAGCTAGACGAGCAGATTGACTTTATCGGAGCCTCTTTGAACACTACTTCTACTGGGTTCTCGGCCTCAGGCTTGAAGAAACATTTCCCTAAACTGCTGGAGCTTACCGCCGATGTGGTGTTACGCCCCAAATTCACGCAGGAGGAGCTAGACAAATTCAAGAAGCAGATGGCCTCTAACCTGGTGTCGTCTAAAGATGATCCGGCTACCATTGAATCAAACGTACAGCAGGTACTTCTCTATGGCAAGAACCATCCATACGGAGAGGTCATCACGGAGAAAACCGTAGGCAACATTTCCCTGGCCGATGTGCAGCAGTACTACAACACTTACTTCAGGCCTAACATCGGGTACCTGGCTATTGTAGGAGACATCACGCCCAAAGACGCCAAGAAGCTGGTGAAAGAATACTTTGGCAAATGGAAGAAAGCCGATGTAAAACAAGGCACGTTCCCGGCTCCGGCTGCTTTAACCGGAAACCAAGTAGCCATTGTAGACCGGCCTAATTCAGTGCAATCTAATATCTCGGTGACGTACGCCGTGGATTTGAAACCGGGCAGCCCCGATGCCATTGCCGCTAGCTTGATGAACAACATTCTGGGCGGATCTTTTGCCCGTCTGGATGCCAACCTGCGCGAGAAGCACGCCTACACCTACGGCTCCAACTCATCCCTGTCTTCTGATCGCCTCTCGGGTCGCTTCAGCGCCTTTGCCAGCGTTAGAAACACCGTCACCGACAGCGCTTTCACCCAGATCATGTACGAGATGGACCGTCTGCGCAAAGAACCCGTTTCAAACGAGGAGTTGCAGAAGGTGAAGAACATGATCACTGGTTCCTTCGCACGTTCTTTGGAGAATCCGTTGACGGCAGCCATGTTCGCCATCAACACGGCGCGCTATAACCTGCCTAAAGACTACTACGCCAACTACCTGAAGAACGTAGCCGCGGTTACTCCAGCCGATATCCAGCGGGTGGCCCAGCAATACCTGCAGCCAGAGAAAGCCCACCTGGTAGCCATTGGGAACGCCCGGGAGATCGCCGATAAACTGAAACGGTTCAACGCGAACCAGCCCGTGGCTTACTTCAATGCCTTTGGAGAGAAAACCGATGCTCCTTTGATGTCGCTTCCGGCTGGGGTGAACGTGCAAACCGTTTTGGCAGCCTATATTAACGCCATTGGCGGAAAAGCCAACGTGGAAAAAGTAAAAGACCTGACCATTAAGCGTACCATGAAGGTGCCCGGCGCCCAACTGGCGGTCACCATCCAGCAGAAAGGCGCAGACAAGTCTTTGCTGACGGTTAATTACGGCGAGAACCAGATCAACCGCGTGGCCATCAACGGTTCCAAAGGCACCATCATCACTCAAGGCCAAGTGAAAGAGATGACCCCTGTGGAGTTACAAGACCAGAAATTAGACATCTGGATGAGCTTCCTGAACTATGACCAACTGGGTGTGAAACTGGCCCTGAACCAGGTGGAGAAAGTAGAAGGCCGCGAAGCCTACAAACTGGAGCTTACCCTACCTAGCGGCAAGAAGACGTACCACTACTTTGACAAGGAAACCGGTTTGAAAATACGTGAAGTGGTAACAGAGCAAACCTCGGTAGGCACCGCCAACCAAACCACTGACCTGAAAGACTACCGCGAGGTAAACGGCATTAAGTTCCCGCACCAGATTGACCTGCACATTGGCTCTCAGGTGATTTCCTCTACCGTGAACAGCGTGGAGATCAACAAGAACCTGAAAGACGATGTCTTTAAACTGAAATAGGTTCTTTTGCCTCTTTTAACCTGTCCCGTTTACCGGCTCTTTTCCTGAAGAGAGCCGGTAAACGGGACAGGTTTTTTGTGCCTTTTAGTGATGGAAAATGCAGGTTGTTTTCAGGCCGTTTTCAAAAAACACGACTAGAAACTCCGCTATTGCCTGGCCCGGCTCATCAGAAATGCCCGTAGAGCCTTGTCTAGTGGCTCATGCAAGTGAAACCGTTCGTAATGGATCTGCCTTTTGCGGGTGTCTGCCTCTAGCTTTCCAAGCCACTCCTGCAGACGTGTTAGGTACTCGGTCCGCTGGGCTTCTGTGCTCACCTGAAGTGTTTGCCCCGTTTCCAGATCCTGGAAAGCAATCTGTCCCTGATACGTAAACTCCAACTCGTTTTTACCCATGAGGTGAAACAAGAGCGTATCTCTCTCGCGGGCTCCAATCTTGCGCAGCGTTTCCGAGATTTCCGAAGTCTGCTCGTACATATCCGTTACTAGCACGGTAATCTCTTTCTGCCGCTTTTTCGAAAAAACAGGCGCTAAACGGTCTGGTGCCGGGAATGCCCCATTAGGCTTCACCTGCTCTAACTGATGGAAAAATCGCTGCAAATGCTGGCTGGACTGCTGCGGCGCGAGCTGCACCAATTGCTCTTCCTGTAACACAAACAAGCCTACAGCATCACCTTGCTGCACCGCTAGGTATGCAAGCGAAGCAACCAAATAGCGGGCATAATCCAGCTTGGTGAGCGTTCCATCCTGGTGCGCCATAGAACCGCTTGCATCTACCACAAACCGCACCGCCACGCTGCTGTCCACCTCCGATTCCCGGATGTAGTACCTGTCTGAGCGCGCGAACATCTTCCAATCCAACTGCCGCAGATCATCGCCGGGCTGGTAGCTACGGTACTGACTGAACTCAATCCCCGCTCCCCGCCTGATGCTCTGGTTATGGCCCAGCAGAAACCCATCTACCACCGCCTTGGCAATGAGGCGCAGGTCTTTGATAGCAGCGAACGTTTGCGGGTTGAGGAGGCGATGGGGCATAGTTAATGTCTAATGGTAAAGTAAAAAGCCCTTTGTCTTTCTGTCATCTTAGAAAGATCTTGTGGGCAAACTAGATAGACTTTGAATAAGCACTACTACCGCTTACTCACAAGATCTTTCTAAGATGACAAAGTTGGGAATGGCTAGGTGTATACCTCTTGATTATTTTACCTTAAAACCTCCCTCGGCATCTCCACGCCTTTCAGCAGTTCTTCTACCACTTTGTCTGTAGTGATATTGTCTGCCTCGGCGGTGAAGTTTACGAGCACCCGATGACGCAGTACCGGATACGCCATAGTCTGCAGGTCTGGCAGGGTTACTGCGAAACGGCCTTGCAACAGGGCTCGGGCCTTTGCAGTAAGGATGAGCGCTTGCCCAGCGCGCGGACCGGCGCCCCAACGCACGAACTCCTGTACAAACGGCACCGGGCTTTCAGCGGGGCGGGTGGCACGTACTACACGCGCAACATAGGAAACTAAATCATCAGAAATTGTCACTTCGCGCACGAGACTTTGCAAAGCCAGAATCTCAGGTCCGGAAAGAATAGGTTGTACCGTTTCCCGTTTGCCGCCGGTAGTGTTTTTCAGAACCGAGATCTCCTCCAGTTCTGTGGGGTACTTGATCTTAATGTAGAGCAGGAACCGGTCTAACTGCGCCTCCGGCAGCGGGTAGGTGCCGCTTTGTTCAATGGGGTTCTGGGTGGCGAGCAGGAAGAAAGGACGGGGCAGCGGGTAGGTTTTTCCAGCATAGGTTACTTCAAACTCCTGCATGGCCTCCAATAGCGCCGCCTGTGTTTTGGGCGGCGTCCGGTTGATTTCATCGGCCAGTACGATGCTGGCGAAGATGGGGCCTTCATTGAACTGAAAAAAGCGCTTGCCGGTAGTATGGTCTTCCTCCAGAACTTCGGTGCCCAGAATATCGGTGGGCATAAGGTCTGGCGTGAACTGAATGCGGCGGAACGGCAAATCCACGGCACTGGCCAGCGTACGCACCAGCAGCGTTTTCGCCAAGCCAGGAACGCCTTCCAGAAGTCCGTGACCACCAGCTAACAGGGTGATGAGCACCTCGTCCAGCACTTCCTGCTGGCCTACAATGATTTTACTTATTTCCTGCCGAAGCGCCGGCAGTTTGCTTAACAGTTGGGTTACGTCTTGTGGGGTCACGTGGGGCGGAAGCTAAACGATACTACTTGAACCAGTAAGTAAGCGATTGTTCTTGAATTTGCCTTTCCGATTTTGGTTTGTTTTCAGGAAATCAGGTAAAAAGCGACTGGCTACTCCTACGCTGGCGCGAGACTCTGGCTCGTGTCTTCACATTGCTAAACAAACTAATGGGTTGAAATGCGTGCGGACACGAGCCGGAGTCTCGCGCCAGCGGAGTACAATTAACCTGTCCATTCATACAATTCCATAAAAGGATATTTTCTGTATCTTCAGGATAACTATAAACTACACCACTCCATGAAAAGCTTCCTCTGTTTTATGCTATTCTTATTTACTTTGGCTCAAGTTCAGGCACAGTCAAAAGCATGGGAAGAATGGCAGAAACGAGGTGAAAAGCAAATCAATCTCCTGCCCATGTACGGCGGTAAATCAAAGCCAAAAAATCTGCTGGCCTTGGATAAAAAATTTCTAGCAGCGGTAGATAAAGGCGGCGGAACCAGAGCCGAAAACAGTAAGTATTTCTCTGACCGGGGCTGGCAGTATTTTCAACAAGGCGATTTTGCAACTGCTATGTTCAGATTTAACCAAGCATGGCTTTTAGACTCCACCAATGCTAAATCTTTTTGGGGATTTGGTCTTATCTGCGGAATGTTGGAAAATTATGATGATGCTTTAGTCCATTTGCAGAAGGCATATGCCTTGGATTCTTCCGATGTCCAACTTTCATGCGACATCATTTTCACTTATTTCTCCAAATACGAGGAATCAGGGCAAGCACAATACTTGGAAAACGCAGCGTTTGCAAGTCAAAAAGGACTGCTTCAAAGTCCTGATAATGCATTTGTGCTCTATTCCCACGCGTTGGTTCAGTATATGAAGAAAGAATATTCTAGCGCCTGGGATTATCTTTACAAATCTAAAGCAAAGGGAGAAGTTGGGTTAGATCAGCGATTTCTAGAAGATTTGCACGCCAAAATGCCTGACCCAAGAAAGGAGTTTGTGAAAAACTAGTGAAAGAACATCTCCACTTATTGTGCGTTTTCGGCTACGGATTACGAATAAAGCCCGAAAACGAACTTAACTCGTAAGCGCATACATCAGAATATTCACCCCAAACTTAGTGTTGTCTTCGGCGAGCCAGCGCTTGTTCCGGAAGTCATAGTCCCACTCGCAGCCATAGTCTTTGTTGCTGTAGAGCACGGCTATACGGCCATTCACCTCGTAGGCTTTGAGGTAGTCGTGTACCAGGTCATCGCCCCAGCCGTTGAGCTCAAAGGAGGTGGTAGGCGGACCTTCCTCAAATTTGAAAAAGGAACGGTAAATAGGATGGTTGTTGGGAATTTTCTTCAGCGCCTTCGGCCCGAAACACACCCGCATCTGCTCCTCAAACGACCGCGCGAATAACCCGTCTATGTCATGGTTACAGTCATCCACGAACACGAAGCCACCGTTCTTCACGTAGCGCTCAAAGTTGGCTCTTTCTTTCGCGTTAAACTGCACCAACTTGTGGCCACTCAGGTAACAGAACGGATAACGGAACAATTCGGTGCTTTCCAGGCTTATGACCTTTTCCTGCTCCACTATAGGCACGGTGGTGTACTCTACCAGTGAGTGCAGCAGGTTGGAGGGCATCCGTTGGTCGGTATCCCAGTTGCCGGAGCGGTATTGCAGGCGTACGAAGGTGAAGGGAGCGGGCATGAAGAACTTAGAAACTAGAGTAAACCCGCAATAGATAAGTCTTCGTCTAAGTCCTCCCAGTGGATACCAATGCCATTACCAATCAGGCGCCAATTCATCCGTTGCGCTTCTGTACTGTCTCTCAAAATCGGAAACCACTCCAAAGGCACTCCCAATTCTCTTCCATCCGAAAGAAGAACATACATCTTGGCATCGGTAAACCAAACCTTTTGAGCTTGAGGAGTAGTGTGCTTAACTAAAGTATTCATGCCATTTTTGCTCAAACAGAGACTTATGTTCTTGTACCAATTTACGTAGTTCATTCAGTTCCTTTGCATTGAACTGGTAAGAACTTGCCAATTCAACAGGAGAAAGCCAGAACTTAGCATAAGCCTCCGCTTTCTCCACATGGATATGAGGAGGCTCAGAACCTTCATTACTAAAGAAGAACCTGAATCCTAATATTCTTAAAATAGTTGGCACAGCAATCAGAATGCTTTAGGATAGACAAGTAAAATCCCGCTTTTGACCTATATTCTTGAAATTAGGCCAAAAGCGGGAAAAACATTCAGGCGCGACTACACCGCGTCAGACAAGCTGGTGAAGGTGAAGTCCCTGATCTTCATAGGGGGCACCAGGTTGCCACCGATGCGCTGCGGTTTACCCAAGGCCTCCAGGTTGTTGAGCATGATCACCGGGCTCTCGTTGAAACGGAAGTTCTTCACGGGGTGCTTGATCTTGCCGTTCTCAATGTAGAAAGTTCCGTCACGGGTAAGGCCGGTGTAGAGCAGGGTCTGCGGATCCACGGCTCTGATGTACCACAGGCGCGTGACCAGAATGCCTTTCTGAGTGCCTTTGATGAGGTCGTCCAGGCTTTGGTTTCCGCCGGCCATGATGAAACCACCCGGGGCAGGCAAGCCTTTTACGCCTTTTTTCTCAGCCCAGAAACGGGAGTACGACATGTTCTTCACCACTCCCTTGTCAATCCAGGTCACTTTCTCGTGCGGACGGCCGTCACCGGACCAGGTGGAGGAAGGAATCTCGGGGTTAGTAGGGTCTGAGGTGATGGTTACGCGCTCGTCAAACATCTTCTCGCCCAGTTTGGTCTTGCCGCCCGGCTTGCTCAGAAAAGAACGGCCTTCTTCTGCGTTACGGGCATCAATGCTTCTAAACATGTTTTCCAGCAAATCCACAGCCGCGGTGGGCTCTAGGATCACGGTATACTTGCCAGGTTCAATGGCTTTGGCATTCATAGAGCCTAAGGCTTTCTGCGCTGCAATCTCAGAAGCAGCAGCGGTGTCCAGCTTGGAAACATCGCTCACATCACGTGTCACGTAGCCCGATCCGGTCCCATCGGCGGTACGCATGGTCACGGAGAAATCTACGTCTGAGCTTTGGTTGTAAGCAAACAGACCTTTGGAGTTCATTTTGGCGCTGAAGCCACTGCGGTCTTCCCAGAAACCAGCTGCCGTCAGTTTTTTGCTATCGGCGAGCTGCATGCTTTTAGCGGCAGCGTTGGCGCGGTATTCAGGATCTATGTCGTGGGTGGTTTTGAACCAGGCGTTGCTGGGCAGGTAGTTCTGCGGCCCGAGCATAGGTACGTACTCCGGGCTTTCCGGGGCAATGCGGGCTACCTCTTCGGCACGGCGCACCACTTTCTCCAGCGAGGCATCGTCAAACTCGTTGATGGTGGCCACGCCGGAACGTTTCCCGAAGCGGGCTTCTACGGCAAGGGACATGTTTTCTTCCTCGCCGCTGGTAGACACGGTACTGCGGGCGTAACGGATGTTACCCCCTTTATAGCCGGTGAGGTTTACCTCGCACTCATCGGCTTTGGAATAGCTCAGGGCTTTTTTCAGCAGCGCCTGCGCCTGATCTTTACTTAATATTGCCATTGGTCTGTATCACGTATGGGGTAGCAAGGCACACGACTTTCTATGTCGATATAATCTCGCCAACTTCATTTCTAATTTAAATCTTACGACCTGTATTGATCACGTTTACTCCGTTGAAGCGGGTGTGGGCTGAGCCGTGCGAAACAGCGCTTACCTGGCTGGGCTGGCCTTTGCCATCGAAGAACGACCCGAACATGCGGTAATCGCTCTCGTCGCAGACAGCGGCGCAGGAGTTCCAGAATTCCTGAGTATTGCTTTGGTAGGCCACATCTTCCAGCGGACCAACAATTTTGCCGCCTTTGATCTCGTAAAACAGCTGACCGCCAAACTGGAAGTTGTAGCGCTGCTGGTCAATAGAGTAAGAGCCACGGCCCGCGATGTAGATACCACGGTCCACGCCTTTGATCATGTCGTCTACGCTCAGTTTCTGTTTGCCTGGGGCCAATGACACGTTAGGCATGCGCTGGAATTGCACCGAGCTCCAGTTATCGGCGTAAGAACAGCCATGTGATTCTTTCTCGCCAATGATGTGCGCTTGGTCGCGGGTAGCTTGGTAGTTCACCAGCACGCCGTCTTTGATCAAATCCCAACGCTTGGTTTTCACGCCTTCGTCGTCATAGCCTACCGCACCCAGAGAACCCGGCTGCACTTTGTCGGCGAAGATGTTCACGTGCTTGCTGCCGTATGGGAAGTTCTTGGTTTTCCACTTATCCAGCGTAGCGAAGGAAGTACCGGCGTAGTTTGCCTCGTAGCCCAGCACGCGGTCCAGTTCCAAGGGGTGACCCACGCTTTCATGGATGGTTAGGCCGAGGTGATTCGGATCTAACACCAGGTCATATTTACCCGCCATCACCGATTTAGCCGTCAGTTTCTCGCGGGCCTGCTTGGCCGCCAGACCAGCGTCAGCCACCATATCAAAGTATTTGTCGTAGCCGGTAAGACCGATTCCTTCCGGACCCTTCATGGTAGGCGCTTTCACGGTGAGGTACTCGTAGCCCATGCCCATCGGCGCACTCAGGGCATCACGGGTTTTGAATTTGCCAGAGGCTTTGTCCACGGCGGTTACCGTGAAGTTGGGCCAGATGCGGTGGATGTCCTGGTCAATGTAAGAGCCATCGGTAGAGGCGAAGTATTTCTGCTCGTTTATCTGAAACAAGGCCGAATTCACGAAGTTTGCTCCGTTGGCCAGGGCGGCGGCATTGGCGGCCAGAAGCAAATCGGCTTTCTCAGAAACAGGGACTGCGAAGGCATTTTGTTTTATGGGTGTTTTCCAGGAAACCTCTCCATACCCTTGCTGCGGGGCCAGCTGTACCGGCTCTTTCTGCAGCTTGGAATTAGCTTTGGCGATGGCCACGGCCTGCTCAGCAGCTTTGGCAACGCCTTTGTCGCTCACGTCTGAGGTAGCCGCGAAACCCCAGGTACCGTTGGCGATCACGCGCACACCCACACCGTAGCTCTCGGTGGTGCTGATGCCTTGTACTTGTTTCTCGCGGGTAAACACGTTCTGGGCCAGGTAGCGGCCAATGCGTACATCGGTGTAAGTGGCGCCTTTGCTTTTAGCGGCGTTCAGAGCCACATCGGCCAAGCGCTTTTTCAGGGCCACGTCCACGGTTTCCAAGGCGCGGGCCGGATCAATCTCGTGACCAAACGTTGGGACGTTGGAAAGCAGCAGCCCTCCTACGCCCATAGCGGTCAGTCCTATAAAATCACGTCTTTTCAAGGGTTTGTTTGTTAGGTAAGCGAGAATTTCTCAGCGCAAAAAGATTTGCACTTCTAAGTTTACTTCATGTTCAGGAGGAAAGCAAGAAAGTTGTGCGGTAACTGAGGAAAGGGCCGATGAGTTAAGGAAAAGGCACTGGTGTTTACCACCTATGAAGCTGCTCGCTTTAAGCCTTTTTTGTAAAAATCAGGTTCAAAACAAAAAAGGCGCCACCCTCTGCGGGGTGGCGCCTTTTCTTATTCTTTAAGCTGTTTACAGATTACTTGGTAAGCACCAAACGGTTGGTGAAGACCTTGTTACCAGCCTCTACTTTGTAAATGTAGGTTCCGGCAGGCAGGTTGGTTCCGTCAAAGTTCACGGTGTGATTGCCCGCAGCTTTGCGTTCAGCAACCAGCGACTGCACTTTGTTGCCCATCACGTCATACACATTGATCTGTACCGGTCCCTCCTGCGCTACGGCATAGCTGATGGTGGTTCTGCCAGAGAATGGGTTAGGGTAAGAATACACGCGATCATTAGCCGAGGCAGCTACCGCAGTAGAAGTGCTGGTGGCAGCAATAGGCTGGGTAGCGGCATTCCACTGAGCATGGGTCCGGGTGATGATCACGGCAAAGTCACCACGGGTTACGTCTTGCAGCGGCTTGAAGCTGGCGTGCAGAGTTGGCTTCAGATCATAAGGACCTTGGGTAACCGAGTAGTACGCGTTGATCAGGTTCAACTCCAGGGCCACACTTACGTACCCTTCCAGACCGGCTGGGATAGAAGCAGCATCTTCAATTGGGTAACTAACGCCTTCAATGGTAACCGTAGGAGTTTTACCGTTGCGGGCTAAGGCAAATTCCTGCAAGCCCAAGGCCTGTACCAAAGAGTAAGACAACTCAGCGCGGTTCACTTTCCCGGCTGGCACAAATTTACTTGGTGACACCGGTAACATGATGCCGTTGAAGGTATGGCTTAAATCACGCAAGGCACCGCCCTTGGCTACAATTGACTCGGCTAGCAGCTTTCTGTCTTTTACATCGGTTAAGGTGAAAGAACCATCTATGGGCAGGAACTGACGAATGCCTTCGCCCATCATGAGGTAATCTGCCAAGTCAATGCGTTTCAGGAGTTCGTCTGGCTTGTAGCCTCCCCCGGGCAGACCATCCACCAAGCGCGCACCTACGGCCATTTTGATGGAAGCCTCGGCTGGGTGACCAGCGATGTCGGCCAATCCGGTAGTGCCAGCGGCTGTCATTTTGTTTACAACCCCGTTAATGGTCTCGGGGAAAGCAACGCCGTTCAAACCAGAGACCTCGGCTGTCCAGGTGCCTGCCTCCGGGGAAGCCACGGCTACGCCTCGGTCATAGCTCAGGGAGAAAGTTACTGGGATGCCAGCGCTGGTTCTCACGCCGCTTGGCGAGATGAGGGTTAATCTAACAGGGTTACCGGTTTCACCGGCTAAGCCAGTGGCTTTGATTTTGGCTTCAATGCTGGTAGTGCCTGAAGCCACATTGAATTTGTAAACGTTAGTTGCAGTAGTGGCCGGGTTAAAGTTGATGGAGAAATTCTCGGATTCGCTGTTTGCGTTCACGTTGCTGTTGAAGGTTCTGGTCATGTTTACCGTGGAACCATAAATAGCGGAAGCTCTAAAGGCTCTGTCAACGGCAGCATATGCGTTCACATAACCGGCGCCCACTTCCCATGACTCAGTGCCCGGGATGTTAGAAGCCGTCTGCTGCAGAATCTCTTTTACCTGCGCTACGGTTAAGGCAGGGTTGGCATCCAGCAACAGTGCCACGATACCTGCCACGTGCGGAGCCGCCATAGAAGTACCGCTCATGTGCGTGTAGTAAGGCAAGTGGGCAGGCTCTAAGGTAGTAGCGTCTTTGTCAATTGACAGGGAAGAAACCGGAGCAATCACGCGGGTTGAGATGATATCCACGCCAGGAGAAGTCACTGTTGGGCGATCTTGCCAAGTGAAGGTTTGTCCGTCAAGGGTGAAGGAACCGCCTTTGTTTTTAACCCCTCTGGAGGAAAAGTCAGCCAAACGGCCTGCTTTGTCACCAGCAGCTACGGCAATGACCCAGGGTGCTTTCTTATAGTTACCGGTAATGGTGCTGGAGCTAGGACCGGAGTTACCCGCCGAGAATACCACCACGATGTTCCGGTCAACGCAACGTTTGGTGGCCAGCGTGATAGGATCGGCTGGGTTCACGTCTGAACCGGTGTCACTAGTGTTCCCGAAGGAGTTGGTGATCACCCGGATGTTGTAGCGGGCCTGGTTGATGATGGCATAGTCAAAGCCAGACAGCACATCCAGCAATAACAGGGCAGCACCGGAACCATAGCCTACCAGGTCGGCGCCAGGGGCTACCCCGGTGTACTTGCCTCCGGAGGCCTGACCGATTCCACCCACAATCCCGGCTACGTGCGTTCCGTGGCCACCGGTGGCATCGGTGTTAGGGATATTCTCAACCGGCGTGTAAGGCAGAATACCGGAAACCGAGTTCAGGTTGGTCACCGAGGTAGCGTTCTGCTTCAGGTTCTTGCCGAACTGCAGGTCTGGGTGCGTTCCGTCTACGCCGCTGTCGTTTACCAGCACGCCCACTCCTTTCCCAGATACCGGAAGACCTCCGTTCTGGGTAGTAAAGGACATCTCGGTGCGGAGTTTGTCAACCCCGGTGATGGCGCGGGCACCATCGTTCTCATACTTGAGGGATTCATTCAGGTAAAGAGAGGCTACTCTGGGGTCCTTGGCCAGGGCTTCTACCTGAGATGGAGTACCCACAATACCAGCAATAGGCAAGGCACGCAGGGTCAATCCTTGCAGAATGCCTACTTTGGTGAGGGAAGCGACATCCAGCAAGGTAGGGGCTGCATCGCCTTTGAAAGTTACCACCACCTGCACGGGCAGTAATCTGTTAACGAGGGTTGCCTTCAGTTTTGGGTCTACAAAGGCTTGTGCGAAGACTTGGCTTACTGCCAAAAAGCAGAAAGCCGCAATGGATAGAATTCTTCTCATAAAGGAAGGTGGGTAAAGGTTTTACATTTGTTAGTTTGGTAGTGTGTAATGGGGCTTATGGAGTGTACCTACGGAACATTATGTCAAGTAGGTTTTTCTATATTTGAAAAATATAAAAGCAGTTTTAATGGCTTTCAAACTCCCGTTTTTCCTCTTTTATCACCCTTGCTATTATCAATAAAACTTTAGCAAGACACCGCACCACTTCCTTTTCAAAATTTCATATAAGATACTTTCCTGATGCTATTTACAACAGCATAAACCCATGTAACTACATCTTTTAGTTTCGTAATCTTTTTATGAAAAAGGTTAAAAAATGCAATAACCTTTTCCTGTGTTTATCGTCACACCTTCTGCTTTGACAGTGTATTTAGAAGAATTGGGAAAGCCTTACAGTTCCTCTCAAAAGAAATGCCCCGGCAGAACCATCTGCCGGGGCATTTCTTTTGAGAGGAATACGAATGAGAAAAACTAGATAGGCCTAACCTTACCCATGCCGCTGTGCTTCACATTTGGGGAGCCTTTGTAGTTGACATTTACAATACCGGCAGCTTCCACACTTAGCTCTTTGGAAACGTTTACCTCCGCATTGCTGGCACCGGCGGCATCCAGGGTCAGGTAATCCGTCTTCAGGTCAAGGGCTTTCAGGGTGGTGGCTCCGGCCAGATCCATGCGTACTTTATCGGCGCGGCCGCTTAAGGTTACTTTGGTGCCCCCGGCAAAATCGCCGGTGAGTTCTTTCACCTGCACGGCCATTACCACGTTAATACCGCCGGCAAACTCAAGGTTTAGGGCCGAACCGTTAATGGTGTTGGTAGAGGTGAGTTTAATACCACCGGCCAGCTCCAGGGCTTTCAGGTCACGTACTGTGACATAGGCTTTCAGACGTTTGGCATTCCGGATGCTGTTGGATTTTGTCTTAATGGTAAGCGTGCCGTTTTCTACCGTAGATTCAATCAAAGGCAGAATGTTCTCCTCGGCTTCCAGTTTCAGTCCTTCCGCCGTGCCTTGGGTAAGCACCACTTCAAAACCGCCGCTTACCTTTAGTTTGTTGAAAGAACCTACAGAACGGTTCTGGGTAGTGATTTTGCCGTTACCTTCTACTGACTGGGCCTGTACTTGTGACACCCAGGTAAGCAAGGCGAGGAGCAATAAAAGAGAAGAGAATGTCTTTTTCATGGGTCTAGCGTATTTTATGGGTTGGTTGTTTCTTACATAGATGACGAAATCTGCCAATGGTTGCCTGCAGTCCCAAAAAAGAGACTAAACCGCCAGGCTCACCACCAGCCCTAGCAAAAGCGTAGTTACCCCGGCAATGAGGTAAAAGAACAGGAGCGTAGCCATGTTGAAGAAAGTACGCAGGTAGCCGCGTTTGAAAACCCGCCGCAACCCAAAGAAAAGGTAAAGAAAACCCAGCAGGTTGGCCCAGCCAAACAGGTCTATGGAGGTGAACAGGTACAGAGAAAGCATGTACAGGATGTACAGCACAAAGTAAAAGCAGTGCAGGTGGATGCTGAAGATGAGATGCTCCATGTAGAAACGCCTAGCCCTGAAAAAGACCAGCTTGAGCAGCAGCGCAAAAACCGGCATAAGCACAAACATCATCAGGGAGATGTATTTAAGCCCCTTGGCAATGAGTTCATTTCTGGTTAACCGTTGAAAATCGGCGCTTTTCTGCAGAACCCCACGCGTAAACCAGTTGTGTTGCTTAACCTTAAAGGCAGTAAGAGCAGAGTCTAACTGGGCGGTGGAGGCATGCGGCGGAATGCTGTCCAGCGTGGCGAAATTATATTGCTCCGCTTTGCTATCCGCCACCAGAAGACTGTCCATGTTAAGGTTTTTCTCCTCCAACCTTTCCCGGACAATGTTCCGGATAGAATCAGGAGTTTGGGGGGTAGCCTGGGTGATGAGGCTGTCTACCTGCATCGGGGCTTTTCTTAATTGCTTCCCTATGATTTGCTCTCCGCCTTCCACATGGCCTATCCGCAGGGAGAGCAAGAAAAAGAAGATAAAGGAAATGAACACATACAGCCTGATGGGCGGCACATACCCCATGCGGCGGCCCCGGTGGAACTCATTGGTGAGCTTGCCCGGATAGAAAAGCAGATACTTGAGCGTAGTCCAAAACTTGCTGTCATAATGGATAGTGCCTTCCAGCAGTTCCAGCGCCACGTGTTTGAAGGGCACGTTCAGGTCATGGTTCTCCTGACCGCAGCGCGGACAGAAGTTGTCTGGCTGCGCCTGGGCAAACTCAAAATCACAATTGGTACAGACCGGATATTTACGCAGATGCTTGCCCATAAAGCTTTGTACTACACGCTATATATTAGACAAGCAATATACTGCAAATGGCGGCAAGTAACAAAGAAGACCCGCCACCGTTGCCTGTAAAAGGCTTTCTGCAGATCCTCAAAACAGGACCATGTGCTGGCAGACATTAACTAATTATGCCGTTTTGGCCTTGGTTTTAGGAAAACTGCCCTTAAACAGCAGCGCCCTGTTTACGTCCGCTCTACCCCATCGGCCCCAAAGCCTACCGCGCCGCCGGCTTCCGTATTGCTGAAAAGGCGCCAGAACTGGGCCGAGGTTTCCAGTACGCCCTGGCTGGGCCGGATGCGCAGGAGCCGGTTTCCTTCCAGCGCAATGGTGAGCTCTCCTTCTGGCGAGGCGGTGACCTGCCACACCCGTAAGGCCTCCTTCTGGCCCCTGATCAATTCCTGCAGCTTGCGATCCCTGAGGTTGCTGCCGGGCACCTGCGGATCAAAGGCCGGATCTGCCAGCGCCTTGGTATCTCTGGGAATTTCCACCTCCTCAAACCGGATGCTCACTTCCCCTTCCTCTTCCAGTTGCCAATGGCAGGCTACCTCCAAGGTCCAGGCACCAACGTCCAGGATCAGCCCGTTCGCATTCCTGATGTGCGCCTTCCCGAAATGAAAGAACTGCACATGCCCCAACCGGGTAGCTTTGGTCAACGGCAGCCCCAATATATGCTGCAACTCGGGAAAGATGTTCTCACTCATACACTCGCGGCTCAATACAAAAGCGAAGGTACGCATTTCCTTTGTTCCAGCCGGTGTCCTGTTTTAAAGCCCCTTTATGGAAAAGAGGCGTGAAAAGGAGATATGCTGGCAATTTTCGCAACTAAGACCAAATAGAATCTTGTCGTCTCGGCTTCAGGGACCTGATGGTTTCGGCAATAAACCGTATGTTTATTCCTGTTATCTGATAGTTAGGAGAAATATATAAAACATGAAGATTCAAAAGATTTTATATTCAACGGCTTTGATATTCTTTTTAAGTCTTAATTGTCAAGGACAAATAAAATTAGGATTGGAGGTTTTATCTGAGACCAGAGATTCAAACAAAATCAAAATAACTTCAACAAATATAAGCGCAACTGATACGCTTATATTTTACACTCCAACAGAAGAGTCATGTTGTGTAACAGTCATGAGTATAGAATTCATCCAGGTTGGCACTAATAAAGAACATAGCTATCTCCCATGTGATTGGATTGCCGACTTAGACCATATACTTCTAAATAATTCAAATTCAGTTTTAATCCCTCCTTTAGATTCATTTTCAACTATTATGAACCTAGATAAGAAAGGGATACGACCTCATTTGAAAAAGGGAAAATATAGGATGAAAGCTTCCCTCAATTATGGTTATGGGAATTTTAAACTTGAATCAAATTCTAAGCATTCAGTCTTTAATGGTAATGCAACATCAAATGACTTAGTAGTAACCAGTAAATAATACTTCTCCTAACAACACCTAAACGGCAGCCTCGTCCGACGGCCTCGCCCGTCGTTTAGCCCAGTACGTTAGCACAAATATCAAAAATTTATCATGACTGTAGTTTTAGAACAAAGATTAAACCTATCGAGCAGGAAAAGCCGGATTGCGGCTTTCATGATTGACCATTTCTTAATGACCTTTTTATTGGTTTCTGTTACTTTTCTAGCTCTTGGGCCAAACTTCATGGAAGATGACAGCATGAGTAGAATGACGGCGACACTACTTGCCGTTATTTTACCAGGGCTCCTTCTATACTTTGCGAAAGATTCAGTCAGTGGGAAAAGTATTGGAAAGTGGGTGCTGGGAATAACGGTTCGGGATTCAACTAATAAAAACCTAATTCCTTCTTTTGGAAGGCTACTTGCCAGGAATCTATTTATAATATTATGGCCAATAGAAATTATTGTGCTTGCCGCCAGTAAAGATAAGAGGAGACTCGGAGACAAGGCAGCGAACACGGTTGTTCTAACAGACCCTGAAAAAGCGAAGAAACTACCAAGGGTTGTCGCTTTAATTGGCGTTGGGTTCATATTTTTCATATTTATGTTTCTGTTCGCTGGGGCAGCAATGAAAAGTTCTGATGCTTATAAAACAGCCACAAAAGGGATAGAGCAAAATCAAGATATAGTAAAGGAAATTGGAGCAATTAAGCGATACGGAATGTTTCCATCTGGAAGTATTAATATCACAAACGGATATGGAGAAGCCCAATTGCAAATCAATGTAATAGGAAATGAGAAAGACTTGGATATAGAAGTTTACCTGACAAAAGAACCAAATGAAGAATGGAAGCTTATTGAAATGAATAAATTGAAATAAATAAAATACTCGTGCTAAAGCCATGCTACGGATGCCGGCCTTGCACGTCTCATGCATAAAGCCATTATAACCAATGGGGTAAAATCTAACTTTTTATTACAACTAGATTACGCTCATCCTATGAGGGAACTTGCAACGGCTAAAAAGATAGATTGAACCTATGTTACATTGGATATATTATTCAGTTGCTTTTATCACTACGTTAATTGTGGGTTTTAAATCAGGATTTTCTCATAGTCATACACCTCCTGCTTCGTTTCTTTTAGGATGTGTTTTCATTCTTATAGGCATCATTTGGTTATTATCGGATATAATGAGATTTGGGATTAAGAAAACATCTTCTGAACCAAGAATGATTGCCCATTTTATTGGATTATCTGCAAACGGAGCCATTTTGATCTTCATATTAAACCTTGCGCTGCATTTTATATATTAAAGACCTAACCCTAGCTAAAGCTTACTGAAACGTACCTTCCCCGCAGCCCTCTGGCAAAGTTAGATTATCAATGAAAAATGAGCTTGTAAGAAAGAAACTTGTTGAAAAGTGGGGTGCAGAAGGATTATGGACACCTCTGAACGGGGAAAAGGCCACTGACACAGTAGACTACTTTGAATACGATGCGTTTGAGCTAGCATTTGGCTTTGAAAAACTCAAACAAACTTTAAAAGAGTTAGAATCTGAACCCATTCATGAGATAAGCGAAATTTATGAAGACAGAATTATTTCAATTTCTGAAATGGAAGATTATGGTGGAGTTGAAATGTTCTACACAAACTCTGAGGCGGATTGGGTAATTTACCTGTCGCACGAGAATACGATTACAATCTCGGGTGCAACACTTCTGGAGACTCTGAAAAAGAAGTGGAGCGAATACAGTGATTATAATAAACCTTGGGAAAAATAACGCCCAATAATCCCGGCTAACGAACATCCCGCTTACACGAGGTTATTAGGCGCCAAGTCAGAACATCCACTAAAAAAGAGTATCCTAATCACACCACTCAAATTCCATCTCCACAAATTTAAAGTGTAGCTTAGGAATAGAAACGTAAGCTACTTGCACCGTAACACCAGTTCGTTCCACATGGATCTAAAAGCAGAAATCAGAACCCTCCCCAAAACAAGATTGGTTGGCCAGCGAGTTACCATGTCTTTTGCTGAAAACACCACCAAAACGCTGTGGCAGAACTTTATGCCTAGGCGGCGGGAGATTGAAAACAGGGTGGGCACAGACTTCTACTCCGTTGAGGTGTATCCAGACACCTTCTTTTTCAGGCACTTCAATCCTAGTACTCAATTTGTGAAATGGGCGGCCGTGCAGGTAACTGGCTCTAGAGCAGTTCCGGAGGGCATGGAAACCCTTGAGCTTCCGGAGGGGCTTTATGCTGTTTTCTTTTACAAAGGAAAGGCAAGTGAGGCAGCGCACACTTACCAATACATTTATGGATCCTGGATACCCCATTCTGGCTATACCCTGGACAACAGACCACATTTCGCCTTTATGGGTGAGCATTACAGAAACGAGGACCCTGCTTCAGAAGAAGAATTATGGATTCCGGTCAAGAAGAAAGAAGCCAGCACTTGATTCAGCTTTTTAGATTCATCACTGCACAGGAGATGAGCGTTACAAATCAAGCTTCTCTGGCGTACCACAATGGCGTTTGGCACCTAAACCCAAGAAAATGAAATTACTTTACGCAGTGCTCTTTCTATTTGTATTTTTCAACGCGGCACCAGGGTTTTCGCAGGAAAGGCAAGCACCAGAAGGCAAGAAGCCGTTCACCATTGGCGAAACGGTTCAGGTATCTTCCAAAATCTTGGGAGAAGACAGGGTTCTGAATATCTATTTACCGGCTGGCTACTCCAAAGACTCCGCGAAAACCTACCCCGTTATTTACCTGCTGGACGGCTCTGTAGACGAAGACTTCATCCATATAGCGGGGCTTGTCCAGTTCTGCTCTTTCCCCTGGATTGAGATGATCCCCGAGACCATTGTAGTAGGCATTGCCAACGTTGACCGGAGACGAGACTTCACGTATCCTACCACTATTGAGAAAGACAGAAAGGACCTGCCCACCAGCGGACACTCGGCAAAGTTCATTCAATTCATAGAAACCGAATTACAGCCATTTATTCAAGAATCGTATAAAACCAATGCCTCCAGAACACTCATAGGCCAATCGCTGGGCGGGTTACTGGCCACCGAAATCCTCTTCAAGAACCCAGATCTGTTTGACAATTACATTATCATCAGCCCCAGTTTGTGGTGGGACAATGAATCATTGTTAAAGGTCAAGCCCAGAGAATACGACACTCAAAAATTTGTCTACATTGCCGGGGGCAGAGAAGGGAAAGAGATGAAAAAGGCGGCCAAGAAATTACACCAGACTTTGAAAGCATCTGGCCCTGGTAACAACCGGGTGTTCTACCGGTACTTCAAAGCGCAGAACCACGGAGACGCGCTGCACCTGGCCGTCTATGACAGTTTCGAGAAAATGAAAGGGCCTAGAAAAAAGGAGTAGACTTACGCCCAAAAGCCCAAGCCCCATGGAGAACTACCACCAAACCATTTCTACCTGGAACAAGCTGGCAACCGCGTACCAAGACAAGTTCATGGGCCTGGATCTGTACAACGACACCTACGCCGCTTTCTGCCAGTTGGTGGTAAAACCCAATGCACGCCTTCTGGAGATTGGCTGTGGCCCCGGCAACATTACCCGCTACCTCCTGGCTACCCGGCCAGACTTTAACATACAGGCGATTGACGCGGCACCCAACATGGTGGCGCTGGCGCAGCAGAATAACCCCACGGCTACATTCAAAACCATGGATGCCCGTGATATTGCCCAGATCCCGGACAAATTTGACGGTATCCTATGCGGCTTTTGCCTGCCCTATCTCTCAAAGGAAGACTGTGCCAAACTAATCCGGAACTGCTCTTCTCTCCTGACCACTGATGGGGTTCTTTACCTCAGCACCATTGAAGGCGAATACCAGAACTCGGGGTTTGAAACCAGCAGCAACGGCCAAGACAGAATGTTTGTGTACTATCATCAGGAAGACTACTTGCGCCTTTATCTGGGAGAAGGTGCTTTTGAAGTGGTGCACGTGATCCGCAAGCCTTACCCCAAAGCAGATGGCACCTCCTCCACGCACCTCATTCTCATCGCCCGTAAAAGCATCAACGCCTAATTCTAAGTCAATAAGCTTCGGATCAATCAGGTCACGCCTGCCTTTCTAAACAGAAATCCCCTTTCTGTCTGTTTCTGCTGCTTTTTAGTAAAACAGCCTTGAAACAGGCAGAAAGGGGATTTTAGATGATCTTCAGATTACAAACAGACGGCTACTTCGTCTTTTCAGTGCTTCCGTTAGATCTGATCCTGAAATTAGCGCCGTCTTTCTTCAGCATCAGGTCCACGTCTTCGCCGGTGGTAGATTGAATGATCTTCTTGTACTTCTGGAACAAGGCATCAGATTGCTTCTGGTCATTTACGGTAAGGCCGTTCTTGTCCAGGTTAAACTCATAGTCATCGTCTTTGGATTTGATCAGGCCATCCGCCACCAACGCTGCCTGAAGTTCTTTCATCATGGCATCATGTTTTTTCATGCGCTCCTCGTGGTCCTTCATACGCACGGCGTGTTCGGCCATGCGTTTCTCGTGGTCCTTCATGCGTTCTGTATGCTCAGTGGACCGGCGGTTATGCTCCTCTAATCTGCGGGCATGGTCAGCTCCTCTGAGTTCGTGTCTTTCCCTTACCCTGGTTTCAAACTCCATTTGGCGGGCCGCAAACTCCTCCATTCTGGCCTCATAGTCTTTCATGCGGGCTTCGTACTCCTTCATCTCCTGCTTAAAGCGCTTGCTGCCCTCTTTGTCGTTTGAAAGCGGGGGCACTGGTGGCACTGGCGGCACAGGAGGTACCGGGGCTACCCCATTTATTCTGGGCGCAGGTACCGAGCGGGGCATGGGCGGCATAGGCGCCATTCCCCGGGGCGCTCTGAAGAATTCTTCTTCCTCAATTCTTTCCAGGGATGCCTCGGCCTGCTCCATGGCTCTTTCTACTTCCTCCTCGCTCCGGAGCGTCTTGCCTTTCTTGGCTGAGACTAATTGCTGCTCAATACGGGACTGGTATTTGCCAAGCTCGCTTTTAGGCACCCGTTGCCCGTTCACGTACACTTCTACTACTTTCCCTTTCTTATTCTGCACAATGATGAGGTCGTCATCTAACTGCTGCAGCGTGAGACCTTCTTCCTGCTGTTCTTCCAAAACGATGGCAGATGCCGTTGACGCTTGAGGCGCAGGGGTTTCATTTTGCGTTTCTACCTGTACTGGCTGGGCGGGTGCCGTGTAGTTAGCCCAGGCCGTGGCCGAGAAAACCATTACTCCGGCAATGACGGCGCAGCTGGCCAGGAAACCCTCAGAGAAAGAAGGACGCAGCGTTGACTTCTGCACCAGGCGGGTGATGCGGCCCAACAGCGACCGGCGGCGGCCCGAGAAAGCCATGGCCAGACGGGGAGAGGTGATGTTCGTTTTCATGAGCAATTCTTCTAAGTTAGTTAAGGCATAAGCATAAGTGAGGGAGTCTCCGCAGAGATCAAGCGCCAAGTCATCACAGGCGTGCTCCCGCTCGGTGCGGGCGCAGTCAGAGATCCACCAAACGGCCGGGTGGAAAAAGAACAAGGTCTCTACCAGGCTCTGCAGTAAATTAAGAAGGTAATCGCGGCGGTGCACGTGGGCCAGTTCATGCGCCAGGATAGCTTCTACCTGCGCGGTGGACAAGCCGGTTAACGCCCCCACCGGAAGCAAGATCAGAGGTTTAAAATGCCCGATGACCATAGGCACCTGCACCAGGGCAGACTCGGCCACGCGCACCAACTGCTTCATACCCAACTGACGGGACAATTCCTGAGCTTTCTGCTGCCATTCCTGAGACACCAGGCGGGTACGGTAAGACCGAAGGCGCTGCACGTATACCCAGCCACCCAGCACACGTAACCCCATCAGCAACATGCCCAGAAACCAAAGCATGACCACGGCCGGTAGATGCTGGTTGAAATAAGCCTGCCCTTGCGTTAGAGCCGTGTCAAGAAAAGAAGGGGTGTCAACGGCTTGCACCAGTACAATTGCCTCTACAGGGGCATTGGGGCTAAGAGCCACTTGCGCGACCTCTTTACTTGCCCCGGTATTCTGGTTGTACACGTTCACATACGTGACTACTGATACCAGCAGGAGCCCCATGAGGCCACCCCAGGCCACCCAGTAGCGGGTAGCGGCCGAGTGCCGGTGCATTAACCGTAGCAAGACGCCCACTAACAGGGCCATCAAAGCTCCTTGCCAGAGCGAGTGCAGGAGCGTGTACCCCAAGGCGTGGGTCACCGCCTGCGGAAGTACATCATGAATCAGCGTTTGAGGAGTCATCTTCCAGTTTTTTCAAAAGGTGGCGGATTTGGTTTAATTCATCTGGCGTGGTGCGGTGATTGCCCAGGGCCTGCATCACCAATTTCATCGCCGATCCCCGGAAAGTGGTATCGAGGAAACGACCCAAAAGGTGCTGCTGGGTTTCTTCCTCGGTCACGGCGGCCTGGTACACGTGTGAGCGGCTTTCCTCATCGCGCGACACCAGGTTTTTCTCGTACATGATCTGCAGCAGTTTCAAGGTGGTGGTGTACCCGGTTTCCTTGATTTTATTCTGCTCTTCATTTACAAACCGGACGGTGCTGGGGCCATGCTGCCACAGAATCTGTAAGATCTCCAGTTCGGTCTCAGTGGGTTTCAAAGGGGCTGTATTCTCCATATGTTTCTGCTCTGCTCTATCCTACGACTTGTTTCGTAGACAAGTATACGAAGCTTTTCGTAAAAAGAAAATAGAAACACGAAAAATTTCGTAGATAAAGTTGCGAGTAGTTCATTTTCTTGAATGTCATTGGTTACAAGAAGATTAGCAGGTATGAGTAGATCAGGGGAAATAATTGACGCTGGCGCTATGAAAGAAAACCATTCATAAGGCCGTTCTGCAGGAAAGCGCTCTCCTTCGTTTTTTGGATAGCTGTTTGGATTTCTCTTCCGTACTTTACCGCATGAAGAAAGTTTTTGTAGCAGGTTTTTGCCTGTGTTTTCTGAGTTGCTTACCGGCCTTAGCCCAACGTTACAAAACCGCCGCCGGCGTAAGAATTGGCAGCGATGAGTTTGGGATTACCGTTCAACAAAAGATTCTTGAAAAAACCACCCTAGAGGGTATGGTCACCGCCTCTCCCCGGGAGGTTACCGCCACCATACTAGGCGAACAGCACTTCCCTATGCTGGGTCAGCGCTTCAACTATTATTTGGGGGGCGGGGTGCACGGAGGCCGCTTAAAAGACTATGGAGCCATCTATGGCGTAGATGCCATTCTGGGCCTGGAGTACAAAGTCAACGGACTTCCGTTCCTGCTGTCTGCCGATTTAAAACCTGCCATTCACCTTCGGCACGAGGAATGGTTTGATTTTGGGGGTGCCTTCTCTATCCGGTACGTTCTGATCAAGGAAAAGCCACCCACTCCGGGTCAAATCATCAAAGGCATCTTCAGCCCTTCAGACAAAAAGAAAAAGAAGAAAAAAGAAGGTTCTTCCATCTTCAAGTTCTAGCGTCCAAAGGCGTGCTGTTTCTGGGGTACCCTGAGGAAAACACCTTTAAAACAGCAGGGGGTAACGCTTAGGCGCTGAAGGTAACTTTTCCGGCAGGCGAGTAGGCCACGGTAGCAGCTTCTGGGGTAGCAGCTTCAGCGGTAGGGGCTGGCATCTGCTTTCCGGACTGGTTGATGTAGATTACTTCTTGCTTGTAGTTCAGGCCGCTTAAGGCATCTTTCAAGGCCAAACCAGAACCAATACACATGGCGAATAATAAGATAATAACTTTCATGGCTTTAAATTTTTAAGGTTATTGAATAGACTACTTTGTTTGGTGGGAGTTGCATCTCCCTGAGCCTGAAACCGGAATCTCGTTCTTCCTGTCCTGCTACAACTAAAAGATGCGACTGCTGCTCTTTTGGTTGCCCGCTCTGATTACTTTTATTTCCAAAGACGTGCCAAACTATTAATCTATTGATTATCAAGGCTTTATTAAGACATAAACAATTCTCAACTGTCCACCCCTGAACTATATTTGTCCAGAAATGAACACTAGTTGTTCACGCGGACGGTACAGTTTGAAAAGCATTGGTTAAGCTGGTTCTTTTCCTTACCTAAGGCGAGAGTTTTACCGGAAGGAGGTTAAATCTTGAGGCTTTATTTTTGACATCCTGGCTTTACCGTTTAGGAGCGGTTTTAAGAAATCTGCCTTAAAATCGGGATGGGGCCTCTACGCAAATTCTGGTTTTCCGTACTTAGGCGGGGCACCGGCGAAATCAGTCCTCGGTGCGCTTACGTACTCTTTCTATGCTCCCAGATTTAACTTCAGAACTAACGTTCCAGACCTCGCGCAGCAGCGGCCCCGGCGGACAGAATGTAAACAAAGTAGCCAGCAGGGTAGAGGTATGGTTTTCCATTGAGAACTCGGCCTTACTCACTCCTGAGCAGAAAGAGCTGCTTTTAGAGAAATTAGCCCCGCGCCTGAACAAGGAAGGGTTTCTGCACCTGGCAAGCCAGGAAGACCGCAGCCAATTGGCCAACAAAGAACTGGTAGTACAGAAGCTGTATGAAGTTCTGGAGCAGGCCCTGCATCGGCCTAAGCCGCGCAAGAAAACCCGTCCGTCTAAAGCCGCCGTGCAAAAACGCCTGATGGCCAAACAAAAGCAGGGACAGAAGAAAGCCAATCGCAGAGCCGGAGGCGCAGAAGATTAACTCTGCTTCAGGCCTGTTTTGCTGAAAACAAGCTTCAAACAAACTTCACCTACAAGTTTGCGGCTGTTTTGAGGCACTATGCAAGGAAACAGACCAGAAACACGCCCTGCCGTCTAGCCTTTAGAAACTTAGCTGAATGCCGTTGGTGAGACTATAGAGGTAATTGGGAATGGGCACAATGGGCCGGTTCTCGTAGGTGTGCGAGAAGTTGGTGGTGAGCTGAAACCGGTTGTTGATCTTCATGATCACAGACAGGTCTCCGCTGAACCGGTGCCGGGCCATACCTGCCGGCTGGTCATACCCCACCTGGTAATAATGAATGGTGCTCAGCTCCAGAAAAGGATTCAAAGGCAGCCTGATGCTGGCGTAATTAGAGAGCTTGGGAATGTTCTTCTCAATGTAGCGGTCTTCTTCCAGGTTGCGCCAACGTTCAAACTCATACATAACCCCAGTACCCAGATTGAACTTGATATTCTCTTTCTGCACCACGGCAAACCTGATGCCGGCCCCGGCTAGCATACGCAGTTCCAAACCCCGGTTGTAATCATACTGAGCCTGGGCGTAGGTTTCATAAGACAGGCGGTCTCTTCGGTTGAAGGTCACCCGGCCATGAACGTAACCGGTTTCTACCTGGGTCTCGCCTTTCAGGCGCACATAGTTGTAGGAGGCCAGCAGGAGATACGTATTGTGCTCAGACACGTACCCAATGTTCCCGTTGCCGGTAAGTCCCACGTAATGGTCGGTTTTCCCTTCTTTGCCTACAGCTCGGTTGAACAGGTTCAGGTTCACTCCTAGTTTTCCGGTAAAGTAGTTGGAGGAGTCTTTTTCTACCCGGGCTTTCTCCACATTCAAGATCTGCCCGGAGGCCGCTGAAACAAACAGGAAAAAGGAAAGGCAAAGGAAGGAAATACGAAAGAATGAAAGCATGGCAACAGGTGACAAGGCTGGTAGCAGCACTTTGTCATTTCAAAGTAAAAAGAAGCAGGAGCGGCCTTGGGTTATACCAACAGTATGCCCCTAAAACCCGGTCCTTTACGAAGTTATAGGTTTTACGTGAAACAGCCATCCCCTTCGGCCATAAAGTTGACTTTCCCCTAAATCTTGGAAGTGCCTGAAAAAGCTGAAAAGGAAGTATTCATCAGACCCTACCTTGCTCTGGCACCCATACTAGTAGCAAAAAAGAATCCCTGCTTTAGGGCCGTTCTACAGGAAACGGCCCTAAAGCAGGGAGTGATAAAGTATCCTTGAATTTGGTCTGGTTACGCTTTCGAGTCCCCGTTGAATTCTTTGATAGCTTCGCTTAAGTCATAGACCGGAACGTTTGTGATAGCCTGTGCCACAATACTGACGGCGGCGGCAGATCGGTACCCGGCGGCACAATGCACTACAATAGGTTTATCCACCGGAATCTCGTCTACCCGTTCGCGGAGTTCTGGCAGCGGTATCTCCAAGGCGTGGGCAAACACCTTCTTTTCTTTTACCTCGTTGGTGTTTCTAACGTCTACAATGGTAAAGGCCTCGGGATTGGCTCTGAAGGCTTCCACGTCTAGTAGTGGTAACTGGTGCGTACCGGTTGGAGACACGGGCAAGGCGCCTTCAATCAGGTCTTCATAGCCGATACCGGCCGCCCGGCCAATTAACTCGCGCAGTTTCTCTTCATCCTCTCCTACCAGGTAGAAGTGCTCCTCTGGTCCTACAATAGAGCCCAACCAGGTTTCAAACTTGGGTCCCTCCTGCAGGTTGATGGCCGTTGCCAGATGTCCCTGTTTGAAAACGGCCTGAGGGCGCGTGTCAATGATAAGGCAGCTTCTGTCCAGTTTATGGTTGGCTTCAATAATGGGTACCTGCTTTACCGCCGACTGGAACTTGGGCGCGCCTTTCAGGTTCAGGTGCACATCAAACTCAAAGTACTTAGGTACAAACGGAAGGTCGGTGGTGAGGTAGGAGACAAAAGCATCTTCGGTCATCTCCTGCAAGGCAGGGTTCGTCTGCTTTTCGTTTCCGATGGTGCTGGATTTGGCGTCACTTAGGGCTTTTCCGCAAAGGCTGCCGGCTCCGTGGCCCGGGTACACTACTACGTGGTCGGGCAACAGCATGAGTTTCTGCCGGGTAGAGCGGTACATCTGCCGGGCCAGTTCCTCGCGGGCCTGGGTCTCATTACCCGCGTTCTCACGCAAATCCGGCCGACCGACATCGCCTACAAAGAGGGTGTCGCCGGTGAAGACAGCGTACTCTTTGCCTTGTGCGTCGCGCAGCAAAACGGAGATACTGTCTGGTGAGTGGCCGGGGGTATTGAGGGCGTGCAGCGTTACAGTACCTACTTTCAGGTTATCGCCTTCGTCAAAGGTGCGGTGCTTGTATCTGGCTTTGGCCCGTTTGCTCACGTAGATAGCAGCCTGCTTGGCCTCTGACAACTCCAGGTGCCCACTCACAAAATCTGCGTGCGGATGCGTTTCTATAATAGCGACAATCTTGGCATCATGGATCATGGCATACTCTTCGTACTGCCGCGGATCACGCACCGGGTCAATCACCGCAATCTCAGAATCATCCATGATGATGTAAGAGAACTGGGCCAGGCCTTTGTCTTCAAATTGCTCTATCTTCATAACACTTGCAGGTACGTATGCGGGACCTACATCGTTGGAACTTGGCGCTGCCTTCGGGTGTACGGCTTTAAGGCAAAAAGCGGTAAAATAGGCCAGAAACGCTTGCCTGCTTTACTTTTTGCTTTATTTTGACATCCTTGTGCAAAGGCCTACGTTGATACGTTCAACAGCTTCGCCCACACGGCAGACAAAGAACCAAGCTGCGCCGGCAGAACCCCTCAACCTCCTATTTACCCAACCTATGCAAACACCTAAAGGAACCCTTATAGCACTTGGCGGCGGCGATGATGATGGTTTAATCAACCTGATCCGCTCTGAGCTTTGCAGCATTAACTCCAACATTGAAGTGATCACCACGGCCACCCTGGAGCCCATGGAATCTGGGCAGGCGTACAAAGAGGCGTTTGAAGAACTGGGCTGTACCAGCGTGCGGTTTATGCACATTGACGAAGACAACGAGGCAGACAAACCCGAGTACCTGTCGCGGATTGCCAAGGCTGAGGTTATCTTCTTCACCGGCGGAAACCAGTTGCGGCTGAAAGAGTTTCTGGCCGGCACCCAACTGCACCAGCTCATGCAACGCCGTTTCATAGAAGAGGAAATTACCATTGCGGGTACCAGTGCCGGGGCCGCCGCCATGTCTGACCGCATGATCTATGAAGGCTACGGCTACTACTCCCTCCTCAAAGGTGAGGTGAAGACCACCGATGGACTTTCCTTTATCAAGAATGTATTCATTGACACCCACTTTACTGAGCGAGGCCGTTTTGGCCGCCTGGCACACGCGGTTTCTAAACGACCCCAATTTGTGGGCATTGGCCTTGGCGAGGAAACCGGCATTATCATCAAAGGCGGACAGCACGTAGAGGTCTTCGGGAATGCAGTGGTCACCATCATGGACAGCTCCCATGTGCGCTATTCTAACTTAGAGGACGTAGACGAGGGAGAACCCATTGCCGTTGAGAACCTGATCATGCACCTGCTGGTGGAAGGGCACGAATACTGCCTAACCGACCGCGTTTTCCGGAAGGTTTCCCAAAAGAGAAGCAAAGCCTCCAGCAGAACCTAGGCAGTACCTATCGCTCCTAAACAGGAAAGCCCGGAACCTGATCAGAGGCTCCGGGCTTTCCTGTTTAGGAGGTGTTTTCCTTAATGCTTCACCACCCGGCGGGATATTTCTTTGTTATTATCCGTGAGGATGTGAAGAATGTACATCCCCGATGACAAGTGCTCGGTAGGGATTACATGCGCCCCGCTGGCCAGCGAACGCTGCGAGATGGCGGCATTGTACACTTTTTGCCCCTGTAGGTTGAACAGTTCTACCTGAGCCTCTTTGAACTCCACGCTGCTCAGGGCCACTTTCAAAGCATTGGTAGTAGGGTTAGGGAAAACCGCCAAGGAAGACTCTGGTAATTGTTCTGGTGATTTCATGATGTTGAACGTCTGGAAATCACTCATCACCTCTCTGAAAGCGTTGGCCATCTCCTCACCCGCAGTTTCTCTTATTCTGGTGATCCGCTCGGTAAGTACGTTATTGGCATTGTAGGTAAGCACGTATTGTGACTCACTGTCAAACTCCCAGGCATTGTTTCTCCATTCTTGGGTAAGCATGCCGGTGACGTTCTTTTTGTCATCATAGGTAATGGTTTCCCGGTCGCTGTTCACCCAAGCGGAATTAAATGCCTCCTCTGTGGTCATGACCAAGGTTCTGGTGGTGGCATTGTAGGAGGTGTTCACGCGTTCCTTGTTTGTCCAGGTGCCCATTATGGCATCAAAGATTTGCGTTTCATACATGATGATTCCAAAAGGGTGTGCCGGATCTGATGCCCACATGATGTTGGTATCTTTTTCATCATCCATCCAAGTACCACTGGCAGGCTCCCAGGCCTGATGCACCACAGTATGATATTTAGTCTCGTTGCCGTTGTACAGATAAATTGACTTAACAGTGTTGGTTAAAGGTCCTCCGGCTGTACTACTTTGGTAAGTTGTATTAGCTACCCTCCCTCGGGCATCATGCGCGTACATAGCTTTAAAGGTTGGTTTCCAGGAACTGGAGAGCATGTCCCAGTTATAAGCTATGGTTTCTTTCAAGACGAAGTTCTCATACGTATTCACCGACCTGGATATATTGATAGCATCGGTGGCATGTATGCGCTCTGTTTCCTGTCCCCGATTGTTGTAGGTGTGCGTATAGGCTCCCGCTCCTTGCCAGGCTGCAGGAGTAGCATCCTCATTCCATACATAATATTGGGTTTTGCGGGGCACCGTGATGGTTGTTTGCGCAAAGGCACTCACGCACAAGGCAAATAGCAGTACAAAAATGTAAAGAGTTCTCATGGGGCTTTTGATTTAAGTATTTCTGAATGATGGATGAAAGAAATTACTCTCCAGCAGCCTTACCCATTTCCTTTTACAAAGATTTTTTTGGATAGCTGTTATGGTGTGACAGTTCCTCTCCGCTTTACCCCTATGCTCAAAGATACTTTTTTCATAAATCCTTATTTGCCGCAAAAGCAGAACCAGACCACACAACTCCTTAATTCACTTCTATTTACCTAGAATTTCCCATAGAAAAGCACCCTGCTTTAAAGCCAATTTCTAGAATACAGGCCTAAAGCAGAATACTCCTATCTGAATCTCCCCTTTTCTTATTGCTTCACTACACGTCGTGAGATTTCTTTGTTGGTATCAGTGACGATGTGCAGGAGGTACATGCCTGCCCCTATTGCCTGAAGGGGTATCACATACTTTCCGTTACTGATGGCTGCTTTAGAGATGGTGGTGTTAAAGAGTCTCCTTCCCTGCAGGCTGAACAGTTGAATGTGGGCTTCTTTGAAACCCACGTCCTGCAGTGTGATGCTCAGTTTATCTGAGGTAGGGTTAGGGAAAACGGCCAGCGAAGACTCTGGCAGTTGCTCTGCCGAGGAAGCGATGACAAACGTCTGAAAATCGGAGTAAACGTCTCTGGTCATAATATCCAAAGAACCACTCCCCACAATCTTAATTTTAGTGATTCTCTCAGTTAGGACATTGTCGGGGTTGTAAGTCAGGGCATACTGTATCTCTCCCATAGGCTTCCAAGTGTCGTAGTTCCACTCCTGCGTAAGAGAACCAATGATGTTCATTTGAGCATCAAACGTTGTAATAGTACGAGTCCATGGCACCCAACCCCCTGCTGATGCGAAATCAGTGGAAGAAGTCCATATTCTGGTGACAGGATCATAGGAATTGTTTTGCCTTCTTATACTGGACCATCCAAGGTCAAAATCTATGGTTTGGGTTTCATAGCTAAGCAACTTGAAAGGGTTATTGGGGTCAGTAGACCATACCAAGTTGACATCTTTTTCGTCTGTTTCCCAGGTACCATAAAGTTCACTCCATCTTTGGCGCTCAATTGAAGTAGGGTTAAGGTCATCATTCGTATAGGTATAGATTACCCTAGTCAAATTAGTCAACTGAGTCCCACTACTTAAAGCTTGATTTATTATATAAATTACCCTACCCTGTAAATCATACATGTAGGTAGATTTGGATGAAGTTTCCCAGCTTCCACTAGAAGATTTAGATTGTTCCAATCTTTCCCTTATACTGAAATTCTCATACCGGTGAACGGTCCTGAGCATTTCAGTACCATCCCTGGAAAGCACGCGTTCTGTTTCCTGCCCACGGGAATTATAGGTATGAACATAATTACCAAAAAGAACCCAGGAGGGAGCTCCTAGCTCCCCACCCCAGTGGTACTGGTGTGTCAAACGGGGAAGAACAAGGGTTGTTTGAGCGAACGTATGTACAGCAAGGGCACTTACCAAAAGATAAAGACAAAGTGTTTTCATGGGAAGTATTGTTTGAGAATACATTGAATCTTAGGATGCCGGGGAGACACCACTCGTCCACTTCCAAAAAGCATTGGCCACACGCTGCTACCTTGCGCGGCCGCTTTTAACACCTTTTCAGTAAAACATACTGAATATACAAAATCTTTTTACCTCTTTATCAACGAGTTACTCTTTTATTCTTACGCATAGCTATTCTTACAGCGCCATCGGTATACATCTGATTACAGGAAACAAAAAGTGCGCTTTAAGCCTGTTTACTGAAAAACAGACCCAAAGCGCACCCAGATGAAGAGCACTAAATTTACTTTCTTAAGAAGGCTACAACCTAAACTCTTTCTGAAGCTCCATGTTGATGGCCACCCCGGCTTTGGTGCCTTCTGCGGCAGCCACAATCACCAACTGCATGTCACGGGCGGCATCACCGGCGACGTAGAGCCCCGGCACGTTGGTTTGCTGGTGCTTGTAGGTTCTTACCACCCCTTTGCTGGTGAAATCGCACTGGAGCTGACGGGCCAGGTCTGAGCGTTGGTCTGAGCCTGTGGAGAAAAACATGACCTCGCGGTTTTCTACCTGCCCGTTTTTGAGCACAATACGCTGCATGTGCTTGCCTTCGCC
Organism: Rufibacter sp. JT20002; assembly: GCF_056491185.1. NCBI lineage: Bacteria > Pseudomonadati > Bacteroidota > Cytophagia > Cytophagales > Hymenobacteraceae > Rufibacter > Rufibacter sp. JT20002. The sequence goes on along the minus strand of NZ_JBSZJY010000001.1, from coordinate 2,034,622 downwards.
TTCTACCCGCTCAATGCCTGCGGTAGTAATCTGGACCTTGTTGCGGGCCAGCAACTCGCGGTCTTCACGGGTGAGGCGGTTGGTACCGTCAGTGAACAGCATCACGTCACTGCTCCAGGTTTTAAGGGAAAGCGAGAGCCCGATGGCATCACGGTTTTTGCCGTAGGCCGCCAAGGGCTTGTTTCTGGACTCAAACCCATCACAGTATGGGCAGTGGTGGATACTGCCTCCGTAGAAGGGTTCTGCACCGGGTATCTTGGGCCATCTATCGCACAAACCAGTAGCCAACAGTACCTTTCTTGAAAGGTACACCTGGTCGTTCTCATCAGTGGCTTTGAACAGATCGGTCTCTTTGGTGATCTGCACAATGCGGGTATGCTTGAATTCTACCTCATACTTTTCAAGGTCTTCGCGCCCTAAGCGCAGAAACTCCTGCGGCGGAGTTCCGTCACGGCTTATGAAACCGTTCATGTTGTGGGCATAGTGGTTCCGGTATTCACCTGAATCAAACAAAGCCACTTTACGCATACAACGCCCCAGTAACATGGCCGCGCTTAGTCCGGCTGGGCCTCCTCCAACAATTAATACGTCATACATAAATATCTATCTCTTTGCCAGTCATGGCTAAACGCAATTGCTGAGAAAGAGATGGTATCTAAGCCAATTTTTTCTGAGGTAGGTCTTTCTATGCAGCTATTGGGCTACTGCAATCCTTTGCACAGCAAGAATCAGGACCACGGCAGATTTAATATTTATAAAAAATATTGTGCTTATGCATAACACTATCTAAATTCCTGCCTGATTTATCTATATTTGGTTAGCAAATCCATAAGAATTACATACACTTATTTTTAACTAGCAAACGCATGAAAAGTAAATTTTTAGCCTTACTGGGCAGTGCTGTGCTCTCGGCAGGCGTCGCCAACGCTGGGGGTTTCCAGGCTAACCTTCAGGGGCAAAAGCAGATAGGCATGGGGCACGTGGGCACGGGACTGGCATTAGACCAGAGCAGTATCTTCTTCAACCCTGGGGCGCTGGCCCATCTTCGGCAAAACGGCATCCAATTAGGGGTAAGTGCTTTGAATGCGAAAATAGCGTACAGAGCGCTTGCACCGGGCATTGCCGAATCCTCCACAGACAATCCTATCAGCACTCCGTTCCAGGTGTATGCCTCCTTTGGGAAAGAAGAAAGCCCGCTCCGCTTTGGTATTGGCGTGTACACGCCTTACGGATCTTCGGTGAACTGGGGTAACCTGTGGCAAGGGCGCTTCGGGCTGAACGAACTCACTCTGCAAGCCATCTTTATACAGCCAACCGTTAGCTACCGGGTTTCAGATAAGTTAGGCTTTGGGGCCGGGTTTGTGTACGCAACCGGTAATGTAAACCTGCAAAGAAGCATTCCGCTGCAAAACACCAATTATGAAGAAGGTCAGGTAGAACTGGACGGCGGCGCCAGCGGCTTAGGGTTTAACCTGGGGGTTTATTTCCAGCCTACAGAAAAACTGTCATTGGGCCTTACCTACCGCTCTAAGGTAGACATGGAAGTGAAGGAAGGCGATGTTTCGTTCAGGCTACCTTCTACTCCGCTTATCACCAGCCAGTTCCAGGCCACTCAGTTTGATGCCAAGCTGCCTTTACCGGCCAATATCACTCTGGGAGTGGGCTTCAGACCTACCGATGCCCTTACCATTGCCGTGGATGTACAGCGCGTAGAATGGAGTGCCTACAAATCATTACGCTTTGACTACAACGCGGGCATACGCGGCGAGATGTTCTCTGAAAGCCCTCGTAACTACGAAGACTCTTACATTTACCGGCTAGGAGCACAGTACAAACTCTCTGATATCTTCACCATCAGAGCAGGCGCTTACTATGACAACTCACCGGTGCAAGAAGGATACCTTACCCCAGAGACACCAGACGCTGACTCAAGAGGGGTTTCTGGCGGTATAACGCTGGCGCTTAGCGAGAAAATAGACCTTGACGCTTCCTTCCTGTACATCAACAAAAAAGAACGCACCGATGACGCCAGCAAGTCTGGTGGGGTAGCCGGCACGTACAAATCCGTTGCTTACATCCCAGGCGTGGGCATCAATTACAAGTTTTAATTTAAGGCACTATGAAGAACATATTCTATAGATGGGGTGCTGCGGCGCTTCTTTCCACTGCTTTCTTATTTTCTGGTTGCGAGCCTGAGTTTGAGGAGGATATTACCCTTAACCCTGGCCCGCTGAATCTGAGCAAGTACGTAGCCGTAGGCAATTCCCTTACTGCCGGTTACCAAGACAACGGTCTTTACCGCGAAGGACAGATTTTCTCCTACCCAAATATTCTGGCCAACCAATTCAGCTTTGTGGGGGGCGGAGCCTTTGCTCAGCCTCTCTTCACCGCAGAGCAATTCAACGGTTCTGGTTATCTGCGTCTGGCGGGCTTTACCTCAGGTGGCTCTCCTAGCCTGGCTCCAGTAACCAATAATCTGGCGGTTAGAACCGATGCCCCTCCTTTGCCAGGAGGTCCGCGGCTAACCAAGTTTACCGGGGCTGTCCAGAACTGGGGGGTTCCGGGTATCTCGGTTTTAGCCAGCGCCGTGCCGCAATACGGAGGCGTGAACCCTTACTTTGAGCGCTTACTAGCCGATACCGAAGTAGGTCAGGTGAGTTATATCCAGAAAGTACTCGCTACCCAGCCTACGTTCTTCTCGCTTTGGCTTGGGAACAATGATGTATTGGGCTATGCTACCGCAGGTGGGGTGGTAGACCCGGCTAACCCGTTTGGCGGCATCACTCCGGTACAACAGTTCACCGCCATTTACTCGCAGCTAGCCGCTGGCCTGGCTAGAAACAAGGCTGCTAAAGGTATTGTGGCTACTATCCCAGACGTGCGTTCAGTACCTTTCTTTACTACAGTTGGCCCGGTGTTTAAAGCAGGATTGCCATCTGCGGTAACCGCCGTGGTAGCCCTGACGAAAAGCGGAGCCGGACGTAAGCTTATCCCTCGGGATGACATCAGGGTAGGAACTACTGGTAACACCCTGTTTACCCTTACCGCCACCCCATATTTAGCCCTTTTGGGGCAGCCAACCGGCAGATACTGGCGTGATCAGGCAAGAGCCAAATTCCCTACCGATGCCGCGGCCAGAGATCAGGAGATCAGAAGATTGCTGCAGAACTACCAGGTAGACACCACCAAAATGTTTGCAGTAAGTGCCGAGAACCCTCTGCCAAGCGCGTTGGTGCTGGATGCAGATGAGCAAGCAGAAATCCAGGCGGCTACTACGGCTTATAATACAGTCATTAGAAACACGGCAGACGCCAATGATTTAGCCATATTTGATGCATTTGAGTTCTTTAACGGCATCCAAACTCCTTTTAGCATGAATGGTGTCACGTACTCTCCTGCGTTTATCACCGGCAACTTGTTCTCACTTGACGGTGTTCACCCCACTCCACGCGGGTACGCCATCATCGCCAATGAGATGATCAAGGCCATCAACTTAAAGTATAACTCCACCATCCCTACCATTGACATTACCCAGTTCCGGGCAGTTCTTTTCCCGTAACCAGGATTGAGGATACTACCTTTCCATACAAAGACCAGTCGTGAGGGCTGGTCTTTTTTTATCCACAGCAGGCGGGTTTAGATACTACCCTTAAAACTCTCCCGTTTTCAAGTTCGTAACAGCAAACAATTCGTCTACCTATCCTTAACCAGAACTTATGAAAAACTACCGCTTACTTCTACTCCTATTCTGCTCCACTTTGTTCTTCAGTGCCTGCAGTGACGATGATGATGAGGCTCCATCCCAAGCAGAAATGCTGCAAAATAAACGGTGGCAAATCACTGCTTTAGATGCATCTACCCCATTTGGCAATATGGATTTCTACGAAGACCTGGAAGACTGCCAGAGAGACAACTTTGTGGAATTCAGAGCAAACGGTGTATTGTTAGTAGACGAAGGGGTAACCAAATGCAACTCTTCAGATCCTCAGCAAACCAACGGTACCTGGTCCTTAAATGGGGATATCCTGACTATTAGCGGTATTGGAGAGGCCTACGGCTTACCTAGCGACGATCTGGAAATCACCATTACAGATTTATCCGGTTCCCGCCTGGATGGCGAATTTACCGAGTCTTTCGGGGCCTTTGACATTGATGGCACCGTTACTTTGGAGACTATGTAATCCTTAGACCCACCTGGTCTTGAACCTACCATAAAACAGAAGAGGGAGCCTAGGCTCCCTCTTCTGTTTTTAAACCCGTTCCTGCAAAAGAGGACAGATATGACTCTGCAGTTCGGAATCAAAAAGTAGTGCTCTCCCTTTCCAAGCTGATCGCTTGAGAGCAAAAGGTAACCAGCGGTCCAGACAGTCATTTTGTAAAGCTTTCCTTCGGTTTCCTTTACTCAAGGAGCTGTATACCTCTCTTTTCCATCTTTCCTTTTTAATTGAAGCTTCCAGATAGACGCTTTTTCTGCTTTTTCACAAAGAGAAAATGCGCTGCCTCGGTCTGTGATTTACCAGCTTCAATCGCCTAAAATCCAGTTTCGTCATGAAGTCAACTATTTTCTAAAACAACGGTGGGGGTATTTCCAGAAAGGCTGGTCTATACATTTACAAACGCCCAATTAAACATAATGAACGCAAAACAGGCTATCACTCACCTATTTGCTGTTTCCTTTTGATTAACCCAAGGCTTTGTAAAGTATGCAAACCAATTTCTAACCTATACACATGTTTGTTTCACTTAATCAACTCCCTGTCATGTTAAAAAAATCTTTTCTCCTGACCATCTTAGCAGCTTTCACGTTGGTATTCTCTTCTTGCAGCAAAGATGATGACGATGATACCCCTCCATCCATTGAGGCACAGTTATCCCAAAAAACCTGGGAGCTGGATGAACAAGAAGTTCAGTTTAGAGGGCAATCTCCGCAAGACATTTTAGAGGTCGTTTATGAAGAAGCTGGTACAGACGACATCGCTTTCAAAATGGATGGTAAAGGCGAATTTACCCTACTTCTGGATGGCGACGACGAAGGTGAGGGAGATTACGAAATAGACGATGATAAAATCATCTGGGATTATCCTCTAACCTATTCTTATTCCCAATCTGAGGATGAACTTATTGAATACGAGTTTGAACTTGATGGAAACACCTTAACACTTACCGCAAGTGGTACAAATCAAAACGGCAACGACTTTGAAGAAACCATAGTTTTCAAGGCACAATAACCTTCAAGCGATTGGACGGGGACTCTCCTACAGCGCTCCGTCCAATCACCTGAACTGCCATGACTTTACCCAATCTTTCATCTCTTAGCTTCTTACCATCTATGTTCAATAAGTCTTATCTCCTGACCCTGCTGGCAGCGTTCACCCTGCTGGCCTCTTCCTGCAGCAAAGACGACGAAGAGGATCCAACACCAACCCTTGAAGCTCAGTTATCCCAAAAAACCTGGGTTCTGGATGACCATGAGGTTCATTTTGATGGGGAAGATGAGCCGATGAACGTATATGATTTATTCGTTGATGCAGTAGGCACGGATGATATTGCCTTCAAACTTGACGGGAAAGGGGAATACACCGTTTACCTGGATGGGGAAGAGGAAGAAGACGGAGATTACCAGTTGGAGGACGACCAACTTGACTGGGAGTACCCCTTGACGTTCAGCTATGGATCTTCAGACGGAGAAGACAATGATTTCACGGTGAAGCTTAAAGGTAACACCCTGACCCTTACCGGCGAAAGTACAGACCCTAGAGGTATCGACTTCGAAGAAACCATCACCTTCAAAGCAAAATAGAGTAAATTGAATATAATAAACAGAAAAGGGAGCCCGTAAGCTCCCTTTCCTGTTTTAGGTGCTTTTGTTTCTCCCCTGTTTTAGGAAAAACTACCTTAAAACGCTTAGTGCGCCTGCAGCCAGTTCTCGCCGGTGCCCAGGCCTACTTCCATGGGTACGCTCAGTGGGAAAGCGTGCTTCATCAAGTCCTCTATCTTAGGCTGCACCACCGGCAGTTCCTCTTTGAGCACGTCAAACACCAATTCATCGTGTACCTGCAGGATCATGCGGCTGGCCAGTTTCTTTTCGCGCAGCCACTGGTCAATGTTGATCATGGCAATCTTGATGATATCAGCGGCGGTACCCTGGATGGGCGCGTTGATGGCGTTTCGCTCAGCATAACCCCTGATGTTCTGGTTCCGAGAGTTGATGTCCCGCAGGTAACGGCGGCGACCCAGCAGCGTTTCCACAAATTCCTGGTCGCGGGCTTGGTTGATGGCGCTGTCCATGTACTCTTTTACGGCCGGGAACTCCTGAAAGTAGGCTTCAATGATCTCGGCGGCTTCGCGGCGCGGAATAGCCAGACGCTCCGCCAAACCAAAGGCCGAGATACCGTAGATAATCCCGAAGTTGATGGTCTTGGCCTTGCGACGCATGTCAGAGTCCACCTGGTCCACGGGCACGTGGAACACCTTGGCGGCCGTAGAGGCGTGAATGTCCAATCCTTTCTGGAAAGCCTCTTTCATGGTAGCGTCATTGCTGAAGTGCGCCATGATTCGGAGCTCAATCTGCGAGTAGTCGGCAGAGAGCAGCACGTGGTTCTCGTCTCTCGGCACAAATGCTTTGCGTATCTCGCGGCCCTTCTCCGTCCGGATAGGAATGTTCTGAAGGTTGGGGTTCGTAGAACTCAGACGACCAGTAGCAGCCACGGCCTGGTTATAAGATGTGTGCAGGCGATTGTCTTCGTTGCAGACCAAAGCCGGCAGCGCATCTACGTACGTGCTCTTCAGCTTGGTTAACTGGCGGTGATCCAGGATGAGCTGCACAATCTCGTGCTCAAAGGCCAGTTTGGACAAAATCTCTTCACCGGTGGCGTACTGACCGGTTTTGGTTTTTTTGATCTTGTTTCCGCCCAACCCCATGCGGTCAAACAGCACCTCACCTAGCTGCTTAGGGGAGCCGATGTTGAACTCCATGCCCGCCAGATTGAAGATTTTCTGCTCAATTTCCTGGATATCGGTTTGGAGCGCAATGGAAGACTCCGCCAAGGCCTCAGCGTCTATGCTCACACCCTCACGTTCCATGTGGCCCAACACACGTAGGAGCGGATTCTCCACATCATTGAACAAGCGTTTTAGGCCTTGTTTCTCTAAAAGAGGGTCAAAATAGTTCTTGAGCTGCAGGGTAATGTCGGCATCTTCGCAGGCGTATTCGTAAATCTGGAGCGCCGGCAATTTGTCCATGGTGAGCTGGTTTTTGCCTTTGCCCAGCAGCGTCTCTATGGAAATAGGCGTGTAGTGCAGATACGTTTCGGCCAACAGGTCCATGTTGTGACGCATGTCCGGCTCCAGGAGGTAGTGGGCCAACATGGTGTCATAGAGCGGTCCCTGCACATCAATGCCGTAACGTTGCAGCACCACCAGGTCATACTTGATGTTCTGACCTATCTTGGTAATGTTAGGGCTTTCCAGCACCTCTTTGAACTCCTGCACAATCTCGCGGGCGGCACCCTCATCCTTGGGTGGAACCGGAATGTAGTAGGCCTCACCGGGCATGTAGCAGAACGAAATCCCTACCAGACGCGCGGTGATGGCGTCAATGCTGGTGGTCTCGGTGTCAAAGGAAACCTCTTTCTGAAGCTTCAGGTATTTGAGCAATTGCTGACGCTGCTCTGGTGTGGTGAGCAGATGGTATTCGTGCAGCGTGGTGTCAATGGTTTTTCTTAGGCGCGGCGCGTATTCATCGCCCGCGGCAGTAGCGTCTGTGCCTTCTTCCGGAGTGATAGTCTCAGCGGCAGGCATTTCAAACAGCGATGTTTGCCCCATGGGCTTGTCAGATTTGAAGCCTTTGCCCACAGTAGGCTTGTTGCTTACCGGCTTCGGAACGGCGGGCGAGGCAGTTCCTAACACGCGGGTAGCGAGTTGCCGGAACTCCAGTTCATCAAACAGGGCGGCCAGTTTCTCCGTGTCCGGACCATCGTAGCGTAGGCCTTCCTCGTCAAAGTCAATGGGCACGTCCAAGTGAATGGTTGCCAGTTCTTTGGACATGAGTCCCTGCTCGGCGAAATTCACCACGTTCTCTTTCTGCTTGCCTTTGAGTTCGTGCGCGTTGGCAATCAGGTTCTCTACGGAGCCAAAGCGTTGAATCAGCGTTTTAGCGGTCTTTTCGCCAATACCGGGTATTCCGGGGATGTTGTCTACGGCATCACCCTGCAAGCCCAGAATGTCAATTACCTGCTTTACGTCGCTGATTTCCCAGCGCTCCAGCACCTTTGGTTTATCAATGATTTCAATAGCATTGCCCAAAAACGCCGGTTTATAGACAAATACGTGGTCGGTGACCAACTGGTAATAGTCCTTATCAGGCGTCATCATGAAGACATCGTACCCGGCTTTCTCGGCTTTGCAGGAAAGCGTACCAATGATATCATCGGCCTCAAACCCGTCCATCATCATGCCTGGTATCCCGAACGCTTCCACAATCTTTTTCACGTACGGAATGGCGATGGAAATATCCTCAGGCATGGCCTGCCGGTTGGCCTTATATTCCACAAAGGAATCATGGCGGAAGGTCTTGGAAGGCGCATCATAGCACACGCCAATATGGGTGGGTTTCTCGCGATTAAGCAGGTCTACCAAGGTGTTGGTGAAGCCCAGTGCGGCCCCGGTGTTCATGCCTTTGGAGTTGATTCTGGGGTTCTTGCTGAAGGCGAAGTGAGCGCGGTAAATGAGCGCCATAGCGTCTAGCAGAAACAGGCGTTTGTCTGGTGTACTCATAGGAAACGAAGGTACGGGCAAAGCCGCGGCTATGCAATGGTGATACTCTATATAACTGAATCCTCAGCTGAAAGTTATTTCCTCCTAGTATGCATGGTGGGCTCAAGGCCGCGGGGCCTCGTCTTCCGCCTTCGCGCTGTTGTTTTAGCCTTGGCCAGTAGGCCTGCCGCCTGCGCGGCACCAGGTCTAAAAGGCGCTCTGCCGAAAGATGGGAAAAAGGATCTTCAAGCTTGAAGTTCTATAGACAGGAATCCTTGGTAAAAGTGATGGAAATGTGCTTAGACGTTTAGGCTTGTTTGGCAACTGGTTGATGCAGACGGTTTTCAGCCTGTTTTCTAAAAATAAAGTATAAATATTTATTGAGACTGAAAGCGTTGCTTGTACCTGAGGGGATTCTGTGCGATTCTTAGCATTCGAAGTACCCATGTATTCACTTCATGCATTATATTTATGTTTTACTATATACCAACTAAAGCATGGAAGCAGGAAAAGATAAGTTTCTCTGGAAGCTGGCGAAAAAGCGGGTGGCGTTCCGTCGGCATCTCATCACGTTTGCGTTGGTTAATGTAGTAGTATGGGTAGTTTGGTTTCTTACCAAGGAAAAGAACGACACCACTTTTGGGCTGCCTTGGCCCGCCTGGCTGACCTTTGGTTGGGGCATTGGGCTTGTCTTCAATTATTATGATGCCTACCATGGCACACAGGATTACGCCGTGGAACGCGAGTATGAGAAACTAACCCGCAACAAGAATCTTTAGAACTAACCAATTTATTAGTTAGTTTTGCTAGTAGACCAAAACTAGCTAATCCATGCCTAAATTTAGAACTGGGGTTCTGTACGGAGACGAAGTGCAGGACTTATTCAAGTACGCTAACGACAATAACTTTGCCCTGCCAGCGGTAAACGTAATTGGCACCAACTCCATCAATGCGGTGCTTGAGACTGCTAAGGCGGTAAATTCCCCTGTAATTATTCAATTCTCACAAGGCGGTGCGCAGTTCTATGCGGGCAAAAGCCTGAGCAACGAAGGCCAAGCTGCTTCCATTGCCGGTGCTATCTCCGGTGCCCACCACGTACACCAATTAGCCGAAGCCTACGGTGTTACCGTTGTTCTCCACACCGACCACGCCGCTAAGAAACTGTTGCCCTGGATTGACGGTCTTCTGGATGCCGGTGAGAAATTCTATGCCCAGCACGGCAAGCCTTTGTTCAGCTCCCACATGCTGGACCTTTCTGAGGAGCCATTAGAAGAAAACATTGAAATCTCTGCCAAGTACCTGGAGCGCATGTCTAAAATGGGCATGACCATTGAGATTGAGCTTGGAGTTACCGGTGGAGAGGAAGACGGCGTTGACAACTCAGACATAGACAGCACCCACTTATATACTCAACCAGAGCACGTAGCCTATGCTTACGAAGAGCTTGGCAAAATCAGCCATCGCTTTACCGTAGCGGCTGCTTTCGGGAACGTACACGGCGTGTACAAGCCTGGTAACGTAGAGCTTCGCCCTGAGATCCTGAAGAACTCGCAGGATTTTATCCAACAGAAATACGGTACCCAGGCAAACCCGGTGAACTTCGTGTTCCACGGAGGTTCTGGCTCTGAAAAAGAGAAAATCACCGAAGCCATTGAGTACGGTGCCATCAAGATGAACATTGACACTGACATGCAATGGGCGTTCTGGGATGGAATCAAAAACTACTACGAAGGCAAAAGAGACTATCTGCAAGCCCAGATCGGGAACCCAACCGGCGAGGATAGCCCTAACAAAAAGTACTACGACCCACGCATTTGGTTACGCGCCGGCGAAGAGACCTTTGTTACCCGCCTGAAAGAAGCCTTCCAAGACTTGAATTGCATGAACCGTAACGCGTAATCTTACTCGTTCTTCCTATAAAACAGAGAAGCCGATCCAACCAGATCGGCTTCTCTGTTTTATAGAAAACTACAAGCGTTACTTCCTCCCTCCAGATGGAAAATTAACTTCCCTGCATCAGAAAAATCTTGAGCTGCATAGAAGGTTGTTGGGGCTGACAACGACAACCGCGGAAAAGAAAAAGCGTTTTGGGCCTACTTCTATTAAGTTGGGCCCAAAACGCTTTTATGTTTTAATAAGAAGATAACTCTTTGTAATTACATCATCTTTACCAGCTAGAACCAGCCCCGCCGCCACCGAAGCTACCGCCTCCGAAGCCACCGAAACCGCCGCCGTCTCCTCCTCCAAAGCCGCCACCGCCGCCCCCGAAGATGCCGCGTCCGCCGGAGAAGTCCCCGAAGATCACAGGTGGAAAGAACGGCCCACCCAAGGTGCGCATGCCGCCACGCCCACCCCGACCACCGCCGCCGCGACGGCTAATGATGAAGATAAGAATCAGCAAGCCAATGATGATCCACAGGAAAGGAATGCCGCCACCTTCTTCGCTCTGGCGTTGCCGGGGGTCTGCTTTGTATTCGCCGCTGGCCACATCAATGATGAAACTAGTGCCTTTGTCCAGACCTGCGTAGTAGTTGCCTTGCTGGTACTCGGGTTTGATGGTGTACTCAGTGATTCGTTTGGCAATGGCGTCTGGCACCACGCCTTCCATGCCGTAGCCGGTAGCAATAAATACCCGGCGTTCATTTACCGCAGTAAGAATGAGAATACCGTTGTTCTTGCCTTGCTGGCCAATACCCCATTGCTCGGCTAACTTAAAGGCGTAATCTGAGATGTCGTACCCACCAATGGAGGTGATATTGACTACAGCAATCTGTGTGGAGGTGCTGTCATTGTAATTGACCAGTTTTTGTTCCAGCACCTGCTCTTCCTCCGGGGAAAGGATATCAGCTAGGTCATTGACCAGGCGCGGCGGAGAAGGACGCGGCGGAAAATCCTGCGCCAGCCCCAGCCCTGCCCAAAGCCACAATACCCCCAGAAGCCAGATTGATTTTCTCATTTAGTTGAGGTTTCGTCCAGGTTACTACCAAAGGAGATATCATCAGACAGCTCGTTGATATCTTTATGGTCCCCGGCATACGGGAAATAACTTTTAAGCTGATCGCCCGCCATGGTAATACCTTTGCGCAGCCCTTCGGCGTACTTGCCTTCTTTGAAATCGGCTACTACCACTTTGTTAATTTCTACCCAGAAGTCCTTGGGCACTACGGCGTTTATTCCGGCATCGCCTAAGACGGCAAACTTGTGGCTTTTCATGGCTACGTAGAACAGCACGCCGTTGCGCAGCTTGGTCTGGTGCATGTGCAGGTAGGCAAACACCTGGGTGGCCCTGTCTAACACCTCGCCCTCACAGGTGTCTTCTATGTGCACCCGCACCTCGCCGGACGTGTTTCGTTCGGCTTCCTGAATGGCCTGCACAATGATGGCCTCATCTGCTTCGGTGATGGTTTCGCGGGGCATGGTGTGTGAGGTTCTGGGTCTTGAATGGTGAGTCCTGAGTCAATAAGAGAACTTCTGTTTAGGGGCTGTTCTTGTAAAATCAGCCTCTAAACAGAAGTGAAAGCCTTGTTATCTGGTGCGTCCTGCTTGACAGTTGCTTAGAACTGCACCGTTGGGGCGTTCTGGGCACCGGCAGCGGCCTCAAAGTAGCCTTTCTTCTCAAACCCGAACCAACCGGCGAAGAAGTTGCGCGGAAACGCCCGGATATAGGTGTTATAATCCTGCACGGTGGTGTTGAATTTCTGCCGTTCCACTGAGATCCGGTTCTCGGTGCCTTCTAGCTGCGCCTGCAGTTCTAGGAAGTTCTGGTTAGCTTTCAGGTCTGGGTACGCCTCGGCGGTAGCCAATAACCGTGACAACGAACCACTCAACTGGCCCTGCACCTCCTGGAAACGTTGGATGTTCTCGGGCGTCAGTTGGTCGGCGTTCAGTTGGATGCTGGTAGCTTTGGAACGGGCTTCTATTACTTGGGTAAGGGTTTCCTTCTCAAAGTTGGCGGCTCCTTTCACGGTGTTTACCAGGTTAGGCACCAGGTCGGCCCGGCGTTGATAGGAGTTCTGTACCTGCGCCCACTGGCTGGCGACCTGCTCGTCTTTCTGCACCATCTCATTGTATCCGCAGGAACTCTGCGAGGCCAGGATCACAAAGCCGACCAGGTAAAGCAATAGTTTTTTCATAGTTGAAGTAGTTTAATCAGAATAGGTTATAGCGCAATATCCGTATTTATCACTTATAGGCAACCTCTATACGTAACAGAAGAGAAAATGTGCGTTTTAACCGCAGATTCCTGAGAACAGCCCCAGAACAGGAGCACCGTCTTTCTTTCATCCGCCAGAGGAGAGCCTACCTAAAGGTAAGGAGGTTCTACTTAAATATTCAAAAAACACTATAAAGATTTTGTTATCCTATCTCCTGTTAGGCATGTTTCCTGTGCACCTGTTGTGCGTGAAAACCACAAGAATTGCGTAGCTTGTGATGAAAAGCCTTCTTTAACGTAGTATGAAAGCAGTAATTCCGGTGGCTGGGATGGGAGCGCGTTTACGGCCTCACACCCACACCCAACCCAAGGCGCTGGTGCCTATTGCCGGCAAAGCCATTCTGGGCCATATCATTGAACGGCTGCAGGCAGCGGGTATCACGCAGTTTGTTTTGGTAGTGGGGTACCTGGGCGAAAAAATCATGCATTATGTGCAACGCAAATACCCCCATATAGAAGCCGAGTTTGTAGTGCAGCAGCCGCGCGAAGGCTTGGGCCACGCCTTATGGGCCGCCCGCGAGACCTTCCGGAATGAGAAAGACGTGCTCATCCAGCTGGGCGATACCATTGTGGATGTGGACATGCAGCAGTTCTTCGCGGCGGAGCATACCATGCTGGCCGTGAAACCGGTAAAAACACCGACCATGTTCGGCATTGCCGAGACGGACAACGAAGGTTTTATCACCAAAGTGATTGAGAAACCCAAGATCCCTAAATCTAACTTCGCGCTGGTGGGGCTTTACAAGATTGCGAACCCCGCTAAACTTGCCGAGGCCCTGGAGTACATTGTCACCAACGATATCCGGACGCAGAGCGAGCACCACCTCACCGATGCGCTCATGCACATGATTCAGCACGGCGAGAAGATGGTCTCCCACACCGTAGACCATTGGTTTGACTGCGGCCGCAAAGACACCCTGCTGCAAGCCAACGCCACGCTTTTGAACCGCCCAGAATTCAAACGCGCCGAGTACCCCGATTTTCCCAATACCATCATTATTCCGCCGGTGAGCATTGGCAAAGGCGTGCAGATCTCCAATTCCATTGTGGGCCCCAACGTGGCCATCGGGGAGAGCGCCATCCTGAACTACACCATCGTGCGCAACTCCATCATCGGCGGCTACGCCGAGCTGGGCTATGCGGTGCTGGAAGACTCGCTGGTAGGTTCAGATTCCGCGCTGAAAGGCCTGAGCCAACGCCTGAACATTGGCGACAGCACCGAGATTGATTTCAGTCATTGAGGCGCTTAGTATCCTTCAGCGAACATTTACCAGTCTGGGTAGACACAGCTTGCCTTCCCCTAGATTTCTAAAACGTGATATCTGATATAAGAAAATGAACCCCATCACCCTTGCCCAAACCACCCGAGAGTACCGCATGACACTGGGTTGGCGCATCTTTGTTTACCTATTAGCCCCAGTTTTCATTGCATGTGGTGTTTTTTTAGGCATTCTCCCTTTCATTGATGATACGTTGACTCCTGGAGCAGAGTATATTTTCATTCCTATTGGACTCGCCTTCTCCCTTTTGATGGTTTATACTTTGCTAGAGGCACATTATGGCAAGATATTGTTAAGCCGGGGCCGCATAGAGCAGGTGAGCGTATTTGGAAACAAAGTTCTTTTGCTATCCCAGATCAAAGGGTTTGAGGCCGATCAATATTATATCAGGGTCTATCCCGTAGAAAAAGGAAAGCCAACCATTAAAATTGGGGTTGTTGGAATAGAGAGCCAGGAAATTATCCAATGGCTTCAGTTGCGAAAACAAAATCTGGAAGAAGTTACCTACTACCAGGAAGAAGAAGAGTTATTGTCGAACAACGTCTTGGGCGAAACAGAACAGGAAAGGCTTGCCAAACTGGAAGGTACCAGAAAGCTGGCCTCCTGGCTCAATGGAGGGGGATTTGCTATTGTGGGCTGGTTATATTTTTATCCCACCCCTTACAAAGCCGCTATACTGGCTGGTATTCTCTATCCTCTGTTATTAGCCGGTGTGATGCTGTTTTACAAAGGTATTTTCAAGTTAAACACCAAAGACAAAAGTGCCCATCCTTCTTTAACGGCAGGAATAATCATGGTGAGCGCGGCACTAGCAGTACGTGCCCTCATGGACATAGAGCTACTTACCTATGGTCCTATTTTACCTTGGATGGTAGGCGCCACTCTTCTCCTTTATATTCTTCTGGCTGCAGCCACCAAAGAGTTTAACTTCAAAGCCGGGCAGGGCATTGGAATAGCTTTCTTGTTCTTAGGACTGTTAACGTTCTATGGTTATGGCGTAAGCGTGCAGGCAAACTTTCTGCTAGACAATTCCGCCCCTAAGGAATTTGAGGCCCAAGTAACGGACAAACATATCTCCAACGGCAAAACCACCTCTTACTACTTGACACTTGCCCCTTGGGGACCTAGGAAAGAGCCGGAAGACATCACTGTCACGCAGGAGTACTACGAGCAAACTCCCGTTGGAGAAACCATTCCGGTGGTGCTATATTCCGGCGCCTTGGATGTCCCGTACTTGGTGGTTGAATAGATACCTATTGATAGCACATGCAAAATAGAATCACCCAACTCTTCAACATACAATATCCTATTATTCAGGCGGGCATGATTTGGTGCAGCGGCTGGGAACTGGCCTCAGCGGTGAGCAATGCCGGTGGGCTGGGCTTAATTGGCGCTGGCTCCATGTACCCAGATACGTTACGGGAACACATTCAGAAATGCAAAAAGGCGACCGACAAACCCTTTGGCGTGAATGTGCCTTTGCTGTACCCAGACTTGGAAGAGCACTTCAAGATTATCATGGAAGAGAAAGTGCCCGTGGTGGTCACCTCCGCCGGTAACCCGAAGACCTGGACGAAGAAGCTTCAGGACAATGGGGCCAAAGTGGTGCACGTGGTGAGCAACGTGAAGTTCGCCCGCAAGTGCGAGGAGGCTGGGGTAGACGCCATTGTAGCCGAAGGGTTTGAAGCGGGTGGCCACAACGGCCGTGAAGAAACCACCACGTTCTGCCTTATTCCGCTGGTTAGGCAAGCCGTGAACTTGCCGCTGATTGCCGCCGGTGGCATTGCCAACGGAGCCGGTATCTTCGGCGCCTTAGCCTTAGGCGCCGAGGGCGTGCAGGTAGGCAGCCGGTTTGTGGCCAGCGTGGAATCTAGTGCGCATCAGAGTTTCAAAGACCGTGTGGTAGCGGCTCAGGAAGGAGACACTGAACTTTCCCTGAAGCAACTTACGCCGGTTCGCCTGCTCAAAAACAAGTTCTACCAAGACGTGAAAGCAGCTGAGTTACGCGGGGCTTCTAATCTGGAGCTAGTGGAATTGTTAGGATCTCGCCGGGCCAAACGTGGCATGTATGAGGGCGACCTGGAGGAAGGCGAACTAGAGATTGGCCAAGCCGCCGCCATCGTCAACGGCATCAAACCAGCCGGCGATATTCTGCGCGAAATGTGGAAGGAGTTTGAAGCCGCCAAGGCGAGGTTTTGTAGCCAATGGTGAGTTACGCTTCTTCTGCACAATATGCGTATATTTAAGTATGGCGGCTATTAAAGATTATATCACTATTGATCAAGAAATCCTGGCAGGGCAACCAGTCTTCAAAGGAACCCGGGTTCCAATTGAAACTCTGTTTGCCCATTTGGAAAAAGGAATTTCCCTAGATGAATTTTTAGAAGACTTTCCCACAGTACATAGAGAGCATGCCGTTGGCGTTTTGGGAATAGCAGAAAAACTAGTAACCTCTAAGAATATTGAGCAGCTATATGAAACTGCTGCTTGACGAGAATTTGCCTAAACGCCTTAAAACTGATTTTGCGGAACATGAAACCTACACTGTTCGAGACAAAGGCTGGAATGGAAAGAAGAATGGAGAGCTAATGCAGTTACTCCTTGCTGAAAATTTTGATGCCCTGCTTACTTTTGATAAGAACCTTCAGTTTCAGCAAAACTTTAAGAAGTATTCTGTTCCAGTCCTTGTGTTGGTTGCTTCAGATAATACCTATATGACATTAAGTACGACGGTTCCCGCCATCAGAGAAGCTCTAGCTCGTCCTCTAAGCCCCGGTCCAACTGTGATTTCTATTTAATTTTTCTCCAAACTTTTCTCTCAGCTGCCCCCAATCATTACAATAGGTAGATAAGCACCCTACAGAAAACACTGAAGTTAGCAGTATCTAAAACAGAAATTCCAACTGATGAAAGAGGTCTCTGTTGTGTCCTTTCTATCAGTTTATCAGACTGAATTTCTATAACCTGATTGAAAGTATTAGCTGAGGTTACAATTGTTTTTGGTGATAACGGCCAGTAAACGAACAAACCGGCCGTTATAACCAAAACTTGATTACTACTACTCTATGGGTTCTTTATAGTGTTTTTGAGGCTTCTTTGACAATAGCGCTTTACTGTTAAAGTTGATGTGAAACATTAAATAGGTTTATTATTTGTGATAGCAACATCCCAGCCGGACTTAGTTGGTTTATGATACTCTTGAGGTTTATTCCTTACGTATTATTCTCAATGAGAAAGCTTCGTTCACTGAAGGCCGGAATGGTGACAGCCTCCTCGTAAAAGTGTTTCAGCTCGTCTTTGCTGTCCATTAAGCCTAAGCTGTAAAGCACTGGTACATAATGGTCAGGGGTTGGGGAAGCTACCTTGCCGAGCTTGTGGCTGGTTTCGTACTGAATGAGGTTGCTGAAATTTCGCTCGTCCAATTGCTTCTTAAGCCAATGGTCGTAATCTGCCTCCCAGCCAAAGGGTGTCAGGTCCCCGCTCCGAAACTTCTGACCGGCCAGGCTTAGGTTATGAATAAGAGAACCGCTGCCAATGATGAGCACACCCTTTTCCCGTAGCAACTTCAACTGCTTCCCCAGCTCATAATGGTACTCTGGCTTGGCATGGTAGTCAATGCTCATCTGGAACACCGGTATATTAGCCTGCGGGAACAAGTGCATAAGCATAGGCCAGGCACCATGGTCCAGACCCCACTCAGGAGTTTCCTGCACCGAGGGAATGATTTTCTTCACTTCTTGGGCAATGGTGGGTGCTCCTTTGGCTTGGTACTTCACCTCGTAGTACTCCTTCGGGAACCCGTAGTAGTCGTATATCTGGGTTTGCTCAGGGGAGATGTTCACAAACGTACCCTTCGTGCACCAATGCGCAGATACAATCAAGGCAGCCTTTACCTCGTACTTGTTCTGCAGCTGCAAGCCCAGCTCGTATAGGTTATTCCAGAAAGGTTTCTCCTCTTTGGTAAGCGGGATATCCAAGGGGCTGCCGTGCGAGGTAAACAGCACGGGCATCTTCCTGCTTTGCGTGGGAAGTGAATCAGTGAAGCTTTTGAAACTACTCAATGAACTCATGGCGGAAAAAGCGACTAGTGTTTTTAAAAATTGATTCCGGTCCACCTTAATTAGGCTCTAGGTTGGATAGGGGCTTTCTTGAACCGTCCCCAGGCAACAAAGCCAGCCAACAAGATCAGGACAACGTTCATCCCGATGGCGGAGAACTCGCCTCTTGAGGCGTGAAAGAGAGAGGCAAGAACCATCACGGCCACAAGGCCCAAGGCCGCCCAGGCGGTAAGGAAAGGTTTAATGCGGAGCAATGCAGGGAGTATTAAGCCTAGCCCTCCCAGTACCTCGCTTACTCCAATGAACCTCACCAGTCCTTCTGGCACTTGGCTGGCCCAAGGCAGCATCTGCGAGAGTTGGTCAATAGGCTGGGCTACTTTCATGAAGCCCGACATCAGGAACATGCCGGCCAGAAGTACCTGCGCTATCCAAAGGGTGATGTTCAATGCTTTTGAAGAACTTTTCTGGGTTGTTAAACTGTGCGTTGTCATATTGTTCAGGTTTTTGGTTTTGGATTTCTTTTATTGTGACACAAAGTTGGGGAGAATCTGAGGGGTACGCCTTGATGTATGTTAAGAAAACAAAAGGCTGGCCTATAAAGGGGGAATCAGTATTCTGCTTAAACAGAGCGATTACTATATGATTTTTGGCAACAGGCACCTATGGTGAAAGTTTCCGACTCCTTTGAGTACCCCTGGCTTTAACTAGTTAACACCCTATACACCTTTCTAAAAATGGTAGAAGCCTTCTTTGATTATTTGCGTTCTAAGCTGGCTATCAATGAGCAATTGCTTTCTCAACTGAAGCCTCACCTGAAAACACGGCGCGTGGAGAAGGGACAAATACTGCTCCGGGTAGGGGAAGTTTGCCAGTATGGTAGTTTTGTGCTTAAAGGATGTTTGCGGAGCTATGTCATTGACGCAAAGGGAAAAGAACACATCATCCAGTTCGCGCCCGAAAACTGGTGGATAGCCGAACAAATCAGTTTATTCAAGAAGGAACCCGCCATCTTTTACATTGATGCCATTGAAGCGACAGACCTGGTAGCCATAGATCCTTTCTTTTTTGACGAGTTAAACCAGGTAGCCCCAAACATGCCTCAGATGATGAGTGGCTTACAGCTAAATAGCCTTCGTTCTTTTCAGAGACGGCTCATCAGCCACCTGAGTGAAACCGGGGAACAGCGGTACCTGGGCTTTATTGAGACGTATCCGTCTTTGGCTCTGCGTTTGCCGCTTTGGATGATTGCCTCTTATCTGGGGCTGACTCCCGAATCTCTGAGCCGTATCCGGAAAGAGTTGCTTGATAAGTGATGGTAAACAGATACAACTATGTTTTAGGAGTACTTCTTAGGCAGTTTATCTATTATGAATAAAGTAGCATTAGGCAGAAAATCCCTGCCTGTTAAAAAGAGGAATGTTTGACAAGCGCTTTTTATCTGTTTGTTTAAAGCAAGAGTTCTACTTATTACATGTACATGTGCAGCGAGTTAATCTGAGTTCTACAGCACCATCAAATCTGCAGAGCTAAAGCTGTACCAACAACCTATTTCTTAAGTAACTATTCTTTTCAACTGCGGTGCACACAATCTTTGCTTAGTGAACCAGAGGTGGCAGCAGTTATGTTTACTAGATACCTGCTTTAAGCGGTTCACCCGTTTTTCACGCACAAAAATTACATCCGTGGAAAGAAGAACCTTTATCAAATCAGTAGCAGGAGGAGCAATAGCGATGACTACTTTAAGTGCATTCAGAAAATTTACTGAGGATTTAACGCCTCAAGACTATACCATGCCGGTGCTCTTCATTGGGCACGGCTCGCCTATGAACGGCATTGAAGACAACGAATTCAGCCAGCGGTGGAAGAAATTGGCGCAGGAAATACCTACGCCTAAAGCGGTGCTGGTCGTGTCGGCGCACTGGTTTACCAAGGGCACCAAGATCACGGCCATGGACTTCCCGCAGACCATCCATGACTTTGGCGGCTTTCCGAAAGAGCTGTTTGCGGTGCAGTACCCCTCGCCCGGAGATGCCGCTTTGGCGAAGGAAACGGCTTCTTTGATCACCGCCACGCCCGTAGAACTGGACCACGACTGGGGACTGGACCACGGCACCTGGACCATCATCCGGCACATGTACCCTGAGGCCAACGTTCCGGTGCTGCAACTCAGCATTGACTACACCAAAGGGCCGCAGTATCACTATGATCTGGCCAAGGAACTGACGGCTTTGCGCAAGAAAGGCGTATTGATTGTGGGCAGCGGCAACATGGTGCATAACCTGCGCATGATCAGTTGGAGCATGATCAACGGCGGCGGCTATGACTGGACCCACACCATCAATGAGAAATTCAAAGACCTCATCCTGAACCGTGATCATCAGCCGCTCATCAACTACCAGACTTTGGGCAAAGAAGCCCTCATGGCCATCCCTACAGTGGAGCATTATCTGCCGCTGCTCTACACACTGGGCTTACAAGGCAAAGACGAGGAAACATCGTTCTTCAACGATAAAATGGTGGGCGGGTCTTTGACCATGACCTCGGTGAAAATAGGCGCTTAGGCGTTTCTACTATTATTTTCTAAAAAGAGGTCGAAGCGATTTCGGCCTCTTTTTGTTTAAACGCCTTCTAAACGTATAGACCCCACCTCCATTTTACTGAGGTTCAGGTGAGAAGCCGGAGTTTGTCTAGATGATGTGGCGGTTGGTCTAAAAGATTTTCAGAGGAGGAAGAAGCTTCTTTACTTGTGGTCATCAACGGAGCGGCTTTGGGTGAAGTGGCTCTGTTCAGGTTCTAACAATTGAAAGGCCATGGTCAAAAACAAAGACTTCCTCGTACTCCTTATCCGTCTGTTTTTGGGGTACATCTTCTTTTCGGCGGGTATTTGCAAACTCACGCATGGGCAGTTTGGGCAACTGATTGGCCCACCCTGGTTGGAAGAGGCTCTTGCAAAGCATGGCTTGGGGTTGTTTGCGCAGGTGGTGGCGGGCTGCCAAGTCATTTGCGGGGCTTTGCTGTTTACGCAGCGGTTCAGCACATTGGGCGCCATTATGCTGGTGCCCATGAATGTGTCCATTCTGGCCGTCACTGTCTCGCAGAACTGGACAGGCACACCCTATGTCAATGCCGTCTTCCTGCTGCTGAACGTGATGTTGCTGCTGTATGAATACAAGCGGTTCCTGTTTCTGTTTTCTCCTTCGGCCCACCCGATGGTCAACTCTTCTCCTTTAGAGGCTTTCCGAAGCGGTAGACTGCCGTGGCTTGTCTTGACACTGGCTTTGCTGACCATGGCCGCGGCGCCTTTCAACATGGTGCTCACCAACACCTTCGGGATGCTGACCTTTCTAGCGACTGGTGCCTGCGTGCTGCTTCCCGCTTTCCTCAACACTTTGCAGAAGGTAATCATTGGTCAGGCAGTGGGCAATATGCTGCTGGTGACGCTTTGGTTTAAACTCCCTAATGTTCCCTTAATGCTGGCGGCCAGTTGTGGAGTTTTGTTTCTGTTGTTGCTGCTCAGTTTGTGGCTGAATTCCAGGAAAACGGCTCCTATACCCACGCAACCTTCGCTGGTATCCCTGTAGCCGAAGTCTGGAAGAATTTTTACTTTAGCAGGGCAGATTTCCTACACCTGTTGTCCCAAATTCTTTCAGGCATGGCGCATACCACTTCTTACCAACAGATTCCGCCGCCACCGCATTTGGCGGAGTACGTGCGCTATTTCTGGATAGCCGAGGGGCAGGATATCTCCGCACCCTACCACTTTAGCTCCGTGGCGAATGGGTGTGCACAGCTTACCTTCCACTTCAAGGGAGCCTTTGTTTCTCCGTCTTCAGATCAAGCCGTGCCGGAGTTCAACCTGCTTGGCCCCACCAGTAAACCCACCACCCTGGTGACGCAGGAAAGTTTCGGGATATTAGGCGCGGCCTTGTACCCGTACACGGCCAGCCTGCTGTTCAGAACCTCGGGGCAAGAGGTAAAGGACCAAGTAACGCCAGTACAGGAAGTATTCGGAAGTAGCCTTAGAGACTTAGAACCCCAGATTACCAATGCCTCTACAAATGCAGAGCGGTTGGAACTGCTGATTCACTTCTTAACCGAGCACCTCGTTCAGAAGAACAACCCTGACACCTCGCTCCAGCAGTTGATTAAAGCCGATATTGATGCCGGGCAGCAACCCGATGTAGAGAAGATCTTTGAACAGATGCACACCTCCCGCCGACAGTTTGAACGGCGTTTCAAGCACCTGTTGGGCTTCAGTCCGCGCGAATACGCTAAAATCCAGCGGTTCCGGTATGCCCTGCAACAGTACAAGCAGCAGCCCACACAAAGCTTTACCCAATTAGCCCTCTCCAGCGGCTACTATGACCAGGCCCACTTCAACCGTGATTTCAAGGAGCTTTCCGGAGTAACGCCTCGCACCTTTTTCTCCGAAGACCCGCAAGACCCGGGCCTCCGCATCTAATCGCAGAATGTCGTTCTGATACAATCCTGAGCACACCGCCGCGGCTACTTTTGCCTTGTACTTAAACAAAAGCAAAATGGTAAAAGCAGTTCATTTCTCAGACGCCACCTTTGAAGAGTTTCTTCAATCTGATAAACCTGTGTTGGTAGATTTCTGGGCCGAGTGGTGCGGTCCTTGCCGCATGGTCAGTCCGTTGGTGGAGGAATTAGCGAAGGAATACGAGGGCAAAGCCATCATCGGCAAGCTGGATGTGGATAGTAACCCGGTCATCTCCGCTAAATACGGCATCCGGAGCATGCCTACCATCCTGGTCATCAAAAACGGACAAGTGGTGGAAAAACAGGTAGGTGCAGTTCCCAAGAAGGTGCTGGAGCAAAAGCTGACCGCGCACTTGTAGAGATTTACTTAATCTAAAAAAGAAAAGAGGCCGGAGCATTTCCGGCCTCTTTTGGTAAAAACGGGTTTAAAACAGAAGCATTTCTGCTTCTAGTTTTTCTCTCACGGATACAGCAGGTACTTCTTCCGCATCTCCTTATAGGCTTTTAAGCCGGGCTCCCAGGTTTCCCTGATTTTAGCTTCAGACCAGCCTTCTTCTATCTGTTTCCGGAAATCGGCTACGCCGGCTAGTCGTTCAATCACGCCCATCTGCTTGCTATAGGAAGAGTCAAAGAACCGCGCTTTCTCTGGATAGGCTTTGTACAGTTCTATCATCCAGCTCAGGTTGATCTGGCGTTTTTTTCTTAGTTGCTCTACATCGTATTTCCGAAGATCTAAGCCATAGCAAACCTCGTTCATGTGCAGCGGCGTTTCACTCATGCCCTTGATGCTGATTGGCGTGAAAGTGAAATCGTATTTGCCTTTTAAAGCTGGTGCGCCTAAAACGGTGAAGGGCATTTGCGTGCCGCGTCCCTGACTGATGATGGTTCCTTCAAACAGACATAAGCTGGGGTATAGCATCACACTTTGCGCAGTATTCAGGTTAGGCGAGGGGTTTACGGGCAGCACATACGGCATGTCATGGTGGTAATTGGCCAGTTTGATGATGTTGAGTTTGTTCAGTTTCAGGCCTTTCTCCATCCAGCCTTCGCCGTTCACCATCTGGGCAAACTCGCCTACCGTAAGCCCGTGCGCTATAGGAATAGGAAACTGCCCGATGCCTGATTTGTACTTCATGTCCAGAATAGGTCCGTCAATCATGTACGCGTGCGGGTTGGGGCGGTCTAGTACCATCAGTTCCACGCTGTGCTCAGCGGCAGACTCCATCACATCACGCAGGGTGTTGATGTTGGTGTAGAAGCGAACGCCTACGTCCTGGATGTCATAGATGAGCACATCCACACCGGCTAGGTCTTCTTTGCTGGGCTTCCGCTTTTTGCCGTATAGAGAGATGATGGGTATACCGGTTTTGGCGTCTACCTCATCGTCTACCTTCGCGCCGTTGCTGGCATTGCCCCGGAACCCGTGCTCCGGCCCAAACACCTTCACAATCTGAATCCCTGAGGCTAATAAACTATCTACACTGGGCTTTCCCCCGATGGTGGAAGACTGGTTCACCACCATGGCTACTTTCTTGCCTTTCAGGTAGGGCACATATTTCTCCGTTTGGTCAGCACCCGTCATCAAAGCTTTGCCGGGTTTGGCCGAGGTTGCTTTACTTTGGGCGGAAGAAGTAGCGGCAGTATTAGTAGATTTAGAACAGGAAGAGCAGCCTAACACCAAGGTGAGCAGGCCTATGGAAAGGTACGATAACAAAGAGTTGGTCATAGTCTGGGAGAAAACCTGAAATTATGATGCAAGATGAAGCATTGGATTCAAAGTACCAATGTAATTGACGCAAGGGCTAGATAGAAACCTTTTTTAGCAGGTAAAAGGCTTGGGCGGCATTTGGTTTAAGCAATGATTTTAACCTGTTTTGTTGAAAGTAGCCTGTTAACTGGGTTGCTGAGCTCAAGTATTTTGTATATTGAACCACCACCTCTTAGTGGCATAGAAACATATTTATGTAAGTCTATGAAGAAAATGTACCTTCTGCCCATCTTTGCCGTCCTTTTTACGATTGCTTGCCAGCAAAAAGCCAATCTGCAAGTAAGTGGGGTAAGCACAGTTCTTCTGTCTCTGGTCCAGCAAATAAAGCCTAACCACTCTCCCCTTGTAGAGTACCAGGAGTTTGTCTCTCATCTAGACAGTACCGAGGTAGAGAATGTCTCAGAGGCCGCCGAAGAATATGCCTCTCTGTTCAAAGGAAAACCTACGGCACTGGCAGATTCTGCCTACGCAGTTTTTGAGCAGTTTTATCAAAAGGTAGACAGAAACCTCAACAAGAACCACCGCAGCCACGCAACAAGTTTCACCACATTAGTGGCTTCTGAGAGCTCTAATTCTTCCCAAAGCACGCAGAAGCAGCAGGCCTCCAACCAAACTCTGCAAGCCAACGGTTTTGAAATTGCCCCAGCAGAAAACGGTACTTACTTAAAACAGCATCGCGAGTTTATAGCCACTCACTTCTACACCTTCCTCAGCCCTAGCCTGAAAGAGTACCTGGAGCAGGTAAACAAAGAAACCAAAATAGGCTTTGCTGATGTAGGCGGCCTCGCGATTGTAGAAGAAGAATTGGTGAGCCGAGTGATCTGGTGGGAAAACTTTGTAAACCGAAATCCTTCCTTTATCTACGCTCAGGAAAGCAAGGCCAAAAAGAAATACTACTACACCGTGTTGCTGGAAGGCCTTGTAAACACCCCCGTTCTTTCCTTGGAAAGGAGGAATAAAATAGACACCTACTTCGCCGTGGCCTATCAGGAATTACACAAATGTGCCCCTCAATCTGAGGCAAACAAGTTGGTGCAGCCCTACTTCAAAGCCCTCTTACGACCTGATAAGACCCAGGCCAATGCTCTTCTAAGAAAATACAAAGAGGCTGGGATAATTATTAATGCTTCTGAGCAGAAGTTACAGGCTATGTAAAATCAGGCTAGTGGCGCAGTTCCTTCTCAATTGTTTGGTCTGGCAACAGATTAACGCAATCCCTAGGCATTTTTGTTTTGCAGAGCCTACTTATATAAGAAACTTCATATATTAACCATTGATGGGAGATGCACTTAAGCAAGCTACAGCCTCAATGGAAGAAACAACAGAACAAAAATTCTTACGACTTGCAGTAGTTGAACAAGTTAAATACCACGAAATAGCCGAGAAGCACGATATTCCACTGGCTGACTGCAGAAGGTTCTGGAATGAATTGAAAATTGAGCGGGAAAAATTAGCTTCTACATTGGCAGTATGGAAATCTAAATCTCTCAAGGGAGACATGGATTTCCATGAGTTTGATAAATGGTATAATACTCCAAAGCAATGCCACTATTGCGAAATCTCCCAAGAACAGATGGATTCCTTGTGGCGGCGAAATCAGCAGTTAACGAAACGTAGTAGAGGGAGAAAATTTGAAATTGATCGGAAAAGGCCTAATGCTCCTTACACGCTAGACAACATCGTTTGCGCCTGTTATTGGTGCAACAACGCTAAAACAGATACCTTCACAGAAGAAGAATTCAAGCAGATTGGCCAATCGATAAAAGCAGTTTGGCAGAAGCGGTTAGCCGAATGATTACAGACCAGGAAACCAATTTTGTCTATCTCTCTTCCTTGCTTGCTACTGAAGAAAAATACAGACCTTTCTGGCTCCGGTTAAAAAGTATTTTAGACAAAAAAGGTATTAGCTACGACCTTTTACATGGTACCAAGGACATCTGGTGCCGAGATTACATGCCAGTGCAGGTATCAAAAGGGGAATTGGTACAGTTCACCTATCATCCAAGTTACTTGGATAATGACAGATACCGCCATACCAGAACGAATCCTACCGAGGTATCTTTTGCCTGGAATACAACAATCGGATCTTCAGACCTGAATTTGGATGGCGGCAATGTGGTGAAGGCAAAAAGCAAAGCCATTGTCACAGAAAGGGTATTCACAGAAAACAGCCACTTATCCAAAGAGGTAGTTAAAGCAGCTTTGCAAACTGAACTCCAAGTAGCAGAACTCTACATTATACCTAGTCAACCCGATGACTTCACTGGCCATGCAGATGGTATGGTTCGGTTTCTGGACGATAATCGTTTGCTGGTGAATGATTTCAGTCAGGAAAGCCTCAGTTGGCAAAAGCGTCTTACCAGAGCTCTAAAAAACACAGGTTTGGAGATCATCTCCTTTCCCTACTTCCCATCAGACGAGAAAAATGATGAAGGAGATTTTACTGCCATAGGTTGTTACATCAACTTCGCACAAGTGGGTAATATTATTCTACTTCCTTTCTTTGGTCTACCAGAGGACGAGATTGTACTAGCGAAGGTGAAGAAGCTTTACCCTGATTGCATTATTCACCCTATTCTATCAAATGGAATCGCTTATCATGGAGGTGTTCTGAACTGTGCCACTTGGAATGTTAAACTCTGATCATTTCTTCCTTTCCCTCTAATCTTGGAAAGATCTTGTGGGCAAACTAGAAAAGCTTTGGAACAACATTATTACAGCTTGCTCACAAGGTCCTTTCAAGATGACAAAGGAGGTGGGGAGGAGCCTAAAACAAAGAGGCCGGTAAACGTACGTTTCCGGCCTCTTTTCTATAAAAATACTTTAAAACGACAGACTACTCTTTGTCAATCAGCTCTACGCTGCGTTTCACGAAGGCCGTTAAGGCTGCACCGGAAAGCATGTTCTGAGACAGTAATGCCAGGTCATAGGCTTGTTTGGCTATCTTCTCACCGCGCTCATCGTTGTGCTTGAGGATGCGGTGGTTGATAGGATGGTTGGCGTTGATGGTCACGTTGTACATGTCGGGCAGATTACCCATCATCATCATGCCGCCACCGCCCATGCGGTTCATGTCTTTCATGCGGCGCATGAACTCAGGCAAGGTGATGATTACCGGTTGGTCATCGGTGCTCAGGGCTTCCACGCCAACGGTCATATTCTGGTTGCTGATGGCCTTTTCAAACAACTCTTTCAAACGCTTGGTCTCGTCTTCAGACAACACGCTGGCCGGTTTGGCATCGGTCTCAATGAGCTTGTCAATGGTATCGGCGTCAACGCGTTTCAGGGTTGTTTTCTCCAATTTCTGCTCTAACTGGCCAATGAAGTGCGGATCAATCATCGTATCCAGCTTCACCACGTCATAATTGCGGTTCTTGGCGGTCTCAATGAAAGCGTGCTGCTTCTCGGCATCAGTTGTGTAGAGAATCACCAATTGACCGTTCTTATCGGTTTGGTTCGCTTGTACGTAGTTGCGGTACTCTTCCAGGGTGTAGAATTTCTCGTCGGTGCTTTGCAGCAGGGCGAAGTCCTTGGCTTTTTCGTAGAACTTGTCGTCTGAGAGCATGCCGTACTTCACAAATACCGCAATGTCGTTCCACTTCTCTTCGTAGGCGGTGCGGTCTTTCTTGTAGATCTCGTTCAGTTTATCCGCTACCTTACGGGTAATGTAGGTGTTGATTTTCTTCACGTTCGCATCGGCCTGCAGGAAAGAGCGGCTCACGTTCAACGGAATGTCTGGAGAATCGATTACGCCGTGCAGCAGCATCAGGAACTCCGGCACTACATCTTTCACCTCATCGGTAATGAATACCTGGCGGCTGTAGAGCTGGATTTTATTTTTCTGGAAATCGAATTCATTCTTCACTTTAGGGAAGTAAAGAATACCGGTGAGGTTAAACGGATAGTCCACGTTCAGGTGAATCCAGAACAATGGGTCCTCAGAGAACGGATACAGCTCTTTGTAGAAGTTCTTGTAGTCCTCGTCAGTAAGTTCAGACGGAGACTTGGTCCAAATTGGGTTCGGGTTGTTGATGGTCTCGCCGTTGAACTCAACCGGAATGGGTAAGAACTTGCAGTATTTGTTTAGGATGGTTTGCAGGCGGGCTTCTTCCAGGAACTCCTCAGAATCTTCGGCGATGTTCAAGATCACATCAGTACCACGCTCGGTGCGGGTTCCGTTGGTGATAGAGAACTCGGTAGAACCGTCGCAGATCCAGTGGGCCGGTTCAGCGCCATCTGCGTGTGACAAGGTGTCAATTTCTACGGTGCCAGCCACCATAAACGCCGAGTAGAACCCTAAACCAAACTGCCCGATGATCTGGCTCTTGTCAGCGTTTGAGTCTTTGTAGCGCTCCACAAACTCAGTAGCGCCAGAGAAAGCGATCTGGTTGATGTATTTCTTGATCTCCTCGGCGGTCATCCCTATCCCGTTGTCCGAGATGATGATCTGCTTTTTCTCTTTGTCCACCTTCACGGTCACCTTCAGGTCACCCAGGTCGCCTTTCAGTTCACCAATCACCGACAAACGCTTGGCCTTCTGGCTCGCGTCTACAGCGTTTGAAACCAACTCACGCAAGAAGATCTCGTGGTCTGAGTACAAGAACTTCTTGATGATGGGGAAAATGTTCTCGGTGTGAATCGAAATCGTGCCTTTTTCTTCCATTTCCTTTATATAAGATGATATGTATTGCGGTTTTGAAGAGGCTTGGCAAAAGCTGTTCCACCTACGTCAAAAGTGACAGGATGTCAGATAAAATATGGAAGGAGCAGCACCAGCAAATGCCAATGATGAGTTGAGGCATTTTGTTAAGGCCCAGATTTCCCATTTACTCCCTGCTGGCGCGATTCTGTTAAGACAAAGCGTTAGTTGTTATTCCTACAAAGCGAGCTATTTCTCATTTATAGCCCAGTTTCTGAGAAATAGCTTAAAAACATAAGCCCGCCCCTCCTCGTTTCAATAGCCTATAGTTGCCGTTCTTCCTCTTTGTCTGACGATTGCTGTGTAACTATTATTTTTAGGACCTATATTTGCTTATTCCCCCATTTGAAAGTGCGTTGTCTTAGAACTATAAGTGCCTACCTCTTGCTCCTGCTGTTTATGCGGGTGATGGTACCTGAAAAGGTACTGGTGGCTTTGCACGCCCACGCGCACTCAGAAGACAAACCCCACGACGAGAACCGGCCGCACATTGACAACAAGCACACGCACTGTCCAACGGCCGAGCTGTTCAATACGCCTTTTCAACCCTCAGAGACCATAGTGGCGTTTACCGCTCCTATTCCGTTGATAGACCGCTACCGAGCTGGCTTTGCCTTTATTTGGAAGTTCAGCTATCCGCATACTGCCTCTCCGCGCGGCCCACCTGTGGCCCGGCTTAGTTAATTCCTTTTCCTTTAAGGCAGGCTTGCCTGGTCGCGCTGTTTTCAGCCGTTTCTTGTAAAAACAGGTAAGAAACACCCTACGCTTGAAGGCGGTTAGGAGGACGCTCCTCCTTTTTCCATTCTTTTTTCTTACTGAGTTGCGCAAATACGTAAACTATTTGGTGCTGCTTCTGCTGTGTATTGGCTTGGCGTCTGTCAATGTCAGTGCACAGGACGGTCCCGTACCTACCGGAAAAGATGCTCCTGCCAATGCAGATTGCGGCATCACTTTGTCTGGCACGGTCACGGACCACGAAGACCGCAGCCCCTTGATAGGTGCCACCGTGGTTTTGGAAGGCACCCAACACACCAGCATCACCGATGCTAACGGTCATTACCATTTCCATGATCTCTGCCCCGGCACGTACCGGTTGGCGGTGTCTTATATTGGCTACAACCCAGAACGGCTGGAGAAACTAGTTCGAGCTCCTGAAGTGATTAACTTCCGGTTGCACCCGGATGCGCTTCAGCTGCACTCGGTGGAAGTTCGGATTGCCAAACAGCGCGAGCAGATTCCCCAAGCCACGAGCCATCTAAGCGGCCAGGAGCTTCGGCAGACCTATGGCCAGTCACTGGCCCAGTCGCTGGAACGGATGACGGGACTTACCAGCATCCAGACCGGACCCAGCATTGCCAAGCCCGTGATTCACGGCATGCACAGCAACCGCGTGCTGGTCATGAACAACGGCGTGCGCCACGAGGCCCAACAATGGGGCTCTGAGCACGCGCCCGAGATTGACCCGTTTGTGGCCTCTGAACTGACCGTGGTAAAAGGTGCCGCCGGCGTACGCTACGGCGCTGATGCCATTGGCGGCGTGATTCTGGTAGAGCCTAAACCGTTGAGAGACTCTGCTGGAACCAGTGCTGAGTTGAACCTAGTAGGGGTCAGCCATAACCGCCAGGGTGTGCTATCGGGCTTGGTGGAAAGTAATCCGGCGGGTATTCCGTCATTGAGCTGGCGCCTGCAGGGCACGCTCAAAAAGGCCGGGAACAGCAAAACCCCAGACTACTACCTGGCCAACACCGGTTACCAGGAGCAGAACTTCTCGGCCGCTGCCGGTTGGACCCGCGAGAAGTTTGGGGTGGATGCCTTTTTCAGCCGATTTGACACCAAGCTAGGCGTGTTCTCGGCCTCGCACGTGGGTAACCTCACCGATATTCGGACTGCCCTGCAACGGGAACGCCCCGAGCCGGAGGCTGCTTTCACCTATGATATTGGCGTGCCATACCAGAACGTGACGCATGATTTGCTCCGGCTGCACGGCTTCTACCGCACTGGTCCCGCCAGCAAATTGCTCTTCACCTACGCCCGGCAGTACAACCAGCGCGAGGAGTATGATGCCCACGGCGACCAAAGCACCCCAGGCTTAAGGTTTGAGATCACCACCCACAGCAGCGAAGCCGTTTGGGAACATCCGCTCATCCGGAATTTGAAAGGCAGCATTGGGGCCACGTACCAGTACCAGTTCAACCGGTACGAGGGCCGTTTCTTTGTGCCGTTTTACCAGAGCCATACCGGTGGTTTGTTCTGGATTGAGAACTGGGAGAAAGGTAAGTGGCACGTGGAGGCAGGGCTTCGATACGATTACCGCTACCTGCAGGCTAAACTGTACCGCAAGGACACCTCGGAGAGAACCGGTCAGTCTGAATTGGACAATGAGCTGCTCACGCCTACTCATCGGTTCCAGAACCTGTCAGGTACGCTGGGCGCCATCTACCATTTCGGGCCGCACCTGGATCTAAACCTGAATGCCTCCACGGCCTGGCGTTCGCCTACCACCAGTGAGTTGTACAGCAATGGCATCCACCACGGTACGGGCACCTATGAGTACGGCAACGAGAATCTGGGCGTGGAGCGGGCGTACAATTTTATGGCTACGCTGGCGTACGTGCAGAACAAGCGCCTGAACGGTGAGATCAGTGTGTACCACAACATCATAGACAACTACATCTATCAAGAACCTGATACCGTGCCCACGCTCACCATCAGAGGGGCATTCTTAACAGCCCGTCAGAAACAAACCAATGCTACGTTCTCGGGGATAGATGTAAGTGCGTCTTATAAGTTAACGGATCACCTTTTGTTCGCCACCAAGGCCTCTCTGGTGCGGGCTTACAACCGTACCGCCGATGAGTACCTGATCTGGATTCCTTCTGACCGCTACGAGAGCAGCCTGCGCTACTCGGTAGACCGGCTGGGAGCCAAGGGAGTATTTGCGCAAAACTTTATTTCTGTCAGCGGTCTGGCCGTGCCCCGGCAGCGCCACATCCCAAACAATTACTTGGCTCGGGATTACGCCATGCCACCGGCCGGTTATTTCCTGCTGAACGCCGAGGCTGGAACTACCCTGCACTTCGGCAAACAGCCCATTGAGGTAGGCTTAATCGGCCGCAACCTCTTAAACACCGCCTACCGCGATTACCTGAACCGTTTCCGGTACTACGCCGATGAAATAGGCAGATCCATTACCCTGCGGGTGAGTATCCCGCTGAACTTCTAAACCGTATTTTTTTACCAGAGTAACTTTAACCACTATGAAACAATTTTTGAAACCATCCCTCGCTATTTTGTTCACCGCATCGGTATTCATGACTTCTTGCAGCAATGACGATGATCCAATTCCCACCAATGAGGAAGAGCTGATTACCACGCTAAAATTAACCATGGTTCCACAGGGCGGTGGCACAACTGTAACGGCCACTTACCGTGACTTAGATGGCGATGGCGGACAGGTACCGGTTATTACCGGCGCCACTCTGGCAACAAATAAAGTGTATGACGTGACGGTGCAGGTTCTGGATGAATCTAAAAACCCGGCAGAAGACATCACAGAAGAGGTAGAGGAAGAAGGAGATGAGCACCAGTTCTTCTACGTAGTGTCCAGCGGTTTGAACCTGTCCGTAGTGTACAACGACATGGACGCCAACAATCGTCCGGTGGGTATTCAAACCAGAATAACCACTACCGGTGCTTCCACCGGCAACCTGCAAGTAGTGTTGAAGCACCAACCCAACCTGAAAAGCGCTACCAGCACTATTAACACTGGTGAAACCGATGCAGAGGTATTATTCCCTATCACTGTTCGGTAAGCTTATTGACACCAATTCTAGAAAAGGCTTTGGCATCTGCCAAGGCCTTTTTTGTTCTAGGCTTTCCTCATCCAGAACAGAGGGCCCATATTGCGCTTCACCACCTCTCTTGGAAAAACAACCCGTAAACGGCTTATCTTGGCAGCCTTGAAACACAATCCTGCTACCGTTTAGAAAGTTGGATTTGTACTTCCACAAACTACTAAAAAGAAATAGCCCAACGCATTTTCACATGCGTTGGGCTTATTAATAAAGGGATAGTATGGACTACTCTAAAACAGGCTCTACCTTGTAGCCCTTGGCTCTTAACAGTTGAATTAACCCTTCTTCACCGGCAAGGTGGGCAGCCCCTACCGCTACAAAAGATGGGCTATTTTTCATCATGGCCACCATAGGAGTTAGCCATTTGTGGTTCCGCTCGTCTAGTAGCATATCATTAGACTCCGCTGCATCCTCCTGCGAGGTGATGAGGTGGTACAAACCCATCAAATCTTCTTGTTGGTAGAGGCTTAACATGCTCTTCATCAGTTTCCGCTGCTTGTCAAACTGCTTCACGTTGTTCAGCAACTGAGAGGTTTGGACTTCCAGGGTGGATTGGTCAAAAAGGGCAACCTGCTCTTCTGGGGTTTCCAGCACGTACACGTTCTTATGCCATTTCTTGGCTAGGTCTAACAAAGCCAGGTCATACGATTCGGGACTGTAACCCAATAACTTTGGGTAAAGCAGCAACTGCCCTAGGAAACCTGGCTTGATGTACCGGAACTGCTGCATGCTGCGCTCCAATGAATCTTTCAAAAAGTTGGTGAGCAAGTTGTAGTCCTGCGCAGTCATCAAAGACTCTAAAGGCTGGTTCATGCGCATGGTCTTAGAAAGAAGCCGGCTCAGCTTTGGGCTATCCAAGTCAACTTCAAAGACCACCGTCTGGGATTTCAGCAATTTTTGTTTTACCTTACTAGGAAGAACAAACTGGTTTTTGGGAACCAGATGGAAAGTCCCGTAGAGATAAGACGTCTTGATCCCTTTACCGCTTACTTTCCAAAGCAACGACTTGCCTTGCGGTTCTGGAGTAGCACAAGTTCCACTCTTCGGGAAAGCGATTCCGAAGATCAGGCTTGCGAATAAAAACCAAAGAAAAGCGGGTTTGTACGTAATCATAGACAGAAGGTTGCAGAACTTTAACAAAAGTATAACTTTTTTTTAGAGCACCACATGGTCTTTGTCAATAATCCGACGAAACGGTATAAATACAGGACAAAAACTAATAACCTGTGGTTAAACTAATTATACCATTTCCTCCGCTTCAATAGATTTATTACTAAAATCCAAAAAGCTTTTACTAACCGACCTTGCTTCTTCCTGCATGCAAATCCCTACCTCTCCGGCTCCTACAAGTAAACTATTAAACACTGCGGTTATTGTGGCGGCCCTAGGCTACTTTGTAGACATTTACGACCTTGTTCTGTTTAGCATTGTTAGAATTGGCAGCCTCCGTGACCTGGGGGTGACAAGCCCCACGGCCCTCTTGGAAGACGGGGTTCGTCTGATAAATATGCAAATGACAGGCATGTTATTGGGCGGTATTTTCTGGGGAGTTCTGGGGGATAAACGAGGCCGGATCTCGGTTCTGTTCGGCTCTATTTTCTTGTATTCTGCCGCGAACATTGCCAACGGATTTGTCTCAAACCTGGAGGCCTACGCCTGGCTGCGATTCATTGCCGGGGTTGGTTTGGCCGGGGAATTAGGCGCCGGTATTACATTGGTAAGCGAGGTGCTCCCTAAGGAAAAACGGGGCTATGGCACCACCATTGTTGCCTCCGTGGGGATTTCCGGGGCTATTTTAGCTGGGGTTATCGGCGAGTATTTCCACTGGCGCACGGCTTATTTTGTGGGAGGTGGTTTAGGGTTGTTGCTGCTGCTGCTCAGAATAGGAGTATATGAATCAGGGATGTTTGAGCGGACCCAGAGGCAAGAGGTAGCCCGAGGTAACTTTCTGAGTCTCTTCACCAATGGCGCTCGCTTCTTTAAGTACCTGAAATGCATTCTTATAGGCGTGCCTATCTGGTTTGTGATTGGCGTGCTCATTACCTTCTCACCTGAGATCAGCCAAGCCTTGAATATTTCTGTTCCTATCTCTGCTGCTAAAGGTATTGCGTTCTCTTACCTGGGTCTTACCCTGGGTGATTTGGCCAGCGGACTAGTGAGCCAGAAGCTACGCAGCCGCAAAAAGGTAGTGGTCTTGTTTCTGCTGCTTCTTTCAGGAATAGTGGCTCTTTTCCTGTTAGCCCAAGGTGCTAGTGAGACCTATTTCTATGTGTTGTGCGTGGCCTTAGGCTTTGGCAGCGGCTACTGGGCGGTATTTGTGACCATCGCGGCCGAGCAGTTTGGCACCAACATCAGGGCTACTGTCACCACTACGGTTCCTAATTTCGTGCGTGGGGCGGTTGTGGTGCTTACCCTATCGTTCAAGGGCCTGCAAGATGACCTGGGTTTATTGACAACCGCCGCGTTGCTGGGAGCCATTACTATTATTATTGCCTTGGTTTCTATCAGTACCTTGCCCGAGAGCTTTAACAAGGACCTAGACTACACAGAATAAACGATTAGGGGCTGATTTGGTGAAATCAGCCCCTAAAACAGCCATCCGTTAGTTTACCTTTATATTATAAGGAACCGTATACTTTACTGACACCTTTTCGCCATCCTGTATCCCGGGATGCCAAGTGGGCATGGCTTGAATTACCTGTATTCCATTGGTGGCTAGAGATTCATGGGTGGTTTTCACTACCTCAATGTTCTCTACTTTCCCGTCTTTTCCTACTACAAAGGACAGAATTAACTGACCATCCTGTCTGGCTTTCCGCATGTCTTTGGGTATTCTCATGTTGTTGGCCAGGAACTGAAACATGGCTCTTTGCCCTCCAGGGAACTCGGGCATCACTTCAAAGGGGTAATGAGGCACCGGTGTTCCCCCTTCATTGAAGCACTGTCCATTCAGTAGTTTTCCCTGGGCGTACACATCCAGGCGCTTGAGTTGCTGGTTGACATGATAGGTTCTTAAGGTGTCATGCAGTTCCCCGTTCCTGTAAGTCATTTCCCATTTCTTCTTACCGTCCTCAAACCATACCTGTGCTTTGCCCTCGGGCTTGCCCTTCA
Source organism: Rufibacter sp. JT20002 (assembly GCF_056491185.1). NCBI lineage: Bacteria > Pseudomonadati > Bacteroidota > Cytophagia > Cytophagales > Hymenobacteraceae > Rufibacter > Rufibacter sp. JT20002. Next base: position 1,998,385 of record NZ_JBSZJY010000001.1, on the reverse strand, counting down.
CATACAGTTTCTGTTCTTTGAGTTGTCCGTTCTTAAACCAGGTCTGGGACAAGCCGTCTCGTACAGAATCTGTTTTGCTGAAGTGTATTTCCTCGTGCTTCTCACCGGTAATGAAAAAATCTTTCTTATAACCCCGCCCGGTACGTGGATCTGTGATCCGAACCACCCGGTAATAGGCAGCCTCGCTCTGCGGAACCTCTTTAAATGCAGTACTCAAGTACGTGATGGTGGAATCTGTTTGGCAAAAACCAGTGGCGGCACCACATAGCCATATCAGCATGGCTAGTAAAACTTTTCTCATTAGATTTTAGATAAACTTAGGCGTGCGTTGCTTAGAAGGCACCTTTTGCACTCAGTTGTATGTTATCGCAAGATAAGCAGTATTTTTGAGGATGATTCTTTTCAACGAGACCGTAAACATAGACAACACCGTAGCCGCAGACTGGCTACAGTGGATGCAGGAAACCCATATTCCGGAGGTGATGGCCACCACTTTTTTTGTTAAGTTCCAGATTGCAAAAGTAATGGAGGAAGAGGACAACGGCGGCACTACCTACGCTATTCAGTATTATGCCCGCCACATGGATGATCTGTTAGAGTATCACCAAGCGCACGACCAAGCCATGCAGGCGAAAATGCAAGCGCAGTACCCTGGTCAGTTCGTGTCTTTCCGGACTGTGCTTGAGGTGGTAGGATAGTTACTTCCCTACTAAATTTTACTTCCTTTCTAGCCTGATTTTACAAAACAGCCTGAAAACGCTCTACGCAGCTTTTTCAGGCTGTTTTTATTTTAGCCATGATTGAAACTAGAACTGCTGCAGTTCTTCCTGGCTCAGGTTACAGTTAATCCATTCTGCGTCTAGGTTGGCACCTATGCTGCGGTAAAAATTAATGGCAGGCTCGTTCCAATCCAGCACCTGCCACTTCATGCGCTTATAGTTTTCTTCTTTGGCCGCTTTCGCTACGGCATGGAACAGCAGACGTCCAATGCCCTGCCGGCGGAGACGCTCAGTCACCACAATGTCTTCCAGGAACAGCATTTTTCCTTTCCAGGTAGAGTAAGCGGTGTAATACAGCGCGATTCCCACAATGCCTTCCTCGGCAGACTCCGCCACGAAGAACTCAAAAATTGGCCGTTCTCCAAACCCATCTAGGCGCATGTCATCAATGGTGTTGGTGACTTCATCGGGGGCTTTCTCATAGACGGCCAATTCCACAATCAAGGCGTGCACGCCCGGCAGGTCGGCCTCGGTTCCTTTCCGGACGGATACAGTTAAACTCATAATGCTTTCTTAAACGGCCTTCTGGCCAATGGTGCTGCAAATTACGCCTCCGCGGGCGCAAACAAAAAGCAGCGGCTACCGCTTTCCGTCCTTTCTCTGCCAACCATCGGCAGCCATTCACCTTTCGCTTACCTACCACTCACCCCAAAATACGTCCCATCCGCTTAATCAAGACGGTTTTTGGTTCTCAAACCCTTTACTATTGTCCCAGACAAACGCCCCGGCGAGTGCCCTTCCCGCAAAGCAGAAATCTTTCCTTGAAAAAAAATACATCCATAACCTTATGAAAAATCAAGCCTTAAAACATCTTAACCCCAAGGGGTGGCAAGCACCCAATCAATCTACAGGCATCATGAAACAGGTAAGATCATCTTTTAAAGCGATGGTGTGGCTGGTTTTCTTTTTCTGCGCTGTCTTAGGTAAGGCACAAGCCCAGAAAGCCCCCTCAGAAATCATTTGGGACAAATACGGCGTGCCGCATGTGTATAGCCAGAATACCGCCGAGATGTACTACGCCTTCGGTTGGGCGCAGATGCACAACCATGCCAACCTCCTGCTGGAACTTTACGGACAGGCGCGGGGCCGAGCCGCAGAATACTGGGGCGAGAAGTACCTCAACGCAGACAAACAGGTGCACCTCTTTAGTTTGCCTGAGACCGCCAAAAAGCAGTATACCCAACAGCCATCAGAAGGCAAGCAGCATTTAGATGCCTTCGTGCGCGGGGTGAATGCTTATGCTCAAGCCCATCCAGAAGCCATTGACCCAGCCAGAAAGCAAGTACTGCCTATTACCGCCTATGATGTGCTGGCCCACAGTTCCCGCGTGGTCTGCCTGGAGTTCCTGGGCAGCGATGACATTAGGGCAGCGGTGCGCGAGATCACGCCCGGTTCCAACGCCTACGCCATTGCGCCTTCTCGGTCGGCGTCTAAGAAGGCGATGCTGGTGACTAATCCGCACCTGCCTTGGGAAGATTTCTTTGTCCTATTTGAAGCCCACTTGTCGGCGCCGGGGTTCAATGCTTATGGCGCGTCGTTGGTGGGACTGCCGATCCTGAACTTCGCTTTCAATGATTACCTGGGCTGGACCCATACCGTGAACACCATTGATGCCTCAGACCGGTACGAACTCACGCTGCAGAACGGCGGCTACCTGTTGGATGGCAAAGTACAGGCTTTCGAGAAAAGGACCGTGCCGCTGAAGATCCGGCAAGCCGATGGTTCTGTGAAAACGGAAAATCTGGTCATCGCCTCTTCTAAGCACGGACCGGTAGTAGGCGAGAAGAACGGGAAAGCCTACGCCGTACGCATTGCGGGGTTAGAGAACGGCTTGCTGGGCACGCAGTACCACAAGATGGCGCAGGCCAAGAACTGGCAGGAGTTTGAATCGGCGATCAAGATGCTGCAAAACCCACTGTTCAACATCATCTACGCCGATAAGGCCGGAAACATTCTGTACCTGTTCAACGGCAACGTGCCCAAACGCTCCGAGGGCGACTGGGCTTTCTGGAACGGCACCATAGATGGACGCTCCTCCAAGTACATCTGGAACCAGTACCACCGGTACGAGGACCTACCCAAAGTATTCAACCCCAGCACCGGTTTTGTGCAGAACGCCAATGACGCCCCCTGGACCAGCACCTACCCCGTAGCCCTCAAACCCGCTGATTTCCCGCCTTACATGGCTCCGCAGGAAACGCCTTTGCGCCCGCAACGCGCCGTGAACATGCTCAAAGACGATGCCTCTATCTCTTTTGACGAACTGGTGGCCTACAAGATGAACACGGGCATGGAATCTGCGGACCGTTTCCTGGATGATTTGCTCAAAGCGGTGCAAAAACACCCTGATCCGGTAGCCCAAAGAGCTGCCGCCGTGCTGCAAAAGTGGGACAGACAAACAGAGGCTACTAGCAAGGGCGCCATCCTGTTCGCCCGCTGGTTTGACAAGCTGCGCGAGGACATGTTCACTACGCCCTGGAACCCTGATCAGCCTTTCACCACACCAGACGGCCTAAAAGACCCGCAGAAAGCCGTGGCCCTGCTGGTGACCACTGCAGACGAGGTAGAGAAAAAGTACGGGTCCCTAGACGTAGCCTGGGGCGAGGTGCACCGGTTCAGGGTGGGTGATCACAACGTGCCCGGCAACGGCGCGCACAGCCACTATGGCGTCTTTAGGACTATGCACTACTACAGCGCCGATGATAACAAGGAGTACGCCTATCACGGAGATTCGTATGTGGCCATCACGGAGTTCGGGGATAAGGTCAAAGCCCAGGTTTTGCTCAGCTACGGCAACGCCACCCAACCTGGCAGCAAACACCGTGGAGACCAACTCCAGTTGCTTTCAGAGAAGAAACTTCGTCCGGCTTTGTTGGAGAAGGAGGAAATTCTGCGGAACATGGAGAAGCGTGAGCAGTTGTCTATGAACAAGTAAAAGTTTGAAGCGAATGGATGGCCTGCCTGTGTTAGAGCTGATTCTTAGAAATGGGGTTCTAAACAGGCAGGTTTCTACAGGGCGAATTCCCGCATCCAGGCATTGAACTCGGGGGTTCTTCTTCGGCTCACGAAAACTTCTTCTTTGAAGGGTGGCTCTAAGGTAATCAGTAAACGGCCGGTGCCATCCGCAGAAAACCGTTGCACGGCACTCATCTGGGCCAGTACCTGGCGGTTCAGGCGGAAGAAAGCATCGGGGGAAAGGGTATTTTCAAAGTGCTCCAGCGTCTCGTCTACCAGGTAGTCTTTTCCCGCGAAGGTCCGCAAGAAAGTGAGCTCTTTGGCTTTGTAGAAATACGCCACCTCTGGGAGCGGAACCGGCACCAGGGATTTTCCCTGTTGGGCCATGATGTTGCGAGTAGGCGTTTCGGGCTTAAATTCAGGAATGAATGAAGATTCCTGCTGAAGGCTGCGGAGTTTGGCCTCGTACTCTTGCTGCACCCGCAGTAGGGTGTAGAGCAGATGCAGCCCCGTAAACATCAGGAAAGCCACCGGCACATCGGTCACAAACACCACCGTGACGTTGAACACCTCGGCGCGCTGCTGAGCCATTATAAATTCATTGTAAACGAAGGAGATGAGTGTAACCCACAGCAGCGTGATGCCAATGCCCAGAAAAGCTTGCTGCAGTAAGCGCTCAAACGGAGACTCAAGCCAGGAATAGCGTTTATCCAGCTTTTCAATAATCCAGCGGTTATACTCCCAAAGCAGCCAGATAGAGGCCATGCAGACGGCCAAATCGGCGTAGTAATCTGGGTTCCGCAAGAGTTCCACCAAAGGCGCCGGCTCCCCCACGTGCCTGAACAGCAAGCCCAGGAAAGGAGCAACAGCTAATCTGGTTTTTAGGTCAGGGTAACGGGCCATGTTTGCCGAGAGATAGTGCCTTGATTGCCCTATAAAGATAGCAATCTGCCTGAGGAGACACTACCCAGGGGTACAATTTTACAGGGATGTCAGCTTTAGCTTTTGCCCTGATTTTGCTTAAACAAGCAAAAAGCCGATGCTTTCAGAAAACATCGGCTTTTTGCAATGGGTAACGTTGATTTTCTACTGCGCTCCAAACGGATTTACGCCCATGTTGTAATACACGAATGACCATACATCGGCAGCCTCCGCGATCTGGGCGGTGGTGGATTTCCCGGCGCCGTGCCCGGCTTTCACGTCTACCCTGATCAGGTATGGGTTTGGTCCGGCACCTTTCTCCTGCAGTGTGGCAATGTACTTGAATGAGTGTGCCGGTACTACGCGGTCGTCATGGTCGGCGGTGGTTACTAGGGTAGCGGGGTAGCTCACGCCTTCCTTAAGGTTGTGGATAGGAGAGAACTTCAGGAGATTCTGGAACTGTGCCGCGTCATCAGAAGAACCATATTCCGGCACCCATGCCCAGCCAATGGTGAACTTATGGAACCGCAGCATGTCCATCACACCTACTGCCGGTAGCGCCACTTTGAACAGATCAGGCCGTTGGTTTACCACGGCGCCAATCAGCAATCCGCCATTAGACCCACCGGCAATGGCCAGTTTCTGAGGCGAAGTGTATTTCTGGTCTCTCAGGTACTCAGCGGCTGCAATGAAGTCGTCAAAAACGTTCTGCTTGTTAGGTGTCATTCCCGCTTTGTGCCAGGCCTCGCCGTACTCGCCGCCACCTCTAATGTTCGCCACCGCAAACACGCCTCCGTTCTCCAGCCACACCATGCGGGCGATGCTGAAGCCTGGGGTCATGGAAGCGTTGAATCCGCCGTAGGCGTAGAGGTAGGTAGGGTTGTTTCCGTCCAGCACCAAGCCTTTCTTGTGGGTGATGAACATAGGAACCTTGGTGCCGTCTTTGCTGGTGTAGAACACCTGCTTGGTCTCGTAGCCTTCCATGTTCACGTCTACCTCCGATTTCCGGAAGAGGGTTGACTTGTTGGAGGCCACATCGTACTGGTAGATGGTGGTAGGGTAGGTGTAAGACGTGAAGGTGTAGAAAACCTGCTTGTCTTCTTTTTTACCGGTAAAACCATCGGCAGTACCAATAGTGGGCAGCGTGACATCATGCAACCATTTGCCGGTGGTGTCATGCACCCGCACCAAGGTAGCGGCATCTTTCATGTAGTTCAGAATCAAGCGGCCACCTACCAGTGAGGCATAGTTCAGGACATTCTCGGTTTGCGGCACCAGCGTTTTCCAGTTGGCTTGCTGCGGTTTCTTGAGGTCTATCTCTATGAGCTTGTACTTAGGGGCATCTTGGTTGGTGAGCACGATGAGCTTGTCGCCAATGTTTTCCACTAAGCCATACTCCTTGTCAAAGCGCTCTACTAACGGCACAACAGGACTGTTGGATTTAGTAAGGTCTTTCACGTACAGCGAGTTGTTGCTGGGACCTTCTGAGGCCGTCAAAATCAAGTACTTTTCATCCTCGGTGGTGGTGGCAAACAACAGGCGCAGCGGATGGGCCTTGGCTTCCCAGATGAGTTGATCCTGGCTCTGCGGCGTGCCTACTTTGTGGTAATAGACCTTGTGGTACTCGTTCTTGTTGGCCATTTTAGAACCTTGGGTAGGCTCTGGATAGCGGCTGTAAAAGAACCCGTCTTTGTGCCAGCTGGTACCCGAAAACTTTATCCAGTGCAGCTCATCAGACAGCTTTTTACCCGTGGCTACATCCAGCACATAGGCATCGCGCCAGTCAGAACCGCCGGTAGAGGTGGTGTAGACCGCGTACTTGGCATATTTGCTGAAGTCCAGGCTGCCTAAAGAAGTAGTGCCGTCTTCTGACAGTTTGTTAGGGTCCAGGAAGAGCTCAGGCGTGCCGTTCAGGCCTTTCTGGCGGTACAGTACGCTCTGGTTCTGCAGGCCGTCATTTTTGTAGAAGTAGTAATATTCTCCCTCGCGGAAGGGGGCTCCGTATTTGGGGTAGTTCCAGAGCTGTGTCAAGCGCTGCCTAATCTGCTCCCTGAACGGAATCTTGGCTAGATAATCAAATGTGACCTCGTTCTGCTTTTTTAACCAAGCTGCTACATCGTCGGCCGTATCGGCTTCCAACCAGCGGTAAGGGTCTGGCACCTGGGTGCTGTGATAGGTATCAACGTGGTTTATCTTTTCGGTTTTAGGGTACATAGGGTTAGAAGATTTAGCAGCCACCGCGGGCGCTGGGGCAGCAGCGGAACTAGCCGCGGCGGCAGGTGAAGTAGAAGGCGTGCTGGTTTTACAGCTGGCTGCTGCCAGCAGGGCAGCAACCCAGATAAACGTAAAGGATCTGTTCATGTTTATGTGAGTTAGTTTCACCAATCCATGTGAAAAGAAGGGCCAGCTCCTTGCCGACACCTAAACAAAGCGGTTTGGGTCTATTCCAAAGTTACGAAATGGAGGCTTTATTCTGCGTTTCCGGGCTAGTCAATCTCCAACAAAGCTGCGTGACCAGTTTTACTCCCGGGAAGTACAGCAACCCAGCCAGGTAATAGTTTTTATCCAGCAGCCGTTTCCGGTACGCCTCAAACCCATGGTAGACATCCTCTTGCCCATCTTCGTATTCCCGGACGTAAGTAGCCCTTTGTTTCTGGCCCGAAAACTCAAAACTAACGGGAAAACAGTAGTGCGCTCTGTACTGCCGGAACACTAATGTATAAGGAAAGAAAAGGCACAAAATAGTCAGGCAGGCTACTACAAAGTAAATCAGGAAGGCGAATTGGTTGATCAGGTGAAAACAGATCAGCAGAGCTCCCATCCAAGGCCTGAGCGGTGGGTGCCAGGCTGCTGCCACGGCCGAGGTCAAAAAATATACCACCAGCACAAACCCTATTTGCCAAACCCAAGGATAATCTGTGAACAAGTGCGCCAAAGCAAGCGGCTGATCATAGTCTCTGAAACTTACCAGCGCATTATACAAAGCGGCCTCAGGCTTGAGCCAGTGCACAGCTTCTGAGATTGAAAGGAGCTTTTTGCCCAAGGCGGCAATCTTCCAGAGCCCCGAAAGGGTGTAGACAAACAGCAACCCAAAGTACAACCAGTTGATGCTTTTGTATTGAATCTCATCCGGATGGTTTACTCCTGGCTTTTCTACCATTACAAAAATTAGGAACAGATGCGCCAGCAGAAACAAATGGTTTACGTGCGGTAAATAGCCGTAGCTCCACAAGACCAGGTTAATCCACAGCAGAGCGGCTACCAATACCACCTGCGGGATTAGGAGCCGTTTATAGAAAACCTTGCCTACATTAGCCAGAGCGGCAATGCCGAGGACCAGCCAGAAAACCTCTTTCCTGGGGAACGCTGGCGCCACTACCCGGCCCACCATATTCAAAGGCTCAAATAACTCGGCAGGGCGGTCAAGGTACAGGTCAAACTTCTGCCAGGCCCAGTACAGCCAGACAAAGGTGAGGAGGCGCAGAAACAGCTCGGCGTAGAAAAAGTCGGCACTGGCCCGCAGGTATTGGTTAAAGCACCCATGCTCGCTTACCTGAGGCCACCCCGAAACTCTGCTGTTTTCCTTATCTGAAATAAACAACGGTATCGGCTTTAAACTTTTCCGGGTGGAGCAGCAATTCTTTCACGTGGGCGCTTTCCCGCACAATGCGGTATTCCTGCGCCTGCGGGTGCAGGTACTTTACCAGCGTATGCAACCGCTCACGGCTACCGCTGGTATTGGAACTGTCCTGCAAGATGCGATTGACCCAATAGTCCAGGGTATAGACATAGTCATCCTGGTCAAAGGAACGGATGGGGCGCACGGCCTGGCGTTGGAACGTAGTTTCTCCCGGGTAGCGCGTGTACACCCGATAGGTGCTGTACTGGCCATCACTGCCGCGGGGCTGGGTAAACAGTTTCCAGTTGGCAAACGGGTACAGCTCTCCCCATCCCTTTATCAATGTAAAGGAAGAGCACAAAGACCCCAGCACACTTATTGCTACAAGTATGCGCAGACCCAGCAACCGCCTGGAAGAGGAAACCATACGCCAGAACTGTAATTTACCCATCTATATTAGAGAAAACTTTCTTATATTCCCAATACACAATATAAGCGGCACGCATCGGCTGGTAAGCTAAAAAACAAGCCGAGCAGGGAGTAGAAGCGGGTTTGTCATTTAACCGGCCACAAACCTCATATCAGTCAGAAATTTTTAGCGCACAGATTCTCACACCTTCCTTTTTATGCAATCTAAGCACCTTTTACTCTTATCCGGGCTTTTATCTAGGAGCCGTCACCACCCACGCCCAAACCAAGCCTATTGGCAAAGAACCTGTCAAGCAGACTGCCAAAGCCCCTGTAAAGCAACTTGAGAAACCCACGGCCCAGGAACCTGCAAAGCCAGTCCACAAAGAACCTGCCGAGGGCGAAATGAAGCTCTACTGCATGGCTTTGCTGAAGAAAGGCCCTAACCGCAACCATGACTCCCTTACCTCTATCAAAATCCAGGACGCGCACATGGCTCACATAAACAAATTGGCCGCCGAGGGCAAGCTTACCTTAGCCGGACCTTTCATGGATGACGGCGAGCTACGCGGCATCTTTATTTTCAACGTGCCCACCATGGAAGAAGCCAAAGCCTTAACCGAAGCAGACCCCGCGGTGAAAGCCGGCCGGCTCATCATGGAGCTTCACCCGTGGTTTGCCCAAAAAGGGACTAAACTGAAGTAAGCTGGCCTTTGGAGCCGTTTTAGAAAAAAGATACCCAAAACAGAAAATAAATTTTTGCGCCTGCACAATATACCCGTTACTCCTTCCGTTTTAGAGGCGAAATAGTTGTTGTGTAACGTACCAGAAGGATCCGGCTGACTTAGCTAGGTCCTTTTGTGTTTTCAGGCCTTTCTTGCCATTTATAGGCAAATCCACAATATCTGCCGGCGTAGCCCGTTTCAATGTAGAAGTAGTTTCTGTTTAGCTTTTTGAGGCATTTATCTTTTACAGGTAAGTGCCTCAATTTTTTTAGCTCAAAATTTACGGACACCAACCGTATCGGCTACATTATCCGTACTTATATTGCAGTGGGCGCGCCAACCAAGCACTAGCAAAAACTGGCGAGCCCTTTTATTTACTCCAATTCAGCAGTACCTATTCACCGTCACCTATGATGCAAAGGTTTACTCGTTTTTTCTCTTCCGTCTCCAAGAACCTTTTTCCCGTTTTCCTTCTGGTTTTCGGATTCTTATCTGCCACCTCGGCCCTCGCCCAGGATGTCTGCCTCTTGATTCCTTTGTCTCTGGAGGAACGCGTCCAAGCCTCTCAGGTGGTGGTAGAAGGTAAAGTGATAAGCCAGCGCTCTTTCTGGGACGAAAAGCACCAGAACATCTACACCGCCAACCAGGTAGAGGTGTATAAAGTGTTCAAAGGCGAACCCACCGCCTCTACCGTGGAAATCATCACCGAAGGCGGTAGAGTAGGCCTGGACGTGCACGTGTACTCTTCCACGTTACAGCTAAAGAAACAGCAACAGGGAATTTTCTTTTTACAAGCTTCCAAAGCCGCGGCAGCTCAGCGGCGCTATACGGTTTTTGGCAGCTTACAAGGGTTTATCAGGTATCAGTTAACGGAGGGAACCGCCAAAGATGCATTTGCCCGCTACTCTTCCATCCCGCTGGAGCTATATGGCTCCTTGTCACGCCTATCGGGCAGCTCGCTGCGCACGGTGAAGGCCAACACAGAACTGGATGTAGCTTTGAAACCGAAACCTGCCACCTCCAACCAACGCCGCGCTATCCCGCTTATCGCCAGCTTCAGCCCGCTTACGCTTAGGGCTGGTACCGGCGACGTACTGACCATCACCGGCACTAACTTCGGGGCTACCCGCGGCAATGGTTACGTGGAATTCAGGAACGCTGATGATGGCGGAAAAACGTTCGTACAGCCTTTGGCCACCGACTACCTGAGTTGGTCCGATACCCAGATCAGGGTGAAAGTACCTTCGTACGGCATTGATGGGGGCACAGCAGGAACCGGTGATTTCAGGGTGGTCAACAATGATCCTAATACGGCCACCTCTGCCGCTCCGCTGACAATTATTTTCGCCCACTCCAACGTAAGCTACGAAGACGAGGACCGTGACATAGCAGAACAGACTTTCCAGCCCCGGCTTATAAACCAAAACGATCTGGGGGGGTACACCTTCCGATTCTCGGCGAACTTTGAATCTAACACCGCGGCCCTGTACGCCTTTAAGCGTTCCATGAACGAGTGGTCTTGCAGCACGTTCGTTAACTGGATTACCGCCTCTAATGACCCCGTGGCTACCACCGCCGATGATAATATCAACTCGGTGCGGTTTGCCAATACGGGTGAGCTGCCTGCTAACGTCTTGGGCAGAACCATTAGCCGGTACCGTGGTTGTATCTCCGGCACGGTAGTCAACTTTTGGGTAGACGAGATAGACATGGAGTACTCTCCTCGTAATGACTGGCAGTACGGCCCTGACGGCTCTACAAACCAACAGTTTGATTTCCCGGCGGTGCTGGTGCATGAGTTGGGGCACGGGCATCAGTTAAGTCACTTGATCTTGCCCAGAGCGATTATGCACTACGCCGTGGCCAGAGGCGCTTCTTCCAGAACCTTGAACCCCATCAGTGACATTGCCGGCGGAAATTACGTGATGGCCCGCAGCACCACTACTTTTCCATGCAACATTGAGCCCATGGTTGCGAAGCCCGCCAATGCCTGCGCCATTCCGGTGGAGTTAATTGAACTGGAGGGCAGGCTGACGGCAGAAAACCAAGTGTTGCTGCAGTGGACCACCGAGCAGGAAAACGGCATAACGGCCTTCGCCATTGAAAGAAGCCCCGATGGGGAAAACTACACCACCATTGGCACAGTACAAGCCAATGGCAATACAACCACCCCCAGGTCTTACGAGTTTGTGGACCCTAACCCGTTCTCCCAACTTAACTATTACCGGCTGCGCCTGATCAGGACAAACCAAACAGAGGAGTATTCTGACGTGGTGCAAGTGGCAGGCCCTGGCTTTGTGCGCCAACTGGCACCTAACCCCGGTGGCAACCAGACGTCTTTGTTTTTCAATGTGGCCCAGGAAGAGCGGGTACAACTGTCTATCTATGACGTGACCGGCCGACTCTACCGCACCTTTGGGATTGTGGTCACGCCCGAGTCTAACCGGTACGATCTCACCTTGTTCCCTGAAAACGAAGACGAGCAGACCGCCGTGGTGCGGGGGCTCTTACTCATCAGGTGGTCCACGGCCCGGGAGAGCGGCACCTTGCGGTACCTGAAACTGGACTAACCTAATTCCTATAAATTGAAACCAGCGGGGCTACGAGAAGAATCTGTCTTTTCGTAGCCCCGCTGGTTTAGTGCCCTTTTTCATAAATCGGCCCTAAAAACAGGGTTCTTTTAGCTACTGTCTGTTTGCATAGCACCTTGGGTAGCTGTAGTTTCGGGCTTTGAGTTTTGCTATGCCACAGATGACCTGGGAGCGCCTGATCTCCAAAAAACGTTTCGATGCCCAAACCCTGGAGCACGCCACTGATGAATCGGTGCGCGGGGAGTTCCAGCGCGACTACGACCGCCTGGTCTTTTCCACCCCGTTCCGCCGTTTGCAGAACAAGACGCAGGTAATGCCCATGCCCGAGAGTGATTTCGTGCACAACCGGCTTACGCACAGCCTGGAGACTTCCTGCGTGGGCCGCTCCTTAGGCCGCATGGTGGGCAAAGTGCTGCTGGAACGTCACCCGACTATTCTGGAAGCGCATCCGGGCATGCTAGAATCTGATTTCGGGGACATGGTGGCGGCGGCTTGCTTAACCCATGACATTGGCAATCCTCCTTTCGGGCACTCGGGCGAAGACGCTATTTCCGCTTTCTTCAGGAGCCCGGAAGCCGCGGGTTACCTGGCTGACTTATCCCCGGCCCAGGTTTCTGACCTGCAGAATTTTGAAGGCAACGCCGCCGGTTTCCGGATCATCACCCACACCCACCCAGGCCAAAGTACCGGTTCTTGCGGCATGCGCCTTACCTACAGTACGCTAGCCACTTTCACCAAATACCCGCGCCCCTCAGATGCAGTGGTGAAAGGCACCAAGAAAGCCAGCGAAAAGAAATACGGCTTCTTTCAGGCTGAACAGGCTCATTTCAGGAAAATAGCCCAGGAACTAGGCCTATTGCCCGCCGGAGAGCACGCCTTTCACCGGCACCCTATGGCCTTTCTGGTGGAGGCCGCTGATGACATCTGTTACCGCATCATTGACTTTGAAGACGGCTGCCGCTTAGGATTAATCCCTTTTGAGCAAGCCAGGGAGTTACTGCATCCTTTGTTGAACGAGCGCCCGGGTAAGGTTCACAGCACCACGTTCCATGACTGGCGGGAGCAGTTGGGGGTTTGGCGGGCCGTGATCATCAATAATCTTATCTATGAATGCGCCAGCATCTTCCTGGAGCACGAAGAAGCCATTCTAAACGGCACCTTTGACCAGTCGTTGATTAACCTGGTACTACAGAAAGCCGCCTTGGACGAGATCAAGAAGATTTCCATTGACCAGATTTACCGCCACCGCCCTGTTTTAGAGATTGAAGCCGCCGGTTTTGAGGTACTGGGCGGTTTGCTGGAAGCTTTCCTGAAAGCGGTTTTTGATCCATCGGCGGGCCGTCACCGCAAGTACCTGGACTTAGTACCCGATCAGTTTTTAGGCCCACAGCGCCAAATATCCGGAGACAATTACGAGAAGATTCTTAACATCACCGACTTCATCTCAGGCCTCACGGACAGCAGCGCCATCAGCCTCTTCCGGAAGATCAAAGGGATTGAGCTGCCTAGGATGTACTAGCCAAAGTGACCTGGACTGGATATTAAGCTTAAATTTTAGAAAATCGTTAGAAGAACGGAAGGCTACTGTTGAGAGCAGTGGCCTTCCGTTCTTCTAACGATTTTCACAAAATGGCTTAATTCATACTGGTCAACCCCTCGCCGCGTAGCAGGTCAATCATCATGGTGATTTCCTGCACGGTTTTGTCACTGCTGCCAGAAAAGCCTTCGCTCTTGAAACGGATGTTTCCGTTACCATCCAGGATGAACTTGGTAGGGATGCCACTCACTTTGTAGGCGTCAATCATCTTGTTTTCCTCATCCATTAGCACCTGGAAGGTGTAGTTCTTTTTAGTCAGGAAATCGGCGGCGTTTTTCTTTTTGTCGTTGCCGTTCTCCCAGGAGTTCACGAACACAAATGCTACTTTGTCATTGTCTTTGAACTTGGTCACCGCCTGTTGCATGCCGGGGAAGGAAGCGACACAAGGACCGCACCAGGTAGCCCAGAAATCTACTACCACAGTTTTCCCTTTCAGGGAAGCCAAGGAAACAGCGTTGCCGTTGAGGTCGCGGAGGTCAAAGGTGGGAGCTTTCTCCAGGATCATCTTCCTTTTCAGGTCAGCTCTGAGCTTTTCTATGGCCGGAGCCTCTACTTTGGCCAGGTACGCCTCGAATCCAGTCCCTCCGGGGTGCGTTTGGTTGTAGAGTTCTTGCAGATACCCTTTGATTTTAGAGGTGCTGTTGCCACTGGAAACCATCTCTTCTAAGGCTTTCTGGGCTTTGGCTTTGTCTGAGACAGAAGTAAGTACCTCGGCGTAACGCTCATTTATCTCAGGGCTTTTCCCGCGGGTATAGGCATATCCCTCCGCCAGATACTTCTCAGCATTGGTTTTATCGCCTGCTTTGAGCAAGATGGCACCATAGGTATCAGCTACCTGACCCAACATGTATTCGCGGCTTCTTTTCCAGTCGGTTTCGGTGAGAAGGTCTTCTCTCGGCTCGGAGGGATGGGTGAGCTCTTTTCGGGCTAGTTCATAGGCTTTCTGGGCCAGCTGTTTGGCTTTTGTGAGGTCTTCGCCTTTCTCATAGAGCCGCCAGGCGACAGAATTGTACACCGATGAAGAGGCAACCTTAGGATAACTATCCAGCAAAGCCTCAAACTCCTGCCAATTGCCATTGGTGCCGTAATCTATGGCAACATTGCCCAGAATACTGCTGATGCGTTCATGCGCAGGATACTCTTTGGCAAAGGCCAGCGCCAACTCTTTGCGTTTGGCCGGGTCTTCTGAATTGTAATACTCAAACATGCGCTGGTTCTGCACAAATTCCCCATTTGGTTCTTTGGCGCGGGCCTGTTGGGCAAAAGCTTCTCCTTTTTCCTTCTGGTCTAAGCGGCTGTAGTAGTTGGAAAGGAACCCCAGTTCTTTTTCGGTAAGGTTAGGCTCCTGGGCCAGGGCATCCAGCTCTGCCAGCGTTTTCTGCTTGCCTTCTTCTCCTTTATAAGCCACACTGGTGGCAAAAACTCTAGTTTGGGCCATGTCGCGCTTTTTGGAAGGATAGAGCGTGGCTTCCTGGTTTAACAACTCCAGAGCTTTGGGTCCATCACGGTCAATTCCTACCATTCCGCCCCACTCTACCAGGGCAGAAGCCAAGCCGTAGTGGGCACCTGGCACCGGCTGTTTTCGGGCATCGTAGAAATAG
Source organism: Rufibacter sp. JT20002 (assembly GCF_056491185.1). Classification (NCBI taxonomy): domain Bacteria; kingdom Pseudomonadati; phylum Bacteroidota; class Cytophagia; order Cytophagales; family Hymenobacteraceae; genus Rufibacter; species Rufibacter sp. JT20002. Next base: position 1,983,189 of record NZ_JBSZJY010000001.1, on the reverse strand, counting down.
AAGGAGTATCCCTTTCCATTGTTCCGGTCATACGTGTCCTCTTCCCTGAAAAGCACCAAGGCACCATCTGTCTCTTGGGAAGGCTTGAAGCGCCCTTCCCAACCGCTTTTGGTTTTGGTGAGCGGTATCTCCTGTACTTTGGGCTTGTTCCCGTCATACGCATACACCAGCGCTGTTACGATGGCTGCTTTTTCCAGAATGGTGCCCGCCGGATGATAGGTAAATCGTACTTCCTGCCCTACTTTGGGTTGCGCAGGCTTTAAGGTGAGGGAACCAGTGGGGGTTTGCGCTTGCGCCAATGTGAGGCTCCATACCCCCAATAGCAGCAGTAGTAGATTTCTTTTCATACCTATCCTAAGTTAAACTTTGGGGAGACTCTTCTTTTATAGAGAGGAAGGTCTTAGGTAAATATAAAGAAATATCTGTACTAAACCGAGCCATATCACTTGTTTAACAAACTATTAACTTTCTGAAATTCAAGCTAAAACAGCAGGGTGTAAGCAGCCAGACTCCTATTAATAATTGGCTTCCTGAGCAAGGCCAACGAGTGAGTTTGCCTTAGAAGATGATGGTTTTGTTATTGCTTACAAACACCTTCTCCGCAAAGACCAGCTTCAACGCCTGCGCCAAGACAATCTTCTCCACATCCCGGCCAGATTGGGCCATATCCCGGGCATCTTGGGCATGGTTCACCTGAATGACGTTCTGCGCAATGATGGGGCCTTCGTCTAAATCACTGTTCACAAAGTGGGCCGTGGCGCCAATGATCTTCACGCCGCGTTCGTAGGCCTGCCGGTACGGATTGGCTCCTATGAAAGCGGGAAGGAAAGAGTGATGGATGTTGATGATGCGGTTAGGGAACTGGGCCACAAACCCGGGGCTCAGCACCCGCATGTACTTGGCCAGCACCACATACTCGGGAGCATAATGGGCTATAACCTCGCTTATCTCCTGGTCATGCTCTTCACGGGTCTTGTGTTCATGCGAGACATGATGAAACGGCACTCCAAACCTGGACACCAACGACTGTAACTCGGCATAGTTGCCAATCACGGCTTGGATGTTGGCGTTGAGATCGCCGTACTCATGGCGCAGCAACAGATCACCCAGGCAATGGTGTTCTTTAGTCACCAGTAGCACAATGTTTTTCTTGCGTTCGGGCACCAGCCTGATGTTGGCTTCCGGGGGCAACTCGGCCCTCAGTTCCTGCACCAAGGCTTCCGGATGTACCGCGCCAGCCAGCTCCGCCCGCATAAAGAAGTGGTTCTGCTGCCGATCCACAAATTCATCGTTGCTGGTGATGTTGAGATTATTGCGGAAAACAATCTGGGTGATGGTGAAGATGAGCCCTTTGCGGTCTGGGCAATCAATGAGCAGGAAATTAACCATAGAGGTGACATAAGAAGGGCCTTGCTTTGAGGCTGTTTAGGGTAAAACAGCCTCAAAGAGAGCAGGACTGATTTCAGGAGAAAAGGGTGTTGAGTTTTAACCTTACATGCGCAGCTTTAATTGCGGCAAGTTCTTGAGGTTTTTGAAGGTCTCCAATAGGCCTAACTGTTTCATGACCGTTCCCGCATTGGGCAATCCTACAACCTGCCAATACCCATCTCTGTCGCGCATCTGCACTTCCACAATCACAGGGTTGGGGTGGGAGGGCACCCGCAAGTCTAAGCCCACTACTGCCAGCGAATCGGTGCGGTTCACGTAGGAGATCCCTTCCAGGCGGCTGTTGGTTAAGGGGTTTTCCTGAAGTAGTTTCTGCACCGGAAGCACTGCCTGCAATTGCGCCCATTCTTCCTCGGTTACCTGCGCGGGCTTGCCGGTTTGGGTTCTGCGGTGCGCCACATACTCTTCAATCCCTCCGCGAAGGCTTTGCAAGACTTCCTGCTTTTTAGAAGCCATGGCCATTCCTAGCGCCATTGCGGCCAAGGCCTGCTCTTTCTGAGGCAGCTCGGCCATACCAGCTTGCACCGCCTGGTCCAGAAAACTGGCCGTGGTGCGGTCCACATCCACGTACTTCTCAAGCGCCACCAAGTCTCGGTTATCTACCGCTTTTTTGATTTGGTATAAGGAAAATTCTGGTCCCTGGGCATAGCGTTTGTACAGCCAGAAACCAACGGCGCCCACCAGTACCAGCACGGAGAGCAGAACCATAATTCTTTTCATAGGAATGTCGTCTATCTGTGTAGAACTCCTTCTAACGTAAAACCCTCGCCTCGGCTACCTTTCTGTTGCCCGAATAGAAAATTTTCCTTTTTCCTGCTGCCGGACACCATGAAGATAGCCTTTCTACCCAAAGCACAAAAGAAAACCGCTCCCCTGTTTAGGACCAGATTTTCTGAAATCTGGCCCTAAACAGGGGAGCGGCAAATAGCCTGAAATGTTTTCTACAGCATGCCCGCCCCAATAGCAATCAAGGCCCCGGCAATGGTGGCCAGGAGTTTACCGCGGTTGAACCGGTGCTCGGGGCTGGTTTCAAACAGGATAGTGGTGGAGATATGCAGGAAGTTGCCCACCACCAACCCAGACAGGATGGTGTAGGTCTCGCTGGAAAGCAGCTTTTCCAGGGCCACGTAGTTGCTGAATAGTAACCCCAACGGCGAGGCGGCGGCAAACAGCAACAAATACCCAAACGCTTTCTTGAAGCTATGCAGCTGCGTCACCAGCACCGACATCAGGGCGATGGCGGCCGGAATGTGGTGCAGCGCAATACCGGCCAGAATATGGTAGAAGTTGTCACCTACATGGGCATGGGCGTGCAGGTGCTCGTGTGCTTGTTGCGCAGCCATCCGGCTCTGCACCATTACGCTGCCCTCCAGAAACGAATGGATGATGAGCGACGTCAGCAAAAGCACCGGCACTGAGCCGCCGTGATGATGATGGTGTCCATCCCCTACGGGGTGGGCGTGAATGTGCCCGTGCTCAACCCCATGCGAGAACACCTCCAGCACCAACTGCAGAAAGAAGCCCGCCAGAATGTAGAACCCCACTCGGTGCGGGTCCTGGGTGCTGAGCAGGACATCGGGCAGGATATGCAGGATGGTGAGCGCGAACAGATAGGCCCCGCTGAACGCCAACAGCAGTTTAAGCCAGCGCTGGTTGTCTTGGGGGAGAAAGCGCACGAGCCAACCGGCGCCTAAAACGGTAAAGAATAGAACGGAGACCGCTACTATCATGGATTATTTCTTCAGGATGAAAATCATACGTTCGCTCTTCTCCGGGTCATAGGGCCCCAAGTGGTAATCCCCAAAAACATCGGCTTGCCGAAGCTGCGCCATCCGGAAGTACTCCTGAAACTCCTGGTACTGGAGCGCCCGCACTCTTTCTAAAAACTCATAGGGTTGGCCTTTGTCTTCAAACTTAATTGTCTTCAGAATAAAGCCCGCCTCTACTTTACGCGTGATGTGAAAGGTAATGCCGCCTACCTCTTTTATTTCTCTGGATACCAGCCGGTTGATTACCCTAGGCGTGTTCATGAAGTCAATGATGAACTTACCCCCGGTTTTAAGGGAAGCCGTGCTGGCCCGCAACGCCACTACGTTCTCGTAATCGGCTTTGAAGTACCCAAAGCTGGTAAACAGGTTGAAAACAAAGTCAAACGCCTCGGGCCGGAACACATCGCGCATGTCATGCACGTAGAAATGCAGCGTCTCGTTTTCAAACTGTTTGGCATAGGCGATGCTCTGCTCAGACAGATCTAACCCCGTCACATTATAGCCTTTCTGGTTCAGGTAGACAGAATGCCTTCCCTTTCCACAGGCCAAATCCATGAGCTGACAGGTAGGTTTGGGCCGGAGATGATTCAAGAGGTTGTCCAGGAACCGCTGGGCTTCCTGGGCATCGCGGTTCTTGTACAGGAGATGGTAATACGGAGAATCAAACCAGGTATGAAACCAATCTGCCGGATGTTGTATCATGCGGGTGCGGGAAAAGGTAAGCAGGCTACACGTTTGCCCCAGCGGTGTTCTGCAGGGCTTTGGCCTTACTGAATGGCAGCAGAGTCAGCCGTTGCTGTAAAGGCAGGGTTCTTCTGCAGGTCCATGCCGCATACGGGGCATTTACCGGGCTGCATGCTGGCACTGCCTTCGCACTCCATTGGGCAGATGTACGCCATTTGCTGGCTCTGTACAGCGGTGGTATCAGTAGCGGTTTCCGTTTGCGGGGTACCAGCAGTAGCCGGCTGCTCTGTAGTAGAAGAACTATTGCAGGAAGATACAGAGACAAGGGAACCCAACAGGAGCGCCCAGGCAAAGAAAGTCTTTCTCATGGAAATTAGAAGGTACGCCGAAGCCCGTTTTTGGTCTGTTTATAGCAAAACAAACCAAAAACGGGCTTCAGACAGGGTAAATTATTGGTGGTTGTCTCCGGCTTCGTTGTTTTCTACCGCGTTTTTGTCAACACTTTTCTGACCAGGCAGCGTGCCTTTCTGACTACCCGGCTTGGTTTGGTTTTCGTGCTCATCGTGGTTGATCAACACGTCTTCACGGGTTTCCTCTTCACCGCGGGCATTGTCAATGTTTGAGGTGTTGTTCCGCATTCCTGGAGGCACTGAGTCATCAGTAACTTTTACTTCAGGGCGCAGGTCAGAAGGCTGGCTGCTGCAGGAGGCTAGCAAAAGCGCACCGGCCAGAGCGAAAACGGAAAGAGTATTTTTTATCATTTTTAGGAAAATTAAGTCTAAAACAGGTTCTATTGAATTTAGACGCTTATGAGGCAATAAGGTTTTTACGGCGCAACAGTGACTCCATTAGCTTGAGGTCATTGGGGCTGTTGAAAATCTTGAACGGCAGGTGCAGAAACACCGGCACGTTGAACGTCTTGGCGATCCAGCCTTTCCAACCTTTGGGCAGCTGGTCAGCGGCGGGCCCTTTCAGGTACATCTGGTAGGCATCTTTAGTGGTGGCCACGCGGTCAATCATTTCCCACTGCAGGGCCATGCCCTCGCGGTCGTTGCGCTTCATCAAGATCTGACGCTGATCAATCTCAAACATCACGCGCTCAAACAGCACATTGCTTTGCTCCATCTGGGTTACGCCCATCACCTGTGCAGAACGCACCAGTACATAAAGCACCGTCACCAGCACAGCACCGGCTACCCACCACCACGAGAAGGCAAAAGCGGCTGGCAAGGAGAACAGCACCAGCGGAATCAAGGCGCGCCACCATTCCTTTTTCCAGACCTGCACCAACGCCATCTTGGCGTAGTCGTTTTTATCTAACTGATTTTTCTTTGTGCGGATGGCCAGAGGGTTGAAAGGCTGTTGTTGCTGCACCCGTTGTCCGCCGCGTTGATTTGGTTGTTGCATAATTTGTTGGTACCACGTAGCAAGTATCCTGTCTCATGAGGTTTCACCTGCCAACCTGCTGCTTTCTACGCTTCTACCGTTACTGGTTTACTTTATTCTTTTTATGTGTTTTTACTTAAATGCCTTTAAACTGAGGTCCAGGCTGCGGTTAGAGTGGGTGAGTGCGCCTACCGAAATGTAGTTCACGCCCGTCTCGGCCACGGCTCTGATAGTTTCTTCTTTGATACCACCAGAGGCCTCGATCTCGTAGCGGCCACCAATCAGTTCCACCGCTTCACGCAGCAAAGGTACTTCAAAGTTGTCTAGCATGATGCGGTCAATTCCGCCGGTTTCCAATGCCTCACGAACCTCGTCCAGGTTGCGGGTCTCCACTTCAACCCTGAGTGGTCTGCCCAGTTTTTCCAGGTAGCGGTGAGTGGCTTCAATGGCTTGCCTGATGCCCCCAGCATAGTCTACGTGATTGTCTTTGAGCATGATCATGTCATACAGCCCAAACCGGTGATTTGTGCCGCCGCCAATGAGAACCGCCCATTTTTCCATCATCCTGAAGTTAGGGGTGGTCTTGCGGGTGTCCAGTAATTTGGCGCCGGTGCCTTCAATCAACTTAACCAGGCTCTGTGTGTAGGTGGCAATACCACTCATGCGCTGCATGCAATTCAAAACCAGACGCTCAGCAGTCAATATGGAGCGGGCACTTCCGTGCACGGTGAAAGCAATATCACCGTGGTTGATTTGGGCCCCGTCTTGCAAAAACACCTCTAACCGAAGCGTAGGGTCCACTTCATGGAAGATTTTCCAGGCAAGTTCCACCCCGGCCAGTACACCGCGGTCTTTCACCAGGAGCTTGGCTTGGTTGGTGGCACTCTCTGGAATAGCCGCCAACGACGAGTGGTCGCCATCGGCTATGTCTTCCTGCAGGGCCTGCCGGATAAATGCCCTAATGCCTTCTTGGGTAAGGTAGGATGCTTTCACGGTGCAAAAATAAAAAAAGGCACCGAACTATCGGTGCCTTTTCTATGGATTGTCCTGTTAGGGGCAATTATATTCTGTTATTTAAACTCAATGGTGTCAATCTTATAGGCATCGCCGTATTTCTTTACCTTCACCACCACGTTGTAGCGGCCGCCTTTGTGGTTGTATTTCCCAATGGCATAGCGTTGGCCGTCTTCAGAACCACCTTGGTGGTCAAAGCTGAAGCCTATCGGAGCGTTCTTGCTGAAGAAATTGCGTACCACCATCTCGGCCTGACTCTGGCTGTAGCTGCCGTTGTCGCCGTCAATGTTCACATCTACCTTGGAATTGAAGTAGCGGGCCAGGTCGCGGGAAGAACCAGATTTGATCGCCGATTGGATACCGCCCATTACGTCAGATTGAGCAGCTACCTGTCCGCTAACGCCTACCAGCATTCCCAACAGCACCAAGGTCATCGCCATCAATCTCTTTAGATTTTTCATGTTTTATTTTAAGCAAGTTTTACTAGTCCTATGCCAAAACTATGCCAAAGGCAGATAAGTTCATAGGGTTAAAGATACAGGAAATCTGCAGAATCAAAGGGCAAACGCTTCTTTTTAAAGACTGGCTTGTATCTTTACGCGCATGAGCAAAAAGGTACTTCTGATGATTCTAGACGGATGGGGCCTGGGAACAGACCCTTCCGTGTCGGCGATTGAGCACGCCAATACTCCTTTCATGGATTCGTTATTCCACCGTTTTCCGCACGCACGTCTGCAGGCATCCGGCGAGGCCGTAGGGCTGCCCGAGGGACAGATGGGGAACTCTGAGGTGGGCCACATGAACCTGGGTGCCGGTCGTGTGGTGTACCAGGACTTGGTGAAGGTAAACGTAGCCATCCGGGAGAAAACCCTGGGCCAGAACCCTGTTTTACGCGATGCTTTCCAATTTGCCCGCGAAAACGGCAAACCAGTGCATTTCATTGGTCTGGTGTCTGACGGCGGGGTCCACTCGCACATTGAGCACCTGAAAGCCCTTTGCTCACTGGCGCAGGAACAAGGCCTGAACAACGTCTTTGTGCACGCCTTCACCGATGGCCGTGATACCGACCCCAAAGGCGGCCTAGCCTATCTTACCGATCTGCAGAACCACTTAGATACCACTGGCGGCAAGATCGCCTCCATCATTGGCCGTTACTACGCTATGGACCGTGATAACCGTTGGGAACGCGTGAAACTGGCCTATGACCTGTTGGTGCATGCCCAGGGACGCGGCTCAGTGAACTGGCGCGAAGCCATCCAGGAGTCGTATGACAACGGCACCACCGATGAGTTCGTCCAACCGATTGTGTGCCTGGACGAGTCCGGTGAGCCTACCGCCAAGATCCAGGAAGGCGACGTGGTCATCTGTTTTAACTTCCGGACTGACCGCGGCCGCGAGATCACGCAGGCATTGACCCAGCGCGAGTTCCCAGAGCAGGACATGTACCCGCTGAGCCTCCGCTACTACACGCTCACCAACTACGATGATACCTTCGTGGGCGTGCACCCTATCTTTGACAAAGACAATCTGGCCAACACGTTGGGTGAAGTACTGGCGAATGCCGGTAAAACCCAGATCAGGATTGCCGAGACCGAGAAATACCCGCACGTGACCTTCTTCTTCTCCGGCGGCCGTGAGCAGCCGTTTGAAGGCGAGAAACGCTTGCTGTGCCCCTCACCCAAGGTAGCTACCTATGACTTGCAGCCTGAGATGAGCGCTTTTGACATCAGAGACGCCATCATCCCAGAGATTGAAGCCGAGTCTGCTGACTTTATCTGCCTCAACTTCGCCAACCCAGACATGGTGGGCCATACCGGCGTGTTTGAGGCTGCGGTGAAAGCCGTAGAGACCGTAGACCAGTGTACCCAAGCCGTAGTGACGGCTGCCCTGGCGCACGGCTACGCGTCCATCATCATCGCAGACCACGGCAACGCCGATATGATGCGCAACCCAGACGGAACACCTAACACCGCCCACACCACCAACCTGGTGCCTATCATCCTGGCAGATGAGGAGTACAAAGGCGAACTGATGGACGGCAAATTAGGGGATATCGCGCCTACCGTGCTCGCTTTGCTGGGCGTTCAGGCCCCGGCAGACATGACCGGTACGTCTTTGTTGATTCCCAGCGTAGAATAACTTCTATTTACCAAAGAAAAACGGAGATGGAGAAGCCCTTTTGCTTTCTCCATCTCCGTTTTTTATCTATTCTGCGTAAAACAAGCCATAAACCTGTTTGCTCACTTATTCTTTCATGCCACTCATGTTTCCGTTTATGCCTATCCGTTTTGGGTTTAAGAAATCTGCCATCTATTTGCTTTCGGTTCTGTTGTTGGGCACCAGTGCCTGCGAAGAGGAGATCACCGCTCCGGTGACACCGGTGCGCACGCATCAGGCGTTTGATTTGGTGAGTTTCCTAGACCAGGAGGCCAAGGCGTTGGCAGAGCAGAAGGCAGCCGCGCGTAAAACAGTTTCTGAAGGCGGAGCTATCAAAGAAGAGAAGGTTATTTCTTCGCTGAACTGGAACGAGGAAATGGCGCCTTTCTCTGATGCAGACATCAACAAACCCGCCCTTACCGGTCTTTTCACCAAAGAAGTTTCTTCCAATGCACTTGGCCAGCAAGTACACAGCTACAAAGCTAAGGAAGACGCCTCCACCAATGTACAGGAAGTCACTTACACCTTGGATGCCAAAGGCCAGTTGGTACAGCTAGATGCCACCATTTTGCAGGAGAACATGATGTTCAATACCAAAAAAGTCTTGCACCTGGAGGCACACTCCGGTCCATCGCCCCGGATTATCCGGTATCACCTAGATGAAACCCAGAAACTGTTTATGATGGACAGCCAGCGCTACAGTGTTACCGGTGAGGTGATCCAATAACCCCAAAGGATTATTGGATTTAGTCTTACTCGCTTACTTTTGAGAAATACCGGATCTTGACACTGCCGGGCACCAGTTTGGTGTCTTTCGGAATGCCTTTGTGGGAGTCTTGGTACTGGTGGCTTTTGTACCAGGTCTTGAAACTCTCCTCATTGTCCCAGTAGGTCATGAGCCAGATCTCGTTGGGGTTGTCTTGCGGTGAGAGCACTTCCAACTTTTGGAAACCAGGGGCGTCATCAACCAGGTGGGGTCTATTCTTGAACGCCTCTTTTACACTGGCTTCGGTGTCATTGGCGATGGTAAAGGAACTGAGGGAAACGAACATAAGGCAAAAGTAAAGGTTCAGCTTCTATCCCTACCCATATTTTCCAAGAAAGATTTGAAAATAGCCATCAAGTTAGGGAAATTTGCAACGTATTTATACTTACCGCGTTAATCGCATTCCTTCCTTCGTCCTTTCATCTCGCCTGAGGAAGTAATAATGTCATGCAGAATTACCAAAATCTTCACGTTGACCTATCTAACTGTGATACAGAGCCCATTCACCACATAGGTCGCATTCAACCTCATGGCTTTCTTCTGGTACTGGACCAAGGAACCCTACAAATAGAGCAGGCAAGCAAGAATGTGGGAGATTACCTTCCCCTTTCTGTACAGGAGCTGCTAGGTAAATCTTTGGAGAGCCTGCTCTCTCCCGCTCAAACCACCTTTGACCCACAGGTGCCGGGCACCCATTTTCTTATTCTGAGCGGTATTCCATTTATTGGCCATCTTCATAAAACAGAGGGTAAACTCATTTTGGAGTGCGAACCCAGCATGCCGTACCCCGATGCGGAAAAGATGCGCCACAACGCCATTCTGGCGCAACTGCACCATCGGCTTAACTCACTTTATACGTTGGAAGCAGTGGCCGATGAGGTGGCCGAGACCCTGCGTACAATTTTGCGCTATGACCGGGTAGACGTCACCAAGTTTGACCCCGAATGGAATACCGATGTAATTGCCGAAAGCCGCGCCGAGCATCTGCATTCTTTCATTGGGCACCATTTCCCGGCCACGGATATCCCGTCTCCGGCACGGGAGTTGCTGCGCCAGAAGCACGTCCGGCAGATTCCGAACGTGAACGCCCAGGCCGTGGAGATTTACCCTTACTTCAACCCTGGAACTGAGGCGCCTACCAACATCCTGCAATCAGAACTGCGTAACCCCTCCGAGATTCACTTGGAGTACATCCGGAATACTGGGGTGGCCGCCACCATTTCGTTCTCCATCATCGTGAAAGATGCTTTGTGGGGGGTAATTGCGTGCCACAACGTGGAACCTACCTACATTGACGTATGGCGCCGGCAACTCTGTGATTTGGTGACCAAAACTTTCGCCAATGTGATCGCCTCACTGCAAGAGAAACGCAACCAAGAGCAGTTTAACAAATACAAGCAAGTAGAACGCACGTTGGTGCAACGCCTTAAAAATGGCAAAAGCCTGACCGAAGGTCTTTTCAGGCAACAACCCACCTTGCTGGACCTCACCGAAAGCCAAGGCGCCGCGCTACTGATAGATGACTCCTTAACCACCCTTGGCAATACGCCCGCTGAAAGCGACATCCGGAGGCTGGTGCAATGGCTTTCTGAGCACGTCTCCGATGCAGTATTCTGCACTCGCCAACTTTCTGCGGAATGGACTGAGGCAGATTCCATCAGGGAGACCGCCAGTGGCCTTCTGGCGCTGGAGATCTCGCGCTATAACCAGGAGTACCTGCTGTTCTTCAAACCTGAGATAAACGAAACTCGCGTGTGGGCCGGCAACCCAGAGAAACCCATGTCCACCGATGGCCTGCAAATACATCCGCGGAAGTCGTTTGAGAAATGGATAGAAGTGATCAGGGGGAAATCAGAACCCTGGAGCTTGAACGAGGTGGAGATCACGCAGGCTTTGCTAAAGGATCTGGTTGCCATTAGGCTGCACAACCAAACCACTGCCCTGCAGGACCTCAACCAGGAATTGCTTTTGAACACCGAGCAGCTACGCACCAGAAATGCCCAGTTAGAGGATTTTGCGTACATCATCTCACACAACCTGCGGTCACCCTTGGCTACCATCAAAAGCCTGCACCAGTTCTACACCGAGGAGCCCGACCAGGAGAATGCCACCTATGCCATGGATAGTGTAAAGCGGGTGAGCGATAACATGTCTGAGACCATTGATGACTTAAATATCATCCTGAAGACGCATCTGGTAAATCAGTTGCCGCAGGAAGAAGTCTCCCTGGCCGAACTGATTGAAAAGGAAACCCAGAACCTAGCCGCTATCATTGCCGAGACAGGTGCCCAGATCACATCTGAGCTGGAAGTGCCCACTATCCATATTCCAAAGCTGTACCTGGAGAGCATCCTGCACAACTTCATTTCCAATGCCTTGAAGTACCGTGCCTCTGAGCGCCAGCCGCAAGTCAAGATCAGAAGCTGGCGTACCGCAGATGGGCTACACCTCTCCATCTCTGACAACGGTATTGGCATGGATCTGGAGCAAATGGGCGATAAACTGTTTGGCCTGTACAAGGTGTTCCACAAAGTAGAGCAATCAAAAGGGCTGGGGCTCTACCTCACCAAGATGCAGGTGAAGGCTTTGGGCGGCACCATAGACGTGGAGAGCACCCTGGGGCAGGGAACTACGTTTACCGTGAACTTCACAGAAATAGATTACTCCCCAGAGGCTCGCTAACAGCATTTCAGGCCTGTTTTCTGTAAAACAGGCCTGAAATGGATTAGACAAAGGAGTATTTTACTTTCCCTGCAGGGTCACGACCACGGTGCGTTTGCCACCATGATCACGGTGCTCGCAGAGGTAGATGCCTTGCCAGGTGCCAACGTTCAGCCTGCCGTTGGTGATGGGTACCGTAACGGAGGCGCCCAGAAGCGCGGCCTTAATGTGCGCCGGCATATCATCAGGGCCTTCCAGCGTATGGCGGTAATAGGGAGCGTTTTCGGGAACCATGCGGTTGAAGTGCTGCTCAAAGTCATGGCGTACCGTGGGGTCAGCGTTCTCGTTGATGGAAAGGCTGGCCGAGGTATGCTGTATAAAGATATGTGCCAGGCCTACTTCAATCTCCTCCAGCTCGGGCAACTGGGCTTCCAGCAGATCGGTGATGAGGTGAAAGCCGCGTTTCACGGCGGGCAGGCGCAACGTTTTCTGAAACCACTTCATAAGGCAAGGGAGATTATTGATAGTCTACTTCCAGCGCGCCCACATCGGGCTTCTGGGCATCACGGGGCTTGTTCTCGTAGTCTACCGTGATACCGGGCACCGGAACACCCACCGCATTGGCCGGTGACAGCTTGATAATCTGGAAATCAAACTTAGGCGCGTCACGGAACTGCGGGTCTACGTTGATCTGGTTCCCGTCTTTCTCAAACTCAGTTTTATACGCCTTGGTCTTCAAAAAGGAGTTCCGAATGGTTCTGCTGGCAGCCCCCGTTATAGCGCCAAACTGCAGCTCTTCGTCCTGCCTGCCCCATAAGATACTGTTGACCACATTGACCACGTACTCCCCGTCAAACGCAAACGAAGGTGTAAACCGGATAAAGTCATTGGCATAATTTGCCAGGGTGCTGAAGATAATCTCGTAGCGCCCTCCGCCCAAACCCGCGAAGGCGTATTCCGCGCAATTGGCAATGATGCTGTTCTCCAGGCGCACATGGCCGCCAAGACTTAGCACTCCGTTTTGCAGCATGTTTTTGAGAAAAGCGTTCCTAAGCGTTACCTGGGGCACGTTGTTGCTTTGGGCCCTCAGGTACACGCCGGTTACGGCATTTTTGATTTCTACGTACCGTAACTCATTGCCCTGGCTTCCCGGCAAAAACTCTATTCCCTGCCATTGGCCTGGTGCATTGCGGTACTGCTCTTCCAGGCGAACCTGCTGAAACACCACTCGCTTTTCGTGCTCGCCTTCTACCTTCAACGTCCCCAGCACCTTTATCTTGGCTTTCCGATGCAGATGAACCTGGGTTCCTTTCTGAATGGTGAGCGTTTGCCCCGCCGGTACGGTTACTGAGTCATAAATCACGTGCGCCTTGGCAGCCGTCCACACCTCTGCGGGAGAGGTAATATAGTTGTGCCGATAATAAGAGGCGTTCTGCCCATAGGCAACCAGCTTCACCTTCTGCAGGTTTCCGTTGGTCAGGAATAGGAGGGAGTCATTCACCAGGAATGGCTGTTCCAGTGTGTTGGGGTTAATGGTGGCTTTGACCAGAATCAGGAGGCTGTCTTCTCCTCTGAGTTCTACATCCTGCACCTGCGGTCCTGGCGCCCCGTTCACGAACACCTGGAACGGCGAGGCCCCCAAACCACCCACTTTTATCTCCGAGATCTTGACGGCATTCTTGTTGGGGTTATAGACTTTCAGCCGTTTGGTTACGCTTCCTACCTCCGTGAAAACCGTGTCAAAGAGAACCGTATCTGCCTCTAACCGCAGCATGGCCCCGGCATCTGGGGTAATTTCTTCATCGCGGGGGGTGCAGGAACTCATCCACCAGCCCACTAAGCACACCAGGGCCAGGTATTGCAGCCAGGTGCGCACTTTTATAAGGTTGGCCAATGGAAAGCGATTAGGCATAATATAAATACAATCTTGCTGAACAGTGAAAACTATCTTACTAGACAATCAGTGAGGTTAAGAAGGTCTAGTTAAGTTCTGGTTCAGTCATTTCTACTTTCACTGTTTTGTTGGTGTAGTCTACCACAGCAATACCAATTAAAACAGATAACGCATTTAGTACATAAAACTCTAAGTTCTCAAAGGAAGCGGCAAGCAGGCCTCCAAGCAAACTTCCAACAAGCCGTAGCCCTGAACTTACGATCAGGAATACGATGGCCCATACTTTGATTCCACTTCTCGCATATTCATGTCTCTTAAAAATCAGGGTGAGCAGAACTCCTTGAATGGTTATAGGAAAGAGACCAAGAAAATGTGCGTGTACAACTACCAAGTACAAATTCCAAAGAAGCAGTGTGCTAAGAAGAATAACTATTGCCCAATAAAACGCTGTGTTCGTAAAAACGGACTTCCTCATGAAAATATGGTGCTTGGTTTCAGCTTAGTTTCTGAAAATTAGCCTAAAAACGACAGAAACAAAAAAGCGCAACCCTTGGGCTGCGCTTCTATATTCCAAATTGGGCTTAGGCCTGTACACCTTCTTTCAGACGCTCGGCGTTCTCGGCGATACGGAGCTGCTCTACAAACTCGTCAATGTTACCGTCTACCACGTTGGGCAGGTTGTACACCGTTAAACCAATGCGGTGATCGGTAACGCGGCCTTGCGGATAGTTGTAGGTTCTGATCTTGTCTGAACGGTCACCACCGCCCACCATGCTCTTGCGCTGGGCACCTTCGGCCTCGTTCTTCTTGGCTAGCTCAATCTCGTAGATACGCGAACGAAGTACCGCCAACGCCTTGTCAAAGTTCTTCAGCTGCGATTTCTGGTCCTGGCACTGGGCCACGATACCGGTAGGGATGTGCGTTAAACGTACGGCAGAATACGTGGTGTTCACCGACTGTCCGCCGGGCCCTGATGACATGAAAAGGTCCTTGCGGATATCGTTCATGTTCAGCTCCACGTCCAGCTCTTCCACTTCGGGCAATACTACTACAGACGCCACTGAGGTGTGAATACGACCGGCAGTCTCTGTGGCAGGAACGCGCTGTACGCGGTGCACGCCAGACTCAAACTTGAGCTTGCCGTACACGTCCTCGCCAGAGATGCCCACAATTACCTCTTTGTACCCACCGGCAGTACCTTCCATCACGTCAATCACTTCCATTTTCCAGCCTTGCTTTTCAGCGTAGCGGCTGTACATGCGGTACAGGTCACCGGCAAATAGGGAGGCTTCATCACCACCAGCACCAGCCCGAATCTCCATGATGATGTCCTTGCTATCATTGGGGTCTTTGGGGATTAGCATTTCTTTGATGGTATCCTCCATGGCCTCGCGCTGCGGCAGGAGCTCATCTAATTCTTCTTTGGCCATCTCGCGGAAGTCTTCGTCCTTTTCAGTAGCAATGACTTCTTTGGTGTGTTCTATGTTACTAAGCAACAGCTTGTAACGCTCGTACTCGGCTACTATCTTCTCAAGGTCTTTGAACTCTTTGTTCAGAGACTTATATCGTTTCAGGTCACTGGCTACATCTGGCTGGATGAGTTGCTCATTTACCTCTTCAAACCGCTGCTTTATGGCTTCCAGTTTATCTAACATCTTCTGCTATACTTAATTCAGGGCGCAAAGCTACGGAATTTCTGCCGCATTTTCTGAGTCCTGTTTTTGGTGTGTTTTCTTTGAAACAGCCCCTAAAGGGAAAAAGTTGCTCCTCTTCTTACCGTACCTGCACGTCTGTGGTAGTTCTGCCCAACTGCCCGTTGGCCGTGAGTCCTTCTACCACTGCTTTGTACGTAGTTTGCGCATCTGCGCTGAAAAACGAGAAGGAGGCTTTGCCGCTGGCATCGGTGACCACGGTAGGGCTCCAGTACAGGGTAGTGCGTAAGTCCGGCATCTGCACTTCGTTGGGTTGGTTATATTTAGGTACGTAGAACTCCCGGGTTTTCTGGTACCGGATGCCCGCATACGGCGCCACGCCTTTGTAACGGGCGCTCCCCGCGACAGCATTGGTACCACCCCTTTTCAAGAGAACGGCTATTACCCCGTTTGCCCCCGGCGACCCATAGATCGTGGAGGTAGCCCCCGGCTTAAGAATGTCAA
This sequence comes from Rufibacter sp. JT20002, assembly GCF_056491185.1. Taxonomy (NCBI): domain Bacteria; kingdom Pseudomonadati; phylum Bacteroidota; class Cytophagia; order Cytophagales; family Hymenobacteraceae; genus Rufibacter; species Rufibacter sp. JT20002. The sequence continues at coordinate 1,967,256 of NZ_JBSZJY010000001.1, read as the reverse complement.
TGGCTTCTACATCAGCCAGGGAAATGGCTTTTATATAGGCCGCGTCGGCGGGCATGCCGTCTACCAGGTAAAGCGGTGCGCCGCCACCCCGCATGGAGATTTCGCCGTTAACCACCTGTAGCCCTGCCACCCGGCCTTGCAGGGCCGTGATAATGTCCATGGACATAGGCAGAGCAGAGGCTTTGATGGTGTGGTCTGGTTGGCTGTAAAGTGCCCCTTGCCGCAGGCGGTCTTCTTCTTTCTCTTTTTTGGCTCTAATCTCCACTGCGCTGAGCAGGATGCTTTTTCCCGCCAGCTGGTCTAGCCGTAGTTGCTCCCGGTTGGCTCTCAGGTAATCCCACCTGGTTTGGGAAAGGACTGAGGCCGGTAGAGCGTAAGGTACCTGTGGCATAACTGGAGTGATGGGCAAGCCTTTATCCAACACCACCTCCAAGGCACTCTTGCCCTTGGTGGAACTCGCCTGCACCACTATCCTGACACTATCGTCCAGCCCCATGATGCCAAAGGAGAATTTGCCTTGGGCGTCGGCGGTATCCAGAAGCATCATTCCGGGGGCCCGAAGGCTTAGTAAGGTGACCAGGGCGTGCGGCTCGGGCTTGCCAGATAATTTTAGCACCGTTCCGCTCACGGCCAGGCTCTGCTCTATCGGGAAGTCCAAGGTCCGTTTTTTCTCCTGCAAGACGTCTTGCCAGAGGAACCGGCGCCACCCTTGGGTCAGCATAAGGTTATCAAGGGCGACGGTTCTCTCCGGCTCCTGCGAAGAAAAGTAGTAATCTGGTTGTTCTATGTGCCCGCGCAAGTCTGAAGTGAGCAGGGTAGAAGACAGAATGGTAGAAGCGTTGCGTTCTGGGCTTACTTTTTGGGCATCGGTTACGGCCACGGAGAAGTGCCCTGACACGGGAGCCCCGGCCAAACTTTTAGCCTGCAGGTGCATGGTTACTTTCTCCCGGGGTTTGTAGGTGGCCTTGTCTGGCGTTAAGGTGAGTTGCAGATGGTCTTGGTGGTTTAAAAAAACTAACCGCTCAGCCAATGGAGCACCGGTGTGGGAGAAGAAGGTAAACTGCACCACTCCCGTAGGAAGCTTCTGCCGCGGCACGTTGAGGGTAAACAGATCCTTGGACGTGACGGTACTGCCCGTGAAATACACCAAGCCACGGCTCTGGACAACTAAGTTAATGGCCTGTGGCCGATCTTCAGCCTGCTTATACCCTACTAAATAGACTTTTGCCTGCACATTGTCTGGCTTGCTGTTGTCTACACTCACGATCAATCCTTTTTCGTGGGCGGTGGGTAACGGATACTTGGTTTCGCTGCCGCCCGGACCAGTGAGGGTGGCCACGTAACTCTTTCCGGGCTGCGGCATAAACCCGAAACGTCCCATCCCAAACTTCAGGCTTTTGAAATCAGCCACTTTCTTGCCGGTTTCATCCTGCACCACGCCTTGCACCTCTTTGCCCAAGCCATTTGCATCTACGGCCTTAAAGCCAACCGTGCACCACATGTTGTTGACCAATTCTCCTCCTTCTGGGAAGAACTGCAGGTCTGTTTTCTGGGTGGTTCCCGGAATCTTGAAGTGCCGCTGAATTTGCTCTTCGCCTTCTTTGATACTGAGCCAAAGCTGGGCATCCTGCCGGCCCTCGGCGGCGGGTAGGAAGAACTTGTACTGGGCATTGCCGGCGTTGTTGGTTTCCGTTTTGCGACGGGCAGAGACTTTTTTGCCGGAACGAGTATGAAAGATAATGGCCCTTTGGGCTAACGGTTCTTGTTTCAGGTTCTTCAAGGAGACATTCGCCCACACAGAATCTCCTCTGCCATGGGGCTTGAACTCAAAGTCCACGGAAGACACCAGGTCGGCCAGTCTGGAATTGTAAATCTGCAGGTTCTGGTGGAAGAAGTACTCTTGGTCAAAGTTCTGCATCCAGCTGGTGTACGCCCGCAAGCGGTACAACCCTTCAGGGATGGTGTCTTCCAGCGCAAAATCGCTATGGCCAATCCCGTTCTTCATATCTACTGCCACCCGTTTGTAGACAGAATCCTCAGGCGACACCAGATCCACGTACAATACCCGGCTTAGGGAACTAGGCTGGTGGGTAGCGCCATTCACCAGGTAAGCCTTAAACCACAAATCTTCCCCGGCGGCATAATAGGGTTTATCCAGATGCAGGTACACTTTCTCCTGCGGATATTGCTCTCCGTACCGTTGTAGTTTGGCCAAGATCTGCTCTAAGCCCGTTTCCAGCAATAGGTTTTTGGGCCCAAAAGCGCAGATGGTGATACCCGTTAATAATAGAAGAGAAAAGAGAAATTTTGCTCGTTTGAACATAAAAATGGGGGAGGAAAGTATGTGCGCCGATACGCTTCTTAAATGTACTTAAATCCCCGATAAATTACGCCACTTCTATATAGCAAAATCCACCTGTTGGTCCTATGCCATAAACTCTCCTAATCTATAATTCTGGGTCTCGGCTTTTGCCTTGTTTTACTTAAACTAGGCTCAAAATAACGTTAGAGCATCAATGGTCTCCCGCATTTGAAAGCCTCTGCTACGCCCAGAGCTTCTGCATAAACCGCAAGGCATTGCCGTAGCTGAGGGATTCAAGTTGTTCCTTGGTAAACTGCTTCATTAAGTCTTGCAGAATGGCTGGGTACTGTGCTGCGTTCCGGTGACCCGGGTGGAAATAGGACTCTCCGCCTTCCATCATGCCTGACTCCTGAAAGAAATCGGCGCCAAAGCAGAGGGCGGTTGGGGCGTGCTCAAAACCATAGGCAATGTGCTCCAAAAGCGTCTCCGGCCTGCCTGGGTGCACAAACTTTTTCAGGAAATTCATGCCAATCAATCCTTCGCGCCGCACTACCTCCTGCACTAATTCTGTTGGCAGATTCCGGTTCTCCTGGTACACGGCCCTGAAGTTAGAATGGCTGGCGATGACAGGGATCTCCAGTCCGTGGCGGTCAATGAAGGAAAGCATGTCATAGGCGGCGGCATCGGAGGTATGGGCCAGGTCCAGGGCAATGCGTTTTCCGCTGAGATAACGCAGCAGTTCCTCGCCATTGGGTTTCAGGCCAATGCCCGGCGTGAAGTTCCCGCCCGAGAAACGGTTCTCATCGGCGTGGGTGAACCCGATGTACAGCAGCGGTCCCGCTAGCCTGATGATTTCCTCCAGGCGCGAAAAAGCAAGCGCCAGAGGTTCGTCTTCCTCGCACAGCCCCGAGGCATTTTCAATGGCGGCCACAATGGCTACCCGCTCTCCCTGCACCACCTGCTCCTGTAGCTTTTCTGGGCATACCCGTTCAAAGACCTCTCGGTTTTGCAGTAGCGTCTTGTTAAACAAATGCGCCTGCTGCAACGTGAACGCGGCACTACCTGGTTCGGTGGGCGTGAAGAAGGCCATGGTCTGCAACCGGACCCCACCCGCCTGCAAATGCGGAATCGCGCAGCCAATGATCTCGATATCCAGAGCGGTAGCGCTGGGGATGTACGCCAAGTAGCCGGTAAGGTCGCAGTGCAGGTCAATGATGGGGAAGCGTGAATCGGGCATATTCTAACGGGGTCTGACCGCGAGTTTACGAAGAACCAATGGCCGCCGCTCCGCAAACCCGGATTTTTTACCGAATTTTGCAGAAACAACCTCAAAACGTACGTGCTTTGTGGTGCGTACCCTTGGCTATGGCACATCTTCCTTCTATATTATTACACGCAGGCAAAGAGCAATCCCTGAAACGTTTCCATCCCTGGGTTTTCTCGGGGGCTATCAAGAAAATAGAGGGCGACGTGCAGGAAGGCGATATTGTGGCCGTGTACACTAACCGCCGCGAGTTCCTGGGCATTGGCCATTACCAGCCCGGCTCCATTGCGGTACGCATTTTCTCTTTTGAAGAAGTAGAACCAGACTACGCTTTCTGGAAAAGCCGCGTGCAGCGGGCCGTGGATTACCGCCGCGAGCAGGGTTTCCTGGACACCCCTGATACCGATGTGTACCGCCTGGTCTTTGCCGAGGGCGACAACCTGCCTGGCCTTATCATAGATGTGTACGGCAACACCGCCGTGCTTCAGGCTCACAACGTGGGAATGTTCCACGTGCGACAACACATTGCGCAAGCCTTGATAGAGGTATATGACGGAAAACTGACCGCCGTTTACGACAAAAGCGCCGAGACCCTGCCCAGCAAGGGAACCGCCCAAGGCCAGAACGGCTACCTGATTGGCGAAACGCCCACGCCGCACGTAGTCACAGAGAATGGAAACAAATTTCTGGTAGATTGGGTAACGGGTCAAAAAACCGGCTTCTTCATTGACCAGCGCGAGAACCGCCAGTTATTAGCACATTATTCCCAAGGCAAAACCATCCTGAACACGTTCTGCTACACCGGAGGTTTCTCTATCTACGCTCTTAACGCCGGAGCCACCGCCGTGCACTCGGTAGACGTCTCTAAAAAAGCGATTGAGTTAACCGAGCAGAACGCCGCCCTGAACAACGGACAAGACCGCCACGAGGCCTATGCGGTTGATACCTTTGAGTTCCTGAGAGGCAAAGAAGGCCTTTATGATTTAATCATCCTGGACCCTCCGGCTTTCGCGAAAAGCCAGAAGGTGCGCCATAACGCCCTGATGGGTTACAAACGCCTGAACGCCGAGGCCATTCAGAAGATTAAGCCCGGCGGCATCATCTTCACCTTCTCCTGCTCTGGCGTGGTGGATAAATACCTGTTTGCGAACACGGTGATGGCTGCCGCCATAGAAGCAGGCCGTAATGTGAAAGTCATGCACCACCTCTCACAGCCCGCCGATCACCCGGTGAGCATCTTCCACCCGGAAGGCGAGTACCTGAAGGGCTTGGTGCTGTATGTAGAATAGATTAGTAGTTATTTCTATTAAATCTGATTCATGGATTTTGTAATCAACATCCTGCAAACCGCAGTAGGCGTAGTTATTGCTTACTTTATAGTGCAGAAATTAACCGGCAACAAAGACAATGTATTTAGAGCAAAATTCTTCAAATACTTAGCAGGGCTTTTCTTGTTTGTCTTTGCCTTAACGGCTATAGGAACTTACCTGATAGCTTCTCCAGAGGTAGTAGAACAGGCTGTTGAACAATTGAAAGCGAAGAGAGAAATTCAAATCTCAATAGGTGAGCACAAGGGATATGGATACAATCGTCGTAAGATTGAACAAATAAATGAATTTCCTGCACTTGTGGAATTGTCATTATCCGGAAGCAAAGCAGATATAGAGCTTTCTGTATTGATTGATTCTACTTCCAAGGGGTTTGAAGTAAAAGAATATCAGATTTTAAATTTAGAGGAAAAGTAAACACCCCTCTGCGCTCCCCTTGAGGGGAGCGCAGAGGGGTGTTTACAAAAGTAGGTTCGGTATTGCTGAAGCTGTTCCGGCAAGCTTGCTTCCTCTTGGCTAAAGTTCAACCGTACTTCAAACCATCTACACCCCTCTTTATCTCCCCTCAAGGGGAGAATCTACGCTTAGTTAGCGATATTTTAACATGAATGCCCCTTCGCTTTCGGCCTTGTTTTCAGAAATGAAGCCGAAAGCAGAATTTCGCTATCAAACGCTTCCCAGCGTAAACAAACCAGCTACGTTCTCCGGCTTCAAGGCTTCATCCAAACTCATTCTGATGCGCCATTCCTTAGGATAATGGTTGTTCACGCGGTTCTGGAGTTTCTTGCCCCAGCCCAGAGCGACACCATTGAACTGCACCAACACCCAACCATTAGCCGAGTTCTCTAATACGATGTCTTCGCGGTGCAGGAATTTTAAGGCTGTAGCCAAATCAACCTCAGCACAGGGGAAAGCAGTATCTGACACATGTTGGGAAAGAGCCAAAGCAGGCAGAGGCTTGGCGTTGTTTTTCATGACCTCGGCCACCTCAATGCCCCCGTAGACGACCCGCAGGTTTTCGTACAATTGCTCCAGTTCCAGCATCCAGGCCTTAGGCAAAGCGCGGAGGATTTCTTTGTGCTTGACCAGTTCCCAGCTTTGGGGCTCTTTTAGCCAATCCTGCACCAACGCTTTCTCCTGTTTAGAGGCTGCCACCAGGTACGGGCGTTTGCTCTTTTTGTAAGCTCGGGCCTCCTCGCCATCTGTTTTCCGGACGGCGGCCAGGAAAAAGCCCTCACCTTGGGTGCGGTGCGGGTAGAAGCGGTAGCCGTGCATGCCTTCCAGTTCAGTTTGGGTGACGCCCCAGTCGGGCTGCAGTTCTATGGATATTGCCTCTGCATCCTGTTGCCGGGCAAGCCAGGCGAGATTCTCCTCGTTTTCCTCCAAGTTGTAGGTACAGGTACTATAGATGAGCACGCCGCCGGGTTTGAGGGCATCCCAGACATCCATTAAGATACGGCGCTGACGTTCGCTGCAGAGTTTCACGTTGGCCTCAGACCACTCGTTCATGGCATCGGGGTCTTTGCGGAACATGCCTTCGCCGGAGCAGGGGGCGTCTACCACCATCACGTCAAAAAAACCGGTGAGTTGCCCTATGTGACTGGGATCATTGTTGGTCACGACCACGTTGTCGGAACCCCATTTCTGGATGTTCTCGGCCAGGATGTTGGCTCTTGGTTTGATCACCTCGTTGGCTACCAGTAAGCTTTCATCGGAAAGGAGCGAGGCAATATGGGTAGACTTTCCGCCGGGCGCGCCGCACAAGTCCAATACCACCAAAGCCTCAGTTAAGTCAACACTTTGCTTTAGGGCTTGCTCCAGGAACATAGAACTGGCCTCTTGCACATAGTAAGCTCCGCCATGAAACATAGGGTCCAAAGTGAAACTTGGCCGGGAAGGCAGGTAGAACCCGGTCTCGGACCAAGGCACAGACGGCAAGCCAGAGGGCAGCGCCATCTTTGCTTTGTTTACCCGGATGCTGGTAGGAGAGGGCTGGTCCAGGGCTTGGGCAAAGTCTGGGTAAGCGTCGCCCAACTGCGTCTGCATGCGGGTCTGGAAAGAAGCGGGAAGTTCTAGGCTCATAACATCATTGCCCGGACGTAGGCCCAAGCTTCTGCAAAGATACTACTTCTGTTTTTGGCCTGTTCTTGAAAATCTGGCTTCAAAGCACCCCTACTCGGCGGCCAGAATAGGCTCGCGGCGGGTGGTGATTCTGGCGGGTTTGCGCACCGTGCGGGTTTGGTACACCGGGTTGTCCACAAAGGCCACCACTTTCAAGGTCAGGTCTAACCCAGTAATGGTACTGGGGTTCTCAAAGCCAAGGTACAGATAACCGTCATCGGTTTTAGGGGTTTGGCTGGCCAGCACCTTTCCGTAGTCAGAGAGCACATCCTGTCCTTTGGCCACGTTATAGGGTTTCCAGCCGTCTTCATCTTCTTTAAACAGGTAGGCGTGGTTCTTGTTGAACAGGTAATAGCTGATGTACCCGCTGGATTTCACCTGCGGCAATTGCGGTAACAGCCCCAAGCCAAACGCCACCAACGGGTTGCTCCCCGTCAAAAGGGCGGTGGCTCCTTTGGCCAGCGTTTTCCCGGTCTCCTGCAACGCCTGCACCGATTCCTGGCCTACTCCTACCCAATATACCCAATGCTTGGTGCCTGCGGGCAACTTGAAGCGCTCGGTGCTGCGGTTATTGCTGGTCAGGTTGGTCAAGGAAGCTAACCGAAATGTTTTGTCTATCACCGTCTCGGCCTTCAGGTCATTTTTCACCAGCACTTTCTCGGTGGTGTTAGTCCAGGTGGTGTCCTGCACCGTGCGCCAGGCCACCAGTGTGTTGAAGTTCTGGGTGGCTTCGCTTTTAGGGATGCGGGTGAGGGTAAAATGGCTCTTGGTGCTGGTCTGGGAAAGACTCTGTAGAAGAATTGTGTACACCGATTTCTGGGGCACTGTCAGGCGCAGGTTGTGCACCTTCTTGCTTTCCTCCGTGCTGTACAACGGCGAGGAAGAGAAGTACTCCTGCACTGTTATCTTGTAGCTGGTTTTGCTGTTATTTTCCAAATCCAGCACCAATACATCACCGGCCTGAAACGCATATTGCAGTTTAGTGGCCGGTTCTTTGGCACCGGCTACCTGCATCTCTAAATCGGCAATCTTGATGGCTTTTCCAGACTGGGCCAAAGCGGCTTCTGAGAAAACGGAAAGCAGCCCCAAAAGAGCCAGGGCGAAACGGGAAAGAAAACGGAACATACTGCGCGTAAAAGCAAAACCTGATTTGGCTGCAATTTACGCAAATCGCCTCGTAATCAATACCCTCCCAAAGGTTCTATCCACATTTTGCGGGCGACGGCCTGCGCCGAGAATCCCGTGATAGACTCCCGGAACCGCCCCCTGAACTGCACCGCCACCTGCTGCCCGGTTTGCAGCTCACTTAAGCTGATGGTTCTTCCGTTGAGCCCTACAATCTGGGTGATAGGGGTGACCAACACCACCGCCCTACTAAACCTGGAGTATCGGTCGGTGATGCCTTCCACCAGAATTAGCATCTGGCCTTGACTATATTCCCGCTGGGTAATGGTGCCTCTTACGTCTACCCGTTGCGGAGAATACCTGATAACGGTGTCTACTGTGGCACTTTGGTCGGGGGCGGTTGCGGTGGGTGAAGCATCTGCTCCGATGGGGGCAGTTGCCTGGCAACCCGCTATTCCAGCAGCCATTAGCAACATCCCTAACAAGGACATAGCCAGTGTTCTTATCTTCTTCATGGTCTTTCAGTTAAGCTAAGAACTATGAACGAAAATGAAACTTAAATGGCTGCAAAGGGGAAAATACGCAGCCTGTTTCTGCTTTATTTTAGTGAATTTGGAGCCAAAACGGAGTATTTATACCATAGAAGTTGTTATCTCATTGTCTGCTTAATCTGCCGCTTATTCTTTACCTTCACCCTTTTTGCGGCGCAGAAAATCATTCTTATGGCTAAAATCAAAACAGCATATTTCTGTCAGAGTTGTGGGGCGCAGTCGGCTAAATGGATAGGCCGGTGCCCTGCCTGTGGCGAGTGGAACACCTATGTAGAAGAAGTAGTGGCCCGCGAGGACGTCACGCCCACCACCGCCTGGAAAGTGGGCACCAGCAGCCAGCAAGTGGCCAGCAAACCCAAACCCATTGGCGAGATCACGTACTCTGAGCAGGCCCGGGTAGTCACCGAAGACGGCGAACTGAACCGTGTCTTGGGCGGCGGCATCGTGCCCGGTTCCATGGTCCTGATTGGCGGGGAGCCCGGCATTGGTAAGTCTACACTCATGCTCCAGATTGCCCTCAGTTTGCGCAGCCAGCGCGTTTTGTACATCTCAGGCGAGGAAAGCGAGCAGCAGATCAAAATGCGCGCCGAGCGCCTAGGCGCCCAGCATCCCAACTGCTTTATCCTCACTGAGACCGGCACCCAGAACATCTTCAAGCAGATAGAACAACTGCAACCCGATGTTCTGATCATTGACTCTATCCAGACGCTGCATTCGTCTTTTATTGAGAGCGGCGCGGGTAGCGTAGCCCAGGTGCGGGAATGTACCGCCGAGTTGCTCAAGTTTGCGAAGGAAAGCGGCACGCCGGTGTTCCTTATCGGGCACATCACCAAGGAAGGCAACCTGGCCGGTCCCAAGATTCTGGAGCACATGGTAGACACCGTATTGCAGTTTGAGGGCGACCGCCACATGACGTACCGCATCCTGCGCACGACTAAAAACCGTTTCGGGAGCACGTCTGAACTGGGCATTTACGAGATGCTGGGTACCGGTCTGCGGGAGGTGAGCAACCCCTCTGAGATTTTAATTTCGCAGCGCGAAGAGGCGTTCAGCGGCATTACCATCGGCGGCACCATGGAAGGTAACCGGCCCCTTTTAATTGAGGTGCAGAGTTTGGTAACCCCGGCCACGTACGGCACACCGCAACGCACCGCCACCGGCTTTGACGCCAAGCGCCTGAACATGTTGCTGGCCGTACTGGAGAAACGCGGAGGCTTTAAACTGGGCACCCAAGACGTGTTCCTGAACATTGCGGGAGGTCTGAAAGTAGAAGACCCTGCCTTGGATTTGGCCATCTGCGCCGCCTTGCTTTCTTCCTTTGAAGACGTGGCTATTCCGCATACCACCTGCTTTGCCGCCGAGGTGGGATTAGGGGGAGAGGTACGTGCCGTGCACCGGATTGAGCAGCGCATCTCCGAAGCCGAGAAATTGGGTTTTCAGGATATTTTCATTTCAAAATATAACAAAAAAGGGGTAGACTTGAGCAGATTTAATATAAGAATTCATGCAGCCAGCCGATTGGAAGAAGTCTTTAGCGGATTGTTTGGATAAGTCCATTCTTTGAACTATTTTCATTTAAGCCTTCGTTAGAAAGCCATTACTGAACCCTAGATTTTATACTTTCTATTGTTATTCAAGATGTCTTTCAGTTCTAGAAGATTATTGATTTTCGCAGCCTTGTTTTTGGCGCTCTGCTTTGGTACTATTTCGGCTTCATGGGCGCAGGTCACTATTACCGGTAAAATAAATAGCCCTGTCAGCGACAGCGTTTTGCTGGAGTTGTACACCGTACCGGCCTCTTACTCCGGCGAATCGCACACGGTGGCGTTGAACGCAAATGGCGAGTTCACCATCAAGGCTCCGGTGAATGAGCCCATGCTGGGCGAGTTGGTGCACGGCCCAGAGTCCATCGTATTGTATCTGCAACCCGGCGACAACCTGGATGTACGGGCCGATGCCGAAGACTTTATTTCCACCATCAAGCTGAAAGGGCAGGGCTTTGAAGAAAACAATTACCTGCTGCAGTTTGAGCGAAAGTTTGAAGAGGAGGAAGACTACCAGGTTCTTCCAGACAACATCCATAAGCGGGAAAAAGAGTTTCTTACGTTTCTGCAGGAGCGGAAAGAAGACCAACTCAAGTTCCTGGAGAAGTTTCTCAAATCCACCAAGGTTTCTGAGGCGTTTAAACAGTACGCCAAGGCCCAGATTGACTTCAGCTACGCCAATGACCGACTCACCTATGTAGACGTGCGCAAACGGGTAGGCGACCTTCCGCCCCAACTTTCTCCCACGTACTATGACTTCCTGAAGCAGGTAAACCTCAATACCCCCGGAGCACTCAGAAACCAGGCTTATTTAGACTTCTTGAACAACTACTTCCAATTCCGGGCTCTGGAGCAACAGCCTAAAAACCTGGAGCGCGACTACTATCCAACGCTGTACGGGTTAGTTAAAAAGGAACTGCAGGGCACCGCCCGCGAAATGATGCTTTCCCGCATTCTCTCCCAGGCTTTCCGGTTTGGCTACGTACCCGATGCCGATGCCATGTACCAGGACTTCCAAAAAGAAGCCAAGGACCCCAACTTCATCTCCTACGTTAACACGCAGTACAAGCAGTTCAGGAGGGTAGGGCTAGGCACTCCGGCCCCTACGTTCACGCTGCTCTCTTCTACCGGTGACAGCGTTTCGCTTAGCAGCTTCAAAGACAAGATTGTGTACCTAGGCTTCTGGCGCACGCACTGCGGCATCTGCACCGTTGACCAGCAAGCCTATAAATACTTCGCCCAGCAGTTAGCCGAAAAAGACATTGTGCTGCTACAGGTATCGGTGGGTGAGAACCTGAACGCCTGGAAAGCGAACGTTGCGCAGAAGAAATTGCCTGGTATCCAGTTGTATGCGCCAGATCTTTCTGCCCAGATTCTGAAAGACTATGACGTAAAATCCTTCCCGGCCTACTTCATTATCGCCCCAGACGGTACCCTCATCAACACCAATGCCCGCCGGCCTGGCCACGCCGAAGGCGCCCGCGACATTGCCGCTGCCGTTGACCACTACCGCAAGTCTGCCCGCAAGTAGCGTTTTTTGCGTACTTTTGCTTAAACAGGTTTAAAACATGAACAGGTGCTGTCTTAGAAAGATGGCACCTGTTTTCTAAATAGAAAGCACTTGACCCGAGGCACCTTTCAGGATGGATTGAATTTGGCGTCTAAGCTTACCCCACGCCGCGCCTGGAACGCGCTGCAGGTAGTAAGCAGCTATGCATTGGCCCGCCTGACTAAGAAGCCCCGCCATTGGGGAGGCCCCGTCAGTATTTCCTTTGAGCCTACCACTTCCTGCAACCTGCGCTGCCCAGAATGCCCCAGCGGCCTGCGGTCCTTCACCCGCCCTACCGGCATGCTGTCAGACAGCCTGTTCAAACAAACTATTGACCAGCTGCAAGACCGGCTGTTGTACCTTCTCTTCTATTTCCAGGGAGAACCCTACCTGCATAAATCATTTCTGGATTTGGTCAAGTATGCCTCAGACAAAGGCATTTACACGGCCACTTCTACTAACGCGCATTATTTAACCGAAGAAAATGCCCGCAAAACGGTAGAATCTGGCTTAGATCGCTTGATCATTTCCCTGGATGGCACCACACAAGACGTGTACCAGCAATACAGGGTAGGAGGCAAGCTGGACAAAGTGCTGGAAGGCACCAAGCGGCTGGTGAAGTACAAACAGGAACTCAAATCCAAGACCCCGTACCTGATCTTCCAATTTTTGGTAGTGCGGCCCAACGAGCACCAGATAGACGAGGCTAAGCAACTGGCCAAGGAATTAGGCGTGGACGACGTTTGGTTTAAGACCGCGCAGATCTATGACTATGCCCAGGGCTCACCACTTATCCCTACTATAGACTATTACTCCAGGTACCAGGCGCAACCTAACGGCACGTACTCGCTCAAGAACAAGCTTATTGACGGCTGCTGGAAGATGTGGCACTCGTGCGTGATCACCTGGGATGGCTTGGTGGTGCCTTGCTGCTTTGACAAAGACGCCCATTACCGCTTAGGCAACCTGCAACAGCAAAGCTTTAAACAGCTCTGGAAAAGCGACTCGTATCAAAAGTTCAGGGGCTCTTTGCTCAAGGGACGTGGCCAGATAGAGATGTGCCGCAACTGTTCAGAAGGCACCAAAGTATGGGGCTAGCACATCACAGTTACTTTCTGTAGCTAGATTGCCTTAGATTGCGTATGAGGGAACTTAGCGCCTGAGGCTTTGGCTTTTGGCGTGTTTTCTATTTACCACTATTTCCTTTCCTGTGACCGAGATTAACGAAGCGTTTCAACTCCTTTGGCGCAAGCTTGAGATCTGGCTAAAGCAGATTGTGCTCATGCTGCCTAACCTGTTCCTGGCCATGCTGGTGCTGGTGCTCACCTTTTTTGCCGCCCGGATTTTGCGCCGCACCTCAGACAAACTACTTATTAGGTTCACGCACAGCAGCGCCCTTAACAACCTGGTAGGCACCACGGTCTATGTGGGCACGCTCACCCTGGGTATCTTCTTCACCTTGAGTATCCTGAAGCTGGACAAAACGGTTACCACGTTGTTGGCGGGTGCCGGTATCATTGGTTTGGCTCTGGGTTTTGCCTTTCAAGACATTGCCGCCAACTTCATCTCTGGGGTGATTATCGCGTTCAGGAAACCGTTTGTGGTAGGCGATGTGATTGATACCAATGACCATTTCGGGACCATTGAGCGGATTAACCTGCGCACCGTGGACATCAGAAGACAGACCGGCGAATTGGTGAAGGTTCCTAACCGAAAGGTCTTTGAATCTGCGCTCACCAACTTCTCCCATTACGGCATCAGGCGAATTGACTTGAAGGTAGGGGTTTCCTATGCTGAGGACCTGGAACGGGTGCAGCAGGTAGTAAAAGAAGCCATGGTGGGCATCACCAACATGATTACCACCAAGGAAGTGGAAGTAGTCTACGAGGAATTTGGCGACAGCAGCATCAACTTTCTGGTGCGCTACTGGATCAGCTACAAGCGCCAGACCGACTTTGTGTATGCCAAGAGTGACGCCATCATGAAGATCAAGAAAGCCTTTGATGAAAACAACATTGAGATTCCGTTCCCGGTTACCACGCTCAACTTCGGGGTGAAAGGAGGCAAAGACCTGTCCATTGCGGTCAAGGAAGCTGCCCCGAAACCTGGCCACCCCCTGGAGCTGAAGATAGGCCCGGAGAAAGAAGAGGACCTCAAGGAAGAGGATCAAACAAAATCGGCCGAAGAATAGTCTTCGGCCGATTTCGTTTTCATAGCAGTTGAAATAGACGAGGCGGTTATATCTTTTTGCCCAAATCTTCCACTTGTCTTAAGAAAGCATCAATGTTCTGGTCGGCGTAAGGTCCGTAAGAGTTTAGGATAGTGCCTCTTGTACCGTCATTGCACTCAAGGGCGTACAGGATAGCCATTTCATCTGGATCCGTATCTCCCTCAAACCGGTAGAAATCTACTATTTTCACGTCCTCAATCCCATAAACTTTATCGCCTTTTAGGTTAGTAAGGCGAGTGTCTTCGGTCACTCTGAAATCTTCTGTGTAGCCTTCTCCTTTTAGCTTTGCCTCTACTTGCACCTGACTGGTTAGTTGTTCTTTGTCTTGCATAACACAATATCTTTAGATGGTTGCAGTATCATATGATGGTATCTGAACTATACGTAAAAACAGAGTTGGGTTGCCAGTTGTATTCAAGAAAAAAGATATTTAGGGCTCATAATCGCGTTTACAGGGAGGATAACTAGGCAATGAAAGAGCCGCTTTACGCCTGTTTTTAAGGAAAGGACCTCAAAGCAGAAAGGCTGAAAACACGGAGGGCCGCTCCTGTCAGGAACGGCCCTCCGTGTTTAGGCAAATGAGAAGTCAATTACTTGAAAGCTTGCTTGGCCTTGATCTCGCGTTCAATTTTAGCCAGGTCAATCGTGGAACATGCTCCGCCGCAGCCTTTGTCACAACCCACCTCTTTAGAGGAAAAGCTCTTGTATCCTTTTTTGAGAAGGTAAGCCGCCGCTAAAACGAAGACTAAAAGAATAATGATTTCCTGTATCATAACAGTTGTGTAACGCCGGCAAAGGTAGAAATAGTTTAACCTACCGCCTGATTTAGCTGGTATCACCCTTGAAACCAGCCGCGCTTTTAGCCTGCTTTCATAAAAACAAGCTAAAAGCAGCGTTGGCCTATTCTTTCCAGAAAGGCTCAATCAGTTTCAGCATTTCCTGCTGTACCGCCGGGCTATTGCTCACGCAGATCTCACGGCCGAACACGTAGTTCTTACCGCCCCTGAAATCGGTTACCTGACCACCGGCTTCCTGCACCAACAAGGCGCCTCCGGCCACGTCATACGAGTTGATGTTGAACTCAAAGTATCCCTCAAACTTACCGCAGGCCACGTAGGCTAGGTCCAGGGCGGCAGAACCCAATCGGCGCACACCGTGGCATCCCTGCATAAAGGAGCCCATCACCTGCAGGTATTTCTGCATCAGGTCAAAGCTGTAATAAGGGAAGCCCGTGGCAATGAGTGAGTCGCCCAGGGTAGGCGCGTCAGACACCGAGATCTTGCGGTCATTGCAGAAAGCGCCGCCGCCCTTCACAGCGTGGTAGCACTCATCGCGGGTGATATCATACACTACCCCTATCACCAATTCATCTCTTTGCATCAACGCAATGCTTACCGAGTACACCGGCAAACCGTGGATAAAATTGGTGGTACCGTCCAGCGGATCGATGATCCAGTTGAACTCCTCGGCCTGCTCAGACTTGGTTTCCTCCTCGGTGATGAAGCCTGCCTGAGGCAGAAACTTCTCCAGCCCGGCCACCAGGCGTTCTTCGGCCTTCTTGTCTACGTAGGAAACCAAGTTATTCAGCCCTTTGTGCTCCAGCCGGGAAACATCAAAATTAGAGGCCTCGGTCAGGATGAATTTCCCGACTTCTTTGGTGAGTTCCACCACCTGGTCGCGGAGAGATGAGAAATCTGTCATAGTTTTATAGTAAGCGCGTGTATAGGATTATCTTTTTGCGGTGCGGCGGGTAAACCCGAGCACGATGGCCAGAACCACCAACCCGAGCGCCAGCCATTGGGTACTGTGCCCAATCAACTCGCCGTGGCGGGTGTAAAAGGTCTGCTCCTGGTTGAACCTGATCTGCCCCCTCAGGGAAGCCGGCACCCACCAACCCGATTTCTGCAACAGTTCGCCTTTCTGGTTTATAAACCCGGAGATACCTGTATTGGCTGAACGCGCCACCGCTCTTCTGGTTTCAATCGCTCGTAAAGAGGCATAGGCTAAATGCTGCTTATACCCCGGCGAATCGCTCCACCAAGCATCATTGGTGATAATGAAGATGGCACTGGCCCCATTGCGGATGTATTCACTCACGTACTCGCCATAGATAGATTCATAGCACACCACTGGGGCGCCTACTAAGGTAGGATTCTGGCTGTGCTTGAAAATAGCCCGGGTTTCCTGCGTGCCCATGTTTCCGGCAATGCCGCCCAGATCAATGGCAAAGGCTTTCAGCACCTTGAACACACCTGGGTAAGGCGTCTTTTCTACCCCTGGCACCAGTTTAGACTTATGGTAAAACTCATGCTGCCCGTTTGGTTTAAAGTGCAGACCGGCATTATACACGTCATAATAGCCAACCTGCGGATGGAACCTGGCCGTGCTGCTTCTCTTCGTGGAGTCTGGGTACATTCGCGCCGAGGTGATGCCTGACACCAATTCTACCCTTGGGTGCCTTGCCAGAAAATCGCGGAGGGCATAACTAACCGGACTCATGTCAAACCCTTCTTCCCAGTTGAGGCCGTTGCTGATAGATGTCTCGGGCCACAGTACAAACCTGGTGTTAGGTGTTATCTGCTCCTCAGATAACTTGATCAACCGCTCAAACTGCTGCTCAAACGGAATGTAGCCTTCGCCGCCTTCAAACTTCTCTTTGTACGGGTCTACATTAGGTTGCACCACCACCACTTCGGCAGCCTCACCTTTCTCCTGATACTGGCTCCCGATGATGAAGGAAAGTACCAGGGGCAGAAGCACCACTAGCACCGGAGTTACCCATTTGCTCACAGACTTTACCGGCGAGGTGAGCGCGAAAAACACCAGCAGGTTTACTGCCCAGACCCAGAGCGAGCCGCCTAAGTAGCCAGTATATTCATACCACTGCACCCAGCTGGGCAGTGACGCGAAGCCGTTGCCCAGCGTAAGCCAAGGCCAGCTTAGGTCCCAATTCAGGTGAAACTGCTCAAAAGCGATCCAGTAGATAGGCAAACTCAAATACCCGATGGTTCTGCCCGCCGCCCGTTTGGTCAGGAAAAACGCGACCATCGGCACAGACATAAACAAGGCATTGAACACTACCGCCGCGATGCCGCCGCCCAACGTGGAGTAACTCACCCAATAGGTAGTGAAGATGTTCCAGAGCAGCAGCAACAAGTAGGTGTACTTGAAGAACGTACGCCCGCGCCTGGGCTCATTTTTAGCCGAGATCGCCTGCTCCATCAACAGGAACGGCACCCAGCCTATAAACAAGACAAAGGCCAGTGGTTTCACCGGCCAACCTAACCACAATAAAAAGGCGCTCAGAAACGCCAGTAACGGGAGGTAAAAACGATTATTTGTTTCCTTGAACAACAATGACAAATTCTCCTTTTATAGCTTTGGTTGTAAACGTTTGCACCATCTCGGCGAGTGTGCCGTTCAACGTCTCCTCAAAAAGTTTACTTATTTCGCGACTCACTGATACCATACGCTCTGGCCCAAACACCTCTTTGAACTGCTCTAACGTTTTGAGCACCCGGTGCGGCGACTCATAGAAAATCATGGTGCGTTCTTCCTGCGCCAGGCTCTGCAATCTGGTCTGCCGGCCTTTCTTGATGGGCAGGAACCCTTCAAAGGTAAAACGATCGGTGCTGAAGCCGGACTTTACCAGGGCGGGCACAAACGCAGTAGGGCCGGGCAGGCACTCAATCTTGATTCCTTCCTGCACACAGGCTCTTACCAACAAAAACCCGGGATCAGAGATTCCGGGGGTACCCGCATCTGAGACCAAGGCCATCTTTTCGCCCTTTTTCAGGCGCTCCACCAGGTGGGCTACGGCTTTGTGCTCATTGTGCAGGTGGTGGCTGTGCATGCGCTTCTCAATGCCCAGGTGGTTCAACAGTTTGCCGCTGGTACGGGTATCTTCGGCGAGCACCACGTCTACCTCTTTCAGGATACGGATTGCCCTGAGGGTGATGTCCTCCAGGTTGCCGATGGGCGTGGGCACTAAATATAAACTGGTCTCTACTACGGGTTCGGCCATAGGTCAAAGATACTGATTATTTAAGTCCTGAGTTCTGGGTCTTGCGTTCTGAGGCGAGAGGCATTTTAGTCACCTTTTTGGGAAAACAGGCCCAAAGCACAATTTACACCCCGTACCGCTCGGCTAATACACTGATGCGCTGCGCCAGTACATGGTCTTTGTCGGTGACGGTGTTGCCGGCATCATGCGTGGTAAGCCGTATCTCCACCCGGTTATAGACATTGCTCCACCATGGGTGGTGGTTCAGTTCCTCGGCCACCACGGCCACCTCGGTCATGAAAGCGAAGGCTTCCTTGAAGTTTTTGAATTTGAAGCTTCGGGTTAGCTGGTTGTCTTTTTCTTCCCACATAGGATTTGGCATTAGGGTATCAAATCAGAAGGGATGCTCATCGATTCTCTCCTTCCGCTCTCCGTGTTTTTACTCTCTTTTCCTGAAAATAGCTGTAAAATGTATCTCTTCTTCTGCAGATAAGTAAAAAGGACTCAGCCTATTTAGAAAGGCTGCCCTTAACCTAGACGTACACCTTTAAACACGAAGTTACTATGGCAACAGAATATCCGCAGGAAGTTCCAGATCAGCACCAGAAGCACCAACCGGGCCTTGAACACGAAATGCAATCAGAACCGGTGGTTATCCGGGAGAACTACAAAGGCAGCGAGAAGCTCAAAGGGAAAAAAGCCTTAATCACCGGCGGCGACAGCGGCATTGGCCGGGCCGTGGCCGTGCATTTTGCCCGGGAGGGGGCCGACGTGGCCATTGTGTACCTGGATGAGGAGCAGGACGCCCAAGACACCCGGAAGCTGGTGGAAGCCGAAGGACAGAAGTGCGTGCTCATTCCCGGCGACTTAAGGGACGAGAACTTCTGCAAGCAATGTGTAGAGCAGGCGGTGCAGGAGCTAGGCGGACTCAACATTCTGGTGAACAATGCCGCCGAGCAGCACGAGAAAAACGACCTGCGCGAGATCACCCCTGAGCAATTGGAGAAAACCTTCAAGACGAACATTTTCGCCTACATCTACGTGGCCCAGGCAGCCTTGAACCACCTGAAGAAAGGGGACAGCATCATCAACACCACCTCTATCACGTCTTACCGGGGTTCCAGCCACCTCATGGACTATGCATCTACCAAAGGAGCCATTACCGCCTTTACCCGTTCACTTTCCCAAAACTTGGCAGAAGGTGGCATTAGAGTAAACGCCGTAGCCCCAGGTCCTATATGGACCCCGCTTATTCCGGCTACGTTAGAGAAAGTGGGCGATTTTGGGAAAGACCAGCCCATGGGCCGCTTAGGACAACCTGCCGAGGTGGCTCCGGCCTATGTTTTCCTGGCTTCTGAAGACGGTTCTTACATCACAGGCCAGACCATTCACGTGAACGGCGGCGAACAGATAGGCGGGTAATGCTCAACCTTTCCACGTGGAAACCAGTAAAAAGGTAGACTTATCACCTATAACAACAAACGCCTATGGCTACTGACAATAACGGGCACCCCAACGGACATGACCGTCCGATACGGGTGATTGATGACACCGCCACCAACATGGAAGACATGATGGCGGGGCATATCATACCAGGTGCTGATCCACCCAAGAACGAAGCGCAACGCGGCGGTTTCGGCAACCGCGACGGCAAAGAAGGTTACGGCTCTGACTCATCTGACGGACCAACCGGCGTAAGCGTAAACGAGGAGGCGGACAGCAACGAACCAGAAAAAGATAATATGCGGACGAATGACGAGGGCCGCGGCACTTGATTTCGTCTTAAGGTCTTACATGTTTAACTAAATTGAAAAGGAGGAACTCATGCCATATAAAAGCAAGAATACCAGCCACGATTCAAAATCGCAGAAAGGCGAACCTACTGGCGAAGGCATCAGCAAAGCTGGGGCTAAATCCACTGGTGGCCCAGAGGCCATTGACCGGAGCGAAGATATAGCGGAAAGATTCTTGGATGAAAACGGCGATCCGGCACCAGAGGCCATCACCCATCCTAACCGCAACCTGCATAAACCAGATATCAACAAGCCCAGCTACGGCGGCAGTTAATCTGCATCCTGCATCAGGCGGAAAAGCACCTTCTACCCGGAAGGTGCTTTTTTGTGCCGTATCTGGTCTACTTCATAGATACGAGCCCTAAAACGCTGAAATGCCTGTCCCCACTTCGGCTTAACCTAGTTTTGTCAATCAAGCTAATTTCTTAACCTCTGTTTTTACCTCCTATGGCCCGCTACGCGATCTCCGATATACATGGCTGCCTTGCCACTTTCAAAAAGATGGTAGAAGAAGAGATTCAGTTAAAACCGAAGGATCACCTTTACTTATTAGGAGACTACATCAACAAGGGCCCGGATAGCAAAGGCGTGCTGGACTATATTTTTCACCTGCAGCGCCAAGGCTTTCAGCTTACCTGTCTTCGGGGAAACCATGACCAGTTACTCTTAGATGCCATAGACAAAGGGGAGCATACCGTATGGCTCACCCAGGAAGACAAACAGAAAACATTAGAAAATTTTGGAGTAGCCCGGTTTGAGGACATTCCTTCTACTTATATCTCCTTCATCAGGTCCCTTCCCCTCTTGCTTGTCTTAGACGATTATGTTTTAGTGCATGGCGGCTTAGACTTCACCCTTCACAATCCTTTTCTCACCAGCAACCACCTTCTGCTGAACACCAAGCACATGCAACCCACTCTTGCAAAGCTAGGCGAGCGCCGCCTTCTCCATGGGCACCTTCCTGTTCCTAAAGCCACAATTGAACGAGCAGTCAGCAAAAAAAGGCCGGCTATCAACCTAGATGCGGGATGCGTCTATTACCTGAATGAACAATTTGGCTCTTTATGCGCATTCAACTTAGACAAAGTTGCATTATTCTTCTTAACTAACTTAGACCAACCTTATCCTATAAAGATCAAGTAGTTTATAACATTTCTGCTACTATATTTTAGTTAAGTAATATTTACTAAATATAATGCAAAACTATATAATATTATTTAAGGACTATTTTAACAATACCACTACAAAAACAGCCATACAAAGCTGTATTCGCCATTTTCGTAATTCTACTTTATAAATTTATCATAATCTTCTAGAAGGAGATGTCTAAAAAATCATACTAATTATTTAGACAATCTTAAACATTCTAGTAATTTTACCCGTAGATGACCACCCTTAAATATATGTCATTTTAGATATTCACTGTTAAAATAGTAGAAATATTTGAATACTCATTGAGAGAATGACAATGCTGAGGAAGTCTTCTGGAGCAGGTAAAAGATTAATATAATAATAGGTTTATCAATTTTAAAGTAGCGTTTATGGAGAAAAATTTACTCAGAAGAAAGGCTTCCGGGGAAAACAATGCAAGCAGGGTCTGGCTATTTTTAGTCTTGGTTCTGCTGGGGATACTGCCTATGCTGGAGGCGCAGGCGCAAACACTTGGTACCTCAACAACAAGTCTACCTAACACTTATAGTGGAAAATGGAAGACCCCTTTGACTTCTCCGTCAACAGTCGCGGGTTGGTCGCAGATAGGCTTAGGAACTGATCCATCATTCACGAACCTAACCAACATCTCCTTTCCAGATTCAGAACCAGCTCAAAATACAACATCTTCTTCTGTTGCCAATTTCAATGCCGCTGGGTCTATTGTCCAAGTAAACTTTTCAGACAAACCAGAAAAACTTACTTTTCTAGCAAACACAAACGCAACAAGCAGAAATTTTACGGGGCAGTTTGTGGTAGAAGAATCAACCACTATCAATGGATCTTACACCACTGTACCAGAAGCTTCCTTTACCAGCTTAGCGGGAAAGGGCTTTAACAGCTCTCATGTTATTTCCGCTTCTCTTAAGCCTGATACCAGAAGCATTAGATTCCGTTTGATTTCGATCAACACTTCTTCAAATGGAGCTACCAACATTTACATTGACCAAGTAAATATCACCAAGAGAACAACTGTTCCAGAGATAGATGTTACAGTTGCTGGCAAAACCTTAGCAAGCGGTGGAACTGCTTATTCGTTCGGCTCACAAAATGTTAAGACTACAAGCAGTCCAACTACATTTACTATTAAAAACATTGGTTCAGAACCTCTGCTGCTTACAGCACCAGAAACAGAACCTGCTTTATCTATCACAAGCGAAGATCCAGCAGGTCAGTTTGAAATAGTTGAATACCCTTCTTTAAGAACGTTGCAGCCTAACGAAGAAACCACTTTCAAAGTAGTTTTCAAGCCTAGCGCTTTATATGACAAGAGAGCATCATTAACAATCAGAAACAATGACTCAGACGAATCAAACTACGTTGTTAACTTAACGGGCACCGGAACAATTTTACCAGCTGCAATTTCTTCATTCACCCCAACCTCTGGAGGATTTGGCACAACAGTGGATATTTACGGCTCTAATCTCATCAACACTACAGAGGTTTTATTTTCTTCTAATAAACCAAGCAGTAATTTAACTGTAGTGAACGATAACAGAATAACTGTTAGCGTACCTACTGGATCTGTTACTGGCCCAATAACTGTAAGAAACGCGCTACACACAACTACGTCAAGCAGTTCTTTTACTATCATACCCGCACCAATCATCACCTCTATCACTCCGTCATCCGGCCCAATAGGCACATTGATTACCATTAATGGAAGAAACTTTGAAAGAGAAAATTTTCAGAGCATCACTATTAATGGTCAAGCAGCAGCTGACTTTACCCTTGTAAGCGCAACTCAAATAACCGTTAAAGTACCTACTGGAGCAGCTGTAGGTCAAGGGAACCTAGTGCTTACCACACTTGGAGGATCTGCACAAACTAATTTCACTGTAATCATTCCAGCCCCCTCCATTACTAGCATTAGCCCGGCTTCTGGACCAATAGGTACAGAAGTAACTATAAATGGGTCAAATTTGGATGGTATTAGAAGCATTACCTTCAATGGCGTAGCTGCTACTGAATACCTGTCTAATAACAACAACCAATTAGTTGTAGTTGTACCAGATGGAGCAGCTACAGGTGATTTAGTAGTAACGACTGCAGGAGGCTCAGCAAGATCTTTCTTTACGGTTATTGGAATTACCATCACCTCATTCACCCCAGAGCGCGGCCCCATCAACACGCTGGTAACCGTCAACGGCACCAACTTCCCCGAGGTGGCCGGCATCGGCTTCTACAACGCGGCGGGCCAGGTGCTCTTTGCCGAGGAAATTGACAGGCCATCCGAGACTTCTATCTCCGGCCGCGTGCCCGAAGGCGCAGTGACCGGCAGAATCGTGGTCTTAAACGAGGAGGGCGAGACGATTGCCGAAAGCGCCACCGACTTCGCCGTGACCCCTCCGGCGCCAACCATCACCTCCCTGTCCTCCACCTCCAAGCCGGTGG
The DNA here is from genome assembly GCF_056491185.1 of Rufibacter sp. JT20002. NCBI lineage: Bacteria > Pseudomonadati > Bacteroidota > Cytophagia > Cytophagales > Hymenobacteraceae > Rufibacter > Rufibacter sp. JT20002. The sequence continues at coordinate 1,943,843 of NZ_JBSZJY010000001.1, read as the reverse complement.
GCGAGCCCCTGCTCATCTACGGCACCAACCTGGTGAGCGTGCGGAGCATCACCTTCAACGGGACCCCTGCCACCCAGTTCGGGACCTTGGGCGAGGACGGGACGCAACTACTAGTAACCATCCCGGCAGGCGCGACCTCAGGCCCGCTGGTGGTGACCACTGACGGCGGAGAGGCACAGATTAATTTTGTTATTGAAACTGCCATCACCTCATTCACCCCAGGACGCGGCCCCATCAACACGCTGGTAACCGTCAACGGCACCAACTTCCCCGAGGTGGCCGGCATCGGCTTCTACAACGCGGCGGGCCAGGTGCTCTTTGCCGAGGAAATTGACAGGCCATCCGAGACTTCTATCTCCGGCCGCGTGCCCGAAGGCGCAGTGACCGGCAGAATCGTGGTCTTAAACGAGGAGGGCGAGACGATTGCCGAAAGCGCCACCGACTTCGCCGTGACCCCTCCGGCGCCAACCATCACCTCCCTGTCCTCCACCTCCAAGCCGGTGGGCGAGCCCCTGCTCATCTACGGCACCAACCTGGTGAGCGTGCGGAGCATCACCTTCAACGGGACCCCTGCCACCCAGTTCGGGACCTTGGGCGAGGACGGGACCCAGCTTCAAGTGACCATCCCGGCAGGCGCGACCTCAGGCCCGCTGGTGGTGACCACTGACGGCGGAGAGGCGCAGATTGATTTCTATGTATCTCCTAACATTACTTCATTATCACCTAACTCTGGCCTGGTAGGAGATGTGATTACTGTAAAAGGTCAAAACTTAGAAAATATCAGCTCCATAACTTTCAATGGCACTGAGGCTACGGAGTATACAAATAGTGACCCTAATACTATCACTGTGAAAGTTCCTGCTGGCGCTACTTCGGGCCCTATGGCAGTAAACACAGCTGGAGGTACTGCGCAGGAAGACTTCTTTGTGATTGAGCCAACAACCCTTCCTGTTGAACTGGTAGAGTTTTCTGGAAAAGGGACTTCCAACGGAGTTACTTTGACCTGGACCACTGCTGCAGAGAGAAACAACGCTTATTTTGAGGTGCAAGCAACTACAAACCCAACTGAAAAAGAATTCAAGACAGTTCAGCGGGTAAACAGCAAGGTGGTAAACAGCCTTTCTGCCACTTCTTACACAGCAGAAGATCGCACTGCAGGTAAGAACGCCGTGACGTACTACCGCTTGAAGCAAGTTGACTTAGATGGCAGTGTAGAGTACAGCAAAACAATTGCGGTAGAAAACACAACAGCAGCTATCTCTTCTCCAGTGAAAGCTTATCCAAACCCGTTTGGCGACACAAACGCGCTTAACCTGGAAGTTGAAGCAGCGAAAGCTGGAAAGTTAACCGTCGTTCTTTACTACGCCACTGGAAAGAAAGCGTACGAGCAAGCATTTACAGTTGAAAGCGGAATATCAACTGTTGAGCTTCCTTTGAACCAAACATCGCTAAGCTCTGGCTTATATATTCTAACAACAGAATTGAATGGCCAGGTAACTACCCTAAGAGTTGTTAAGAAATAACCTTAAGTACTATACCAAAAAAGGGGAGGCAATTGCCTCCCCTTTTTTTATGCTCAAAAAACCTACTAGTAGATAATCAACCCTGAATAGCCCACCCCGGTAGTAGCCCATCCAAGTTGCCACTTTTGGCAGGTCCGCCTAACAATTACCGGAAAGCTCTTTTTACCTAATGGAAATCGGATTCATTCTCTACAGGCTATCTAGTAAGAGAAGGGTAGAAGTAGATCTTGATAGCATTGCGCAAACACCTAATGTCATTTTTTAAATAATAATCATTTTATAATATACTTCCTTCATACTATATATATTTATAGTATATATTAGAGCATAAAATTGACTAATTAGAATCATAAACTTCTTTAGGATCAATATAAACACACATAAAATTTAACTATTACCACAAGGTTCATGATTTTAGCAATCTAACAACAACTAATAGGTAAAATCTTCTGACAACAAAAACAGGTGCTTTTTGATAGAACTATTCCATAAACGCTCTCTACTATCTAACCCTATCTCTAAACTTTCAATGAACACTTATGACAAAAACGTTTACTAGCTTAAAGAAGGCAATGTTCTTCACCCTTTGTCTGGTATTAGCCAGCGGAGTTCTGTCATACTCTTATGGCAACAGCCATCTTGTAAAGGAAAATCATTCCAAAAACATCCGGTCCATCTTATCCCTTACCGCCTTGGCTTGGCTGGCGAATCCTTCATTGGCGGTAGCTTCAGAAGATTCTACGGCATCCGGGAAAACATATTACTGGGTTCCCTTTGGAACGAACAACCGCGGGAGTGGAGCTTGGAGTGAATTAGGCCACTGGGCTACAACCAGTGGGGGCAAAGTAAAACACCAGACGCTGCCTACTGCTGCCGACAATGTAGTGTTTGACATCAACTCCTTTTTATTCACGGGTCAGAAAGTTACTCTTGACAAAGAAGCAGAGGTGAACAACATTTCTTGGACGGGCATTAGAGCAACAAATTTCGACGGGAATGGCCAAGCCCTGAATGTACACGGCGCCTTGCAAGCCAACCTGGACCTGACGTTTACCGGCACCAAAGGCTTCTTCCTGAACTTCAAATCTGCGCAAGAGAACACTTCAATCAACTTTGAAGGAAGGCTCTTTGCCCCAGGAACAGTCTTGACCTTTGACGGACCGGGAAGCTGGGATTTAAAAAGCCAGATACGAGTAAGCTCAAACGGCACCATCAACTTGAATCAAGGTTCCCTTAAGACGAACGGGTTCCCAATCTCCATCAATGCTTTCAACTCTGTTGGTGACAAATCCAGAGCATTAGATTTAAGCAATTCTATTCTTGAGAACTTAAGTCGTTGGAACATATCTTCTTCCTTGAACCTACGGGCAGATTCAGCTGCCTTTACCTTAAACGGACCAGAAACGCACCTCTTCAATGGAGGCGGGAAGTCGTACAAACAAGTGACGCTTTACGGGCCTCAGTCTTTCGTAAACCAAAGCAATACCTTTAAAAGCATTACCTTACCAAAGCAGGCAATTGCAACCGAAACCAATACCCTTGTTTTAGAAAGTGGCCAAAGCCAAACCATTGAAAGCCTCTTTACTTTTGGGGCAGGCTCATTGACAACCATCCAATCTTCAGTGGCAGGCCAAACAGCCAACATCAATTTCTCTTCTTTTGGATTCTGCACAGACTACCTCACTATTTCTGATGTTACCGCCACAGGACCCGGGGCATACTACGCGGGTTTATCCAGCCAGGCAATCGGAAATACCAACGGTTGGAACTACGTAAGCTGCGGATCTACTATTTACACCCCCAAAAGCACCACCGACTTTAATGCCTGTAAATCATCGGTCAGCGTTACGTCAACTGGCTCCGGCACTTGGCAAGAAGTTAAGCTTGAAGGGGAGTTAGTCGCAACCATCAACGATGGCGGGAACATCTTGGGCGAGGTAACCATTGACTTTGCCGTAGCCCTAGACAATGCCCGTAAAATGATTAATGCACAGGGTACCGAGATCAATGCGCTACCCAGAAACTGGAGAATCAGATCTGCCTCTGCTCCCGCCATTGACAAACCGGTTAAAGTACGGTTTTACGGATTGCTATCTGAACTGGAAGCCTACAAAGCTCAAACCAATGCCGTCAATAGCTTAAATGATCTTTCATTTACGACGTACAGTGCCGCAAACACCGAGAACTGTGATTACACCGATAATGTGGAGGAAGGCGCTACTACCACCCATTTAACAGGCGCCACCTTCTCTTCAACAGGTAACTACTTCACCGCAGAACTCACCGGCATTACAGACTTCACAGAATTTTACCTGCACAACGGCACCGCAGCCATTGACTTTGTTGCCTCTAAACCAGTTCCGCCAGTAAAAGAGCCAGTTGCTACGGTGGAAGAAATGGACTTCACCGCCCATTGGAACGCTAAAACAGTGAAGCTGAAGTGGAAAGCCAATGATACCAACGCAGCTTACTACGATGTGGAAAGAGCTTCAAACCCAGACAGCAAAGAGTTTAAGGCCATCATCCAGAACGCACCGAGACAGAACAGCAGCAATGCAGCAGTAGCGGTATACCATGCAGAAGATTTCAGCCCAGAGCAAACACCGGCCAACTACTACCGCCTGAAGCGCACAAATGCAGATGGCACTCTTACCTATAGCCAGACGCTGAAAGTAGAGAACAAGGCGTACTCAGCAGCGGTACAGGCGGCCCCAAACCCTTTTACTGATAAACTGAAGTTGACGGTAAATGCAGAGAAAGCCGGTGACCTAGCTGTGAAACTCTTGAATGAGAAAGGAGAAGTCGCCCTGGAGAAAAAGGTGAAAATTTCTAAAGGCACTTCCGCTACAGAACTGGTAACCGGTTCCAAAGTAAAGCCCGGAATTTACTTACTGGTAACGGAGCTGAACGGAGAAAGAACTTCTCAGCGCCTCATCAAGGAATAAAGCATTCTTAATTCCTTTCCAGAAACCCTCAGGCAGTACCTGAGGGTTTTTTGTTTGTTTTTACAGAAACACACCTAAAACAAAGCCCCAGAAACCTGATCTCTCAAGGCTTGGCGGCTTAAACCATTGGTTATTTGCCGCAATGGCCGTACTTTTGGGCACCCACTAACAGAACACCAATGCAACGCGATTCCCAAATCTTTGATCTTATCCAGAAAGAGCATCAGCGCCAGCTGCATGGCATAGAACTTATTGCCTCTGAGAACTTTGTTTCTGACCAGGTAATGGAAGCCATGGGCAGTGTGCTTACCAATAAATACGCAGAAGGTTTACCAGCCAAGCGCTATTACGGTGGCTGCGAGATTGTAGACCAGTCTGAGCAATTAGCCATTGACCGGGCAAAGCAACTGTTCGGGGCCGAGTGGGTAAACGTACAACCGCACTCCGGTGCACAAGCTAATGCCGCCGTAATGCTGGCAGTTTTGAACCCCGGTGATAAAATCCTAGGCTTTGACCTATCGCATGGCGGGCACTTAACCCACGGTTCGTTGGTGAACTTCTCGGGCAAGCTGTACAAGCCTTCATTTTATGGCGTAGAACCAGAAACCGGCGAGATTGACTGGACCAAGGTAAGAGAAGTAGCCGAGCGTGAGAAACCAAAGCTGATCATCTGCGGGGCCTCTGCCTATTCCCGTGACTGGAACTACAAAGCCCTGCGCGAAGCCGCCGATGCCGTAGGTGCCTTGCTATTAGCCGATATTTCGCACCCCGCTGGTTTGATTGCCACCGGCCTGCTGAACGATCCATTTGAATACTGCCATATTGTGACCACTACCACTCACAAAACCTTGCGGGGACCTCGGGGCGGGATGATCATGATGCGGAAAGACTTTGAAAACCCATTTGGCCTGAAAACCCCTAAGGGCGAACTGCGCATGATGTCTTCTTTGCTGGACGGTGGCGTATTCCCGGGTACGCAAGGTGGTCCGCTGGAGCACGTGATCGCTGCGAAGGCAGTGGCTTTCTACGAAGCGCTTTCTCCTTCATTTAAAGAATACACTGCCCAAGTACAAAGAAACGCCCAGGTACTAGCTAAATCATTTGTAGACCGCGGATACAAATTGATCTCAGCCGGCACAGATAACCACCTGATGCTGATCGACCTTCGTTCAAAAGACCTTACCGGAAAACTGGCCGAAAACACGTTGATCAAAGCAGACATCACCATCAACAAGAACATGGTGCCGTTTGACGATAAATCTCCTTTTGTCACCTCCGGAATCCGAATCGGCTCTGCTGCCGTAACTACCCGGGGACTGAAGGAACAAGACATGGATCGCATTGTGGACTACATAGACCGCGTACTCATGAACCATGACAACGAGACCATCATCTCTGACACTAGAAAAGAAATCAACAACTGGATGCAACAATTCCCGTTGTTCAGTTACTAAGCACGAAACTATTACATGGCACAACGTTCCGGAGAGGTGGCAGCGCACGGCGGAGAAGAGCACGAAATGACCTTTTTGGACCACCTGGAGATTCTCAGGTGGCACTTGATCCGTTCGGCGGTGGCCGTTGTGGTATTCACAGGCATTGCCATGGCCAACAAGGAGATTGTCTTCCATGACATCATCCTGGGGCCTTCCCGCACCGATTTTTTTACGTACCGGAAACTCTGTGAGATTGGCGCGGCTATCAACTCGGCGGGTCTGTGCATTAACAAGCTTGATTTCACGCTGCAGAGCCGTGAGCTCTCCTCGCAGTTTACTATGCACTTAACCAGTTCGTTTGTGATTGGTTTGTTGCTAGGCTTCCCGTACCTGTTCTGGGAGATCTGGAGCTTTATTAAACCAGGCCTCTACCCCAATGAACGGGAAAACTCACGTGGGGCAGTGTTCTTTGTGTCGTTCCTGTTTTTGTTGGGCTCTCTGTTTGGGTACTTTATTGTATCGCCGCTCTCCATCAACTTTCTGGCCTCTTACCAGGTAGACCCAAGTATCGCCAATGAGTTTGACTTGTCATCGTACATTTCCACGTTGGTAACGTTGGTGTTGTCCTGCGGCATTATGTTTGAATTGCCCATGATTGTGTTCTTCCTGTCCAGGGCAGGCATAGTCTCACCAGAGTTGATGCGTATCTATCGTAAGCACGCCATAGTGGTCATTGCCTTTGTGGCGGCGGTTCTTTCTCCGCCCGATGTACTAAGCATGACCTTGATGGGCATTCCGCTGTTGCTGCTCTACGAGGTGAGTATCAATATCTCCTGGTGGGTGCGCCGGCGCGATCTGGCTAAATTAAATCAACAAGCTACTTCTTAACCTTACCTAGCCATGAAAATAGCATTAGGCGGCGACCACGCCGGTTATCAATACAAAGGGATTGTGAAACAGCAGTTAGAGGAACTGGGCCACGAGGTGAAAGACTTCGGACCATTCTCCGATGCCTCGGTAGACTACCCAGACTACGTGCATCCGCTTTCTTCGGCAGTAGAAAACAAGGAATACGAAATGGGCATCCTGCTTTGCGGAAGCGGCAACGGCGTAGCTATTACCGCGAACAAACACGCGGGCATCAGAGCCGCTTTGTGCTGGCAAAAGGAACTGGCTGTACTGGCCCGCTCGCACAACAATGCCAACGTACTCTGTGTACCGGCCAGGTTTGTGAGCGAAGAAGTAGCCCGCGAAATGGTAGAAGCCTTCTTGACGACTCCGTTTGAAGGAGGCCGCCACCAGACTAGAGTAAACAAGATTGCCTGCGCCTAACGGTACGAGTTTCGAGCTCTTAGCCTAAAGTTCTGAGTCGAAAGATATTGTAGGGGCACCTCTTGTGGGTGCCCTTTCTGTTTTTTAGTCAATTTTCGAAAAAAAGGGCTCAAAGCAGGAGTGCTGAAACCGGCGAATGACCTGATGAGATGCAGGTTTTTACCGTTGCTGGTCTTATTGAAAGATGCTCCAAAGGGCAACCATAAGGGATTGCTACTATCTATATTCTTGCTTTAAGCTTCTTTCAGGAAAACTGGCTGAAAAATAGGAGGAAACAACTTTAGCGCACCCGGCGGTAATAGGGACCGTTCTCTACTTTCTCATAGCGCTGGAAAACCAAAGGCAACTTGTACTGCAACTCGGGCATGAGGTTCTGTTGGTCCACAATGTAGGAGGGAGGGTTTTTCCGGAGGTCCTGCAAAATGGTGAATAAGGACTCATAGTAGTGTAAGCGCCCGAAGTAAGGCTGGGCCAAGTTCCATCGCAGATAAGGAGATCCCAGGCTGTTGTTCTGGTAGTAATTCAGGTCGGGTCCTAAGACTAAGAGGCGCTCGCCTTCCACCTGGCGGTACTTGGGGGCATCCTGCACTTGTACCAGTTCCGGCGTCAGCTTCAAGGCAGGGTAAACCAGCCCCAAGGGGTTGTAGCGCACAGCAATCACACCGGCAATCACTACCAGGAAAAGCAACTCGGCAATCCACAGACGGTTTCCCCACCAGCTGAAAAGGAAAATGCCAAAGTAGGCCAGCAATGGCAACAGTAAAATCAAGCCTTTCGCCGATCCATCGTGCCCACTGATGAGTACCAGCACCACCACAATCGCCCAGATGAGCTTGAACTGCAGGAAACGCGCTTGGTAGTTAGGTCCCAGGTTCACCAAAGGCAAACTCAGAAAAGACAGGAGCAGCAGCCCCAATGGCAAAGCCGCGATGGTGAGCACCTGGCTTATAGGCAAGCCAAAGGCAAACGTGAACTGCCACGACCAGGTAAGCCCCTGCTCCAGAAAAGGCACCAAGGCGTTTTGGTACAAGAAATAGGTAAGCACCACGGTAAACGGGAACACAAAGCCCGTGAGCATCAACAAAGTACTCCGGAAAGCCCCCGAGGCGAAGTAGATGATGGCGAAGAACCCCAGCACCAGAAACCACACCAGCGGAAGATAGCACAAGGCCGCCAGTCCCAGCATAAAACCAGCTTTGAACAGACGACCCGCATTGGAGGCTTCCTTGGAGATGGCGGTAAGGCTGTACACGGCCAGTACCACAAACGTATGCCCTAACAATAGCGGAGAAAGCACATCTAGCTCAAAGAAAATACTTCCAAAGAGCATGTACAGCAGGGCAGGCACGTAAGATTTGTAAGGGTGTACTTGGTTCCGGTTGAAGACAAAGTTGAGCAGAAACGCCTGGTAGCCCACCAAGAACGTGGCCAGCAATCGGTGCGCCAGATAGGAGCGAGGCGCTACGGCATCCAGTAGCCAGTACACCGCCGCCGAGAGAGGCCCGGTTGTGTCATACAGATCCTGATAAAGCGTAAAACCTTGGTGCAGGCGCTCACCAAGCAGCACATAGTGCAGCTCTGAGAGGGTAGTAGGCAGCCCAAAAATGAGCAACGGAAGCCGGATGAGGAGAAACAGCAGTACCAACACCACCCACCTGGACGGAAACAAACTGCGGAAGAATCGTATCAAGCAATGCGCGGCTTAGCCTTCGCTCTTACCTTACGGCAAAGAGGAGGACGGTTTGTGGGGTAAAAATGTGAAATTAATACGATATTTGCGGAACCATGGAAAGTAAACGCCAACAAAAATTCGCCAGACTGATTCAGAAGGAACTTGCTGAGATCTTTCAGCGCGATGTTTCCCACCTGTTTCAGAGCACCTATATATCAGTGAGCGGGGTAGCCGTGTCTCCGGATTTGGGCGTGGCAAAAGTACACTTAAGCCTGTTGCTCAACCCCAACGGGCGCGACTTGCTGAAGGAAATCAAGTTTCACACCAAGACCATCAGGCATGAACTGGCCAAGCGCATCAAGAACCAGGTGCGCGTGATCCCAGAGCTGATCTTTTATCTGGATGACACCGCTGAGTACGCTGCCAAGATGGATAAAATCATTTCTGAACTAGATATCCCGTCAGAGTCCAAGGAAGACCCTACCAATCCCTTCCGGAACGGGGACGACGACTACTTCTACGACGAAGACATTGACGACGATGAAGAAGACGCCGAGGAGCGTTAATCTCAGCCCCGTTCACCCAGCCAGCTACTAGACCCACTCATGCAGTACGATCCAATAAAACGCGTTTTAGGCGAGGCGTTCAACAAAACGCCTTTCCTGCGCAAGCTTTTTTACAACCTCTTAGACCTGCTTCTGCTGCGTACGTGGCACATCCACAAAGAGCTGCGGGCTTGGGCCAAAGGCAAACGTCAGCAACCAGTGCAGATTCTGGATGCAGGCTCCGGCTTTGGGCAATACAGCTACTATCTCTCCGGCATAAGCCCTAAATGGCGCATTCTGGCCGTAGACGTGAAAGACGAGCAGATCGCTGATTGCAGCAACTTCTTCCAGAAGATAGGCCGCCATAACGTGATGTTCCGGAAAGAGGACCTGGTGACCTATCAGGAGCCGCAGGCATTTGACCTGGTCTTGTCAGTGGATGTGATGGAGCACATTCTGGAGGATGTGGAGGTTTTCAGAAACTTCCATGCGTCTATGCGCCCGGGAGGCATGCTGCTGATCTCTACTCCGTCAGATCAGGGTGGTTCAGACGTGCACGGCGATGAGGAAAGCTCCTTTATTGAAGAACACGTACGGGACGGCTACAACATCCAGGAAATACAGCACAAATTGAGGAGTGCTGGTTTCAGCCGCACCGAAGCGCATTACTCTTACGGTGCCCCGGGAAAGATCTCCTGGCGATTGAGCATGAAGTACCCTATTTTGATGTTGGGCGCTTCCAAGCTGTTCTTTATTCTTCTGCCGTTCTATTATCTGGTGGTATATCCTTTCTGTCTCCTTTTGAACTGGCTAGACACCAATGGGAAGCACCCAACCGGTACCGGCCTCATTGTAAAAGCCTGGAAATAGAAAGCAGCGATAAGTATTTGGCTTGTTGGTCCAAAGGCAAAAGAGGAGAATTTTCGCTTTAGCCCACTTTGAAGAAAAACGGGCCTAAAATAGCAACTGCTTCTTGGAATTTGACAATTTGTTTAGAACTGTTAACTTCACCAAAAAGATACCCGCTTTTAGCATTACGCCAACAGGATGATAAAGTTAGTCAGAACAGATTCGGCCAACCAAGATTTTGTAGAGCTTGTTTCCCTTTTAGACGCCGACCTTCATGTAAGGGATGGCGATGACCACTCTTTTTTCGCCCAGTTCAACAAAATAGATGCTATCCGGCATGTGGTGGTGGCTTACTATGACACCATTCCGGTGGGGTGCGGAGCAATCAAGGCGTATTCAGGAAGCACCGCAGAAGTGAAAAGGATGTTTGTGCTGCCTGAGTTCAGGGGGCAGGGCATTGCCGGAAATGTGCTGACGGAGTTGGAGCAATGGGCCGCCGAGCTGAACTTTGAGTCTCTGATTCTGGAGACCGGGAAAGCCCAGCCAGAAGCCATCAGGCTCTATACCAAAAGCGGTTTTCAGGTAATTCCAAACTTCGGGCAATATGAGAACATTGAAAGCAGCGTGTGCATGACCAAAGCCGTGAAACGCCGACCAGTAAATCAGTTTTAACAGCCCCTCTTACAGCAGAGATAGCCAAAATACTACCTTTCCGGGCATAAAACAGAACCCTTTTGCCTGAGAACAGTAAACCGAACCTGAATAATAGAAAGGAGCTTCTGCCGTTTCTGTATTCACTTACCTTTAACTCCCCGTTACTATAAGATGAACGTTGCCCTTTTTATCGCCCGGCGGTACTTTTTCTCCAAGAAGAAGCGCAACATCATCAATATCATCTCTATCATTGCCATGGTTGGCGTGGGTGTGGGCACCATGGCGCTCATTGTGGTGCTCTCAGTGTTCAACGGCCTGGAAGACCTCATCAGGTCACTATACGGCAAGTTTGACCCTGAAATAAAGATTACTTCAGTAGAAGGAAAGTCTTTTGAGACCAACACCCAGTTTCTGGAAAGAATCAGGAAAACGCCAGGAGTAGCTTTGGTCACCGAGGTCATTGAAGACAACGCGCTGCTCAGGTACAATGACCGGCAAATGGTGGTGAAGATAAAGGGCGTAAGCGATAACTTCTTCCAGCAGAATCAGATTGACTCCGCTATTGTAGACGGCGATTACCGCCTGAAGCGGGACGAGAAAGAGTTCGCCCTCATTGGGCGCGGGGTACAGTATCAGCTTTCCATCCGGCCAGAGAACCCTTTCTCGCCCTTGCAGTTCCTGTACCCTAAGGCAGGCAAGAAAACCATCATCAACCCAGAGAACGCTTTCCGGCAGTTGGGCATCCAGGCAGGCGGGGTGTTTGCCATTGAACGCCAGTACGACGATCAGTACGTGTTTGTGCCGTTGACTTTCGCTGAGGAACTCCTGAGTTACGGAAACAAGCGCACTTCCCTTGAAATCAAAACCCAGAACATAGAGGACATCGACAACGTGCAAACTGCGTTGCAGAATCTTTTGGGCAAGGAATTTAACGTGCAAGACAGCGAAGAACAACACGTAAGCCTTCTTAGAGCCGTGAAGGTAGAGAAGCTGTTTGTGTTTGTCACCTTTACCTTTGTCCTGCTCATCGCCTCCATCAACATCTTCTTCTCGCTATCCATGCTGGTGCTGGACAAGCAGAAAGACATTGCCATCCTGGCTTCTTTAGGCGCCGACCCGGGTACCATCCGGCGGATTTTCTTGCTGGAAGGAGCAATTGTGGCCTTTACCGGGGCTGTTGTGGGCTTAGTAGTAGGCGGCACCATCTGTTGGCTGCAGCAGACGTTTGGATGGGTTTCCATGGGCATGAGCACCTCGGTGGTGGAGGCTTACCCAGTCTTGATGCGCCCCACAGACTTCATGCTTACCGCCGCGGCCATCATCCTCATCACGTTTCTGGTTTCAATTCGGCCCGCTCGCCGGGCTGCCGCACTTTCCATTCGAGAGAACCTTTAATCCGTTTCTGAGCCGTTTCAAAAAACCAAGCATGAAAGCGATTCCCTTTCATTGCCTTCCTTTTCAGCGGTTGATTTTAGTACGTTTTACGAAAAACACCTGAAAAATAGGATTACGGCTACCAAAAAGATGGTATTTAGGGAAAATTTCTGCGTTTTACTTCGGTGAAAAAAAGATTTTGTTGTACTTTCAATATTGGGAAGCCGAGATTCTGCCATGAAAGTATACACAACACAGCCCTTTCAAGTGATTTATTCTCTTTTTGAGCATGAATACCTGGGCTATTTGTTTGAGTCTTTCGTGGTGCAGGTTAACTCCAAACGCCAGCTTACCCTTCAGCACCAGAACATCTCCAGCAAGAACGCCGATGAGTTTGCAGCCCGGCTTAATGAGATAGACTTTGAACTGATTGAACTCACCGACCAGATCCAGCAAGATGCGGTATTCAAGAAATTCGCGGTCAAGAAAACCACCCTCGCCGATTTCTTCTTCAAGACCTATGACCCCGCCAAGGGCGATAAACTCCTGCAGGAGAACATAGACCATTATATCCAAAGCCGCATGGCCAAAATTATGGATCTGCTGCAGGACAAGATGGTGTTTGTGATGGGCAAAGACGGAGAACCTACCTGGAAGCGCCTGAACATGGCCACCGAGAAAGCCACCGTGCTGTTCCATTTCCGGCGAAACGATGACAACACCCATTATTTTCCTACCATCAAGTACAAAGGCGAGCGGCTGGAGTTCCAGTACCAAAATGCGGTGCTGGTCTGCAAAGAGCCTGCCTGGCTTCTTTTGAACGACTGCCTGTACAGCTTTGAGAAACAGGTAGACGGCAAGAAACTGCAGCCTTTCCTGAACAAGAAGTTCATTGTGGTGCCTCGCAACGTGGAGGAAAGCTATTACCGCAAGTTTGTGGCCCCGCTGGTAGAGCAGTTTGATGTGTACGCCAAGGGGTTCGACATCAAGTCTGAGCGTTACATACCGCAGCCCCAACTGCAGTTCTCTGAATTAGCGGTCGCCGAACCCTCACCCGCCTTGTTTGCCACTACGGGTGATGAAGACGAGGAAGAAGAAATCAAGAACCCTTCTGAAGGCGATAAGATTGTTTTTCAGCTGAATTTCAAATACGGCACCTATACCGTAGGCACGCAGGAATCTAAGAAGATCAGTGTGAGTGTGGAGAAAACCCCAGAGTCATACATCTTCCACCGGTTGCACCGTGACGTTGAGCAGGAGAGTTCCTTTTTGCGGGAGCTTTCCAGTCGTGGCTTGGAGATCAGGAACGGCAAAGCGGTTCTAGACAAGCCCAAGGCCTTCGGGTGGTTGAACACCTACGCCAAGGCTCTGGAAGATTTGGGCTTTACCTTGAAGCAGAGCCAGTCTGAAAAGAACTACTTCATAGGCGAAACCTCAGTGAACGTGGGTATCAATGAAACCAATGACTGGTTTGATATTTACGGCACCGTGCGGTTTGGGCCCTACGAGATTCCGTTCATTAAACTCAGAAACCACATCCTCACCAAGCGCCGCGAGTACAAGCTGCCAAACGGCCAAATTGCAATCATCCCCGAGGAGTGGTTTACTCAATATTTGGAGCTGTTTGCCTTCTCTGAGGGCGATGACGAGCTGAAGCTGCGCAAGCACCACCTTTCATTGGTAAGTGACCTCCAGAACGGCAACCTAGCCCATGTGACTATGAGCCGCAAACTAGAGAAACTGCGCGAGTTTGAAGCCGTGGAAGACCGCCCCTTGCCGGCCGGCTTCAAAGGCGAGTTGCGCCCTTACCAAAAGGCGGGGTACAACTGGCTCCATTTTGTGCAGGAATACCATTTTGGGGGCTGTCTCGCCGATGACATGGGTCTGGGAAAAACCGTGCAGACACTGGCGCTTTTGCAGCACCGGAAGGAAAACGGCGCCCAAACGGCTTCTTTGCTGGTAATGCCTACCTCTTTGATCTACAATTGGCTCGCCGAGGCCCAGAAGTTCACGCCCCAACTGCGCATTCTCACTTATACCGGCACGTACCGCAACAAGAGCGTGGCGCAGTTCAAGCATTACGACTTGATTTTAACGTCTTACGGCATTGTGCGCCTAGACCACGAGATCCTGAAGAAGTACATGTTTGACTATGTTATTCTGGATGAGAGCCAGGCTATCAAAAACCCCAACTCCAACACGTCCATCAGCATGCGGGAGTTAAAATCCAAGCACCGGCTAATCTTGACGGGTACACCCGTGGAGAACAGCACTCTGGACTTGTGGAGCCAGATGTCATTCATCAACCCTGGGCTATTGGGTACCCAGAACTTCTTTAAGAAGGAATTCCTGCGGCCTATTGAGAAGCTGAAAGACGAGCAGAAAACCCGCCGTTTGCACGCGCTCATTAAACCGTTTATCCTGCGCCGGCACAAAAGCCAGGTAGCCAAAGAACTTCCCGAGAAGATTGAGCACATCACGTTCTGCAAGATGACCGAGGAGCAGGAGCACGCCTACGAAGAAACCAAGTCGTACTACCGCAACAAGATCCTGAAGAATATTGAGGAGCAGGGTGCGGCTAAGTCGCAGTTCATGCTCTTACAGGGCCTTATGAAGCTACGCCAGATTGCGAACCACCCGCGCATGGCTGACCCTGCCTCCGAAGCCGAATCCGGCAAACTGGGCGAGGTAATGCGCCTTACCCGCAACGTGGTGAGCGAAGGGCACAAAGTTCTTATCTTCAGTCAATTTGTAAAGCACCTGGACATTGTACGGGCTGCGCTGGACGAACGTAAAATCAAATACGCCTACCTGGACGGTTCCACCAAAGACCGCCAAGCACAGGTAGCTAATTTCCAGAACGACCCTAAATTACCGGTCTTCCTTATCTCTCTGAAAGCCGGGGGCGTAGGTCTCAACCTCACCGCCGCTGACTACGTGTTCATCCTAGACCCTTGGTGGAATCCTGCCGTGGAAGCCCAGGCCGTGGACCGTGCGCACCGCATTGGCCAGCAGAACACCGTCTTCACCTACAAGTTCATCACCAAGAACAGCGTGGAAGAGAAGATCCTGGCTCTACAGGACAAGAAACTTCAGATGGTCTCAGACCTCATCTCCACCGACGAAGCCGTCATCAAACGCCTCACCAAAGAGGATATCGAGAGTTTATTAAGCTAAGGTTTTAAGGCTGTTTTGTGGAAGTAGCTTTAAAGCAGGACCTTTTTTCAGAGATGAATCCTGCATTGTTTTTGGTAGCAGTTCCGGTTATTTGTTGAAAAGCATTGTAAACAGGGTGTTTTAACCTACCTATAGTTCCAATAACCGGATTTGTTCCTTGTACACCATAGTTAAGCGGTAAGCTTAAGATAAATGAAGACTAAAGAGATTATAACTATAAAGATGATTGGGCTCGGCTTAACCATCCTGTACGGCTGGAGCTTTCTATGGATTTCTTTAATGTACTTGTATGGCGGAATGTATTATCCGATCAAAGAGTCAGGATTAAGAAAATATATTCCATTTGAGGTGACTGTAGTAGCGTTTTCGACTATCCTTATTGGGGTCATAATTTTTTATATAAAAAGAAAATCATTCTGGTCAATGTTAATTCAAGACATTGTACTGATAATAATATCAGTTCCTTTATTCGCGACTATCGTTGGATATTTTGAAAATGGTTTCGACGACCCAAGAAGTTTAAAATATGTTTATGTAGGCATCTTCTTCCTTACAGTTTTAATTATCAATTTAAACGACTCGGTAAAAATAAAAAAGCATACCGATAACAACGTGTAAACGCCACATCGGCCGAGGCCTCGCCGCCTTTTACACAAGTACGTTGTGGTTCATTTTAAAAGAGTAATGAAAAGAAGACTAATAATAGTGCTAAACAGCTTGTTCTTGCTGGCGCTTATATTATTCCTTGTTGATATTTTCTCGCTTTTTGAAATTAAGAGTCAAGCTGTTAAATCATTTGCATATATTGGGACTCTTGTCCTCTCTCCAATTTTGCTTTTATGTAACCTACTTTTCAGCAGAACTATAAAAAGGCAAATTATTGAGTCAATAATACCGGCCTTGGCAATTACAGGTGTGTTAGTTATAGGACCTGCCAAAGTTATGACTGCAATTCCTTCTTGGAAGACACAAACGGTTCTCTTCCAGAATACAGAACGGGACTCAAAAAGAATTGAGTATCAACTCCAAGACGCGGGAGCATTGGGTTATAATGAACGGATAGTTGAAGTATTGTACCTGACCGATGCTTTTATGGTAATAAGCGAGGTTGACCAAAACCTCGGCAATAATGTTAAATGGTTAAAAGTTGACAATGAGGTCAATGAAATGGGGCTTAAATACCCATAAAATAACGCACCACAACAATGTGTAAGCAGCGTCCCGCCCAACGGCTCGCCCTTGATTAGCATAACCGTAGTCCCTATCTATTAAAGGTATTGAGTTCTTAAAAAGAAAAGCATGAAACACTCTTTAACGCTTGCTATTGTTTTGGTTTTCACCTTTGGAGTGTCTTCCTGCTTCTATATTTCTGCAAACCAAATAGAAACCTCCGAAATGACGCTGGATCAAAACCAGACTCCAGATGGATTAGCTTCTATTGAGGGGAAGATTACGTATAAGTTTTTTGGCTGGAAGAGAGCTGATGATGATTCAAAAGTTTACTTAATTTCCCTTACAACTGCTAAGAACCAAATTTCTACCTCTGACATCTTTAAAAATAAAACTTTTGAGACCGAAACAGATAGTGATGGCACCTTCAAGCTGACCAGCCTTCCCAAGGACAAATACTTGTTGATTATGCAATCTGACAATGTTGAAAATGGGGAATTCATTCAAGAAAGAAAGTACGCAGAAAATTATTCAAAACTGGAACCTGTTCTGAATAATACACAACAATTGAAAAGCTTACTTAAAACAAAGAAGTCTACAGTGGTTGCAGAGATTGATTTTTCTACCCCTAGCCGCAAAGTAATTACCCAAGATTTTGGCTACAACAATTAGAAAGCTAATAAAAAGCGTATTTTGAGTGCTTTTTCAAAATAATCTTAACAGTCAATAACTTTAGGCTTCGTTCATTCTAAACAGCTTAATACATTTTACATAACATTGAACTTTGCATAAAATTATACAAGGTTTCCTGTTCAGTTCATCTATCAAAGACAAATAATTATTAATCTATATATTTAAAAAGGTTTGAATCGTTAGGTTAGAAAACCTAATATTATATCATGAAAAAGATCCCCCTCCTTGTTATCTTATTAATTTACAGTATTCAATTTGTCCAGGCCCAATCTTCTCTAGGCATTAAAACTGGGGTTAACATTACCAATGTTAATTATCGACATCAAAGTGACGTCTATAAAAACAAAGTACGTTTTTATGCAGGAGGATTATTACAAAAGGAAATAACTGGAAAGCTATTTGGTAGAGCAGAAGCAATTTATTCCTTAAAAGGAAACACTATATCCTTTAACACTGGAAGCATCAAAGTAGAGGGAATAGATGAATTCCATTATCTAAATGTTCCGGTTCTACTAGGAATTAGACCAATAGAGAGATTCTCTATTCTTGTAGGCCCGGAGTTTGGGTACTTACTATATGCCAGAGAAAATTTTGGTGATAATCCTAAGACTATTACTGATGTTTGTAATAAGCTTGACGTTGCTGCCAGTCTTGGCGTGAGTTATAAAATTTGCTCATCTTTAGAAGTGGAGGCAAGGTATAACCACGGTTTAACAAATGTATTTTCTTACACCAACCATGACTCAAATGGGAACGCGGTAGAAGTAAACGATGGCAAGAATAGAGCACTTCAAATAGGTTTGGTATATTACTTTGAAAATTAAGTAGAACTCTATTCATACCTTCCACCTCTTCGGGTCCAGAAAATGCAAAACCACTCCTTATTGTTTATCGGAAACATTGGTTTTATTGAGTTATTCATACTCCTGTCTTTTGTAGTTGCTCCGGTCGTTTTATGGATCTGGTCTCTGGTAGATTTACTAACAGGTAAATTTGCGAACAGTGCAGAAAAGCTGATATGGTTGATCGTCATTGTTTTTGTGCCGGTGCTAGGCGCTATTCTCTATTTAATTATCGGCAGAAAACAGAAGATTAGAGTAGCTAAGGTTTGATTAAATCTTTACGGCACGCACTATACTAAATGAAAAGGGCTCCTTCAGGTGAAGGAGCCCTTTTCATTTTAAGCCTGATTTCTGTAAAATGATTGAGAAGCTTATTCCTGCATTTCGCCTTGGTCTTTGTTCTTCCTGCCAATAGAAATCAACTGAGGCAATACCTCTTTGAAGTTCTCGACGCCTACTACCTGCCAATAATCCTCTTTTTGCAGCATGCGCAGCTCCACTACCATAGACTCATTGCTATTCAAAGGTTTCACTTTCAAGCCAACCAGAGAAATAGAATCTTGCCGGTTAACGTGGTCAATCCCCTCAAACTCCAGTTTAGGCAGCATCTTCGGATTGATCAGTTTACCAATCGGAAGCAGTTTCACCACATCGGCTACCTCAGGTACTTTCTGACCCGACACTGTCTCTACACTTTGAACCAGTTGGCTGCGCACGGCAGAAGTTAGCTGTTTCTTTGCTTTCAAGCCTCTTCTTAGCAGGTTGGCGGCTCCCTGCAACTCTTGGGGCAGAAGGTCAACGGCCATGTCCTGGCTTTGCTCTACCAGGCTGCTGGAGGTACGTTTAAAGTCTACATACTTTTGCAGCTTTGCCATGTCTTTGGTTTCCAGAGCCGCCCTAATCTCTACCAGAGACGCCTCGGGTCCGTTCTTCGCCCGATTATAAAACCAATAACCGCTGGCGCAGAGGCCCACCACTACCAATAGAAGAAGTACTTTTTTCATGTAAAATGTATGGATTAAATCTTGGTTACTTTCCTGTGAAACCGCCATTTTTCAGCGAAAGAAGGCTAGTAATATTACAAAAAAGATTCAAAACACCACACATTTACAAATTTCCTCGAGCGAGCTCGTTTTTAAGCTTGTTTGATCAAAATGGTCTATAAACAGCCTCGCCCCCTGATCACGCTAGATCAGGGGGCGAGGCTGTTTCTTTTTAACTAAGAGTGTGCTTAGGCTTTGATCTTAGAGTAAGGGAATTTTTTAGAAGCTTTCCGCATGATGGTAGTGATAATGGTGCTGGTATCGCTACCCAAGCCTCTTGAAAGGCTTTTCTCGTATTTCCAGAGCAGTTCACCAGAAGTTCCGTCATAGATGTTGATGGCGGTTTTACCAGAGTTGGTGGCTCCGTAGAAGCCAACAGCTAAGCCAAGCGCCAGTGAAGCACCGTCAGACATAGGCTTATCAGTGGTGAAGGTACCGGTAATGATGCCGTCCACACCTAACACCTTTGATAACTCAGCAGGAGTAAAGCTTTTGATGTTCTCTGGGGTAATGTTGTTTTTCAACAGTTTGGCGTTGGTAGTGGCCGCATCCTGGAAAGAAACGGTATAGTCATCTTTGCTGCTCACTTTCAGGAAGTACGTTTGCAGGGCGCTTTGTACGGCCAGTCCTTCGTTTTGCTCCATCTCTTTAATGCGCTCCGGTGTCATAGACTTCATCTGGTTAGGGCGCAAGCCCACGTGCGCCTCAAAAGGCAGGATAGCAATGGTTTTGTGCTGCTTGGCCAGGGTCTCAAACGCCGGATTGGTGTAGATTTCTTTTGTCTGGGCAGAGGCTCCAAGGCTTAAAAACAAAGCCAACAAGACAAGTAATGCTGAAGTAGATTTCATACTGAGTTAAAGTTTAAGGTTTATGAAGGGTTGGAATGAAAAAGCAGAAACTAATATAAAGATTTTAATATATATTGTTTAAATTATTAAAGACAAAATCACATTTTCGTCTTTGCCTTAATCGTAGCCTTACTTTTTTGCATAAGGAATCTTTCTAGTGGCTTTGCGGGTGATGGCTTTGATGATGTTATGGGTATCGCTGCCAATGCCTCTGGACAGCATTTTGTCATAACTCCACAACAGGTTTCCGGAGGCTCCGTCATAGATCTTCATCATGGTGTTGCCGGTATTGGTAGGGCCACTTCCGCCCACATAAGGCGTGTAGAAGAAGGTGTACAACACAATGGCAGCGGCCACCGCAGTAGAGACCGGCTTCTGGGTAGTGAGGGAGCCTACCAGCACGGCATCCACGCCCAACATCTGGGCCAGTTCTGTGGGAGGAATGGTTTGTATCTCCTCGGGCTGGATGTCATGCTCCTTCAGGATAGAATTGGTCACGTTCACATCCTGCACAGTAATCTTTTCTTCGTCTTTGTTGACCTTATTCAAAAAATGAATTTGAAAGGCACTCTGCACCGCTTTTCCGTGCTGCAACTCCAGGGCATAGAGTTGCTCGGGGGTTAACCGGCGCATCTGCACGGGCCTAAGCCCTACCTGTACATCAAAAGGTAAAATGGCAATGGTTTTATGGTGCTGGGCCGCCGTCTGGAAGGCAGGGCTGGTATAGATGTTCCGGGAGTGGTTACAGCTGCCCAATCCTAGCCCTACTAAAGTCATTACCACCAAAAACGCACGTCTCGTCTTCATTTACTTGAGTTGATTCTTATTTTTACCTATTCTTTTCTTCTTCGCAGCCCTGCCGTCGGTAACATTCGCCAGAGGAACGGGTTAAAGTGTTGACCCTAATCTGCCGGCATGAAACTACACCTCAAGATACCTGTGGCCCAACATCACCGGGCTGTTTTGGAAGGTTTTACAGAAGACCTGTTTAGGGCCCTTTCACCCCCATTCCCCCAGCTAAAAATTTTACGTTTTGACGGAAGCTTCCCCGGCGATAGGGTAGAAGTGGAGCTACAGGCCGGTCCCCTGAAACGCCGATGGACCAGCCTCATCACAGAAAGGGAAATAAATGACCTGGAAGCGTGGTTTGTAGACGTAGGGCAGGAGTTACCCTCTCCTTTGAAATATTGGCGTCACAAACACCTGATCACCCAAAATGGCACGCACAGCATCATCCACGAGCAGATTGAATACCGTACGGGCTCCTTGCTGTTAGACGCTTTATTATACCCGGTTTTCTATGCCCAATTTTCCGCCAGAGCCCCTGTGTACCGCAAGTTCTTCGGAAAGGTGAACTAGTGTTTCAGAGTCGTTTCTGGGAAAACCAATGCAAAACAAAAGCCTCGCAGAAACAGACACACCCAAACTTTTACACGTGGAACAGGTTATGTCCAGAAGAAAAAGCAGGAAACTACGTAGATTGGCGCAATGGCAAAAGCAATAGTAATTGGCTCAGGTATTGGAGGGATAGCCGCGGCCATCAGGCTGGCGGTGAAAGGGTATGCGGTTACCGTGCTGGAGGCGAATGCTTCCTTCGGCGGAAAAATGACGCAGTTCACCCTGCCCGGTGGTTACCGGTTTGATGCTGGACCGTCTTTGTTTACGCTGCCGCAACTGGTAGATGACCTTTTTACCCTCGCCGGCCGAAGCCCTCAGGACTACTTCCGGTACCAGCGACTGCCTATTGTCACGCAGTATTTCTGGCCAGATGGCACCCGCCTCACCGCCCATGCCTCGGCAGATGCCTTTGCCCAGGAAGTGGAGACGAAGCTAGGCATCCCGCAGGACCAATTGCACCGGCACTTGCAGAAAGTAGCCCGCCTTTACCACGCCACCGCCAACACATTCCTGCACAAGTCCCTGCACAAACTGGATACCTACCTCAGCCCCGATGTGTTGAAGACGCTTCCGGCCCTGACGGAGTTGGGATTAACCACCACCATGCACGCCGCCAACGCCCGCGCCTTCTCAGACCCCAGGCTCATTCAGTTGCTGGACCGCTATGCTACCTACAACGGCTCTGACCCTTACCAGGCACCCGGCACCCTCAACCTCATTCCGCACCTGGAATTCAACATCGGCGCTTACTACCCTGAAGGCGGCATCTACGCCATTGCCAAGAGCCTGGTTAAACTAGGGGAGGAGCTAGGCGTGGAGTTCAGGTACCAGGAGCCTGTGCTGGAGATTCTGACTCAAGGAGGCCAGGCCACAGGCGTACGCACCAACCAGGGAACCTATCTGGCGGAGGTGGTGGTCAGTAACATGGATGTGGTGCCTACCTACCGCAAACTGCTGCCTAAACAGCCAGCCCCCGAAAGAACCTTGAAACAGCCGCGCAGCAGTTCGGCCCTGATCTATTACTGGGGCATTTCCCGCAGCTTTCCAGAATTGGACCTGCATAACATCTTCTTCAGTCAAGACTACCAGCAAGAATTTGAGCACATCTTCCGGAAAGGTACCGTGGCCGAGGACCCCACGGTTTATGTGAACATCACGTCTAAGTACACCCCAGAGGATGCCCCTCTAGGCCACGAGAACTGGTTTGTTATGGTGAACGTACCCCATAACGCCGGGCAGGACTGGGAACAGCTTATCCAGCAAACCCGGCAAAGTGTGCTGCAGAAAGTGAGTAACGTGTTAGGGACTGATATTGCTTCTCTTATCACAACTGAAAAAGTCTGGGACCCGCGGGGCATAGAAGCCGATACCTCTTCTTTTGCAGGAGCTCTGTACGGCAGTTCTTCCAACAACCGAATGGCGGCCTTCCTGCGCCACCCTAACTTCACGAACAAGCTCAAAGGCCTTTACTTTGTGGGAGGCAGTGTACACCCGGGCGGCGGTATCCCGCTTTGCCTGTTATCGGCGAAGATTGCCGCTGATTTGGTACCTGCCGCGGCTTCTAGAATTCAGGCTTAACAAGACTTTACTGCTTTCATTTCTGTTTACGGCTTACTTTCTAAAAGCAGAAGTGAAACAACTTTCTTAGCCTAAAGATAACCTCGGGGGTAAGTGGTTTTTCTGAGTCAATTGTTGTTCATTGCAGGCCTGTAATCCGCTGCTGTTTGCTCATCAGACCTTTTAAGAATGTCGCTCGCTTCTGTCCGTCGTGCTCTTCCCGTAGTCCTTCCTTTTGCCGGGCTCATGGTGGGCCTGACGTGGTTGGTACGGGACAATGGCTTTTTCTGGGACAGCATTCTGCTAGCCTCCAAGTACGGGCAATGGTATTATCAGACCCGCTTCTCCACCTTGTTTGTGCCGGACCAGATCGCCGGTTATCCGCCGCTTTTCGGGATGTACATTGCCGCCGGATGGCAATTGCTGGGGAAATCAGTGAAGGTAAGCCATTTTTTAATGCTGCTTTTTCTGCTAGGTATTGTCTGGCAAGTGTACCTGCTGGTCAAGCGCTTCTTACCTAGCCCCTGGGCTTTGGGGGGCATGCTCCTCGTCTTCCTGGACCCTACGCTGCTAGCCCAAAGTGTGCAGGTAGCGCCAGATATAGTGCTGCTGTTCCTTTATCTGGTATGCATAAACGCCATCCTGCAAGATCGGAGGGTACTTCTGGCGGTTACCCTAATGTTCATGGCAGTACACACCCCCAGAAGCCAGATCATGGGGGCAGCCGTGTTTCTCTCGCATTTGCTTTTGGCCTACCAGGAGAAAGGCAGATTCACCCTTCCTGCGTTCTTTCACTTGCTTCTCCCGTACCTACCGGCCGGTTTGCTCCTGCTTACCTGGTTAACTCTCCATTATCACCATTTCGGGTGGGTTGGGTACGCGCCGTCCTCTGATTGGAGCGCCTATTCAGCCATCGTCACAGGCAAAGGGTTCCTGTACAATCTGGCCCTCATTGCCTGGCGACTGCTTGATTTTGGTAGAGTGATTCTGTGGGTGACGGCAGGTGTACTGCTGTGGCGTTACAGGACCGTTTTAACCAAAGAGACCCTGAAGCTGTTGATTCTGCTGCTAGTGCCTTTGGTGGCGTTAAGCTTGGTGCTGGTTTGGTTTACCAACCCCATAGGGCACCGATATTGGTTAGTGGTGTATGTCTTTCTAGGCCTGCTCACCGCGCACCTATTAACCCACATCCAAATGCCACGGTGGCGGTCAGCGGTGTACCTGGTGTTGGCAGGAAGTTTAATCAGCGGGCACTTCTGGGTGTATCCGGAGAAAATAGCCAAGGGGTGGGATGCCTCTTTGGCTCACCTGCCTTACTTTACCTTGCGCCAGCAAATGATCACGTACCTAGACCAGCACCACATTCCCTGGTCAGAGGTGGGCAGCGATTTCCCTAATCTGGCGCCCCCCGCCGATACTGATCTTTCCCATGATTTCCGCCGGTTCCCAGCCAAAGACCTTACCCGCCAGCCCTACATCCTGTACTCCAACGTGTTTAACGGGTTCTCTGATCAGGAACTCACCGTACTGCGTCGTGACTGGATACTGGTACATGCCTTGAAGAAAGGACACGTGTACCTGCAGTTGTATCGGAAACCCGCCACCTTTTCGCCAGCTCCCTAAAAGCAGATTTGCTCTATCTATACCTCGGCTAATTGCTCTTGATTTCCCTAGGTTCTCACCCAAAAAGTGTTATATTTGTTTACGGCCAGCATTTAATAAGGCACCTGTAAAATGACCAAGGAAGAGCTCTTACGCACGGCCATGCGCTACTTCTCTGCCCAGGGCGTGAAAGACCTCACAGAACGGCGGCTCATGCAGGAATTTAGTTTATCTGTAGAAGAGTTTAACCAGTCTTATACAGATAAAGAAGACTTTTTGCGTCAGGCTGTGGAGTTGTACCTGGCTGAGCAGAAGGAGGTGCAGGATACCCTTTTAACTCAGGCAGACCATTCTATCGCGAAGTTGATGCTGGTCATCAAACACCACGTCAATCAGCTGCAGCAGTTCAACCCTACCTTCTTTGTCCAGATTCAATATTTGTATCCCCGTATCTGGACCCTTTACCTGCGGCATGCGCAGATGCACTCGTATTACCTGTTTTATGACCTGCTGAACAAGGGAATCCAGCAACAGCTTTTCAGACCCGATATCAATATTGAGGTGGTGACCAAAGTATTACTGGAGCAGATAAACATTCTTCTGAACCATGCCCTTTTCCCGCCCCACCGTTACAACATGGCCGAGGTGTTTAGGGGCATCTTCCTGTATTATTTGAAAGGCATCTCCACTGAGAAGGGCGCCAAGGAATTAGAGAACTTTTTCTCCAGTTTTTCCCTTTAACGGAATTAATTGCACTTTATATTTTTTCTATTGTGGCAAGTACTGGTTCTCCCTACAAGGAAAACAATATCTTTGCCGTTCGTATGAGATTGAGTTATCCTCAACTTTTGGTTTTAAACTGAGCCCCAACCATAAATGACTTTCAAGCAAACCGTTTTACAGGAATTGCTCACCCTAATCAGGCGAGAAGGGTTGTCTCATTTAAATGAGCAGGAAATCATTAACCGCGTAGATATTTCCTCGGCCACCTTCAGAGAGTTCTTCAAGGGAATGGATGACTTGGTGAGCCAAGTGGTGCATTATGACCTGGAAACCCGCAAAGAGGAACACCAGCGGCTATTTGCGAATGAACCCAGCCCCTTAAACAGGTTGCTTCTAATTATTCAGTTGGGCTTGAATACCCTGCGCGAGTCCCAGCCTACGGTGCTGAAGGAAATACAAGAGCATTACCCGGCAGCCTGGAACCTCTACTGGAACCATTCCAACGACTATACCGCCTACCTGCTGTATGACCTTATCAATGACGGCGTGCTGCAGAAAGAACTACGGCAAGATCTTAACATCCAGTTAGTGACCAAGATCATGTTAGAGCAGTTGGCCATGATTGTGAACCCGGTTACTTTTCCGCCGGACCGGTTCAACGTAGCCGAGGTGTTCAGAAGCGTTTTCTTGTACTACATAAGAGGCATCTGCACCGAGGAAGGCATGAAGAAAGCTGAGCAGTTTTTCTCCACCTTGAAGTAAAACGGCCCCAAAACGATTCTAAAAAGAAAGCCTGCTAAAGTAGTTTAGCAGGCTTTCTTTTTGAAGAGAGATTGTCTCTGATTAGCTGATGGAGATGCGTACCTTTTGGGTGAACTCGCGCAGGGCCGTCTTGAAATCTGAGTTATGGTCTGCCATGTGGTTCAGAATCCAGATGGCGCCAAACACGTGGGTTAGTTTCTCGCCCTCATCTGCACCTTCAATTTCAAAGGCGGGGGTTTCTTCGTTGATCAGTTGCTCTTCGGCTTCGCGCAGGCTGTCAATGGTCTGCGTTTCTACCAGTTTCTTGATAGCAGGTATTTTCATGGGGATGCTTACGCTAGTTTACGAACCATTTCCAATACATAATCTTCTTTGCTGGTGGCAGCGCCTTCTACCAACTCACCGTTCTTGAAAACCGCAAAGTAAGGCAGATTGGTAACTCCGGCCAGTTTACGAGCCTCAGGGCTGGTCTCAGCGTTCACGTCCAAAAAGGTAACGTTGCTAAACTCCTCGTTGGCCGCCATGCGCTTGAACTTAGGGGAAAACAGACGGCAGTTACCGCACCAATCAGCGAAGTACTTCACTACTACGCGCTCGTTGCTTTTCAGCGCCTCCTGGAAATCTGTATCTGTAGCTTGAATGATAGCCATAGTATATGTAGGTACATTAAATAATGAATCAAGCGCAAAATTAACGCTTTTGATCTATTTTCAGAAATAAAGGTCAAAAACCGCCTGCCCCTTTTTATTATGTAAAAGACTGCGTTAAATTACGTTGCCTCCTGAAAGCACGTGTTTCTGGCAAGTACCGGTACCACTTCAGAGCCTAACTTATTCTTGCTGCATGCCCTTTCTTCGTTCTCCTAAAACCTTCTTCCCGCTGCTATTGGCCCTTGGGGGCTTATTAGTTGCTTTCGTGCCGCCGGCCTGGCAACAGAATGGCGTGATCAATAAAATAGTGGCCAATTTAACGGCGCTCCACCATAAATACCCGCAGGAGAAAGTGTACCTGCACCTGGACAAGCCGTATTATGCCGCCGGAGAGGACATCTGGTTTAAGGCTTACCTGGTCAATGCGCAGAGCCACGCGCCCAGCGATTTAAGCAAAGTGCTATACGTAGAATTGATTACCCCGGAGAACACGTTTTACAAAACCACCGTGGTCAGGTTAGACAAAGGCAAAGGTAACGGCGATTTTGCCTTGCCAGATGATCTACCAGAGGGCACTTACCGTCTGCGCGCCTTCACCAGTTGGATGCAGAACTTTGACGAGGCGTATTTCTTCCACCAGAACATTACCATCTGGAGTCCCCGCAAAAATGATATGGTCACGTCCACTGCTTTCACCTTCAAACCCCAACCCTCCGGCGACTCTGTCCTGGTAAACCTGCGTCTGCTCAACTACGCGGCCAAGCCGATGGCCCAGACCTCGTTTTCCTACTCCACCAACTTTGATAAAATAGGGGCCACTAAAAAGGCCACTACCTCCAGTGAAGGTAAATCCTTGCTGCGGCTGTTTTTGCCGCACAATGAAACCCAAAGCCCTAAAATGTTCCTGTCCATTGAGCAGCCCTCCGGCGCCCTGAACCGCACGATTGCCATTCCCATGCCAAAGGAGCAGTTAGATGTACAGTTTTTCCCCGAAGGTGGTAATCTGGTAAGTGGTCTCTGGAATATGGTAGGCTTCAAAGCAGTAGATGGCAACGGCTTGGGAAAAGACGTGCAAGGCGCCATTTACAATCAGCAGGGGCAAAAAGTGATTGATTTTAAAGCGCTCAAGTTTGGGATGGGCCGGGTGGGCTTTATCCCGGAGGCAAACCAACAATACACCGCCCGTATCACTTCTCCCAAAGGTGTATCAAAGGAATACCCGCTACCTGTTCCGCAGAAAAAAGGGTTTATTTTTTCGGTAGATAACAAAACCGGACCTAACATCCGGGTTAAATTCTACACCATGGGGTTCAAACAAGACAGCGTGGGTAAACCCAAAGCATTGCATTTGGTAGCCCAGGTGCGAGGCGAGGTGCTGTACGCGGCTTCCAGCCCCACGGCGCATGAAGTCTTCCAGGTAGAGGTGCCCAAAAATAAATTCCCCTCAGGCCTGGTGCAGTTCACGGTCTTCTCTGATGCCGGCGAGCCCTTGGCCGAACGGCTGGTCTTTGTGAACCATGCCCCACAGGTGCAGATGAGCCTCACCCAAGACAAACCCGCCTACAAACCCCGTGAGAAAGTGACGCTGCAGCTACAGGCCAAGGACGAGACCGGAGCCCCTGTGGCAGGAAATTTCTCCCTGGCCATCACCGATCAGAAAACCGTTGCCCCATCTCCGCATGCCGCCTCCATGGTGTCTTACCTGCTACTGAGCTCAGATCTGAAAGGGCACGTAGAAGAGCCATCCTATTACTTCAGTGCAGCTACGCCCGAAGTGGTGCTTGCCCTGGATAACCTTTTGCTCACCCAAGGCTGGCGTCGGTTTGTCTGGAAAGACATCCTGCAAGACAAGTTCCCGCAGATGCGGTACCCCGCCGAAAGAGACCTTTATGTGAGCGGCACAGTCAGTAAAATAACCGGTCAGCCAGATGCCTACGCAGATATCATGCTTACGAACGGCAACAACCCGCTGAGCACCATTAAACTCCAGACCGATGACCGGGGTAAATTCCAGTTCAGTCTGGCCAGTTTTCCAGACACCTCTACCATCACGGTACAATCTGCCAAAGGAGTAGCTGCCGCTTTGCTGGAACTGGACAACAACCTGCCGCAAATTCAGGCTTTTCCTCAGGTCCCGTATGAGCCTGTTCCGGCCCCGTATTCCAATGAAGTATGGGCGTATCTGCAACGGAACCGCGAGCAGTTGAAACTAGACCAGTTCTCGGGCAAAAGTGGTATTCTGCTTCAGCAGGTGAATGTGCGCGGTAAGAAACAGGAGGAATTCAAACCCGCCAGCGGAAGCCTGCATACCACCGCCGATAGAGTGTTGAGAGGATCTGAACTACCCAGAGGCCTAACCATTTTGCAAGCCTTACAGGGGCGGGTAGCAGGTCTGCAGGTTACCAATGGGCAGGTGAGCATGCGGGGTGGGGGACAGCCTCTGTTCCTGCTAGACGGCGCCCAGACCGATGCTTCCTTCATCCAAACCTTGACCGGCAACCAGGTAGAGGCCGTTGAGATCCTAAAACCGGGTGCCTCCTCAGCAATGTACGGTTCCAGGGGAGGGAATGGGGTAATTGCAATTACTTCTAAAAAAGGGGAGGAGAAGACGGGGCAACCCGGCCAAGCCGGAAAGATGCCCGGTATGGCCACGTACCAGGGGCTGTACTTTCAGAAAGCGCGTGAGTTCTATCTTCCCCGCTATGACAAGCCGGATACCAGCAACGTGGTCATGCCCGACTTACGCACCACACTGTACTGGAACCCAAGGGTTCAGACAGACGCCACCGGGAAAGCTGAAATCACCTTCTACACCGCCGACCAGAAAACCACCTACCGGGCTGTCTTGGAAGGCATGACTGCCACCGGCAAAATCGGGCACTTAACTACCACATTTCAGGTGAAGTAAGGGGCTTTATTATGGTTTGGCAACGGAATCCGGCTTGCTCCCGAAGAAGCCTCCTCGTCCGCGTCTGGACGGTTTGGTCTTCAAGGTGATTTGCTCAATGACTTTCTGCCGGGGGAAAGAAATAATCCAGAGTCCGCGCACCTGGCCTTCCTCAAATCCATCGGGCTTGCCCTGCGCTGAGAATACGCGTAATTGATCTAAAGTAGAGGCGGTGTAATCCAGCAGGCTAGGCTCATCACAACTGGCACAGTTCCGTCTCCTGATCTCTATTGGCCGCTGGTACTGAAACAAGCCTTCGCGCACCTCTAACTCTACCTTAGGGGCAGGCTTTCCTTCAGCAGAAAGGAGCTGGTTCTGGGTTAACACCTGCTGGGCTTCTGCCTGCGAGGCAAAGGTTTGGCGTTTGAGTGTGGCATTGTAGCGCTGCAGGATACTGTTCACGGTAGGTAACTTGTCTGGCTGGGCCACAAACAGGGCCTGTTCTTTGGGTTGCCCCTCAGCCAGCTGCAGGAAAGAGCCTTCCACCAACCGGATAATGGTATCACCGGCAAGCAAAGCCTGTTTTTCCATATTTTCCTGGGTAATGCGCTTCACCTTGTGCCGTTCGGCTTCTACGGCCATTTCCTTGCCCCGTTCCAGCTTCTCAGGCTCACAGCCGAACGTGAAAAGGCTAAGGACCAGCAAACCCAGGTATAGATTCTGTTTTATCATGAACTTCAATATAATCCAATCACAGTTTGTGCTTTCTGTAGAACAAAGATGGGGCATGGTTTGCTTATACACAAAGCAGGTGAAAGGGTTAGCATCAGCAAACCAGTTCTCTCTAATTTCCTTTTAAGCTCTTTCGCCAAAAACGCCATTTAAAAACACCTATAAAAGAAAAGCCCGCTGCCAAGGCAACGGGCTTTTGATACAAGAAATTGGCTTTCTCTGCTTATTTGTTCTGCAGCACTACCGGCTCGCCTAAACCTAGCTCTTTCAGGCCTGCCAGCTGTGTTTTGGCATCGCCCACTACCAGATACACCATTTTATTTGGGTCAATGTAGTTGTTGATAAGGTTCTTGGCTTGGGCATAGCTCAACGCCTGAATAGCCTGCTCATCGCGCTTCAGGTAGTCTGTAGGCAGGTTATAGGTGTTGATGGTCTCCAACAGGTTAACCAAGCTTCCTAAGGTCTCATACCCAAGAGCCGTCTGGCGCATGAGGGCCCCTTTGGAGGTGGCAAGATCCTGCTCTGTGTAGCTGGTGCCGTACGTTTTCAGGATCTCGTCTATAGTCTGCAAAGACTCTTTGGTGACGTTCGTACGCACGCTGGACGAGGCCACAAACGTGCCCGGCGCGGTAGGCCTACGCGAGAAGCCCGAGTACGCGCCGTAGGTATAGCCTTTCTGCAGGCGCAATACATTGAACAGGGTAGAGGCAGAACCGGCTCCCAGCTTGTGGTTGATGGCCTGCATCACCGGATACTCCGCTGAGCCCACCGGCACAGCCAGGTACCCCGCGTAAATCACCGACTGCTTTGCATCTGGCTGGTCAATGAAGTACAAGCGGGCCGAAGGTTTAGCAGTAGCGGTTACCGGGGTAGGCAGCGCTACGTTCTTAGCTGCCCATCTTTGCTCCAGCCCAGCCAGCGCTTTGGTCACATCGGCTTGCTTCACGCTACCCGATACCTGGAAACTTGCCACACTTGGTGAGAAGTTCTTCTGGTAATAGTCTTTCAGGTCTTGCAGGGTGATGGCTTCTACTGTTTGCAGGGTACCCAGGGTAGGGTAGGCAAAACGGCTGTTCTCCCCGTATAGCACCTTGTTGAACGCCAGCGACGCAATAGCAGATGGGTTGGCCTGCATCTGTCTTATCTGGCTGATGGCAGCTTGCTTGGCTTTCGCGAACTCGGCTTCGTCCCACCGGGGCTCCAGCACAATCTCCTCCACCAGTTTCATCACCTGCGGGAAGTTACGAGCCAGCGTATTTCCTGAGATGGTGATGTTCTCTGAGGACGAAGACACGTTGATAGACGCACCTAACTGCCCGATGGCCTCTTCCAGCTGCTGCGGCGTTTTGTTTTTGGTGCCTTCCAGGAGCATGGCATCTACCAAGGAAGCTGTTCCTATTTTAGAGGGGTCATCTAGTTGCATGCCGCCTTTGATCAGGATGCTGAACTGCACCAACGGCAACTCGGTCTGCTCAATGCCAGACACTTTCATGCCATTCTTGAGCTGCGCCGTCCAGATTGCGGGAGCCGTGAACTTGAAGTTATTGCTCAATTCAGGCATCTTGCTCCGGTCTATTTTAGAAGCCGTTTTCGGGAAAGAGGTTGGTTCCTGACCCGTGTTGGCGCCTTCGGCCCCGGCCACTACTTTCTCTTCTACTACATCGGCCTTCACCGCGCCTTTCACGGCTAATTCTTCCTGTCCTTTCGGTACGAAGCTGGTCATCACGTACGGCTTACCTTTGATGTACTTGCGGTACACGTTCATGATGTCCTGCGCGGTTACCGCCTGCGTCAACGCGATTTCTTTCTTCGCGTAACCTGGGTCACCGGCAAACTCATTGTACTGGGCCAGCTGGAACGCTTTATTCAGCAAGCTGGAGATACCGTTGTACAAGGCTGTTTCCTGTTTGATCTTCAAGCGCTCAAGCTCTTTCTCATTCACGCCTTCTTTCTCAAATTTGTCAAAAGCGGCGAAAACCGAGGCCTGCACATCATCCAAGTCTTTCTTATCAAAGGCGCGCACCCGCACTCGGAAGGTACCGGCAATCTCATTGGAGTTCTGCGAGGCCGAGGCGCCCGGTGCCAACTTACGGTCTTCTACAATGACTTTCTCAAACGGCGAGTTCTTGCCGTCAGACAGTAAACTGCCCAGCATGTCTAGGGCGTAAGAATCTTTGTGGTACTGCTCTACCGTGGGAAACACCATGTTCAGCTCCGGCAGATTGGCAAAGTTATCCACGTGGAAAAATGACTTGGTAGCCGTCAGTTTAGCCGGCATAGGAGTCAATTTCTTAGGTTCGGGTTTGGCTTTCAACTCACCAAAGTACTTCTCAATCAGCTTACGGGCCTCGGCGGTTTCAAAGTCACCTGTCAACACCAGGGTGGCGTTGCTGGCACCATACCACTGGTTATAAAACTCTTTCACATCGGCTAAGGTCGCGTTCTGCAGGTCCTCCAAGGAACCGATTACGTCCCAGCTATACGGGTGTCCAGCAGGGTAGAGGTTCTTCAGGATCACGTAATTGGTGTGGCCGTAGGGCTGGTTATCCACACTCTGGCGCTTCTCATTTTTTACCACCTGCTTCTCGTTTTCCAGGCCCCACTCACTCACGGTATTCACAAAGAATCCCATGCGATCAGACTCAAGCCAAAGCACGCGCTCCAGGGCATCTTTAGGCACCACCTCGTAGTAAACGGTACCGTCTTCAAACGTTCCGCCGTTAAAGTTTCCGCCTACCTGGTTGATGGCTTTGATGAAGTTGCCTTTACCCACGTTTTCTGAGTTCTGGAACAGCATGTGCTCAAAGAAGTGCGCAAAGCCCGTACGGCCCGGCTTCTCACGGTTAGAGCCCACGTGGTACATGATGGCCACCGCCACTTTAGGGTCTGACTTGTCTTGGTGCAGCACCACATCCAGTCCATTGGCCAGTTTATACTTCTCAAAAGGAAGGTTAAACTGCGAAGCCGCTGAGGGTTTGGCCGATGTCTTCTTAGGTGCCTGGGCCCATAGGCTCTGGGAAGGATTAACCGCCATACTGCCTAACAGCAGGGACAAGCAGGCGACTTTTAAACGTCTGTTCATGATCAGGGAAAGGGATTTAGTCGTTCTTAAGGATAGAGACCAGAAAAAGGTCTTTGTAGGTTTATTAGTAGTAGAAAAGGCAAATTTCTTACAGAAAAGAAAACGCTTTTCACCTGCCATTCCGTTTATGCTTTGCGTCTGTTTTGCAATAAGAAGCCTTAAAACAAAGAAAGCCTATCTGCTCTGGCAAGGCATATGCCGAAGTTACCATAAATTGCTTGGGGAAAATGCTTTATATTAGACATTAACTATATTTACCTGATGGCCACCAGACCTATGGGAGTAATTCAGGCATATTTTCGTAAAAACAGGCGTAAAATGAGTTTTTTCCCTGAAACAGTTGTTGAGGCAATGGAAAACACCAACCATAAGAAAGCGGCTTTGCCCGTTGTCCCCTATACTCTACACCTACATGAAAAATAGAAAGCTTATTTTGTTCCTCTTCTGTTTGGGGACTCTGTTAGCCTGGACTGCCCTTTGCCTCACTTATTTCACCACCGGCCGCATTGAATGGCTCAGGCTGCTCACCTTCTTAGCCTCAGGCATCCTGGCGTACATCGTCTACCAACGCAAATGAAAAAACAGCTCTGCCTTTTCCTCCTTTGGCTTGTTACGGGCGCTGCTGCCTTGGCCCAGGCTCCCGCAGTGCAATCCATCCCTAAAAACAAGTATGGATTGCCCGTGGTAACCACTACTACCTTGTACCAGGAACTAGTGGCCCAAGACCCCAAGCAAGAGTTAGTAGAACTGCAATCCTACATACCCGGGCTGGTGCTGGACATCAAATACGCCACGGCTGATAATCTGGTAAAAGAGCCAGTGTATACCGTTGCCACTGCCTATGCCCGCAAGCCCGTAGCCCATGCCCTGAAACAGATACAGGCAGAACTGAAACCACTAGGGTTAGGACTGAAGATATATGATGGCTACCGCCCGTATCATGTCACAGAGCTTTTCTTCAAAAAAGTAAAAAGGAAAGCCTACGTGGCCAATCCTAAAAACGGGTCCCGCCACAATCGCGGCTGCGCCATGGATCTTACTCTTATTACCCTCAAAGACGGAAAAGAACTAGAGATGCCCACACCATATGATGCTACCGTGGTGCAGTCCCACCCAGATTATCCACACGTTTCTGAGCAGGTGAAGAAGAACCGGGCCTTGCTTATCAACACCATGCAACGCCACGGCTTTACCGTTTTCCACAATGAATGGTGGCATTATGACTTCAATGATTGGCCTAATTACCCGCTCATGGATATTAGGTTCGAGGACTTGAAAAAGATGAAGCAGTAGGCTCTTAAGGAGGCTGCTGTTCCCAGGCTCTTTTCCTGAAAACTGACCAGAAACGGGAGGCGTGATCGTCGCCCGTTTTTTATGAATAATTCCGTAGTTTTGAGTTATCTAAAGTATTAACCATTTTCTAACAGACATGAGCGTACGCATAGAGAAAGACACCATGGGCCCGGTAGAGGTGCCCGCCGATAAATACTGGGGTGCCCAGACCCAACGTTCCAAAGAAAACTTCACCATTGGGGGCCAGTTAATGCCTACCGAGGTGATTGACGCTTTCGCTATCTTAAAGAAAGCCGCCGCGTACACCAACGCTGATTTAGGCGTACTTCCCCAAGACAAAGCCGAAATCATTGGCCGCGTGTGCGACGAGATTCTGGCTGGTCAGTTAGCCGATCAGTTTCCGTTGGTAGTTTGGCAGACTGGTTCTGGTACCCAGAGCAACATGAACGTGAACGAAGTGGTAGCCAACCGCGCGCACGTGTTGCTGGGCGGCGACCTGATGGACGAGAAAAAGAAAATCCACCCCAACGACGACGTTAACAAATCGCAGTCTTCCAACGACACCTTCCCAACCGCCATGCACATTGCCGGTTACAAGGTAGTGGCCGAGCATACTCTTCCAATGGTGCAGAAACTGCGCGACACGTTGCACGCCAAGTCACAGGAGTACATGAACGTGGTGAAGATTGGCCGTACGCACTTAATGGATGCCACGCCGTTGACCCTAGGCCAGGAACTGTCTGGTTACGTGTCTCAGCTGGACCACGGCATGCGTGCCCTCAGAAATACCTTGGATCACCTGAGCGAACTAGCCCTCGGAGGTTCTGCCGTAGGTACTGGCTTGAACACGCCGCAAGGCTACGCCGAACTAGTGGCCCAAAAGATTGCGGAATTCTCCGGCTTGCCTTTGAGAACCGCCGAGAACAAGTTTGAGTCCCTAGCTGCCCACGATGCCATTGTGGAGACTTCCGGTGCCTTGAAGCAACTGGCAGTAAGCTTAATGAAGATTGCCAATGATATCCGTTTGCTGGCTTCAGGTCCACGTTCTGGTATTGGGGAGATCATTATCCCAGAAAACGAGCCGGGTTCTTCTATCATGCCAGGCAAAGTAAACCCAACCCAGGCTGAGGCCATGACCATGGTGTGCGCCCAGGTGATTGGAAATGACGTGGCCATCTCCGTAGGCGGCATGAACGGCCATTTTCAGCTGAACGTGTTCAAACCAGTGATGATCTACAACCTGCTTATGAGCGCCCGCTTGCTTGCCGATGCCTGCGATTCTTTTGACAAGCACTGCGCCGTAGGTATTGAGCCAAACTACGAGGTCATCAAGCAACAACTAGAGAACTCTTTGATGCTGGTAACTGCCTTGAACCCGCACGTAGGCTATGACAACGCAGCCAAAATCGCGAAGAAAGCCCACAAAGAAGGCACCACCCTACGCCAGGCCGCACTTGACTTAGGCCTGCTCACCGATGAACAATTCACCGAATGGGTACGTCCTGAGGACATGATCGGGAGCTTGAAGAAATAATCCGGGTTTTTAGCCTCTTCTGGCAAAAACAGCCCTAAGACAGAAAGGCCCTTCTGCTGCTGCGGAAGGGCCTTTCTGTCTTATTTAAGTAAGGTCAAAAAAAGAAGGGCCGCTCATAAGAGCGGCCCTTCTTTGGTATTCTTTATAGTTGCAGGTACTTGTACTCTAAGGTAGCGGTGGTCTGGTTTTCGGCGCCGGCTCTGTTGATGCCGGTTACTTTGAAGATCACGTAGTTGTTTGTATCTACCAATTTAGCGATGTACACGTCACCCACCACCAGATCAGCAATGGAGGTCACCACCTGGCTTGGCGTGGCTGCAGAAGCCGTGTAATACGCCTGACGCACGCTGTTCACGGTGGCGCTGTTGTACACGGCAGCCGTGGTTTTCACAAAAGCAGTCTTGTTCTCGGCTTTCACCACAAACTTGTTGCCTGCTACGCTGGTCACTGTGATATCCTTGTTTGTGGTGGCTGTCTCAGTTCCTACATTGGCTCTTCCCACAAAGTTGAAAGAAGTAGCCGCAGCATCACCGTTTATCCCGATGGTAGCGGTGGCAGTTCCCGTGAAAGGAGTGGCCGCCACAATGGTCACCGGTGCAGAACTCACAGAAGCAGCGTTCTTAGGAGAAACTGCTTTCGCCTCAAAACGGAAAACCACATCCTGTCCTACAGCGTTAGCCGGAACTTTCACATCCACGTTTCTGGTAAGCGCCGCGCCAGATTTGGTCAACCCGATTTTATCAATTCTGGTCTCTGGGTTGGTGCCTACGGTAGCGTACACGTTCAAGCTGTCCAAGTCTTTGAACAGGATGGCAGAAGCAGCAGTAGTAGTGGCCACAGAGGTTACTCCGCCTTCGTTCAGCACCAACTCGTAACGGATCACGTCATTGGCGGTGTTGGCACCTGCCGTCACGGCAGAACGGTGCGCTACGCTTTTGATGCGGATGGTAGGCGTAGCCTCGGCTACTCTGAACGATGCGCTTCTAGTTTTAGAGGCGTTGTTGAACCCAATGGCCTTGGCATCTAACCGTACCGTAGCCTTGTTGGCAAGCCCAGCGGGCACTACGTACTCTACCACCAAGGTATCGGCTCTCTTTATTTTAGAGAAAGCACCTTGTGCTGGTATGGTTCTCACCACGGAGGAATCCTGGTTGTCAAACTTCTGCAGGAGCACAATTTCCTTCACATCGGTTTTGTTGTACACCAACTCCATTTTCACGGTTTCTCCTGCGGCATATTTAGCGGCTACCGGCAATGTACCGGTAGCCTGGAAAATCTGGAAAGAGTCTTCAGTGATTTTGTAGGGTGGCTCGTAATCTTCTTCACACGATGTCAAAGACAAACATGTGAAAGCGATTGCAGGCAGGGCCAGGTATTTATTAAAAATGCTTTTCATATCTTCTTTAGATTAATTCCTTTACTACAACCTACTATTGCTGATCCCACCAAACTGGGATGGTCACGTAATCCTGGGCACCCCAACCCATTCTGGCTACTTCAGTTGGGTTAAACTGTGTCTCCGTTTGGGCAGGAGGGAGGCGACGAACTACTTTACCGTTCAGCAGGGCGTTCACGCTGGTGGGCATCTGGAAACCTGGATAGATGGTAGGATCGAAATCAAATCTGCGCATATCTGACCATGACTCTGGGTTCAGGAACATGGCAATGTATTTCTGCTCCATGATGTTCTTCAGGGTCAGGGTAGTCTCGCTCTGGGCTACGGCTGCGCTGGCCATGTACGTAGCTTGGGCAGCCGCAGCTACTCCCAGCTTTGTCATGTGCGCAGTAATACCGGCTTTATAAGCCGTAAAGGCACGGGCTTTGTCACCCTTCCGGAAAGAAGCTTCTGCTTCAATGAAACGCATCTCAGCATTAGTCACCAACGGGAACGGGCTGTTATCGGTAGAGTAGTAACCGCCATAGAAATCTGTAGCGGCAAGGGCAGGAGAAGAACCTGCGCCTGGTACGGCGCCATTGCTTAACGCTCCATTAGTTAACGTTGGAGCAATGATTGCGAAACGAGGATCATCTGCTGCCGTGGCATCACCTAGTAAGGTAGTTCCGTTCATTAGGTTCACGAACATCTTCCCGAAGGTGTAGCTTCCGAAGTTTGCTCTGGTAGGGCCAAAGATGCTGGTAGTAGCAGACTCCACGCTGGTAGGTTGTCTGTAGCCCAACACAGCGTCATCGGCGTTTGATTTGATTCCTTTGTCAATAGCAGCCAGAACAGCATCTGGGTTGTAAGTAGCCTTCTTGGTCAAGTGGTTCAACTGACGCGCCTTGATGGAGTTAACCAGTTTAATCCATTTGCTTACATCGCCTTGGTACAGAATATCTCCGCTTACCGGGTTAGAAGTATAGAAGGGACGCTTGTTCTCGGTGGCTGGTTTAGAAAACTCAACCTCGGCCTCATCTAATAAATTAAAGATGGTAGAGTAGATCTGCTCCTGCGGATCATACTTAGGCGCAATGTTGGTGTACCCCTGCCAAGCCTCGGTGTAAGGAACA
Source organism: Rufibacter sp. JT20002 (assembly GCF_056491185.1). Taxonomy (NCBI): domain Bacteria; kingdom Pseudomonadati; phylum Bacteroidota; class Cytophagia; order Cytophagales; family Hymenobacteraceae; genus Rufibacter; species Rufibacter sp. JT20002. The sequence goes on along the minus strand of NZ_JBSZJY010000001.1, from coordinate 1,905,012 downwards.
TCGCCCAGCATATCGGTTAGGTGAGCCATAATGATGGCCTTCATGGCTTTGCCGGCTCCTACATAATAAGGAGAACCCTCGGCCTGGGCAGACTCTATCATAGGGCCAATGTTGCTACCCACCAAGTAATAGGTGTTGTTAAAGGTAGAGGTAGAGTTACTCGGCGTGAAGAAGTACTGGTCAGTGGTGATGTTAGCCGTTCTGCCGGCCACGTTCTGGGTAATTGGTCCCACTCTAAGCTCGGTTAGGAGCTGCACCTGCAAGCCGTTGCCAATGATGCTTGGCAGAAGGTAATTAGGTGTGGTGGAAACCGGGTTATTTGGATCTTCATTGACATCCAAAAAATTGTCGCAGGAGGTAAGCCCTAAGCCTACCACTGCGCAAAAACCTATGATAAATTTTTTCATGATTTGAGTCTCAATAAACTAGAAGGATAATTTCACGCCGAAGTCAACACCTTTGGTACCTGGTACGCTTCCGTAATCGAAGCCACCGGAACCACCACCACGAACACCCGCTCCGGCAGAAGCTGTTTCTGGGTCAGATCCTGAGTATTTGGTCAAAAGAATGAGGTTACGGCCTGTCACGTTCAGTTCCACGTTTTTGAATGGAATGCGACCAAAGGCAGCCTTAGGTAAACGGTAGGCCAACGTCACGTACCGCAGGCGAATCCAGGAAGCGTCTTCAATAAAGTCATCACCCACCACTGACATGATGTTACGGTAGTAGCTCTCTGTCAACTCTACTTCTCTGGTGTTAGGCACGTAAGTTACTTTTCCATCGGCACCGGTCACGGCTACCACACCTGGGAATACCGCTTTCTTGTAGCGGTCCAGCGTACGGGTGCTCAAACCAGTGTTTACCAAGGTAGCCTCGTTCCCGTTCACTACCACGCCGCCTTTGCGGATATCGGTTAAGAAAGAAAGCGACAGGTTGTTGTAGTTGAAGGTGTTGGTGATTTGTAAGGTATAGTCAGGAGCACGGTCACCGGCATACGTGAATTTCTGGTCTACGAAGGTTGGGTAACCAGCGGAGCTGATGATCATCTGGCCGTCTGGGGCACGCTCATATTGCATAGCGCTCAAGCCGCTCAAAGAACCGCCCTGGAACACACCACCTCTGGCAAAACCTACGATCCAGGCATCTGACTGGTAGATCTCGGTTAATGGGAAAGGAATGCTTACTACCTTGCTTCTGTTGCGGGAGAAGTTGGCTACCACATCCCAGGCAAAACCACCTTTCTGGATAGCTGTTCCTGACAAAATCGCCTCTACCCCTTTGTTTTCAACAGTTCCGCCGTTCACGTACTGCAGAATGAAACCAGAAGCCTGGCTCAGACGTGGCGCGATGATCTGGTCAACGGTTCTGTCATTATAATAAGTAACGTTGAAACGCAGGTTGTTTTTAGAGAAGTTGAAATCTAAACCAGTCTCAAAAGAGTTCTTGGTTTCTGGCTTCAGTTCTGGGTTACCACCGAAGAAGTTGTTCCGGAAACCACCGCCCAGAAAGGTGTTATTGGTCAACGGAGAAGTAACCCGGTAAGGAGGTGAGTCTTTTCCTACCTGCGCGTAGGAGATGTTGAACTTACCAAACTTCAGGAAAGAGCCTGAGCTGATAGGCAGGTGTTCTGTGAACACGTAGCCCAAGCTGGCAGAACCATAGGCGAACGAGCGGTTTTTCACCGGTAGGGTAGAAGACCAGTCATTACGGCCCTGCAACTCTAAGAACAGGAAGTCATCATAGTCAAAGCTTACCCGGCCAAACGCCCCAATCAAACGACGCAGGGAGTTCCGCTGGATCACGCTTCTATTAGTAGTGTTGTTCAGACCCACAAAATCAGGGTTCTGGAAGATCAAGCCTAAGTAGTCAACGCCTTTGGTCTCAGTCTGCTCAACGGTGTTACCAAGTACTACGCCTACCCCAAACTTCTCGGTGATGTTTTTGTTAGCGGTTACTACAAAGTTGGAAGTGTACTGCTGAAACTGGTTTACGGAAATAGCTAAACCACCTGCCTGGTTGTTAGGCAAAGAAGTACCAGGAGAACGCACACTTTGGGTACGCTCAGTGTACACGTCGGTACCAAGGCGATAGTTGATCTTTAACCAATTGGTAGGGTCCAAGGTGATGCCTACATTACCAATGATACGGTCGGTACGGTCAGTCTGCGGGTTTTTGTTAACCGTGAAGTAAGGGTTGTCAATGTCACCGGTCACGCTCTCTAACAATCTACGACGTGATCCGTCTGGATTCTGCCAGTCAGACATGTTGTCGTTTAATGGCCAGTTAAAGATACTTACCAGGAAACCACCGGTTCCGCCAAACAGACCCGGACCTTGTAACGCTCTTTTGCCGCTTGTCTGCAAGTAGTTGGCAGATCCGTCAAAAGAAAGCTTGTCGTTGAATTTAGCGGTACCAGACACCCGTACAGAGTTCTTCTCATACTCTGTCTCAGGCACCACTCCACCTTGGTCTAAATGGTTCGCGGAGATATAGAAGCTGGTTTTCTCTGAGCCACCTGAGATGCTCAGGTTGTGGTTCATCTTAAAGCCGGTCTGGAAGAAATCTTCAATGTTGTTGTAAACTGGTTGGCCTTCCTGAAACTTAGGGCCCCATGATCTGCGGGTAGTAGCGTCAAACACACCGTTGGTGCCTTGCTGGTACACCTGCTGCACTTCTGGTAGTCTGTTTACCTGGTCCATGGAGAAAAGACCGTTATAAGTGATAGAGGTCTGACCAGCCACGCCTTTTTTAGTAGTGATGATCACGGCACCGTTACCAGCACGCAGACCATAAAGCGCTGCCGCGGCAGGTCCCTTCAGAACGGTGATAGAGGCGATGTCATCTGGGTTAATGTCACCGGCCCGGTTAGAGGCACCCACTGAGCGACCCAGCATCCCGTTGAAGCCACTACCGGCACCTGGTGCGGTAGACTCTTGGAACGAGGAGTTGTCTACCGGAATACCGTCAATCACAAACAAAGGCTGGTTGTCACCGTCAATGGAAGAACCCCCTCTGATCACGATACTGGATCCTTCACCGGCACCTCCACCAGAGCTGGTGATGTTCACCCCAGCAACTTTCCCTTGCAGGGCGTTTACCACGTTTTGCTGTCTTGATTCTTCTATGGCCGCGCCGCTTACCTCTTGCACGGCATAGTTGATGCTTTTGCGTTCTTGGGCAATGTTGAAGCCAGTTACCACTACTTCATCCAATGCTTTAGAATCAGAAGTCAGGGCAACGTTGATGGTATTGTCTACGCCCACGGTCCGCTCCTGCGGGAGCATACCTATAAAGCTGTACACCAAAACGCTTCCCGGAGCCGCTTGGATGGAATACCGGCCTTCGGCATCGGTAGAGACCCCGTTGGAGGTGCCTTTTACCACTACGCTCACGCCGGGCATGGCAGAGTTGTCGTCAGAGGAGGTGACCCTCCCGGTGATGGTTTTGCTTTGGGCAAAACCCGCCTGAGCAATGCAAATGCACAGGGCGAATAAGATTAGCCGTAACATTATTCTCATAAAAAAGGATTTAGGGGTGTTGATTGGTTTTGTGTTTGATCTGTGGAATTCTGGTAAGCAAAAAGATCAAGGGAATGAGTAAAATAAAATAAATTTTTTTAGCCAAATGGCAGTTATCGCACTTGGCTTAAGCTGGTGCAATATTATGAATTTGGCAAATTCATCTTCTTAATAGAGGAACAAATTATTTTTTTAGCTTAAAACTTCTTTGTTTGCGATGACTTCTGTACAAAACCACCCTACTTAGAGGTTTTTTGGTAGCTGTGTCAAAAATAGAATTCCCTCTATATAAAAAATGAATGGAAAAATATAAAAAACTTGGCAAAGCACCATCAGATATAATAAGTATTTTTACTTTAGCCTTAAAGCGAGTTAATTATTATTAAAAAAATTAAGATCCTTCTTCAAAAAAATTAAAAACTGGTTTATTGAAGTTTGATCTTTCTCGAAAGGCCGTTTCTTCTGCAAAATCATACCTACTCGTCAGCGATCATGCTTGAGATTCTGCTAACTTAGATTTCATTAGTGCAGCAGTAACTTACAAGACAGCTCCTCCAATGCATTCTTCTTTCAACTAAAAGCCCCATGCCGTGAATCAAATCTCCAGTTCACCTATTCTCTCAGAAGAAGTTGCCGCCCCTAGAGCTTCTGCTGCTTCCAAAAACAGGCTTAGGTCTTTGGATGTATTCAGAGGGATAACAGTGCTCTCCATGATCTTGGTGAACAACCCAGGTAATTGGGGCAAGATCTACGCCCCATTGAAGCACGCGGCATGGCACGGGTGCACGCCCACAGATTTAGTATTCCCGTTCTTTCTCTTTATAGTAGGGGTCTCTATTGCTTACGCGCTGTCTGGCGCCAAGCAACTTCCTGAAAAGCACACGGGCACTATCCTCAGAATCATTCGGCGGGGGTTAACCTTGTTTGCTTTGGGTCTGTTCCTAGCCCTTTTTCCAAAATTCGAGTTTGAAACGGTCCGGATACCGGGGGTGCTGCAACGCATAGGGGTGGTGTTCATCATTGCGGCTATCATCTTCCTGAAAACCGAACGCCGAACGCAGATTTTGATTGGGGTCACTTTGCTCATAGGCTACTGGGCGGTGATGATGTTTGCCCCGGTACCCGGCATCGGGCAGGCGAACCTGCAACCCACCACCAATCTCGCCGCCTGGCTGGACAACTCTCTTTTACCCGGCCACCTCTGGAAATCGACGAAGGTGTGGGACCCCGAAGGCATTTTGAGCACTCTTCCTGCTATTGTCACGGCCTTATCGGGGGTGCTGGTAGGGCAGTGGTTAAAGAAGAAAGACGATGCCGGAAACAAGATTTCCTGGCTTATGGTATGGGGCGTGATCTGCATGGTGCTTGGGTTGGTATGGGACTTGCATTTCCCCATTAACAAAAGCATCTGGACAAGCTCCTTTGTTTTATACACCTCTGGTTTGGCCATGCTGGGCTTGGGTCTCTGCTACTGGCTTATTGACGTGAAAGGCTACCAAAGATTTACCACGCCGTTTTTGGTCTATGGGGTGAACGCGATTACGGTCTTTTTCCTCTCGGGGCTCATCCCCAGAATCATGTCCATGATTAAGGTAGACACGGCGGCAGGGGAGGTAGACAGCAAAACCTTCCTTTATGATTCTTTCTACACACCCCACCTTGACCCATACAATGCCTCCCTAGCCTGGGCCTGCACCTGGATTCTCTTCTGGATGGCGATCCTATGGGTGATGTACAAGAAGAACATCATCATTAAAGTCTGATGCTCAGTAGCAATCAGCATTTAAAGACAAATTTGATTTGGGGCCTTTTTTCAGAAAACGGCCATAAAAGTAGGGTGTGCCGGGTGAATTGCATCTGACCGGCAGCCCTTGCGTAGAAACCCTTAATGGAACCACAACAACCCACTTTCATAAGGAGGCGCTTAAATAGTTTCGGCTATGCGCTGAAGGGAATTGCGGCGGCGTTTAGGTCTGAGATCAACCTGCGGTGGCATGTTTTGTCGGCTGGGGTGGTAGTGGCAGCCGGGTTGTACATTGGGCTCACCACCATAGAGTGGGTGATTATCTGCTTCGCTATTGGTTTGGTCTGGATGGCGGAGCTCTTTAACACGGCGCTAGAGGTGGTAGTGAACCTGGTTTCCCCTGGTCGGCATCCCTTAGCTGGGAAAGCAAAAGACATTGCCGCCGGAGCTGTGCTGGTGGCTTCCATTACCTCGGCTATTGCCGGTCTGCTGGTGTTTTTGCCCTATCTATGGGCTTTGCTGCAAAAGTATAGCTAAACATTCTTTCTAAACCCCACGTTTACTACTTTTGCCCGATTCTGAAAGGCAAAGCCTTTCCTGTACCCCAATAATACCTGACCCATGACTACTAACGACGTACTTAAAAACCTAACCGAATATAATATCTGGGCGAACTGGCGCGTGCTCAAAAGCCTGGACCGCATTGAGGGAGACCTTCCAGATTATGCCCAGCTTATGTTCAGCCACGTCCTGAATGCCCAAGCCATCTGGATTGCCCGTATCACCGGCACCAAAAGCCCGGTAACCGTTCTGCAGCGGCACACTTTACAGGAGCTGCACCAACTGCATGAGCAAACATCGGCAAAGCTGGCCGAGCTCTACGCGAACGCCGATGAAGCCGAACTGAACCGTACCATTGAGTACACCAACACCCAAGGCAAAGCTTACTCTACCAAGGTACAGGACATCCTTACCCATGCCATCAACCACGCTACCTACCACCGAGGGCAGGTGGCCCGTGAGTTACGCTTAGCAGGTCATGAGCCGATCAACTCAGACTACGTAACCTACGTGCGCATTCAATACGGCCAGGATCTGGAGATCTGATAACCACCTTTGTTTACAGGCTAATTTCAGGAAAGAAGCCTGTAAACAGGAATTTAATGAAAAAGAAGAGGGGAAGCTATATTGGCTTCCCCTCTTCTTTTTAGGTGGTGTATTCTCTAGTTCAAATCAACCGTTTGTACCTCGGTGATTCTGTCATTGGTCACGACAATGTTGGTGAGTTCTTTTCCTTGGTAAGGCTCGCTGGTGCTAAACTGTACCTTGTAGGTTCCGGCAGGTACTCCTTTGATAAGGAAGCGTCCTGCATCATCGGTGAAACCGCCAATGGTATCGTTGGCGGCGGAGATCACTAAAATACCAGGCTTGGCCGCGGCTGGGGTGACAGTGCCTTTGATACCTCCAGCTACCGCCTTCGTCAAAGTCCGGATGACTGGTTTCAGGTTGTACTGTCCGCTGTTACCACGTGGAACAATTGACTTGGCTGCATCAAAGTCTAACAAAACCACATAAGTGACATCGGTCTGTAGGTCTGCATTGATCTGAAGTTTCAACCCAGAGGTCTGGCCGCTTGGCGTAGTAAGCGGACGTCTGGTTGACTCTCCTTTTAGTTTAAGGCTATTGTTTTCACCCAAGACTAACCTAATTTGCGCAATACGCCCGGCGGGCAGGGTGGCACTAGCCAGGAGCGTATCACGGCCATTGGCGAAATCAAGGAGGTTGTACACGCCGGGGGTGATGTGATCTAAAGTAGTCCAGCCGGTGCCGTCATCAGAGGCGTCTCGGTGGATCTGCACCGAGCGGATGTCTACGTTTACTTCTTCATAGTCACCGGGAGCATCGGTTAGGCGCACTTCCATGCGCGACGACCCTGCCGGGTCTTTCTCATCTGAACAAGACGCAAACCCCAAGGTTGCCGTCCACAGCATAGCAAAAAAGAATCTCTTCTTCATGTAAAGGAATTAGGGTGAAAACACTATTCCATGAGAGCGGGCTTTCGTTGGAGGCACTTGCAGAAGAAAGGGCTCTAAAACAAAAAAGTTTGTTCCGGGCCTGCTTTCATGAAAACAGGCCTGAAACAAACTTGATGCCAAGGGAAAGGCTCTTATTGCTTGGTTGTATCTGCCGGAGGCGTGCTCACGGGTTTCTTAGGAGCTAACAGTTTGTTTAACCGAGACTTGGCCTCAGCCCTTAATTTTTGTTCGGCCTCCAATCTTTTTTGCTCCAGTTCTTGACGGGCTTTGGCTTCCAGCTCCAGCTGCTTTCTGGCAAGTTCCACCTTGAGGCTATCCTTGTTTGTTGGCACGTTCACGTTCAGCTTTTCTTTCACCCCTTCCAGTTTGCTGGTCACCACCTGTTTCACCAGAGAGGAGGCCTCGGCTTTTAAGCTGCTTCCTTTAAGGGCTACGGCGGGGTCATTGTAGTTTCCAGTTACGCCCAGTTGCAAGGTTACCCGCTCTAAGCCGTTTAAGTTTTGCACACCCGTAAGGCTGGTAATCTTGCCTGCCAAGGCATTTCCTACCTTGCCCGAAGGCACATCCATGGCCACCACGTAGTCCACTTTTCCACTGATGTTATTGGTACCACCCACAGTCATTTTGATGTCACCCACGGCAAAATCAAAGGGTTTCACCACCAAGTTTCCACCAATGATCTCGGCGGCAAAGCCCCGGTTTTTCAACGTGAAGTTCTGCACCTCTTTCAGGTTGGTGAGTTGGCTTATCTTGGAAAGTGCCTTCATGTTGGTTACCACTGCTTCTACCACTTCTATCACGCCTTTTCCGGTAAGGGTGCTTAAAACCGGCATCATGTCACTGCCCAACTCCCCACTGAAATTGAACTTGGTAGAGAACTCACCCTGCAGGAGTTTCGCAATGGGGGCCAGTTGCTGGATGGTATTGAAGGAGTTAAAGGACTGTTGAAAATCAAGGTTCTTGATGTCCAACCCAAATGAAAATTTAGGGTGGATAAGATCTCTTGAATCATAAGAACCCGTGGTGGAGAACTGACCACCCAAGGTGCTGAAAGCTACATCTTCTAGTCTGGCTATCTGATCTTTAAGGCTTACTTTGCCTTTTACGTTCTGTAGTTTCAGGTTATCGTAAAGAACCGTTCCGGCTTGGGTTGTCAACACCACATCCAAGTTGGCGGGAATCTGTACTACCCCCTGTGCTTCCTGGGTGGAGGCAGGTACGGTTTGGCCGGTGTGCTCGTCTACCATCCACTCGTTTACATTGAAACTGTTGGAGCGCAAGGAGAAGCTACCTCGCAAAGGCTGGTTTTCTGAGAACAGATAGCCCATGTAATTGGAGACTGTTCCATCCATCTGCACGTCGCTTTTACCCAAGTAACCGTTTAACTGCTGAAGCGCCACTTGCTCATTGTTGAACGTGGCCTTGGCTGAGTTAATGCGCATGCCTTGCGGAAGATCAGTGCTCTTGTAATTCAATTGGGCGATCTGTACTGTTCCGCTGGCTTGCACGTTGCCGTATCTGCCAGCATCTACGTCGGTCATCTTTCCTTTGGCCAGAATGTTTCCGTTCAACCGGCCGCTGAGGGTGGTGCCATCAATTGGGAAGATCTTGGTGAGTTTGGTTAAATCCAGTACCCCTCTCACATCGGCATCGAACTGCGGCTGGGCCAGGTTCTTGATAGCCACCCGGCCTTCCAGGGGCTCTTTGTCTAAAAGCATCCTAAAACGTGAAACCTGAATGTCGGTATCAGCGGCGTTCCCGGTACGGTTTACCAAGGTAGAAGCAACGGTCACTTGTTCTAAAGGTGCAGGGAAGGAAGTGGATTTCACGTACCCGTTGGTAAGGTTCAGTTTGGCGGTGACTACCGGCATGTGGTTCTCGAAATACACGCCTTTGGCCTGGGCGTCTACATCCAGCAAGCCGCGCAAGGTAGTACCCTCCAGCGGGAACACCTTGGTGACTTCGGCTAAGTCCAGTTTAGCTTTCAGGTTGCCGTCTACTTTCATGGGCTCTAACCCGTCAATCACTACACGGCCGTCTACCGGGTTCTTACCTAAATCCAGGTGCAGTTTCCGGACATCCACCAAGGTATGGTCTATGTTACCATCGGTGTTCTTCACGCTCATGTCAATGTTGATGTTGCGGGCCGCCTGAGGCAGGTCTGGGTATTGGAAGGTACCGTTGTTCACTTTCAGGTCTACCCCAAAACCCGGCATAGACGTTTCATTGAAGATTCCTTTCACGTAACCGTTGAAAGCTACTTTGCCATCGGTCTTCACGTCTTTAAAGTTCTCAGTGAACACGCCAGGCACCAGGGAGAAGATGTTTTTGAAATCGGTCTCCAAGGCTTTAAAGGTGAGGTCTAGGTTAATGTCATCGGTGGGCATGGCAATGGAACCGGCCATTCCTAAGGCAAAATCGTTGATTCGGAAGTTATTGTCTTTGAAGGTGTATTTGGCGTTGGCCAGGTCCATGGCCATGGTTACATCGGCATCTAGTTTCTTGTTCTCAATGTAGTTCACGTCGCCATAGGTCATGGTGAAGCGTTCGGCCTGGGTTTTAGTTTCCATATCGAAAACATCTTTGGCCAGGTCACCGCTACCGGTATGCTGCACATTGTAGGCGTTCACCCCAAAAGGGATGCTCAGGTCTTGGTAAACAATTTGCCCGTTGTTGATCTTCCATTCATCAATCCCCATTTTGAAATCTGTGGTGTCCTGGGCTTCTTGGGTGGCTGTGGTGTCTGGAATGAAGATATCCCAGTTAGCTTTCCCGCTCTTGAGCACCAACAACTTCAGGCGGGGCTGGTCCATCTGTACCGATTTGATTTCTATCTGGTCGCCGGAGATCACGCTCATCAGGTCTAAGCCCAGGTTAAAATCTGGCAGATAGGCGAGGGTGTCTCTCTGAAAGGAGTCTTTGCCTACAATGGTCAGCTCTTTCACACTTAAACCCAAGTCTGGGAATGTGCGAAAAAGGGATAGACTCACGTTATTTGTTTCGTATAAGATGCGGGCGTTGATACTTTTGGCAATCTCTTTATCAAGGCGCTCTTTGATCTTATCTTTGAAGAAGACCGGTATAAGTGCGGCTGCGGCTAGCAATACTACTATAAATACTGCCAGACCTATAAATACTTTCCTCATGTTGGTAATGATGTGTTTTCAGCTTGTAAGTTTAGGTATTTTCAGATGAATATACGCTTACAGGTAATCCTGCAATTTGTGTGCCGAGGGGTTCTCAGGAGGGTAACGGGCAAGGGTCCATTATCCATAGTAGGTGTTCTTTTATTCTTTTCTTCTGTTGGCGCTCTGGCCCAGGAAAGTACCAGTACCTTACCTTATGCCCATCGTCTCTTTTTAAACCCTGCTTTTACGGGTTTATTGTCTGACTACAGCGTTACCGCCGGGCACCGCTCTCAATGGACCGGGATCAATGGCGGGTACAGTACCCAATGGGCCAGCGGTGAGTATCGGTTCCAGGAAAATAGAAATGCAATAGGTGCAACCTTCCAGTCAGACAAAGCACCGGCAGGTGGGTACCAGAAAATACAGGCGGGGCTTTTGTACGCTTACCATACTAAGTTAAGAGAAAAACTGGATCTTAGCGCCGGAATGCAGGTGGGGTATGGATCTCAGAAGCCTTCTGCCAGCGGCCTTATTTTTGAGGACCAGTTAGACCCAAACGGCACTATTACCAAGCCTACCGCCGAGACCTTCGGTTTGGACAGAACCTCTTACCTCACGGTTTCTGCCGGGCTGCTTTTGTTCACGCCGCAGTACTGGTTAGGTGTCTCAGCGCAGCACCTGAACAACCCAAAAGTAGGAGAAATGTCATCCAGTACAGCGGCCCCGGTTTTCCAGTTACAGACCGGTTACAAGTTCTATGCGAAGAGCTATTTTGACCGCGATCATTTTGAGGAAATCAGCTTTATTCCCACACTTTCGTATACACACCAGCGGAGTTTTAATCGCTTAGACGCAACTATTTACGCTAACATCACTCCTGTTACGCTAGGGTTAGGAACTACCATGCTTCCGGGGTCAAAAAATACTTCACTTGCAAGCACTATTCAGGGGATAGTTGGCGTTACACATAAAGGATTGAAAATAGGGTATGGCTACCGGCATCCGCTGGCGTCAAGCCCGGTCGCAATTGGCCCAACCCATGAACTAGTTCTTTCCTTTGAGAAAGTGGATTACTTAAAGATTTTTAAAAGATCGGGTACAAACAGAAAATACAATCGGATTGCTTGCCCGGCATTCTAATTTTCTATATTATTGCGTGTTAAAAGCCACATTTGATCTAAAGAATACAATTTTACCTGGTATTTACCATTTTTATGAAACTTTCTAAACATTTAATGTACGTGCTGGCGGCGGGGGCTGTAGTTTTCTCCTCCTGCTCCAAGAACAACCGTCCTACAAGCCAGGATCCCGGTAAGCAAAGTACTGCTACTGGTATCGCTTACGATGATGAAGAAGGTGGTTTTGCTGTAGCGGACTATAGCGACGTACCTGAAGGACCCGGTTTAGTATTTATTGAAGGTGGTAGAACTACCCTTGGTTCTTCTGAGGAAGATGTGGCCATGACCCGTGACAACGTTGAGCGTACTGTTACCGTGGCGTCTTTCTACATGGATGAAGCGGAGGTGGCTAACATTCACTGGTTAGAATACCTGCACTACATCAGAAAAGACTCTTCTGAAGAAATCTACGCCAAAGCTCTTCCAGACACTACCGTTTGGGAGCGTGAGCTTTCTTTCAACGACCCTTACGTAAGCTACTACCTGCGTTACCCTGGTTTCCGCTACTACCCAGTAGTAGGGGTGAGTTGGTTACAGGCTCAGGATTACTGTACTTGGCGGACTGCCATGGTAAACAAAAACCTGGCTGGTGAATACGACGGAGAATTAGCAGAAGGAAGCACGCCTCCAATTGAGTCTGGCGCTGTTCTTCCGAACTACCGTCTCCCCACAGAGGCTGAGTGGGAATATGCCGCTCAAGCGTTAATCGGAACTCAGTTAGAGGAGGAAGAAAACCAAACCAACAAGCGTATTTATCCTTGGGATGGACACCAGGTGCGTAACCCATACGGAAAAGGTCAAGGCCAATTCCTGGCTAACTTCAAACGTGGCCGCGGTGACTACGCCGGTATTGCTGGTTCATTGAATGATGGTGCTATGATCACTGAGTACGTGTACGCTTATCCGCCAAATGACTTCGGTCTGTACAACATGGCTGGTAACGTGAACGAGTGGGTACAAGACGTGTATCGTCCGCTTTCGTTCCAGGATGTGGAAGACTTGAACCCAGTTCGTCGTAACGGGGTACAGGATGACTCTTCCCTGTATGACGTTGCTGGCTTCCAGTCATTGATCACCAACACCGTTCGTGTGTTCAAAGGTGGCTCTTGGAAAGACGTAGCGTACTGGTTATCTCCAGGAACTCGTCGCTACATGGAGCAGGATTCTGCTACCTCTACTATTGGTTTCCGTTGCGCCATGATCAACACTGGCTCAAACAAATAAGAAATCCTTTATTTCCATAAAACAAGAAAGGCCGGATCTACCGGCCTTTCTTGTTTTATGGGGTTTAGGTCACTCCATATTATAAGGTGTACGCAATAGAGGCTATACTTACAGCACCGGCTCCATTGCTTAGCAAGATATCAGTACAGGCCTCAATGGTAGCCCCGGTAGTGATCACGTCATCTACCAACAACACATGCTTTCCTTGTATCGCCTCTGGTTTGTGAATAGCATACAACTGTCGCATGGCTTCCCACCGGGCCTCCCGGTTTTTTGAAGTCTGGGTGGCACTGAATCGGTTCTTTTGCAAGGCATCTACCAGTAAGGGCTTCTCTAAAGCATCCGCTATTTCCCTAGCAAATGCTTCCACTTGATTATAACCCCTCTGCCTCAGCTTGCTTTTATGCAGGGGTACCGGTACCACTACATCTATCAATCTGAAGTCATCCTGCTCCTGGATCTGAGCACCAAACCATCTCCCTAAAACTTCGCCTACTTCTTCCTGTCCTTTGTATTTCAACTGGTGGAGCAATCGTTGCACCCGTCCTTTCCCTTGAAACTTAAGATACGCCACGGCTAATTGGATAGGCACCCTTCCCCAGAAAACTTCATGCAAGGGGTTGGTAGTAGGGGAGAGGTGAAAGTCAGTGTAGGGGAGTTTGATGCGGCAATGGCTACAAACAACTTCCTCCCCAAGGGCTAACTCACCGCCGCAAGCCCGGCACTCTTCCGGAAAAAGCAACGCCAAAAAGTCATGGTAAAGGGACCTGAGGCCCATCTGCAGCTGTGACATAGACTACTTGGGTATTTTGATGTAACTTTACATAGCGGCGCAGAATGCCGCCAATAATGACGCATAAAATGAGCTTAGTAACAGAATTCAACGATTACCGCACCCGCATGAACGAGAAGATCATGGAGGCGGACAATAAAGTGATCAAGCGCTTTTTCAACCTAGATACGAATGCCTACGCAGAAGGTGCGCTAGATGTGAAAACCAAAGAGATGTTGGGCCTTGCCTGCTCTATGGTATTACGCTGCGACGACTGCATCAAGTACCACCTAGGCAAATGCTTTGAGTGCGGCCTCACGGATGAAGAAGTATACGAGGTTTTCGCCATTGCCAACTTGATTGGTGGTTCCATCGTGATCCCGCACTTCAGAAGAGCTGTGGAGTACTGGGAAGAACTGAAAACCGAAGGACAAACCCAAGCCTAGAACGATTTCTGTTCCCGACCTGTTTTCTGGAAATCAGCCCTAGAACTGCTTGCTTTTACTTGTGGATTACTTCCTTTGTTGCCATTCTAATTTAGAATTCAACAACAGACTTAATCTACTTAAAACATGGTTTTAGGGCTGTTTTCATAAAAGTAGACACAGAATAAGTTTAGAAAAATGGTGGATAGTGCAGAGAAATCCACTTCTGCGTTAGGCCACTTATACACACAAAACTTAATGGAGAACGAAGAAGATTTTGATGTTCGGTGGGCCGCGCTGCGCCAAGACATTAAGAAACAGTTTGGAAAGAAGCCTGACCTGAATGCCATCCTTTTTCTGGTAGGCGTGCAGGAACTAGGCCAGGGGATACGGGAGTTCACCAAAGAAGAGAAGCAGGACTTAATGCATATTGCCACCTGCAAGCTCCTGAGTTTATCTGGCTACTATGAGTTAGAAGGCCTGGACCAGGAAGGATGGCCGCATTGGAAATCAGTGAAGCCGCTGCCCGCCTGTAACCTGAAAGAGCAGGAGCGCATGCTCAAGTGGCACGCCCTGGAGTACTTTGACGAAATGAATTCATGAAAATTATCAGCTACAACGTAAACGGCATTAGGTCTGCCATCTCCAAAGGCTTTCTGGATTGGGTAAAAGCTGCCAACCCAGACGTGCTTTGCCTTCAGGAAATAAAAGCAGACGAGACCAAGTTTGACAAAGCCTGCTTTGAGGAAATCGGGTATCACGTGTACCTGCATCCGGCCATTAAGAAAGGCTACAGCGGCGTGGCTATTCTTTCCAAAAAGGAGCCTAAAAACGTATGCATCGGCTGCGGCATTGAGCAGTACGACCACGAGGGAAGAGTTATCCGGGCAGATTATGACGGCTACTCAGTATTGAACGTGTACATGCCTTCGGGCTCCAGCGGCGAGCACCGCCAAGCGTTCAAGATGGAGTGGCTCCGCGATTTTCAACAGTACATTCAGGGTTTAAAGGACACGGTGCCCGGTTTGGTCATCTGCGGTGACTACAACATCTGCCACCAGGCCATTGATATTCACAACCCCAAATCAAACGCCAACTCCTCCGGCTTCCTGCCCGAGGAACGGAACTGGTTCTCCAGTTTCCTGAAAGATGGTTACATTGATTCGTTCCGGCACTTCAACCAGGAGCCGCACCAATATACCTGGTGGAGCTACCGTGCCAACGTACGGGCCAAGAACCTAGGCTGGCGAATCGATTATCTTTTGGTTTCTGAGCACCTGAAGCCTTTGATGAAGCGGGCTGCTATTTTACCTGAGGCTAAACACTCGGACCATTGCCCTATTCTTTTGGAAATGTACCCCGTGGAAAACTAGATTTTATCCTCCTATCTTGAGAATGCGTTTCTGGTCTGTTTCTAGGAAATCAGGCCGGAAACGCATTTTTGTTTTACTTCTTCTGTGGACAGCGTCACTCCTTGATTTATAGAGCGGAGCAAATTATCCGTCACCTATCCACAGGAACCATTTTCCTTCGCTATTTCGTTTTTTCTCTGATTTGAGGAATATAGCCCAAAAACCCTGCGGAATGCTCCCAAATCAGAGAATTAACAATAAATTAGTAAGCAAAAGAGTTAATACTCTGCTGATTAAACACGTATGACATTAAAAGAAAACATCTGGTACTCATTTCTCCCGTACCGTTGTTTCGGGCTACTCTAATCTTATCTTACTTATGCGGGCTGCCGGTTCTTTGGATACAGTTTTACAGCAGCTTCAGGCGTTTAAACGCAAATTCTACCTGAACCTGCTTTTTAAAGGTGCTTTACTCTCGTTGGGGTTGGTGCTTTCTTCTTATCTGCTCATTACCGTTCTGGAGTATTTTTTCTATTTCCAGCCGGAGGTACGGGCCTTTCTGCTGTTCTCATTTCTGGCAATCAGTGCTTTCGCCGTGGTCAGGTGGCTTTGGGCACCCATCATGGGATTGACCAACCTGAAGAGACTCCTCACCGATGAGCAGGCGGCCCAACAGGTTTCCCATTACTTCCCCGAGATCCAGGACCACCTCCTTAATTTGCTGCAGCTGAAAAACGTAGCCATGAGCAATGACTTGGTGGCCGCCAGTGTGGAGCAACGCTCAGAAGAATTGGTAGGGTACCGCTTTCCGGAACGGATTAAGTTCACCCAGAACCGTTCTTACTTTAAATACCTGCTGCTGCCGCTCACCTTGGTGGTGGTCTTAGCCTTCATTTACCCAGCTTTGTTTGTGCAAGGGACGGAGCGCATCATCCATTTCAAGCGGCATTATGCTCCTAAAGCTCCTTTCCAGTTTGAAATCCAGAATTCCTCCTTGCAGGCATTCAAGGGCGAGGACTTTCAGTTGAAGGTGAACATTGAAGGTAACCGTGTTCCTGAGGAGGTGTTTCTGGTCATTGACGGACGCCAGATGCCGCTCAAGAAGTTGAAAGACCAGACCTACGTCTATGACTTTGAGCAAGTGCAGGAATCAGTGGATTTCCAGTTGACCGGCGCCGGCTTCTATTCTGATGAAAACCGCCTAACCGTAGTGGCCAGACCCATGCTTCGGCAGTTGAAAGCCCAGTTACGTTACCCTGCCTATACCAAACGGCCATCTGAAATCCTGGACAACACGGGAGACCTGACCATCCCTGAGGGAACGCAAGTGACCTGGCGCCTGGCCGCAGATAACGCGGATTCGCTCTGGCTACAGTTTGATGCACCAGTCCAGAAAGTAAAAGCCCAATCTGAAGACGAGGAATACGTGGTGCGGAAGACGTTCATGCAGAGCCAACGCTACAGCATGCACCTCAAGAACCGCTACTCAGAGAACAAAGAGCAGATCTCGCACCAGATCACCGTTATCCCAGACCGTAATCCTGAGATTACTTTGGAGCAGTTCCGTGACTCCGTGCTGTACTCTTATTTAGTAGTAGGAGGAACCATCTCAGATGATTACGGCTTCAGCAATCTTTCCCTGCATTACCGGGTGCTCAAAGGAAACAAAGCTGCCACGGGCTACAGAGCGGTTTCTATTCCGTTCAGCGGTTCTTTGGCCACGCAGTCATATTTCCGGCAGATGGACCTGAAGCCGCTGAACCTGCAGCCCGGCGACAGACTGGAGTACTTCGTGCAGGTAACCGATAACGACCAGGTGCCGCAACCAAAAAGCGCCCGTACTTCTACCTTCATCTTCAAGTACCCAGACCCGTCTGAAGTGCAGAAATCCATTGAAGAGTCGTCGCAACAGGTGCAGTCCCAAATGAAGTCTTCGCTCACCAAGGCGGAGGAACTGAAGAAATCCCTGGAGCAGAACGAAGAGAAAACCAAGCTGAAGAAAGAACTCTCTTACCAGGACAAAAAAGCCCTGCAGGAACTCGCCGATAAGAAGAAAGCCCTGCAGGAAGAGCTGGCTCAGTTGCAGAAGATGAACGAGCAGTTGAACCAACAGCAGGAGCGTTTCTCGCCGCAAAACGAGAAACTGGCCGAAAAACGTGACCAGCTCAAGAAGATGATGGACCAGCTCTTGGACGATGAGACCAAGAAGCTCTATGAGCAACTGGAGAAACTGCTGGAGCAAAAGCAGCCTCGGCCAGAACAGATTCAGCCGCTTCTAGACAAACTCAACAACAAAGAAGAGAACCTGCAGAAAGAGCTAGACCGCTTGCTTGAGATGTTCAAGCAGCTCCAAGTAGAGCAAAAGCTAGACAATGCCCAGCAGAAGCTGGATGACCTGGCCAAGAAGCAGGAGGATCTAGCGAACAAAACTGGTGAGCAGAATAACAAGCCCGATCAGGGCCTACAGCAGGAACAAAAGCAACTGCAAGAAGAATTCAAGCAGATGAAGGAGGAACTCAAAGAAGCCGAGAAGATGAACGAGCAACTGGAGAATCCTGAGGATATCCCTGATACCGACAAGATGGAGGAGCAAATTGAGCAGGAGCAGGAGAACGCCCAAGAGTCTATGCAGAAAGGCCAGAACAAGAAAGCAAGCCAATCGCAGAAATCAGCGGCTCAGAAGATGAAGCAGATGTCGCAGCAGATGCAGAGCCAGGAAATGGAAGGCGACATGCAACAGGCCCAGCAGAATCTGGATCACCTACGGGATATCCTGGAGAACCTGGTAACGCTTTCCTTTGACCAGGAGAAACTAATGAAAGACTTCCGGAATGTGCAGCAGAGCGACCCAAGGTTCATCGGGCTGGCCCAACAGCAGATCAAATTGTCTGATGACGCCAAGATCATTGAAGACAGCCTGCTCTCCCTGGCCAAACGCGTACCGCAGATCCAATCGTTCGTGACCCGGGAGGTAGGCGCCATGGAAGGGGAGATGCAGAACAGTTCTGAAGCCATCAAAGACCGGAACCTGCCTAAAACTGGTCAGCATCAGCAGTTGGCCATGACTTCCATGAACAACTTGGCCTTGATGTTGAGCGATGTGCAGCAGCAAATGCAACAGGCCATGATGGCCATGCAGCAGAGCGGACCGGGCAAGAAGAAAGGCAAAGGAAAGAACGGCAAAAACCAGCCGGGTGCCCTGGGGCAAATGCAGCAGCAGTTGAATGAGCAAATCCAACAGTTGCAGCAGAGCGGTCAAAGCGGCAAGCAATTATCGGAGCAACTGGCCCGCCTAGCAGCGCAACAGGAAATGCTCCGGAATGCCATGAAAGAACTGGCGCCATCGCCTACCCAGCCGGGAGGCAAAGAAGGAGGGGAGAAACTCAGTAATTTGAGCAAGCTCATGGAACAAACCGAAACTGATCTCGTTAATAAACGTCTTACAGAGCAGACCATGATGCGGCAGAAGGAGATTTTGACTCGTTTGCTGCAAGCTGAAAAAGCCGCCAATGAACGTGATCTGGACGAGAAACGAGAGGCAAATACCGCTAAGGAATTGCCCGCCCGTATCCCGCCATCGCTTCAGAAGTACCAGGAACGGCAGAAACAGCAGACAGAATCGCTCCGTCAGAACCTACCTGCTTTGACACCTTATTATAAAAAGCAAGTAGATGCTTATTTTAAGCGATTAGGTTATTAGATTTGCAGACATTTCAGATATAGTAAACATATTATGAATCAAGTAAAAATTCAGATTCCTTCTATCATTGAGAATATCCGTATCGTGGAGAGCTTCATTGACAACTCGCGGGAGAAATTTCAGATTGAAGATGACATCTATGGTAATATCATGGTTGCCGTGACGGAATCTGTGAACAACGCCATCAGACACGGCAACAAGTTTGATAAAGATAAGAACGTCTATCTTTCTCTTTTTGTAGAGCCCAACCAACTGCGCTTTGAAGTACAGGACGAAGGAAACGGATTTGACCCAGAGACCTTATCTGACCCCACTGCCCCAGAAAACCTGGAGAATCCCGGCGGGAGAGGTATCTTCTTAATGCGTAACCTCTGCGACGATGTCTCTTTCAGCAATGATGGCCGTACGGTTTCTTTAACTTTCAATATTGAGAATGCAGGAACTACCCATTGAGTTCTTTACCGAGGAGGTAGAATTTGAGGTTAAAAACGAAGAGAAAGTCAAAACGTGGCTTTTGGAAATAATTTCGAAATATGACTTCGAATTAGAATCTTTGAACTACATTTTTTGTTCCGATGAATATCTTCATCAGATGAATGTAGAATACTTAGAGCATGATACGCTCACTGATGTCATCACCTTTGATAATTCCGACTTTGAGGGAGTTATTGAAGGTGATGTTTTCATTAGTATAGACCGCATTGTGGACAATGCTGCCACTTTCAACATTACCCCAGAAGAAGAGCTTCACCGGGTAATGGCGCATGGCTTGCTCCACTTACTTGGTTTTGATGATAAAACACCAGAAAAGAAGCAGTTAATGCGTTCCAAAGAAAATGAGTGTTTAGAGCTCCTCAAGTTGTAAACACCTCTTTCTCTAGTTATCCTCACTTATCAACAATGTTTCACGTGAAACATCACATTAATCCACACTATGTTCACAAGTTATGATGTAATAGTAGTTGGGGCGGGACATGCCGGGTGCGAAGCAGCACATGCGGCCGCCACCATGGGATCGAAAGTACTACTCGTAACCATGAACATGAACACCATTGCCCAAATGTCTTGCAACCCAGCCATGGGTGGCGTAGCCAAAGGGCAAATTGTAAGAGAAGTAGATGCCCTTGGCGGAATGAGCGGAATCATCACGGATAAAACCATGATCCAGTTCCGGATGCTCAACATGTCCAAAGGCCCCGCCATGTGGAGTCCCCGTGCCCAAAGCGACCGCATGCGTTTCGCTGAGGAATGGAGAACAGCCTTGGAGCAAACGCCTAATGTAGACTTCTGGCAAGAGATGGTTTCTGAAATCCTGGTGGAAGATGGTAAAGCAGTAGGAGTGAAGACCAGCCTGGGTATTGAGATCAAAGCTAACGCTGTTGTTTTAACCAATGGTACCTTCCTGAACGGCATCATCCATATTGGTGAGAAAAAATTGGGCGGCGGCAGAGCCGCCGAAAAGTCAGCAAAGGGAATTACCGAGCAATTGGTGTCTTTAGGCTTTGAAGCCGGACGTATGAAAACCGGAACGCCTCCACGCGTTGACGGACGTAGTCTGAACTATGACGTAATGGAAGAACAAAAGGGAGACGAGAATCCTTCCAAGTTCTCTTACACAGATACGCCTTCACTTGAGAAACAAAGAAGCTGCTATATCACCTACACCAATTCTAAAGTTCACGAAATCCTGAAAACCGGGTTTGAAAAATCACCTATGTTCCAGGGAAGAATCCAAGGATTAGGTCCGCGCTACTGCCCATCCATTGAAGATAAGATTAACCGTTTTGCGGAACGCGACCGACACCAGATCTTCGTGGAACCAGAAGGATGGAGTACAGTAGAGGTGTACGTGAACGGTTTCTCCAGCTCCTTACCGGAAGATGTGCAGCTAAAAGCGTTGCGTGAGATCCCAGGATTTGAGAACGCGAAGATGTTCCGGCCAGGTTACGCCATTGAATACGACTTCTTCCCACCTACTCAATTGAACCTGACTCTGGAGACAAAGCTGGTGGATAACCTCTACTTCGCAGGGCAAATTAACGGTACCACCGGATACGAGGAAGCGGCCTGTCAAGGCCTTATGGCGGGAATTAACGCCCATAACAAGGTGCATAATTTAGAACCGTTCGTTCTCAAAAGATCAGAGGCTTACATAGGTGTTTTGATTGATGACCTTGTGAATAAAGGTACCAACGAGCCCTACCGGATGTTCACCTCCCGTGCGGAGCACCGAATTTTGTTGCGCCAGGACAACGCCGATCTTCGCTTAACGGAGAAAGGCTATCAACTGGGCCTCGCCTCAGAAGAGCGTCTGCAGAAAGTGAATCGTAAGAAGCAGGAGACACAAGAAGTACTCACGTATTTGCAGCAAAAAGGAGTTGAGCCGGAAGAAGTGAATGCCTTGCTGCTTTCTTTGGAATCTGCTCCTATCAGCGAGCGAGCCAAAGCCGGCAATTTGTTGAAGCGCCCGAACGTGGAACTGGAACACTTGATGCAATCCTCAGAAAGCCTGAACTTGTTCCTGAGTAAATATTTACCTGATAGCTTGGAACAGGCAGTGATTCTTTTGAAATATGCGAGCTATATTGAGAAAGAAAACCAGATGGCTTCTAAAATGGAGGAACTGGAGAACTATCGCATCAAAGACCGGCTGGACTACAAAGCCATTACTGCGCTTTCAAACGAGGCCCGCGAGAAACTTTTTAAAATCCAGCCAGAAACCTTAGGACAAGCATCGCGCATCAGTGGCGTATCTCCCGCAGATATCTCCATCCTGATGGTATATTTAGGAAAATAGAATGAGCTACGAACGGCTAGACCATTGCCCCATTTGTTCCAAAACAGAGTTTAAGAATTTTCTAGTAGTACAAGACAAGAGCGTCAGCCAAGAGAGTTTCGTGATTGTGCAGTGCCTCAATTGCCAGCTCAAGTTCACGAACCCACGTCCGCCCGAAGAAAGCATAGGACCTTACTATGCTTCTGAGGAATACATTTCCCATTCAGACACCAGCAAAGGTTTGCTGAACAAAACCTACCGGTTGGTCCGGTCAATGGCCGTCAAGAACAAGGTGGAATTGGTGAATCGGTTGGGGAACAAAGGCCAGATTCTGGATTACGGCTGCGGAGTGGGTTACTTTCTGCAGGCCTGCCAAAAACAAGGTTGGACGGTAGAAGGAGTAGAACCCAACGAGGCAGCCCGGAAACAAACCGAGGAAAAGATAGGCAAGCCGTTGTATCAAGGTTCTTTGGAGAATTTGGGTCAGGAAACGTTTGAAGTGGTGACCATGTGGCACGTGTTGGAACACATCCACCAATTGAATGAAACCCTCAAAACCTTGGTGAACGCAACTAAAAAAGGAGGGCACCTGGTCATCGCCGTTCCGAATGCTGATTCATATGACGCCAAAAAGTATGGCGCAGACTGGGCCGCGTATGACGTACCTCGCCATCTGTACCACTTCAACAAAGCCAGTATGCAGAAGCTTCTCAGAAAGCACAAACTGGATTTGAAAGAAGTGTTGCCTATGAAGTGGGATTCCTATTACGTGAGCATCCTAAGTGAAAAGTATAAGCACGGGCAAACCAAAATGCTGGACTCGTTTTTCACGGGTTTCAGGTCTAACCTGCATGGAGCCAAGAATGATAATTCCTATTCCAGCCAAATCTTCATCGCCCAGAAAAATAATCAGATACACTAAGCGTAATGACCTTGCAGTTCACACTGTAAGGTCATTTCCATTTTAAAGCCAAAAATGAAAAAACAGCTTACAAACGCACTCGCAGGGTTAGCCCTGTTCATGAGTGGGTGCGCCAGCATCAGCAGCCCCGAGGGGGGAGCCAAAGATGTTACTCCGCCAAAATTGGTCATGAGCTATCCAAGAGACGGACAAACCAACGTGAAACCAGAGGAGATTATCCTGGAATTTGATGAGACCATTCAAACCGTTGACTTAACCCGGCAGCTCATCATTGCGCCATTAACAGACAACACTTATAAAAGCCGGGTGAAAGATGGCAGGGTAGAACTCACTTTTTCCAAGCCTTGGGAAGAGAATACCACCTACAGCTTAAACTTCAGAAACAGCTTGGCAGACATCACAGAGAAGAACCCAGCCAGAGACGTTGTCATCACTTTTAGTACCGGGCCTTTGCTAGATTCAGGAAGGGTAAGCGGAAGGGCCAACCTAGTTTTTAGCAACACTCCGCCCAAGGAGGTAAACGTGTTGCTCTACCCAGTCACAGACACCTCACAGGTGACCAAAGGCCGCCCGCTGTACGTAACTAATACCGACTCCACGGGAAACTTCGCGTTCAGAAACATCAAGGAAGGCGACTATTTTATCTATGGCCTAACCGAAACGAACAACAACCTGCGGTATGACAACGAGAAAGAATACATCGCCTATACCACAGACACCATTAAAGTAAAGCCGTCTGCCGCCGAGATACAGCTACAGTTGCACACCCAGGACATTACCAGGCCCAAAGTAGTCTCCAGAAGAAGTTTCCTCAACATGTATGAAGTAGAGTACAACGAGGGAATCGCGAAAGCCACGGTAACTGCTCCGGACAAAGATCCCAACATGAGATACCTCATTGCCAATAATGGGAAAACCCTGCGCCTGTTCCCTGGCCGCCCCGATGAGAAGCAATGGCTGGTGGAGGTACAAGACAGCGCCAGCAATGTGAAACTGGATACCGTGGCCGTGCGCCTCAGCGGAAAAGCGGCACCTCGCAGAAACAATAGCTTTATGGTACTTAACGGCTCACCCGTGAAACCCGGCGAGCAGATCAGAGTGCAGTTTGAAGTGCCTACCAAAGTGGTGGACCCAGTGGGTGCCTTCTCCTTTGTACTGGATTCTGCCACCACCGTCACCACCAAAGACACCTCTGATTTCCGGTTTAATCCGGAGACCACCCAGATAACATTCAGACTGCCCCTGGTGGCCAAACAGCAGATTGAAGTGAACATGGATACCACCAAGGTCTTGCCTTACATCGGGGATCCGTATGGCAAAATGCCGCAGAACCTACAGGTAAGTGATAAAGTAGATGCCGGCAGCCTGAAGGTGGTGCTTTCCACCAAACAGAAAAACTTCATTGTGCAGCTCCTTAGCCAGAACGCCGTGGTGCAGGAAACGAAGAACCAAAAAACCATTCTTTGGGATGACCTGAAGCCAGGATCTTACCAAATCAGGATTCTGGTAGACAGCAATGGCAACGGAAAGTGGGACAACGGGCTGTTGAGCGAGCGGAGATTGCCAGAGCCAGTGGTTCTTCCCAAGGAAGTCTGGGAGATCAGGGCTAACTGGGAAATTGAGACCCAAACCATAGAATTCTAGCGTGGAAACCGGGTGGATAACTGTGGACAAGAATCTGGATAAAACCGGCGCAAGTCTGATAATCAGAAAACCCAAAACCAGAATTTCTACGTTCAGAGACCTAATTGTGGGTGAGCGTTCATAAAAACAGAAATCCCGGGAAGTTATGCACGTGAGTATAAACGTTAGGGCTTTTCCCCCGGTTTAAGTGTGAAGAAGTGGAAAGCCCACGTAAGTGCTTGACAGAGACGAAAAAAGAATCCACAGCCGTAGGAGAATAAGTGGGACTACTGAGAGGATATTTCAGAACGCCGGGGAAAACGTGGGGACAAGAAATCTTATCCACTTCTGCACAGCCCTAATGACGAACAAGATTCTTTTTAAGAAAAAATCATTTTATAATAGATATCAAGTTGACTCCGTGGAAAAGTGGGAAAAGCCGAAAAATCAGGAATGAGAAGGGGGAGCTGGGGCGCGGCGCGATTTTTCAGGAAGGGAGCCAAGAGAAGGCCAAATGTGGAAGACCGGCTATTTTTGAGTAGTTTTAGGAAAATAAACCCGGAAACGGAACCATATAACTAATAGAAACTATGGAACAGGACAAAGAACAATTTGACAACGAGATAAAGCTAGGGTACGGAATAGGCGATTTGCACTTCGGGTTGAGCATGGACGACGTAGAGGAGATCATGGGCGAGCCCGAGGAAGTAGAAGAGTCAGACGAGGAAGACGAGTTTGAGCACAAGGCCTGGAACTACTGGGACAGCGGCTTCTCGTTCTACTTTGACAAAGAAGACGACTATCGCCTGAGCTGCATAGAAACCGCCAACCCTAACGTGACTCTGTTTGGGAAGAAGATCTTCGAAATGAGCCAGCAGGAAGTAGAAGACCTGTTCAAGCAGCAAGGCGTGCAGAACGTAGAGAAAGAGAAAATAGAGAACAACGTGACTTGTCTTTCTTACGAGAAGGAAATGATCGACCTGTACTTTGAAGAAGGCAAGCTGTTAGCCGTAAACTTCGGCGTACACATGGACGATAACCTGGAAGTACTTTGGCCAAAACAAGGCTAAGCACTGGTTGAATTCTAGAAAACAGTATCAACTAAACAGAAAGAACCGCCTCAAGCGGTTCTTTCTGTTTTTAAGCCCAAGCTAAGGAGCCGTTTCCATTCTATTTACCTAAAACTAGCCTCAAAAAGCCGGCGGAATTCAATGGCAAGGGCATGCTTATTTCCAAATATTGAATTCTCATGCGGTTCATTTCAGGGGTTCCACGGGCTTTTGCGTGGAACAGCCTTTACGAAGCCCCTGAGAGAGGGCCTTTTTAACGCCACCATGACATCGGCTCACAAATAACGAACTCTGAGGGCTTACACCTACCTGCACCCTCTAAAAGGTCTGTAAACAGCAAAAGGCTTTTCACAATCCTTGATTATACCTCAAGGTGAATAACAGCAAATCTGCAAGCTAGACACAGAACCATTTTCTAGCTGATGAGCCAAAAGGTAGAGAAGGTTTAACCTTCGTTTTTCCAACGTGGGCTTAAAACAACCTAAAAAAAGCATCCCCACTAAAAAACAAACCAAGGCCCTATAAAGCAAAAGAGCCGCCTCATTTCTGAAGCGGCTCTTTTGCTTTATAGTTTAGATTAAGTTCTAGGCAAACATCCAGCGGAAGATCAGGAACAACGTTCCGGAAAGGAACATGGAAACCGGAAGGGTTAATACCCAGGCCAAGGCAATGTTCCGGATGGTGCCGGCATTCAGGTTTTTGATCCCGCGGTTGGCCACCATACTACCGGCAATACCAGAAGAAAGGATGTGGGTGGTACTTACGGGCAGTTTGAACACAAACGTAGAGAAACCAATCACACTGGCAGCCATGAACTCAGCCGAAGCACCCTGCGCGTAGGTAAGGTGTTCCTTTCCAATTTTCTCGCCAATGGTTTTCACAATGCGTTTCCAGCCAATCATGGTACCAATTCCCAAGGAAAGCGCAATCATCATGATCACCCAGTTAGGGGCGTAATCTGTGTAAGAACGCAAGCCGGTTACCCCAGCTTTCAATTGGTCACGGTCACGTTGGCTTAACGTGATGTCTTGGCTTTCCATCAACTTATCAGTGCCTTTGGTGATCAAAAGGATATCACGGCGCAACAGGAAACGGCTGTCTTTAGGTAAAGCTTCGGTAGATGGATTAGCGGTAAGAAGACTTCTCATTTCGCGTGTCTCAGCATTCAGCAGGCTTAACTGCTTGGCATCGGTGGCAGATAAAAGGGTGCTGTCTACCTTGGTCAATACCTGCTCTACTTGGGTAACGGAGCCCAATAAACCAGCCGGATCTTTGTCGCGGTCCAAGGCATAATAAGAAGGAACAATGGCAATCAAAATCAACATTACCAGACCCACGCCTTTCTGGCCGTCGTTGGATCCGTGGAAGAAAGAAACCAGAGTACAAGTGATGATCAGGATGATTCTGATCCAAAGAGGTGGGGCCTTGCGTTTGTGCGGCTCCTTGAAAATGGTCTTGTTTTTCACAAACCGCTTCAAAAGGAACATCAGGAAAACGGTTAAGGTGAAGCCCAGGAAAGGAGACACCAGGAGAGACATACCGGTTTTAGTGGCTTCTGACCAGGCAAAGGTAGCCTCGGTGGTAGAAGGCAGAAGCGAATAGGCGATCCCTAGTCCCAGGATGGAGCCGATTAGCGTATGCGAACTAGAAGAAGGAAGACCGTAGTACCAGGTACCCACGTTCCAGATAATGGCGCTTATCAATAAAGCCGCAATCATGGCAATGCCGTGCCAGACATCTTGGTCAATAAGCGTCTCGATGGGCAGGAGGTACACAATACCCATGGCCACGCCAATTCCACCGGCAAAAACCCCGATGAAGTTCCAGAAGCCAGACCAAACCACGGCGGCCCAGGGGCGAAGGGTGTTAGTGTAGATAACGGTGGCCACGGCGTTGGCCGTATCATGGAAACCGTTCACAAATTCAAATGCACAAGCGGCCAGCAAGCAAATTACCAGCAAGATCAGTAGATCAGTTTCTAATCCGAACATAATATAGTATAGGTGAGAAAAAAGCTGCCAAAAGTAAAGGTTAAAACACCTTCCAATGTTACCGAATTGTTAAGGAATGTTACCTCTACGTATTTTTAGCAAGGCAAAAGTACGAACAAGCCGTTAACTCCCCTTATAATCAGGCATCTTGCCAGAACATTTTCGCCCCAGATGCGGTACTTCTCTAACCAAACCCATCCGGCGTTTTAGAAAAAGTGCCGATGAAACCTCTATATTTGCGGCCATGAGCACAACTGAGAAACCCACAGAAAACGCACAATTAAAAGATATCATCTCGCATGCCAAGGAATACGGCTTCGTATTCCCGTCCAGCGAAATCTATGACGGCCTCCAAGCCGTGTATGATTACGGGCAAAATGGGGTGGAGTTGAAAAACAACCTCAAAACGCTTTGGTGGAAATGCATGACCCAGCTGCACCAGAACGTGGTGGGCATTGATGCCGCCATCTTCATGCACCCCAACACCTGGAAAGCATCGGGCCACGTAGACTCGTTCAACGACCCCATGATTGATAACCTCGACTCTAAGAAGCGCTACCGCGCCGATGTTCTGATCGAGGAAAAAGCTGCCGAGTACGAGAAAGCTGGCGATGTGGAGAAAGCCCAATCGCTGCTGCAGGAAATGGGCCGTTTGCTAGGCGCCGAAGATCTCAAAGGCGTGCAGCAATTGATTATCTCAGAAAACATAAAGTGCCCAATTTCAGGTACTTCTAACTGGACAGAGGTGCGCCAATTCAACCTGATGTTCTCCACACAGGTAGGATCCGTAGCCGAAGACTCCAGCACCATTTATCTACGCCCCGAAACCGCCCAGGGAATCTTCGTGAACTTCCTGAATGTGCAGAAATCGGGTCGTATGAAAGTGCCCTTCGGGATTGCCCAAATAGGCAAAGCGTTCCGGAACGAGATTGTGGCCCGTCAGTTCATCTTCAGAATGCGTGAGTTTGAGCAGATGGAGATGCAGTTCTTCGTACGGCCTGGCACCGAGATGGAATGGTACCAGCATTGGAGAACCATGCGCCGCAACTGGCATGAAGCGCTGGGCGTACCCGCCGAGAAACTTCGTTTCCACGACCACGAGAAACTCGCCCACTACGCCAACGCCGCCGTGGACATCGAGTTCGAGTTCCCGTTCGGTTTCAAAGAAGTAGAAGGCATTCACTCAAGAACTGATTTTGACTTGACGCAGCACCAGAACCTGAGCCGCAAAAAGCAGCAGTACTTTGACAATGACCTGAACGAAGACGGAAAACCTTTCGGGAACTACGTACCATACGTGGTAGAGACCTCCGTAGGTGCCGACCGTCTGTTCCTGATGACGCTCTGCAACGCCTACCAGGAAGAGGAAATCACCGAAGGCGACAACACCAAGACCCGTACCTTCCTGAAGTTCCACCCAGCCATTGCCCCAGTGAAAGCCGCCGTGTTCCCGCTCGTGAAAAAAGACGGCCTGCCTGAGAAAGCCATGCAAATCTTCGATGACCTGAAATTCGATTTCAACATGATCTACGAAGAGCGCGACGCCATCGGAAAACGCTATACCCGCCAGGACCTGATCGGTACCCCTTTCTGTATCGCCGTAGATTACGAGACCCTGGAGAATGACACCGTCACCGTCCGTGACCGCGATAGCCGCGAGCAGAAACGCATGCATATCTCAGAACTTCGCCAGTACATCGGCGATGCTGTGAGTTTCAAGCGCATTTTCGAGAAAATCTAACTTGTGGAAATCTGCTGCTTTCACAAAAGCAGCTTCTAAACTCATAAACACAAAAACGGCCTCTACATTTATGTAGAGGCCGTTTTTGTGTTTGATAAACCAAGATTAAGAAAACACCTGAAAGAGGGTTTTCCACGTGGATGTTTAGGTTTTTCAATGTTTAGAACTTACTCCTTCATTACACACCTATACACAACCTAAATCATGGTTCAAGTCTGTGACTTGGACCTACTATGGTCTGCAGTTTGCAACTGCAGTGAGGCGTAAGCCTCAAGAGTCATTCCTTAACTATATATTGTGGGTGATACAGATAGGTAACGCTGGCGCGAGCCTCCGGTTCATGCCAGCGAGAATGAAAGCTTTGCTTTAGCTGCAGTTACAAACTGCAGGTCATAGTAGGTCCAAGTCACAGACTTGAACCATATAAATTTTTAGTGGAGTCCAGCTATAAATCAAAAGCGTTTCGGTAATGCTTTTACCTAAACATGCCCGAAAAGCTTTTCAATTCTTGAACGAATTACCTAAGGAAAGGAGAGAGGCAAGATCAACTCCATGACCAGCCACTTCAGAACTCAGCGTCAAATTCTCTCCTTCTTGCTGAAAACCTCCAGTGAATGGATGCTCGGCTATAAATAAAGGAGTATCTAAATCTATGTAGTCGAACCTACCGATGCCGGCAGCAAAATGGGCAGAGAAGGTCATGGCTAAAATACTTTCTACCATGCCGCCTATCATTAGACCCAATCCGTGTACCTGTGCCAGGGCTGCCATCTGCAATGCCTCCAGCACACCGCACTTCATCAATTTGATGTTGACAACCGAAGCGCTCTTATCCTGAGCAAGCCTTGCAACATCAGCTGCGCTGCGGGCAGACTCATCGGCGGCGATGGGGAAAGGACGGGTAGTTGCCAACACCGCCAAGTCTTCCCAGTTTTCTCTAGGAAGTGGCTGTTCAAATAAAATAACTGGGATTTTAGCTTCGCTTGCTCTGTGAACAAACGCTTGGGCCCGGGTCAAATCATAACCGCAATTTCCGTCTATAATGAGTTTTGCTCCCGGAGCAGCGTTGTGGATTACCTGAATCCGACGGAAGTCATAATCCACATCCACTCCTTCGGTCTTCACCTTTATAATAGAGAAGCCACGTTCCACGATAGACTTGGCCGAAGCGGCGGCGTGAGCCTCATCACCGGCGGTAATGGTGAGGTCGGTCACCAACTGCGTCTGCACTCCACCAAAGAAAACATACAGCGGCATTTGATAATGTTTGCAGAGCGCGTCCAGAATGGCCATCTCCAATCCGCATCGGGCAGCGGGTGCCTCATGTGCGAGTTTATCTAATTCCTTGGCCAGGGTGCGCCAGTTCTTGACGTCTTTCCCGATGAGGTGTTTTTCCAAATTCTGCAGAACCGCCAAGGTGCTTTCCTGCGTCTCGCCGCTCACCGCTGGGAACGGAGCCGCTTCTCCCAAACCAGTGGTTCCATCTGCCAACTGCACTTGCACCACCACATTCTCCACCTGGTACTGCGTGCCGGTGGCAATGGCGAAAGGTTCTATCAGAGGCAAGTTCAACGGTTGATAACTCACCGAGGTGATTTGGGTAGAATGCATGCTATTTTGTTTATAGGTATACAGGCAAAGAAACAAAGAAAGGGAATGTGGCAGATAAGAAAACTGTGAATTAAATCAGCTAAGGCAGAAATCTAATAAGATATCCTGTGAAAAACTGCATTTTGTGTTTCTAGCTTGATTTCAGAAAATAAACCCTAAAACGAGGAGTTTTCAACGGTGTCTATTTCTGCTCTTCTTTAGTTGTGCTTAGAGTTAGAGTCAGTGCTTTACGTACCAATGGACAGCCAATCTCCTGATTGGCGAAATGGGAAGACCATTGGCACAGACGCTCGCAGGACCTCCGGACATTACGAGGTCTTTTGAATAGGTGGTATAGCGGTAACACAGAAAACCATAATCCATGAGCAGTCTTCAAGGAATTTCAATTTAGGGTCTATTTTTGAAGAACTGAGCCACAACTGAAAAAAGGCTAGGATTCCCTACACAAGATATTTATTGTTTAACTTTGCTTAATTGAGCAAGGCGAAGTACATGAAATGTAGTTCGCTTCGTAAGGATTTTAACTGCATTGGGTTTGAGGAACACGTTTACAAAAAACAATGCAGTTTAGAAATTGAAGAACACCTACCACATCCTACAGACAAAAAGGTGAAGTACAACGAGTATAAGCAATTAGACTATGCGGGTCTGGCCGAAGAGGTGAGAGCCTACTGGAAAGAGAACCGCATCTTTGAAAAATCGGTGGAGACCCGGGCGGGTCAGCCCACCTTCGTGTTTTATGAGGGACCACCCTCGGCCAATGGCGCACCGGGTATTCACCACGTGATGGCCCGCGCCGTGAAAGACATTTTCTGCCGCTACAAAACCTTGCAGGGATTTCAGGTAGTGCGCAAAGGCGGATGGGATACCCACGGGTTGCCTATTGAGCTGCAGGTAGAGAAAGAACTCGGCATTATCAAAGATGACATCGGGAAGACCATCTCGGTGGAGGAGTACAATGCCCGTTGCCGCGAGACCGTGATGCGCTTCAAGCATCAGTGGGATGACCTTACTGAGCGCATGGGTTACTGGGTAGACCTGGACAAACCGTACATCACCTTTGACAACCAATACATAGAATCCAATTGGGCCCTGCTCCGGAAACTCTATGACAAAGGCTACCTCTACAAAGGCTACACCATTCAGCCGTACTCGCCTTCCGATGGCACCGGACTCAGCTCTCACGAGTTGAACCAGCCGGGCTGCTACAAGGAAGTGAAGGATACGTCCATCGTGGCGCAGTTCAAGGTCATCAGAGATTCAAAGTCAGATTTTCTTTTCTCTGGGTCTAACGATGGTGTCTACATCCTGGCCTGGACCACCACGCCTTGGACCTTGCCTTCCAACACCTCTTTGGCCGTTGGCGACAAGATTACCTATGTGCAGATAAATACCTTCAACCCGTACACCCATAAACCTGTGAGTGTGGTGCTGGCGAAAGCGCTGGTTGGAAAGTATTTTTCAGACAAGAACAAAGACCTGCAGCTCTCTGACTACAAACCCGGCGATAAGGCAATCCCGTTTGAGATTGTGCAGGAGTTCACGGGCAAGCAATTAGTAGGACTTCGGTACGAGCAACTGATGCCGTATCTGCAGCCGTTCTACGATGCAGACAAAGCGTTCCAGGTGGTGGCCGGAGATTTCGTGACCACCGAAGATGGTACCGGCGTGGTGCATACGTCCCCAACCTTCGGGGCCGATGACTTCCGGGTAGCCAAACAGCACGGCATCCCAGCCCTGACCATCAAAGATGAGTTGGGTAATGAGCTCCCTACTGTTGACAGGAGAGGAAAGTTCATTGATGAGATTGGGGTAAGGTTGCAGGAAGGCGTTGCGAAGTATAACATCAAAACCCATAAGCCGCTTGGGCCCGATGACTTCTATGTAAAGAATTACACGAATGAAGATGAAAGCCATCCGGATTATAAAACCACGGATGTCATCATTTCCATCATCCTGAAGGAAGAGAACAAAGCCTTCAAGGTGGAGAAGTACGAGCACACGTACCCGCACTCGTGGCGCACCGATAAACCGATTCTGTATTATCCGTTGGATGCTTGGTTCATCAAAACCACCGCAGTGAAGCAGCGGTTAATTGACCTGAACAAGACTATCAACTGGAAACCTGAATCAACCGGCTCGGGCCGTTTTGGGAACTGGCTGGAGAACCTGGTGGACTGGAACCTGTCGCGCTCACGCTACTGGGGAACGCCGCTGCCTATCTGGCGCACCGAAGAAGGCGACGAGGAAATCTGCATCGGCTCGGTAGCTGAGCTGGACCGCGAGATTAAGCGCAGCATCAAGGCTGGGGTAATGACCGAGAACCCACTGCGTCAAGCCAAGAAGACAACCGAGAAATTAACCGGAACTCCGGAGGAACACCAAACCAATACCCTGCTGGAATTTGCCGGCGAGTTTGCGCTGAGCCCAACCGGTACTGAGGAGCCTCGGTCAGAGTTAGGGATCACTGATTTCAACTACGAAGGCTTTGACCTGCACCGTCCGTACGTAGACAACATCATCTTGGTGAGCCCGAGCGGCAAACCCATGAAGCGCGAGACCGACCTCATTGACGTGTGGTTTGACTCCGGCGCCATGCCGTACGCCCAGTGGCACTACCCATTTGAGAACAAAGATAAGTTTGACGCCAACTTCCCGGCCGACTTCATCGCCGAGGGCGTGGACCAGACCCGTGGTTGGTTTTTCACCCTGCACGCGTTGGCCGTGATGCTGGAAGACAGCGTGGCGTTCAAGAACGTCATCGCAAACGGCCTGGTGCTGGACAAGAACGGAAACAAGATGAGCAAGCGCCTCGGCAACGCCGTGGATCCGTTTGAGACCATCGGCCGATTTGGTCCTGATGCCACCCGTTGGTACATGATTGTGAACGCGCCACCTTGGGATAACCTCAAGTTCAACTTGGACGGTATCACCGAAGTGCAGCGCCGTTTCTTCGGCACGTTACAGAACACGTACTCGTTCTTTGCGTTGTATGCCAACCTGGACGGTTTCACGTTTGAAGGCGCAGAAGTACCCGTAGCCCAGCGCACCGAAAGTGACCGTTGGATTATCTCTCGTTTGAACACGTTAGTAAAAGAAGTGGCCGGCTACTTTGACGATTACGACCCAACCAAAGCAGCGCGCGCCATCCAGGATTTTGTGGCCGATGAGCTGAGCAACTGGTACGTGCGCCTGAACCGCAAACGTTTCTGGAAAGGCGAACTGAACCAGGACAAACAAGCGGCTTATCAAACGCTGTACACGTGCTTGGAGACCGTAGCCAAGTTGGCTTCGCCGATTGCACCGTTCTACATGGACCGCCTGTTCCTGGACTTGAATCTGGTGAGTGGCCGCAGCAAAGCGGAGTCTATCCACTTGGAATCATTCCCGGAGGTGCAGACAGACCTGATTGATGTAGACTTGGAGCAGCGCATGCAGTTGGCGCAAAGTGTTTCTTCTTTGGTGCACTCGCTGCGCAAGAAGCACATGATCAAAGTGCGTCAGCCGCTGGGCCGTATCTTGATTCCGATCTTAGATGAGAAGATGAAGACCCAACTGCAAGCCGTGGAAGACCTGATTCTTTCTGAGGTGAACGTGAAGAGCTTGGAGTACCTGGAAGACACCACCGGCATTCTGGTGAAGAAAATCAAGCCTAACTTCAAACGTCTGGGCCAGGTATTCGGACCTAAGCTGAAGTTGGTGGCCGCCCAAATCCAGCAGATGGGTCAAGAAGATATCGCCAAAATGGAGCGCGAAGGCTTTTTCGAGATTCCGGTGGAGGATGACACTACTGTGCTGAGCCGTGAAGACGTGGAGATCATGTCTGAGGACATACCGGGTTGGCTGGTGGCATCGGAAGGTGCGTTGACGGTGGCCCTGGACATCACCATCACCGAAGAGCTTCGTCTGGAAGGTATCGCCCGTGAATTGGTAAACCGTCTGCAGAACCTGCGCAAAGACAGCGGTCTGGATGTGCAGGACAAGATCAGGGTGTTCCTGCAAGATGGCAATGAAGAAGTGGCTGCGGCCGTTCAAGCTTTTGGAGGCTATATCTCCGAAGAGGTACAAGCGGTGGAGCTGGCGTTGGTACTTTCGCTTGCCGACGCAGAAGCCACCGTGCTGGACATGGAAGGTTTCAGTTTGCCAGTACGTTTAGAAGTAGCTCGGTAGGTTTCTTCAGAAACTGGATTAAAAAGGAAGATTGAACACCTGCTGTTTTAAGCTACTTTTCAGAAAAAGAGCTTGAAACAGCAGGTAAAACCATACTCATGAAGTACACGAAATATTACCTGATTGCCTTGCTGGTAATCGCCATTGACCAGGCTGTAAAAATGCTGGTGCACAACAACATGCAAATGGGCATGCCCGGGCAGATACCGGTTTTCGGGGATTGGTTTAAGTTGCATTACACCCTGAACCCAGGCATGGCCTTTGGCGTGGAACTAGGCTCGGCATATGGCAAAATTATCCTGACCGTCTTCCGGATGGTGGCCATGGTAGCCATTGGGTATTTAGTGTACTACCTGGTAAAGAACCAGTATCATTCGGGTTTGGTATGGTGCGTAGGTTTAATTCTAGGCGGTGCTATCGGAAACCTGATTGACAGTGTTTTCTATGGGGTACTCCTAGACAACGCGCCTTATGGCGTTAGCACTCCCTGGTTGCACGGTCAGGTAATTGATATGTTCTACATTGACATATGGGAGGGCATTCTACCGCATTGGGTTCCAATCATCGGGGGTACACCGATGTCTTTGTGGCCTATCTTCAACGTGGCAGACGCGGCCATCTTCCTGGGTGTTCTGATTATCATCTTCAACCAGAACCGGTTCCTGAACCAACCACCCGCCAAAGAAAAGCACGAAATCAATATAGTAGAGGCATAAAAGAAGAGGGCTGTCTTTCTTAGACAGCCCTCTTCTTTTATAAGTGGTTTTTGGGAAAAGCCTTAAAACGAGTAGCCCATGTTCAAACCTACGGCAAAGATGGAAGTGCCTTTGTTGTAAAAATATCCAGAGGCTCGCACGCCAAAAAACAGACGGTTGTCATTGAAGAAGTCTGTTTCCAGAACGGCCTTTCCGCCAAAATCCCTTTCCCTGACATGCACAAATACTTCATCGGGGTTTCTGCCCGGAGTAGTGGTGGAGCCTTCAGGGACTTCTCCTTTTGTTAAGTCTAACTCTGAGCGTCTACGTATAGCGGGTCCGGCGCCAAATTTGATGGTGTATCTTTCCGTTTCAACAAGATCATAGAAGAAAGAAGCATCAAACATCACAAATGCTTTTCTGGAAGTAAAAAGCTGTATCTGCTTGTCATACCTGGAAGAGCTCAGATACTCGCCAGAAACGGTAAAATGTAAGTGGTCTGTGAGCTCACGGGTATATTGCTGGGAGAACAAAGCACCACTGTTGTTGTCATCCAGAATGTAGGCAAAGCCAACTCCCGTCCGGAAATGGTTTGGATAACGGTGCTGCGCAAAAGCTCCCTGAAAAGTAAAAAGAAGAAAGAACCCTGCTAAAATGCCTTTGAGCATACGGTTGCTTAGATAGTTAACGTGTTTCATATAAACGGCTATAAAAAGAGAAGACGGGATTATGGGCAAAATGTATTGTGAATACTTAGGTTTAATTATTTAAGTTGTGTCCTTAAATAAATTTTCCGCTATATAGAAACGAGGCCTACCTTTTTGACGTTGGCCAGCCCCTCTTACCAACTTGAAATCGGAAAAAAGAAGGAGAGTAAACACCTTCAAATTCCGCTTAGATTCTCTGCAACCTAGATTACATGGCTCCATCAATTCCTTTGCTACAGGTAAATCACTTGAACTTAAGCTTCCAGACGCAGGCGGGAGAGATGCACGCTGTAAAAGATGTTTCTTTTGAGATAAGGAAGGGAGAAGCCGTCGCGATAGTGGGGGAGTCGGGATCGGGAAAAACGGTGACGGCGCTGGCACTCATGCAGCTGTTGCCCAACGCCGGTGTCTCTATTTCAGGGTCGGCAGTCTTTAGCTCCCCTAAGCTAGACACCATTGATTTGCTTTCTCTTTCTGAAAAGCAGCTGCAAAACGTAAGAGGCAAGGAGATATCCATGATTTTCCAGGATCCTTCGTCTTCTTTGAACCCTGTAATCTCCTGTGGAAAACAGGTGGCAGAGGCATTGCTCATCCACTTGCCTATTTCCAAAAAAGAGGCGTATGCCCGCACTATCGCGCTTTTTAAGTTAGTGCAGCTCACTGAGCCCGAACGAATTTTCAGGAGTTACCCACACGAACTTTCCGGAGGACAGAAGCAGCGCGTCATGATCGCGATGGGCATGGCTTGTGAACCGTCCCTGATGATCGCCGATGAGCCTACCACCGCGTTGGATGTAACGGTTCAAGCCAGTATCCTGCAACTGTTGAACGAACTGCGGCTGAAAAAAGAGATGGCCATGCTGTTCATCTCGCATGACCTAAGTGTGGTAGCCGAAGTAGCAGATCGAATCTTAGTCATGTACCAGGGGCGCGTGGTAGAAGGGGGGACGGTCATGCAGATTTTCACCAATCCCAAGCATCCTTATACCAAAGCCTTGCTCGCCTGCCGGCCTACCCTAAAGACGCAGTTTACGGTTCTTCCTACTATATCAGACTTTATGGCTGCGCCGGAGAAAGAGGGCCCAAAGCAGAACGTTCCTTCTTCCAATGACGCCGCGCATCCAGTGGATAAAGAGAGAAGAAGAGACCAGAATATTTTGAAAAAACCTGATGAGAATAGCTCTCCAGAACCCCTCTTACAGGTGCAGGATATCTACGTGGAATTTACCCGAAGTAATATGTTCTTCTGGCAGAAAAAAGAAGCTATACAGGCAGTAAACGGAGTTTCTCTTGATGTTTTCTTCGGAGAGACGCTAGGCATTGTAGGTGAATCTGGCTGTGGAAAAACCACTTTGGGTAGGGCCTTGCTGCGGTTGATAGAACCAACAGCCGGTAAGGTGATTTTCAACAGCAAAGATTGGTCAACTTTGCCTAAAGAAGAACTTAGAAAGAGCCGGAAAGACTTTCAGATGATCTTCCAAAATCCCTTGGCTTCGCTTAACCCGTTGATGAAAATAGGGGAGGCTATCATGGAACCCATGCAAGTGCATCAGGTGTTACATAGTCGTCAGGAAAGGAAAAGACGAGCCTTAGAGTTACTGGAAACCGTCAACCTGTTACCTGAGCATTTTCACCGTTATCCCCATGAATTTTCCGGCGGCCAACTACAGCGTATCTGCATTGCCAGAGCGTTGGCGCTGGAACCCACGTGTATCATCTGTGATGAGATTGTTTCTTCGCTAGACGTGTCGGTGCAGGCACAGGTCTTGAACCTGCTGAACCGCCTGAAACGCGAATTAAATCTCACACTGCTCTTTATCACCCATGACCTGTCTGTGGCCAAGTTCATGTCTGATCGCCTGTTGGTGATGGACAAAGGCCAAATTGTAGAGCAAGGCCCCGCGCAGCAAATTTTCTCCTCTCCCCAGCAGCCTTACACTAAAGCATTGCTTCAGGCTATCCCTGCCCAAGAGTTGGAAGACATTTTAGCTGTGCAGGAGAAACGAAATGCGTACAAAGCAAGTATAGACGAATAGGTATATTTGCAAAGCATTCCTTAGCAGCGTGTTTTTTACCTTGTTCTCTGAAATCAGTACAAAAACAGGAGTAGTACAACGGCTTTCCCTCGTAGAAAGGAAAGCAGAAAAGAATAACACCGCAGAAATAAAAACTGCAGCCGGCTTCTGGTTTGTAAACCAGAAGCCGGGAACAATTGAAAGAAATTAATGGAAAGAAAAAGAAGAGGCCCGGGTGCCGGTAGAGATTCTGCCCCGCGGTCTAGCAATACCAGAAAAGATAAAGGCGCCCCCCGCCGTGAAAGAGGGGATACTTCAGGAAGACGTAGTGGCCGTGGCCAAAACGCTGGTGAAGTGTCAAGAGAAGTACTGTTAAATATCTTCAGCCAAGAGCCTAAGAAGGTATTCACGTATCGTCAGCTGCATCGCCGGTTGGGGGTGACCGCTAAAGAAGGTCGTGAGGAAGTATCGGGCTTGTTGAAGAAGATGAGCAAGAACGGCGAACTGATCTTCCTGCCAGATGATTCCTATATCCTAAACCCAGAGTACAGAGGCCAGAGCGAACGGAGCTTTGACCGCCCTGAACGCGGTAGCCGCAGAGATTCTGAGCGTAGCGCAACTGTGTCGCGTAGAGGAGGCCCTACCATTATAGGCAAAGTGGATCTGGCCAATGCCCGTCATGCCTATATCGTGAGCGAAGAAAGCGAGCAAGACATCCGCGTACCGGTAGAGCGGCTCATGTTTGCTATGGACGGTGATACCGTACGCGTGCAGCTGCGCAGAAGCCGCCGGGCCAATGAACGTCCCGAGGGCGAGGTGGTAGAGGTGATCAAACGCGAGCGCGAAGA
The DNA here is from genome assembly GCF_056491185.1 of Rufibacter sp. JT20002. NCBI lineage: Bacteria > Pseudomonadati > Bacteroidota > Cytophagia > Cytophagales > Hymenobacteraceae > Rufibacter > Rufibacter sp. JT20002. Next base: position 1,865,766 of record NZ_JBSZJY010000001.1, on the reverse strand, counting down.
AGTGGTAGGCCGATTGGAGATGTCCAAGGGCTACGGCTTTGTAGTGCCTGACATGAAACGCATGTACTTTGACGTATTTGTGGGCGAGCGCGGCTTAGCCGATGCCAACCACGGCGACAAGGTGTTGGTGAAAATCACCGAGTGGCCAGAAGATCCGCAGAAAAGCCCTACAGGCGAAATCACCCGTGTCTTTGGGCCAGCCGGTGAGCACAACGCCGAGATCCACGCCATCATGGCCGAGTTTGGGTTACCGTTCGAATTCCCAGAATCAGTGGAGAAGGAGGCCAATGCCATTCCAGAGGAAATCACCCAGGAAGAAATTGCCAAACGCCGCGACTTCAGAGACATTACAACGTTCACCATTGACCCTGCCGATGCCAAAGACTTTGACGATGCGCTCAGCGTACGCCAACTGGAGAACGGCAATTGGGAGATAGGCGTGCACATCGCCGATGTGACCCACTACGTGCAGCCAGAAAGCAAACTGGAGAAAGAAGCCTACCGCCGGGCCACTTCGGTGTATTTGGTAGACCGTACCATCCCCATGTTACCAGAACGCTTGTCCAATGGACTGTGCTCTTTGCGGCCGCACGAAGACAAACTCACGTTCTCGGTGGTGTTTGAGATTGATGACAACGCCAAGATCCATGATTACTGGATTGGCCGCACCATCATCCACTCAGATCGTAGGTTTGCCTACGAAGAAGCCCAGGAGGTAATTGAGGCCGGTGAGGGTGACTTTGCGCAGGAAATCTTAAAGCTGAACGAATTGGCCAAGAAGTTTAAAGACATCCGCTTCAAAAACGGGGCAGTGAACTTTGAGACCATTGAAGTAAAATTCAAGCTGGACGAGAACGGCAAACCGCTGCACCTGTACGTGAAAGAGCGGAAAGACGCGCACAAACTCATTGAAGAGTTCATGCTGTTGGCCAACAAGTACGTAGCCGAGCACGTGTACAAGCAACGCAGAGGCAAAAACAAACTGCCTATGGTGTACCGTACCCACGGTGCCCCAGACCCAGAGAAACTCATGAACTTCTCTATGTTTGCGCGTAGGTTTGGCTACAAGGTAGACTTAGAGGAAGGGCGCGACATCTCCAAAGAGCTGAACAAACTGGCAGACCAGACCTTGGGCAAGCCCGAGCAAAGTGTATTGCAGAGTTTGGCTATCAGAACTATGGCCAAAGCCAAGTACAGCACCGAGGAGGAAGGACACTTTGGTCTGGCGTTCGCGCACTACTCGCACTTTACCTCGCCCATTAGAAGGTACCCAGATATGATGGCGCACCGGTTAATTCACCAGTATAGCCAGAAAGACTTTACCGCCGAGAAGGAGGAGTTTGAAGAGCGTAGCCTTCACTCCTCAGACATGGAGAAACGCGCCGCCGATGCGGAACGGGCCTCCATCAAGTTCAAGCAGGTAGAGTATATCAGTGGCTTTATTGGGCAACAGTTCAAAGGCATTGTCTCCGGGTTAACAGATTGGGGCATGTACGTAGAAATTGAGGAGAACAAATGCGAGGGCATGGTACGCCTGGCAGACTTGCAAGACGATTTCTACGAACTGGATGCGGCCAACTACCGTATCATTGGTCAGAACAACAAACGCATTATCTCGTTTGGCGATGAGGTGATGGTGGAAGTGAAGGCTGCCAATGTACTGGAGCGTACCATTGACTTGATTTTGATTGATACCGTGAAAAAGTAAATTTCTTCTGAAAAGCGTTTTTGGCCTCCATTCACAAAAAGGGACCAGAAACGCTTTTTTAACTTACCTATAAAAACTAAAATGCGGTTTCTTTATTTTACTGTAGCTTTGACGGTAAGTAAGGAAACCGCATTTTCATCTAATTTAAGGTCTTTTGCCTAGTAGCTTAAAAAAAACTCCTGTGGATATCTCACAATTCTCGGAACGCATAAACCAGAAGCTGTCCACGCTGCAATACGGGCAGACACCGGATGAGCTGTACATGCCCATCCGGTACATGATGGAACTGGGAGGGAAAAGGGTACGTCCGCTGTTGACGGTATTAGGCGCCTACCTCTTTCATGACGATGTGGAGAAAGCCATCATGCCCGCCATTGGGGTAGAGGTATTCCACAACTTCACGCTCATGCATGATGACATCATGGACAACGCCCCGCTCCGCCGAGGCCAGGCCACCGTGCACGAGAAGTGGAACACCAGCACCGCTATTTTAAGCGGAGACGTGATGCTGGTACGGGCTTATGAGTGCTTTTTAGGAATTGAGCCCCAAAAACTACCCACCGCCTTGAAGCTATTCAGTACCTGCGCCGCCGAAGTCTGCGAGGGCCAGCAACTGGACATGAACTTTGAGACCCGGCAAGACGTGCAAATCCAGGAGTACCTGAACATGATCCGGTTGAAGACAGCCGTTCTGCTGGGCTTTAGTCTGGAACTGGGCGCGCTGCTGAACAACGCGGCCTCAGAAGATGCCAAACACCTCAAAGAGTTCGGGATTAACATGGGCATTGCCTTCCAGCTTAGGGATGACCTTCTGGATGTGTACGGTGACCAGGCTAAATTTGGGAAACGAGTAGGCGGCGACATTGTCTCGGACAAGAAAACGTATCTGCTCCTGAAAGCACTGGAACGCTGCTCGGCCACCCAGCGCAAAGAGCTGAAGAAATGGGAAGGCCCCGCCACCAACGGACAGGAAAAACAGAAAGTGGAGGCGGTAAAAGCCATCTATGACGAACTGGATATCCAGGGCACTACCCATAACCAAATCAACCATTACTTCCAGAAAGCGCTACACCATCTAAACGAAGTCAACGCCCTGAACAGCAAGAAAGAGTTGCTACGGCAGTTGGCCATTCAGTTGATTGAGCGCGATAACTAGGATACCTGCGCAAACGGAAGCAAAAGTGTGCGTTAGAACTGCGTGCAAGCCTTTACTTTATAGCAAGAAAGAAGGCTACCGTTTGCAACATGTTTTACAAAAAGAAGGCCTGAAACAGTTTTGTTCTTCAGCTTTCCTGCGCCATAGCGGTTATGCACCGCCGGTATCTTGCCCCAAAAATCGGCAGAGCTTTATTCGGCTTTACCACACTGAGAATATAAACCAGGTTTTGCTACCTTATAGCTTTCTCTGAAGCACTTATTATCTTGAACTCCCTATGCCCATCAGTATAACCTTCATCATCATTGCCATCACCGTCCTTGCTTCTTTGTTTGCCTGGCAAAACCAGAACCTGATGGAGAACTGGGTGCATCACCCCCAATCTGTAGCCCGCAACAATGAGTGGTGGCGCCTATTGACCTCGGGCTTTCTGCACGCCGATTTCATGCACCTTTTCTTCAATATGTTTTCGCTGTACTTTTTTGGGGGCGAGGTGGAAAGACAATTCATTGGGGCTTTTGGCTTTACTACCGGTGCGGCTTTCTATGTGTTGCTCTACCTGGTGGCCATCATCGTGTCAGACTTGCCTACGTACTTCAAGCATAAGAATGACAGCCGGTACTATTCTCTAGGCGCTTCGGGCGGCGTGGCGGCCGTGATCTTTGCGAGCATCTACTTCAATCCGTTAACGGAGATGATCATCTTCCCGATTCCTATTCCTATCAAAGGATACATCTTTGGGGCGCTTTATCTGTTCTACTCCTATTACCTGAGCAAAAGGGGCAATGACGGCATCAACCACAGCGCGCACTTCTATGGGGCAGCTTTCGGGTTTGTTATGAGCGTAATCCTGGTGCCAGGTCAAGTGCAATATTTCATACAGGCCATCATAGGCTAAGTACATTTTGTACTTTCCCCTGCAACAGGACGTAGACTTTTCTTTCTGATTCACGTATACTATTGTAATACAGTGATTTTAGGGGAAGGAGGGTAGAAGCATGTTGAACCTTACAAAGATTTTTCTGGTAGTCTGCCTTTGCCTGGGTTTGCAGGCAAACAGCACCGCTCAGTCATTAATGGCCCAGATGGCTTCTGCCTCTAAAGTAGCCCAGGTAAGTTTGGGAGAAGGCATAGCCCAACAAGACCAGGTGCTGTTAGACATGGTCACTAAAGCAGGCCTGATGCCTGTGTTGTCCAATGGCGAAGAGCATACCTTCTTTGCACCCTCAGCCCAGGCACTAGCACAGCACAAAAACGATTCACCAGAGCAGCTGCGGGCTTTTCTGGAACAGCATATCGTGAAAGGGAATCTCACCACCAATGATCTTCGGGATGGGGCCGATCTCAAGTCGTTGAACGGAAACAACCTGCGCATCTGCCGCAAGAAAGGATCCCTTCTGGTAAGCGGCGTACGTCTTCTTAAATCAGATCAGTTATATATGAATGGGGTATGGCACCAATTGAGCGGAGCCTTCCAGCCCAGTGCCTCTACCTTATAGAAACGGCACGTGTGAATGCAAAAAGGTCTGTCCCTAGTAGGGAACAGACCTTTTTGTTTTATAGCCGGTAACAGGAGGTGTTTTCAGCCTGACATTCAGAAACCAGCCCTGAAACAGACCAGTAGCCTGATGCTTACCGGATATTATCTGCCTCTACCTTGCGTTCAATGCTGGAAACCGCCGATGCCCCGAAGTACCCAATGGCACCGTTGCTGATGTTGCTTGGGGCATTGGCCGGTGGGGCATCAAACGGACCGCCGGTGTAATACTGCATGCGCGACAGCACCCGGAAGAACTCGTACCCGGGTCGGTCCAGCGAGAGCATTTCCACTTTCATCACGTCACCTTCCTGCAGTTCAATACCAATCTCGGGGTCGCCGTAGTTGCCGTCGTATAGATCATCGTTGATGGCTACTATTTCTTTGTCGCGCTCGCCGTTCACGTAGATGTTGAATTTATAAAGATCGCCTTTGCCGGCCGGTTCCCGGAAAAAGATGGTGCCGTAGTAGCCCTCTTCTACCTGAGCGTTGCCTTCTTTGAAATGGTAGGTGAGAGAATCAAGGGTGCTCACGGGTTTCAGGAAGCTGCTGGCGGTGTATTCCTGTCCGTTCAGTTGCACGTTGAGGTAGTACGTGTTGCCGCGTTTGCCTTGCAGTTGACTGGTTTGGTACAGGCCGTTGCCTTTGGCTTGCAGGATTTCCTCAAAGCCCTCGCTGTCTTTGATACGCACCACGGCGTTTTCTAGCCCGGCGGCCGGACCTTGGTTCAGGTAGCCTTTTGAGGTAGAGATGCGCACGGTGTAAGGACCCGGCTGATCGGTTACTAAGCCTTCTATGACCACTTTGGCGGCGTCTTCGGGTAAATCATAGTCAATGACTTCCTCGCAGCTGCTGAACAAAAGCAGAGAGGAAAACAGGGAAAACAAATATTTTTTCATGATCTATTCTGGGTAATTCACTTAGAAATTGAAGTTGTAAGTAATAGCCGGGATGATCCCAAACATGTAGGTTTTCACGGCCTCCGTCCTGCTGGCATCGTCTTCGTTCTCCCGGAAGGCGATAGAAAAGGCATTTTTGCGGTTGTAAGCATTGTAGAGTGAGAGGCTCCAGCTGCTGTCATGCTTTTTGCCGGTAAGGCTTCTAGGGCGGTCATAGGTCACGGCCAGGTCCAGGCGGTGGTAAGCGGGCAACCGAAAGCCGTTGCGCGAAGAGTAGATAGGATAGGAGTGCCCTTCGTACTCAAACCTACCTACCGGCATAGTGGTGGCCCCACCGGTGGCGTACGTCCAGTTGGCTCCGAAACTCCAACGCTGGTTCAATTGGTAAGTAGTGACTACGTTCACCGAGTGACGACGATCATAGCGTACCGGGTAGGCTTTGCCTTCGTTGATGCCGGTCACCGTGCGATCAGTTTTAGACCAGGTGTAGCCAATCCAGCCGGTGAAATCGCCTTTCTGTTTGCGCAGCATAAACTCCGCGCCGTAAGACGTGCCGGAGCCGCGCAGCAGCACCGTGTCAATGCGGTTGTTCAGGAACACATCAGAGTTGTCTTTGTAGTCAATCTGGTTCTGCATCCACTTGTAATAGACTTCTACCGAGGCCTCAAACATGTTGTCCTGGAAGTTGCGGAAGTACCCGGCGGCCACTTGATCCGCGATCTGCGGTTTGGTGTAGTGGTTGCTGGGCACCCACACGTCAAAAGGCAACGAGGCAGTGGAGTTAGACAGCAGGTGCAGGTACTGGCGCATGCGGTTGTAGGAGGTCTTTATAGAGCTTTTCTCGTCTACCTGGTACTTAGCCGAGAAGCGCGGCTCCAAGCCCATGTAGTCTTTGATGACCTCCAGAGAACCGTAGTCTTTGCGCCCGATTTTGGTGAAACCGTCCTCGGCGTATTCATAGATGGTGCCTTTACCCACGTTCGCAAAATACGAGAAGCGCAGGCCGTACTCCATAGAAAGGCGCGGCGTAATCTCATACTGGTGGCTCAGGTACGCGGCGGCTTCAATAGCGTTTGAACCATCCAGCCTGATCTCGTTGAAGTAAGACTCGGGGCCTGGTTTTACTACACCCGGCTGGAAACGGTGGAACGTGCCTACCCACCCAAACTTGAACTGGTGCTGCGGATTCAGGTAATAGGTGTAGTCGTTTTTGAGGCTGTAGTCAATGATATGCGAGGTCCAGGTGAACTCAGAAGATTTCTCCTTAGAGCCCAGCGAGTAGTCAAAGTCTGAGAAGATGAGCGTGGTGTTGGTGAACAGCTTGTCATTGAAGAGGTGGTTCCAGCGCAGGGTGGCTGTAGCGTTGCCCCAGTCAAACGCGCCGGAGTTGTTGCCCGCCACATCGCGCCCAAAGTACCCGCTAACGAACAGCCTATCCTTCGGACCCAGAATGTAGTTGGCTTTCAGGTTGAGGTCATAGAAGTAGAGCTGGTTGTCTTTGATGCCTTCGTCTGAACTGAGTTTGAAGAATACATCGGCGTAGGTTCTGCGGCCCGAGAGGATGAAAGAACCCTTGTCTTTCACGATAGGCGCCTCCACGGTCAACCGGCTGCTCAGGGTTCCTATCCCGCCTGACGCCGCGAAGCGCTTGCTGTTTCCCTCCTTCATTCTGATATCGAGTAAGGAGGAAAGACGTCCGCCATGCTCCGCCGGGATGCCGCCTTTGTAGAGCTGCACGTCTTTGATGGCATCGGCGTTGAAGACCGAGAAGAAACCCATGAGGTGGGAGGCGTTGTACACGGGGGCCTCGTCCAGCAGAATCAGGTTCTGGTCCACGCCGCCGCCACGCACGTAGAAGCCGCTGGTGCCTTCGCCGGCCGTCTGCACACCCGGCGTCATCTGGATGGCCTTGATCACATCCACTTCGCCCATGAGCGCCGGCATCTTCTTGAGTTCGGCTACCTGCATCTTCATGGTGCTCATCTCCATGCTGCGCACGTTCTCGTCTTTTACATCGGTGCTGGTCACCACAACTTCTTGCAGAGTAGTCTGGTCGTTTTTGAGCTCGATGTTGAGTTTCTGCGCACCGGAGAGCGCCACGGTTTGGGTGTGCGTGGCAAAACCCAGGTAACTTACCACTACGGTGTAGGTGCCTTGTGGCAGGGTGAGGGAGAAGAAGCCGTACTCATTGGTGGCCGCGCCCACGCCAGAGAGTTCGCGCACGCTCACGGTGGCCCCAATGAGGCCCTCGCCGGAGGACTGGTCTTTCACGTAGCCGCTAAGCGTGAGTTTCTGTTGGGCGTTACTAGTAAAGGGGAGAGCCAAGAGAAAGGTGCAGAAGAAAAGCAGGAGTAACCTTCTGCCGGAGTTGTAAGGAAGAGATTGCATGACACTTTTTAAACTTGTATTCCCTCCTTGACCGCAGAAGCACCTTCTACCCCTACCTGGAACTGTATTAATCTTCTGTTAAGAAGACCAAACCGCTGTATTCCTCTATAAACCAGAGAAAGTTGTAGACCAATAGAAGCAGGTCTCTTTTGGGTTTGTTTTTAGTGAAAGCGGCTTAAAACGAAAAGAATGGAGGTACCTTAAAATAGTTTTATAGGGGCAAGCAACCCTTTGGTCTGTCTTTCCATCTTTAGGATGAAACGTAACCCAACCAACTCCCATGAAAAAACTGACCATCTTACCGTTACTGGCTGTCTTGGCCATCTTTGTTTCCCTGTCCTCGTTCCGGAATACTGAAATTGCCCGACTTAAAGACGAACAGACCCGGAACGTGGGTCCTTTCAAGAAAATAGGGTTGGCGTATCCGGCCGATGTGATCTTGCACCAGGGCAACACCCACAGCGTGAAAGTAGAAGGCGATGCCGACCAACTGGAGCAATTGGTGACTGAGGTGGAAAATGGCCGCCTGTCCATCAAAAGGAGAGACCGCGACAAGGAAATGAACTGGAACAACGGGAGAGGAAAAGTGACCATTTACATCACCGTGCCTACCGTAGACGAGCTGGCAGTAAGTGGCTCTGGTAAAATAAAAGGAGAAGGCACTTTCAAAAGCAATTCTCTGGATCTGGCGGTAAGCGGATCAGGCGGGATTGAGTTAAACGCCAACGTAGACAACGTGTCTAGCCGCATCTCGGGGTCTGGCAGCATTGAGCTGAGAGGCCAGGGCCAGCAAAGTACTATCTCAGTGAGCGGCTCGGGCTCCATGAAAGGATATGAATTCAAAACCAGCGACGCTACCGTGAGCATCAGTGGGTCGGGTTCCTGTGAGGTAAACGCTACCTCCTCGCTTAAGACCAGCATCAGCGGAAGCGGCAAGGTATTGTACGAAGGTTCACCCAGCGTAGACAGCCGGGTAAGCGGTAGCGGCTCCGTAAGAAAACGCGGATAATCAAAGTTTGTATTGGAAAGCGCACCCTGTTTTCAGCCTGCTTTTAATAAATAAGAAGTAAAACCCCCTTTAGCAGATTTGAGGTTGTGACCAGCTATGAAGCCATAGTGAAAGGGAAATCAGACTTTGTTTCTTCAGGTTTTTGGATCTGATGTTTGTAGAGAGACGCGAAATAAAGTCAGTATTTCCCTTCACCACTGGTGAGTAGGTAAACGAGAGCACCCAGAGAATTCTGTTAATTAGTTAACGCCCCGGCACCTTGAAAGAACGCAAGGTAGTCGGGGCGTTTTGTTTTTCAGTTCTTGTGAAACTAGAGGCTTGATAGGGGTAACCGGTGGTTTTTCTGTCAAAAGGAAAAATGCGGTTCTAAATTCTAGTATGAAGGCCTTCTATTCTTTTTCGTTGCTGTTTGCGGTTGCGTTGCTAAGTACGGGTTGTATGAGCGGTTACCAGGCGCTGGTACCCGATGACCGGTTATCTTTTCTTCCCACGCCCGTAACGGGGCAAGCAGTGGAGGTATTCTTCCCCGGGGAGCAGCCCCGGGATACGGCTTATGTGAAGATTGCGGTGGTAGAGCAGAAAGTAGAAGGGGAGGTAGCGTACGCCCAACTGGTGGAGCAACTCAGGCAGAAGGCTCAACTGCAGGGCATGGATGCGCTCTTGCTTCTAGGCAAAAACCAAAGCACAAAACTGAAAAGTGACCAAGGCTTGCTGGAGACGTTGGTAGAGATCACCTCCGGGGAGGAAATCAAAGACAACTACTATTCCGTGACCACCCACGAGTTAAGTGGGGTTGGCATCAAGTACAAAAAGAACTTACAGTACCTGTCCCAGTATGTGCAACACAAACGCCTTTACTCTTTAGAAAACGGGCAGGAAACGCTTCTGGCAACTATCTCCGTAGACCATCAGGGCTTGGACAAGAGTGTCTCTGCGTCAGACCAAAAAGACCAGAACCTGTACCAGCAGTATGTGCATCGGTATGACCTGCCCCATCTACTCAGGGAGGAAAGCCCCAACTGGTATTTCACCGCCGTGGCAGGACAGGTTAAGAAAAGAAAGCTGCTGAGCGGAAACGGAAGCGGTACCTTAAAAACAATCAAAATAAGCTACAACCAGGACCAATTGCCCCAAACCCTGGAAATACGAAGCCCCAGCTTTCCTGGGCCCGAAGTGATCCAAGTCTCTTACAATGCCCAGAAACAGGTGACCGAGAAGAAGGTGTACCGGGGCAAAGAGCTGCACCTGAAAGAAACCAATACGTATGATGCCTCGGGTAAACTGGTGAACACCCTCCATGAACGTATCCGGAACAACGAGGCCATTCCCTTCCTGAAAACCGTGTACGAGTACTACTCCTTACTATCCCTTAACTAACAAACACCTTTCTGTTTGGAGCTGTTTTCTCTAAAGCAGCCTCCAAACAGAATTCCTTTTGCAATGATTTTGAGTCTGTTTTCTTAAAAGAACCCAGATGTTACCCCAGGAGCCAGACTGCTATAGAGGTGCCTCTTAGCAGCCTGGCTCCTGGGGTTTGAGGGCTTTACTATTCATGAAATTTAACTTTTATTTGTAGAGAGACCTTTTACCCAAACCCAACATTCCCCCATGAAAAATGTTCTTTCTGTCCTGTTCTTAGCCAGCGCAGTGGTTAGTACAGGTTGTATGAAGAAGTATTTGCCCTCCCAATCCGAGAACCGGTTATCTTCCATCCCCACGCCTTACCAAGACCAAAACAAAGAAGTAGGAGTGTACTTTCCGGGTGAGTATCCGGCAGACAGCACCTATGTGAAAGTGGTGATTTTAGAGCACAAGGCAGAAGGAGCGGTGGCCTATAGCTCGCTGGTAGACGCCGTGAAGGCAAAAGCCAAGCAGCAGGGCATGGATGCAGTCCTTTTGCTGAATAAAAACCAAAGCACCCGCCTCCAAAAAGAAGGCCTACTCACCGAGCTAGTCTCTGAAATTATTGCCGGAAGAGAGTTAGAAGACGAGTACACCTCAGTGACTACCCACGAGTTGGCCGGCGTTGGAATCAAGTTCAAAAAGAACCTGGGCTACCTGCCCCAGTATCCCCAGAAAAAGCAGGTGTACCTTCTGGAGCAGGAAAAGGAAACCCTGCTAGCCACCGTAGGGATAGACCACCATAAAATTGCCCGAGAAGTGACCTCTGCTTCCTCCAAAGATGAGCAGATCTATGAGCAGTATGTCCATCAATATGACCTTGACCACCTGCTGAACGAAGTAGGACCTCAATGGCGGTATATGCACGTAACAGGCCAACTAAGGGCCAGAAAGCTGTTAGGCAAAGGAGGTACCCCGTTGAAGAAAGTGAAAGTGGAGTATAACAAGCAATTACTGCCTAGCAGACTGGAGTTGCAGATAGCACCCGATCCGCAACCTGAGTTTATTGACATTGCCTACAATGAAAACAAGCAGGTCACTGAGAAAACGATAAGCAGGGGCAACAAGGTGATTCTAAAGGAGGTGAATACTTTCAACCCAGACGGGAAGCAAGTAAGCACCCTCCATTACAAAATGGAAGACGGAAAAGAACAGCCTTTCCTAAAAACCGTCTATCAATACTATTCCTCTCTTTCTCTGTAATTGGTTCTAAAAGCAAAAGCGTTTCTGACCGATTCTCATCAAAATCGGTCAGAAACGCTTTTGCTTTTAGAAGTTTGCTGGTTTTAGGGAATGTTATTGCAATGTGCGCGGCCGGTACAACAGGAAACCAACGTGGCCAAATACGCCCCAGCGGTGCTCATCATTGTCATAATGGATGAAGTGCAGGGCCGCCGGCCCGATGGGCAGATGTAAAATAACCCCGGTACTGGCCGTCAGTCTTGGGCGCTCAAAACCTTTGGATCTGATGGCTTCCTGCATGGGGCCTTCTTCCAGCATCCCATGAATCACGTGCACATAGGTTTCGGTGCGCCACTCAAACTTGGTCAGGAAGGTGGTAGAGTACCTTAAGCCTGCCGCTCCGAACCGGGGAGCGCGGTACTTATCCAGGAACAGCGTGCGAGAGTCTGGCAACGGCGCAAAAACCGGAGAACTGGTGAGCGATGACCGGTAATTGGAGAAGGTGCCCTGCGTGCTGACTACCCCTTCCAGAAAATAGCCCCAGGTACTTCTATCCTTGTTGAAAGGGAAATATTCTTCCAGCGTACCAGAGATCTGGAGCCATTGATGGTCTGCCGTGCGTCTGTCTGGGTTCAGGGAGGTAGTGCCAGGTTTGTACGCTTCTTCACCCGTCACGCCTCGGATGCCCATCACCGCCCGGCGGCCGCGTGTTGAGTACATTTTCCGGTTCAGGGAGTTGCGCTCAAACCGAATCGCGGCCGTGTAGCCGTTGAAATCGGTCTCGTCCAGCACATCCTCAGAGGAAACGGACCTGACGTTGGCGTACTCGTCTTCATTGGAGAAATAGGAGACATCTGCTACTACCCGGCTCCTGAAATTATGGCTGAAGCCAGCTTGCACGCCCAGCTTGAAATCACGCTGACGCACCTGGGTACTGGCCGCATCTCGGTTCAGGAAATCGTTTACGTCGCGGTAGTTGAGAGAACTATACATCACCGAAGGTTCCACATAGAACGGCAGTTTGGCCGGTATATTCACCCTAAAACCGAACTGCCCGGCGGCATAGAACCGTCCTATGTTCGCGTTGGCGCCTACCGTGTACAGCAACCGGTTCAGGTAGCGGTACTCCAGGCCCAGGTACAGGTTGTCTACCGGCCGGGTACTGAAAACGGCCCCCACCTCGGCGGTGGCGTTGTTGCTCTGCTGCGCGTCAATGCTTAATTCATAACCGCCGGCCAGGCTATCAAACCGGATGCGAGGATAAATCCCTTTGAAGAAATCATTGGCTGCCAGGCGGTAATAGCCTTCCTCAATTTCGCCTATCTCGTATTTGTTGTCCTCGTTTCTGCGGAAGAAGTTGCGCACGTAATTGTGTTGGTTTTCTTTCAACCCTTGGATCTTGACGCTCGTGAAACGGGGCGGTGGTGCCTGCTTCTGGAATGCCTGCCGTCTTTGCTGCAAACTCACCGAGTCTACCTCGCGCTTGATGCGCTGTTTCATGAGCGGTAACTTCTCTTCGGCGGCTTTCACCCCAATGTCAATCAAATCTTTTACACGGTCAAAGGCAGTAGTACCGTATCCTTCCAGATCAGGCTGGATAAGGATGCCGTTAGGGCCAACCGCCAAGGTATCGGCTACGTCAAATCCCAAGAAAACGAGGGAAGAGCTCAACAGTTCATCGTCCTTTTCATGCGGGTATTTCTTGAAGGAGACATCGCCCACGTTCACACCAATGATGACATCGGGCTTGAATTCAGTGCGCATCACATCGGTGGGGAAGTTGTTGAACAAGCCTCCGTCAAAGAGATAGCGCCCGTCGGCCTGCCGGATGGGCCTGAACGCCAACGGTACCGCCATGGAGTTACGCACGGCATCGGCCAGAGACCCGCCTCGCTGCACGATCTGCTGCCGCGTGAAGATCTCGGCGGTAAGGCTGCGATAAGGCACAAACAACCGGTTGAAGTCATACTTAGAGATGGCTCCGCCCGCCGCTAAGGTAGAGGCCAACGCGTAGTTCAGGTTCACGTCGCTCACCAGTCCGCTGGTGGTCTGTACTTTGATGCTTTTCTGCAGAGAGATGGGCAAGCGCAACGCCGCCGGCGAGGGGTCTAAGCTGAAATAGTTGAAGGCGTGCTCTTCCAGCGGCCGACCAGATACCCAGTACTGGAATTTAGGCGACAACACCAGGTCTTCAATGTCCTGGGGCGAGTAGCCGGCGGCGTACAGCGCACCCACCACAGAGCCCATGCTGGTGCCCACAATATAGTCTATCGGGATTTTGTTCTGCTCCAGTACTTTCAGAACGCCCACGTGCGCCAATCCTTTGGCTCCACCGCCACTCAACACCAATCCAACTTTTTGCCCCGAGGCGTTTCCTGAAACAAGTGCCAGCAGCAGCGCTAATACCCTTAAATGACGTAAGAGTCTAAACATATGATAATCACTAGAAGATAGAGTAGGTAAAAGGCCTGTAGTAGTTGCTTTGTTTTCTTCTGCAGAAATGAGGGAAGATCCTGGTCAACGAAGAAGTGCCTGTAACGCACCTTAAAAGCCATTGATAAAGCCAATTAGGTGCACTTACTGGTACTTGAAAGAAAAGGTTAGTTTTATTACCCAGAAAGAAGCAGGTTAGTCTTTTCTATATACGAGAGCAACCCAAAAAATAGCCTTTACCTATTAAAATATAGGTTTGGGAGAACCAGTTGGGATTTTAGTTGCCCTACGCGCTACTGGCAAGAGTATCATTTTTTCTCTTGCAGCGGCACAATCCAGGGAGATGAGGTATGGGATTGCCACGGAACTGCTGCCAGGTTAACGGTAGAATCTACCAGGAGCTGATGCGGTCGTTTGTTAAGGCTCACGTTGGTATGTGCAAACACTTTCACTTGGGTATATCCCTGCTGTTGGTATTTACGGGCCAAGAATTGGCTGTACTGCCAAATAAGGTCAGGGCGGGTAGCTACCATTCTAGCTTGTTTGGCGGTGAGGTGCGTCTCAGGATACTCCCAAAAGGTATTGTTGTCTGCCACCACCTTGAACTGGGAGGACCCGGTCTTGGTACGCAGCATCATGTGCCAGGACATCCGGTGGCCTTCCTCGGTCCAGTTGGTGTTGCCCGGAAACCACCACTGGCGCACGGGTAAGGCTATCTGCACCACAAAATGCAAGGCTAAGAGCAGAAAGAGGCTGCGTTCCTGTATGCTCAATGACGGAGAGGGGGGCGGGGCTGATTCAAAAACGGGCTTCCGGCGCAGGAACAGGCGTCTGATGGTGTCTGGCGGAAAGAAGAAGAGGCATAGCGCCAAGGCCAGATACGGGAAAATGCCAATGTGAAACACCGCCGAGTTGAACCCATGGAAGAAGATGGCCATCAGAAAAGCCAAGAATCGGGTACGGCGCCACAGCAGCAGCGGCACTATGAGAAGGTCAAAGAAAATTCCGCCGTACACCACCACTTTCTGAAACCATGCTTGCTGCAACAGCCCGCCTATAAGCCAGAAATGGGCTTTATTCCCGAACCACACTTTCACTGGAATGCCCGCCAGCCAATCTGCATTCATCTTGGCCAGGGAAGCATAGGTGTACACAATCGCCATCTGCACCACAAAGAGAAGCAGGCACCAGCGAGGGCAGGAAAGGGAGCGCAGACCAGGGTTCCGTTTGGCATCAAGCGAGGCATAGGCGTGGGCAGGTACCAGCAACATCAAAAAACAGAGTACCAACAACAGGTAGTAATGGTTGTTGTAGCTGGCTTTCTGCATGAGGTAAGCGGCCCACCACAGCAAGGTGAACGCCGCCATGCTGGCCCGGTAAAGAAATCCCACCATGACCAGCAGCCCCAAAACAGCCATGACCCCGTAGTAGTAATACATACCGTTGCCCGGAAGCGGTTTCAGCCACTCAAACCCGATGAACGGAAAGTGAACCGTGGGGTCTATTAGATTGCTTTTCACCCAGCCCGTGGCAATGGCACCAGCCGTCTCCAAAAACAACAGCAGGCCAAAAAACCACCGGAACACCACCAAAGGCGCATTGTCTACCGGTTGCCGGAGCCATGTCAGGAGGGAGGGTTTTAAGGTTGAAGCGGTGGTGGAAAGCATGCGTAGTCTTACATGAAGGGGAATTCAGGTTTTCTCTGTACGTAGCTTTTAGGCAGCCTTGTTGAATGTTTAAGTACGGAATTTTTGCGGTATAAAACAGGCCCGGCAGTTGGTACCACCGGGCCTGTTTTACGCATGATTTCATAAAATGCGTCTTTAAACGCTGTTACCTGATGGGCTTAGGCATCACGGGCAAACTTTCGTGCCCCTCTGCGTCTACCGCCTGTACGGCGAAGAAGTAGTTGTCTTTAGAGTACGGCAGGGTAGTGGTAGTGCCGTCTACGTAAATTTTCTTTTCCCACATAGGCGATGAGGTCTCGCGCATCAAGATGTAGTACCCCGTAGGTCTTTCGCCTTTGGTAGGGGCTTTCCAACGCAGTTCGGTTTGGTTTGTGAGGTTACTGGTTACCACGCCAACTTCTTCTGGAGAGGCCGGAGCCAACGCCAGGTTCGCCAGGGTGGCCAGGTTCATGGCGGTGTTCTTGCGCACGTACTCAAAATCCACGTGCTCCGGGAAGTCACCGTAATTGATGCCGTTCTCAGTGCGCACATCCTGGTGCTGGTAGCGGTAGTTCTCGTTCATCTCACACACCCTGATGGCCGTGAAACCTGCCTGGCTGAACGGAGTATGGTCGCCGCCGCGCAGGAAACGGTCGGTGCGGTAATTCAGGACTACTTCCAATTGGGGCACGTAGCGGGAGGTCATCTCTTTCATGTAGCGGGCCAACTGACGGCTTCGGCTGTCATTCTCACCACCAATGCTTTTGCGCAGGGTCGTCATCTCAGGGGTCTCAAACGCGGGTACGCCTTCAGAGAAAATCCGCACGCGGGTGTTGTCTTTCAGGTTGGTCTCGTCTGAGAAGGAGTTCCCGATCATGTCATTGTTGAGCATAGCTACCAGGTTCCAGTTCTCATTCTTGGCGCGCTCGGCCAGGTGTTTGGCTCCGTAAAGGCCCTGCTCTTCGCCCTGCACGCACACAAAGATGATGGTAGCGGGGAACTGCTGTTTGGCCATGACGCGGGCCAGTTCTATCACGGCGGCGGTACCAGACCCGTCATCATTGGCTCCTGGGGCCTTACCTTTGGCATCCATCACATCGGTGTTGCGGGTGTCTATGTGGCCGCTCACAATGAACACGCGGTCATCGTTGGGGTCGGTGCCTTTCAAGGTGGCCATCACGTTAGCCATCTCCACGTCTTCTTTGATGCGGCGGCCGTCCGCCTTCACCAGGTACTTGTCTTGGGTGACGGTCATGCGCCCGCCAGAAGTGGCAGCGGCTTTTTGCAGTTCGGCTTCGGCCCAGTTGCGGGCGGCGCCAATGCCTTTTTTCTTGTCTTTGACGGTACTAAGCGAGTGACGGGTTTCAAAGCTAACCAGACCACGGACCAGACGCTCCAGTTCCTGCGCCGAGACCTGCTCGGTCATGCCTTTTATCACCGGATCTATCTTGACAATGTTTTGTGCCGAGGTAAGATTGGGAAGAAAAAGTAAGCCCAATGCAGCGGCACCTGCGCGGGAAAACGAAGAAATAGAATGAAACATAAAGGAGGTTCTTGCTTTGTTTGTGTAATCTGACCTGTAATTTCCGGATTATTCTGCAGAAACCAATATCAAGGCGCGGGTAGGTAGGCAAAAACAGGTTATTAGCCTGTATTCAGGAAAGAAGGTGAAAAACACAGGGTTATAAATGTTCCACGGAGAACATTTTAGGGGGGAAGCAACGAGAACTTGGGTTAGTACGTTTTACCAAAACCACCAATTGCAGAAACTATGAGCCAACCCATTTCACCCGGCAGAGAATTTCTGGACAGTGTCCATTATTACTTTGACCAGGCAGCCCAACACTCTAAACTCCACCCTGGCATTCTGGCGCAGATCAAGGTCTGTAACAGTGTCTATAAAGTAAGTTTCCCGGTAGAGGTAGATGGCCAGATACAGGTATTTGAGGGAATCAGGGCACAGCACAGCCAGCATAAATTACCCACCAAAGGCGGTATCCGGTACAGCATGCACGTGGATGAAGACGAGGTAGTGGCCTTGGCTACCCTCATGACCTTCAAGTGTGCCGTGGTAGACGTACCCTTTGGCGGAGCCAAGGGCGGCGTGAAGATCAACCCCAGAACGTCATCGGTAGAGACTTTGGAGCGGGTAACGCGCCGGTTTGCCTCAGAACTTATCAAGAAAAACCTCATAGGGCCGGCCGTTGACGTGCCTGCCCCAGATTACGGAACCAGTGGCCGCGAGATGGCCTGGATTGCCGATACGTACCACGCGTTCAAGTTTGGCGAAACTAACGCCTTGGGCAGCGTTACCGGGAAACCGGTGGGCCAAGGCGGTATCCGGGGCCGGAACGAAGCCACCGGACTGGGAATCTTCTTCGGGCTGCGGGAGGCCATGCAAGACCCGGCCGTGCTGAAACCCCTAGGTCTCACCAGCGGATTAGCCGGCAAAAGAATCATCATACAGGGAATCGGGAACGTGGGCTACCATGCCGGCGTGTTCCTGCAAAAGGAGGGAGCCATCATTATTGGCGTGGCAGAACGCGAAGGTGGTATCTACAACCCAGACGGCGTAGATATTGAGAACATATTCCATTACCGGAAACAAAACGCCAGTTTTCAGGGGCACCCTGGGGGTACGTTCATTGAGAACTCCATTGAGATGCTGGAGTATGACTGCGATGTGCTTCTGCCGGCTGCCTTGGAAAACCAGATCCACAGCGGAAACGCAGAGCGCATCAAGGCCAAGATCATCGCCGAAGGGGCCAACGGGCCTATTACGCAGGAAGCAGAACGCATCTTGCATGCCAAGGGGGTGGTCATTCTCCCAGACTTGTACCTGAACGCAGGTGGGGTAACGGTTTCTTACTTTGAGTGGCTGAAGAACCTGTCTAACGTGCGGTTTGGCCGGATGGGGAAACGCGCCGAGGAAGCCAGCCTGAAACGCCTGGTGAGCACTATTGAGAAAACCACCGGTAAAAGCCTGACCCCCGAGGAAAAGCTGCTGATCATCCACGGAGCCGATGAGCGCGACTTGGTGTACTCCGGTCTGGAAGATACCATGATCACTGCCTACCAGGAAATGCGCGAAGTCACGCACCAAGTTAAGGCCATCACCGACCTGCGCACCGCCGGGTTCTATGCCGCCATTGAGAAAATAGGCGTAAGCTACCAGTCATTGGGTATTTTCCCGTGATGTGAAGCTTGCTTCGTTTTATATATGTACCCCGTTCTGGGGCTGTTTTCAGAAAAGCAGCCCCAGAACGGGGTTCTTTTTTAGAAGGCTTTCTGTTTTTAGGGGTGCGCGTGTAATTTACCTGGCACCGTTGCTACTAATACCCTAAACCTTTACGTACTACGTTGGAGAATCCGGCCTTACGCGCAGAATTTGTGAAGCTCATTGCCCAGGATCAGGCCTTGATCCATAAGGTGTGCAGCATGTACTGCCGTGACCCCGAGGAGCGGAAAGACCTTTTCCAGGAAATAGTGCTGCAACTCTGGAGGTCGTATCCTACGTTTAAGCACGAGTCCAAGGTAAGTACCTGGATGTACCGGGTGGCGCTGAACACGGCCGTCTCCAGTTTCCGGAAAGAAAGCCGTCGCCCCCACCACGGCTCCCTCTCTGACATGGACCTGCAGATTCCGGCCGCGCCAGATACCTCCGCCGAGTATGAATTGAAAATCAAGTACCTCTACGCCGCCATTGACCAACTCTCTCAGGTAGAAAAGGCCATTGTGATGCTGTACTTAGAAGACCGAAGCTACGATGAGATGGCCGAGATCATTGGGATCACCAAATCAAACGTAGGCGTGAAGTTGAACCGCATCAAAGCGAAGTTAGAGAAGTTGTTAACCCCGGTGTATGATGAAATTAGATAGCCTCAAAGATACCTGGAAGGTGTACGCGGCCCAAGCGGCGGCGGCGCACCAGGTGACCGAGCACCAGATAGCAGGCTTACTCAAAGCCCGCACCGAGAATGCCTTAACCAAGCTCAAGCGCAACATCTACTTTGAGATGGTCTTGCAGGTAATTACCATTTTAATGGCTGGCGCTGGTGCAATTCTTTTTAGGGAAGACTCGGTGTTCCAGGTGCTATGCATGGTGGTAATGGTGGTGTGTCTGCCGTTTCTGGGCTATTTCTGGGCAAGGCTGTCGTATGTGAAAAACCTGAACGTGACCACTGAGAACCTTAGGGCTACGCTGCGCAACCTTATTGAAATGCTCACTAGCCTTACCAAGCTCTACTTTTGGACCAACATGCTACTGGCACCTATCGGGTTGGCGGCCGGACAACTGGCTTATCTCAAACTGGCTAAGGGCATCAACATCTCGCACCTGCCCTGGGAGCAGATGTACCTGCGCCTGATCATCGGGTTTGTGATTGGGGCCGTGTTGGGTTATTTCTTCTTGAAGTGGTACATCAAGCAGATGTTTGGCGGGCACCTCAAAGCTTTAAAATCGGCGTATTGTGAGTTGGAGAGTGTGGAGGTAGCGGCGTAAGGTTCTCTTTTTTTAAAATTGCTTTTTATATTAAGTTTGGTGCTGCTGGCGTAGCTTGTGTCTGTCTGTTTTTCAAGAGCTTTATTGTTGCAACTTTGCTTTGGTGCGCTCAAGGCCGCGAGGCCTCGTCTTCCGGTCTCGCGCTTCTGTTTTAGCCTTGGCCAGTAGGCCTGCCTGCGGCACCAGGTCTAAAACAAAGGCGCTCCACCGAAAGACTGGAAAAGGCATCTTCAAACTTGAGGTTGCATAGTCACTTTGAAGTTTACTTTTCTCCATTCCATGGTTCAAGTCTGCGACTTGGACCTACCATGATCTGCAGTTTGCAACTGCAGTGAGGCGCCAGCCTCAGGGAAGGCATTTCTGTTCCCCTAGTGGCGTGATCTTGTCTTTATAAGTTATTTCTACTGCTTCCTCTCTGTTCTATCCCCACGTTGATAGGCGGATCTAATCTCTTTGCAGTTCTTGCCAGATTGTGGACCCTTTTAGAAAAAAGAGCCCAAAGCTGTAATATTTAAGCAATTCTGTAGACTAACACAGCAAGTCGCCTTTCTAACAAACCTACCTTTATGATCAGATTACTACTTTCCCACCAATGGAAAGAAGCTACCCGTTCCAGTGTCTGGCAGAAGAATCTTGCCGTGAACCTGGTGCTGGGCTTCTTCATGTTCATCCTGCTGATGTATGTGGTGTTGCTGAGTGTGTTCATGGACAAAATCATTGAACAGGTATGGCCAGATAAAAATCCGGTGGCGGTAATCAATGGGGCGTTGCTTTATTACTTTCTGATTGATCTGGCTTTCAGGTTCTTCATGCAGGAACTGCCAGTTTTGGGCATTCAGCCCTACTTGCACTTACCGGTGGGCAAAGGCAAGTTGGTGCATTTCGTGCTTTGGAAATCCATCACCAGCTTTTTCAATTACATGTCATTGCTGCTGTTCATTCCGTTCGCTCTTAAAGTGCTGCCGGAGGTGTACGGGCTAAGCGGCGCCTGGATGTGGGTGTTGGGGCTTTTCCTGATCACCTTGATCAACAACTTTCTGACGCTTTATTTCAAACGACAGCTAGTGGAGAAACCCTTGGCAACCTTTGGGTTTCTGCTGGCGGTGGTAATTCTGGCTACAGTTGATTACTTGGGCCTCATCTCTTTAGGGAAGGCGTCTGGGACGTTCTTTCAGGCCTTGGGCCAGAACCCTGTTTGGGTGTTGGTGCCTTTTGTTTTGCTGGTTGGGGTTTACCTGATGAACTACAAATTCCTGGTGGCGCACACCTATCCAGAGGAAATGCGCATCCGGAAACAGTCTAAAGTAGGAGACTCCGCTGAAATTGGGTTTTTGCAGCGTTTTGGCGAATTAGGCACCTTAATCGGCTTGGAACTGAAGTTGATTCTGCGTCACAAACGTCCTAAGTCCACCACCATGATGTCTATCCTTTTTCTGGCGTACGGGTTCATCTTCTATACTCAGGAAATGTACACGAAGGGTTTCGGGATGCTCATTTTCCCGGGCATTTTCATGACAGGGTTCATGATGATGAGCTACGGACAGTTTGTGCCTGGCTGGCAAAGTGCCCATTTTGACGCCTTGCTTACCAAACGTCTTAGCCCTTACACCTTCTACTTAGCCAAATTTTGGTTGTTTGTGCCCGCCTGTGCGGCCGCTTACCTCATTACTTTGCTCTATGGTCTCATGCCGGGTATCGGCGGGAAGATCGTACTCATCAACACGGCTTGCTTTCTGTACAACATTGGGGTGAATACGTTTGTGGTGCTGTATCTGAGCACGTACAACAAGAAACGCATTGACCTGAGCAAGAGTGCTTCCTTCAATTGGCAGGGGGTAGGGGCCTCGCAGTTCATCATGATGCTACCCGCCTTGCTGCTTCCTATTCTGATCTATCTTCCCTTCGGGCTGATGGATAATCCGTGGTGGGGAATTGCCGCCATGGGCGTGGTGGGCATATTAGGGTTTATCTTCCATCGGCAGCTGCTAGGTTTAGTGGTGAACCGCTTCCAGAAAGAGAAATATGCCATTGCCGCCGGGTTCCGCCAGGCGTAGTTTTAACCTTGTTTTCTGATAAATAGCCTTTAAACGATATGATAGAAGTACGCGACCTCCAAAAAAGCTATAACGGCGTGACCGTGGTGAACATCCCGGCTCTGACCGTGCAGAAAGGCGAAACCATTGGGTTGGTAGGCAATAACGGAGCCGGTAAGACCACGTTCTTCCGGATGATACTGGACCTGATCCGCCCTTCAAAAGGTGAGGTGTTCAGCAAAGGCGAGAACGTACGCGCTACCGAGGACTGGAAGCAGTACACCGGCTCGCACCTGGATGAAGGCTTCCTGATTGATTTCCTTACCCCTGAAGAGTATTTCGCCTTCATCGGTAAGCTGAACGGACTTACGCCCGGTGATGTGCAGGCTTTTCTAACCAAGTTCAGCGACTTCTTCAACGGCGAGATTCTGGAGCAGCGCAAGTACATCCGGGACTTCTCTAAAGGAAACCAGAAGAAGGTAGGGGTGGCTGCGGCCGTCATGTCTGACCCTGAGTTGTTGATATTGGATGAGCCCTTCGCTAACCTGGACCCTAGCTCGCAGATCAGGCTTAAGAACCTGTTGAAAGACCTCAAGCGCCAAGGCATGACCCTGCTCATCTCCAGCCACGATCTCAGCCACGTGATTGAGGTGTGTGACCGCATTGTATTGCTTGAAAAAGGCAGAGTCATTGAAGACATGCAAACCGATGAAACCACCCTCCAGCAGCTGGAAAGCTACTTTACGGTGTAGTTTTCCACAGAAGAATTTGTGGAGAAAAGATTGACCACATTTTAGTAATCCACATCAAGTAAAAATATATTTTCCCTCCTTCTCAGGTTATGAAAGCCGAGAAGGAGGGCTTTTTTTGACTTGTATTTTCTGCTTTCTACATAACTGGGCAAGTGAAAGCTTTAGAAAGCTTTAGATTAAAGTCACTGGAGGGGCGATGCACAAGAGCTGTGATTTAAGCTTCTTTTCGTAAAAGAGGCATTAAAACGTCAGGCACTCCTTTGCGTAGAGAACTACCACACAGAAAGAAATGGATTCACTCACGCACGCTGCCATAGGTGCCTGCCTAGGCGAAATCATGCTCTCCAAGAAGTTGGGGAAAAAGGCTTTGCTTTGGGGCGCAGTAGCCCAGAACCTGCCCGACATAGATGTGGTAGCGGCTCTTTGGCTGCATCCCTCAGAAAACCTGCTGGTACATCGTGGAGGCACGCACTCTTTTCTTTTTGCCTTCATAGCCGCAGCAGGGTTGACGTGGTTAGCCGGCAAGTGGCACAAAGACCGCCAAGTTCCCTGGGGTCATTTCTTCCTGTTCTTTTTGGTGCAGGTGGCTCTCCATGACCTGCTGGATACCTGCAATGCCTACGGCACTGGTTTGCTGGAGCCGTTCAGCCAGGAGCGTTTTTCATTTCACCTGCTGTACGTGGCAGACCCGCTTTTCACGCTGTGGCCTTGCCTGGGTTTGTTGGCGTTGCTTTTAAGTAGAAGTTCAAAACCCAACCGAGGGCGCTGGGCTATAGTCGGGCTGGTTCCTGCGGGGCTCTATCTCTTATCGGTGGTTTACGTCAAAGCGCAGGTGAAAACTCAGGTAGAAGCCTCGTTAGCTTCTCAGGAACAAACGCACACAGACCTGTTGCTGACCCCCGATCCGTTTACTACTTGGCTCTGGTATGCCGTGGCGTCTACTGACAAAGGGTATTGGGTAGGGCACCGCTCTGTTTTCGCGCCCGAAGAGGCAAAAACCAACTTCACCTTCTTTCCCAAAAATGAAACGCTGCTAACCTCAGCCGTGAACCAGGAGGAAGTGCAGGAGTTGAAACGATTCGCCAAAGGATTTTACAGCGTGGAGCGCTGGAACGACACGTTGGTGTTCAATGTGCTTCGGTACGGGCAGATGCTGGGCTGGCAAAACCCCCAAGGCCGGTTCACGTTCCATTATTTCCTGAGCCCACCAGGGGTAGACAACAAACTGGTGATGCAGCGCGGCCGCGTGAAAGGCTGGACCCAGGAAACGGTGCAAAACCTGTTTCGGGCTATTTTTGTAAAACCTGAAGAAGGCTCCGGCTCTGCAACTGAGCAAGATTGAGGCGATTGGGTAAAGCTGATTTTAGGCCTGTTCATTAAAACTAACCCCAATAAACCGAAGATAGAGATCTGTGACATACCTGCTGAACAGCGTAGACTGGTTACTTATTTGGAACATCGTCTACTTCACGGTGCTGGTAGCGGTATGTCTGCGCATTATCTATGACACCGGGTCTACCTCTAAAACGCTGGCCTATCTGCTGCTGGCCATCTTTGTGCCGGTGGTGGGCATCATCATCTATTTCTCCTTCGGGATCAACTACAAAAAGCGGAGGATCTACACCAAGAAACTCATAGAAGACGAAATCTTCCTGCAAGAGCTGGAAGAGCGGGTGCAAACCTATTCAGAACAAATGCTGGCTGCCAGTGATGCCACCGTGCAAGGGTATAAAGAGCTGGTAAAACTTTTGCTCAATGACGGACTAAGCCCCCTAACCGGCGGAAACCAAGTCAAGCTGTTGCTTAACGGCGAGGAAAAGTTCCCCGAGGTGCTGCAGGCGCTCAAAGAAGCTCAGCACTACATCCATTTTGAATACTACATCATTGAAAACGATTACATCGGGAACCAGATCAAAGACATCCTCATCCAGAAAGCCAAGGCAGGAGTAGAGGTACGGTTTATCTATGACGATTACGGCAGCCGGTCAATCCGGCGGAAGTTTGTGGCAGAGCTACGAGCCGCTGGGGTAGAGGCGTTCCCTTTCCATAAGGTGCATTTCCTGCTGTTGGCGAATCGCCTGAACTACCGAAACCACCGCAAGATCATCATCATTGATACCAAGACCGCCTTTGTGGGGGGCATCAACGTGGCCGACCGCTACATCAACAAACCCGGGGGAAGCAAGCGGCTGTACTGGCGTGATACTCACCTGCGCATTGACGGTCCGGGCATTTACTACCTGCAATACCTTTTCTTCTGCGACTGGAACTTCTCCTCGGGCCAAATGCTGCACCCGCATCAGCGCTACTTTGTAGCCAAGCCGCACCCCAATGGCAATACTCCCGTGCAGATTGCCGCCAGCGGACCAGATTCGCCCATGCCCACCATCCTGTTTTCCATGCTGCAGGCCATTTACCTGGCGCAGGAAGAAGTACTCATTACCACACCCTACTTTATACCCGGTGAGGGAATTCTGCAGGCGCTCACGGTGGCGGCTTTAGGCGGCGTCAAGGTGAAATTGCTAGTGCCGGGCATCTCAGATTCGGCGCTGGTGAACGCGGCCGCCTGGTCGTATTATGACGATATGCTCAATGCCGGGGTAGAGATTTACTTGTACCAGAAGGGCTTTATCCACGCTAAGACCATGGTCATTGACGGGGCGGTGAGCATGGTGGGCACGGCCAACATGGATAACCGCAGTTTCGAGCTGAACTTTGAGGTGAATGCCTTTCTCTATGATGTGAATACCGCGCAGCAACTCAGAGACATATTCTACCAGGATCTGCAGTACGCCGATAAAATCAACTTGGAAGCCTGGCGCGAACGGCCCCATGTGAAACAGTTCTTTGAGAAACTGGCGCGCCTGCTCTCTCCGTTGCTGTAGACCAGAAAGCTGATTTAAGCCTGATTTTTAAAAGAAACGCTAAACCCTACTACAATTCAAAGCCTAATTGGCAGCGCTGGCCTATCAGGGTAGAGATGTTTTGGCGCAGTTCCAGGTTGGTCTTTATTTCTTTGAACTCCTGCTCAGATCGGGTTTTGATTTCTTTGCGTTGCAGCGCCTCAATAAACCGGCGGGCATCATCAGGGGTTTCCAGGAGCAGGGCAGGGACTTTGGCAGGTTTGTCGTTCTCGTCTTTGGCCACCATGGTGAAATAAGACGTGTTGGTGTGCTTCACAAACCCAGATTTCACATTCTCGGCTACCACTTTAATGCCCACCATAAGCGAGGTCTTGCCTACGTAATTCACCGAGGCCATCAAACTCACCAATTCCCCTACTTCCACGGCCTGCAGAAAATGCACTCCATCTACCGTTACCGTCACGCAATAGTTGCCCGCATGCTTGGCCGCGCAGGCATAGGCGACCTTGTCCATCAGCGACAGCAGGATACCCCCGTGTATTTTACCGCCGAAGTTGGCATAACTGGGGATCATCAACTCGGTGAGGGTAGTGCGCGAATAAGAAACCGGACGAAAGAAATCTGGCTCAAGGATGGGCTGCTGCATAACTGCTTTATAGGTGTTTTGCTAAAAATAAAGCAAAAACAGGAGAATCAGAATGAAGGCAGAAACTAAGTTGGAGCTACAGCAACTTCAGGCGGAGGGCTTGGTCGGCTAAAATAAGCACAGAGCTGAAGACCATGATGAGGAGCAAAGTCAATGAAATCTTTCTAACCCGATAGCCTCTTGCCACGCAAACCGCATAAGTGAGATAGAGCAGGATACTGATGATCAGCAGCGGCAAGGTATACGTCCCAATCCCTAGTATATGGCTAATCCGGCCTTCATCGTTCAAGTTGATGACGTTCATTCCGCCGGCCAGTAGGCGCATGTATAAACACGTTAGCAGGAAGGGAAGCAAATAGCGGTGTTCTTTTCTTTTCAGGAGGAAGTACACCACAAGCGCTTGCAAAAGGGTAATCAAGGGACCGGCTGCGCTGACAAGGTAAAAGTCAGAATCATTGGCGTACCGCCCGCTTTCTGGGTAAGAACTATTTAGGGTCATTGTCATGGCAGTGCCTAACACTTCACCGGTGAGCCAATGCGAGAACTCATGCAAAAGCCACGTGAAAACAACTGCTGCCAGCGTTGCCAGCACGTACTTGAAGGAATTCATGGAGTTTTTAGAAGAGGAAGCGTGAGGCAAGCAGAAACTGATGTGGGCAGACTTTACAGGAAGATGACGTCCTCCACTACCTGCTCGCCCATTTCAATGTTGATCAAGGCCATGACTTTACCACGGGCCATGTTCAGTTCATGCTTGAGCGGGGCAGAAGAAAGGCGCACGTACAGTTTGCGGTTGCGCACAAACACCTCTTGCGTTTTCATGGAGATGGCTTTACCCATGATCTTTTCCCAGGAGCTCACCAACTGCACCTCACTCAGTTTTCCGTTCAGTTTATAGGCTTTGAGCATGGCATCAATACTGTCTTTCAAGGAGATAGTATCGGCTTTGCGCATGAACGGGTTTCTAGGATTAAGCGGACGCAGGGACATAGGAGGCTCTTTTTAGGTGTTGCTACGGCGCTAAATTACTCTAATCTCAAGCGTTTCGGTGAGGTTTGGCCAGATGAATTTACCCACTTGGTTATCCCCATATCAGCCCCAGTTATACACCTGCTGTTGACAGGCTGTTTTAAAGAAACCTAGCCCAAAGCGCCTCCTCCTGATACGAGAGTTCTTTTCTTTTTACGGTAGTGAGGACGGATTTATTTAGGCAGTCCGCTAAGTTGCCTTCGCTGGCGCGAGAACCAACAACTAATAACTACTCCTCATCCTCAATCGTCTCTGCGGTGCCTTCAGAGATTCTGAACCGGCGGATGTTATTAGACAAAGGCTGCAGGATTTTGTCGGTGCGTTCCAGGTGGGTGTCGGTAAGGAAGATCTGGCCGAAGGTGTTGTTAGCCACCAATTGCATGAGTTGCGTGATGCGTTTCTCATCCAGTCGGTCAAAGATATCATCAAGGAGCAAAAGCGGTTTCTGGCTGTTTTTAGCGGAAAGCACCTCAAACTGCGCCAGCTTCAAAGCAATGACATAACTCTTCTGCTGGCCTTGGGAGCCAAAATTTTTCACGCTTTTCCCATCCATCAGGAACACGAAATCGTCTTTATGCGGGCCCACGGTAGTGCGTTGCAGCAACAGGTCTTTGCGCTGGCTCTGGTCTAGAAGATAGGCGTAATTCTGCCGCGTTAATTGGCTTTGATACCCTAGCGTGACTACCTCATGCGAGTCTGAAAGATGTTGGTAGTGGCGCTGGAACACCGGCTCAAACGTCTCCAGGAAAGCGGCTCGCCGGATGCTCAGCTCGGTGCCTAACGGCATGAGTTGCTCGTCCAGGATCTGCAGGTATTCCTTGTCTACGTAGTTCTTTTCGTAGAATTGCTTCAAAAGAGAGTTGCGCTGCTTAAGAATGTAGGTGTACTGGATAAGCAAATCCAGGTAGGAGTGGTCCAGTTGCGCCATGAGGCTGTCAAAGAACTTGCGGCGTTCCTCACTGCCTTCCCTAATCAGATCGGTGTCATACGGCGAGATCAACACCACCGGAAACTTGCCCACGTGCTCGCTCACCCGCTCGTAAGGTGCTTTGTTTAAGGTGATAATCTTTTTCTGCCCCGTCTTTAAATAACACTGCACGGCACTAATTTTCTCTTCGGTTTTAAACCGACCTCGTACAATGAAGTAGTCTTCGCCCTCTTTGATGTTCTGCAGGTCTGAGGAGGTAAAGGCGCTTTTGGTGAGCGACAGATAATGGATGGCGTCCAGCAGGTTGGTTTTGCCGCTGCCGTTGTCGCCAATGAAACAGTTGATGTGCGAAGAAAAAGGCAGGGTGGCTTCCTCGTAATTCTTGAAGTGCAGTACGTGTAGATTTTCGAGGAGCATGAACTTGTTTACAGATTTTTACTTAATTTCGCATGATATAATATCTTACGGAACCGAGCCTGGGCTAAATCTACTCTGAAAAAGCCGGTTGGCAAGGTCTGATTTTTTTTGACTTAACCCTTACCAATACACATACAGTATGGCAGAGACGAAAGCAGCGAAGACGAATGATGCGAAAAAGGCAAAGGTAAACGCTGCCCCAGCATTTTCAAAAGAGACCTATATGCGCTGGTATGAGATGATGCAGCTCATGCGCAAATTTGAGGAGAAAGCCGGTCAGTTATACGGCCAGCAGAAAATCAAAGGTTTCTGTCACCTTTACATCGGGCAGGAAGCCTGTGCGGCCGGTGCCATCACTGCCCTCACCAAAGACGATAAATGGATCACCGCGTACCGCGATCACGCCCATCCGCTAGGGTTAGGAACTTCTCCTAATGCTGTGATGGCCGAGTTGTATGCCAAAGCCACTGGTTGCTCTAAAGGCAAAGGCGGTTCCATGCACATTTTTGACAAAGAAGTAAACTTCGTAGGTGGTCACGGTATTGTGGGTGCCCAGGTGCCACTTGGCGCTGGTCTGGCGTTTGCTGAGAAATACAACAAAACCGGAAACCTGTGCATCTGTTACATGGGTGACGGTGCCGTACGTCAAGGTGCCTTGCACGAGGCCTTCAACATGGCCATGCTGTGGAAACTGCCTGTGATCTTTGTGGTAGAGAACAACGGTTACGCCATGGGTACCTCGGTACAGCGTACGTCTAACGTAACGGAGCTGTACAAACTGGGCTTGTCTTATGACATGCCGTCTGAGCCTGTAAACGCCATGCGTTGCGAAGATGTGCACGATGCCGTAGCTCGTGCCGCTGAACGTGCCCGTGCTGGTGAAGGCCCAACCTTCCTGGAGTTCCGCACTTACCGTTACAAAGGTCACTCTATGTCTGACCCGGCTAAGTACCGTACCAAAGAAGAACTGGAAAGCTACCGTAACCAAGACCCAATTGAGAGCGTGCGTTTCACTATCTTGGAAAACAACTTCGCCACCGAGCAGGAACTGGAGGAGATTGATAACAAGATCAAAGCCCAGGTGCAGGAGTCTGTGGAGTTTGCTGAGAAGTCTCCTTACCCAGCCCCAGAGGAATTGTACACCGATATCTACGTAGAGAAAGACTATCCTTACGTGATGGACTAAAAAACCGGCTCCGCGGGAACCCCACTCAACAATTTGGGGTTCAGCGGACAAGGCTTTTTATGAACAGCATCTAAATCTTATTATTATAAATACTGATGTCAAATAACACAATCAAGCGCGAAGACGAACTGAAGCGGGAAGGCGAGTACGAGCTGTTGGAAAACCCAGATGCGCTAGCTGACCGTCTGTTGAAGTCGGAGAACTTTGTGGAGCGTAACAAAAACCTGTTCATCGGGATTTTTGTAGCTATTGCCGCCGCGGTAGTAGGTGGGTTCCTGTATTATCAGAACCAACAAACTAAAAACCAAGAGGCTTTAGCTGCCATGTTCCAGGCAGAATATTATTTAGAAGCTGATTCATTAAGCAAAGCCTTGAACGGCGATGGCCAAAACGATGGTTTTAAAGCGGTAGCCGAGGAGTATGGAAGCACTAAAGCCGGTAAACTGGCTAACTTCTACGCAGGCGTGGTTTCTTTGAAGCAAGGCAAATACCAGGAGGCATTAAACTACCTGGAAGAATTCAAGTCTGATGACCTTTTGCTTCAAGCCCGTGTGTACAGCCTGCAAGGCGATGCTAACCTGGAATTAGGCAAAAGAGAAGAAGCTGCTGCCCTGTACAAGAAAGCCGCTGAGCATAAAGCCAATGACTACTTCTCTCCGCAGTACCTGATGAAAGCTGCTGTGGCCCACGAAGCCGCTAACCAGTATGCAGAAGCCGTGGAGGTGTATGACCGCGTGATCAATGATTACCCACTAAGCCCAGAGGTGAACGATGCCAAGAAATACAAGGCACGTGCCGAGGGGTTAGCCAAAAAATAAATCTCTTAGGAGAATCAATTGACAGAGCGGCTGCTGAAAATTATTTCGGCAGCCGCTCTGTTTTTTTATGCAATTTTGCGTAGAACCGTTTCCGGGCTGTTTTTGGCAAACAATGCTACAAGCGCAGATTCCAGACCTAACAACTCTCCTTAAAACCTTCAAGAATGGCAAGCGCCCTAAAAAACCTTAGCGAGTATAACTCAGATAACCTCCCTGATATTTCCGGTAAAAAGTTTGGCTTAGTAGTGGCAGAGTGGAACAAAGAAATTACAGATACTTTGTGCAAAGGGGCTTATGACACGCTGTTGCAGCATGGTGCCAAGCCCGAGAATATCTACCGAAATACCGTGCCCGGTTCCTTTGAACTTACTTTAGGGGCTCAGTTCCTGGCGCAGAGCAACGAGATTGATGCTGTCATTGCCTTAGGTGTGGTGATTAAAGGCGAAACCAAGCATGATGATTACATCTGCCACGCCGTTGCCCAAGGGCTCACCCAGGTTGGCCTTAAATTCAACAAGCCTGTTATCTTTGGGTTAGTCACCACCAATGATGAGCAGCAGGCCTGGGACCGTGCCGGGGGCAAACACGGCAATAAAGGCGTAGAGGCGGCTGCCACGGCCATACAGATGCTGAACTGGGTGAATTAAATTTTTCCAAAACTCACCAAACAAGAGGGCCAGCCATAATCATGGCTGGCCCTCTTGTTTTATCATGAAATGGAGGTAAGAACCTAAGTTTTTACTTCTAAACCATTATTAATTGTTGTTTTGGGCTAGTTTTTGTCTTTTTATCCGTGAAGCTCATGTAGTTGTAAGAAGCCAGAGTAGTGAGAACTATAATGTAACTTCAAAAGAATTGTAAATTTTGATTATCAATTTGTTGTGGTATTTAGTTTTACGAAATAATAACTGTATTTTTGCGCAAAAAAAATAAATAGCCTGTTCTTTTAAAAACCAGAGGATCGTATAAATTCAGCCTATTTTACGTAAATAATCCAATTGGTTAATTGACCGGCTGCCATTGAATACTAACAAACAAAAGCCCAACCGTTACGAACCCTAAAGCCATGAGTGAAGAAAAACAGCGGTATTCCCAAGAGGAATTGAACGAATTTCAAGAAATCATCATTGAGAAATTAAATAACGCCCGCAAAGAGGTGGCCTTCATTAAGGAAACCTTGAGCCGCCGCAATGATTCCGGCACTGATAATACCGCCTCTACCTCTAAAGTATTGGAAGATGGGGCAGATACGCAGGAGAAGGAAAGCTTGAACCAGTTGGCGTCTCGGCAGTTGAAATTTATCCAGCAGTTGGAAAACGCTCTTATCCGGATCAAGAACGGAAGCTATGGCGTGTGCATCAAGTCTGGTAAATTGATCCCTAAGGAGCGTTTAAAGGCGGTGCCGCATACGCAGCACACCATTGAGGCCAAAATGAGCCGCAACGACTAACAAAACCGCATACAATTTGAACCTGTTACTGAACCACCTTCAGGCGCTGATATTTTGCGCCACCTCGCCCGTGTCAATTGAGGAACTGCAGAAATGCCTTTCCGAGGCGCTGGTCACTGAGGTGAGCGTGAGTGATGTATTGGAGGGAATTGAGCAGCTCAATGCTCAATTCTCTACCGATGCTTTTGCTTTTCAGATTTACGCTATTGGAGGCGGGTATCAGTTTTTGACCAAACCAGCCTACCAAGACTCGGTTAGTATTTTACTCAAGCATAAATCCAAGAAGAAGCTCTCTGCTTCGGCTCTGGAGACCTTGGCAATCATTGCCTACAAACAACCCATTACCCGCTCACAGATAGAGCAGATCAGAGGCGTCAGCTGTGATTACGCCATCCAGCGTCTGCTGGAGAAAGGCTTGCTGGAAATCAAAGGCAAAGCGAACACCATTGGCCGTCCAGTACTGTTTGGCACCAGCCAAAAGTTCATGGAATATTTCGGCATCAACCACCTCAAGGACCTTCCGCAACTCAGAGACTTGGCACCGGAGGAGAACACCATCGGCGAATCTGCCGCCCTCTAATTTTAGAATCACATCTTTTTATACAGTAGCGATACTGCAGTTTTTCACAACAACATGGCTAGAAACGAAGACACGCCTCAAGAAGGCAACGACCGCCCCCGTGGCAATTCATGGGGTCAGGGCAAGAAAGTATTTGGCAGAGGTACCCGCTTTGACCGTCCAGAAGGGGGCGACAGAGACGGTGGCTTCCGCAACCGAGACAGAAATTCAGACAATTCAGATAGACCCCGCCGTGACGACCGCGACGGAGATATAAACACCAACCGCGAGAACAGAGAACGTGCCCCAAGACGGGAAAGCGACCGTAGAGGTGGCGACTTCCGTCCGGCCCGTGGCTTTGATCGTCCGGACAGAGGCAATAACGACCGCCCAGATTTCAGACCTCGCGGAGAAAACGACCGTTCTGACCGCAGACCCGCCAGAGAAGGAGGTTTCAACCGACCTGAAGGAAGAGATAACCGCGAGAGAGGTTCTTTCAATGACCGTCGTGAAGGAGGAAGAGGCCCGGCCCGTGGTGGCGAGGAAAGAGGCGGTGAGCGTCGTTCTTTCGGCAACCGGGAGGAACGCGGTGGTGAGCGCCGTGGCGCAGATCGTCCGTCTTTTGGTGCCGGTAGAGATAACAACCGCCCAGCACGTGGTGGTGACCGCCGTGAAGGTGGTTTCTCTCCTGACCGCAATGAGCGTGGTTTCAACCGCGGAGGCGATGACCGTAGAGAAAGAGGCGGCGACAGAGAAGAGCGTAGCTTCAACCGGGGCGGTGACCGCCGCGAAGACCGAGGCTTTAACCGTTCTGAGGACAGACGCTCCGATGCTCCGCGCGAAAACAGGCCGTTTTCCGGAAACCGGGACGAAAACCGTCCGGAACGCCCGGCCCGCAGAGAAGGTGACAGACCGTTTGACCGCAATGCTCCACGTGAAAACCGTGGTCGTGATGACCGTCCTTCTTTCCAGAGACGTGATGACCGTCCTGCGCGGGATAGCCGCCCAGATCGTCATGACCGTTCTGGTAGAGATAACAAGGGCTTTAAAGAAGGTCGCTTTGGCCGCTCAGACGAGGAAACTCAGGAGGCTCCAGCCTATAACCTGAAGCGCTACGAAGAACGCAAAAAGCGCAAGAACCCTGAGTACGGAAACGAAGACCTGCGCCTGAACCGTTACATCGCCAATGCTGGTATCTGCTCACGTAGAGAGGCCGATGAACTGATCGCCGCTGGTGAGATCAAGGTAAACGGACAGGTGGTAACGGAGATGGGCTATAAAGTAGCCCCAACTGATACCGTGCAATACGGCCGCAAAACCCTTAACCGGGAAAAAACGGTGTATGTGCTCCTGAACAAACCAAAAGATTTCCTGACCACTACCGATGATCCTGAGGGTCGCAAAACCGTGATGGACCTGGTAAAGAATGCCTCTAAAGAGCGTCTGTTCCCAGTAGGCCGTCTGGATAGAAACACCACAGGTTTGCTGCTTTTCACCAATGACGGCGAACTGGCCCAGAAACTGACGCACCCTTCTAACAAGGTGTCTAAAATCTATCAGGTAGAACTAGACAAGCCGATCACGCAAGAGCACGTGAAGCAGATTCAGGCAGGTTTAGAGCTGGAAGACGGCAGAGCCGAAGTAGATGATGTCGCGCTTTTAGGGGAGAGCAACAAGTTCTTGGGCATCGAGATTCACATTGGAAGAAACCGCATTGTGCGCCGCATCTTTGAACATTTGGGATACGAGGTGGTGACGCTTGACCGTGTGCAGTACGCTGGCTTAACCAAGAAAGACCTGCCAAGAGGTAACTGGCGCTTCTTAACAGAAAAAGAAGTAGTGCGTCTGAAATACTTTATGTAATCTGACGTTCATAGAATGCTGAATCTGGCAATAGACCGGGGTAACACCCGCATCAAAGCCGGTCTATTCCAAGACGGGCTTTTGGTGCAACAATTCACCTGCCCAGACTTTCCTGCATTAGGGAAAGAACTGGCAGGCGTTTCCCTGCAAAATGCCATCATGTCTTCTGTGAGCAAGGAATCGGCTGAACTGGTGCAGCACATCCCGGTGTCTGGACAAAGAATTCTGTTCCATTCCCAGACACCGGTGCCGGTGCACAACAACTACGGAACACCACACACGTTAGGCGTAGACCGGTTGGCGGCAGCAGTAGGAGCCCAATACCTGTTCCAGGACCATCATTGCCTTATCATAGACGCGGGAACCTGCATTACCTATGATCTTTTAGAGGCCGATGGCACGTTTCAGGGAGGCAGTATCTCGCCGGGCATTACCATGCGCTATCAGGCGGTGCACACCTTTACCGGAAAGCTGCCCTTGCTGGAAGGCTATGAACTACCACCCAGGCCGGGCAAAACCACTGCCGAGGCGATCAAAGGAGGGATTCTGTATGGTGCGGTGGCAGAGGCTGAAGCCATGATTCAACATTATGAACGTCAATACAAACCGTTGACGGTTATTCTGTGCGGTGGCGACGCCCCGTTTTTTGAAAGTACAGTAAAAGCACGCATCTTTGTCATTCCCGAATTGGTTTTAATCGGGTTAAACCGAATACTTGAGTATAATGTATAAGCCTTTCCGCGCACTGTTATTGATCTCTGGTTTAGCTATAGGGTCACAACAGCTACAGGCGCAACAGCTCTCTAACTCCCCTTATTCACGCTTTGGCGTAGGCGACCTGGTGCACGGCACCGGTTCTATCCGCAGTGCGGGCATGGGGCAGGTGGGAGTAGCCAATGGTAGTGCTGGCCTGATCAATGACATCAACCCTGCGTTGCTTTACTACAACAACTCAGTGACCTTTGAAGCCACAGTGGCCTCTGAACTGAAACGCCTGTCTGAAAAGAACACGTCTCAGGTAGATGGTACCGCTAATCTGGGGTATTTGGCTCTGGCGCTTCCCATCTCTCGCCGCTGGACAACGGCTGTTGGTTTGAGGCCTTATAGCCGAGTGAATTTTACCACGATCTCTACCAACCCGGTAGCAGGGGCGGAAAACACGGTTACTTCCTACAACCAATATGAAGGCAACGGAGGTCTCAACGAAGTGTATTTCGCGCATGGCGTCCGGATTGCCAATGGATTTACGGCAGGGGTTTCTGGGTCTTTCCTTTTCGGAACTATTGACCGGCAGGAATCTACCATTCTGGTAGATACCGAAGATTCTACCAGTGCGCTGCAGAAGACCTTGATCCATACTACCTCTAAGTACACTGGTCTTATGTTCAAGGGAGGGCTGCACTACCGAAAAAAGGTAAGCGATAAAGCCAGCTTAGGCATAGGAGGTACTTATACTTCCAAGGCGAATATCGAGACAGACCGCCAGGTTGCCCAGGAGCGCCGGTACTTAGATGAATCTCTTATCTCCAGCCTGGTGACTGATAGTTTAGAAGGTTACACCACGGTTCCGCAGATGCTACAGCTAGGATTGGCCTTTGACAATAACCGTAACTGGTCTGTAGGCGCAGATTACACCCAAATTAAAGGTTCAGACTTTAGAGGCTTCAGCTTAAACAAGGAGGCAGGCCGTCAAGAGTTAGGAGACGGATACCGCGTGGGCATTGGTACGGAGATTACCCCAGATGCCGGTTCTGTGAGCTCTTACTTTAAAAGAGTAACCTACCGTTTTGGGGGTTATTTCGGGAATTCGCAGATAAACGCCATTTCAGCAGGAAGCACCACCCCAAGTGCCCATGATCTTCAGGACATGGCTTTAACCTGGGGCTTTTCGCTTCCGTTAGGAAGAGGCGTTCGGCCACCAGATTATACGCAGGCACTGTTGAATACCAGTTTCACGGTTGGCCAGTTAGAAGCCAAGAATACCGGCCTTAAGGAACAGTATTTCCGGTTTAACATAGGTGTGACGTTCAACAACAGATGGTTTGTGAAGCGTAAGTTTGACTAAGAAACCAATCTTCACCGCTTCAAATACAAAAGACAGATACCAGGCCCCTGAATCAATCTTGATTGTTGGGTCTGGTATCTGAACCGTTTAAAGGAATGAGTAATCTGTTTAAAGTTCTGTTTACAATGCAGGAAGGCATAAAGGCTCCTCTTCTTTGGCTGCTGTTTATGGCCTGTTTTGGGTGGAGTTGTCAAAATACAGACGAGAACATAAAGCCTGTCCAGTACAATGGCCCCTCCTCCGAGACGTACAACCAAGTAACTATCTACAGTGATTCTGCCAAGATGAAACTGAAGCTGAGCGCCCCGGTAGAGCAACAACTGCAGAACGGAGACATTGTGTACACCAAAGGCATGTACATCACCTTTTACGAGGAGGGCACGCCTACCACCATCATCACCGCCAAGTACGGGCGGTATGACAAGGCCAAAGACCAGTACTTTGCCCGGAACGATGTGGTGGTAAAAAACATCGTAAAGAAAGAGCAGCTGAACACCGAGGAACTCTTCTGGGAGCGGCAAAAACAAACCATCTTCACCGATAAGTTTGTACGTATCACCAGTGTAGATGAAGTAGTGACCGGCGTGGGCCTCACGGCCAAACAAGATTTCTCTCAATATACCCTAAAGCAGTTTTCCGGCTCTTTCGTCCTGAAACAATGAATCTGAAACAAACCATCTACATGGCCTTGGCCGTCGCTTTCCTGGTGATTGGCGTGCATCAATCCATTGTGAATGGAGTGGTAGAAAGTTATTGGATCATCATGCTATCTATTATCTTTCTCATGCTTTTCCGTATGAACAAGGCAAAGCCTTGATTTCTCCCGTTACATGGACCCTGACTTACTGTACATAACTGCCGCGGCAGGTTTCCTGCTGCTTTCTGTCTCCAGTGTGGCAGAGATTGCCATGCGGCAGATAGGACGGGCATACATCCGGTTGCAGGTCACTGAGAATCAACATTCCTTGCTGGGCTTCTTACTGTGCCGTGAAAAGCAAGTACTTCTTACCCTTCAACTATGCATGGGTCTTGGCCTGCTGGTATTGGGTCTGAGTTGCTTTAAAAGCCTTTCATCACTTCTGCAGCACTACCTTCAGTCAGTAATAGCCAACATTCTGGCCGGTATTGCCACCCTGCTAATCGTAAGTCTGCTGTACATTGTTACTGGCATTTTGGCCAGCCTGATTTCCCCGGCGCGCCTGCTGAAGGCAGCGGCTCCTCTCGTGGCGTTCTTCTTCGTGCTGTTCTACCCTGTATCGTTTTTGCTGCACGCTGTTCTTGGCCTGTTTTCAAGGAAAGAAGACGAAAACGAAGGAGAGGTTTTGGCCAACGCACTAACCTTGCAGCCCTTTGCGGTGAGACTGCAGTCCCCAGATGAGGTAGTTCTAGCGCCCACCAACGAGGTAGACAGCAAGATCTTCAACAATGCCTTGGAGTTCAAGAATGTGAAAGTGCGGGAGTGTATGGTACCGCGCACCGAAATTGACGCCATTGAGTTGGAGGAGGGGGTAGAGGTGCTTAGACAGGCCTTCATAGAAACTGGCCATTCCAAAATCCTTATCTACCAAGACTCTCTGGATCATATCTTGGGGTACTGTCATCAGTTCTCTTTGTTCAATAACCCGTCAACGGTAGAGGAAATACTCACCCCCATGGAGGCCGTGCCCGAGAACATGCTGGCCCGGGAGCTTTTTGTGAAGTTCATCACCGAGCACCGCAGCATTGTGCTAGTACTGGATGAGTTTGGCGGAACCTCCGGTATTGTTACTCTGGAAGACGTGATGGAAGAGATCCTGGGCGACATCAACGATGAGTATGACGAGGAAGACCTACTGGAGCAGCCCTTGCCCGAGCCCGGTTCTTACCTGTTCAGTGCCCGTCAGGAGATAGATTACCTCAATGAGAAATATGAGTTGAACCTACCCGAGGGCGATTATGAAACTTTAGGCGGTTTTATCTTGTCTGTACTGGAAGAAATACCTACGGTGGGAGACGTGGTGGTGGTGCCGCCCTTTGAGATAAGAATCCTCTCCATGGACGAGCATCGCATTAATACGGTGCATCTTACCCTAAGGTTGACCCAAACAGAAGAATAACCTGCTCTATAGACACTTATATTTTGATTTTATCACTTATTGCGATTATTTTGCATAACGCTTAAAATACGTCTAATACTTACATGGCATTAATTAACAAGATTCGGGAGAAGTCAGGGTTCGCCATTGGCGCAATCGCTATTGGCTTGCTCATTTTCATTGTGTTGGGAGACCTGCTGGGACCAAATTCCCGGTTGTTCGGAAGCAATATGACAGTTGGGGAGGTTGCTGGGCATGAAGTGTCTGTGCAGGAATTTGAAGCCATGTTTGAAGAGGCTAGAAATAACTACGCCAACCAGTACGGCCGCCAGCCTTCCGAAGCTGAAATGGCGTCTTTGCGGGAGCAGACCTGGAACCAGTTAGTGTTCAAGTATGCCTTTGAAGGAGAATTTGAAAAAGTAGGAGTAGGCATCTCTGAAGAAGAGCAGGTAGACATGGTACAAGGACGTAACGTGCACCCGGCTCTTAAGCAGATGTTCACTGATCCTCAAACCGGGCAGTTCAACGTAGAGCAGGTGAAGCAAACGCTTCGTAACCTGGGCAGCATGCCTCCAGAGCAACAAGCCGCCTGGCGTAAGTACGAGCAAGACCTGGCAACAGACCGTCTGCGTAACAAATATTACAACCTGTTCACGTTCTCTAACTACGTGACCACCGAGGAAGCAAAACGTTTCAATGCTGAGCAAAACACCAAAGCCAGCATCAAATCTTTGTTTGTTCCTTATTTCAGCATCGCTGACTCAACGGTGAAAGTAACCGATGATCAATTGAGCGAGTACCTGAACAATAACAAAAAGAAATTTGAAGTAGAAGAAGGTCGTTCTATCACGTATGTGACGGTACCAGTGTCTGCTTCTAAAGAAGATAGTGCTGCTTACAGCACAGAGACGGCTGAATTAGCCTCTCGCTTTGCTACAACTGATAACGATTCTCTGTTTGTGAAAGCAGAATCAGAGACTCCTTTCAACCCTGCATACTTGCCAGCCAATGAGCTGCCAGAAGAACTGAAAAGCCAACCTTTAGAGAAAGGAAAACTGTATGGTCCTTTCGCCCAAAACGGAACTTTCAGCTTGTACAAGATCATGGACGTGAAAGAAGGCGGAAAAGCTTCGGTACGTGCCAGCCACATCTTGATCAAACCAGACAACACCACGCCAGAAGCCAAAGCCGCTGCCAAAGCCAAAGCCCAAGGTATTTTAAACCAAATCAAAGGTGGTGCTGATTTTGCCCAGTTGGCTGCCCAGCACGGAACCGATGGAACTGCCTCTATGGGTGGTGACTTAGGTTGGTTCACCGAAGGCCGCATGGTGCCAGCGTTTGAGAAAGCAGTTTTTGCTTCTTCAGGTGCCGGTCTGTTGCCAAACCTGGTAGAGACAGAATATGGCTACCACATTGTAAAGATCACGGAGCCTAAAACCACCAGAACCTATCAGGTAGCCCAAGTGACCCGTGCCTTAACGCCAAGCGACAATTCCCGTGAGTACGCTTTCAGCCGGGCTGGTGCTATTGCTGCTAACAGCTCTGACCTGGAAAGCTTCAATAAGACCGTTGCCAACGAAAAAGGCTTGATCAAAGCCGAAGCCAAAAACATCACAGCGGCTGACCGTTCTGTAAACAACCTGCAAAATGCCCGTGAATTGGTGCGTTGGGCTTTCTCCGAAGATACCAAAAAAGGTTCTGTGTCTCCGGTAATCACCATGGATGACCAGTACGTAGTAGCCGTGTTAACCGGCAAACGCGAAAAAGGAACCGCTAAAGTGGAGGATGTTCGTGAGGAACTGACCGCTGCCGTTCGCAACGAGTTGAAAGCAAAGAAAATCAAAGAAAAACTGGCTTCGCTTTCTGGTCCGTTAGAGCAAATCGCTGCTAAATACGGTCCTGATGCACTAGTTCGTCCAGCCAATGATGTGACCTTAGGTGCTGCCAACATCCCAGGTATGGGCTTTGAGCCAGTAGCCGTAGGTAGAACCTTCGGGTTGAAGCCAGGCCAGCGCACTGCTCCAATTGACGGTGAAGGTGGCGTGGTGATCAGTGAATTGATCAGCCTGAGCCCAGCCGCCCCGGTAGCCGATGTAGCCTCTGTGAAGCAGCAGTTGCAAGGTACCCGTGCCGGACGTGTTCAAGGTGCCCTGTACGAAGCCGTACGTAAGAACGCAAAGATTGAAGATAACCGCGTGCGGTTCTTCTAAGAGCATAGATTTTTAAGTAAAACACAAGAGCCGCGCCACCAAGCGCGGCTCTTGTGTTTTCTGACAAGTTGGTTTACGGCATGTTTTTCTAAAAACGGGTCTAATACAGTATATTGAACAGGCGTAGAATACGTTAAGGGAGAATAGCTTAGCTGGAGAATACCATGAAGAGATTATTGTTGATTTGGCTATTAATGATAGGATGCTTAGGCACAGTGCCGCAGAGTATGGCCCAAAGTGTGCCAGAGCAAATGGCCCTGGCTAAAGAATACCTGCGGCAAAACGACTTTGCCAAAGCCGAAGCCTTGTTCAGTAAGTTGGTGGAGCAAGATGTTCAGTTTGGATTGGTGTACCCAGATTACCTGAAAACCCTCTTGGCCCTGCGTAACTTCAAAGAAGCAGATAGATTGGTAAAACGGGCGCAGAAGAAATATCCAGACGTTCCGGCGTATTCCATTGATGAAGGACGCGTGTTACAGGCCGCCGGCAACAACGCCGCCGCTGAAAAGAAATGGGCCCAGGTAGTGCAAACCACCACCCCAGAAAATGTCTATGGCGTAGCTACGGCATTTCAGCAAGCTGATATGTTGCCTTTAGCAGAGCAGGCGTATCTGCGCGCCCGGGAGTTAAGCGGAAGTGAAAAGACCTTTGCTGCTCAATTACTACAACTCTATGCTTACCAGCGCAAAACAGATTTATTGGTAGATGAGGTACTGCGGCAGATTAAAAGCAACAGCGTACCGCTTACCTATGCCCAGAACATGTTGCAGAATGCCCTGCGGGATGAGGAGTCCCTCTCCATGCTGGAGCAGCGCCTCATGACTGCCGTACAGGCCGAGCCAGATGCCACCCCAGTACAGGAACTCCTGATCTGGACCCTCTTACAACGGAAAGACTTTGGCCCGGCACTGCTGCAGACGCGCGCTTTGGACCGTCGTACCCAAGGCGGAGGTTCCCGGGTGCTCTCCATGGCCGACATCAGCCTTAAAAACAAAGACTACGCCACAGCTATTGAAGGCTACACCTATGTAATGCAGCAATACCGCTCCGGTGATTTGTACCCCATCGCGAGGCAGCGCATCATCCAGGCGCGGGAAGAGCAAGTCAAGAACACGTTTCCACTAGACAAAGAAAAGATAAAGTTGTTGGCGCAGGAGTACGAAACTCTTCTCCAGGAACTAGGCCGCAATGACCGCACCGCCGAAGTCATTAAAGAACTAGGCGAACTGCAAGCCTTCTACCTGGATGCCCAACCTGCCGCCATGAAGAACCTGCAGGAGGTGATTGACATGCCCCGGGCCCAGCCTAATGTAGTGGCAGAAGCCAAGCTGATCTTAGCTGACGTGTACTTGCTGCGGGGAGAGCCTTGGGAAAGCACGCTCCTGTACAGCCAGGTGGAGAAGACGCACAAAGAACAGCCTCTGGGCTATGAAGCCAAGCTCCGCAATGCCCGACTCAGCTACTACAAAGGCGACTTTGAACTGGCCCAGGGGCACTTAGATATCCTAAAGCTGGCCACCAGCCGCGAGATCGCGAATGATGCTCTTGACCTTAGCCTGCTCATCATTGACAATACCGGGATGGATACGTCAGCGGCGGCTCTCAAAGAATACGCGGCCATAGATTTCCTGGTATTTCAGCACAAGTACCCCGAGGCGATGGCTGCCTTGGACAAACTGCTTACCAAATACCCTGGCCACAGTCTCACCGATGAAATCTATTTCCAGAAGGCAGAACTGCAGCAGCAGATGGGGCAATTCCCTGAGGCTGCGCAGAACCTGCAGCTGATCATTGATAACCCCAAGTATGATATCCTTTCAGATGATGCCCTCTTTCTCTTGGCAAAACTGAACGAGGAAAACCTGAAACAGCCAGAGAAAGCCCAGGAACTTTACAACCAACTGCTGGTAAAGCATCCGGGCAGCGTGTTCGTGGCAGAGGCCCGGAAGCGTTTGAGAAAACTGAGAGGGGATAAAGTGTAGATGCTTCTCCATAGGTTTTGCGGCTGCTTTTCAGAAAGTAGCCGCAAAAACGCAAGGGTGGTTGTCAACAATCACCACACAAGGAAAGCTACTCTTTTACTGCAATCTCAGGGTTCACAGCTAGCAAGGCTTTCAGGAAGGATTCCTGTTCTGCGGGAGAGAAGTAGATGGCATCCCAACGGTTGTAGTGGATCACCAAGCCCTGCAATCCTAAAGCCGGCCGCAAGCCAGACCACAGATACTGATTTTGCCTTACTTCCCGTATCTTCTGGATAGGAATGTTCCCCTGCCATGGACCGCACCTGAAATGCAGCATATCACCGGCAATGCGGTAAAACGTGCCAAACCAAGTCCAGAGTAGCAGCCCGCTGATCAGTATACAAAACAGGCTTACGGCAATCTTTCCCAAAAGGGGCATAGTATCTTGTACTGCCTGCAGCAATGTTACAGAAAGCAAGGCAGTAGTGCCCCAAATGGCCAGGGTGCTTACCCAACTTTTGGAAGAGGCGAAGGTGAGGTTGGCCATGTATCAGTGATGCAGCGATTTTGACCTTCTTTTACGAAATCAGGCGGAAAAGACTAGTCCCTGAAAAAGATAAACAGGATAGCCAGTAACAAAAAGAAAGACAAGTACATAAGCCCGTCTACCAAGCCGTAGTCTTTGTATTTGTGGTAAAACTCTTTTAATCTTTTCACAAGGAGAAACGCTAGTTTAGAGGATCTGCCGTTTAAAAACAGCAAGGTGCCGAAACGAGTGCCCGGTTCTCTCGTAGATTTCGTATTTTTGTCACCTCATTTCACCGAATAAGCCGCAGCAACAACCGATGCAGAAACGATGGGTAGTAAAGGAAGCGCCGGACGCCGCAAAAGTACAGAATATTGTTAATAGCCTGAACATGAGCCATACCCTGGCTTCGGTTCTCTGCCAGCGTGACATTTGTACCTTTGACGAGGCAAAGGCCTTTTTCAGACCCTCGCTCCAGGACCTGCATGACCCATTCCTGCTCAAGGACATGGACAAAGCCGTAAACCGGCTTATAGAAGCCCTGCACTTACAGGAACGCATCCTTATCTACGGCGACTATGACGTAGACGGCACTACCTCCGTAGCGCTGGTGTACGGCTTTCTGCAACCCTACTTTCAAGGCCGGATAGAGTACTACATTCCGGACCGTTACTCAGAAGGGTACGGGGTCTCGTTTCAAGGTATTGACTGGGCTCAGGAAAATGGCTATAGCCTGATCATCTCCCTTGACTGCGGCGTGAAATCCATTGATAAGATCGCCTATGCCAACACCAAAGGCATTGACTTTATCATCTGTGACCATCACCTCCCGGATGAGGAACTGCCTCAAGCCGTGGCTGTGCTGGACGCCAAACGCGCCGATTGCCCGTACCCGTACAAAGAACTGGCGGGTTGCGGGGTAGGCTTCAAATTCATGCAAGCCTTCTGCCAACAGCTAGGGTTTGACGAGGAACCCTTGTTCCAGTTGCTGGATTTGGTGGTGGTGAGCATTGCGGCTGATATTGTGCCCATTACCGGAGAAAACCGAATTCTGGCGTACCATGGCTTGAAACGGATGAACAGCGGTGCTCCCTTGCGCCCAGGCTTAGAAGCGTTGAAAGAACTGGCTGAGCTAC
The DNA here is from genome assembly GCF_056491185.1 of Rufibacter sp. JT20002. Classification (NCBI taxonomy): domain Bacteria; kingdom Pseudomonadati; phylum Bacteroidota; class Cytophagia; order Cytophagales; family Hymenobacteraceae; genus Rufibacter; species Rufibacter sp. JT20002. The sequence continues at coordinate 1,821,367 of NZ_JBSZJY010000001.1, read as the reverse complement.
GGAGCGAACTAGACATCACCCAGATTGTCTTCGGGTTTGCGCCTCGCATCAACGCCGCCGGCCGCATGGGTGATGCCAAACGTTCTGTGGCCATGCTTTTGGCTAAGACCAAGGAGGAAGCCTTTGACATGGTGCAGAAAATCAATATCTCTAATTCTGAGCGGCGTGGGCATGATACCAGCATCACCAAAGAGGCGCTGCAGATGATTGAGGACGATGACTTTCTGCGCAGTGCCCGTTCTACCGTGTTGTTTAAGGAAAACTGGCATAAAGGCGTGGTGGGCATTGTGGCCTCGCGCTGCATTGAAAAATATTACCGTCCTACCATTATCCTTACCGAATCAAACGGCAAGGCGACGGGTTCTGCCCGTTCGGTACACGGTTTTGATGTGCACCAAGCCATTTTGGCCTGCTCAGATCTGCTGGACCAGTTTGGCGGGCATATGTACGCTGCCGGCCTTACCCTGCCAGTAGAGAACGTACCGGCGTTTAGAGAGCGTTTTGAGCAAATCGTATCCAATACCATCTTAGAAGAGCAGTTAGTACCTATGGTGGAGATTGACATGCCATTGGAACTGCACCAGATACGACCGGGCTTTTTCAACATCCTCAAGCAGATGGAGCCTTTCGGTCCTGGCAACATGGCTCCGGTATTTATGAGCACCTGTGTGTATGACACCGGCTCAGCCCGCGTGGTAGGAGATGCCCACCTTAAACTTCGGTTAACCCAAGACGGAGAAACATTCTTTGATGCTATTGCCTTCGGTATGGCGGAGTATTATCCACGGATACAGAAAGGCATTCCTTTTGACGTCTGCTACTGCGTAGAAGAGAACGTGTTCAGAGGAAATGTAACCCTGCAACTACGCATCAAAGACATCCGCTTTGCTGAATAGGCCTGTAGCTTTCTGATGTGCATAACTCCTGAATAGATCTTCTTAAAAGGGGAGGTGTGATTACGCTTTAACTAGTAAAAGAACCATTTAAGGGTAATTTACTGTGTTAGCTCTTTATGGTTATCAACACCGCTTCAGATAAGATTAAGGCTAATCTTTATTCTTCAATTCCACCTCGGTTCCACTTCCTATAAACTTTTAAGCTACTATACTCGGCCATTTGCAGCAAAGGTAAAAATTACCCTTTGCCTTTTTAAGCATGTTTAGCTATCACAAATTATGTGGAAAACCTGCGCTTAAGACCTGTTTTTCTAAAAAGAAGCGGAATATGGTTTTAGGTGTGGATAAGTTCGCATCTAACTGGCAGATAGTGTATTTTTAAAGTTCTTTACACGACCAAACTACTTCCAACAACCTATGAAATCCAAAATTCTTTTAGCAGGGCTCTTGTTGACCGCAGGTGCATTGACGGTGCAGGCGCAGACCCCAGCTAAGAAAGTGTTGACCCATGAGGTGTACGACTCATGGAAAAGCGTAGAGGCAGATTCTCTTTCCAATGATGGGAAATACCTGTTATATGCCGTGAATCCACAGGAAGGCGATGGCGTGCTGCACCTGCGGGATTTGAGTCAGAATTCAAGCAAGACTTTCCCCCGTGGGTACCGCAGTGCCTTTACATCTGACAGCCGGTTCGCCATTTTTCAGGTAAAACCTACGTTTGCCGCAACTCGCCAAGCCAAGCTGAAAAAGAAAAAGCCAGAGGAAATGCCTAAGGATTCTTTGGCTATTCTGGATCTGGCCAAAGGAAGCACCCAGTATATTTCTCGGGTAAAAGCCTATAAACTGCCGAAACAAAATGGTGAGTGGCTGGCTTACCATTTAGAGGCTCCGTTAGCCACCAAACCCGCCAAAGACACCAGCAAAACCAAGACTGCCATGCCAACAGCTTCCGCTGCCAGCCGAAGCACTGGCAAAACTACTGGCGGTGCTAAACAAGGAGATGCCTCAGAACTGGTGTTGCGTCATTTGACTACCGGACAAGAATACCGGTTTGCACAAGTGACAGATTTCCTTTTTTCAGACAAAGGCAATCATTTGTTCTTTGTAAGATCGGCAAAAGACTCTCTAAGCAAAGGAGGGATATATGCTTTTAACACGGCAGCCCGCAAAGTAATGCCCGTAGACAGTGGCCGGGCTACGTACAAAAACTTGGTTTCTGACAAAGATGGGGAGCAACTTGCTTTTGTGTCTAGTAAAGACAGCACCGGCAAAGACCTTCGGTATTTTCAATTGCTGCACTGGACCGCCAAAGACAAAAAAGCCCGTGTCATAGCAGATACTACCTTCAAGGGAATGCCTGCTAAGTGGATGGTGAGTGAGCACGCACAACTAGGCTTCTCAGACAAAGGCGATCGCCTGTTCTTCGGGACGTTTCCAAGGCCCACCCAATATGAGAAAGACACCACTAAGCTGGAAGAGGAGAAGGTAAGCCTGGATGTCTGGACCTACCGTGACCCGTTGATTCAACCTATGCAGCTCAAGCAACTAGAGCGCGAGCAGAAGCGATCGTTCTTGGCGGTGTATGACCTCAAAGGGAAGGAGATCGTGCAACTAGCTACCCCTGAGATCCCGGATGTCTCTCTGAACCCTGGCCGTACCGCTGATGTAGCCGTGGGCAGCAGCAGCATGAATTATCTCCTGAGCGTGGGGTATGACACGCCCTCGCGGCAAGATGCCTGGCTTATTAATTTAAAAGACGGCAGCCGGAAACTGGCGGTGAAAGACACCCGAGGCACGCCTAGACTTTCGCCCGGCGGGAAATACCTGTATTGGTATGAGCCTTCGGATAGTTCCTGGAAAGCCATGAGCGTGAAAAGCGGCACCCCCGTGAACCTGACCAAGAAGCTGAAAGTGGCTTTCTACGATGAGCAGAATGACATGCCCACTTTGCCCGAGGAATACGGCTTAACTGGCTGGACCAAAGACGACCAGTTTCTGCTGGTGAATGACCGTTATGACCTGTGGCGCCTGGACCCCACAGGCAAGGCACTGGCCGTAAATATCACCGATGGGTACGGGCGTCAGAACAACCTGCAGTTCCGGTATCTGAGCCTGAACCCTAGTCAGCGGGTGGTTCCCTCAGAAGACAAGCTTCTCCTGCGCACCTTGAACCTAAAGACCAAAGATGCCGGCTTCTATACTGACTATGTGACCAAGGCAGGAGCCCCCCAAAAAGTATTCATGGAGCCGTACAGCTTCACCGGCATGCGGAAAGCCAAAAACAGTGACCGCCTCATTTTCCGGAGAGCCAGCTTCAAGGAATATTCGGACCTCTGGGTAACCAACACCAACTTCAATGCGCCGCAGAAAGTAAGCAACGCCAATCCGCAACAAAACGAGTACCTGTGGGGCAGCGTGGAATTAGTAGACTGGCGCTCTGATGATGGCATTCCGTTGGAAGGTCTCCTGTTCAAGCCAGAGAACTTCGATCCTAAGAAGAAGTACCCTATGCTGGTGTATTTCTATGAGCGTAACGCTGAGACCCTGCACAATTATCGGGCTCCGGCTCCTAGCGCCTCTACCATTAACATTCCGTTGTTCGTGAGCCAAGGCTATCTGGTATTTGTGCCGGACATTATCTATAAAGATGGCTACCCAGGCGAGAGTGCGTACCACAGCATTATTCCGGGAGTGCAGAGCTTGGTCGCTAAGGGGTTTGTAGATGAGAAAAACATGGCCTTACAGGGGCAAAGCTGGGGTGGCTACCAAGTGGCGTATCTGGTGACACGCACCAACATGTTCAAAGCCGCCATGGCCGGGGCGCCGGTAAGCAACATGACCAGCGCCTACGGAGGTATCCGCTGGGAGACAGGAATGAGCCGTCAGTTCCAGTATGAGCGTACCCAAAGCCGCATAGGCGGAACACTGTGGGAGAAACCTATGCAGTACATAGAAAATTCGCCGTTGTTCTTCGCACCCAAGGTAGAAACGCCGCTCATGATGATGGCCAACGACAATGATGGCGCCGTTCCGTGGTACCAAGGCATTGAAATGTTCATGGCCCTCCGCCGGTTGAACAAGCCAGTATGGTTACTGGTGTACAACGGCGAGGCTCATAACCTGATGCAGCGTAAGAACCGCAAGGATCTCTCGGTGCGCATGTCGCAGTTTTTTGACCATTACTTGAAAGGAGCCCCAGAACCCGCCTGGATGAAGAAGGGCGTTCCTACCCTGGTCAAAGGTAAAGAATATGGTTTGGAGTTGATTGAGGAGCCGGCCACCACCACCCCAACTCCGGGACAGCAGCCCGCTACTACTACTGCACAGCCCGCAACAATCAGGTAAACTGGTTTTAAGCCCATTTCTGGCAAATGACCGTAAAAGCCCCTCCTCTGCAAGAAAGGAGGGGCTTTTTATATGCATACGGCTCAAGCTTGTTTTAGCGGTGGGAAATGGAAAGGCAACTTTAGGCACTAGAGTTCTGTACAGAACCGGAGAAAAGATAACCGATATGGCATCTACCACTTCAGAAGGCAAAAACATAGGGGGCATTGTAGCGTCCACCTTAACCCAGAATGCCTCTATTAAAAACATCTTTGGAGAGCCCATAGAAACGCAGGGGAAAACTATTATTCCGGTGGCACAAATTGCCTTTGGGCTAGGCGGCGGTTACGGGCAGGGACAAAGGAAAGCAGGGGAGCCGGAAAAGGCTGAAGGCGAAGGATCTGGTGCAGGAGCGGGGCTGTACACTATCCCCAAAGGTGTGTTTGAGATCACCGCCAGTAAGACCAAGTTTATTCCGGTGACTTCTTCTTTCCAAACCCTCCTTCTTGGAGCAGCCGTAGGTTTTGCCTTGGGGTGGCTGGTGACCAGGCGTAGAAGATAGTTTCAAACCATGCGGCAGTCACCCATAGCAAGCCATGGGTACAAAGAAGTGCATTCTGGCTTCTACGTTTCAGCCCTGATTTCTGGAAAAGAGCGCTTAAATTAATTGGATTGAGCCATCACCTGGGTAGATACAGCAGGGGTGGCCGGAACGCAATAGGCGCTTAGGTCCTCTAAGTCGCCGTAGAACCAGTTTACGTCTACAGGCGCGTCAATGCCTCTTACAATGCCTTTTTCAGAATATTGCCAGAAAGCCATCTTGTCAGAAGGGTGGGTAGAAGGCTCCGCGTTCTGGTAACGGGCAATCCAGAAATGCGAGCCCGGGAAATGACCTCTAAGCTTACGGTCGTAGAATGCCTGGTAGGTGTAGATGATCGGTTTTACGCCGTAGTGTTTCTCAATTTCAGTTAACCAGCGGCGGATGTCGGCTCTGATTTGGGCATCAGGAATGTCCGGGGCAAAGGTTTCCACATCCAGCACCGGGGCAAGATCACCAGGTTTCAGGGTGACCGTGTTTTTGAAATGCGCAATCTGGCTATCTATGCTCACCCAAGGCAAGTAGTAATGGTAAGCGCCACGCTTAATGCCATGCTGACGGCTGAGCTCCCAGTTACGGTCAAAATAAGGGTCTTTCAGGTAGTCGCCCTCGGTGGCTTTCACAAAGGCGAAGTTGATGTTAGATTCCTTCACATGCTCCCAGTTCACCTCTAGCTGATACCGAGACACATCAATCCCATGCAAGTAGGAAGAAGGACCGGAGCCGGCACTAAGCAAGGCAACACAGCACACTAGTAAGGCAGCCGCCACTCCTGAGCGACGGGCCACTTTCCTTAGAAAAGAAAACATGAAAGGAAAACGCATATAAAAAGGAGTAGTAAAAGGTATAGCTATTTGACAACTTCTGCAAGCTTTCTCCCTATGGATCAATCACTTTATTTGATAAATTATAATTACATCTATAACCTTTTCACTCAGGTGTACGTACCCGCAGGTCTTTCACGTTACCTTACCACATCTAAGGTTTATTCCTTAATTTTAAGGCAATGATTTTACGTTCTGAAAACCTGTTCAAAAAATACAAGTCTCGCACCGTGGTAAACGATGTGAGTGTGGAGGTAAACCAAGGGGAGATTGTAGGACTGCTGGGACCCAACGGGGCCGGTAAGACTACCTCTTTCTATATGATTGTGGGGCTGGTGAAACCTAACTCTGGGCGTATTTTCCTGGACCAGGAAGACATCACTGAACTGCCCATGTACCGAAGAGCCAAAAGAGGCGTGGGCTACTTGGCGCAGGAGGCATCCGTTTTCCGGGACCTGACGGTAGAGGAAAACATCATGTCGGTGCTGGAGATGACAGACAAAAGCAAGCAGGAGCGCCGCGAAAAGGTAGAAGAGTTGCTAGAGGAGTTCTCGCTTACGCACGTGCGCAAAAACAAAGGCGTGGTGCTGTCTGGGGGAGAGCGCCGTCGGACCGAGATTGCCCGCGCCTTGGCTGTAGATCCGTCATTCGTGCTGCTGGATGAACCCTTTGCCGGGGTAGACCCCATAGCGGTAGAGGAGATCCAGACCATCGTGGCCAAGCTAAAAACCAAGAACATCGGCATCCTCATCACTGACCACAACGTGAACGAGACGCTTTCCATCGTAGATCGCGCTTACCTGCTCTTTGAAGGCAAAATCCTGAAAGCCGGCTCAGCCGAAGAGTTAGCCGCCGATGAGCAGGTGCGGCGCGTATACCTGGGCAAGCATTTTGAGTTGAAGCGGAAAGTTTAGTTGATTGTTGATTGTTAATTGCTGATTGTTTTTGGAATGGAGCAAGGCAGAAAATATCTACAATTGAATGATATTGAAGCTTACAAAGCTGCTTTTCAATTAAGCAATTATGTATGGGAAGTAGTAACCAAATGGAGCCATTTTGAAAAGGAGACAGTTGGGAAGCAGTTTGCCAGAGCAATTGACAGCATATCAGCTAATTTGGCAGAGGGATTCGGGAGATTTGGAAAGAAAGACAAAATCAACTTTTATCGGTTTGCACGGGGTTCAGTTTACGAGTGCTTAGATTGGAATGAGAAAGCCAAAGTTAGAAACCTATTAACCGAAGAACAGTACAAGCACATATTCCAACGCTTACAGCGGTTGCCTCTCTTGATCAATAGCCTCATCAAATTGGCCAACGATAACCTCAAAACGTAAGCAGGTCAAAACAATCAACAACCAACAATTAACAATCAAATAGTGGAGATAATCAATTCGCTTGTGACGTGGGTAATGAAGAAAAGGATCCATCAGATAGACCTTTTCCGGAAGTATCCGCATGATGTGCAGAGTGAATTGTTCACCAACCTCATCTCCACAGCCCGTAATACCGAATGGGGGCAGAAATACGGCTATTCTGATCAGTTGAGCGTGCGGGAGTTTCAGGAGCGGGTGCCCATCTGCGCCTACGAAGACCTGTACCCGTACATTGAGCGCGTGATGCGCGGCGAGCAGAACGTGCTATGGCCCAGCAAAGTAGAGTGGTTTGCCAAGTCATCCGGCACCACCAACGCCCGCAGCAAGTTTATTCCCGTTACCCCCGAGGCCTTGGAAGACTGTCACTACAAGGGAGGCAAAGACATGCTTTCCATTTATGTGAACAACTACCCAGATACAAAAGTCTTCTCCGGAAAAGGGCTCTCCATCGGCGGAAGCCACCATCCCAACGAGTTCAACTCAGATACCCGTTGCGGCGATGTCTCGGCGGTGATCATGCAGAACCTGCCTATCTGGGCCGAAGCTATGCGCACGCCACCGCTCAAGGTAGCCCTCATGGATAAGTGGGAAGAGAAAATTGAGAAGATGGTGGAGATCACTGTCAAAGAAAACGTGACCAGTATCTCCGGCGTGCCCACCTGGACCTATGTGCTGTTAAATCGCATTTTAGAGGAAACAGGCGCAAAAGACATCACAGAGGTCTGGCCTAACCTGGAGTTATTCACCCACGGCGCCGTGGCATTCGGGCCGTATCGCGAGTTGTTCCGGCAGATCATTCCAACCGACAAGATGAACTACCTGGAGGTATACAATGCCTCAGAAGGATTCTTCGGGATACAGGATGAGCCCAGCCTGAAAGACGAGATGCTTCTGATGCTGGATTACGGCGTGTTCTACGAGTTCATCCCCATGGAAGAAGCCGACCAGGAAAACCCTAGGGTACTGACCTTAGACCAAGTAGAGCTAGGCAAGAACTACGCCCTCATCATCTCTACCAATGCCGGGCTTTGGCGCTACAAGATTGGTGATACCGTTAAGTTCACCTCGTTGGCGCCGTACCGCATCAAGATCTCAGGCCGCACGAAACACTTCATCAATGCTTTCGGCGAAGAAGTGGTGGTAGAGAATGCAGAGACGGCTATTACCAAAGCTTGCGAGGCTACTGGCGCCACTATCACCAACTTCACAGCCGCACCCGTGTACTTTGAAGGCAAGAGCAAAGGCGGGCATCAATGGGTAATAGAATTTTCCCAACAACCTTCCAGCATAGAGCAGTTCACCCAGGTGCTGGACCAGACCCTTCGCACGGTGAACTCAGACTACGATGCCAAGCGCCAGAAAGACCTTGCCTTACAGGCTCCCCTGATTACAGTGGCTCCTTCCGGCGCCTTCCTGAACTGGCTCCAGCACAAAGGCAAACTGGGGGGCCAGCACAAAGTGCCTCGCTTGGCTAATAACCGGGAGTACCTGGAGGAGATCCTTGCGGTAAACCATCTTTCCTAGTCAAAAGCCAGCCCACCTAAACCTACAAGGCCAGCATTTAGCGCCTGATTTTTCATAATCAGAGCTAAAATACAGGTACAAACCAAAGTTATTGGACTGAGATTTTTGCATTATTTGGGATACATAGGCCTAAAACATAAGCATGTTAGGTTAAGAGTCAGGCAATACAGTAGCCTAAAGCCTTGAACTTGCGAATGGTATTTATGTAAGGAATATTTGTATAAATACATATTACTTCTATCTTTATACCAATTAAAGCTTATCCAAGAACATGATCGCCCTTCAACCAACCAGGTTGATAGCATGCCTTCAAAGCTACTCTTAGGCTTTCTGCCAAGGAGTGGAAGCCCCAAAGTGCCGGTTTCTGAGTAGCCGGAGAAACCCAAACGGTTCATCAGGAAAGTCCCCCGCAATTTCTAGTACTCTTCACGTGTAAACCAGAGCATAGTTCCGGCTTAGGAATCTCTATGCGGCTGTACCATTCGTCTTTCCAACTTTAACCCTACTGAAGCCATGAAAAGAGTTCTTGCCATTGTGTGTGCTGCCGCTTTGTTCTACAGCTGCGAGAGCAAACCCCAGCAAAGTGAAACCTCACAGGCCGGTTTGGTCAGTGCCGTCACCGAATCATCCACGCAGCCAATGGCGTTGAGCCAGGAGGCGTTAAAAGAGCGGGGAGAGTATTTGGTTACCATTGGGGCTTGCAGTGATTGCCATTCGCCCAAACTCACTCCCACAGATAAAATACCACCCATGACGCCAGACCCTGATCGGTTCTTGTCTGGGCACCCAGCGTCTTCTAAACTTCCGCCCATTCCGGCAGGCGGGGGACAAAACGGATGGGTTCTGTTCAGTATGGACAATACAGCGGCAGTTGGGCCTTGGGGTGTCTCCTTCTCGGCAAACCTAACCCCAGACCCTACTGGTATAGGAAACTGGACCTTGGATAACTTCAAGAAAGCGCTACGCGAGGGGAAATACAAAGGCATGGACAATACAAGACAACTGCTCCCGCCCATGCCCTGGCCGCACTACAGTAAGATGAAAGACGAAGACCTGGAAGCCATCTTTACGTACCTGAAATCAATAAAACCCGTGAAGAACGTGGTGCCCGCACCTATTCCGCCGGCCGTTTAAATCCCGAAAAACAAAAAGGCAGCAGGCGTGTAATGCCTGCTGCCTTTTTGTTTAAGTTATCTATTCTGAGAAACTCTACTCCAGGAAACTGCTCAGCAAGCCACCTTCTTTGTTGGCGTTTCCGCCGTGCGGCATCAAGGCCTGAATCAGCTTCTTCACTGGCATGGACTGAATCCATACGCGGCCGGTGCCTCTGAGCGTGGCCAGGAATAGACCTTCGCCCCCGAATACCATGGAGCGCAGACCGCCTGCGCGTTGAATGTCAAAATCAATCCCGTTTTCATAAGCTACCACGCAACCGGTGTCTACCCGTAGCGTTTCGTTGTGCAGGTGCCGCTCAATAACGGTTCCGCCCGCATGGATGAAGGCCAGGCCATCGCCGGTCAAGCGCTGCATAATAAAGCCCTCGCCCCCGAAGAAGCCCGCGCCCAATCGCTGGTTGAAGTGCATGGCAATTCTGGTACCCAGTGCGGCTGCCAGGAAACCGTCTTTCTGCACAACCAGACCCTGTGGGAACTCCGCCAGGTTGATGGGCATAATAGTACCCGGATAAGGGGCCGAGAAGCCTACCTTTGCCTTGCCGTACCCACGATGGGTAAAGTGCGTCATGAACAATGACTCGCCGGTGATGGCCCGGCTGCCCATTTGTACCAGCTTGCCTAAGAAGCCCTGAGCAGGGTTGGAGCCATCGCCCATCTTGGTTTCAAACTGAATGCCGTCTTCCATGAAGACCATGGCGCCGGCCTCGGCAATCACGGTTTCCTGTGGGTCCAGTTCTACTTCCAGCACCTGAATGTCTGAGCCGTGAATGCGGTAATCTACTTCGTGGGATGTCATATGAGAGGTTAGGTTTATTTTTTCTTCTTAGGGTCTGATGGACTCTCACCTTTAGGGAGAAGGTCATCATCGGCCTCATCGTCAAAAGATGCCCCTTTTTTGAAGAAATCCTCCTCGTTCTCTTCCTCGTCCACGGTTTCCTCAATTGGGAACTCCTCGTCTTCTTCCTGCGGCCGCTTCTTGCCCTGGTCACCTACCAGCTTCTTGTCTGAGACATTGCGGTCCAGGAAAGAATTGAGCTGGTCAATGTTGAAGTTAGAGGTAATGTCCCCCAAGGGATTAATCTTGATCTCGAAGCCTTCCAGCTCCGGGTGCACCTTCGCTTTTTTCTCCGGTTTATTCTCTGGTTTGTCCTTGTCTGCTTTCTTCTTTGCCATAGTAGTAAAGTTTACGCCCAGGCAAGCCGCCGGGCCAGTTGCTTTTACTACAAACGGTAAATCTGGCAGAAGGATAAACGAATTAAAAAGAATCCGCCGTCATAAGCAAGCATCTAGGGCTTGTTTATGACGGCGGATTTCATGTTTGTCTTAAAACATTTCGGGGCCGTTTTACAGATAACAGCCCCGAAACAGTATATGTTATATTTCTCTGTTTGCGCAGATATTAGCGTTAAGCGGCATACTGGGCCAGTTTGGTCAACGCGGCGTCAATACGGCTTTCAGTCTCCTCTCTTCCGATGATCTCAATAATAGCCATCAAGTCTGGGCCTGCCTCTACACCGGTCAAGGCAATTCTCAGAGCTTGCATTACCTGGCCAATCTTCAAGCCATTACGCTCCAGGATCTGCAGCAGCAAGGCTTTTACAGAATCAGCGTTGAACTCTGGCAGAGAAGTCAGCTCGTTTCTGAATTCCTCAAAGGCTCCAGCCGCAGCGGCCGACCATTTCTTGGCAGCTACCTGCTCATTGTACTGGGTTGGCGCCACGAAGAAGTAGGCGGCTTCTTTCCAGAAATCCTGCGGGAAGGTTACGCGCTCTTTCATGAGGCTCACGATCTTCTCGGCACGCTCTTCAGAACAGGCAATGCCTTGCTCTGGCAAAGCAGCCAACAGGTACTGAGCCAACTCCGCGTCTGGTTTGGCACGCAGGTACTGCTCATTGTACCAACGGGCTTTCTGGATATCGAAACGGGTACCAGACTTACCGATGCGCTCAATGCTGAAGGCCTCAATGAGTTCTTCCATAGAGAAGATCTCTTGCTGTGTACCCGGGTTCCAGCCTAAGAAGGCCAGGAAGTTCACGAAACCGTCTGGCAGGTAGCCTGCCTCGCGATAGCCGCTTGATTTCTCGCCGGTCACCGGATCTACCCAGTTCAGTGGGAATACCGGGAAACCTAACTTATCACCGTCGCGCTTGCTCAGTTTGCCGTTGCCGTCTGGTTTCAGCAGCAAAGGTAAGTGCGCGAATTCTGGCATGGTGTCTTCCCACCCGAAGTAGCGGTACAGCAACACGTGCAGCGGGGCGCTTGGCAACCACTCCTCACCTCTGATCACGTGGGTAATCCCCATTAAATGGTCATCCACAATGTTGGCCAAGTGGTACGTTGGCATACCATCAGACTTCATCAAGACTTTGTCATCAATAGCCGAAGAATGCACCATTACCCAGCCTCTGATCAAATCTTTCAGGCGAACTTCTTCTTTACGCGGTACTTTCAGGCGGATCACATATGGGTCGCCACTTTCCAATCTGCGCTTCACCTCATCCTCTGGCAGGGTGAGGGAGTTTTTCATGGTGGCGCGGGTGATGGCATTGTATTGCGGGGTAGCTACCTTGGCGGCTTTGAGGCGCTCACGCATCTCTTCCAGTTCCTCGGCGGTGTCAAAGGCGTAGTAGGCGTGGCCGGCGTTCACCAACTGCAGGGCGTAGTCCATGTACATGGGCTTGCGCTCAGACTGGCGATACGGCGCGTGCGGACCGCCGTGCATCGGACTTTCGTCCAGGGTAATGCCGCACCACTCCAGAGAGTCAAAAATGTATTGCTCGGCGCCGGGCACAAAGCGGGTTTGATCGGTATCTTCAATGCGCAGTATCATTTTACCGCCCATTTTTTTAGCAAAAAGGTAATTATACAGCGCTGTGCGCACCCCGCCAATGTGCAGCGGCCCGGTTGGGCTAGGGGCAAAGCGTACTCGTACTTCTCTTTCCATGTTGTATAGGTATGTCAATCGAGGTGCAAAAGTACGGTATTTCGCGTCTTCCGTAAAGCTTTTATCCTTAAAACCTTGCGCCTCTGTTTACTAATTATTCCTGGCTGGTTTACCCTGCTTCTCAGGGCTTTTGCTTAGGAAACCACTTGTGTTCCAATAAGTTTGTAAACCTGCCGCTTTTAGTACGTATGAAGGAGGAAAATAAACTACATGCTGAAAAGTAAGCTAAAGAAGGCTTGGAGTATCATTGTAGAGGTTTGGCTGGATTTTCTGGACAACAACTCGTTCCAGAAAGGCGCGGCCTTGGCTTACTATACCATATTCGCGCTGCCTCCTATTCTTATCATCATGATCAATACCGCCGGGGCTGTCTTTGGGAAAGATGCGGTGCGGGGCCGGGTGTACGAACAGCTGCGCGATCTTCTGGGCAGCAAAGGTGCGCGTGATATCCAGGAGATGGTAGAGAACATCAACCAATCGGCTGACTTCACCTTTGCTACCATGGTGGGGGTGTTTACCTTGCTAGTAGGAGCCACCGGGGTTTTTGTCTCTTTGCAAGAGTCGCTGAACCAGATCTGGGGCGTGAAACCCAAACCCCGGAACGAGTACCTGAAACTGCTCTGGGACCGGCTCCTGTCTTTCGCCATGATTCTGGCCATTGTGTTTCTGCTGCTGGTGAGTCTGGTGGTGCACACGGCGTTGGTGGCCATCACGTCTTTCCTGACAAACCAAATTGATGAATCCGTCCTGCAACTCACCTGGATTGCCAACTGGGTAGGTTCCACGGGCGTGGTCACCTTTCTGTTTGCCCTAATTTATAAGTTTCTACCCGATGCCAAGATCAGGTGGAGCGATGTCTGGATTGGGGCCTTGGTCACAGCCGTACTCTTTTCGCTGGGAAAATCATTGATTGGGCTCTATCTGGGGAACAGCGACTTTGCCGGTATCTATGGAGCCGCGGGCTCGGTAATTGTGGTGCTCACCTGGGTGTTCTACACTTCGCAGATCGTTTTCATTGGGGCCCAGTTCACTTTGGTGTATGCCCGCCGCTACGGAGCTGATATTTATCCTTCCACCTATGCGGTACGAGTCATCAACAAAGAAGTAGAGGTGGGGCATGCCCCCGTGAACGATGAACCAGGCCCTAACGAAGCCAAAGCCAGAGGCGAAGATTGTGAAGTTGACGAGAAGGTGAAAGATTGAAGGAATGAGAGAATAAAAGAGAAGGAGTCTGCTTTAAGCCTGATTTCCTAAAAACTGCTTTAAAATACATCTAACAGACCCTTCCAATTCCATTCTCTCATCCATTCAATCTCTCTAGCACTCATTAGAATTTCACTGCGATGCAAGAGATCTCCACATTCACATCCTTGGGCAGGCGGCTTACCTCTACGGTTTCGCGGGCCGGCGGATTGCTGGTGAAATAGCTTCCGTATGTCTCGTTGATCGCCCCGAAGTTGCCCAAGTCTTTCACGAAGATGCTGCACTTCACTACGTTGCTGAAGTCCATGCCTGCCTCCTGTAGAATGTACTGAAGGTTCTTCATCACCTGGTGCGTCTCGGTCTGGATATCAGCCTGTATCAATTGGCCAGTCTCTTGATCCAGGGCGATCTGTCCGGAGATGTACAAAGTGTTGCCTGCCATTACGGCCTGGCTGTAAGGGCCAATAGGGGCCGGGGCAGATTTGCTTTCTATGATGTTGGTTGCCATATGCAAAATGGTTAATCTGTATCTTTACAGGCTTAAAGGTACAGAAATATGAATACATTGGTTTTAGCCACGGAAGAGCAGGAAGCAGAAGTAAGCCTTAAATTTTATAACAGAGCCTATCTGCATCTACAAGACCCGGCAGAACTGAAGGCCTGGCTTCCGCAAGCAGATTTAGTGATTGATTTACTTTTGCATGAGAGACCAGAGCGCCTGGCGCAGTACAACCAACAAGGCAAAGGCGACAAACTAACCGTGTTCTTCAACGCAAACCATCTGGACTTAAGGGAGTTTACCTCAGCTTACGCCCCGCTCAATTTCAACCTAGCCGGGCTGATAGGCGAACCACTTGTAAACAAAGAGGTTCTGGAAGTAGTCCCTCTACAAGAAGATTCTCACCGCTCCATTGACAAGGCTTTTGTGTTCCTGGCCTCGCTTTACCAATTAGTAAAGGTTTAAGAAGTAGAAGCTTACCGCTTCTTTTGGCGAGAACAGCCTTATAACGGAATGGCTTTCAAAAGCCTTCCGCTGGCGCGAGCGTCCCGCTCGTGTCCGCACGTATTCTTGATGGCCTTCTTGTTTTTCAGAGATCAAGCCCTCTAGCCATAATGAAGTCCTTTCACCCCATCTTCGGTCATCCTGAGAGGATCTTGTGGGCGAATCCGAATAGCAGTGATTTTCCACCATTACTGTTGGCCCACAAGATCCTCTCAGGATGACAAAGGTGTGAATGTAATAGTTATTAAGAATGCATGCGGACCCGAGCGGGACGCTCGCGCCAGCGGGGAAGTAAGATCATTCTGTTTCAAAGCTGTTTCCCCAAATACAAGCCTCAAACAGAAAGGGTAGCTATACGGCTGCCCTTTCTGTTTTCATAAGTTACAATGTTTAGACTTAGAATCAGCTTTGCCGCATCACGCCTATTTTCTCGCCGGTAAAATCAGGGAAGAGGACTTTGTCATTCTTGATGTTCAGGTGTTTTCCGGCTACTTCGCTGAAAATGCTCCGGAAATCGGTGGTGACGGGTAGGTCGCGCCCGTCTTCCAAGTTTTCTTTGGCTAAGGGCGGCACGTGGCCGTGTACTAAGCCGCCGTTCACATCATTGCCCAGGATGAATAGGCAGGAGCCGCGGCCATGGTCGGTGCCGTTGCTGCCGTTCTGGGCCACGGTTCGGCCGAACTCGGTCATGGTCATCACGTTCACATCATCCTGGTAGGCGTCCAGATCAGTCCAGAAGGCGGTGATACTTTGGGCCAGGTCATTCACGTTTCGGGCGAAGGTGCCGTTGGAGGTTCCTTGGTTGTAGTGCGTGTCCCATCCACCAGACTCGGCGAAAGCCACTTCCAGGCCCACATCCATCTTAATCATCTGCGCAATCTGCTTCAGTGATTTTCCTAAGGCACTGTTGGGGTACACCGCGTTGTTTGCCGGGATGTAATTTTTAGAGTCGATCTTCTGCAGCATCTTCACGGCCTCAAAGCTTTCTTTTCCGGTCTTGTTCAGCAAAGAGGAAGAGGTTTGATCATACAAATCCTCAAAGTTCTTAGAGGCCAGGGCAGTGGCTTGTTGGTTTCCGCGCACCTGAACGCCAAAGTCCTGCAGGTTGCTGATGGCGATGGCCGCGTGGTCACCGTAGAAAGAGCGAGGCAGGGAGGAGGTGAGGCTAACCGCCCGAAAAGGAGTAGCTGCCTCGTGACCCATCAAGCCTACTGCCCGGTTTAGCCAACCACTAGCGGTGCCTTTGTCAAAGGGAGTGCCCGTTTCCATGTAATCCTGCGCGTCAAAGTGCGAGCGGGTAGGGTTGGGCGAGCCCATGCCGTGCACAATAGCCAGGCGCTTCTCCCGGAAAAGTGGCTCAAAAGACCGCATGGCCGGGTGCAGCCCGAAACGTCCATCTAAGTCCAGCAAAGGGTTAGAAGAGGTCTGGGCGGCAGTCATGAACAGGCTGGGGCGCGCCTGCTGCAGGTGTTCATCGGTAAAAGGCGTCACAGCCATCAAGCCATCCATGGCGCCCCGCTGGAAAATGCAGACCAGGATTTTGTTTTTCTTGTAGGGCAACACCAGTTTACTGCTACTCGCCGCCTGCGCCAAAAAGTTAGGCACGCCGCCCAGCCCAGCCGCAAAAAGCGCCAAGGCTCCTGATTTTAGAAATCCTCTTCTGGTGGTCATCTTACGTACTTTATGCCTGTTAAAACGGATTTATCTGCGCTGAAACTCAGGAGAACCAATGATAATGCCTACTACCTGGGCCAGCATAGGGGTACCGCCGTTTCTAGCCAAGTTGTTGGAGGGCGCTGGTGCCGTTTCTTTGTCTGCGGTTTTCCTGCTGTCTTTTTTCTCCGGCTGTTCCATCATCATTGGATCTTCTTGTTCCTGGCTATCTTTTTGGGCTACAACCGGCTTTTTGTTTGCGGCGGCATCCACTTTCTTCCCGAAGTTGGGGTCGTTGAGGGTAGGCGTTAACCGTTTGATGGTTGCTTCCAAGTTGCGCTCAGGCAGAAGGAACTTGCTGTAGGTGAGTAAGGCTGCCTCGGCACTTTCTGGTTCCCGGTTCTGGTTCAAAGCCATCAAATCAAAGGTGATGCCTTTTATCTTCTGTGAGGCCAGCGCCAGACCAAAGTTCATGCGGTTCAGCAGAGAACCGGTATTGATCCAGTACGTACCTTTGTCTGGGAAGCCGGTAGGAGCCTGGTAGTAATACATTTTCTCGCCCATTTTGGTAATCCAGGTGTAAAGCTGCTTAGGCTCCTGCACCTCGGCATTGAGGCTGCGCACCGAGCTAATAGCCAATTCAAACGGCGATTTTGTTTTCTCCCGCAGGGCCTCTTTGCCCCAGAACTCGGGTGCCGCTACCATGGTCAGCAAGACTTCTTTAATGTTTCCTTCTTTCTCCCGGAAGGTTTTGGCCATCTTGTCAATGAGGCTCTGGGGCGGCGTGTCATTTACAAACCTGATGGCCAGTTTGGTGGAGATGAATTTTGCCGTAGACGGATGATGAGCCAAGAGTTTGATAAGCCGGACACCTTCCTCATAACCGCCCCCAGCCGGGAAGTTAGTGCCCAACACCACTTTGGCACCTTGGTCATGCTTGTTTGCCGCAAAAAAGAAATCACCTTCCTGTATGCTGCCCTGCTTTGCCAATTCCTCTGCTTGATTTGGGTTTTGATTAAGTGGTGGCTTTTTCAAATTGAAGTGATTCATCTCAGGGTTGATGGTCCAACCGGTTAAGATGCGAGCCGCTTGGGTAACATCCTGCTGGGTATAGCCGCCGTCCACACCCAAGGTGTGGAGTTCCATGATCTCGCGGGCGTAGTTTTCATTGAGGCCCTGTGTCTGCCTAACGGTCTTTATTTTCTGCTTTGACTGCGCTTTCTGCATAGCTGTATCCTGCGCCTGAAGAGCCATAAGCCTTTGTTCCCGCTGTTGTTGTTTCCCTTTCTGGGCTGGGGTAAGCGGAGTTTTGGGAGCCACACTCTTGAAGTTGTCCAGGTACGCCAACATGGCCGGGGACTTGGCTGTAGCCAGCAGGATCGTCTCAAAACTGCCCAACACGTTAGGCCTGATCACGTCTCGTTCATACGCAACCAGGTACAAGTCACAGTTTTTATTTGTAAGCGACACGTTGAAGTGGTTAAACCAAAAACTGGTCAAGATCTCCTGCAACTGGTTCTCTGAATAAGTTGCCCTCAGAATTTTCTGATCGATTAGTTCTTGGTACAAGTCGCCCTGATTCTTAAAGCCTTTTTCCTGCATATAGGCAGCCAATTTCTCCCGCTGGGCAATGCGGCCTTCCTTGGTGAGTTCACTGTTTTTAAGCGAATCTTTGTGAAAGATGCCTTCCTGCATCGCTAGTTTCAGGATCTGTCCTTTTTGGGGATATGAGTACACAATCTGCTCATTAGACATCTTCAGGGAGCGGTACGGAACCAGCTTCTGATCTAGGGCTACATCAGGTAAGTTAGCTTGAAGCTGCTGGGCGAACCACCTTTCTAAGCCCATTTTCACCACCTCATCTACTTGACCCGGCTTAGCACCGAAAGTGAAGCGACTAAGCAAATGGGCCGCAGCTTGCCGCTCTGTTAGACCTGCTTTCTTGTAAGGGAACTTTGGCACCTTTGGAAGAGGCTCTTCAGCGCTGCCAACTGAGCCTAGCAGGAAAAAGGATAGTATGAAAACCAGTGCCAAAGCAGGATGTCTCAATTTGTTTTTCATACAATTAATAATCGATTTCACTTCACAGAGCTAAATGACTGACTTCAACAGCTAGAGCCCTTCTAAAACTTTCTATATACAATTTGTTAGCTACCTCGAACCACGGCACGCAGCTAGGTGCTTTCTTCAACCATATCAATGTCAAGACTTTATTGAAGTGGTTACCTATTTCTTCTATAGATACCTTTTTGCTGCAATAGTTTAAACGTAGTTAAAAATATTACATTATACCTCATTACATTTATATAGTTCAAGTGGCATGTGGAGTTGTAATTTCTTAGGGAATGCTGTTGAGTTCAAAACAGTTGAGTCTGAGTTAATGCAACCCTTTGTAAAACCATGCATTAAACAAGAGATGTCAATTTTAGCATCAGGTGAGTTTGTTCCTGCTTGCTGTTAGCCTCAGTAACTCACCTTGATTATAACGTAAAATGATTATTCTGAAGTTACTTGCTTGAAAAGAGGCCAAAAACGAGTATGTAGTTCATGTTGGAGCAAACAAAAAAGGGAAGCCACATGGCTTCCCTTTTTAAAAGTATAGAATGAGGCTTATTCAACCGTTACAGACTTAGCCAGGTTACGTGGTTGGTCTACGTTACAGCCGCGCAATACAGCAATGTGATAGCTCAATAGCTGCAAAGGAATTACAGAGATCAACGGCATTAAGGCTTCATGAGTATTTGGAACCTCAATCACGAATTCAGCCATTTGAGGGATTACAGTGTCTCCTTCGGTGACAATCGCAATCACTCTTCCCTTGCGGGCTCTTACTTCCTGCACGTTAGAAACAATCTTCTCGTAAGAACTGTCTTTGGTGGCAATTACCACAACTGGCATGTTCTCATCAATTAGCGCGATTGGGCCGTGCTTCATTTCAGCTGCCGGATATCCTTCTGCGTGGATGTAAGAGATCTCTTTCAGTTTCAAGGCGCCTTCCAAAGCAACCGGGAAGTTGAAACCACGACCCAGATAGATGAAGTTAGTCGCGTCTTTGAAAATTTCAGAGATCGCCTGAATTTCTTTATCCAACTGAAGCGCTTGCTCTACCTTAGCAGGAATTTTCTCCATTTCTAGCATCAAGCCACGCAAGGCAGTCAGCTCCATCGTGCCACGCATCTCGGCAATCATCATCGCGATAAGCGAAAGAACCGTTACCTGTGCAGTGAAAGCCTTAGTACTGGCAACCCCAATTTCAGGACCTGCGTGCGTATAAGCACCGGCATCAGTTGCGCGGGCGATGGAAGAACCTACCACGTTACACACACCAAAGATCATGGCTCCTTTTGCTTTAGCCAGTTCCAAGGCAGCAAGGGTATCGGCGGTTTCCCCGGATTGAGAAATCGCCACTACGATATCTCCTTCACGGATCACCGGATTCCGATAACGGAACTCAGAAGCGTATTCCACTTCTACCGGGATGCGGGCAAATTCTTCAATCATGTATTCGGCCACCAAACCAGCGTGCCAAGACGTTCCGCAAGCCACAATGATGATACGATCAGCGTTCTTGAAACGAGTAGCATATTCCCTGATGCTGGACATCGTCAACTGCGTATTCTCGGCCACTAAACGACCACGCATGCTGTCCATGATAGAGCGAGGCTGCTCAAAAATCTCTTTCAGCATGAAGTGCGGGTAACCACCTTTCTCGATGGCTTCCAGTTCCAACTCCAACTTCTGAATGTAAGGCGTCTGTACAACGTCTTCTTTAGTGCGGATGTCTAACACACCATCCTTGATAATGGCAACCTCAAAGTCATTGAGGTATACTACTTCATTGGTATACTCAATGATAGGAGTTGCGTCAGAGGCCAGGAAGTATTCTCCTTTACCTACACCAATCACTAGAGGGCTTCCTTTCCGGGCAGCTACCAATTGCGTAGGAGAATCGTGAGAGATTACTACAATAGCGTAAGCTCCTACTACTTCATGTAAAGCAAGGCGTACAGCTTCTGCTAATGAAACGTTGCTGTTCTTTTGTACATCTTCAATCAGGTTTACAAAAACCTCTGAGTCTGTATCACTGTGGAACTCGTAACCTTTGTTGATTAAGTGCTTTTTCAGAGAAGCGTAGTTCTCAATAATGCCATTATGGATAATAGCAATTTTCTTGGAGGTTGAGTAGTGAGGGTGGGCATTGGCATCATTAGGCTCACCATGGGTAGCCCAACGGGTGTGACCTATACCAATGGTGCTGCTTGTGTCCTGAGAACCAATATGAGCTTCTAAATCGGCAACCTTTCCTTTCTTTTTGAAAACTTTAAGATCACCATCGTTTAACAAAGCAACGCCGGCACTGTCGTAGCCCCGGTACTCCAAACGCTTCAATCCTTTCAAGATAATGGGGCAGGCTTCTCTCTGCCCTACGTAAGCTACTATTCCACACATAGTGATGTAATCTACTGTTTAGCTAAGGGTATAAAATTAGTATTATTGCGCTGTTGAATAGAAGAGTCTAAGCTTGATCCGGCGCTCGGCGCTGGGGCTTTGATTTGCTTCAAGGATAGCCCTGTTTACTGATTGGGCAAAGTTGGTAGGTGTTGAGGCAGAGCCCGTCACATTTGACGGAAGAAGAATTAATCCGTTGTTTGCTCTTACGTTATAAAGTAGGTTCTGCATGTAGTTGGTGATGTTGACTACGTATACATAGCCTCCTTTTTTGCCTCTATACTGAAGAGTGGCGGGTGAGGTTGTTCCTTCTGCCGTCAACGCACTTGGAATGCCTTCCACAATGGATATTCTGTTGGAAGGTGTCGCCTCCACAACGGAGATCACCGGAGGAAGCATCATGGAGTCTTTCTTGGCAAGTACTGTTGACTCTACCACCGGGATGATCAACTCGGCTTTATTGATGGCCAAGTTTTGATTTCCTCCGGAAATATTCTTCCGGAAATTGGCGATGTAAGGCAACTCTATCTTTGTTACCAATCCAGTTCCAGCCTGTAGATACGTACGGTTACCGGCGTTTGCAGAGGATAAGGTGTTCCCATTTGCAATTAAAGACGCGAGCGGAGTGCCGGTTCTATCTGCCTGAATCTGGTTGTAGTACCGATCTGTGAAGAGCAGAGTAGTGGTTTTTGCAATGTTCTTCTTTGACTTGTAATGTAAGGTGATTGTGGTGTTGGTAGAGGTGGGCAGGAACCCAACAATGCTTCCTTGCTCATCTGAACCGTTGGCCGGTACAAATGCCAAACCATTGATCACATTAGAGAATGCCTGCGCATTGGTTGTTTGCGCTAAAGCCTGAAGAACTTCATTCGCAAAGGAACCCGCTACCTTGATTCTAATTAAAACCGGAAGGGTCTGGCTGGTATCAGTGGTGCTTCTGTAGGTAGTACTTGGTTGCGGTCTGAAGGAGATAGATCCTATAGGAGTATCATTATACATTAAGGCTTCAGAAGTAAAGTACGTCTCATCATCTTTGAAGGCTTGGGTAAGCCGATGCACATTCATCTGGATAGTCTTAGTGGTATCCCCGAAGGCATAGTTATAATCCAAATTTATGATCAAAGAATCTGCTCCTCTTGAAACATCTATGGAGTCAGCGTTAGCTGGGTAGGCAAGAGGAGCAAACTCAGCGTAAGTCTTAGCGGTGATGGTGCCAAAAGACGGGTCAGCGATTCTTCCTACCTGCACGCGGGCAGCCCCTAAGCCAATAATGGAGTCACGCAACAAGACAGTAGAGGCATTTACTGTTGCAGTGTCTGTATAAGAAGTCCCAATCTGAGTACCTGGTTCCTGCAGTTCCAGACCAATGGCGGTGGGGTCTTCACAAGCGGAGAAAAGGAAAGAGAATATAAAGAGTACAGCAGCAGCTTTACTAATTCGCAAGTTCATTATACAAGTTAAAGTAAGAATCTAGGGTGTTTTCGTCTGTGCTGATGGTGTTGATCTGCTTGGTGCTGTTATACTCCTGGAACAAAGCATTCAAGTTATCGCTGAAGTCTTCGTTTGATTTAATCACCATATCCGCATACTGCAATCCCATCTTAATGAAAGCTCCAAAGTCACCAGATCTCAGGTTGGTCAGCATTTCATCTTCAATGTCCAGCATCTTGGCTTTCTCTAACAAGTCTCCCTCAAATTTATGGGCGAACTCACTGTTATAAACCGAGAAGACAGATTTTGCCGTCTTGAAAATAGGATCATTCTTGTAAGTGCTCTTCAAATACAGAGGAATCAAGCTTGTCATCCAGTCATTGCAGTGTACAATATCCGGTGCCCAACCTAATTTCTTCACGGTTTCCAAAACTCCCTTGCAGAAGAAAATAGCCCGCTCGTCATTATCTGAGTAAAATTTATTGTCCTTGTCCACCAAAACGGATTTCCGGTGGAAATAGTCTTCGTTGTCAATGAAATAAACCTGCAGTTTGGCATTAGGAATGGAAGCCACCTTGATAATCAAGGGCTTCTCTTCTTCACCTACGGCAATATTGATGCCGGAAAGCCGGACAACCTCATGTAAACGGTTCTTGCGTTCATTGATCAGGCCAAACCGGGGCACAAAAATCCGAACTTCCATCCCACGCTCTTGCATCGCTTGTGGCAACATCCTCAGGAATTCCGCTACTTTTGTAGTTTGCAGAAATGGATCAATCTCAGTGGCCGCGTATAAGATTCTCAATTTGGACATAGGTTGGAGTGATTAAAAGTAAATAGGCAATAGTTATTGCGAGATGCAAAATTAAGCAATTATCAGCTGATTTTCAATTTATTTGATTTAAATCATACCTTTGGCGTCTTTTGCCAATAGAATATATAAATCCGCAGCCCTCCATGTTGCAGCTTTCTTCTTTATCAGATATCCGGCAGCACACAGAGTTGCTTCGCCAGCAAGGCAAACGCATTGGTTTTGTGCCTACCATGGGCGCTTTGCATGAAGGCCATTTGTCTTTGTTAAGGGCCGCTAAAAGCCAGAATGACGTCACAGTTTGTAGCGTGTTTGTGAACCCAGTGCAGTTTAATAACGCAGAAGACTATCGCCTGTATCCAAGGCTGCTGGAGGCCGATGCCTTTATGCTGGACCAGGAAGGGTGTGATATTCTGTTCGCCCCTACGGCCGAGGAAATGTACAGGCAAAAGGCGAGGCTTTCCTTTGACTTTGGCGAGTTGGAGCGGGTAATGGAGGGCGCGCATCGGCCGGGGCACTTTAATGGGGTAGCCACCGTGGTGAGCAAGCTATTTCACCTGGTTAAGCCGCATCAAGCCTTTTTTGGGCAGAAAGACCTGCAGCAGTTTGCCATCATCCAGCAGCTGGTGCTTGACCTGAGCTTTGATCTGGATTTGGTTTGTTTCCCCATCATACGGGAAGAAGATGGTTTGGCCATGTCTTCCAGAAACCGGCGCTTAAACCCAGAGCAGCGGCAGGTGGCTCCACAATTATATAAAGCCCTGCAGCTTGTACACCAAAAACTAGCCTCTGCCACCGTAGAGGAGGCAAAAAGAAACGCAGAAGCTTATCTGCTGCAGTTCCCCGAGATTCAATTAGAGTACCTAGAGGTAGTGAACGCCCAAACATTGCAGCCATTGTCCGAAGTGTCAGAGAAGGTGCCGGCGGCTCTTTGCCTGGCCGCTTTCCTGGGAGAGGTGCGCCTGATTGACAATATGCTGCTGTAGATAGAATAACATCAATAAAACCAGTTATTGAACTATCTGCTTGTCTCATAAATAATCTCTAACTTTGTGCGTTTTTAGATTATTTTGATGCAGATTGAAGTTCTTAAATCCAAGATACACCGGGCTAAGGTAACACAGGCCGAGTTGCATTATGTGGGAAGCATTACCATAGACGAAGATCTACTGGATGCGGCCAACATGGTTCCCCATGAGAAGGTGACCATTGTGAACGTGAACAATGGAGAGCGGTTTGAAACCTACATCATCAAAGGGGAGCGGGGCAGCGGCATGATTTGCCTGAATGGGCCTGCAGCCCGCAAGGTGCAGGTAGGAGATGTGATTATCATTATTTCCTATGCCCTGATCAATTTTGCGGACGCCCGTTCGCATGAACCCACCGTTATTTTCCCGGACCAGCACAACCGGTTAGTATAGACGTAGCGGCATGAAGAAAACCCTAAACGTTGTTAAGTACCTGTTGCTGCTGGCAGTTTCGGTTTTCTTGATGGCGTATGCGCTACGCAGTATTAACTTTTCCGCGGTAAAGGCAGAGTTGGCCCAAGCAGATTATACCTGGATTGGGCTTACTCTGCTTTTGTCCATTGCCGGGTACCTAAGCAGGGCCATCCGCTGGAGAATGCAATATGAGCCTTTAGGCTTCAAACC
This sequence comes from Rufibacter sp. JT20002, assembly GCF_056491185.1. Taxonomy (NCBI): domain Bacteria; kingdom Pseudomonadati; phylum Bacteroidota; class Cytophagia; order Cytophagales; family Hymenobacteraceae; genus Rufibacter; species Rufibacter sp. JT20002. The sequence continues at coordinate 1,796,507 of NZ_JBSZJY010000001.1, read as the reverse complement.
TACAACCCAACAGACCTATCATGCCTTAATGGTAGGGTATCTGGCAAACATTGTCCTGCCGCGCGCAGGCGAGTTGATTAGGTGCACGTTGCTGAAGCGCTCGGCAAATGTGCCGGTCAATGTCTCTTTAGGGACTGTCATTACAGAGCGGGTCATTGATCTAGTGATGCTGCTTCTGTGTATGGGGTGCACCCTTCTGTTAGAGTTTGAAAGGCTGAAGGACTTCTTCTTAGGTATTTTCTCTGAGAAATTCTCCGGCCTTCAGCAAAACCTGCAAACGCTTTACTTATTGGGGGCAGTGCTGGTCATCGGGACCGTGATTATGGCTTGGTATATCTATAAGAACATTGCCAGGTTGCGGGAAAATGCCTTCTTCAAAAAGGTAAGCGATTTTGTGCGGGGGCTTTGGCAGGGGATCTTCAGCATAGGAAGAATGGAGCAAAAAGGAGCTTTCATCTTCCATACTCTTTTCATTTGGGTAACCTACTACCTCACCAGTTACCTTGCTTTCTTTGCCTTGCCCAGTACCGAGGGACTTTCGTGGCAAGCGGGTCTGGCTATTTTAGTGGTAGGCGGCCTGGGGATGTCGGCGCCCGTGCAAGGAGGCATTGGAGTATATCACATCTTGGTCAGAACGGCGCTTCTGCTGTATGCGGTGCCCTTAGACAAAGGTATGGCCTATGCCCTTATCACTCATACCACCGGAGCTCTGTTGGTGGTGCTCATGGGTGGCATCAGTTTGGTGGCCAGCCTTGCCCAATCCAACAAACAACCGGCACAACAAGTCGCGTAAGCTGCTTTGGGCCTGTTTTCCTTAAAATAGACAAGAAACCGAAGTCCTTTTTGCCCGTTTTGCTTAAAACGGGCTTAGAACGCCTGTCCTCCTAAATCTTACCTTCATGAATCAAATGCTTCCTTCCCAAGAGAAAATTGTATCGCTTGACCAACTTTTATCCAAGGTGCAGGAGTGGCGGGCACAAGGCCAGAAAATCGTGTTCACCAATGGGTGCTTTGATATTGTGCACGTAGGCCATGTAGACTATTTGGAGAGGGCCCGGTTGCTAGGGAATAAGCTGGTGGTAGGCCTGAATACTGACCAATCTGTCAGTAGAATAAAAGGCCCATCCAGGCCATTACAAGACGAAATGTCACGTATAAGGGTTATGGCATCCTTTTGGTTTACAGATGCTGTAGTGTTGTTTGACCAGGAAACCCCACTGGAATTAATTACCGCGGTAGAGCCAGACGTGCTGGTGAAAGGCGACGATTATGCCCTTGAGAACATTGTGGGACATGACGTGGTTTTAGCAAGAGGAGGTGCCGTGAAAACAATTCCGCTGGTGAAGGGGTATTCTACTTCACAGGTGGTGCGTAAAATCCTGGGAGACCAACATTGTTAACCTTAAAAGAAAGAAAGAAATGGGCGGTATTTGGATAATAATGATTGCGATGATGCTGGCCTCAGCTTTGGTCAGCTGGACGTTGAAAAGCAAGTTTGAGAAATACTCCAAGCTTGGGCTGCGGGCGGGGCTTAGTGGCCGTGAGATAGCGGAGATGATGCTAGCCGATAACGGGATCACCGATGTGCGCGTGATTTCAACTCCCGGTCGGTTAACGGACCACTACAATCCGGCAGATAAGACCGTGAACCTAAGCGAGGGTGTGTACGAAGGCCGTAGCGCGGCAGCCGCGGCTGTAGCGGCGCACGAATGCGGGCACGCCGTGCAGCACGCCAAAGCCTATACGTTCCTGAAGTTCCGTTCGGCCATGGTGCCTGCCTTGAGCGTGGCGAGCCGGTACATGCAATGGATTTTGTTAATAGGAGTGCTGATGATTCAATCTACTCCTATTCCGTTGGCAGTGGGTGTTGCCTTGTTTGCCTTAACTACCTTATTCAGTTTCATCACCCTGCCCGTGGAGTTTGACGCGAGCAAGCGGGCTTTGGCCTGGATGGACACCAGAGGAGTAGTGACTACCCAAGAGCATGGCATGGCCAAAGATGCTTTGAAGTGGGCGGCTATGACGTATGTGGTGGCGGCAATTGGCTCTTTGGCTACGTTGCTTTACTATGCCTCCTTGCTAACCGGCCGGAGAGACTAGGAACCTTTAAGTCAGTTATATGTAAAAAGAGGACAACAGCTGTTGTCCTCTTTTTTATTGTATCTTTTTTAACGAATCCTCAGTTTTAAGACAGTTGTTTAAAAGCTAACATTTGTTAGTTTTGTTAGGCCCTTTGCAATAGTAAGCTGCTTGCATACTATTTTTTACGTATTTTTGTTTATTGAATAACACACGATAGGTAGTCATAATTAACACATAACATGGACTTTAAATTAACCGAAGAACATTTGGCTGTGCAGGAAGCTGCCCGCGACTTTGCCCAGACAGAATTGTTGCCAGGCGTAATAGAGCGGGATGAGCATCAGAAGTTCCCAACCGAGCAGATCAGGATGATGGGTGAACTGGGATTTCTGGGCATGATGGTAGACCCCAAGTACGGCGGCGGCGGAATGGACACCGTTTCTTATGTACTGGCCATGGAAGAGATCTCCAAGGTAGACGCCTCCGCCTCAGTGGTGATGTCAGTGAATAACTCGCTTGTTTGCTGGGGGCTTGAGAAGTACGGGAACGAGGAGCAGAAGCAAAAATACCTGCCACGTTTGGCTTCGGGAGAGATCATTGGTGCTTTCTGTCTTTCTGAGCCAGAGGCAGGTTCAGATGCCACCATGCAGCGGACCACTGCGGAAGACATGGGCGATCATTACCTGCTTAACGGTACCAAGAACTGGATCACTAACGGCAGCACGGCCTCAGTGTACCTGGTGATTGCGCAGACCAACCCAGAGTTACGCCACAAGGGCATCAATGCTTTGATTGTGGAGAAAGGAATGCCAGGCTTTGAAATTGGACCTAAAGAAAATAAATTAGGAATTAGAGGGTCAGACACACACTCTCTGATGTTTACAGACGTTAAGGTTCCAAAGGAGAATCGCATTGGCGAGGATGGGTTTGGCTTCAAGTTTGCCATGTCTACGCTCAATGGCGGCCGTATCGGGATTGCTTCCCAAGCCTTGGGGATTGCCTCTGGTGCCTATGAGTTGGCGTTGAAGTATTCTAAGGAGCGGAAAGCGTTTGGTGTGCCTATTTCACAGCACCAATCCATCCAGTTCAAGCTGGCAGATATGGCTACTAACATTGACGCCGCCCGGCTGCTTTGCCTGCAAGCGGCAGCTGATAAAGATGCCCAGCGCGACTACTCAAAATCAGGGGCAATGGCCAAGCTTTTCGCCTCAAAAGTAGCCATGGACACCACCGTAGAAGCCGTACAAATACATGGCGGGTACGGGTTTGTGAAAGAATATCACGTAGAGCGATTAATGCGCGATGCCAAAATCACGCAAATTTACGAGGGTACATCCGAAATTCAGAAAATAGTAATCTCAAGGGAAATATTGAAATAGAAAAGTGGTTAAATAACGTTTAATGTGGAATTTTAAGTATATAGTATTTGTCTGTTTATAAATATATACCTTTTTTGTTTGATAACTTAAAAGATAAGTACTAATTTTAAACCGACAGACAACTTAAAAAATCAACATAAGTTAAAACCCTTTAACAAGTTCCCTTACATGGAAGATTACAATAAAATTATAGAGTCGCTGAAAGTGCGCTACATCAAGGCAAAAAACCTGATGTTGCAGCAGCCACTCACCGTGCGTAACTACTATGATGTTGGAAACAACCTGATATTAGTACACAACGGTATTGTTGCTTTCGGAGACGATAAACAAGTGGCGGAAGAGGGGCAATTGCTCTTCATCCCCGGAGGGCGGAGTACCAAGCTTTATTATGGCGATACCGAGAGTAGGGTAATCTCCAATGATGACTATATCACTACAAAAGATAAGTTTTTCAAAAGCAACAACGACCTTGACCTGATTGGGGAAGCAGACGACAGTCACAGCTTTGTGAGCTTTGAAGCCAAGGTATTTGACTCTGTGAACTTCTTCACCTCTTTGGAGGTACCGGCGTTTGTGATAACCAGCAATAAGCTGGCTACGCTGGTAATTAAGATTGTAGAAGAGAGCATGCAGGATCTGCCTGGTAAAGAGCGTATCATTAGCCTTTACACAGAGCAGATGGTAGTAGAATTGATCCGTTACATTTTGAAGAACAAGATGTTTGTGGAGCAATTGGCTACCAACAGCACGTACTTCAAGGATCCGCGCCTTATTGACCTGTTTAACTACATCAAAGAAAACCTAGGTGGCGACCTGTCAAACAAAGTGCTTAGCAACGTGGCCAACGTATCTGAGGACTATGTAGGCCAGTACTTCAAGATGCTGACTGGTATCAACCCGCAGGATTACATTGAATACCAGCGCATGGAGCGTGCCGTATTCTTGCTGCGCACTACCAAGAAAAGCATCAGAGAGATTGGAAAAGACGTGGGATACAAAGATACTGCGTACTTCTGCCGTCGCTTTAAGATGATGTTTGGGATTCCGGCCGGAAAAATGCGCCGCCGTGAGTCTTCTATGAACGTGTAATCAGCGTCCATGCCAAGAATAGGAAAAGCCCGCCAAAAGCGGGCTTTTCTGTTTTATAGCTTGTTTTAGAAATGTAAACTGAAAGCGCTCGTGAACTTACTCCTGCGGAAGCGCCACGTTGAAACGCTGCTTCACTTCGCTTACTTCTGAGATGAAGTGCGGGCTCTTTTCAATGTGGTTGCCCACCACCAGAATATCAGCACCGGCTTTCCAGGCAGCTTCGGCTTTCTCGGTGGTGTTTACGCCGCCTCCCACAATAATGGGCACAGAAACCGCTTCACGCACCGCCTGAATCATGGCCGGGCTCACCGGGTACATGGCCCCGCTGCCTCCGTCTAGATACATATACTGCAAGCCCAGCATTTGTCCGGCCAGCGAAGTGCAGGCGGCAATGGCCGGCTTGTCATGCGGAATAGGCGTGGTGCCACTCATGTAAGAGGCCGTGGTCTGGCGCCCTGAGTCAATGAGCATGTAGCCGGTAGGGTACAGGGGCAGGCCGCTGTTTTTCAGCAGGGGGGCCGCCGCAACGTGTTGGCCAATCAGGAAGTCAGGGTTACGGCCCGAGATAAGCGAGAGCAGCAGCATGCCGTCTGCCTGAGCATCTATGTAAAGGCCGCTGCTGGGGAACAGGATAACCGGGATAGAACTGTGCTGCTTGATATACCCTACAAAGGAAGCCTGGTCTGGGTTAGAGATCAGGCTGCCACCCATGAAAAAGAAATCCACCTCGTTCCGGTGGCTCAGCGTCAGGATCTCCTGGCAGCGGGCAACGGTGAGGTGGTCTGGGTCCAGAAGCACCGCCAGCCGTTTAGGTCGGTTGGCGGCGCCTGAGGTATTAAACGTGGGAAATAGGTGCTGATGGAGGTGTTTGGGCATTCGTGGTGGGGTCAGGCTGTAACTCGTATTCAACAGTGGATTCTTCCACCAGAAGGGGTTGCGTTAAATTAGGTTGCGCAGAGTTAGCTGGAGTCTGCAGGTGTTGCTCAATCAATTTGGTGAGGTACACCATCAGCAAGGCCGCTAACTGCTGCTCCAATATCTTAAATAAATCTGACTGGAAGAACGCTTTGAGGCCAGAAGTTTCCTGCTTGGCTTTAGAGCGGCGCGGAGTGGCAGCTACCGTTCCGGTGTTGGGGTGGTAAAACGCCGGGTACGTGCGCTCAATGGCGCTGTAAAGCGGCTCATCGTCTTCCACCTCCGGAATAGACGAGATCCAGGCGCGGTCCTCGGCTCCTTTAAACCGGGCAGGGTGCTCCAGTCGGTTGCTTTTCTTCTTTTTGGGTTTTGCTTCTTTCCCCCGGCCAAAGGCCTTGCTCAATAGGTAGATGCCCGCCACAACGCCGCCGGCTATGGCTACGCTTTTCCCAATTTGCTGAGACTGGTCTTTCAGGTCAGTGACATCGCTGAGTAAGGCATTCTTATACTCTTCTTTTTGACGTTCCAGAAACTCGCGCGGGTCATCAAAAAGCGGATTGTTTAGTTCGCTCATGGCAGCAGATATAGTTAGATGGTTTGGTCAGATTCATCAGTCTTGTAAATCGTATTCCGGAAGGCTTTGTCTGCCATTCCTTGGAATACCTTCTTGTCCAGCCCCACCAGTAAAATGACGAGCAAGATAAGATAAAAAAGTGTGACTATCCCGAAGCCCCAGTAGCGGCTGTCAAGCAGATCATTCAGCAACATGGCAATAAACACGTTGAGGAACAACAGCACCATAAGCCCTACCAGGCCCAGTAACACCCCGTGCACGGTGCTCACAAAGATGCTCTTCAGCTTGGTTTGCAGATCAAGTTTCACCAGGTCAATGCGGGTATCTATGTACCCCATGAGGTTGGCTATGATGCTGTCCGTTTTACTTTTGTCTTCGGTTGCCATGTGTGTTTTAGTTGATGGTGCGTAGGAGATATACGGAACATCTGAGGAAAATATTCCAAAAATTAGTTTCCTCAGAAATCCATACGGAATTAGACTTCTTACGGATAACCAAACCAGTAGGATATCTGCCGCCGATTTGAGGCCGTTTAAAAGAAAATAAGGCAAAAACGTAACTTCAGTGTACCCGCGCAGACCCATGATCTCGTATTTTTGCGCAGGACAAGCCCGTCCCTTACCCTTTGAGCAAGAACTACTACCATATCTTAGGAGTCTCGTCCACGGCTACCCCCGCCGAGATCAAAGCGGCGTACAAGCGCCTGGCCTTGAAGCTACACCCAGACAAGAACCCGCACAACCCGCACGCTGAGGAGCGCTTCAAGTTGGTGAACTCGGCTTACCAGATACTGTCAAACCCCAGACGACGCGCCGCTCTTGACCTGCAGCTGCAGTACGAACAGCAGCGGCGCCAGGCCCAGGCGTACGCCAACCCCAGGTACCACCAGACCCGCAACCCCGCCGGTTTTGCGGAGCGGCATTACCGCGAACGGCCCAAGCAGCACACCCATTTCTCCAGACGTGATCTGCAGATTGTGGTGGGCGTGGTGGTGCTTGCGGTGTTGCTGGTACTGGGCATTAGCTTTGGTTGGGAGAAAATTGCCTCGGGTAGGGCCATGGACCAGGCGCGGCAAGCCGAAAAGCAACGCCTCTGGAAACAGGCCGATAGCGCCTATTCCGTTGCTCTGGACTACAAACCCACCTTAGAGGAGGCCCTCGTCCGGCGCGGAGCCCTCCGGTTGATGCACCTGAAAAACCCTGAAGGCGCCATCCTGGACTACACCATTGTCTTAAAAGAAAGCGAAAAGCCATTAGCTGCCTGGTACGCCGCCCGCGGGAAAGGCTATTTGCAGACAAAGCAATATCAAAAGGCCATCCAGGATCTAAACAAAGCCATTGCCATGGACAAAGCTCTGGCCGTGGCCTACTTGGACAGAGGGATTGTGCACCTGCAACTGGAAGACGACTGGAAAGCCGCCGCCTCTGACATCAGCACCTACCTGCAGAAAGCCTCCAAACCTTCGGAACTTGCCACAGAGGCCCTCCTGTACCGGGCTTTCGCTTATTTCAGGATGCAGGAGCTGCAGAAAGCCTGGGCGGATACCGAACAGGCTTTGCGGCAAGCCCCTACCAACGCCAAAGCGTTCTACCTACAAGCCAAGATACAGCAGGCCCGGGGAAACACAGGACAGGGGTGTGCCTTGCTAGCGAAAGCAGCCCAACTAGGTTTTAAAATGGCCTCTCAGGATGCTTCTTTTCAGTGTCAGCCGTAAACAATAGGTAAAGCAGGGCGGCAGCTCTGTTCTATGATTGATTCCCCTGCCGGGAGCGCTTGCCGTGGCTCCCGCCTGTTTCAGCGTTGTTTTCCGGAAAAGACCCCTAAAAGAGGGCTGGCTCCCTTGAAACCAACAGAGTGCTTTCCTGAAAGATACCTACTATGATTGGTGAACAAGCTCTCCTTTTATGGTTAAAAAGTGATGACTCCTTTTACCTTTGTTTCGTTGTGCAAGCCCCTGTTTTCTAAGGGCCAGAACCTTTAGATGGTATGGGGTAGCCTGCCATTAGGTTGTCATTAAGAAATGTAGTCTTTGCAAACAAATACGTTGCAAACGGTAGAAATGCATCTTTCGTCTTTGATGTCCAGCTCGGGCCAGGCCTAGAGTGGATTTTGAACCAAGGCCCAGTGTCCTGGTTTTAACCCGCCGTTCTTCAGGGTTCGGGAACTGCCCGGCTTCATCCGGAGAACACATGAAAACTGACCTTGCCATTTCCCGTGAGTGGCATCCTCCTATGCTGCGGAAAGAGGTAACCTGCCTTCCGCAAACCAAACCGCTAAGAAGCCCCTATCTTTTTAGTTTTCCGCTTACTATGATGAAACGCTTACCCATTTTATTCCCCTTTCTATTGTTCCTGGTTTGTTCCTGGTTTCCTGCGAGGAGCTTTTTGAGTACCACCCCAACCAAATCCGGCTGAAAAGCGACGAGAAGAACCTCACCGCGTTGAACCTGCAACGCATAGCCCGGCAGCCGGTAAAAGATACGTTGCGCCTTCTGGTGATGGGCGACACGCAGCGCTTTTATGACGAGACCGTGGACTTTGTGCAGGCCGCCAACTCCTTTTCTGACATAGATTTTGTGATTCACTTAGGCGATATCTCTGACTTTGGCATGTCAAAGGAGTTCCAGTGGGTACACGACATCCTGAAAGACCTCAAATGGCCCTACCTGACCGTCATCGGGAACCATGACATGCTGGGCAATGCGCGCAAGGTGTACCAGCAGATGTACGGAGACCTGAATTACACTTTCATCCACGGCCATACCAAGTTTGTTTTCCTGGACACCAACAGCCGCGAGTACGGATTCAACGGGAATGTTCCAGATCTGGACTGGCTAGCGGAAGAGCTGCGCCCTGAGGTAGATGAAACCTGGAGCCAAGCCATCGTGGTGTCGCACATCCCGCCTTTTGACTCTGATTTTGACCCGGTTCTGGAGATGCCTTTCCACCAGGTGCTTTCCAACAGCGCCAAGGTATCTTTGAGTTTGCACGGGCATCGGCATGGCTGGAGCTCAGAAACTACCTATGATGATGACATTCTCTACCACGTGACCACCACCGTGAAGAAACGTGGGTTTACCTTCCTGAAGGTCTGGGACAAAGGGTACGCCGTAGAACAAATAAGCTACTAGAGATGAAACGCATTACGTTTACTCTGCTCACCTTGGGGTTCATTCTCCTGGGTTCTACCTCTGGATACAGCCAAACCCCAGAAAAAGAACTCTCGCCCTACTACGCGAAAGTCCAGTATGCCGGCGAGATAGGCTTGATCTCCGGCGGCATCGGCCGACAATCATTCAATCGGAGGCTGGAGACGGACCTTTCTTTGGGGTATTTGCCTAAGAAAATTGGGGGAGACCATCTTCTCACGGTGGCCGTTAAGTCGACGTTGCTGCCCTTTAAGCCCATCAGAATCAAAGCCGTGGACTGGTACGCTTTCACCACCGGCATGCAGGTGAGTTATACGTTTGGAGGTGATTATTTTCCTCAGAGCGGTACGTGAGCCGTTACCCCAACAGTTACTACCGTTTCTCCACGGCGCTGCACCTCTACTTCTTTGGTGGCGGGCAGGTGAATCTTACCAGGGTAAAGCAGTTGAACCGGTTTAGTGGGTACTATGAAGTGGGCACCCTGGGAGAGTACCTGGTCTCGTATGTGCAAAACCCGCGTTACCTGAGCCCGGGCAAAATCTTCCACCTGGCTCTGGGGGCAAAAATGCGGCTTTAAGACGAAAAATTTTCTGCAACAGCTCTGGGGGAGTTTCTTCCTCAGCTTTATGCGTAAGGAGGTTGTTTTAAGGCCTTTTTAAGAAAAATGAGCTTAAAATTGAACCCAGGCAAGAAGTATATTAAACAATTAAGGTAGACACAAACTCTTGGCAGAATGCTCTCGTTCTAGATGCTGTGTGAATCAGTGGACGGGGAAAGCCTTTCCATGACGGAATAGCGCTGCAAGGCAAAGCGGACGTGCGTTTCGGGGCCGTTTTCAGGAAGCAGGGTCAAAGCAGGGAGGTCAGACAAATGGGGCCTTGCTGTGAAAAAAGGTGGGGGATTATGCTGCCTTTTCTGTCTCCTTAAATAAAAAAACGGTATCTTAAGCACTAAAGCGGGGTTATGGAGCGTATGAGAGAACATTAAGGCCAATGCAGCGATGGAAATTAAAGTGAAGGAATTTAGCCAATTGCCCCTATCTGATCAGATTAAATGTGTGCAAGATACCGGACGCTATCTGCACGCGCGCATAAAGGGCTGGTGCCACATCAGCCTCTATTTCATGGGTACCTTCTACGCCGAGGTTTGGCTTTTGGAGCATTGTGGCAGTATTGGCATGGTGCGTACGTTCACCTCGCAAGAGCAACTGGATCCCTATTTGAAAACCACCTCTATGGAGAAGCTAGTGCAAGAACTACTACACGAAGAAAAGTAACCTCATCTTTTAAGGCGATTTGCTTCGCTTATGCCTCCAGCTTAGTACTTCCCGCTTAGCTCAAACTGGTATTTCCTCGAACGCCCATTTCCTTGCTCACATTGCTAGAGCCTAGGTCAAAGCCGCCCTCAACCTTGTTATCAACCTAAGTTATCTATCCAAATACTCTTGTAACAGGTTGTACTCTGTTTAAAAGAAACCGGAGCGAAAGCAAAGCAGCTAGCCGTTTGGTCTCCGCTCCGGCAGAAAAGGTTACTGGGTTGGGCCGTTGTCTACCCGAGCCTCAATAGTGCTCTGGATGGTAGAAGGAACGTTTGAAAGAATGTTGTAGCCAGTGGCGGCTTCAATGGCATCAACGGTGGTGCGGTAGGTGCCCCAGGAACTGCTGATGCTGGTGGTGTTAGGGGTGTTGACTGCAATAACCCGGGTGCTGGTAGTTACGCGGCTTACGTCGCTGGAACCGTTAGGAAGCACTACTATCACTTTCCAGATGCGGTTGGGCACCGTTACTTTCCCGGCAGCCAGAGTCTCTTTATAGCCGTTAAGACCCGTTCCGCCCACGCCATAGCTTCCCATGATAATGTACAGCTCGTTGCCCGCATTAATCAAAGTGCGGCAGTAGTTCTCCAGGTTCGCCCAGGTCTGCTGGTTGTTTGGTCCGGCCTGCGGAATCATGTTCGACATCAGGAACGTAGCGGAGTTGTCAGTCACCGTAAGCGTACGGTCCGCCGAGGGGCAGTTGTGGCCCCGGTCAAAGCCGCTGCCGGTGTAGTCAGAAGATTGCACTTTGTAGAAGGCGCTAGGAAGAGAGGTGTCTGCCCTGAAATCGTCCTGGCGGGGAGTGCTGCCTACCCAGGCACTGCTCAGGTGCCAGCTTACCTAGTTGGGCGTACCTCGGTAGCTGTTGTAAGACATCACGTACTGCGGTTTGCTCACCAGGTAATTGCTGTAACTGGTACCAGCGGCGCTGGGGTTACCCATGGCTAGGTGGCTGTCTTTAGTAGCGGTGGCGTTGCTGATAGCCGTTTGGCTGAGGGTTTGGTTAGGCTCTACCTCTTCTACAGAACAGGAGGTACCAAAGCCCAGAAGCAATGCCAGCAGCAGAGGGCGGTAAAGGTTTTTCATGAAGGTTTGGTTAGTTTGATTATTTGAAGCAAGATAGGCTTAGATGCGTGACAAGCAACAAAGTGAATTGGAATATTAAGTGTTAAAAAATTGTGAACTAACCAGGAAGGCAGGAAAGGGAAACAAAGGTGTTTTGTGGTTAGTTTAGAAGAACCAAGCCTGAAACAGGGTGCTGTCTCTGTGAAGTATCATGAAGGATACTGTTCTGACGCGTACCAACGCCTTCCTCTCCCGCACACCCCGAAACATTTTAGTTTCAAGGCTTGTACTCAGCAAAACTAAATGTAAGTTAGAATTTGAAAGCGCGGTACCCCCTCCGGCTGGCTGAACACTCCTGCAGAGCAGCCAAATGAAAATAACAGGGGAGGGAAACAGCCTTGTAACCGCTGCTTCCTATTAGCGAAGAACTACTCTGTCCATGACCCGAAAAACCACCTACGCTGCCGCCAAAACGGTGGCCCCTGTCATAGAAAGCCATTTTGCCCAACATCAGACCGAGGCGAGGGAGAAGGGGGCGTTAAATGTGGCTCCTGCCCCTTCCATGAAGGTGATAGAAGCCTTGATTGATGCGGCGTTTTGGGCCAGCCTACGGAAGGAAGAGGGGCAGTCTCCCCGCATATCCCTGGCTTTTATCCCCCCTGAGCAAGCCGGGAAGCCGCTCTTGTTTGCCCAGCGTCTGCCGCTTACCTCCCAGAACCTCACCAAACTGGCACCCGGCGTAGAGCGGCCCGGTATTCATATTGGGGTGTGGCAAGACCGCGGCGAGTTGTACATGTGGGGCACTACCCGCGAGATCCTTAGTTTCTGCTTCGTGCTGGATGTTTCTGAACCCGGGCTTTTGGTGGTCAAGCACCGCCGGTCTACCGGCTTTGGGAAGTTTGCGAACGTGGCGGTGCTCAAAGGCGATGTCATTAAAATCATTGACGAAGACAGCGACAGTCTCCCTGACTGCCCCGAAGTGGTTACGTCCTTGATGGGTTTTACGGCGCCTGCCTCCTGGAACAACTCGGTGAATGTGTTGGTGCAGCTAGCCGTGTCTATGCGGGCGCATGGCAGGGGCGGCACGCTGTTGGTGGTGCCGGCCGGAAGCCAGAGATGGCAGGAGTCCATTATTCACCCCTTGCCGTACGCCATCGCGCCAGCGTTCTCGGCCCTGACCGAGCTGATGCAGCAGGAAAAGGAAAACCGTGATCTCAGCTTGTGGCAGGGAGCCATGCGCCGCGAGATAGACGGACTGGCAGGCCTTACCGCCGTAGATGGCGCCACCATTATCAACGACCGGCATGAACTGCTGGCGTTTGGCGCGAAAATCATCCGGTCAGATGGGAATGAGCTAGCCGAGCAGATTGTAGTGACCGAGCCTGTAGTAGGCAACGAGCCCGTTATCCTGCACCCTACCCAAAACGGCGGAACCCGTCACCTCTCGGCCGCCCAATTCGTGCACGACCAACGTGACGCCATTGCCCTGGTCGCTTCCCAAGACGGCCGCTTTACCATCTTCAGCTGGTCTCCCTGCGAGATGATGGTCCACGCGCATCGGGTAGATTCCTTGTTGTTGTAGGTGTTTTGGGGCTGATTACTGGAAACAACTCTGAATCAAGTAAGCCTTGGCGCAGTTCATATTCATTTGATACTCCTTGAAACTAGGGCGGAAAACATAATCCTGTTCTTTAAAGCTATGTTACAGATGAAATAATTAGTCTCGCTTATAAAAGATTCAGTAATAAAAGCTTACCTTAAAGTAGGAACTGCGGCAGACTTCAGTGACCTGTAATAAGAATCAAATCAGGATGATTTACTTTGCTACACCTACAAGAAAAAAGACTATGGAAACGACAGACACACTATTGGCGCCCATGCCAGGAGCCGAGCACCGCGAGGTAGGAGGCGTTCTGATGGACTTTGTGCGGACGGGGGATTCACGGGTAAAGCGGGTAGTATATCCGCCGGGGTTTAAGTGGTCTACCCACATGAAGCAGATTGTAGGCACTGATCTTTGCATGCACGCCCACCTGGGTTTCCTGGCGAAAGGACATCTCCAGATTCTCTACGCCGATGGCATTACCGAAGACCTTGTGGCGCCGCAAGTAGTAGCCATAGAGCCCGGGCACGATGGGTGGGTAGTAGGAGACGAGCCTGCCGTCTTGATCGAGTTTGACTTTGAGAAAGATACCTTAAACCGGTTAGGAATGGAGACCTTCCACCATCATCGGCTCCTGCCAAAAGGAAGCGAGTAAGTTGGGAGACCGCCAATTTCTGTATTCGGAGCAAAAGCCTTCATGGCGGTACTTAAGCAAAAGATGACTTCTGAGATGAAACCTTGAAGTAGGCAGCGGTTAAACAAGGGAGGCTGCAGTTGGTTAACCGTTTTGGTTCCTTTACCCAAAACATGCCTGTAAACAGGAATCCCGCTCTTATGGTAGAGCAGGACTTCTGCATAACGGAGGCATACGTTCTACTTCTTTCCCAGAAACGTATTCGCAGGTACCAAGTCAAAAGCTGCGTCGTCTTGCAGGATGCTGTGCAGGGAGCCAATGTGTGCTGCGCCTATGATGAGGAGCATACGTTTGGGCTTCTCTTTCAATTGGGCAATGGCCAGGTTGGAGTAAATCTTGTAGTCCCGGTTTTTGAACACCGAGGTGAGTTCGGCCCCAATGTATTTAGGGTTCACAAAGGCCGTGTCTACCATGGCGTCTGGGTTTTTGAAGGTGCCATTCACCACCCGGGCGGGAACAATGTACCGTACGCGGTATACCAGGTTGTAGAGCTCGGGTTGGTTCAGGGAAATCTGATACTCCTTAAGGGAGAGCGTACCTTTCTGCAGGCTAGTGCTCATTTTGCTTACTGCCTGGCGCAAAGTTGCTATTTCGTTGTTGTAAAGTTCTATGTTTTCACCGTTGGCGAGAATACCTTGCGAGGTGCCGCCAGGCGCATTGGCACACACAATTCGTTTTACGTTCAGTTTTTTTCCCAACCTGAAGGCAATCTGGTAGACCTCGCTACGGCCATTCTCCAAGGTTGCTAGGTTCAGTTTGTCCTGTAGGTAGAGCGCGTACAGGCTGTCTATCTCCTGCTGTCTCTCGGGCAGCACTTCCACCAGAATCATGTCGGGCGAGAATTTGGCCGCTAAAGCGGTGAGTTCTTCTATGGCTTTCTGGCCCCGTGGAGTGAGTACATCTGTGTGCGGGTTGTCTTTCTTATAGATTTGAGCCAAATGGTCTGAGCCCATGACCGCAATTTTGGTTCTGACGGTTTGCGCCGAGACAGAAAAGGTTAACCCGAAGGCGAGGAGCGCAAGAAGTGTGTTAAGGCGCATGGTAGATTGGTTTCCCATAATTACCACAATTTGCCGGTAACCCAAGCGAGCGGGTAAGAAATCTTGTTGGGCTATATTCCTGGACTGGGAGAAACAGGAGAATCGTTTTCAGCCTCATTTTCTTAAAAACACCCCAAAAACAAAAATCCCGCTCCATTATCTGAAGCGGGATTTTCTTTTCTGCTGGTGGTGATGATTGGAATCGAACCAACGACACAAGGATTTTCAGTCCTTTGCTCTACCAACTGAGCTACATCACCAGCATCTTTTAAGACCTTCTCGGGAGGTGTTTCGCTGCCGTTCTGGTTAAAAAGTATGCAAATGTAAGGAGCCTGCGCGGATTTGCAAAACTTAGAGCAAAAAAATCTTTTCTGCCCTTTTCAGAATACTTTGTTAAATTCGTTCGTAGTAGAAGCAGTTTCCATTACTAAACATCCTTTCTGTGATCAGTAATATTGCCTTTTTTATAGTGGCGGTGCTAGGTATCGGTCTGTTTGTGTGGCAGATCCGTAAAATTGTGCGCAACATCAACATGGGGCGTGACAAGGAGATATCAGGCAACGTTTCCGAGCGAATCAAGACCCTTTTGTTGGTCGCTTTTGGTCAACAAAAAATGTTTAAGCGGCCATTGCCCGCCGTGCTGCACCTGTTTGTGTACATCGGATTCATTGTGATTAACGTGGAGTTGATCGAAATCCTGATCGATGGCGTCTTCGGGACCCACCGCATCCTGGGCGTACTAGGCCCCGTGTACAGTGTGCTTATGGCCATCAATGAAATTCTGGGGCTACTGGTGATCATCGCCTGCGTAATCTTTCTGGCCCGCCGTAACCTGACCAAAGTTCCGCGCCTCACTCGTGGACCCGAGATGCGGGCCTGGCCTATAATGGACGCGAACGTAATCTTGGTAACGGAGATTGTGCTGATGCTGGCTTTGTTCGCCTTCAACATAGCCGATCAAAAGCTGGCGCAGTTGAGCGGGCATAATCTGGCAGGGGCTTTCCCGGTCAGCGGCCCGTTGGTAGACCTGTTCGGGAGCGATGTCAGTACCTTAAAGATCATTGCTGGCGTTGGCTGGTGGGTGCACATCCTGGGTATTTTGGCGTTCATGAACTACCTGCCTAGCTCCAAGCACTTCCACATCATCACGTCGTTTCCCAACGTGTACTATACCAAACTGGAGCCCAAAGGCCAGTTCAGCAATGTGGAAAGCATTACGCACGAGATCAAAGCCATGCTGGACCCTAGCTACGTGGTGCCGCCCGCCCCAGAAGGCACAGACCCGCAAAAGTTTGGCGCCAAAGACGTGGAAGACCTTACCTGGAAACAATTGCTGGATTCCTACACCTGTACTGAGTGTGGCCGTTGTACCAGCGTGTGCCCCGCCAACTTAACGGGCAAGCTGCTGTCGCCGCGTAAGATTGTGATGGACACCCGCGACCGCATGGAGGAGAAAGGCGAATCGCCGCTCATCTTCAACCCGGCCGAATACAAAACCGAATCTGAGCGCGTGAAAGTAACCGAGGAGCGCACCCTGTTGCGCGGCTACGTAACCCCAGAAGAACTGTGGGCCTGTACCACTTGTAACGCCTGCGTGGAGTCTTGCCCGGTCAACATAAACCAATTGTCCACCATCATAGACCTTCGCAGATTCTTGGTGCTGGAAGAATCAGCGGCGCCGGCGTCGTTGAATACCATGTTTAACAACATTGAAAACAATGGGGCACCATGGGCTTTCTCGCCGTCTGACCGGTTCAACTGGGCCGATGATTTGTTTGTGGCTTCCAAAAACTAGCCTTAAAATGGGGTAACCCTAACAAGCATTAGCTTTTGTGCGGCATGCCTAATAAATTAGCATATCAGCACCTGATCTAATAGCTTTTTAAGAATTCCTGATGTCAGAAAAGAAACAGATACAAGTACCGGTAATGGCAGATCTAGCTGCCCGTGGCGAAGTTCCAGAAGTATTGTTCTGGGTGGGCTGCGCCGGCGCCTTTGATGATCGCTATAAAAACGTAACCCGCGCCTTTGTGCGCATTCTGGAGCACGTAGGTACCAAGTATGCCGTATTGGGCATGGAAGAAACCTGTACCGGAGACCCCGCCAAACGCGCGGGCAATGAGTTCCTGTTCCAGATGCAGGCCATGACTAACATCGCCACGTTTGACGGTTACGGCATTAAAACCATTGTGACAGCGTGCCCGCATTGCTTCAACACCATCAAGAACGAATATCCGGCCTTGGGCGGTAACTATGAGGTGATCCACCACTCCACGTTCCTGCAGAACCTGATTAACGAAGGCAAAGTGAAGATTGCCGGTGGCGGCGAGTTCAAGGGCAAGCGCATCACCTTCCATGACTCCTGCTACCTGGGCCGTGCCAACAACATTTACGAGGCGCCCCGCGAGGTGCTGGCTGCCTTAGATGCAGATCTGGTGGAAATGAAACGCAGTCGTGCTAACGGTCTTTGCTGCGGTGCCGGTGGTGCCCAGATGTGGAAAGAGCCGGAGCCAGGAAACAAAGATATCAACGTAGAGCGCGCGGAGGAAGCCATTGGCACCGGAGCCACCATCATTGCCAGTGCGTGCCCGTTCTGCATGACCATGATGTCTGACGGCGTGAAAAGCCAGAACAAAGAAGACTCTGTGCAGGTGTTTGACATTGCCGAACTCATTGCCCAAGCTGAAGGCATCAACGCATAACCAGTTTGCGTCGCATGCCCTGCGATGCTGGAGAAGGTAAGCAGAAGGAAAAGCGTTTCGGGACAGTTTGGAAGAAAACAGGCCTGAAACGCTTTTTAACTATACGCAGCTTTGCATCACGCTTTAGGTTTTTAACTTAAAGGACAAGCTTGCGGTATCAAGGTTGGGGGAGGGGAAGAAAGTTAAGTGGAAGAGTATTCACTTTCACCCTTGTTTATGATAGTACCAGCAGGCAGGCATCCTGTAAAAGCTGCAAAGAGTAAACCGTTTAGAGGCCGTTTCCAGAAAATCGGCCAGAAAACAATACGATAGGACAAGCTTGTGTCTTGCTTTATGATACATGTGTCTATTTTAAATTAGCATATTCCAAAAAATGTACGTTCCTTTTGAACAGTTACCGCCGTATAGTCGGGTATGGGTGTACCAGATCAACCGTCCGCTTGCCTTAGAGGAGGAAGCGCGCATGAACCAGCTGTTGCAGGATTTCGTAACGGAGTGGAGCAGCCACGGTCGTGATTTACAGGCATCTTTCAGCATAAAAGAACACCACTTTCTGTTTCTGGCCACCAATGAAGAAGTGGCCTCAGCCAGTGGGTGTTCCATTGATAAATCTGTCGCCTTTTTAAGGCAATTAGAACAGGAGTTTAACGTTCAATTATTTGATCGTACCCAGTTGGCTTTCAGGCAAGAAGATGGTGTACGAACGCTTCCCTTGGCTCGCATAAAAGCCGAGGTAGCGGCAGGTGCTTTATCGCCTGACTCGCTTTATTTTGATACCTTAATTCCAACGGTGGGGGCGCTGCAGGAACAGTGGCCCAAACCAGCAAAAAATACTTGGCTGGCTCGGTATTTCCAGGGCCAATAACGCATAGGAATGCACATGATGCGACAGAACAGAACCCTTGTAGTGGGATTGGCCTTGTCTTTGACCATGGCGGCTTGCGGCCCTTTCCGTAGCTCCGTGCAAAAAGGCAACAAGAATTTTGAGAAGGAAGAGTACCAGTTAGCCATTGACCACTACCAGGCTGCCTTGAAAAAAGGCCGCACCGGAGCAGAGGTGAACTTCAAGCTAGCGGAGGCATACCGGCTCTCTAATCGGTTGCAGCAGGCAGAGCAATACTACAAAGCCGCTCTGGATGCCCGCCGGACCGAGGAAACCATGTTCCGCTACGGCATGGCGCTCAAAGCCAACGGCAAATACGAAGAAGCCGCCACCCAGCTGCAGAGTTACCTGACGGTAGCCTCCAACAAAACGCTCATCCGGTTGGCGCAAAGAGAAGTGGAGAACCTCAAACAGGTTGCCTCTATTGTCAATACGCCTACCTACAAGATCGTGAAGCCGGTACCCGCTGCCAATACAGCCGCTTCTGAGTTCTCGCCCATCATCCTGAACAATGAGGTGATCTTCTCTTCCTCGCGTGAAGAGGTCAAATACAAAGGCAACGGCGAAGGCTTCCTGAACCTGTACGTAGTGCCCGTGGCTGATACCGGCAACACCGCCGCTCCGGTAAGACCTTTTTCCGCAGCCTTGAATGCCCCTGAGGTGCACGATGCCTCTCCGGCCTTCACCAACGAAGGCCGCACCATGGTGTTTGCCCGTGGCAACACAGGTAAAAAGAACGGTAGCGCGAACGTAGACTTATACATCTCGCAATACAAAACCGGGGAATGGTCTGAGCCGCGCCCGGCCAGCTTCAACGATCCTCTCGCCTGGGATTCTTCTCCTGCGTTTGCGCCAGACGGCCGTACGCTCTATTTCTCCTCTGATCGCCGGGGCGGACAAGGCGGGCGGGACATCTGGAAAACCACCCTGGATGAAGGCGGACGGTTCTCCCGTCCGGTAAACCTGGGGCCAACCATCAACACGCCGGGGAACGAGTCGTTTCCGTACGTGGCTTCAGACAGCACGCTGTACATTGCCTCAGACGGGCACCCGGGCCTGGGTGGTTTAGACGTCTTCCGGATCAGCGGAGATTCGGTGATCAACATGGGCACCCCCATCAACTCCATTGGGGATGACTTCTCTATCCTGATTACGGGCGAGGACCAAGGCTTCTTTGCTTCTAACCGTGCCGGCGGACAAGGCGGTGATGATCTCTACTCCTTCGCCAAGCGTCAGCCCAAGCTGGTTAATTTCTTTGTTGACGGGAAAGTGCTGGAACGTGACGAGAAAACCAATGCCACCACGCCGGTGGGGAACATCCGAGTAACGCTACAGAACGCACAAGGCGTGAAAGTGGAGGAAGCCACCGCCGACGTGCGAGGGAATTTCACCTTTAAGCTAGACTCGGCTAGCGTGTATTCTGTAATCGCGGAGAGAACCGGGTACTTTGCCGCGCGTCAGCCGGTGATTACCCAAGGCAAGACGCCGCCGCAGAGCCAGCTCACCCAACCAGTGACCGATATCCGCCTAACTACTACCCTTACGCTTACTAAGATTGTGCGCAACAAAGCCATTGTGGTGGAGAACATCTTCTACGACTATGACAAGGCCAACATCAGGCCAGATGCCGCCGTGGAGCTGGATAAGTTGGTGCAGACGCTCGTAGACAACCCCACCATCACCATTGAGTTGAGTTCCCACACAGACAGCCGCGGGGTGGATATCTATAACCAGGATCTGTCGCAGCGCCGGGCACAGTCTGCCGTGGATTACATCATCTCCAAAGGCATAGACCCTAAACGAATTACGGCCCGCGGGTACGGCGAGTCACGACCGGTAGTGCGTAACGCCAAGACCGAGGCCCAGCACCAGCGCAACCGCCGAACTGAGTTTAAGGTGACGCGCATTGATCCAGCCCCTTAATCTAGGTTTAAAGTTAATAGTACCCGCTAACGCAAACAGCGGGAAAATGCGTAATCTGTTACGCAACTTGAAATACCAAAAGAAAAGCCTCCCAGAACCGGGAGGCTTTCTTATTTTTGCCTGTAGAAGGCAGCCCTTCGTTTGGGGGCTGTTTTGCTAATTCAAGTCTTAAACGGCTTTTACATTTATCCTTCCCGCCATGGAAAACCGGTATCTGCAGCGCGGCGTGTCCGCCTCCAAAGAAGATGTGCACAACGCCATCAAGAACATTGACAAAGGCTTGTTCCCGAAAGCGTTCTGCAAAATCATTCCAGACCTGCTGGTGGGCGACCCTGAGTTCTGCAACATCATGCACGCCGATGGGGCCGGTACCAAGTCTGCGTTGGCCTACCTGTACTGGCGCGAAACCGGTGATCTCTCCGTCTGGAAAGGCATTGCCCAGGACGCCATTGTCATGAACACCGATGACCTGCTGTGCGTGGGTGCTACCGACAATATTCTGTTGTCTTCCACCATCGGAAGAAATAAGAACCTGGTGCCCGGCGAGGTGATTGCCGCCATCATCAACGGGACCGAAGAAGTGTTGCAGATGCTCCGCGACAACGGCATCGGGATCTATAGCACCGGGGGCGAGACTGCAGATGTAGGTGACCTGGTGCGTACGATCATCGTGGACAGTACCGTGACGGCCCGCATGAGGCGCTCAGAGGTAATCTCTAATCATACTATTCAACCCGGCGATGTGATTGTGGGTTTTGCCTCGTATGGCCAAACTACCTATGAAACGGGGTACAACGGCGGCATGGGAAGCAATGGGCTTACTTCGGCCCGTCATGATGTGTTCGCTAATTACCTGGCTAAGAACTACCCTGAGAGCTTTGACCCGGCGGTACCGTCTGATCTGGTGTATTCCGGGAGCTGCAACCTCACCGATGTGAACGAGGAGACGGGCTTAACCGTGGGTAAACTGGTGCTTTCTCCAACCAGAACCTACGCGCCGTTGGTGCAAGCCATTTTGAAAGACTACCGTTCCCAGTTGCATGGCATGGTGCATTGCAGTGGCGGGGCGCAAACCAAAGTGCTGCACTTCACAGAGAACGTGCACATCATCAAAGACAACCTGTTGCCGGTGCCTCCGCTTTTCCGGCTTATTCAGGAGCAGAGCAACACCAGTTGGCAGGAGATGTACAAGGTCTTCAACATGGGCCACCGGCTGGAGTTATACGTGCCTGAGGCTATCGCGCAGGACTTGATCAGCATTAGCCAATCGTTCAACCTGGATGCCAAGATCATAGGCAGAGTAGAAGCCAGCGAGAAAAACGAACTTACTATCCAGAGCCCATACGGGCAGTTTTACTACGAAGGGTAGCCGGTAAGATAGGATAAAAATAAAATTCCTTTCTGGTTAGGGGCTGGTTTGCTTAAACTCGTCTCTAAACAGAAAGGAATTTTAGTTACTATATAGGTTTGGCACAATATTGGGTTTAAGCCTGGGTAACACTTATCTACTACTCTTATGAAACGTCTATACTTTTTGCCGCTTCTGCTGCTGTGCCTGGTACACGCCTTACATGCGCAACCTGCCCTGGATGCCGCCCTTCTGGTGGAAACCCAACGCGGGGAATACTTCCAATTAAACATAGGAGGCAAGCTGATCAACCCAACCCCGTCTGCGAGGGTAGCCGTGGGTGACTTGCCTTCCGGACGGCATATCTTAAACATCAGGGTGCTGGGTAGAGGCCGCCGAGCCCAGAATATCAGAGCCGAGATCACCTTAGCCAGTGGTTATGAAGGCGTGTACGTGTTGGAACCTGCCGTGCCCGGAAGAACCTTCCCGTTAGTATTGCGCAAAGTGGAAGAGGTACCGTTGCCACCCGCAGGCGGGCAGGGAAATGAGATTTGCCGCTACGTGATGGAAAAACCAGACGTGGACCGGGTGCTCCGCTTTATGGAGGAAGAAGGCTTTGATGACCGACGTCTGGAAATTGCCAAGGGCGAGATAAAACTGGCCGGAGGCATTATGACCGATGATCTGTTCCTGCTCATGAAGGCCTTGAGCTTTGAGGAACGCAGGGTAAATCTGGCCAAGTATGCCTATGAGTATGTGTGTGACCGCCAGCGGTTCAGCCGGGTGCTGGACGCCCTAGAATTCAGCAGCAGCAAACGAGAGTTGCAGGACTTCCTGTATAAAAGATAAACGGAGATATCAGAAAGAGAACTAAACAAAAAGGCCCTGCTTAACCAAGCAGAGCCTTTTTGTTCAAAGAAGTAACGCGTGATTAGCGCAGGCGGTCCATAGAGCGCACCAGGTCTTCATCGCGTTTGATGAACCGGTTAGCTAGTACGTTCATGAGCAAACCAAAAGCCGGCAGGTAGAAACCTGAAAGGTATTCGCCTTGGGCTTGGGTCTTGATCATGTCTTCACCCACGTAAGAAGAGAAATAGAAAGCGCAACCCATCAAGGCAGCCATCACCAGGGAGTTCAGCAAGCCCAGTTTCATTTGGGTAAGGCGGCTCTTGTATTGGAAGATCTCATACAAGGCAATCAGAGCCGCTACCCCGGCAAGGATAGCAATAAAAATAGTGTTCTTAGTAGCTCCGTCTGCAGCGCCGTTTACAGGGGAAATAGAATAAGCGGTTAAAGCGTACTCCTGTCCCGTTGCCGGATCGGTTTTAGCCCAGATAGGCAGGAAAAACATAGCCACCATGGCTACCACAATCAAAAACAGGAAAACGCTCTGTACTCTCTGTATCATAACTATTTGGTTTCAGTAATCTTTCACAAAACTACATAAAACTTTCCTATCAAGAATACCTGCTTTCTGGCAAACCAAAGAGTGCGAAGTGTAAGATTAGTGAATAATAAGGTTTTGTTATTTAGTAGATTACGTGGGGTGAAAGATGCTTGTGTAAAGTTTTCCACAGGGGGATGTGCAAAGAAAAGATTTTTTGGTCTGGCCAAAGCCGTTAAATTGCCCTCCTTGGCATGAACGTTGTAAAGCAGATTATATATAAATCTTAGAAAAATGAAAAGACCCGCGTTATTCAGTTTAGTAGGGTTGCTGTTGCTAGGAAATGGAGCAGCATCGGCAAAATATGCAGAAAACACCCATGTGGCAGTTGTGAGAGACAAGCAATCTGCGAAAGCTGAAAAGAAGCGAGCCAAGCTACTGGCCAAGTCTGCCCGCAAGGATGAAAAATTCCAGCAGGCGCTTGGCAAAGCCAAAGCCAAATACGAGCGTGACCAGGCCAACCTCAAAGAGGAATACAACAGAAAGCAGCATCGCCTGCACGATCAGTTTGCTAAGTCTAACAACAGTGCCAGTAGCTTTGAGCAGGAGTTGATCCGCCTAAAGGATGACTACGAGCAGGAAAGGCAAGCCTTGCAGACAAAGTACGAGCACCAGCGTGATGCCCGTCAGGCAGCCTGGCAGGCAGAAAGAAACGCCCCCACTAATAATCGCTTCACCAAGTCCAGATAAAACCAGGAAACGGCCCCAACAATAGGGGCCGTTTTTCTTTCGGCTCGCTAACAAGCCGCCGGTTCTTTGCTTTAGGCCTATTTTCCGCAAAAGAGGCCTAAAGAGGAGAGCTTTCTGGCTAAAGTCTGAACAGACCCTCAGATGAGGCCACATTTCCGTATCTTTGCACCATGCGGTATTTTTTAGAAGTGGCGTATGACGGCACCAAGTTCCACGGGTGGCAAATCCAACCCAATGCGCTTACGGTGCAGGAGGTGCTGGATGATTGCCTGCGCAAGGTGTTCAGGTTGCCCCAGGTAGAAACCGTGGGTAGCGGCCGCACCGATACCGGCGTACATGCCACGCAGCAGTGGGTGCACGTAGATTTGCCGCAGGCGCTGTCCTCTGAAGAGATCCAATACAAGCTGAACCGCATCCTGCCTCCTGATATCTCTATAGGACAGGTGCTGCCGGTGGGGCCAGAGGCGCATACGCGGTTTGATGCCACCAGCCGCACCTACGAATACCGCATTACTCTAGAGAAGAATCCCTTTCTGGTGCGGCACGCCTATTACCTTTCCAGAAAACCTGAGGTAGCCCAGATGAATGAGGCGGCGCAGTCCTTGCTGCAGTTAGAGGATTTTACCACCTTCTCTAAAGTGAAAGGCGACACCAAGCATTACCGGTGTACCATCACCCAGGCTTTCTGGCGCGAAGAAGGCGCACAGCTGATCTTCACCATTACCGCCAACCGGTTTCTGCGCGGCATGGTACGGCTGGTGGTGGGTACCTTGTTGGATGTAGGCAAAGGCAAGCTGAGTGCGGCCCAGTTCAGAGACCTGATTGAGCGGCAGGACCGGCGTTTAGCCAGCGGGGCGGCCCCCGCTGAAGGGTTGTTTCTGCATAGGGTAGAATATCCGGAGAACTATTTTGCCCAACAACGGGTACTCTTTGAGGAAGTCCTTGCCACACAGGTGCGTGAAAAGGAATCATCCTAGTAACAAAACCTCCTGTTTTACGCTTTCTTTTAAGAAACCAAGGCCTAAATGCAAGGAGGCGTACCTTACCTTTACATTCTGATCCTGATGCTATTAGGGTCAGCCATAACGAGCGACATATAGAATGAGTGAAATAGGAGGAAGCAAAACCGGAAGCGCGTTTGACTGGGAAGTGCTGCGGAAGATATTCCGGTTTGTGAAACCGTACCAGAAAGTCTTTTACCTGGTAATTTTTTTAACCGTCGCCTCGGCTATCCTGGCGACGATCCGGCCGTTCCTGATCCAAGAGATGGTGGACAAGCAGATTCTGCAATATAACTGGCAAGGGGTGAACCGCATGTTCATCTGGTTGATTGTGCTGCTGGTGGCCCACACGGCGGTCTCGTACTTCCATACCTACTTTGCCGGCTGGCTGGGGCAGTACGTGGTGCGTGACATCCGGGTGAAGCTCTACGAGCACATTCTCAAACTGCGGCTCAAGTTCTATGACCGCACGCCCATTGGTACGTTGGTGACCCGTAACGTAAGCGACGTGGAAACCCTGTCAGACGTGTTCTCCGAAGGCCTTGCCGCCATGATTGGCGATGTGCTCCAACTCATCTTCATCCTGGGTTACATGTTCTGGATTGACTGGAAACTGACCTTGGTGAGCCTTTCCATGTTCCCGTTGCTGATTGTGAGTACCTATATCTTCAAGGAGAAGGTGAAAGCCTCGTTCCAGGAGGTGCGTGGGGCGGTGGCCAAGCTCAACGCCTTTGTGCAGGAGCATATCACGGGCATGATGGTGGTGCAGATCTTCAACAACGAGGAGCGCGAGATGAAGAAGTTTCAGGCGATCAACAAAGAACATACTCGGGCCAACATCAAATCGGTGCTGTACTATTCCATCTATTTCCCGGTGGCGGAGGTGATTGGGGCGGCTGGAACGGGCTTGCTGGTGTGGTACGGGGCCAAAGGCGTGATCCAGGATACCGTGACGCTGGGTTCTTTGATCGCGTTCATCATGTACATTGCCATGTTCTTCCGGCCCATCCGGCAAATCGCCGATCGGTTCAACACCTTGCAACTTGGGGTGGTGAGTTCTGAGCGGATCATGAAACTGCTGGAAAGCCAGGAGATGATCTCAGATTCGGGAACGTACGCGCCCAAAGAGATCAAAGGAGAGGTGCAGTTTGAGGATGTCTGGTTTGCCTATAATGATGAGAACTGGGTACTGCGCGGGGTTTCCTTTGACGTGCACGCCGGGCAAACGGTAGCTTTGGTGGGTGCCACCGGAGCCGGTAAGACCTCCATCATCAATCTGCTCAGCCGCTTCTACGAGATCAACAAAGGAACTATCAGGGTAGACGGCCACGATGTGCGTGAGTACAATCTGGACCTGTTGCGCCGCCAGATTGGAGTAGTGCTGCAGGACGTGTTCCTGTTCTCCGGCACCATTGCCGATAACATCAGCTTGGGCAACAAGGAAATCACTGAGGAACAGATGTGGGAAGCTGCTCGTTTGGTTGGCGCCGATAGGTTCATTGAACGCCTGCCCGGCGGACTGCACTACAACGTGATGGAGCGTGGGGCTACCTTGTCAGTAGGGCAGCGCCAGTTGATCTCGTTTGTGCGGGCCATGGTGTACAACCCTAAAATCATCATCCTGGACGAGGCTACCTCCAGCGTGGACTCCGAGACTGAGGAACTGATCCAGTTCGCCATCGCGCAGCTCATGGAAGGCCGTACCTCTATCGTGATCGCGCACCGTCTTTCTACCATCCAGAAAGCCGATAACATCATTGTGCTGGACCGGGGCGAGATCAAGGAAAGCGGCCGCCATGAAGAACTGATCCAGACGGGCGGTTACTATGCCCAGTTGCATGAGATGCAGTACAAGAACTTTGTGTAACGCATAGCCAGTTTCAAGGCTGATTAAAGAAAAGCAGCCTTGAAACGGCAATTTGCAACGGGAGCTATGCTTTGGTCCCTGACTTGGCGTACCTTTGCCCCGCTGGTAGCAGCACACACGTAGAAGAACACAGCAACAGATGCCGAAGAAGTTTTTGATTTTCTTTGCCTTGGCCATAGGAGTGGTTTTGGTGATTTACACGTACCTGGGTGGTTTTGCCCAAGTCAAAGTATCTCAGGCGGTCTCTACTCCCGTCTTCATTGCCGGCAAATACTATGAAGGAAGCACCGAGGCCGATGCCTTGGGCGAGATTTACCAGCAAGCCGGCAAAGCAGTGGAGCAAAAGCAACTCACCGGCGACTTTGCGGGCATTTACTACAACAACCCCAGCAAAGAGTCTAAAACAGTGAAGGCATTTATTGGCGTGGCCGTGCAGGATACCAGTGGCACGTTACCTGCCGGTTTTACCATACGGGTAGTGCCCGCGGGCAGACCCGTACTGAAAGGAGAGTTGGACGCGAACATCACCATCGCGCCTAAAAGAATCTACAGTGCCCTGTTTGACTACGCCGAAGAACAGAAGCTAACCTTGCAAGAGTTCTACGTGGAACGTTTCCCGGAAGGAAAGCCCGCAGTCATTGAAATAGGACTAGCCAAGAAGTAGAGATTTAAGTTTCCTTTTTTAAAGGGACCTTTGAAAAAGAGAGCGCCACCGGGAATCATTCTCGGAGGCGCTCTCTTTTTGTAGGCAAGGTAGAGGCTCTCCTAGACGGGGGCTTGCTCAACGGCTGTCCTAAATCATCTGTGCAGCGTCTTTCTCTGCGGTGGAGTAGGAGAGGAGGCTGTCTTGGTTCCAGATTCTGTGCTTGAGACTACAGGAAGCGCGTACTCTACCTTCACTAGTTGGTGCAGTTCATTGTCTCGGCCCCTGATCTCAAAGTCTACCACGGCTGGGGTTTGGTCCCAGTGAAAGCGCATCACCGCAAAGTTGAGTTTGTCGTGCATCTGGCCCACCCGATGCTGGTTAGGCTCATTGACCAGGCCACCCTTCCAGAAGTGCGTGAGGCCGCTGGAGGTAAGATCATAGATGGGGTAAGGCACGCCTGGCCAGGAAATCTTGGAAAGCTCGGCAAAGTGCCGGTCCCCGGAGAGAAGAATCACATTCGCGGTTTTGGTTTTGGAGATCAGGTTGAACAGCCTTTCGCGTGATTTGGGGAAATTGCCCCAGCGCTCAAAGCCATGGTCGTTGGCAATGATTTGCAGCCCCGTACCAATGAGGTGGAATTGGGCTTTGCTGTTTCTAAGCTCCTTTTCCAGCCATCGCCACTGCGTTTCGCCCAGCATGTCACCTTTAAGATTATCTTGGTAGGCGGGTTCCTGGCCTTGCAGAGAGTCGCGGTGGAAACGCCCATCCAGGAGAATGACTTTCACTTGTTGACCGGGTGGGCCATAGGTATGGGCACTGTAGACTCCTTTTTGCCTGCGTCTGGGGCTTTGCAGCGGTTCGCCTATAAAGTCCCAGAACAGTTGGGCGCTCTGGTTCTTGTGTTTGTATTCTTTGCCGGCATTGTTGCGGCCGTAGTCATGGTCGTCCCACACACCTATAATAGGTATGGTTTCTGTCAGCTTCTGGTAATCGGGATTTTGGAGCTGTTTTTCATATTTCGCCTTCAAAACCTGCATGTCATCTGTATCGCCGTAGATGTTGTCACCCAACCAGACCCACAGCTGGGGTTGGTTTTTGAGGATCTCGCGCCATAGCGGCTGTTCCCTGTCCTGTGAGTTACAGGAGCCCATAGCAATTACCGAGAGAGGCGTTTGGTTGCTAGCGACAGGTAGAGATTCTAAACGTCGGTCTGTATCTGCCGAACTGCAGGAAAAGATAGAAAGCAGAAGGCAGAGGGAATGCCATTTTCTGAGGTGGTGCATACGCTTGGGTACGGCAGCAGAGCGGCGCAGGATGCAGTGGGCTGAGGTATAAAGCAAAAGCCACAGATAGGCTGTGGCTTTTGCTTTAAGGAGAGCTAGGCTTTATTATTCAGAGGCGCTACGGCCCAGATATAGGGAGATGGCAAAGCTTAGAGTGTTAAAGCCAAAGTCAGCTTTAAACTCAGAGGTATTGATGTAATTATCTTCTTGTCCAAAATCTGTTTCAAAAGCAGAATACCCGATGCTTCCCAAGGTAAGCTCCAACCCAACAATATCACTAGGGAAGAAAGCAAAGCCTGGGGTAAGTTCTGCTGCTCCTCCCTTAATCGTACTGGGGGTGAAAGGATGATTAGAGGTAAGGTTCTTCCCTTCAGTTTTCCCCTTTTGATAATAAGCAGCTCCTTGTCCAAAGAAAGCTGCTTTGTTTCCTAAAGCTTTGTACAAGCGTACAAAAGGGCCAGCAGAATAGGTGTTACCAGTTGTCTTGCTTGTTTCTGTTCTTATGCCCTCAGGAGAACCGACTTGGTAAGTTGAAATGAAGACATCTCTTTTATATCCTGCAGTGGCGCCTAAAACCAAATTAGGTCTTAGAAAGAAGCCTACTTTAGGATTAAAAGAAAAGGTGGTTGATTTATTAGGGTTGACCCACGATCCGCCTGATTCATTATTGCTTTTGGTGTAGTTAAATGATCCTGATACCAATGTTTTCCCATAGTCTTGGGCGTTTACCAGTGCAGAGACACCGCACAGGATTAGAATAATCAAAGTTCTTTTCATGAAGTTTAAAATTATATAGGTTAAGGAATATGTGATTAATGGATAACTAGCTAAATTTTTATATAAATAAATATTAGGCTGTATTTATATATAAAATATCAATATTTTAAAACACTTAAGTAACGGGCGGAATAATCGTTTATTTCAAGACTTAGAGAGATTGTTAAATATTTTCAAAAAGAGGATCTTAGATCAAAAGCAGATCTATATAACCTTTAAATTTCCCGAAAAAAAGAAGGACCAGCTTTCTACGGCTGGTCCTTTCGTTTAAGTGTGGCTTGCGCCTGATCTATTATATATCATCCCCGTATAGGGGTACGGTTTCAGCTAGCTTCTGGTGTTCATAATTCTGAACGCCTCGGCTCTGGTAATGTCTTTTTTCAGCAGCAGTATATTGCTGGTATTTACAATCAAAAGCTGAAATTGATTTTTCAGGTCATGATAGTAAATCAACATGGTTAAGTCTTCATAACCACGTCTGAAAATATTGCGGGCCTTCGTCTTTAGGTTAAACAGTTCCAATTTTATTTGCCTCCACTTTTCCATCATAATCTCAACCTCCCTCCCCAAAGAGTTTGTAGAGTAGTTATACTCAGTAATTTAATGCTGGGTTACTGTATGATAAGCAGAAGTAAATTGTACTATTAAGAAAGTCAGGCTCTTCTGTGATGGGGTAAATGCCTATTATGAAGCAAATTGGTTAATTTTGATACTGTTCTTGTTGTGTTTTGTTTAGTGTTTTTCCTGTAGTAGGGTTTATGCGCGGTAGAACAGGGTAAATACAGGGTTATTTGTTTAGGTTCATGAAAAAAGTAAGTGTTTATACCTTCTAATTAGAATATAGAGCCTTTACATAATTCAATTTTGCCCGTTTTAGAGCAGAAAATTGGAAAATGGATTAAAAAGGAGGTGCAGAAGGAAAGTGATGATGCTCTCTAAGGACAAGTAGCTGGAGCCTAGTCTCTCAGAAAAGAGCTTTTTTCTGGAAAGTAAGACGTAAACGGAAGAGCGCTTTATAAAAAAGCCCAAGCACCAGCGAGCAATGTGCAACTCAGTGCTTGGGTATTTGCTTTATCACTTGGATTTCAATTATCTGAGAACGTATAACCACAGAAGTTATAGATTTCGGCCCGAGGAGCTACTGGTGGCAGGGTTTGGTGCAGCACCAGCGGGGGGTTATGGGTTGAGACAAAACCCCAGCGGTTACGGTTGCAGTAGTGCAACTCTTTAGGCAATTCCAGTTTTCGGTGTTGTTCCATGATATACTTCCTCCTATCATAAAGATTGAAATACAGGGAGTTACCCCTACCTACACGCGTTACTTTTTGCAATTAAATTCTTAAACCCAAGGTGTACCTGTACATTTGTTTTACTTATAAACCTTAGGCACTAAACTCGGTGATGAAAACAAAAGTAGGTCGGATTTTGGCGGTTGCGCTGCTGGCGCTGGTGGCCTTGCTGCAAGCCCTCTCTTCTGAGTTTGTGGCAGCAGCAGCATGGGCCAGCCTTGGATTAGCCGTGGCGTTGTCTGGAGAACGGCCTCCTGCCGGACAAAGAGCCCCTAAAACTCCCAGGCAGTACCTCACGCTGTTGTGCATAGTACTAGCCTTAGGGTTGTTTGGTTTCCAACTCTACCGCGATTTAACAGATAAAAGTGCCAGCAGACCTCCTTCTACTACACCCGTACATGAATAGCGCAGGTACTAAATACTGCGCTAAAATTATGCCAGAAACAAGGGGTTAGATGTGCTTTGTTAAATCCCTGATTCTGCTGCGCAGTTGATCTAAGTGCGTTTGCTGCTGCTTCTGCTTATCAATTTCCTCTAGCTGGTGCAGTAATGCCTGCATCTCTGCCAGATAAGCAGACCGGTCTTTCTTCAATCCGGCGGGCATGCTGTGTTCTCCCTGCTTTTCCTCAGATTTAAACACATTTCCCTCCCCGTAGATCACCCATTTAGAGTTAAGGTCTGGTAACTGCTTGAGCAAGGTCACCAGATCATCCATGCAATAATCTTCCCCTTGTAAAATACAGCCTACTACATCTGGCGGCGTTTGGGTCATTACACTGAGTTGGTACACGTCCAACTCTTTGATGCGCATATAAAAGTTAAGTCGGGCGCTGGTTTGCTGTAAGTTAATGGCCATGTTCACACTGTTTTATAAGTACGAATAAACGGGTGCATCCGGATCTTTGTACAAAGGGAAATGCCGTACGAGGAGCGATGTCAGTCCAACTTCTCATACGCAATACCTTTGTTTTGTGTTAAGCATCATTTTTGAAGCTAACTTCCGGGAAGAGAAGTAGCAAAATGGGAGTACCTGTCTCTTTCAAATGCCAATAGAAGCTATCCAAAAGTAAACATGCAAAAGAGGAAGTCATAGAAGCGGAACAAGGCTAATAGGCTCTTCCTGTGTCTCAGGACCAACAAAATCTTTTTCTTTGTTCATCCAACTAAGTTGTACTGCTAAAGTATAAGCATTGGATTTAAGTTTGATGAAATAAGTTAAAACTAGAGATGAAATAAGTTAAAACTAGAATTAAGATAGTTCGCTATATTTGCAGACTGTTGATAAAGGCTAGTATTAGTCCTCCACTTTAAAGATTGTTGCATGAAGACTCAGTATGAGCCGTTGGATTTGATCATGTTGGTAGATGACGACGATACCACCAATTTTGTGAATAAACGGTTATTGACAAAACTAGGGGTAGCCAAAGAAGTTCTGATCAAAAAGAATGGAGCAGAGGCCTTGGAGTATCTGAAGCAATCAGCTCAGGAAGGTATCGCTTACCCAGATCTTATTTTCCTGGATATCAAGATGCCCGTGATGGACGGGTTCAGCTTTCTGGACGAGTACCACAACCAAGCCTTATTTGAGAACGGCAGTATGATCATTCTCATGCTAACCTCCTCGGCCAGTTTCTATGACCTGGAGCGCCTGAAAGGATATACCTCAGTGAAAAAGCATTTCTCCAAGGCTTTAACTGAAAGTGATGTAAAAGAGATCCTCGCTGATTATTATCAGAAAAGCTAAATAGGCCAATTGGCAAAGAAAAAGGCGCAGTGGAGACTGCGCCTTTTTCTTTGCCCTTTAGGTGTTTTTTTATAAAAAAGAGCTTGTTTTTACGAGCGCCGGATCTGGGTTGAAGGGCCAGGTAAAATGCATGGCTGTTCCCCTGCCATGAGAGTGAACCCAAACGCGCCCGCCTTTTTCCTGCATGATTTTACGCACAATGGCTAATCCAATACCCGTGCTATCGGGATGGTTTACGTCGCTGGTGGTTTCAAACAACTCAAAGATCTTCTCCTGGTTTTCTATGGGAATACCCGGACCATCATCTTCCACCACAAACTCCCAGAACCCGTGGTTTGGCGTGCATCGCACCCAAATGTTCCCGGCGCGCAAATCATGGTACTTGAGGGCGTTGCCCAGGAGGTTACTGAAAATTTGCTGCAGATAGATTTCCTCGGCCTCAAGTACAGGCAGGTTTTCAGGAATATGGACCTTAAACCCATGGGGCACGGTCAGAGCTGAAACCACGTTATGCACCAGTTCCCCCACAGAAACAGGTTTTAACTGGATCTGCTGACGGCCCGTTAAGGAATAGGCTAGTACGTCGGTGATCAGGTGTTCCATGCGGCGGGCCTGCATCTGGATCATGGGCACCACAGACTGGGCATCTTCCGTTTTATCTTCCAGCAGAAAGTCCGTAACGGCATCGGTAAGGCCCAGAATATTCTGCAGCGGCGCTTTCAGGTCATGAGTAACGGTATGGGCGAACTCATCCAGAGTCGTGTTTACCTTTTCCAGTTGTAGGTTTCGACTTTCCCGTTCCTGCAGAAGCGCGTTGATTTCCTGGTTAGAGGCCTGCAACTCCTGGTTCAGATGCTGGATTTCCTGTAACTGGTATTCTGCCTCAATGGTGCGCACCCGCAACTGCTCCATGAGTTCAATCAGCTGCATGTTCTGCCTTTTGATTTCGGCATAGGGAGAGATCTCAGACTCCAAGTTGAAGTAATCTGACCACCCCTGGATAATGGCTTTGTTGATAGGCGGATGATTGCCCAAGATACGCTTCTGCAACCGAACACGCGTGCCCTTCTCAAAGTCACTTTCCAGTTGGAAGGAGTCTACCAGCTTTCGGGAGCTATAAATGCCTTGGCCCTTTCCGCCCGATGGGGTATATCTTCTATCCAAGAGTTCCTGCACGTTGGGGATGCCCCGGCCTCTGTCTGTCACATACGCCTCCAGAGAGAGCGTGCCGCGGTTCTCTATCATACTGAACCGGATGGTCCCTTCCCCCACGTGCTCCAAAACATTGCGGCATATCTCAGAAACGGCCGTGGCAAATTTGGTTTGGGCAGCTACCGGTAAACCCGAAAACTCAGACAGCTGCATGGCCCGTTTGTAAGCCAAAACAACATCTAACTCATTTTGCAGCTTTATGGTGGTAATGGGTTGATCCATGGGGTTAGTCAGTAGCACGCACTACCACAACCAAAGTATCATCGGTGGTGCGGGTGTTGTCTTTATAGAGTACTGCTGCTATCAACGTTGGGTCATGCCTGCTCAGTTCCGGGTACTTGCTCAAATCCCAGCGGCTTTTTAAGCCGTCTGAGTGTAAGATCATGAGGTTGCCTCTCTCCCAGGGAAGGTGTTGGTCGTTCAAGGTGCTGGGCACGCTCATGCCTAGGGTGCCGTTGTAAGAAAGCAGACTCTTAGATTTGTCTGGTGCCAACAAACGGCCCGCAATGTTTCCTATGCCACAAAACAACAAGGCATTAGTTTCAGCGCTCCAATGGGCTACAGCGCCTACAGCCCCCCGGGTTCTTTTGATGGAAGCGTGTACGCCTCGCAGTATCTCAGAAGGAGCTTGCTTGGGTTGTTGCTGAAAGGCATGGAGAGCGTTAACGGCTGCCTCGTGGGCATGCTCTCCGTGGCCCAGGCCGTCCAGCACCATCAGGTAGGCGCCTTGTTGTGACAACCGCAGCCCCCAACCGTCGCCGCTTACTTTCTCGCCGGGTTTGGGTACCAATACGCTCCCAATCTGAAACTTGTGCTCGCTTCGGGCGGCCGCCTTAGGGGCTTTCCCTTTCCGGTAAATGCGGGAGAGGATAACAGTGCCAATACCGCGTTGCGAGTAAATGTCAAAGAAGTCTGACTGCCGCTTGATGGCGCCCAGGCCCTGACCCATGCTCCCAAAGGTAGAGACCCCGTCTTCCATCATCCGTAGGGGGTCGCTCATGCCCGGGCCATTGTCCAGGCAAAGCAATTCCATACCGCAGGATTTTCCGTTTTCCTGGCAAATAGGCTTCACCAGCAACTCACCGCCTTTTGACTGGGCGTGCTTGACCAGGTTGGTGGCCATTTCTGTGACTACTAAACTTACGCGGCCCACTTCGGCTTCAGAAAACCCGGCCGCCTCCGCTATTCTGGCAATGTCGCGTCGGACAATGTTTTGAAAGGTGCGGTCTGCAAGGGGGAAGTAGTGATGTTCAGCAAAATTATAGTCCATTTTTCCACCGAATAATTGTGACTGTGGTGCCTTTGCCGGGTTCGCTCTTGATGTCAAATTCATTCACGAGGCGTTTGGCTCCTGGCAACCCCAGTCCTAAACTCTTTCCGGTAGAATAACCATCTTTCATGGCTAATGTTACGTCTTTGATGCCGGGACCTTCATCTTTGAAAACAAGGCGAACCCCTGGAATGCTGTTTTTGCTGACAATCTCTAACTGCGTAATGCCGCCGCCGCCGTAGCGAAGCATGTTACGTACCAATTCACTGGCCGCCGTGATGAGCTTGGTCTGGTTAACCAGGCTCATCCCAATTTTGGTGGCTAGTTCTTTGATTCTATTCCGGAACAGGACTACGTCCTGTTCTTTCTGTATGGGGAGCTTCTCTTTAGATAAAACTATCATAGAGGCCTTCCTCGTCCTGTTCTAGTTGGCCAATTTTTTTGTGCAATAGTTCCATACCCTGTTCTACATCTAACGCGGTGTGTACGCCTGAGAGCGTAAGGCCAAGTTCTACCAGGGTAATGGCTACCGCTGGCTGCATTCCCACCACTACGGTGGCGGCATCCATGATTTTAGACATGGAGGCAATATTGCCCAGAATACGACCCATGAACGAGTCTACAATGCTGACGGCAGAAATATCAATCAACACGCCTTTGGCTTCGGTCTTGCTCACCATGTTGATGAGGTCGTTTTCCAGGGTTAGGGCCAGCCGGTCATACAAATCCACTTGGATGGTTACCAGCAGGAAGGGGCCCATCTTTAAAATAGGAATTCTTTCCATGGCAGTAGCGCGTTAAAACCCAAAGTTCTGTTTAGACCCAATTTGCCCGTTCTGGGTAGCTTTAGATACCTGGATGTTAAGCATGGAGAAAGACATCTTCAGGGCGCTGGCCAACGTGGCTTTGGTGTAGATGTTGGTCAGGTCAATGCCCAGGTGGACAATGGTCTGCGCAATCTCGGCTCTGATGCCACTGATAATACACTCGGCCCCCATCAATCTGGCGGCACTTACAGTTTTAATCAAATGCTGGGCAACCAGTGAGTCAACGGTGGGCACACCAGAGATATCCAGAATGGCAATGCGGCTACCGGTAGCAACAATCTCTTCCAAAAGGGCTTCCATCACCACCTGGGTACGGGCGCTGTCTAAGGTTCCAATGATGGGTAAAGCCAAAATACCTTCCCACACCCGGATTACCGGTGTAGAAATCTCGTTCATCTCGCTTGACTGGCGCAGGATCACTTCTTCCCGACCTTTGATATACGTTTCCATGGTCACCAGGCTCAGGCTGTCCATGATCTTGTTCATAGAGATAATCTCACGGTAAAGAACCGCTGGCTCCTCTCTGAAACGTTCTTCCAATATCTGACTAAGGACTTCTTTCAAGCTTAGGATATAAGAGCTGGTTTCACGTGGAGAGAACCCCTGGCGTGCGCGGGAAATGGAAATCTCGCTCAGGATATCGTGGATGGCCTCATATCCGGCAGATTCTATGTCGTTAGCCTGATTAGAGGCAAAGGCTTTTAATAAAGAGGTTAGGAATTCTTCTGATTGCTGCTGCAGTTCTGATACGCTCATCAGGTCGTCCCGCAGAGCGGCATCTTTTAACTGGTTGCCCATCCAGGTTTCTAAGATTTGCTTTCTTTTTCCTTTGAGGGCAGCGGCGCTTTCTTTGTTCATAAGGGTTTTGTCAAGAGTAGAAGACAGTATTCCGTTTCATGCCTCTTTTCTGGAAGACAACCCAAAAGGAATGGGAGGGAGACATTGCCGTAAAAGTAAGCATTAATGCGTCTACTAGGGTAGGTGCAGAAGATTACTTTTTCGCTACCCTCGCTAGACTGGAGGCTTAAAATGAAAAATCCCCGCCGTGTCACACGGCGGGAAAACCATAAGGCAATGATCCGGAAGGAAGAATTCTAACTACGCCTCTTATTCGTTTCAGGGCTGTTTTAAGAAAAGTACCCGTGAAGCAGATGGCTGAGCGTAGGCTCTATTCTGTTTTGAGTGCCCGCACCGGGTTAGAGAACGCAGCCCGCAAAGCCTGCACGCTTACCGTAGTTAAAGCGATCAATAGGGTCAATGCACCGGCTGCTAAGAACACCCAAGATCCAATATCAATGCGGTAGCTAAAGTCCTGGAGCCACTTGTCCATGAAGTAGTAAGAGATAGGTCCGGCAATGACAAAGGCGATGAGCACCAGTTTCACGAAGTCCAAGGAAAATAAGCCCACTATGCTGGCCGAGGAAGCACCCAACACTTTGCGTACACCTACTTCTTTGGTGCGTTGCGTAACCATAAAGGAGACTAAACCATAAAGGCCCAAACACCCGATCAAGATAGCGATGACGGAGAAGATTTTGAACAAATGCGCCTGCCGCTGTTCCTCCTCATAAAACCGGGCAATGGAATCATCAAAGAACTCATAATGAAAAACATCATCTGGGTAAGCGGTCTGGTAGACATTCTGCAGATGGGCCAAGGCCGCCTTCGCGTTTTTCTGCTCCAGTTTAACATTCAGGAACATATAGATATCAGTGAAGGTGGACATCACTACCGGCGGAATTTCGGTACGTAAAGAAGCCAGGTGAAAGTCCTTGACAACCCCCACAATCTTGCCCTTGGATTGATCGCCGTTGACCATCAGATCCTTGCCGATGGCCGCTTGCGGGTCCTTTTCGCCCACTTGCTTCAGAAACGTCTCATTCACCAGGAACTCCCGCATGGTGTCGCCTTTTTCGTACATCCGGCCAGCCAACAATGGAATATTAAAGGTTTTGAGGTAGTGCTCGTCGGCCACTTTCATGTTCACGCTAAAGTTGCGCTCCACGGTAAAGTCATCGTACTTGAAAGACGTGTTCATGTCAATGTTGGCAGAGGGTGGGGCAATGGCAAACGAGGTTGCTTTGATGGCCGGGTGCGCTTCCAACTGTGGCCGAAGTGCCATCAGGTCCTTGGCTTTACCGCCAGGGAGCGAAACGTTCACGATCGCTTCCTTGTCAAACCCCAGGGACGCCGACCGGAAGTACTCCATCTGGTTATGCACAATAATGGTGCAGATGATGAGTACCTGGCAAACAGTGAATTGCAACACTACCAGCGTGCGGCGCAATGACAGCCCCGCAGCCCGGGCGGTGGACGTCTTGCTTTTCAGGGCAGAGATAGGCTGGAACCCAGAGATAACCATGGCTGGGTAGAACCCCGCAAAGAAGGTAACGGCCACCAGCGTGACCAGCAGAAAAGCCAGCATCTGCGCATCCTGCAGGATAGAAAATGAGATCTGCAGTTCCAGCAGTTTGTTTAAAGACGGCAGCAGCAACTCGGCAAACACCACAGACAAGGCCAGGGAGAAGAAGGTGATCAAGCCTGTTTCAAGCAGGAACTGGGTCATGAGCTGCGGCTTGTTGGCTCCTAGTACTTTGCGCATGCCCACTTCTTTGGCCCGGCGCAAGGCTTGGGCGGTGGCCAGGTTCACGAAGTTGATAGAAGCAACCAGCACCAGAAATATCCCGATCAGGCCTAGTGCCCACAGTGTGGTCTTGCTCACCGTACGGTTGTTGAAAGTGCCGTACCGTTCATCAAAGTGCAATTGCGTGAGCGGCTGAAAGGTGTAGCGTTCTTTTACAAGGGGAGAGCGGGGGCGGTACTTGGCGGTCACCTCGTTCAAGCGGTCTTCGGCCTGTCTCAGGTTAGCGCCGGGAGAGATGGCGAAGTACACCTGCTGGTTACTATAGGTGCTGTTCCAGGAATTGTTAGAGAACGTGTTAATGGCTTTGGAAGACTCATAGTCAATGAGCATCTGGTACGGTAAATCTGTGTTGGCAGGCGCATCTGGGATTACCCCGGTCACCTTCAGATTTATCTTGTTGTTCATGCGCACCACCCTGCCCAGTGGGTTCTCACCCGGAAAGTATTTATCTGCGATGGTTTGGGTGAGCAGCACCGTGTTCACGTCTTTGAGGGCCTGCTGGCCATTGATGCCGTCGGTAGGGAAGTCAAACAGGTCAAAGAAGGCGGGTTCCACAAACAAAACGTTCCTTTCCTCCCTGAACTTCTTGGGCGGTACTTTCTCATCTGTAGAGACTACCGTGAAGGTGCCCCCTTCTTCATTAAATACGTGCGTGGCAGGAGTCAGCTCTGGCAAAGTGGCTTTGAGGGTAGCCAGCATTGGGAAGGGAGTACCCGCCGAGTGCCCAGGCCCGTTAGCGGATAGATTGTCCACGTTGATGCGGTAGATACGGTCAGCCTTGCTGTGGAACGTGTCATAGCTGAGCTCATGCCGGATGACCAAATACAGCAGCAGGCTGCAGGTGATGCCCAAAGCCAGGCCGATCACATTGAGCATGGTATACCCCAGGTTGCGGCGCAGTGTGCGTACCGCAACTAAAAAATAGTTTTTAAACATGGCTTGCAGACTTACAGGATGGCGAGCTCTTTCACATTCTCAGAGATGATCTGACCGTCAAACAGGTTTACAATGCGGTGGGCGTAATCGGCATCGGTGGGGGAGTGGGTTACCATCACAATGGTGGTGCCTTGCTCATTGAGGGAGCTCAGTAGTTGCATCACTTCCTGGCCGTGCGCCGAGTCTAGGTTACCGGTAGGCTCATCCGCTAAAAGTAATTTAGGCTTGGAAACCACCGCCCGGGCGATGGCTACCCGTTGCTGCTGCCCGCCCGAGAGCTGCTGCGGGAAGTGGTTGCGGCGGTGCGCGATCTGCATTTGCTCCAACACTTGCTCCACCCGCTGCTTGCGCTCAGCGTTACCCACTTTGAGGTAAATTAAAGGCAGTTCCACGTTTTCGTACACCGTCAGTTCATCAATGAGGTTGAAGCTCTGGAACACGAAGCCCAGGTGCTCTTTCCGCAGGTTCGCCCGCTGCCGTTCACTGAATTTGGAAATCTCCTTGTCCAGAAAATAGAACTCGCCGCTGCTGGGGTTATCCAGCAACCCAATAATGTTAAGCAATGTGGATTTACCGCAACCAGACGGACCCATGATAGCCACAAACTCGCCTTGGCGTACGTTCAGGTTCACATTTACCAGAGCGGTGGTTTCCACCTCATCGGTGGTATATTTCTTCTGAAGATTGACGGTCTTTATCATGTCTTTTTGGTTGTTTATGGCTGGTTGTTGATTGTTTATTTACTCTTGCAGATCGGTCCCCCTTCAAAGGGGGTAGGGGGATGATTCCTCTTGCAGATCAGGCATTCCTGAGAATCATCTTTTTATCTTCTATCGTTAGTGCTTTCTGGTTCTTCTCGCCTCTTTGTCATCTCCCTACCCCCTTCAAAGGGGGACGAAATGCGTGTTTATTTTCAAATCAGAACTCAAGACTTAGAACTCAGGACTACTTCAGCTCCAGTTTGTCTTTGTCATTGAAGGCGTCATAAGAAGAGACAATGACCTGCTCGCCGGGTTTGAGGCCTTCCAGTACCTCATAATACTCTGGGTTTTGGCGGCCTAACCGGATGCTGCGCTTGGTGGCGGCTTTGCCGGTTTCATCCAGCACGTAGGCCCAGGCGCCGCCGGTGCTTTGGTAGAAACCTCCGCGGGGCAGCAACACAGCCGGCGCTGGGTCCGACAATTGCAATCTGATCTGCAGGGTTTGTCCGCGGCGGATGCCTTCTGGTACCTTCCCGATGAACTTCATGTCTACCGGGAAGCGGCCGTTCGTTACTTCGGAGTACACTAGGGCAATCTCCAAGGGATAGGTCTGGCCGTTGTAGGAGAAGGAGGCTTGCTGTCCGGCAAAGACGCGGCTCACGTAATGCTGGTCCAGTTCGGCTTTTACCTTGAAACCGCTTAAGTCATCAATCTGCCCAATCACCTGACCAGATTGCACGGGCGTGCCCAACTCTACCTGGATGGAGGAGAGCTGACCAGAGATAGGAGCTTTGATGTACAGGTTCTTGAGGTTGTCTTCCATCATCTGCAGGTTGCGGCTGGTGCGGGCAATGGTGGCCTCTAACTGCGCAATCTGCTGCCGGGCGTTGTTTTCCTCAAATTTCTGTGATTCCAGCTCAATTACTCGTTCGGCTTTCAGGCGGTCATACTCTCTTTTGAAACCATAGAATTCCTGCTGAGACACGGCTTTGGCTTCAAACAAAGAGATATTGCGTTCATAGATATCTTTGGCGGCATCTACCTGGGCGTTCAAGGTAGCCAAGCGGCGTCTCAAATTGAATTTGTTTTGCTGCAAGCTCAATTTAGAGTTCTGGAGGTTGTTAATGAGATCATTCATGAGGGTTTCCTGGTTCATGAAGTCCAGCACCAGCCGGTTGTTGGTGAGCTTCAGGATGGGGTCGCCTTGTTTCACAGGTTTACCGCCTTCCAGGTATTTCTCCTCCACGGTACCGCCTTCCACCGCCGGAATC
The DNA here is from genome assembly GCF_056491185.1 of Rufibacter sp. JT20002. Classification (NCBI taxonomy): domain Bacteria; kingdom Pseudomonadati; phylum Bacteroidota; class Cytophagia; order Cytophagales; family Hymenobacteraceae; genus Rufibacter; species Rufibacter sp. JT20002. The sequence continues at coordinate 1,755,145 of NZ_JBSZJY010000001.1, read as the reverse complement.
AGGATGGTTTTGATGGGATGCACCGTGCCGTCTACCGGAATAAACTCTTGAAAAGAACCCTGGCTCACCGTGGCCATGGTAATCTTCTGGCTCTCCACATTCAGTTTAGAGCTATTATCAGCGAAGCCAATGAAATAGGTCACCAACCCGATGAGGAGGACTGCCGCGGCATACCCGGCAATCTTCTTTGGTGTCCAGCGCTTCTTTTCAATGATACGATCCATGGGAAAAACTTCTAATGTATAGTACTCCTGCCAATTGCTGTGCCATTTTTGTAAATCACTGTCTTTCAGCGTTAAATGGATTTGCTGATTTGCAAAGTGTGCGCCAGCGGACACTATTTGTTCATGCCCGAACATCGGTGGTCGGGCTCCGTGCAGCCATTTCCTCTTTTAGGTGTCTTTTCAGGAAAACAGGTGAAAAGCGCATCTCTGTCTAATTACAGAGACTCGCCTGCTTTTGCCAATCCAAATGCTACCTCAGGAGGAGGCGTCCATAGTAGCAAATAATTGCCTTCAAAAGTACAGCAGCCTTGCTTTCGTTTGCTTCCATCAACTTAATATAAGCATGAAAAAACTTGTCGCTACTATTCTTCTGTCTGCGGTCTTCGGGACCGCCGGATGGGCCCAGTGTACTTCCACCGAGCAAGACAAAGCCGGGGTGCGTTCCGCCTGCCAGGATTACATTCAGGCCTTTTATAAAGCAGACACCACCATCGCCTACCGAAGTGTGCACCCGCTGCTGCAAAAGCGAGGCTTTTCGTATTCTGCTACCAACCAAGCCTACTCCAAACAGCAGGAAATGCCTTTTCAAGCCTTAGTAAGTCTGGCCAAGCGCTGGAACAAAGACGGGAAGCAAGCCAACGCCTCCTCTGTACAGGAGGTGCAGATTCTGGATATCTGCGACAAAACAGCCTCGGCGAAAGTAACAGCGGTGTGGGGCATTGACTACATTCACCTGGTGAAAGAGAAAGATAAGTGGTGGGTCATGAACGTGCTGTGGCAGTCTGTGCCAACCGCTAAGAAGTAAGGAAGGCCGCTAATCTATAGAAGCGTATTTCACCTATTTTACAAAAAAACATAGTAAAAACGGCTCAGGCACCTGTTAAGGCTACAAGGCTTTGATAAGTGCCTGAGCCGTTTTGTGTCTAAAAATAAGGTGCTTGGGGGAAGAGGGTTGAAGCGAAGAAAAAATATTTTGAAACTTTTATACATGAATGCGTGTATGTACATTAAATGTATATACATTTGTTGCATCAACTCAGAAAGAGAACTCAAAAGTTAAACTAAACAAAAAGTAAGACAATGGAAACTACCATCGCAACTACAAAATGGGCAGTAGACCCAATGCACAGTGAAGTTCAGTTCAAAGTAAAACACTTGATGATTACTACGGTGACCGGTTACTTCCAAAACTTCCACGTGGAGGCTGAAACCGAAGATGAGCAGTTCACCAGTGCCAGCAGCGTCCTGTTCACCGCCGATGTGAATTCTATTAACACGAACAACGAGCAGCGCGACACGCACTTGAAATCAGCTGATTTCTTTGATGCTGAAAACCACGGCGAGATCCGGTTTGTAGGGAACCGCTATGAGAACGTAGGTGGCGATGACTACCAACTGCACGGCGACTTAACCATCAAAGGCATCACCAAACCGGTAACCGTGAAAGTAGAGTTCGGTGGTATTGTGGTAGACCCATATGGCCAGACCAAAGCGGGTTTCACCGTAACTGGTAAAATCAGCCGCAAGGAGTTTGGTTTGACCTGGAATGCCGTAACCGAAGCCGGAAGCGTAGTGGTGAGCGACGAGATCAAGCTGCAAGCCGAAATCCAGTTGGTGAAACAAGCCTAAGCCTTTGCCGGTGAGGCAGGTCATCCTGTTTTAAGCGTCGTTTTGAAAACCAGGGAGTAAAGCGCATCTGGTAGGTTCTTTTTCTCCTGGTACCCGTACAATCTCAAAAACTAAAAGCATGCAAGTAGAAAGATATTCCCCCGGGCAACGGGGCCTGAAAGACATAGGGTGGCTGAAGAGCAATTTCATCTTCAGTTTCTCCAGTCACTATAATCCGGTAAGGGCAGGTTTTGGATTGCTGCGGGTCTTCAACGATGATTACGTGGCCCCGGAAAACGGCTTCGGGATTCATCCGCATGCCAACATGGAGATTATCTCCGTGATGCTTTCCGGGTCTATGAGCCACATTGACTCGTTGGGCTACAAAGAAACCGTGCACAAAGACTGGGTGCAGATCATGAGCGCCGGCAGCGGTCTTCGGCATGAGGAGCACAACGTAGGTCAGGACGAGGTCAACTTCCTGCAAATATGGATTGAACCCAAGCTGCAGAACATCACGCCCCGGTACCAGCGCCGCTTTTTCCCTGAGGAGAAACGGGTAAACCAGCTGACCACTGTGGTGAGCAACGAGGAAGGCCAGAGCCACTGCTGGATAAACCAGAACGCGAAACTCTCTCTGGGGTACTTTGAGCAAGGCCAGCCGCTTACGTATTCTTTTAACCCCCTGAACAAAGGCCTCTTCGTCTTCAGCATCAGCGGCTCCTTTCAAGTGAATGACCAGCCGCTGACTGACCGCGAAGCGTTGGGCCTCTGGGACACAGATCAGCTTCAATTTAGTTTCCAAACCGATAGCAGATTCCTCCTCATTGAGGTGCCTATCAACCATTAACCACGCATCATGGAAAACAGAATATTAGGCCTGCATCACATCACGGCCATTGCAGATTCGGCTAAAAAGAACGTAGACTTCTATACCAAAGTGCTGGGGCTGCGCCTGCTCAAAAAAACCGTCAACTTTGACGACCCCGGCACTTACCACCTGTACTACGGCGATGAGCGCGGCAGTGCAGGTACCATCTTAACCTTCTTCCCGTACGAGGGTGCTCGCCGCGGCAGCGCCGGAACCGGCATGGCCACCAACATAGGCTACTCCGTGCCAGAAGGAAGCTTTGATTTCTGGATAAACCGGCTTGAGAAGCACAACGTCATCTACAACAAGCCGTCAGAGAAATTTGGCGAGCAGTACCTGACCTTCCTGGACCCAGACGGCCTGAAACTGGAGCTGGTCATCCCTAAAAACCAGGACAACCGCGTAGCCTGGGAAACCGACGAGGTGAACGCCAGCGTAGCCACCAAAGGCTTCCACAGCGTGACCTTGACTCTGCGCGACATCAAAGGCACGGCCGCCGTTCTCACCGATATTTTGGGTTACACCTTGCTGGAGAAAAGCGGCAACCGCTACCGCTACATCACCGATGCCGTGGAGCACGCCGCCATCATTGACCTGGTAGAACTGCCCAACGAAGCCCGCGGAATGGGCGGAGCCGGAACCAACCACCACATTGCGTTCCGAGTGAAAGACGAGGAAACCCTCATGCAGTTCCAGGAGAAAGTAAGACGCGCTGGCCTTGGTCTGCAAATCACCGAGAAAATTGACCGCAACTACTTCTACTCGCTGTACTTCCGGGAGCCGGGTGGGGTGTTGTTTGAGATTGCCACGGATAATCCGGGCTTCGGGATTGATGAACCTTGGGACAAACTAGGTTCCAGCTTGTTGCTGCCGCCGCAGTACGAGCCACGTCGCACCGATATTGAGGCCGTTTTGCCCAATCTGGACTAAAAAAAGGAAAGCCGCTTCAAGTCAATTTTGAAGCGGCTTTTTAGGCCCGTTTCCCTAAAGCCAGACCAGAAATGGAAGTATTCCACATAACCCGCGTGTACGCGGATGCCCAAGGAGAAAGCCATTTTGAGGAGATGGCCAAACCCCTGCGTTCTGCGGGGGACATTGGCTTTCTGTCAGAACCTGAGGAGGTGGAAAGCATCATCTTCCGGAAGGTCTTGCCCAGCTATGATTATGATTTCCACACGGCTCCGGCCCGGCAGTACATCGTGCTTCTGGATGGCGAGATAGAGATTGAAACCTCACTTGGAGTTAAACGGCTATTCAAAGCCAGTGATATTCTGCTGGTGGAAGACACCACCGGCAAAGGCCACCGCACCAAAAATTTGATTCCTGCGGTTAGGAGCTCCATTTTTATTACCTTGAAAGCCAACTCAGAAGAGTAGTTCCGAGAGAAGGCGTTCGCCATTGATTTCTAAAAAACACACCATGAAACTAGTAGTAGTATCTGGGAGTGCCCGCCCGCAGCGGCAGTCCCACCAGGTGGCGTTGGAAGTGGGAAGAAGACTGGAAGAAAAAGGACACACCATTCATTTACTGGACGTACGGGCGTTGAATTTCCCTCTGCTGGAAAATACCTTTGACAAAACTCCAAGTCCTTCTGAGCAGATGATGGAGACTAGTGCCGCCATTGCCCAGAGCGATGGTTTGATCCTGGTTTCACCGGAACACAACGGAAGCTACTCCGGTGCCCTGAAAAACACCCTTGACTATTTTTACAAAGAGTACTACCATAAACCCTTCGGGATTGTGGCCGTCTCGGCGGGCATGCTGGGCGGAATCAACGCGGCCAAAAGTCTGCAACACTATGCGCTCACCTTGAACGGAATTGTGCTGCCAAACGCCCTCATCACGCCCAAGGTGCAGACCCTCTTTCAGGACGGACAGTTGATAGACGCCAGTTACGGAAGCCGCTTAGATAAATTCCTGGATGATTTTCTTTGGTTAGGGCAAGCTATTCAAGCTACTCACGTGTTACAATAAACGCTATGTATACCCACAAAAAACAAGTCATCTCGCACGGCAGGCCTTTGTCTGAAACCGGCAAGGCCCTGATCATGATCCATGGGCGGGGAGCCTCCGCAGAAAGCATCTTGTCTTTGGCGGATCATCTGCCGGTAGACGACTTTTCTTTGTTCGCGCCGCAAGCCGCCAACCATAGTTGGTACCCGTACAGCTTCATGGCCCCCACCGAGCAAAACCAACCCGCGCTGGAATCTGCCTTAGAGGAAATCCATGACCTGGTGAAAACCATCGCCGGAGAGGGCATCGGTAGCCAGAATATCTACCTGTTAGGTTTCTCGCAGGGTGCCTGCCTTACCTCAGAATATGCTGCCAGAAACGCGCAGCAGTTTGGTGGGCTGTTCCTGTTCACCGGCGGCCTGATTGGCCCTCAGCTAGACACCAGCCACTACAAGGGAGACTTTCAGAATACCCCCGTCCTCATTACCACCGGTGACCCAGACCCGCACGTGCCCGTGAGCCGGGTAGAGGAGACCGTCAAGGTCTTGGAAGGAATGGGCGCGGTGGTCACGAAGAAGATCTACAAAGGCCGGCCCCACACCATTCTGCAGGAAGAGATAAACCTGGCCAAGGAAATGTTGAACAGCGCTCAGATAAGTGAATAACCTCCATTCAGCAAGAAAATAGAGATGGAACTAGACATCAAAAACAACCCGGCCGCTCATCGGTTTGAAACCACGGTAGACGGAAGCACTGCGGTGGTAGAATACAGGTTAAGGGGCAATGTGATCACCGTGCTGCATACCAAAGTACCCAAGGAGTTGGAAGGGCAGGGCATTGCGGCGGCTTTGACCAAGCAGGTGCTAGCCTACATTGCCGAAGAGAAATTAGAACTGGTTCCGTTGTGCCCGTACATGGCGGCTTACCTGAAAAAGCACCTAGAGTACCAGTCACTGGTGAAGAAGTAAAGGTTTCTTTATCTTTAGTAAAATCAGCAGTTTAGGTCATTTAATTTGTAACCTACCATGTCCATTGGGGTTGATTTCAGGGGAGAGAAAGTAGTTCCTGTCTCAGAGAACCAAACCATTCTGGAGGCATCCTTGGAGGCGGGTATCCCGCATTACCATGCCTGCGGGGGTAAAGGGCAATGCTCTACCTGCCGTATTCTGGTGCTGGAAGGAGCAGAGCAGCTTTCGGCAGTGAATAGCCGGGAGAAAGTGGTGCGGATGGTGCGGAAGCTGCCGGAGAACGTACGGTTGGCGTGCCAAACCTGTGTGCTGGGTGAGGGTGTGCAGGTGCACCGGCTCATCAAAGACGACACCGATCGCTTTATCTTCATCCACGGAGACACAGAAGGCACCACCGAAGTGCTAGGGCAGCGACGGAAAATGGCCTTGTTCTTTATTGACATCCGCAATTTCACTCCCTTCATGGAGCGGAACCTGCCGTTTGACGTGATTCACATCCTGCGGAGAGTCTTCACCCTTTTCCGGAATGCCATAGAGGAAAACAATGGCAAAATCATTGACACGGCGGGCGATGGGCTGTACGCCGTTTTTGGCATAGATTCTAAGATAAAGCAGTCAACCCAGGCGGCGGTGCTGGCCGGAACCAAGATTCTGGAGGATATCCAGAATTTCAACCGTACGTACATGCAGGTCTATTTCAACCATGCTTTTGAGGTGGGCATTGGGGTACACGTAGGGCAGGTAATCTACGGGAATGTAGGCATCGGGTCCAACAACAGCATGTCGGTGATGGGTTTTCCGGTGAATGTAGCGGCCCGGCTGCAGGCTGCCACCAAAGAGCTGAACAACAGCTTTGTGATCTCAGAGGGCGCGTTCAGGATGCTCAAGAACCCTCCTGCGGTGGCGGGCTGCGCCAAAATCAACCTGAAAGGTGTCACCAATGCTTTTGAGGTCCGGCTCATTGGCCAACCCTTCCAATACGCTGCCGTCGTTCCCCAACCGGAATAAGGGCTGTTTTCAGGAAAGTAGGGGCAATCCCTTGTGGTTGCCCCTACAGTAAGTGTTCACTAGCGGACACTTTTTTGTTCAGCGGTGAACACTAGAATACCGGCTGATTTTGTAAATTCACCTTGCCAGCCGCTTCAACGCACTTCCCCCTTGTCTGGCACAGTTTAGGTGTACTTTTTACAAAACGTAACCAAAACCCGTGGAACAGAACCTAGGTAAGATCCTGATCATAGACGACAACGAGGACATTCTCTTTTCAGCCAAGATGCTGCTGAAGAAGTATGCCCAGCAGGTGCTCATTGAAAAAGACCCGCGCAAGATCCCGTTCCTCCTGAACCAGGACACCTATGACCTCATCCTGCTGGACATGAACTTCCACGAGGATACCACCAGCGGCAACGAGGGTTTTTACTGGCTCAAGGAAATCCTGACCAAAGACCCCAGCGCGGTGGTGATCATGATTACGGCCTTCGGCGATGTGGAAATGGCGGTACGAGCCCTCAAAGAAGGCGCCACTGACTTCGTGCTGAAGCCCTGGCAGAACGAGAAACTGATTGCCACCTTGTCGGCGGCGTCTAAGCTCAAGACCTCTTACAAAGAAATCACCACGCTCAAGAAAACGAACTCGGCGCTGGCGTCTCAATTAAGCCAGAACGTGAACCTGATCACCGGCCAAAGCCCGGCCATGCAGCAGCTATTGCACCTCATGAACCGCGTGGCCAAAACCGATGCCGATGTGTTGCTCCTGGGCGAGAACGGCACGGGCAAGGAAGTTATCGCGCGTAGCTTGCACCAGCAATCGGCTCGCGCCGATAAGGTGTTCATCTCCGTGGATATGGGCTCCCTCACCGAGACTCTGTTTGAAAGCGAACTCTTCGGACACAAGAAAGGTGCGTTCACGGATGCCAAGGAAGACCGCGTGGGCCGTTTTGAAATGGCGAACGGCGGTACCTTGTTCCTGGACGAGATCGGGAACCTGTCCATAGCCATGCAGGCCAAACTGCTCACGGTGCTGCAACGCCGCGAAGTGATCAGGGTAGGCACGGGGCAACCCATTCCCATCAACGTGCGGCTCATCTGCGCTACCAACATGCCCTTGCAGCAGATGGTGCAGCAGGGACGTTTCCGGCAAGATTTGCTGTACCGCATCAACACCATTGAACTCAATCTGCCTGCGCTACGCGAACGCTTGGAGGATCTGCCGCTGCTGGTAGACCATTTCCTGAAACGTTACGCCCAGAAATATAAACAACCGGTCAAATCTGTCTCAGCGGCAGCCCTGGAACGGTTGAAACGCTATGACTGGCCCGGCAACATAAGAGAACTGGAGCACGTGTTGGAGCGCGCTTCCATCATCTCAGAAAATCAGGTGTTGCAGCCGCAGGACTTCTTCTTTTTGCAGATGCAACAGCCCTCTTTTGCTGAAAACGTGCCCCAAACGCACAACCTGGACGAGGTAGAACGGGCTACCGTGGTCAAGGCCATGGGCAAGTACGACGGCAACATCTCCAAAGCCGCCAAAGAACTGGGCTTGTCCCGTGCATCATTGTACCGCCGCCTGGAGAAGTATGGGCTTTAAGAACTTCCGGTTTCAGGTAGTGCTGCGGGTGCTGCTGCTGGTGGCATCGGTGTTCCTGTTTTTTCAGGTGGATTTCAAATCTTCGCTGGTGGCTACGCAAGTGGCTATTGGCGTCTTGATTGTGGTGCAGACCATCGCCCTGATCCTGTTTATTGAAAATACCACCGAGCGGCTCATCAAATTCCTGAACACCATCAAGTACGATGATTTTTCTGAGGTTTTCTCCTCGCGCGGGGAAGGGAAAGTCTTTGACGAGCTCTACCAGCGCTACAATGAAGTCATCCGGAAGTTCCGCGACATCCGCTCGGAGAAAGAGGCCACCACGCAGTATTACCAGACCGTAGTGCAGCACATCGGTATTGGTATCATCACGTTTAGAAAGTCTGGCGAGATCCAGTTGATTAATAACGCAGCAAAGCGGCTGTTGCAGGTAGGGCAGCTTTCCCACGTGGAACATCTTAAGAATGAGGCGCCTCAGTTGGTAGAACAACTACTGACGCTGCCCGCCGGACAAAGCAAAGTGCTGCAACTTAAGCGCGGAAAAGAGCGTGTGCCCGTGTCTTTGTTTGTAGTGGATCTGGTCATGCGCGGCGAAGACTTCCGGTTGGCTTCTATCCAGAACATCCAGCGCGAACTGGAAGAGAAAGAGATGGAAGCCTGGCAGAACCTGATAAGGGTGCTCACCCATGAAATCATGAATTCTGTGACACCTATTTCCTCATTAGCCGGCAGCGTGGCCGCCGATATTCAGGATGTGCTGGAAGCCCAGCCTGATGGGCAGATTCTGCTGCAGCGCGAGGAAACTGAAGACATGGGCATGGCGCTGCAAACCATTGAACGCCGCAGCCACGGTCTGGTGCGCTTTGTGCAGGATTTCCGGAGTCTGGCCCGCGTGCCGGTGCCCAAGAAAAAGTTCTTTTCAGTGCCCCAAATGCTAAAGCAGCTGCAAACGCTGTTTCAGGAAGAGCTCACCCATGAAAACATCCAGCTTCTTGTCGATTGCCCTACGACAGAACTGCAAGTGCTTGCCGACCGGGAACTGGTGGAACAGGTGCTCATCAACCTCATCCGGAATGCCATCCATGCCTTAGCCGACCAACCGGTCAAGACCCTGCAAATAGACGCTTACCCGGATCAGGATAGCCGCGTGGTCATTCAAGTTACGGACAACGGGAGTGGCATTGCTGAAGAGGCGTTGGAGCAAATTTTCCTGCCTTTCTACACCACCAAATCTACGGGTACTGGCATTGGCTTGAGCTTGTCCAGGCAGATCATGCGGCTGCACAAAGGCTCCTTAACTGTCAGTTCAGAACTGGGACAGGGTACTACCTTCACGCTTCGTTTTTAAGGTGCTTTTAGAGAAAGGATGCTAAAAAATAGATAGCGCTGGAACTGTTGCTTTCTTCTGCCAGAATTGTATCTTTCCTGTGTGAAAGCCTCTTCTGCGCCCCGCTCTGTCCGTGCTTCTTTTAAGCTGCCCTGGCTTGCGGTATTTCTTTTTCTGTTGGTTATACTGGCGGGGAAAAGTGTCTTGGGTCAAAGCCATAAAGGGAGCGTGATAGGCACCGTTATTGATGCGCAGACAAAACAGCCGTTGGGCTTTGCCACCGTTTTCATCGCCCAGACGACCTATGGCACCAATTCAACCGAGAATGGTTCGTTTAGGCTCTCGGGCCTGCCGGCCGGCTCGCATGAACTGGTGGTGTCTTTTCTGGGCTACGAAAACCTTTCCCATAAAATCACGCTGCAGCCGGGCCAACAATTGGCCTATCGGTTTGAGTTAACGCCCAAAGCCAACGCCCTGCAGGAAATCGTCATTAGGCCAGACACCAACTGGCGGATCAACTACAATGTTTTCCTGAAGAACTTCATCGGGCAAACAGCCAATGCGGCCAAAACGGAGATCGTCAACTCCGATGTGCTGTATTTCCACTTTGATCCACAGGCCCGGCTTCTCACCGCCGAAGCTTCCAAGCCCTTGATCATTGAGAACAACGCCTTAGGGTATCGGGTGCACTTTGTGCTGGAGGCTTTTAAGGTAGATTTTGAGACTGGGCAGACGTTCCATGCCGGGTACCCAAGGTTTGAGAAGATGAAGCCCCGCAGCAAGGCGCAGGAAAAACGGTGGGAGGAAGCCCGACTAAAAGCCTACAATGGCTCGCTCATGCATTTCACGCGGGCGCTCTATACCAAAAGGTTAGAGGCCGAGGGTTTCAATGTGCGTAGGCTGCAGCGCTTGCCCAACCCAAGCCGTCCGCCCGAAGAAGAAATTCAAGCAGGTTTAAAGCGGGCCAGAAGCCTGCTGCAGGCATCCTCTGCTTCCATAACGGTGAACAAAGGTGTAACTCAAGAAGACAGCCTCAGCTACTGGCTGCGCATGGAGCGCATAGACAAAACTGTGGCCTATCTGCACAAAGATCCTATCCCGTATGAGCAATTGATAGCCCCTAGTACTGCCCAGGATCAGCTTAGGCTGCAGTTTGTAGACCATCTCAACGTGGTGTACACCAAAGAAAAGGAAGAGTTGGGTTTTGTCAACAGCAGAGCCTTTTCTCAACGGCGGGCCCCTACCTTCCAAACATCTCTGCTTACCTTATTAGGACCTTACACTTTTATAGAACCCAACGGAATGATATTAAATCCTTATTCCCATTTAGTGGAAGGATACTGGGGTTGGGAAAAGTTAGCCGAGATGCTGCCGCTAGATTATGCACCAGTGGCAGAACAAACGGCTGGACTCTAAAACGTTAGCGTAAAGGGCAGTAGTTTGTCAAAGCTTACATTAGATTTGTTTTAAATTATAATATTGGATAGTTATATATATCTAAAATTGTGACATATTGTGATGAAATTCTTGAGAGGTATCAATTATCACCAATTTTTGTAAAAAAATACTAGAAAGTTCTGCGGGGATAGGGTTTGGGGTGCTTATTTACAGCTGCCTCTAACATGGAATAAAACATATTTCAAGCAAATTATCCTATTCAGAAATAGGAGTAAGCCCTTTTTAGAAAAAGAATATAGAAAACGTTTCCCTCTGCGCATCTGCAGAGAAGATTATATACAGAAAGCGAAAAAAAGATTAAATAAATACTAACCCTAAATCCCGTTCCATGCCCACTTCTACCCTTTTTAACACGCGGTCTTGGCTGACCGTGGCATTTGTTCTGTTCCATTTTGTGGCTTTCGGCCAGGAAGCTCCCGTCAAGTTTGGGAAGGTGACAGAAGAAGAACTTAAGATGAAAGTCTATGACAAAGACACCAGTGCCGCTGCCGTGATTCTGGCAGACTACGGCCGGTCTTACTTCACCTACGCCGAAGATTTTAAAGTGAATTTTGAGCGGGTGCTGCGCATCAAAATCCTTAAGAAAACCGGTTATGATTGGGCCAACCACGTGGTAGCCTATTATCAGAAAAACAGCAGCAAAGAGCAGGTCACCAACATCAAAGGCGCTACCTATAACCTGGAAAACGGGAAAGTGGTGAAAGTGAAATTGGAGGACAAGGCCATCTTTGATGAGAAGGAAACCGCCAACTGGTCTAACAAGAAGTTCACCCTACCCGCCGTAAAAGAAGGGTCAGTGTTGGAGATTTCCTACAACATCAGCTCAGACTTCCTCTTTAACCTGCGTGATTGGACGTTCCAGTACCCTATTCCGGTAGTGTACAGTGAGTACCGGGCCGCTATCCCGGAGTACTTTGAATACAAGCAAGTGCCGCAGGGCTATGAGCCCTTCGTGGTGAACGAGGCTATTCCGGCCAATATGAGTTTCACGGTGCGGTGGAGCAGTTCCATTGAACCAGGGATGAACGGAGGGCGCACCCCTGCGGGCTCTGAAAACATTACCGCCAAAAGTGTAAACCACCGCTGGGTGATGAAAGACGTGCCGGCCATTGCCTCAGAGTCGCACATCACCACCCTGAACGACTATGTTTCCAAAATTGAGTTTGAACTGGAATGGCTGCGGTATCCTAACCAAATCCCGAAGAGAATCGCGGGTAACTGGAATGATCTGACAGAAGAACTGATGACCGATGAGCGCTTCGGTCTGCAGTTGAACCGCACCGGTTTCTTCAAAAGCGAAGTAGCCGCCCTGCCGGCCGCCACCGATACCTTGGCCCGCCTGAACTCGATCTATGAATTTGTGAAGAAATCAGTGAAGTGGAATGGACAGGGAGGAAAGTATGTGACCAGCAGCCTCCGCAAAGCTTTTGACACGAAAACCGGAAACGTGGCCGATATTAATCTGATGTTGGTGGCCATGCTGCGCGATGCCGGTTTTTCCGCCCACCCAGTAGTGTTGAGTACCCGTGACAACGGCCGCGTTCCGTACTCGCCTGTTCTGAGCCGGTTCAACTATGTCATTGCCTACGTGAGGGTGGGTAACAGAGAAATCCTCATGGATGCCACCGACCCGCTGATGCCTATGGGTACGCTGCCTAAGCATTGCTTAAACGGTAAGGGCTGGCTAGCCGCCAAAGGAGCCGGTGACTGGGTAGCCCTTCAGTCGGCTGACCGCACCACCGAGTTGATCAACGCTGATCTGCAGATTCTGGCTTCCGGCGTTTTGAGCGGCAAGGTAATGGAGTCTACCAACGGACTTTGGGCCCTGAACCTGCGCCGGAACGTGCAGGAAACCGGCGAGGCAAAATTCCTGGAGAAACTGGTCAATAACCAGAACCAGTTTGAGCGCAAAGCCCCGACATTCCAGAACCTGAAAGAGCTGTACAAGCCGATGGGCCTGCAATATGAAGTGACCAGCCCGGGAGATACGCAGCCCAAAGACATCATCTATCTTAACCCGATGGTTTTGAAGGAGCAGCAGAGCAACCCGTTCAAGAACGCCACCCGCAAATACCCGGTAGATTTCGGGCATCCTTCAGAAGAGGTGTACATCTGCAACTTCACTATTCCGGATGGCTACGCGATAGAAGAAATGCCTAAGAATGTGGTGCTGGCCTTGCCTGAAAACGGCGGACGATTCACCTACATGCTGCAACAGAACGGAAACAAGATCCAGGTGATGAGCAAAGTGACCATTTCCAAGCCGGTTTTCTACGCTGAGGAATACGAGTACCTGAAGCAGTTCTTCACCCAGATGGTGGCCAAGCACGCAGAGCAGATTGTGTTGAAAAAGAAAGGGTAATCTTGTTTCTAGCTCATTTTTCTTAAATCCATGCAAAAACAATTAACAGTTTTCCTGTTGGCCTTACTGGTGCGTGCCACCTGCTGGGCGGGAGACACGCCTACGTATGCGGCGCTCACCATTAGCCCTGCCTTGTCTAAAGGGGCCAATGCCGTGATCCGCACCGAGGAAACCACCTTCACGGTAAACTCGCCCAAGTCTGCCACAGAAAAAGTAAGGAGGGTAATTACCGTCCTCAATGAAGACGGGCAAAAGCACGCCCGACTGGTGGTAGGCTACGATAAACTGCAGAAGGTAGACTACCTGAAAGGGGTGGTGTATGACATGCTAGGCAAGAAAGCCGGCACCCTGAAAGCGTCTGACATAAAGGATTACAGCGCAAACGGAGAGGGTACCCTGTTTGGTGACAACCGGGTTAAAGTGGTGGGGCTAGCCCATTCTTCTTACCCCTACACTGTGGAGTATGAGTACCAGACTACTACCAGCAACATGCTGTTCTATCCTTTCTGGGAACCGGTTTCCGCAGAGAAAGTTGCCGTAGAACATGCCTCTTTCCAGGTTACCATGCCCACTGGTATGGAGCTGCGCTACAAAGAGCAGCACATGCCAGAGCAGGGGAAAGTAACCCAGCAGGGAAGCCAGAAGGTGTACAGCTGGCAAGTGAAAAACGTGGCTCCCTTGGAAGAGGAAATCTACGGTCCCGATTTCATTGACATTGTACCGGCGGTAAAAACGGCGCCCACCCTTTTTGAGGTGGAAGGCTATGCCGGGACCATGGAGTCCTGGAAAACCCTGGGTGAGTTCCACAACAAGCTGAACGCGGGCCGTGACCTGTTGCCTGAGCAGACGAAACAGCAGATTCTGTCGCTTACCAAAGACATCACCAACCCGAAAGACAAGATAAAAGCCGTTTACCAGTTCATGCAGAACAAGACGCGGTACGTGTCTATCCAGTTAGGAATTGGCGGGTGGCAGCCCTTTGAGGCCTCTATGGTAGACAGCAAAGGCTACGGTGACTGCAAGGCGCTGAGTAACTATACCAAAGCCCTGCTGGAAGTAGCCGGTATCCCCAGCCATTACGCCATCATCTACGGCGGGGCCGACAACCGGCCGGTGATGAAAGACTTCCCTAGCCGCCAATTCAATCACGTAGTGCTGTGCGTACCGGTAGCCAAAGACACTGTCTGGCTGGAATGCACGAGCCAGACTGATGACGCGGGGTACACAGGTTCAAACACCGGCGACCGCTACTCGCTGTTGGTTACCCCAGAAGGTGGCAAATTGGTTTCTACGCCTCGCTTCACCGCCAATGACAATGTTCAGAAACGGGTGGTGCAGGTAAAACTCAATGCCCAGGGAGCAGGCGTGGCAGAGGCGTTCACGCACTTCACCGGCATCCAGCACGAGTCCCGCAATGGCGTGATCCAGTACTACAAGCCCGAGGAACAGCTTAAGTGGCTCTATAAAAACACCCAGATCCCGGCGTTCGAGATCAAGAACTACAACCTGGAGAAAGTGAAAGGCGAGCCGCAGGTGAAGGAGAAACTGCAGTTAGACCTACCTAGGCTGGCCTCGGTGAGCGGCAGACGCCTTTTCATTACGCCCAACCTCATGAACCGCTGGACCTCGGCCCCGCCGGTAAATGAGAGCCGCAAGCAGGATGTCATCTGGCCCATGTCTTTCCATGACGTAGACTCCGTGGAGTACGAGATTCCGGCCGGGTACAAAACCGAGAGCATGCCGCAACCCGTGAAGATTGCCTCTGCCTTTGGTGAGTACCAGGCCCAGGTGCAGATGAAAGGCAACAAACTGATTTACGTGCGCCAGCTTACCATGCACAAAGGCCGCCACAAGGCCGAGCAATACAAAGAGCTGGTGAATTTCCTGAAACAGGTTTCCCGCGCCGATCAGCAGCAAGTAGTCCTGGCCGCCGAAACCACCTGATATTGGAGAGCCCACAAGCCCATGGTTAGATCCATCGGGTTTGTGGGCTTCTTTTTCAAAACCGACCCAAGACAACCAACCCTTTATCATGAATGCCAGAGAACTTTTTACCAAGCCTTGGCTTACCCTGCTGTGGCTTCTCCTGGGGCTTAGTACCCCGGGCTTTTCCGATAATCCCTTCAAAATGGGGCAGGTCACCCCAGACGAACTGAAGATGACTTCCTACGCCCCAGATACCAGTGCCGCCGCGGTGGTGCTGTATGATTTGGGAGAGTCTTCCTTTATCTTCACCAAAGGCACCCAGCTGCAATTCAAACGCATCATCAGAATCAAGATCCTGAAGAAGAACGGCTTGGGCGAGGCAGATTTCGTGATCCCGTATTACGTGCAAAAAGACGGAAACCGCGAAGAAGTGCGCAGCATCAAAGGCGTTACCTACAACTTGGAAAACGGCAACCAGGTGAAAATAAATCTGGAGGATAAAGCCATTTTCGACGAGAAGAGAGATGCCAACTGGCGCCTGAAAAAACTGACCATGCCCGGCGTAAAAGTGGGCTCGGTGATTGAGCTGTCGTATACCATCACCTCAGATTTTTTCAAGCTGCTGCGCGAGTGGGAGTTTCAGCACTCCATACCGGTGAAGTGGAGTGAGTACCGCGTAGGAATGGTTCCTTTCTTTGACTACAAGCAAATTACCTACGGGTACCATCCGTATCATATCAAAGATGCCAAAATTGAGCGTAAAACGGCGGCTATCTCTTGGACTGACAAGGTAGGCTATGCCAACGTGGAAAAGAACGGTGCGCTTTCTATGTCAGTGGTGCAATACCAGTGGGTGATGAAAGACGTGCCCGCGTTCACCGAAGAGCCTTTTCTCTCCAGTGCCAACGACTATATCTCCAAGATAGAGTTTGAGCTCTCCAAGGTGGAATACCCAGAGCAGAAACCGGTGTACATGACCGGCAACTGGGAAGACTTCATGAAAGAGCTGATGAAGGAAGAGGAGTTTGGCGGGCAACTGGCCAACACCGCTTTCCTGAAGAAAAAGGCCGAGGAACTGGTAGCCAGCAAGACAGACTCCCTGGAGAAAGTAAAAGCAGTGATGGAGTACGTGAAAAACAACATGCGCTGGGATGGCAAACACCGCATCTACACCGAGAACCTGCGCAAAGCCTACGAGAACCGTTCTGGGTCTTCTTCTGAGGTGAACCTGGTGCTCACCGCACTTTTGCGCGAGGCAGGCGTAGGAGCCAACCCCATGCTGGTGAGTACCCGCGAGCATGGCCGTCCGGTGACCAATTCTCCTATGATCAGCAAGTTTGACTACGTGATCTCCCACGTGCGCATTGGCGGTAAAAACTACCTGTTAGATGCCACTGAGAAAGACCTTCCCTTCGGGATGTTGCCCTTGCGGTGCCTCAACGGGCAGGGGTGGGTGGCCCAGCAGCCGGCCGGCAAATGGGTGCCTCTCACGGGTAATGACAAGAATATCCAACTTGTATCAGGGCACCTCAAGATACAGCCAACCGGCGAGGTGACCGGCACCCTAACCGAGAACTACCAGGGCGTACCCGCGCTGCAGACGCGCTCTTCTATCCGGAACAAGGGGCAGGAGACGTACATCAAGGAGTATGCAAACGCCGGGGCAGAATGGGTGCGCCAGGGAGTGAAAATCCATAACCTGGAGAACCTGCAGGAGCCCCTCAAAACAGAGTACCAGGTGAACCGGGCCGGAGACAGCGCGCCGGCCTCCTTGCTGTACCTTTCGCCCATGCTTACCCACGCCCAAGAAGAGAACCCGTTTAAGCTGGCCACACGGCTCTACCCGATTGACTTCGGTACCCCGGTAGAGGAAACCTACGTGTTCACCTACCAATTGCCAGAAGGCTACGCCTTGGAAGAGATACCCAAACCTGCAACGGTAACCCTGCCCGGTAACGCTGCCAAATTCACGTATGTGGCCCAGATGATGAATGGGCAACTGCAAATCACTAGTAAGCTCAATATCAACAAAACCTTTTTTGAACCCGGTGAGTACGGAAACCTGCGGGAGTTCTATAACAGGTTGGTAGCGAAACACGCAGAGAAGATTGTGCTGAAGAAGAACTAGTTTTAAGGCTTGTTTCCCTAAAACGCCTTCAAAATCCTTCAACAGGAAAACCTCTGGTTTATATAGCGTATCAAAGAAGAAGCCTTGCCGTTTGGTAAGGCTTCTTCTTTGATACCAAAACAGCAGTCCTAGAAGATCATTCGCCTTTGCCAACCCCGAAAAGAAAAGTAAATGAAAATTAGGCTATCCTTGTTTTTGCTGATTGGTGGGCTGTTCCTGGCAAAGGAGAGTGCAGCCCAACCAGATAACTACAACCATTGGGTGCAGTATTCGGGGGCTTATTGGTTTAGCCCGCAGTGGGTAGCCACCGGCCACTTACAGTACCGCACCTACCAACCGCTAAAAGACCCAAGGGTGATTTTCACCGGGGCCGAGGCCACCTACAACTTCAAAGAAGCCCCGGTTTCTTTGACCACCGGGTATGCCCATCTCTTTAACCGCAACTACATAGGCGCCGAGGAAACCGACTTCGCCCATGAGAATCGACTCTACCAGGCAATCTCCGTGAGGGGTACCCTCTGGAAGGTGGGCATCACGCACCGCTACCAGGTAGAAGAACGGTGGCTTACCCAAGGCTATCACACCCGGTTCCGGTACTTGGTGGGGCTGCGTATTCCGCTAGGTCCCAAAGAACAGGAGGTGCGGCCCTGGTACGGTATTTTGCGCAATGAGGTGCGGGTGATTGTGCGTGACCAGCCCTTTGACTCTAACCGCGTCTTTGGAGGGATTGGGTACACCTTCAACAAGCACCTGACGGTGGAAGGCATGTGGATGTCTCAGTTACACGGCGGCGGCCGGCACCAGCACTTCACCATGCTCACCTTCCGGCATGATTTCGGACGGATGGAAGATTAAGCAAAACTGCTACTTAAGGCACGTTTTCCGGAAAAAGGCTTGAAAGAAGGTCTTTCCCCTTGAGCGGAAACAGAAAAGAGAAAGCCCGTTGCTCTGGAAGGAACAACGGGCTTTATCTTTTTCGTCGGAGTGGCGGGATTCGAACCCACGACCTCCAGCACCCCATGCTGGCGCGATACCAGGCTACGCTACACCCCGATCATTGGTATCTGCTGCAAAGAAAGTGAAAAATCTGTTTTAGCGAAAGGGTAGAAACATTTTGCCGCAGATTTGGGGCTTTTTTCCTGAAAACCCGCCTAAAATAGCTTACCCGGAAAAATCCAGGGGCACAAGTTTCAATCTATCCTTACTTCAAGACATAGCCTTTGGGCAGTTCTGGCTTTTGCAGGCCCTCAATGTAGTAGGTTGCCAGGGTGCGAGCAAGAAGAGGGTAGAAGCCGCGCTGGTTTGCCAGTACAATGAAGGTCAGTTTCTGGTCATCGAACCGAATGTAATCGGCTAGAGCGGGGCCGCCAGTGTGGCCAGAAACTTTATGCCCCTGGTACTGATCAGAAACAAACCCAATCCCGAAGGAGCCTTTCTTGCCATCTTTTAGCGGCAGACCGTTGAGTAACATAGCTTGCGTAGCGGGTGTCAGGAACTTGCCTTCGTCCAAGGTTTGGGCAATCTTGGCCATGTCTTCAATAGAAGTGTAAATTCCGCCGGAACTGTACCCAGTGGCCCCAAATTGCATGTCACTGATCTGGTACTTGCCCCCGTGATAGGCGTACACCGTAGCCTCTTTGGGCAGCACCTCGGCCGTTCTGATGTGGTTATTAGGATCTTCCCGGCCGTTGTTCACAAAGGTGTGCTTCATGCCCAACGGATCCAGGACAAACTCCTTCAAGGCCTCATAAAACACCTTGCCGGTTTTCTTTTCGATGAGGTGCTGCAGAATCCAGTAGTCGGCGCTCACATAAAAAGATTGGGTGCCGGGTTCATAGGTCATCTCGTTTTTCTTGGCCAGGTCAAAGGCTTCCTTGGGCGTTTTCCCAGCGAAGACATTGCCAATCCAGATGCCCGACTGGTGGGCGGCCAGTTGCTGCACCGTGATAGGTTTCCAGTAGTAAGGAATAGAGTCAAAGAGCTCACCCATGGTTTGGTCGGGGCGGAGTACTTTCTCGTCAAACAGCTTGCCCAGGAGCATGGCTGTGAAGAGCTTGGAGCAGGAGGCCGTTTGGAACACCGTTTCTTTGTCTACCGGTGCCTTCCACGCCAGGTTGGCGAATCCCATCTGGCCCTGGTGGATGATTTTCCCGTCTTTTACCACGGCAAACGCAATGCCGGGAACATGGTGCTCGGCCATGGCTTGTTGCAGGGCTAACTCTGCCTCTTTCTTAGGGCTTTTCTGGGCAAAAGCCGCCACGCAAAAGAGCAGGCAAAAAATAAAACTAAAGCAGGAAGAACGATAAGAGGCCATCATCTTAGGAAAGTTAAAGGTTGAACATCAGGGCCATGGAGTACATCGGGAGGATCGGAAACCTACTGGACCTACCCTTGGTGGCTCATGGCAAAGGTGCTTGAAAAGGGAAGGGGGAGCAATCCCATAAAAGGGTGATTTTTAGGGGGAGCACTACCTAAGGCCACCGCAGAATGCTACATTTACAGAAGAATCTACCTGGTATGCAGCTCCGCTTGATCTTCTGGTTTTTTCTGCTCCTTGCCTTTCTGGCCAGCCAGGAAGGGTATGCCATCCCGCAGCCCGCGGCTTACGTGTACCTGCACCTAAACCAGGAAGACGGACTAGCCAGCAGCCATGTACTGGCTTTGGTGCAGGACAAAAAAGGGTTTCTTTGGATTGGCACCAACAACGGGTTGCAGCGATATGACGGGCGCAGGTTTCTCCACTACCGCTACCAGGCCCAGAACCCCAACAGCCTGGCCTCTGATATTGTAGATGCCCTGCTGGAAGACAAAGCCGGAAACCTCTGGATTGCCTCCGCCACCACGGTCACGATTTACTTTCCTGAGCAGGAGCGTTTCCAGCGCATTTCGGTTCCCAAAGGGCTAAACAATAACCGTGTGCGCGACATCCAATTGCATCAGGATGCCCAAGGTCGTATCTGGCTTCTTTCTGACCAGAATGAGGAGGCGTTGTTGTATTCAGAAGCGCAACAGGCTTTTCTGCCGATTTCAGGAAAATGGCCCCAAAGCACCAAGACGCAACTTTACCAAACCTATGCTCCCTTGGCGGGAATAAGGCTTGAAGATGATTACCTGTTTTTGAAAGACCGGCGCGGAACTGTGTGGGGAGGCGGTTCCCAGTTACTGGCCCTTTTCCCCGGTGAGCGGAAATTTCAGGTAATCCCTGAGCAAAACGGCCACCGCTACGGTCTGGACTTCAACCGGATTCTGAGCCTGCTGGAAGACCGCGAAGGCACCATCTGGCTTGGCACCGATAAAGGGTTGTATTACTTCCATCCCAGTCAGCAGCGGTTTTTCTCAGTGCAGCCACCAGGTTTCGGCCCGGCGGAATCTTCGGCCCGAGGGGTGACTGATTTCCTGGAGTTGCCGGCGCAACAAGAGGTGTGGGTGTCTTCGGTGGAAGGAGACATCATGGTGTATGACCAGCAGTTCAGGTTCAAGCGCCGCTATCAGTTCAAAGACGCCCAAGGGAACCCCTCGGCGGTATGGAGTCTGCTGCGCGGCCCTGACAAAACGGTGTGGGCCGGAGGCTACGGCGGAAGATTGCTGCAAATAGGCCAGACAGGAGAAACGCCGTTGCGCTATGTGCAGCCAGCCACCTTAGCCGGGCAGATTCTTTTAAGGGACGCCCAAGACCAGGACGGTACTCTTTGGTTAGGCACTGACCAAGGAAAACTTGTGTCCTGGCATCCTGAGCGGCAAGAATTTACCTCCTTGCCCATTCAGGAAGACACCAGAAACTGGGGGCGCATTCAGCGGATCTTGTTCGGGAAGGAGAATGATCTGTGGGTAGCTACCTCGCGCGGCGGCGTTTTTCAGTTGGATAAGCATACAGGAGCCATCAAGGGGAGGTATAACACGCAAAGCCAGCCCCGCTTGCTGTCAAACGAGATGGGAGACATGGCCTGGTACTCCCCCACCGTTTTGGTGGCCACTTCCATTGCCGGGGTCCATCTCATCAACTTGCAAACAAACAAAGTACGCGTACTCACCACTGCCCAAGGGTTGCCGGCCAATGCGGTGCTCAACGTGCTCCCGCACGCCAACGGTGATTTGTTTCTGACTACCCAGTACAACGTGTTCAGGTGGAGCGCCGCCACGGGCCATGTCACTACCTATGGGACCAGAGACGGAATCCTAAACCAGACATTCCCCTTCCATGCTTCCGAGCAATTGCAAGATGGGCGTCTGCTCTTGGGCACCCTGCAAGACTTCTTCTATTTCCACCCGGATAGCCTGGTGGAGAAGATGCCGCCACCCCAGGTGCAGCTAACGGGTGTCCAGATTTTCAACAAGCCCATTTCCCTGGACTCGGCCCTAAGAAAAGAGCAGCGGCTGGAACTGACACACCGGCAGAACTTCTTCACGGTCGCGTTTGCCTCGCCCAGCTACTATGACCAGGACAAGATCACCTATTACTACCAACTAGAAGGCATTGACCCCAGTTGGGTAAAAGCAGGCCCAGGGCAGGCTGCCAGTTACACCAATGTGCCCGGCGGCGATTACCTGCTCAAGGTGAAAGCCGAAAGAAGCGGGATTTTCTCACCGCACGTCACCACTTTGGCCATTCACGTCACCCAGCCCTTTTGGAAAACAGGTTGGTTCTACCTCTTACTGGTGCTGGCGCTGGCTGGTGTGCTGTATGCGTTATACCGACTACGGATTAATCGGTTGTTGGCCCTGCAACAGGTACGCACCCGCATTGCGCGTGACCTGCACGATGACGTGGGCTCTACCCTCAGTACCATCAACATCCTGGCCGAGGTGGCGCAAAAGCAGGTGCTGGGTGATAGTGAAAAAGCCAAGGGGTATCTGCACAAGATCAGCGGTTACTCGCAGCAGATGATGGACAAGATGGATGACATTGTATGGTCCATCAACCCCTTAAACGATTCCATGCTGAGTCTCACCGCCCGTATGCGCGCGTTTGCGGTAGAAATTCTGGAGCCGAAGGAGATCGCCTTCAAACTGGAGGTAGAGAAGCCGGTTCTGTCCTTGCAATTGCCTCTCAACCTCAGGCATGACCTGTACCTTATTTCCAAGGAAGCACTTAACAACGCTGCCAAATACGCTGATTGTGGACAGGTTTCTGTGACTTTGACGCTGCAAGCTTCCTGCCTGCTCCTGACCATCCAAGACGATGGCCAAGGCTTTGACCTGGAGGAAGCTACTGGAGGAAACGGGCTCGGGAACATGGAACGGCGGGCGCAATCGCTTCGTGGGCAACTTCAGATTCTCACCGAGAGAGGCCAGGGCACCACCATCCGCTTGAAAGTACCTCTCCGCAAAACCCACCGCAGACTAAGTCCTTTGCACCATGACCAGGTTACTCCTTTATGAAGACAATGCTCCCTTGCGGGAAAGCCTGTCGCTGCTCCTAGACCAAGCCGATGGGTTCACCGTAGTAGGGGCTTTTCCTACCTGTGACCAGGTCCTGGCTGAGGTGAAGCGCCTACAGCCAAGCGTCGTGCTCATGGACATTGACATGCCCGGCATTGGCGGAATAGCCGGTCTCAAGCTCCTCAAAAGCCAGTACCCCGAGGTGAAAGTGGTGATGCTGACCGTGTTTGATGACAACTACAACGTTTTTGAGGCCATGAAAGCAGGGGCAGACGGATATCTTCTGAAGAAGACGCCACCCGCCAAACTCATTGAGGCCATGCAAGACGTTTGTGAGGGCGGGGCGCCTATGACGTCCTCGGTAGCCCGGCAAGTGCTGCAACTATTCGCCCAAAAGCCCGAGGCCATGCCGCAAGAAGATTACCAACTAAGCGAGCGGGAAAAGGAGGTACTCCAAGGCCTGGTGAACGGCTACAGCTACAAGATGATTGCCGCTGAGCTGTACATTTCCCTGGAAACCGTTCGGTCACATATCAAGAAAATCTACGAGAAACTGCAGGTACACTCCAAGACCGAGGCCCTCAATAAAGTGTACAAAGGAAGAGTGCTTTAGCAAAGCCTTTGATACTTCCGGCCAGAGTGTGGCAGCCCCGCGTTTTACCCCTGCTTTCCGCAAAATAAGCTGCAATCAAGAGGGTGTTTGGTTTACCTCAGCCGGAAGTACTGGTTTTTCACATTTGGCAGGTAGAGGATAGACGCAAGAGCAAATCTTTGATCTGGCTACTGTTTTTATTGAGGGGCAAGAACGCCGAGGCTGACTCAAAGGTATGGTTCATCTCCTGGTATCCCGGATCAGTCACCCCTTTCTGATAATCACCTAAATTTGGTTTATGGATTCTTCGCGGCGCGAAGTTATTCATAATGGTTATGCTAGCCGGGTGAAGTTCGTTTGTAAGAGACAGCGAATGCTCAGCCTGTGCATCAACCGAAAGTCCCCCCAAATACACTCTATAGACCTTTCTTGAGATAACGTGCGTGCGTTTGATATTCTCTGTCACCTGAAACGTCAGCATGCAGTCGTCTACCTCAATATACCCTATGTGGTACAAGGTTTTATAGATCCCGATAGGGCCTTGGTCGGTGAGGGCGGTAAGCAATTGGTTTCTGAGTTCTGTAATGCTTTCTTGCCGTGTCTGAGCCTTTAGGGGCAATAGATGGAACAGGCTTAGTGCCAGAAGAAAGAGGCACGAGTTTGCTCTTTTGGTCATTTGTGGGTGATAATGGGACCGCAAGTTACCAAAAAAAATGCACCGGTGTTATGCCCTTGTGGCGCACTGGAAAGCCCTCTGTTTAGGGCTTGGTTTTAGCAAACCAGACCCTAAACAGCTACTCCAGATCCTCGGTCTGCAACTGGCGCTCATACAAGGCACGGTACAGGCCGTCAGACTCCAGCATCAGCTCCTCATGGGTGCCATGTTGTACTACCACGCCATCGTCTAGCACCAGAATGCGGTTGGCTAGTTTCACAGAACTGACGCGGTGCGAGATAATGATAGAGGTGCGGTTCTCCATCACGCGCTGCAGGCTGTTCAGAATGGCATTTTCCGTCTTGGTGTCTACCGCTGAAAGCGAGTCATCTAGAATCAAAATCTTAGGCTCGCGGGCCAGGGCGCGGGCAATGGACACGCGCTGTTTCTGACCTCCCGAAAGCGTGATGCCGCGCTCACCCAGCACCGTGTCAAATTGCGCTGGGAAGTGCATGATGTTCTCGTAGACATCGGCATCTTTGGCGGCCTGCAGCATTTTCTCCTCTGGTAAGGCATCCACCCCAAACCCGATGTTGTTTCTGATAGAGTCTGAGAACAGGAACACGTCTTGCGGCACGTAGCCAATCTGGCTGCGCAGGTTGGTGATGTTGTAGTTTCGGATGTCTTCGCCGTCAATGAGAATGCGACCGCCGGTAGCATCATACAAACGACAAATCAAAGCCGCGATGGTGCTCTTGCCCGAGCCGGTATTCCCAATCACAGCCAGCGTATCGCCGGGATTGATCTGGAAGGACAGTTTCTTTAACGCGTGGATGCCGGTGTCTGGATAGACAAAATCCACCTCGTCAAAAACAATGGCGCCTTTGATGTCCTTCTCCAGGTTCTTTTGCGAAATGATGTCGGTTTTGGTGTTCAGGAACTCGTTTATCCGCTCCTGAGAGGCCGCGGCGCGCTGCACCAAAGAAGTTGTCCAGCCCAGGGCCGTCACGGGCCAGGTCAGCATGTTCACGTAAATCAGGAACTCGGCAATTACGCCTGGCGTGATGCTGCCGTTGATGACCTGTTTTCCGCCCAACCACACCGTGATGATAGTGCTCAAGCCAATCAAGAATAGAATGAGCGGGAAGAACAGTGAGTTCACGAAGTTCAGCTCCAGCGATTTGTCTTTGTAGGTGTTGCTGGCAGTGGTGAAGTTGGCATGTGAGTCCTGCTCCCGCACAAAGGACTTCAACACCCTAATGCCCGAGAACGCCTCCTGCACAAACGTGGTGATACCGCTAAGGCTTTTCTGGATCTCGTCTGATTTCTTCTCAATGATGTTGTTCACATAGTAAATGCTCACTGAGAGAATGGGCAGCGGCAACAGCGTGTAAATGGTCAATTCCACGTTCACGGTCAGCATGTACGGGATCACCATCAGGAAAAGCACAATCAAGTTTACGCCATACATAATGGCCGGCCCCAAATACATGCGCACGCGGCTCACGTCCTCTGAAATCCGCGCCATTAAATCGCCGGTGTTGTTCTTCCGGTAGAAGGAGAGGGGCAAGGTCTGGTAGTGAGCGTAGATTTCGTTTTTGAGGTCGTTTTCAATTAACCGGCTCATCACAATGATGGTCTGCCGCATGAAAAACAGGAAAATGCCGCGCAAGAGGGCCATGAGCACAATCACGGCACCATAGAACAAGGTGCTTCGGGCGAAGGAGTCATACACTTGCTCCTGCTGCGCAAACCCTTCGTGGAGGTTGTACATGGTAATGCCCTCGCGCACCAAGTCAAAGGCGTGGCGCACCACCTGCGCCGGAATAATGGCGAAGATGTTAGAGACAATCACAAACACAATGCCCCAGAAGAACCGGAACTTGTATTTGAGCAGATATTTATTGAGGTATTTAAGAGATTTCACAGGCTACATTTAAAGAAAATACGTACTAACACTTGTTAGGATTTTCTTGGTCTTCAAAAATATAAAATTAATTTTGTGTCAAAATTACCAATTCGCTTCCCCAATATCTAACAAAGACTAGTTGGTATTCAAGGTAAAAACAAAACATGATAGAAGTTAAAGATCTAACCACTGAGCAGGAAACCTCGGTTTTCAGCCAAATAAGCGAATACAACCATGAGCAAGTGGTTTTCTGCCACGACCATGACACCGGCTTAAAGGCGATCATTGGCGTGCATAACACCGTACTGGGGCCTGCCCTGGGTGGTACCCGTATGTGGACATACGCAACGGAGGCAGAAGCGCTGCGCGATGTGCTGCGTCTTTCCCGCGGCATGACGTTTAAATCGGCTATCTCGGGTTTGAACCTGGGTGGCGGAAAAGCCGTGATCATCGGCGACTCCAAAAAAGACAAGACCGAAGCCATGATGCGCAAGTTCGGGCGGTTCGTGAACAACCTGAACGGCAAGTACATCACCGCCGAGGATATGGGTATGACTACCCAAGACATGGCGTACATCGGGATGGAAACCAAGTACGTAGCCGGTTTGCCAGAATCACAGGGCGGCAGCGGTGACCCATCACCGGTTACAGCTTACGGAACCTACATGGGTATGAAAGCCGCGGCTAAAAGAGCTTGGGGCAATGACAGCCTAGCCGGAAAGAAAATCTCCGTGCAGGGAACCGGCCACGTAGGTGGTTACCTGATTGACTACCTGGTGAAAGAAAACGCCCAGTTGTTCATCACTGACATTGACCAGGAGCGTTTAAAGCGCATCTCGGCGGCTACCGGTGCTACCGTAGTTGGTTTGGACGAGATCTATGACGTGGACGTGGATATCTATTCACCTTGCGCCATGGGAGCCACCATCAATGACAACACCCTGTCTCGCCTGAAGTGCCAGGTAATTGCCGGCTGCGCGAACAACCAGCTGAAGAACGAAGACATCCACGGACCAGCGCTGGTAGACATGGGCATCGTGTACGCCCCAGACTTCCTGATCAACGCCGGTGGTATCATCAACGTGTATTCAGAAGTGAAGAAGCTGAATCGCGAGTGGGCCATGCAGCAAACCGAGCAGATCTACAACACCACGCTCAACATCTTCGCGAAAGCGGAGGCTGACGGTACGCACACGCAAAGAGCTGCTACTGAAATCGCGCAGAAGCGCATTGATGACATGGCTAAGATTAAGCAGACCTACTAATTGCCGCCTCCTTCTGGAGGAATAAAGACAGTGAATGCGTTTTCGGACTGGTTTGAAGAAACCGGGCCGGAGACGCATTCTGCTTTTTAGTCTTTTGCGCCCTAGCACACGCGCCCGTTGCACCAGGGAATAAGGTATCCCTTATAGAAACTAAATTAAAAGAACTCCGGTTTGCTTCTTGCTCCTTTCCTTCGGACCTTTGCGGCTGAATTGGGGGCCGGGTCGTATAAGCCTTTACGGCTACCCGCTTCAATCCAACTTTTACCCTTATTTTCACGTTCACCACGTTCTTTCCTTATTATCATGCTCAACCGCAGAATACTCCGAATCAAAGCGATGCAAGCTATTTACGCCTACGTGCAGGCGGAGGGATCTAACTACCAGTTAGCCCTGGATTTGATCTCGGATAGATTTGCCCCAGACCTGATGGCCATTGAGGCGCAGGACCGTAAAAAACTGGAGGGCCAGAAGCAGATCGCCAGCCTGCTGTTCAAAGAGTGGTACGAGACCCGCAAATTTGATACGGAAGAAAAAGACCGTGAAATCTTAGACGCCGCCCAGGCAGCCGTTAATTTCTACCAGAATTCCCTGCGCAAAGACTTAAAATACTTCGGTAACCAGATGCTGACCGCTGCTGAGGAAATCTATGACCGGTATCTGCTTACCCTCTTGGTAGCCCAGGAACTGGTGAACCTCGTTGAGAGCGAAGAGCAGAAAGCCGCCACCCGTTTCACCGAGCGCAAGGACGTTACCCTACGGCCACTGTTGCGGAACAAAGCCTTGCAGAAGCTGCTTAGCAACAAATTCCTGGAGCAGCGCGTCATCCGCCGGAACCTTTCCTGGGCCGGAGAGATGGAAGTGATCCAGAAGATTTACCGCAACGGCCTCAAGAATGACGAGGAGGTGTTGGCCTACCTGCAGATCCAGGACCCAACCTACGAGCAAGACCACGAATTGCTGAAACATATCTTCAAAAACGTTATCTTTAAGGACGAGAACCTGCAGAACCTGTTTGAGGAGAAAGACCTAAACTGGGTAGAAAATAAATCAGTGGTGAAGAACCTGGTGAACAAATCCATCAAGATGCTGGAGGAGAACACGGATGAAAACCTTGCTCTGTTAGACTTGTCGGCCAGCTGGGAAGACGACAAAGCCTTCTTTGAGGACCTTTACAACGAGACCCTGAAAGATGACGAGAAGTACGAGGCCATGATCTCTGAAAGCGTGCAGAACTGGGATGTGGAGCGGGTAGCGCAGCTAGACAAGATCATCCTGAAAATGGCGCTCTGCGAGATGCACATTTTCAGAAGCATCCCCGTGAAGGTGACCATCAATGAGTACATTGACATCTCCAAGGTATACAGCACGCCTAAGAGCAAGCAGTTTGTCAACGGTGTGCTGGACAGAATATCACAAGACCTGATTGCGAGCGGGGCCATCCGGAAATCGGGAAGAGGGTTGCTGGATAACAAATAATCCTGGCGGTCTTTCGTTCGTATGGATATAATGCGTGTACCGTGCAGCGTTTTGGGCAGGTTTTGAGAGAAACAAGGCTAAAACGCGGCACGGGACATTCAAAACAACAATCTTATATAACACTACCTAAACTATGGGCAAAAAAACCAATGCTATCCTTGCCTTTTCCTCTGGTATCGCGACAGGCGCGGTATTAGGTATCCTGTTTGCGCCGGAGAAAGGCCGTGAGACCCGTGACAAACTGAGTTTTCAATTAGAGAAATACCGTGCCAGGCTGTTGGAACTGTCCAATGACCTGATCACTGGAAGAGAAGAGCAGGGTTCTGCCGCTAAAACCGAAGGACAGCGCGTGATCAAAGACGCCCGTGACAAAGCTGAGCGCCTTTTGATGGACGTGGACTCCCTCATCAACGAAATAAACAGTAAAAAGGAAATATAAGCCCCTGACCATGACAACCGTTACCCTTATTCCCGGCGACGGGATAGGTCCTGAGATCACAGAAGCCGTAAAGGCGATCTTTGCAGCCGCAGAAGTGCCCATCACCTGGGAAGAAGAAAACGCCGGACAAACCACCTTTGACTCCAAGGGCGAGCTGATTCCTCAATCTCTTATTGAATCATTGGAGCGTAACAGAATCGCTTTGAAGGGACCTATCACCACCCCGGTGGGCAAAGGCTTCAAAAGCATCAATGTGCAGTTACGCCAGAAGTTTGATTTATACTCCAATGTGCGTCCGGCCAAAACCACGGCTGGCGTGAAAACCCGCTTTGAGAACGTAGACCTGGTCTTGTTCCGGGAGAACACAGAAGGCCTTTACTCTGGTCTGGAAACGTATGATGAGCGCTTGGGCATCTCTGATTCCATCGCCCGTGTCACTGTGGAAGGTTGCCATAAAATTGTAAGAGCCGCATTCCAGTACGCCGCTAAGCACAACCGCCCTAAGGTAACCGTTGCCCACAAAGCCAACATCTTGAAATCTGCCGGAAGGTTGATTCTGGAGGCGGCCGCGAACGTGTCTAAGGAGTTCCCGCAGGTGCAGTGGGATGAGAAGATCATTGACAACATGTGCATGCAGCTGGTAAGCAAGCCAGAGCAGTTTGAAGTGATTGTGACCACCAACCTTTTCGGTGATATCTTGTCTGACCTGTGCGCTGGTTTAGTAGGTGGTTTAGGTGTGGTATCTGGTGCTAACATCGGCGATGACATGGCCATCTTTGAGGCCGTACACGGCTCTGCCCCAGATATTGCCGGTCAAGGTCTTGCAAACCCAACGGCGCTGTTGCGTTCTGCCCTTATGATGTTGCAGCACATGGGCTTGCATGAGCACGCAGACCGCATTGAGAACGCCCTGGAGATTACCCTGCTTGACAAGAGCTGCTGTACCCGCGATTTAGGAGGTACTGCTTCTACGTCAGAATTTGCGCAGCATATCATTTCTAATTTGTAACTTGTCCTATTCTTTAATAGGCTTAATGTATTATGAAAAAGCAATTTATAATCGCGTTGCTGTTGGCTGGTGGTCTTTGGACTTCTAGCTGCGAGAAAAAAGCAAACACAGAAGAAACCGCCACTGCCACTGAGCAAAACTCTTCAGAAGGCAGCGCCCCGGTTGCTGCCAATGATCCTGCTACCAACCCTAACGTAACTGGTCAGGAAGCCGTGAACCCAAATGCTCCTAAGCCAGTAATGACGTTCAAGGAGACTGAGTTTGACTTTGGTGACATCAAGGCTGACAAGAAAGTAGAGCATACTTTCACGTTCACCAACACTGGTAAAGCTCCGTTGATCATTGAGAACGCTTCTGCAACCTGCGGATGTACCGTTCCGGAGTGGCCTCATGAGCCAGTTGCCCCAGGTGAGACAGGTAAAATCAAGGTGGTGTTTGACCCGGCAGGTAAATCTGGCCAGCAATCAAAACAAATCACCATCACGGCCAACACTGATCCGCAGATCAACCAGGTAAGCATCAAAACCAACATCATAGGCACAGTGCCGCAGGCAGGAGCAGAAGGACCTGTTCGAATGTAATTTTAGAACAACCTTATGTTAACTGTATTATTGCAAGCCACCCCAGAGGGGGCAAACCTTTACTCTAATTTCCTGTTCATCGGGTTAATCATTCTGGTGTTTTACTTCTTCATGGTGCGGCCGCAACAGAAGAAAGCCAAAGACCAGAAGAAGTTCAGGGAGGAGCTGAAGCGCGGCATGAACGTAGTCACTATTGGCGGACTGCACGGCCGTTTACTAAGCGTAGACGATGACACTGTCTGGATTGAAGTAGATAAAGGAATTAAATTGAAGTTTGACAAAGTAGCCATTGCGGTTGAAGCCACTAGCCGGGTGAATGCCAACACCTCCGCAGAGACTACTACCACGTAAAAGTTACCTTGCCATTAAACAGGACAAAGCACGCCCTTCTCTGGTTACTGAGGCCATTCTCGCCCAAGCAGAAACAGTACTGGAGGGTGGTGTTGCTTTGTTTTTTTACGGCGGCCACATTTTGGCTCCTGAATGCGCTCAACAAGAGCTACACCACGCAAGTCACCTATCCCATCCAATTCAAGTACGACCCCAAAGCCTTAGTCCCCGTCAAGCCCCTGCCCGAGGAGGTGGTTATCAACGTGACTGGCAAAGGCTGGAAATTGCTCCGGAAAAACCTGTTCTTCAACGTAAAACCGGCCGAGCTTACCATCAGGGGATTACCTTTTGTCAAGCGCTTACCAGGACAAGCTCTGCGCCCGGCCATCTCCAATGTGCTGGACGGCCTGAACCTGAATTTTGTGGTGACGGACACCATCAGCTTTGATTTTGACCGCCTGGTTTCCCGTAAGTTCCCATTAGCTATTGACACCACCCAGATAAAAGTTGCCCCAGGGCAGGCGTTTATGGGAGGGGTTAAAATCTTACCAGACTCAGTTACCTTCACCGGGCCAGAACTGATCTTGAACCAATTTCCCAATCCTTTCCTTTTGGAATTGCCTGAACAGAACTTTGCGACTCCTTTCAAAGGAGATGTGCCCTTAGTGCATGATTTCACTTCTTTGGTGAAAGCAGACGTAAGTGAGGCCGAAGTGCAGTTCAACATCATGCCCCTGGAACGGAAAGAAGTGACGGTGCAGCCCTCCTTGCAGAACTTCCCGCCGCAGCACCAGTTGCGGTTGGTGAACGGACCGGTGGTGGTGCAGTATTCATACCTGCCCCGTTTCCGGGATTCCATCAGGGTAGAGCAGTTTCAGGTAGTGCTGGATTTCCAGAAGTTCAACGCGGCAGATTCTACCATTGTGCCTACCATCTTACAGAAGGCTCCTTACACAAGAAATGTAGCGATACTGCCGGGTAAGGTGCAAATTTCCTTAACACCCCAATAAGCTATGCTGAAGATTGGCATCACCGGCGGAATCGGGTCTGGCAAAAGCATTGTCTGCAAATGTTTTCAGTTGCTGGGCGTACCGGTGTACGATTCTGACACCCGCGCCAAATGGGTGATGAACCATGACCCAGAGCTGCGTGAACAACTTATCTCCGCTTTCGGGCCAGAGACCTTTGATGCCCAACAGAACCTGAACCGGGCATACCTAAGCCAAAAGGTCTTCCATAACACCACCGAGTTAGCCAAATTGAACGGTTTAGTGCATCCGCAGGTGCGCAAAGACTTTTACCGTTGGCTAGAGCAGCAGCAGGCGCCCTATGTGCTCAAAGAAGCGGCTCTCATGTTTGAATCCAATGCCTACACGCAGGTAGACCACGTGCTCACCGTATCAGCCCCGCTGGCGCTTCGGTTGACCCGCACACTGCAGCGCGATCCGCACCGTAGTGCCACTGAGGTGGAAGCCATCATGGCCAAGCAATTGTCAGAAGAAGAGCGGGTAAGCCGGGCCCAGTTCGTCTTGTACAATGACGATGCCCAGTTAGTGCTGCCCCAGGTAGCCCAGCTGCACCAAAAGTTCCTTCAACTAGCACAGTAGGCTTTTAGCTCCTTTTCTAGAAAAAAGGCAGAAAGCACTTATCTGATGATCGGGTAGCGGGTGAATGGTTTGGCAGGGTCAAAGATTTTCCGGTAGGTAACGTGGGTTTTGTAAATGCGGGCCCCTAAGCCGCGGGTCACCATCATCATCTTCGGGTTGAAATCACCTACCCAGTTCATTTCTATCTCGCGGGCACCATAGGCATTCAGAGGACCTTGCGCGTGGCAGATCAAATAAGAATCTACCCCCTTCGCCTGAAATTCAGGGACCACGCCAAAGATGACCCCAAACACCTTTTTATCAGAACGCTTGTTGTAGCGCCAGCGATGGTAAAGGAACTTAAGCTTGGCGGGCAAGTTGAATTTGCCGTTCAGGTGTTTGAAAATCTGGTTCAGCTCGGGCAGCATGATGAAGAAAGCGATGGGCTTCCCTTCAAAATACACGAAGTTGATAAGCCGCTCCTCCATCACAGGTTTCATGCTCTTCACCATCTTCAGGGCTTTGTCAAACGTCATCTCATTGATGCCCGAGTGCCCCGCCCACGCTTTGTTGTAGACTTCCAGAAAGTCCTGGGCTAGTTTTTCGAGGTTGTTTTTGGAAGGATGCCCAAAACTGTACCCCGGGGTAGCATCTAGCGCCTCTGACCGCTGGTAGACCTTGTCACTGAACCGCGCGTGCGTATCCATGTAATAGGTGTACTGCTTGAAATACACCTGAAAGCCGTAGTTCTCAAAAAGCTGCTGGTAGTAGGGGGCATGGTAGAACATCCCAAAGTTAGGTTCAGTGAACCCTTGCACCAGCAGACCCCACCACCGGTCGCGCTCCCCAAAATTGATAGGCCCGTCCATGGCTTCCATGCCTTGCGTGGCCAGCCAGTTCTTGCACGCATCAAACAGCGTATTGGCCGCAGCTTGGTCATTGATGCACTCAAAAAAGCCCATGCCACCGGTCATGTACTCAGACGCGCCTTTGGTTTTGTTGTTCACAAATGCCGCCACCCGGCCAATGGCCTGGCCTTGGTTATCCTGGAGGATCCACCGGATGGCCGTGCCATTTTTGAAATTGGGGTTCTGCTGCGGATCAAAAACCTGCTCAATGTCTTTGTCCAGCGGACGAATCCAGTTGGGGTGATCTTTGTAAATAGCGCTTGGAAGATCTAAAAAGGCTCTGACAGTGGCAGCGTTTTTTACTTCAAGTAGGTGCATACGCGGGTGGGGCTAAGAAACGCAAAACTACATAATCTGCGGCACATGCGTTTCTGGGCAGAATTTAGAAGGAAAGCCAAGAAATGGTTAGATGACCAAGCGAACGCCGCCCAGTTCCTGTAAGCCGTAAATGAAGCGGTCTCCGGGCGAGCCGATGAACATAAAGTTTTTCGGTATCTTCCACTTGGTGGAGAGTTCCTGAATCAATTCTGGTCCGAAGTGCCCTCTAATGATGACAAAGTCTACCACCAGCTCAGGATAGGCCCGGTCCAGTACCTCTACCTCGTGCATCAGTTTCTTGGGCGGCTCTTCCCCTTCGCGCAACACGTTTACAATTTTGATGCGGCTGGTTTGCTCATTTTCCACCACGTAGCGCATCACCTGGTTGATATTGGCGATGTTATCGCCTCGGGTAAAGAACACGAATTCCTGTGACCGGATAGTGTTGATCAGGCGCATGATGGTGTAGGAGGTCAGGGGAAGGATCTTTGCCAGAGGCTTTTCTATCTGCTGCAGCAAATACGTGAAAAGGCGGAGCAGCCTGATCCGGAAGAGCATGATGAATACCACCGAAACGGTTGGAATGAAATATTTCAGGAAAACCCACACGTAGGCCGGATTCAAAATAGCATTCCCTAACAAGGCTGCCAACACCGCAGAGATAGCCACAAACAGCACAATACCGGATGCCCTTACCGGGCGAGGCAGGCGATTCCGGCGCATTTTGAGCAAAACGTTGCCCACCCCAAACAAGGCCATCACAGACAGGAAGGAAATGGTGTACACACCCGCCAAGGCTCCTATGTCGCCGCCCGTGATCAGCAGAATAGAGACGCACAGCAGGAAGAAACTGATCATGATCAGAAACGCAGAGCCTTTCTTGTTGGTGATCAATAGGAACTGCGGAAGGCAACGGTCAAGGGTCATGCGGTGCACCAAGCCCGTAACCCCCACGTACGACGTCAATACCGCCCCGCTCAACACCATGGCCGCGTTCACGGAGACCAGCAGGGCCAGCCAGTGCCCGCCTGCCACTTCGCCCAGGTGGGCCAGCAAAGCGGTTTGGTGTTCGGTTACCTCGGCCATGGGTAAGATGGCAATGGCCAGGAAAGCAGTTAAGGGGTTGAAGATGGTAACGGCCAGCCACATGTTCCGGAGGGTTTTCATGAAGACCCCCGGCGCCTGCTCCTCCACGAAATTGGCCGAGCTCTCGAATCCCGAGATCCCCAGCATGGCTGCCGCAAACCCAAAAAACAAAGCCCGCCAGATACTTCCTTGAATGGGTTGGCTGTAGTTGAGGGCCAGCGTGTCAAACCCATGGTTGAACAGGTAAATAAGGCCTACTATCACCAGCAGCGTGAGGGTAGTGATGTGGGTGATGAAGATGATGACCGCCACAATGGAAGACTCGCCAATGCCCATAATGGTTAAGCCCATGAAAAGGGCCAGCAACCCAATGGTGGCGTAGATAATGGGGAGCCCTTCCCATAAGTGGTGCACGTAGTGCATGGCCTCGCTGGCCGAGATCACGGCAGTGGCCATGTAAGACAGCAAGGTGAGGCACGCCGCCAACGAGGCCGTACTCTTACTGGTCGTGTTGAGCAACGCGTTGTAAGCCCCTCCGTTGAGCGGAAGCGCCCCCACCACCTCAGCGTAAATGCTCCGGAAGAGGTACAAGACCCCACCCACCAGCAAAAGAGCCACCCAGGCATACTGGCCCGCGTAAATGATAGCCAGCGCCGAGACATACAGGCACGAGGAGGTGATATCGTTCCCACAAATGGCGGTGGCGGGCAGCTCTTTTAGCTTGGGCGCGTGCGTTGTGGAAATAGAGTTGGTAAGGTCTTGTTTCATCAGTCTTCTATAGAAAGAGCGTGCAATATAGCTGCTTATGCCCTAAGCCTATCAGGTGCTTTTCAAACCCAAAAACCTGGAAAGGAAAGGATTTGCGACCCAATCCCTATACGAGGGAAGCTAAAGAAGAAGATATTAAAATTATGGGATTCTGGTTAGCGGTGGTTTACGTGAAAACGGGCGTTAAACCTATTCAGGACTTCTTTCTTACAGGGGATCAGACAGGGTGCGGAGAAACGCCACAAGCGCTTTCTGTTCCTGGGGGCTTAACTGCAATTGGTCACTGGGTAGGGTCTGGTGTTCTAGCATGAGGCCCAGTCCTACACCACCTCCCTGGTTGTAAAAGTCAATCACCTCTTCCAGAGTTTTGTAGGCTCCGTTGTGCATGTAAGGGGCGGTGTGGGCAATGTTCCGGACGGTGGGAGTTTTGAAGGCAAACTTCAGTTCCTCTATCTTGTTGTGGGCGTATCTTCCCTCATCTGGGTCAAGGACAGGCTTTTTGCCCTGCGGAGATTGCAGCACCCCCAAGACCTCACCTTCGGTATTGGAGAAAGAAGGGCCTGCGGTGCCATTGAAGACGGGCATGAAATGGCAAGTGCCACATTTCGCTTTTCCCATGAACAGGTTGAAACCGGTAATCTCCTGACGGGTCATATGACTTTCCTCGCCCCGCACGTGCAAGTCAAACCGGGAGCTGAAAGGAGAGAGAGACCTGACGTAGGCCGCCAGCGCCATCATCACGTGCCGGGGCAGAATCTCCTTTTCCAGGGTAGGAAATGCTTCTTTAAAGGCTTTGGTGTACGTTGGTTCTTTATTGAGCCTGGTGGCCGCTTCCTCTACGGAGGCATGCATTTCGTCTTTGTTCGCGATGACGTCCATGGCTTGGTTTTCCAGGGTGGGGGAGCGCATGTCATAGAACTGGGCGTGCTGAAAACCAGCATACAACAAGGTAGGGGCGTTTCTGCTCACAAACTTACCGGTATGCAGCGCGTTGCTTTTAGGTAGGCCATCGGTGAAAGCTAACTCTGGTTGGTGGCAGCTGCCGCAGGTGCGGGTACCCGAAGACAGGATGGGATTGTGAAACAAGGCTTTTCCCAGAGCAATCTTCTGGGGAGTTGGTCGGGCCTCCAGGTTGCCTACAAAGTAGTTGGTGTTGAGGGCATCGGGCTCAAACAACGTAGCCGCCTGCGGGTTGAGCGCAAGCGCCGCCGGAACAAACGGAATCCCGAGTTCTTTCTGCCAGGCCACGATGCCTCTGGTGATGGGGTTGGCGTACTGCTTAATGAACCGCATCCGGTCAAATCCGTCAAAGTCCTGGCTTTGGTTTGTGAAGGCTATGGCTTGCGCTAGAAGTTCCTGCAGCGACGGGTTTTCTCCCAGAAAGGAAAGCACTTCCTTTACCGACATCAAAGCCACGGCAGACTCTTTTACGCCTGTTTTTACCAAAGGAGTGTCAAAGCCGGAGATGCCCAGAATCATGGTTCTAAAGACTTCCTGCTTGGTGGCATCCAGAAGGTGGCTCTCGGTGAACACCGTCTCCTCCAGAATGACACGGGTTCTTTTCAGCGTAGAGAGAAACGCCTTTATTTCTCGCTCCAAATCCGGGCGGTTTGCTTCCTGCAGCTCCGGGTACACGTATTCTTCTATCACCTGCAGCCCCGAGGGCGGGAATACCCGAGTTTCCTCAATCTCAATCTCGGGCAGAGGTGCGCCATTCAGTTCTTTGCTGGCAGTAGGCGCGTAATACTCCGTGAACCATTCCACCTTCTTGTACGCGCGCCGGGTCTGCAGAAAAGCCTGCATTACCGCCGGTCCGTTTTCTTTCTGGGCGCTCAGAAGCAATCTCTCTCCTGTCTGCTGCAAAGAATCAAACTGAACCTGTAGATGGGCTTTTACCTGATCAGGCGCTTGCAGCTTCTTTTCAGAAAAACAGCCGGAAAACAGAACGCTTAGCAACAGAAATAGTAGCGGGTTATACTTTGGTTTCATAAGGCTTGGAAAGGAAAAGACAAAAGCCTTACCGATGATCGGAAGGCTTTTGTAGCATGACAGACGAAATGGTAATGGAAGTTGAAAAGTTGTTGTGTTTAGTTTTGTTTATCGGGCTACCCCGGTCAGAATCACGGTTTGGCCGCCCTCTTTGTTGTTGACTACCCCGCTACCGTCGGCTCCTTTGCCGCCGGGCAAGAAGCTGTCGCTGGTCCAGGTGTGCGGGTGAATGTTCACGACAAAGGTGCCGGGTACGCCTACCAGATCCGAGATGTCATACATAGCACCGTATTCCCATGAACTCAGGCGGGTGTCATTGCTAGGGTTGTATTTGGCGTTGAAGGTGGCGTCTGATCTGCGGTGATCCATCTCCAGCATAGGTTTGATCTGTTTGGTAGCGATACTGTACTGCCAGATACGACCATCATGCTTGTTGTTCTTGTAGTAAGAATCGCCGTCTTCCTGGATGTAGACGAAGTTTTCTGTCACGCAGATGTTGTCTGGGTTCACGATGCTGTTGCCCGGGTCTACCTCGCCGTCAATAAGAGGAGTAAGTTTGCCGGCCAGCGGATTGTTCGCATCCAGTTCCAGTTTGTACACCCGTCCCCACATGGTAAGTCCGGCCACTGGCGTTATTTTGTCTCCCTGGCTAACTCCGGTAGAGGTAAAGTAAAGGGTTCTGTTGGCGTTGGCGCTGCCTTTTCCGTAGTCCAAATCCTCTACGCGGGCAAATTGCAGAGCGCCTTGCTCTACGGTTTGGGCGGCTAACTGGGCGCCGGTGCTGGTGGCTACGTTGCTGTATTCCACAAACTCCACATCGTAGGCGGTATTCACCTGCATGTCAGTCTCCACGGTGTTCTTGTTTTTCCGGCGCAGCATGTACAGTTTGCCGTTCTGCAGATCGCCGGTGGCGTTAGAAAGGTAAAGATTCACCTGACCCATGCTGTTGGCTGGGTTGCTTTCGTCCTCACCAATGAAAATAGCGGTTTTTCCTGGGTAAGCTGCTTTAGGAAGCGGAACAGCGTTTTCTGCGCTGCATTTTCCAAGGGCAGGCAAAACTCGGTTAGGATTGCTCTTATCAGTAGAGGAGCCCAGAGGATTGATGGAATGGATCATGGATTCAATGCCGCTTTCGCCAGCCGTCAGGAACGTGGGGCCAAACCCGTGCTCTTCTGGGGTCGCCAGCGTGGCAGAGCATAGTCTCCAACGTCCGCCGGTACCGTCTACAATGTACTCACCTTTGGTAGGCTTCATGTTCTTGTCAAGGTACACCCGAGACACCGACTGCAGGATCTCGTGGTTGGTGACCATGATGAATCCTTCGCCGTCAGGGTTTCTGAGCATGCCCGAGCCGTCTGGCTGCGCGCCGTAAATGAAAGAAGGAGAACCCTCCAGTTTGTCATCGCTGCTGATAAGGGGATTGATCTTCACGCTTTCAAACCCTGAAAGCATTTTCACCAGGGAAGGAGTCACGGACTGGTTCTTGATCTCCACTCCCGAGGAACCCGGGTTTTCATTGGAGTCATCCTCCTGACAGGCGCCTAAGAAAAGAAGTGCGGCTAAACCCGCCGCGAAGGTTGATTTTCTTGTAATAAAAGGTTTCATATGCCGGGGCTGTGTTTGCTTTATCAAAAGTATACCCCGGGTGTTACCCCTTCATTAGGCCATTTTTATTCCATTGTTAAATCTGCCGCTTGTCTGTAACTCTCGCATAACATTGGGTCCTTGTAAGTAGGGGTTTGATGAAACTGCTTCAGAAACAGATCGCTAATTGCCTCCGGCAAACGGATGTATGTGGGCTACAGGGAAGAAAATGCCCTTGGGCAGTGACGGCAGGTTGCGCTTATGGAACACTTTAAGTAAGATTGAGGTAAATCAGGTTCCTGCCCGGGCTTATGCTCTCATCAATGGCAGGAGGCAGCTGATTCTATTTAAGGGATAACCCATGACTTTATTTGAACTGATAGGAAATACTCCTTTGGTGGAGATACGAAATATACACCCTGGTAACAAGGTGAAAATCTATGCGAAGTTGGAGGGGCAGAACCCCGCGGGCAGCGTGAAGGACCGGGCAGCCTATAGCATGATCAAAGGCGCCCTTGACCGCGGCGAGATACAACCTGGAGACCAGTTGGTGGAAGCTACCAGCGGAAACACAGGCATCGCTTTGGCCATGATTGCCCAGGCACTAGGAGTGAAAATGACTCTGATCATGCCCGATAACTCCACCTCAGAGCGGGTGAAAGCCATGGAAGCCTACGGGGCAGAGGTAATCCTCACGCCATCGGCCAAGACCATAGAGTTTTCCCGCGAGATGGCGGAGGAGATGGCCACAAACCAGGGCTATCACTTGCTTAACCAGTTCGCCAACCCAGATAACTACCGCGCCCATTACAAGACAACCGGTCCGGAGATATGGAAAGATACCCAAGGCACTGTCACGCATTTTGTTTCGGCGATGGGTACTACGGGTACCATCATGGGGGTGTCCAGGTTCCTCAAAGAGCAGAACCCAAGCAT
Source organism: Rufibacter sp. JT20002 (assembly GCF_056491185.1). Classification (NCBI taxonomy): domain Bacteria; kingdom Pseudomonadati; phylum Bacteroidota; class Cytophagia; order Cytophagales; family Hymenobacteraceae; genus Rufibacter; species Rufibacter sp. JT20002. The sequence continues at coordinate 1,714,923 of NZ_JBSZJY010000001.1, read as the reverse complement.
TCAGATTGTGGGTACCCAACCTTCCGAGGGCGCTAACATCCCCGGCATCCGTCGCTGGTCCCCAGAGTTCCTGCCCCAGATCTATGAAAAAGAAAGGGTAGACCGGATTATAGACATAAGCGAGCAGCAGGCCATCACCATGACAAGAAGATTGGCAAAAGAAGAAGGAATCTTGGCGGGTATGAGTAGCGGGGGCGCCCTGCAAGCTAGCTATCAACTGGCCCAGGAGTTGGAATCAGGCGTGATCGTTTTCATTGTCTGTGACCGAGGAGATCGCTACCTGAGCACCGACCTTTTTGGGTAGGCAGTAAATTGACTGTCTGCAAATTCCTTAGACCCGCCCAATGCTCTGCTTCCCTTCCCGTTTCATTCCGATTAGAATCGCCTTTTAGATAAGGTTTGAGTTTATGGCCTGTTTTCGCTAACTTCATATAGAAGGAGAAGGACACCTGAAAGCGGTGGTGCTTAGGATAAGGGCTTGTGTTCCATTTAAATATCTTAGTAGCACCGGTTTCGTCAACTCTTTCTGCCTGTAACAGTACCTATTGAGGGGAAAGTATCCCTTTCTTTTATTTCATTCAGAAAACGCAAAGCATATGGGAATCACACTGGAACAAGCCGACAAGGCCGTAAAAGCAGCTCTCGCTGAATCACAAAGATTGGGTTTAAAGATGAACATCGCCGTGGTGGACGCCGGGGCTAACCTGACGGCTTTCGCCCGCATGGACGGGGCCTGGCTCGGCTCCATAGATATCGCCATCCGGAAAGCCCGGACAGCCCGCTTTTTTGACATGCCCACTGGCAACTTGGGACAAGCTTCGCAACCGGGTGGTTCCCTTTACAACATAGAACACTCTAACGGCGGGTTGATCACCTTTCCAGGGGGTATTCCCATCACAGGTGGCAACGGAGAGGTGATTGGGGCCATAGGTGTGTCAGGCAGCACAGTAGAGAATGACCATACGGTAGCGGAGGCCGGGGTGAAGGCAATCTCCTAGCTCAGCAGACGGTTTAAAAGGTAGAAGGCGCGCAGGCGCAAACAAAACAAGTTTCAACCTGTTTTCCTTTGCAACTACATGCCATGCTGCCTTCTGTCAGAGACAACGCCCCCCTGAGGTATTTCACCTTCTTCTACCTGTACTTCATGCAGGGGGTGCCTTCCGGCTTTGCCCTGACGGCGCTCTCGAACTATATGGTGGGGCGGGATGTTCCGCCGGCTACGGTAGGGGCGTTCGCCAGTGCAGTGGGGTTCCCTTGGGTAATTCAGCTGGCCTGGGGCCCCTTAATTGACCGCTACAGTTCCTCTTCCTCGGGACCTTACAAGCGCTGGGTAGTTCTTACGCAGTTGCTTGCCTTTGGAGCCTCGCTGCTGCTGCTAACCGTCCGTGACCCTATTCAGCAAACGGGCCTGCTCGCCGCCCTTTTCTTCACCCACAGCTTGTTTGCCTCTGTGCAGGATGCGAGCGTAGACGCCCTGGCGATCTCCCTTGTGGCCGACCACGAGAAAGGGAGAGTAAACGGCTTTATGCGGGGCGGGCTCCTGCTTGGGATCAGTTTCGGGGCGGCGGGGCTTTCTTACCTTCTGCACGCGTATGGGTTCGCAGTGGCCGTGGGCACCATGTCAGCGGTGCTGCTGCTGTTCACCCTCCTCTTTTTAGCCACGCCTCTCTACAGCAGGCAGGCTCCTGCCCACCCTTCTCCAAAAGAACCGGCCAATGCTCCTGCGTTCCGGCTGGTGTTCTCTCGTCTTTTCCGGAGCTTGTTGAGCCGCGAATCGCTTTTCTTGTTTGGGTTAGTGTTTCTCTCTTACCTCTGCTTTAGTTTGTTTTCGCGATCCCTTTCGTACCACCTAATTCATTCCCTGGGGTGGGAAGACAAGCGCCTCTCCGTTTTCCAGGGTAGCTGGGGAGCGGGCCTTACCCTAGCCGTGGTGCTGAGTGGCGGCTATCTCGCCGATAGGGTGCATTTAGGAAGAATGTATTACAGCACCTGCGTGTGCCTGGCCTTGTTCATGGTCCTGTTCAACGCTTACCTGCTAAGGCACGAGGGCGAAGGATGGATACAAGCAGGTCTCGTCTTTTGGGGATTAGCCGATCCACTCTTTAGCGTCAGCAGCTTTCCGCTGTTAATGGCGGTTTGCGACCGAAGGGTAGGCGGTTCGCAGTTCACTGCCTATATGGCTTTGATCAACCTCTCAGACGTGTTGGGCGCACTGCTCAGTGGCTGGCTTTTACAGGTATCCTTTCCGCCCCTTGTTGGGCTGGCGGCGGGCGCCTGTCTGCTTGTGGCGGTAGTTGGCCAGCTGTTTTCCAGGGTAAAGCTGTCTTTACCATAATCCTGAGGTTTACACCGCTTTTGGGTGGGTAGATTGATCCTAAAACAAGGAGCTAAGAAGAAGAAACCCTTTCCAGATGGCTATACGCCCATTTCCTACCTATTAAAGGCTGCTTTCCTGTTGCCTCAAATGATGTACAAATGATAAAGAGTTAGTAACCTGTTGTTAATATAGTATCTGTATTAGATAATCCAGAAGAGGGGTTGCATAGGAGTAAATAGTAGATTTGTAAAGGTGCCGCACTCAAAAAATCAGATTAGGTAAAACAACAATCAGGTGTTACAAAAGCTAACCAAGTGGTTATAGCAGAAAACCTTGTCTTTTTATTTGAAGAACTATGATAATTTTCTTAAACGACATTAGAAGAGAAGCAAAGAGATAAAGACATAAGGCACATTTTGTCTGCATGAAACCGCTTCTGGAGAGAGGGGTCATGTGATGTTTCAAATAACCTAGAAGTGGTTATGTGAAACCGACTCGCCAGAATAATAGGATTATTCATGGTGGGTGGATTGTTTGCCTATTGCATTATGCTTTTACCCTCTTGCCTCTTAGAAGGTTTATTATCTCTGATTTTTCCAATTAGAAACTCTATGAAGTAGCTGAGCGCATCAGTTACGCTACTCCTTCTTGTGCTCTTACCTATTGTAATGTGATTTTTACAACAATAGGTTATCAATATTTTTCCTGAAAGTAGGTTGTGTTCAGCAGCACACCCTCGCTTGTTGATACCCGCACTGCTGGTGGGTATAGGTGAAATCCAGCTTAGACTGCTGGTTTCAGAGCTTCTATCAGTCAATTTCTTCAGTTGGCTTCCCCTGGCCGTCTGGTTTTGGTAGAGGATTTCTTCAGTTCTAAAGAGTTGGTGAAGTATTTCAATTTGTATTTAAACAATTGGCTTTATGAAATGGAAATTTACGAATAGGCTACTTGCTTTGTCAGGTAGTTTGATTTTGTACACCGTTTTCCCCGGTATTCACCAGGGGGTGGCATTTGCCGGTGTAGGGAATTACCGAGTAGGTTCGCTGCAAGACCGGCCAGTCTCTGGCGTGGTGACCTCCGCCGATGATGGGGCCCCTCTGATTGGGGTTTCGGTATCGGTGAAAGGCGGTACTGCCGGCGTCATGACCGATGCCCAAGGGAAATACCAGATTTCGGTGCCAAATAATGCCGTCCTGGTCTTCAGTTATATTGGCTACACTCCCCAGGAAATAGCAGTTAGTAACAGGTCGCAGATCAACCTTAGGTTGGCGGCAGACAGACAAGTGCTGGATGAGGTAGTGGTAATTGGGTATGGTACCCAAAATAAGGGTGATGTGACCAGTGCCGTGGCAGGCGTTGACCGCGAAGACTTTGTGCAAGGTGCCGTGCGCGATGCAGCCCAATTGATACAAGGGAAAGTAGCTGGTTTGCGGGTGACCACCCCTAGTGGAGACCCCACTGCGAACACTCAGATCAACTTGCGGGGCATCAGCTCCATCCAGGGAAGCTCCAACCCATTGGTAATCATTGACGGAGTGCCCGGGAACCTCAACACGGTGGCTCCAGAAGATATTGAGTCAGTAGACGTGTTGAAAGACGGTTCAGCGGCCGCCATCTACGGTACCCGGGCAACAGGCGGGGTAATCCTGATCACGACCCGCAAAAACCAGGGCGACCGCACCACGGTGGAATACAACGCCTATTCCAGCGTGCAGACCATCGCCAGAAGACCAGAACTGTTGACGGGAGATGATTACCGCCGCCTTATACAGGAAGAAGGTGTTGATTACGAGGACTACGGCGGGAATACAGACTGGCTGGATGAGATCCTGCAGACGCCTATCAGCCAAAACCACAACCTGACTTTTTTCGGAGGCAATTCCGCCACAAACTTTACCGGCTCCCTCAACTACAGAAACTGGGAAGGGATCATGAAAAAGACGGGGCAGGAGCGTTTCATTGCTCGGGCAGACATAAACCACGCCATGTTTGATGAGAAACTGAAGGCAAATATTCAGTTGATCAACACGGTTGGCTCTTCGGTGCAAGGCGGTGGGGACGGATATGCTTACCGGCAGGCCATCATCCGGAACCCAACGGACCGCGTGCGGACTGAAACCGGTGAATGGCAAGAGCGAGGAGGATACTTCTACCTCAATCCGGTAGCCAGGATAGAGGAATTTGACCGGGAGTATACCACCAAGGAAATGAGAATGAGCGGTAGCCTGGACTATTCTCCCATCAAAGACCTGCACTTCAAGGTGCTGGGCTCCCATATTCAATGGGGTTCTTTGTATGGCTATGCCTCCACGTTCAATCACTCAGACACATGGCTGGATAACCGCAACAGCAATGCGGGCAGAAGCACCGGCTCCAGCCGAACCAATTTATTGGAGCTTACCTCCAACTACTCCAAAACCATTGGGGCCCATAGCTTCAGTGTACTGGGGGGCTATAGCTGGCAAGATGAAACAAACGAAGGATTCAACGCCGATAACTGGAACTTCCCTACAGATTCCTACGGGTGGAACAATCTAGGGGTAGGTCAAGCGGTTCAGGCGGGGCTCGCGGGCATGGACAGCTACAAAGACAACTGGAAACTGATCGGCTTCTTCGGTCGCGTGACTTATGACTGGAACGATAAATACTTGTTCATGGCCAGTGTTCGGCGTGAAGGCTCCTCTAAGTTCGGGGTCAACTCCCAATGGGGTACCTTCCCGGCGGTGTCGGTGGGCTGGAGAATCAGCCAAGAGGACTTTATGAAGACCTTAGGGTTCGTTTCTGACCTGAAAGTGAGAGCTGGTTACGGGGTAACAGGTACCATTGCCAACAGCCCGTACCTGTCGCAGATCAGCTATAATTTCAGCCAGGACAACGGAGCATTTATTGGAGGAAGATGGGTAAGAGGCTTTTCTCCAGCCCGTAACTTCAACCCAGACCTCCGGTGGGAAAGAAAAGGGGAGTACAACGTAGGGCTTGACTTCGGTTTCCTGAAAAACCGGATCAGTGGTTCCCTGGATTTCTTCCGTCGTGACATTGAAGACTTGCTGTACAACTTTGAGGTTCCGTCGCCTCCTTACCTCATTGATTTCATGACCATCAACGCGGGTGCGCTGCGCAGCCAGGGATTTGAGGCATTGGTGAACTTTGTGCCTGTTGAAACCCAAAACTTCTCATGGAACTCCAATGTGACGTACTCCACAAATAAAACTAAGTTGGTTTCCCTAACCAATGACCAGTTTGAGAACACAGTAGATTACTTTGATGCAGGGTATACCGGTGAACCCATTCAGGACTTCACCCACCGGGTAGCGGTTGGAGAGCCCATTGGCCGATTCTATGTCTGGAAAACAGTAGGGGTAGACGCGAATGGCGGCTGGTTAGTAGAAAGCAAAACAGGTGAGGCCATTCCTATCAATGACGCTACTCAGGAAGACCGCCAATACTACGGTAATGCCATTCCCAAGCACGTGCTGGGCTGGAACAACTCTGCCCGTTACAAGAACTTTGACCTGACGGTCAACATCAGAGGCGCCTTTGGCCATGACATTCTCAACTTCCAGCGCATGTTCTACGAGAACCCCAAAAACCCGGCTTACAACATGCTGAAAACCGCTTATGACCCGGTTTACGGAAAACGGCTCAATAACGACCTGGTATATGTAAGCCACTACATTGAAAAAGGAGACTACGTGAAAATTGACAACGTCACCTTTGGTTACACGCTGCCGAAGGACCTGATCAAGGTGGTTAGAAATGCGAGAGTGTTTGTGTCTGGCCTGAACCTGATTACCATCACCGGCTACAAAGGACTGGATCCTGAAGGAGTGAGCTTCACTGGGTTCGCACCAGGCAATGATGAGCGCGACAAGTACCCCACCACGCGTACGTTCACGGCTGGTCTTAATGTATCCTTCTAGGTTTTTAAAAGCATGATCATGAAAAAGAAATTTATTGCCTATACCCTGGCTACCACTTTAGGAGCCGTGGGCGCAATCAGCTCCTGTACCAACCTGGATGAAGAGGTGTATTCAGAAGTACTGGCCTCTAGTTTCAAGCCTACAGAAAAAGACATCCCAGCCATCATCGCGCCGGTGTATGCCTCCTTCCGGGGGTTGATGATGGGTTGGCAAGGATACTTTGACCTGCAGGAAGAAAGCGCAGATGCCATTGCTACTCCTGCCCGTCCTAACGGATGGTATGATGGAGGCACCTATCTGCGGATGCACACCCACACCTGGACCCCGCTGCAGTGGCAGCCCCAGAACACCTGGTTAAGCGCCTACCGGAGCATCACTACCGCCAACCGGGTGCTGGCGCAGATTGAAGATGGGGTGATTGCCATGGAAAGCGGGCAAGAGATATTGGTGGCAGAATTGCGGGCAACCCGGGCCTTTGCCTATTACCTGCTATTGGATAACCACGGCAATGTTCCCATTGTGACCGACTTCAAAGACACTCAACTGCCTGATCAGAAAACCCGCCAGCAGGTGTATGATTTCGTGGTGAGTGAACTGTTAGAGGTGGGAGACGTCCTGAGCGATGACCCTAAAGCCACGTACGGCCAGTTGAACAAGTGGGGGGTAAAGGCCCTGTTGGCCAAAATCTATCTGAACGCAGGGGTTTACACCGGCACCCCGCAGTGGGAAAAATGTATCCAGCTGGCCGATGAGATCATCAACAGCCAAAAGTATACCCTGGATCCCAACTATTCAGATGTCTTCACCTATACGAACCAGAATTCACCGGAGATCATCTTTGCCATCCCTTATGATCAGATCTACGGCACGGGCAACATTGTGCACATGAAAACGCTGGACCCTGCCAGTAGGTTCGTGTACAAGATGCAGGCCGGTCCCTGGGGAGGCAATGCCGCCGTGCCGCAGTTCATTGACACCTATGATGCGCAGGATGGCCGCCTGAAAGATACCTGGATCATGGGGCCGCAGAAAAATGCGACCACTGGCGCTATCGCCATTGATTACGTGAAGCTGATGCCCAGCATGGCCGCCACCGAATCAAACGAAGGTTACCGAATTGGGAAGTATAAAATCAAAGAAGGAGCCACCGGAGCCTTGGACAATGACTTCCCCATGCTGCGCTATGCCGACGTGCTCATGATGAAAGCTGAAAGCCTGCTACGCATGGGCCGCGCCGATGAAGCAGCCGTGTTAGTGACCCAGGTGCGCCAGCGCGCTTTCCGGGACACCAACCCCGCCAAAGCCACTGTGACCGGCGATGAACTGAAACAAGGCAGTACCTATGAGTACGGTCTTCAGGATGAAAACGGCAACGTTCTTTCTGGCCCCGGAAGCGGTGGTGCCGATATCCAGTTCGGGAGAATGTTGGATGAACTGGGATGGGAGTTTGCCGCAGAGGCACACCGCCGGCAAGATTTGATCCGTTTCGGGGTTTTCGGTACGAAAGCCTGGTTTAACCATAGCCCAAGTAGCCCCAGCAAAGCCTTGTTCCCATTGCCGGCCGAGGAAATTAACAAGAACCCCAAATTGGCGCAAAACCCCGGGTATTAAAGAGTAGTTGGTTTGTTTGTTAGAGTGTCTGCTCATTCATGCCCCTTGAAAAAGGGGTAAGGGTGAGCAGATTTTTTGTTTCTCCTCCGGTTTGTTTCCCAGCTGTTAACATAGTATTACCATTGGCTAACATGCTGAAGTCTCTTTTGAAAGTATTCATGTTTATTGCATTAGAAGAAGATATCAGAAGAGGAGCGCTTTGGGCATGTTTCATTGAGAATAGCCTCAAAACAAACCCGAAGCCTCGGAAAAATGCCCCGCCCTGCGCAGAAAGAGTCAATAAAACATCAGACTGCGCCAAAATAAGTGATAAGATGTGCCCGGTGGTTTTAAATCAGATGCCATAAATAAAACCCCTTATTTATGAACAAACGAAAAAGATGGTCTATTCTGCCCATGCTCCTCGGCGGCTTGATCTCCTTCCATACAGTCCAGGCGCAGTCGTATGTTCGGAGTGGAACAACACCAAGATGCAGGTTAAGCCGGTGGTCGGGATAAAGGCTTACGCGTTCAACCTGCAGGACGTGAAACTGCTGGAAAGTCCCTTCAAAGAGGCGATGAAAGCAGACGCCGATTACCTCCTGAAGATTGAGCCAGACCGCTTTCTTTCTGATTTCCGCGTTCATGCCGGCTCAAACCTAAGGGGCCTAAGTACGGCGGTTGGAAGTCCCCTGTTCTGGCGGGGCATAGCCTAGGGCATTACTTGTCGGCGTGCGCTATGCAGTATGCGGCCTTTATGCTTTGTTTTTTGTAAAAGACAACTAAAATGAAGAAAAACCTACTTAGTCTACTGGCCCTTTGTCTCGTGCAGACAGGGGCGTTCGCGCAGGGCGGCATCAGGAACATCGCGCCGGTTAACTTCTCCAAAGTCACCATCAACGATGCTTTCTGGAAGCCCCGCATTGATCAGGTGGCCACCGTCACGATTCCAGTCTGTATTGAGCAAACCGAGGTGAAAACGCCCCGCATCCAGAACTTCGAGATCATGGCAGGCCTGAAAAAAGGTGAGTTCAAAGGCATTTTCTACGATGACTCCGATGTCTACAAAGCCCTGGAGGCAATTGCCTATTCCATCAAAAACAAACCCTCGGCTGAGTTGGAGAAGAAAGCTGATCAGTGGATTGACCTCATCGCCAAGGCCCAGCAACCCGACGGCTACCTCAATACCTACTACACGCTCCAGTTCCCCGAGAAGCGCTGGACTGATATGAGCATGCACGAAGATTATAACGGCGGGCACCTCATAGAAGCAGCCGTGGCGTATTATGAGGCTACCGGTAAACGCAAACTATTGGATGTTTCCATCAAGTTTGCCGATCATTTCGCCTCGCTTTTCGGGCCGGGCAAGCAGCATTGGGTCACCGGGCACCAGGAACTGGAACTGGCCTTGGTGAAGCTCTACAAAACCACCAAAAACAAAAAGTACCTGGACTTAGCCGATTGGCTTCTGGAGGAGCGGGGCCGTAAACTGGCCAAAGGCTACACCTGGACCGACTGGAAGGACACCGCTTACGCTCAGGATGTGGTGCCGGTGAAACTGCAGAAGGAAATCACTGGTCACGCCGTGCGGGCCATGTACATGTACACCGGCGCCGCTGATGTGGCGGCCCTGAAAGGCGATGAAGCCTACATGGGAGCTATGAAAAACGTGTGGGAAGACGTGGTCTACCGCAACATGTACATCACCGGCGGCATCGGTTCCTCGGGTCGCAACGAAGGTTTCTCCAAAGATTATGACCTGCCTAACGAGCATGCCTACTGTGAGACCTGCGCCTCCGTGGGCATGGTGTTCTGGAACCAGCGCATGAGCTCCATGACCGGCGACAGCAAGTACGTAGACGTGCTGGAACGAAGCCTTTACAACGGGGCCCTGGATGGTTTGTCGCTGAGCGGAGATCGGTTCTTTTACGGAAACCCGCTGGCCTCACGGGGGCAGCACCAACGCAGTGAATGGTTCGGGACGGCCTGCTGTCCGGCCAATATTTCCCGTTTGATCGCCTCGCTGGGCAATTACGTCTATGCGCAATCCGGGAACGGGGTGTGGGTGAATCTGTACATCGGGAGCCAGACCAACCTCAATACGCCCAACGGGAACCTTCCGCTGGAGATGAAAACCAATTACCCATGGGAGGGCAAAGTGGATCTGACCGTGAATCCGGCGAAAGCCACCAACGCGACGTTGCACCTGCGCATTCCAGGTTGGGTACAGGGAGAACCTGTGCCCGGTGATCTGTACCGTTTCTCTGACAAGACACCTTCAAAATTCACGTTGGAACTGAACGGAAAAGCCGTGCCTTACAAAATGGAACGGGGCTACGCCGTCATCGACCGGAAGTGGAAGAAAGGTGATCGCCTGGAGCTGGACTTCCCCATGGAGGTGAAAAAGGTAGTAGCCAAAGACAGCCTAACCTACAACCAGAACCGGATTGCCCTGCAACGGGGTCCGCTGGTGTATTGCGTGGAAGGCGTGGACAACGGCAATGCCGCCTGGAACATGGTGGTGCCCGAGGATACCCGTTTCGAGGCTACTTTCAACCAACAGCTCCTAAACGGCGTGGTGGCTCTGAAAGCCGAAGTACCGGTTATCTCCGTGAGTGCCGATGGCCTGTCTACCGTTACCCAAAGGAAAACCATCACCGCCATACCTTACTATTCCTGGGCCAACCGCGGCAAAAGCCCCATGCAGGTCTGGCTGCCCACCAAGATCAACGGCATCATGTTGAATTATACCCAGTGATAAAAGGTAGCTGCACGCTGACTCAGACTCCTACCTTTTTTTAGCGAGGTCTGGGCCAGCGTGTACTCCTGTATTTTGCTTCACCTGTTTTGGGCCTATGTTCTGATAATTAGCCCTGAAACACCTGATCAGTTTTTGTATGGATTATAAATCCCTTAGCGTGAGAACCTGTTTTTTGTCAGTTATTTTACTGTTGTTGTGGGGCACCGCCGCGCAGGCGCAGACCAAAACGTTTACTCGTCAGGATACCCTGCGGGGAAGTATCACCCCGGAGCGGGCCTGGTGGGATCTGGCGTATTACCACCTCAATGTGAAGGTGAACCCCTCTGACAGCACCATCAAAGGCATGAACGCCATCACCTACAAAGTCTTGAAACCTGAGCAGCGTTTGCAGGTAGATTTGCAGCCGCCCATGCAGATTGAGAAAGTGACGCAGAACGGGAAAGAACTCACCTTCACCCGCGATGGCAATGCCTGGTTTGTGCAGTTAGATCAGAAACAGACGAAGGGCGCGGTGAACACCGTGGAAGTGTATTACGGTGGCAAGCCGGTGGTGAGCAAGAACCCACCCTGGAGCGGCGGCATCACCTGGAAGAAAGACGCCAACGGCCAACCTTTCGTGGCGAACTCCAACCAGGGCGACGGCGCCAGTTTGTGGTGGCCCTGCAAAGACCACATGTATGATGAACCCGACAGCATGCAGATCAGCGTCACCGTGCCCGAGAACCTGATGGATATTTCCAACGGGAAGCTCCGGGGCGTGAAGCAGAATAATGACGGCACAAAGACCTTCCATTGGTTTGTGGCCAACCCCATCAACAACTACGGCGTGAACCTGAGCATTGGCGACTACGTGCATTTTTCCGAGAAATACAAAGGCGAGAAAGGCCTGCTAGATCTGGATTATTACGTCTTGAAAGAAAACCTGGAGAAAGCCAAGGTACAGTTCAAAGACGCGCCCCGCATGCTCAAGGCGTTTGAGCATTGGTTCGGGCCGTATCCGTTCTATGAAGATGGCTTTAAACTGATTGAGGTGCCTTACACAGGCATGGAACACCAGAGCGCCGTCACCTACGGCAACGGCTACAAAAACGGCTATCGGGGCAAAGATCCCAGCGGCTCCACCGGTTGGGGCATGAAATTCGATTTCATCATCATCCATGAATCGGGGCACGAGTGGTTCGCCAACAACATCACCTACAAAGACATCGCGGATATGTGGATCCACGAGAGTTTCACCAACTACTCTGAGAACCTTTTTGTGGAGTACCATTACGGCAAGAAGGCCGGCAGCGAGTACGTGATCGGAACCCGGGCCGGTATCGGAAACAAGCAGCCCATCATAGGCGAGTACAACGTGAACTACAAAGGCTCCGGCGACATGTACCCCAAAGGCGGCAACATGCTGCACACCCTTCGGCAGGTAGTCAACAACGACAAGAAGTGGCGCGACATCCTGCGGGGGCTCAACAAAGAGTTCTACCACCAGACCGTGACCACGCAGCAGATTGAGAACTACCTGAGCAAGCAAGTGGGCCGCGACCTCACACCTTTTTTCAACCAGTACCTCCGCGACATCCGGATTCCCAAATTAGAATACCAACTCGCCGGCAACACCCTTAAGTACCGCTGGAGCAACACCGTCGCCGGGTTCAACCTGCCCGTGAAAGTGTACCTGAACGGCAAGGAGAAATGGCTGGAACCCGTGACCACCTGGAAAGAAGTAAGCGGTGTGAAAACCGGAGCCGAGCTTACCTTAGACCCTAATTTCTACGTGGAGGTTGCGGGTAAAGAGAGCATTTAAGTGACCTTGACCACCCTAACTTGTTTTTGAGCTTATTTACTTAAATACGGCTTAAAGTAAGGTGAACTTCGCTTGGAAAGGGAGAGGAAAAAGCTGCGTCTATTACCACATGCGCTTACAGCTGATTTAAGGCTGATTCTCCAGAACTAGGCTCCAAACGGGAATAGCAATTTCGCAGAGATCGAAAAGAGATTTTGTTTTGACTCTGTTGCTAGAAGCTGGTTGCTAGTGATTTATAAGCTGGTAGTATAAAGTTTCAGCTACAGTAGACCTGCTAATATTGTATCAGGAGATGCTAATATGCTGAACAGAAATTACCGGTATTACAGACAAATTGCAGTACATTTCCACCAAATCCAGCCCTAACATGTTTCACTTCCCCTGCCTTCCTTTTGCCAAGCCAAGCGGGCACAACGTCACCTTGAAACAGCTGCTGGTTTGTGCCATCGTTGTCCTGAGTTCGGCCCAACTTCGGGCGCAGGGAACCAAGGCTGATTATGAACGCGCGGAGAAGCTGAAGGTCGCCATGAATACGAAGGTGTATTATGCGCCGTCCCGTTTCAATTGGCAGGAGGGGAAAGAGTCTTTCTGGTATGTGCGGCAGACGCCCAAAGGCAAGGAATTCATGCTGGTCAATGCCCAGAAGCGCTCTAAAAAACCAGCCTTCGATCAGCAGAAACTCGCCAAGGAATTATCAGCCGCTTTGGGCAAGCCCGTGGAAGCGTACAACCTTCCTTTCACTGAGATCACGTTTGTAGAAGACGGCAAAGCCTTGGAATTTACCGCCTACGGAACGAAGTGGCGCAGTCCTTTGAACTCCTACAAATTGCAGAACCTGGGCAAAGCCGAAGAGCGCCCGAACCGCTACTGGGGTGATAGGGGAAGCGACCAAGGCAACAAACCCGTTCCTTCTCCGGATAAACAATGGGAAGCGTTTATCAAGAACCACAATGTCTATATTCGCTCGGCTAAAGACAAAAAGCAGGAGTATCAACTCAGTTTTGACGGTTCGGCAGGGGAGTACTATTCCTCCTTTCTGGAGTGGTCCCCGGACTCAAAGAAACTGGCCACCAATCGCGTCCGGCCCAACAAAGAGCATTTGGTGTATCTGATTGAGTCCTCACCGTTGGACCAACTACAACCTAAGCTCCATTCGCGTAATTACCTCAAACCCGGTGACGCGCTGCCGCAACGGGCACCCCAGCTTTTCCTGGTGGAGGAGAAACGGCAGGTGCTGGTGGACCCGGCGCTCTTCGGGGTGGGGCAACAATATGACCTGTCTAACCCCAGCTGGCGGAAAAATGGGCAAGCATTCACGGTGGAGTATAACCAGCGCGGGCACCAGGCCTATAAGGTGCTGGAGGTTGATGCCACCTCGGGCAAGGTGCGGGACCTGATCAAAGAAGAAAGCAAGACCTTTATCGATTACAGCGGCAAGCGGTTTAGGCAAGATGTGGGGGATGAGAAGGAGATTATCTGGGCCTCGGAGCGCGATGGCTGGAACCACCTCTACCTCATCGACGGCGCAACCGGCAACGTCAAAAACCAGATCACCAAAGGAGACTGGGTAGTGAGAAGGGTAATCCACGTAGATGAGAAAGGCCGCAGCATCTTGTTTGAAGGCAGCGGTCTGGAAGCGGGGCAGGACCCGTACCTGGTGCAGTATTACCGGGTGAATTTTGACGGATCCGGCCTAACTGCGCTCACCAAGGAAGACGCTCACCACACCGGCACTTTCTCCTCTGATTTCAAGTACTTCGTAGACAATTACTCTCGGGTAGATGTAGCGCCCGTGACGGTGCTCAGAAACGCCACCGACGGGAAAGTAGTGATGGAACTGGAGAAAGCCGATGCGGCTGAGTTGCCTAAAGCCGGCTGGAAAGCGCCGGAGGTATTTACCGCCAAGGGCCGCGACGGGCAGACGGATATCTGGGGCATTGTGGTGCGGCCTACCAACTTTGATCCGGCCAAAACTTACCCGGTGATTGAGTACATCTACGCCGGTCCGCACAGTGCGTTTGTGCCCAAGACGTTCAACTCCGGAGCAAGGCACATGCAGGAACTCGCGGAGTTAGGCTTTGTGGTAGTGCAGATTGACGGCATGGGTACCTCCAACCGGTCCAAAGCCTTCCAGGATGTTGCCTGGAAAAACATCAAAGACGCGGGTTTCCCGGATCGTATTGCCTGGTTGAAGGCCGCCGCCCAGAAATATCCTTCTCTGGACTTGACGCGGGTGGGCATTTTCGGGACTTCCGCCGGTGGGCAGAGTTCGGCCGGGGCCCTGTTGTTCCACCCCGAGTTCTACAAAGTAGCAGTTTCTTCAGCGGGCTGCCATGACAACCGCATGGACAAGATCTGGTGGAACGAGCAGTGGATGGGCTTCCCCATCGGGCCTGAATACGCCGCCTCTTCTAACGTGGTCAACGCCCATAAACTGCAAGGCAAACTGATGCTGATCCTGGGCGAAATGGACGACAACGTAGACCCGGCTTCCACGCTGCAATTGGTGGACGCCCTCATCAAAGCGAACAAGAACTTCGACTTTCTGATGGTGCCCGGCATGGGCCATTCGTCCGGCGGAGACTACGGCGAGCACAAACGCCGCGACTTCTTCGTGAAGCATTTACTGGGCGTAGATCCGCCGGCTTGGGAGATGAAGAACCAGGAACAGTCCAAAACCTGATTTAGGCCTGAAATCCCGAAAACAGCCCTTAAAACAGAGCTGGTTGAATTCAATCAACCCAAGAATACAACCGTTACTCCTGGGCTGTTTCCACCAACGAAAAGTCTTTGGTGAACCGGGTATTGTGGAGCTTCACAAACTCAGTGGGCGTGAAATTGGTGATGTCTTTAAATTGGCGGTTGAAGTAGGAGATGTTATCGTAGCCGCATTCAAACGCAGTCTCCCGGATGTTCCATTTGTCCTCAATCAGGAGCTTGCAGGCATGGCCAATCCTGATCTCGTTCAGAAACTGGGAGTACGTTTTTTGGGTGTGTTGCTTAAAATACCGGCAAAACGCATTCACGCTCATGTTGGCCACGTTGGCGGCATCGCTGAGTTTAATGTCCTCAGAGAAGTTGTTCATGATGTAGTTGAAAACATCGTTGATTTTGCGGTTGTCAGATTCGTTGAGATTGGCGTTGAATCCTACCGAGGAGAGCATCTCCAGTTCAGTCGAGTGGGAGAGAAGATTGAAGATGATCAACACCTGGATGATGCGCTCAAAGCCCTTGAGGGTACGCATGTCCTGAATGAGGGCCATCACCTTTTTGCGGGTTTCGCCTTTGATGAGCAGGCCGCGCTTGCTGTTGAGTAAGAATCTTTGCAGGTCATGTGCCTCGGGAAGCGAGAAAAGGTTATCTTCAAAAGACGCAAGGTCTACAAAAACGGAGATGTTCTTGGCTTGTAGTTCAGAGTCTGGCTCATAGTACTTTTTATCGTTCCGGAACACGTGCGGCAGGTTAGAACCCAGCACCACAATGTCCCCAGAACTGAAACTGCCAATGCTGTCGCCAATGAACCGGGTGCCAGTGCTTTCGCAGATCACCATGATCTGCAGCTCGGGGTGGAAATGCAGGTTCTCGTAGAAATGGCGCTGCTCATCATACTGAACCCTAACGGATTCACCTGATGTTTTCGGGATTTTGAAATGTAAAGGTTTCATGGTGCGGGTAAGAAAATAAGGAGTAGGAACCTACCTAAATTTAACTAACATAATTGATAAATCGGCACAAGTAACCTAATTGATAATTCTGTATCACCAATGGGTAAAATGTAGGAATTGCCTTCAAACCCGATAGGGTAGTTTTGTTAAGCTCTTATACAGGTCTAGAAATCATAAAATCAAATACAGTAACATTAAAAAAGCACGCCATGAATGTACAATGGAAAGGAGTTTTCCCTGCTGTCACCACCAAGTTCACGGAGCATGACCGACTTGACATACCTGCGTTTCTGAGCAACATTGAAGCTCAGCTGAATGCCGGGGTGGACGGGATTATTTTAGGGGGCACCTTAGGGGAAGCCAGCACCTTAACAGATGAAGAAAAAGCAACTCTGGTGAAAGAAACCGTTGCTTTCGTAGGCGGGAAGGTGCCCGTGATCATGAACGTAGCCGAGCAGTCTACTGCTAAGGCCATTCAGGCGGCCGAGGAAGCTCGTAAAAACGGAGCCAGCGGACTCATGCTGTTGCCTCCCATGCGTTACAAGGCGGATGATAAGGAAACCGTAGCCTATTTCAAGGCCGTAGCCCAGTCAACGCCGCTTCCTATCATGATCTACAACAACCCCGTTGATTACCGCATACTGGTGACACTGGATATGTTTGCAGAGCTGGCCTCCGAAGACAACATTCAGGCGGTGAAAGAATCTACCCGCGATGTAGGAAATATCACCAAGATGAAGACCCGTTTCGGAGACAGATTCAAAGTCCTTTCCGGCGTGGATACAATCGCCCTGGAAAGTTTGGTGCTGGGTGCAGATGGTTGGGTAGCGGGTTTAGTTTGCGCTTTCCCGGGCGAGACCGTAGCCATTTACAATCTGGTGAAATCCGGACGTCTGGAAGAAGCCGTAGCCATCAACAGATGGTTCTACCCGCTGCTGGAATTAGACATACACCCTAAACTGGTGCAGAACATCAAACTCGCCGAAGTCTGCACTGGCCTGGGAACCGAAGCTGTTCGTCTGCCACGCCTGCCTTTGGAAGGCGCAGAACGCGAAGAAGTTCTGGGCATTATCAATGAGGCCCTTGCAAACCGTCCGGCCCTGCCCGAGTTCAAAAAAGAAAAAGAACTTATCTCCTTGTAAACACCTAAGCCCATGTAATTGAACATGGGCTTAGGTGTTATAGGGCCATCTGGTAAGATGGCTTGCGCTGAAAGGAAGAGAATTTATTAAAACGGAGGATAATCAATGCAAAGCATGCCGCTTGACCAAGTACTGCAAACATCAGAGGAAGCATTTCATACCTACAAAAAAACACCTGCAAAGGTAAAAGCTACTTTCCTGAGAGCCGTTGCCACCGAGATAGAAGCTTTAGGTGAGGAACTGCTACAGGTGGCCAGCCAAGAGTCCAATCTGCCTTTGGCCCGGCTGACGGGAGAACGGGGCCGCACCATGAACCAGCTCAAGGCTTTCGCCGATCTCCTGGACCAGGGCAATTGGCTGAAAGCCACCATTGACCCGGCCATGCCAGGCAGAAAACCTTTGCCCAGACCAGATTTGCGCCGCATGCTGTTCCCGTTGGGCCCGGTAGTAGTGTTTGGGGCCAGCAATTTCCCTTTAGCCTTTTCTACGGCTGGCGGTGACTCAGCCTCAGCGTTGGCTGCTGGTTGCCCAGTGGTGTACAAGGAGCATCCGGGTCACCCAAAAACCTCTCAACTGGTGTTCGGGGCAATCCAACAGGCGCTGGGCTCTTGCGGCTTGCCGGCTGGAGTTTTCCAGCACGTAAGCGGCGGCATTGAGGTTGGGCAGGAATTGGTAAAGCATCCTAAAACCAAGGCGGTGGCGTTCACGGGTTCCTACAAAGGCGGCAAGGCCATCTTTGATCTGGCCTGTCAGCGGGAGCAACCCATTCCGGTGTACGCCGAAATGGGAAGCATCAACCCCATCTTGGTTTTACATGAGAAAGCGGAAGCGGAAACAGCAGCCTTGGCAGAGCAGGCAGCAGCCTCGGTATTAATGGGCGTAGGGCAGTTTTGTACCTGCCCGGGGTTGGTGTTTTATCCTCAATCCCAGACCACGGAAGCCTTTTTAGACTTACTTTCCCAAAAGCTAAGCGAATCTGCCGGCGATAAAATGCTGCACGAGGGTATCTCCAAGAATTACTATCAAGGCTTGACCCGGCTACTGGCCGAAAGCGGAGTGGAGACCTTAGTAACGGCGGAGGAAGATGTTTTAACCGGCAACGCAGCCCTGGCCAGAACTACCGTAAATGAGTGGCTCAAAAACACTGCCTTGCAGGAAGAAATCTTTGGGCCGTTTACCTTAGTGGTGACCTATGGAGATATGGCAGAGTTGGAGCAAGCGGCAGAAGTGCTGCAAGGCCAGCTCACCTGTACCATCTGGGGAACGACAAATGAACTAGCTGCAGCCGGAAACCTAGTGGATATTGTGCGCGAGAAGTGCGGAAGATTACTTTTTGCCGGTGTTCCTACTGGAGTGGAGGTAAGCCCAGCCATGACCCACGGCGGACCATTCCCTGCTACCTCAGACAGCCGCAGTACCTCGGTGGGTACAAACGCCATCAAGCGTTTTGCCCGACCAATTACGTTCCAATCGGCGCCGCAGGAATTGCTGCCCGATGAACTAAAAGATCAGAACCCCCTTTCCATCTGGCGTACCGTGGATGGACAACTCACCAAAGACAGCATTTAACCCCCTATGGCAAGAAAAACCTTCTTCTGTATTGATGCCCATACCTGCGGAAACCCGGTGCGCCTGGTAGCCGGTGGCGGACCCGTTTTGCAGGGCGCCAACATGAGCGAAAAGCGCCAGCACTTCTTACAGGAATTTGATTATATTCGGAAAGGCCTCATGTTTGAGCCGCGTGGCCATGATATGATGTCGGGGAGTATTTTGTATCCGCCGCATGACCCTGAGAACGATGTCGCAGTTTTATACATTGAGACCAGCGGTTGCTTACCTATGTGCGGTCACGGCACCATCGGGACTGTGACTATTGCCATTGAAGAAGGCTTGATCACACCCAAAACACCCGGTGAATTGCGTCTGGAAGCTCCAGCTGGTCTGGTGAAAATTCAATATAAGCAGGAAGGCAAAAAGGTAAAATCAGTAAAGCTGACCAACGTGGCCTCCTACCTAGCGGCCGAAGGTCTCACGGTGGAATGCCCGGAACTAGGCGAACTGACCATTGACGTGGCCTACGGTGGAAATTTCTACGGCATCATTGACCCGCAGCAGAATTTTCCGGGCCTGCAGGAATTTACCGCCGATAAGCTGATTGCTTGGAGTCGGGTCATTCGGGAGCGTATGAACGAAAAATACAGCTTCGTGCACCCAGACAATCCTACCATCAAAGGCATGAGCCATGTGCTTTGGGCCGGCGATACCCTGCAACCGACTTCCACGGCCCGCAACGCTGTGTTCTACGGCGACAAAGCCATTGACCGGTCGCCTTGCGGCACCGGAACCTCGGCGCGTATGGCCCAATGGTACGCCAAAGGCAAGTTGAAACCCGGCGATGTGTTTGTGCATGAAAGCTACATTGGGTCTATCTTCAATGGTACCATTGAGGGCGAAACTACGGTGGCCGGCAAACCCGCCATTCTGCCCGGCATTGAAGGCTGGGCCATTGTCACAGGGCTCAACACCATCTTCTTTGATGACGAAGACCCTTATGTTCACGGATTCCAAGTGATTTGATATGAGTAGAGTTACCATTGTAGGAGGCGGCATCATTGGCCTTTTTACCGCTTATTACTTAGTAGAAGAAGGCTTTGAGGTCACCATCCTGGACAAAGGGGATATGGCCAATAGCTGTTCCATTGGCAACGCCGGCATGATTGTGCCCAGCCACATCGTGCCGCTGGCCTCGCCGGGCATCATCGCCAAAGGCATGAAGTGGATGCTTTCCTCTACCAGCCCTTTTTACATCCATCCCCGGCTGGATTACCGCCTGGCCCAGTGGTGTTTGCTTTTCTACAAGGCGGCCACCAAAAAGCACGTAGAATACAGCATTCCGTACCTAAAGAACCTGAGCCTCTACAGCAGAAGCCTGTACGGAGAATTTGCCGGACAGCATAACTCCCCGGAAGTGGGTTTCCAGGAAAAAGGACTCTTGATGCTGTTTAAAACCGAGGAGGCTGCCCACGAAGAAATAGAGTTCGCGCACCTGGCCCGCAAACACGGCCTGGAAACCGACATCATGTCCCCAGATGAAGTAAGGCAAATGGAGCCGTATGCCGGAATGGACGTACGTGGCGGGGTTTTTTTTCCCGGAGATGCCCACCTGAACCCGGCGCAACTGCACGCCTATCTGATCAGGCACCTAGAGAAAAAGGGAGTGAAAATAGTACGCCATGCCGAGGTGCGGGACTTTGCCACCTCAAGTCGTTCTGTGACTTCCGTCATCACCGACAAAGGGGAGTTCGCTTCTGACCAGGTCATCATTGCCGCCGGTAACTGGGCCGGTGAAGTGGCCCGTAAACTCAAGATCAACATGCCCATGCTGGGTGGCAAAGGCTACAGCTTCCTCACGAAGAATTCGCCTGCCATCCAGCGACCTGCTATCCTCACTGAGGCCCGCGTGGCGGTGACGCCGTTCGGGGATCAGATCAGGTTTGGCGGCACCATGGAAATCACCAATGACAACACCAGCATCAACCTGAACCGGGTAAAAGGCATCCACAACTCCATTTCCAAATACTACGGCGGTTTTCAGGCCGATTTTCCGGAAAAGGACAAAATTTGGAGCGGGCTGCGTCCGTGCTCGCCAGATGGTTTGCCCTACATTGGCGCGACCAGCCGCTGGAACAATGTGCTGTTTGGCACCGGCCACAGTATGATGGGCCTCAGCCTGGCGCCCGCCACCGGCAAGCTGCTCACCGAAGAAATCATGAACCGGAAATCTTCGGTGGGCATAGACGCCTTCTCGCCGGACCGCTACAGTTAACCTCTTTGCAGGTTCCTCTCTTCCAGGAAGAGGGGAACCTTGAACTGCGCTTACCCTGCTCACCCAAGACCTTTAAGCCCTTTCTAAGCTATGTTCCGCCGCTTACCTCGTTTCCTCACGTTTTCCTGTTTACCGATTGTTTTTACCCTTCTAAGTTCGGGGGCCACGTTCGCCCAGAGCCCCCATGCTTTGTATGAGCAGACAAGCGAGGTGAACAATCTGCTGGTGAAACTGAAAGCCGATGAAGGGAGTTTGCGGCGTTTCTATTTCATGGAGAACTCGCCCGAGTTTACGGCCCGTTTTCAGAAACTGTACGGGGAATACCAGCAGCAGCTCAACACCCTCAACTACGACCAGCTGAACACCGGCAGCCGGG
Source organism: Rufibacter sp. JT20002 (assembly GCF_056491185.1). Lineage (NCBI taxonomy): Bacteria > Pseudomonadati > Bacteroidota > Cytophagia > Cytophagales > Hymenobacteraceae > Rufibacter > Rufibacter sp. JT20002. The sequence continues at coordinate 1,693,525 of NZ_JBSZJY010000001.1, read as the reverse complement.
TAGACTACCTGCTCACCAAACGGAACCTGGCCGAGGAGTTGCGCCTGCTGGACGTGGCCGCCAAAGAGTACAACCAGATCAGCAAGTGGGTACCCTTCGCCGAGAAGATCTATGCGCTGGAGAAACCCCGCCGCCGCGGCCTCAACGTGGACGGGCAGAAAATCGCCGCTGAACTGAACCTGATTGAGAAAAGCCTAACCGCCTCCAAAACCGCTTTGGAGGCTGAACCGCGTTTAGACCGGGAACTGGCCTACCGCTTACAAGGCGTAACGCTGGACTTGAAAGATGCGCTCAAAAGTGTCTACACGTTCTATTATGACTACGAGCCCAGCTTCTCCTGGTGGACCAAAGAGCCTTACAAAAAGGTAGATACCCTGTTGGTGCAGTACGCTGCCCTGGCGGAGAAGAAAGGCAAGGTTCCCGCCAAAGGTCAGAAGATAGACAAGAGCGGCATCGTGGGCAACCCTATCGGAAAAGACGAGCTCATCCGGCAGCTGCAGTATGAGATGATCCCCTACACCCCCGAGGAACTGATTGACATTGCTAACAAGGAGTTTGCCTGGTGCGACCAGGAGATGTTGAAAGCCTCGCAGGAGATAGGTTTCGGCAAAGACTGGCACGCGGCGCTGGAGAAAGTCAAGAACCTGTACGTGCCCGCCGGCAAGCAGCCCGAGGCCATGCTGGACCTCTACAACCAGTCGGTGGCCTTCCTGAAAGAGAAAGACCTGATCACCATTCCGCCTGTGGCTGAGGAAACCTGGCGCATGCAGATGATGAGCCCCGAACGGCAACTGGTGAACCCGTTTTTCCTGGGCGGGGAAACGTTCATTATCTCGTACCCCACCAGCACCATGGCCCATGAAGACAAAATCATGAGCATGCGTGGCAACAACCCGCACTTCTCCCGCGCCACCGTGCACCATGAACTCATCGCCGGGCACCACCTGCAGGGCTTCATGAACGACCGCTACAAAGCCTATCGTACCTTTTTCACGCCTTTCTGGACCGAGGGTTGGTCGCTCTACTGGGAGATGTTGCTTTGGGACCAGAAGTTTCCGCGTTCCGCCGAGGACCGCGTAGGCATGCTTTTCTGGCGCATGCACCGCTGCGCCCGCATCATCTTCTCCCTCAATTACCACCTGGGCAAATGGACTTCGCAAGAGTGCATTGATTTTCTGGTAGACCGCGTGGGCCACGAACGCGCGAACGCCGAGGGCGAAGTGCGCCGCTCTTTTGAAGGCCGGTACAGTCCGCTTTACCAGTTGGCGTACATGATAGGGGGCTTGCAGTTCTACGCCTTGCAGAAAGAACTGGTGCAGACCGGCAAAATGACAAACAAGCAGTTCCATGACGCTATTATCCAGGAAAACAACATGCCCGTGGAGATGGTGCGCGCCATTCTGTTAAACCAGCCTTTGCCCAAAGATTTTACCTCCAACTGGCGCTTTTACGGCAACACCAACGATAAATCCGCTTCCAAAAAATAGGTAGAAAGAGCGGAAAGCTCAACCTAAGTTCTCCTTTTAAACCCTGTTTTAGGCTAGTTTTCAGGAAAGTAGGCCCGAAACAGGGCTTGTCCGAAAACAGCACTTGGAGGCTCTTTCAAAAAACACGATACTGCAGGTGAATCAACCTCAAGAGATATGAACAGGTCGCATACCACATCCGGGAAACCGCTTTTCCTTTTACTTCTTCTTTGGCTGACGTTGGGGCTGCCGGGTTTTGCGCAGCAGCGGGGCGGGGTGTTTTGGCTCAAGTCCGGGAATATTTATGTAGTGCCGGAGGAGGGGAACATCACCGCCTATACCTTGCCCAGTAAAACCAAACAGGTGCTGGTGGACAAGGGGCAGTTGGTGCCCGCTGGGAAAACCGAACCGTTGCAGGTACGCAGTTTCGCCTTCTCTGCGGACGAGCAGAAAGTACTCCTGTTCACCAACACCCAGAAAGTTTGGCGCTACCATACCCGTGGCGACTATTGGGTGTATGACCGACAAACAAAGAAACTGCAGCAATTGGGCGCGGGTCGTCCGGTTTCCTCGCTGATGTTCGCTAAGTTCTCGCCCGATGGCAAGCAGGTGGCCTACGTGAGCGAGAACAATATCTATTCTGAGGACATCGCCTCGCAACAGGTAAAACAACTCACCACTGACGGTACTAGAAAACGCATCAACGGCACGTTTGATTGGGCCTATGAAGAAGAGTTTGCCTGCCGGGACGGTTTCCGCTGGAGCCCTGATAGCAAGAAGATCGCGTTCTGGCAGATAGATGCCTCAGACGTGAAAGATTACTTCATGTTTAACCTCACTGATGGCGTGTATTCCAAAGTCTTACCCGTGGAATATCCCTCAGCCGGAGAAGCGCCGTCGCCCTACAAAATAGGGGTGATTGACGTAGCCGCAGGCGCCACCAAATGGATGGACGTGCCCGGAGACCCCCGCCAGAATTATGTGCCCCGGATGGAGTGGGCCGCCAACGCCAATGAGATCATCCTGCAGCAACTGAACCGCAAGCAGAATGAAAGCAAGCTGTTTTTGTGCAACGCTATCTCTGGCAAAGCCAACAACATCCACTCGGAGAAAGACCAGGCCTGGATTGATGTGATTTCTACCTGGGATAGCAATTACAACAACGGCGGTTGGGACTGGCTCAGCAACGGCAAAGAGTTCCTGTGGGCGAGCGAGAAAGACGGCTGGCGCCACCTATACCGCGTGAGCCGCGACGGGGAAAAGGAAACTCTAATTACAAAGGGCAACTATGACGTGATGTCCATTGTGAACGTGAACGAGCCCGAGGGTTATGTATACGTGATGGCCTCCCCGGAGAACGCCACGCAGAAATACCTGTACCGCGTGAAGTTGAACGGAAAAGGCAAACTGGAACAGCTTTCCCCGGCTTCTCAACCCGGTACGCACCAATACACCGTGTCGCCCAATGCCAAATTCGCCTTCCACAGTTTTTCCAACCATTACACCAGACCCGCCTCTGAATCCATCTCCCTGCCCGATCATAAAGCCTTGGGCGGCACCAGTGCGGTAGAGCAGGCCCTGGCCCAAGCCAACAAAGCGAATTCCCCGGTAGAGTTCTTCAAAGTGAAAACCTCAGAAGGCGTGGAGATGGATGCCTGGATGGTCAAGCCCGCGAACTTCGACGCGAAGAAGAAATACCCCGTCGTGTTCCATGTCTATACTGAGCCTGCCGGCCAAACAGTGCTGGACTCCTACGGCACCGGCATGAACAATCTGTACAATGGCAACATGGCCGCCGATGGCTACGTGTCCGTGTCCGTGGATAACCGGGGCACTCCGGGGCCGAAGGGCAGAGACTGGCGAAAAAGCATCTACCGGAAAGTGGGAGTCCTGAACATCAAAGACCAGGCGATGGCGGCGCAGGAGATCCTGAAACAACCATTCCTGGATACTTCCCGGGTGGCGGTGTGGGGCTGGAGCGGCGGCGGCTCGGCTACTCTTAACCTGCTTTTCCAATATCCGCAGATCTACAAAACCGGCATTTCGGTGGCCGCAGTGGGTAACCAACTCACCTATGACAACATCTACCAGGAGCGCTACATGGGCCTGCCGCAGGAGAACCTGGAGGATTTCGTGAATGGATCGCCTATCACGCACGCCAAAAACCTGAAAGGCAACCTGCTCTACATTCACGGCACCGGCGACGACAACGTGCACTACAACAACGCCGAGCAGCTCATCAACGAGTTGATCAAGCACAACAAGCAATTCCAGATGATGCCATACCCCAACCGGTCGCACAGCATTTCAGAGGGTGAAGGCACTTCAGAACACCTGGCCACCTTGTTCACCAATTACCTGAGGCAGTATTGCCCTCCTGGTGGACGCTAACCTTTACAATTTTATTTTAACGATTGTCTGTTTTAGGCCTGGTTTTTTGAAATCAGGCCTAAAACGAAGACGCAAATATTTCCAATACCATGATTTCCTTTTCCCCCTCTTTGTTTCACTCTGTCACAAAAAGAGTTGCACCGGTTGTATTGCTGCTTACCTCTATTGCGGCTCAGGCTCAGGTGCCTATGTGGTTGGATGAGCGCCGGAACGAAGAGAATCGCATGGCCATGCGCAGTTCGTACAACGTGTATGAATCAGAGGCGGCTTTGCAGAAAGCAGATTGGAAATTGTCTAACAATTACCTAAATCTGAACGGCGACTGGAAATTCAAGTGGGTGGAGAACCCCGCCGATCTGCCTGCCCGTTTTGAGGCGACTGACTTTAACGACAGCCAATGGAAAACCTTTCCGGTGCCGGGCAACTGGGAAGTGAACGGCTACGGCTTTCCTATCTACTCCAGCGCCGGGTTTGAGTTTACCTACCTCATGCAACCCAATCCGCCGGTGGTGCCTATGCAGGAAAACCCCACGGCCGTGTACCGTCGCGAGATCACCTTGCCCCAGAACTGGAAAGGCAAGCAGGTGGTGCTGCACATCGGGGCGGCTAAATCGAACTTGGCGGTATGGGTGAACGGCACTTACGTGGGCTACGGCGAAGACAGCAAACTCCCCTCCGATTTTGATGTCACGTCTTACCTCAAACCCGGCAAAAACCTGGTTGTCCTAAAGCTCATGCGCTGGTGTGACGGCACCTACCTGGAAGACCAGGACATGTGGCGCGTCAGCGGCATCACGCGTGACTGTTACTTGTTGGCGCGTAACCCGGTGCACCTGTATGACGTGGAGCTAACCCCTGATCTGGACGAAGCTTATAAAGACGCCTCGCTCCGGGTGAAACTTAAACTTAACCAGAAACCCGCGCAACCCATCTCCGCCGATTTTCAATTGCTAGACGGCAAGAAGCTCATTAAACAGCAGCAGATCACCTTTACCTCAGATTTAACCGTCTTTGATTTAGCGGTAACAGCTCCCAGGTTGTGGTCTGCTGAGACACCTAATCTGTACAATGCCGTTATCCGGATGAAAGATGGGCAAGGGAACGTTACCGAGATTATTCCGCAACGAGTTGGTTTTAGAGAGGTGGAGATCAGAGGCGGAAAACTGCTGGTAAACGGTAAGCCGGTCTTAGTAAAAGGGGTGAACCGCCACGAGACTGATCCTAAAACCGGGCAGACCATCTCTAAAGAAGCCATGCTACGTGACATCAAGATCATGAAGCAGTTTAACATTAACGCGGTGCGCGCCAGCCATTACCCTAACGACGAGTACTGGTACGAGCTCTGTGATGAGTACGGCCTGTACGTGGTAGATGAAGCCAACATTGAGTCACACGGCATGGGCTATGACATCACCAAGACCATCGCTAATAAACCCACTTGGGTAGATGCGCATCTGATGCGGGTGCAACGCATGATGGAACGCGACAAAAATCACTCTTCCATTATTGTCTGGAGTATGGGGAACGAGGCCGGGAACGGGTACAATTTCTACCAGTCTTACCTTTGGATGAAAGCCCGGGATGCATCCCGTCCGGTTCAATATGAACGTGCCGTGGCAGATTACAAGACCTTTACCTGGGAGTGGAACTCAGATGCGATTGTGCCTATGTACCCTACGCCCGAAGGAATGGCAGCGTACGCCAAAGCCAATCCCACACCCGTGCGGCCCTTCATCATGTGTGAGTATGCCCACGCTATGGGGAACTCCCTGGGTAATTTCACTGACTATTGGAAGCTGATCCGGGAGAACAAACACGCGTTCCAGGGAGGATTTATCTGGGATTTCGTAGACCAAGCCTTTCAGGAAGTGAATGCTGCGGGTGATACCATTTACACGTACGGCGGTGACTACGGTCCCAAAGACAGAGGCGTGCCCTCAGACAAGAACTTTCTTTGTAATGGCATCTTTTATGCCAACCGACAACCGTATCCCCACGCTTGGGAAATGAAGAAAGTGTACCAGGACATCCACTCTACGTTGGTGAACCCTACTACCATTGCAGTGTACAATGAGAAGCTGTTTACCGGGTTGGAGAACGTAAAGCTAGAGTGGGAGTTGGTAGTAGATGGCGTAAAGAAAAAATCCGGTGTAATCTCCAATCTTGGAGTTGGGCCTCAGAAAACAACCCAAGTGAAAGTGCCCGCCAAACTTTCTTCCGCCGGCGAAGCCTTCCTGAATCTTACCTATAAACTCAAGCAAGCTGAACCACTATTACCTGCAAGCCATGTAGTGGCCACGGAGCAATTACTGTTGCGCAAGAACAGTCCGCAACAGCTGGCCTTAAAAGGGCAGGCAATCTTGAAAGTAAAAGATTCGGCCAGCACCCTCACCATTCCGCTTGCATCTGGTTCTATCAGTTTTGACAAGAAAACCGGTTGGTTAAGCCAGTATGTGGTAGAGGGTGTGAATTACCTGGAGGCCGGCGCTGCCCTGAAAAGCAACTTCTGGCGGGCCCCTAACGACAATGACTTCGGGGCCGGATTGCAAACCAAGCTGAAGGTCTGTAAAAACGTTCCGCAGCAGGCCAAACTGCAGAAACTCACGTCCTCAGAAAAGAACAAGGTAGTGACCGTGGAGGCTGTGTACACGCTTCCGGAAGTGTCAGGCCAGCTTTCGGTGCAGTATCTTCTGAACAGTGCCGGCGAAATACTGGTTCGGCAGCACCTGCAAGCCGATACCTCCAAGAAAGTAGCCATGCTGCCCCGGTTCGGGATGCAGTGGATCTTGCCGGCTGGCTTCAACGCCGTGGAGTTTTACGGCCGTGGTCCGCACGAGAACTACCAGGACCGGAATTACAGCGCCCATTTAGGCGTGTACAAGCAAACCGTAGCGGAGCAGTACTTCCCGTATGTACGCCCGCAAGAAACCGGGAATAAAACTGACATCCGTTGGTACAAAGTGACCAATAGTGCTGGAAACGGGTTGCTGGTAACGGCAGAGACCCCGCTCAGCATCAGTGCCCTGCATTACTTTGATCAGGATTTAGACGACGGTGACGAGAAACAGCAACGGCACGCCGGCGAACTGAAACCCAGACCCCAAACGCAGCTCAGCATAGATGCTGACCAGATGGGTGTAGGAGGGGTGGACAGCTGGCGCTCCTGGCCACTGGAAAAATACCGGTTGCCGTATGCTTCTTATGAAATGCAGTTCATGATAAAGCCTGTCAAGGGTAGAACCCAAGCACAAGCTCAGCTGAGAAACAGGTAATTTTGAGAACTGTTTTTGGGCAGTTTTCTGTAAAATAGCACAAAAACGATCTTAGCTTCGCCTTTAGAAAAGATTTTCCCTGAGCTTGCCAATGCGGAATACCTCGCGGGTGTCTGACAGTAAAAAATCAAAAAAATGTTTACTAAAGAAACGTATGTAGGCCGGAGAGAACGGCTGAAAAAACAGGTAGGAAGTGGGCTGATTGTGCTGCTGGGCAACGAGCAGAGCAGCATGAACTACAAAGACAACTGGTACCCTTTCAGGCAGGACAGTACCTTTCTGTACTTCTTCGGGATTGACCGTGCCGGGTTGGTGGCGGTGATAGATGTAGAAGCAGATACGGAGATCATCTTCGGGGATGAACTCACGCCGGATGATATCGTCTGGATGGGACCACAGAAATCCATTCAAGAACAAGCCAGTGAAGTAGGGGTTTCCAGCACCCAACCCTTAGCTTCTCTAGACTCCTATTTTCAGGCTGCTTTTAGTAAAAAGCGCCAAATCCACTTCCTGCCGCCGTACCGCCCTGAGAACCTGCTCAAGCTAAGCGCCTGGTTGCAAACGTCTCCAGCAGCCATCGAATCCATGGCCTCGATGCAGTTGATCAAGGCAGTGATTGCGCAGCGGTCCATTAAAACGCAGGAAGAAGTGGTGGAAATTGAAAAAGCCATCAACACCACCGTAGAGATGCAGGCTACTGCGGCGAAACTGGCCCGGGCAGGGATGACCGAGGCCGAACTGGCGGGTCTGTTGCAGGCCATCGCCATCAAAAACGGCGGGAACTTGGCGTTTCCTACCATCTTGACGGTGAACGGCCAGATCCTGCACAACCACTACAGCTCCACTGTGCTGCAGGAAGGGCAACTGGTGCTGGTGGACTGCGGCGCTGCGACCAATATGCACTACTCCGGCGACATGACCCGAACTTTCCCTGTAAGCCAAACCTTCACGGCCCGGCAAAGGGAAGTGTACGAGATTATCCTGCGCTCCTTTGAGCAAGCCGTGGCCATGCTCAAACCCAGTGTGCGGTACAAAGATGTGCACCTGCAGGCTTGTGCTCACCTAGTAGAAGGTTTAAAAGGACTCGGCCTGATGAAGGGTGACGCGCAGGAAGCGGTGGCGCAGGGAGCGCACGCCTTGTTTTTCCCCTGCGGTCTGGGCCACATGCTGGGCCTGGATACCCATGATATGGAAGACTTGGGTGAGGAATACGTGGGCTACGCCGAGGATCAGAAAAAAAGTACCCAATTCGGGCTGAAGTCTCTGCGGCTTGCCCGTGCTCTGGAATCCGGCTTTGTGTTGACGGTGGAACCCGGCCTCTACTTCAACCCCTACTTGATTGACCTGTGGACGGGAGAGAAGATGCACGCAGACTTCATCAACTATGAACAGGTAACAGGCTACAAAGACTTCGGCGGCATCAGGATTGAGGAAAATTTTCTCATTACTCCGGAGGGCAGCAGGCTGTTGGGAAATCCGCTGCCCAGAAATATGGAGGAGTTCCGGAAGGCTATTAGCTGAGACCTTTTGGCTGTAAAAGCTTTTCTGCCCTGAAATTTTCAGAAGTTTTTGTCTTAGATTATGCAGAAGAGCTCTTGAGATTAAGGAATGTGTTTACTACCTGTTTCTCATAAAACAGGCCTAAAGCAAAACATAAGTCATGAACCGTAAACAGTCACCTGCCCATGGGTAGGTGACCGTTTTGCATTTAAGAATATTGACTAAAGAGGGAGCCTTCCTTACTAAATTATTCACTTTTTGGGATTTGGAAGTTATCCTCTGCTAGGCCGTTGCGAAGTTACTTCTGCTGTTTTGAAGCCGTTTCTGATAAATGTGCTTAGAACTGTAAAACAGACTTAACCGGTATTTCAGGTACTTCGTTGGGATTCATGTTAATATGGTGGAAGCATCGGCTAATATCCGGTCAGGGGAAGTGCTATGAGAAATCTAAATTTGGTTTAATGAAAGGTGTCTGTTAGATACGCTTTTTCGCTGGCAAACCTATTTCAGTTTTCCATCCTTCTCCATTATCCAAAGCCTTAATGTTTGATACTATGTTCATAAACAGATTCATGGCCGTTGCTGTAACCGGATTTGCTCTCCTGGCAAAACCCGTGGTAGCGCAGCACCAACACAACGATTACCCCATCCAGCCGGTGCCGTTCACGCATGTGCACGTACAGGACGAATTCTGGGCGCCCAAGATGCTGGTGAACGCCACGGTGACCATCCCGCACACGCTGGAGAAAAGCCGGGAGCAGGGCCGCATCGACAACTTCCTAAGGGCTGCAGGCAAGCTGGGCGGCGACAAACTCAGCCAGTTTACCTTTGATGACACGGATATCTACAAAGTCATAGAGGGAGCTTCCTACGCCATGCAGGTGCAGAAAAATCCCAAGCTGGACGCCTATGTGGATTCCCTCATCACCATCATTGGGGATGCGCAGGAGCCTGATGGGTATTTGTTCACGTTCCGTACGGTGAAGGCCGCCAAGCCGCATGACTGGATCGGGTCCAAACGATGGGAGAAGGAGGAGGAGCTAAGCCATGAGCTGTACAACTCTGGGCACTTGTTTGAGGCGGCGGTTGCGCATTACCAGGCCACCGGGAAGAAGTCCTTGTTGAACATCGCCTTAAAGAATGCCGACCTGCTGGTGAAGGATTTTGGGTACGGCAAAGAGGAGAAGTACCCGGGCCACCAGGTGGTGGAGATCGGGCTGGCCCGATTGTACCGGATCACAGGCAAGAAAGAGTACCTGGATCTGGCTAAGTTCTTCCTGGACGTACGCGGTCCTAAAGGTACTGAGTACAACCAGGCGCACGCCCGGGTAGTGGATCAGCAGGAAGCGGTAGGCCACGCCGTACGGGCAACTTACATGTATACGGCCATGGCTGATATCGCGGCGCTCACTGGGGACAAAAGCTATCTGAAAGCCATCGATGCCATCTGGAACGATGTGGTGAACAAAAAGCTGTACATCACCGGCGGCATCGGGGCGACGGGTAATGGAGAGGCCTTCGGAAAAGCGTATGACCTACCCAACATGTCGGCCTACGCCGAGACCTGCGCCTCCATCGCCAATGTGTACTGGAATAACCGCATGTTCCTGTTGCACGGCGACGCCAAGTACATAGACGTGCTGGAAAGAACGCTGTACAACGGACTGCTCTCGGGTATTTCGCTTACTGGTAACCGGTTCTTCTATCCAAATCCGTTGGCCTCCATGGGGCAGCACCAGCGGGGCGAGTGGTTCAGCTGTGCCTGCTGCATTTCCAATATGACCCGCTTCCTGCCTTCAGTTCCGGGGTATGTGTACGCGCAGAATAACAATGACTTGTACGTGAACTTGTTCATGACCAGCGCCAGCGACATCAGCCTGCCCGGTGGTTCTGTGAACGTGAAGCAAACCACCAATTACCCATACAAAGGCACCGTAGATCTGGAAGTAGACCCTCAGAAAAACAAGGATTTCACCCTCAGAGTAAGGATACCAGGTTGGGCTCAACAGCAGCCCGTTCCCGGTGATTTGTACACCTTCGCCGATGCTACGAAGAAGCCGATCGTCTTGAAAGTGAATGGAAAGCCTATCCAATATAGCACCGAGAAAGGCTATGCCGTTTTGAAGCGGAAATGGAAAAAGGGTGACAAAATCACGCTGGACCTGCCCATGGAAACCGAGAAAGTGCTGGCGAACCAGAACGTGAAAGACGACCTAGGCAAGTTCTCGTTCCAGCGCGGACCATTGGTGTACTGCTTGGAAGGACCCGATAACAAAGACAACCTGGTGCACAACATCCTGGTGGACAAGAATGCCCCCGTGGAGGAGACCTTCGAAGCGAGTCTGCTGAAAGGCGTGCCGGTGATCAAGACCAACGGGGTAGGTACCAAACGTCAGACTAACACCACCGCTTTGTTGCAAACCGACCAAACCGTAAAAGCCATCCCGTACTTCGCCTGGGCCAACCGCGGCTCAGTAGACATGACGGTGTGGGTACCTTACGAGGCCTCGGCCGCCAAGCCACAACCGGCACCCACCATCGCGTCCACCAGCAAGATTACAGCCTCTCTCAAAAATGCTAGGACGCTGGCCGCTTTGGTAGACCAGTATGATCCGCAGGATTCCCGCGACTCCAACTACCCTTACCTGCACTGGTGGCCGAACAAAAATACCAAGGAGTTTGTGCAGCTGGATTTTGACGGGGAGCATACCGTGTCTGAGTCGCAGGTGTACTGGTTTGATGACAGTCCGTGGGGCGGTTGCACTATTCCAGCTTCTTACCAAATCTTCTACAAGCAAGGCGACAAGTGGGTGCCGGTGAAAAATACCACGGCTTACGAGGTGGCCAAGGACAAGTACAACATGGTCAAGTTTGCCCCGGTGAAAACCACTGCCTTGCGGATGGAAATCCAGTTGCCCAAGGAAGCCGCCACTGGTATCCACGAGTGGGCCGTGAAGTAACTCGTCCAATTGATTCTGACTTGGGAAACTCAAAGGAACTTTGAGTTTCCCAAGTCAGGTTTAGGGTTCCTTTCCTAAAAATATGCCGTAATCCCACACCTCTCCCCGGAATGAATTCTAAAAGACAGTTTTCGAATGAACGCTAGAGTTGGAACGCTTCTTCTTTGGATCGCTTCGTTTTCTGTCTGTTTCGGGCAGAGACAGGCTACCATCTCTATTGATGCCCAGAAGCGGGAAAAGAAGGTGTCGCCTACGCTGCACGGGATCTTCTTTGAGGAAATCAGCCACGGGGGCGAAGGCGGTTTGTACGGCGAGCTGATCCAGAACCGGGGGTTTGAGGAAGTACGCATCCCGAAAGGCACCACTTTGCAGAACGGGTTCCTGGTCCCTAACTCGGCTCCGCACTACAACCTGCCTAAAGGACAGGCCAGCGACTGGAAAATGCCCTGGACCTTGAAATCAAATTGGCCGGCTTGGTCAAGCCAGACCAGTGGTGGAGCCAAGGTAATGCTTACCTTAACTCAGGAAAAGCCTCTGAACGAGGCTACGCCCAATTCCTTGAAAGTAACGGTTGCTGATCTGGACAAATCGGATAAAGTCAGTCTGGTCAATGAAGGATTTTGGGGCATTAAAGTAGATCAGGGCAAAACCTACAAACTTAATTTCTACGCCCGCTCTGAGAAAAAATACAAGGGACCATTGACCGTGGCGCTTCAGAGCGAAGACGGGAAAACCCTGGCCAGTCACGTATTTGAAATCCCGCTCAAAGCCGGAGAATGGCAAAAGTTAAGCTGTGATCTGGTAGCGAATGCCGCTGATTCCAAAGCCAAATTCGTTATCAGCTTCGGCAGTACTGGAACATTGTTTCTGGACTTCGTTTCGCTTTTCCCCGCTGAAACCTACAAGAACCGGGAGAACGGCTTGCGGCCCGATCTGGCGCAGTACCTAGCCGACTTGAAGCCTTCGTTCATTCGGTGGCCGGGCGGTTGCTTTGTGGAAGGCATCACTGTAGAAAGTGCGCCCAACTGGAAAGAGAGCATTGGGCCGGTGGAGAAACGGCCGGGTACGTTCAGCCCGTGGGGCTACTGGTCCAGCGACGGATTAGGGTACCATGAGTTCCTGCAATTCTGCGAAGATACTGGTGCCGATGCCATGTACGTCTTCAATGCTGGGGTAGCCTGTGAGTTCAGAAGCGGGACGTTTGTGCCCGATGCTCAGGTGCCCGAGGTCATTGCCGATGTGCTGGACGCCATTGAATATGCTGTGGGGCCCGCCACCTCCAAGTGGGGGAAGGTAAGAGCCGCTAACGGACACCCAGCACCTTTCCCTTTGAAGTACGTGGAGGTAGGTAATGAGCAGCACGGCCCTTGGTACGCCAACCGGTTCAACCTGTTCTACGACGCTATCAAAGCCAAGTACCCAGACCTGAAAGTGATCGCCAGCATGGGCATTGCCGATGTGAACCAGCACACCTTGTCTGGAATGAAGAAGCTGGATATCGCCGATGAACATGCTTACAAATCGGCGTACTGGGCCATGAACAACTATGACCACTTTGACAAATACAAACGGGGTGATTGGGAACTGTACGTGGGCGAGTATGCCACCAATGCCGGCGTAGGCAGCGGGAACATGCTCGCAGCGCTCAATGATGCCGTGTACATCCTGGCCATGGAGCGCAATGGCGATTTGGTGACCATGTCCAGCTACGCGCCGCTGCTGGTCAATACCAATGACGTGGACTGGCCGGTGAACCTGATCAACTTCAACAACTCGCAGAGTTTCGCGCGGATTTCCTACTACGCCATCCAGATGCTGAACCAACACCGCGCCGACCAGAACCTGGCTACCTCGGTTCAGGTGCAGCCCGCCAAGGTAACCAAGCCGGCATTTGCCGGAGGCATCGGCTTGAGCACTTGGGACACGCAGACCGAGTACAAAGACATTCAGGTCATCCAGAAGGGAAACGTGGTCTACAGCAGCAATTTTGACAAAGTCGAAGGCGAGTGGGAAAAGGTGCGGGGCACCTGGGGCGTGAAGGAAGGCGCCATGGGCCAAACCGCGGAGGGAGCGCAGCTTTTTGCCATGCTCAAAGATAAATCCTATGACACCTACACCCTCAAACTGAAAGGCCGCAAACTCAGCGGTTACAACGCATTCATCATTCCGTTCGCGGTGAAAGATGGCGGCAAAACGCAGATGCGGGCGCACATAGGCTCTTACTGGAACCAATATGCCGTTTTTGAACAGGTCACCGAAGGCACAGAAGTAGCGAATTTATCCTCTTCCACCAAACTACCTGAGAAAATTGAGACCGGCAAGTGGTACGACATCCGGCTGGAGGTAAGTCTTAACAAAGTGGACTGCTACCTTAACGATAAGTTGCTGATGAGCTACACCACCCCGGACATGTTCTACAGCATCTCGGGCGTAGACGAGAAAACCGGCGACATCATTGTAAAGGTAGTGAACGGCTCTTCAGAAACTTACCAAACCAATATCAACCTGGAAGGTGTGGCCAACTTGTCGCCGGAGGGGGAAGTTGTGACGCTATCCTCAGAAAGCTACCAGGCGGAGAACTCGTTTGAGTCGCCGCAAAAGTATGTTCCGCAGACCTCCAAACTTACACAGGTGGCGCCTTCTTTTGAGGTGGGCGTGAAGCCTTATTCCATCTCGGTTTTCCGGCTCAAAACAAAAAAGTAAGGAGGTGAAAAGAAGGCCAGTTTAACGCTCACTTTTGTAAAACGGGCACCAAACGTAGCGTACCTAAATCAAGTAGATCTCCCCCTAAATCTATAAAAGTATGGCAGATTTAACCGCCTCAGAAAAGCATAAACTAGAAAGCCTTCTGAAAATGAAGCAGGGTTTCCTTCTGAATTTCTCCGATGCCTCTCTCAACGCATTTGTCTTCAGTAGTGTGGGAGTTGACTTCAGTAATGAAAAGTACAAGATAGGCACTGGGTCAAAGGCGAACCGGATGCGGGAGTTTTGGCGGTTAGAATCTGCCGTTGTCGTTGCCAAACTGATATTTGACCTTTGTCAGTATTTTCTGGAAACAAGAGAAAAGAAAGGAGAACCGCTTCAGCCGGAAGAGCAGACGCTATTCAACGACTGTGTCAATGTAAGCAGGAGGTTGTCTAACACAGTAGAAATAGTGGGAGTCGTCCTGAAAAGGAAAGAAACAAAACTTCCCGAACTGGAAAAAGGGTATGTGGGAGAGTTTGAAAAGATGATAACCAACCTGAGTCCTTTCCCGGGTTTCACCCCAGCAACGCAGGTCGCAGAAGTAGAAAATGAAACAGTACTGCTGGTTACCAATCAGGACATTATGCCATTTCTGGTGACCATGAGGTAAGTAGCCTAGTACTGTAGTCTTCCTGCTGAAACACCCAAAGTGAAGACAGTTTCTCTGCCGCTTTCTACATTCTCTCAAACAAGTTTTAGGCGGGCCTTTGCTTTGCCGCATCTTTTTTGCCCCCACTGCTATGTAGGTTTTGGGGCATCTGCTTTTACCAGCATTCTTCCTTTTTTATACGTTGCATTTGCATCATCCTTTAAGCAGCAGGGGTGTGTTCTGCTAAAGGTCTATCCAGTTCGGAGAAGTAAAATTTTAAGAGTACTTTGTCTAATCTGCCTGCTTTGCCTCTCTAGTAACAGGAGGACGAAAGGCTATCCTATTAAGTGGGTCTTTTGCCTAAACCGATCCAAAAGAGGCAAAGGTGTCTTGGGCAGACTAAGATTCACGTGGCTGATCTTAGGTCACAAGAAATATAGAGGAAGAAGCCAAAAAGAACCTTCGGGATAAGGCCGCGGTACACTCTACTTCATTTCAGGTGTGCTAGTAAGGAAAGAAGAGGAAAAAAGGCGAGATACCGGATAAAGGCCTCCTAGTTTGAAATCTCCGGAGGGAAATTCAAGGAGAAGTCCCTCGCTTTCTTTAAGTTTATTCCTGGCGATGGGAAAGGGAAGGTGCCGGAAAGAGATATACGTATTGAAGAAGATTACATGAAAAAACGCCCTGAATATACAATCAAAGATATAGCTGCCGAGCTGGGGATGTCTATTTCTTCCGTTTCTAGGGCTTTAAACGACCACCCCCACCAAAGCGAAAGCACCAAGCAGCGAGTACGGGAAGCGGTGGAGAAACTCAACTACCGGCACAACGCCGTAGCAGCCAGCCTGCGCAACAACCGGTCCCGCACCATCGGGCTGATTGTGCCCAAGATCTCCATGTATTTCATCTCCACGGTGATTACCGCCATCCAGAACAAGCTGCAGGAGTATGAATATAACCTCATGGTGTGCCAGTCCAATGACTCGGTGAAACTGGAGAAACAACTGGTGAATGCCATGTACGCCGCCCGGGTAGAGGGGCTGATTGTGTCCACCACCTTGCATACCGAGGATTTCTCCCATTTTGATGTCTTCACCAACGCCAATACCCCTTTGCTGTTCTTTGACCGGGTACCGTTAAACTATCCGGTGCATAAAATCCAGGGCGATGATTACCAGGGCGGATACCAGACCACGCGGCATCTGCTGGAAAAAGGCGCACGCCGCATCGCCCATATTGGAGGTCCTCTCAGTTGCAGCATCTACCGAGACCGGTTCGCGGGTTACCGAGACGCCATGAATGAGTTTGGCGCCCAAATAGAGAAAAATCTGTTGTTCTTTCATGAATTGACCAAGGAAAACACCCTGCTTGACTGTGAAATCCTTTTCACGGCAGCCACCCTGCCCGATGCCGTTTTCGCTTGTAATGACACGGCGGCCATTGCCGTGGTGGAGTACGCCAAGAAGCACAAGGTGGAGATTCCGGGTCAGCTGAAGGTGGCCGGCTATTCAAATGATCCAAGGTCTGAGATCATCGAGCCCTCCATTACCTCCGTAGAGCAGTTTCCTTACTTGGTAGGGGAGCAGGCAGCCGCGCTGATGATGGATTTGATACAGAAAAAGATCAAGCATGATGAGAACTACATTTCCCTCACCACTCCGGTAGAGGTCAAAACCCGCAAATCTACCGGGGCAGAAGATGGGGAAGACCTCCCCGCGCCGCTTTCTGCAGACCACCAACTCGTTTTATAACCAATTTCCCAAAAACACCCCATAAAGAGGCGTGTCGTAAGAAGCGCCTCCTTATGTAAACGTTTCCATAGTTTCCCTCAACCAAATCTTTATGAACATTGAATATGATGTGCGCTATGCGGTGAGTCCTGCTGAAACCAAAGCCATGGACACCCAAGCCCTGCGCCAGAACTTCCTGATCGAGAATCTTTTTCAGGCAGATAAGTTTCAGTTGACCTATAGCCATTATGATCGGTACATCGCCGGGGGCGTTATGCCGGTGAACCAGACGGTTTTACTAGACACCATAGAACCTCTCAAATCAGAGTACTTTCTGGAAAGGAGGGAACTGGGTATCATTAACATTGGCGGAACAGGAACCGTGGAGGCCGACGGGACTACTTATGAGTTACAGTACAAGGAGGCCCTGTATCTGGGGAAAGGCGTGAAGAAGGTGACGTTCCAGAGTCAAGAGACAGAGAGGCCCGCCAAGTTCTACCTTAACTCGGCGCCAGCGCACCAGACGTACCCTTCCAAAAAAGTCTCCCGGCAAGACGCCGAAGTGGTGAAACTGGGAACCAAGGAAACCGCCAACCAAAGAACCATCAACAAGCTACTGATTGCCGGCGTCATCCAAACCTGCCAATTGCAGATGGGCATGACCGAACTGGAAAGTGGCAGCGTCTGGAACACCATGCCAGCGCACACCCATGACCGTCGGATGGAAGTCTATGTCTATTTCGATATCCCTGAAGGGCAGTCGGTGTGCCATTTCATGGGCCAGCCCCAGGAAACCCGCCATATCTGGATGCAGAATGACCAAGCTGTGATCTCACCACCCTGGTCTATCCACTCCGGTGCCGGAACCTCCAATTACACCTTCATCTGGGGCATGGCCGGGGAGAACCTGGACTACTCAGACATGGATGCCTGCCTTAACACAGACCTAAGATAACGCCAGTTTCTATGATTTTACAGCAATTTGACTTGACCGGCAAGGTAGCCTGGATTACGGGTGGTACCCACGGTTTGGGCATGGCCATGGCAAGGGCATTAGGTCAGGCCGGGGCCACCATTGTGGTGAACGGTAACTCTTCCCAGGAGAAAGTAGACCGGGCGGTGCAAACGTATCGGAGCGATGGACTTTCAGCGCACGGGTATCTGTGCGATGTCACAAATCAGGAACAGGTTCGGGCACTGGTCACCCAGATAGAGCAGGAGGTAGGTTTGATTGATATTTTGGTAAACAACGCCGGAATCATTAAACGCATCCCACTGGCAGAAATAAGCTTGGAGGATTGGCAGGAAGTCATCACCGTGGATTTAACCTCACCCTTCATTGTGACGCAGGCAGTGGTAAAAGGCATGATAGAGCGCCGCAGCGGCAAGATCATTAACATCTGCTCCATGATGAGTGAGTTGGGCCGTCAGAACGTGGGGGCGTATGCCGCCGCCAAAGGAGGCCTGAAGATGCTCACCAAAAATATGGCCACCGAGTGGGCTAAGTTTGGGATACAAATCAACGGAATCGGGCCGGGATACTTTGCCACAGAGCAGACAGCACCCCTCAGGGTAGACGGCCATTCCTTCCATGAGTTCATTGTGAACCGTACCCCCGCCGGCAAATGGGGAGACCCCGATGAATTGGGCGGCGCCACCGTTTTCCTGGCTTCGCAGGCCAGTAACTTCGTGAACGGGCAAATCCTGTACGTAGACGGAGGCATCCTGGCTACCATCGGGAAACCGATGGGCGAGTAGCGACACCCAAGCACTGGGGCGTTTTAGGCCTGTTTTCCCCAAAACACCCTCAAAACGCAGGCTTTGATTCCCCTAATGCCTAAGCGCAAACCAATACCCAGGGCTTCTTTCAGGAACCGAAGGAGGCTATACAACCTTAACTATTTCGAGGGAGCTTGTGAAAGGGAAGCGTTCTTTCCAATAGCTTTCCGCTGAAACAAAGCAAACATTACCTTAGATGACAATGGTCATATCCTTACAAGTACAGAAAACCGCCTGGGCCGGGCTGTTACTGGCCACCGGTCTGTTGGCGTCCTGCCAGAAAATGCCCGGGGCGCATACCATCACCGTCAAAAACCGCCTGGACCTGGACCGCCCCTCCGAAACCATCTCGGTGCCTGTTTCCAGGGTGAAGGCTCTGGTGACACAATTTGGGGCCGAGAACCTCCTGATCAAGGACGCCGAAACTGGGAAAGTTCTGGTGAGCCAGCCGATGGATCAGAACCTGGACGGGACCATTGATGAAATCCTGTTTCAAACCGATATCAAAGCCAACGCCACCCGGAAGTTCTATGTGCAAGGCACCTCCAACGGAGCCGCCTCTCAGCCGAAGAGCGACGTGAGAACGTATTCCCGCTTTGTGCCGGAACGCACCGATGACTATACCTGGGAGAATGACCGGGTTGCCTTCCGGACCTACGGGCCCGTGGCGCAACAAATGGTAGAGCAGGGCGTTGCCGGCGGAACCCTGACCAGCGGGATGGATGCCTGGTTAAAGCGCGTAAATTACTCAATTATCGATGCCTGGTACAAAGGCTATCAGACCAATTCCAATTACTACCACACCGACAGGGGAGAAGGCTACGACCCGTACCACGTGGGGCCTAGCAGGGGTATTGGTGGAATAGGTGTCTGGGAAAACGATTCTCTGTATGTCTCCAGAAACTTCACAAGCTACCGCAAAATAGCCGATGGTCCCATCAGGACAGTGTTTGAGCTAACCTATGCTCCCTGGCAAGCCAACGGCAAAACCGTCACCGAGAAAAAGACCATCAGCCTGGATCTGGGAAGCAACATGACTCGCTTTGAGGTATCTGTGAAGAGCGACAAGCCACTACCTAACGTGACCGCCGGCATCACCCTGCACGACAAGAAAGGCGAAGTGAATGGAAACAAAGAGGCCGGTTGGTTCCGCTACTGGGAGCCCATGGATGACTCTTACCTGGGTACGGGAATTGTCATGACCCCAGCGGCGGTACAGTCCTTCAAAGACCACCGGGTGAAAACAAAAGACATGAGCCACTTATACGTCATGGCCTCGCCTAAAGAGGAAAAGGTGCTCTATTACGCGGGGTTTGGCTGGGCTAAAAGCGGGCAGTTTAAAACCGTGCAGGAATGGGATGCTTACCTGGCCAATTTTGCCAAACGTATCTCTTCCCCGTTGGAAGTCTCCTTTTAAATTGTTAGTTACGCTAGGGTAATGTAAAAACCTGAAAGTACTCTTGGCAATCGCCTCTGTTTTGGGCTCCTTCTCTAGAGGAGAGACCCAAAACAGAGGCGATTGCCTTTATGGAAACTACTTCTCTTAAGGCAATCACTACAATTCCCTAAGGTCTTGGAAGTAACAGAAGTCTGTGAAAGCCCTTTGATGTACCCACCGAATTTAAAACCTGAAAAAGAATAAATGTTTTTTTAACACCTATTGCATAAATGACAAAAGAAAACTAGTTTTATATCAAATCCTCAAAGGTGCTCATGAAATGCAATGGCCAACTAAGCTATTGCTAATTTTTAAGCTCTTTATGGAAACGTTTCCAGAAACTTGAATAATTAAACCTATGAAAGTGATTTCTACCTCTTCCCCCCAACTTCAGGTTACCGTTCAGGCGAAAGATGCTTTTGAGACAGAATTATGGAAACGTTTCCAGGCCGGTGACAGTGATGCCTTCGCTCAGCTCTACCAAACCTATGTCCAGGTAATCTATAATTATGGGCGTAAGTACTCAGACGATGAGGCCCTGCTGGAAGATTGCATCCATGGGTTGTTCCTGGATCTTTGGAAAAACCGGGAAAACTTGTCATTGCCCTCCTCGGTCAGATTTTACCTGTACGCCTCCCTCAAGCGGAGAATCCACAAAGAGGTGCAGAAAAGAAAAGAGCTGGCCGTAGACGATTTTCAGGAGATAGACAGGTTATGTTCTGAGGTAAATGCCTCCATGGAGGACGTGTTGGTCACAGCCCAAAGCAAGGAGCAGCAGAAAGCCTCCCTCAAGAAGGGCTTGCTTTTGTTGCCGGTGAATCAGCGAAAAGCGATTCTGTTGAAATTTTACAAAGACCTCAATTTTCAGGAGATCTCCGCGGCAATGGATATGAGCATTGACAATGTCTATAAACTCGTTAGCCGGGGCTTGCTGGCGCTACGGAAAAACGTCAAGAACCTGCACTTGGGGTAAGCCTGGTGTGCTGCGAACTAGCGGCTGTTTTCAGGAGAAGGCTTGGCTTTTGGTCTCTTTTCTGAAAATAGTTGCCAAACGCTGTCCAATTATTGCCAAAGGCCGCTCTTGGTAAGTAGAACTAAGGCGTTAAATTTGGTGATGGATCAATTTCAGGAATATAGCCATTACTCTTCTGAGGATTTTGTGGAGGATAGTTCCTTTTGGGGCTGGGTGTTAGAAGAGACAAATGCTGATCGGGATTTCTGGAAGAAGTTTGTTGAAGCGCACCCAGGCATGGCCGTGGTGATAGCGCAGGCAAGAGAAAAGGTGCTGGAGTTGAATACCCAGCAAGTTCAGCTGCCCCAAGACCGGGTGGCCGCTTTATGGGCTAAAATAAACCAGTCCGCCTCCGCGGAGCTTCCCCTGGACTCTGAGCAGACTCAAACCAGGGCAATGCTGTAGCAATGCCTTCATGTTTCCAGCAGGCCCTTTTTAGGTAGGTAATGATAACCTTGCCCCAGTTGCCGGAAAAGCCTTTGTTCCTTAGGGAGATGATTTTGTGGTAGAGCGCTTTTTAGGCCATGTTCTGGCCAGAGAAAGCAGAACTACCCACCGTCCTTCATGTGCGAAAACTGGGGCGGGTGCCTTGCCTGGCTTGAAAAGCAAGGGTGGGCACCCGCTACTTTTTTAGTGGGCGGCTTGGTAAGATATTACGTATATATAAAGGTTCTCTGTTGATGAAATGTAAGTTACTGGCGCTTGCCAGTCTAATCCTTTCCCTGCTTGTGGTGCCTGCCGAGGCGCAGAAGAAAAAGCCCCAGAAAGCCACCGATAGAAAGGTCTGGCTCCAACACCTGGACAGGGTCGCGCGGCCGGTGCTGTCCAACTTGGCAGAGGATCGGCTAAAGGAGAAAATGCCGGTGGCCCTCTCCAACAAGATCGACAATAAAAGCTCTAGGGAGAAAGTGTCGTACCTGGAGGCGTTTGGCCGGGTCATGAGCGGCATAGGTCCCTGGTTAAACACCGAAGGCGGGTCTCAGGAAGAAGTGGCGCTCAGAGCCCAGTACCGGCAATGGGCCCTGAAAGGGATAGCCAACGCCGTGAACCCTGCGGCAAAAGACTATATGCAATGGAACGGCGGGCAACCCCTGGTAGACGCTTCTTTTCTGGCCCTTGGGCTGGTGCGTTGCCCTTGGTTGTGGGAGAACCTGGATGCCCCGGTGAAGGAGCAGGTGATCACGGCTTTCAGAACCACCCGCGGTACCGTGCCGGTTTTCTCCAACTGGGTTCTGTTCACCGGCATGATAGAAACCTTCTTCTGCCAGTATGGCTTGGAGTATGATCCTGTACGCATTGAGTACGGGGTAAGGGAGTTTGCTAACCATTGGTATGTGGGTGATGGCATGTACTCAGATGGGATGAACTTCGCGCAGGATTACTACAACAGCTATGTCATTCAGCCGTATTTGGCCACCATTGTGCGGGTGGTCAACGAGAAAAAGAAAAGCTACAACTGGTATGCCCCCAACCTGCTTAAAATAAACCAACGGTACGCCGAGCTTCAGGAACGCATGATCCATACCGACGGCAGTTTTCCGGTCATCGGGCGGTCTATTACCTACAGAGGAGGGGCTTTCCATCACCTCGCCGATATGGCTTACCGGAAGCAATTACCAGAATCACTGAACCCTGCCCAGGTAAGGAGTGCCTTAACCGCGGTGCTGAACAAAACAATGGAGGCACCCTCTACCTTCACCAAAGAGGGCTGGCTGAACATCGGGTTGTACGGGCAGCAACCAGACGTGGCAGACTTCTACATCACCACCGGGAGCCTCTACTTGTGCGCCACTATTTTCCTGCCCCTAGGCTTGCCAGAGACAGACGCCTTCTGGTCCTCCCCAGCTGCTCCCTGGACCGCTGTAAAAGCCTGGAGCGGGCAACCGGTGCCGGCAGACCATGCACTGGAGTTGAAATAAGTTCTTGACTTATTTCTGCTCCGGAGAAAAATATCAGAGGTGAAAAGCGATTGGAACGCAAATTATTAGCTATTTCGAGGCGGTTTTCCTGAAAATAGGCCTGAAATCCTTCTAAGAACTCGCTTTGTTCTTCTGGGAGCGGCTTGCAGAGCATGATTTATTTTGTAAACTTCCATATGCCAAAGAATGGAGGAGCGATGAAGAGAAGGAAGTTGGGAGAGTGGCTTTTGGAGTAGTTCCAGGAATGTAAGGTTGGAAGTTGTTGAATTGAGAAACAGAATAAAACATAGTGTCAGGAGCCAGAAGAAACGGTTGTCCTTAGGTCTGAGAGCACTACTGCTGTTCTTGTTGCTAGGGATGGCTCTTCCTTTGACTTCTTTTTTGCCAAACCAGCCCGGAAACATCATCCGGCAGTTTGGGGTAGAGGATGGGTTGTCCCTGGGCATTGTCACCAGCATCAGCCAGGACCAACGGGGCCTGATGTGGTTTGCCACCGAAGACGGCCTGAATCGCTTTGATGGCTACTCGTTCAAGGTTTTCAAATATGACCCCGCCAGAAGCAGTAGCTTAACCGGAAACTTCATCCGCAAGGTATTCACTGATTCCAAAGGAATCGTTTGGGTTTCCTCCCGCCATGGGTTGAACCGCTTCAATGACAAAGGAGAAGCTTTCCTGCACTATAGTTACAATCCAGGCTCTAAAAGTTCCCTCGCGGGCAATGACATAAGTGACATCGCAGAATCAAGGTCGGGGAATCTGTGGGTGGCATCCTACAAAGGAGGCGTTTCCTTCTACCATAGAGGGAAAGACCAATTCACTGCCTATCCAAGTAAAAAGCTGCCTGGGCTATCCAGCGACAAGATCATCAGCCTGCACGAAGACAGCAAAGGCTGGCTCTGGATTGGGACCCAGGATGGCGGCGTGCACGTGTACAAGGTAAAAAAGGGCGCTCCTCAGGGCAAAGTTTCGCTTCCCGTTGCGGAGGGTCTATCCAGGGCGAACGTCTCCTGTATCTATGAAGACCGCTCCGGTAATGTTTGGCTGGGGACTGCCAAAGGCCTGTACCTTTATTCCAGAGCTACAAAAAGCATCACTCCCTTCATCGGTAATAAATACTTCAGGAACAGCACCATTGTGCTCTCGGTGTTAGAGGATAGCAAGGGGATGCTGTGGGTAGGCCTGCAAGACGGCGGGGTTTACCAGTTAGACCTGCGCCAATTGAGAAACAACGGTCCGGAGAATGTTCTTTTCACAGAGGTGCAGGGGAAAGACGGTCGGCTGCTCACCCAGCGGTCGGTGCAAGCCCTTTTTGAAGATAAGGATCAGAACATATGGGTGGGCACTTATGGCGATGGCATCAAAATGGTGGCCAGCAAAAAGGAGAAGTTCATCAAATTCCGCCTTTCCCCCAATGAGCTTGGCACCCCTGTTCCAACGGAGCTTCGCTACTATGGCATCAGTACCGATCTGGAAGGGAACCTGTGGCTTGGAACGGATGGCAACGGGATTTTCAAAAGCGACAAGACAGGCAAGGTCCTCAGTCATTACACTAGTTCCCAGACCGGGAAAGGGTTAACCGATGATGCCATTCTCAGTGCTTTAAGAGACTCTAGGCAGAACCTGTGGTTCGGTTCCTACTCCAAAGGCTTGTTCCTGTACAGAAAAGAAACCGATTCTTTCCTGAACTTCCAACATGACCCGGCTAACGTCCATTCTTTAAGCGGCAACGATGTGCGCGCCTTGTTTGAGGATTCCAGAAAGAACCTTTGGGTAGGCACCAATGGCGGCGGTTTAAGTCTCTTCAACGCGCAAAACCAAACGTTCAAGAACTTCAATACAGGTAATAGCGGCATCTCCTCTAATGATGTAAGAACCTTAGCGGAGGACAAGCAAGGCCGGTTATGGATTGGTACCTACGGTGGAGCGCTAAGTTGCTATTCCCCTGGGAAGCGCACCTTCAAGAAGTTTTCTTATGTGGTTGGCAAGGAACGGAATCCCTCCAGTGAGGTGGTTTTGGCGCTTTTCGTAGACCAAAAGCAAAATCTTTGGATTGGTACCGAGGAAGATGGTTTGTTTAAGTACAACCTGGCTACAAACAAAATCCAGCAGTATCGGGAAAAGGATGGCCTTGCCAATAACACTATTTATGCGATCCAGGCGGACGTCATCGGGAATATCTGGGTAAGCACCAACCGCGGCCTGACCAAGATAGACGCCCAATCTGGGAAATTGTACAACTACGGCCTAGCCGATGGCCTGCAGAGCGGAAAATTTAACCCGGGATCTGTGCTGGTAGACAAAAAAGAAGGCCTTCTGGGATTTGGGGGCACCAAAGGGTTGAATCTGTTTTACCCGGGCCAGATCAAGGAATCGGTTTCTGCCCCCAAGGTCCTGATCACCGGGCTGCAACTTTTCAACAAGCCAGACAACCCGCAGGAGCAGGGGCAACTTATTGAGGAAAACCAAACCCTTACTTTGCGGCCCGACCAATCTGTGTTCATGCTGGAATTCGGGGCTTTGGACTATGCGCATCCTGCCAAGAACAGCTATGCCTACAAGCTGGAGGGCTTTGACAAGGACTGGAACTACGTGGGGCAGCAGCGCTCGGCTACGTATCGGTATCTGAGTCCGGGTACGTATACGTTTCAGGTGAAGGCCTCCAATCAGGAGAACGCTTGGGAGGAGGAGTTTACTTCCTTGAAAGTAGTGGTGCTGCCGCCTTTCTGGAGAACCATCTGGGCCTACTGCCTGTACTTGATCCTCGCCATCGCTCTTGGGTTCGCGGTGTATTATTTTGTGGCCCGGCAACGGAAGCTTCGGCGGAAGTTGATGGTAGCCAAAGCCCAAAGCCGCAAAGAGCGTCGCATCGCCAGGGAAAGACTGAGTTTTTTCACCGAGGTGTCACATGAGTTCAGGACTCCGCTCACCTTGATGCTGGGCCCCTTGGAAGACCTGATCAACAAGGAAAACTCTAACGATACGGGCAAGAAACTTCAAATGGTTTTCCGGAATGCCCATAAGCTCCTGACCCTGATCAACAAGTTGCTGGATTACCGGAAAGCGGAAGCGGGTAGCTTGGTGTTGAAAGTGCAGGAAGAAGACCTCGTGAGTTTTGTGAAGGAAACCTACATCTCCTTCCAGGAACTGGCCGCCCAGAAACAGATTGATTACCGGTTAGAAGTGCCCGAGGCTCCGGTACTGGTTTGGTTTGACCGGGAAAAGTTGGAGATGGTCTTAAGTAACCTGCTGTCCAACGCGTTCAAGTATCTAGGGCAGGGTAACCGCATCACGGTTTCGCTTGCGGTAGAAAGCTCTTCTCAAGGTTTAGGGTTCGCCACCGTGGAGGTGAAGGACAATGGAAGGGGCGTGCCTGTAAGTCAGCAAAAGCACATCTTTGACTGGTTCTTCCAAGGCGATCCTGTCACCCCCATGAGCTCGGGATTGGGCTTGGCGCTGGCTAAAAGGCTGGTGTTGCTGCACAAAGGCGACATCTTTGTACAGAGCGAGGAAGGTGCCGGCGCCACCTTCGGGTTTAAGATTCCTTTGGGAATGGAGCACGTGGACGTTTCTACTATTGTCAGTACAGAAGCCGTTCCTTTGTTACCAGAAGCCAAGCCCGAGGTCTCTTCCCTGCAAGATGATTTTGGCCTGATTCCGGAAAATCACCCTAAAAAAGGACAGCGCAAGATATTGGTGGTGGAAGATGAGGAAGACATCAGAAAGCTCCTGAAATACTACTTGGGCGAACATTTCCACATCATAGAAGCAGCAAACGGCAAAGAAGGCTTGGAGCTCGCGCTGGCCCACCATCCTAACATCATCATCAGCGACGTGAAGATGCCGGTCATGGACGGGATAGAACTGTGCCGCGAGTTGAAGGCGAACATCAGAACCAGCCATATCCCGGTAGTGCTTTTGACGGCACGCACTGCTTTTGCCCACCACAAAGAAGGGCTGGACACCGGAGCCGATGCCTACCTGACCAAGCCTTTCAGCCCCGAACTGTTACAGATCAAGATCAAAAACCTGTTGGAGTCTCAGGAGAAGCTCAAGAAATTTTACCTCAATCTTTTCAACATCAACACGCCTCAACCCCAGCAGGTCGTAGCGGAATCCAACTCAGTAGATGAGCAATTCCTGAAACGCATTTATGAGGTGTTAAAAGAGAACCTGGAGAATTCTGAATTCAACGTGAATGACCTGGCGGCGGCCCTGAACATGAGCCGGTCTTTGGCTTATAAGAAAATTAAACTGCTCACCGGGGCCTCTCCCGTGGAGTACCTGCGCACCCTGCGGCTGCAGGAGTCGGCCAGGCTGCTGAGAACAGGCAAGTACAAAGTGTTTGAAGTGGCCAGTCAGGTGGGCTTCAATGATGATAAGTACTTCAGACAGTGCTTCTCCAAGGAATTTGGATGTACCCCTTCTGAATTTGTAAAAACAGCAGATATCTCCTGATTAACAGGGTGTTTTTAATAAAAATACACATATACCCCTGTTTAAATAACAGTTTGTCACCTCTCAAATGAGGAAGGATGCTGTTCCTTTGACATAGAAAAGCAAGCGAGTAGGTGCACTGCCCAACGGGTGAGAAGGTGCTATCATCACTCAGGTCTGCCGTTCTAAAATCCCGCTTAAGGAATTGTCAAACTAACCCATTCTTCCAAATGCAACACACATTACTCAAAACAAAGAGGTACCTCTTGGTGCTACCTCTACTGCTCTTTCAGGTTGCGGTGGCCTTGGCGCAAGGTCATACAGTGAAAGGTAAAGTAACCGATGAGACTGGTACAGGCATGCCGGGGGTGACCGTATTGCTGAAGGGAACTTCTACTGCTGCCCCCACCAGTGCGGACGGAACGTACACCATCCAAACTCCTTCGGGCGAGGGAACGCTTGTTTTCTCCTTCATCAGCTACCAGACGCAAGAGGTAGCCATCAACAACCGCACCACCATTGATGTCTCCCTGAGTACCGATGCGAAAGCCTTGGACGAGGTAGTAGTGGTAGGGTATGGCACGCAGAAGAAAGCCACCGTGACCGGTTCCATTTCTGAAGTAGGAGGAGCCGCCATCAACAAGAGCCCTCAGCCAAACGTCTCTAACGCACTGGCTGGCCGTGTCTCTGGGGTGGTGATCAACAACCGGGGCGGTGAGCCTGGCTACGACGGAGCCGAAGTAAGGGTAAGGGGCCTGGCTACCACTGGTAACAACGATGTACTGGTAGTAGTGGACGGAGTTCCCGGCCAGATTGGCGGCTTAGACCGCTTAGATCCTAATGACATTGAAAGCATCACGGTTTTGAAAGACGCTTCGGCGGCAGTTTACGGAAACCGGGCCGCAAACGGCGTGATCCTGGTGACTACCAAAAGAGGAACCACCGGTAAGCCAACTGTTTCCTATAGCTTTAACCAGGGATTCTCTTCCCCAACCAGACTGCCCAAGTTCGCGGATGCGGCAACCTACGCCACCATCCTGAACGAGATTGACTACTACAACAACACAGCCGGTGGGTTAAACCAACGCTACACCCCTGAAGAGATTGAGCTTTTCCGGAACGGTTCAGACCCGTTGAACTACCCAAACACCAACTGGCTAGATGAAGTACTAGATCCTTATGCGCTGCAAAACAGACAGAACCTTTCCGTAAACGGAGGAACTGAGAACGTGAAGTACTTCGCTTCTTTGGGTACCCTGTACCAGGATGCGCTTTATAAGCAAGGCGCCACCAAATACAACCAGTACAACTTCAGAACCAACCTGGATGCGAACATCACCGATCGGTTCAGTGTAGGCTTGACCCTGGCTGGCCGGCAGGAAGACAGACAGTTCCCGCAGCACGGTGCCGGCGGAATCTTCTGGCAGACCTACCGCGCGTATCCATTCATCCCGGCCCGCTATCCTAATGGTCTGCCTTCGCAAGGGGTAGAAGGCGGAATCAACCCAGTGATGATTGTCACCGATGCCGCCGGTTTAAACAAAAACCAACGCCTTATCTTCAACGGAATCCTGAGAGGCCGCTATGACTTCGGGTTTTTGGAGGGACTATCCGTGGATGGTTTCTACTCTGTGGACAGAGGCCAGAGCTTTACCAAATCTTTCGTGAAGCCTTACCTGGTGTACTCCTATGAAGGCAATGACACCTACAAGCCTATCACCGTGGGAGAGCCCAAAGCTTCCCTGTCACAAATCCAGGAGAACACCAACCTGCTAACGGCTAACATCAAGTTGAATTTTGAGCGCAATTTTGGCGATCATGGCATCAACGCCTTCGTGGGCTATGAGCAAAGCGAAAACAGCCTGGAGCATTTAGAGGCCGGAAGAAGAAACTTCCCCACCATCCTGACGCCAGAATTGTCACAAGGTGGAACCGGACCTAACGACAGAAGCAACGCGGGCTGGAGCTGGGTGTTTGCCAGAAGAAGTTACTTGGGCCGGATTGCTTATAACTACAAAGAGAAATACCTGGCAGAGTTGCAGATGCGGGCCGATGGCTCGGCTAACTTCCCGAAAGACAGCCGCTGGGGCTATTTCCCAGGTGTGTCGGTGGGTTGGAGAATCTCTGAAGAAGGTTGGTTCAAGAACAGCCTGCCATTCATGAATGAATTGAAGCTGCGGGCTTCTTACGGTGAGCTGGGGAACGACAACGTGGGCTCCAACCAGTTCATGAACAACTATAGCTTTGATAACCGCTATGTGATTGGCAATGAAGTGTACCCTGGCTTAAACCTGGTAAAACTGGCCAACCCGAACATCACCTGGGAGGTTGCCCAGAAAACAGACATCGGGATAAGCGGTATTTTCCTGAACAATTTCGATTTTGAGTTCATCTACTTCCGGCAGAAACGGAAAGACATTCTGGCCAACCGGAACGCTTCGGTGCCTAACGTAACGGGTATCGTTAACCCTTGGGGTTCAGATCCGCTGGTGCCTTCTGAGAACATCGGCCGGGTAGATAACAACGGGATTGAGGCAACGCTGGGCTTTAATAAAGACGCCGGTGAGTTCAAGTACAACATCTCCGGAAACATCACTTACGCCAAAAACAAGATCGTATTCGTAGACGAAGCCCCTAGCATTTTGGAGCACCAAAGACAAACCGGTGGTCCTTTGAATACCTATCTGCTGTACCGCTCCATCGGCATCTACCGGACACAGGAAGATCTGGACCGTTATCCGCATCCATCGGGCGCAAAACTGGGTGATTTGATCTATGAAGACTACAACCAGGATGGCAAGATCTCAGCAGATGACCAGGTAAGAACCGATCTGGGAAATATCCCGCAAATCACCTACGGCTTGAACCTGGGTGCCCAATACAAAGCGTTTGACTTCTCCGTCCTCTTCCAAGGGCAGGCTAAAGTAAGACAGTATGTGTTGCCTGATGTGGGGTTAAGCGGAAACTTCTTCAGCACCTGGGCAGATAACAGATGGAGCCCAACCAATCAAAACGGATCTTACCCACGGGTAGACACCCGTACCGGCTCTGCCGTGAGTGGCGGACTTTTCCCAAGTGACTTCTGGCTGTACAACACCGCTTTCGTTCGGATCAAGAACGTGGAGTTAGGGTACAACCTGCCTTCTACCTTACTGTCCAAAATCAAGATTGAGGGGGTACGGGTGTATGCCAACGCCTTCAACTTAGCCACTTTCACCAAGGTGAAGGATTTTGACCCCGAAACCAGCTCAGGGAACGCACAATTCTACCCGCAGCAGCGGATCATCAACCTTGGGGTAAATGTCAAATTCTAATTCCAGCAATAGTATGAAACTGAAAATATTTACGGCTGTTGCCTTAGGCTTGGCAATGAGCTTTACCTCTTGTAAAGAAGATTTCCTGGAAGTGACGCCTACTGACCGGGTATCAGACGAGGCCATCATCGGGGATTCGGTGCTCTTCGAGTCCTTCGTAATCAACCGTTACTTAGGAGCCAGACTACAGGACAAAGAAGCAGACGGAGCGCCTCCGGGCTTTGGAAGGGGCTGGGAATATGCCCTCTGGTCCTCACTCACTGACGAGTCTATCTACCGCAGCGATGACAACACCTGGCTGGTGCAACGCGGACAACTTGCCCCTGAGAATACCGGTATCACCGTTTCTTTGTGGGGTAGAAGTTACCGCAGCATACGGGAGGTAAACTATGCCCTGGCTAATATTGAGAAGGTCCCCATGAGCCAGTCGCACAAGAACCTGCTGGTGGCGGAGCTGAAGTTTATCCGGGCCTTCCGGTACCATGACCTGATCCGCAACTACGGAAAGGTAGTATTGGTGGGAGATAAGGTAGCACAGTTAGGAGAAGATTTTACTGATCCGGCTCTTTTCCAGCGATCTACGCTTCAGGAAGCAATCGCGTACGCCACGTCAGAGTTGGAGGCTGCCGCCGCCGCTTTGCCTGCAGATTACAGCAACAGCTGGCAGAAAGGACGGGCCACCAAAGGTGCTGCTTTAGCGCTTAAGTCCAGACTCATGCTTTATGCCGCCAGCCCGCTGTACAAACAGAATGGCACTACGGTTACCTGGCAGCAGGCAGCACAGGCCGCCAAAGAAGTGATGGACCTGGATCTGTACAGCATTGACCCGCAGTACGCCAATATGTTCATCAACGAGGCCGGCACCAGCGATGAAATCATCTTTGCCCGGTACTACAATATAAACTCCCGCCATACAGCCTTGGAGATTGCCAACGGACCAAACGGGTACGATGGCTGGGGCGGAAATGCGCCTCTGCAGAACCTGGTAGATGCCTATGAAACTACCGAGGGGAAAGCCATCTCAGACCCAACCTCAGGGTATAATCCGCAGAACCCCTATGTAAACAGAGATCCCCGGTTCTATGCCACCATCCTGTACAACGGGGCTGAGTATAGAGGAAGAATGTTAGAGACCTTTACGCCTGGCGGGAAAGACAGCAAGGATGGTCCCTCTAACTGGAACACGTCCCAGACCGGTTATTACCTGCGGAAGTTCATGGATGATACCAACCCTATCCAGAACCCCTGGAACGTGGCCGGAAGACAGCCTTGGATTTATTTCCGCTACGCGGAGATCCTGCTGAACTATGCTGAGGCCCAAAACGAAGCGGTTGGGCCTGATGCAACGGTCTACGCAGCCATCAACATGATCCGTCAGCGCCAGAGTGTCAACATGCCGGCGCTTCCGCAGGGGCTTTCCCAAGCTGAAATGCGGCAACGCATCCGGAACGAACGGCAGGTGGAATTGGCCTTTGAGGAGCACCGCTTCTATGATGTGCGCCGCTGGCTGGTAGCCGAACAAACTGAAAACGTACCGGCCTACGGAATGGAGATCACCAAGCAAGGAAGCAACTTTGTCTATACCCGCAAGGTAGCTCTGGAAGGTCGTCGCTTTGAAACAAAGCACTACTGGCTGCCTATCCCAAGAGCTGAGATACAGGCGACCGGAGGTAAATTAGAGCAAAACCCAGGTTACTAACCTTTATGTAATGGATCTCCCATGGTGCCTTTGAATAGCGCCATGGGAGCTTTTACGCGCAAGGTCAAACCAAAAGGAACTGTATGATGCAACGAGTGATGCCCTGGGTTAAGAAACGTTTAGTATTATCCCTCCCCCAAGTACTTTTACTTCTTCTTCCCCTTACCGGGTGTTCTGAGGATAACTCCAACGATGACAGAGGAGGTGACCCTTCCACCACTGCAGCCCTGAAAGTCACCGCCACCGTAGATGTCTCCCGCAAATTTCAGAGGATAGACAACTTCGCGGCGTCAGACGCCTGGTCTTGCCAGTTTGTGGGAAATTGGCCCGAAAACAAGAAGAATGCCATCGCGGATTTGCTGTTCAGTTCTGAGGTAGACGCCAATGGGCAACCTAAAGGAATAGGTTTATCCTTGTGGCGATTTAACATAGGAGCCGGCAGTACCCAACAGGGAGAGCAAAGCGGAATCAAGGATGAGTGGCGACGTGCTGAGTCGTTCTTAGATGCAGATGGCAGCTACAACTGGCAGCGCCAAGCCGGGCAGGTATGGTTCCTGAAAGCCGCTCAAGCCCGAGGCATCCATAAGTTCCTGGCCTTCCCCAACAGTCCTGCCGTGCATTTAACCCGCAACGGAAAAGCTTTCGCTTCTAACGGTACCCCTAACCTGGACCCAGCCAAGTATGAAGCTTTTTCTGATTACTTAGCCGATGTGATTCAGGGAGTGGAAAGAGTACACGGCATCACCTTCAATTACATCAGCCCAGTCAACGAACCCCAGTGGGACTGGAGCGATGGCGGACAGGAGGGAACCCCCTTCATGAACGCCGATGTGGCGGGCATTGTGCGGGCCCTGGACACCTCCCTGGCCAGAAAAAACCTTTCTACCAAAATAGACATCGCCGAGGCCGGGAAAATAGATTACCTCTACCAGCAAGCCGACAAACCAAACCGAGGAAATCAGATTGATGCTTTTTTCTCTACAAGCTCTCCGCATTACGTAGCCGACCTGCCGCATGTGAGCAAGGTGATCTCCGGACACAGCTACTTCACCACTTCCCCTCATGACCAAGCCGTTGCCGGCCGAAAGCAACTGGCCAGCAAAGTGGCCTCGGTGCCGGGCTTGGAGTTCTGGCAATCTGAATACTGCATCTTAGGCGATAACGCCGGTGAGATAGACGGGAACAAGCGCGCTTTGGGCATTGACCCAGCCATTTACCTGGCCCGCGTGATTCATAATGACCTGGTGATAGCCAATGCCACGGCCTGGCAATGGTGGCTGGCCATCTCGCCCTATAACTACAAAGACGGCTTGGTGTACATAGACCAAAACAAAACCGACGGCAATTACTATGAAAGCAAGATGCTGTGGGCGTTGGGCAACTACAGCCGCTTTATCAGACCCGGGGCCGAACGCGTGGATTTGCAGATAGCGGGTGACCAGAAACAAGACGCATTTCTGGCATCGGCTTACCTAGATGCAGACCTAAAGAAGCTGATCATTGTGGCGGTCAACTCCAGCATTTCGCCGGTGCAGATGAACATGGACCTGAAGGGAACCACCATCGGCAATCTCAAAACTTATGTCACTTCTGAGAAAGAAAGCCTGAAGCCTGGCAGGACCCTGGAAAAAACGGATGCCATTACCATAGCCCCCCGGTCCATCATCACTTTCGTGGCAGATGTGCGGCCTTAGAAGCTGACCAGCGTTTTGGGGCTCTTTTCAGGAAAAGGACCCCAAATCAGCTCGCCTAGAGAAGGCTTTTATACCAAAGAGAGAACAAAAGACAGGTACTTCATTCTATCCCCCTAAATAAATGAAAAATAGACTTTTACTCATCGTCTTAGCCACCCTGTGGATCGGCTCTACGCAAAGCGGATGGGCGCAGCAAACCCGCACCAAGTCGCTTTTCAACGATAATTGGAAATTCCACAAAGGCGAGGTAGCCAAGGGGCAGGAAGTCAGCTTCGCTGATCAAAGCTGGCGGAGCCTGGACCTGCCGCATGACTGGAGCATTGAAGGCCCTTTCAGCCAGGAGTGGGCGAGTGCCACCGGCTATCTGCCGGGCGGCATCGGCTGGTACCGCAAGACCTTCAAAGTAGCCCCAGCCCAACAGAATAAACAGCTGTTCCTCTACTTTGACGGAGTCTACAAAAACAGCGAAGTCTGGATTAATGGACATTCCTTAGGTAAACGGCCCAATGGGTTCACACCTTTCCAATATGAAATCACCAAACACCTGAACAAGACCGGCAATAACGTGGTGGCGGTGAAAGTAGACCATAGCCAGTTTGCTGATTCTAGGTGGTATACCGGCTCTGGGATTAACCGGAACGTGTACTTGGTGGCGGTGGAGCCTGTGCACGTTAGTTTATGGGGAGTCGCCTTTACCACACCGGAGGTTTCCGCCTCTAGGGCTCTGTCCAACGTGAAAGTTTCGGTGACCAATGCTTCCCAGAAAGCAGCGGAGGTGCAGGTGAAAGCAGAGTTGTTGGATGGCCAAGGAAAGCTGGTGAATCAGGCCCAGAAGCAAGTGAATGTTACCCAAGGAAAGGAAGGAGAAGCTGCTTTGTCCTTTGAGGTGAAGAACCCCAAGCTATGGTCGGTGGAGCAGCCTGCGTTGTATCAGTTAAAGGTCTCCTTGCTGGTGAACGGAAAGAAAACCGATGAAGTAACAGAATCCGTGGGTTTCAGGAGCTTCGTTTTTGATGCGAACAAGGGGTTCTCTCTGAACGGAAAAAGCATGAAACTGAAAGGCGTCTGTATCCATGACGATGCCGGGGCCCTGGGAACCGCCGTGCCTGAGGAAGTGTGGGAAAGAAGGCTGATTACCCTGAAAGAAGGTGGCGTTAATTCCCTGCGCCTGAGCCACAACCCGCACGCCGATTACATCTATGAACTCTGCGATAAACTGGGCTTCTTGGTGCAGGACGAGGCATTTGACGAATGGGAAACCGGTAAAAACAAGTGGATTGCTGGCTGGAATGTGGGCACTCCGGGCAAAGACGGGTATCACGAGCACTTCAAGGAATGGGCCGATAGAGACTTAGCCGATATGATCCTGCGCAACCGGAACCGCCCTTCCATCATCATGTGGAGCATCGGCAACGAAATTGATTACCCCAATGACCCATATTCCCATGAGGTGCTCAACACGGGCAATAACCCGCAGATTTACGGCAAGGGCTACCAACCCAACAACCCGCCTGCCAGCCGTTTGAGTGAGTTGTCCCGGCACTTGGTAGAGGTAGCAAAGAAATATGATACTTCCCGGCCTATCACGGCTGCCTTGGCCGGCGTGGTGATGTCTAATTACACCGATTACCCAAAAGTGCTGGATATAGTAGGCTACAACTACCAGGAGCACCGTTACCCCGAGGACCACGCCAAATACCCGGAGCGCATCATCTACGGCAGCGAGAACGGCATGCGCCTGAATGCCTGGGCCGCTGTGGACACCAATGAATACATCTCGGCGCAGTATCTCTGGACCGGCATCGACTACATGGGCGAAGCCGGCAAATGGCCCAGCCGCAGCAACGGCGCCGGTCTGCTGGATTTGGCCGGGTTCAAAAAGCCCGAGTATTTCTTCCGGCAAAGCCTGTGGTCAGACAAACCCATGGTGTACATCGGCACCTCGGCTGTGCCCAAAACCGAGGACAAAAGCATCTGGAGCCACAGAAGGGCAGACCCCAACTGGAATTGGAATGCCAACGACAGCGTGCGGGTGAGCGGCTTCACTAACGCCGAAGAAGCAGAACTCTTTTTGAACGGCAAATCACTGGGCAGAAAGTCCCTGGCTCAATCGAACTCACGTGCGCTCTATTGGGACATAGTCTATGCCCCCGGCGAGTTGATGGCCAAAGCCTATAAAAACGGAAAAGAGGTAAGCCGCCATAGGCTGGTCACTGCCTCGGCCCCGGTCGCCATCCAGGCCAAAGTGGATAAGAAAACCCTGGCCGGAAAAGGAGTGGCGCATGTAGAGATCAACGTGGTAGACAAAAACGGCAACCTGGTGTACGGTGCTGATAATGAGATGACGGTCACGGTAGAAGGACCCGCCCAACTCATAGGCATGGAGAACGGAAGCCATACCGCCCACGAGAACTACAAATCTGAGAAACGGAAAGTCTTGCACGGCAAGCTGTTAGCTTATGTTCAAGCCACGCAGAAACCCGGCAAAGTCAAAGTGACCATCCAGTCGCCTGGCTTGGCTCCCCAAACTTTGGAGCTTTCGGTAAAACAGGCCCAAAACGGAATGTCAGCCGGAGCCAGTTCAGCATCGGTTAGATAAAAATACCTCTGAAATAAAGCCCGGGAAATCTGTCCATTCGGCACCGGTTGGGGCTCTATACCAAGGAGAAATCCTTAGATTGAAGCATCTTTTTACAAAATATTTTAAAGTTTACATGATACGCACGCGAAAGTTACTCACCCTATGTTGCTTCTTCCTGTCACAGTTGGTGATGGCACGCCAAGGGGTCAATGAATGGGAAAACCCCAAGGTGTACGAGCGCAACAAAGAGAAGCCCCGCGTGGACTTCATGCTCTACGCCACTGCCGCGGAAGCCCGTAAAAACGATTACAGTACGTCCCCCTATCACCAGTCGCTCAACGGAACCTGGAAGTTTTCCCTCGTGAAATCGGTGGGTGAGCGCCCGCAGGACTTCTACAAGCCCGGGTTCGATGACAGCAAATGGACCAATATCACCGTGCCTTCTAACTGGGAGCTGCAGGGCCATGATATTCCTATCTATACCAATGTAAAGTATCCTTTCCCGCCCAAACCGCCTTACATTGACCAAGTGTACAACCCGGTAGGCACGTACCGCCGCAGTTTCACCGTGCCCGCGGCCTGGAACGGCCAGGAAGTGATGCTGAATTTCGGGTCTATCTCTGGCTACGGACGGGTGTTTGTGAACGGGCAGGAAGTAGGCATGACCAAAGCCTCCAAATCGCCGGCCGAGTTTAACGTGACTCGTTTTCTGAAGCCGGGCGAAAACCAGTTGGCGGTGCAGGTGTTCCGTTGGCATGATGGCAGCTACCTGGAAGACCAGGATTTCTGGCGCTTGAGCGGCCTGGAGCGGGATGTGTACTTGCAAGCCCTGCCAAAAGTGACCGTATGGGATTTTTTCCTGAAACCTGATCTGGACAACACCTACAAAAACGGGTTGTTCTCCGCCGAGGTAGACCTGCGCAAGTTCTCCGGCAAAACCATTGAAAAAGCCACCGTGCTTTTGGAGCTGTTTGACAAAAACAACGCCAAAACGTTCTCCCAAGAGAAGAGCATCAGCACCAAAGGTACTGGCAAGCTGCAACTTAAATTCAATGGCACTATCAACAACGTGCTTACCTGGAACGCCGAGCATCCTAACCTGTATGATGCCGTGATCACCCTCAAAGACGCCAACGGCAAAACCATTGGCGTGACCGGCAGCAAAGTAGGTTTCCGGAAAGTGGAGCTGAAAAACTCCCAGATGCTGGTGAACGGCGTGCCGATTCTGATCAAAGGCGTGAACCGCCACGAGCATGATGATGTGCACGGGCGTGCGGTGACCCGGGAGTCCATGATCAAAGACATTGAGCTGATGAAGCTGTACAACATCAACGCCGTGCGCACCAGCCATTACCCCAATACCTCCCTTTGGTACAAACTCTGCGATGAGTATGGCCTGTACCTGGTAGACGAAGCCAATATAGAAACCCACGGCATGGGTGCCGAGTGGCAAGGCAATTTTGACAAAAGCAAGCACCCGGCCTACCTGCCGGAGTGGGCCCCCGCGCATATGGACCGCATCGAACGCTTACTGGAACGCGACAAAAACCACGCCTCCGTGATCATCTGGAGCATGGGTAACGAGTGCGGAAATGGCCAGGTTTTCCATGACGCCTACAAGTGGATCAAGAGCCGCGACAACTCCCGTTTGGTGATGTTTGAACAAGCCGGCGAAGACTGGAACACCGACATTGTGGGACCTATGTACCCGGGCATCAAAGACATGAAGTCGTACGCGGCGGCCAAAAAAGAGCATCCGTATATCATGTGTGAGTACTCGCACGCCATGGGCAACAGCAACGGGAACTTTCAGGAATACTGGGACATCATCAACAGCAGCAAGCACATGCAGGGCGGTTTCATCTGGGACTGGGTGGACCAAGGCATCAAGACCAAAAACGACAAAGGAGAAACCTTCTGGGCCTACGGCGGCGACCTGGGCAGCGACCACCTGTACAACGATGAAAACTTCTGCGCCAACGGCTTGGTTTCGGCGAACAGAACGCCAAAGCCAGGTTTAAACGAGGTGAAGAAAGTGTACTCCGGCGTGCAGTTCAAGGCCAAAGACGCGGCCAAAGGAATTATCAATGTCACAAACCAATACGGCTTCACCGACCTGAACCAGATCGCCTTTAAGTGGCAGTTGATCAAAAACGGAGTAGTGCAGAAAGAAGGCGATTTCGCTGTCACGGCCGCTCCGCTGCAACAGAAAGAGGTGACCCTGCCGTTGCCTGCGTACACCGCCCAACCCGGCGATGAGTATTTCGTGAACGTGTTTGCGTACACCAAAAACGCCAGCGCGTTTGTGCCGGCCGGCCATGAGGTGGCGCGTGACCAGTTCGCGGTCAATGAGAACGCCTACTTCACCAAGGTAACGCCTGAGGGGAAACTCAAGATCAAAACCAAGAAAGACAAACTGAACTTCAACTCGGGCAATGTGTCGGGTGAGTTTGACCTGAAGACCGGGAAATTGACCTCATTTGGCAAAAACGGCCAGAAAACGCTGGAGCAGTTCCCAGAACCGTACTTCTGGCGCGCTGCCACTGACAATGACTTCGGGAACAACATGCCGGAGAAACTGGCTCCTTGGCGCAACGCCCACCAGGAACTGAAATTGGTGAAAGTGGAGGTAGGCAAGAAAATGGCCCAAGGTCAACCCATAAAAGTAACCTATGCGCTTACCGGCAAACAGATTCCGTACACGGTAGATTACCTCATCCAGAACGACGGGGCCGTGCAGGTGACCGCCTCCATAGACATGACCGGAATTGAAATGCCTGAGTTACCCCGCTTCGGGATGCGCATGCAACTGGATGACAAATACGAGAACCTGCAGTACTACGGGCGTGGTCCTTGGGAGAACTACAGTGACCGTAAGTTCTCCTCGCTGGTGGGACTGTACAATGACAAAGTAGCCAACCAGTACTACCAGTATTATATCCGGCCGCAGGAAAGCGGAAACAAAACCGATGTGCGCTGGGTGGAACTCACCAACAACGCCGGCAACGGGATTGTGGTGGAAGGATTGCAGCCCATCAACTTCACCGCTTTGAACTATACGGCCGAGGACATTGATGAAGGGCCTAAGAAGATCAACCGGCACCCGGTAGACTTGAAGGAACAGGACTTTGTGAGCCTGCACATTGACTTGAAGCAGCGTGGCTTGGGTGGTGATGACAGCTGGGGCCGTTTGCCGCATGAGCCGTACCGCCTGACCGAGAAAAAGTACTCGTACAGCTACGTTATCCGGCCTATTACCAAAGAAACGTCTAAACTGTCTAAGAAATGAGAAGGTTGATAGGGTGCCTTTTCCTTTTACTGTTGCTGGCGGGGAGTACCTCCCTGCCAGCGCAGAAAAAGCAGGAAGCCCTAGCCTCCATCAACCCCGGCGAACTCTGGCCCGACACCAATGGCAAGCACATCAATGCCCACGGGGGCGGAATCCTTTTCCACAAGGGCACCTATTACTGGTTTGGAGAACATAAAACCGAAGGGCGCGGGGGTAACAGCACTTTGTTTGGGGTGGGTTGCTATTCTTCCAAAGACCTCACCTCCTGGAAAAACGAAGGCATTGTGCTCAAAGTAGAGGAGCAGGACACCACCTCTGATATCATCAAAGGCTGCGTCATTGAACGGCCCAAAGTGGTGTACAACGCCAAGACCAAAAAGTTTGTGCTTTGGTTTCATCTGGAACTGAAAGGCAAGGGCTATGAGGCTGCCAGAACCGGCGTGGCCACCAGTGACAGCCCCATCGGGCCTTTCACTTACCTGAAATCCTACCGGCCTAACGCCGGGGTGTGGCCCCTGAATGTGCCGGTCAGCCTGAAAGACAAAAAGGTAGACGAGAGCAACTTGAAGTGGTGGACCCCGGAATGGACAAAGGAAGTGCAGGACGGCCTTTTCATCCGCCGCGATTTACAGCAAGGGCAGATGGCCCGCGACATGGCCGTGTTTGTGGACGATGACGGCAAAGCCTACCACATCCATTCCTCAGAGGAGAACCTGACCCTGCACATTTCTGAGCTGTCAGATGATTACCTGTCATTTACCGGGAAGTGGAGTGTGCTGGCGCCCGCCGGGCATAACGAGGCCCCGGCCATCTGCAAGCGCAACGGCAAGTACTATATGATTACCTCCGGCTGCACCGGCTGGGACCCTAATGCGGCCCGGTCCTTTGTGGCAGAGTCCATCATGGGTCCCTGGAAAGCCTTGGGAAATCCGTGCGTGGGCGAGGGAGCCAACCTCACCTTTGAATCGCAGGGGACTTACATTCTGCCGGTGCAAGGCAAGAAAGACGCTTTCGTCTTCATGGCCGATCGTTGGCGCCCCAAGAACCCGATTGATGGCCGCTACGTCTGGTTGCCGCTTCTGTTTGAAGACGACAAGCCGGTGTTGAAGTGGCAGGACTCCTGGGATTTGAGCGTGTTTGACAAAAAAGGCAAAGAAACGAAAGCATCCACCAGAAAAGACAAGGCCGCCTTGAGGTGACTTGCCGGCATGCGCAGGCAAGTGCAACCCTTGATTTTAGTTATCAGCGAAACATGATTTATCCTCCACGTACATGCAGCAAAATAGCGTATGGCCTCCTCGCCTTCGCTGTTACGCTGAGTGCCCTTTCCTGTAGCACTTCCAGAACCGGAGGTGCTTCTTCGGCTTCTGAACCCACCATTACCCACGTTGCCGACGGCTGGGCGAATAACTCAGTGAACGTGGTGGCCTTCCGGAAGAATTCGCTGGTAACTTATAAAGGGATTCAATACACCGCCTGGTATGCCGCCGACCGTGCGGTGATGCTAGCCAAGCGCAAAAGCGGGGCAACTGCCTGGGAAATCCAGAAAACCAATTTTACGGGCAACGCCGCCGATGCCCACAACACCATCAGTATTATGGTAGACGGCAACGGTTTCCTGCATCTTTCCTGGGATCACCACAATAACCCCTTGAACTACGCCCGCAGCGTGAGCCCCGGCTCCTTGCAGATGACCGACAAGATGCCTATGACCGGCCAGCGGGAAAAGGTGGTTTCTTACCCCGAATTCTACCGGCTGCCCAACGGTAACCTCATGTTCTTTTACCGTGATGGCGGCTCGGGTCAGGGCAACCTGGTCATCAACAGCTATGACACCAAAACTCAGCAATGGTCGCAACTGCACAGCAACCTCATCAACGGGGAAGGCAAGCGCAATGCCTATTGGCAAGCTTACTTAGACAAGAAAGGCACTATCCATATATCCTGGGTGTGGCGCGAGAGCCCCGATGTAGCCAGTAACCATGACCTGGGCTACGCCCGATCACTGGACGGCGGCAAGACGTGGGAGAAATCTACCGGTGAAAAGTATGCCCTGCCCATCACCGAAGCCACCGGCGAGAAAGCCCTGACCATTCCGCAGAACAGCGAGCTGATCAACCAGACGTCCATGGCCGCCGATGAGCAAGGGAATCCTTTCATCGCCACGTACTGGCGGGAAGCGGGCTCTACCGTTCCGCAGTACCACTTGGTGCACCATGACGGCAAAGGCTGGAAATCCCTGTCCTTGGCCTTTCGTAAGACGCCTTTCAGCTTAAGTGGGGTAGGGACCAAACGCATCCCCATTGCCCGTCCGCAGATCATGGTGAAAAATGCTGGAGCCAATGCCTCGGTGCTGATGATCTTCCGGGACGAGGAGCGGGGCAGCAAGGCATCGGCGTTGATCATAAATAAATTATCAGACCCTAAATGGACCCTTCTGGATCTGACGCGGGAATCGCTGGGTTCCTGGGAGCCCACCTATGACACCGAGCTTTGGAAGGAGAAACAAGTCTTGAACCTGTTTGTGCAGAAAGTGGAGCAGGTAGACGGCGAAGGTAGGGCTACTATCCCGCCGCAGCCCATCCAGGTGGTGGAATGGAAACCTACCTTTTAAAAGCTGTTATTAGCCTGTTTTCTAAAAAGAACCTATAAACCGGGGTTTCCCCGCATTGAAGTAAACATGATTCAGAAGAAAGCCTATTGTACCTTCCTCCTGCTGCTGCTCGGCACCTGGGCGACAACTGCTCTTGCCAAGCCCAAGCATCCCTTGCTGCCGGCCTCCAAAAAAGAAGTGCTGGACCAGTTGAACAAAGCCAATGCTTACTGGCAAACCACCAACCCCACGCCCGGTTGGGCTTTCTGGGATGTAGCCGCCTACCACACGGGCAACATGGAAGCCTACAAAATCACCAAAGACGAAACATACCGCCAGTATTCAGAGGCCTGGGCCGAGAAAAACCAGTGGATGGGTGCCAAGTCCACAGACAAGTCGGCCTGGAAGTATTCGTATGGCGAGAAAGACGACTACGTGCTGTTTGGCGACTGGCAGATCTGTTTCCAGACCTACATTGACCTGTACTGCCTGGACGGTGCCAAGGACGATAAAAAGATAGCCCGCGCCCGTGAGGTGATGGAGTACCAGATGAGCACGCCCAAAAACGATTACTGGTGGTGGGCCGATGGCCTTTACATGGTGATGCCCGTCATGACAAAACTGTATAAGGTCACCGGAAACAAACAGTACCTGGAGAAACTGCACGAGTACCTGAGCTATGCCAATTCCATCATGTATGACGCAGAGGAAAAACTCTATTATCGCGATGCCAAATACGTGTACCCCAAACACAAAAGCGCCAACGGCAAAAAGGATTTCTGGGCGCGCGGCGATGGGTGGGTA
The DNA here is from genome assembly GCF_056491185.1 of Rufibacter sp. JT20002. Taxonomy (NCBI): domain Bacteria; kingdom Pseudomonadati; phylum Bacteroidota; class Cytophagia; order Cytophagales; family Hymenobacteraceae; genus Rufibacter; species Rufibacter sp. JT20002. Next base: position 1,650,316 of record NZ_JBSZJY010000001.1, on the reverse strand, counting down.
TTTGCTGGTTTAGCCAAGGTGTTGCAGGATCTGCCCAAAAAAGACCCGCACCGCAAAGAGTACGAGCAGCGCTTCAAAGACATGGCCAGCGCCATCGCCCGCTCACAACAAGCCGAAGGCTACTGGACCAGAAGCATCCTGGATCCGGCCCACGCGCCAGGCCCTGAGACCAGCGGCACCGCCTTCTTTACCTACGGCTTTCTGTGGGGTATCAACAACGGGCTGCTTGACAAAAAGGAATACCTGCCCGTGGCGGCCAAAGGCTACCACTACCTGACCAACACCGCCCTTCAACCCAACGGCAAGCTTGGCTATGTACAGCCTATCGGGGAGCGGGCCATTCCGGGGCAGGTGGTAGACGTCAACTCTACCACTGGGTTTGGGGTAGGGGCGTTTCTGCTGGCGGCCTCTGAGATGTACCGTTTGCTTGACTAATCTAAACCCGGGTAAAAGGCTTTTGCCCTGGTTTCCTGAAATCAGCCCTAAAGCAGCTTTGCAGGAGTTGTTTTCTGATGCGTCTGATTCATCTAGTGCTCTACAAGATTTTAACGTTTCTTATTCTATGCGGCATCGTGTAAGTGTTCTGCTCCTGTTGGTTTCCCTGTTTTCAAGTACCTTTTTGTGGGCGCAAACAGAGACAAACAACCTAAGCATAGGAGTCGGTCAGAAAACCTTTCAGATGGTGAACCCTGATTTTAAGGTGAGCCCGCACACGGGCATGACCCGGAAGCACTGGCTTGATGCGGCCCATTACTTGTTAGAAGGTGCTTTCCAGTACGTGAAGACGGTAGAGGACCCCATGGTATTTCCCAAGCAGCCGGGCAAAAGCTACCCGCGTGATGGCGTGCACACTCCCACCGAGATGCTGGAGGGCCTGTGCCGTACCCTATTTGTGGCGGTGCCCTTGCTCAAAGAAAACCCCAACCTGGAAATCAACGGCATCAAGGTCGCCGATTATTATCGCCGGCAACTGGTGAAACTAACCGAGCCCAGCAGCCCAACCTACGTGAAGCCCCGCGCCAGTAATGGCGGACCTAGCCAGATTCTGGTGGAGTTCGGCGGATTGGCCGTGTCGCTTTTCTATGCGCCAGATGTCCTCTGGAAACCGCTTACCGCCGCTCAGAAAGAAACCCTGTCCATGACCATGCTCAGCTACGGCGATGGCCCTACCATTGGGTCTAACTGGCGCTTCTTCAACATTTTCGTGCTGAGTTTCTTCAAAGAGCAAGGCTATCAGGTCAACGATAAGCTGATGCTGGAGTACCTGGATAAGTCACTGGAGCAGTACCGCGGCCAAGGCTGGTACAATGACAGCCCCGCCTATGATTACTACAGCATGTGGGCTTTCCAGATGTATGGACCGCTGTGGTCTGAGTTCTTCGGGAAGAAGCACTATCCGGCGTATGCCGCCAAGTTCCATGCCAACTTCAACGACCTCCACGACAACTACCCGTACTTGTTCAGCCGCGATGGCAAGATGATCATGTGGGGCCGTAGCATCGCCTACCGCTTTGCCGCGGTGGTGCCGTTTCCGCTCATGGGCCTATCCCAGAAACCAGGCACAGACTGCGGCTGGATGCGCAGAATCGCCTCCGGAACCATGCTTCAGTTCCTGCAACACCCAGAGTTCCTGGCCGCAGATCACATTCCCACGCTGGGTTTTTACGGCGCCTTTGAACCGGCCGTGCAGATCTACAGTGCCCGCGCCAGCGCATTCTGGATGGGCAAGGCTTTCCTAGGTTTGCTGGTGCCTGAGGGCAACCCGTTCTGGACCGCCGTAGAGAACGAAGGAGCCTGGGAGAAAGAATTAGCTAAAGGCAAGGTGTACAACAAGTTTCAGGAAGGTTCCAAGATCCTCATCACGGACTACCCCAACATCGGCGCCGCCGAGGTGCGGGCCTGGTGCCATGAAACGGTCGCGAAAGACTGGCAGTTGTTCCGGTCCACCGAGAACTATAACCGGCTCTCCTACAACAGCGCTTTCCCTTGGCAAGCCGATGGCCCTAACGGTGAGGTGGCCATGAACTACGTGATCAAAAATCAAAAGAACCAGTGGGAAGCCCTTCGGCTTTTCACCTTCAAGAAGTTTGAGAACGGCATCTATTATCGCGATGCGGTGCTGGAAACCAACGACAAAATCAACCTGCGCCTGGCGGACATTCCTCTGCCCAACGGCATCTTACGAATTGACTTGAACACCAGCACAGAGGCTTGCCAATTACGTCTGGGGCATTACGCATTGCCGCAGTTGAAAACCGCCATCAGGAGGGAGGCAAGAAAAGTAAAAGGCCATGCCGTGCAGATCATTGACAACGGCGAATACCAACTGGCCATGGTTTCCCTCAGCGGATGGGACCATCTGGAACCGATTAACGCCACCGACCTTCATCCGGAAAGCAAGGAAAGCACCGTCATCAACGCTTCTGGTCAGTTCCGGCCCGGGCAAAAGTCCAATGTTTATGCCACCCTGATGCTTTGGAAGAAATCGGGCGAGAAATGGACCGAGGAGGAGTTGGTGCCGGTGAAGAAAATCAGCCCGATGGCCAACGGGAAATCGTTTACGGTTTTTTTTAGAAAAGGAGAGGCAAAAACAGTTCGGTTTGAATAAGGCCTATCAGAAAAGAAAATAAAAGCTTACAGTCCTCAGGCAAAGCCTAATATCACAAGTTTACAGAAGTACAACCATGGTTCAAGACATCATCACCACCTTTCAGAAACTCTACAACCAGAAGCCGATCGTTATCCGCTCGGCAGGCCGGGTGAATCTCATCGGCGAGCACACCGACTACAATGAAGGGTTCGTATTACCCGCCGCCATTGACAAAGAGATCTACTTCGCCATCGCCCCGAACGGGACGGCATCAATGCGGGCCTACTCCTTTGACCTGAACGAGAAAGGCTCCTTCCCCCTGGAACAGGTAGAGCCCTCTGAGAAGGTGTGGGCCAATTACCTGCTCGGCGTGGTGGCGCAGTTCCAGAAAGCCGGGTTTCAGGTGCCAGGCTTTGACTTAGTGTTCGGGGGCAACATCCCCATGGGGGCGGGTCTTTCCTCCTCGGCGGCGGTGGAGTGCGGCCTAGCCTATGCGCTCAATCATCTCTTCCAGTTCGAAGTGGGGAAAATGGATCTGGTGAAGATGGCGCAGAAGGCCGAGCACGAGTACGCCGGTGTATTATGCGGCATCATGGACCAGTTCGCCAGCATGTTCGGCAAGCGCAACCACGTGGTGAGGCTGGACTGCCGCTCTTTAGAGTACCAATACTTTCCTTTCGATATGCGCGAATACCGCCTCGTGCTCTGCGACACGCGGGTGAAGCACTCATTGGCCTCCAGTGAGTACAACACCCGCCGCCAGGAGTGCGAGACTGGCGTGGCAATCCTACAGAAACACTACCCAGAAGTAAACAGCCTGCGTGATGTTTCCTTAGAAATGCTGGCGCAGCACCAGGCTGAGTTTAATCCCGTGGCATACCGCCGTTGCACCTACGTGGTGCAGGAGAACCTGCGGGTGGAGGAAGGCTGCCTTGACCTGAAGCGCGGCGACCTGGAGGCGTTCGGGCTGAAGATGTTCGCCTCGCACCAAGGGCTGCAGCACGACTACGAGGTAAGCTGCCCTGAGCTGGATTTTCTGGCCGAGAAAGCAAAGGAATCAGGGCTCGCGTTGGGTGCCCGCATGATGGGCGGCGGCTTCGGGGGCTGCACCATCAACCTGGTGCGGCTGGAAAAACTGGAAGAGTTTACCAGAACCATGGAAGGTGCTTACTTGAAAAGGTTTGGTCAGGAGCTGCCGGTCTACATCGCCCGCATCGTGGACGGAACCGGCCTGCTGCAAACCGCTAAACCCGAGCCCTCCTACAATGAATCTGAGTGGACCCGCTAGTTTAGAGCCTTTTTTCCTGAAAAGAGCCTGAAACCGAAATCTTCTTTTATGAATCACTCCAATTCAAATATATCCTTCGATATCACGGAGCACTCGCACCGCCGCTTCAACCCCCTGCTGGGCGAGTGGGTGCTGGTCTCGCCGCACCGCTCCAAGCGCCCCTGGCAGGGACAGCAGGAAACCGCCGAGCAGGACACCCGTCCGCAGTATGACCCTTCCTGCTACCTGTGCCCGGGCAACGTGCGCGCCAACGGCGAGACGAACCCCGACTACCCCTCCACCTTCGTCTTCACCAACGACTTCGCCGCCCTGCAGGCCGAAAGCCCCTCGGGTAGTATAACTAACGGGATGCTGCGCGCCGAGAGCGAGCGTGGCATCTGCAAGGTGATCTGCTTCTCGCCCCGCCACGACCTTACATTGTCTGACATGGAAACCACCGAGATCAAGAAGGTGGTGGACCTGTGGCAGGAACAATACCAGGAGCTCGGCGCGATGGAGGAGATCAGCTATGTGCAGATCTTCGAGAACAAAGGCTCGGTGATGGGCAGCAGCAACCCGCACCCGCACGGCCAGATTTGGGCCCAGAGCTCGGTGCCCGGCGAACCTGCCAAAGAAACCGAGCAGCAGGAAGCTTATTTCCAACAAAACAGCCGCAGTCTGCTCTCTGACTACCTGGCCATAGAACTAGAGGAAAAAACCAGGATTGTGGTGGAAAACGAACACTTCGTGGCGCTGGTACCGTTCTGGGCCGTATGGCCGTTTGAGACCATCCTCATCCCGCGCCGGCATTTCGGGCACCTGGGCCAGATCACAGAAGAAGAGAAATTCGGCTACGCCGAGATCATGAAGCAGCTTTCCTCGGTGTACGACAAATTGTTCAACACCTCCTTCCCGTACTCGGCCGGCATCCACCAGGCGCCCACCGACGACAAGGACTATCCCGGTTGGCACCTGCACATGCACTTCTACCCGCCGCTGCTGAGATCGGCCACGGTGAAGAAGTTCATGGTCGGCTACGAACTCATGGCCGACCCCCAGCGCGACATCACCCCGGAGAGCGCCGCCGAAAGGCTTAGAGGATTGCTTTAAGACAGACCTAACTTAACCAAAGATGAAAACGGGTTGGTGGTTTCTGGTAGTGGTGGTGGCGGGCCTTTGGTCGTGTGGTAAGAAGCAGTATGCTTTTGAGCCATCTGCCCTTCGGCCCTCCAAACTAAAAGGCTACCGATTGGTCTGGCATGATGAATTCAACACCAACGGAAAGCCTGATAGCACTCACTGGGGCTATGAATTCGGGTTTGTGCGCAACAGGGAGCTCCAGTGGTACCAGCCACAGAATGCCATCTGTTCCAGGGGAGTTTTGGTGATTGAAGGCAAACGCGAAAAGCTACAGAACCCGGGCTTTGAGGCGACTCATCAGGACTGGCGGCACCACCGGGAGTTTGCGGAGTACACCTCGGCCAGCCTTCAAACCCTAGGCAAGAAGTCGTTTCAGTACGGGGTTTTTGAAGTGAGGGCACGCATAGACACCGCGATGGGCATGTGGCCCGCCATCTGGACGCTGGGGATTTCCAGAGAGTGGCCAGCCGGCGGAGAAATTGACCTGATGGAATTTTACCGCATGGGCAACCAGCCTACCATTCTGGCCAATGCAGCCTGGGCCGATGAAAAGATGAGAGCGGTTTGGGATGACGGCAGAATCCCGTTTTCGCATTTCCTGGAGAAGGATGCCGAGTGGCCCCGGAAGTTCCACCTCTGGAAAATGGACTGGACCGCAGAATCCATCAAGCTTTACTTGGACGGCGAGTTGCTGAACGAGATTGACTTAACCAAAACCCTCAACGCAGATGGTTTCAATCCCTTTCACCAGCCGCATTACCTCCTGTTGAACCTAGCCATTGGAGGAAATGGAGGAAATCCGGCGGGCACTGCTTTTCCTAAAAGATATGAGGTGGATTACGTGCGGGTGTATCAAAAGAAATAAGAAGGCTTCTAGATTTGGAGGTTAAGGGAATAAAGCTTTAAGCGTGTTTTAGAAAAAATCGGGATGAAGCAAACAAGCAAGATACAAGTGAATGGCAAGACGATGTTCTTGGCGGTCATGCTGCTGGCAGTGGTTGCCTGTTCACCTGCTTCTCTGCAAAAAACAAGAAAGCAGGGCAGTGGCTGGCAAAAGCTCTTCAACGGGAAGGACCTAAAGGATTGGGTTGTGAAGATTCACCACCATGAGGTGGGAGACAATTACGCGCAGACCTTTAGAGTGAAAGACGGCGCCTTGCAGGTAAACTATGATGACTACAAAACCTTTGACAACCGCTACGGGCACCTGTTTTACAAAGCCCCTTTCTCTTCTTTCCATTTGAAATGGGAGTACCGTTTCACCGACCAGTGGTTAAAAGACGCGCCTTCCTACACCTACCGGAACAGCGGCATCATGTTCCATTCCCAGAGCCCGGAGTCCATTCTGAAAGAGCAGGATTGGCCAATTTCGGTGGAGTTCCAATTGTTGGCAGGAGCGGGAGACGGAAAACCCCGCCCCACTGGGAATATGTGCTCCCCGGGTACCGATGTGGTGTATGAGGGTAAAATAGATGACCGGCACTGCATTAACTCTTCCTCCGCTACTTATGAGTGGGACCAGTGGGTGAAAGCTGAATTGATCGTGTTGGGGGATTCTCTTGTGACACACCTCATCAACGGTGACACGGTCCTCCAGTATACCCGTCCGCAGATTGGGGGTGGGGTGGCCAACAACTATGATCCCAAGGTAAAGCAGGACGGCAAGCGCCTGACGCAGGGGTACATCGGCCTGCAGAGTGAAGGGCAGGGAATTGAGTTTAAGGAGATCATGATAAAGAGATTAGACTAGACAGGTGCTTCCCCAGAAAAGAAGTTTATCTGTTTTAGGGAGGTTTTCTTGAAAGAAGGCCAGAAACCTGTTTGAAGGCTATTTAATGTCCCATGTAAAAGTTAACCCATGTAGCAGCATTACCTATTTACCCCAGAAATGTCTAGTTAGATGCGTCAGGTACTCTTTCATAGAAGAAAGGGCATTGAAAACCAGCATCAGAAGATTACCCTTACCTCTTACCATTAATTTTTTTACAGTACAATGAATCAACCCAGGCCCAAACTTTTCTTTTTGCTTCTCTTTCTCCTGTTCGCCCTCTCCGGGCATGCTCAGCAGCTCAGCGGAAAGCCTGGCACCTTCACCGTGGGGAACAAGGAGTTCCTGCTCAACGGAAAGCCCTTCGTAGTGAGAGCGGCCGAGCTGCACTATCCCCGGATCCCGCGCGAGTACTGGGAGCACCGCATCAAGCTCAGCAAGGCCATGGGCATGAACACCATCTGCATCTATCTTTTCTGGAACCTGCACGAGCAGACTCCGGGGCAGTATGATTTCAAGGGCCAGAACGATGTGGCTGAGTTTGTGAAATTGGCCCAGAAAAACGGCATGTACTGCATTGTGCGGCCCGGCCCGTACGTGTGCGCCGAGTGGGACATGGGCGGCCTTCCCTGGTGGCTGCTCAAGCAGAAAGACGCGCAGGTGCGCACCCTACAGGACCCGTATTTCATGGGCCGCACCAAAATGTTCTTGAAAGAAGCGGCCAAACAGTTGGCCCCGCTTCAAATCCAGAACGGCGGCAACATTTTGATGGTGCAGGTGGAGAACGAGTATGCCACCTTCGGTGAGGAGCAGGCCTACATGGAGGCTACCCGCGACGCGGTGCGCGAGGCCGGTTTTGATAAGGTGCAGCTTTTCCGCTGCGACTGGCCTTCCAACTTCAACAAGTATAAACTGGAGGGCGTGGCCACCACTCTCAACTTCGGGGCGGGCACCAATGTAGACGAGGCCTTCAAAACGTTTAAGGAAATGAACCCCACCGCGCCCCTGATGTGCAGCGAGTACTGGTCGGGTTGGTTTGACCACTGGGGGCGTCCGCACGAGACCCGCTCGGTGAGCAGCTTCATCGGCAGTCTGAAAGACATGATGGACCGCAGGATTTCCTTCAGCCTCTACATGGCCCACGGCGGAACCACCTTCGGGCAGTGGGGCGGGGCCAATGCGCCACCTTACTCGGCTATGGCCACTTCCTATGACTACAACGCGCCGGTAGGCGAGCAAGGCAATACCACAGAGAAATTCTTCGCCGTGCGCGACCTGCTCAAAAACTACCTGCAGGAGGGCGAGACGCTGGGCGAGATCCCCGAAGCGAAACCCATCATCGCAATTCCTGCTTTCAACCTGACAGAGAGCGCTGCGCTATTTTCTAACCTGCCGGCAGCCAAAAAGACCGAGAAGATTCAACCGATGGAGAACTTTGACCAAGGCTGGGGACGCATCCTCTACCGTACCACGTTACCGGCTACGGCCTCGGGGCAGAAGCTATTGATCACTGAGGTGCACGACTGGGCCAACGTGTTTCTGAACGGGAAGTCCATCGGCAAGCTGGACCGGCGCCGGGGCGAAAACACCGTGACGCTGCCCGCCTTTCAAGGAGACGCGCAGCTGGACATCCTAGTGGAGGCCACCGGCCGGGTGAACTACGGCAAGGCCATCATCGACCGCAAAGGCATCACCGAGAAAGTGGAACTGAACGACGGCCGGAAGAACACCGAACTCAAGAACTGGCTTGTCTACAACTTCCCCGTGGATTATAAATTCCAGAAGAAAGCGAAGTTCAAGAAGGGCGCCGCAGACGGCCCGGCCTGGTACCGTGGTACTTTCAAACTGAAGGAAACCGGCGACTCGTTCCTGGACGTGAGCAAGTGGGGCAAAGGCATGGTGTGGGTGAACGGGCAGAATCTGGGCCGTTTTTGGAAAATAGGCCCGCAACAGACGCTTTTCGTGCCGGGCGTGTGGCTGAAGAAAGGCCGCAATGAGATTGTGGTGCTGGACGTGGACCAACCCGAGGGTACTACCATCGTGGGCTTGAAAGAGCCTATTTTGGATCAGCTTCGGGCCGAGGAGTCTTTAACCCACCGCGCCAAGGGTCAGACGCTGAACCTGGAAGGGGAGAAGGCAGTGGCCACGGGCTCGTTCCCGGCCGGAAGCGCCTGGCAACAGGTGACCTTCGACGAGGCCGTGCAGGGACGCTTCCTCTGCTTTGAGGCCCTTAACTCGCAGAAAGCAGATGATCCTTTCACGTCCATCGCCGAACTAGAATTGGTGGATGAAAAAGGGAACCAGATTTCCCGCCTGAAATGGAAAGCCGTCTACGCCGACAGCGAGGAGGTGACCGGCGGCAACAACGCCGCCGACAAGGTGTACGACCAGCAGGAATCCACATTCTGGCATACCCAGTACTCCGGTGACAAACCCAAGCACCCGCACCACCTGGTGCTTGACCTGGGCGAAAACGTGACCGTGAAAGGCCTGCGCTACCTGCCCCGCTCTGACAAGAACACGGGCGGCATGGTGAAAGACTACCGCATTTACCTCAAGAACAGTCCGTTCAAGATGTAAGCAATAGCTTGCCAGGATCCACGGGAAGAGGAGGCCCACCAGCCTCCTCTTTGGTGTTCCTTTCAGGTTTCAGGGCCGTTTTCCTGTAAACAAATCCTAAATAGGCAGATACCAGCTGCCTTGAAAACCCTTACTTAGACCTTCCCACCAAAACATGAACAAACGATTTACCAGAAACCTGCCTAAGAAGTGCGCGGCTTTTTGCCTCGCTTTGGGAATATTGGCCTCGGCCTGCTCTCCGCAGGTAACTAATAATGCGGCCTCAGACCAGGCCGGTACAAGTGCCGACGGGAGAACTCCAGAGGAGAAATACAGCGCCTATCTTTTCACTTATTTCACTGGCAACGACATAAGCGAGGAAGCCATTCGGTTCGCGATCAGTTCAGACGGCTACAACTACCGGGCCCTCAACGGAGACAAACCGGTCATCAGCTCCGCCCAGATCAGTTCTACCGGCGGCGTGCGCGATCCGCATATCCTGCGCGGCGCCGATGGTAAGACCTTTTACATGGTCGTGACCGATATGGTGTCGGCGAACGGCTGGAGTTCTAATCGGGCCATGGTCTTGCTCAAGTCCACCGACTTGGTCAACTGGACTTCCAGCGTGGTGAACATCCAGAAACGTTTCGCCGGGAACGAGAAGCTGTTGCGGGTGTGGGCGCCGCAGACCATCTATGACCCCGAGGCCAAAAAGTACATGGTTTACTTCTCCATGAAGCACGGCGATGACCCCGACAAGATCTATTACGCCTACGCCAACCAGGACTTCACCGATCTGGAAAGCGAGCCTAAACAACTTTATTTCAGCCCCACCAACGGCGCAGCCATTGACGGCGACATCGTGCTGAAAGACGGCAAATACCACCTGTTCTTCAAGACCGAAGGCGAAGGCTCCGGCATCAAGATCGCGGTGTCTGATAAACTCACCGGCGGTTACGTGCTGCAGGACCGTTACGTGCAGCAGACCAAAGACCCCGTGGAAGGGGCCGGCGTGTTCAAACTCATCAATGAGCCCGGCTACATCCTGATGTACGATGTCTACACCAAAGGCAAGTACCAGTTCACCAAAACCACCGACCTGCAGAATTTCACAGTAGTGGACAACGAGGTATCCATGAACTTCCACCCGCGCCACGGCACGGTTATTCCCATCACCACGAAGGAAGCCGAAGCTTTGGTGAGCAAATGGATGACGGCCGAAGAGGTATTGCGTTCTGCCAAGGCACCAGCGCTGAAGAAGGGCAACGTAGCCGTTGATTCCGCCAAAAGAACGGTGCACCTGCCGGTAAAACCCGGCACGGACTTGAGCTCCTTCAAACCGCAATTCGATTCTTTTCCGGGCGTAACTATTTCCCCTTCTGCGGCCGATTTTTCAAAAGGACCAGTAAACTACACCGTGCAGATCAAGGGCCAACAACCCCAGGCATTTGCCGCTACTGCCCGCGAAGACCACAATCCAGTACTGGAAGGCTACTTCGCCGATCCAGATATCATCTATGCCGAGAAGACCGGCAAATACTATATTTATCCCACCAGCGACGGGTTTACCGGTTGGTCAGGGACCTATTTCAAATCCTTCTCGTCCACTGATCTTGTGAACTGGAAAGACGAAGGCGTGATCCTGGATTTGCCTAAAGACGTGAGCTGGGGAAAAAGAAACGCATGGGCCCCGGCCATCATCGAGAAGAAAGTGAACGGCCAATACAAGTACTTCTATTATTTCACGGCCGCGCAGAAAGTGGGAGTTGCTGTATCGGATAGCCCTACCGGACCGTTCGTGGATTCCGGGAAACCGCTGGTGGACCAATTGCCACCGGGCGTGAAAGGCGGCCAGCAGATTGACCCCGATGTGTTCACCGATCCTAAGACTGGCAAGAGCTACTTGTACTGGGGAAATGGCTACATGGCCGGTGCCGAACTGAACGCCGACATGGTATCCATCAAACCCAATACCATCAAGGTCCTCACCCCAGACAATACCTTCCGGGAGGGAACCCACGTGCTCTTCCGCAATGGGACCTACTATTTCTTGTGGTCTGAAGATGACACGCGCAGCGAGAACTACCGGGTACGGTATGGCACTTCCACCTCTCCGCTGGGCAAGATCAAGGTTCCGGCCAATAACCTGGTCATCGCCAAAGACCCGACCTCTGGGATTTACGGCACCGGGCATAATTCCGTCATTCAGGTGCCCAACAAAGACGAGTGGTACATCGTCTACCATCGGTTCAACTACCCAAAGGGCATCACCATGGGCGATGCCGCCGGCTTCAACCGCGAGGTAGCCATTGACCGAATGGAGTTCAATGAAGACGGTACCATCAAGCAGGTGAAGCCTACGCATGAAGGAATCAAACCCCTGCGGTAAGCTTAAGCCTGAAGAATCTATAGTGTCAAATTTGCCTAATTAGCTGTATCTTTTTGACCAGTAGATTCCTTCGTTTTTCCTCAATCATTACTATTACCTGTTGATCAATATGAAGAAATTTAAAACGCTGTCAGGCCTCTTCTGTGTGGGAGCTGTGATGTTTCAGACCGCTTTGGCTGGTCCTGGAAAAGCTGTGAACGAGCCAGATTCTGTGTACCTTTTTTCTTACGGCACTACCAGGAACGAGAGCAAAAACGGGCTGCACTTCGCCTGGAGCCGTGATAAAGAGAAATGGCACAGCATTGGAAACGATTTCGGCTTTGTGAAGTCAGATTATGGGAGGTGGGGCGCCGAAAAGCGGATGTACACCCCTTACGTCTTCCGAGGCCCAGATGGAGTCTGGCAGGGCGTGTGGAGCTTGAATGACCGGGAGCGCCTCTTCGCCCATGCGGCTTCCGCAGACTTGGTGTACTGGGGACGGCAAAGCTACCCTTTCGTGCAGGCAGGGGCTAATGTGTTGCGTCCGGTGGTGCAGTACAATGCCTCCTCTGCAAACTACTACGCCATCACCTACGCCGATGCTGCCGGCAAGTACTACCGGGTCACCACCAAAGATTTCAAAGCCTACACCCCGGCCGTGGAAGTGCCCGCGAGCCAATACCAGAACAACAGCTTAAAAGTAGCCTTACCTGGGGGAGAGGCCACGGGACAGTTGCACCGCGTGGCGTGGGCAGACGTGGAAAGGCTGGTAAAAACCTACGAGCTGAAGCAATACAAGAATAGTCAGTACAGCGAAACCATGGCGCAGGATGCCCAGCGTTTTGCCGGATTGAAACCAGTGGAAGCAAAGATTTCCATTGAGGCAGCAAAGGCAAAACCCATTAGTGACCTGCTGGTAGGTGTTTTCTTTGAGGACCTGAATTATGCCGCCGATGGTGGGTTGTATGCCGAGTTAGTTCAGAACCGAGGGTTTGAGTACTCGCCCAGCGACAAGGAAGGGCATGATAAGAACTGGAACAGCACCCATTCCTGGTCGTTGAAAGGCGATAATACTTCTTTCACCATTGAAACGGCCGCCCCGGTGCATCCAAACAACCCACACTACGCCGTCTTGAACACCAAAGTGCCCGGTGCCTCTCTCGCCAATGCTGGGTTTGACGGCATCTCTGTCAAGAAAGGTGAGCGCTATCACTTCTCTGTCTTTACCAAACAGCTGGAGGGGAAAAGCGGCAAACTGCAGGTGCGCCTAGTGAGTGAAAAGGCAGGTGTTCTGGCAAAAGCTACCGTAAACACGTCCTCGGGTACTTGGAAGAAGGGAACAGCGGTACTTACTCCTTCTACTACGGCTTCTGATGCCAGACTAGAAGTGCAGCCACTCACCGAGGGGAAACTGGGCTTGGATATGATTTCGCTTTTCCCTCAGAATACCTTCAAAGGCAGGAAGAATGGCCTACGGACCGATTTGGCGCAAACCATCGCTGATCTGAAGCCCCGCTTTGTCCGGTTCCCCGGGGGCTGCGTAGCCCACGGCGACGGCTTGGAGAACATCTACCACTGGAAGAACACCATCGGGCCCCTGGAGGCTCGCAAGCCGCAGCGCAACCTGTGGGGCTACCATCAGTCCGTAGGCTTGGGCTACTTTGAGTACTTCCAGTTCTGCGAGGACATTGGTGCCCAGCCGGTGCCCGTGGTAGCGGCCGGGGTGCCCTGCCAAAACTCCGGTAGCGGGCCTCATGGGGGTGGGCAACAGGGAGGTATCCCAATGGAGCACATGGACGAGTACGTGCAGGATGTCCTGGACTTGATAGAGTATGCCAACGGCGACGTAAATACTAAATGGGGCAAGAAACGGGCCGAGGCCGGCCACCCCAAACCATTTAATCTGAAATACATTGGCGTGGGCAATGAAGACCTCATCACCGATGTATTTGAGGAACGCTTCGCAATGATCTACAAGGCATTGAAAGAGAAGCACCCCGAGATCACGGTCATCGGCACCGTGGGGCCTTTCTCTGAGGGAACCGACTACGTGGAGGGTTGGGACATTGCCGACAAGATGGGCCTGGCCATGGTGGATGAGCATTATTACCAACCGCCGGGCTGGTTTATCCACAACCAGGACTATTATGACCGCTATGACCGTGGCAAAGCAAAAGTTTACCTGGGTGAGTACGCTGCCCACCTGCCCGGCCGCCCCAATAACCTGGAAACCGCTCTGGCGGAGGCCCTGTATCTGACATCTGTGGAGCGCAACGGCGACGTGGTACACATGACCTCCTACGCGCCTTTGCTTGCCAAAGAAGGCCACACCCAATGGAACCCAGATCTGATCTACTTCAACAACACGGAGGTGAAGCCCACCGTGGGCTACGAGGTGCAGAAACTCTTCGGCCAGAACTCCGGCAGTGTGTACGTGCCCAGCACGGTCAGCCTGTCTAACAACCAGGACGCCGTCACCAAACGGGTAGCGGTATCGGTGGTGCGTGACCCGAAGAGCAAGGATGTGATCCTCAAAATGGTCAACCTGCTGCCGGTGGCCGTCAACTCAACCCTTGACCTGAAGGAATTAGGCGCCACTGGGAACAAGGCCATTAAAACAACCCTGCAAGGCAACCCAACAGACAAACTTCTGAAGCCAGTAGAGAAAAACTTAGCCGTATCTGATCTAGCACAGACAGAGTTGCCCGCTTACTCCTGTACCATTATCCGCATAAAGTCTAACTAGCACCAACAGGTTACTACCTAAAACAAAAAAGCAGCGCATCCTTCGGGGTGCGCTGCTTTTTTGTTTTAGGGATCTCAAATGTGAAATGCTTCTCCATTTTGGGCCTGATTTCTCGAAAGTGGATTCAAAATGCAGGAGAATAAAGAAGTGATGAGGTCTCCGGTTTAAGGATCAAAACACCTTGCTCATAGGTTAGATTGTTTGGTGGTTGTTTTCTGGAAAACGGCTCTTAGACAACTAGTAGGTTTAAGTAGTGACTTGTTTGTTATTGCTTATTACTAGAACTGCCTTGCGACACCAATGCTCGGACTTGGAAAAGTATTACGCTTTCCTTTCCCCCTATAAACCAAAAACCAAGGCTCCTTTCTGAGGAGCCTTGGTTTAAAGAGTGAGACCGTTAGGTGCTTGCCTTATAGGAAGCCTATTAATTGTAGCCTGGGTTTTGCTCCAGAACGGCGTCCTTGTTCAAGTCTATCTCATTTCTAGGGATAGGCATTAGAAGGTGGGTTTGGGATAGGCCTACAATGGGGTTAACCGGCGGATTTCCATTCAAACGCTTGGCTCTGTCTACCAGGGTGCCGGTGCGCATAAGCGTTAAACGGCGGTTTTCCTCGCCCAGCAGTTCCCGTACCCGTTCATCCAGGATAAAGTCCAGGGTGATGTCGGCGGCGGTCACCAATGGGGCATGGGCGCGTTCCCGTAGCACGTTGATGGATTCTGCGGCTTCGCCCATTTTGCCTTGCTTGAACTGGGCCTCGGCGCGTAACAGGTAGGTCTCCCCTAAGCGCATCAAAATGAAATCTTTCCACATCCCAAATCCGAAGACATCCTGCGGGTCAAAATGCGACCATTTGGTCATGTAAGGGCTAATGATGTACAAGGTGTCTGGACCGGTATAAGGTACTTTTTTCTTGTAATCAGGGAAGGTTGGGTCATTGTACCAGAACTCACGTCTGATGCTGTACTTAGAATTGCGCATGTCCTGCGGATCATACAAGCCATACAAGACAAAGTTGTTCAGGCGCATTCTGCCTATGCCGCGCCCGCCCAGTGAATCAGCGGCCAGCATCCCTCTTCTGCTGTGGTAAGAAGACTGCCAGTTGCGGCGTTGCTGCGGGTTGTTGGTCATGCCGCCCGGTACGTTTCTCGGGTTTTCGGCTTCCATGACCCAGATAGCTTCAGTGTTCCCTTGGTACCTGCGTTGGTTTCCGTAGATGAACATGTCAGAGAACGGATCGCCGGGTTGATTGGCTTTTACCCCGTACCGGTTCTTAACAAGACTAAATTTGCCACTGTTAATCACACTGTTGGCTTGGGTTTCCGCCTCGGCATTTTTACCCATTCTCAGGTACGCCTCTGCCAGCAGCTGATGCGCCATGTATTTGTTTGCCCTTGCGGCAAGCTCCTTGGCATCCCTTATTTCCGGCAGATTTGCGGCGGCAAACAACAGGTCAGCTTCAATAACTGCGTTCACCTGCTCCAGAGGCGCCCGAACGAAGTCGGTTTTAGGGGCACTTAGGGGCTCTGTTACCAAAGGAACCTTGCCAAAGGCGGTCGCCAGCAGGTTGTAGGCAAACCCTCTGAAGAACCGGGCCT
The DNA here is from genome assembly GCF_056491185.1 of Rufibacter sp. JT20002. Classification (NCBI taxonomy): domain Bacteria; kingdom Pseudomonadati; phylum Bacteroidota; class Cytophagia; order Cytophagales; family Hymenobacteraceae; genus Rufibacter; species Rufibacter sp. JT20002. The sequence continues at coordinate 1,634,282 of NZ_JBSZJY010000001.1, read as the reverse complement.
CTGCGTTGATTCTATTTTTCTGCTCGTCTGAGAACCCTGTTAAGGCAGGGTCTTCCACATTCTTGATGATCACGTTGGCGTTGTTCACCATGACATAGGCCCATCTCCAGGTATCGGCGGCGGCTCTGTCCAGAGGGGTGAGGGTGGAGTAATTCACGTAGGGTAGCTCTATTCCCTGGGGTTGGGTTGCCCAAGTGATATCAGTGCCAACCTGCCATACAGAAATCCAACCTTGGGCCTCACTCATGGAGTACAAATTGCTTTGGTGGTTATATAAGCCAATCAAAGAGGCCTCAAAACCAGCAGCGTCATTCAAGGTGGAAGGAGAGTAGGAACTTAACACCTCCTCCTCAAGGAAAGATTTATCACATGCGGTAAACGTCTGAAGGCTTATGCATGCACCAATAAATACCTTTATATACTTTTTCATGGTCATTCTTTTTAAAGTTGCTTACAGGGTGAGGTTGAGGCCAAAGGAAACTGCTCTGGTGAGAGGGTAATTGTTGGTCCAATCTCCTGAGCCTCTGGAGGAATGGTTGTTCTCCGGATCCCATCCTATCCAATCGGTGAAGGTGTGCAGGTTTCTGCCCGCTACATAAAGAGTCAGGCCGCTAAGACTGTATTTTTCCAGAAACGTGCTGGGTACGGTGTAGCTTAACCGCACGTCTTTGATGCGGACGTAGCTGTTGTCTCTGGCAAAGTTGTAACCTCTGGGGTTTCTGTAGCCCAGCGATGGCCATTCATTACTTCTGTTCTCCGGAGTCCAGTAACCCACGGCGGCAGGTATGTTTCTCTTGCCCACCTCATCTCCGTAGAAGATGTCCGGATTGCCTTTCAAAGATCCCTGGGAGGTTTGCAGGAAGACACTCAGGTGGAAGTTGCCGTAGTGGAAGGTGTTGGTGAGGCCACCGTACCATTTAGGTAAAGTGGTGCCTATATAAGTTCTGTCATTGTCATTGATAACCCCGTCTTTGTTGATGTCTTCAAATTTGATGTCGCCGGGTTTGGCGGTAGGGTCATGCGCTGAGTTGTCTTCGCCTTGCTGCCAGATGCCTATCATCCGGTAATTGTAGATGGCTCCAATTGGTTTGCCAATCAGCCAGCCGTTGGCAAGGTCATCTTTCTTTTCACCGTAGAGACTTACAATCTTGTTTCTGTTAGCCGAGATGTTGAAGTTGGTTTCCCATCTGAATTTGCCGGCGTCCAGGTTGATGGTGTTGAGGGTGAATTCAATTCCACGGTTTTCCAGTTCACCTAAGTTGTCCCATATTCTGGAATACCCAGAAATAACCGGGATATTTCTTTGTACCAACAGGTCCTCGGTGCGGGATTGATACACTTCCAGGGTACCATTGATTCTGTTCTGGAAGAATCCAAAATCAACCCCAAGGTTAGTAGAAGTAGTGGTCTCCCAGTTTAGGTTAGCATTTCCTAAAGCAGATGCTAAAACCCCAATGGAACTGCTCCCCCCAAACGGGATGCGTACAGGGGAGGCAAGTGTGAAGGTCTGAAACGGAGAAACTGCTTGGTTACCTGCTTGCCCATGCGATACCCTTAGTTTCAGTTGGTTCATGAAACTTGCATTCTGGAAAAAGCTTTCGTTGGCAATGTTCCAACCCAGCGCGATGGAAGGGAATACGGCATGTTTGTCGGTATTGGCTCCGAAAGCTGAGTATCCGTCTCTTCTAGCTGTAACGGTTAGCAAATAGCGGCTGTCATAGGAGTAATTGACCCTACCCATTTGGGAAACCAAGGCATATCTGTCACCAAAGGACGAAGAGGTTCTATTGGTACCTGCTCCAAGGTTATAGAAAGACAACTCGTCGTTGATAAAGGTGTTGGCGGAAGCCCCGGATGAGGTGTATTTGTTTTCCTGGGCACTGTATAAGCCAGTGAAGTCTACATGGTGTTTGCCCCAATCTTTGCTGTACGAAAGGATATTCTCCACCACCCAGTTGTGGGTTTCATTGTTGTTGGCATAGGCTGAGCCTACCAGGTTATTGGCTACCCGGCCGGTGTACCCTGCTTGTCTGCCTATTGTATACACAGAAGAGGCGTTTAACCGGTATTTCAGTCCTGTCACAAAGCTCGGGGATACCTCTGCATAGACATTGCCATTCAGGTTCTTGCTTCTGTCTACTCGGTCTGTGGTTAACCCCAGAAGCGGATTTTCGAATAGCAGCTCCGGAAACATGGGGTAGATCTCGTAATTCCCCACGGCATTGGTAGGTACTGAATAGGGGCTCATGGCGGTGGCATTGAGAAGGTTGGCCCGGCCGCCGTCAGAATTCTTATCTGCTATGAACAAGGAAGTTCCTACTTTCAGATAGTCGGTAATGGTGGCATCCAGGTTAGCCCTGATGCTACCGCGGGTAAATTCGTATCCTCTCACCACTCCAGACTGTTTCAGGTAACCCCCACCCACGTAGTACTGGATGTTATCTGTTCCGCCTGCCACACTTAGGTTGTGTTCCTGAATCTTACCGGTCTGCGAGGCTTCGTCCAGCCAATCAGTCGTGAGGCCCGCATTATAAGCATCCACTTCTCTGTTGTTGGGGAGGATCTGGGTTTGGGTTAAGTTTTGGGCGATCATGTAATCCTTGTACTTCTGTACATAGGCGTCCGGCGACATCGGCTCCAGTTTGTTGGCGATGTCTTCTACCCCGTAATACCCGCTGTAACTTACCCGGGGCTTGCCAGAGGCACCGCGCTTGGTGGTGATCAGGATGACCCCGTTTGCCCCGCGGGTTCCGTAGATCGCCACAGAGGAGGCATCCTTCAATACTTCTATGGAAGCGATATCATTTGGGTTCAAGTCATTGATGGCCCCAAAAAAGGGAACCCCGTCAACGACAATAAAGGGGCTGGTTCCCGCACTAAGGGAATTCACACCTCTTACCCGTATGGTTCCGGAACTTCCGGGCACGGAGGAACCCTGTGAAATACTGAGCCCGGCAGTTGTACCCTGAATGGCTTGGGAGATGTCGGTTACGGGTAAATTAGTTAGCCTGTCTTTGGGGATGGAAGCCACAGACCCGGTGATATCTGACCGTTTTTGGGTACCATATCCTACCACCACTACTTCATCCAACGCTTTTGAGTCAGTCCCTAATTGCACATCAATAGTGGTTCTGTTGTTGATAGGAACTTCCTGCGGGAGAAAACCCAGATAAGAGAACACCAGGGTCCCTGTAGGGCCAGGAACGGTAATGCTATAGGCACCATTCACATCCGTAGGGGCAGCAGTCGTGGTCCCTTTCAACAGTACAGTTACTCCGGGGAGGCCTGCGCCACTATCATCGGTCACCTTACCTTTCACGGTAATGCCTTGCGCCACCGCCATAGAGTGGGCTATAAAGTAAATAGGGATTAGGAGGAGGTATTTTAATCCTCGGGGTAAAACGTGTTGCATATTTTTCTTGGTAAAGGATTAATGATGTTGGAGGTAAGAGGATAGTAAGAGATTGAGCAGTTGAAATATTAGAGGCAACACTTTGCTGGTTTAGACAGGTTTTATGAAAAAAATATAGAATCGGGTTTATGATATGATTTTGATAATCAAAGCCTGTCTGGCGAGAGAGGTCATACGGGAGGACCCTGCATGAGGAAGAAGCAAGGAAAGGCTGATAGGAATGTACCTCTTGTCTGCTGAAATAGGAATTCCAGACAAAGGTGATTAGGGCATCTTTTCAGAAAAGGGGCTGCAAAACAGCTGAAGAGCTTAAGGTTAAGCTGTAATTTCTGATGCGCTTTTAATGAGGGAAACCCAGCAAAGAGTTACTCTGGCAGAGTCTATACTGGGTGAAAAGCTTTCAATAGGAATAGGAATTTCCGCAGGGTTCCAGATACGAACCTAGTTATAGAAAATCTGAAAGCGGAAACCTCTGGCAGTGCTTTCAGCCTCCCCGAAGTCGATCACCCTGCCCCCGGAAGCGGCATGGTCGAAATACTCAAAGGAAGGAGGCTTGGGGTAGTTGACCATCTCGGTCTTTATGGAGACCACGCAGTTGTTGGACAGGAACTTCGGTCCCAAACTGGTAGGGTACCCCACGCCTGGTAGCTCAGACTGTACGCTGCTGACCACATAGAAGCCCTTGAGCGGGTTGGGGTTCTGGTCGTACTCGAAGGTGTACCGCTCGTCGTACTCAGGGTTGGGCCACTCCCGCCTAAGGACTTGGGTGATGTTGCCCTTGTCGTCGTAGGTGAGGGTCTTCCGCTGGAACCCGTACTCCCAGGTATGGTACGCCGACCGGAAGTTGGAGTAGATGTCCTTCACCTTGCCGTTGGGGTAGTAGGAGAAGTAATTGTCTACTACGTAATAGGTCTGGTCTTTAGCAGTGGCGCTGTTGAAGTAGGATTTGCCAGTGATGCCCACCAGCAGCCCCTGCTCGTAGTTGTACTTGTAGACCCAGGTCACCGTGTACCCTTGGCAGTTTGCCCTTACAGAGATAATTTCATCGATTAGGCCAGAGGGGTGGTAAGTATAGGTGTACTTAGTCTCCTCGCAATGATAATAGGGGTTGATAAGGGTCACCGCCTTGAACCTGTTCCCGTCCGCCTCAAAGACCCACCGGCGGGGAGGGCTTTCGGGAATCCTCAGGTGGATGGCGGAAATAACGCCGTTATTAAATTCGCCTTTGGCTAATTCGTTCAGGATGATGTCTGGCCTTTCCAGTTTAGGCAACTCGGGTTGGAAAGGCTTCTGGGTGGGCGCCGGATCATCCTGTTCCTTATCAGATGAGCAACCGAACGCCACAAACAAAAAGAAAAGGAAGAGCAGCCTGTTTCTCATACCGTTAAGGTACTAATTTTAATGATAAGAAAGACAAGGGTAATTCAGACTTGCTCAGGCACTTCTGGCAGCTTTTCAGCTAAAGGAGGCTTAAAACCTAACCACCCGCACCGTTGACTTTCCGGCGCTTGTCTCCACTTGCGCGAAGTACACGCCCGGTGCCTGACCAGAAAGATCCAAGGCTAAGTCCTGTCCTGCTTGTAACTGCTGCTGTGAAATTAATCTACCGTTTGCCCCGAACAGGGTGAGGGTAATTGGGCCAGTAAGAGGCGTCCCAAGAGTTAAGATAGCTTTGCCTTGGGTGGGATTTGGACGCGCCGCCAAGGAGAGTGATGCTACTTTAGCTACCTTTGTGGCCACTACATTTGAAAACTCTTCCTTTCCATCAAAGTCCACCTGCCGAAGACGGTAGTAAACGGTGCCTGCCAAAGGAGCATTGTCTTCAAAGGTATAAGAAAGGGCGGTGTTGGTGGTGCCGTGGCCCCTTACTTGCCCAATGATATGGAAAACCTTCCCATCGGTGCTTCTCTCAACTTGAAAGAAGTCGTTGCCCCTTTCAGACGCCGTCGCCCAGGAAAGGGCTACCACGCCGCCTGTTGATTTCGCGGAGAAAGCTGTCAGTTCCACTGGCAGGGGCGTTGGCTCTGTCACCGGGATGGAGTAGGTAGCGGGCGCAGAGTATCTGGCGTTTCTGCCACTGATGCTGGCCATGCGGGCGGTGGCAGAGGAAGTGCCATCTCCGGCCACGTACGTGAAGGTGGCTATTCCTGTGAACGACGGATTTGGGGTGAACACCAGTTGGTTTGCCTCCGCGATGGAGAGGTCGTATGACCCCGAAAGGGTTACAGGAAGTTCAGCCAACCCATTCGGCACTCGCAAACTCAATTTCCCTTGGCTTGGGGCAGGCAGTGCTGTAACCCGGTACCCGGCAACCTGACCACCCTTGGCTTCCAGCGTGATCTCGGCCTGTTCTCCCAGATTTGAGATGGGTTTAGAGATCTTGCTCACAGCTGAGGGAACGGGCACAGTCCCGATGTAGATGCTATAGACGGCCGGCGTCACGGACTCTCTGCCGCCTGCGTCAATGACCTTATAAGTGAAGGAGACCACCGTGCCAATGGTTTTGCTGCCTACCTTGAAGTACAGCTGATTGGTGCTCACCTCCTGGCCCGCCTGAAGCTCAACAGCAGAGCCTACGCTAGAAGTAGACAGGGCGCCTGAAGAAGGCAGGGAAAGGATTCGGTACGTGAGTGCTTCGCCTTCGGCATCTGTTCCGGCCAAAGGGGAGATGGCTTGCCAGGAACCCCATGCTCGATCCACCGAGAAGGAGACATTGCTAGCCACAGGCGCATTGTTGGCCTGGGCAAAGGAGTCTGGTGCGGTAAAGATTAGGAAAAGGAGAAAAGAAGTCACCAAACGAAGTTGGCGGGTTACTTTAGGTGCAAGGCTAATGTTTAAATAATTCAAAAATCCCATGGTAAGCGTACTCGGTAAGCGGTTGTATTGTAATTAACTTATTTCCTCGTTGGATGATACAAAGGTAGATGGCTTGCCTACGGTCCCAATGGATATTAGATGGAACCCCAGATATCAAGTATGAAAAAGGAATATTGGTAGCTGAAAGCCTTTTTGGTTGACAAAAGGGAGCCCGGCCAGCGGCTTTAAAGAGGGGAGGGTTTGCTAGCTTTCAGTTTACTTTAACACAGCCAATCCCTTTCTGGTAGTTTGCTGCTTCTTAGAAATGTGCTTTTCTAAAGCATTCAAGATTTTTCACAAATCAAACAATAGGCTTTAGGATGATGCCTGGTTAGGTAATAGGATTGGGTGTCAAAAGGAAAAGTAATAGAAGGCCTAGGTCTTGTCCTAAGACATGGGTGCGGCCGTGTCTCTCATGCGTGATTACTAAAGAGAGCGCAGCAAATCTTTGGTCCGAACAAGGGCTGGGTAAAGCAACTTGGCTACTTCCTTGATGACAAGCCGGATGTGTAGGCAGTAGTCACCTCTAAGAAGCTAGGGAAATAATAAGCTTTTTATGGAGGAGAGAATCCTTGCTTGCGAAAGATTCCTTTTATAAGGCTCGCCTCTCTCTTCTCAGCTAGAGAGCTAGCTCAGAAGAGAGAGGCGAGCTTGGTTTTTGTTTAGAGGCTTCATTTCTAGACTCCACGAAGCAGCAGAAGTGGTCCAGCAGGTCCTCCTTGAGCCCCGGGGCGGAGAGGGAGCTCCCTTCGATCTCCCCCCTGAAGAACGCTTCCTCCTCCTCGCTAAGCATGGCCGGCCGAGGGAAGATGAGGCTGTGCATCGTCTGGAGGAAGTCCTTGAGCTCTTCCAGGTGCGCCTTCTTTGAGACCTGCCCCTGCGGGATGATGGTGTAGTACTTGCTCATCCTGCACCCCACGGGGACTGTCTCCACCTGTACGAGGCCGTCCTTGAGCAGCTTGTGCAGGGCCGGGTAGAGGGAGCCCTCCTTCACCAGGACCTTGTCCCCGGTGAGCTCGCGCACCTTCTGGGCGATCTCGTAACCGTACATCCGGCCGTTATCGGCCAGCAGCTTGAGCAGGATCGTGGTCAGGGTGCCCTTCAGTAGTTCCGTCGCGTTCATGGGAAAATATACAAAGGATTATGATACATCAAAATACAAGGTATTGGTTAATAAGTTCTCTTCTCCGCTTTGGCCCTTGGGGATTGATTTTCTCCTTAATAACAATGTTTCTTTCATTCGATAATTGCCTCTTATGTTAGGCATCTTTAGGCTATGCGAAGGATATTTTATCAATTTGGCTGAGGAGCCCAGCACTTAAACCAACCAGCCAGCTATTTCTCCATCAGATGTGTCAAGCTTCTCCATCAAACGTGTCAAGCAGGGGGAAGTTTGGCTTGGCTTTCGTTCGATACCCGGAAAGACTTAGATTTGCCGGGAAGAAAATCACCTGCAAGAATCCCCATGCGGCACACCTCCTCCCAACCTCCCCTTGGTAACGCCTACTTGTCCATGCTGAAGGGTAGGCGGCAGGAAAAAGCCTTTGCCAAAAACACCGGCGCTGCTTCCCTGGATTCAGTTAAGGATACCAAGGCCCGCCCTGCAAGGCCTTTGCCAGGCTTTGACTCCTTTGTGTCCCCTCATCCCGGCGGGACCAGCCTTTACGGACCGTTAAGATCAACGCCATTAGCATGGAATCAATCGAGATAATCATGGATAGCCCTCTCGGGGAGTTCGTTGACAGGATATACGTCAACTACTCCGATACTTTCGAGTATGAAGGGATCGCAGAGCCCCTGCTAGGGCAGGAGGTGTTCTTCTCCTTGGGCGACAGGTTCCAAGTGGGCTCGCACGGCTTCACACCTACCCGGCCAAACTATCCAGCCATTGTAGGTAACCGCATCAGATGCTTTCCGGTCAGGTCCTCGGGCAGGCACCTGACCGCAGGCGTTATTTTCAAGCCTTGCGGCCTTTACTCCCTCTACGGAATAGACGGGAGGCGAACGGCCAACCGGGTAGCCGGGGCTGACTGTTTCCCGGGCATGGGAAGGTGGATGGACCTTATAGGCAAGTGGGTAAACCCCTGCCCGGCCGCGGTCTTGGAAACCATTGAATCCCATCTCAGGAAAAGGGCGCTACACAGCAGCCCCAGGGATAGTTTCCTTAGGGCTTTCTCGGCATTGGACAGGGTCTCCCTGGGCGAGGCGGAGATAAGGGAGGTTGCCTCGGAGGCTGGCCTTTCCCCGAAGGCGTTCATCGGGTTGTTCAACGAGCACCTGGGTCTCTCGCCCCTGAAATATGTCCATGCCAAGGCCATCCTCCAATCCCTGGAACGCCTGAAGGCAGGGGGCTATGGCAGCCTGACCCAGTTGGCCCTGGACCTCGGCTTTTACGACCAGCCCCACTTCATCAGGGTTTTCAGGGCACATATGGGGGTGACCCCACCGGATTTATCAACTCTTTCCCCTTAGGTTAATTTTATGCAATCAACGCTTTCCTGAACCCACGTCCTTTGCGGGAAACCATAAAATCCGTGATTAACCATGAGAAAGCTAGTTCTATACATCGCCTGTTCCTTGGACGGGTACATCGCCAAACCCAACGATGATTTGGATTTCCTGGGTCGGGTGCAGAAAGAGGGGGAAGACTACGGCTACGCTGACTTCGTCTCTGCCGTGGACACTGTCATCGTCGGGAGGAAGACCTATGACTGGGTACTGGGCAAAGGCCATGCGTTCCCCCATGCCGCCAAAGAGACTTACGTTATCACCAGGAAGAATAGGCCAAGCCAAGGGAATATCTTCTTTTTCACCGGTAACATCAGGGATCTGGTCCTCGGCCTTAAAAAGAGGGAAGGGGAAACCATCTTTTGCGACGGCGGGGCAGAGATCGTGAACAATCTATTGGAAGAGCGGTTGTTTGACGAGCTTATCATCTCACTCGTGCCCGTTCTGGTCGGCGATGGGACAAGGCTGTTCAAGGGGGGGCGCCAGGAGCAGGGGCTCGAGCTGGTGTCTGCAAAGCATTATGAGACAGGGCTAGTCCAACTCCATTACAGAATGGCCGGTTCATGAATGCCCCGAGCAAGGCTTTGCCCCACCGACCATAGAAAAGGATATGGGGACAAGGGGAGCCTGGATTCACTTAACTTCTCCCAAGCCGACTTCAGGGCCGATGTGCAGTCCATAGCGGTCCCTGCCCTGATCATGTAGGGTGATACTGTGGCAATTCCCCGTACCTTAGGGCTTCAGCACCACCTTCACGCGGTTTCTGTTCTCTTTTCTTGAAGATGCCGTACCCGTGCGGCGCTTGGGCAAGCAGAAAGGGTGGGTGATTTTATCGCCCAGCCCCACCTTCCCGCCCACCATCAATTGCATGAGGTGGCCCATATAGTGCCGCACCAGTACGTTCCTCCGAGAGGTACTCGGCTGAATGAACCTTACAGGTAGGCGGTCAGCCCATAATGCCTGTAAGGTTAATCGAAAGGCCAAATAACCCCAATATCGAAATGAGGGGAGTGGATATTGGTGGCTTGTATTGGAGGGGCGGGGGTGTGCTCGCCCGATTGGAACGCTTTGGGTGTGACCGGGTGGGCTTGTTTTGGCGGTCCTACATTCTTTTTACACAAAGATGTAAGACACCGGTGGAGTAAGAATCAATCAGAAATGGGAACCCTGGCTCCCTTAACACCTGTCGGTCTTCGTCGTTTGGGCAAGGGACCGCCTGGCGTAGGTACCATGGGGCCCGGTTGCACTTCTTGGCTTTCCGCCCTACGGGCAAGTGCTTGTTGGTTCATAACCAGCATTTTGCAATACAAATCATTCCTGCTAACTTAACAGACCTAAAGGATCGCCGTCCGCGTTTCCTGCTTTACCCCCAAATTGTTGTTAACGTATGACTTCTTGCAAAAATGAACCGGGAATTGTGCTAAAACGATTTACGTTTTTACTTCTATTCTGTGTTTGTGCCTTTGGGGCACATGCGCAGCCCCCCGTGGACGTCTCCCAGCTGGACAGGCGGAGCGGAGTAAAGGTGCGGGTGGAGGGTACGTTTCTGGATGTCAGCTGGCCTGCGGGCAAGGACGGGAACGGGAGGCTGGTCCTGGACCTTGAAAAGGGCAGGCCCCTGTTCAAAAGCATCGGCTTGGGGTCGAAAGCCGGATTTAAGGAGATCGCCGTTGGGCTTGACCCGGCCTTCGTCCTTACCATCGGCAAAAGGACCCTGGACCCGAAAAGCGGGGGATGGGACGTGTTCTTCGACCGGGTCCCCACGAAACCTTACAAAGCCCACTTGGTAAGTTTCGATAAACGATCCGCGAGCGTGAGCAGCTCAGGCTCCCATACCATCGTCCGTATCCCCGGCATGCAGGCGGCCTCCTTCAGGGGGGAGCTCGAGATCACCCTGTACAACGGGAGCCCCCTGCTCAACGTGGCGGCGGTGATGGCCACGGAGGCGGATTCCACCGCCATCCTCTACGACGCGGGCCTGGTGAGTAACACGCAGGCCTGGGAGAGCATATCCTGGTCGGACGTGAAGGACGTGCTCCAAACGACAGAGGTGGTACACGGAACTGCCGCGGTGAACCAGGAGGTGAAGTACCGCGCCATCATCGGGCAAAACCAAGGGGGGAGCCTCGCGCTGTTCCCTCCCCCGCACCAGTATTTCTATCCCCTGGACGAGGCCTTCAACCTGAAGTTCACCTGGTGGGGGCAGGACTATGGCGGCCTGATGCCCGGCTACGGGATCGGCATCCGCCAGGACCCCTTGGGCGACAGGCGTTTCGTCCCCTGGTTCAACGCCCCGCCCAGGACCAGGCAGCGCCTGAACTTCTTCTGCCTGCTGGATACGGGCAGTCCCGCGGAGGCCTTGGAGGAGGTGAAGAAATTCACCCACGGCGATTCCTATGTTCCGCTGCCGGGGTACAAGACCATGGCCAGCCACTTCCACAACGAGTTCACCATGGACGTGGTGCTGAAGGGGTTGCCGGTTCCGGAGAAGCCTGAGTTCAAGACGGTCTTCGAGAAGGCCGGGGTGAACATCGTCCACCTGGGGGAGTTCCATGGGCCAGGCCACCCCAAAGGGCCTGATGAGGAACGCCTGAAGGAGTTGCACGCGCTCCACGGGCAGTGCGCCAGGCTTTCCGACGGCAACTTCCTTCTGCTGCCGGGCGAGGAGCCCAACAATTTCTACGGAGGCCATTGGCTGAGCTTTTTCCCGAAACCCGTCAACTGGATCATGTCCAGGCAGCCCGACATGCCCTTCGTCTCGGACCATCCCAAGTATGGGAAGGTGTACCGCATAGGGAACAAGGAAGAGATGCTAAGGTTGCTTGAGCTGGAAAACGGCCTCGCCTGGACCGCGCACGCCCGCACGAAGGCCTCCACCGGCTACCCTGATGCCTATAAAGGTGAACCTTTCTTCCAATCCGGGACCTTCATGGGGGCAGCGTGGAAGGCTATCCCCGCCGACCTTTCCCTGCCGACCCTGAGCAAGCGCGTGCTCCACCTGATGGATGACATGGCCAACTGGGGGCTGAGGAAGCATGTGATCGCGGAGAGCGACATCTTCACCGTCACGGAGCAGAACGAGATGTACGCGCACCTGAACGTGAACTACCTGCAGCTGGACCGGCTGCCCGACTTCAGGGAGGGTTGGCAGCCGGTGCTGGACGCGTTGCGGCAGGGGAGGTTCTTCGTCACCACCGGGGAGGTGCTGCTCCCGGTGTTCACCGTGAACGGCAAGGGGGCTGGCGAGACGGCAAAGGTCCCCCGCTCCGGCAAGGCGAGGATCGTCCTCTCGGCCGATTGGACCTTCCCGCTGAACTTCGCGGAGATCGTGTCCGGCGACGGAAAGGAAACCTACCGGGAGCGGATAAGCCTCGACGACACCCAGGCCTTCGGGAAGAAACGGTTTGAGTTCAACGCCGACCTAGGGGGGCGCAAGTGGGTGAGGCTGGAGCTATGGGACGTGGCGGCGAACGGTGCCTTCACGCAACAGGTGTGGTTGGAGTAGTTTCAGTAAAAGATATAGCTTACCGTAATACAGAAACTTACCTCTTCTACTGCCTAATGCGAGGACCTGGGTAGGGTAAATTTAGCTATACTTTTTTTGATACACTTATTGGATATGAGCCTCAAGCCAGGCTTCAGCTGCCCATTAAGGATTGCCTGAGGCTCCAAGGTAGCCTATTGGTGACGACGTTAGGGGCTGTGGAAAGTATGAGCTTGTATTCCAGCAGGTGCTTTATTCTGTGGTAATGAGGTTGGCCAATGCTGATAGCACCTTCCGGCCGGATCGGTCGTCATCCTTTTGCACCTGTTCCCGGCCTTTGTCGTTCCTGAGCATTGGACGCTCTCGCCTGACCGCTCCTCTGAACTAGAGGACTCACTGCTTTGGAAGTTGGACACCTTGACCGCGGAAGTTGCTGCGCTCCCTGATCCGGGCTTGCACACACTACAGGCACTTAGGCCCTCCGCTAAGGCCTCCCTGACGGTGGTTTCATAGGAACTCTTCAGGTAACGGCATGATGCGGTGTGGTACTTGCTGCCGGTCCTTGTCTTATAGACGGTCTGCGCTTGGCTGGCAAAGGCGATAAGCAGGAACACCATCAGGAACAGGTGCCTTTTCAGGAGCTGAGGCATAAGGTGCATGGTGGTTCAGATTAGTTGACAGTCTTATTTAGAGAAAGGTAATCGATTTGGAGAAAGGTAATCGATCCGGCAGAATCGGGCAAGTTCTCTATATAATATTTTTACTATATATTTCTGAGGCAAGCTTTGTTTAGCAGCTTCGCGCAACCGTTGCAGCCTTCCGGTTAGCTGCAAGCTACCTGCCCTTTTTTTGGTAAATTGTGGTAGGGTGGATTCCCAAAGTAAGGACCTGTGCGTTAGGTACAACCACCCTCCAAAATCCACTGCTTACACCCAATACCACACATTTTGGCCAACACGAACGATCTGCCGGGAATATTCGCTGCTCAGCACCACATCATCAAGCGCATGAAGAAGCAGCACGGATTAAGGCAGAGGGATTGGAAGATCCTCTGCCCCTGCCACCAGCTCTCCTTGGCAAAGTTCACCTTCACCACGGCCAAGGTGGCGGAGTGCCTATTGGGTAGCCACTTCCTCCACAGCATCTATGACTCTATCAACCTTCTGGTGAAGAATGGATACCTTGTTGTAGTGGTCCCAGGTAAACCCTTCCAACCGGAGCGTTATGAGTTCTCTTTTAAAGGCAGGCAACTCGTGAGGTCTGTCTGTGATGAGATCCGGCGGGTTTCGGATGAACAGCATCACAGATTCATCGGGAGATACCCTACAAGGCTCTGGTGAGAGCAAATGGCCTGTAACTCCCATTTCACATACAAAAAGAAGTCAGAGGTAATCCTTCCGCCTATAGCTCTTGTGTTATACTAGACAACTTCTAATCAAAGAGGGAAGAATCGTGAGACCTTCTCGACTGACAAGGAAGGCGGCCTGCAAAGTCCAAGTATCTATAAGATTCAGATCAACCGTAGTTATACCCCTCCGGCTCATAAAAAGTACGGATATATTAAGAAAATAAGAAACCTTGCACAACCAATGATAATAGCAGGCAAAGGACTTCAGGAATCATTTGGTTTCTAATTCTCTAATTCCCCCTGGCTACCTCTAGCCTGCAGCGCGGGACCTATTTATTAAGCCTTAACCGCCGGCTCAGCCTGTTCACAAGCGGAACCTCAACAAGGTAAGTCAAAAGCACCGCCAGCAAGACGGCGGCCCCCACCAGCAGGGGTATCTGCCAGATACCCGGGATGCCTTGCAACCTGGGCCTGAGGAACTGCTCACCGATCTTGAAATGGGTCAGGTAGAGGCAGTAGGAGATGCTGGCAAGGAACAGCGTGGCCTTGTTGACGATGAACCGGAGGCGGTTGTTGATGGAGAGGTAGAAGAAGGCGAAGTAGACGAAAGTCATGGCGCCATGGGCGTATGGGGAGATCTTCATGACCCCGATGTGTATCCTCTCCGAATGCCCGACCAGGGCGACGTTGGCCACCAGGCACAGAAGCACGAGGCACCACCTACGGTAATCTGCCCCGTCATACTTGATCCTGTTGAATACGATCCCCGCGTAGAACGCCGGCCAGACAAAAAGGAGGGGGAAATTCCCCAGACAGCGCCAAAGTTCCCTCTGAACCTCCCCCAAGGGGAGCACACTGGACAAAAGCAGAAAGACGAGGGTTGCCGCACCAGCCTTCTCCAGGTGCCTCACCCACCCCAGGCAAAGCAGAACCCCCAGAAGGGCGTAGAACAGGACCTCGATCAGAAGGGTCCAATACACTCCGTCGATGAAAGGCAAACCCAGGAAGTAATTTACCATCAACAGGTTGGCCAGGTAGCCCAGCGCCAGCTGGCCGCTGGGGATTCCTCCCCTGAAGTGGTATATGAAAACAAGGGTGGAGGTCAAGGTGGCGCAAACCCAGAATATCGGGACAAGCCTGACGAAGCGCCTCTTCAGGTAGTCCCCAGGCGAGGGATTGGATCGCATCAGGTTGTACCCCACGAACCCGCTTATGATAAAGAACAAATCGGTCCCCCCCACAAGTACCTTGGTGTACTCCTGAAGGAAAGTCCCATGGGCAAAGTGGACAAAGACCACCAGGAAAGCAGTGATTCCCCTAGTGCAGTCAAGCTCAATGATGCGTTTGGAGGCCGCCTTCGGGGCTTCTTCACCAAGGCCAGACAAAAAGCTTGCCTCCTTAACCTGTTCTAGAGTTTGCGGCATAGGGATGGTTCCTTTAGTTACATTCCATGTTATATTTATTAATATTAGTGAATAGAATTGTATATTTCCAAAGTGCCTAATCTTTTTTTACCATATTTCTTCAAATAGACACCAGATACACCCTTGTTGACCTAAAGCCCCGCAGTTAAGAATTATGTTTTCGGCCTGTGTGAAATTAAGAATCCCTTACTTTGGGCTTTCAAGATCCCCCGATATGTACAAATCTTCGCGCCCGGCCAACAGTATCCATCACTAGGCGGCATCGCCTACCCCAATGCCAGGCGGGGAGTTCGTCCTGCTTGTAAACGAGGCGGTTATAAGCTACTTCAGTACTTACTACTCGGCATGCTGCTGCGGGTTTACCAACTATAGAAAAGACAATTTAGCGGTGGAGAAAGCGCCCAGGTAGGGGTAATGCCGGATGTGACCACCCAAACCTCTGGTTCCGGCATAGAGCCTGGTGTGATTTTGCCCAAGCCGCTGCTGCTTTGCAGTGCATGCCTTATATTTGGCCCAGTTTTGCGGAACCGATGTCTGTACGCCACGTCATTGAGGATACAGTATTCAAGGGGCCGCGTCGGCCCTAGTCGGCCTAACCCATCTTTCCGGAGTAGCCGCACGGCTCCTTTTAACGTTACTGCCCCTTCTAAGCCCTGGCTCCCACTAGGGCTTCCTCGTTTACAGCCTTTTAGTAGGAGTTGATCTTACAGCCCATGCCTTGGTCTAACTTGCCTAACGCCTTACTTCACATTCAAAACAACCGCTATATTTGGGAAACTTCAAGCAATCCCCAATGAAAAGATTCTTGCCCCTCCTGCTGTTGGTTCTTGTAGCATTTTCTGGATGCAGTAACGATGATGATGAGGATGTACTAACTATTGCTGAGGCAGAGGGCCTATTGCAGGGTAAATGGCTACTCACCTCTGGGTCTGAAAATACCTTTCAGGACAACGGGAGTTTAATCAGGTCAGTGGCCTTGCCTTTAAAAGACCCTGAGTATCTTTCTTTCAGTGGAGGAAACGTCCAAGTGGAAATTTTTGACAGGGAAGACCCAACGAGGCGGGTGTTTTATCTTTCAGATTTGTTCGTCCTTAGCTCTAAAGCTGGTAAAACAACAATTAGATTCAACAAAATGGATTATGAGGTGCTTGCCCTTGATTCAGAAGAACTCCGTTTGACTGTGAAGTATGACTATGACGGGGAGTACCTGATTATGTATTTAAACTTTGCAAAAACAAATTTATAACCCTTTCCAAAATTCAATGAAAAGACTCCTGTCCATATTGCTGGTATTCCTTGCAGTGCTCTCCGGTTGCTCGGGTGATGATGAGGAGGAGGTGCTAACCATTACCGAGGCAGAAGCCTTGCTCCAGGGTAAATGGCTACTTACCTCCGGGGCCTAGGACACTTTTCAGGACAACGGAAGTTTCGTCAGGTCTGAGGCTTTGGAGTTAGAAGACCCAGAGTTCCTGTCCTTTAACGGAGGCAATGTGCAAGTGGAGATATTTGACAAAGATGATCCCGCACGGCGTATATTTTACCTTTCAGAGGGATTCGGTATTGACTCCAAAGCTGGCAAAATGACCCTTAGGTTCAACCAAAATGGATATGAGGTGCTTAGCCTTTCCCAAGAAGAGCTCCGGATGAGGGTAGAGTTTGACAATGACCAGGAATACCTTATTAAGTATTATAACTTTACCAAAACAAAGTAATAACCCTTTTGAAATTCAATGAAAAGATTCCTACCCTCCCTTTTACTAGTAATAGCCTTGCTGCCAGGGTGCAGTGACAAAGAAAAAGACCAAGACCCTACGCCGGTGGTTGATGAGAAACCCAAGGTTGAAGATGTGGAGACTATCTCCGCGAAGGCAGAAGCAGATGGGTCGGTTACCCTTACGGGCAAAATAAACAAGGTGAATCCCACAGACCTTGACCATGGGTTTATTTCCTCACCGGATAGCGCCCTTGGCGCTCCTCCCTATTTTATCAACCTGAAAAAAGCCACACCAGTGTTAGGGACTTATACCCTGTCAATTTCCAGTAGCGACAACCGCTTTGTGAAAGGCAAGAAGTATTACTTCTGTGCCACGGTGGAAATTTCCAGCGGTAAATACCAGAAGAATAACATAATGTCATTTATTTTCCCCCAATAGCTTTACCCCTTACAGGACATAATGAAAAGGTTACTACTCCCTCTTCTCCTTATTCTTGTAGTGCTCACCGGTTGTTCTGGTGACGATGAGGAGGATGTTGATAACAGAGCAGTCTATACTCCTGAAGAAATCACAGATCTGCTGCAAGGGAAATGGATTTTGGATAAGTGGGTAGTTGAAACCCAAGACATGAACAGGAGGGTAAAACACAGCGAAACAACAAATCCCAAGATCACCCTGACTTTTTCCGGAGACACCTGCACGGAAGCAAGGTATTCGGGCCAAGGCGAATTAATCTCTTCACTCACACAGCCGACCTACTTGTTGAAGATGGGTGGGGAGTACCACATTGTCATTGACAGGCGAAATTATGTAATAGAGGCTTTGTCTACTAAGGAGGCCCGCTTCCGCTATAAGAATAACATAATCTTTCATGTGAATTGGGAAGATGTGTACTATGAGTTTATACAGTATTACACTAAAGAGGAATAAACAACCCTATACAAATAAGAAATGAAAAGGCTCCTACCATTCCTAATATTGTTGCTGTTAATATTCTCCGGCTGCTCCAGTGACGATGAGGCACCAACCCTAGCAGATACGAAAGCCATGCTTCAAGGGGAATGGCGCCACGTATCTATCAGGTTCTATGATTATATACCAGACGTACCCTTAGTTTTAGCTTCCTACACCAGACCCATTTACCATATAGGGGTGATGTTCTCCCAGGATTCTGTGACTCACATTGAACACCAAGATTACGAGGGCGTAATGCCCCGGATAACCACTGAAGAATTGAAGCTAAGCGAAAGAGAGGGAAAGCGGTACCTTATGCTCCAAAACGAGGAATTCGAGATTATTGGTCTTAATCAAAACAATCTAGAGCTGTTTCGCAAAACGCAAATGAGTCCCCGGGAAGTAAGAGAACAGACATTCACTTACAAAAAGAAGTAACCGATAACCCTATACTCAAGACTACCGTGCTGCGGATAGAGAACGGGAGGCAGTCCCCCTCGCTTGGGGTACTTTTCTCCATCTGCGAGGCCCTTGGGATTGCCTTTACCTAAAATGATGAATTTCGACCAGGATATCTCCTGAATCCCTGCAAGCACGAAAAACCCTTTCAGATTACTTCCTGTAGACCTTGCCTTGGAGGGTTTGCATACGATCTTGCCCTATTAAACATCAGGCGGGGCTTCCGTTTCACAGGAAAGACCTAAGCCGATCCTGATGAAAGTATCCTTACTCCGCCACTATCACTCCATTTTCTATCTCCTGCTCTCCCTTTTGATCCTTGCTGAGGAGACAGAGGTAATGCCGAAGAAGTCCGTCACGCTGCCGACAGGCAGATGCTGCTGGGGAATCCTAGCGGTGCCACCTCGGATACCGAAAACGAAAGCAATTACCTGATCATGTGCCCGCAGTACGCGCTATCCTATAGCCGCAAGAGGGGTACACCTAATTGGGTGAGCTGGCACGTCATTCCTAACTGGCTCGGCGTAGCCGACCGTCAGGATGATTTCCGCGTGGAGCCAAAGTTGCCGCAGAGATGGTATCGGGTCTCCTTCTTCAGTTACTCCGGGATAGGTTTTGACCGGAGCCACAACGTTCCATCCGAAGAACGCACGGGGACCGCGGAAGGCAACTCCTCCACGTTCCTGATGACGAATACGGTCGCGCAGGCCCCAGCCACAACCGGGAGACTTGGTCCAGCCTAAAGGACTACACAGGGGAAGTAGTAGAGTAAGGCCTGGAGGTTTACGAGGTGATGGGTAGCTATGGGAAAGGTGGAACGGATAGTAATGGCACGACAAGGACCATCGACAATGGCAGGGTTACCTTCCCAATCGCGTCTGGAAGTGATGTTGCTGTAAGGAGAGAATGACCGGGAACGCTCAACTCTTCCACGCGTGTGATCGCCTTTTACACGCCTAACAGCAACACAGTGCGCTCTGGGTGGGGGGGCCACCGAACCACTGTGGATGCTATCGAACAGAGTACAGGTTGCAATTTGCTCTCTGAGCTTCCGGAGCAGCTGCAGCAAACACTTGAAGCCCGGGTTGATAATGGGCTGGTTAGTTGATTTGAGTGACGACTAACGACAAACTGCTCGTCATTATTAGGCTAATAATAAACTTTAAGAATTTAGTTCTCCTGCAAGGTAAAAGCCAGCTGAGTGGCTTAAGGTTGTTTTTGATTCTTCCGGGAAGAGCTGAAAAGAAAGGATTTGTTTGCAAATAAAAAAACCCTTACAAGTTATCCTTGTAAGGGTTTTTAAAGAGTGGGACGTGCTGGATTCGAACCAGCGACCCTCTGCTTGTAAGGCAGATGCTCTGAACCAGCTGAGCTAACATCCCTTTTTTGTTTTTCGTTGACCTTTTGTCCCCGTTTGATGATGCAAATATGGGGGATGTTTTTTTATCTACCAAATCCATATTTGAAAAAATATTTAAAATTTCTGCAAAACCGTTTATCCGTTGGAGGCCTACCGGTAGCGCCGTATATTTAAAGCCTGAAAATCAGAAAGTTTGTGAGAAATAGAAAAAAGGCGGCCCGATTAATTTTTTTTGGAGTGGGCGGATTTTTTTTCGTGATGGCTTTGGCCATGGGGGCGTTGTACGTCTACCAGGATAAAATTATCGGGTTATTTGTGGCAGAAGCCAACCAACACATCAAAACAAAGATTGCGGTAGAGAAGATAGAGGTGACCTGGTGGGAGCAGTTTCCGCAGGTAGCCATCCGGCTGCGGAACGTGGAAGTCACCGAGGCAGTGCCCGGCAGTACGGCCTCATTGGCCAAGCTAAAGAACGTGTACGCCACCTTTAATCCCTGGGATCTCTGGCGTAGCACATACCGCATCCGGGAAATTCATTTAGAGGACGGGGAGGTGCAGGCTAAGGTGCTGTCTAACGGAAAAGTAAATTACCGATTCTTCCAAAGCGCAGACACCGTCCAGAACGAGAACATGGGTTTTGACCTGCAGCACATCAGCCTAAAGAACGTGCACGTTGTGTACCAAGACGTGCCCCGCAAGCAGAAGTATGACGTCATAGCCCACGCACTTACCGCGGCGCTGGAGATGGAAGGAACTGTTTTGCAGCTCAAGGCCAACGGAAGCACCTTTGTCAAGACCTTGAAAGTAGGGAACAATGAGTTCCTGCAAGAGAAAGCCATTACCCTAGGAAGTGAGTTAAGCATCCATACAAAGCAGCAGTTGATTACGCTTCAGCCTTCGGAGATACAAATAGGCAAGGCGGTTTACCAGGTAGGCGGGGAAGTGAACTACCAACAGAAAACGCAGGTAGACCTTAAGGTTACCGGTAAGAACACCAATGTGCAGTCTTTGCTGGCCTTGTTGCCCCCGCGCTACTCCAACCAACTAGGTAAGTACCAGAGCAACGGGGAGGTGTATTTTGAAGGCAAGGTGCAGGGCGAAGTCTCTTCTAAAAAGAACCCGTTTTTAGATTTTAAATTTGGTGCACGGGACGCATCTTTTTACAGCCCAGATTACAAAGGAAAGGTAGAAAGGGTAACGTTGGTGGGCCGTTTCACTAACGGAACACAGCGCAATAGCCAAACCTCCTCTCTTGAGTTGCGCAAGATCAAAGGCAGCTTGCAAGGGAGGCCTTTCAACGGGGAAGTTGTGTACAGAAACTTTACAGATCCTTCCCTGCAGTTACAAGTGAACGCCCAGATAGATATAGCGCATGTTTTGGGGCTGTTTCCGGCAAAAGACCTTAAAAGAGGAAGCGGACAGGCGCAGGTGCAATTCTCTTTCTCGGGCAACCTGCGCACCCTCAGAGCCAACCCGGGTAGCCCGGCAATCAAGGCCAGCGGAGAAGCCACGCTGCGGCAGGTAAGTCTTCAGTTCAGGCAGCACCCTATGCCTTTGACAGGCCTCAACGGTACGCTGCAACTTCAAAAGAACGAGGTAGCTTTCTCCAACTTCAAGGGCAAGATAGGTGAGTCACACATTCAGGTGAATGGGCACTGCAGAAATGCTTTGGCCTGGTTATTTTTCAAAGGGCAGAAGCTGATTATTGCCGCCGATGTTTCTTCCCCCTTCCTCAACGTAAACCAGATATTAGCCGCTTCGGCGGGGGCAAGTGGTACAACGGCAAGCCCTGGAAAGAAGGCCGCCTACGCGTTCAACATGCCCGCAAATCTGGAGTTGGACCTCACTGCTCGGGTGAATAAGGTGCAGTTCCGAAGGTTTAAAGGACGGCAGGTACAAGGGCGCATTCTGTTAAAAGATAAAATCCTGTCAACGCCAGGTTTGGCGTTGCAGGCTGGGGGCGGTAGCTTCAAGGTTAAGGGGCAGATGGATGCCCGCAGACCGCTGATCAAGATTACCTCCGTTGCCAACCTGGAGAACATCAGCGTGGACAGCCTGTTTTATGTGTTCGAGGATTTTGGGCAAACCTTTATCATGCAGCGGCACCTGCGCGGAGAACTGACGGCGCAGATTGAGTCAGAAACCTACCTGGACCATCACCTTTCGCCCCGCACCGACTTGGTACAGGCCCAGATCAAAACCACGCTCCGCAATGGCCAGCTCCTCAACTTTGCTCCTATGCAGAAGCTCAGCCTATTTGTGAAACGCGACGAATTGGCTAACCTCCGGTTCTCTGAGATCAAGAATAACTTCTACATCCGGAACCGCACTGTCTCCATTCCTGAGATGGAGATCAGGTCCAGTGCCACCCGCCTTTCTTCTATCACAGTATCGGGCACACACACCTTTGACCAGCAAATGGATTACCACGTGCGTCTGCCCCTGAAAGCCAACAAGCGAGACAAAGATGGACGCTTTGGGGTGATCGCCGCCGGGCCCTCTTACAACCCCAACCTGTTTCTCACCATCAAAGGCCGGGAAGGCAATTTCAAAGTAGCCTATGACCAGCAGAAGACGAAAGCCAAGGTCGCCTCTGACCTGAAACGCGAGAAGCAAACGATCAAGGAAATCTTCCAAGGCAAGAAGCCCGAAAAGAAAGAAGAGAAAACCGTAAAGCCCGCCGCCGAATACTTTGAGTTTTAGGGCGGACTAGTTGAGAATGATTTGAGGCTGTTTTACTGGAAATTGCCTTAAAACAGTAGCTGGCTCTGGAGGCAATACTCTCAAAGTCAGGTTTTTTGTAGATATTCACACAAGGCGGGGGAAACGCCTGCCTATCGATTTTCACCAGAAAGCACAAAGCCAAAACGCACCTTTATAAGCTTTACTAAGAGGGTGTGGGCGTGCAAACCAAATCATTCTATGCTACAGGAAGGGAAAGTGGTTCTGCGGCCGCTCGCTGACCATGACCGCAAAGACCTAGCCAGGCTGGCCAACAACAAAAACGTTTGGGATAACCTGCGTGACCTGATGCCTTCTCCGTACTCAGAGGCAGATGCCCAGGCTTTTATTGACCTGACTAGTCAGGAAAAAACAAAGATGACCTTCGCCATAGAGTTTGAGGGGCAGTTTTGCGGCGTGATTGGGTTGGTAGGGCAAAGTGATGTCTACCGGAAAACCGCCGAGATTGGCTACTGGATAGGCGAACCGTTCTGGAACAAAGGCATTGGAACCACCGCCGTGGGGCTTATTACCACGTATGGCCTGCAGCAATTGGGCTTTGTGCGCCTTCACGCCGGGATATTTGAATACAATGCAGGGTCTATGCGGGTGCTAGCCAAAAATGGGTACGTGAAAGAAGGCGTGTTTAAAAAGGCTATCTTCAAGAACAGCCAACTCTGGGACGAGCATAGATTCTCCATTACCCAATAACGGCTTGCCTCAAACGTAATGTGATACATCCCCTATGAAACTGTTCTTCCACTTTGTTTTCCTTTTCTCCTTCTTTTTAGGAATAGCCACAGCAAACGGGCAAACCGCTTCTACCATCGCCATTAAAACACGCAGCCTGTTTGAAAGTGAGAAAGGACAACTGCTGGAAGATCAAACCATTCTTGTCAAAGATGGAATCATCACCGAGGTAGGGAAAAACCTGCCCATTCCGCCGGATGCTCAGGTCATAGACCTCACCAGATTCACGGTTTTGCCTGGCTTGATTGAAGCCCATAACCACCTCTTAATGGAACACCCGGGCGACGAGGAAAACACGCTCACCGTTACCAAGGCCGTGGCGCTGGAAGGGGATGCCCTGCGAGCCCTGCGGGGTGCGGCGCGGGCAAGAACCTTCTTGGAGGCCGGGTACACTACTGTCAGGGATTTAGGCAATTCAGGTAAGTTTGCCGACGTCGCCCTGAAGAAATCCATAGCCGAAGGTAGTTCTATTGGGCCAAGGCTGTATGTGTCGGGGCCGGGCTTGTCACCGGAAGGGGGGCAGGCACCCAGTGTATTGCACCAGCATCAATCTCTGGTAGAAGGAGAATACCGGGTTGTGAAAGGGGCCGAAGACGCCCGCATGGCCGTGCGCGAAAATGTGTATTACGGCGCCGATGTCATTAAAATCTATTCTAACAGCTCGCCCAACAAGCTTTACCTTTCTGTGGAGGAAATGAAGGCGATAGTAGAAGAAGCGCATCTGTACGGCCTTAAAGTAACTGCACACGCCACCAATGACCTGGCTATTAAACGAGCCATTGAGGCCGGGGTGGATGCCATTGAGCACGCCTATGTGGTCTCAGATGAGACCCTCCGGACCATGAAAAAGCAGAATATCACCCTGGTGGCCACTGATATGGATTTCCTTCTGGGTAAGAAACAGTTTGAGAAGGTGGGGCTAAGCGCCAGTGATGAGCAGATCAGGAAAGCCATGCAACCGTACCATGACCGGCTGCAAAGAGCCACTAAAATAGGTGTGAACATCGCCGCTGGTTCAGATATGTACATGGATTTGGGCATGACTAGAGGGGAGGCCTCTAAACGAGTGTTATTCGCCTATGAAGAGGCTGGCATGGGGAGAAAAGCTATCCTGCAAGCCGCTACAATCAACGGGGCTAACCTGATAGGAGAAGAGAAACTGGGGAGAATCAGGAAAGGAGCTTGGGTAGACATCATCGCGGTGGAAGGCGATCCGCTAAGCGATCTAGCGGCTCTTACCAAGGTCACGTTTGTGATGAAGGCGGGCAAAGTCTATAAGCCGGTAAACTAACAGCACATCCCAAAAGGTGAGATAGGGCCTGCTTTTCCGAAAGCGGGCAGAAAACCATTACCTATCCTGTAAGTCTTCTTATATTGCTTTTCAGCCAGTACCCCATCCTCTATGAGAAAGATACACCACCGGCTTCTGCCGTTTCTGTGGCTTGGGCTCTTCGCCTGCCAAGCCAACACTAGTACTCATGCAACCCAAAGCACCTCAGCAAACGCCAAGGTTTACTACCCTGAGAAAGGCGATAAATGGGAGCGGAGAACCCCTGAGCAGGTAGGCATGGACCCCGAGTTGCTGTCACAGGCCGTGCTGTACGCCCAAGGTCAGGAAACCAAAATGCCGAAAGACTTCTCTACCCAGGAAGAAATTTTCGGGAAGTTGCTGGGACCAATTCCCAAAAGCCGTGCGGGCACCAACGGCATCATTCTGCGGCATGGTTACATTGTAGCCGAGTGGGGCGATACCAAGAGCGTGGACCCAACCTACAGTATTGCCAAGAGTTTTCTGTCAACTATTCTGGGCGTGACGCTGAACAAAGGCATGATCAAGGACATCAACGACCCGGTGGCCAAGTACGTCAAAGACGGCGGCTATGACTCAGAGCACAACCGCAAAGTGACCTGGCACCACCACGCCCAACAGACGAGCGAGTGGGAGGGAACGCTCTTCGGGAAGTCGCACACCTTTGTGGGCAAAGAGGAGTTTGGCAACGGCGAACGCAAACCCCGTGAGCTCAAAGAGCCCGGCACCTTCTATGAGTACAACGATGTGCGCATCAACCGCTTTTCCCTGTCGCTGCTGCGCCTCTGGAAAAAGCCCTTGCTCGAGGTCCTGAAAGAGCAGATCATGAACCCTATTGGCGCTTCAGATACATGGCAATACCTGCCCTACAAGAATTCATACGTGGACGTGAACGGCAAGCAACTGCCCAGCGTGAGCGGTGGAACCCGTTGGGGCGGTGGTCTCTGGATTAACACCCGCGATGAGGCCCGTTTTGGGTACCTGTTCCTGCGTCAGGGCAAATGGAAAAACAAGCAAATCGTGTCCAAAGAATGGGTGAAGCAGGCTACCACACCTGGGCCGCACGGACCTGATTATGGTTATCTCTGGTGGCTGAACACGCAGAAAAAGCAATGGCCTAACGCCCCGGCCACCAGTTACGCGGCCTTGGGTGCGGGCTCTAACACCATTTGGGTAGACCCTGAGCATGACATAGTGGTAGTTTGGCGCTGGCATGGCACCAACGGAGACGAGTTTTTCAAGCGTATTCTGGCTTCGGTAAAGAAGTAAGGAGCAAGCACAGAGTTTGTTGGCGTTTAGGGCTGGTTTTAGAAAAACTGGCCTTAAACGCCAACTCGTTTTTAGCCGTGTCGTTTGTGTAATTCTACACCAACACATTGAAACTATGGCTGAAGAAAACACCACCCTCCTGAAAGATTACTCTGATCAGGAAAAGGGAGCATACCTGGGCGCATTGGCCACCATTGCCTCGGCAGATGGGCATGTGTCTGAAGAAGAATTACAGTTTCTGCAACTCACCAGTGAAGCGGCAGAACTGCCCGAGAACCTGCAGCAGGAAATTATCTCCATCGCGAAAAACCCCTCACAGATAAGCTTGCAACGGTGCCTGGATGTGCTCAAAGGTAGCCCCTTGCGCTTCTCTTTTGTCACTGATATCATCAGCTTCGCAAAGTCTGATGGGCAATATACCGCAGATGAACAGCAGCGTATTGCGGAGGTAAGCAAATACCTGGGCATTGACCAAAAGCAGTTCAGTATTCTGGACCAGTTTGTGGACAAAGCAAACCAGGCTCAGGAGCAAGGCGAAGACCCAACCTCGCAGTCGTTTATGAACAAAAGCGGCTTCGGCGATATGTTCCAAAAATCTGGCATCTCACCAGGTATGGTGACGGGTATGCTGGGCGTATTGGCTCCCATTGTGATCAGCAGCATGATGAACCGTAGACGCGGTGGCTACGGCCATGGTGGAGGCATGATGGGCGGTGGAATGATGGGAGGCGGCATGGGCGGAGGCCTAGGCGGTTTGTTGGGCGGCCTGTTAGGCGGCGGAATGGCAGGAGGTATGATGGGCGGCAGAGGTGGCATGTACGGCGGTGGCCGTATGGGCGGCTTAGGCTCTATGGCTTCTATCCTGGGCAGCTTAGGTGGCCGGGGAGGTTATGGCCGTGGCATGGGCGGCGGCGGATTAGGCGGTCTGCTAGGCGGTATTCTGGGCGGTGGCCGCAGAGGCGGATCCGGCTGGTAACAGCAGCTGCAGTATAATTTGAATCCGTGTTTGGGGGCTGATTTTTAAAATCAGCCCCCAAACACGGATTTTACGTTAGTAGCGGGTGAAGCCTACCTCCAAGTTACTCCTCCTGTTTCAGGTACACCGTTTGAGAAGGGAATGCGAACTCGGCATTGTGCTTCTCTATAATCTCCACAATCTTATAGTTGATTTCCTCCTTCACGTCAATGTACTGGTCATAGTCAATGGTGTCTATGAAGTACAGCACCATGATGTCTTTGGAGTGCGGGCCCAGGTGGAAGAAGCGCACGCGGCCGTCTTGATTGGTACGCGGATATTCGTCAATCAGGTTCTGGATGTCTTCCACAATTGCCCTCATCTGCTCAGAAGTGGTGTTATACGTCAGTGACAGGTCAAACTTCACTCGCCGGAAAGTGCGCAGAGTGAGGTTATCCAGCGGTTTATCAATCATGCTTTTATTGGGCAATGTCACGTAGCTTTTCTCCAGCGTTCTGATGCGCGTACTCCGGAAGCCAATCTTCTCAATGGTGCCGGTGATCTCGCCTACCTGCACCAAATCGCCTACCACAAAGGGGTGGTCCAGGAAAATGGTGAAGGAAGCCAATAGGTTCTCCAGGCTTTCTTTGGCAGCAAACGCGATGGCCAAACCACCTACTCCCAGGCCGGCCACCAGACCCGCCACGTTCACCTTGAATACCGTGCCCAGAATCACAAAGAACCCAATGATCACAATAATCACCTTGGTGAAATCCACGAAGAACGGCACCAGTTGGTCGTCTAGCTTAGAGAGCGTTTTGGCGGCCCTTTTGGAAAACACCATCCCAAAGAAATCTACCAGGCGCATGGTTACCCAAGTGAGGGAGCATATCAGGAAAATGCTGTAAATGCGCTGCAGAATACGTTTAAGGCCTAGTTCTTCTTTCCCTGGCAAACCCAGTTCTGGCGGGTAAGTGAGGTTATCAAAGGCAATGTAGAGGAACACCAGAAACGCAAGCACCTCCAGGGGCGTCACCAGCAGGCGCCTGAATTCTTCCTTAGTGACGTCTTTGTTGATGCGCTTGATGACACCCCTGAAAAGGATGCTGGAAAAGAGCCGTGACACCACGGTTTTGAACAGGAACCCAGCCAGCATGATGCCCAAAAAGATGAGGTACTGCTGCACGGTGTTGCCTAAGAAGACGTATTGTAGAATATCTGAAAATTGGTCTTGCATCTATAAAATTTTTGGCCGCTTGCAACCTACGGCGTGGCACAAGGGTCAACAGGTAAATGAACCAGCAAATCTATGAAACGAATGATCTTATTCCAGATTTTAGCCTTGGGGCTGTTTCTCAACCTGGCGGCCTGTCAGATTCCCAGTTCTGAAGCCGAGGAGAATACCCAAGAAGGTATCATCGGCGGACAATGGCTAGCCTATGGCGAGCTCCAGTGCAACAGTAATCCTTGGGGGTATTGCAACACCACGCCAGACACAAAAGTGTGCGTGAAAAAGTACGTGCAGGACCAGGGTTTCACCGTCCTGGAAGTAACCATGACCCCGGCTCCCAGTGATCTGATTACCTGCGCCGCCTGCCAGTGTCCCACTGGCCGCACCTTCAAGGTAAGGGTAGAGGAACAGGATGTATCCAAATTGGTGGCACTCGGCTTTAAGAAGGTATAACCAAGCGACAGTGGAATAAGTAAGTTGCCTGGCTTATCATTTAATAAACGGATGTGTGAAAAGCCGAAGCCCTCGTTCTTGCCTTTATTTTTGAAATCAGGCTAAAAACGAGGGCTTCGGCTTTTTTGGGTTTTATCTGTGCCAGATGAGCGGCTGAGCCTATAACAACTGGCTCAAGGCAATCTCAAAGCAAGTCTTGGCAATCTCGGTTTTTTGCGGATGCCGCTCGTGGGCTTTCTCCAGCGCCGCCCGGATGGTGCGGGAAGTATCTGTGAAAATGGCTTCATCGGTGATTTCCACGTCCTGCTCCATGAGGTAGGCAAATACCCGGGCCATGCCGCAGTTCGCCACGAAATCCGGGATCACTGATACTTGCTGGTCCGCAAACTCGCCCGTCGCCCCGAAGAAGATCTCCGGGTCTTTGAACGGCACGTTGGCACCGCTGGAAATTACCTCCAAGCCAGCCCGCTGCATGCGCTCCACCTGCTCGGTTGAAACTAAGCGGGAGGCCGCCGCCGGAATAAAGATCTCGGAAGGAACGTCCCAGATGCGGCTATTCACCTCTTCAAACGAAAGGAGATTGTCTGCCAGTAGTGAGTTGCCCACGCGGTTCAGGAACAGTTGGGTGATTTCCTCAAAGGAGAATCCTTCTTCCTGTATCAGGCCGCCCGCCCGGTCAATGATGCCTACAATGGCCACACCTTCAGAAGCCAGGTAGTAGGCCGCTGCCGCACCTACGTTTCCCCATCCCTGGATGATGGCCCGCTTGCCTTGCAGCTCGCCGCCCCACAGTTCATAGTAATGCGCCACGGCCTTGGCCACGCCGTACCCCGTGATCATGTCAGCCACGGTGTATTTGCGGGGCAGGGAAGGCGAGTAGTGGGCGTCTTCCAGCACTTTGCTCACGCCTTGGCGCAACTGGCCCAACTTGTTTATTTTTTGCGGCTCGGTGGCTTTGAAGTGTCCGTTTACAATACCTTCCTGTGGATGCCATAAGCCGTATTCCTCGGTAATGGGAATTACCTCGTGGATCTCATCCACGTTCAAGTCGCCGCCGGTGCCGTAATAATTCTTGAGCAACGGATATACTGCGCGGTACCAGCGCTCCAGCACGCCCTGCTTGCGCGGATCTGCCGGGTCAAAGTTGATCCCTGACTTAGCGCCGCCAATGGCCGGACCAGATACCGTGAATTTTACCTCCATGGTTTTGGCCAGCGACTCTACCTCCCGCTTGTCCAACCCTTTGCGCATGCGGGTTCCGCCCCCGGCAGCCCCTCCGCGTAGCGAATTAATTACTACCCAGCCTTCGGCTTCGGTTTCTGCATCTTTCCACTCAAATACAATCTCAGGACGTTTGTTCTCAAATTTGGCGAGGAGGTCTTTCATAACGGGAGGAGGTTTTCTCTAAGTTTGGCGCAAAGGTACATGATAACGGTTGTTTGGGAGAGGGAAAATGAAGATTTGAAGGGGATGGTGTCTTGTGCTAGCGCAGAGAGGCTTTTCAGATTTCAAAGGCTTTGTTGTTGCAGCTTGGCTTTGGTGGGCTCAAGGCCGCGGGGCCTCGTCTTCCGGCCTCGCGCTTCTGTTTTAGCCTTGGCCGGTAGGCCTGCCTGCGGCACCAGGTCTAAAACAAAGGCGCTCACCCGAAAGACTGAAAATGGGTTCTTCTACCTTTTGCGTTGCATAGCCAAGTAGTTGGTCATGGGTTAAGTTTTCAAATTTTCTTCTTATGGTTCAAGCCTGTGACTTGGACCTACCATGGTCTGCAGTTTGCAACTGCAGTCAGAGGATGGGCGCTGCGCAGGCAGGTGAATCCATGTGTAAACATGGGTATAGAAGTGTAAAAATCCTTTTTACTAGGTTGATTACTAGGTGACCTAAGCCCGTCTTGGGCAATTTTTTCGGTGGCAGGAACCTCTGTGGGAAGCGTCAGAGGCAGAAATTAAATATTTAAATATGGAACTGTTTCAGTATTAAGTATTTTATATATCCAATTGAGATCATTATACGTAAATCTGCAGTAAGCCAAGTCAACTCCGTCTAACGAAGTGCCCGACATAATACCTATAACATGGTTTGTCGCCATGCGTTAAAGTAACGTAATGTTCAGGTAGTAAGCGAAACGGGTTGCGGGCGGGTTTTAAAGGCGTGGTAACACGTCTATTGTAGTATTGAATTTTGTGTGTCCTTATGAAAAGTTTATTATCCAGAGTGGAATCTAAGAAGATTGATAAGGCTGCCTCAATGCTGAAGGTATTGGCGCACCCAAAAAGGTTGGCCATCGTGGATCTTCTGGGTAAGGAAGACAAGATGACTGTGACGGAGATCTATCAATACTTAGATTTACCGCAGGCCATTGCTTCACAGCATTTGATCACGCTGAAAGACAAGGGGGTTCTCTCGTCTTTCAAGGTTGGCACCAAAATCTATTATTCCCTTTCCATCCCGAAGCTGATTGATGTGATTGACTGCCTGGAGGAGTGTTGCGGTGATTTGTAACCGGTAAAAATCCTGCCAGCCTAGTTCCCTCATCAAGTAAGTATCCCCCAAAACCGTTTCCAGCCTGTTTTTAAGAAAGTAGGCCAGAAACGGTTTTTAATTTTTTACCAGTCTATCTATAGATTCTGGTTCACCACTTTCTACAGCCGCTTCACCCCATTTAGTTGCAGCAGTTGTAGAAGTTTTCTTGCTTTGGTTCAGGTAACGCACCAAGCAAATGAACCTCAGGAAACTTCCCCGTCTTACTAGCTGGCAACAAGCATTACTGCATGCCTTCCTGGCCTGGTTCCTGTTCAATACATATAGTGCGGTAGACTATGGTTTTAGGGTAGCCAGAGATGGGTATTTCATTTTCTACGAAGACGGCACTCCGTTAACGGAATGGAAACGCTTTCTGGAGTTTAACTCAGACTGGAAGAACCTGGTTCTGCTTATAGCTCCCTTGGCAGTAGAGCTTAACTATCATTTGGTGTTCAAGCGAAGAAGCAAAAAGCTGTTCCTGTTTGCTTCTTTTTTGCTGGCGGTAACTTTGGTGTTAGTAGCCATGTTCGTGAACAAACATAATGAGCATCTCACAGCTATAGATTTTCTGCCGTCCTTCTTGATTTTCCTGAGCTATGCCGTTCTATATGCCTTTGTTCGTTATTCCATCCACCACCAGATCAGACAGGCCGAAACCAAACGCCAACACACCCAAGCCGAGTTGGATGCTTTGAAAGCGCACCTGAACCCACACTTCTTCTTCAACACGCTCAATAACCTGTACGGCACCGCCTTAGAGGAAAAAGCAGAAAGAACGGCTCATAGTGTGGAGCAACTTTCGGGCATTATGCGCTATGTCTTAACAGAGGCGCAGCAGAATTTCACGGATGTCTCTAATGAGATTAATTTCCTGCAGGATTATTTGAAGTTACAGAGGGTACGCTTGCCTGCAAGAGACAATATTCAACTGCACCTGCACGTGCATCATGACGGCAACCCCGCTCTTATTGCCCCGCTGCTGCTTATTCCTTTTATTGAAAATGCCTTCAAGTACGGCATTAGTGTGGATAGAGAGTGTTACGTGCGGCTGGAGTTAAGCGTCAAGAACAAGCGACTAGAGCTAACAATAGAGAACCTAGTGTTCCCAGACAGGCAGTTAGACAAAGGCGCGGGCACCGGTATTGCCCATGTTCGCAAGCGGCTGGAGCTACTTTATCCAAATCTACATCAACTAGAGATCCATCAGAACGGACAGTTTACCGTCAGGCTGCAGCTGACCTTACGCTAGTCTTGTTTCCTCCTTTCTTTCTTGAAATAAGCCTTTTTCACAAGTAAACTTTTGTGTTATGAAACTGCTATGTCTTTTAGTAGCTTGCTGCTGCTTTGCCCAGGCGCAAGCCCAACTGGTACTCTCCGGTAAAATCAAGAATGCGCAAGCCGGTACGCCGCTGTTGGCCAATGTTCCTTTTGATGCCTGGTACCACCAGGCCAACTCGGTGGAGGTACAGCCAAATGCCCAGGGCGAGTTCTCCGTCACCCTGCTCGTGAACCGACCTCAGACCATTTTCCTAAACTATGCCGGTACCCGTATTTACCTCTACGCAGAACCAAACGCCACTTTATCCCTAACCTTCCAGGGAGCAGCTTTCCCTGATAAACTGGTGTTTGGGGGCAGTCTGAAGAAAGAAAATGCCTTCAGGCAAGAACTAGGGTTGACCCGGTACCAGCTGGGAATGCAAACCTGGAACGATACGTTAACCGATCCTGACCAGATTATCGCCAGCATTGGGCAAAACCAGGCAGCAGCTTTGGCGCAGATAGAAAAAAAGAAGCATGCTTTCTCCCCAACGTTTTACCAGATGACCAAAGCCGATATCCAGTATTTCGCACCGGCTATTTTCTGGCGCTTGGTGTTCCGCAATGAAGTCTGGGGCAAGAAGAATAAATCAAAGTTTGACAGAGAAGAATGGCGTAAAGCCTTAGCCACCGTGCATGCCGCCCAGCCCATTTCTAATCCCCAGGCCGTTCCCAGTTACTTCTACCAGGAGGTGCTGGCGTACTACCCTCTGTTTCTTCAGTTCTCTAACACCAAAGAAGCGTTTGCCAGCCTGGTGGAGAAAATGTTCCAAAAACCATTTGCGGAGGCCAGAGCAGAAATCAAGGAAAAAGGAGAACGCTACTGGGAGCACAAAGCGCTATTATACGGCCTGCAGGGTGCCGCACTGGAAAGCGCGCTGGCCTCTTTTCTCAACAACGGAGTGTATGCAGGTGAATTAATCTACCAGCAGGAAGCTTATGATGATTTCCTGGTCCGTTTTCCTCAAAGTGCGTACCGCCCTTACCTGGCCCAACTGATGGAGCGGTACAGAAAGAGCCAGCCCGAAAGCAGCGCATCATCCATAGAGTTTGAGGATAAGGCAAACCACTTCCAAACCCTGGAAGAGGTATTAAAGCCGCACCGCGGGAAAGTGGTGTACGTAGACCTGTGGGGAAGCTGGTGCGGTCCGTGCCGAGAAGAGTTTGGGTACACCCAAGCCCTGAAAGAACGCTTCAAAAACAAGGCAGTGGATTTTGTGTATATTGCTTTTGAGCACAGCGCCAACCCAGAGAAGACCTGGAAAGAAACCGTTCGGTTTTATGGTTTAACTGGCCGGCACTTGTTGGGCACCGAAGCCTTAGAGAAGTATTTTAGGGGGCTGTATGCCAAAAACGGAAACATGGTGTTCCCGTCTTACCTGCTCATTGACAAAGAAGGAAAGATTGTGAACCCCCACGCAGCCCGACCTTCCAGCAAGGAGACGCTTTACAAACAAATAGCAAATCTGCTTTAACCTTTCAGTTGTACAGGCCACATGCGTTGTATCTCCATAGATGACGAGCCTATTGCGTTGAACGTGATCAAAGCGCACGCCCAGAAAGTGCCGTTTCTGCAACTAGAGGCAACGTTTGTCAGCGCCACCGAGGCCTTGGCGTACCTGCACCAGCATCCCGTAGACTTGGTTTTTTTGGATATCAAAATGCCAGACATTACGGGCTTGGAAGTAGCGAAACTCATCGGCAAACAAGCCAGCATTGTGTTTACCACCGCTTTTGCTGAGTATGCCCTGCAAGGCTTTGAGCTGGCCGTAACCGATTATCTGCTGAAGCCGATCACTTTTCCCCGTTTTCTGCAAGCCTGTACCCGAGCCCAGGAATGGAAGCAGAAAGCAACAGACAATGCCGTGGCAGAGGGCACTCCAGAGTTTTTGTTCGTGAAGGTGGGGTATGATTGGGAGCGGGTAAACCTAAGCCAACTGCTGTACATAGAAGCCGATGATAATTACCTCACTTTCCATGAACCACAGCGACGCATCTTGACCCGCATGACCTTAACTGAAGCCCAGGAAAAACTACCTCCGCAACGTTTTGTGAAAGTGCACCGCTCTTACCTAGTGGCCACCGCTAAAATTGAGAAGATAGAGCGGCATCAAGTAACCTTAGGTGGCAAAGCAATTCCGGTATCACCTGCCTTCCGGGAGAGCCTCTTGGAGCGGTTGCTCTAAAACTGGAGGTCACAAGTGGAAAGATTGTCTACTACTTAGTCGAATATCCTTATGCTCCGTTTCGGGCTCGTTTTAGTGAAAACAGCTTCGAAACGGAGTTCTGTCTGTTCAAAGCAGTTAGTCTTTATACTTCAGTACCAACACTGCTGGTACCGGGCGTTGGCCTTCTTTGTCTGAGGGTTTGATGGTGTTTTTGCCTTTCACGTACAGCGCACTGGAGCCGCCACCATCTAAGTTCAGAGCTTCCTGGCAGCCTAAATCCACCATCAATCTTGCTAATTGGTCCAAGCTGGCGCCCTCGGCTATGCCTTTGTTCCGGCCTTCTACCATTAAGATGATGAGCTTGTTGTCTGGGGTGTAGCCCATCACAGTTCTGGGATTGGGTCCTCTAAAGCTGGCGCCGCCTCGCATCTCTTCCTCAGCGGTGATGTGCACTTTTCTGTCTTGCACCAAGACTGGACCACCGCCCACGGCTACTTGTGGTTTCCAGCGCTTCATGTTTTTAACCGTTCTTTTAGAAGGCTCGGGTGCGGGTTGGCCGTTCACTTCAGCATCATAGGGGGCGGCTAGTTCTACGGTCTTTTTCTTTTTGCCTACGTTGTAAGCCCAAGCTACATCGGCGGTGCGGTTGCGGAAAACACCGATGGCGCCTGTAGTGGGGTAAAACGTAAGCGTGTCGGTGCCTTTGGGGTTTTTGCGCTTCACGGAGGCTTGCGGCGCCAAGACTTTACCTTTGTTGATGACCAAATTCAGGTTGCTGTTATTGGCGAAGGAGAAAAACGTGGTGTTTACCACGGCCAGCACGTTGCCGGGCTCCTGCGCATAGTATTGCTGCGGTGTGTAGCGCTTGCCGTTGCCCACGCGGGTAAGAACCTCCAGTTTAGGGTCTTTCAGATCCGCTTCTAAATAGTAAGCCTTGAATGGTTTGCCGTCCAGTGAATCTGCCGTGGTGAATACTTTCACGGAAGCAGGCAAGCCCTCTTGGTGCTGCGGAGAAGGAGACCAGCGCACCTGAGCAAAACCGGAATAGGAGAGAAGAACGGCCGTGAGGGAGAAGAACAGCTTTTTCATGCCGCCAAGATAAGGAGTGGGGTTGTCTGTTGTGTAACGGGGTTGTAAAAGCTTTCTGTGCTGGGTTGCCGTTTCCAGCGTGCTTTTTGAAAAAGGAGACGAAAACATGCAGGGGCAATCCCTTGTGGTTGCCCCTACAAACCTGATCCACAAAAAAGCGGGACACTCTGTAAAGAATGTCCCGCTTTAGGAATGGTTTTATGAAAAGGAGCTCTAAACGTGGGTCTCAGAAGACTGCTTCTCCAGATCAAATAGATCGGTAAGCACGTCAATGAGGGTTTCAGCCTCTCCGCGTTTACAGGCGGCTTTCAATTGCAATACGGGCAGCTTGATAATCTTCTGCATCATGGATTTGGTGACATCGTCCATGTGCTTAGCTTCTTGTGGGGAAAGCTTCTTCATGTACCGGGCCATCTCTTCCTGACGGATAGTCTCCAATGCATTTTTCAACTTCTGGATGGTAGGCGATACGTTCATCTCCTTGCTCCAGTCCTCAAATCCAGCAATGGACTCCTTGATGATCTGCTTTACCTGCGGCACAGAGTCCAGGCGGCGTTGCAGGGCTTCTGAGGCTTTGCTCTGGATGGTGTCAATGTTGTACACCAACACGCCCGGGATCTGCTCTACCTGCGGCTCTACGCTGCGCGGTACGCTCAGGTCAATGAAGAATTTGTAGGTTAGTACGTTCAGGCGGCTCACCATCTCTTTGGTGAAGAACGGCTCCTCGCGCGCTACGGAAGAGATGATCACATCGGCCTCTTTCATGGCTTCCACCAGGTTCTCAAACGGAACTACCTCCAGGCCACATTCCTCGGCCAGGATCTCGGCCTTGGCTTTGGTGCGGTTAGAGATCTTCACGTTCTGGAAGTCTGAGTCAGAAAGATGGCGGCACACATCAGCGCCAATTTCGCCCAAGCCTACCACCAATACCTTCGGATTGGTAATGTCAGCGGTGAGGCTTTCTACCAGTTCCAGGGCTGCGTAAGACGTAGAAGCGGCTCCGTCTCTAAAGGAGGTCTCCTGTACTACGCGCTTGTTGGTGAAGAAGATGGTGTGCAGCAGGCGGTGCAGGAATGGTCCGGCAGCCTCGTTGTCTACACTCCACTGGTAGGCTTGTTTCACCTGGTTGGAGATCTGCATGTCACCCACCACCTGCGCGTCAAGGCCCATGGCCACGTTGAACAGGTGCTGTACGGCATCAGCGTGCTCGTTTACGATGGTGAAGTAATCCAGGTACTGGGAAATATTGGAAATGCCTTTGCTGATGCCCAACAGTTTCACGATCTCGTGGCTGTAGTCATCATCAGAAGTATAATATACCTCCGTGCGGTTGCACGTGGATAGCACTAAAATGTCAGTTGCCTGAATGAAATTTTTGAGCGTTTGCAGGAACTGTCGGCACGACCCCTCATCCAAGGCGATAAGCTCTCTTATGTCTAAGGGAGCTTTTTTATGTGAAAGACTGACGGCTCTAAAATTGTGAAGCATACGGCAGTTTTGAAATAGCATGCAAAATTACGGCGCGATCTTTTAATAATGAATTACTTTCGTATCTTTCTTTTATTTATACACATTACAAATTACAGAGAACAGACGCTTCTTCTGCTGTCATACGTTTAGAGGGAACACAATCCCTAGACGGGCGTATCTCTTCTAGCGTTGCTTTTGTACATGATCCCGACCTCCATTTATTCCAAAAAATCTAGGTTAAAGCTCCTGATTATCGCGGTAGCCCTGTTTATAGGGGCGGCCACGGTGATCTACACTAACCTGTTGGTAGCCAAGCTTTCTGAGCGTGAACAACAACTGATTGATTTATACGCCAAAGGCTTGCGGTACATGATCAACGCCGAGATTGACAGCGATAACCTGGTGTTCATCCAGGAGGAGATCATTGACGCGAACCGTTCGGTGCCGGTCATCCAGACCGATGAAAAAGAGAACGTCATCGCCTATAAGAACCTTGATATCCCCGAAAAGATTTCCGAAAACCGCAAAAAAAGGCTTTTAAAACGCGAAATCGCGAAGATGAAGGCCCAGCACAAGCCTATTGTGGTGTCGTACCAGCAGGAGTTCAAGAACTACATTTTCTACAAAGATTCTGAGTTGCTTACGCAGCTGCGCTACTACCCGTACGTGCAGCTCACGGTCATTGCCTGCCTCTCAGTGATTGCCTACTACGCCTTCAGTTACTCGCGCAAAGCGGAGCAGAACCGGGTTTGGGTGGGTTTGGCCAAAGAAACCGCCCACCAGTTGGGAACTCCGCTTTCTTCTTTGATGGCCTGGTATGAGTACCTAAAGGGCAGCCCTAAGTTTGAGAACGAGCCTATCATAGATGAGCTGGGTAAGGACGTTCGCCGATTGGAGATTATCACGGAGCGGTTCTCCAACATCGGGTCAGTGCCGGTGCTCAAAGATGAGCCGCTTCAACGGGTGCTGGAAAACGCCATCGGGTACTTGCGCAACCGGGTCTCTAACAAGGTAGCTTTCTCCATAGAATCTGAATTTCCGCCCGAAACCACGGCTAAAGTCAACATCCCGCTGTTTGAGTGGGTGATTGAGAACATCTGCAAAAACGCCGTGGATGCCATGGAAGGCAAAGGCAGCATCACGTTGCGCCTGGTGAGGGCCAATATAAAAGATGCTATTGCTCTGGATATCCAGGACACAGGCAAAGGCATTCCTAAGACAAAACAGGAAGAGGTATTTGTGCCGGGGTATACCACCAAAAAACGCGGTTGGGGCTTAGGCCTGGCCTTGGCCAAACGCATCATAGAGAACTACCACCAAGGCCGTTTGTTTGTGAAGTCCTCTGAGGTTGGGAAAGGCACTACGTTTAGGGTGGTGTTGAACAGGTAAGGTGTTTTGGTGCTGTTTTCTGGAAAAGTAGCCAAAAGGTTAGTTTGAAAAGAGCCCGCGGACTTTGTAGAAAAGTCCTCGTGGGGAATACCATTTATAGGTAGATACCCCGCCAACTACTACTGTTTCGGTCATTCCTTTAATATCTGGACTCATTTTAATAGTTGCCGGAGAAGTGGTCATCAATTCGCTGAGCTTCTTTTCACAATTCATGTAACCAATAAAGGAGAATTCAATGGTTGGGTTCTTTGCGAAAAGTTCTTCAGGAATGTTGAGCGAGAAATTTCCGTTGACATCTGTTGGCGTGGCAATATTTGTTCCTTGAAGCAGGACGGTAGCGCCTGGCATTCCTTCTTTAGTTTGAGCATCTATAATTTTACCCCTCACTACTAATAAGCTGTCAGTTGCCGGAGTTGTTTTTGGGCTAGATGCTTGCTCCGTCGAAGTTGTTTGCGTTTGTTGTTCTATAGTTGGTAAAAGCTCTGAGTTTTTTGCCTCCACCGTTTTCGTGCTTAGCCAGGCGGTGAGACCAAAAGCTACGGTTTTCCACGTCCAGCGGCTTCTTGAAGAAGAAACAGCCACTAACTCTCTTCCTAACTGCTTCTCGCTAAATCGCCCGCAGGTAGTGCCCTTCTGTTGGGTTAACCAACTCACCACTTCGGCATCAGACATCCTGGTAAAATCCACCACTGTTTTAGCGCAACTTTGGCAAAAACGGCCCTGATTCTGAGGTGTCATGGCGTGCCAATTCTCATGGCAGGGTTGGGGCACAGAGACGGTGAGGCGGGTAGTGGGCATAGGTTGGGGTTTGTCTAAATATACGTAGGGCTCGCCGCTTTCAGAATATTTTGCTTAACTTTTCACCTGAATTTCTACACCAAACCGAACAAGTGAGCCTAAAAAGTCTTTTCCGCCGCAAGAGTTTAACCGCAGTTTTGCATACCCCACCCGCCGATGTGGCCTCGCACGTTGGTACCGTTGACGAAGGGTTGGAGCGTAACTTATCTGTCAGAGACTTGACTTCCCTGGGGATTGCAGCCATCATTGGAGCAGGTATTTTCAGTACCATTGGGAATGCAAGTTATGAAGGCGGGCCGGCGGTGTCTTTGCTTTTTGTCTTTACGGCTATTGCCTGCGCCTTTTCTGCGTTATGTTATGCCCAGTTTGCGGCTACTATTCCGGTGAGCGGCTCGGCGTACACGTATGCGTACACCTCGTTTGGTGAGTTGGCCGCTTGGATCATTGGCTGGGCGCTAATCATGGAGTACACCGTGGGGAACATTGTGGTGGCTATTTCCTGGAGTGATTACTTCACGGGACTGATGAGTGGCGTGGGGCTGGATATTCCGGCTTGGCTCACCATGGGAACCCAAAGTGCACACAAAGGCTACAATGAAGTAGTGGCGCTGTTGCAAGCGGGGCAGCCGCTGACGGCCGCAGACCCTGTGCAGTTAGAGGCCTATAATACGTGGCTAGCGGCTCCTGCCTTTTTGGGCGGTAAGTTGGTGATAGATTTGCCAGCGTTTATGATCAATGCGGTCATCACTACGTTGGTGTATGTGGGAATTAAAGAGTCTAAAAACGCCTCTAACCTGCTGGTGGTATTGAAGATGATTGTGGTGTTGGTGGTGATTGCGGTAGGTGTCTTCTACGTGAGTCCTGCTAACTGGAGCCCGTTCGCCCCTAATGGGATTGGAGGGGTTTTGAAAGGCGTGTCGGCGGTATTCTTCGCGTATATTGGGTTTGATGCCATCAGTACTACTGCTGAGGAATGCCGGAACCCGCAGCGCGATTTGCCCCGGGCCATGATCTATGCCCTCATCATCTGTACCGTGCTGTACGTGATTATTACCTTGGTTTTGACCGGGATGGTGTCTTACAAAGAATTGGCCGTGGGGGATCCTTTAGCGTATGTTTTCACCAAAGTAGGGGTAGAGTGGTTGGCCGGTATTGTGGCGGTAAGCGCCATTTTTGCCATGGCTTCGGTGTTGCTGGTGTTCCAGATTGGGCAGCCCCGTATCTGGATGACCATGTCTCGCGACGGATTGTTGCCCCCTGTTTTCTCTAAAGTACACCCGCGTTTCAGAACCCCTTCTTTCTCTACTCTGGTGACCGGCCTGTTTGTAGGGGTGCCCGCCTTGCTCCTGAACATGGACCTGGTAATTGACTTGACCAGCATCGGGACTCTTTTTGCATTTGCCCTGGTATGTGGCGGGATCCTGATGATTGATCCGCATGGCACCTCAGACGCCCGGTTCAAGGTGCCGTACCTGAACGGAAAGTTTTTGGTGCCATTGATTCTAGGTATTAGTGGCGTCTTGGTATTGCTTTACAACCGGGTGGCCATAAACGAGTTCTGGAGTGCCGTTGCCTGGAGTGGGGGCTACGAAGAATTCCGTCATCAAATTCCTATGCTGGTATTCCTGATCTCCTGTGTGCTGATGGCCTGGGTTTCTTTCCGGAAAAATCTTTCTTTGTTACCGGTGCTGGGCCTTCTAACCAACCTTTATCTGATGACACAATTGGGGGTAAACAACTGGTTGCTCTTCACGGTGTGGTTGCTAATTGGGTTAGCTATTTACTTTGGTTACAGCTTTAAGCACAGCAAGTTAGCGACCCGTACGCAGCCTGTATAGTAGAACACGTTTGCTTTTGTGCGGCAACTACGTGATTCTTTTAAAAAGGTTTAAATTTTTTTTATTCTTTCTTCTAAGGTGGTATCTTGCTTATACTTCAAGTGGGCATGGGGCGCGCTTGTAAATAATGAGCTGTGGCCGTGGTTGAGAGAGAGATTATAGAAAGTAACCTGCTTTTAAAGTACCGTAAAGATTTGGACATCCTGTTTCTGCGGTGGTTCAAGTACTCAGACTTTGAGCAGCTTCAGCAGGGTTATTTGCAGGCGTTGGATCTGGCCAAAGAAGTCAGGAGCGCTTACTGGATGTTTGACTTACGTAGCCGCGGACAGATTCCGGAAGAAGATGAAGCCTGGATGTTGGAGTCTTTCTTCCCGCAGATTGAGGAGGAGCTAGGCTACCAAAACTATTTCGCTAATCTGGTAACACCTACCCATTACAACCACATTAAAGAGAACATTGGCCTAGAGCGCCTGGAGAACTACGGTAAGCTCACTAAGATGGGCGTTTTCGTGTCTGAGCAGGATGCGGTTGCCTGGCTTTTGAAAAGCCGCGCCGACAGGTAGGCTTCTCCTTTACTTTGCCCGGTTCACCAACAATACCCCAGCCAGAATAATGGCCATGCCCAGATAGTGCATGAGGTGAATGGCTTCCCCATCGGCCACGCCCCAAATCAAGGCCACAATAGGCATCAGGTACGTAGAGGTACTCGCGAAAAGGGTATTGGTCATGTGGATGAGCTTGTTGTAAAACACCAATCCAATGGCGGTACTGAACACCGCTAGTAAGGTAATGTAGCCCAATGCTTCCCAAGCGGCAGGCTGCGTGGCCAATTTATCCAGTGCCGGGGTGGTGCAGAGGTAAGCAAGCGCAATAGGCCCCACCGTCAGGAGGGCTAAACTGGCCATGGTTAAAGGCTTGATGCCTGCTAGGCAATGTTTGATAATGTTCAGGCTGCCGCCGTACAGCACGGTTGCCAATACCACATACAGGCCGTAAAACGAATTAGAAGAGCTTTCCTGCGCGCTGCCTAGAAAAATGAGAACCGCCGTTCCGGCAATGCCTATCAAGATTCCTAGTACTCGCAGAAGCGTAATCCGCTGCTGAAAGAAAATAGCCCCTATAATTAAGGTGAACAAAGCCGTCAAGGAATTCAGGACTCCTGCCAGGCCACTGGCCAACTGGGTCTCGGCGTAGGCAAAGAGAAACGCCGGGATCAAATTGCCAATCAACCCACTTAGCAATAAGAATTTCCACTGGCCAGGCTTAGGTGCTTTCAGCCCTTTCAAAGCAAAAGGCAGCAAAGCCAAGGTGGCAATGGTAATCCGGATGGCGCCCAACTCATCAGAGGAGAAAACTTCCAGTCCTTTCTTGATTAGAATGAACGAGGTGCCCCAGATAAGGGCCAACCCAATCAAGATCACCCAAGCCAATGCGGGAGTAGAAGTGGTGGAGCCGTTAACGGTGGGGGAGGTAGTTTGGGTAGACACAGATGTAGCGCAAAAATGAAGGTGCAAAGATACGAGTTGCTGTGTAGGAATGAGTAGCTACTTATTGGATCACCAGAAATGGTCTGGTTTAAAGAGGAGCTTTCTGAAAACAGGTCCAAAGCCCGAGCGCGGGGTCTTCTCAGCAAAAATCTCCAGCTGCTCTTTAATATAGTGGTAAGCAAAACCCGAATCGGGGCTGTTTTGCGTAAAACAGCCCCGATTCGGGTTCTTGAAAAGTGAATAATTCGGTGATGGAAAGGATTACACCTCAGCGTACTCCATGGAGTTGGCAATCTCGTCCAGGATAGCGTAGATTTCTTGTGGGTCTTCGGTCTGCACCAGGCGGGTGCGGTAGCCTTTCACGTTAGGCAAACCCCTGAAGTAGTTGGCGTAATGACGGCGCATCTCAAAAATGCCCAACCGAGGGCCTTTCCACTCCAAACTTTTGTCAAAGTGCATTTTGCACATATCAATGCGTTCCTGGATGGTGGGAGGTGCCAAAAGCTCACCGGTTTGCATGTAATGCTTCACCTCCCTGAAAATCCAAGGGTACCCGATGGAGGCGCGACCAATCATGACCCCGTCTACACCATATTTGTTTTTGTACTCCACGGCTTTCTGCGGCGTGTCAATGTCGCCGTTCCCGAAGATAGGGATCTGAATGCGGGAATTTTCTTTCACTTTTTGGATCAAAGTCCAATCTGCCTCGCCTTTGTACATCTGCACGCGGGTACGCCCGTGAATGGTCAGGGCTTTGATGCCGATGTCCTGCAAGCGCTCTGCTACTTCCTCAATGTTTTTGGTAGAGTCGTCCCAGCCCAGGCGGGTCTTTACCGTCACCGGCAAGCCAAACGGTTCAACGGCCTGTACAATGGCTGAGGTCATGGCTACCATTTTGGGTACATCGCGCAGCAAAGCCGCCCCGGCGCCCTTGCAGGCCACGTTCTTCACAGGGCAACCGTAATTGATATCAATTAAGTCTGGGCCTGCCTGCGCCGAGATCACCGCCGATTCGCGCATGGATTCTATATCGGAACCGAAAATCTGGATCCCGATGGGTTGCTCGTAGTCAAAGATATCTAGTTTCTGGCGGCTCTTGGCGGCATCCCGTATGAGCCCTTCAGAGGAGATGAACTCCGTATACATTAAGTCGGCGCCATTGGCCTTGCACACTGCCCTAAATGGCGGATCGCTGACGTCTTCCATAGGTGCCAGCAGCAGCGGGAAGTCCGGTAGCTCTATCTGACCGATTTTTACCACGTGATTGAGTTTAAATATTTCGCGTAAATTTACCTCATTAAAACCACACCGCCTATATGAAAGGTTTCATCTCGCCTGGTCTGCATCCGTTTAAGTCGCTTTTGTTGTTCACTGGGTTTGTGGTGGCCGGCCTGTTCATCGGGAATTTCCTGGCGGTGGTGCTGATCAAGCTTGTCTGGGGCATTGGCCTGATGGACATTTCCAACATGCTGGCCCGGCCCGCTGATTACCCGCAAAGCCGCAGTGCATTGGTATTGTTCCAGGGCGTGGTGCATCTAGTGGGATTCACTATTGCCTCGCTGGCTTTTCTCCGTTTCAATGCCCACCGGCCGCATGCTTTCCTTTCGCCAAGGGTAACGGTGCCTTTTTACCTGCTGCTGGGCAGTGCAGTGCTGCTGCTGGTGATCTTGCCGGCCTCTTCGTGGGTGGTGCACTGGAATGCCACTGTTGATTTTCCTCCTTTCCTAGATGCGTTTGAACGCTGGGCCAAAGCCAAGGAAGATACCCTGCGTGAGTTAACTTTAGAACTGACCAAGATCAACACCATTCCGCAGTTGCTGCTGGGGTTGGTGGTATTTGCAGTTTTGCCGGCTATTGGGGAAGAATTGGTGTTCAGGGGCGTGGTGCAGCAGGAGTTTCAGCGCTGGTGGCGGAACCCGCATTTAGCCATTTGGGTAGCGGCCATCATCTTCGGGGTAATCCACATGCAGTTTTACGGGGTAGTACCGCGCATTTTACTGGGCGTGATTTTTGGGTATCTGTACTGGTGGTCTGGCAATATCTGGGTGC
Organism: Rufibacter sp. JT20002; assembly: GCF_056491185.1. NCBI lineage: Bacteria > Pseudomonadati > Bacteroidota > Cytophagia > Cytophagales > Hymenobacteraceae > Rufibacter > Rufibacter sp. JT20002. Next base: position 1,589,949 of record NZ_JBSZJY010000001.1, on the reverse strand, counting down.
CTATCATCGGACACTTTATGAACAATGGGTTCATGGTGCTGATGATGTTTCTGGCACAGCGTAACGCGGTTACCATCAATGTGGAGTCTACCGAGCCAGAAGGTTTGACGTTGTCGCTGGTTTCATTGGTGCTGAGTGCCGCCCTCCTATATAGTTTATACGCGGGTTACCGCCGGTTGCCTTCCCCAGTAGAAGAGGAACCCCGTTTCTAACCTCATTTCCAGGAACCAGTCCGAAATCACCTCTACGTCTGGCCTTGCCCTCCAGTGTTATACCAATCCTTGTAAATGGAAAAAGAGAAAAAACAAATGAGTAATCTGCAGCAGCGCCTGTTGGCCGGAGTCATTGGCGGGGCTGTTTTCATAGGTGCCATTTACCTGAACGAGTGGACGTTTTTTGCGCTGTTTTTAGCCCTTACTGTACTGGGTTTATTGGAGTTTTATCGGCTGCTTTCAGCTAAAGGGTTTCAGCCAAACAAAGTGATTGGTATCGTGCTGGGCGTGGGATTGTACGGGTTGGGATTTGCCGTAGAGCACGGGAATATCTCCAGCGACTGGCTTTTCCTGCTGCCACCCGTGATGCTGCTGGCCTTAATTGCCGAGCTGTACCGAAAAAAAGAGCAGCCTTTTACCAACGTGGCCCTTACGCTGGTAGGGGTATTTTACATTGCCGCCCCTTTTACGCTGTTGCACGTACTGGCTTTTCTGCCAGACAGATATAGCTGGCAGATTATTCTGGGAGTGATGTTCCTGATCTGGTCCTCAGACACAGGCGCCTACGCAGCGGGTAAAACCTTTGGGAAAAATAAATTATTTCCGCGTATTTCGCCCGGCAAAACCTGGGAGGGCTGGGTTGGCGGCGTTCTTTTATCGTTGGGTGTGGCCTGGGTTTTGTCGTTGTACTTCCAAGATTTAGCCCTGGAGCATTGGATGGGCGTGGCTGTGCTGGTGTCTGTGTTTGGCGTTTTGGGTGATTTAGTGGAATCTATGCTTAAAAGGAGCTTAGACGTGAAAGACTCCGGTACCCTCATTCCTGGCCATGGCGGCATCCTAGACCGTTTCGACAGCCTTATTCTGGTAGTTCCGTTTCTAGTTGCCTTTTTAGAACTGGTGCGGTAAAAAATACCAGTAGATATTGCCCTAATGTTAGTTTTAGTTTACAAATTTGATAATTTTGCGGCCTATTAATTTAATTGAATTACAAAATTAATAATTATGGCAGCATACAACAGCAAGATGGCTTATAAAGAACCAGCGCCTATCAAGGACAAGGAGAATCCGTTTGAGTCCATGATGTCGCGTTTCAATATTGCGGCGGAAGTACTGGGTTTGGATGATGAGACGTATGAAGTTCTGAAATCCCCTACCCGTCAGGTGATTGTGAACCTGCCAGTGACTATGGATGATGGTAGCGTGCGCGTCTTTGAAGGTTTCAGAGTAGTGCACTCTAATATATTAGGCCCTTCTAAGGGCGGTATCCGCTATGACAAAGGCGTTTTTCTGGACGAGGTGAAAGCCTTGGCTGCCTGGATGACTTGGAAGTGCGCCGTGGTAGACATCCCGTACGGTGGAGCCAAAGGCGGAATCGTGTGTGACCCTACCACCATGTCTGCCGGCGAGATTGAACGTCTTACCCGTGCCTATACCGTAGCCTTGATAGATACGTTTGGCCCAGACCAGGATATTCCGGCCCCGGACATGGGTACCGGTCCTCGTGAAATGGCTTGGCTGATGGACGAATACTCTAAAACCAAAGGCATGACCGTGAACTCGGTGGTAACGGGTAAGCCGCTGGTATTGGGTGGTTCTTTGGGCCGCGTAGAGGCAACAGGACGCGGTGTAATGGTGTCAGCGATGGCGGCCATGGAGAAACTGGGCATGGACCCAACCCAATCCACTGCTGCAGTGCAGGGCTTCGGGAACGTAGGCTCCTGGGCAGCTAAACTGTTGGCAGAGCGGGGTGTGAAAATCTTGGGAGTGAGTGACGTAAGCGGGGCTTATTGGAACGAGAGCGGTATCAACATTGAAGAAGCCATCGCTTACAAGAATGCCCACAACGGCCGTTTAGAAGGATATGCCGGCGCAGAGCCGATCAGCAATGACGAACTATTGACCTCGGCTGTAGATTTGCTGGTGCCTGCTGCCGTGGAAGATGTGATCACCGCCCGCAACGCAGACCAAATCCAGGCCAAACTGATTGTGGAAGGCGCCAATGGCCCAACCTCAGCCAACGCCGATAAAATCATCAACGAGAAGGGCATCATGGTAGTGCCGGATATTCTGGCCAACTCTGGCGGGGTAACCGTATCTTACTTTGAGTGGGTACAGAACCGTTTGGGCTATAAATGGAGCTTAGACATGGTGACCGAGCGCTCTGATCGGATCATGACCGAAGCCTTCAACAAAGTGTACGCTACGTCCCAGAAGTACGGCGTGCCCATGCGGATTGCCGCCTACATTGTGGCCATTGACAAAGTGGCGCAGACCTATAAATTCCGGGGTGGCTTCTAAGCAATACTAGTAAGAAGCCCCTAAAAACACCTATTCTTGCCGCCTTCTGTCTTTTTTCTAGACAGGAGGCGGTTTTTTTTATATTTTTGCTTTATCAGCCAAAGAGTATCTAATGAAAATTCATAAAGAAGGACGAAAGATTCTGTTTTTTACCCTGTTAGGATTGCTGGTAGTGAACATGCTGCTTTACTACTTCAACAGCGAGCACTTAACGTTCAACAGAATTTTCTCCGGTATTTCCTTTATCGTTTTCCTGCTCATTCTGCAGTTTTTTCGAAGCCCGTACCGGAACCTGCTTTTGCACGAGGACCTGGTAGTAGCTCCCGCTGATGGTAAAGTGGTGGTGATTGAGAATGTGGAGGAGCCTGAGTACTTCAACGATGTGCGCAAGCAGATTTCCATCTTCATGTCGCCCATCAACGTGCATATTACCCGTAACCCAGTTTCTGGTGTGGTGAAGTATTTCAAATATCACCCCGGAAACTACTTTGTGGCCTGGCACCCTAAGTCCAGCACTAAAAATGAGCGTACCACGGTAGTAGTTGAATCACTGGCCGGTCCTCAGGTGTTGTTCCGCCAAATCGCCGGTGCCATGGCCCGCCGTATTGTGTGGTACGTGACCGAGGGTGATGAAGTAAACCAGGGCGAGGAGTTCGGGTTCATCAAGTTTGGCTCGCGCGTGGACATCTTCGTGCCGGTTGACACCGAAGTAAAAGTACAACTGGGGCAAAAGACCAAAGGTGGTCAAACGGTTATCGCCCAGCTTAAAACCAGCGGCTCAGGCTCATTCTTCGGTTAGTAAACCAAGTCTTTATAAAACAGCGAAGCCTCATCCTTTCGGGTGAGGCTTCGCTGTTTTAAGGCTGTTTCTGAAAAAGCGAGCTTAAAGCAAGCTCAGGTCTTGCTACTTGATAACTTCTGACAGCCTAGAACCAGTTCTCCGCTAGTTTCATCAGCTGCTCCAGGTATTTCTGATCCACCTCGTCGAAGTCATCTAAGCGATCGCTGTCAACATCCAGCACCATTTTTACTTCGCCGTCTTTGATCACCGGGATCACAATTTCAGATTTAGACGCGCTGCTGCAAGCGATGTGCCCAGGAAACGCTTCCACATCTGGTACCAGAATAGTCTCGCGGCGGGTATAGCAGGCGCCGCACACACCTTTGTGGAACGGAATGCGCGTACAGGCCACTGGTCCTTGGAAGGGGCCTAACACCAATTGGTTTTCCTTCACTAGGTAAGCGCCTACCCAGAAAAAGTCAAAGCTTTGTTTCAGGGCTGCCATCACGTTGGAGAGATTGGCAATCAGGTCGGTTTCTGGGGCTACCAGTGCTTCAATCTGCGGAAGTAATGCTTTGTATTTCTCTTCTTTGGAGAGCGTGGTATCAATAAATAAATCTTCGGCCATGGGGTAAGGTGCTAATTTGTGATTGTCTTGATGAGCCCATGCTTTGTAGGTACATCTTTCTCTTGAACGGCAAAGGTAGCCTCAGGAGTTTCCTGGAGCAACTGTCCTCGGGTATACCTGCCTGCTTCCTGTTTAGGAAGTGGTTTTGCTAAATCAATGCGAAAGCAGTGAAATCATCTTCAAGGCCTTGGGTGTGTGTTCCGGTAAACCGTTATCTCGTCATCCCCAAGTTTCTCCCGCGAGACGAAAGGCATGGCCGGTAGATAAGGGGATTTAATGCCTTCAGTCAGTTTCTTCGGGCTTTTCAGAACTCTGATTTCATCCCAAAAGTTGGCTTGCAGCAGCGCCTCCAGTAAAACCGTGCCTCCTTCCACCAACACAGACTGCACGTTGCGTTGATAAAGGTCGGTAATCATTTGGGGAAGAAAATCGGTCTCAGAAGAGAGGGTGGCAAACTCAGTTTGGGCAGTCGCCTGCTTTTCTTGCAGGGTATAGAGCAGGGTGGGTTGGGAGCCGTCCAGCAGGTGATGGGTATCCGGGATGCTCAGTTGCTTGTCAATGGCTATCCTTAACGGGGCTGGGCCGGGCCAGTGACGCACGTTTAACTGGGGGTTGTCATGCAGAGCCGTGCGGGTGCCTACCAGAATCGCCTGTTCCTCGGTACGCCACTTGTGAACCAATTGCTTTGCTAAAGAGCCAGAAATAGGATGGGATTGGTAGCCCGGCAAGGCAATAAACCCATCCGCCGACTCTGCCCATTTCAAAACCAGGTAAGGACGTTTCTGGGTCTGGAACGTGAAAAAGCGTTTGTTCAACTCCAGGCCCTCTGCCTCCAGAACTCCTATGTGGACCTTACAGCCGGCGTCTACCAGTTTCTGGATACCTCTTCCTGCCACCAGTGGATTAGGGTCTGTGTTGCAGATCACGACATCGCGGACGCCATGCTGGATCAAGAAATCAGCACAAGGAGGCGTTTTTCCATAATGGGAGCATGGCTCCAAGGTGACATACACTCGGCTATTCGGGAGCAGGCTCTTGTCCTGGACGCTGTTGATGGCGTTGACCTCGGCGTGCGGACCGCCATATTTCTGGTGCCAGCCTTCCCCAATGATTCTTTTCTGGTGCACTACCACGCATCCTACAATGGGGTTGGGGCGTGCCCAGCCACTACCTAGTGCCGCTAAATCCAACGCCCGCCGCATGTATTTCTGATCTGTATTCATCTCTAGTGTTTACGCTCCCTTTCATGATCTATGGCCGAATATCGGGTGTTTTTTCAGAACTTGCCCAAAAGTGCCTGTATGCAAACCATTGAAGCCGTTTTAGAGCGTTTGACTCACCAGTTGGAGGAGATCTATGAAAAGCCGGAGGCCTGCACCTTGGCTGAGTGGGTTCTGCAGCACGTCTTAGGAATAGGTAGGTTTGACCTCCTGCAACGCCGGCGGGAAGAATTGCCACCTATTCTTCATGAGCAGGTGGAAAAGTACTTGGTGCGTCTATTGCAGCATGAACCTGTGCAGTACGTGCTGGGGGAAGCGTCCTTTTACGGCCGGGACTTTCTCGTTTCGCCCGCTGTCTTAATCCCCCGGCCTGAGACAGAGGAACTGGTGCAGCGGGTCATCAAAACCTATCAGCACCGTCCATCGGCGAAGTTGCTGGACATTGGCACCGGCAGTGGATGTATTCCTATCACCCTTGCCGCTGAATTAGTAAACGCCCAAGTTTGGGGACTAGATGTCTCTTCTGAGGCTTTAGCTATAGCCAGGGGCAATGCAGAGAGATTGGGGCAACAAATCACCTGGCTGCAGCAAGATATTCTACAGGAAATTCCGGCTATTGAGGCTCAAAGCTTAGATGCTATCATCAGTAACCCGCCGTACGTGCTGGAGGAAGAGAAGACCCAGATGCGCGAGAATGTACTTGCCTTTGAGCCGCACCTGGCCTTGTTTGTGCCCAATGAAGATCCCCTTCTTTTTTACCGGCGCATTGCGGTGGTGGCGCAGCAGCTTTTGAAAAAAGGGGGCAAGTTGTTCTTCGAGATAAATGAACGGTTCGCGCCGGAGACAAAAGAGATGTTGCGTCAAATGGGCTATCGGGAGGTCCAGGTTTATCAAGATCTGCGTGGGAAAGAACGGATGGTGGAGGCGGTTTGGAGTTAATTTTCTTCTGAAGCATCATGAATACAACCACCTTACCTAAAATTATTATAAAAACTCCTACCTTTGCGCCTGCAAAATTTAATATCTAAATAGAGCGGTTATCCGTAAAGAGCTCGGCTCTTTAAACAAGTTCCTGCTTCCATGAACCAACCTGCTTCTGTGTACACTGCCCATGAAACCGCTGTCATTGACGAAGGTTGCCACATTGGCGAGGGAACAAAAATCTGGCATTTTTCGCACATCATGTCTGATTGTGTGATAGGTAAGCGCTGCAACATTGGCCAAAATGTGGTAATCTCCCCCGGAGTCATTTTAGGGGAAAATGTCAAAATACAAAATAACGTGTCGGTGTACAGTGGTGTGGTCTGTGAAGACGATGTCTTCTTGGGGCCTTCCATGGTGTTCACTAACGTACTCAATCCTAGAAGCGCCATTAACCGTCGCGGCGAATACCAAAAAACCTTGGTGCAGAAAGGGGCTAGTATAGGAGCCAATGCCACTATTGTTTGCGGCCACACTATTGGCGCCTATGCCCTTATTGGTGCTGGAGCGGTCGTCACCAAAGACGTGCTGCCTTATGCGCTGGTGTACGGGAACCCATCTAAGCAATACGGCTGGGTGAGTGAAGCCGGTCATAAACTGGTCTTCAACGAGAATCATGAAGCAGTTTGCCCAGAAACGGGTGAGAAATATATTTTAGAAAGTAACATAGTAACCAAATCATCCATTCAAATAGATTAATTGTGTACCAACAACTCCTCAACAAAGAAGCCAAACTGGCGGTCATCGGATTAGGATATGTAGGACTTCCCATTGCCCTGGAGTTCGCCAAGAAATTAAGTGTGATTGGATTTGACATCAATGCCAAACGGGTAGAGTTGATGAAAAACAACGTAGATCCTAGCGGTGAGCTGGAATCATCTGCGTTTGAAGGATGTGATATCACCTTCACCAATGACCTGGAAGTGTTAAGAGAGGCCCGGTTTTTCATTGTAGCCGTACCTACTCCTATCGATAACCATGCGTTACCAGATCTCAAGCCTTTGCTTGGTGCCTCCACAACTGTAGGAAAGGTGTTGAAGGAAGGGGATTACGTGGTGTATGAATCAACCGTTTACCCAGGCTGTACCGAAGAGGATTGTATTCCGATCTTGGAGCGCGAGTCTGGCCTTAAGTTTCCTTCTGATTTCAAAGTAGGTTACTCTCCGGAGCGTATCAACCCAGGTGACAAAGAGCACACGCTTACCAAGATCGTGAAAGTGGTGTCTGGCTGTGACGCAGAGTCCTTGGATATCATCGCCAAAGTGTACGAATTGGTGATTCAGGCGGGTGTGCACCGTGCTTCTTCTATTAAAGTTGCTGAGGCCGCTAAGATCATTGAAAACACTCAGCGTGATGTGAACATCGCCTTGATGAACGAGCTGTCTATCATCTTTGATCGGATGAACATCAATACCTACGAAGTATTGGAGGCCTCTGGTACTAAGTGGAACTTCCTGAAGTTCTTCCCTGGCTTGGTAGGCGGTCACTGCATTGGCGTGGATCCTTATTATCTGACCTACAAAGCCAAAGCGCTGGGCTATGACTCCAAAATCATCCTGAGCGGGCGTACCATCAATGACGGCATGGGAGCCTATGTGGCCAGTAAAGCCATCAAGATGATGATCAAAGAAGGAAAAGCTATCTCCAAAGCCAAAGTCTTAGTGATGGGTGCTACCTTCAAAGAGAACGTGGAAGATATCCGTAACTCAAAGGTAGCTGATGTCATCAACGAACTGAAGAGTTTCGGGGTGCAGGTAGACGTGGTGGATCCTTATGCTTCCTCTGAAGAACTGGAGCACGAGTACGGTTTTGCCTTAACGGCTAACCCAAGCAATGACTATGATGCGGTGGTCGTAGCCGTAAACCATAAAGATTACCTGGAGCTTGATGAAAGCTATTTCCAGAGCATCTCCGCCGACAACCCTATTGTCATTGACTTGAAAGGAATTTATCGCGGAAAAATCAATACCTTGCCTTACTGGAGCTTATAATCTATTCTTATGAGTAAAATTCTTGTCACCGGCGGAGCAGGCTATATTGGCTCCCACACCGTGGTAGAACTGGCACAGGCCGGTTATACACCCATCATCGTTGATAATTTCAGCAATTCTGAGGAACGGGTGCTGGAGGGACTTACCCAGATTTTGGGCAAAGAAGTACCCTGCTATAAAGTAGATTGCACCGATGCCGCTGCGTTACAGGAAGTTTTCTCAAACGAAGGCGACATTACGGGCGTAATCCACTTCGCGGCTTACAAGGCAGTGGGAGAGTCGGTGAAAGAGCCTTTGAAGTACTACCACAACAACGTAGCCGGATTGGTAACCTTGTTGCAGGTGATGGAAGCCAATAAGGTAACTCAGTTGGTATTCTCCTCTTCCTGTACGGTGTATGGTATCCCGGAGCAACTTCCGGTAACGGAAGAGACTCCTACGCAGAAAGCCAACTCGCCTTATGGTAATACCAAGAAGATTGACGAGGAGATCTTGCAGGATGTGGCCAACAGTGGAAGTTATTCCGTGAAGTCTATCGCCCTTCGGTACTTTAATCCGGTAGGCGCGCATGAGTCAGCCTTGATTGGGGAGTTGCCGCTGGGTATCCCAAGCAATTTGGTGCCTTTCATCACCCAAACTGCCGCTGGTATCCGGGAGAGTCTAACCGTATTTGGGACCGACTACGATACACCGGATGGAAGTAATATCCGGGATTACGTGCACGTAGTGGATTTGGCCAAAGCACACGTAGCCGCCATCAAACGGTTAGAGAAACCAGAGGCCTTGCCTTACGAGGTTTTCAACATCGGGACCGGACAAGGCAGCAGCGTGTTGGAAGTAATAAAGGCTTTTGAAAAGGCTACTGGCCAGAAGTTCAACTACAAAATTGGCCCACGCCGTGCCGGTGACGTTCCTGCCATCTACGCTGATGTGACCAAAGCCACTCAGGAACTTGGCTTTCAAACATCCTTGTCTTTGGAAGACAGTTTAGGCAGTTCTTGGGCTTGGCAGCAGCAATTGATGAAGAACTAGAAGTTAATATCAGATAGAATGAAAATTTTAATCACAGGCGGAGCTGGCTTTATCGGTTCCCATGTAGTGCGGTTATTTGTGACCAAGTATCCAAACTATCAAATCTTCAACCTGGATAAGCTTACCTATGCGGGCAATCTTCAGAACCTGACGGACATTGAAGATGCTTCTAACTACACCTTCATCAAAGGTGACATCACTGACCAGGAATACATCAACGATTTGTTCCAAGAGCACCAGTTTGATGCCGTAATGCACTTGGCTGCTGAGTCGCATGTAGACCGTTCCATCACAGACCCAATGGCGTTTGTGCGCACCAACGTGAACGGAACCTGCAACCTGCTGCATGCCGCCAAAGAACTCTGGAAATCTGACTACTCCGGGAAAGTGTTCTACCACATCTCTACAGATGAGGTGTACGGTTCACTGGGCGAAGAAGGCATGTTCACTGAGGAAACCAAATACGATCCCCGGTCTCCTTACTCGGCTTCAAAAGCCAGTTCAGACCACTTCGTGCGAGCGTATTACCACACGTACGGTTTGCCGGTGAAAGTATCCAACTGCTCCAATAACTACGGCCCTAATCACTTTCCTGAGAAACTGATTCCGCTGGCGCTGAACAACATCAAGAACAACAAACCGGTGCCGGTATACGGCAAAGGCGAGAACATCAGAGATTGGTTGTACGTGATTGACCACGCCCGCGCCATCGACGATGTGTTCCACAAAGGCAAAGAAGGCGATACTTACAACATAGGCGGGGTGAACGAGTGGCGCAACATTGACCTGATTCACCTGCTGTGCGACATCATGGACCAGAAACTGAACCGTGAGCCAGGCACCTCCCGTAAACTCATCACCTTTGTCACTGACAGAGCTGGCCACGATTTACGCTACGCCATAGACTCTTCCAAGATCATGAACGAGTTGGGCTGGAAACCATCGGTGACGTTTGAGGAAGGCTTGGAGAAAACCGTAGACTGGTACCTGCAAAATGAGGAGTGGCTGCAAAATGTAACCTCAGGTAGCTACCAGGAATACTACAACGAGCAATATGCCCGCTAAATCTAAGTGATGCGTTTACAGGTTGTTTTCCAGAAAGCAGCCTGTAAACGCATTTTGGTTTAAGCTATTGACCAGCCAGAATAATTCCTCTGGAAGGTATCTAACTTAAAGTTAAAGAGAATCAAATCAGGCAAAAGGAAACCTGTTTTTATTCAGTTTTCTGAAAACAAGCCTTAAACCCCAGATTTATAAGTCTTCATTCGTAATTAATTCCCCGTGTACGAGCATCCTTTTCATAATGGCTCTCTTGAGCAAAAATCCTTTCTAGTGACCGGCGGCGCCGGATTTATCGGTTCCAACTTAGTGGAGTATCTCTTGAAGTACAACGCCAAGAAAGTGCGGGTACTGGATGATTACTCCAACGGATTCCACAAGAACCTGAAAGCTTTCCAAGGTAACGACAGACTGGAAGTGCTGGAAGGAGATATCCGGGATCTGCAGGCCTGCATGAAAGCCTGCGAAGGTATGGACGTGGTATTGCACCAAGCCGCTTTAGGCTCAGTACCTAGAAGCGTGAAAGACCCGGTAACGTCCAATGAGGTGAACGTGAGTGGTTTTGTGAACATGCTCATGGCCGCCAAAGAACAGAACGTAAAGCGCTTTGTCTACGCCGCCTCTTCTTCTACCTACGGTGACAGCAAATCGCTGCCCAAAGTAGAAGATAAGATTGGCAAGCCACTTTCTCCCTATGCGGTGACCAAGTACGCCAATGAGTTGTACGCCGATGTGTTCGGGAAAACTTACGGCATGGAAATCATCGGATTGCGGTACTTCAATATCTTCGGACCACGGCAGGACCCAAATGGGGCGTATGCGGCGGTGATTCCGTTGTTCATTGATGCGGTGCTTAACAACCGCGGACCAAGAATGAACGGCGATGGCGAGCAAACCCGTGATTTCACCTTCGTGGAGAACTGCGTGGAGGCAAACATCCGCGCTGCGTTGGTGGAGAACCCAGAGGCGATCAACCAGGTGTACAACATCGCGGTAGGTGACCGGACTTCTTTGAACGATTTGTTCAACATCTTGAAAGAAGAAGCAGGTGTTGATGTGCAGGCCGAGTACGGTCCGGAACGGGCCGGTGATATCAGAGACAGCTTGGCTGATATTTCTAAAGCGCAGCGTCTGTTAGGCTACAACCCGCAAATTAGAATCCAGGAAGGTCTGCAGAGGACGTTGGCCTGGTTCCGTGATAACCAAGATTTCATCTACAACCAGAAATAAGACCATGAAAGGAATCGTCTTAGCCGGAGGCTCAGGAACAAGATTACATCCGCTCACGCTGGCCGTTAGCAAGCAGCTGATGCCGGTGTATGACAAACCGATGATCTATTATCCGCTGTCCACATTGATGCTGGCCGGAATCAGAGACATCCTGATTATCTCCACCCCGCATGACCTGCCCATGTTTGAGCGCCTGCTGGGCGATGGTAGCCAGATTGGGTGTAACTTCAGCTACCAGGTACAGGAAGTTCCTAACGGACTGGCCCAGGCGTTTGTGTTAGGCGCCGATTTCATTGGAAATGACAAAGCCGCTTTGATTCTGGGAGACAACATCTTCTACGGATCAGGCATGAGCAAACTCCTGCAAGCTAACAATGACCCAGATGGCGGCGTGGTGTATGCTTACCACGTGCAAGACCCGGAGCGTTACGGCGTGGTGGAGTTTGACGACGACATGAAAGCCATTTCCATTGAAGAGAAGCCGAAGCAGCCAAAATCAAGCTACGCTGTGCCGGGCCTTTACTTCTATGACAACGATGTGGTAGACATCGCTAAGAACCTGGAGCCTAGCCCCCGCGGCGAGTACGAGATCACCGATGTGAACAAAGAGTACCTCCGCCAAGGCAAACTGAAAGTGGGTATCCTAGATCGTGGTACCGCTTGGTTAGACACCGGTACCATCCAGTCATTGATGCAGGCTGCTACCTTTGTGCAGGTAATTGAAGAACGTCAGGGACTGAAGATAGGCGCGATAGAAGAAGTGGCGTACCGCATGGGTTTCATCAATGCCGAGCAACTGCAGCGTATCGCTGAACCGCTGCGTAAGAGCGGTTATGGTGATTATCTGCTGAGTGTCTTGAGAGAACAGAACAGCCTATAAAAGCTACATACATGAAACAGAAGCCCTGTGAGGAGTGCCTCTTCACGGGGCTTTCTGCTTTTAAGCTGTTTTCTGAGAATTAGAGCTAAAGTGCTTCTAGTTGGGAAAGAGTAAGCCAACTACTAACCCAGCAAGAATTAAAGCAGGAGCTGGAATCTTTGTCCATTGCAGCAACGCAAAGGTGAGCACTACCAACCCGAAATTGTAAGGCGTGTTCTCGATGGGATGGTACAGCATGATAGCGGCGGCACACACCATGCCACAGCCCACGGCATTGATTCCTTCCAGAGAAGCTTGGATCACGCGGTATTTGCGGAGTTCTTCCCAGAAACGGATCACAAAGAAAATCAGGAACGTGCCCGGCAGGAAAATGGCGATAGTTGTCACTACCCCGCCCAGAATCTGTCCGCCCCAGCCGTACGGACGCATGGATAAGGTGCCAATGTACGAGCAGAAGGAAAAGACCGGGCCTGGCAAGGCCTGCACCAACGCGAAACCAGATAGAAACTCTTTAGGGGATAAATAGGCTTTGAACTCCACGAATTCGGTGTACATCACCGGAATCAAGACCTGGCCGCCGCCAAAAATGAGGCTGCCGTTCCGGTAGAAGTTCTCAAACAGCAAGACGGCCCGTAGTTGCGTGAACCTACCTAGAATGGCCGCCGCAATAAAGACCCCCAGGAAAAGGAAAAAGTTAGCCCACTCTACCTTCATCGGCTTTTTCTCCAGTACCGGCTGTTTTTGAAACCGAAGCGCGGTTAAGCTGCCGCCTAGCAAAAGCAACAGGGGAAACACCCAGGGCGACCTGAAAAAGAAGGCTAGAATGGCGGAGAACACCATAATCACGATGCCGCTTTTGGTATAGACTACCTTTGAGCTGATCCGCCAGGCGGCAAAGGCCACGAAACCTACTGCCATGGGTTGGATAAAACGGGTAAAGCCCAGAGGAGCGCCTTGTCCCTGCAGAAAGGAGATGATCAACGCGGCTGCAATCATGATGACCGCGGCGGGCGCAATCCAGACTAGGAGCGTGAGGTAAGCGAGGTTGGGTCCACCCACTTTAAACCCGATGGCCGTGATGGTCTGGGTGGAGGAGGGACCGGGCAAAATCTGGCACAGCGCATTCAACTCCAGCAGTTCCTTTTCAGTAATGTATCCCCGTTTTTCCACCAGCAGGCGCAGCATCATGGCAATATGCGCCTGAGGTCCGCCAAACGCCGTGAGCGAGAGCGAAGCCACATCCTTCAAGAAAATATAATTACGAGGGCGCAATAGGACGAGGGGTTGAGACGCGTTTTAAGCCGGTTTTATAAAAATAGGCATAAAAACGAAAGGAGCCCTAAAGGCCCCTTTCTATGTTTCTGCAAACAGATTATTTTTTGAGTCCTAACTCCACCAGACGCTCGTTCAGGAACTCGCCGGCCGTGATGTCAGGGAATTGTTTTGGGTTCTGCTCATCAATGCAGCCCTCCAGGCAAGTCAGGTCCATCTCAGAACGTGGGTGCATGAAGAACGGAATAGAGAAGCGGGACGTGTGCATCAGCTCGCGCGGTGGGTTCACTACCCGGTGGATGGTAGACTTCAGCTTGTTGTTGGTGTGGCGCGACAGCATATCGCCTACGTTCACAATGATTTGCTCTGGCAGGGCCGTAATGGGAATCCATTTTCCGTCGCGGCGAAGCACTTGCAGACCATCGGCGGAGGCACCCATCAACAAGGTGATTAGGTTAATGTCACCGTGCTCAGCGGCGCGTACGGCATCAGCTGGTACGGCATCTGGGTTTTCAATAGGGAAGTAGTGGATGGCGCGCAGGATGCTGTTTCCGTTGTGAACTTTGGTGTCAAAGTAATCTTCAGACAAACCTAAGTATAAAGCCAAAGCACGCAGAACTTGTTTGCCGGCTGCCTCCAGACGTTTGTACGCCTCTAGTGCCACTCCCTGGAATTCGGGGGTTTCTGCGGGCCAAACGTTCTCTGGGTATTCGTTTTTAATGGAGTCGTTGTCGGTTACTTCCTGGCCCACGTGGTAGAACTCCTTCAGGTCACCGGTGTTGCGGCCTTTGGCGTGCTCTTTTCCTTTGCCCACGTAACCACGCTGTCCGGCCAGGCCGGGGATCTCGTATTTCTGCTTTACGTCATCGGGTAGGGCGAAGAATTTCTTGATGGCGGCGTACAGTTCATCGGTCAATTCATCGCTCAAGCCATGGTTTTTCAACGCCACAAAGCCAATGTTTTGGTGCGCATCGCCCATTGCCTGCACGAAAGCGGCTTTGCGGGCCGGGTCGCCGGAGGTGAAATCGGCTAAGTCTAAAGAAGGTATTTCTTCTAACAATTTATCGTTCATAAACCTGTCTTGACGTGTTTTTGAAAGTCTTTTAAAATGTGCTGCAAGTTACGAAATTTCTATCTTTGAAACATTCTACGTACTTATACGAAAACCCTACTATGAAAAAGAAACACCTATCATTTGTGGCAATAGCCGCTACGCTACTGGCCACCGCCTGTGACGGAAAACGTTCTGAAACAAGTGCGGCAACAGATACCACCGCCACCGCCGACCATTCTGGCATGGCCCACGATACTGCCGGCGTGCAGCACCAGGGCGCTATGGGCACCCCTATGGAAAAAGGAGGCCTGAAAGTATATTCTTACAGCAACTCGGTTGATTTTCCGGATGCCGAACTGGACCTGAACCAGCCCGAGAAGAACGGAAAAGTGACCGGTGACTCGGTACAGTTTAACTACGAGGTGAAAAACTACCAGTTGAGCCAGCAGACCTCAGACGCCGGCACCCACGAGCACGCCAACTCTAAAGAAGGCCAGCACATCCACAACATTGTGGACAACGAGCCATACACCGCGCACTACAAGCCTACGTTCAAGAAAGCCATTAAGCCTGGGCAGCATGTGGTGTTGTCGTTCCTGTCACGTTCTTACCACGAAAGTATCAAACACGACGATGCCTATGACCTGCGCGTAATCAACGTAGGCAATGCCCCAGCCAACGCCGCTAAGTTTGACGAAAGTGGCCAGCATCTCTTCTATAGCCGCCCTAAAGGCGAGTACAAAGGCGCTGACACCCGCAAAGTGATGCTGGATTTTTACCTGGTGAACACTAAACTGGCCAAAGACGGAAACAAAGTACGCGCCACCATCAACGGCAATGAGTTCATCTTAGACCAGTGGTTGCCGTACCTGGTAGAAGGTTTGCCAATGGGCGAAAACACCTTCAAGCTGGAGTTGATTGACAATGCAGGCAAGGTGATTCCTGGACCGTTCAACACCGTAGAGCGTAAAGTAACGCTGGCGCAGTAATCTGATTCTTGTGCCTTTTCAAAAAAAGCCGCTCCTAAACAGGAGCGGCTTTTTGTTTGGAACTGTAGAGACAAGGTATTGCCTTCTCTTCTCTTCTCTTCTCTTCTCTTCTCTTCTCTTCTCCCTCTTTTTTGTCATCTTGAAAGGACCTTGTGACAAACGGAAAGAGTGCTTAGTAGACGCTGATCGGTTCGCCCACAAGATCTTTCCAAAATGACAGAATTAGTGTAGGATATCCATTTGGAAAACCTTTTATGTCTGTTTTCCCCAAACCAGCCTTGAAACATTTTCGTGCTTCAGCATAGGGGAGGAGCGGGTAAATTTTGTCTTGAAAGAGTTGTAATAAGTATAAGGTGAATGCTACAAATAAGGTAAGTCGCTTTCACATAGACTGTTTTGGGCCGGTTTAACAAAATACTGGCTTAAAACAGTTACCTCTTTATGAAGCAGGCAACCAGCACCGAGAAAGTTGCATCTATAGAGTGTCACTTCCTCAGTTGAAGTCATTTGTTACGGGCATTTACCAAGGTCAACCATGATACAGCTCCAGGACATCCATAAGTACTATGCCATGGCGCAGAACAGGCTGCACGTGTTAAAGGGCATAGACCTGCACATTGGGGAAGGCGAATTGGTATCTATTATGGGTTCTTCGGGCTCGGGTAAATCCACGCTGCTCAACATTCTGGGTATTCTGGACGATTATGACCATGGGCAGTATACGCTGGCCGGGACGCCCATCAAGAACCTGTCGCAAGCCAAAGCCGCCTATTACCGAAACAAGTTTCTGGGCTTCGTGTTTCAGAGCTTCAACCTGCTCTCGTTCAAAAACGCCATGGAAAATGTGGCCTTGCCGCTCTATTACCAAAAAATAGGCCGCAAGGAACGAAACAAATTGGCTCTGGAGTACCTGGACCGCGTAGGTTTAAAAGAATGGGCAGAGCATTCGCCCAACGAAATGTCTGGTGGGCAGCGCCAGCGGGTAGCTATTGCTAGGGCGCTCATCAGCAAACCCAAATTGATTTTGGCCGACGAACCAACGGGCGCCCTGGATACCACCACTACCAATGAGGTGATGGAAATTTTCAAGGAGGTGCACCGCGAAGGCATGACCGTAGTTATAGTGACCCACGAAAACGACATCGCGGAGCAGACCCAGCGCGTGATTAGGCTCAAAGACGGCCTCATTCTGGATGATGGTCTGGGCAACAAAGCTGAGAACTTCCTGACGCCCGTCGCCTATACCCAAGCTTAACCCCGCAGCGCATGTTTGATGTAGACAAATGGCAGGAGATTCTGGGTACCATCCGGAAAAACAAGCTCCGTACCTTCCTGACCGCCTTTGGCGTGTTCTGGGGCATCTTCATGCTGGTTATGTTGCTGGGTTTCGGGCAGGGTTTGCAGAACGGCGTGTTTAACCGTTTTGGTGATGGCGCCAAGAACAGCATCTTCTTTTCCGGCGGAAAATCTTCTATGGCGCACGCTGGCTTAGGACCAGGCCGGGAAATTAAACTCACCAACGAAAACTTAGCCACCATTGCCCGGGAAGTGCCGCAAGTGCAGATTATCTCGCCTCGCAACCGCATTTGGGGCGAGTACACTATTAACTACAAAACCGAGAATGGCTCATACCAGGTCTTCGGGGCTACGCCCGAGTTTCTGGAGGTAAACGGTGAGCGTCTTAAAGCAGGCCGCTTGCTCAACGAGAACGACATCAAGGAGAAGCGCAAGGTTATTGTCTTAGGCGAGAAAGTGCGCGAGGTGCTATTCAAAGACAAAACTGGCTTAGAAGAATACGTGAACATCCAAGGCATTCACTTCAAGGTGGTAGGCATTTTCACGGTGCGCGGCAACAACGGCGGCCGGCGTGAGGAACGGGCCTACATTCCGTTTTCCACCCTGCAGAACACTTACAATCAGCCCAACCAGGTGCAGTTAGTGGCCATGGTAGCCCAACCGGGTGTGAAGGCGCAGGTGATTGAAGACAAAGTAAAAGCCCTGTTGGCCCAGCGGCACAAGTTCTCGCAAGAAGATGCGCAGGCGTTGGACATCAACAACGGCGAGAAAGAATACGAGCAAATCATGGGGCTGTTCAACGGCATTAACATGTTTGTCTGGGTGGTGGGCATAGGTACCCTCATTGCCGGGATTGTAGGCGTGAGTAACATTATGCTCATCATTGTGAAGGAACGTACCCGTGAAATTGGCGTGCGCAAAGCCTTAGGTGCTACCCCGGTCTCTATTGTGAGCATGATTTTGCAGGAATCAGTGGTGATAACAGCTTTCTCGGGGTACCTGGGCTTGCTGGCAGGTGTAGGCTTGCTGGACTTGATGCGCTATGCCCTGGAGGCCTCCGGCGCTGATTTGCCGTTCTTCGCCAACCCGGGGGTGAACCTGGGCGTGGCGGTTTCGGCCACGGTGCTGCTGGTGTTGGCCGGTGCCTTGGCCGGCCTGGTACCCGCTTTAAAAGCTGCCAATATCAAGCCTATTGAAGCTCTCAGGGCAGATTAAATTAGACATGACGAATTGGTGAGACAGGTGCCCCCACACCTTCTTTCCCAAAAACTTAGAAGTTGTTTCCGGTTCGGTTTCTGGAAATAAGCTCAAAAGAAGATTAACTTAGGACTCTAGACTCAGGACTCAGAACTCCACTAAAATGATTGACATAGACAAATGGGCTGAGATTTACGCCACCGTTCGGAAGCATAAGCTGCGGACGGGGCTCACGGCGTTTGGCGTGTTCTGGGGCATCTTCATGCTGGTGCTCTTGCTGGGCGCGGGCAAAGGGCTGGAGAACGGCATCATCAAAGACTTCAACGTGGCCAAGAACGCAGTCTTTGTCTGGACCCAGCGGACCAGCGTGCCTTACATGGGCCTCAAGGCTGGACGGTTTGTGCACCTCACCAACGATGACGTGAAAGCTATTCAAGAGCAGCTGCCAGAGGTAGGCGTGCTCTCGCCCAGCAACGGGCTAGACGGTACGTTTACGGTGAGCTACGCCAATAAGAATTCCTCCTTCAGCGTGAGCGGCGATTACCCCGAGATGTTGTACGTAGACCCGCTCACCATCAGCACGGGCCGGTTTGTGAACCGCTTGGACATCGAAGAGAAACGCAAGGTAGCCGTGATTGGGCCGCGGGTGCAGGAGGTCTTGTTCAAGCCCGGCGAAAACCCCATGGGTAAGTACATCAACATCAAGGGCAGCTACTTTCAGGTGGTGGGCATATTCACGCCGGTGGGCAAGGGCGAGGACATTGTGAATGCCTCCCAGACCATTTACATTCCTAATACCACGCTGCAGCAAACGTTCAACCAGCCCAACCGAATCGGGCACTTCAAGATTATTCCCGCGCCGGGCGTACCCGCCGAGGTGGTAGAAGAGAAAGTGAAAACCTTGCTGGCCCAGCGCCACCAAGTTGCGCCTACAGATTTGAAAGCCTTCGGGTCAGCCAACGTGGAGAAAGAGTTTCAGGAGGTACAGGGGCTGTTCGCGGGCATCTCAGGGTTCAGCTGGATTGTGAGCATCGGGACCATCATTGCGGGCATCATTGGGGTGGGTAATATCATGCTCATCGTGGTGAAGGAACGAACCAAGGAAATTGGCATCAGAAAAGCACTGGGCGCTACACCGTGGTCGGTGATTAGCTTAATTCTGCAGGAATCGGTGGTGATTACCAGTATTGCCGGGGTTACAGGACTAATTGCCGGAACCGGGCTGGTGGCCTTGATTAATTACGCTATGGAGCGCTTTGAGATAGATGCCGGCTTCTTCTATAACCCCGAGGTAGACCCGCAGGTGGCCTTGATGGCGATTACGCTGCTGGTGGTCATGGGCGCCATTGCCGGCTTGATTCCGGCTACTAAAGCTGCCCGGGTAAACCCTGTGGAGGCCCTGAAGGATGAGTAAGGTAATGGGGTGATTTTTCAATGTGCTGATATGCTAATGCTGTACTAAACGGTGCGTGCAGCACAAGAAAGAAAAGCGATACAAACAGAAGAGAAATGAAGTCCTGTTTTAGGCCTGCATTATAGAAAATGAAACTAAAACACCTCTGCAAATCACAAGAGGTGGAGAGTTAAAATAGCACACTAGCACATCAACACATTAGCACATTGAAATCATGAAAAAGGTATTCCTAGGTTTATTCATCGTCTTGTTTGTAGCCGGCAGCGTCTGGATTGGCTACTATTTCTACAAGAAATCGAACACTGACCCGGTGGTATATAAGACCGAGAAGCCGTTTTACACCAACATCGTGAAGAAGACGGTAGCCACGGGCTCCATTGTGCCACGCAGGGAAATCCAGATAAAGCCGCAGGTGAGTGGCATTGTGGAAGAGCTGTACGTGGAGGCGGGTCAGACCGTGCGGGCCGGACAAACCATTGCTAAAATCAGGATTGTGCCCAACATGGTGAGCGTGAACAACGCCGAGACCAGCGTGCAGACTGCCCGCATCGCCTTTGAACAGGCCAAGCGCGAGCTAGCCCGGCAGAAAATGCTGTATGACCAGAAAGTAATCGCCGAGCAGGAATACAACAAGTTCGTGATGGACTACAAGCTGCGCCGGGAAGACTTGACTTCTGCCGAAAACAACCGCCAGTTGGTGAAATCGGGTACCTCACGGCGTACGGGCGGTTCTAACATCATCATCTCCACTGTGGATGGCATGGTGCTGGACGTGCCGGTGAAAGTGGGCGCTTCGGTGATTGAGCGCAACAACTTCAACGAGGGCACCACCATCGCGGCCGTGGCCGATATGAAGAGCCTCATCTTCGAGGGCAAGATTGACGAGTCTGAAGTGGGCAAGCTGCGCGAGGGCATGGACCTGAACCTCACCATCGGCGCCATTGAGGACAAGGTGTTCAAAGCCAAACTGGAGTATATCGCTCCCAAAGGCGTGCTGGAGGAAGGAGCCGTGAAGTTCCAGGTGAAAGCCCAGGTGATGCTTCAGCCCGGCGATTTCCTGCGGGCCGGTTACAGCGCCAACGCTGATATTGTGCTAGACCAGAAACAGAACGTGCTAGCCATCAAGGAAGGCCTGCTGCAATTTGGCAAGAAAGGCAAAGACAGCGTGTTTGTGGAAGTGGAGACCGGGCCGCAACAGTTCCAGAAAAAACTGGTGAAAACGGGTTTGTCTGACGGCATCAACATACAGGTGGTGGATGGCCTCAAGGCCGAAGACAAAGTGAAAGTGGTGGAAGCTGCCTCGCCAGACGAGAAAAAGAAAGAATCTTAATCTATACCTACTGCTATACCTGAACCCGCTGGTGAGAACCGGTGGCTAAACCCTTTAAAAGCAAGAATATGAAAAAGTGGATTATCTCTGGCCTGTTAAGCATGGCCTTTTCCTTCATTTTGATTTCCGCGCAAGCGGGTATCAGCCCTACTGAGGTCAAGTTGGACAAGATTATGAACACGTATGCCACCAAGATGAAAGCCGCGTTCCTGGAGAAAAACGACCAGAAAACGATGGCTTTGATTAAGAGCGCCTCCATTGAGGCCGGCACTGAAATGAATAAAATGAAGCCCGAGCTAGAGCAGTGGGCAAAGTCTGTCAATGCCCTGAAAGGTGCCGAAAGAGAGGCCTTTGAGAAGCGCTATTCGGTCAAACCTTATTTCAAGACCATCTTCCAAGTTATGCTGGACCCCGAGGTGAGCAAACGACTTCAAGCCAACCCGGCCTTGGCCAAAGCCTTGAAAGAAGGCAATGCTGCGTTCCCTAACTTTAAATCTGAGGAAGGAAACATTGTGGAAGAGCCCTCAGAGGAAGGATAAGCCTTTTCCCGAAAGCAAAAACAGAACGCGACAACTCCACTACGGGTTGTCGCGTTCTGTTTTTGCCGTATGTTTCTGAAATCAGGCACAAAACCCGTTACTTTAGAAGGCTGCATTTAAGCCATTCACCATAACTATGAAGAACCCTGCCATTCCGCTTGAACTCCACTTTGACCCCACCCATTGCATGACCGCCACCGGTAAGCACGTGCGCGACGGCCTCTCCACTGTGTTGCGTACCGGCGATTACCTTTGGCTCAGCTGCGACGAGCAAACCACCCTGGAACGCCTGAAGAAAACCGGTGAACACACCTACGGCGAGCACGTGCACTTTGACCTCACCCAATACCTGGACCTGCCCGACAGCAACAGGTGCGAGATTGACATTGAAGGGCTGGCGGTGAGCGGGGGCTATCTGTGGCTGGTGGGCTCACACAGCCTTAAGCGCAAGAAGCCCCGCAAAGAAGACTCGGTGAAAAAGCAGATAGAGCGCTTGGCCAAGGTGAAAGGAGAGCCTAACCGCTACGTGCTGGCCCGCATCCCCTTGGTGCAGGACACCAACACCGGCGAGTACACCTTGTGCAAAGAATGCACAGATGCTGAAGACCCGTCCAAAACCTTGCGGGCCGCCCAGCTGATGAGCTCGGGTAAAAAGAACCAGCTCATGGATGCCATCGAGAAAGACCCGCACCTAGCTGATTTCCTCCCGATTCCGGGAAAAGACAACGGATTCGATATTGAGGGTTTGTCCATCCATGATGGGCGCATCTTTGTGGGGCTGCGGGGACCGGTACTTAGAGGCTGGGCCATGGTGCTGGAACTGGAGTTGGAAGACGCCGACGTAGAAGGGTTTCTGCAACTGAAAACCAATGCTGACGGCACCCTGTACAAAAAGCATTTCCTGCACCTGGCTGGGCAGGGTATTAGAGAACTTCGTGCCAAAGGCGATGACCTCTACATTCTAGCGGGCCCTTCCATGGATTTGGACGGCACCATTGCCGTGTACCGCTGGCCCAATGCCATGAGCAGCTCGCTTGAGGGCGAACAGGTAGTGCACCGCAAAGACCTGGAACACCTGTTTGACGTGCCCCACGGCAGCGGCCCCACCTCGGGCCAGGACAAAGCCGAAGGCTTGGCCATCTATGATGACGAGCACCTGCTGGTGGTGTTTGATAGCCCCGCAGATGCCCGCAAACCTGAAGAAAATACGGTGATAGCCGATGTGTATAAGATTTAGGAACGCATCAAATAAGCGGCAGAAGTGCACGTTGACAACAATGATTCCTCTCTTCAATTCTTCTGTTTTCGGGCTGCCTTTGTAAAAGCGGCCTGAAAACAGATTTTCTTTTCCTGGTTATCCATACGGCATGAAATCAGCAATCCTCCTGCTTTTAGTATTTCTTACGTCTGTGGGCGTAGGGCTTGGTCAGGTAAAAGGAACCATCACCGACAAAGCCACGGGCAAGCCGGTGGCGTTTGCCAACATCTGGGTGGAAGACGAGAATTCAGGGACCACTTCCTCTGAGAAAGGCGAGTTTCGTCTGGGCCAGACCAACCTGCAGGGCAAGACTCTGGTAATTTCATGCTTGGGGTATGAACGGACCAGAGTAGCTATATCCGGAGGAAGCGTTAACGTGGCGCTGGTTCCCGCGGCGGTGGCATTGGGCACAGTGACGGTGAAGAAGAGCACCAAGCGCCACAAATTCGTCATCAATAAACTAGACGAGAACACGGAGTATTCCTTCGGGAGCAACGGCACGCCCTGGATTGTGGCGCAGTACATTCCGTACAAACCTGGGTATGCTGCTACGCCATTTCTGGACGAGATTTCGCTGGTGACGCTAAGTAATATCAAAAACGCTTCGTTCCGGTTACATCTGCTGCAGGTGGGAGAGAACGGAGAACCGGGAAAAGACTTGCTTTCGGCCCCGCTGATAGGAGTGGCTCAGAAAGGCATTAAGACGGTGAACGTGAATGTAAGCCAGCATGACCTGCAGATGCCCGCCAAGGGATTATACATCGCCTTTGAATGGCTCATCATCAAACAGAACCGCTACGAGGCGGTAGACCCCGAGACCGGTGCGAAAGAAGGGCCTGCCAGAGTTTCCTATGAACCCAGCATCCGGAGTTACGGCCCAGACAACCGCAGCCCCAACGGCTGGATTTACCACCAGGGCAAATGGGTCAGCACCAACCAGCGCGAAGGAGACGCCATCACCTCGGCCACGCCGCACTTTCAGGTTACCTTGAGTAATTGAGAATTTTGGGTAGGGGCAATCCCTTGTGGTTGCCCTAACCCAGGTGCAAATAAAAAGGGCAACCACAAGGGATTGCCCCTACAAACCTCCTTCAAAACAAAAGGCCCGCTCTGAAATATCAGTGCGGGCCTTTTGTTTTTGCCTTACTTTCTACAAAATAGACGTTTATCGTCCGGTAGTAGAAGCGTTAGAAGTTGAAGTGCCGTTCTTAGCTTTCGCCATGGCGTCATAAACTACCTGCATCACCTTGGTGCGGGTGTTCAGTTGGCTGAGCACTGAGCTTTCACGGGTAGGGTGCACGCGGTTAGACATGAAGATGTAGACAATCTGGTTCACCGGGTCTACCCAGCTGTAAATACCCGTGAAGCCGGTATGGCCGAAACTTTCTGCCGGGGCGCTCTGGGCCGCATTCCCGTTCATGGTACCTGGTTTGGACGGGCGGTCGAAGCCGAGGGCGCGGTAGTTGTCTGGGCAGAACTGGCATTTGCTGAACGTACTCACCGTCTTGTTGGCGATGTAGCGTTTGCCGGCGTAGATACCATCGTTGAGGTACATCTGCATCACCTTGGCTAAGTCGTTCGCGTTTCCGAACAGACCCGCGTGACCGCTGACGCCACCCAGCATGGCGGCTCCTTCGTCATGCACCGTGCCGTGCAGCAGTTGTTTCCGGAACAGGGTATCTACCTCGGTAGGCACAATGCGTGACAGCGGGTAGTGCTTGTACGGGTTGAACGTAAGGGTATGAGCGCCTAACGGTCCGTAAATGTTCTTCTTCAGGTAGGTTTCAAAGTCTTCGCCGGTGATATTTTTCACTACCAACGGCGCCAGAATGAAAGACAAATCTGAGTACACGTACCCCGGTTTCTCGTTCAGCGGCGATTTTTTGATTTGCTCGTAGATCTCCTCAGCGTGGTCTTTATGGATGTACAGGTTCTTGGCTACCCTAATCGGGAATTTGGCCGAAGAATCTGGGCTGAAGACATTGCTCTTTAACTCACCATTTTTCTTCACTTCCTCTTTCCAGAACGGAATCCAGGATTTCAGGCGGGCCTGATGCGTAAGAATGTCGCGGTATTTCAGGCTTTCCTTGTTAGACTTTTGCATCAGGGGTAGGTACTCGCCTAGGGTCTTGTCCACGTCAAACTTGCCTTCGCCGTTCAGTTTCATGTAGGCGGCCAGCGCCGTAGTAATCTTGGTTACCGAAGCCAAGTCGTACAAGTCTGTGTTCTTCACCGGCGTCTGGTTTTCATAGGTATGATACCCAAACGACTTGGCATAAATTACTTTCCCGTTTTTAGCGACCAATACTTGAGCGCCCGGTGTAGCTTTCGCCCGGATGGCTTGGTTTACCAAAGTGTCAATTTGGGCAAAGTCTTGTGATTTCAGGCCCAAAGCCTCTGGTTGCGTGTAGGCCAATCGTACTCCGCCGTCGGTTTTCAGGCCATTGGTCATCCGGAAGTAGTTTGACACGTTCACCGGCAGTTTGCCTTTCGCACCCACACCCCCGAAAATAATTTGAGCGGCTACATCCTGGGTTAAGGCGTTTTCCTGATAGGTGGCTAATACGCCGTGCGCTTTCTCAATGTCTTCAAAACGGTTGAGGCTGTACACGTTCCCGAAAACGCTCACAATAGTTTGCTTAGAACGGATAAGGTCCTTCAGAAACAGGTTCATCTCAGCGGTAATTCCAAAGGTATTGTTGCCTGAGGCTTTCAATTGCAGCTTGTGCACGCCAACTAAAATGGTGTTATAGTTTTTCAGCTTGTCTTTCAACGCTTGTAAATCAGCAATAGAGCTGGTAGGCGACAGGAAGAAGTTGTCCACTTTCGCGTACTTGGCCAAGCTGCGCTGGAATTCAGTCTCTGTGTTAGTACCCAAAGCCAAAGCAGCAATGTTCAACGTGTCCAGCGTTTTAATAGGCAGAACGTTGTCTTTGTTGCGTAAAAGCGTGAGCGAGGCCTCCGTTAACTGACGGTTGATGAAGTCGGCAGTAGGGTTGTTCAGGTCCGCAATCAGGTTCTCGGTTTCAATAGGCTGCCAGTTGTCTAGGCCCACCCATTGTTTAGCGGCCAGCACTTTCTTACAACGGGCATCCACCTCGGCCTGGGTAATTTCTTTGTTAGCAATGGCTTTCTTCACCTCCTCAATGGTGGTTTTCACGTCCATGGTGTTTAAAAGCACATCGTTCCCTGCCAAAAGGGCTTTCACGTCCACCACTCCGGGAGGGTAGAACTTAGCCACACCTTGCATGTTGAGGGCATCGGTGAAAACCAAGCCTTTGAAGCCCATCTCTTTTTTGAGCAAGTCACTTACAATGTTCTTGGAAAGGGTAGAGGCTACGTCTTTGGTGTTATCCAGCACCGGAATGTTCATGTGCGCCACCATTAAACTTCCCAAACCATTTTTCATGAGCTCTCTGAACGGATACAGTTCAGTAGAGTCCAGACGCAGTTTAGAGAAGTGCAGTACTGGCAGACCGTAGTGTGAATCTACGTTGGTATCACCGTGGCCCGGGAAGTGTTTGGCGTTGGCCATTACTTTGTTGTCCTGCATGCCCTTCATGTACGCCATGGATTTGCGGGTCACGTTGTGTTTGTCTTCACCGAACGAGCGGAACCCGATCACTGGGTTGTTGGCGTTGTTGTTCACGTCTACCACCGGCGCGAAGTTTACGTGAATGCCCAACCGGCGGCATTGGCGGGCAATCTCAGCCCCCATGTCATAGATCAGTTTCTCGTTTTCAATTCCGCCCAGACTCATCTGGTACGGGAATGACACTGTGCTGTCCAGACGCATGCCCAAGCCCCACTCGCCGTCAATGGAAATCATCAAAGGCACCTTGCTCTCGCGCTGGTAGCGGTTGGTCATGTGCGCCTGTCGCACCGGTCCGCCCTGAAAGAAGATTAAACCGCCCACCTTGTAGTTGGTCACCAACCGGCTGATGGAGTCAATGTGCGCTTGGTCCTTGTTGGAGTACACCGGAATCATGATCAGCTGCGCGATACGTTCCTCAGGTGTCAAGGTCTTAAACACGGAGTCTACCCATTTCTGGTTCGCACCCAGATGCGGAGGGTCGTTCTTCGGGTTGAATACCGGAACCACTGGTTTCTTGGCGGCTGCTTTCTTGGTAGCAGTAGCCGTTTTTTTAATGGCAGCTTTGGAGGATTTACGCTTACCGGTTTGCCCGTGCAAGGAAATAGCGCCTACCAAAAAGATGAAAATGATAGCGAGGGAAAGAAAACGATGTTTTTTCAAGGCAATAGACAGAAATATAGAGATGTAGGTAGCAAGAAAAGGATGCAAATTAAGGCAATTATATCAAAAACAGGTCCAAAGCCCGGCAAAGTTCAGAATTAAGCCACCGCACCCTGTAATAACCTGATAGTTCCCGCTGTGGCATCTATTTCGGCCTCGGCCCCCACCGGAATAGTGAATTTATGGGTGATATGCCCGATCATGGCCCCCGAGTACACCGGCACTTTCAACGGTTGCAAGTGCTGTTCCAGTACCTCTTCCAGGGTCAGCGAGCCATAGCCGCCTTTACCCGGTTCGCAGTCTGAGCACTTGCCAAACACCACGCCTTTCACCTGGTCCAAGACGCCGGCTAGTTTCAGTTGCGTGAGCATGCGGTCTACCCGGTACACGGCCTCGTTGGTGTCTTCCAGAAACAGAATAGCGTCTTTCCAGTTGGGCAGGTACTCAGACCCGATGATGGCGGTGAGCACCGTTAAGTTTCCGCCTACCAGTTTGCCACGGGCGGTGCCGGGCGTAATGGTGGTGATGCGGTCTTTGGTAAGGGTGAGGTTATCGCCCAGTTCCTTGGGGTTCTCAAACAGCACCGGACTGCCATCAAACAGCACCTGACGGAAAGAATCCACGGAGAACTTGTTCCAGGTAGCCGAGCCCACCGGACCATGGAATGTCACCAAGCCCGTTTTGGCGTTGATGGCCAAGTGCAGGGCCGTGATGTCTGAGTAACCGATGAGCGGTTTCGGGTTCTTCTGGATGGTTTTGTAGTCCAGCAGGGGCAGTAATCGGGCGCAGCCCCAGCCCCCGTGAACGGCCAAGATTCCCTGCACACTTTTGTCCGCGAACATGGCGTTCACGTCCTCGGCCCGCGCCTGGTCGGTGCCTGCCAAATACCCGAAGCGGTCAAACACGTGCTTCCCCAGTTTTACCTTCAGGCCCAGCGCTTCCATAGATTCTTTGGTGATCTGCACCGCCTCCCGGCTGAACGCCGCTCCCGCCGGACAGATCAAGCCTACCGTGTCGCCGGGCTTCAAACGGGGCGGAACTAGAGTTTTGGGGGCTTTTTCAGGAAAGGAGCTTGAAACAAAACTTAGCAGGGGAAGCGAGGCGGCGGCCATAGAAAGAGACGCCAGCACCTCGCGGCGGGTACGGGTAGACATAGATAACAAGGTTAGGGATAGGCAGGAATAAGCAAGCGTTAAATTAATTAGATTGTTTCTGTTTCCTGTCTTTTCAAGCCGTTTTTTCAGAAAGAGCTAGGAAGCGCACATGGTTGGTGGGCTACTGTCCTTTTAGGGGGTGGAGATTGCTCGGGTAGCTTCAGCTTTCCCTCATCATTGCCCTTTGTTTCATGACTGCGGAAGGCGCTTCCTCTTGTTTTACTATTGCCTTGCTAGGGATGGTTTGTGAACCAAAATCAATAAGGAGAGGCGCAAGTGAAGAGGTAAAACATCAAATTTTTAAGCAATTTCTTGACCATCCCAGATTCTTGCACTAATTAAGGGTTCTAAACCAGTACCTGCTATGCACATCCACTTTCCCGGCTTTCGCTGGCTCACCCTCTCGTGCTTCTTCTTGTTCTTTCTGTTAGGCTGCAGTACTGCCAGGCAAGCACCCCCGGTTGTCGCAACACCAACACCTACGCCGCCGCCACCGCCTCCGTATGGCCCCGAGGTCATCAGACAGCAAGTGCTGGAATCTGAGTTAGGGAAGAACCGGTTTGTGGGTTTTGCTTTGTATGACCCTGCTTTGGGGAAAATGGTGGTAGAACACAACTCTGATAAATACTTCGTACCTGCCTCCAACACCAAGCTGTTCACGTTCTACGCCAGCCTTAAAATGCTGGGCGACTCCATTCCGGCACTCAAGTACGTGGTGCGTGGCGACTCGCTCATTTTCTGGGGCACCGGCGACCCTACCTTCGCGCACATGGACCTGAAGAACACCGTGGCCTACGACTTCCTGAAGAACCGAAAAGAGAAGTTGTACTACCTGGAGGCCCCTTTCGCTAGTACACCTTTTGCCACCAACTGGGGTTGGGATGACTATAACTATTACTACCAGCCTGAACGCAGCGTATTCCCCATCCACGGCAATATTGTGAAGTTCGCCCGCAAAGGAGGCCCCACCAAGCGCTACACCACCACGCCGGCCATCTTCAAACCCACCATCAAAACCGATACCGCCCGCTACACCCACGGGGATGCCTTCGTGCGGGCCTGGCGCACCAATGACCTCACGTATTACCCCAAACACGCCTCCGCCGATTTCTCCGTGGAAGTGCCGTTTATCCCGTCACCAGACATGGCCGTGCGGCTACTTGCTGATACCCTCAAAAAGAAGGTAACGCTGTTGAAAAAACGAGCTTTGCCAACGGGAGCCCAAACCTTCTATGGCCTTCCGTCTGATACCGTGTACAAGCGCATGTTGCAAGTGAGCGACAACCTGTTTGCCGAGCAATTGATGGCCCTTTGCTCGGGCACTTTGTCTGATACCTTGTCGGTGGAACGGGGCATTCAGTACGCGGTGAAGAACTACCTGTCAGATCTGCCAGATGCGCCCGTATGGGTAGATGGTTCTGGTTTGTCCAGTATGAACCTGTTCACACCCCGCAGCATTATCGCCCTTTTGCAGAAACTACAGCAAGAACGCCCAGTTGAACGCCTGTTGCCGCTCATGGCCACCGGCGGCAGACCCGGCACCTTCCGGGCGATCTACAAAGCCGAGCCGCCGTTTGTCTTCGGAAAATCCGGGACGTTGGCGCACGTGCACAATCAAAGCGGTTACATCATGACCAAAAGCGGGAAACTGCTGCTGTTCAGTTTTATGAACAATAACTTCAAGGTGCCATCCAGCGAAATCCGCAACGAGATGGTGCGCATCATGACCGAAGTGCACGAGAAGTACTAAGCGAACGATCCATAAAGAGAAATCCCTGCTTTGAGGCTGTTTCTACGAAACTTGCCTTAAAGCAGGGATTTTGTATGTGTTTGGCTTCTGAGATTACTGGAACAGAGCTGCCGTACGCAGGTCTATCAGCGATGCCTGCGGCGAAATGCGTTTGGCGCGCAGGAAACGTTTCAGTTCAGAAGCATCGTGGTTAGGAGCCGCAGGGTCCATGCTGTTGATGCGCACGCGGCCCGCCGAGTGGATAAACTCGTTGTTGCCAATCCACATGCCCACGTGCACCACGCGCTCTGGTTTGCCATCTTTGGCCGGTGACCCGAAGAAAAGCAAATCGCCGGGGCGCATGTTTTGGAAGCCGTCTTTGGTGTCAATCAATTCGCCTACGTGCACCTGCTGGGAGGCATCACGGGGCAGAACTAGGCCGTTCATGAAATACACGGTTTTGGTGAAGCCGCTGCAGTCTACGCCTTTAAATGAGGTACCGCCCCATAGGTAAGGTAGGCCCAACAGGCGCTTGGAGGTTTCCACCAGGTTCTGCTCGGTAGGTTTGCGGGTAGCGGCCCAATCAGTGTATTTCTGCACTTCGGAAGAGGAAACAAACGCCGTGCGTCCATCGGGGAACGATACTTCATGGAAGCTTTTGCCCTGGCCTTTCAGTACCATCACATCGCCGTACACCAGATCAGAGACGGTAGCGCCTTGGGTATTGGGTGCGGCATAGGCAAAGCCGTAAGGGTTGGTGTAGAGCAGTTTCTCACCTTGTTGCCAGGTAGTAAACGCAGCGTTGTCCATGAGCTTGATACCGCTGCCGTCTACCCAGGCCAGGTACTTGTCTGGGGTTTGCACCAGATACCAGCCGCCTTTGTGTTTCCAGACGCGCAAAGGGGTGCCCATGGTGGCCTGCGTGGCCAACTCTGCCGGGTGTTTCGGCTCAGACCGTAGGTTCGCAACCGAAAGCGTCACCACCGCAAAAGTATTTTCTTTCAACTCGGCCTGGGGCAGGACCTGGATACTGTCCTGGAAAGAGATGCCTTCTTTTTGCAGGCGCTCCAGCAAAGCCGCCTTGGCCGTGGGCATATTAGTTTCGCCAGTCAGCACGGTGCCGTTAGTTTTCACATCAAACAGAGCCACGCGTTTGTCTGGGGCAAACTGCTGCCGTACCGCTTCCACGTGCGGGGCAAAGGGCGAGGGAGCCACCGTGGCCTGCGCCGACACGGGCTCGGGAGCGGGTTTACTGCTGGAACAAGCCGCCAGAAAGCCCAGAAATAAAACAGGTAGTATATTTTTCATGCAATGGACAAACCTTAAGCGGTTAAGTTAGGGGTTTGGAGTATATCTTGTAAGGTAATTCTTAAATAAATTTAGAAAGTACTCTTGAAACAGTTTACAATAAGCGGAGGCTGCTCTCTCCTTCGTTTTCTAAGCAGACAGATTCTCTTTGGGCAAGGGCTTTTGCTCCTGTTTGTAGGGCTCAACGCCTGCGTGCCTCCTCCAAAGTCTCCTCACCAGGCTCTTACTCAACCCTTAGCCACTGCATCGGGTTCAAAAGGCAAACTCACGGGGCCAGAAATCATAGCTGCCCTGAGGCCTCTTTCTCTGGCCGAACGGGAAACTTACCTGCTGCACCAACTCTTGAAAGAAGCCAACGGCCCACACTTCCTGCGGAAAACCAAACGCGTCCCGTTGATGACGGTAAGCCCCCAGGGAGATACGTTAAGGGGATTCTGCTACCCGTTGCTGGACTACCTGGCCGTGGGCGGTGACAAGGACTTTGTGCGGATACCGTTGCAGCCCCAAACGGCGCAGGCCGTAGCAGAGGCTTGGACCTGTACGTTGCCTACCCGTAAAATAGTAGACGCCATCTATGCGGCCGCCGATGTGAAACTGGAACCGCGCCCACTTACCCAGCACCGTGACAGCGTGACCACCTTCCTGGAGCACAATCAGATTATCCAGAAGCAACTGAAGGGTAAAAGCAAAGGCCTGCTTATTGCGGGTCATAAGAAAGATGTGGTGCTTACCCCTCGGTTGGCGCGGCACGAGAAAAAAGACCGGGTCGCCATTTACGGATGGCACAGGCCAGATGGCAAGCCTATTCAGCCCTTGTACCTGGGGCATGTGGCCTGGTACACAGATTACAGTCACGGCATTAGGCTGCTCTACAATAGGTTTGAAGTGAATGGTAAGATGTACACCCTGCAGGAGCTGTTGGCAGACCCGGTGCTAAGCCGGTTGGTTTGCGATGAAGACATCTGCGAGCCGGTTAGGTACTAAGAAGTGCTGTTTCACTATGTTTTATAGCAAAACACTTCAGAATGGGAGGTGGGTTTCTTTATCTTTGCCCACCAGTACTTTTCAACCATATGACTACCGTTTCTACCCCCGCAACCGTTTCTATTTTTGACTACACTCCTATGCATGCCGCCAAATTCAGAGAGCTGAACCAAGCTTGGATTGAGCGTTATTTTGAGATGGAGGAGTTGGACCACAAATCGTTGGGTGACCCAGACGGCTACATCATTGCCAAGGGTGGCCACATCTTCATGGCCGAGTACAACGGGGAGATAGTAGGCACCTGCGCCCTGATCAAGGTGGATGAGCAAACCTATGAACTGGCCAAAATGGCCGTGACCGACAAGGCGCAAGGACTAAAGATAGGCAAGCGTCTGGGCGAAGCAGCCATCCAGAAAGCCCGTGAACTGGGCGCTACCACGCTTATGCTGCTTTCTAACCGCAAACTGGAAACAGCCCTGCACCTGTATCATAAGCTTGGCTTTGTGGAAGTACCCGATGAGCTGAAAGAATACAAGCGCGCCGATATAAAAATGGAGCTGGCGCTCTAAACCCGATCCCCATTACCTTTTATATAGCTTTTATGAAACCTTTTCTATCTCTGCTGCTGATGGTAGTGCCTATGGCAACTTGGGCGCAGAGTGCCACAGTACGGGACCGGGCAAATCTTCAGCCTTTAGTGGGCGTACGCGTGGTACCCACATTGGGCGGCAATGCACTCCTCACCGATGCCAAAGGAAGGTTCAGCACCCGCGGTTTGCAGGAGACCGACAGCCTTAGGTTTGAACGGGCAGATTACCAGTCCCGTACCTTGGCCGTAAGTCAGCTGAGAACCATGCAATACCGGGTGCTCCTCGCCGAGCGCAGTTACTCCCTGGAGGAAGTCGTAGTCTCTGCCAGTAAGTTTGAGGAGAAGCGTGCTGATGTGCCGCAGCAGATTCAGGTGTTGAAAGCCCGTGACTTAGCTTTCCAGAGCAACCAGACCACCGCCGATGTGCTGCAGCAAACCGGGCAGGTATTGGTGCAGAAAAGCCAGGCGGGCGGCGGAAGCCCTATCTTGCGCGGCTTTGAAGCCAACAAGGTGCTCATGGTTATTGACGGCGTGCGGCTGAACAACGCCATTTACCGCGGCGGTCACCTGCAGAACGTTATCACCGTAGACAACGCCTCTTTAGAGAAAGTGGAAGTGGTGTTCGGTCCGGGTTCAGTGGTGTATGGTTCCGATGCCTTGGGCGGTGTGGTCCATTTCTACACCAAGAACCCGCTGTTAGCCGACTCTGCCGGAACCCGTGTCACCGGTGGCGCTTTCGCCCGCTACGCCACGGCCAATCAGGAGAAAACCGGCCACGTGGACTTCTCCGTGGGCGGGCAAAAATGGGGTAGTTTCACCAGCTTCACCTACTCAGATTTTGATGACTTGCGCCAAGGCAAGAAGCGTAATCCGTTCTACGGTAATTGGGGGCTTCGGCCTTTCTATGCCCAGCGCGTGAACGGCGAAGATGTAATGGTGCCGAATGCCAATATCAACGTTCAGAAGTTCTCGGGCTACAAGCAGTATGATGTGCTGCAGAAGGTGCTGTTCCAGCCCTCGGCCAACACCTCGCACCTGCTGAACGTGCAGTTCTCCACTTCCTCAGACATTCCGCGCTATGACCGCCTCACCGAGGTAGATGCCCAAGGCCGTCTTAACCACGGCGAGTGGTACTACGGGCCGCAGGAACGCTGGCTTGCTGCCTATACCTTTGCCACTAAGGGCCGGGGTTGGCTGGAGAACATCCGAATCACGGCGGCTTACCAGAGCGTAGAGGAAAGCCGCCACAACCGCCGTTTCAACCGTGGCCCTTTGCAGAACCGCTTTGAGCACGTAGATGTCTATACCCTCAACGCCGATGTGAGTCGTTTGCTGGGTGAGCATGAACTCCGCTATGGGGTAGAAGGAACGTACAATGAGGTTTCTTCTCGCGCTTATGGGTCAAACCTTGCCACCGGGGAGCGAACGCCTTTAGATACCCGATACCCTAGCGGCGGATCAGACATGCGTACCGCCGCGGCTTACTTCACCCATACCTGGGAAATTAGCCCGCAGTGGATTCTTTCTAATGGCGTACGGGTGAGCCGGGTAAAACTCAATGCTGATTTTTCCGGAGACAAAACTTTCTTCCCGTTCCCGTTTGATGACGTGACCCAGAAAAACACGGCCGTGAACGGAAACCTCGGGTTGGTATATCAGCCCGGGCAGGAGTGGCGGTTTGCGGCCGTAGCTTCCTCTGGCTTTAGGGCACCCAATGTAGATGATCTGGCCAAGGTGTTTGAGTCAGTGGCTGGGCAATTGGTGGTGCCTAACCCTAATTTGAAGCCTGAGTACACGTACAACGCCGAGCTGTCCATCGGGAAAACCATTGCCCGGAGTGTGCGGGTAGACGGAACCGGTTTCTACACTTGGTACCGCGATGCCATCACTACGCAGCCTTTCTTGTTCCAGGGCCAACCTGAGATTGAGTACAATGGTCAGTTGAGCCGGGTTGTGGCTAACGTGAACGCGAATAAGGCGTATGTCTACGGCTTCACCGGTTCCCTTAACGCCGATATTACGCAGGCTTTCCGGTTGGCCTCCACGCTCACCTACACGCGGGGCCGTATCCAATCTTCTCCTAACGAGACACCCTTAGACCATATTCCGCCTGTTTTCGGGAAAACGAGCTTGTTTCTGACCTTGCCTAAGTTCCGGTCTGAGTTCTTCGTGCAGTACAACGGTTGGAAGCGCCTGGAAGACTACAATCCTGTGGGCGAGGACAACCTGCAGTATGCCACACCGCAGGGCGTACCTGCCTGGTACACGTTGAACCTGAGAACGGCCTACCAGTTCCACCCACGGCTTCAGTTCCAGGCGGCTTTGGAAAACATTCTAGATCATTTCTACCGCGTGTATGCCTCTGGGGTAAGTGCCCCGGGCAGAAACCTGGTGCTCACGTTGCGGGGCAATTTTTAGAAATCAGTCAAAAAACGAAAAACGCCTAAAAAGCGAATCGGGCCTGTTTCTTTGAAAACAGGCCCGATTCGCTTTTTAGGCGCTAGTAAATTAAAGGACTTCTAGCGTTTCCAGCAGTGATCCTAGTTCCAGCGCTCTTTGTTTCGTTAAGCCAAGCACTTTGTTTGCCCTGACCGGTTGCCACATAGTGCCCTCGGCTTTGCCGTAAGTGGCATCAATCAAGGCAATCTCTTTTTCTTTGAAGAGCACCCATTGCCTTTGGGCGGCAACCAGATTGGCCTTGGCTGATGCGTTTAACTTTGGCAGAAGGGTTTTGTACGTTGAGTTCAACCTTTTGTCCCATTGCTGGAGCGCACTGTAGGTGCAGTCGCACATGCCGGCCGTGGTTTGGTTTTCTGCTTTGTTAAGGCATTTTGCTAATTCAGTGTCAATAACGTCAGGCTTCTCCTTTTGCTGTGCGTGCGCAGAGGCGGCAAAGGCAAGAGAGAGCAAGAATGTTCCCGCTAAAAGGCGTCCCAGGCTCATGGTTGGCTTATTGCACCTGGGTTTTGTCTACGCGTGTTGGGGTCTTTTTTCCCTGCACAAAATCTTTGGCGCCCATGGCCACGGCTTTGATCATGTTGGTCATATGGGCCAGGTCTAGGCTTTCCACTTCATCATCCACGGAGTGGTAGAGTTTGTCCTTGTCTATCTGTACCGAGGAGATGGTGTGCGCCGGAACGCCTAAACGGGCCAGCGTGGCGTTGTCTGAACGGTAAAACAGGTTTTGGCTAGGGTAAGGGTCTGGATGGAAACTGTATGGGGTGCCTTTCACGGCCTGCTGCAGCAACGTCCCGAAGTTTGATTTCTCAAAACCGGTGATGTAGGCGCTGTTAGGGCCAAACTTAGAGCCCTTGCCAATCATCTCAATGTTGAACATGGCCACAATCTCATCGGGGTTCAGTTGCTGGGAGAAGTACTGCGACCCAAAGCCGCCAATCTCCTCGGCCGTGAAGGCCACAAAGATGATGGAACGCTCTGGCTTTGGTTGCTTCTTGAAATGCCGGGCCAGGGTGATCACGGCAGTAGTGCCGGAGGCATCGTCATCGGCGCCGTTGGCGATGGAGTCACCGGCCACTGGTTTCATAGTGCCGATGTGGTCATAGTGGCCCGAGAAGACCACGAACTCATTAGCCCGCTTGCCCGGGATCATGCCGGCCACGTTGGTCAGGGGCATCTCCTGCACCTCATTTTTAATCTCAATGTCAAAGGAGGTTACCTGGGTGAGAGGCGAAAGCACAAAGATGAGCGTGTTGCCTTTGCCCAGTTCCATTACCGGGCGGCTCTGCCGGAAAGACGCGGCGTAGCGCCGGAACATTTCCTGGTGCTTGGGATGCACCATCACCAACACGTCTTTGCCTAGCTTGCGGGCGCTATTGATGCCTTGTCTAAAATCATCGTTCTCGCCAATGAAGATGGGGGTAGGCGCTTTCTCTTCCCATTCTACCTTGCGGTGCACGGTGCTGTAGAAGAACTCTTCGTCTTTCAATCTGGAGCCGTTAAGCTCAATATCGGTTTTCTCGGGTTTGAGGGCGTACATTTTAAACTCCTGCTTGAAGTCTGTGTCACCGGCCAGCGGCTGCAGGCCAATGCTCTTGAACTCACTGGAGATAAAATCAGCGGCTTTCTCAATGCCGGGCGTAAACGTCTGGCGACCCATCATGTCATCGGCAGCCAGCGTACGGATGATCCGGGCTACGTCTTTCTGTTGAATATCTTTCTGCGCAAAAGCTCCCGTGAAAGGAAGAAGGCCAAGGCAGAGGGTAAGCGTTCGTTTAAGAATCATAGGTTTGGCGAAGGTAAGATGGCAACTAGATTGTGGTAAATATACTCTCTTCTCTCATACTACCGCTTATTGGTCAGGCGATGGAGGGTTTTCTTACACCTGGGCTGCAAGAACTTTGCCCTAAAGCAAAATAAGTCCTAAGGGTGTCTGTAAGTCAAAGAAGAAGTAAGGGTTTGCTTTCTCAGGATGGCTTTGTCTGTTTCAAGTGCAACCCAGAGGCTTGTTCAAGGCTGTTTTCCCTAAAGTAGGCATAAAGAAGAACGGGTAACCAGCCTTACAGTTCCATTGAAAGAACGTTGGTGGACAGAGTACCAACTAGAAGACTGGTAAGCGCTCCTATACCTCGGTTGACATCAGATTTGTTCCAGTAAGCGACCGGAAGTTTGGGGTTGAAGTTTAGGGATAAAGTAAAACTTTACAAAGATGTGCTTATGGGCGCATGAAGCTGCCAGAGCTGAAGAAGACAAGAAAAGTACCAAGTGTAAACGGAAGAGCAGAGTATTGATTTAGAGTGCTTTTAAGTAAATAAGCTGATAATTGCTATATATTATTGAAGGTATGTTTTGGAAGTGGGCCGTGTTTCTTACGGATAGTGGAATTTCAAAATAATTGGAGAAAAGTCAGAAGGGAACGCAACTATTCGGGCGCAATTTCGATAAAATGGATTCGCCGATAGATGAAATCGGCGGGCCAGGGCAAGTTGCTCTGGGCAAAAAAATGATCTATACCACTAACTTTTTTAAAATTATGGAAAATCAATTTAACAACCAGACCGGTTCTGCCGCACAAGACGCTACTTCGTATTCACAAGATTCAGCTCAAAGCTCATCTAGAAGCCAAGGCCAAAGCTCAGGACAAGGTGGAATTTTAGGTAACATCAGCAACATTCAGGTGCCACAGGCAGTGAAAGATCTAGGAACTACCGTTTCCCGTTCTTACAGCGGCATGAGCACTACCCAGAAAGTATTGGGCGGTGCAGCTTTGTTAGGCGCCTCTTACTGGGTAGCCAGCAATCAAGGTTGGATTGGACAAGCCAAATCAAAAGCCAACTTAGGTAAATTAGGCAAAAAGCAGAAAGGCGCTAAAAACCAGTATTCTTCTACAGACCAGAACACTTCTGGTAACTACGACTATTAATTTTTAGTATGTTAAAGTAGGCTGTTTCAAAAACAGCTCCTACGTAGAAACACTAAGAAACAGAAAAGCCGGTTACTTTACGTGACCGGCTTTTCTGTTTCTGGTTATCTGGAGCCTCTGTTTCCAGAATGACGACCGCCTCCGCCTTGGCTGTTGCCTTGGCGCTGCTCAGGTTTGCCTCCCTGGCTACCTGCGCGGCGCTGGTCTGGGCGTCTGTTGCCTCCCTGACCACTGCCTTGTCCGCCGCTTCTGGGGCCGCGGTTCTGGCCTTGATTCCCGCCTCCGCTAGCGCTTCTTCTGGCTGCTTTGTCGGTGGCTTTTCCGCCACCTAAAGGCAGTTTAGCGTAATCTACGTGAAACGGCTGGTCTTCTTCCACCGGAATCACCTGCTTGGTGAGTTTTTCAATGTCGCGCAGGTACGGAAGCTCGGTGTCATCGCAGAAGGAAAGAGCCATGCCCTCGGCGCCCGCCCGACCTGTACGACCAATGCGGTGCACGTACGTCTCTGGCTCGTTGGGTAGGTCTACGTTGATTACGTGGGTTAAATCGTCTACGTCAATACCGCGGGCGGCAATATCAGTAGCCACCAGTGCCTTCAACTCGTTGTTCTTGAACTGCGTCAATGCCTTCACGCGGGTACTTTGGGCCTTGTCTCCGTGGATGGACTGCGCCGAGATCCCTACCTTAGAAAGCTCTTTGGCAATGCGGTCGGCTCCGTGTTTGGTGCGGGAGAAAACCAGTGCCCGTTGTATCTCATCTCCTTTGAGAAGGTGCTTCAACAGGGCTCTTTTGGTGGTTTTATCCACGAAATACACTTTCTGGGCAATCTTCTCAGCGGTGCTGGAAACCGGGGTTACCTCTACGTACACCGGGTCCCGCAAAATGCTGCTGGAAAGTTTCTGAATCTCCTGCGGCATGGTGGCCGAGAAAAGAAGCGTCTGCCGTTGAGTTGGGATTTGTGCAATAACCTTGCGAACATCATGGATAAAGCCCATGTCCAGCATGCGGTCGGCCTCATCCAGGATGAACGTCTCAATGTGCTTCAGGGACAACAGTCCTTGGTTCATCAAATCCAGCAAACGGCCTGGGGTGGCTACCACAATGTCTACGCCGCGTCTGATCTGCTCTACCTGCGGCACCTGGCCTACGCCGCCAAATACCACGGTGTGCTTTAATTTGGTGTAACGGCCATACGCGGTGATGCTGTCGCCAATCTGCAGCGCCAGTTCACGTGTAGGGGTCAAGATAAGGGCCCTGATGGCTTTTGCCGGATGCGCCGGACCAGCCTCGTGCAAGCGCTGCAACAGCGGTAAGCTGAACGCAGCAGTTTTCCCCGTACCAGTCTGGGCACAACCCAAGAGGTCATCACCGTTTAAAACCGGCGGAATGGCTTGTTCCTGGATGGGAGTAGGGGTGGTGTATCCCTCTTCCTGCAAGGCGCGCAGCAGAGGTTCTATCAAATTAAGGTCTGAAAATGTCATTCTGAAAAGTAACGGCCCGATTGTTTATGGCCAAGCACAAAAAAAGACGCAGCAAATGGCGCCTATCCCTAGAAGACACAAAGATAGGTAAAAAGATTCAGTCTCAGTTTTTAGCCGATTTAGGGCAAACCAGGTCAGAAACGGATGGCTGCTTTTACCCAGCGCTAGGGCAAAGGCAACCTTCGGCGGCAAAATCGGTTTAAACTAGTTCCCAAGAGCAAACAGGAAGGGATTAGAATTAGCTTAACTACAAGAAACGTATGGAACCGGAAAAGACTTACAAACGCGATAAAACCACTAAAAAAGCTTCTAAGAAAAGATTAAACAAATGGCTTCGGTCGGGTATTTCAGGGTTGGCTGGTGCCGTAGCCGTAACCATTGTGCACGAAAGTGTTCGCCGCTTTTACCCCAATGCGCCTCGCATGGACATTTTGGGCATGCGGGCCATTGCGAAAGGACTGCGCTACGCCGGCAAGACCCCGCCCAACGATGATAAACTGCACACCTGGTCGTTGGTAGGAGATATTGTCTCTAACGGCCTATACTACAGCTTAACCGGAGCAGGGAAAAAGGCTTGGTGGCGTGGTTCTGTGCTAGGTGCCATTGCCGGAGTGGGCGGCGTGATTTTGCCCGGCCCCATGGGGTTAGGGGTTGCCCCCAGCGCCAGAACCAAGCAGACCCAAGCGCTTACGATTGGGTATTAT
Source organism: Rufibacter sp. JT20002 (assembly GCF_056491185.1). Taxonomy (NCBI): domain Bacteria; kingdom Pseudomonadati; phylum Bacteroidota; class Cytophagia; order Cytophagales; family Hymenobacteraceae; genus Rufibacter; species Rufibacter sp. JT20002. Next base: position 1,549,704 of record NZ_JBSZJY010000001.1, on the reverse strand, counting down.
CTGCTGGCCGGGGTTGTGGCCGGTGGTGTGGCTAAGTGGCTGCGGAAGGTGAAGGTATAACTCCTTTAATCTACTACAAAAAAGCCGTTTGGGGTCTGTTCGTGAAAAACAGGACCCAAACGGCTTTTCTTTTTGTGCAGGAAGTGCTTATTTCTTTCGGCCCGAGCCGCTTTTTTTGCCGCCGCCGTCTTGTTTGTTGATGGTGGCCCACGCCCGTTTCTCCGCCTCTTCTTCGCTGAGGCCTCGTTTCTCGTAGCTTTCCTCTATGTGTTGGGCTTGCCGCTTCTGTTTGTCAGTATAGGCAGATTTGTCTCCTTGTGGCATAACGTCTTGCTTGGGGTTTACTGAAACAAGTTTTTTATACGATTAATACGAGCAAGCCGAAAAGGAGTAGGCTTAAGGTTTGCAGTGGCAGAGCACCTCGCGCCTGATCGGCTCAGTTTTATAGTCTGGCAGCGTGACCTCCTTCATATAGATCACCGACAGCTCATTGATTTGTTCCTGCTTCGGGTGATCCTCATTCCAGCGGCGCATCAGGTAAAAGCAGTAGTAAGGTCGCATGTACTCATTGGGGACAAACAGGTAGTTTTCTGAGTACTTACGCCAGCGGTCGTTCTTGAAGAGGCTCACCACCGAGGCCGGCTTGACCGTGTCTGGCTCTTTCCCTTGCTGGTTCAGGTCCACTTTGGTCTGGCTGTTGGTGATTCCTTCCAAAACGTACCATCCGTCTTCTTTGAAAACATTGGGAGCAAACATGCTCCAGTTCTGGTCTAACCTGGGGATGAGGGCTGCCCAGTGTAGCCTTTCCGGTACCTTGAAATAAGGTTTGCCCAGGGTGCTCAGGTTCCACCAGAGGGCCAACACCAGCGCCACCAACACCAAGCCTTCCCGCATGTATTTAAGTTGAAACTCATCGGCCCATTTGGGCTGGTTCCATTTAAGGTTGACTTGAAGCTCCACGGGTGAGCGCATGCCGCTGCCCAACCTGGCCCAACGTCTATGCAGTTTGTTGTACCCGGCCCGTAGGTAGCGGTCTACCGTGTCCATGACCGGAGTGGGCAGCAGACCAATCACTGCCGAGATGCTGATGAGGTAGAACAGGCCAACAAACAACGAGAGACTGATGCCTATGTGCAGCCCCACAATGGCCACAAAGAAAATCATCCTGAACCAAGTGGTACGCCACGGGATGAGCAGAATAAACGGAAGGTACAGCTCCAGGAAATACGTGGCATGCGTGAGTTGCTTCATGAGCAGCGGAAACTGGTAAAGAATGCGTCCGCCAGGCATCAGGATTTGGTCTATGCTGAGGGCGTAGTACAAAGCGGTGCCGTCTGTGGTCCAGTCTGGACCGCTTTTAAGTAAAGCCGTGAACACATAGACCCACGCTACCTGCAGAATGTAAGCCGCCGTGGCTACGCTTAGGTAATGAGGAGAAGTTTCTGAGCTGAGCGAGCGCCGGGCGTCTATGGAGTAATGCCGGTGCCAAGGCAGGAACATGCCCCAAAAAAGCAGCATTCGTAACAGACTATCGCCGGATTGAGTAATGAGCGGGTTTCGGTTCTGCAAGGAAAGCAGCAAGATCCAGGAGACAAAGGTGGCCCACCGGGTGTGATACCCCAGCAGAAGGCAAATGGCGGCTATCGCGGCAATGACAAACAGAATCAGCTGAAACTGCCACAAACCACTGAGGGCATGGAAAGAAAAGAAGTACTGGTTCCAGGCGTTGGCGTGCAGCACGTGCAGGGGCAGAACGCCCATGTTGGAATAATGCGCCTCCATGTCAGAAGCCCTGATGCCAATGTCTAGCAGTAAGACGCTGGCCACCCAAATTCGCATAAAAGAGAGTGCCCGGGTATCTGTATAGAATACGCGATGCAGATACTGTCTAAGTAGATGCATAGAGTTGAGAGGATGAGAGGGAAAACAGAAAAGGCAAAACCAACGGGCCTTGCCTTTTCTGCAATACAGGAACGTTCTTAAGAACGTTAAACAAGCTTATTAGCGGCTGGTAGTGCTGCCAGTAGTAGTTCCGGTAGTAGAACCAGTTGTGCCGGTAGTTCCGGTAGTAGTACCAGTAGTGGTGCCGGTGGTAGTACCAGTTGTGCCAGTAGTACCGGTGGTGCCGGTTGTTCCAGTGGTAGTTCCGGTAGTGGTACCTGTTGTTCCGGTAGTACCAGTGGTGGTTCCAGTAGTGGTACCGGTGGTGGTTCCAGTAGTGGTACCGGTGGTAGTACCAGTAGTGGTTCCGGTGGTGCCGTAAGTAGTACCAGTGGTTCCAGAAGTGGTGCCAGTAGTACCAGAAGTAGTACCGGTGGTGGTGCCACTTTCAGTGCTCATGTCAGTTGAAGTGGTGTCTGTGGTCGTTTCACCGGTGCCAGAGCACGACGTCAATGCCGAAGCTGCGGTCATAGCGGCAACTGCGAACAGGTTTACAAATGTCTTTTTCATAGTTTTGACAGGTTAATGAATGGTTTTACTAATTGGTTTCCCTTTTCAAGTTCATCTTTTACGCACGCTTCTTAGAAAGGTGCCATATTTCATCAAAATTTATTCATACATGGGTTGGAAGAGTGCCTGTTTTCTAGCTTTTTACGTATAAATACTGGCAATTCTACCTAACCTAAACGCCTATGCTCCCTTCCTCGCCAACCATTCTTTTTGATGGTGTCTGTAATCTTTGTAACGGATTTGTACAGTTTGTGATCAGAAATGATGCAAAAGAATACTTCAGGTTTGCTTCTTTGCAGTCAGAAATGGGGCAGGAAGTGCTGAGAACGTACGGTTTGCCCACTGAGCAGTTCAAAAGTGTTCTGGTAATTGAAAACGGAAAGCTTTACACCCGATCTTCTGCCGCCCTCAGGGTGGTGCGGCAATTAAGTGGCGGCTGGTCTTTGTTGTATGCTTTCGTGCTAGTGCCCAAGTTTATCCTTGACCCTTTGTACGATTATGTCTCCCGGAACCGGTATCGATGGTTTGGGCAACAGGAAAGCTGCATGTTACCTACCCCTGCCTTGAAAACCCGTTTCCTTTCCTAAGTGTCTGTATTTGTGTAACGGATTAAGGCAAAGTCTGTCACATAAGCGAATCAGCAAAAGCCAAGGTGCATTTTGTCGCCTACTTGTGTGTCATTCTTTGTCAATGCTCCCATTGCAATCTAGCATAAGCAGAATCTAAGAAGGGTAAGTAAACGCATACCTGTTTCACCTTCATTCTTCCAAAACAGGCTGTAAACAGAGTTATCTCTTCTTCCTTCTAAACACGGTAACAGCTACATTTCTCTACTTGATCTATAGAATTTAAGGTTTTTGCCTTGGTTTGTTAAAATAACCCAGAAACAGCCATTACTTTTGCGCCCTACTTTACACAAACAGGTGCGTGTACTTTATTAAAACGTAGTGGAAAAAATAGATGCTTTTCTTGCCGAGGCCAGTAGTTTGGCCTGGGGCATGCCTTTGTTGATATTGTTGATGGGTGGTGGCTTGTTCCTCATGCTCTTCTGCCGCCTAATCCCCTTCCGGATGATGGGACACTCCATCAGCATCATACAGGGAAAATACCAGGACCCCAACGCTCCCGGGCAAATCACTCCGTTTCAAGCGATGGCCAGCGCCCTGGCCTCTACCATTGGCATGGGCAACATCAGTGGGGTAGCCGTAGGGATTGCCATGGGCGGACCAGGCGTGTTGTTCTGGATGTGGGTGAGTGCCTTTGTGGGCATGGCTACCAAGTTCTTCACCTGTACGCTTTCCATCATGTATCGTGGCCGCAACGAATTAGGTGCCGTGGAAGGCGGACCCATGTACATGGTCACTGAAGGACTAGGTAAAAAGTGGAAGCCTTTGTCTATCCTATTTGCCGCCGCTGGTTTGATTGGTACCCTGCCACTATTTCAAGCCAATCAACTTACCCAAATCATCACTGATGTTGTCCTAAAACCCAGCGGCGTAGTAGGCGATGATACCTTTATCTCTAATCTGTTCATGGGTATGGCTATGGCATTGTTGGTGTCCATCATTTTGTTTGGTGGCCTGAAACGGATTGCCGCCGTGGCTACCAAACTGGTACCTTTCATGGTGGTGCTTTACACTGGTTCGGTGCTCTACATCATCTTCTCCAATATAACCGCCGTGCCTGATATGTTCGCGCTTATTTTTGAGGATGCCTTCACCGGGAATGCCGTAATGGGTGGAGCCGTGATGCAGGTAATCATCATGGGTGCCCGCCGCGCCTCCTTCTCCAACGAAGCCGGGATTGGCACCGCCGCCATGATGCACGGCGAGTCGCAGAACAATGAGCCGGTGCGCGAAGGACTAGTAGCCATGTGGGAGCCGTTTATTGATACTATTGTGGTCTGCACCATGACCGGTTTAGCCATTCTGGTGACCGGCGTTTGGGAAACCAATTCTGGCAACGGGGTCTCTATGACGGCTCAGGCGTTTGGAGTAGCCATGCCGCAGGTGGGCAAGTACCTGCTGGTGATCTGCGTATTCATCTTCGCTTTCACCTCCTTGTTCTCCTACTGCTACTACGGCTCCAAGTGCTTCACCTACCTGTTTGGGTTCAAGTACCGCCGTGTGTATGACTACTTCTATATTCTCACCATCATCATCGGCGCAATTGTCACCATTACGTCCGTCATCAACTTGATAGATACCGCCTTCGCCCTTATGGCTGTTCCTACCATGACATGCGCCCTGTTGCTATCCCCCAAAGTGCTGGCGGCTTCTAAGGATTACCTGGCGAGGCTAAGGGCTGGTAAGATCCAGCAATTCTAAAAAGAACTAAGTAGTATTTAACAAACCGTTTCAGGGCTGTTTTTATAAAAGCAGCCTTGAAACGGTTTCTTTTTACAAATACTCCCGCTGGCGCGAGCTACAAGCTCGCGCCAGCGGGAGACGTTTCAATGCCTACTTTCTGAAAATAGGCCAAAAAGAAAAGGGCTGCTCCATTGGAACAGCCCTTTGTATTACATCGTGCTACTTGATTCGCACTACTTGAAATTACTTACTCAGGTACAGGTTACGCTCTGAGTACACCTTGGTGAAGTAATCGTCTTCCAGGTCATCAATGAAGTAGATGGCTTCGCCGGTTGACTTCATTTCTGGCCCGAGCTCTTTGTTCACTTCCGGGAACTTGCTGTGCGAGAATACTGGTACCTTGATGGCATAGCCCTTTTTCACCGGATTGAAGGTGAAATCAGTTACTTTTTTCTCACCCAGCATTACTTTGGTGGCGTAGTTCACATACGGCTCCTGGTAGGCTTTGGCAATGAACGGCACGGTACGGCTGGCCCGAGGGTTCGCCTCAATGATGTACACCACGCCTTTTTTGATGGCGAACTGGATGTTGATCAAACCAACTGTGTTCAGGGCCAACGCGATTTTCTTCGTGTACTCCTCAATCTGACGAATCACATCTTCGCTTAAGTCAAACGGAGGCAGCACGGCGTACGAGTCACCGGAGTGAATACCGGCCGGCTCAATGTGCTCCATGATGCCCAGGATGTGCACGTTCTCGCCGTCACAGATCGCATCGGCCTCGGCCTCAATGGCACGGTCTAGGAAATGATCCAGGAGTACGTGGTTGCCCGGGCTGTCTTTCAGGATGTCCAGTACCTGTGCTTCCAGCTCTTTTTCGTTGATCACGATCTTCATGTTCTGGCCACCCAATACGTAGCTAGGACGCACCAGCAGCGGGAACTTCAGATCTTTGCACACCTCCAGGGCCTCCTCAGCAGAAGTTACGCTTGCGAACGGAGGATACGGAATATCGTTTTCTTTCAGCAGGGTAGAGAAGGCACCGCGGTCCTCGGCCAAGTCAAGGCTTTCGTAGGTAGTACCCATGATCTTGATGCCGAAGCGGGTCAGTTTCTCCGCTAGCTTCAGCGCAGTTTGTCCACCCAACTGCACAATCACGCCTTCCGGTTTCTCGTGCAGGATGATGTCGTAAATATGCTCCCAGAACACCGGCTCAAAGTATAGTTTGTCTGAGATGTCTGAATCTGTACTTACCGTCTCAGGGTTACAGTTGATCATGATGGTCTCGTACCCGCACTCGCTGGCGGCTAGTACACCGTGTACACAAGAGTAGTCAAACTCAATGCCTTGCCCGATGCGGTTAGGGCCTGAACCCAACACCACTACCTTTTTGCGGTCAGAGACAACACTTTCGTTCTCGCCATCAAAGGTGCTGTAGTAGTAAGGCGTCACGGCCTCAAACTCGGCGGCGCAGGTATCAACCATCTTGAACACGCGCTTGATGCCCATACTCGTGCGCTTCTCGTGCACTTCGCTTTCCTTGCAACGTAGCAGGTACGCCAGCTGTCTATCAGCGAAGCCTTTCACTTTGGCGCTGCGCATCAAGTCCACCGGAATGGTATCAAGGGTGTATTTCAGAATCTCACGCTCGGTCAGCTCCAGCTCTTCAATCTGCTGCAGGAACCAAGGATCGATTTTGGTTACTTTTTGGATGGTGCTGGTAGCTACGCCGAACTTCATGGCGTCTTTGATGGTGAACAGGCGGTCCCAGCTTGGGTTCGCCAGGCTGTCCATCAACTGGTCGTAGTTGGTTTTCTCCTTGCCATCAGCACCCAGTCCATTGCGCTTAATTTCTAAGCTTTGGCAAGCCTTCTGTAGTGCCTCCTGGAAGGTACGGCCAATGCCCATTACCTCACCCACAGATTTCATCTGCAAGCCCAGTTTCTTGTTAGCGCCTTTGAACTTGTCAAAGTTCCAGCGCGGTATTTTCACAATCACGTAGTCCAGCGCGGGCTCAAAGAACGCCGAGGTAGTCTTGGTGATGGAGTTTTTCAGTTCATCTAAGTTATAGCCAATCGCCAGTTTCGCGGCCACTTTGGCAATAGGGTATCCGGTCGCTTTAGAGGCCAGCGCCGAAGAGCGGCTCACGCGTGGGTTAATCTCAATGGCAATGATGGTGTCGTCCTCGGGGTTCACCGAAAATTGCACGTTACAGCCACCGGCAAATTGCCCGATGCCCGCCATCATTTTAATGGCCAAGTCACGCATCTGTTGGTAGATGGTGTCTGGCAGGGTCATGGCCGGGGCTACCGTGATGGAGTCGCCGGTGTGGATGCCCATTGGGTCAAAGTTCTCAATAGAGCAAATGATGATCACGTTGCCGATGTTGTCACGCAACAGCTCCAATTCGTACTCTTTCCAACCCAAGATGCTTTGCTCTACCAGAACCTCGTGGGTAGGGCTGGCGTGCAGACCGCGGGTCAAGGCCTGGTCAAATTCTTCCGGCGTGTTCACGAAACCACCCCCGGTTCCACCCAAGGTGAACGACGGACGGATTACCAGCGGGAAGCCAATTTCCTGAGCAATTTCCTTGCCTTCTAAGAAAGAGGTAGCGGTGTTGCCTTTGCAGACGTTCACGCCTAGCTCAATCATTAACAAGCGGAATTTCTCGCGGTCTTCTGTGGTCTCAATGGCTTTGATGTCTACGCCAATGATTTTCACGCCGTATTTTTTCCAAATACCAGCTTTCTCGCAGTCAATCGCCAGGTTCAACGCGGTCTGTCCGCCCATGGTAGGCAGTACCGCATCAATTTGGTGCTTCTCCAGAATCTCAATGATTGACTTCTTCTCCAGCGGCTTCAAGTACACATTGTCCGCGGTGATGGAGTCGGTCATGATGGTGGCGGGATTTGAGTTGATGAGGGTAACCTCAATCCCCTCCTCGCGCAGGGAGCGGGCGGCTTGGGAGCCAGAGTAGTCGAATTCGCAGGCTTGCCCAATAACGATGGGACCGGAACCAATGATTAAGACTGACTTAATGGAATTATCTTTCGGCATTAGTAAAGCGGTATGTATAAATTGCCCAAAGTTAAAGCAGAAAGTTTAAAATCAACTAATAAACTGCCTTGGGCGGGTGAATTATTCAACTTTTTTGTTCAAACTAATTGGAAATCAATTAGTAATCAGAAGCCGATTTTGAACATCAAGACAGCCGGCGATAGTTCACCGGATATATAGGAATGAAGAAATCAATTCTTTTAGCTGTAATAATAATATCCAATGCAGCTTGTGTGGTTAGAGAAGGAAGTACAGAGGTAATAAAATCTGGCGATGGATATTCCATCACACAAGCTGACTCATTGATTTTTAAAGAAGGAGATGTAGTTGCATTCCGTTATGATTCCACTAGGTATGGCTCTGGATTCGTTGATGAGATTACAAAGGATGAAGGAGGGATATGGTACAAGCTTATCTTCTCCGATTTACAAAGAAAGACAGTTCCTAACATTGAGGAATTTAGGAGTTCAAGAGTTTTTGGTAGGAAAATACTCTCTAGTCTAAACACAAAAGGGTATGAGATAGGACTTGATGGAGAGTTTATTCTTGATTCTTGTATTTATAGCAACAAAGCGAAGTTTGTCTTAATAGGGCGGATCAAACCTCTGAAAGAGGAGTATTACGAAGGTTCCTATGGCGCATCTTCTGAGTATGCAGATTTTATAAGCAGGTACAGATTAGGCCTTGAAAACCGAAGAAATCCGCCGGAAGACTATAAAGACGTATTAAATTCTAAGAGGACGGAGGAATACTTTCCTATGTCTGCTTTTACTAAGTAGTCAATCGTAATAGAAATCCACTATAGGGAAGAAGTAACTTCTATGACTTCTATTAGAGGTATCATAAGGCACGGAAGTAACTTCCGCGCTATAGATGGAGAATAAATGTAATTTCAGGCCAGTTTTCCGGAAAGCAGGCCCAAAACGATTAAGACTGTGAAAACGATACTCCACGGCGCTCCCACTCAGAGGCCAACTCCAGCTTGGGCAAAAGGGTTTTTAGGAGCCAGTTTTCCATTTCTTCCCCGGCGTGGAAAGGCGTGATGTCCACGGGTAGTTCGTCTTTGAGGTGTTGCATGCGGGCCGTGTGGTGTACCCGGGAATCCAGAATCACAAAAGCGCCTTTGTCTTTCTCGCGCCGCACCAGCCGCCCGAAGCCTTGTCTAAGTTTGTGCTGACTGGCCGGATAGTAAAACTTACTCCAGAAATAACCGCCTTCCACTTCTCTACGGTGCGCCACCAGCGGATTCCCTAAGGATGGATTTGGCAGCCGAAACACAATTACCTGCGAGAGCGTGACACCCGGGAAATCCACCCCAGACCACATGCGGTCAAGGCCCAGCAAAACGGAATGCTCTTCTTGCCGGAACCTTCTGATTTCCCACAAACTGGTGCCTTCCTGCTTGAGCAGTTCAATATCATAGGCGGGCAGGCGTGGGTGCAGCCAACGGTAGGCATCTTCCATGTCGCGGCGGCTGGTGAAGAGCACCAAGGTTCGGCCATTAAGGGCCACAATGCACTTGAGCAGCGTTTCCATAGAGGTCTGCAGCCAAGCCTGTTTCTGGTCTTGGGGCATTTTATGCTCGTAGCAGGGAATAAACGCGGGCACCACTGCGTGTACCTTTTCCTGCTGCTCATAGTTAAACGGAGAGAGGTAACGCACTTCCTGCTCAAACGGCTCTTGGCGGCCCAGTTGGTTTCTAAAATATTGCGTGTTGCCGCCCACGTACAGCGTGGCTGAGGTGAACAGCAGACTAGGATACACGTTCTGCAGTTTGTCCATCTCGTCTTGGAGGTAGTACGGCATCTTGCTCACTGACCAGTTCTGGCCGTTTTTCTCCAGCACATGTATCCACTTGCGGGCCGGGAAATCGCTGGTGATTTTCAAGAGCGAATCAGCGAACTCGGCGGCTTTTTCTTTGTAGGTTTCCAGGCGGCTGTAGGTCTTGTCCTCGGGCTTTTTAAGGAGCTTAAGGATGCGGTCTATCTTGCCGGCCACAAACTGCACAGCCGTCAAGAGTTCCTGCAGGGCTTGTTCAATGTCGGCGCTGAATTCTCTTTTAGTCCAGCGGCCGTTTTCTACCAACGCGACTTCCTCCTGCCACCGCAGCTCCCCTTGAATAGGGAGGGCCTGAATCAGTTCGCCGCTGGCTCTGATGGTGGCGCAGTCGCGGTGGATGGAGTCAATTTCGGCTAGCACCAGTTGGGCGGTTTCGGTGTCTGCCTGGTTGGCCACCTTTTCCGCCACAATGTCCAGAAAACCTTTGCGGTAGTCTTTGCCCAGTAACGGACGCAGAAGCCGGGCTTCCATCACGGCCAAACTGAAGTTCATACTCAGGGCACTGCGGGCGAAATCAGGGAACTGGTCGGCCTCGTCAATGATGCAGTGCTTGATCAAATCCGTAAGCTTGGGCGGCAACTGCAGCAGTTTGTGGTGGTTCGTGACGATGATATCGGCGGCGTAGGCCTGCTCCATGTGGCGGGCATACGTGCACTTGGCGGGTTCCAAGCACAGTTTAGGCACACAGACTTCCTGGGCGTTCGCCTCAGAAAGCAGTCGGTAGGTGTCCGGTAAGATGGCCCTGATGTTGTGCGGAATCTCTTCCACCTCGCCTTGGGTATGGTGCACGCGCAGTACCAGGTAGAGCCAGCTCAGCCCTTCCCGAATGGTGCCTTTCTCCTGTACCACCAGCTCGTCATACAAATCTAGCAGCGCCGAGATGCACAGGTAGTTGTTCTTGCCTTTCACGATGGCAGGCCGCAAATGCGCGTGTAAACCACCCTTGAACCGCAGGCGCGGAATCTCGCCCTGCATGACCTGTTCCTGCAGGTTTTTGGTAGCCGTGGCCACCACTACTTTGCGGCCGGGATTTAGGCGCAGCAGCTCGGCGGCAGCCATGAGGTAGCCCATGGTTTTCCCGGTGCCCGTACCGGCCTCGGCCACAAAGGTCCCTTTGTCGGTGAGAGCTTTGTTGCAGAATTTGGAATACTGCATCTGAGCGTACCGCTCGGGGAGGCCGTGTTTCTTGTACCAGGCGTGCAGGGCATCGTGGATGAGTTGGTCAGATGGTTGGGCGATGTCTACGCGGGGCTTTACCGTGGGCGCATCAGGTACGGTAGGGAGCCAAGAAGTGAGCAGTTCCCGCAGGTGAAAGGGCAACACGGGTACCTGGGTGGTGGCAGGTGGCGTAAGCCAGTGCAAATCCAGCGGCTCCAAGGTTTCGATGTGCTCGGCGGCGTGCAGCAAGGTGCGCCAAGCGGTGCCCATGAAGATGGCGCCTAAGTCCAGCACCTGCCGAAGGAGCTGCATGAACAAAGTAGGTTCGCCGGGCTCATTCTCGGGCGTGCTGGGAATTTTCTGCAACAACACTTCTAGGAGTTGAAACAGGTGCGTGTGCAGCGCCGCTAGCGCCACGTGCATGGGCTGGGAGGCCGGTTTCTTCTGGGCGGCGGTGGAGCGGGCCACCACATCGCCTATCTCCATGAGGTTGAGGTGCGGCAGAAAGAACGAGGACAGCACGGCCAAATCGGCGCAGACGGGCGGCGAGGTCATGCCTGCCAGGATATAATGCTTCAGCCAGGTTTGCTCGTGCCGTTCGTGGAAGAAAAACACATGCGTGAAAGAACTCAGGTAGGCCTGCACCTCGGCTTTCTGCTCTTGCCAGGTGGGGGCGCCTTTTGCCTGCTCCTTGCTGATTCTAGACTGTTTCTGCACGCTGCGGCCAAACTCCGCCTCGGGGTTGATAAACCATTCCTTCAGCCCCGCATTCCCCTTCTGCAAAGACAATATGCCCACCTGCAGCAACCCATGTTTGGAACCATAAGGGCCGGTGGCAAATAAATGCAGGATGGCAAAGGTTGGGGAATCAGCTTTCATCAGGACCTCGTTCACTCGTCTAAGCAGAACTACAAAGGTACGTTATGCTAAGGAATTTGCAGTAAAATAGTGGTTGATGCTAAGCTGTTTAGAGAAGGTGTGTTTTGGGCTTTTTTTGATTAAAACTCTCCTTCGCTGGCGCGAGCTTCTAGCTCGTGTCCGCACGCATTTCTTATTTGTCAGGCCTCACTTGCGCCAGAAACACTATTCATTTCAAGCCTCATTTCTGCAAAACACCCCTAAAACGAAAAAAGCCGCACCATTTGTGCGGCCCTTTTCTATATATGCAGTTGTGTGTTGTTCCTAAAATTACGCGGCAGAAACTTCGGCCAGGGTAGGGTAGTCGGTGTAGCCTACTTCGCCGGTGTTGCTGTAGAACGTGTTGTAGTCCGGGGCGTTCAGCTCGGCTTGCTCCGCGAAACGCTCTACCAAGTCTGGGTTTGCGATGAACGGACGGCCGTAGGCAACTAAATCGGCAAGGCCGTCTTCTAACACTTTATTCCCGGTTACCTGCGTAAAGCCGCCGTTGATAATTAAGGTGCCGTTGTACAACGGACGGAAGTGTTTGGCAATCTCCTTGATGGCGTACGGTAACTCGGCTACTTTCGGCGAAGCCTCGGTCAGGTGCAGGTAGGCCAGGTTGTAGTCGTTCAAGCGCTTCACGATGTACTCAAACGTAGGCGCAGTTTCCTCGTCAACGGTGATGCCGAACTGCTCGTGCATGGAAGGGTTCAGACGAACTCCCACGCGGCTCAGGTCAATGACTTCTTTCACGGCATCCAGCACCTCAAAGAAGAAGCGGGCGCGGTTTTCAATGGTTCCGCCGTATTCATCGGTGCGCTGGTTAGAGCAGCGGCTGAAGAACTGGTGGAACAGGTAACCATTGGAAGAGTGAATCTCTACGCCGTCAAAACCTGCTTCTACCGCGTTGGCAGCAGCTTTTTTGAAGTCTTCCACAATACCTTTGATTTCTTCGGTCTCCAAAGCGCGTGGCGTCACGGTTGGTTTGAAGCCTTCCTCGGTAAACGCCTGGTCATTAGGGTTGATAGCCGATGGGGCCACAGGTAATTCACCATTGTGGAAATCTGGGTGCGACATACGGCCCACGTGCCACAACTGCGCATAGATTTTTCCGCCTTTCTCATGCACGGCGTTGGTCACTAATTTCCAGCCTTCTACCTGCGCGGCAGAGTAAATGCCCGGAATGTTGATGTAGCCCACGCCCTGCGGACTTACCGGCGTGCCTTCTGAGATGACCAAACCAGCACTGGCGCGTTGGGCGTAGTAGTGGGCGTTCAACTCAGTAGGAACGTTCTCGGGATTGTTAGACCGGCTACGGGTCATAGGAGCCATCACCAAACGGTTATTTAGTTGTAAAGCGCCTTTGTGGTAAGGTTGTAACAGCGGTTGTTTTTCTATTTGACTCATCTTTTATTTTGTTGTTAAAACATAAGTTGTATATACAACTATATGGGTAAAAAAATATTAACCTTCTCGTTCTCTTAATTTGTCCATCAGCTCGCCAATCTTAATGGCTTCTTCTTCGCTAATCTGGCTGTATTTTTCCTCCAGGTTCTGCATAATGGTATCGGTTTGCTTCAGCAGTTCAAGGCCTTTCTCGGTAATCATGATGTCCACCTTGCGGCGGTTATCAGAACATTGGCAACGGGTTACCAAGCCTTTTTCCAGTAGCTTGTCTACCAGACGAGTGGCGTTAGAATCACGGTCCAACATACGTTCTTGCACCAAGCCTAACGTAGCTGGATTAGGATACTGTCCCCGTAGAATACCCAGCACGTTATTCTGCTGCAACGATACCCCATACTGCTTCAACTGGCAGGAAAGCTCTTTTTGCAGCCAATTGCCCGTGAACATCACGTTCACTACCATGCGGCGGTAAGGGCTGCCAAATGTCTTCTGCTTCAATTCGTCCTCTAATTTCATGGGCTTTCTGCCGTTCATGCGGCAAATGTACGTTGCTCTATTGTATATACAACTATTGTATGAATATAGTTTCAAGAATACCCAAAATCGAGCTGTATTTACAGGGGTAAAACAGCCTAAGTGTTTTAGGGCTTTATTCTGGTAAAATGGCCCTACAATGGTTATAAAAGCTATTTTTGTCTTCTGTCAGACACTCTGCTTTGTTCGTTTGTAGGTGTTCTTAGGGTAACCTGGTTTCCGGACCTACACCAGGTTGGGTCCGGCCGGTGGAGCTATATAACCCGTGGTGGCTGGTGACTCAACGGTGCTGTCTGGGTCTGCGTCTTCGGTAATGTCAGTGGTGGCATCATCGCGGTCCTTTGCTTCCTGGTCAGCGGGCTTTTTGGCTTCGCAGGCGCCCAGCAGAAACAGGCTGGTAAGAGCGGCAAAGATTCCTGTTCTCCAGAAGGAGCGAGATGGCTGTAGCATAGATTCCTTTTTCATAGTGGTAGGTACGTAAGTTTTTCTACTCTACGGAAAATTCGGAGAAACTGCCAAAAGAAAGCGAGCAGCCAATCCAAGATGAGCTGCTCGCAGAAGATTAGATGCTGTTTTACTGCGCCAATACCTGTTCAAGTGCCGGAGTCAAGTCTTCAAACTTGGCGTACCCACGGGTGACCAAATACAGGTTATCGCCGTTCTGCGCCACCATAGATGGGAACCCCTGGATGCCCCAGGCCTGCACCTGCGCAAACTCCTGCTGGGCCATGAGGCGGTATTTTTCATTGGAAAAACGCATCCGGAATTGTTCTTCCGTAAGGCCGGCTTCCTGCGCCAAGGGAAAATAGGTTTCTATCTGGTTGAAGTCTTTGCCCTCTTTAAACTGCAGGTCCTGGATGGCTTTGGCGTACTTCACCTGCTGGTCTGGTTGCCCTTCTTTGAAGATGCTTAGGGCAATGGCTGGTGGCTCTGAGTTAGAGATGTACGTGCCTTTTTCAAGTACTTCTGTGAAATACGGCTCGCCCATTTTCACACCAGTAATCTCGTTGAGCCGAGGCATGGCTTGCTTAATATAGCTGGCCATGTTCCCGATGGGGCCTATGCGCTCGCCCAGAATCATACCGCCACTCAGCACCTCAAAATGGAATTTATCAGCGTAGGCAGCGTGCAACTTCTCAATCTGCGGACCCATCGCGAAGCACCAGCCACAAAGCGCATCAGAGATATAGAAAAGGGTAGGCTTATTGTCAGTAGTCATGAGTTCTGAATCAAGTTTTATGAAACGTGTAATCGGCAGATGCATTCTGGGCTTGTTTTCAGAAAACAAAGCCAGAAATAGCGAAGCAAAGGTAGGACGCTTAGCTCTTGTAAGATGTTTCAGGCTGGTTTCTACTGGTAAACCTTTAAGTGGGGTGTTAACGGTAGCTGATTGTCCCCCTTTGAAGGGGGGAGGGGGATGATTACTCGTGCAGATATTAGCATTCTCGAAATCCTGGTAGAAGCAATCTCTTGTGGTTGCCCTTTTCACAATGAGCGCATCTGCTCCGTAGCGAAAGCTTTCCAATATTGATGCAGCCTTGTCGTCCCCCTACCCCCTTCAAAGGGGGACGAAATACCTGTGAAGCCTTATTAAGAAGGAGATTCAATGAGGCAAGAAAAATCCCGTTTAGAGGCTGTTTCTTCAAAAACAGCCTCTAAACGGGATATCAACAATCAGCAACTAACCATCAACAATTATTTCGCTGTAAGCCGATTTTCTAGCATGCGGTTGTTGTACTGCTGAATGAACGCCTTCAGTTTGTTTTCCATGGCTACCCTGATAAGCGGCTCTTTGTCTTTGAGGTTGTTCTTCAGGAACTTGTCTTCTTTGTAGTTGAACAGTCCTAGGGTGTTGGTGCCGTCAAACTGCAGGAAGTAATCGCCCTCGGTCCATTGGTAGCCGCCTTGGTAGCTGATGGCGAAATTGCCTTCCTGCGGGTTCAGCATGTTCTTCCCAAAGGAAAAATATGGTTGGTCGTAGCCCAGGTAGCCTAGCACGGTAGGCATGATATCCAGTTGCTGTACCACGCGCTCTTGCTCCACACCTCTGAAGGAAGGATCACCGGGGGCGTAGAAGAGGATGGGCACCGCGAAGTTGCCCCACGCGGTCTGGTACTCGGGGTAGAAGGTGTGGGTGGCGGAGTGGTCAGCGGTGATGACGAAGAGCGTGTTCTTGAACCAGGGGGCCTGGCTCGCTTTCTGGAAGAACTTGCGCAGAGCCATGTCTGAGTACCCGATGCACTCAAAAATTTCAAACGGACCTTTCTTAAACTTGCCCTGATACCGCTCCGGCACCTTGTACGGGTGGTGCGAAGACGTGGTGAACACCGCGCTCAAGAACGGCTCCTGGAACGTGTTCAGTTTGCCCGCCATGAACTGCAGGAACTCTTCGTCCCAGATGCCCCACATGCCGTCAAAGTCTTCGGGTTTGCCGTATTCGGTCATGCCGTAGTATTGCTCAATGCCAATCAAATTCATGAACGCATCAAAACCCATGGAGCCATTGGGTGCCCCGTGGAAGAAGGACGTATGATAACCTTTGGCCCGTAAAGTCCGCGGCAGGCTGGGCAGGTTGTTGCTTACGTACTGCGTCAAGACAAACGGCTCCTGAATGCTGGGAATGCTGGTGAGCACGCTGGGCAGCGCGTCAATAGATTTCCGGCCGTTGGCGAAGGAGTTCCAGTACACTTTGCTGTGCCCCATAAGTGAGTCCAAGAACGGCGTGAAGCCAGTGTAGGTGCCGTTTTCCAGGTGCCTGTTGTAGCCGCCAATGGCTTCTTTCCCGAAGCTTTCCAGGATAATCACCACCACGTTCTTTTTCTGGAACCTGGCAGAATCTATAGGCTGATGAATAGGGCTGTACACCTGTGCTACCTGCTCCTCGGGGAAATACTCTACCTTTTGGTAACTGGTCTTGTTGATGGTCCGGATGATGGAAAAAGGCGTGTTGAGCACGATGTACATTTCCTGCGGCCGCTCCACATACTCGCCGGCGTTGCTCAGCGTGATGGGCCGAGTACTGTGCCGAAAACCCCCACGCATGGCGGCAATGCTCAAGCCAATGGTCAATACCAGCACCACGGTGTGCCACGGGTAATAAAACCAAGGGTTGTAGGTAGGCGCTTTCTCCAACTTGATGCGGTTATATAGCCAGGCCATCAACGCTACCAAGCCTATCCAGATCAGGGCAATGTACCAGAAATCGACCAGGAAACTAGAGGCAAAACCACCCCAATCTTCATTCCCAAACTCCCGCACCACGCTCCCGGTGGTGCGTCGCAGGGTGAAGCGGTAATAAATAAAGTCAATACAGTTGAGCGCCAGCCCCAGGCCGTTAAAGACCAGAAACACCCATTTCACCACCTTTTGGTACACCGGATGGTGCCGGAACCGGAAGGGCAGCAACATGAGGACCAGAAACAAAAGGTTGGTATAAATGATAGCCGCCAAGTCAAACTTAAGCCCGCCCCACATCAGGTACAGCAGGTCCGAGAAAGACGTCTCAGCGAAGAAGCCTTTGTTGAAAAAATAGAAAAGAAGCCGGCAAACGGTGTAAAGGAGCATGGCCACTCCCAACGCCAGCAGCATGGCCAGGTGCACACTCCGCCGCAAAGCCCTCGGCTGAAAAGATTTTATCATGTTCTAAAGAAAGAACCGCAAAATTAGGCAACCTCACGCAGAGTTGCATGACAGAGTTTCTGATTGGATACCAAAGACAATTAGAAGATTGCGATCAATCATGAGCGCTTTTGAGGTTCTCGCCTCACTGCAGTTTCAAACTGCAGACATGGAAGGTCCAAGTTGCAAACTTGAACCATAGAAAAAGGTGACTATGCAACGCAACAGGTAGAAGATCCCAATTCCAGTCTTTCGGTTGAGCGCCTTTGTTTTAGACCTGGTGCCGCATATGCGGCAGGCCTACCGGCCAAGGCTAAAACAACAGCGCGAGGCCGGAAGACGAGGCCTCGCGGCCTTGAGCGCACCAAAGCAAAGTTGCAACAATGCAAGCCTTTAAAACCTGAAAAGCCCACAACAGGAAACATCATTACCCTCCAACCTCAAAAAAGCAGCCTTAAAACACCAACGCATTTCAAGGCTGCTTTTCAAAAACTAACTCAAAAGCACTTTACATTCCAAAAGCAGTCTTCAAATTATCCACCGCTATTTTCTGCGCATCCTTGGCTTCTTTCAGCACTGCGGCCATCCCGAAAAATTCATGGGTAACCCCATTGAAAAGCTTATGGTCCACATCTACCCCGGCAGCTTCCAACTTCTCCGCTAACAGCCGACCTTCTGTTTGAAGCGGGTCTAGTTGGGCATTGAGGATGGTAGTAGAAGGCAGACCTTTCAGATTAGCGCCTAGCAGGTTGATCCAAGGGTTCTTGCCATCGGCAGGCGTACGCAGGTATTGTTTGAAGAACCAAGCCATCATGGGCTTATCCAAGGGTTTGGCTGCAGCGTACTTCTGGTAAGACTCCGTGGTGGTATCGGTTCCGGCGATGGGGTACACCAGCACCTGGTGCACCGGCATCTGCACTTTCTTGTCGCGGGCCATCATGCTCACGGCAGCGGCCAGGTTGCCTCCGGCACTTTCGCCTACCAGTGCTATTTTCTTAGGATCACCTTTAAGGGAGGCCGCATTTTTCAATGCCCACTGGTACGCCGCGAAAGAATCATTGTGCGCCGTCGGGAATTTATTTTCCGGGGCCTGGCGGTAGGCCACAGAGATGACCACAGCATCGGCTTGTTCTGCTAAGCCTTTGGCCGAGGCGTCATACGTGTCCAGATCGGCAATGACCCAGCCACCACCGTGGTAATAGACAATGACGGGGTAAGAAGCTTTGCCGGTTTTAGGCGTGTACACCCGCGCGTGGATCTGCCCGCCGGTCACCGGAATCTTCTTGCCTACAGTATCCACTTTAGAGGGCGGCATAGGAATGTTGTTTTCCTTCATCAGGTCCATCACCGCTGTGGTAGGGGTGGGGTTCTTGCGGGCCTCTTGCGCGGTTAGCTGCGGAATAGGTTTAGTGCCGTAGCTGGCGAGTTTATCGGTGATGGCTTGCATGGGGCCGGTAATCTCATCGGCCCAGACAGGTTTGGCGCCGGTGGGTTTCAGGCTGGCTTCTACCTGATCGGCAGAGTCCTGAGCCGAGAAGCCGGTAGTATCTGCGGCACCCTCGCGGCTGACGCGTTCAGTTTCTATAGGGCGCTTGCTCTCACAGGAGCTGGCTAAAAAGCAGCAAGCCGCCGCCAGGGCAAATCCGCCGGGGCGGATCATTTCTAACAATCTCTTTTTCATAGTGGTTGTGTTTAGGTAAGCAGCGTTCATCTGCGGTAACTAACATACGTGACTAGAATAAATACGGATTAATGCTTTATGAAAATCAAGAGCAAAAGCGCTGAGCCCAGAAGCCTTGCGACTAAAAGAAAACCGGCTATCTTTGTTTATAGATTGCAAGCGTTAAGCGAGAGTAGCTCAGTTGGTAGAGCATCAGCTTCCCAAGCTGAGGGCCGCGGGTTCGAATCCCGTTTCTCGCTCCAGATCAAGTCTTTTCATTTTTCTTTTCGGCACCTTAAGATGGGTATGTGTAGCTTCCTGAATTTCCCTCGCCACTGGCAATTACTCGCGTGTTCTTTTCTTATTTCATTGGCAAGCTGTACGGCGCCCCGGTCGGTGATCCAGTCAGGAAGGGTGACCCCGCATGGCGAGTTCAAGGTTGGCGCCAACTTTGGCGGAAACATTGCCACAGAACCCATCTCTGAGCTGAAAGACGTGACTGAAGACGCCATTGTGGCGCTCGCGAACCGTGATTCTGTGTACTATGACGGGTTGGTGAAATCGGCTACGAAAGCGGCCATTGCCTACACCCTTGACCCGGTAGGCCCCAATTTCGATTTCTATGTGCGTTACGGGGTGTTGCCTAGGGTAGACGTTGGCTATAAATACGCCTCTGGGGTGCACGTGCTAGATGCCATGTACCAGTTCATGGGCCCGTTGGCCGGAGCCTCCAGAAGCAGCAACGAAAGATGGTACGGCAGCATTGGCTTGCAGTACGCCGGGCAGAAATCAGATATTCTGTCTAAAATCTTTCTGGACAAGCTTGCCCCGGTTTTGCAGTTTGAGGCCTCCCGCAGAGATGTGTTGGTGCCTTTGGTGTTCAGCCGGTCATTTGGGGTAGATGAAGAGTTTGGGAACATTTCTTTCGGGGTAGCTTACAACCACACCTTTGTGGAGTACGGCTTGGTGCCCGGACGCCTGTATGAGAAAGTGGGTGGTGGAAGAGCCGTGCAGCTAGAAGGGCTTACCAGAAAAGAAAGCTTTCCCTCCTACGGATTTTTCGTGAACGCCAAAATTGGTGCCAAGCGTATTTACGTTTTGCCAGCTCTTTCTATGTACTACCAGAAATACGGCACCTATGAGCTCTTGAAAGGTGAGTTGGTAGATTTCTCTGGAATCACCATTGTGCCCTCCATAGGCTTGCAGGTAGGGTTTGGCCAGGGAAAAGCCGGGAAAAGATAGTCTCTCCTTTGAAGCCGTTTTCTTGATATCAACCTGAAAGGAGAACGGTGCTCAATATTCATACTAAAAAGCGAAGCCCGTGGAAGATGCTAGACATCCGCCACGGGCTTCGCTTTTATGGGCTGTTTTTCTTGAAACCTTATTAAACCTTTATCGCAGCAGGTAAGCGCAAATCATCAGGAAACCATAGACAATGTCATAGCTCTTGAATTTGTCCCGAAGCATCTTCAAGGCCTTGTTCATGTGATTCTCAATGTTGCTGTTGCTGGTGTTCAAGGCCGTGGCAATTTCGGAGTTGCTCAGCCCCTCGGCCCGGCTCATGACAAATACCTGACGCCTTACCGGTGGCATGGAGGCGCAAACCTCTTCAAACAATTGCAACAGTTCTTTGTGCTCCAGCGCGGCTTGGGTTGAGTTTTCAAAAACGGCCCCGTAATCGGCCAGGTACTGGCCAAAGGCAAATTCGTAGGTCCGGTGGCGGGCTTTGTTGTACACCAGGTTTTTGGCGGTGGTGAACAGGTACCCATCCAGGTTCTGGGTAGGGTCCAGGGTGCTTCTCCGCTCCCACACTTTCAGGAACACTTCCTGCACTATCTCTTCTGCGTCTTCGCGGTTCCTCACTAGTTTCATGGCAAAGGCAAAAAGCTTGGGCTCCAGGGTACGGTACAGGCGCTCAAAGGCAGCCACGTTACCGGTGGTCAATGCCTCAATGTCTGCCCCCAAACTTTCCCTGCTTTCTGCTTGCATGGTTTCTTGGTTAAAGTACCTGACTTTCATGCTACTACAACTTTTCTCTTCCAACGTCCTCAGACCTCCTTCACGAAGTAGTTTTAAAAAACCTAAAATACTTATGATAAATGTAGATGAATTTATAGAAAAAACAAAAACCGAAACTTTTGTTAAAAATATTTGAAAAGGGAGGTGGTGCAACCGCGCCTTTGAGTGTAATAAGGAAAAGCGCTAATCTTTATTACCCCATGAATCAACATTTACTAGACCGTTTTTACAAGGGAGAGTGTACTCCTGAAGAGGTAAAAATGGTGTTGGAATGGTTTAAGAATCAAAAACTTACCCCTGAGCAGGAACTTCAAATGGAGGAGCTGTGGGCCCAGGCCGGTACCCACCAGTCCGAAGCCGCGTACGCCCATGACACAGATAAGACATGGCGCAATTTAGAGGCGCTTATCCAAGCAGAGGGAACAGGTATCCAGGAGGAAACCAACGTGCTGTCCCTATCAGAGAACAGCTGGAGCAAGTGGGCAAGGGTGGCCGCCGCCATTCTGCTGCCGTTAGGGTTCATTTGGTTTGTGGCTTCTAGATACTTACAGGAGGAGTCTGCCGTTAGGCAAATCGTGGCAGTGCAGACGATCCCTGGTCAGTGGAGAACCGTGCAACTGGAAGACGGGTCCTCCATTGTTTTGCGGCCAGGAAGTAAAGTGACCTATCCGCAGCCTTTCGCCGAGAACAGAAGAGACATTTCTTTGGAGGGCGAGGCCTTCTTCCAGGTGGCCAAAGACAAGAACCGCCCCTTCGTTGTGAAATCCGGTACTATCTACACGCAGGCCTTGGGCACCTCTTTCAACATCAGATATGAGCCAAAAGACACCGCTATCTCTGTAGCGTTGGCTACCGGTTTGGTGAAAATCAGCAAAGGGGAGACAAAAGAAGAAGCCATTCTGGCCAAACTAGTGCCGGGGCAGCAGCTGGTATTTAACCGCAAAAACCAACAGCATGCCGTGGGAGCTTATGAGGCAAGGGAAGTGCTGGGTTGGAAAGACGGCGTTCTGCATTTCAAGAAAGCTAGCCTAGATGAGGTGGTCACTAAAATTGAGAACTGGTACGGGGTTGATGTGAAGATAGAAGGCATGCAGCCCGCCCGCAAAGAAGCGTGGAGTTATACCGGTGAATACCGGCAGCAAAGTCTGCCGCAAGTACTGGAAGGCATTGGCTTTGTGAAAGATTTCACTTACCAGGTAAACCAAGATCAAGTTCAGATTACCTTCAAAAGACCATAAGCTTATGAGAAGATGACCGGTTCTTTTAACAGGTAGACCACGGGGTGGCCTACCTGTCAACTACCTCCGGAACCAAGATGTTGGCGCATCAAAATCCAGGAGGCAATTCAATCTAATTACTATTAAACACTCCCAATATATGGAAAAAAATGTATACGGCTTCCTGAAAGGAATGTCCTGGAAAGCTTTGGCGGTACTGGTGCTGCATCTGGCTTTCCTCTCATCTGGTTATGCCGCGCCCGGCAAAGCCCCGGTGAGTACTATTCAAAAGACAAAAATCACCCTTTCTATTACCAACGGCACCTTGCAGGAGTTCTTCCGGAAGGTAGAGGCCGAAACCTTGTTTAAATTCTCCTTTGATGAAAACGAGGTGCCTAGCCGGTCTAAAGTAACAGTGCAGGCAAAGAACGAACCCTTAGATAAGGTTCTGGAGAAAGTGGCCGCTACCACCAACCTGGAGTTCAAACAGGTAAACAACAACATTCACGTAAGGACCAAAAGCGCAAGAGCGGTTCAGCCTAAAGCATCGGTAGAAACCTTGCCGCAAGATGGTTTTCGCGTTTCTGGTAAAGTAACCGATGAGAACGGAGCCGGATTGCCCGGGGTAACCGTTTCGGTGAAAGGGACCACCAATGCCACATCTACTGATGTGAACGGAGGCTTCTCTTTGAACGTCCCAAACGGAACCGGCACCCTGGTGCTCTCTTATATTGGGTACATGACCCAGGAAGTCGCCATTGAGAACCGTTCTACCATCAACGTAGCCCTAGCCCCAGACACCAAATCCTTGCAGGAAGTAGTGGTGATTGGGTATGGTACCCAGAAAAAAGAAGACATCACCGGTTCTGTATCAGTGATTGACAACGAAGCCTTTGACGCCCGCCCTAACACCCAGATCGGGAACCTGATCCAGGGGAAAACTGCCGGGGTACAGGTATTGACCAACTCTGGTAAGCCCTCGGCAGGTTTTAACATTCGCATCCGAGGGACCAGCTCTATTACCGCCAACAGTGATCCATTGTACGTGGTAGACGGCGTGCCTTCTGGTGATACCAGAAGCCTGAACCCTGCCGATATTGAAAGCATCTCTATTCTGAAAGATGCTTCTTCTGCCGCCATCTATGGGGCGCAGGGTGCCAACGGGGTAGTGTTGATTACCACCAAACGCGGTAGAACCGAGAAGCCAACCTTTGAATTCAGCACTTACACCGGGGTTTCCCAGGTTTGGAACACACTAGATGTTCTGAACGCCGAGCAGTACCGTGACCTGATGACCGAACTGGGCCAGAACACTGACTGGAGCCGTTACCAGGAGAATACCGACTGGCAGAAAGAAGTTTTCCAGAACGGAAGCTCCTTGAACTACCAGTTAGCCGTTTCCGGTAAGACCGACAAAACCAACTACTACATCTCTGGCGGTTGGATGAAACAGAACGGCGCCGTGCGCAGCTCTACCATGGACCGCGCCAGCTTTAAGGTGAACCTGGAGCAGAAGCTTTCCAACTGGTTAACTGTGGGTACCAACATGGGCTACACCCGCTACCATGACGTTGATGTAGCCGATAACCAATCTGTAAACCAGGGCGGTGTGATTTTGGGCGTACTGTCTACGCCACCGGTGATTGGCGTGTACAACCCTAACGGAACCTTCACCAGTAACCCGTTCCAGGACTGGGAAAACCCTATCTCCAGCACCGACGGCTCTGACCGCAACTACCGCAACCAGCGTCTTTTGGGCAATGTGTACGGCGAGGTACAACTACTGGAAGGCCTGAAATACCGCGCCAACTTTGGTATTGACTACATCAGCGCCATTAACGATTACTTCCTTGATCCGTTCAGAACCAGCTATGGTCGCGCCAGAAAAGGGATTGGCCGTAACAGCACCAACCTGACCAACTTCTGGATTTTGGACAACACCCTTTCTTACACCAAGACCCTGGGACAACATAACTTCAGCGCAATGGTGGGTTCTGTACAGCAGAAATTCAGATGGGAAAACAGCAGCATTGAGCGTACGGAGTTCTCTGGTACTGCGGTGACTACCCCAGGTGCCGGTGCCGTGATTCAGTCGGCAGACGCCAACAAGTCTGAGAAAACCAACACCTCGTTCATCAGCCGGGTGACCTATGACTTCGCCAACAAGTACCTGTTAACCGCCAACTTCCGGGCAGATGCTTCATCGGTGTTCGGTCCTGAGGTGCGTTGGGGTTATTTCCCGTCGGCGTCTTTGGGCTGGAGAATCTCTGAAGAGGATTTCTTCCCTAAAACCAACGTGCTGAATGACGTGAAACTGCGTGTAGGTTGGGGATTAGTAGGAAATGACACTGGTTTGGGAGCATATGCATACCTGCCCCGCGTAGGCTACGGCGCTAACTACCCTATTGGCGGTACCGCCCAACCTGGTAGCTATCCTTCTTCTATCGGGAATAACCAACTGGGTTGGGAAGCGTCTGAGCAGACCAACGTAGGTTTGGATGTGGCTTTCCTGAATTCCCGTATCGCGTTAACCGTTGATGCTTACCTAAAGAAAACCACTGACCTGCTGTTACCTATTGAAGTGCCAAGATCTACCGGTTTCAACGGTGGTGATGCCAACGTAGGAAGCTTGCAAAACAAAGGTCTTGAGTTCTTGGTGAGCTCGCAGAACCTGGTGGGTGATTTCTCCTGGACTACAGACCTGAACCTGTCATTCAACAGAAACAAAGTAATCAACATCCTGGGTCAGAACTTCTATGGCGGCGGAGTGGCCGGAAGAGGTGATGTGAGCTTGTCAAGAGAAGGTTCTCCGTTGGGTCTGTTCTATGGCTACCAGTGGGGCGGGGTAGATCCAACCACCGGTATGGCGTACTACATCAACAGAAACGGCGAAAGCACTTTCACGCCTTCGGCGGATGACCGCGTGATCATTGGTAACCCTAACCCAGACTTCATCTACGGGGTGACCAACACGTTCTCTTACAAAAACTTCGGCCTAAGCATCTTCCTGCAAGGCTCTCAGGGCAATGATATCTTCAATGCCACCCGTATTGAAATGGAAGGCATGTCAGATCCTAAAAACCAAGGCATCGCGGTATTGGATCGTTGGAGAAACCCAGGTGACGTGACCGATATCCCGAGGGCGGTTTGGGCCAGCACAGACAACTCACGCATCTCTTCCCGGTTTGTGGAAGACGGTTCTTACCTGCGTCTGAAAACCCTTACCCTAAGCTACAACCTGCCTTCTACGCTGTTGTCTAAAATCAAAATGAGCTCCCTGCGCATCTATGCCACCGGGGAGAACTTGTTCACTATTACAGACTATTCAGGGTTTGACCCAGAGGTGAACGCCTTTGGCGGCAGCAACCGGGCCCAAGGCATTGACTTTGGTACCTATCCGCAGACGCGCAACTTAATCTTAGGTCTGAATCTTTCTTTCTAATCAAGAATATATGAAACTGAACAGAATAGCCATATATACCTTGGCAGGTGCTCTCTTGATGGGAGCCCCCGCCTGTGACGATTTCCTGGAATTGGAGCCCATTTCTGAGGCGACTACGGAAAACGCCTACAAATCGGCCAGCGATGCCGAAGCCGCGTTAACCGGCGTTTATGAGTCGTTTCAGGCAGAATACTACATCTGGGATAACCTGGTGTTCAGCGAGATTCTCTCCGATAACTACTATGCCGGGGGCGATAACGCCGAGATCTTCGCGGTAGACAACGTGGCCATCACGCCTACCAACAGCCGTCTCTGGAACAACTGGAGCCAGATCTACAACGCCATTGCCAAAGCCAACGTGGTGTTGCAGAAGGTACCTCAGATCACAGACCCGCAGCTATCTGAAACCCGCAAGAACCAGATCTTAGGAGAGGCTGCTTTCTTGCGCGCGTACCACTACTTCCAATTGGTGAAGATGTGGGGTGGCGTGCCTTTGGTGCTGGAGCCGGTGACTTCGCTGGATCCAAGTGTGACCCAGAAGCCCCGCGCTACCGAGGTAGAGGTGTACAACCAGATTGTGACCGACCTGACCTTTGCTTTGGATAACAGACTGCCTGATGCCTACGGAGAGAATGCCAGTGTGAACAAAGCCCGTGCTACCCGCGGAGCCGCCAACGCGCTTTTAGCCAAAGCCTGGGCTCAACGCCCCGACCGCGACTACAACAAAGTGCTGCAGCACGCCGATGCCGTGATCAACAGCCCGGCTGGTTACCAGTTGCTGGGCAACTTCAACGATCTGTTTGACGGTGCGCACTACAACAATGCCGAGTCCATCATGGAGGTGCAGTTCATTGGCGGAAACGAAGCCAACTGGGGTCCTCAGATGCTGCTTCCACCTTCTTTGAGTGGTGACACCTGGCGTAAATTCATGACGCCGTCGCATGATTTGGTGAATGCCTACAATTCTGAGAACGACAACGTCCGGAGAAACACCACCATCTTGTTTGAAAATGCACCTTGGTCAGATGAGTTCTGGTCAGTGAGCACCGGCGGAAGCGTTCCGTTCGCGTACCGCTGGAAAAGCGCCAACGGTTGGGCCAGTACCAACCGCCAGTACCTCTTCAGATTGGCTGATATCATGCTCCTGAAAGCCGAAGCCCTGAACGAACTAGGCCGCCTAGAAGAAGCCAGAACCGTGCTGAACACCGTGCGCAGAAGAGTAAACCTGGGTGCGAATACCTCCACTACCAAAGAGGATATGAGAATGGCCATCCTGAAAGAGCGCCGTCTGGAGCTGGCCCAGGAAGGTCACCGTTGGGATGATCTGCGCCGTTACGGCGTGGCTGCCCAGGTGATGAACAACCTCAATGAGATTGACCTGCGCACCAATACCCGCAAGGAGTACAACGTGGCGCCGCATGAGCTGTTCCTGCCTATTCCGCAGTCTGAAATCAACCGTAACCCGCAATTGGTGCAAACCCCGGGGTACAACTAAATCCTTTGGCCGCAAGGCACCCGTCTCAGAACCTTCCCCCCGTGGTTCTGTTTCAGGACTGTTTTTCTAAAAGCAGCCCTGAAGTAACTGGCTCCGCAAGTCATTTGCGGGGCCAGGAAGGAGGGATGCTGGTGCTAGCCAAAGATTTCCTACAAGAATTCATGTCTAAAAAATAGTCCTCATGAAAAAGATAAACATGTTATTTCAGCTCCTGGCCCTGCTGTTTGTAGTGGGCGCCTGCGAGGAGCAAGACAATATTGAGCCCGTAGGCAATTGGGAGCTGAGTGCCCCCGCGCTGGCTAACCCGGCAGAGAATGCCACCATCACCCTGGACCAGACGGCACCTAATGCCACTACCCGTTTTGAGTGGGCTCCGGCAGTCTCCAGCAAGAACTATGGAGTTACCTACAGATTGGTGATAGACTCTGTCGCCAACGCAGATTTCAGCACGCCCATCCTGAGCATGCCTACCGGTAACGGAGGTAAAAACTTATTCATCACGCCTACCGCGGTGCAGATTGACCAGGCCTTGTCTATGGCCGGTTACGATGCCAACACAGTGGCGCAACTGAAATGGGCTGTGGTGGCCCAGTCCCTGAGCAAGGAAACTGTTTCTGAAGCCAAGGCTATTGCTATTAAGCGTTTCATGAACGAGACACACCCAGACCGCCTGTTTATTTCAGGTTCCGCCACTGAGAAAGGTACCGATGTAAGT
Source organism: Rufibacter sp. JT20002 (assembly GCF_056491185.1). Classification (NCBI taxonomy): domain Bacteria; kingdom Pseudomonadati; phylum Bacteroidota; class Cytophagia; order Cytophagales; family Hymenobacteraceae; genus Rufibacter; species Rufibacter sp. JT20002. The sequence goes on along the minus strand of NZ_JBSZJY010000001.1, from coordinate 1,521,883 downwards.
CAAGCCATTGCCATGCGTCCGTTAAAAGATGCCAACGGAAACCGGACCAACGTGTTTGAGGTGTACACCCGTTTAACCGAGGGTGGTACTTTTAAATTCTACAGCCAACAGAACGCCACCTCTTTGGTGTACGGCGCGTCGGCAGACGGCAAATTGCGTAAAAAAGGAACCCCTATTGCCGCACCGGGCGCTGGAACCTACCGCGTTACCGTAAACCTGAACACAAACGAGTTCAGCTTCGTGAAGATTGAGAGATGGAGTGCCGTAGGAGGCGCGTTTGCCGATAACCCATCAGACTGGGGTGGAGACTTCCCCCTTGAGTATAAAGGCAACGGGGTATGGCAGACTTCTCTTGACATCAAAAATGCAACAGGTTTCGTTTTCAGAGCCAACGGTGATTGGGGTTACCTCATGAAACGTGTGAAAGGCACCACCAACCAGCTGGTCATGGAGTCTCAGGCTCCCGCCGGTACAGTTGAAGATATCCCGGCTACGGCAACAGGTAAGTATATTATTACGATGAATCTCTCTGGCGATCAGTACACGTATTCGTTGCAGAAAGATACTTCTGTGCCACCGCCCACATCAGCCCCTGACAAGCTGTTCCTGCTGCAGGGCAACACCGTGGTAGCGGAGCTAACCAAAGACGGAAACACGTTCAAGTCAGACGTGTTCCTGGCGCTGGAGGCAAGCAAAGAATACAAGCTGAACTCTGCCAGAGACGGCTCTGGTACTTCGTACACCATCTCGTCTAAAATTGGGGAAACCACCACGCCAGACAATGATGCCGTGTCGGTGCCGGTTGATTTCGGGACCGGGAACGCTGCCATCGCGGTGGCCCGTGACCAGGCGTACCAACTCACCCTGAACTTCCAGACTGGGAAGCTTACCTGGAAGTACTACAACATCAAACTCTTCCACTGGAATAATGAAGGAGGATGGGATGCCCGCAATGAGTTCCTGATGACCTACAAGCACCCTTACACCTTTGAAGGAACGTTTGCCCTGAAGGCCAACTTTGACGTTAAGTTTAACTCGCCCTGGGATGTAGAGTTTGGTACCAATAGCACGGCTCTTACCGGTACCATGACCCACAAAGGCCCTAACTTCAAAGGCATCACACAGGCAGGTAATTACAAAGCCACCATCACCGTGGCCAATGACTACAAAACCGCTGAGTATTCATTTGTGAAACAATAAAAGAAATGGGCGCTTCGCCTTCAAAGCAAGGAAGAAGCGCCCGCTCTTTTCTTAAGCAGTGCAGACTTTATTGAGAAACAGATTTTAGGCTCTTTTTGCAAAAGCTACCTAAAAACCAGAATGAGTCTGATAGTAGTGTGAAGCTGAGAGGAGTTGGGTATCCAGCTCCTGAAGTAGAATGTATCATAGGGCTTTCTAAGCTCCCCCGTTTGGCTTGGAAACGTCTACTTACTTAAAGTAACCATGGGAAACCCCATCCTGAAAAGAATATCAAAAATCCTCATGCTGACGCTGGTAGCTGGTTGGGCCACCAGTTGTGGCAGCGACTCTGATCCAACTCCGTCCCCCCCGCCCCCCCCAGGCGGTACCGGAGTGAGTCAGGTGGCGTTCTGGCTCACCAACCCAGACAAATCGGTGTTGTTCAAAAAGCAGAACGTGGCTTTGAACTTCAAGACCGAGACAAATAACAGCCTCACCATTGACCTGGATACTACCCAAACTTACCAGACCGTAGATGGTTTTGGCTACACCTTAACCACGGGCAGCGCCTATGTGCTTAACCAAATGGCCGCTACCAGCCGCGCCGATCTGTTAAGAGAGTTGTTTGCGGTTGATGAAGAGGAAGGTACCATTGGCGTGAGTTACCTGCGCCTGAACGTGGGTGCCTCTGACCTGAGCCCAACGGTGTATTCGTACCAGGATGTGATGGGCACCGCCTTCAGCCTGGCCCCGGACCAAACCTATTACATTCCGGTGCTCAAGGAGATTCTGGCCATTAACCCAAGCATCAAACTATTAGCTTCGCCGTGGTCGGCACCGGCTTGGATGAAAACAAACAACAGCCCTAAAGGCGGTTCTCTGAAGCTCGAGTTCTACGATGATTACGCCGAGTACCTGGTGAATTACATCCAGGGCATGAAAGCGGCTGGCATCACCATAGACGCTATCACGATTCAGAACGAGCCCCTGCACGACGGCAACAACCCCAGCATGTACATGTCCGCGCAGGATCAGGCCACTTTCGTGAAGAACAACATCGGGCCAGCCTTACGCGCAGCGAACTTAGCTACTAAGATCATTTTGTATGACCACAACCTGGACCGCCCGGATTACCCGATCAGCATCCTTAACGACCCAGAAGCGAAACAGTATGTAGACGGATCGGCCTTCCACCTGTACGCCGGGAACATCAGCGCCATGACCACCGTGCACAATGCGCACCCGGACAAGAACGTGTACTTTACCGAGCAATGGGTAGGCGCACCGGGTAACTTCTCTGAGGACCTGAAATGGCACATGACCAACGTGATCATCGGGAGCATGCGCAACTGGAGCAAGAACGCTTTGGAGTGGAACCTGACGGCTGATCCCAACAACCAACCGTTCACTCCAGGTGGTTGCAGCACTTGTTTGCCAGCAGTGACAATCAACGGGAACAATCCTACCCGCAATGTGGCCTACTACATCATCGCGCACGCGTCTAAGTTTGTGCGGCCCGGCTCTGTGCGGGTGAAATCCACGCTGCTGAATGCCCAGAACACCGAGATGTTCAACACCCTACAGCACGTGGCGTTCAAAAACCCGGCAGGCAAAAAGGTACTTTTGGTCCTGAACGAAACTGGGGCTGATCAATCCTTCAACATCCGGTACCGGGGCCAGATTGTCTCTACTACCCTAAGAGGCGGCGCGACAGGTACCTACGTGTGGTAAATCAATTTTCTGCTTTGCGGCTGTTTTACTTTAAGCAGCCGCAAAGCAGAATTCTATTCTGCAGTAAGCAGGAACATCAACTTTTTGAACTTCTACTTCTTCCTGATGGCTGTTCTAACCAAGCAGTTGCTCAGAAGTTAGAACCTTATTGATTTCTAATTCATGATTCATTCCCTCAAAAAACAGTGGGTACACACCCTCCTCATCAGTGGGCTTTGCCTGGGCGGTGCGGTGGGCTGTACCTCTAACAAAGGCCTTTTATCCAAGAACGAGGCTGACCTATGGCTGACCAATGCTGATAAATCTTCGCTGTTCCAAAAGCAGGCGCAGCCCTTGACGTTCACAGATGCGGCGGCTGCCACTTCAGCAGTCATTGACATTGATGACCAGCAGACCTTCCAGACCATCGATGGTTTTGGCTATACCTTAACAGGCGGCAGTGCGTACCACCTGCACAAAATGACTCCGGCGGCGCGGGCGGCGATCCTGAAAGAGCTCTTCGCGACGGACGGAAACAACATTGGCGTGAGTTACCTACGCGTGAGCATTGGCGCGTCTGACCTGGACGAGAAAGTATTCTCTTACAATGACCTGCCCGAGGGGCAGACTGATCCCAACCTGGAGAAGTTCAGCCTGGCGCCGGACCGCGAGTTCCTCATTCCCGTTTTGAAGGAGATTCTGGCCATCAACCCCAAAATCATGATCCTGGGCTCGCCGTGGTCACCGCCTACCTGGATGAAGACGAACAACAACTCCAAAGGCGGTTCCCTGAAGCCGGAGTGGTACGATGCCTACGCAAAGTACTTCGTGAAGTACGTGCAGGAGATGGCCAAAGAAGGCATCAAGATAGACGCCATTACGGTACAGAATGAGCCCTTGCACCCTGGCAACAACCCTAGTTTGCTTATGCTGGCGCCTGATCAGGCAGTATTCGTGAAGAACCATTTAGGGCCTGCTTTTCAGAAAGCGAACGTAAAAACCAAGATCATCATCTACGACCACAACCTGGACCGTCCGGATTACCCTATCTCTATCCTGAACGATCCCGAGGCGAAGAAATACATTGACGGCTCGGCCTTCCACCTGTACGGTGGCAAGATTGAGGCGATGTCTGAGGTGCACAATGCGCATCCTGACAAGAACGTGTACTTCACCGAGCAGTGGATTGGCGCCCCTGGCAACTTCCCCGGCGACCTCAAATGGCACGTGCGCGAGCTGATTATAGGCGCTCCCCGCAACTGGGCGCGCAACGTGCTGGAGTGGAACCTGGCCGCTGATCCACAGCAGAAGCCTCATACCCCCGGCGGTTGCACCGAGTGTTTAGGTGCCCTGACCATTGACGGCGACAAGGTGATCCGCAACCCGGCCTACTACGTCATCGCGCACGCCTCCAAGTTCGTGCGTCCGGGCTCGGTGAGAATCGCTTCCAACGTACCAACTAACTTGCCAAACGTGGCGTTCAAAACGCCCAAAGGCGAGCGCGTGGTCATTGTCCTGAACAACAGCGATGCAGCTCAAACGTTCAACATCCGGCACAAAGGCAAAACCATTTCGGCGACCTTGAACGCCGGCGCAGTAGGTACTTACGTGTGGTAAATTTCTGGAAGGAGTGAGCAGCGGCTGGAGTAAAACTGTTTTCGGGTTGATTTAAGAAAAACATGCCCCAAACAGCTTTACCTTAGCAGTACAACCGCTTCTATTCACTCATTCTCTCAATCATTCAATCACTCATTCCAAAAATGAAGAAAATACAATCCTTAGCATCCCTTACCCTGCTGGCCGCGGGTGTAGCGTTTTCCTGCTCGCAGGTGAAAACAAGCCAAAGCAAAATCAGCAATAACAACTTTCAGGTAGACAACCGCTCGGTAACGGTGTACACCACCGCCAAAGACACTGATCTGCGTTTGTCGCAGAACGGAACGCTGCGGTTCCAGGATTTTGGGCAGCCGCTGGAGACGCAGGTGTGCGTGTTTGTGGACCCGAACAAAACTTTCCAGACGATGGTGGGTATTGGCGGCGCCATTACGGATGCCACGGCCGAGACCTTCGCCAAAATGCCGAAGGACAAGCAGCAGGAGATCATGAAAGCCTACTATGACCCAACCAACGGCATTGGGTACACCTTGGGCAGAACCACCATTCACAGCTCAGACTTTTCTAGTGGCTCGTACACCTACGTGGAGGACAACGACAAAGAGCTGAAGACCTTCAGCGTGAAGCACGATGAGCAGTACCGCATTCCGTTCATCAAGCAGGCTATTCAGGCTGCGGGCGGAAAACTGACGATGTACGTGAGCCCGTGGAGCCCTCCGGCCTGGATGAAAGACACCAAAACCATGCTGCGCGGCGGGAAACTGTTGCCCGAGTATCGTCAGAACTGGGCGAACTACTACATCAAGTTCATCAACTCGTATGAGCAGGCGGGCATTCCTATCTGGGGCTTGAGTGTGCAAAACGAGCCAATGGCGAAACAAACCTGGGAGTCCTGCATTTTCACCGGTGAGGAAGAGCGCGATTTCATCAAGGAGTATTTAGGACCTACGTTGCACAAAAGCGGCATGAAAGACAAAAAGCTGATTGCCTGGGACCACAACCGCGACCTGATCTACCAACGCGCCAGCACCGTCTTGAACGACCCGGAGGCTGCTAAATACGTGTGGGGCATTGGCTACCACTGGTATGAGACCTGGACCGGCTCTGACATGCTGTTTGACAACCTGCGCAAAGTAAAAGAAACCTTCCCAGAGACCAACCTCATCTTCACCGAGGGCTGCATTGAGAAATTCGATTTCAACCGCATCAACGACTGGTCTTTGGGCGAGCGTTACGGTTACTCCATGGTGAACGACTTCAACGCCGGAACTGTGGCCTGGACCGACTGGAACATGGTGCTGGACGAGAAAGGCGGCCCTAACCACGTGGGCAATTTCTGCTTCGCGCCTATCCACGCCGATACCCGCAACGGCAAAGTGTACTACACCAACAGCTACTACTACCTGGGCCATTTCTCCAAGTTCGTGAAGCCGGGCGCCAAGCGCATCATCAGCTCGTCTAACCGCGATGCCCTGCAAACCACCGCTTTCCTGAACCCAGACGGAAAGGTAGCCGTGATCGTGCTCAACACCACCGACAAACCGCTGGACTACAAACTTTGGATCAACGGCAAAGCCGCCGATGCCAAGAGTCTGCCGCACTCCATCGCTACGCTGGTGCTGTAATCAATTTTCTTAAGATCTTTTTTAGAACAGACGCAGGTGCAAACTTGCGTCTGTTTTGTTTTAGGGTTGTTTTGTAGAAAACAGTCGCAGAACAGAGGAAGTCAAAAGACCTTTATTTGGTCTTTTGAATGGTATCTACCCAGCCATCGTTCCAGCGCAATTGAATGGAAGAAAATTGGCCCGTGCTGTCTTTTACAAATTCAACCTGCGCTTGTTGGTCAATCTGAAATAAGGTATTGGTTACAGGAGTTAATTTATCTGCTTTACCTTGCTGGTGCGTATTGGTACAGATGAGTTGCCCATCTTTTACGGTAAAGACAAATTCTTCAAACTGCCCGGCATACGGTTGCAGTTCAGTAGCAGGTACCACAAGGGCAGCAGTTTTGGCTTTTATGTGATGTAAGAGCCAAGTGATCTTACGCTTCTCTACCTCATCCTGGGTTCTTGTGAGTCTCTGGTTCAAGAAGTGTTCCTGCGCTGTAGGTAAGGCCAGGGTTTCAGGCACCGGAAGCGTAGGCAGCACCCCAACTCCTTCCCAATCGGTTTTGGTGACGGCGTTTTCACCGCGCGTATAGGGAATAAAACCCACAAAGCCGTTGCCCAGCGCAAAGCTTCTGGTAAGGTGGGCCCCGCCTCTGGTAGTGTCGCCCACTACCACGGCGTTTTTCAGATGCTGCAAGGTGTAAGCTAGGCTTTCAGCCGCAGAATAGGTGCGGGAACTGGTTAACAGGTAAATCGGCATGGATAGTACCAGCCCGTTGGTGATGACAGGTTTGTTTTCAACCCAACTCTCGGTCCAGGAATCAGTAAGCCGGCTATAGCTTCGGCCAGTGAGGGTGCGTTGAGAGAAGAAATAACTGGTTATTTCCTGCCCCATGACACCTGTGCCGCCAAAGTTATTGCGTAAATCCAGAATCAGGGCATCCGTGTGCGCCACAAACTGGAAAGCGGCCCGCATGGTATTCCTAGCCGAAGCACTTGTGTCAGAGAAGCCGTTGAACACCACATATCCAATATTGCCAGGCAATATCTCAGATTTCTGAAAGAAGAAATTCTGCTGTTGCTCCTTCATAAAATCGTTTTTATCTGGCGTTGAAGTTTGGGTAAAGCTCAGGATTCTTTTCTCTAGATCGGGATCAAACCGAATAGAGAGGTGTGGGTCTGGGTGAACTGAGCGCAAATCTTTGGTTAAGGTATTGGCAAGTTCAGCAGCTTGAGCAACGGATTTGTAAACTCCTTTTTTTGCCCTGGTTTGCAGATGCGCCTGCATGCGTTTGGCCTGTTCTGGAAAAACGTAGTAGGCGCTCAAGGCCCGACATACGCTGTCTACTACTTGTTTTTTGGAAGGCTGGTCTAGCAGAACTGGCGCGTGTTGGGCTGATGTGTTGAACCCCATAAGGAAAGAAACGAGGACTAGACTAAGCAGTATCTTGTGGTTCATAGCAGGTGTAGATCAAGGGTGAAATGCTGAAGCTAACCTACTGCTTAGTGCTGGGTTCATGCATGAAGAAAAGCTTTAGGTATTCTTCAGGTTTTATATGTGGCGGGATGCTGGCTAGGTACTTATCTTTAAGGAGCAATCAGCTTTTACAGACACCACATGAAGCAGCTATTCACTATCAATGGGAGATTTAAAATAAATCCTGCCCTCAATCTGGTACAGGATACAGCGCTGGAGAAAGAAACCAGACTTGAACCACGGCTCATGCAGTTGCTGTGTATTCTGTCTGACCAGGTAGGAGAACTGGTGTTTAGAGAGAAGCTGGTAAAGGAAATCTGGAATGACTACGGCAGTGCCGATGATGGTTTAACCCAATCTGTTTCGGTGCTAAGAAAGGTGCTGCTGGATGGTGAGAAAAAGATGATTGAGACCATTCCTAAAAAAGGATACGTCTTGCACGCGAGTATTACCCAACCTGCAGAAGAACCTGTAGTGCGGCCAGTTGAAAAGAGGGAGAACAAAGCTTGGGTCTGGTCTTTGGCGGGATGCTTGGTACTTTTATTGACAGGTTTTCTGCTTTTCGCAGACCAGGGGAAGTTCTCTAAGAATCAAATGAACGCTGTGCAACCCAAAGAAGAATTGAGCGTGCCTTTCCAAGAGGTGAGCAAAGAAGATGAGGAGAATTACCTGAACACCGTGACGACCATTGGCCCAGACAGTACCCAGTTCAAATTGGTAGTGATAGGAGACAGAAGGCCCAAGTTTTACATAAACGGTAGGCTACTCACGCCCAATGAAATGGAAGATCATCTGCCTTTTATTAGCCAGTTAAATGAGCAACTACAGCAAAGAAAAGTTGCCCATAAAGTAGGAGAAGAGTAGAAGGAATTGGCCGGTATAAAGGTTATCCGTTTTCAGCCATTTTATAGAAAAGAGACAAAGAAGGAGTCACCCTAAGAAAGTGCCTGCGGTGAAGGACTTCCAGCAGGTCTGGATTTGTCTTCGGGAAGCGGAACAAACTCCTGGTTATCCGTGGGCGGTAATAAGATGCGGCCCTCTTTCCAGTCAGCTTTGGCTTGTTCAATGCGTTCTTTCCGGCTAGACACAAAGTTCCACCAGATAAACCGTTCGCCCAGCGGCTCGCCGCCCAATAGCATGAGCGTGGTGGGTTCTTTGGCCAGCAGGATTGGATCTACTCCCTTCGTGAATACCAGCATCTGACCCGCGGTGTAGGTGCGCCCCGAAACCTCTAGGCTGCCTTTGGCAATGTACAGGCCCCGCTCTGAATGCTCTTTGGGCAAACCGAAACAGGCTCCTTGGTCCAGCACCACGTGCAGGTAGAAGAGAGGCGAGTGCGTTTTCACGCCGTTTCTCAGGCCATACGCATCACCGGCAATCAGGCGCATCCAGACACCGGCATCGGTATAGATGGGGAGCTGCTCTGGTTTGTAATTGTCAAAGGCCGGGGCGGCTTCTTCGTCTTTCTCGGGCAGGGCTACCCAGGTCTGAATCATCTCCAAATCTCCGCCTGCCAGTGCCGCCGGGTCTTCAAACCGTTCTGAGTGGGCAATACCGCTGCCGGCCGTCATCCAATTCACCTCGCCGGGCCTGATGATTTGCTCCACCCCCAGACTATCGCGGTGCATAACTGAGCCCCCAAACAAATAACTGACCGTAGATAACCCGATGTGCGGATGCGGCAACACATCAAGGTTGGTCACCAAGGGCGGTTGCACGTCTACGGGGCCGGCGTGGTCCATGAAAATGAAAGGGCCCACCATCCGGCGCATACGAAAAGGTAGGATCCTGCGCACATCCATTCCGGGGGCCAGGGAGGCTTTGCGGGCTTCTATGACAATATCTAGCATATTCTATCTATAGGTAAGGGGGCTACTTTTTGCTTTTCCTATTCATCACCCAGACAATAGCCTTGCGTAAAAATAAAGGCGGGTACTTATACCCCTTCTTTGCCAGCCGTATTCCCATCTGGGGGTACTCGTGCGGAGCGGCCACGTTCGTGCCCAAGCCATCTACATAACGGTTGTACATGCAGAACGCGGCGGCAATGAGCACGGTATCATGGATTTCTTCGTCTGAGGCACCTTTGGCTTTGGCCCGGTCTATGTCTTCTTGTTGCACCGCTTTGCCGCTTTGCTGCACCTTTCCGGCAATGGTCAGCAGGGCCTTCATCTTCTCAGAGATGGGAGCGTTATCTTTGTTCTCCACCGCACAGCTCACGGTTTCGCCAGAGTCCTTAAAATGCACGTTTGCCGCCGCTGAGTGGGATTGATGGCAGTACTCACAATTGTTCAGCTTAGACACGTACGCCGCAATGAGTTCCCGCTCCGCCGAGGTAAGGGTAGAGGGGCCGTGCAGCAGGGTGTGGGCCAAGTTGGACAAGGCTTTGCCTGTTGGGCCTTTGTAAAAAAGCAGTTCCACAATGCCGGGTTGGTTCACCCCAGTGGTGATGTAGGTCATACCTGTTTGCCGTTAGTTGAATGAATCTTCTTATTTCCGCGTCGGGGTAATCTCTGTGGGGGCAGGTGCGTTAAATCACATTTCCTGTTTTGGAAGTGTTTTGATGAAGATAGCGTTAAAACAGGAAGTTGCCAAGAGCGCCTCTGCAAACCCAAGGGGCACCAGGAAGATGAATCCCGTTCAACTCCTTTGGGCTTTTGTCGTTTTAGACAGATGTTTAACATGAGATTATGGAAATAGGCATCACCACCTTCGTAGAGAACACCCCAGACCCAGCCACCGGAAAACTGTTAGCGCCGCATGAGCGGATGCGCAACCTGATGGAAGAAATTGAGCTCGCCGATCAGGTAGGGCTGGATGTCTTTTCCATTGGCGAACACCACCGCCCAGATTTCATAGTCTCCTCACCAGCAGTCGTGTTGGCCGCTGCTGCGGTGAAAACGAAGAAGATCAAGCTGTCCAGCGCGGTGACGGTGTTAAGCTCAGATGACCCCGTGCGGGTGTTCCAGGATTTCGCGCACGTGGATCTGCTTTCAGAAGGGCGCGCTGAGATTATTGCAGGTCGAGGATCGTTTATTGAGTCTTTTCCGCTTTTCGGCTATGATCTGCAAGACTACAACACCCTTTTTTCTGAGAAGCTGGATTTGCTTATTCAACTGAATAAAAGCGAGAAGGTCACCTGGTCTGGGAAGCACCGGCCCGCCATTGATGATCTGGGCGTGTCCCCCAGGCCGTACCAGAAGGAACTGCCTATTTGGGTGGCGGTAGGTGGCACGCCGGCATCTGTCATACGGGCGGCCCAACATGGTTTGCCCATGGCGCTCGCTATTATTGGGGGCATGCCCGAGCGGTTTGTACCCTTCACTGACCTGTACAAGAAAACCTACCTGCAGGCTGGCTACAACATAGACAAACTGCAACTCGCCATTAACTCGCACGGCTACATTGCAGATGATTCGCAGAAAGCCGCTAATGAATTCTATGGGCCGTACGCCTACCTGATGGGTAAAATAGGGCAGGAGCGGGGTTGGTCTGGGATGAATCGCGAGCAGTACGACTTCATGCGCGGGCCCGAAGGCTCCTTGCTGGTGGGCAGTCCGCAGCAGGTAATAGACAAGATCTTGTGGGAGCATGAACTATTCGGCAATACCCGTTTCCTGCTGCACATCAGCGTAGGCACGATGCCGCATGCGCAGGTGATGCACGCCATAGAGTTATTGGGAACCGTAGTAGCCCCAGCGGTGAAGAAAGCAGTAGGAGAGAAGGGAAATACCTTAAATCCCTTGTAGAAGTCAGGTAACGCCTTGTTTCTCAAATCCAATTACACAAATAAGTTACCGCCGGGTGCGGGTTGCAATCTTCTGCCCATTTTGTTGAGCAAGGCTGTCTGGGTGAATTGGGTACAAGAATTTCCGGAGTTCCTGCAGGTAGCTGAAGCTGCCATTGGGCAGGTTGCTGAGGATAATGAGGGCGCTGTGTTCTTTGGGGTTGCGGAGGAAGTAGGTAGAGAAGCCGTGCCAAAGGCCCCCATGGTACACGGCGGTGTCCCCGTTTTCCAGCGGGCGGATGCGCCAGCCAAAGCCATAGTCCTCGGTTTGGTTTTTCTTTTTATGGAGAATACCGCCGGTAAACGCTTCTTCCAGGGTCTCGTGCTTCACCAATTTCTGGGTGTACAGCGCTTGGTCCCATTTGTAGAGGTCTTCCACGGTAGAGTAAATGCCCTTATCGCCCAGCACAGTGTCCAGGTAATCAGAGGTTCTCTTCTGCCGGAAACGGGTATGCCCGGTGGCAATCTTGCCGGTGAGCGTGGCCACGTCTGGGCTGTAGGTGAAGGTGTGCTTCATCTCCAGCGGCTCAAAGATTTTCTCCCGCAGGAACGTAGCAAAAGGCTTTTCTGACACCTTTTCCACAATAGAGGCCAAAAGGCTGTACCCGGTGTTGCTGTAATCAAAATGAGTATTGGGCGGGTAGTAGGGGCGGGGCTGATGCGTCACCATCAGGTTGATGACATCTTCGTTCGTGAGGTTCTTGTTGCGGTCTGGCCACAGTTTGTCACTAAAGTACGTGTAATTAGACAAACCGCTCTGGTGCGTGAGCAACTGCCGGATGGTGATGCCATGATACGGGAAATCAGGGAGGTATTGCTGCACGCTATCTTCATAACTGAGCTCGCCTTCTTCTTTCAGCATCATGATGGCCATGGCCGTAAACTGCTTAGACACCGAGGCCAACTGAAAAGCCGTTTCCACGGTAAGCGAATCTTTCTTAAAGAAATCGGCTAGGCCGAAGGCGTTTTTGTAGATGACCTTGTCATATTTGGTCACCAGCACCGTGCCGTTAAAACCGCGCCGCTTATGGAAGTGCTTGAACACTGAGTCTAGCTTCACGGTCAGTTTCTGGATGCTGTCTGCCGTGAAAGAGGCCGGAATGGCCACTGTTTGCTTTTCTTCCTCATCGCCTCCCCATAGTTTGGTCTCTTTCCCCGATTTCTGACAACCAAGGAGGAGTAAACAGCAAACAGAGGCTGTAAGACATCTGCCCAATAGAAATTTTGCTTTGAGAAAGGCCATACCTGAAATTACCAACACAAAAAACCAGTTCTAAAGATAAGACAAAGACGGAAACTTTTCATAGCGATGAGCGGGGCTGTCGCTCAGAATCTTTGTCAACGTTTGGAAGAAGCGGCGCTGTTTTGCTTTAGCATGGTATTAGCCCATGGAATGAAGAATTTAAAGTTAGGAGCATCGGTGTGGCCGCCGTCATGCTGGCGCCAGGCCAATTCCCCGTCTAGCAGGCTCACGTTCACCCCTGGCATTTTGGCCGTTTTATAGTCATGCTCTACGCCCAGGTCGCGGGCGCCTAACAGCTTGAAGGCCGGTCCGGCCGCCACGGTAGCCATGTAACTGCCCTGCTGGTCCAGCCATTTAGCGTCGCCCTGCTCAGGAATGCCGTAGCTGATGAACGTGGGCCGGGGAGCGCACAGGGCGATGAGTTGGTGCGCGTCTACCGGCAAGTCGTTGGCGGTTTTAGAACCGAAAGTAGCCTCAGAGGCACCGTATTTCAGGAAATTGCCTGCCATCCAGTGGTACTCGTAGCTGCTGGTGAGACTTTCCACGGCTTCGCCGAAGTTGCGCCGGTGCAGCTTGGCCCCGCCCTCACCGGAGGAGCCAATCAGGCCTACGGCAAAACGCTGGTCGAACGCCTGCGCCACCAACGCCGCCTTCCCAAATCGTGACACGCCTTCAATGCCCACCCGTTTGGCGTCTACCATGGGGTCGGTCTCCAGGTAATCCAGGCCGCGGGAGGCACCCCAGGCCCAAGCGCGCAGAGCACCCCAGTCCTCGGGCTTACGTGGCTGCCCTTTGTTTACCAGCCCAATGATGCCTTTTGTCAGTCCTGCGCCGTTATCGGCTTGGATGCTGCCGGGTTCAATCAGGACGTAGCCCCAACCGGCAGCCAGCAACTGGTGCGTGGGAGGCGGATCTCCGGCCGTGGGCGGTCCGAAGGAAGGAGGTCCTTGTGGCGCAATGGGCGTATAGGCCGGGTACTGCTCAAAGACGGCTTTCAACGAAGGATCTGCCTCTACCAGCAGTTTCTTCATGGCGGCGTTAATTTTCTCCAGGCTTTCTTTGGGCGGCTGCGCCGGGGCAGGCAAGGCGCTACGCCCGAACATCATCAAGACCGGCACCGGACCTTTGGCGTTAGCGGGCGTGACCACCGTCATGTTGATGTTCACCTCCAGTAAGGGGTACTGGGAGTTATCTACCTGGCCTACCAGTTGCTTGGCGTTCACCGGGATCCAGCCCACCATCTCCCGTTCCGAGATCAGGGTTTTCCAGGTTATTTTAGGCACGTTTTTAGGAATTCGGCCGAAAATCTCCCGCTCAAAGTCTTCCACTATTTCGGGCCGCCGCTGGTTCCACCATTGGGCTGGGGTAGTTACCTTTTTGCCGTTTTTGAGGGTGAGTAGTTCCGGCAGGTTGGGGTAAGGATTGGCTTTCGCTTCATCGTAGTTGGCCGCATTCGGGGATTTCTCGTCTCCGCTGGGCCCTGGCCGAAGCGCCTTAATGCCCAGCTGCCTCATCATGAGCTGGTGGTCCTGCTCGGCGGTGAAGTTCACCGGAGCGGGATAGTTAGCGGCAGTTCCCGTAGTAGCCTGCTGCGCCGAGGCAGAAGAAACCGTGAAGGCAAATAGGAGGTAGAAGAGTTTTTTCATGAGGGCTCTTTGTTGCCTCAAGATACTTATAAAATCTAAACCAGGATGGTAGATATTCTCTTCTACCATCCTGGCTATTTCTGTCTGACAAGTTATAAAGGACTCTTGATTATCAGAGAAGTAGGTAATCGATTTCTAATCGTTTTGTGAAAAGACAATCCATTCTGAATTCCTGAAATGATGCCTTCTTCCGAAATGGCATTAGTTAAAGGCGTTATCAGGTTCTTGTGTTCTTGGAGGTTGTTTATGCCTGGTTGATCAAGGGAAGGTATCTTTTTCTGTTCTCAAAAAGGATCCAGAGCAGAATCAGCCAGATTACGATGGCAATGGGTAGTCCGCTGGTGTCCACCAATAGATGCGTGAGCAGAATGCCTACCATGACCGGGAAGATTATCAATGCCCCTAATGCTCTTGTTCTGGGAAAGATGATAAGTATTCCTCCCAAAACTTCAGCTAAGCCAATCAAGGGCATGAGCCAGGAAACTTCCATCAAGGCAACAGAATCCTTCATGATTGCTTCTGGCAAATCATTTGGGACCGGCATGTAATGGAAGAATTTGTTTAAGCCTCCGTTGATGAGTAATAACCCCAAGAGGATGCAAAATCCGGTTAAGATCTTCTGCTTCATACGTGTTTTGTTTTAGGTGTTTGGTGAATTGGTCTCTCTGTTGTTATGCTTTTTGTGGCAGAACGGACCGGAAATACTTGTCCAGGTTTTCTAAGCCGGCGGTAAACCCTTCTTTGAAGCCCATTTGAACAATGGTTTCTAGATCTTCCAGTTTCTCAAAAGAAAGTTGGATGGTTACGAGCGTGTTCTCTTCCTGGGCTTTAAATGTATTCTCCCACTTTATCTGCGGTTGGGATTTGTTTATCACCGCATATTCGTCACAGAAAGCATCTGAGCCAGAGAAAGAGAGTTGGGGTTTTATCACGTCAAAGTCAAACAGGCACCAATGTTTGTCTCCCTCAGGGCTTAACATGTAGTAATGCCAGCGGCCTCCTTCTGTAAAGTCCATGCTTTTGGTGACAGATCTGTAAGGTTTGGGGGCCCACCATTGGTCCAGGATGGCGGCTTCTGTCCAGGCGGCCCACACCAAGTCAAGGGGTGCCTCAAATGATCTTTCTACGTTGATCTGGTTGTTTTCCTTGTCTACCAGAAAGTTGAATAAAATAGCCTTGTTCATTTCTTATCTGATTTAAGTTGTTTTAATACATCGTCTAACTGATCAAACCGCTTAGCCAGTAACTGTTTGAACTGCTCTAGCCATTTCTCAATTTCGTTCATTTTGCTGGCATTCAGGTGATAGTGAATCTCTCTGCCTTTCTGCTCCTGTTTTAAAATCTCACACTCCGTCAAAACCTGGATGTGCTTAGAGATGGCCTGTCTGCTACTGTTGAAGTGCTCGGCAATGGCGTTAGGGGTCATGGCACTAACGGCCAGCAGCAGAATAATGGCTCTCCGGGTAGGGTCAGCTATGGCTTGAAATACATCTCGTCTTGTCTCCATCTATTCTTAATTTGCTACCATATGGTTGCGAATATACGTGCAACTATTTGGTTGCGCAAGTTTTTTTGTTGTATTTAGTTATAGAAGATGAGATGCTTTGCCTTCAAGCATTATAAAAGCAGAGATAAGCGTTTCATATAGACAAAGCGCCCCAAAGTGAATGCTCTGTAGCAATCTTACTCCAAAGATTATGACTAGACGCTTTCTCGTCCCCACTGGGTTCCGGTTGAAGACGCTTTAATACTTATCTGCTTTACCGTGAGTTGATAATCCTGTTCGGGAGTGATGTTAATGGACGCCGGATAGTTGGCGGCGGTAGCACCGGTGGAAGCCTGCTGCGTGGAAGCAGCGGAAATGGTGAGGGCAAGTAGAAGGTAGAGGAAGTTTTCATGCAGGCCAATTAATATCTAACACTTATTTTTTATAAAGCGTTATTGAATGGATTAAATCAGTAGCTTTCTTTTTTCATTTGGCAAATTGTGCTAATGTTTAAAAGCAAATTAAACTTAATCCTTGTCTGTTTAAAATTGCTTGCCATTAACATCGGTGAAGCTTACTTTAATTCAATAATATATTATTTCTTTAACTTTCCTGATTCACTATCAATTTAATAAGTTGAGTAGAAACTAGGTAAATTTTAATTATAAAATGAAGAGTATGTATCATGAAAGCTCTTGTGCCAAGAAAACTAGGAACTTAAATACCATACAAAATATTTTGATAGGTTATAAAATATTACTATTTTGGTTCAGGTTATAAATAAATTGTCAAGATAGGCTGGGGTTATTAAAACTGTGTTATAAAATAGGGAATATGAAAAATCTCATTTATCCACTAATTCTAATTGTCCTGATAGTAATTTGTACTTCTACTATTTGGTACGATAATTATTCTGCTAATAAGCAAAATTCTTTAAGTGAAATTAATAAACAATGGTATAATTCTAATTTGCAGTCAATAAAATCTCAGCAAATTGAAAAAATGTGGTCGCAAATATCAACTAAGCTTACAGGTATTCAGACCACTATTGTATCAACTAACCCTAGTTTTGCTGATACAGTAAACATTGTCGCTGAAAATTTCAAATTCAATAAAGTGAAAGATTGGACACCTTGGCGTATTGCTCCCAATTTCGAACCGCCAGTAAATTATGAATATGGCCAATTTATTAATAATAATCCAAATCAAATTAGAAGAGATCTTTTAAATACTAAAAAACTTTTTAATGAGTTTATTGGATTTATTAGAAGTAGAATAAATCTTGAAAAAGACGCGAAATTTGATGAGTATTCTTATAAAGTTTTCGGAAATCTATTTGAATTGGAAGATGTAAGTGAAATTTTTCCAAACCTGAAAGCTGCAAGAATATTTATGGCTAGCAGTGATAGCAGCATGGTTATTTTTCCTTGTCATAGGCAAAGCTTCCCTAGTCTTATTCCTCAGGATAGACCTTGGTGGAAAGCGGCTTATGGTACAACAATAGAAGAGTCTTTCCCGTCTGAATATACAAATAATACATCTGGTTTAAATAATACTTCCGGTTTGACAGGTATTTATACAGATATAAATGTCGAGACAAAAGTTGTAAATCTTGTTAGGACGTTCTGGTTTAAATTTTCAGTAAATCAAAAAGATTATATCATATGTATAGATTTTTTAATTGATAGTGTGCATGATAAAAGTTATTTAAATATAAAGAATATTGTTCTTGGTACTATTACTATATTGTCGGCTATATTCCTTGTAATATTTTTTGTAAGAAATGCCTATAAACCTAGAGTTGTCAATGCAAGTAGATTGTATAAATTAAAAAGAGTGGATAGGAAAGTTGTTGGTTGGCCTGGACATGACAATGTAACAATTAGTCATTCAATTAAGACTACATTACAATCTCAAAATGTAAGAGCAGAAGGTGTTGCATGGGCTATAAGCACAAAGGTAATCCCTATTGGCCAAATTGAAGCTTCTGGCAATAATCAATTCCAATCTACAAAAACAAAGGAGTATGGAACCCAAATTGATTTTAGGAAAGTTTTTGATTTAAGTATTAGAAAAGATCAAAACTTAAAAGCAGTTGAAGTTTGGGAAGTGAATAAGGCTTCTGACAATTCACAAGTAGGCTTGGTTGAAGTTCTTTGGCTTAATGGGAAAGATGATTTACAACATACTGTACTTTTTTGGAATTCCTCTGCTAGTAATCCTTACATAAATAATATATTGAAAAACCATATTCTTAAAAGTGAAGAAGGTACTTTGGTTATTGATCTAGATCAAAAAAATGAAAGCCAAGATGAAATTAAGGATTTCTTGAATAAGGTGCCAAAAATTAAAGATTTTTATCACAAGTTTGTTTCTTATGATAATAGAAAATTTGTTTTTGAAAATAATTTGGAGATTATTGAAAAACTATATGGGAGTAGTAATGTAAATGCTTTATGTAGTTTAGAGTTTTTAAAAAATCTTCATAAAAAAAATAAACTCCAAGATGCCTTAGGTATAAGTGTAGAAAAAAGGTATATTATAATTGATAATAGGAATAGAGAATTTAATGCATTTTATAACAACTTATCTAATGAAGATAAGAACTTCCTAGTCCAAGCAGATTTTGAAATTATATTGATAAATGATGATAATGGTTTGGCATATAATAATAGAGATTTTTGTATTATTCAATTTGGTAATGATGAAAAAAATAAATGTATTTTGTATACAGATATAAATAACGGTAATGCAGAAAAAGGATGGATAAGTTGGAGGCTAGTAGATATAGAATTCTATTCAACAATATTCACTAGTATCAATAATGGAAACAACTATAAAAAGACTAGAATGAAGGAAATTGTTGAAGGCTAAGTTTAAGTACTTTATAAATATTATTTGTTTATAATTTATTTTGTATATTAATTCTTTCAAAAGTTTTAAAGATTTATTGCAATTTGAATTAGGTGTATTTGAATTGTAAGTATAGTTAGGTGTATATTTTATTTAAATATTTTTGAGATTTATTGGTTGTGTAAACACCTCTAAAACGCACCCCTTTGTTTTCTCCCCCCAGATTGCAGAACTTTACCGCGTGAAACTTCTCCGCAAATTATTGGTCAAGGCGCTCGGGTTTGAGGGCTATCTCAGGCTGGTCAGCCGGATGTACATCATCATGGTGGGCTCGGGCCGGGGCCGTGAAAAGTACCCAGAGTTGTTCTTCCTGCGCAAAATCATCCGTCCGGGAGCTACCTGTATTGACATCGGTGCGAACCTGGGCTACTACTCCACCTTTCTGTCTCGGTTGGCGGGACCTAACGGCAAAGTGTTGGCCGTGGAGCCGGTACCGCTTTTCGGGCGGATCTGGCGAGACAACGTGCGGGCCAGTGGCGTGGACAACCTCACGCTGTTGCCCTTTGCATTAGGTGGCGAAAACACCACCATTGAGATGGGCACGCCGGTAAGAGACGGGTTGGTGCACCACGGCATGACCAAAATTGCCAGCTCAGCCAAAGAGGAATATGCCCAGACTTACCAGGTAGAAATGCGCGTACCAGATGAGCTGTTTGCAGATCTGGACCGCCTGGACTTTATCAAATGCGACGTAGAAGGCTATGAACACCAAGTGTTTGCCCACCTGCAGGAAACTATAAAGAAGTATAGGCCGTTGATTCAGACAGAGTTGAACGGGACAGAAAACCGCCGCGCCGTGGTGGAAACTTTAACCCGTTTAAACTACGGCGTGTACACGCTAACCGATAAACAGACGTTATCTGCCTGTAGCCCGCAGGAGATAAACCAATACCAGGGCGGCGATTTTTATTTTAAACCAAACCCCAACGCCTAGTGAAATTTTTCTTGATCATGCTGGCGGTGATGTTGTTGTTGCGGTACCTGATGCCGTACATCATCCGCTTCTTACTCAAAACGTTTGTCCAGAAACAAATGCGCAAGGCCCAGGAGTACGCAGCTTTCCAGGGCCAGCCGCACGCGCAGCAATCGTACAACCAGCAATACCAGCAGCAGAACAGAAGCCAGACTTCTTCCGGTGGCGGCAAGGTGAAGGTCGCCTACGTGCCCGATGACAAGCGACCGCGAAAAGACTTCCCCGGTGGCGAGTACGTAGATTATGAAGAAGTGAAATAAACTGAGTATCTTTCAAGCCCGATGCCTCCGCGTCGGGTTTTTTATTGCAATTAAACCTCATGGCCTCTTCTAAAATCGATTTCAACCGCCACGTGTTGCCGCACCTGCTGGTGCTTCTGTTTTTTGTGCTGCTGGTAGTAGCCTATTTCTCGCCCATTTTCTTTGACGGCAAAACCCTGATGCAGCACGATGTGGTGCAGTTCCAGGGCGGTGCCAAAGAGATTGCCGACTTTAGAGAGAAAACCGGCGATGAAGCCCTCTGGACCAACTCCATGTTCGGCGGAATGCCCGCTTACTTGATCAGCGTGCAGTTCTCCGGCGATTTGTTCCAGTACGTGCATTCGCTTTTCACCGCCGGTTTGCCGTTGGTAGCGTCTAACATTTTCATCACGCTGGTGTGTGCCTACATCATGTTTGTGGTGTTTGGCCTGCGGCCGATGCTGGCAGCGGTAGGAGCTATCGCCTACACCTTTGTGTCGTACAACTTCGCCATTCTGGAAGCCGGGCACAACACTAAATCACTGGCTATTGCCTATTTGCCGCTGGTATTGGCGGGTTTGTGGTACGCGTACCGTAAAAACCTGTGGTTGGGTGCGGCGTTGTTTGCCTTCGGGTTGACCATGCACATCCGGATGAACCATTTACAAATCACCTATTACCTGCTCTTCATCGTGCTTATTTTCGGGTTGGTAGAGTTGGTGACCTGGGCCAAAGAAGGTC
This sequence comes from Rufibacter sp. JT20002, assembly GCF_056491185.1. Taxonomy (NCBI): domain Bacteria; kingdom Pseudomonadati; phylum Bacteroidota; class Cytophagia; order Cytophagales; family Hymenobacteraceae; genus Rufibacter; species Rufibacter sp. JT20002. The sequence continues at coordinate 1,501,268 of NZ_JBSZJY010000001.1, read as the reverse complement.
GCGTAGCCGATTTCTTTAAACGGACCCTTATTCTGGCCCTAGGAGCGGCCTTGGCTGCTGGGGTAAGCTTTGGACGTATCTACACCACTGCCGAGTATGGCAAGTATTCCATTAGGGGTGCTTCTGAGTTAACCCAAGGCAAAGACGCCGCCGAGGTTGGAACTGGTCTGGACCGCGAATATGCCTTCCAGTGGAGCTATGGCGTGGGCGAAACCATGACCCTGTTGGTACCCAACTTCTACGGTGGGGCTTCGCAAGGGCCACTGGAAAAAGACTCTGAAACCTATAAGCAATTAGCCCAGGGCGGTGTGCCTGAGGCCCAATTGCAAAACGCCACCATGCCGTTTTACTGGGGTGATCAGTCGTTTGTGGGCGGGCCCGTGTACATGGGCGCCATTGTCTGCTTCCTGTTTGTGTTGGGCCTGCTGGTAGCCCCGCGCCGCCTCTGGATCTGGCTGTTGAGCGCCACCATCCTGTCGTTCATATTAAGCTGGGGGAAGAACTTCGAGGCCTTCAACTACTTCATGTTTGACTACTTCCCGGGCTATAACAAGTTTAGGGCGGTAAGTATGGCGCTGGTGATTGCCCAGGTAACCATGACATTACTGGCCGCTTTGGCCTTGGGCCGCGTGCTGCAGAATGAACCGGTAGAAAACCTCCAGAAGAAACTGATGATTGCGCTGGCGGCTACCGGGGGCGTTTGCCTGCTGCTGGTGCTCTTGAGCGGCACCTTTGACTACGTAGGTCCGGTAGACGAGCAATTAGCCCAGTACCAATACCCGCTGGAAGCCATCCGCGCCGATAGAGCTTCTATGCTCCGTGGCGATGCCTTGCGTTCATTGATCTTCATTGTGCTTGCTGCCGGTACGTTGTATCTGTACACCAAACGCAAAGTAACTTCTTTCATGGCCACTGCCGTGATTGGCTTGCTTATTCTGGTAGACCTCTGGACCGTGGACAAACGGTACCTCAATAACGACGATTTCCAGAAAGACTACAGCAAGACCTACTTCCAGCCAACCCCCGCTGACTTAGCCATCCTGCAAGACAAAGACCTAAGCTACCGGGTGTTCAATGTGCCAAATGCCTTCAACGATGCTCGTACGTCTTACTTCCACAAGTCTATTGGCGGGTACCACGGTGCCAAACTGCGCCGTTATCAGGATGTGATTGAGCAGCACATTGCCCAAGGAAACGTGCAGGTTTTGAACATGCTCAACGCCAAGTACGCCATCACCGGGCAGGAGCAACAGCCAGTACAGATCATCCCGGGGTATCTGGGTAATGCCTGGTACGTGGATGAAGTGCGCGCTGTGAACTCCCCAGACGAGGAACTGGCTGCCCTTAAAGGCATTGACGCCAAGCACGAGGCTATTGTGGACGTATCCAAGTTCCCCAACGTGAAGCCGCAGACCTACACCATCACAGGTTCTATCATTAAACTGATTGAGTACCAGCCTAACTACCTCAAGTACACGGCGGTGGTGGCCCAGCCTAGCGTGGTTGTCTTCTCCGAGATTTACTACAAAGACGGCTGGCAAGCGTACCTGGATGGCAAACCGGTAGACCATTTCCGGGCTAACTACATCCTGCGCGCCATGAACCTGCCAGCCGGTAACCACGTGGTAGAATTCAAGTTTGAACCGCAGGAATACAGCCTGGGCAACACCGTGGCGCTGGTTTCCTCACTTTTATTGTTTGCTGGCTTGATTGGTGCCGTGGTGTACGGTGTTAGAAGAAGGCCAACAGACGTGTAATTTATTTCTGGTAGCAGCGCCCGTTTCAGGTTTGTTTTGCAAGAACAGGCCAGAAACGGGCGCTGCTTCTTTTAAGAGTTTTCGTGTATGTCCGTTCTCCTGCAACCATTATCAGACCCGCTGCTCACCCAGAAAGGAGTAAGCCTGTCGGTGCTGCGCGAGGATTTGTTGTACCCCAACATTCCGGGGAACAAGTGGCGCAAACTCAAATACAACCTGCAAGCGGCTCGGGAACAAGGCTGCGAAATCCTGGTCACCTTTGGCGGAGCTTTCTCCAATCACATTGCCGCCGTGGCCGCTGCCGGGAAGGAGTTTGGGTTTAAAACCATAGGTTACATCAGGGGTGAGGAGACATTGCCCCTCAACTCCACCCTTGGGTACGCCACCGCCTGTGGCATGGAACTCAGATATCTCTCCCGCTCTGATTACCGCCTCCGGAATGATAGCCATTTTCAGGCTGAAATCTTGAAAACAGCCCCAAAACCGTACCTGCTCCCCGAAGGAGGCACCAACCTGCTGGCCGTGAAAGGCTGCACCGAGATTGTGACTGAATTGACCGAGCCATGGAATTTCCTCTGTGTTGCGTCTGGTACCGGCGGTACCCTGGCCGGGATTGTTGCAGGTGCGGCGGGCAGAGGAAAGATCATCGGATTTCCTGCCCTGAAAGGCGGCGACTTTCTGCAAGCGGAAGTAACGGACTTGGTACAGGCGTACAACGGGGAGACGTACCAAAATTGGGAGCTACAGACAAACTACCACTTCGGCGGGTACGCCAAACACACTCCTGAATTGCTTACGTTTATAGAGCAATTTTATCAAACCTACGGTATTCTGCTGGACCCCGTCTACACCGGAAAGATGCTGTATGGCGTGTTTGATTTGATTCGGCAAGACTACTTTCCAGCGGGAGCCAAGCTGATAGCGGTACATACCGGCGGGCAACAAGGGTGGATGGGTTATAAACAACGGTACGAGTTGCAGTGGCCAACGGCAGGAATTATCAAGTAGCTGTTAACATTAGAATTCCCTTTATAACCTACTTTCCTGAAACCTGCCAGAAACGACCTAAGTAACTTTCGGTGCGGTTTTCGCATATAGGAAGATACATCTACTTTACTTCAATGCGACTCCTCTTTGTTCTCCGTAAGCTGATTCCGTGGCTCCTGATTCTTGTGGTTGCCGGCCTTGCCTGGCGATTTCTGCTGACCCCCGTTAAGAATTTCCTGAACCCTAAGGAAGAGGCTACGGTGGAGGTGACACACAGTACCATCTTGACCAAAATTGAAGAAATGGGCAAACTGGAGCTGGTCCGGTTCAATTTTAAAGATGTGGTGGAGTACAAGAAAGAGGTTTCCCGGTTTCTGCCAGATTCAAAAGTGGCCTTGATTGTAGGCGGGGAGGCGGTAGGCTGCATTGATTTGCGGAAACTGCAGGAAAGTGACTTGCAGTTCATGGGTGACTCGGTGCTACACGTGAGTTTGCCCGCTCCTGAGATCTGCTATTACCGCATAGACCACACGCAATCTAAGGTTTTCGGGAAGGAGAATACGTACTTTCAGGATGCTGAATTGGTGGATGAAGGCTACAAATACGCCGAGGAGAATGTAAAGCAGGCGGCACTCAACAGCGGGATCCTGCAGCAAACCTCGGTGAACGCGGAGAAGATTTTAAAGCCGATGCTGGAGAACATGACCGGTCGCAGGGTGTACCTCATGCCTCGCCAAACCATCACAGAGCCGCCTGTGCCCAAGAAGCGGTAACTGAGAGCATCAGCTTATTTTTAAGCTATAAACCCAGCTCCCGGTACGCATCCTGGATCAGGTCTAGCTCATAACCTTTGCTTTGCAGAAAGTACTGGATTTTCTGGCGGCGGGCCAACGGGTTGCGCTCGCCTTCGGTCTTGTTTTTCTTCTCCAGTAAGTGCAATAGGTTTTCCCAGTAAACATCGGGGTCTATCTCTAAAAACCCCTTCCGGATGCAGTAGTCAGAAAGACCTTTGGCTTTGAGGCCCATCTGAATCTTGCGACGACCCCAGCGTTTGAGGCCGTATTTACCCCGTACAAAGGCCTGAGCGTAGCGTTCCTCATCTAGCAGTTTTTCCTGAGTTAACAGAATCACCAGCTCATCTGCTTCGTCTAGGTCCAGGCCGTAGTCCAGCAACTTGGCGCGCACCTCGTTTTGGGTGCGTTCCTGGTAGGCGCAGTAGGAAGCAATCTTGGGCAGGGCTTCTTTCTTAGTGTAGACTTTCTTTTTCTTGGGCTGGAACACAGGGCAATTGGTTAGATGACGTACCGCCGCAGGTACATTCTATTAACCAAAAGTAGGCAAAAACAGTTTGCCCCAGAAAGCTTTTGCGCGAGGAAAAAACTGCCATGGGTGTGGATGCTACTTCTAAAAGCCCGACCTTTGCACCCCTTGTTTTACCGCCTACTGCCATGACCAAAGGTGTTCAGTACATGCTGCTTTCCACGTTCTTTTTTGCGCTCATGAACGTGTGCGTCAAGTTTCTGTCGCATCTGCCGCCCATGGAAGTGGTGCTGTTTCGGTCGATTATCTCCTTGTTACTGAGCTACGCCATGATTAAGCGGGCGAAGGTTTCGCCTTGGGGCACCCGCAAGCCGGTTCTGGTGCTGCGTGGATTGGCTGGGGCGTTTTCGCTGCTTATGTTCTACACCACCATCCAGAACATTCCGCTGGCCGGAGCAGTGACCATCCAGTACCTGGCGCCTATTTTCACGGCTTTGCTGGGCGTGTTCATTGCCAAGGAGAAGGTGGCGCCGTGGCAATGGGTGTTTTTCCTGGTTTCCTTTGCGGGCGTACTGGTGATTGAGGGCGTGGATACCCGTATCTCGTTGTACTATCTACTCATAGGCATTGGTAGCGCGTTTCTGTCTGGGGTGGCGTATAACTCCGTCCGGAAGTTGAGTGAGACCGAGCATCCGTTAGTCATCGTCTTTTATTTCCCGCTGGTTTCTCTGCCGCTTTCCCTGATATTCTGCTTTTTTGATTGGGTGCCTTTGCGGGGCAATGACTGGGTTTGGCTGGTGTTAACCGGAATCCTGACGCAATTGGGCCAGTACTTTATGACACGGTCTTACCAGGTAGAGAAACTGGCGCGCGTGGCCAGCCTGAACTACATAGGCATTCTGTACGCGCTGGGGCTGGGGTTTGTGTTCTTCGGGGAGACCTTCCACCTGTACTCGTATCTGGGGATTGCCCTGGTGCTGTTAGGTGTGGTGCTGAATATGCAGTACAGCAGGAAATTACGCAAATTAGAGGCTGCGCAGGCAACCGCGTAGCCGTTTTGGGTATCTTTTCTGTGAAACACGCCTTAAACGGCCTGCGGCTTTTGTTACCTTGCGTATGTTCTCTTTACCTTTCCTCTGGTTTGTTGCCACTGATGCATAAAGCAACTGATCTGGTGGAATAGGAAGGAATTTGAATACATGCGTATGTCGTGACGGAAGACGTTATCGTTATGCAGCCAAACCCTTTATCCATGCCCTTTGTGTTTCCGCGTCTGTTTTCTTTAAAGGCAAGTAAACTTACTTCGGTGGTCTTTCTTTGGCTTTGCCTTCTGGCCATGGGGGCAGAGGCCGGCGTGCTGAAAGGGAAAGTGACGGATGAAAAAGGAGCGGGGCTGGCCTTTGCCACGGTGTACCTGCAGGGCTCCACGGTGGGTTCCACCACCAACGAGCAAGGCGATTACCAGTTCAACGTTGATCCCGGGCCGCATACGGTGGTGTTCCAGTACGTAGGGTACAAAACCCAAACCAAAGCCATTGAGGTGCCCGAAGAGGAAACTCCCACCCCGTTGGTGCTCAATGTGCAACTGCTTCCCGATGTTTATAACCTGAACGAGGTGCGGGTAAGCCTCAGCGGCAAGAACCCGGCGTACGGCATTATGGAGCAGGTCATCGCCCGGCGTGAATACCATCTAAAGGAGGTGCAGGCCTATACCGCCCAAGTCTACGTGAAAGGCTTGCAGCGCCTGCTCAATGTACCTAAGCGCATTCTGGGCATCATGAAAGTGCCCGCGGGCCTTAAGCCTGGCATTCTCTATCTCTCAGAATCGGTATCGGAATTGAGTTTCATGCAGCCGGGCAAGTACCGCGAGCGGATGATCTCGTCAAAAGTGAGTGGCAGTAGCCGGGCGTTCAGCTTTAACCAGGCTTCTGAATTCAACGTGAACTTCTACCAAAACCTGGTCAAGGCGCAGGGCGTGAACGAGCGTGGGTTTGTGTCGCCGCTCGCCAACAATGCCATGTTCTTCTATAAGTATGAATTGCTGGGCAGCAGCCAGAACAACGGAAATTTGATCCACCGGATAAAGGTCATCCCTAAGCGGAAAAGCGATCCGGTGGTGGCAGGCTACCTGTACATTGTAGACGGATCCTGGCGACTGCAGAGTTTGAACCTGTACGTGACCAAAGACCAGCAGATTGAGTTTGTGGATACATTGCGCATCACGCAGCAGTTCACGCCCGCCTCCGGTAACGTGTGGGTGCTGCAATCGCAGAAATTCACGTTTGACGTAGAGGGTTATGGTTTTAAGGGCAATGGCTATTTTACGGCCGTTTACAGCAAATACCGCGTAAAACCGGCTCCATTTGTAAAGCAGGCACCGGCGCCGGCTCCCGCTGTAAACACTCCTCCGCCTGCCGTGGTAAACGCACCCGCACCCGTAGCAACCCCGGCACCCAAGCTAACCCGGAAAGAACGGAAAGCCCAGCGCAATGCGCCACCGGTAAATGGCGTACCTGATGCTGAGTACTTCAAGAAAAAGGAAGTGCTGCTTATTGAGAAAGACGCCAACACCCGCGATAGTGCCTATTGGGCCCAGATGCGTCCCGTGCCGTTGACCCAGGAAGAAGTGGAGGATTACCATGAAAAAGACAGCCTGCAGGTAATCAAAGACTCAAAGCCTTACAAAGACTCGCTGGACCGGCATAATAACAAACTCACCGTGTCTGACCTGTTGCTCTCGGGGTACTCGTACCGTAATTCCTTTGAGCGGACCAGTTTCAGTATGGAGCCGGCCACCCGCATCTGGCAATACAACACCGTAGAGGGACTGGTGGCGAACCTGCGCATTGGCTACACCAAACGTTTTGAAGACAGACGCAGCTATACCATTGCGCCTACGTTGCGGTACGGGTTCAGCAATGAAAGGGCACAGGCCAAAATTTCCGCTTCCTTCAATTATGATTTGGTCAGAAGACGGGCCGTAGGCTTAGAGGGCGGCCGGTTTGTAAGTCAGTTTAACGCCGCAGAACCTATTACGCCTTTCGTGAACACGGTGTACACGCTCCTGCTGAAAGAGAATTATGAGAAACTGTACCAAAAAGCGTATCTGCGCCTGTGGCACAATCGGGAGCTGGTAAACGGCCTGGCGGCTACGTTCATGGTGGACTATGCCCAACGGGAGATGCTCTTCAATACCTCTGATTACGTGGTGCGGGACCGTTCTTCCAGAGAGTTTACTTCCAATGAGCCCTTCAATGCCGAGGTGGGCGGCACGGCCTTTCCCCAGCACCAGGCCCTTGCCGCTATTGTGACGCTGTCGTATCGCCCGGGGGCGGAGTACATCTCGCACCCAGACCGGAAAATCAATTTGGGTTCTAAGTGGCCCACCTTTAATTTCACTTATCGCAAGGGGATCTCAAGCCTTTTGGGCAGCGATGTGGATTATGATTTCGTTTCGGTGGGCGTGAGCGATGACCTGCAGTTAGGTTTGCTGGGTACCAGTTCCTATATGGTCAGCGCCGGGACCTTCTGGCGTAAGAACCAACTGTATTTCATGGATTTTCGGCACTTCTCCGGTAACCGCACCATTTTGTCGGGTGATTTCAGTGGTTTCCAGTTGCTGGATTATTACCGGTACAGTACCCAGAAAACGTACATTGAAGGGCATTACAGCCATCACTTCAACGGGTTCATCCTGAACAAAATCCCGCTTATCAGGAAGCTGAAATGGCAGGAGGTGGGCAGCGTCAATTACCTACACACAGCGGCGGCTGGTCATTACCTGGAGTTGGGGGTAGGGGTAGAGCACCTGTTTAAAATCTTCAGAGTAGATTTCTTTACCGGGTTCCAAGAACGGCAGAAAGTAAGCTCCGGCCTCCGGATTGGGTATGGTTTCTAAAAACTAGCCTCTTTTCTGCCTGCTGGTATAAGATTCTGTCCCGAAGAGCGCAATGTATATCTTTGGTCCATGATCAAGTTAAAAAGCATTCACCATATAGCCGTTATCTGCACAGATTACGCCGTGTCCAAAGCGTTCTACACCCAGGTGCTGGGTCTCACGCTTCAGCAGGAAATCTACCGAGCAGAGCGGAATTCTTACAAAGCAGACCTGGCACTTAATGGGACCTATGTGATTGAGTTATTTTCCTTTCCGGATGTGCCTGCCCGTTTATCGTTCCCGGAGGCGGCCGGACTTAGGCACTTGGCTTTCTCCGTAGAGAACGTGGAAACCGCCCGGCAAGGATTGCTGCAGGAAGGTGTGGCCGTGCAGGAAATAAGGGTAGATGAGCACACCGGTAAACGCTTCTGCTTCTTCTCTGACCCAGACGGGTTACCCTTGGAACTGTACGAGCAATAGCGCTTTCGTTTTTAGGCCGCTTTTTTTTTAAGGCCGAAAACCCCAGTTGAAGGACGTTATCAAAGACAAGGCCCGCAGCAAAACTGCGGGCCTGTCCATTTACATTATCTGAAAGCTATAAAGGCTTAACGGAGATCCTGGCTGTTTTCTCCAGAGGGTTCAGATTGGTGGCCGTAGGATAAGGAATGATGTCTCTCAAGGTTAACTGGTATGTTTTAGTGCCCAGTTCTACTTTCACTATATCACCTAAGTGCAGGGTTTTGGAAACACTCTCTCCTTGCGCATCCTGAACCTGAACATAGGCCACGGCCATCCCCGCCCAGACACACTTGGTGTTTTTGGGACATCGGCTGTCCTCTGTTTTCTGCAGGGTTAAGGTAAGCTCTCCCGCGGGTACGGGCTTTTGCCAAGAGAGCGCAAAAGCCTCCACAGGCGGAACCGGATGCAAAAGGATAGAAGGCGTTTTAGAGGCCTCCTGCCTGTTGCGGGCGCACCCCAGTAGAAGTAGGGCAAGAAAAGGAACGAGGCTGCTTTTGTGTTTCATAGGTTCTTTTGGAAAAGAAGGCTTAAACCTGTACTAATAAGAGCCTGCAACAAGCACAAAGGTTGCTCTCAATGTACTTAAATGATAAAAAAATCGGCCAACCAGATTGCTGGTTGGCCGATGTGCAATAATGAGCTTAAGGCTATTTCCTAGTAGCCAGGGTTCTGCTCTAAGCCAGCAGTCCTGATGTCCTCACCCGGGATAGGCAACACGTTGTGTTTCCCTTCTTTATACCCTAGTGGGCCTAGCTCCTGCGCAGCAAGTCCCCAGCGTACCAGGTCAACGTAGCGGAAGCCTTCAAAGGCAAGCTCCAGGAAGCGCTCGTTGACAATGGCGTTGAACAGGGCCGCACCAGTGGCATTCACTGGGGTGAGTTCTGATCTCTGTCTTACCATATTCAGGTACTCACGTGATTTGCCCTCGTTGCCTGCGCGGTAGTGTGCTTCTGCGGCCATCAGCAATACGTCTGCATACCGAATCATGCGCCAGTTGGTGCCGTAGTTCAGTTCTGACACAGGTCCGCCGGTTTGGGTGCTGAACGTGCCATATCTTCTCTGGAAATAGCCTTCATAGTCATAAGCGGTAGGGTTGGTCCAGTTACCGCCCATGGCTTTCAGCTCAGTTTCAGACATCACGGTGGCGGTTTTCCGCTCTACGTCACCATTGGCCACAAATGCCTGGTACAGCTTGGCTTTAGGGGAGTTGAAGCCCCAACCACCAATCAGAGAGTCACTAGGGGCTTTGGTGTAGAAGTCACTTCTAGGGCCCATCAGCTGCAAGTGAATGTTGCTTTCTGGCTGCGCTCCCCAAGGGAAGTTACCCCAGTCATAGCTTTGGGTTCTGGTGTAGGAGATCTCAAAGACAGACTCTCTTCCAAACTCACCGGCCTCAGAGAACGCCTTGCCTACCGATGACTCTAACTGGTATTGGTTAGAAGAGATCACGGTTTCAAACTGGGTGGCAGCATCGGCCCATTTCTGCTGGTAGAGCAAAGCCTTGCCCAGCAACGCCTGCGCCGTTCCTTTTGAAACCCGGAACTTGTCTCCGCCGGTTAAAGCGCTTTTTAGCGGAAGGTCTGGAATGGCTTCCTGTAAATCTTTCTCTATTTGGGCGTACACGGCGGCTTTAGGTGCTCTGCCGGTGCTGGTCCATTGTTCAATTGGAATGTCAGCGGTTACCAGAGGAACATCGCCCCAGAGAGTCACCAGTTCAAAGTAGTTGAACGCCCGCAATACTTTGGCTTCAGCGATTAGCCTTTTGCGCAGTTCGGTTTCTGGTTGAACATTGTTGATTACTTTGTTCGCTCTGTAGATAGCGCTATAGGTTAAGCGCCAGCCCCATTTCACGGCGTCGTTTTCGCTGTCAAAGTTGTAGTCATCCAAGGTCTGGTAGGCCGGCTGGTCACCAGGTCCGCTACCGGCGGCATTACTCTCATCTGACGGCATCACTTTCACCATGTAGATACTGCTCCAGGCGGTGTTGTAGTGCGCCTGCATGATGTCATACACTGCGGTGGTAGCCTGAAGGGCATCTGCATCGGTTTTATAGAACTCTTCTACCTCCAATTTGCCAGGTACGTCCTGGTCTAGAAAATCATTACAGCCAGAGGTCATCGCCATCAAGGCCACGCTGAATGCTGCAATTTTTATATAATTCTTCTTCATGGAATGCTACTGCTTAAAAGTTAAAGTTTAAACCAAACATGGCTACTCTTGGAACTGGGTATGTACCACGGTCAATTCCTAAGCTGTTGGCGTTGTTGCTTCCTGCTTCTGGGTCCAGGCCTGGGTAGTCAGTGAAGGTGAAATAGTTGTCAAGTGACACGTACACGCGGGCGTTTTTCACTTTAAGTCTGCTGGTCAACGCATTTGGTAGCGTGTAGCCTAATTGTAACTGGCGGATACGGGCATAAGAGCCGTCAAACACCATCAGGTCACTGTTGTAGATGTAAGCGTTGGTGGTGTTTGGCGCAAAACCAGTGTTGGTGCTACCGGCACCAGTCCAGCGGTTCTCATAGAAGAAAGCCGGCTTGTTGGCGGTAGGGCGGTCGGTACGGTTGAAGCCAAGGATTACATCGTTTCCTATCTGACCTTGTACGAAAGCCAAGAAATCAAATCCTTTGTAAGCCAGGTTCACACGGGCACCAAAGATTACATCTGGATGTGGGCTACCTATCATGGTGTAGTCTGCCGGAGAAATCTGCTTATCACCATTGGTATCCACTACAATCGGATCGCCTGGTTTAGGGCTGTAACCTGTGATGCCGGTAGTGGCCAGGTACTCGCTGATTTCCTCTGGTGTCTGGAAAATACCGGCTGTTTTGTAGCCTCTCAAGTGCCAAATAGGGAAACCTTCCTTGAAAACAGTAGCAGACCAACCAGTTCCTACACTTGCACCAGGGATCTCGCTTACGTTAGGGTCTAGGTACGTCACTTCATTCTTAATGGCAGTGAGGTTACCAGAAATTTCGTATTGGAATGCTTCAGCGGCATCGTTACGATAGCCTAACTCAAACTCCCAACCTTTGTTCTGCACGTTACCACCGTTCACGAATGGCAGGCCAGCACCCACGAATCCTGGGGCAACACCTGGGGTAAGAAGGTCAATGGTTTCCTTGTTGAAGTAGTCTGCGGTGAAGGTTAAGCGGTTGTTGAACAAGCCTACGTCAATACCAAAGTCAAGCTGCTCACCAGTTTCCCAGGTAAGGTCAGGGTTGGCTAAGGCAGTAGGGGCGGCACCCACCAAGTAATTACCGGCAGCATCTGGGTAACGACCCACTACACTTACGGCTTCTACCCACTGTCCAATACCTACGCTGGAAAGAGAACCGTTTTGTCCCCAGCTGGCACGCAGTTTCAAATGGTTGATTCTGGAGCTTGGGAAGAAATCCTCATTAGAGATCACCCAGCCTAAAGACAAGGATGGGAAAGTACCCCATGCTTTGTCAGAGGCAAACAAAGAAGAACCGTCTCTTCTCACTGTGGCATTTAACAAGTACTTGCCAGCGTAGTCATAAGAAAGTCTTCCGTAGTAAGAGGCCAGGGTGCTCACGTTAGCGTTACTGCCAATTCTGTCAAGCGCGTCTGGGGTAGTGTCTGCGTAAGAAAACTTATCTTCTTCCTTAAACAGGCCAGAGTAGCTGCCGCCAATGTAGTTCCACATCCGCTTCACGGCAGAGGTACCAGCCAGTAAGGTAAAGCCATGGTTGCCGATAGTTCTCTGGTACGTGGCATAGTTCTCCCACTGCAGGGTAAACCAGTTGTTCTGAGAGTCTGAGCCGTTAGCCACTGTGTTCAGGTTCTCGCTGGAGAACCAATAGGTAGGAGTCCAACCGTGCTGTCTCTGGAAGGCTCCGTCTACCCCAAACTGCGTGGTGAACTTCAGGCCTGGCAAAATATCGAAGTTAGCAAACAAGTTACCTACCACTTTGTTCTGAGTCGTGTTGCCTCTAGCTAGAGCAATTCTGGCCAGTGGGTTACCGTATTCTCCTCTGATGAAGTTAGAGATACCGTAGTAGTTTCCGTTTTCATCACGCACCAGTGGGTGGCCTGCGGCAATAGCGGCTTGTACGTGCGCCGGAAGAGCACCATTGTAGATCACCGGCGTTAAGGGGTCAAGAGAAAGAGCACTGGTGATCAATCCACCAAACTCATCGTTTTCAGCGATACCTCTGCGGTTGAAATTAGAATAAGAGAATCTTTCTCCAATGTTCAACCAAGGCTTGATTTTGTGGTCTGAGTTGATGCGCACAGTGTAGCGGTCAAATCTTGCTTTGTCGCCGCCTACAATCCCTTGCTGGGTGAAGTAGTTACCGCTAACCAGGAAGCTTGATTTCTCTGTACCGCCACTGAAGCTTAGTGAGTGGTGTTGCTGAGGGGCTGACTGGAATGTTTCCTCAAACCAGTTGGTACCTTCGCCCACTGCCGCTGCTTCCGCCGCAGTTGGACGGCCTGGAGACTTGGCCTCTTCCATGTACTGCTGGTACTGCTGCGCGTTCATCATTGGCATCAGGTCGCCCACCGATTGTCTGCCGTACTGGAAGCTGTAGCTAATTTCTGAGGTGTTTACTTTACCGGTTTTAGTAGTGATGATCACAACCCCGTTGGCACCTTCCGCTCCGTAGATGGCGGCAGAAGCGGCGTCTTTCAGTACTTCAATAGAAGCAATCTCTGAAGGGTCCAGGAACTCAATGCCTCCTGCTCTTACTCCGTCCACAATATAAAGTGGTTCTGAGCCGGCGTTTGATCCAGTCCCCCTAACCCGTACCCGCATGCCTGCGCCTGGTGAACCCGAGGCTGGTAATACGGTGACACCGGCAGTACGGCCCTGAAGCGCTTGTTCTACCCGGCTGGAAGATACGGTGGCAATTTCCTCGGCCTTCACGGAGGAGATGGCGCCCGTCACTAAACTCTTCTGCTGGGTTCCATATCCTACCACCACTACTTCTTCCAACGCTTGTTGGTCTTCTTGCAAGGTCACATCAATAGAAGTGCGTCCATTGATGGCGATTTCCTGGTTCACAAATCCAATGTAGCTCACTACCAAGGTGCCGGCATTGGCAGGAGCTTGCAGTTGATACCGGCCCTCCACGTCAGTGGTGGTACCTGCCGTAGTACCTTTTACTACCACGCTTACGCCTGGTAGAGGCTCGCCGCCCCGGCCCGAGGAAACCCGTCCGGTTATGGTGCTTTGAGCAAATGCTACCCCACACAAATGGAGGAGTAGAAAGATGAGTAGTTTGTTCTTCATAAATGCGTTTTTGTTAACAAGGATCAGATTTTATGTCACTAATATAAAGATTTGACAAAAAACAAATCGAAAAACCAATACATCATCAATACATCAAAGTGTCTTTTTGAATGCAACAGGAGTACATCAGAGCACTAAAAAAGCCCTTTAGAAGCTTCTAAAAGGCTTTTTGCAATTTCTCAGACTGAGAAATATTTTTTTCGCAAAAAATTCTTCTATTTTAAGTGTAATATTGACATATTTAAAATAAAACAACCTTTGTGATAGGGTTTCTTTACAATTCTATCCTAAGGTTTTCTTCCTTTGATTTGATGAAACCAACACCAGGGCGAGGATACATTTGAAAGATTCTTTGCTCCATGATTCTGACGAAATGAATGGAAGGAGGATGGTGGTTGTAAGATGCTTATGAAAATAAACTTTAAGTGTTTGTTTTGTAAGTTATTAGTAGTGAGAAGTTTGTGGTTTGATTAGCGTGGTGTGGGAGCACAGGTTTATGTGTAGGGCCTCTGGCGATTAGGCTACCTGAGATGAAAGATAGGGAGAGTGGTTTGTCAGAATTGAGCTGCTATTGTCTGATGGGCATCAACAAAAGCGCATAATTGATTAGAGACAAAAGCTTGGTTATCTCCTATAAGTAACCTCCCAGAAAGTGGATGATTGGTTCTAAATCCTTGAGAAGGCTCTTAAAAATACCCTTAAATGAGACTTTAACAAAAGCGCCTCTAACGTATAACAAAATATCCCCCTCCGTATTGAGCCTATTTTCTTGAAAACAGGCCCAATACAGAGGGGGATGCTAGAGGTCTTGCTTGTTTTAAAGAGTTGACCTTTGCTCTGGAACAGTCGAAACTACGGCTGGCTATCTTCTTACAAAGAAAGGAGTGTTGGCGGTGGCTACGTTGTTTTTGCCGTCATAGGCATAGACAAACAAGCGGTAAGCGCCTTCCTTCTCCGGTGCCTTGAGTTGTGCCTGCCCTTTGCCTTGGTCCTGCACTAGTCCGGTGATGGCTCCGGGTCTGTTTTCAGCATCGCCGCCTTCCTTGAGGTCAGTGCTTTCGGGTAATAGCTCCCAACGGTAGGTGAGGGCATCCTGGTCCGGATCGGTGACTTGAGTCTGGATAGGGTAGCTTTGGTTGGGCTTCAGGTAGATGTTGTCCGTGGCTTTCTTGCCGTCCAGGCGTAGGTAGCTCAGGTGCGGGGCGCGGTTTTGAGGCCATTTCCCTGACCAGAGGTAATGCATCACATCTACTACTTCAGATTCCTCGCCTTGTTCGGTGAAGAGGCCGTACCAGGTGGGTGTTCTCTCTTGCTTTTGCCCCCATAAGAAGACGTAAGAACCCAGGCAGCGCTCACTGTCTTTTTGCATGGTGGCCTCGTAGCGGCTGCGGTACACGGCGGCTTTCTCTGAACTGGTTTCTTCTACCGAGGCTTTCCAAGGAGTTTGTGGGCCTTCCCAGTGTCCGGTAGGCCCCCACTCGGTGATCATATAAGCACCGTCCCAGCCAAACTCCCTGACCCGGCCCGGAATTGATGGTAAGTCGCCGTAGGCATTAATGGACAACAGGTCTATTGCCGGGGCTTGGGCTTTGATGTAGTCTACTTCTTTTTTGTTCAAGCCTGCCAGCATGGTGCTAGCCGGATGGTTAGGATCTACCTCGTGGATCATCTTGGCGATGTCATTCACGGCATCCCACACTTTAGGGTTGGAGTAACTCAGGTTCAACTCGTTCCCGATGCCCCACACCAGCAACGCCGGATGGTCTTTGTATTTTATCACTTCTTCGCGGAGCTTGGCCAGTTGTTTGGCCACCGCCTCGGTGTTGTTGTAATCAAAGCCATGCCGCTCACGGGCCACGTCCAGTCCCATGGTTACCGTTAAACCGCGCTTATGAGCCTCGTCCAAAATCTGCTGGGCATTGTGGGTGCTCCAGGTTCTAATGGAATTGCCCCCATAGGCAGCCAGTTGGTCCATGTAGCGGTTACCGCCAGCGCCTTTGATGAAGTAGGGCTGTCCGCCTCTATACAGGTGAAAACGGCCGTTCTCTTTTCGCAATTCTACTTTGATGGCCTTCGCAGTAGCCTCTGGAGCCTGAGCAGCAGTGGAGGTTGAAGTTGAAGAATTGGTCTTGGCACAGGAAAGGGGAAGAGCAGCAACAGAAAGGCAAAGCAGACTTCTAAACAAAGGCTTCTTCATGTGAGGAAAGGAATTGGGTAGCGGTTGTGACTAAATTTGAGGTGGCTGAAATTATCAAATTAGCTTTAGAGTAAGGATAGGAGAGATAAAATACTTTTACAAAAGGATAAAATATGATCTTTCCTATTGTGTGTTCGTCCTCATGACATAGCCTGGATTGGCTTTCTTTTTTAGGGTGGTTTTAGATAAAGTAGTAGAAAAGCAGAGCGCTCGTTTTTACAAATAGGAAACTCCTTTAAAGCAGAAAACCCGCAAAATGCTGCGGGTTTTCTGCTTTAAAGAATAGGGGAGACCTTACTGAGCCTGAACCGAGAGCATTACCTTCTTCTCGCTGGGAGAAGGATTTTCAACGTCAGGATAAGGTTGCACATCGCTTAAAACTAGGCGGTAAGGTTTGTTTCCAAGTTGAACCACCACCGTGTCTGCCTCCCGAAAGCCTCGGTTAGCTGGAGCCTGCAGGGGATCTCCGATATAAAGCTGCTGACTGACCTTTAAACCATTAGCATCCTGCACCTCAAATGTTGCTACCGCATTGCCATACCGGATGCATGTTACATCCTTCGGGCAGCGGCTTTCGTCAATTTTCAGCAAGTTCACCAGTAAACCTCCAATGTGCGTAGGTTTGTTTACCGTCAGGATGGTGGCGCCTTTGGTTCGGGCCTGCGCAAGGGCATCCTCTTCCTCCGGCGAGATCAGATCTGGACGGGCGCAGCCAAAAGCCAGGGCCAAATAGAACAGAGGGAAGCGATTATTTTTCATCAGGATGTTGTTTTGGCTTTACATTTATAAGAAGAGCCCGAAAGCTGCCCAGAAGTTGCACAAAAGCAAAACTCAAGCGGTAACCGGAGTCTCTTTCTTTTTGCCAATAGGCAAGTTGTACAACACCACCGAGGCAAAGATGACCGCATACGCAATTACCTTCTGCTGGCTGGCCACTTCGCCAAAGTATAGGAAGGCCATGGTGAAATTGATAATCGGGTTCAGATACATGAGCACGCCCACCGTAGCTGATTTCAGTTCTTTGAGCGCGTACAGGTTCAGAAACAAAGGGATCACGGTGAACAGCCAGCTTAGCAGCACAATTTGCCCCACAAAGTGACCGGTGATTGGTTGTGCGTCTGCGCCCACAAACCACGGGTAGCTCGGCCCGATGAACGTGAAGGCCAGCAGCAGTTGCAAGGTGAGCAGCACAATCTTGTCGTAGTCCTTAAGCAACCGCTGAGTGATTAAGTAAAACGCATAGGAAGCGGCAATCAGCAAACTGAATAGCAGGTTGTAAACCGAATCAGTGCCTACCAGAAGGCAGCTCATCAAACTCAGTCCCACCGATACCCATTGGTTCACCCGTAGGTGCTCATGCAGAATCAGGAAACCCAACGCCGCCGTTAAGATGGGGCACAGCAGGTACGAGAAAGAACCCGTCTGGATGTCCACGTGATTCACTACGTAAATGAACGCTAGCCAGTTAATAGTCAGCAACGCACCGCCCATCAAAGTAAACAAGATAAAGCGCCGCTTTAGAATAGGGCTATGGCTCTTGTACATGGCAAACGTCTGGCGCCACTGCTCCCGGCGGGTGGTTCCTGAGATCAGCAGCAACGTGAGCACCGAAATCAGGATTCGGAAATACAGAATCTGGCTACTGGGGAAGGTGGTTAAAGCTTTAAGCGGAAACGGGATAAATCCCCAGATAAGAAAGGCGCTGATAGCAGCGATATGGTAACGACTAAATTTCACAACAATTTTTTTGAGGAGCACAAAGGTAGACGTTGCCTTGCGTACTGCCTAATTCACAGTCCTTTCTGCCTGTAATTACCTCTTATGCCATGTAAAACCGCTCATCTCATTCTCCTGTTGGCTGTTTTTAGCGCCGTTTTCAGAAAACAACGCCGAAATGCTTTCTGCGGCTGGAGAGCTGCGTTCTAGGGACAAGGTGTGCTGGTATTTCTTCTGTTGTATCTTTGAATAACAGATATCCGCATCATGTTTACTTTCAAAGAGATTGCCCAGGTAGTAGGAGGCATGTTGGTGCAGTGCAAAGCAACGTACCCTGTGCAGCACCTGCTCACCGATAGCCGTAAAATCGCCAATGCCGTTTCCTCGGTGTTTTTCGCCATACGGGGCGAATTCCATGACGGGCACCAATACATTCCAGAGCTCTACGCTGCCGGCGTACGGCAGTTTGTGGTGGAAGACGCCTCCGGGGTGATGGACTTATCCACGCTTCCCGAGGCCAACATACTGCTGGTCAGCGACAGCATCCAAGCCATGCAGCGGCTGGCAGCTTATCACCGACGCAAGTTCACTATTCCGGTTATCGGCATTACGGGCAGTAACGGGAAAACCATTGTGAAGGAGTGGCTCGCGCAGCTGTTGAGCGCTTCTGAGCAGGTGGTGAAAAGCCCCCGCAGCTATAATTCCCAGATCGGCGTGCCGCTCTCCGTGTGGCAGATCAACGAGAGCCATACCGTCGGGGTTTTTGAGGCCGGAATCTCTAAACCAGCTGAAATGGAGCATCTGGCCAGCGTGCTGCAGCCCACCATTGGCGTATTCACTAACTTGGGCCCAGCGCATGATGAGGGGTTTACTTCGTCCGCCCAAAAGCTGGAGGAAAAGCTGAAGCTGTTTGAGCACGTCAACCAATTGATTTACTGTGCCGATCAGAAAACTGTGCAGGAAGCAATCCAGGCCTCGGGCTTGCCGGCTTTTGCGTGGAGCACTCATGAGCATCCCTCGGCACAGGTGCAACTGAAAGTGCTGGAAATGCACCACGGCAAAACCAAGATCCGGTTCCGGTACGATGGGAAGGGACAGGATCTGTCGCTGCCCTTCGCCGATGAGGCCTCGCTGGAAAATGCCCTACACTGTTTAGCCGTCTTGCTGTACCTGGGCGTTAAACCCGAGGAGTTGCCGGGCCGCTTTGAGCGCCTGCACCCCGTAGCCATGCGCCTGGAACGCAAAGAAGCCATCAACGGCTGCTACGTAATTGACGATACGTACAATAATGATCTGGCCGGACTACGCATTGCGCTGGATGTACTGGGTCAACAGGCCCGCCGAGGCCGGAAAACCCTCATTGTCTCTGATTTGCTGGAAGCCGGGGTGGAAGAAACCGCGCTCTACCAGCAAGTAGCGCAGGAAATTACCTCCCGTGGCGTGGACCGCGTCATCGGAATTGGTGACATCATCACCCGGCACCAGGATTTGTTCCCCGCCGGCAGCGAGTTCTACCTCGGCACCGATTCCTTTCTGGGGCAGCTCCGCTCTGAGACCTTCCGGCAGGAAACCATTTTGGTGAAAGGCGCCCGCGTGTTCCAATTCGAGAAGATTGTGGCTGCCCTTCAGCAGCAAATACACGGCACCAAGTTGGAGGTGAACCTGGATGCCTTGGTGCACAACCTCAACTACTACCGCACCAAAGTACCGGCCCAGGTGAAAATCATGGTCATGGTAAAAGCCTTTGCCTATGGCGCGGGAGCCTACGAGATTGCCAACCTGCTCCAATTCCACCGGGTGGATTACCTGGCCGTAGCCTACGCCGATGAAGGCATCGCCCTGCGGGAGCACGGCATCACGCTGCCCATCATGGTCATGAACCCCAGCCCAGACAGCTTCCTGAAAATGCGGCAGTATAGCCTGGAACCCGAGATCTACTCCCCAGATCTGCTGCACCGGTTTCTGGACTACTTCCCCAAAAAGAGCACCAAAACGCCGCGCATCCATCTCAAGCTGGACACCGGTATGCACCGCCTCGGGTTTAATGCATCTGAACTGGAGGAGGCCCTGGAAGTGCTGGACCATGTGCCCCACGTGCGGGTGCAAAGCGTGTTCAGTCATTTGGCCGGCGCCGATGAAGCCCTGTACAATGATTTCTCGCAGGAGCAAATCGCACAGTTCAAACAAATGGCCACGCGGGTAGAGCAGGCACTAGGTTATTCCGTGACTAAGCATATTCTCAACTCGGCGGGTATTGTGCGGTTCGGTGAAGAGGCCGCTTTTGACATGGTGCGCTTGGGCATTGGATTATATGGCGTGGAATCCGCCGGAAAAGAGCAAGGCAACTTGCAGACCGTGGGCCAGTTGAAAACCACCGTTTCACAGGTGAAATACATAAAAGCGGGTGAAACCGTGGGCTACAGCCGTCGTGGCATTGCGGCTACCGATAAGCAGACTGCCACTATCGCCATTGGTTACGCCGATGGCTATGACCGCCGCTTCGGGAACGGAGTGGGTGAGGTGCTGATTAACGGGCAACGGGCTCCCATCATAGGCAACGTGTGCATGGACATGTGCATGGTAGACGTAACGGGTCTTGACGTGCGCGCTGGTGATGAGGTGCTGGTGTTTGGTGCGGAACTACCCCTCACTGATTTAGCTTCTCGCATCGGCACCATTCCGTATGAACTGCTCACCAACGTAAGCACGCGGGTGAAACGGGTGTTCTTCAATGAATAACGTTAAAGGGTGGTTTTTGGAAAATGGCCCTTAATTAGCTTCTCCTGCCTTTTCAGAAGTAGATAACATAACATACTGGCAGAGGCTATGCTGGTGACCAGAAACAAAAACGCCACTGAAGCTTCAGTGGCGTTTTCTATGTAAAAGGGTTAGTCTTTCTTCTTGACACAATTGGGCACCTTTTTGCCATCCTTGTCTTTCATGCCTGCTTGCTCGTAACCGTTCCAGCAAGGATCCTCTGATTTCTGGGCTTTCTTTGTCTTCGGCATCACTGTATGTTGTTGGTATACAAAAGTATACGGATACTGAAAGCGTAAGTTGTATTTTAGTCGCGGCTATTAAGCTTAGAGAGCAAACGCAGGATTTCAATATATAACCAAATCAAGGTGACAGCTAGCCCAAAGGCGGCATACCATTCCATGTTCTTGGGGGCGCCGTGGGCTACACCTTGCTCAATGGTGTCAAAATCCAGGATCAGGTTCATGGCTGCAATAATCACCACTAAAACACTGAAGATAATGCCGGCCGTGCCGCTGCTGTGGATCAACGCCATCTCCACTCCAAAGAACTGGAGAATGAACCCTAGCATGTAATAGCAGAAGATCCCGAAAGTGGCCGTCAGGATGATAGATTTGAAACGTTCAGTGGCCCTGATGACGCGGGTGCTGTAAAGTAATAGCATGCCGCCAAAGACCGTGAACGTCAAAAGCATGGCCTGCGTGGCAATGCCGGGGAACTGCGTCTCCAGAAGTCCGGAGACCCCGCCCAGGAACAAGCCTTGCAGGGCGCAGTAAAGGGGAGCAATATAGGGAGTCCAATGTTTCTTGAAGGCGATCAGGAAAGCCAGGCCAACTCCCACCAGCGGGATGGAAACCAGAAAAGGCAAAGGCACGCCTATCACTGCGAACAAGTCCCAGGAGAAAACCGCAAACACCAGCACAATACCCAACAGCAACGCCGATTTGGCAATGGTGCCGTTCAAGGTCATGGCCGGGCCTTCAACCGCCTGGGGAACTGCTGACTGTAGAAACGCCTCTTCTTTAAGGGCAGGATTGTTAGAGCTGAAAAGTGACATGTTTTTGGTTGGTTTTTACGAAATATAACGAAAAAATACTGATTTTACAACAAAAAGGCTGCCATATGCGGGTATGCTCCGCAAAACATCTGCTTCTTTTTGGATTCAAAAGGAACACCTTGTACCTTGCAACTGTTTATAACGAGTCTAAATAAAGAGAAGAAAAGGTGCAACAAGAGCAGAAGAGTGTGCGGGATTTGAAGATAGGGGAGAAAGGCATCATCTGTTGCTTAACCGACCCGGAAATGTCTTTGAAGCTGCTGGAGATGGGCTGTATTCCTGGTGAAGAGGTAAAGCTCAACAGCCGTGCCCCTCTGGGTGACCCCATTACGATTATTGTGAACGATTATACCCTTTCCTTGCGTTTAGACGAAGCTGCTACCATCAAGTTAAAGGCTTAGTCTATGTCTGAAGTTCTTGCGCCGGCCCCCGCCTCCGTACCCCATATCATCCCCGATGCCCCAGTCCGGAAGGTGGCCAAGATCGCCCTTATCGGAAATCCTAACTCAGGTAAATCATCGTTGTTCAACCATTTAACAGGTCTGAACCAGAAGGTAGGGAACTTCCCGGGCGTAACTGTAGACAAGAAAACCGGTGTGAGCCAACTCACGCCAAACCTCAAGGCCCAGGTGATTGACTTGCCGGGCACCTATAGCTTATATCCTAAGTCCTTAGACGAAAAGGTTATCATTGACCTGCTCCACGACAAAAAAGCTTCCTCCTACCCAGACGTTCTCATTATCACCGCCGATGCCTCTAACCTGAAGCGGAACCTTCTCCTGTTTACCCAGCTCGTTGATCTGAAGATTCCGGCGGTACTGGCGCTGAACATGCTGGATGTGGCCGAGAAGCACGGTGTTAAGATAGATGTAGCGCAACTGCAGCAAGAATTAGGGGTGCCGGTGATCCCGGTGAACGCCCGTACGGGTAGTGGCCTGGCAGCCCTGAAGATTCTGCTTTCCCAAGAACTGGAAGCGCCTAAAACCAGCTTCTTCTCCATCCCGGATGAACTGTTGGTGATGGTGCGCCAGATCCGCTATTACTTTGAACTCAGCAACGATTACCTAGCGTGGCACTACGCCCACCAATACCAGAAGTTTTCTTTCTTATCTGAGGACGACAAGCAATACATCAGTGAGCTGGTAAAAAAATACGGCTTCCACTCCAATGCCTTGCAGGCCTCAGAGACGGTAGACCGGTATACCCAGATCAATGGGCTGCTGCTGGATGCCATGCGTGTGACCAAGGCCGAGAACAACGAGCAGTTCAGCAACAAACTGGACCAAATTCTCACGCATAAAATCTTCGGCTACCTTATTTTCTTTGCGGTTCTTTTCGTGATGTTCCAGGCCATCTTCGCCTGGGCTAGTTACCCCATGGACTTGCTTGATCAGGGTATAGCCATGCTGAACGGCTGGATCCATACCAAAGCCGAAGGGCCTTTGGTGGATTTACTGACCGAAGGCATCTTGGCCGGGTTTGGCGGTGTCTTGATGTTTGTGCCCCAAATCGCCATCCTCTTCGCGTTTATTGCGGTGTTGGAGGAAACCGGTTACATGGCTCGAGTGACGTTCCTGATGGATAAAATCATGCGCAAGTTCGGGTTGAACGGCAAGAGTGTGGTGCCACTCATTTCTGGGGTGGCGTGTGCGGTTCCGGCCATCATGGCTACCCGTACCATTGACAACTGGAAAGACCGCATGATTACTATCTTCGTGACCCCGCTCATGAGCTGCTCGGCGCGTCTGCCTATCTACACGGTCATGATCGCGTTGGTGGTGCCAGAAAAGTATTTCCTGGGTTTCTTGAGCATGCAAGGCCTGGTTTTGATGGGCTTGTACCTGATCGGTTTTTTGGCAGCCATCCTTTCGGCAGCTTTGTTGAAATGGGTGCTTAAAACGAAAGAGCGGAGTTACTTCATCATGGAGTTCCCTACCTACAAAATGCCGCGCTGGAAAAATGTGGGCCTCACCATTGTAGAGAAAGTTAAAGCATTCGTGTTCCAGGCCGGTAAAGTAATTTTGGCTATTTCGGTGGTGCTGTGGGTCTTGTCTTCCTATGGACCCGGCAATGCTATTCAACAAGCCGAGGAACGTGCCACCGCAGAACTAACTTCTCTTAACCTGCCGGATGCTGATGCGCACGTAGCAGGGCAGAAACTGGAGGCCTCATACGCCGGTCGGTTCGGGAAATTCATTGAACCTGCTATTCGGCCCTTAGGCTACGACTGGAAAGTGGGCATTGCCTTGTTGACTTCCTTCGCGGCTCGTGAGGTGTTTGTAGGGACTATCTCCACCATCTACAGCGTAGGCGATTCTGAGAACATCTCCACCGTCAGGGAAAAACTGATGGCCGAGAAAGATGAAAATGGCCAGCCGTTTTTCACGCCGGCCCGGGCCTTCTCGCTGCTGATCTTCTATGTGTTTGCCATGCAGTGTATGAGCACCATCGCGGTGGTCTACCGCGAGACGAAAGGCTGGAAATGGCCTATTCTGCAGCTGTTGTATATGACCGGCTTGGCGTATGGTGCTGCCTTCATCGTCTTCCGGTTATTCTCCTGACCTTTTCTGATTCTGGCCTGATATTCTGAAATCAAGCCAGAATCAATTGGCTAATCCTCTATTTTAAAAAATAGCAGGAACAATCTTTGTTTCATGCTCTCCAAGTACAGTGCTTTCCTTTTTAGCAGAAAAGATATCTTGCTTTCCACAGGGAAATATCGCTTTCTAAGGATATAGCACTTGAACTATTCATGCCTTCTCTTGGTTAATTCATAAGCAAACGGCGCTTTTCTTTCTTTTTGGAGAAAACAGGCAAAGTGCCGTTTCTTCTCTTGGTGATTATCTTTTGCAAGATCCTAAACCGCACATAATGCCCTGTTGCTTGTGTTTCAGTGGATTTGTTTGTACATTTGTGCGATTAAAGTGAATTGGAGGGGACGAGAGAGTCCCCCTTTTTATTTGTTATCCAGATTGTGAATGGCCTTAGAGGAAAAAATAATTGAGGAATTTGCCCAGGCAGCCCTACCAGAACCGGATCTGTTCATTGTGAGCGTGAAGGTGTCTGATACGCCGGTACGCCCCAAGGTGACCATCCTCGCCGACGGGGATCAAGGCATCAGCATTGACCAGTGCGCCCAGATAAGCCGCCGGGTTGCCAAAAGAATTGAAGATACCTACGGAGAAGAAATCTCCTACGTAATAGAAGTGTCGTCACCAGGGGTGGATTTTCCACTAACCTCAGAACGGCACTTTAGAAAAAATATTGGCCGGTCCGTGAAGTTAACGTTTGCGGGCGGCGTGGAAAAAACCGGTGAGATCAGAGACGTGCTGGAAGACGGCATCCTGTTCGCCGAAGAAGTGAAACAGAAACATAAGAAGGCTTTGCTGGAGCCCGTGCACGTGGCCTACAGTGATATTGTGAAAGCGCAGATTGTAATCTCTTTTAAATAAGAAAGACATGGATAGTTCAGTATTGATCGAGTCGTTTGCGGAGTTCGCTAAATTCAAGAACATTGACCGCCCTACCATGATGCGGATCTTGGAGGACGTGTTCCGTACAATGATCCGGAAGAAATGGTCTACTGATGAGAATTTTGACATCATCCTGAACGTAGAGAAAGGCGATCTTGAAATTTGGCGCAACCGCGAAATTGTGGATGATAACTCAGAGGATATTTGGGACGATGATAAAATTGCCCTTTCAGATGCCCGCAAGATTGAGCCAGACTTTGAAGTAGGGGAAGAAGTGTCTGAGTTGGTGAAGTTGGAAGACTTCGGCCGTAGAGCGGTGTTGACTGCCCGCCAGACCCTGATTCAGCGCGTGAAAGATTTAGAGAAAGACCTTCTGTACCAAAAGTACAAAGACCAAGTAGGGGAGATTATCTCTGGTGAGGTCTACCAGGTGTGGAACCGTGAGGTGTTGATCTTGGATTCTGAGGACAACGAACTCTTGATTCCTAAGTCTGAGCAGATCCCCAAAGACCGTTACCGCAAAGGTGATGTGGTGCGGGCAGTGGTGCAGCGGGTGGAGATCATCAACGGTAACCCTAAAATCATTCTTTCCCGTACGTCTCCACAATTCCTGGAGCGATTGTTCGAAGGTGAAGTGCCTGAGATCTTTGACGGTCTTATCACCATCAAGAAGATTGTGCGGGAACCAGGTGAGCGTGCCAAGGTAGCCGTAGAGTCGTACGACGACCGTATTGACCCGGTAGGTGCCTGCGTGGGGATGAAAGGTTCGCGTATCCACACCATCGTGCGGGAGTTGGAGAACGAGAACATTGACGTCATCAACTACACCGACAACATGGAGCTGTACATCCAACGGGCGTTGAGCCCTGCTAAGATCAGCAGCATCAAGATAAACGAAGAAACCGGACGCGCCTCTGTGTTCCTGAAGCCAGACCAAGTGTCTTTGGCAATTGGTAAAGGTGGTCAGAACATCAAATTGGCCAGTAAACTGGTTGGTTTGGAGATTGACGTGTTCCGTGAAACCGAAGGGTTTGAAGAAGATATTAACCTGGAAGAATTCTCTGACGAGATTGAAAGCTGGGTAATTGACGAACTGAAGCGCATTGGTCTGGACACAGCCCGCAGCGTGATGGCCGTCAGCAAGGAAGATTTGGTGCGCCGTACGGAGCTTGAAGAAGAGACCGTAGAGGATTTGCTCAACATCATCCGTCAAGAGTTTGATTCAGAAGAAAGCAACAACTAGTGGTGCGCTTTATGTGCCGGGTTATTTGACCTTACTGGAGGGTGGGTGCCATTTTTGGCCTATTTTCCGGGAAACAGGACAAAAACGCGAAGTCGTCATGGCCACCCCATCCTTTTTTAATGAGTAAGAAACAAGTAACTACTAAAAGTAAATTATAACAGCATATTTGAACATGTCAGAAGAAAAAACGATGAGGCTTAAGCAGGTAGCAACCACCTTAAACATCAGCCTGGCCACGGTAGTGGAATTCCTGGGCAAGAAAGGGGTTGAGATCGAGAATAAACCTACTTCAAAGATTACCCCGGAGCAGTTCAATATGCTGTCGAAAGAATTTGCTTCCTCTATGCAAGCGAAGGCTGAGGCGCAAGTACTGAACATGCCTGGGAAAAAGCAGCCAGAGCCAGAGCGCCCTGAGCCTAAGAAGCAGGCTGAGCCAGAACCAGAAGTGTTTATCAAATCTAATCAGGTAAGAACGCCGCAGGCAGAACAGCCAAAACCGGCTGCTCCCGCGCCGCAAGCTCCAACTCCTAGCCCTGCTCCGGCACCGGCAACAGCGGGCGCTTCTGCTTTCCCTGGTATCAAAATCCTAGGCAAGATTGAACTGGATGCCAAAGGCAGACCAATTCCTAAATCTGCTCCGGCACCCGCTCCTGCTGCACAGGCTGCTGCTCCTCAAGCACCAGCCGCCACGCAGGCAAAACCAGTGGAGGCTCCGGTAGTAGCCGAGAAACCAGCTCCGGCACCTGCTCCTGTAGCGCAGGCGCCCGCCGCTGCTCCTGTGAGTGCCCCTGCTGCTCCGGCGCCCCAAGTTCAGGCTCCGGTAGAGGCTAAAGCCCCAGTTCCTGCACCTGCTGTAGAAAGACCAGCCGCTGAAACTCCAGCTACACCTGCTCCGGCACCAGCACCAGCACCAGCTGTAGAGACACCTAAGCCAGCCGCTCCTGCTCCACAGGAAGCTGCGCCTGCGCCAACACCGGCTCCAGCCCCTGCTGTTTCTGCCCCTGTCGCTTCAGCTCCGGTTGCTGCAAATCAACCGGCCGAAGAAAAGTCGGCAGAACAGGCCGCCCCGGAAGCACCGCAAACTACCATCAAAGCCCAGGCAGACCAACTGAAAGGTTTGACTGTATTGGGTAAAATTGAACTGCCGGTAAGCGGCGGTCGTGGCAAAGGTGGCAAACCAGTGGCGTCTTCAGATGAACGCCGCAGAGGAAACCAGCCCGGCGGACCAGGTCAGGGCCAAGGCCAAGGACAAGGCGGAGGAGATAAAAAGAAACGTAAACGCATTGAAGTACCCAAAACAGGTGCCCAAGGTGGTGCTGGCGGCAACAATGCCCCGCAACAGCAAGGACACCGTGCCGGTGACAGAGCAACCAGTACCCGTCCGTTAGGAACAGGTCAGGCTGCTAACCGTCAAGGCAACGCCGGAGGGCCTCAGCAAGGAAACCGGCCAGCTGGTGGTGGTGGTTACCAAGGAAACCGTCCGGCGGGCGGAGGTCCGGGTCAGCGCCCAGGTGGTGGTGGCGGTAATCGTCCAGCGCCATCAGCTCCGCGTGCTGAGTTAACCGATAAGGAAATCCAGGATCAGATTAAGGCTACATTGGCCCGTCTGAGTGGAGGCAAAGGCGGAAACCAAGGTAACCGTGCCAAGTACCGTCGGGAGAAACGCTCTGCCGTGGCAGATGCCGCCGATGAACGCAGAATGCAGGAGCAGCTGGAATCTAAGATTCTACGCGTAACCGAGTTCGTGTCTGCGAATGACCTGGCTGCCTTGATGGACGTGAGCGTGAACGACGTTATCAAGACCTGTATGAACTTGGGTATGTTCGTATCCATCAACCAGCGTCTTGATGCGGAAGCTATTACCATCATCGCTGATGAGTTTGGCTATGATGTGCAGTTCGCCACCGCTGAGGAAGAAGAAAATGTAGGGGCTGAAGAAATAGATGCCGAAGAGGATCTGAAGCCGCGCGCGCCAATCGTGACCATCATGGGTCACGTTGACCACGGTAAAACTTCATTGCTTGACTACATAAGAAGAACCAAAGTAACTGCCGGTGAGGCCGGTGGTATCACCCAGCACATTGGAGCCTATCAGGTAACCACCGATGCCGGTAAAGACATCACGTTCCTGGATACGCCGGGTCACGAGGCCTTTACCGCGATGCGTGCCCGTGGTGCTAAAGTAACCGACGTAGTTATCATTGTGGTAGCTGCCGACGATAGCGTGATGCCGCAAACCAAAGAGGCGTTGAACCACGCGCAAGCGGCCGGTTCACCTATTGTGATTGCCATCAACAAAGTGGATAAGCCTACTGCCAACCCAGACAAGATCCGCGAGGAACTTGCTCAGTTGAACGTACTGGTAGAAGAGTGGGGTGGTAAATACCAAAGCCAGGAGATCTCGGCCAAGACCGGACAAGGTATTGACGAGCTGTTGGAGAAAGTATTGCTGGAAGCTGAATTACTTGAGTTAAGAGCCAACCCAGACCGTCGTGCTGTTGGTACCGTAATTGAAGCTGCCTTGGACAAAGGCCGTGGATACGTAGCTACCGTGCTAGTGCAAACTGGTACTCTGAAAATTGGAGATATCCTAGTAGCTGGCTCGCATTATGGTCGTGTGAAAGCGATGACTGACGTGTTAGGTCGCCGTCACAAGGCAGCCGGTCCATCTATGCCAATCCAGGTGTTGGGTATTGACGGAGCGCCGCAAGCCGGTGATAAGTTTGTGGTAATGGAAACCGAGCGTGAAGCCCGTGAGATTGCCGTGAGCCGTCAGCAGTTGCAGCGTGAGCAGACCATGCGTACGAAGAAACACATTACCCTGGATGAGATTGGTCGTCGTTTGGCCATCGGTACTTTCAAGGAGCTGAACGTGATTGTACGCGGTGACGTGGATGGTTCCGTAGAGGCACTTTCTGACTCTTTGTTGAAACTCTCTACCGAAGAGGTACAGGTAAACATCCTATCCAAAGGAGTTGGTCAGATTTCCGAGTCAGACGTTCTGTTGGCTTCTGCATCAGACGCGATCATCATTGGTTTCCAGGTTCGTCCGTCTACCAACGCCCGCCGTCTGGCCGAGCAGGAGCAGATAGACATTCGTCTGTACTCTATCATCTACAACGCCATTAACGAGGTGAAAGACGCCATGGAAGGTATGTTGGCTCCAACAGTACAAGAAGTGGTAGTAGCCAACGTAGAGGTACGCGAGGTGTTCAAGATCACGAAAGTGGGAACCATTGCCGGTTGTATGGTGACAGATGGTACCATTACCCGTAACTCTAAGATCCGTCTGGTGCGTGATGGTATTGTGGTTCACTCCGGTGAGATCCTGGCCCTGAAACGCTTCAAAGACGACGCTGCCGAGGTGCGCCAAGGCTACGAGTGCGGTATCAGCATCAAGAACTTCAACGATCTGCAACAAGGTGACATCATTGAAGCCTACGAAGAGCGTGAGGTGAAACGGACGCTATAAGCTACAGTTGACATGATTAGATTATAAAAAAAAGCCTCACCTGAAAAGGTGGGGCTTTTTGTTTATGACCACTTTCTAAAAACAAGGGCTAAATCAGAGTTGATAGTTTTCAAACAGGCTCCTTCGTTTTTCTCAGCCTATGATTAAGAGGTGTTTTATCCAAAAAGGCTCCAAAGTAAATACCTGCTAAAATGCAAAAGGCTCCCTTCACCTAAGTGAAGGGAGCCTTTTGCTATCTGTTAAAACCTAATTAGAAGATCAAAAACTTACGATTGCGTCTGCTTAGGCTTTGTTGGTACATTTTGCCATTT
This sequence comes from Rufibacter sp. JT20002, assembly GCF_056491185.1. Classification (NCBI taxonomy): domain Bacteria; kingdom Pseudomonadati; phylum Bacteroidota; class Cytophagia; order Cytophagales; family Hymenobacteraceae; genus Rufibacter; species Rufibacter sp. JT20002. Next base: position 1,471,388 of record NZ_JBSZJY010000001.1, on the reverse strand, counting down.
GGGTTGTCCTTGTCAATCAGCCTCTTTGATTTACGCTGTTTCGCTTTAGGGCCCTTTACTTTGTTCTTATAGGCACCAATAGAAAAAGCTCCTTTCCCGGTATCATACTTGTTGTCAGGCATTGAGTAACGCGGACCTGAATACATACCGCCACTGGTCTTCGCAGAAGCCACCGCTTTTTGCCTGTCCAGCAGCATAGCCCGCTCAGCGTTGCTTGCACCTACTTGTCCTTTTTTCAGGCCATCTGGCCCCCGACGTGCAGCTTCGCGCTTCGTTTTCCTAGGCTTCTGGGCCGATGCTTCAGACGCATTCGCTCCAAAGAGCACCAGCGCCAAGGCAAAGGCAACGTATCTGAAAAGAGTTGTCATATTGAATAGAGGCGAAGAGAAATGGAAATATGCGGTGTAACGCTAATCGTATGCGAACTGTTCCAGAATATAAACTTAAATGTGAGAAAAATATTATACTTTCCTAAGCTTTTGGGCGAAAAAAGTAGGTAAAAAGAGTATTTTTAAAGGGTTGTGCTTGAAAGGAGTAATCTGTGGGTATTTCTTTATATTTGCGCCTCTTATTTTTTGGAGAAACTCACGTTTAGAAGATAGAACATGGTCCAATACAACAACCTTCTGCTGGAAAACAAAGGCGGTATTTTGTTTATCACGATTAATCGTCCGAACAAAATGAACGCCCTCAACATTGAGACGGTAAAGGAGATTAGCAATGCCATGCAGGAGGTGTATGATGACCCCGAGGTGCGGGGCGTGATCCTGACGGGAAGTGGTGAGAAGGCGTTCGTGGCCGGAGCCGATATCTCTGAGATAGCCGAGCTGAACGAGGTAAACGGACGCCGTTTCGCGGAGCGCGGGCAGGATGTCTTTTCCATGATTGAAGAGAGTCCTAAACCGGTGATTGCCGCGGTAAATGGTTTCGCATTAGGCGGTGGCTGCGAACTGGCTATGGCCTGCCACATAAGGGTAGCCAGCGAGAATGCCCGTTTTGGCCAGCCGGAAGTGAATCTGGGGATTATCCCAGGGTACGGCGGAACGCAACGCCTTACCCAACTTGTAGGCAAAGGCCGAGCCATGGAACTCATGATGACCGGTGATATGATCACGGCCGCTGAGGCCAAGGAGTTTGGGTTGGTAAACCACGTGACCACACCGGAAGGCCTCATGGACAAATGCCTGGAGATCATGCAGAAGATTGTAGCCAAAGCACCTTTGGCGGTAGGCATGATTGTAGACTGCGTAAACGCCTGGTATGACAAAGAAGAGAACGGTTACCAGACGGAGGCCAATTCCTTCAGCCGGTGCTGTGGCTCAGAAGATTTCAAAGAAGGTACTTCTGCCTTCCTGGAGAAACGCAAACCAGCTTTCAAGGGCGAATAGCCTATTATAGCAAATCCAAAATCATTATTCTTATTCCCTAATCTGCTCCCGTTTTGGGTCTGTTCTACAGCAAACAGGCTAAAAACGGGAGTAGGTGTAAATAGGTAGTATGAAGTCTCTTCCCTTGTATCTTTCTTCTGCCAATCCCCTGATATGAGTATTGCAAAAAAACTGGTAGGTCAAACCGCGGCGTACGGGCTCAGCAGTATTGTGGGCCGTGCCTTGAACTACCTGCTGGTACCCCTTTATACCACCGTTTTTGAACGTGAAGAATATGGATTAGTCACCTATCTCTACGCCATCGTCGCGTTCCTGAACATTGTGTATACCTTTGGGATGGAGACGGCCTTTTTCAGGTTTGCCAACAAGCCAGGAGTAGACCGTAGAGAACTCTACCATAAGGTGCAAACGCTTATTTTGGTCTCCAGCCTTCTTCTCACAGCCGGCATTTTCCTTTTCGCTTCGCCCATTGCCGAAGCATTAGACTACCCCGGAAAGGAAAAGTATATAGTTTGGCTGGCTATTACCATGGCGGTTGATGCGCTTTCGGCTATTCCGTTCGCACGCTTGCGTCTAGAGAACCAAGCAATTCGTTTTGCCATTATTAGGCTTACCAACATCTTTCTGGTGATTGCCGGAAATTTATTCTTTTTGGTTTTTTGCCAACAGGTATATGAAGGCAATTACCTACCCGAACTACGCCCAGTGGTGGAAGTTATTTACAACCCTGATCTTGGGGTGGGTTATATTTTCCTGGTGAACATGGTTGCCAACTTACTGTTTATTCCCATGCTCTGGCGAGAGTTCTCTGACTTCCGATTCAAGTTGAATCTTGGCGAAATGAAGCCCATGGTGGAGTACGCTTTCCCTATTCTGATCATGGGCCTGGCTGGAGCAACTAATGAGATGCTCTCTAGAGTTATGTTAGAGCACTGGCTACCAGAAGGCTTTTATCCAGGGGTGACCAATAAGCAGGCTGTGGGCGTATTTGGGGCTACCTATAAGTTGGCAATCATGATGAGTCTCATGATCCAGGCATTCCGGTATTCGGCGGAGCCGTTCTTCTTCTCGCAGTCGCAGGACAAGAACTCGCCGGCCACGTTTGCGGTGGTCATGCGTTGGTTTGTTATTGTGTGCGCTCTGGCGTATCTAGGTATTAGTGCCAACCTAGACATCTTTCAATATTTCCTGGGGCAGGCAGAGTACCGCACTGGGATGGAGATAGTACCTATTCTTTTGTTGGCATACTTGTTTAATGGCGTCTACTACAACCTCACTGTCTGGTTCAAATTGACCGATAAAACGCAGTATGGGACTTATATCACCATCTTTGGGGCCATCGTAACGGTGGTGGCTAATTATCTGCTTATTCCGGTGCTAGGCTATATGGGCAGTGCCATTGCCGCTTTTCTCTGCTACTTTACCATGTCAGTGGTGTGTTACGTGATCGGACAGAAGTATTTCCCGGTACCGTATCCAGTCAAAGCCATCTTTGGCTATTTGTTATTGGCCTCCTCTCTGATCTGGCTGGCGTTTGCCTGGGATCTAGACAACTTCTGGCTGCGCCAGGTGTACCACATTGGTTTGTGCCTTGTATTTGTGGCCGTGGTGTGGGTGGTAGAAAAGCCCATGCAGCGGCAGATAAATAGATAATTCCTTATATTAGCTGTCTATGACTACCACATTACCTGTTAAAGTGATTAACCTGGGTAAGCACCCGCTGCCTGCCTATGCCACAGAACACTCTGCCGGACTAGACCTGCGGGCTAATCTGGAGACTCCTGTGACCTTAAAACCCTTACAGCGAACCCTCATCCCTACGGGGCTTTCCATTGAACTCCCCGAAGGACACGAGGCGCAGATCAGACCCCGTAGCGGGCTGGCTTTTAAGCACGGTATTTCCATCGTGAACAGCCCTGGCACCATAGACGCCGATTACCGGGGTGAGATCAAGGTGCTGCTGGTAAACCTGTCAGATACTGATTTCGTGGTAGAGGATGGAGAGCGCATCGCCCAAATGGTGGTGGCCCGCTATGAGCGCGTGGTGTGGCAAGCAGTAGAAGAACTGACCGAAACCCAGCGGGGTGCCGGCGGCTACGGAAGTACCGGGAAACAATAGATTAAAAATATCCTCGGTTTTTACTATATTTTCGAGGAAATAGCCTGAAAACGGAAAGTATATATATCCAAAATTAGAAAAACCCGTAGGTAGGCCTTACTTAAGCAACCTTTTTAAGACACACTATGAGAATCATTGTACCAATGGCCGGCATGGGCAAACGGATGCGCCCACACACCCTTACTGTTCCTAAACCTTTAATTCCTATCGCAGGGAAACCAATTGTACAGCGGTTGGTGGAAGACATAGCCAAGGTGTGCCAGGAACCCATTGAAGAAGTAGCCTTCATTATCGGAAGGTTTGGGGCTGAGGTAGAGGCGAAGCTATTGAAGATAGCCGAGTCAGTTGGAGCCGTAGGTACAATCCATTACCAGGATCAGCCGTTGGGTACTGCCCACGCCATCCTTTGCGCCCAAAGCGCCTTGAAAGGCAACGTAGTAGTAGCCTTCGCCGATACTTTGTTTAAAGCAGACTTTAAACTGGATACCTCCGCCGAAGGAACCATCTGGGTTCAGAAAGTAGAAGACCCGCGTCCGTTTGGCGTGGTAAAACTGAACGAGCAAGGGCATATCACCGAGTTTGTGGAGAAACCACAGGAGTTTGTGTCTGACCTGGCCATCATTGGTATCTACTACTTCAAAGACGGCGAGTACCTGCGCAGCGAGTTGCAGTACTTGTTGGATAACGACATCAAAGACAAAGGCGAATACCAGATCACCAACGCTCTGGAGAACATGAAGAGCAAAGGATCAGTGTTCATCCCGGGCCAGATCTCTGAGTGGCTTGACTGCGGAAACAAAGACTCTACCGTATTTACTAACCAGCGTTACTTGGAGTACATCCAGGACGAAGAAGGCTTGGTGTCTAACACTGCCCAACTGAACAATTCAGTGATCATTCCGCCAGTTTATTTGGGAGAAAACGTGGTTCTGAACAATTCAGTTGTTGGTCCGCACGTTTCCATTGGTAACAACACCCAGGTAACTGGTTCAGTAATTAGCAACTCCATTGTGCAAGAGAGCAGCAAGGTAAACCATGCGCATATAGCTAACTCAATGGTAGGCAATTACGTTGTATACGAAGGAATACCTTCAGACCTGAGCTTAGGTGACTACAATACCCTGCGTGGCTAGACAGGAAATTTAATTTTATGCTGAAGAGAGGACTCACGATAGTGGCTGCTTTGTGCGGAATGGTGGTGGCAGGTGAGAAATGCTACGCCCAATCTGAGCGCAAAAAAGAGAAGAACACCGCTCCTCAGGTAGCGGTTGCCCCTCCTCTTGCCCTTAGCCCGCAGGAGCAGCAGCTAAGTGAGTCCTATTTTCTGGAAGGCATGAAGTTCTTCCTGCTGGAAGAGTATAACAAAGCGTTAGATCGGTTCCAGCGGGCATATGCTATCAGCCCCAACAATGCGGCCGTTAACTATAAACTGGCCGAAACCAGCCTGCTCCTGGGCAATGTACGGGGTGCACACCCCTTCGCTAAAGCGGCCTTGGAGCTGGATCCTAAAAACCCTTATTATCATTTGCTGCTGGCACAGATTTACACAAACCAGCAGCAGTATGAAGACGCCATCAAAGTTTACAGCCGTCTCACGCAGGAACTGCCCAACACAGAACAATATCTCTTTAGCCTGACTGACCTTTATTTGACCAAGAACAGGTTAGATGATGCCCTACGCACTTTAGGGCAGATTGAAGAAAAATACGGGCTAATCGAGGAAATCTCCTTTAAGAAGCAACAGATTTACCTAAAGCAGAATAACCTGGTAAAGGCCCTGCAGGAAGGCGAGAACCTGATTGCCTCTAAACCCGAGGAGGTGCGCTACCTTTTGGCCCAGGCCGAGATTCTAGCTGCCAATAAGAAGATTGCTGAGGCCGTGAAAATGGCCCAGAGAGCCTTGAGCGTGGCCCCCGATAACGCCTATGGTCGCCTGATGCTCGCTGATTTGCTGCAACAGCAAGGCAAAACCGTTGAGGCCGATGCCCAATTGGAACTAGCCTTCGGGAATCCTAGCCTGGACATCGATTCCAAGGTGAAGATTCTGGTGGACTACATCCGGCGGTTACCTAATGAGAAGGTAGCCAACCAAGCCATTAAACTGGCAGAACTCACCACCCGTGCCCACCCCCGGGAGGCCAAAGCTTTTGCTGTAGCCGGTGACATCTACGTGAACGCCGGCCGGAAATTACCAGCCCGCGACAGCTACGTGAAAGCCGTAGCCTTGGACCCAGGACACTTCAAGATCTGGCAGCAGATTGTGTTACTGGACGGGGAGATGAACCAAAACGACTCTCTTATCCTGCATTCTGAGCGCGCGTTGGAGTTCTTCCCCAATCAGCCGATGTTCTGGTTCTATAACGGGACAGCCCACCTCATCAACAAAAATTACCCAAAGGCCACAAAGTCATTGGAGTACGGGCGGCGGTTGGCCGGTAATAACCAGGAGTTGCAGATGCAGTTCAACCTGCAGTTGGGTGATGCTTACCATTCACTGGAACAGTACGCGCTTTCAGACCAGGCCTATGAGGCAGTTCTGGCGGTAGAGCCTAACAACCCGCACGCGCTCAATAACTACAGCTACTTTCTCTCTATCAGAGGGCAGAACCTGGCAAAGGCAAAAGCCCTGGCTAGTACGTTAGTGGCGCAGTACCCAGACAATCCTACCTACTTAGATACGTATGCATGGGTGCTGTACAAATTAAAAGATTACCAGGAAGCGAGGAAGCTCCTGGAAAAGGCCGTGGCAGTCTCCTCAGACGCCACCATCATTGAACACTACGGCGATGTGCTCTACCAGCTGGGTCAGCGTGACTTAGCCTTAAAACAATGGGTACGCGCAAACCAGGTGGGCGGTGCCTCAGAGGGCATCAGCAAAAAGATAAAAGACAAGAAACTTTATGAATAGTAAAAGCTATATATACGTGTTGGGATTGAGTTTTCTGGTTTTAGTAGGATGTCAGAAAAAAACAACGCCCGGCGCATCTGGTGCAGTAGCCCCGGAAAACATAAACAAAGTAAACGTAGTCAACACAGATTACACTTTCTTCTCAGCCAAGGGGAAAGTGCAGAGTGAGAACACCAAAATCAATGCGAACCTAACGCTTCGCATGAAGAAAAACGAAGTAATCTGGGCTTCGGTGCAGGCGTTGGGTTTTGAGGCGGCCCGACTGAAAGTGACCCCAGACTCGGTCTATGTTGTGAACAGGCTTAAAGACGAGTATCTGGTAGGTTCCTATGACATGCTGCGCCAACGCTATAACGTAGATGTCGATTTTAAAACCCTGCAGGACCTTTTAATCGGGAATTTTGTGGCCGGTGAAAACGGGCGGGAAAAGTTGGAGTTGGAGGGGCCAGTACAACATCTTCGCACCCTGCGTACCAACCTGCAGATAGACCAGTTTGTGGACACCACTAAGTTCAAGCTGAAACGCACCGAGGTGCGCAACTTGCAGACCAAGGATTACATGACCGTAGATTACCAGGATTTTGAGGATCTGAACGGAAAACCTTTTGCCATGGCCGTGCTGCTCTCCATTCAGCAGCCAGAGGGGAACACAGGCAAAACCACGGTAGTGGCAGTGAAGCACAGACAGGTTTCTACGTCTGAAACTTCCCTAGATTTCCCTTTTTCAGTACCTTCGAACTATGAACGTAAATAGGGCGGGGCTACTTTATCTTTTTTTATTCTTTTTCTTGATTGGGTTCAATTCTGCTGAGGCTCAGCAGAAAACAACTACCCGTACCCCTTCTAAATCTACTACAAAAAGGACTACCACTAAAAAAGCTCCGGTAAAAAGCAAAGCGCAGCTAGAGCGCGAAAAGAACGCGAACCTCAAGCGTATTCAGGAGGCCAACCGCATTCTGGAGCAGACCGCCCAAAAGAAGCAAGCTTCTCTGGGACAGCTCAACGTGATTAAGGAAAAAATCACGGTGCAGACCGGGGTGATCAAAAACATCTCGTCTGAAATTACTTACCTCAACCGCGACCTACGTACCACTGAGGAAAAAGTAGCCGACGCCAAAACCGATCTGGAGCGGCTGAAGAAAGAATATGCCCGCCTGATCTACGCCGCTTCCAAAACGGCCAACAGCTACAATAAGCTCATGTTTCTGTTCGCCTCAGAGTCTTTTAACCAGATGATGCGGCGCATGAGTTACCTACGCCAGTACACAGAGGCCCGCAAAAAACAGGCTGCCGCTATAGAATCGGTAAGGCAGAACCTAAACCAGCAACTGAATACGCTAACCTCCCAAAAGCAACAAAAGCGAAGTCTGTTACACGTGCAGTTAAACGAGAACAAGAACCTGCTCTCCATGCACGACCAACAAGACCAGGTGATTCAACAACTGAGCCAGCAGGAGCAATCTTTAAAGCAGGAGGTAGAGCAACGCCAAAAAGCGGTACAGCAGCTGAATAGATTGATCGCCGACCGCGTACGGGAGGAGATTGCCCGGGCGGCCCGTGCCGCTGAGGCTGCCGCGAGAGCAAAGGCAGCCCGCGAAGCCGCTGCCGCCGCACGTGCCGCCGCTGCCGCAGGAAAACCTGCCCCAGAACCAGCAGCAACTGCCAGCGCTCCCGCCAAGACTAAAGAAACTGTCTCCAGAACCGACCGCGTAACCCTTACCCCAGAAGCCGCTGCCTTGTCCTCTAACTTCGCCGGAAACAAGGGACGTTTCTCCTGGCCAGTGGAACGCGGGTTTATTTCCCAGCGTTTCGGGCGGCAGGCACACCCCGTGTTGAAAGGTGTGGTGGTAGAAAACCGCGGAATTGATATCCAGACCGGAGCCAATGAACGGGTGAGGGCCATCTTTGGCGGGAAAGTATTGGCGGTACAGACTATTCCGGGAATGAACAACATTGTGATGGTGCAGCACGGCGAGTATTTTACCGTCTACGCCAAGCTCCGGACGGTAAGCGTAACCGAGGGCCAGGAGATTTCCACCAAACAGACCATCGGGACTGTGTACACCGATGCCGAGGGAACCTCTGAACTCCAATTCCAGATCTGGAAAAACCAAACCAACCTCAATCCGCAAGGGTGGCTTATGCCTAAATAAGAAAGGCGTTTAAGGTCTGATTTCTGAAAATTAGACCTTAAACGCCTTTGAAGTAATCCTTTATAGTTGCCTTTCTTTGTTTTTAGCGTCTATAAATCAGGAAGACGGCGGGTTGTTTGTGCAGGTCCGGAACTTTGTCCTTCCAATCCGCAACGCGCAGGGTTTTGATGAACTCATTGGGGCCTGTGATATTCGCCGCAATGCAGAGTTTCGTGTCTTTGCTCAAGTGCTGTAGCAAATCGTCTATCATCTGCTTGTTGCGATAGGGCGTCTCCATAAAGATCTGAGTCTGGTCTTTCTGCACCATCTCCTTCTCCAAAGCTTTCAATGCCTGAATACGATCTCGTTTCTCAATGGGCAGATACCCGTGGAAAGCGAAAGACTGGCCATTGAACCCCGAGGCCATCAACCCCATCAAAATTGCCGAGGGGCCTACTAACGGAACCACCTTAACGCCATGCTGATGAGCCAACCGGGCCAACTCAGCCCCTGGGTCAGCCACACCGGGGCAACCTGCCTCGGAGATCACACCGGCATCTTGTCCCGCCAGCAAAGGCTTCAGGGCAGCCGTCAACTCGGCATCAGAAGAATTCTTGTCAATGACCGTGATCTGCAGTTCTTCTATGGTCTGAGAGGGCGCAATGAACTTGATGTACCGCCGGGCCGTACGGGCATTCTCTACCAGAAAGTACTTCAACTGCGCTGATACTTCGGCCACCTGCCGGCAAATGACAGCTGCTGCCGTGTCCTCGGCCAAAACGGTAGGGATAAGGAAGAGAGTGCCTTTGGCGGGAGTACTCATGACGAAACTTCTAATTGGAAAGCAAAGCCGACTTGTATAGGAACTTTGCTATATGTTTGATTAAAGGGGGACTTATGCCTGCAGAAACTGCATAGTTAAGCGGTAAAACTCCTGCGGTTGCTCGGCATGTAGCCAATGGCCGGCATTCTCAATGGTTTCTATGGTGGCACTTGGGAACAGTGTCTGAATCTGAGCTAGGTCCTGCTCTGGTTTGATGTAGCGTGAATTGCCGCCGCGCAGAAACAAGGTAGGCTTGGTGAAAGGCACCTCAGACTCAATGTTACCCAGGATTTTGTCCAGGTTCAACTCAATGGCATCCAGGTTCAGGCGCCAGCCAAAGCTGTTGTCTTCTTTGCGGTATAGGTTCTTAAGCAGGAACATACGGGTACCGAAATCCTCTACCTTCTGAGCTAACTGGTCATCCGCTTCCTGACGGTTCTGGATGGTGTTCAAATCAATGGAACGGAATCCGGCAATGATGTCATCATGGTGCGGCGGATAGGCTTTGGGAGCGATATCGGCAACCAGTAATTTGGATAGCTTGTCTGGGTGCTGCAGCGCGAAGTTCATGGCCACCTTGCCACCCATGGAGTGCCCAATGATGAAGGCATTCTGCAGGTTGTGCTGCTCAATGAACTCCAGCAGGTCATCGGTCATGAGTTGGTAGCTGAACTCTGGGGTATGCGGTGACCGGCCATGGTTGCGCAGGTCTATCAAATACACCTGGAACGTTTTGGAGAACTCGCGGCCTAAGGTTTGCCAGTTGTCCAGCGTACCGAAAAGGCCGTGTAAGATAAGCAACGGTTGGCCTTCGCCTAGAATTTTATAATTTAATTCCATAGTCTGGAGAGGTTGAGTGCGATGGTAGGTTTCTGGCCTATTTTACAGAAAACAGACCCATTTCGTTTTGGTTTGGATCGGCACCCGCGGCCAAAGCGCCTTTAGTTGCTCTAAGTCTATCAATAGGGATGTGATCTTCACTTGCTGCCCATTGGTAAGGGAGAGGGTGAGATACTGGTACGGGCTCCAGAAAAAACGCTTAGACAGACAGCGGGTCTGCGTGATTTCTCTGATGTGCTGCTGGTCCAGTAGATACCGGCCGCTGGGTTGCAAAAGCAGGGCCGAATTGGTTTGCTTTTCCAATTCCAACGCATTTTCTCGTTCATGGCGCCAGTACTGAAAATGAACCAACAGCGTTGGCAGCGCAAACAAAAACAGCACCGTACCTAGCCCAATAACAATGCCTCTTTCCAGCGCCGTGACGTTCTGGTCCCGCAGCAGCATCCCTAACATAGTGCCACCCAACCAGAAACTCAGCAAAGACCAGAACACCATTTTGAATTGCCGCATGGGCGAGAGGAAAAACACCCGTTGCTGCTTCTGGAAAAGCCAACTGAAGAACCGCACCCCGTAATGCGCCGCAATAATCAACGCGGTGATCTTCAGCAACACGCCTAACATAGTCTGCAGGATTTGAAGCTGCTTTTCAGAAAACGGGCCTGAAACGGTACTTGCCGCATTAGAAGTTTAATTGGCGCAAATACAACTGAATGGTATTCTCAAGGCCATAGTATAAAGCATCGCAGATAAGCGCGTGGCCAATAGATACTTCATCTAAGTTGGGCAGCTGTTCTCTGAGGTAGCGAAGGTTGTCCAGGTCCAGGTCATGGCCGGCATTCAAGCCCAAACCTACTTCTTGGGCTACGCGGGCCGCCTCGGCGTAGGGTTTTACGGCTGCTTCACGGTTAGACAGGTATTCATGGGCGTAGGCCTCGGTGTAGAGCTCTATGCGATCTGTGCCGGTGAGGGCCGCGCCTTCCACCTGCGCGTTGACAGGGTCTACAAAGATGGAGGTCCTGATTCCTTCGGCCTTGAACTGCGCGATGACGTCTACCAGAAAGTCTTTGTGGGTAAGGGTATCCCAACCAGCGTTAGAGGTGATAGCATCGGGGGCATCAGGTACCAGGGTCACTTGCTCAGGCTTCACCGCCAGCACCAGTTTGATGAAGTCGGGGGTAGGGTTCCCTTCTATATTAAACTCAGTGGTCACTACCTGTTTGAGATCGTATACATCCTGAAACCGGATGTGCCGCTCATCAGGCCGCGGGTGCACGGTGATACCCTGTGCCCCGAAGCGCTCGCAATCCAAAGCCGTTTGCACCACATTGGGTCGGTTGCCGCCGCGTGCATTCCGTAGCGTGGCTATTTTATTTATATTTACGCTCAGTTTGGTCATGTTTGTCTTAACGTTAGCGTTTCTGCTTTAGATGGGCAAAGATAAAAGAAACTTGACGTCACTTTCCTAATTGATTTCTGACCCCGGTGCGTTGGCACCTTTACTAATAATAAACTATGAGCCTGAAAGAAAAAGTAGAAGCCGGCATCAAACAAGCCATGTTGGCCAAGGATAAGACGCGTCTGCAAGCGTTGCGTGGCATCAAGTCACAGATTTTATTAGCCGAAACCGAGAAAGGTGGTGTTACGGCCCTTACCCCAGACACCGAGCTGAAACTGTTGACCAAAGCCGCCAAACAGCGCCGTGAGTCTGCCGAAGTTTACCGCAACCAGTCTCGTCATGACTTGGAAGAGATTGAGATGGCCGAGCTGGCGATTATTGAGGAGTTCCTGCCGCAGCAGTTAGACGAGGGTGATCTGCGTGAGCGCCTGTTAGAGATCATCCAGCGGGTAGGTGCCTTGGGGCCTTCTGACATGGGTAAGGTGATGGGGGTTGCTTCCCGTGAGTTGGCGGGCCAAGCCGATGGCCGGGCTATCTCTAATGCTGTGAACGCGCTCCTAAATAACACCAACGCCTAAGCTTCTCCTAGGGTGAGTACGTTTGACCTTTTTTTGCTTTTGCCAGTGGCCTACGGGGCCTTCAAAGGGTTCTTCAAAGGCTTGGTGCTGGAGATTGCGTCCCTGGCCTCTTTCGTGATCATCACCGTCTTTGGGATGAAGTTAGTGGGGCTGGTGACACCGCCTATCCATGAGTGGCTAGGCGACAAAGCTGGTTTCCTGCCGTTTCTTCCCTTTCTGCTGGTGTTTATAGGCATCGGGTTTGCGGTACGGGCTATTGGCATGATTATCAAAAAAGGCGTACATCTCACCCCATTGGGCTTAATAGATAATGTGGTAGGAGCCTTGATTGGCGCCGCCAAATGGGCCTTTGCAATCTGTTTGTTGGTGTACTTCGCCAATGCTACAGGCTTGGATGTTGCGCTGCAAACCGTGCGTGAATCAGAGGTGTACCCGTACTACCTAGATGCCGCTCCCAATGCCTGGGCCTTTGTGCAATGGATTATCCCGTTCGGGCGTGAAGCTCTGGAGTCTTTTAGTTAAGCCAAGGTGGAGATCCTGATTTTTGTTTTTGGCCTTCTTTGCCGGATGTAACCCCAAAGCGGCTGAAAAGCATACAACTGTTGCTCGGCTTTAACCCAGCTAATACATGTTCATTCCAGCTTTAAGCCTGTTTTCTTGAAAGCAGGCCTAAAGCTGGAATATCCTTTTTTACTTCTCTGCGTTTTCTTCTCTGTGCTACTGCTGCTAGATAACTTTGATTCCTTTACCTATAACCTCTATGACTATTTTCGCCAACTGGGCGTAGAGGTAGAGGTGCGCCGGAACGATGTCCCTTTAGCGGAGCTTCAAGCCATGCCCCTAAAGGGAATTGTCTTGTCGCCGGGCCCAGGTACACCCGAGAAAGCAGGGGTGATGCCTTTGGTCATTGACTATTACCATGACCGCTTGCCTATGTTGGGTATTTGTCTGGGGCACCAGGCAATGGGGCAGTTTTTTGGGGCTAAAGTGGAGAAAGGGCTCAGGCCTATGCACGGCAAGATCTCGGAGATCACCTGCGTACCCGATCCTATTTTTGCGGGGCTTCCCTCCAAGATACCGGTTGTGCGTTACCATTCTTTGGTGGTGCAGGAGTCGCCGGCAGACCTGGTTCCTTTGGCACAAACCGCTCAAGGAGAGTTGATGGCTTTCCGGCACGCACACTTGCCGCTGTACGCCCTGCAGTTTCATCCGGAGGCGGCATTAACCCAACATGGGCTGGAGATGCTCAGAAATTGGGTGAATATTGCTAATATTACATCTCTATACTAGTTTCTACTTACTATCAATACAAGCGATTTTCTCACATGAACTTGGAAATCAAGAAGGAAGGCGGGTTTGAATACATAGATGAAGGGGAAGGCGAAGTGCTTTTGCTCTTGCATGGTCTGTTTGGTGCGCTTAGTAACTGGCAGGGAGTGGTCTCCTATTTCCATCAAAACTACCGTGTGGTTATTCCGCTCATGCCTTTGTATGAGATGCCGTTGCCCCAAGCCAGCGTGCCTGGCTTGGTAGAGTTCGTGGAGGAGTTCGTTTCGCATAAAAAGTTAACTGACTTAACGCTGCTGGGAAATTCCCTAGGCGGACACGTAGCCCTGGAGTTTGCCTTGAAGCGCCCCGAGTACGTGAAACGCCTGGTGTTGACGGGCAGCTCTGGCCTGTTTGAGGACTCCATGGGAGGTTCTTTCCCTAAGCGTGGAAACTATGACTTTGTAAAAGAGCGCATTGAGTACACCTTCTATGACCCTGCGGTAGCCACTCCAGAGCTGGTAGATGAGGTGTTTGATATTACCAACAGTAATCCAAAAGTTCTCCGAATCATCTCCATTGCTAAGTCGGCACAGCGGAACAATCTGGGAAAAGACTTAGGAGGCATCAAAGCTCCCACGCTCCTGATCTGGGGGCTGAATGATACTATTACGCCGCCTATGGTAGCGCATGAGTTTAATAGATTGATCCATAATTCTGAGCTTCGTTTCATAGACCATTGCTGCCATGCACCTATGATGGAACATCCGGAGGCCTTTAACAGTATCTTAGAGGAATTCCTGTTAAAGACTGCTGCCTATGATAGCTGAAGAACTGATAAACCAGATGGTGCCACCCCTCAAACTCTCTGACACCGGTGAAAAAGCCGTGCGTTGGATGGATGAGTTCAGGTTGAACCAACTCCCTGTAGTTAAGAACCGGAAATACTTGGGGCTTGTCACAGAGGAGAATGTGATGGAGGCCAAAAACCCAGAGATGGTTCTGGAAAACATACCCTTTGATTTTGAGCACGTACATGTGCAGCAGAACCAGCACTTTTACAATGTGATGGAACTAGCCATTAAAAACAAAGTGCAGGTGGTGCCAGTACTGGATGATTTGCAAGAATATTTGGGCGTTATCACCGTCAATGACACCATCTCTGCTTTCGGGCAGATGTCTGCCATCCAGGGACAAGGCGGAATTCTGGTGCTTTGCATGGCCGAGCGGGATTATTCCTTAAGTGAAATCAGCCGGTTGGTAGAATCAAATAATGCCAAGATTCTGAGCGCCAACGTCTCTCCAGACGAGGCTGATATCTTCAAAATCAAACTTACCTTGAAGATAAACACTATGGATTTAACTCGTATTGTGGCTACCCTGGAACGATTTGGTTATAAAATAACGGCTCAGTTTCAGGATACTTCCAGCGCGCCAGAGGACCAGGACCGGTTGGATATGCTTCTCAGGTATTTGAATATTTAAATTTTATATATAGTTAAACACCCTATATATTTGTCTTGATATTGAATGTTTTACAATATCTTTGAGCAGACCCTGTCATGAAAATAGCAATAGTTGGTAAACCTGTGAAAGAGGAAGTGATTCCTTTTGTGCGCCGACTATTAGATTTATTGGTTCAGCAGGGGGTACAGGTAACAGTGGCCGATCATTTTGTAGAATCGTTGGCGCCCTTTACCCCAATACCTTCCCAAGCAGATGTATTTACCCGTGATACCAGCCTGCGGGATGTCAATTACATGCTTAGCTTGGGCGGTGACGGTACTTTGCTGGATGCAGTCACCTATGTGGGAGCTTTGCAAATTCCTATTATGGGCATCAACATGGGACGGCTGGGGTTCTTGGCTTCAGTGCCTTATGCCCACTTAGAAATGGCGGTCGATTCCCTGTTAAAAGGGCATTTCACCCTGGAAGATAGGTCGCTCATCCATTTGGACAGTGATCAGGAGGTGTTTGATGGCAAAAACTTTGGATTGAATGAATTTTCAATTTTAAAGCGAGATACTTCCTCCATGATTGCGGTTCATACGTACATCGACGGGGAATATTTAAATTCTTATTGGGCAGACGGCCTGATAGTGGCAACACCTACCGGGTCTACCGGGTATTCGCTTTCCTGTGGAGGGCCGGTGATGATGCCCCAAACAAACAATTTTGTAATCTCTCCCGTATGCCCTCATAATTTGAATGTACGCCCACTGGTTGTCTCAGATAAGAGTGTTATTTCTTTTGAGATTGAGGGAAGAAGCACCAGATACCTAGTATCCTTGGATTCCAGGTCAAAGCCAGTAGATGCTTCCATTCAGTTAGCGGTTAGGCGGGAAGACTTCAATGCAAGGCTTGTGAAGTTAAATCATGTGAATTTTCTAACAACCCTGAGAACAAAAATGCATTGGGGACTTGATCAAAGGAATGGTTAAATAAAAGTTAAATATAAAAAAGTCCTATATACCTCTTTGTTGTAATAAAAAAAGGTATAATTTTGTCCACTGCACGGCAAATGCGCTTTGCAATTAAAAGTAAATACAGTAATAGTTGATGGCATGAAAAAATTTTTCTCTACTTCTTTAATTTTGTTTGTTCTCTTTATGGCTACTGCCCCCCAGGCAGAAGCACAGCGTTTTAGTAGGAGAAATCTTTACAACAGTGTGGGGATCAGTTTGAACGCCATGAACTATTTTGGCGATGTAACTCCTGAATCTGATTTCACAAGCTTACGTCTTAACTCTACCCGTCCAAGTGTATCAGTACACTTCACTCGCAAATTCACTCCCAGAATTTCCGGACGTGCCGCTCTTTCATGGGGAAGAATCACTGGTGATGATAGCAAAAGTGCAGATTTCTCAGAACCAGAGAACGAGCCAAGATTCAAGCGTAACTTGAGCTTCAGAAATGACATCAAGGAATTAAGCGTACATGGTATCATTGACTTGTTCGAGAACCGCAGAACTTATTTACGCCGTCCTGATTTCACACCTTATGCTTTCGTGGGTGTAGCTGTAATGCATCATAACCCTAAAGCATATTATGACGGAACAGATTCTCGTTTGGCAGCTGGTTGGTATGAGTTACAGCCTCTTGGAACTGAAGGCCAGTATTCAAACGAAGAAGGCTATCCAGATCCTTACAAAAAGATTCAATTTGCCATTCCTTTCGGATTTGGTGTTAAATACAAACTTGCCAGAAGCTGGGATCTTGGATTTGAGATCACTTGGCGTAAAACCTTCACTGACTACTTAGACGATGTAAGTACTTCTTACGCTGATAAAGGTGACTTAAGCGAAGCTGCTGCTATTTTGTCTGACAGAAGTGCTGACAATTCAAGAGCTGGCAATTACGGTGTTCAAACCGATGCAAATGGTTATAGAAACATCCCTGGCTACGGACGTAAAGGTGACCAGAGAGGTGATACTTCTGATGATGACTGGTACATCACTACAGGTTTTTCTTTAAATTATATCCTAGCTCCGACACGAAGAGGACCTAAATTCCGTTAATACGGAAACACCTTCTGATTTTGAGTAAATGATTTTAAAAACAGTACGCACACTCCTTATTTGCACCTTGGTACAAATAGGGAGTGTTTTTTTTGTATTACCTGCTGCCGCACAGTATCAAACAGGGCAGCCAAGAACAACAAGTGAGCTTGGCATCGGCATTGGAGGAGTAGTCTATAAAGGAGATATAGCTCCTAGGTACCGTTTTAGAAGTAATAGACCTGCGCTCAACCTGTTTTATAAAAAGGATATCTCCAATGCTTTGGCTTGGAAGGCTAGTTTGCTCATTGGCCGGGTGAAAGCAGAAGACGAAGACTTTACTGAAAACCCTTCATTTCTTGCTAGAGAGTTGCCATTGTCCATGTATAGACGAGCAACTGTTAACACCAGTTTCCTAGAGCTGAGTGGCGGAATAGACTATAATTTTCTGGATTATTATGATTTCAGACGCAACGTAAGGTGGACTCCTTATTTCACTTTAAGTGTTGCCGGTTTGGTCTATAACAATAAAACCACAGCCATAACACCTGAAATTATCTATCCAACTGATACTGATAATCAACAAAAGTATGGTACCCGCTACGCTTTGGCTGTTCCTGTAGGGGCCGGAGTGAAATATGCGCTTTCAGAACATTGGAACTTGGGCTTTGAGGCAGGGGTAAGAGTTTTGTTCACTGATGCTTTTGATAATCTTATTGATCAGAACGAGCAAGTAATGAATCCTAACAGCAGGGACCTCTACTTCTATAATGGCGTTAGTCTTTCCTATACATTCTACAAGATCAACTGTCCTATAGGATCAGGTAAAAACAGTAAGCGTAACTAGCATAGGCATAATGTGCTAAGCTTTTCCTAAATTGCATTGAAATTTCTTTTTAATGAGCCTGAAGGAAAAGATAGACATGGGCAATTTGCCCCATCATGTTGCCGTTATCATGGATGGAAACGGAAGATGGGCAAAGAAAAAGGGCAACCTTAGGATTTTTGGCCACCAAAACGCCATCACTGCCGTGCGTGAAACCGTAGAGGCGGCGGCAGAATTAGGTGTTCAGTACTTGACATTGTATGCTTTTTCCACTGAGAATTGGTCTAGACCTAAGTATGAAGTGGAAGCCCTAATGCAATTGTTGGTAAGTACAATCCGTAAAGAAACGGAGACCTTAAACAAAAATAATATCAGGTTGCAGTCAATCGGGGATTTGGCGGCATTGCCTCAAGCTTGCAAAAAGCAGTTAGAGGAAGCCATCCAAATCACGAGCCAAAATACCCGGATGACTTTGGTATTGGCCTTGAGCTACAGTGGTCGTTGGGAATTGGTAAACGCCATGCAAAAGGTAGCGGCACAGGTAAAAGCAGGGGAGTTGGAGCCTGCTGCTATCAATGAAAGCACTATACAAGGTTATTTGAATACGGCTGGCATGCCAGACCCAGAGCTATTAATCAGAACCAGTGGTGAGCAGCGCATTAGTAACTTCTTGCTTTGGCAATTAGCTTACACAGAATTGTATATTACAGATCTGCTGTGGCCTGATTTTAGGAAAGAACATCTTTATGAAGCCATACTTGCTTTTCAGCGACGGGAACGCCGATTCGGAAAGACGAGCGAACAATTACAAAAAGCACATTAATGAGTAAGTACTTTTGGCTGTTATGCCTTTTAGTGATGTCTGGTGTAACTGCAAATGCGCAGATCAGACTAGGGGTTGGCGGCAATAATGCGGCTACCTCCATTGACTACGCCAATCCCAAAAAATACAAGATAGGTGGCATCACGGTCAGTGGTGCCAAGTTCCTTGATCCTACTACGTTAATCTCCCTCACCGGGTTAAGAATAGGTGATGAAATTGACGTTCCGGGTGACGCTATCAGCAGAGCTATTCAGAAACTATGGGATCAGGGTATCTTGGGAGGCGTTGATGTGCGCGCCACCCGAATTGAAGGAGACACCATCTACCTTGATTTCTTCTTAACCGAGCGTCCTCGCCTATCCAGATTTGATTTCTCAGGAGCCACAAAAGCGCAAGCTGAGGATCTGCAAAAATCAATCGCCCTAAACAAAGGAAGAGTGGTTACCGATGCTCTTTTAAATTCTACCCGCACCACTGTTCAGAAGTTTTATCAAGACAAAGGATACCTGAATGCCCAAGTGGTAATCAGGCAAATTCCTGATTCAGTAATAGCCAACAGCGTTGCCTTAGAAATCAGAGTAGACAAAGGTGAAAAAGTACGCATTGGTGAACTGGACATTGAGAGAATTAATGCCGCTACAGGTCAGAGCAGAAAAGAAGGATTTGCAGGCTTTATTTCCGGTATCTGGGGCAATGAGGAGGAAGAAGTTTTCAGTGAAACCAAACTGAAGCGGCAATTAAAGAAGACAAAAGAAAAGAAGTTCTACAAAGTCTTCACTGGTGCCAAGTTTAACAAAACCGAATACGAAGCAGATAAAAAGCTTCTTCTTGACTTCTACAACTCAGAGGGTTTCCGGGATGCCGCTATTATCTCTGACTCTATCTACAAAATCAGTGATGACCGGATAGGCATCAAGATTGTGGTAGATGAAGGGCGTAGATACTTTTATCGTAACATCACCTGGAGCGGAAACTACCTGTATGATGATGCGATGCTCTCCAGAGTTTTGGGCTTAAACAAGGGAGATGTTTATAATAGAGAGGAACTGGATAAACGCCTCAACTACAACCCTAACGGGAATGACGTAACCTCCCTTTACATGGATGATGGTTACCTGTTCTTCCAGATTGAGCCCGTTGAAGTGGCGGTAGAAGGTGACTCTATTGACATTGAGATGCGATTGAGCGAGGGGTCACAGGCTACCATCAACAGCATTTCGGTTACAGGAAACACTAAGACAAGTGATCACGTGATTCTTCGCGAATTACGCACCTTGCCTGGGCAGAACTTTAGCAGATCGGCTTTGATCCGTTCACAGCGGGAGCTTTCCAACCTAGGTTATTTTGACCCAGAGAAAATAGGAATGGAGCCAATCCCTAATCCTGAAAATGGAACGGTGGATATCCGGTATACGGTAGAGGAAAGACCAAATGACCAGATCACCTTGTCTGGTGGTTGGGGTGGTGGCCTTGGCGCAGTAGGGACGGTAGGATTAGTACTGAATAACTTCTCGCTCCGCAAAGCAACCGATTGGAAGCAGTGGAGACCGGTTCCGTCCGGAGACGGGCAGCGCTTAGCCTTGAACATCCAGGCTAACGGTAAAAGATATCAGTCCTATTCGCTTTCGTTTACCGAACCTTGGTTAGGCGGACGCAGACCTAATTCATTAACCGTAAGCTTGAGTAAGTCTATCCAAAGATATAGCCAGTTAGATGAATTCAGTCAGAGGCAGGAATCTTTCATTGATATTACAGGGGCAAGCGTGAACCTGGGAAGAAGATTGCGGTGGCCAGATGACTACTTTACCTTAAGTAATTCACTTTCTTACTTCAGGTATAATATGAGCAACGGCTCCACCATCTTCGGGAACTATGCACAGGCAGATCAATTGAGAGATGCGAACAACATTTCTTTCATTACATCTTTTGCCCGTTCTAGCATTGACAACCCTACTTACACTCGTTCTGGTTCTTCTATAGGATTGAACGTGACATTTACGCCTCCTTACTCTTTATTTAAGAGCACTGTTAATAACTTCCAATGGATTGAGTTCCATAAATGGATGTTTGATGCTTCCTGGTTCCATTCTTTGAGTGGTGACGGAAAGCTTGTGTTGAACACCCGGGCTCACTTCGGCTTTATTGGAACTTACAGTTCAAAAGGAGAAATCGGGCCGTTTGAGCGATTTAAACTAGGAGGTTCAGGTTTAGGTGGTGGCTCTTTCATTGTGGCTACTGACTACGTGGGCTTGAGAGGGTATGAAGACGAAAGTATCTCGCCAAACGGAGCTGGTGGTATTGCTTTCAACAAATATGTGGCTGAGTTGCGTTATCCAGTTTCCTTGAACCCAGCGGCAACCGTGTATGTTCTTGGTTTTGCAGAGGCAGGTAACAACTTTGGCAACTATCGTGAATACGATCCATTCAAACTATATCGTTCTGTAGGGGTAGGAGCCAGGGTATTCATGGCAGCCTTTGGTTTGCTAGGCTTTGACTATGGATGGGGACTTGACACCGTGCCGGGTAACCCAGGTGCAAATGGTGGCCAATTCCACTTCATCATTGGGCAGCAAATCAGATAATTGGAACAGAATTTGATAAGATTAAGAAGGATGAAGAAGTTAGGGTGCTTTATATTTATGAGCTTGTTCTTTCTCTTAGGGAAAGAGGTAAGTGCCCAGCGCTTTGGCTATATTGATTCTGGTTTTATCTTGCAGAAGATGCCCGCATATGCTAATGCTCAGGCAGAGGTAGAAAAGCTATCACAAGCCTGGCAAAAGGAAATAGAGGGCATGCGAGCGGAACTAGAGAAGCTGCAAAAGAGTTATCAGGCTGAGGAGATTCTCTTGACTCCTGACATGAAAGTGAAGCGTCAAGAAGAACTGAACCGCAAAGAAACAGAACTGAGGGAGTTTCAGCGGAAGATGTTCGGTTTTGAAGGCTCTTTGTTCAAAAGGAGACAAGAACTAATTAGACCTGCTCAGGATCAATTGTTTGAAGCAGTTGAGAAGATAGTTCGGCAACGCGGGCTCAACTTCATGTTTGACAAGTCTGGTGATGTGGTAATGTTGTATACAGATCCGCGTCATGATTACACAGAATTTGTCTTAGAAGAGTTAGGCTTGGCTTCTAAAGAGCAGAATACGGCAGGTGCCCGTCCGGCCGATGCTTTGGTAGATGATCCGGCAGATGTGCCTCCGCTCCCAGAAGGGGCTGTAACTTCCGAGAACCCAACAAACAAGAAGCCAGTGCCTGCCCGTAAAACAACCCCAGTTAAAAAGAAAAACAATTAAACAAACTAAGTAACTTACAATGAACAAATTGAAATCTCTGTTGGTAGCCGCTTTCTTACTTGTAAGCGTAGCTTCTTTCGCACAGACAGGAACAGTTAAGGTTGGCTATACCAATGCCAATTACATCATTAGCCAATTGCCTGAGAGCCGCCAGATTGAGTCTGATCTGAAAGCCCACAGCAGCCAATTGGAGAAGGAGCTTCAGAACAAATATAAAACCTATCAGGAGAAAGTAGAGGTTTACAAAAAAGGTGCCCCTACCATGACTGATGTGGTTAGAGCTGATAGAGAAAAAGAATTGACTACTTTACAAGCTTCTATTGAGGAGTTCCAGCGTAACGCTGATGCTTCTTTGCAAAAGAAAGAGCAAGCTGCCCTTGAGCCTGTAATGAACAAGATTCAGAAGTCTATTGACAAAGTAGCGAAAGAGAATGGGTATACCCACATCTTTACTGCTGAGGCTCTGTTGTATGGTCCAGAGGATGGAAACACCTTCACTGATCTAGTTTTGAAAGATCTTGGAGTGACTCCAGCCCCTAAAGGTTCTCCTGCTGCTTCTGCTGCCACACCAGGTGCATCTGCTCCTAAGCCAGCGGTACAAAATGCAGCTCCAGTTAAAAAGAAGAAATAAGGTTAACTCCTTCCTAAATTAGAAGAGCCGGTGACGATTATCGTTACCGGCTCTTTATTTTTGTGCTATATTTTGGCAAACAGGCTTAGAACGCATGCAATTACCTGAAGGCATAGAAAACGAGTATGATGATGTAGCAGAAACCGATTCTGATGAACTGTATGAACATCATCGCATCCAGGTAGACAAAGGGCAAGCATTACTGCGGCTAGATAAGTTCCTGATGGACCGTCTGCCTAACGTAACCCGTAACAAACTGCAGGATGCTATCAAGGCGGAATCTGTTAAGATCAACGGGAAACCAACCAAGTCCAGCTACAAAGTAAAGCCTCTGGATGTGATTACCGTTACGTTGGCCAATCCTCCCAGAGATACTGATGTTGTCCCTGAGAACATTCCCTTAAACATAGTGTATGAGGATGAAGAACTGATGATGATCAATAAACCAGCAGGCATGGTAGTGCATCCGGCCTATAATAATTGGTCTGGTACTTTGGTGAACGGATTAGTGTATTACCTGCAGAATCTACCAACCTCCAGAAACGGAGAAATAAGACCGGGTTTGGTGCATCGGATTGATAAGGATACCTCCGGTCTGTTGGTGATAGCGAAGACTGAGTTTTCCATGACCTACCTGGCAAAACAGTTCTTTGACCATTCTATTGAAAGAACGTATTATGCTTTGGTGTGGGGCGTTCCGGCGCAAGCCAAAGGAACTATTGTAGGCCATATTGGGCGCAGTGCTAAAGACCGGAAAGTAATGGCGGTTTACCCAGATGGGGAGTTTGGTAAACCTGCCGTAACCCATTATGAGGTTCTAGAAAGCTTTACCTACTGTAGCCTTATCAAATGCAACCTAGAGACAGGCAGGACCCATCAGATCAGGGCTCATATGAAGTACCTAGGACACCCTTTATTTAATGATGCCACCTACGGGGGGGATAAGATTTTGAAAGGGCAGCAGACAGGTCCTTACAAGGCTTTTGTCCAGAATACATTTGAAGTACTTCCCAGGCAAGCGTTACATGCTAAATCCTTAGGCTTCCACCATCCTACTTCCCACGAGTTCGTTTTCTTTGAATCTGAACTCCCGGATGATTTTAAAGCAGGTTTAGAAAAATGGCGTCAATACGGGAAAGTGCTTCAGGATAGGGTACAAGCCTAGTGTAAGTACTTTCAGCTTAGAGGTAAGGGCTAAATTCGCCCATATTGTTTTGAGCGTGTTTTAGGTAAAATGACCTAAAAGCAGGGCTTGCCTGAAATAATGTAAAGGTGCCTTTCCTAAATTTCACCTTTAGTATAACCTCATAAAAAAAGCTCCCCTTGTACAGACAAGGGGAGCTTTTTTTATGAGGTTAAAGAAGCTTATTTCATGGCTTTAAGACCATTCAAACCATTGGTTGCATCAGCGTTTGCCGGATCCAATGTTTTTACTTCTTGCCAGTGCTTGGTTGCGTTTGCCTTATCTTTTTTCAGATAATAGTAGTAACCAAGGTAGTTGTTGGCAGTAATCAGGTCTTTTTTGTATTTCTCCTTATCACCAGCAGTAAGCTTGATGAATTCCTCATAATGAGGTTTCGCAAGGCCTGCTTTGGTTTCTGGGTCTAAGCTGTAATTTACACGCGCTCTCCAGAAGTGACCATATGCATATGTAGGGTTCTTGGTGGTGATGATGGTGTAAACACTATCCGCCGTCTTGAAGTCATCATTCAACTCATGAGCGTAGCCATAGTAGAACAAATCTGTGTTAGATGGAGGCGTAGTCGCAAACTTAGACTTATAGGCCTCAATAGCTTTAGGATAATTTTTAAGGCTCAGATATTGCTTGGCTAACAAATCATCGTATAACGGATTTTTAGGGTCAAGTTTTTTACCTTGCTCAATCACCGCTACCGCTTCCTGTGGCTTTTTGTTTTCCACTAAGATGTTGGCATAGTACTCGTAGTCAGACGGGATACGCTTTGACTCATCGTACTTGTTGAAGTAAGCGGTAATTGCCTCCAACGCTTTGTCATACTGTTTGGTGTCATAGTAATTGTATGCCAACAAACGGTTCATGGCGATGTTATTTGGATCACTTTTCAAGACAGATTGAATCTCTGTCATGGCATTCGCATAATCCTTCGTTAAGTAAAGGATAGAAGCGTATTTCGCACGTGTTTCTGGCGTATTTTCTGCCATTGACACATACTTCTTGATGTATTCAGAACTTTTTGGATACTGCTCTGCACGGTAGTACAGTTCTGCCAACTCAAGGTAGGTAGGAGCATAGTTAGGATCAGCGGCTACAGCTGCATCTAACGCTTCTTTTGCTTGCGTGAAGTTACGGGACTGTACGTACAGCTGGCCTTTACGTAAATGAGCTTTTGCAAATTTACTATCAGCAGCAAGGGCTTTGTCATAATTAGCCATTGCTTTACCGCCATCTACCGTTTTGTTGTGTAGGTAAGCATCACCAAGCAGCACGTATGCGTTGGCGTTTTTGGTATCTTTACTAACAGCTTCTTCTAAAACCTTGATGGCTGGTGATAAGTCTTTCACACCCGAGGTAACATAAGCCTCGCCAATCATGATTTTAATATTGTTGTCCTTGTTCTTAGTTAAGGCCAAAGCTTTGTCAAAAAGCTGTTGCGCTTCTGCTACTTTGTTCTGTTCAAGAGCTGCTTTCCCTTGTTTCACCAAGCCGGCGGCAGAATTATCTTGTACAGCGTAAGAAGCAAATGCTAGTTGTTCTTGGGGGGACTGTATTAGTAATTGTTTCTGTTCAATCTTACCAGAACGCAGCCCATTGTTATGTGCTGAGGCTCCAGCGGCTGTAAAGAAAGCGGCCGCTAAAACTCCATACGTCTTCCAGTTCTTAATCATTTGGTTTGGTTGTTAGTGTTAGTGAAACTCTGGTTAATATTTTACTCTCTAAACCCTACTATGCGTACTGGCATTGAAGCTGGTACCAAGCCTGATTTTAATATAATTCGTTGGCCCTTATCTCCTGTAATGAAGGATGCAAAACCTGTGCCAAGTCCTGCGCGAGCCTCTTTGCTCACTATAAAAACCTCTCTTCGTAGTGGATAAGTTCCTTGGGCCAAATAACCTTGGTATGGTTGGATATAATCATCTTCTGAGGCAGGGTTCTCAGTGGCACTGATGCCTACCACATTCACTCTCTTCAGGAAGCTAATGGCGGTACTGTCTTGACGGTCACTAATCCAATTCACCCCAATAACACCTATCGCGTTTCTGTTTTGAGCTACGTAGTCCACCAAGTTAGAGTTGGAGGTAGTGGCGTAGGTGTTGGGTGGTAACGGTTGTTTCTGGTTGATAGAGTCAAGAATAAACCGTGCTGTACTGGAGTTGCTGTTGTCAAAGACAATGGTAATCTTACCAGATTTAGCATTTGGGTCCAGTTGGCTCCAGGAAGTAGTTTTACCAGTAAAGATACTTCTTACCTGCTGGAGCGTGAGGGTTGTGTCTGTGTTTTCCTTGTTTAGAATAAGGGCAATACCATCCACTGCTATTTTATTTACCCGGGGTGTAATCTTGAACTTTTCAAATTCAGCTTTTTCCCGGTCATTTAGCTCCCGGGCCATAATGGCAAAGCGGATTGTATCATTCAGGAGATCATGGATCACTTGAACCTCCGGTTTGTACATGGCATGTATCTTGGCGTACTTATAAATACCTTGAAAGGTCTGGATCTGCGCATCTACAATAGGGGCATAGGACTCATCAACGCTTATCTTGATACTTCCAGAGGTTGGGGTATCCACTCCTTTGCTGCCAGACTGACCGCAAGAAAAAGTAGCAAGGGCTACACTTGCGGTAAACAGAAAAGTTAAAAGATTAATCTTCTTCATTTCGCCCGGTTTTTTTGAAATACTGTTGGTACGCTCTCACAAATCTAATGATTCCGTAGAAAAGGAGGAGCCCCCCTAATATATATTTATACTCTCTTGGAAATGGTATTTGCTGCGGACTAGAAAGCAGAACGTATAAACCAAAGCCAAAGTATAAAAGTACCATAAGTAATGAAGCATACTTCATGATACTTCCATAAGTGCTTTCCTGTTGTTGTCTCTGGGGTCTTCTGGAGTAGTTCATAGTTCTACCTGTTTGGCTTCTAAGATAGTACGCGAAATAAGGGTGGTATGGTAAAAAAGAACTCCGAAGACAACCATTCTAAACTGAATGTCTGTCTCCGGAGCTTTTATTGGAAAGAACCAGAAGGTTGGTTACTTGATCACGATGCGGTAAGGTACTGTATATTTTACAGATACTTTACGGCCGTTCTGCTCTCCCGGGCTCCATTTAGGCATCCCTTTGATTACACGTACGGCTTCTTCGTCAAGACCATAACCAAGGCCTTTTAGAACTTCAATGTTGGTGATTTCCCCGGTTGGGCCCACTACGAAAGAAAGTACCACGTTACCTTCTGCACCAGCACGCTGAGCGGCTGATGGAATGCGGAATTTCTCACCCATGTATTTCATCATGGCTGCCATCCCGCCTGGGAACTCAGGCATTTTCTCTACCGCAATATATACCTTGTCTTCAAAAACTTCCTGTACCGGACCAGCTGGACCTGTACCGCTTTCAATACCCTCCAAGGTTGGAGGCGCGGTTGGGTCACCTTTTACGGTCTCTGTACCAGCATCAGTTTTCTGAAGCTCTTTAACATCCGGAATCTCTTCTTTCCGTACTTCTTCGTCTTTCTTTACAACCGGAGGTGTAAACTTAACAGTTGAACGTACGGGTGGTGGGGGCGGTGGTGCATCTGGTGGTGGTGGTGGTGGTGGAACCACTTTCTCCACGGAAGGTGGAGCAGCTAAGTCCACTACTTTTACTACCGGAGCCACAGACACTTCTTCTTCTCCCTTGAACATTGATTGAATCAATGGAATGCTCAGGAAAAGAACGAAGAGAATGATGGCAATAACAATTGCGCGGTTAACATGCTTCGTATAAATTTTACGCAACATGTACGCACCATACTCCTTGTTACGGCCTTCAAAGACCATATCATCCAGTGTGGCGGTTGCTAAACGTTGATTATCCATTATTGCGCCCCTCCTTTTTCAGCGTTTCTAAGTAAAGTGGCATCTGCATTGTCTAGCTCGACAATGGCATATCTTTGTGTGCCCGTAATACTCATTTCATCCAAGATATCAACCAAGTTCTTGTAAGAAGAAGTTTCATCAGCTTTAATCAGTACTACCAATTTAGGGTTAGATTTCTTCTCTAGTAATACTTTTCTAATCCCTTTAGCTGACCAATCAGACTCCTGTAAGGTTGGTATGATATTCTGGTTGGGTTGGTGTAAGCCTGCATAATAGAAGATTCTATTATCAGATCCCAAAAGAACAGTAAAAGCATTAGAGGCTTTAATCTCTGATTGCTCTTCTTGATTCTTGGGTTTTACTGGCATGTTGATCTCCATGATCTGAGGTTTTGCCAGTGTGGTGGTCATTACGAAGAAAGTAAGTAATAAGAAGCCAAGGTCCACCATTGGGGTCATGTCCACTTTGGTAGAGCCTTTCTTGGCCCGTTTCTTACCACCCTCGTCGCCGCCTTGCTGTTGTATTTCTGCCATGTTGGTTCCCTTTCGTTATAGGTTACGAGGTTTAACTTCCATATCGGTTACAAGGTTGAAACGGTTCACGTTCTTGTCTTGTAAGATAGCAATTATACGCTCAGCTATAGGGTACTTTGCCGTCTGGTCTCCTTTGATAGCCACAATAGATTGAGGGTTAGAGTAACGGGCTAATTGCACCCAGTCACCTAGTTCATTTCTTGCAGAATCAATAGGAATACCAGGTTGGTTTACCTTTTTCTGATCTTCGGGTTTAAGAGCCAGATAAGATTTCAGTTGAGCAATCGGAACTCCAAACGAAGCAAGTGATGCGAAAACATCTTTTTCCTGCTGGGTGAAGCCAACTCCGTATTTCTCGCTTATCTTATCAATGAGTCTTAGTTTAGTGTTTTTGTCATCTACTCCAAAGAAAACCCGCTCATCGTTACCAATGCTGATTGTAATCACGTTGGCATCTGGAGCTTTAACTTCCGCTGTTGCAGATGGCGTATCCACTACCAGCACTTCCTCTGGCGCGAACTTCGAAATAAGCATGAAGAACGTTACCAGAAGGAATGCCAAGTCCACCATGGGCGTCATGTCCAGGGATGGAGAGGTTCTATGTATTTTTACTTTAGGCATTTTTTCCTTCTAGGCTAGAAGTTCAAATTAGATTCTGTTGTTTTCAGTGTGCTGAGCGGCATACGTCTGGATGATGCTGTAAGAAGCCTCATCAATGCTGTACGTCAACTCATCAATTTTGCTGGTGAAGAAGTTGTAAGCAACGATAGCAATTGCAGAACCAGTAATACCAAGGGCTGTGTTGATCAAGGCCTCAGAGATACCGTTTGCCAGCTGCGTAGCATCTGGAGCACCACTTGCAGTTGCAAGAGCCGCGAACGCTTTAATCATACCCAATACTGTTCCAATCAGACCTACCAGAGTAGAGATAGAAGCGATCGTTGAGATGATTACCAGGTTTTTCTCCAGGATAGGCAATTCAAGAGCAGTAGCTTCTTCAATTTCCTTCTGGATTGCCAGGATACGCTGATCTTTGGTCATGCCGTGCTCATTGTGCATTTCTTGGTATTTCAGCAAGCCAGCCTTTACCACGTTACCTACTGATCCTTTTTGTTGGTCGCAGATAGCGATAGCACCATTGATGTCATTCATATTCATTTTCTGACGCACACTTCTTACAAATTGCTCAAGGCCTTTACCACCTTTTGCTTTGTTGATTGTTAAGAAACGCTCAATTGAGAAAGTGATTACCAGAATGTTAATCGCGATAAGGATAGGTACGATGAAACCTCCTTTGTACACCTGACCAAGCATGTTGCCCGGAAGTGGGTGGTTGGCGTTGTCGCCACCTTCAAAGTTAGCTCCGTTACCAAGGATAAACAGATAAATACAAACCGCAGCAATGATAGCTACCGGAATTACGATGCTTGCGAACATTGAGCCTGCTTTGCCTTCTTGTTTTGCTGGTTTTGCAGTTGCAGGTGCACTCTTTTTTTCCATTGTTTCTAAAAATTTAGGTTTAGTTGTTTGTGTTACTGAGTTAGTTTTTAATAATGAATTGGTTGTTAAAAAGTTAAATGCTCTTTCACTCTTAAAAATTCCCTTAAAACCATTTGTTGAGCAAGAGAGTTATCTTAGTTTGAGAGCAACCTAGATACAAGCCTAGGGATTTATACGCAAATAATCAAATAATGCCTGAAATTTTATTGCAAAAGTACAATCAATTTAGGGTATACTTAAGAAATTTGCTAATACTCCTCGGGCTTAATTTTGGTTTTTGCTTCATTCCAATAGACATCCATTTCGGCCAAAGTCATCTCACTAAGCTTTTTCCCTTGGGCATTTGCTGCTTTTTCAAGGTACTGAAACCGGTGGATAAACTTTTGGTTGGTTTTGGCCAAAGCCTCTTCAGGATTGAGGTCCAGAAAACGGGCAAAATTGATGAGAGAGAAGAAAACATCGCCTAGCTCATCGGTTGCCTTGGCTTTGTCTTCCTGGCTTAATTGGGGTTTGTCAAATTCAGCCTTGAACTCGGCTAACTCTTCTTCCACCTTCTCCCAGACTTTTGAGGGCTCATCCCAATCAAATCCAACGCCACGGGCCTTCTCCTGGATACGCATGGCTTTTACCATGGACGGAAGCGATGAAGGAACGCCAGCTAAGACCGATTTATTGCCCTCTTTAAGTTTTAAACTTTCCCAATTCTGTTTTACCTCTTCTTCTGTATCTGCTTTGGTATCACCGTAGATGTGTGGATGCCGGAAGACCAGTTTGTCGCATTGGGCGTTAAGCACCTCTGCAATGTCAAAGGCCCCTTGTTCAGAAGCAATCTTTGCATAGAAAACCAGGTGTAGCAGTACATCGCCTAACTCCTTTTTGATTTCCGGAAGATCCTGGGTGAGAATGGCCTCAGAAAGCTCGTAGGTTTCCTCAATGGTGAGGTGCCGCAGGCTTTCCATGGTTTGTTTCCTATCCCAAGGGCATTTTTCACGCAAATCATCTAAAATATCCAGCAAACGGTTAAAGGCTGCTAGCTGAGCTTGGCGGGTGTAAGCGGGTACTACGGGGGTTTCCATTTAACAAAGATAAACGTAATGATAACATTTCATGAGCAATGCACATTTTAATGCTAAAACAGTAGCACAACAAATCCTAAACTTTCACCGTGCAAGTACTTGAGCCAACCTGTTTTTAAGCCAGATTAAGGATTCTGAGCCTTAAACAGGTACGTTCTGGCTTTGACCTTGTCGCCGCGAAGAACGATTTATTTGCTACCATGATGCATGCCTGATAAGGATTCCATAAAGGAAGAGAAAAAAAAATTTGCTCAGCCAGAGAGCTGAACCGTGAGATGAAGACGGTTTAGGCTCTTGCTTTGCAACAACGCCTAAAACCCGTTTAGGTTATCGTTTATTGCGCAAAAAAGCAGATTCACCCCAAAATAGATAAGAAGGTCAATCTGTAAGAAAGCTTTCTCTTCCTTGCAGATTTAGGAGTGTTTTGCCAAAAAGAAGCTTAAAACAAGGTCTGTCATGGATAAGGGAACCCTTTAGAAGTTGTGCTTTAGAAGGATGCTAGTTGCTTCGGCTTCGTATGCTTATTGCTTTTTAGCAGACCGGTAAATGGCTTTAGAAAGGGTGAAAAGGCTTGCGAAAAACCACTTTTCTGAAGGCCTGAGGAGCTGTTAAGGAAGGGAGCCTCACACCTTTGTACGCTTCCTTGCCTTGAATCATTTCTATTTTACTACTTTTGCGTGTTCAAAATTTGGAATCAGTGGCACTTATAAAATCAATTTCAGGAATAAGAGGTACTATTGGAGGAGAAGTAGGCGAGGCCCTAACACCGGTAGATGTGGTAAAATTTGCGGCTGCTTTTGGCACTTGGGTACTGCAGACAACGCAAAACGATACAATTGTAATAGGCCGTGATGCTCGTTTATCGGGTGAGATGGTGAATAGATTAGTAGCCGCTACCCTGCAAGGGTTGGGAATCAACGTGATTGATCTGGGCCTGTCTACCACCCCTACGGTAGAAATGGCGGTACCTGCCAAAAAAGCCGGCGGCGGAATTATTCTTACTGCTAGCCACAATCCAAAGCAATGGAACGCCTTAAAGTTGTTGAACCAACATGGCGAATTCATTAATGACGCCGAAGGAAAACTGGTCTTAGAACTGGCCGAGCAGGAGTCTTTCCAGTTTGCCGAGGTAACCAAGCTTGGGAAATACACTCAAAGTGATAAATTCCTGAAGAAACATATCAAAGCCATTCTGGATCTGCCCTTGGTAGACGTAGAGGCGATCAAATCCAAAAACTTCAAAGTAGTAGTAGACGCTGTGAACTCCAGCGGAGGGTTTGCCGTGCCGATGCTGCTAGAAGCCCTTGGAGTACAACAGGTAGAGAAACTGCACTGCGACCCTACCGGCCATTTTGCCCATAACCCTGAGCCACTTCCGGAGAACTTAGGCGAGATTGCCCGTTTGATGGAAAAAGGCAACTTCGATTTGGGCATTGTGGTGGACCCAGATGTGGATCGTTTGGCGCTGGTGAATGAAGATGGCAGCATGTTTGGCGAGGAGTATACCTTGGTAGCTGTGGCAGATTACGTTCTGCAAAACCAAGTTGGTAATACCGTGTCAAACCTTTCTTCTACCCGCGCCTTACGTGACGTAACCGAGAAAGCCGGCGGGCAATACTTTGCCGCTGCAGTGGGTGAGGTGAACGTGGTGAACATGATGAAAGCCCAGAACGCCATCATTGGCGGGGAAGGCAATGGAGGTATTATCTATCCAGAGCTGCACTACGGCCGTGATGCTTTGGTGGGGATTGCGCTGTTTTTATCGCACTTAGCCAAAACTGGCCTTAGAATGTCCCGCCTGCGCGCGAACTATCCTAATTACTACATCTCCAAAAACAAGATAGAGTTAACCAAAGATATTGATGTAGACGCAGTGTTGGCCAAAGTGCAGAAGCAATACGCCAAACAGCCCATCAATACTATTGACGGCGTAAAGATTGAGTTCAACAAAGAATGGGTGCACCTGCGCAAATCTAACACGGAACCTATTATCAGGATTTACGCAGAGTCTGACAGCCTTTCTACCGCCGATCATTTGGCTAACAAGATCATTGGCGACATCAAAGAGATTATCTCAGACAACTCGTAATCTAAAGTACCTTACAAAGTAATATATTTCATCCCGAGGGGTTTCCTATGAACCGTACCTGTTTCACCTGTTGTTGTTGTAAAAAGTAAGAATCATCATGCGTGTATATTTAGATAATGCGGCTACTACGCCCCTCGATAAAGAAGTTTTTGAGGTAATGGCTCCCTTTATGTTGGAGCACTACGGAAATCCATCGTCTATACACGCACACGGCAGGCAGGTGCGGGCCGCTATTGAAGGCGCCCGCAAAACAGTGGCAGGGTTGATCAATGCGTCCCCTTCTGAGGTGTTCTTTACCTCGGGAGGTACCGAGGCCGATAACTTGGCTATCAGTAGCACGGTAAGAAGTCTGGGCATAAAGCACGCCATCACTTCTCCACTAGAGCACCATGCAGTGTTGCATTCTTTGGAAATGCTGGAGAAAAATGGCGAAATAGAATTGACGCTGCTGAAGGTAGATGCCAACGGCGTTCTGGATCTGCAGCACCTGGAAGAAACGCTGGCCTTGCAGCCGCGCACCTTTGTGTCAGTGATGCACGCCAACAACGAGATTGGGAACCTGAACGATATTCAGGCCATTGCCGAAATCTGCAAGAGGTACGATGCTATCTTCCACTCAGACACGGTGCAGACCATGGGCCATTACCGTCACGATGTGCAGGCTTTGGGCTTAAACTTCCTGGTAGGCTCAGCACATAAATTCCACGGACCTAAAGGCGTGGGTTTTATTTATGTGGACTCAGCGGTGAAAATCCATCCCTTGATCCAAGGCGGCTCGCAGGAGCGGAATATGCGTGGCGGCACCGAGAACGTGTACGGCATCATCGGACTGGCGAAAGCCCTGGAGATCGCGTACCGCGACATGGATGAGCACCATCGGCATATCCAAAGCCTAAAAGACCGCATGATTGTGAAGCTGCGCGAGCAGATTGACGATGTGCAGTTCAACGGCCTTTCCGCCGAGGGCGACAAAAGCCTTTACACGGTGTTGAACGTAAGTTTGCCGGTGTCTGAGATGAAC
The DNA here is from genome assembly GCF_056491185.1 of Rufibacter sp. JT20002. Lineage (NCBI taxonomy): Bacteria > Pseudomonadati > Bacteroidota > Cytophagia > Cytophagales > Hymenobacteraceae > Rufibacter > Rufibacter sp. JT20002. Next base: position 1,437,595 of record NZ_JBSZJY010000001.1, on the reverse strand, counting down.
GAGATGCTGCTTTTCAATCTGGACATCAACAAGATTTCGGCCTCAGGCGGAAGCGCCTGCACCAGCGGCGTAGATTTGGGTTCTCACGTGCTGCGCGCCATCAACTCAGATATGGAGCGCGGCAACGTGCGCTTCTCGTTCAGCAAGTACAACACCGCCGAAGAGATTGATTATGCCGTGGCTACCTTGGCTAAGCTTTACCAGAAAGTATCGGTTTAAACAATGAAATTTTTTATCAAAACAGAACGCCCCGCCTGTAAATCGGGGCGTTCTGTTTTAGGCCTGTTTTTCTTAATATAAACTTAAAACCGATTTCCCGGCTGTAAATCAGAGAACATCGTAGTAGCTTTGCAGGATTATCATAGCACTATGGCAGACATCGGCACTGATTTACAGCGCGCAATAAACTTTCTAACCCAAGGCGACCTGGTCGCGATTCCCACCGAAACCGTTTACGGGCTGGCGGCAAACGCCTATGACGAGAAAGCGGTGGTGAAGATTTTTGAAGCCAAGAACCGGCCTGCCTTCGACCCGCTCATTGTCCACACGCACTCCGTTTCTGAGGTTACCAACATTGCCCGTGAGGTGCCAGACGTTGCCTATACATTAGCCGATCGTTTCTGGCCGGGCCCTCTAACCTTAATCTTGCCGAAAGCCGAGCACATTCCGCTGCTGGTGACTTCGGGGCATGACTCCGTGGGGGTGCGCATTCCGCGGCATCCGCTTACGCTGGAGCTGCTGCGCCAATTGCCTTTTCCGGTAGCCGCACCTAGCGCCAATCCGTTCGGGTATGTAAGCCCCACCACAGCCCAGCACGTGCAGGATCAGTTAGGCGCCCGGATTCCTTACATTTTGGACGGTGGTGCGTGTGAGGTTGGCATCGAATCCACCATTCTTAGGATAAATGGTGACGAGATGGAAGTGCTGCGTTTAGGCGGATTGGCCCTGGAAGAATTGGAAGAAGTGGTGCATGTCTCCAAAGCAAAAATAAAAACGTCTTCCTCTAACCCGGCCGCGCCTGGGATGCTCAGCAGCCATTACTCGCCCCGTAAAAAAATGCTTTTAGGGTCTATTTCTGAAAACCTGCAGAAAACGGATCCTGCACGTGTTGGGGTGATTTCCCTGCAGCAGATATTCTCTGAAGTTCCACGTGAACAGCAAATCCAACTCTCTGCCTCAGGCGATCTAAGCGAAGCCGCCAGAAGCCTATTCTCCGCCCTCCGCACCCTAGATGCCCAGCCCATAGACCTGATCCTGGCAGAACCCATGCCGGAGCAGGGCCTGGGTCTCGCCATCAACGACCGCCTGCAACGCGCCAGTTTCAGAGGTTAGAAGCTAGTCACGTTTAGAAGATGATTTTCTAAAATAAAATCTGAAACAGAAACCAGCAGTAAACAAAAAAGCGCCGACTCATCCAGTGAGCCGGCGCTTCTGCTTTATATGCTTCTGCTTTATATTAGGTGCAGACTACAAGTTGCGCTGGATAAACTCGGTCATTTTGGTGAACAGGTGGATGGTGGTGTTACCGCCGCTAATGCCGTGATTCCGGTTAGGGTAGTAGGCACTCTCAAACGGAATGTTAGCTTTCACCAAGGCATTCGTCATTTCAATGGAATTCTGGAAATGCACGTTGTCATCGCCGGTGCCGTGAATGAGCAGGTACTTGCCGCGCAGCTTGTTCGCGTGGGTAATAGGCGAGTTATCGTCGTAGCCTTTGGCGTTATCCTGCGGTAATTTCAGGAAACGCTCGGTGTAGATGGAGTCATAGAAACGCCAGTTGATCACGGGCGCTACCGCGATGGCCGCTTTGAAGACATCGGCGCCTTTGGTGATGGCCAGCGAACTCATGTAGCCCCCAAAGCTCCAGCCCCAAATCCCGATGCGGCTTTTATCTACGTATGGGAGGTTGCCTAAATGCTTAGCGCCTTCAATCTGATCGATGACTTCATAATGACCCAAGTTGCCGTAGGTCATTTTCTTGAAATCAGCGCCGCGTCCGCCGGTACCTCGGTTGTCAATCACCGCAATGATGTAACCTTGTTTGGTGAGGTAGCTATGCCATAAGTAGTTTCGGCCTCTCCAGCTATCTACCACTTCCTGGCTGCCGGGGCCGCTGTACTGGAACATGAGCACCGGATACTTTTTGTTCGGATCAAAGTCAGTGGGCTTAATGGTGTAGCCGTTCAGGGTTACATTTTCGGAGGTCTTGAATTGGAAGAACTCGGGCTTCGGCATGTTGTAGGTAGCCAGCGTGTTCTTCAGGTTCTCGTTGTTCTCCAATACCTTGATCTGCTTTCCATCTGAGGTGTGCAGGCTCACCACCGTTGGGGTAGTGATGGTGGAGAAGTAGTCCAGGTAGTATTTGAAATCGCGGCTCAGGTTGATGGTGTGCGTGCCTTTGGCCGGTGTGAGGCTCTTCTTGCTCTTGCCGTTCAACCCAATGCTGTACAAATGGCGCTCCAGCGGAGAAACCTCGGTGGAGGTGAAGTACACTAGGCCATTTTTCTCGTCCACGCCGTAGAAGCTGCTCACTTCCCACTTGCCCTTCGTGATCTGGCGCACTAGCTTGCCGTTCATGTCATACAGATAGAGATGGTTAAAACCGTCTTTCTCCGAGCTGTGCACAAACTGCTTGCCGTTGGCTAAATACGTCAAATCATCGGTGATGTCAATGTAGGCTTTGTCGGTTTCCTTCAGAACCACTTTGCTTTGTCCGGTCTGCGTGTTGGCGTGCAGAATCTCCAGCGTGTTCTGCAAGCGGTTCATTCTGCGGATGGACAACAGGTTAGGCGTGTTGGTCCAGTTGATGCGCGGGATGTACTGGTCGGCCTCATTGCCGGTTTCCATCTTGGTGGTTTTGCCGGATGCCAGGTCGAAGGTGTAGATGGCTACGGTGGCATTTTTCTCACCAGCTTTAGGGTACTTGAACTTGTAGTCCTGCGGATACAGCGGGCCCCACATCTGCATGTTGTACTCCGGTACTTGGCTCTCATCAAACTTGTAGAAGGCGATCTGGTTTCCCTGCGGCGACCAGAAAAACGCCTGCGCGAAGCCGAATTCCTCTTCGTATACCCAGTCGGTGCCGCCGTTGATGATAAAATTCCATTTGCCGTCATTGGTGATCTGGCGCTCCTGCATGGTAGCCAGGTCTACGTAGAACAGGTTATTGTCGCGCACGAAGGCCACAAATTTGTTATCCGGCGAGAAAGTGGCGTAGCTCTGCTTTCCGCCCTGGCTCAGTTTCTGCAGTTTTTTGGAAGCGCGGTCATACACGTAGAAATGGCCTTTGCTGCTGCGGCGATAAATTGGTTCGTGCTCGGTCTCGAAAAGAATTTTGGTTTCATCATTGCTGAAGCTGTAGTCATCGTACTCCAGCGTTTTGCCGTCTACTTTGATGGCTTCGCCCTCAATAATGGTGCTCACCGGCTGGCCAGTAGTCACGTCTACCTGCACGATGTCCACGGCCTGATTGGCCTGATCCGCTACTTGCGACGAGTAGAACTGACCATTCCGCATCCAGTTCACGCCGTACACCGAGCGGGCCTGGAACGTGCCCTTCCGGAAGATGTCGTCTAGATCAAAGTCGCGTTTTTGTTGGGCCTGTGCGCTCATGGTCAGCACCAGGCAGGAAGCCGCTAAAACCCAGCGGTTAATCGTATGTCTCATGGGGTTTGTTAGAAAGTTCGTAGCCTTAAAAGTAGGCATTTATTTTGGATCGGGAACAGCCAAAAAAACGTTCGTTTTAGGTCTGATTTGCAGAAAATAGCCTCTAAACGGCTATAGCTTCACGCACACATTCTGCGGCTCGGTGAAAAAGCGCAGCGCTTCCCAACCGCCTTCCCGGCCCACGCCGCTTTGCTTGGTGCCGCCAAACGGAGTTCGTAAATCCCGAAGCAACCATGTGTTCACCCAGACAATGCCCGCTTGCAGTTGATGCGCCACGCGGTGGGCGCGGGTAAGGTCTTGTGTCCAGACAGAGGCGGCGAGGCCGTATTGGGTGTAGTTGGCGTAAGTGAGGGCGTCTTCCTCGGTTTCAAAGGGCATGAGCGTGACTACTGGTCCGAAGATTTCCTCGGTGTTGGTGCGGCAATTATGGGGAAGGCCTTCAAAAACGGTGGGCTGCAGGAAGTACCCATTCGCGCAACGGCCCTCCACGTGCACCCGTTCGCCGCCGAGTAGCAGCGTGCCACCTTCTTCCAGCGCCAGGGTGATGTATTGTTGCACCTTTTGTAAATGCGCTTCTGAAACCAAGGCGCCCATTCTGGAGCCGTCCTCCATGGGATCACCCACGGTCAGGTTTTTGGCTTTTTCCAGAAAAGCAGCCTTGAAACGTTCATACAGCGGGCGCTCCACCAAGATGCGGGAGCCGCAGAGGCAAATCTGGCCTTGGTTCGCGAAGGCAGCTTGCACAGCGGTATTCACCGTTTTTTCAAAATCGCAATCCGCGAAGATGACGGTGGCGTTCTTGCCGCCCAATTCCAGCGACAATTTCTTGAACATCGGCGCCGCCGTGCGCGCAATGGTTTTACCGGTTTGGGTACCACCGGTGAAGGAAATGGCTTTGACCTCGGGGTGTTCGCATAGGACCGCGCCTGCTTTAGGTCCGGTGCCATGCACGATGTTCAGTACGCCCGCGGGTAATCCGGCTTCCACACAGAGTTCCGCCAGAAGATGGGCGGTGTAGGGTGTGATTTCAGATGGTTTGGCGACCACGCAATTTCCGGCAGCCAGGGCAGGGGCAATCTTCCAGGTGAACAAGTAAAGCGGAAGGTTCCACGGGGAAATACAGGTTACCACGCCCAGCGGCTTGCGCACGGTATAGTTCACGGCCACACCTTCCATGGTGTGCGCCTCTGACGCGAAATGCTGAATACCTGTCCCGAAGAAGTACAAATTGCTGCTAGCCCTCGGGATGTCTACGGTTTTGGAGAGCGAGAGCGGTTTGCCGTTATCGGTGGTCTCGGCTTCGGCAAGGCGCTCCAGGTTCTGGTCAATCAGTTCGGAGAGCTTTATCAGAAAACGACCCCGTTTCTCCGCAGAGAGAGCAGACCAAGCCGGAAAAGCCGCCTGCGCCGCTTCCACTGCCGCCTGCACATCGCGCTCATCAGAATCCGGAATCTGCGAATATACCTCGCCGGTGGCCGGATTGATGTTGGGCAGGTACGCCCCTGAGACAGGAGCGACGAAGGTGCCGTTAATGTAGTTCTGGAGGTGGAGCATATCAGGAAAAGAATCGGGAGCTTAAGGCAAGTTATTATTTTCCTGATATGCGTGTCTCTGCCGGACCTCTATTTTTTGCCAGATAAAGGTTTGCCTTTAATCAGGTAATTATTCTTTAGGAGCGCCCCTTCTTTGGTGACCTGGTACACGTCCATTGAAACCGGTCTGACCAGCAAGTGGTCTACTTTGGTGTTCCGGCCCAGGATATCCGCCTGAAAACGTTCTCCGGCCCGCATGTGGAACTGCGCAGACACCCGTAGCCACCCGCCGTATATCTCAGAGCGCGTTTTGGTGTCAATATCTTCTATAAACGTGATGTTCCAGTCTGGGCTGAGTGTGCGGTAGCGGAAGATAGCTACTTGTTGGGCGTTTTGCACTTCCATCCAGGCAGACACTTCGTACAAGGTAGAGTCATGAACATCCGGAATAAAGTCTGAGAAAAGGGTGACTTCGTTTTTCTCTTTCTTAACGGGGTGCGCCCCCTGGTCAAACAGCCCTTCTGCTTCGGTCTTTGAGTCAAAGTTATAAACTAAGTAGTCTTTCCGGTTTTGGGTGAGGTACAGGTTCTTGGTCTGCGTGAACTTTTGTTTGTTCTGCTCAAAGAACGCCAGCTCTGTTTCTAGATTGGTTTTGCGCAGTGAATCTAAGGTCAGGCGGTAAAGAGAGACTTTGTCATTTGAGTAAACCAACTGCCCCTTTTCTACAAGGTTCTGCTCCCCCGGACCCAAACTGTCTTTGGTGACTACCATGAGCAGCGGCTTTTGGGTAGGATACGCTTTTACAATGTCTTTCTGCACCATATCGCTGCTGATGAGTTGCAGTTGCTGCATGGCCTGTAGCCCCGAGGTTCTGGACATCATAACCGCGCTGATGGGCAGGGACGTATCAAAAGACGCTTTCATGGACTCGTAAAGCGAATTGCCCCGCAGGATATCGAATTTCTCTGAGCCACCTGAGTAATAGGGCAAAGGAACAATGGCCTGATAGTCAGAAGAAGTCTGGCCTACAGAGGTTAGGTAGGATTGGTAATTGCCGTCGGCTTTCAGGAATTCCGCGGCTACCTCGTTTTTGATGAAGGAAGTAGGGTCTTTGTAGGTGTAGAAAGACTCATAAGCGGTGAGGAACAAAAGGAAAATAGGTAAACCAAACGCCAGCAAGGGCTGCCTTTTAATCCACCCCCAGCGGTACAGCCGGTAAAAGTAGAACGCGGTGTAGACCGTGAAGATGTAGTAGAAGATCCAGGCGAAGCGACCGATGGACCTGAACTGTTTCAGGGGCGGAATAATTTCAATGACATCTTTGAGCCCGTATTTCAGCGGCACCGCCATCGCGAAGAGTAGAATAAGAATTCCCGCCCACAAGGTGGTTTGAAGCGAGTTTGGCAAAGCCGGCCTGAAAATGCGCTTCCATCTTTTTTTCCGCCCGTGCCGGATAAACTTAATCAAACTGAAGATCAGGCAAAGCAGCCCGGCAAACCCCACGTAGGCCCAACCCTCCCAGCCAGAAGGCTCGGCGTTGAAGGTGTTGTGCAGAAACGCGGCAATAGGCCCCGTGACCGGCAAAAATACGCTGTCAAAACTGGTTCTGTAGGCAAAGAAGCCATAAGGGGTATCTGGTCTATCGGTGATAGGGTCAATCAACGAAAGCCATCCTCTAAATAAGATAATAGGCAGAATGCCGGCCGCCGTGGTGTAGGCAGCCAGCATAATCCCGGCTTTCTTGTGCTGTAAGTAAAAGACTAAGGCATAGCTAAGCAGAAACAGGGCACCAATGGCCAGGTAGTACGGGTGTATCAACCCGATGAGGCAATTGGTAATCACCAGAACACTGCACCAAAGCACCCGCCGGTTTTGGCTTTCCTGAAGCTTCAGGACTAGGTACCATTGCAACGGGATCACAAAAGAGTATGACAACGCATAATGCCCGGTTAGCCTGAAATGCTGAGGCGCCATAAACGCAATGATCAAGGCGATGAAGGCCGCGGGCCACCTTGGCAGAAAGCTCTTTCTCAGGAGAAGGTACACCAGAAACACGGTAGGCAGAATGCTCCAGATCATCAGGCTGTTGAGCACTCCTATGCCCACCGGGTACACCGGGCCAAACAGGGACTGCCATTCTTTAGAAAGCAGCGCCACCAGCGGCTGGTTGTCGGTAAAAACAGTGATCTCCCCAAAAGGGTAGTTCATCCCCGTAAAATGGAAGCCTGAGTCGTTTTTAAGATAGTACAGGTAAGTGAAATAGTTCTTGATGCCGTCTCCGCCGGGACCAAACACATACTCATTTGGGTGGGTGAGTACCCGTCCGTAATACAGGTAAAGCAGTAAGGCAGTGGCAAGCAGGAGAAAGGCTATAACGGGGAGACGTTTCATGGGCTAGGCAGAACGGGAGAGTTGGCTGAGTAAGATTTTAAGGAAACTATAGCCCTCGCTCACCAGAACTTTGGGGTTCATTTTAGAAAAAACAATACCGGGTTTCAGCTGTACCTCTACCGGCTGCATTGAAATAGTGGTTTTCTTGGAAACCAGGAAAATGAACTCCAGATCAAAAAGGTATCGGTTGATCTTGGTCTGGAGAAACACCTGTCGGCCCACTGCCGAAAAGCCCTTCAGTCCGCACTGGGTATCGGTGATGGGGAGGCGTAAAAGGTTTCGGGTGAGGGCCTTGAGTAGCTTAGAGATTTTGGTTCTGATGGGCGGCACCTGGGCATAGTAATCGGTGTCACGTACCCCAACGGCCACATCAAGGTTAGTTTCGGTTAAGGTCCGGTAAACTTTGGCGATGCTCTCCTCCTGGTACGGGAAATCTACATCGGTGTAAAGGCAATAGGGACTGGTGCTTTGGGCCACCCCGGTACGGAGGGCAAAGCCTTTACCCTTGTTGGCGGTGTAGGTAAGGTACCTGAAAGAATCCACCTGTTGCGTTAAGTGGTCTATATCACAGGGGTGGATGCCTTTGGTGGAACCATCATTCACCAGAATGAGGTGAATCGAAACCCCCGGTAATTGTGCTTGAAGTCTCTTCAGGTTGGTAGACAGGTGCGTGGCCCATTGCTGCGCAGGGTTATAGCAAGGCACTACCAGGTCTACTGATGTTGCATTAAGAAGAGGATTCTTCAAACTCACGGGATAAAGGATTAGCACATGTTACCAAGGATGAAACTCTGAGATAGGCAATAAAGACGCTTTTTAGAGATTGCCCAAGCGTCCGCCATCCACCGGCACGTTGATGCCGTTGATGTACCCTGCCGCTGGGGAAGCTAGGAACGCCGCGGCTGCCGCCACCTCTTCTGGCTCGGCAAAGCGGTTGGCCGGTATGCCTGCCAGCAGTTCTTTCTCAATCTCTTCTCTGCGCAGGCCTGTTTTCTGCATCCTAGTTTCAATAAGCGAATGGTGCCGGGCCGTGAGGGTAGCACCGGGCAGCACATTGTTCACAGTAATGCCAAACGGCGCCAATTCAAAGGAAAGGGTTTTTGCCCAGTTGGCCACGGCGCCTCTGATGGTGTTAGAAACCCCCAATCCTTTGATGGGCTGCTTCACCGAGGTAGAGATGATATTGATGATACGGCCGTATTGGGCTTCTTTCATGAAGGGAACCGCTGCCTGCACCAGAAGGTGGCTGCTGATAAGATGCGCCGCGAAGGCGTTCTCAAATTCCTCCACAGAAGCATCAAGCGCCGGTCCGCCTGCGGGGCCGCCGGTGTTATTCACCAGAATGTGCATCTGGTCCAGTTGCTTCAAGTGGGCTTCTATGCGTTCTTGCACTTCTTGGGGCTTGGTGAAGTCTGCCACCACGTAATGGTGCTGCTGCCCCGCAGCCGTTGACAGTTCCTGTATGGTTTCTTGCAGGCGTTCTTCGTTTCTAGCCACTAAGGTGACGGTGGCGCCTAGTTGCGCTAACTCAAGGGCCACCGCTTTCCCGATGCCCTGGGTACTGCCGCATACCAGGGCATGCTTGTGCTGTAGGTTTAGATCCATAGAAGGTAAATGTACTGATTATTCTGAAGAGAGAAATCTGTGTTTTAGCCCCCTTTTACCTAAATAGGAGCCAAAACGGGGTTTATCTTTTCCCTTCAGGTTTCGTACCTTGGAGCATTCTCTTGCATAGTACTAAGAGAGACTGCGAAACTAACTTCTACCCCTATGGCCTTACAACCTGCCTTCAACTTCAAGAAATGGATAGACGAACACCGCCACCTGCTTAAGCCGCCGGTGGGCAACCAACAGGTGTACAAAGACAACAAAGACTTCATTGTGATGGTGGTAGGCGGACCCAACTCGCGCAAAGATTACCACATTAACAACGGCGAGGAATTTTTCTTCCAGTTGGAGGGTGACATCGTGCTCAAAGTCATTGACAACGGCGAGTTCAAAGACATCCACATCCAGGAAGGCGATATTTTCCTGTTGCCACCCAACGTACCACACTCTCCCCGTCGCGGTCCTAACACCGTAGGTCTGGTGATGGAACGTTACCGCAATGAAAGTGAGATGGACGGTTTCCAGTGGTACTGCGAGAACTGCAACAACAAGTTGTACGAGGAGTTTATCCCGGTCTCAGACATTGTGGGCCAGTTGCCAGTGGTCATGAACGCCTTCTGGGCCTCTGATGAAAAACGCACTTGCTCTAATTGCGGTGAGGTGATGGCGAAGCCGGTAGTGGCGCAGTAGTCAGGTATGAATCGCAGAAATCATCTTTGCGAATAAAGAAAACTTTCCTTTAGAATTGTTCTACCTTGCCAACGCTTTACTGGCAATGCTATTTTATGATATTAAAAGAGTTCCCGTTTCTAAGTGTAGCGGTTGATGAGAAAGCGTCCATATTGATCATGGACTGGCACGGGGATTTTACATCTGGGCAGTTTAGGGAAGCGGTGACCTATTGCATGGATCAGGTAGCAGCCCGTAACCTCAAGCATTGGCTTGCCAACTCCAGCCAGATAGGGGAGATTCAACCCGATGACCAGAAATGGACTAGTGACACCCTGTTGCCCCGTCTCTCAGAACTGGGCGTGAAGAAGGTGGCGCTGGTGATTCCGGAAGACCTTTACAGCCACCTGGCCATCACTACCATTATGGTGCGCGGAAAAGATAAGATCAAATTTGACTCCCATTACTTTGTGAAAAAGGAAGAAGCCATCGCGTGGATGCAATCCTAAGCAGGAGCTTCGTCAGTATTGATTTTCACCTACAACTTCTATCAGGCCCGCAATTCACCACCCATGATTATACCTAGTAAGCTAGTAAAGCTTGAATACGACCCTGCCAAAGATGTGCTGATGGTAGAGTGGCCCGACTTTGAGGAATACGCTATGCCGGAGTTACACTACACCCTTGATAGTATAGTAGAGGCCGTGAGAAGCTATGACATCAAAAATCTGCTTATAGATGCCAGAAAGGCGAAAATAGCCATTGACCAAAAGGAGTACGATGCGATAGCCGGCAAATTTGCCCAGAGTCTGCTCACCACCAGGCTGAAAAGGCTAGCGCGGCTTGTCACCAACAGCTCTGTTAGGGAAACGCACGTGCAAAACTTCAAGCAGAAAGCAAACTTCGGGTTTGATTTGGAATCGTTCCCCACAAAAGAAGAAGCTTTGCCTTGGCTGGTGAAGGCTTGAACGAAACAAAAGTTGCCCCTAAAACGGAGAGGCCCGCTTCTTAGAAGCGGGCCTCTCCGTTTTAGGGGCTTTGATGGCAGTTTTCAGAAAACAGGCTAAAAAAGAAATTATTCGTCTTCGGCGTCTTCTTTCATGTTGTGGTACACGGCTTGCACGTCATCGTCTTCTTCCAGACGGTCCAGCAACTTAGTCATGTCTTCCTGCTGCTCTGGCGAAAGTTCTTTCAGAACGGTAGGGTAACGCTGCAGCTCAGAGCTTTTCACGTTAAGGCCGCGCTCTTCCAGGGCTTTCTGCATAGCCCCGAAATCAGCGAAAGAGGTTTGGATGATGATTTCGTTTTCCTCTTCGTCTTTGTCAATGCTCTCCAGCCCAAAGTCAATCAGGTCCAGTTCCAGTTCTTCCATGTCCAAGCCTTCTCCGTTCAAGTGGAACACACCTTTGCGCTCAAAGATAAAATCGAATTGACCGGTGCGGCCTAGCTCGCCGCCGGTGCGGTTGAAGTGCATGCGCACGTTGGCCACGGTGCGGTTCACGTTATCAGTAGCGGTTTCTACCAGGACCGCGACGCCATGCGGACCGTATCCTTCATATACTACCTCTGAGTAATCATTCTCTTCTTTGCCTTGGGCACGTTTGATGGCGGCTTCCACGCGGTCTTTGGGCATGTTCACCCCTTTGGCGTTCTGGATGCACACCCGCAGACGAGCGTTGGTGTCTGGGTCAGGGCCTCCGGATTTCACGGCCATCACAATCTCTTTCCCTATGCGGGTGAACTGCTTGGACATCATGTCCCAGCGTTTCATTTTCCGGGCTTTCCGGAACTCAAATGCTCTTCCCATTGCGGTTAGTCTAAAACGAAGTACAAGCAAATATCGGGAAAAACGGCGGATGCCCCAAGCAGGTTGCTATACATGTTCGGCTAAATAATCTTCCAGCGTTCGCTTGCCCCTGAAAGGCGCCACGCAGTCGCGCTTAGTGACTTCCACAAAGAACGCGGCCTTCTCGTAAAGGGACCGGTTCACCAATCGTACCATCGGCAGAAAGGTGTTTACGAGCCAGTACGGTACTTTAGGGATGGCCTTGGTCTTGCCTACGGCCTTGCCCACCAGCTGCACCAGTTCCAGCCGGGAGTACGTCACCGGCCCGCCCAGTTCTATAACTGTCTCGGGTTGGGTAAGCGCCTGCACGCAGGCCTCGGCTACTTCCTGCTCATGGATAGGGTTGGTGATGCGCTCCCCGCCGCCAATAGAGGCCAATCTTCCTTTGCGGGCCATGGGCAACAGATCCAGGAAAGCCGAGAAGAGGGCCGGCGGTTTAATAATAGTAGACGCGATACCGCTTTGCTGCAAAGCCTGGGCAAAATCTTCGTGGGCCTTGAAGTACGCCACATGCGGATGTTTTTCACCGCTGAAGGCCGCCACGTATACAAATTTCTTCAGTTGGCCGTGGGCTTGAGCTAGTTTTAGTACGTTCAGGTTACCCTGGAAATCTACTTCATGGAAAGAGGTGCGGCTGCTGTCTGAGAGGCTGAGGCTTTTGCCCAAGGCCGAGATGATATAGTCTACTCCTTGCACCAACGTGGGCGTAAGGGTTTCGGGCTGGGTAGGATCGCAGATAATTACTTCATCCACTGAAGGTTTTAACTGCTCTGCTTTCAGGATGGTACGGGCAGTGGCCCGCAACCGGTAAGGCTTACTTTTGAGTACCTCCAGAACACTGGAACCCAAACTGCCGGTGCTTCCTAAAACAAGGATAGTTTGCATAGATAGGTCGGATAAAAGGGTGGGGGGACTTTCTCCTATCTACTAAACTAAGCTTTTTTGAGGTTTTTGCAAAAAGGCAGGTCTTAAAACAAAAGTTTTGCAAGGAGGGCCACTCTTTCTGGAAAGAACTTTATTTACCTTTTATTTACCTCCAACGCACCTCTGCCCAAGGAGTGAGCGCCTGTTTTTGAGGTGTTTTTGCCAAAGTAAGCCCTAAGCCTTCTACCCGCAGTAGGCGGTGACTTCAATCTCCACCAGCAAGGTGGGGTCAATCAAGGCTTTCACCTCTACCATGGAAGTCACCGGGCGGATGTCCCGGAAGAACTCGCCGTGTGCCCGACCCACCTCTTCCCATTGGCTGATGTCGGTAACAAACATGCGGGTCCGGGTGACGTCTTTGAGCGAGGCGCCTGCTTCGTGGAGCACCTTTTCTATTTTCTGCAGAATACAAACGGTTTGGGCGTACACATCGCCGGGGCCCACTACCTGCCCGTTTTCTACTGCGGTAGTACCGGCCACTTCTATAAGCGGACCCACTTTTACAGCGCGGGAATAGCCCACGCTTTTTTCCCAGGGAGCCCCGGAGGAGAATAACTGACGTGCCATGGTCGTATCATCAAGGTGAAAGGATGCCGTAAGTTTATGTAAGCTGCCGCACTTCTGCCAGAGAATTCTCATTTTAAAAGAGGAAACCTGTGGATTGTTTCAGGCCTGTTTTGTTTAAAACAAGGGGGAAACACCGGATTAGGGCACCTGAGGCAAGACTATGTGCAAGAGTTTTCGTAAGTTGAGCAACCGATCTTATTAGTTTGTACTGCATTCCATGTTGCACCAGCCGCTTAAAATAGACATCCACACGCACATTCTGCCGGAGAGGTGGCCCGATCTGCGCGAGCGGTACGGCTACGGTGGCTTCATCAGGCTGGAGCATCACAAGCCCTGCTGCGCCCGCATGATGCTGGATGACCGGTTCTTCCGCGAGATTCAGGAAAACAGCTGGGACCCTGCGGCCCGCATGCGCGAGTGTGACCAGCATGGCGTGCACGTGCAGGTTTTGAGCACCGTGCCGGTCATGTTCAGTTACTGGGCCAAACCCGAGCACACTTGGGACCTGTCTAAAATCCTGAATGACCATATTGCCGGCGTCGTTGCCCGGTACCCGACCCGATTTGTGGGCCTCGGTACCTTGCCTATGCAGGATACTGATTTGGCCATCAAAGAGCTGGAACGGTGCATGAAAGAGTTGGGCCTGGCCGGCGTGCAGATCGGCTCCAATGTGAACGACACCAATCTGGACGATGCCGCCTTGTTTCCCATCTTTGAAGCCGCCGCTGACCTAGGTGCTGCCATCTTTGTGCATCCCTGGGACATGATGGGTGAAAAAAAAATGCGCAAGTACTGGCTGCCGTGGCTGGTGAGCATGCCCGCCGAGACCTCCCGCGCCATCTGTTCGCTTATCTTCGGGGGCGTATTGGAGCGGTTGCCTAATCTACGGTTGGCGTTTGCGCACGGCGGAGGATCCTTCCCGTTCACCTTGGGCCGCATCCAGCATGGTTTTGACGTTCGGCCCGATCTCTGCGCCGTAGACAATCCCGTTCCGCCCGAGAACTACGTGGGCAAGTTCTGGATAGACTCACTGGTGCACTGTCGCAACACCTTAGAATACGTAGTGAAGCAGTTCGGCGCCGATAAAGTGGCTTTGGGGTCAGACTACCCTTTCCCGTTGGGGGAGCAGGAGCCCGGCAAATTGATTGAGTCTATGCCGTATTCTGAAGAGGTGAAAGAACTCTTGCTGAGCGGGTCTGCCTTGCAGTGGCTGGGCTTGGAGAAGGAACAGTTTCTGGTGCAGAAACTGCAGCAGACCAAACAAATCCCTTGATATTCAGTTTTTAGAAAGTGGCAAAGAGAAAGCCGTCTGTATTAGCTTCTTCTTAAATTTGCCAACTTAACGTATCCGCACTTCATGTCTTTTGAAAATACTCTTGCCTTTGCCCAGTCACTAGACCAGGCAGACCCGCTTCGCTCCTTTAGAAACCAATTCCATATTCCCCAGCACAACGGAAAAGACACCGTTTACCTCTGCGGAAACTCCCTGGGTTTGCAACCAAAATCGGCGATGGCCGCGGTGGAGGCAGAAATGACCAAGTGGGCAGAGCTGGGCGTGGAAGGGCACTTTACCGGCGAAAACCAATGGTTCACGTACCATGCCGCCCTGGCCGAACCTACCGCCCGGGTGGTAGGAGCCTTGCCGCAGGAAGTGGTGGTGATGAACCAGCTCACCGTGAACCTGCACCTGATGCTGGTTTCTTTTTACCGGCCCAAGGGAGAGCGGTACAAAATTTTGATGGAGGCCGGTGCTTTCCCTTCTGACCAGTACGCCCTAGAAAGCCAGGTGAAATTCCATGGCTATGCGCCAGAGAATGCCATTATTGAAGTAGCGCCGCGGGAAGGCGAACACACCTGGCGTACCGAGGATATCCTACAAGCCATCCGGGAAAACGGTGACCAGATCGCGCTGGTGCTCCTGGGTGGGCTCCATTACTACACCGGCCAGGTGTTTGACATGGCGGCCATCACCCAGGAATCTCATCACGTAGGCGCGCTCTGCGGATTTGACCTGGCTCACGCCGCCGGAAACGTGCCCTTGCACCTGCACGACTGGAACGTGGATTTTGCCGTCTGGTGTACTTATAAATACATGAACTCTGGCCCTGGCGGTACCTCTGGGGTATTCGTGCACGAGCGGCACGCTCACAATACCGACCTGCCCCGCTTTGCCGGGTGGTGGGGCCATGACCAGAGCGTGCGGTTCCAGATGAAGAAAGGCTTTATTCCCATGCCGGGCGCCGAGGGTTGGCAGCTTTCCAACAGCCAGATCTTGCCTATGGCCGTGCACAAAGCCTCACTGGAAATTTTTGACCAAGCCGGAATGGGGAATCTACGGGCCAAAAGTGAGCAACTGACCGGCTACCTGGAATTTTTAATCAACCAACTGCAGCAGCCCAAAGAGGCGCTGGAAGTCATCACGCCCGCAGAGCCATCGGCGCGGGGCTGTCAACTCTCCCTCTTGGTACACCAGAATGGGCGTCGGCTGTTTGAGCGGCTCATGGCCAATGGCTTTATCCTGGACTGGCGCGAGCCCAACGTGATACGGGTGGCACCAACCCCTCTTTACAATACCTTTGAAGACGTGTACCGGTTCGGGGAGTTCTTAACCGAGCACTTCAAGAAGTAACCTTTAGCAGCTTTTCTGCTCGTCTGCTTTTGTGCCCTTTCTTGGTTTTTTGCGTTTGGTCCGTTTCCAGAAAAACAGCCCCTAAACGTGAATACTTAGGAAAGGGCACTTGGCTTTTAGGAGAGGTGCTGACTCTCTAAAACTAAATCTTTTCCTTAGAGCCTATTTTTTCTGTTTTTTTTTCTGAAAATAAGGCAGAAACAGATGCTTCGTTTCCGTATGAGGTAAGTATTTATACGAGGTTTAACACCTTAAACGTCCCTCAACGGCAGCAGCTATGGATATTTACCTGATTGCGTTTGTGGTTATAGGAATCGCCGCCCTGGCCATGGCCTGGCTGCCTACCTGGTTCAAGGAGGTGCCTGTTTCCTATGCCATGCTGTTCGTGGGGGTGGGCTTCCTGCTTTATAAATTACCCCTGGGGCTGCCAGAGCCAGACCCGCTGCGCAAGAATGAGTTTGCTCTGCGGCTCTCAGAGTTATGTGTCATCATTACGCTTATGGGCACGGGCATTAAAATAAACCGGCGGTTTTCATTGTTTAAGTGGCAGGTGCCGCTGCGGCTGGTCAGCTGGACCATGCTGCTATGTATTGGCGCGCTGGCCTGGATGGCCTGGTGGTGGCTGGGTTTTCCAGTAGCCTCAGCGGTGCTCCTGGCGGCGGCTTTGGCCCCCACAGATCCCGTACTGGCCTCTGATGTGCAGGTGGGCCCGCCCAGCAAGGAGGTGGAAGACGCTACACGGTTTGCCCTCACCGCCGAAGCCGGCCTCAACGATGGCATGGCGTTTCCGTTTACCTGGCTTGCCATTTCGCTGGCCTTGCATGGCCTGGCACCAGAAAATTGGCTCGTAGACTGGCTTTCTTACGATGTATTGTACCGCATTGCGGTGGGCGTGGGGTCTGGGTTTCTCCTGGGGAAACTGCTGGAGTATTTGCTATTCAAGCTGCCCAAGAAAGGTAAATTCCCGGAGACCCAGGATGGCTTTGTGGCCATTTCTTCCACGCTGCTGGTGTATGGCCTCACCGAGATGGTGCATGGGTACGGTTTCATCGCCGTTTTCGTCACGGGACTTACCCTCAAGCACTACGAAGAAGACCACTCGTACCACCGCGAACTCCATGATTTCACCGATCAGATTGAGCGCCTGTTGGTAGTTGTCGTGCTCATTCTGCTAGGCGGAAGCATCAGTCGGGGGCTTCTGGACGCACTTACCTTGGAAGGGGCGCTGGTGAGCATCGGGTTCTTGCTAATCGTCCGTCCGTTGGCGGGCTATATTGGGTTGTTGGGCGTTCCGGTGAAAACGCGCGAGAAATGGGCCATCAGCTTTTTCGGGATCAGGGGCATTGGTTCTGTGTTTTACCTAGCCTTCGCGCTGGGCAAAGCCGACTTCGCTAACCCCGAAGAAATCTGGGCGGTGGCAGGTTTCACTATCCTGCTTTCGGTTTTCTTGCACGGGGTTCTGGCCACGCCCATCATGAGGTACCTGGACCGTACCCGCAAGCCAAATGATTTCATTGATCCTGAGCGGGCTGCCCAAGAGGAGGGAAAAAAAGGAGATGAGGCTGCCCCAGCTTCTGCCTAAACGCTTGTAAGTATTCTCAATGCCAGATTTGTCAACAGATTTTCGGGAGCGTTTTGCGGCTACTCTACTGCCTATGCCGGATGCAGAGGTGTACCTGGTGCCTGATTTCATTCCTTTAGAAAATCAGGCGGACTTGCAGAAGGCCCTGGAGCAAGAGGTAGAATGGAGGCAGGAGAAGATCAGGATGTTTGGCAGGGAGATAGACCAACCCCGCCTCACCGCCTGGTACGCCGATAAGGGAAAAGCCTACACGTATTCTGGACTTACCTGGGAGCCGTTGCCCTGGCTGCCGGTACTATCAGAACTCAGGAACCAGTTAGAAAGCAGTACCGGGGCAACCTTCAACAGTGTTTTGCTGAACCTTTACCGTCACGGGCAAGACAGCATGGGCTGGCACGCCGATGATGAACTGGAACTAGGGCAGAACCCCATTATTGCTTCGGTGAGTTTGGGGCAAGACCGCACGTTCCATTTTCGGCACCGTTTACAGAAAGACCTGAAAAAACAACTGGTGTTACCTTCGGGCAGCCTTTTGCTGATGGCCGGCCCCACCCAACATTTCTGGCACCATCAACTTCCTAAAACCGCCAAAGCCTTGCAACCCAGAATCAATCTTACCTTCAGGTATATTCATTGAATACCCACTCTCTCATCACTCCTGCACACCTTAGAAAAGCGCCGTCTGGTAGGTACCAATCATCTTGGCTTCGTGTTCCAGGAGCCATTGTTTTCGCCACAGGCCTCCGGCATAGCCGGTAAGTTGCCCTTGGGCGCCCACCACGCGGTGACAGGGTACCAGAATCATCCAGGGGTTAGCCCCGTTCGCGACGCCCACCGCCCGTACGGCCCCAGCATTGCCCATCTTCTTGGCAAGGCCCAAGTAATGTTCCGTGCGGCCTACGGGTATCTGCTGCAAAGCCTGCCACACTTGTTGCTGAAAAGGGGTGCCCTGAGGGTGCAGCGGGACATCAAAAGAGTGGCGGGCTCCGGCAAAGTATTCCTCTAACTGCGTAGCCGCTTGCGTCAGGCAGGAGGGCAAGGCTGGGCTATCCTTTTCGGGGCTGTTTTCCAGGAAACAAGCCTTAAACAGCTGATTCTCCGTAGAGGTAAGCTGGATAATACCAATAGGAGAAGGCACATGGAGGACAAAGAGCGACGAAGGGGCGGGCATAGAAGGCTTTTTCACAAATTTTAACCTAAGTTTACCTGTTCTTTTCGTAGAAAGCACTACTTCGGGGCTGTTTCTGCCTCGTGAGATATGAACGTAACCTAAAACATGGAGAAAACCACCCAACTCAGTGTTATGGGCGGGGGCCTGGTAGGCTGCCTGCTGTCTTTGTACCTCGCCAAACAAGGATACCGGGTGGACGTATATGAACGCCGGCCTGACTTGCGACGCACGGACATAGGCGGCGGACGCTCCATTAACCTGGCGCTGAGTGACCGTGGGTGGCGGGCCCTGGAAACCATTGGCATTGCCGAGGACATCAAGAAGGTGGCCATCCCCATGTACCGCAGGGTCATTCATGACAAGAACGGCAATCTGTCTTTCCAACCGTATGGGCAGGAGGGGCAAGCCATTTACTCGGTGTCAAGGGGCGGCCTGAACCAGGCCCTGCTGGACTTAGTGGAGGCAGAACCCACTATCTCCCTACACTTTCAGCAGCAGGTGCTGGAGGTAGAAGTGGCCACAAACAAAGTAACCATGCTGGATACCGTGTCTGGGCAGGAGCATCACGTGCAACCAGACGTCATTTTTGCCGCCGATGGTGCTTACTCCATGGTGCGCTTGTCACTGCAGAAAACAGACCGGTTCAACTATGAGCAAAGCTATCTGGACTACGGCTACAAAGAACTCACCATTCCGCCCGCGCAGGACGGAAGCTGGCAACTGGAAAAGAACGCGCTGCACATCTGGCCCCGCGGCCAGTACATGATGATTGCGCTGCCCAACATAGACGGGTCCTTTACCTGCACCATGTTCTTCCCCTATGAAGGCGAGCCCTCTTTTAAATCGCTGCAAACGGAGGCCGAGCTGAACAGCTTTTTCCAGGAGATCTTCCCCGATGTCACTGCGCTCATGCCAGACTTGGCCCAGGAGTTCTTTGACAATCCCATCGGGTCGTTGGTGACCATCAAATGCCTGCCTTGGCGGCACAACGGCAAGATTCTGCTGTTGGGCGATGCCGCCCACGCCATTGTCCCTTTCTATGGCCAAGGCATGAACGCCGGGTTTGAAGACTGCACCGTGCTGCGGGGGCTGCTAGAGAAGCACCAGGATGATTGGGAAACAATCTTCCAGACGTTTCAGGAGGTCAGAAAGCCCAACACAGATGCCATCGCTGATCTGGCGGTTTATAATTTTATTGAGATGCGTGATAAGGTGGCAGACCCCCGTTTTCTGCTTCAGAAGAAGGTAGAAGCCAAAATCACGGCCCAGTACCCAGATGCCTGGCTTCCTTTGTATTCTATGGTCACCTTTTCCCCAGATTTACCGTATGCCGAGGCACTGGCCAATGGGCAGCGCCAGGAAGAGATTATGCGCGAGTTGATGGTGCATATCCAGACGGAGGAAGATTACAATAAACCTGAAGTCCAACAATATCTGCAGGCGCAATTGGCATAATTCTTTTGTTTCTTTGAGCCTGCTTTACTTAAAAGACATCGTAAACTCCCCCTTTGCATGTCTTGGTTGACAAATTGAAACACCGGCCATGCCACGTGGCATTGGTGGTAGCGAACTGACCATACATGATATTTTCCCGCTTAAAAGATTATTATCTGGCGCTAGGCTCCTTTGTGTTGGTACTGGGGATTACACTTTATGCCTATTATGTATCCAGAACCAATGACGAAGTAGAGGATGCCCAAAACTTTGAGATAAGAAAGGTGCAGATCAAGGGTACCCTGGAGCGCCGGATGGGGTATTACCTGCAGATTCTGAAAGGGGTGAACGGCCTGTTTGCCGCCTCTGACACCGTGACCCGGGCCGATTTCCAAGGCTACTTGGGGTCTATGCAAATCATCAAGAGCTACCCTGGGGTGCAAGGCATCGGGTTTACGGCCATGATCACGCCTGAGCAACTGCCCGAGTTGGAAAGACGCATCCAGGCCGAAGGGTATCCGCAGTTCCGGGTTTGGCCAGAGGGCCCCCGCACAGAATACACTTCCATTATCTTTCTGGAACCCATGAGCGCTACCAACCGACGGGCATTTGGCTTTGACATGTTCAATGACCCCGCCCGCCGCGAAGCTATGGAAGCCGCCCGCGATTTCAACTTGCCAGCCATGACGGGCAAAGTGAAACTGGTACAAGAGGGTGGAAAAAGCGAGCAGCCGGGGCTGCTTATCTACATGCCAGTGTACTACGGCGGCAAAGACCCGGTGGACCTTGCGGAGCGCCGTAACCGGTTAAGAGGCTTCGTGTATGCCCCTTTCCGGGCACATGACCTTTTCTCTAACACTATCGGCAATGAATTCAACGATGTCAGTATCTCTATTTATGACGGGAAGCAGGTAAAAGAAGAGGCGCTGCTTTACAGGAATGCGGCAGAGATTGATCCTGCAGACAACAGTGATAGCCTGATGCTGTCTACGGATGTGATTAGGGTTGCTGGCCGTACCTGGACCCTGCGCTACAAAGCCACCCGTGCCTTCAGGGAAGCCGTTGGCATAGACCAGCATGACCTTATTCTTCTGGCGGGCTGTATCATCAGTTTGCTTATCTTCTTTGTGGTATGGTCGCTGCAACGCTACCTGCGCTCAAACCAACTCACCGAGCTGATCACCAAAAACACCACGGCCGGGTTGTTCATGCTGGATGATCGGGGCTACTGTAGTTTCCAGAACCCGGCGGCCGAGAAGTTGCTGGGGTTCTCCATGGATGATCTCAAAAGCAAGCCTCTCTACGAATTGGTGCACAAAGGGCAGGAACCTGGCAACCTGGCCCCGGAGCTGGTGTCCCAGAAATCGTTCACCTTTGAAGACAGTTTCCTCTGCCGTGACGGGAACAGTATTCCGGTGATGTGCTCTACCCGGTTTGTGAAGCAGGGTGGCGAAGTAGTAGGGCATATTCTGGAGGTGCGTGACGTCACCGAAGAGAAAAAGGCCCAACAAGCGCTCCTGGAAAGTGAGGCCCGCTTCCGGAACATGGCCGACAGCGCCCCGGTGATGATCTGGATCACTGATGAGAACGACAACTGCACGTACGTGAACCGTCAGTGGCTTAGGTTTACGGGGTCCAGCCTGGAGGAAAACATGGGCAGAGGTTGGCTGCAATTCACCCATCCCGAGGACAGCCAAGCTATGGGACAATCTTACATGAAAGCCTTGGAGGCCAAAAGTGACTTCAAGGTGGAGTACCGGCTACGGCGCCGTGATGGTGATTACCGCGGTGTAGTGACCATGGGTATTCCCCGGTTTAGTGCCGAAGGGGGCGAGTTCCTGGGCTATATTGGTTCTGTCATTGACATCAGCGACCGGATTAAGATGGAGCAAAAGCTCAAAGAAAGCGCCGATACCCTGCAGAAGATTTTCATGCAGGTGCCAGCCATTGTTGGTCTGGTGCGGGTCAAAGACCTCAGGTACACCTTGGTCAACTCCTACTTAAGCAACCTGTATGACGGAAAAGCCAAAGTAGGAGAGGTCGCCACTGACTCTTTGCCAGAATCACAGCACGAGCAGTTCAGGGGGCTCATCCAGCACATTGCCGCCACCGGTGAACCCTTCATTGGTCAGGAAGTACCCGTTTCTTTTAGCGATTCGCCTGAGGGCAACGCCGAAAGACGCTTTTTCAACATTGTCTACGAGCCCATCAAGAACAGCAGGGGCGAGGTGGAATCGGTGCTTACGTTTGCGGTGGAAGTAACAGAGCAGGTACTGAGTCGGGAGCAGTTGTCTACCATCAACATTGAACTGAACCTGAAAAACCAGGAACTCACCCGCATCAACAATGACCTTGACAACTTTGTGTACACCGCTTCTCATGATCTGCGGTCACCCCTAGCCAACTTGGAAGGTCTGACCACTGCTCTGCTGGAGACGGTAGACGGCAAGGAAGATACCGAAGAGCACCTGTTGCTGCACATGGTGGCTTCTTCCATCTCTAAACTGAAAGGCACTATCCATGACCTCACCGAAATCACCAAGGTGCAGAAAGACCTTGACTCGCAGGCCGAGGTGCTTTCTTTTGCCGAGGTACTGGCGGGGATAGAGGAAGACATTGCTCCCATGATTCAGGAAGCCGGCGTGCAGCTAAAAACTTCCTTTGAGGTGAAACAGCTGCGGTACGCGCGCAAGAACCTGAGGAGCATTCTGTACAACCTGGTTTCTAACGCGGTCAAATACCGTGACCCCTCCCGTAAACCGACGGTCACCATCAACACCTGTCGGCAGGATGGCTATGTGGTTTTAACCGTGGAAGACAACGGGCTAGGGATACGCGAAGACCAGCAAGAAAAGCTGTTCACCATGTTCCGCCGATTCCACTCGCACGTGGAGGGCACCGGCATTGGCTTGTACATCGTGAAACGCATCATTGAAAACAACGGCGGCTATATTGAGGTAGATAGCCAGCAAGGCCGCGGAAGTAAGTTTACAGTCCATTTCAGGGAAGTAGCGGTGTAAACCTCCTGTGAAGTACTTCCAACTCTACTAAACTAAGAAGCCGTTTCAAGCCCATTATCTATTAAAGGGGTTTGAAACGGCTTCTTCATGTTTCGCCTGAGAAACTCTCTGCTTATCCTAACAACGGAAGCAGTAAATCAGGGTCAATTTTCTGCAGCATTTGTTCCACCTGTTGGCGGGTGAATCGGCCGTTGACCTGCAGCATCAGGAAGGAGTTGCCATACTTACGATACCCTACTATTTCCTGAACCTGCTCATTAGATTGTCTCATCCTAAACTGCAAAGACCCGGGACCTTCGTCTAGCAAGGGGATGGCGGCGTAGTTGTCTTTCTGCAGAACCTGGTCCAGTTCCTGGGTGAGGCCGTGCTCCAGTAACCGCTGCGCCCTTCGGTTGGTTGGAGTGAAGGAGAGCACGCGCACCGAGGAGATATTGGCCAAGGCTGCCCGCACGGTAGAGTCTTCCACCTGTTTAGACAAGAACCTGGAGACCAATCCTACCGGTACTGTGGTGCCTTTGAAGCCAGCCTCTTCTTTGTACTTCTGGTAAAACTCAGAGGTTGACTGGGCTGCCGGTAGGTGGCTAGTGCTGCTGCAGGCCTGGATAACGCATAAGGTGATAACTGCCACTACCTGCAGGAAGCCCTGTCGCCATGGTTTCTCTAATGTATAAACAAACAATTTGGACATACTAATTTCGGTTTTTACCCTCTTTTACGAAAAGAGAGCAAAAACGCTCGGATTAGCCTCTAACGCCCAATGTTTTGTTGGCTTATACTTCCTCTGTTCTGCGGGGCTGTTTCTGGTAGATGTTAGGTGTATGGAGTTGCATGAAACGTTCTGGGTGGGGTAACGGCTCAAACCCGAATTGGCTGTATAAGCCATGGGCATCTTCGGTGGCCAGCATCCAGCGGCGCAGCCCTTGCAATTCAGGGTGGGTTCTGAAGGCTTTTAACATCCACTTGGAGAGCCCATTGCCGCGATACTCCTCCAGGACAAACACATCGCAGAGGTAGGCAAAGGTAGTGTAGTCTGTGATGAGGCGGGCAAAGGCAACCTGCTTGCCCTCGTAATAGACCCCCACGCACAACGAATGTTCAATGGCCCTTTTTACTACCTGCCGGGGAATCCCCTTAGACCAGTACACTTCGGTTAAGAAGTTGTGAATAGTGTCTATTTGCAGTAAATCTTTGTCAAAGCTTAAGAAGAAGCCGCTCCTGTTTGCTTCTGGTAATGGAGTAGAAAGAGGCATAATGGCTTTATGGTAGATTGGTTTTCTGGATGCTGTTACGAGAATGACAGCTTAGGAAATATTAAGTTATAAAATTAATTAATATAATACAAAAAAATAAACATATAGTAAAGAGAACGTGAACGACGGGTTAGCTTTTAGACTTGTATTCTGAAAACTAGTTCAAACAAAAAATAAACGTAGGTGGGTGGGTGAAGTACCGGATGCTGAACTAAGTAGGATTAGGAGGATGTCTCTGACAAACCGGGCTAAGGGCACATCTTGCAGGATGGCTTTGGTATCTAGACCAGGTAAATGAAGACCTCAAGAAAGAAGCAACTGCGTTAAGTAAGCAGCAAACCCTTTGAAAATACCTGTTCAGAATTACTGAAATGGCCAACGCAAGGTGAGAAGCATCTTGCGTTGGCCATTATGATGTTTTAAGGGTGTAAAATCACCGGTATGGCTGGTGGGGTGGTTATTACCTGCTTTTCCTTCACAAAAGAAGAGACCGGCGCATTTTCGGGGGTGGTTTTCTTTAAGGCAAGGGCAAATAGGTTTTGTATATTTTCCTGCTGCTCCATGTGCTTTAAAAGAGAATAGATAAAGAAGATAATCCCTGTCATCTCAAAGACTTCTTCTACAGAAGTGCACAGTTTGTAAATAAGGCTCAGTCCATCTCCCTGGTTCGCGATAAAGAGGCCGCCTACCATTTCCATACCCACTGCACCGGAAAGGAAGATGACGCCTGCTCCTATGAAGTTATACAAGGTTTTTCTTGGCAGCGACAGAACGAACTTCATAAGGTAAAGGCCCACCAACATGAACAACAGCACGTAAGGCACAAACCAGGCAAAGGTGAGGAACCCTAAATTGTCTTGCTGAAGCGATTGCTTTAAAATATTTCGGGAAGGCTTCACAAGTAACTCATGCATAGAGAACAACTCATCAATGGCTAACCACGCAAACATGCAACTCATGAAAAACCATTTCTTGTAGTGTGCTGGGGTAGGGCTAGCCTTTACATGTTTAGAAATGGTGAAGAGCAAAAATGCACTTACAAGTAAGTTGATCGTCGAGAAATAAGAGGGAAGATTTCTTTCCCCATCAAAGGCGAAGATGCCCGTTACGTAGTATTTAAAAGAGTAGGACCCTGTGATAGAAGAGTTTACGTGTGTCCGGATGTAGTATTCCAAGATCACCGCACAGGTATCCAGAAACAGGAGTACCAATACAATTTTGATCAAAAACTTAAAAACAGAAGCAGGCTTTATTTGATAAAAATTTTCCATTTATAAACTGATAGTATAAGAGGATGAAAATAGTAGACGCTTTTAGGTGATGTTTATATCAAGTATAGTTATATTTTATATAAATAAAAACAAAAATTAACTTTAAAATAATATTATTGTAATAATAGATTAAATTTATCAAGGTGAGCTTAAGGACTGCTATTTCTTTATAGGACATCTGCTGCTCAGGAATGAGCAAGTTTTATGTCCTTTTAAAACTATTTTCAGTGGTTAATTTTTTGCCCCTGAGAGGCCGGGTGAGTAAGATGCTGATGAGTAGCTCAGGTGCTGGAAGCAAAAGGTGGTGCTTCTCCTTTGGTTGCTAGTTCTCCATTCTAAGCTAAAGCAAAGCATCTAAAAGCCAGTTTGTGGGAGTAGGGAACATAGGTAGGCCTGCCTGGAAACAAAGACCTAGCCTTTGGCTAAAAGTAATGCATAGCTAGGCTGTTGCATTTGCTGGGCTGGGTAGCTTAAAAGTGGATCAACAGCAAGGCCCGCTCACGGCGGGCCTTGCTGTTGATCTTTAGTGTTGTTTAGCCTATTTAGTAGAGGCAATCTTTTTATTGGCTTCTTTTTCCTTAGCAGCTGTTTTGCGGGCTGCCTCTTTGTTTTTCAAAGCCTGCGCCCGCTCTTTAGCGGCTTTTTTCTTAGCTTGCTCTTTTTCCTTGATGGCTAATTTGGCTTGACGCTCTTTTTCTTTGGCTGCCTCTTCTTTGGCTTCCAACGCTTCTTCCCTTTCCCGTTCTTTCTGCTTCAAGGCAGCCGCTCTTTCCTTCTCTGCTATTCTTCTGGCTTCTTCTTTCTCCATCAAGGCTGCGTCCAACGCTTCGTATTTGGCATCAATCAAAGCTTCGCGGGCAATCTGCTTTTGTTTGGCAAACTCTTTCCGCTCTTTTGCTTTTTGCTTGGCTAGTGCAGCGCGTTCTTTTTCTTTCTGCTTCATTTGAGCAATACGCTCTTTGTTTTTTTGTTCTACACTTTGTGCTTGAACAGTGCCGATAGCTAAGGCAATCGTTAACAGGAGGAGAGTGAAACGTTTTAACATAGTCAGGAGGAGTGATTTTGTTCTTTGTTTTTCGCTGTAAAGTAAAATAAAATTATAGTATAATTACAAATAAAAAATGTAAATTACATTTAAGTAACTTAAATTAGTACTTTATTTATTGATTGTGTAAGATTTAATAAGCTTCCCTTTCGGAATAGAAAAGAAAATGTTGTCTCCTTTGAAAGAAAGTATAAAACAGAGTTGGCGCTAAGATTTCAAGATAAAGTTGAATAGGACTCCTTGGTCAGGCGTTTGGTTGAAATTGAGCCAGGTTTGTAGAAAGAAAAGCTTCTTAAATTGGTATAAGTCAAATTGAATCGAAAGTGAGTAGTAGTATAACTCATCGTGTTTCCCGCATTTAGGTGGCTTTATTGTAAAAGACTAAGCTTTCTTTAAACCTTTCGTGCTTACTACGTGCAAGGGAAAGAAGAGGATGCATGGTAGGGCTATTGACAAAACAGGAAGTGTTAGAGCTGGTTGGTTGCTTAAGAATAAATTGAGAAAGCAGCGTATAAGGGCCGTTTTTAGCAAATTAGGTATAA
Source organism: Rufibacter sp. JT20002 (assembly GCF_056491185.1). Taxonomy (NCBI): domain Bacteria; kingdom Pseudomonadati; phylum Bacteroidota; class Cytophagia; order Cytophagales; family Hymenobacteraceae; genus Rufibacter; species Rufibacter sp. JT20002. The sequence continues at coordinate 1,410,448 of NZ_JBSZJY010000001.1, read as the reverse complement.
AGCAAGACCGCCCAGTTGTTAAGACAACTGGGCGGCTGATATTAGAAAACTTAAAGAGGTTCTTAGAATTCTGCGCTCTTAGGGAAACGAGGGAAAGGGATTACGTCTCTAATGTTGCCCATACCGGTCACAAACAGCAACAAGCGCTCAAAGCCCAGACCAAATCCGCTGTGCGGTACTGTTCCAAAACGACGGGTATCCAAGAACCACCACATTTCTTTCTCCGGTACACCCATCTCCTGCATGCGGGTCACCAGTTTCTCGTAGCTTTCCTCGCGCTGAGAGCCGCCAATGATCTCGCCAATACCCGGGAATAGTACGTCCATGGCGCGTACGGTTTTGCCGTCATCGTTCAACTTCATGTAGAAAGACTTGATGTCTTTCGGGTAGTTGGTCAGGATTACTGGTTTCTTAAAGTGTTTCTCCACCAAGTAACGCTCGTGCTCGCTCTGCAGGTCGGTACCCCAATCTACTTTGTATTCAAACTTCTGCTTGGCTGTTTTCAGCACCTCAATGGCCTCGGTGTACGTCAGGCGCTGGAAATCATTCTCCACTACAAAGTTCAAACGAGTGAGCAGCTCTTTGTCATACATGTCGTTTAAGAACTGGAGATCATCCATGCAGTTGTCTAGGGCGTAGCGTACCAAGTATTTCAGAAAATCCTCGGCCAAGTCCATGTTGTCTTCCAGTTCATAGAAAGCCATCTCGGGCTCAATCATCCAGAACTCGGCTAAGTGACGGCTAGTGTTGGAGTTTTCAGCCCGGAATGTAGGTCCGAAGGTGTAAATCTCAGACAATGCCATCGCCAGAACCTCGCCTTCCAACTGGCCAGAAACAGTCAGGTTAGAAGAGCGCCCAAAGAAGTCTTCAGAGAAGTCTACCTCGCCGGTCTCAGTCTTAGGCGGGTTTACCGGGTCCAGCGTAGTTACCCGGAACATCTCACCAGCACCCTCTGCGTCAGAGGCGGTAATCACCGGGGTGTGCACATAGAAAAAGCCTTTTTCATTGAAGTAGTTATGCACCGCAAACGCCATGGCGTGGCGCACACGCAGCACCGCCCCAAACGTATTGGTGCGGGGGCGAAGGTGGGCAATCTCGCGCAGGAACTCTAAAGAGTGGCCTTTTTTCTGTAAAGGGTAGGTTTCTGGGTCAGCGGTTCCTAACACTTGAATGTTGTTGGCTTGTATCTCAACAGTTTGGCCTTTGCCTTGACTCTCCACCAATTTACCAACAATGGCTACGCTTGCTCCGGTGGTTACTTCCCGCAATGTATCTTCAGGAAATATGGTCATGTCAGCAACCACCTGAATATTGTTTATAGTAGAGCCGTCGTTCACGGCAATAAACGTCACATATTTGTTGCCACGCTTGGTGCGCACCCAACCCTTTACCAATATTGGCTCATCTTGGGCAGGCATCTGAAGCAATGCTTTTACTTTGGTTCTTTTCATGTTCTTAAACTGTATCACGTAGCCCGTATCAAGAAGCCCGTAGTTAACTGGCGCAAAAGTAGGTATACGGCCGCAAAAAATCTTAACTGAGAGAAGAGTCTTGCTGCCTCATACCCACTACTTGATACCTCGCGCCAATGGCGCGTGCCAAAATTAACCTTTTTTGCAAACCAGTAGTAAAAAAGCATAACTTTGGGCTAGGCCGCACGTGTGTGGTTGGTGCCGTTTTTTTATGCAGAGACTCGATTTAAAACAGCTTTTATCCCAGAAATTATCGCCGCAGCAGATACAGTTCATCAAGTTGCTGCAGGTGCCTACTGCTGAGCTGGAGGCCCGCATCAAAGAAGAACTGGAGGTGAACCCCGCGCTGGAGGAAGGGGATGCCGCTGATGAACCTGCGACAGATAATGATGACTCCAACAGTGATGCCGATGATGATTTCGACAACACCGAGGATGATTTTGCCGAAGACGAACCCCGCCGCGAAGATGACGAGGTAGATCTGGGAGATTATATCAACGATGACGAGATAGCCGGTTACAAGATGCAGGGCGACGGGCCTGGTGACGAAGAAGATCGTGAAATGCCCATTGCGTTCACCGGCTCCCTCACCGATGCGCTCATGGACCAACTGGGTTTCCTGAACCTAGACGCCAAACAGATGGCCATTGGCGAGCAACTGATCGGCTCTATTGACCAGGACGGCTACATTAGACGTGAACTGCAAGCCATTTCCAACGATCTGGCTTTCTCGCAGAACATTGACGCCAGCGTGGAAGAGATAGAAGACGTGCTGCGCAGGATTCAGGCATTTGACCCGCCCGGCATTGCCGCCCGTGACTTGCAGGAGTGTTTGCTGCTGCAACTAGAGCGCCGCGAACCTGATGAGATCACTGAGGTGGCTGAGCAGATCATCCATGACTGCTTTGATGAGTTCACCAAGAAGCATTATCCTAAAATACAGCAGAAGCTGGAGTTGGAAGACTACGAGCTGAAAGCGGCCATTGACCTGATCCTGAAACTGAACCCTAAACCCGGCGGAACCGGCGGGGCCACCCGGGTGCAGTATGTGATCCCAGATTTCATCATCACCAACGAAGAAGGTCAGTTGCAGCTTTCCCTGAACGCCCGCAACGCCCCAGACCTGCGCATCTCCCGCTCCTACGCAGACATGTTCGATGCGTATGACAAAAGCTCTAAGAAAGACAAGAAGCTAAAGGAGACGGTCACCTTTGTGAAGCAGAAACTGGATGCGGCCAAGTGGTTCATAGATGCCATCAAGCAGCGCCAGAACACGCTGCTCCGCACCATGGAAGCCATCCTGCGCCGCCAGTATGACTTCTTTTTGGAGGGCGACGAAAGCAAGCTCAAGCCCATGATCCTGAAAGACATTGCCGAGGACATTGGCATGGACATTTCCACCGTGAGCCGGGTGGCCAACAGCAAAAGCGTGCAGACCGAGTTCGGGATCATTCCGCTTAAGTTCTTTTTCTCGGAAGGTATTGCTACCGATGCCGGCGAAGACGCCAGTAGCCGCGAGGTGAAAGCCATTCTCAAAGACATCATTGAGGCCGAAAACAAGCGCAAGCCTCTGTCTGATGACAAAATTGAGAAGATGCTCAACGAGAAAGGCTACAACATTGCCCGCCGCACCGTAGCCAAGTACCGTGAGCAACTAAACATACCCGTAGCCCGTTTGCGCAAAGAATTATAACACGCCTAGCGTGTTACGTAGGAATTATGAATTGGAAAGGAAGTTTATGGTTTCAGATTTGATGGTTATGCAATGCCAAGGGCGGGTTTAAAACCTACTCCATTTCTAATTTTTTTAATTTCTAATTCCTCATTAAAAAAGTGAATCCCCGCTTCGCAACGGTGCTTTCGGTGCTTTTTCATCCGTTGTTACTGCCTACGTATCTTTTCAGTCTGCTGCTGTACTATTTGCCGCCGGAGGTATTCTCTTACCCTCCTGAGGGGCGGCGGCTGATTGTGTTGCTGGTGTTCATTCTTACGTTTCTGTTGCCGGTTCTGGGTACCATGCTCATGCAGCAGGCCGGGCTTGTCACTTCCATCACCTTAGACGCCCGCACCGATAGGAGATGGCCGCTTTTGGTGGCTGCCACGTGCTACACCGTGCTCACCGTGGTGTTTTACCGGATTTCCTTCTTTGATACCCTGTTCTACCTCATCATGGGTGTGATCACGGCATCGGTTTACCTCACGTTGGTCATCAACCAGTTCTGGAAAATTAGTGCGCACAGCATTGGGCTAGGCGGCGCGCTGGGTATTCTAGTGCTCTTGCACGGCCTATTACCTGAAACCTACCTGCTGTATCCCATCGTGCTGGGTTGTGTCATCTGCGGAGCCGTCATTTCTGCCCGCCTGGCATTGGGTGCCCATAACTCTAAACAAGTGTATACCGGTTTTACGCTGGGCTTTTTGATAGGCATCTGCCTCTGGGGGATCTCAATCTAGGACTGATTTACCGTTGTTTCAAAGAAACTGGCCATCAAACAGGTAAGCAAGTCCTGGTGCTATTTTAAGATAAGGCATTTTGGTCCCCTTTTCCTTAGATCAGCTTTGGAACGGTAAGGGTTTGGCAGGGTTTATGCCTCAGCCATGGGAGCCTGGTTGTGTTTCAAGAGGCTTTTCCGGATATTGTTGAAGAATTATCGGTTTACTTTCCCATGCGTTTCAAGTCCTTTGCCCTTTCTGCGTTTCTCTGCTTTCTTTTGTTTAGTTCTTTTGAAGGGATAGGGCAGACTGGCAAAACAGAAGCCCAGATTACTAAAAACTTCCTGCGATATCTGGCCTCCCAAACCGGGATGCACAAGCGGGTAGAGAAAAACATGCTGCCCTGGAAACTGTCTGAAGTGAACCTTACGGACTCGCTGTGGGCCAAGGTTAACATCTCAGATGAAAGCCGTATTGCCGCCCGGAGAGGGTTGTACGGGGCTGGTCCGCAACTCAAGATGGAGTACCGATTGACCAAGGCTGATTTCGGGCAGATCAGGAGCAAGATACAGCAGCAGAAAAGAACCGAGTGGACTCAGGAAGACTTCCCTGAGAACATTGTGTTGGTGCAGAACCAGGGGTTGGCTCCAGCCGCGTTTTATGCTTATTCCTATCCTGTAGTGCTGCTTTCCAAAAACCTGGTGCTGGTACGGAAATACTTCCACGCGGATAAGGCCTTTAACAGATGGTCTTGCCTGGAGGTGTACCGCATCACTAAAACCGGTCAGTTTAGACTGGAAAACTGCTTTCAGAGAACCGAAGGCGAAAGACTAATTAACTGATGCCGGTAGGGTAGTCTGCTCAGGAACAGGTTTTTACCGGGTGGTCTGTTGGGTAATCCTTAAGCATTCCTATATTTACCTAGCACAAAAGACCTAAACCCTCTCTAATGAACAAAGCCTTTCAACTAGCCCTAGGTGTCGCTTTTCTGGCGATGCCCGCTTTTGCCCAACAAGTAGAACCGCTGGATGCGGCCGTGGTGGAGAAAATCCGTCAGGAAGGATTGAAGAACTCCCAGGTGATGGACATCGCCTTTTACCTCACCGATGTGAACGGGCCGCGCCTTTCGGGTTCTACCGGCCTGGCCAAAGCCAACCAGTGGACCAAAGACAAACTGACCTCTTGGGGGCTGAAGAATGCCGTAATTGAGCCATGGGGTACCTTTGGCAAAGGGTGGGAAGTGGACAAATCCTATCTGGCGCTTACCAAACCGTATTACCAGCCCATGATTGGCTCGCCCAAAGCTTGGACACCCGGCACCAACGGACCCGTGAAAGCACAGGTGATGCTGGTGAAAGCCACCAAAGAAGAAGATCTGGCCCAATACGCTGGCAAGCTGAAAGGCAAAGTCTTGATGATGGAGGTGACTAACCCTATTAAAACCACTTTCACCGCCGATGCCAACCGCTACACCGACGAGCAACTGCAGAAACTAGCCGAGCCTGTGCAGTCAGCCGCTGGCCGTACGCCCATGACTGATGAACAAAGAGCCGTCCTACAGGCCCGGCGGACGTTGATGGCTAAGATGAGTGAGATGTTCCTGCAAGAGGGCGCCGTGGCCATGTTCAGCGGGCGCAGCGGTTCACACGGAACGTTCTTTACCAGCAACGGCGCCTCGTACGCCATGGATGCTAAACCAGTATTGCCCGAATTTGAGATGGCCCAGGAAGACCTGGCCCGTATGAGCCGCTTGTTGGCCGCTGGTATTCCGGTAGAAGTGGAACTGGAAAGTAAAACTCGTTTCCTGACCGAGGATCAGCAAGGCTACAACGTAATTGCCGAGATCCCAGGCACTGATAAAAAACTGAAGTCGGAGATTGTGATGCTCGGCGGCCACATTGACTCCTGGCACGCTGCTACCGGAGCCACCGACAACGCTGCCGGAGTAGCCGTAATGATGGAAGCCGTACGTATCATTAAAGCCTTGAACCTGCAACCAAAACGCACCATCCGCATTGCGCTGTGGGGTGGTGAGGAGCAAGGACTGCACGGCTCACGTGGGTACGCCAAAAAGCACTTAGGTGATCCGGCTACCATGAAGCTGTTGCCAGAGCACGCCAAGATTGCCGCTTACTATAACCTGGATAATGGCTCTGGTAAAATCAGAGGTATTTACACCCAGGGCAATGAGGCCGTAGCCCCGTTGTTCACCGAGTGGCTGAAGCCGTTCAATGATTTGGGTGCCACCACGGTGACCAACCGCAATACAGGCGGAACCGACCACCTTTCCTTTGACGGTCTGGGCCTGCCGGGCTTCCAGTTCATTCAGGATGGGTTGGAGTACAACACCCGTACGCACCACACCAACATGGATACCTATGACCGCCTCCAGGCCGATGACCTGAAGCAAGCCTCCGTGATTGTAGCTTCCTTCGTGTACCAATCGGCGGTACGTAAGGATAAGCTGCCGCGCAAAGCCCTTCCGCAGGTAAAGCCGCAGTCATAATCTGTACCACATCAAAAAGCAGCACGGCCTTTCTTCCTGTATCGGGAGAAAGGCCGTGCTGCTTTCGGCCTGTTTTTAGTAGAATATACCCAAAGCAGGAGGGTAGAAATTTGCCTGATTTTCTGTAAAATAGGATCAAAATCAACTAGAAGGTTATATGAAGAAATGCTGCCGGTCTTTCTTGCTTGGGCTACTTGCCTTGGTTTTCTTCCATGCCCATGGGCAGCTAACCGAAGTGAACAACATTGTGCCCCGGCCGGTCTCCTTCAAGTCCACGGGCGAAAGGCCTGTGACCATCAATAAGCAAACGGTGATCTTGGCAGATGCTCTCTACAAAGCCCAAGCCGAGTACCTGCAGGAAATGCTGTTGAACCAGTGTGATCTGGGGTTGGCCATCGCTACGCCCGAAACCAAAATGGGCCGGCAAAGCAAAATCCAGCTGCTGCACGATACCATTGAAGCCAACCGGCCCGAGATGTATTGGTTGGAATCTGGTGGGCCGGTGATCCGCATCAAAGCCCGGGACGTGGCGGGCATGGTCCACGGGATCCAGACCTTGTTGCAATTGCTGCCTTTGGGCAAAGCAAAACAGGTGGAGTTTCCTACGGTGGAGATCAAAGACTATCCACAGTTTGCCTACCGGGGCATGCACCTGGACGTGAGCCGGCATATCTTTCCGTTGGACTTCCTCAAAAAGTACATAGACTACCTCGCGTTCCATAAGTTCAACACCTTCCACTGGCACCTCACTGATGACCAGGGCTGGCGCCTGGAAATAAATAGTTATCCTAAACTCACTCAGGTAGGGGCTTGGCGCAACTCCACCCTGATCGGGCATTTTAAGGACGTACCAGCCCGCTATGACTCTACGCGCTACGGTGGGTTCTACACGCAAGACCAAGTGAGGGATATCGTGCAATATGCCGCCATCAGGGGGATTAACGTAGTGCCTGAGATTGATATTCCCGGGCATAGTCGCGCCATCATTGCCGCCTATCCAGAGTTCAGTACTAGACCAGATTCTGTCTGGCAGGTAGCCAACACATGGGGCATGTACAACCGGCAAAACAATGTGCTGGCGCCTCATCCTGCCACGTTCAGGTTTCTGGAGACGGTGTTCCAGGAGGTAGCTGATCTTTTCCCTTCAGAGTACATTCATATTGGCGGCGACGAGTGCAGTAAGATCTGGTGGAAGGCAGACCCTAGCACCCAGGCCTTCATGAAAGCCAACGGCCTCAAAGACGAAAAGGAGCTTCAGACTTATTTCATTCAACAGGTATCGGGGTATCTGGCCAAGAAAAACAAGAAGGTCATTGGGTGGCATGAGATTTTGGAAGGACAGCTGGACACTACTGCCATTATCATGAACTGGGGCGGTGCCAAAGAGGGGATAGCCGCCGCCCAAAGGCATCACCCGGTAATCATGTCGCCCGGAAACCCGCTGTACTTTGACAACTACCAATCCAAAGACCCAAAAGACAGCTTGGCTATTCATGGGTACAACCCGTTAGATGCCGTTTACAACTTCAATCCCGTGCCCGCTGAGTTGCAGAAGCTGAAGCTTGCCAAATACATCCTGGGCGCGCAGGGCAACGTCTGGACCGAGTACATGGGCAGTCCGGCCAAGGTGGAATACATGGTGTTTCCGCGCATGACCGCCCTCAGCGAGGTACTCTGGACCGATCCCAAGCAGAAGGACTTTGCAGACTTCAAGCGCCGGTTGAAGATGACTATTCTGCCCCGGTATTCTTTCTGGGGAGCCGCCTATTTCAAGGACTTTGAACGGTGGACGTTAGCCGATAAATAAAAGGCAGTTCTTTAGGGGCTTTTTGCCGAAAAAGGGCACTAATCTGTTTTGGGTGCCGTTGCAAGAAAGAGGCTCAGAAACAGCTGTAGGCTTGAGTACTGGGTACATCTTTGTATCTTTACTGATTACCTGTTTGCTTTTACCTATGCTTTCACGTCCAGCCAACCTGTTGCTTAACTTCATGCTCACCGTCTCATTCCTGATCTTGATGTGGCGCTTAGAAGACCCAAATATCATGGTGACCCTGGCTGCTTTCATCGGGTTTATGATGTTTGTGGTGATCAAGATCGTTTTGGTGCTACGGGGGCGGAAAAGCAAATCTTCTAAATAGCGAGACTTTATGGAATCCTTCTTTTTAAACCTTTCACCCACAAACCAGAACGGGGCAGCGCTTTCAAAGCTGTATCTGTTTATGGCGGTGGTGTTTTTTATACTGGGTGGCCTTGGCGTGTACCGGCACTACACCGGCGAAGAGGAAGTCGCCTTTAGCGTGTACCTGCTCCCTTTGCTGCAGCTGGCCCTTGCCGTTTCTTACCTGATTGTGGCCTGGCGCCGCCGCAAGCCCGCCGGAACCAGCTACGTGCAGGTCACCGAAGAACACTTGGAATTGAAACTATCCCAGACCCAGGAGCCGGTTACCCTGCCCTGGAACAGCATCAGCTTGCTGCGGGTGCAGACAGATAAACTGTTGTACCGGCTTACCTCAGGGCAAACAGGCCAGATTGAATTTGACTCCATCCCTGAGGAATATGAAGAAGCCGTGCGGGATGCCATCCGGCAGGCGGGCAAAAGCAAAGGCGTAAGTCTGTAGTCGGCGAAGAACCCACCACCTTTGAAGAAGGGCATTTGGGGGCTGTTTTTGTGAAAGCAGCCCCCAAATGCCCTTCTTTTTTAGCTTCTGCCGGAGAAGGCATTTAGTGATTTCCGGTTGAAGAAAGCCTGCATTTACTGAGCCAGGGCTTTCCTGACGGACAAACAGAAGCTTTGTGAAAGTGCTTAGTAGGATTTTTCTGAGGGCATAGTTAACCCTACGCAGGCGGGAACGTAAAAAGAGCAACGGAAACCCTCCGAGCGCCATCAGTACAAGATCTAAACTATGAAAAATTATTTGTTCTACCTGCTCCTAGCAGCCTCTGTTACCTTGGTCTCCGGTTGTGGTGGCTCCTCCACGGATACTACCTCAGTAGACGCGGCGGGCAAGCACAACGAAGAGGTGCTGGAAAGCACCGGCAAAGACGAAAAAGGGGGCTGGTTTGTGGCCGAGGTAGTCAGCGGTGGTTTGTTTGAGGTGGAAATGGGACGTCTGGCCAGCAGCAAGGCCACTGACCCAAGGGTGAAGCAGTTTGGGCAATTGATGATGGACCATCATACCCAGGCCAACGCCCAGCTGAAACAAATCGCGGACCTGAAAAACCTGATGGTACCTACCGCCTTGGGCGACGACCATCAAGAAACCTTCAATACTGTCATGAGTACCTCTGGGCCAGCCTTTGACAGAGCCTATCTGGAGGCAATGATAAATGACCACAAAGAAACCATTGAGCGGTTTGAGGAAATGTCTGAAGATGGAAAAGACATGGAGCTGAAGGCATTTGCCGGTAAAAACCTGCCCACGCTGCGGGCGCACCTTTCGCAGGTGGAGCAGCTGGAAGAAGAACTGAAGAACGCCGCACAATAGGCTCTGGAACTGAAAACACGTTTGTCTGGGGAAAGGAATTGAAACGATGATTCCACTTAGGTGGTGATAGCACCCCGCAACAGACTTTAAAAAAGGAAAAGCGATGAAAAAGATATTTTATGTAGTGGCAAGTTGTGCTTTGGTAGCAGGAACAGCGTGCAGCAGGATAGATGCCAATACTTCTAACACCGTACCTACCTCAGATGCGTACGAAGCAACTGTGACCTCAACCAACGCCGCCTCTGGAACGGTGGGCACCGGCGGAACCTCGGTAGATGCCTATGTGGCCCCTGGTACCACCAGCAACGTGGCCGGCACCGGTACCATGCGCTACGGTACCCGTACTATCACCGAAGTTACTTTTCTCACCGAGGCTGCCAGCAGCGGCATGATGGAGGTGCAGTTAGGCAAGCTGGCCATGGACCGGAGCGCCAACTCAGAAGTAAAAAAATTTGCCCAGATGATGGTAGACCACCACACCAAGGCAAATCAGGAACTCATGACCGTGGCCTCGGGGATGAACGTAACTCTCCCTTCTACGCTATTGCCCATGCATCAGGAACTGGTAGATCAGTTGTCTAAACTAACCGGCGACGAGTTTGATAAGAAATACATAGACAAGATAGAAGACGTCCATGAAAGCGACATCGCGTTGTTTGACGTGGTGAGCAACGGGGCACCTACTACCTCTGTTAAAGCTTTCGCCATCAGAAACCTTCCGGTGCTGCGTATCCATGAACACCACGCAGACGAACTGGAAACAAAATTGAACAAGTAACAACATGTAGCTCATCCCTAAAAAGCCTGCAAGAGCAGGCTTTTTTTATAAAAAGAAGAGCGGAGCTGGGGCAAAGTGAGGCGCTCCCAAAGAGCTAAAATCGCAGATTAGATGGGCCGTAAAGAACTGGACTTTAACGACTACGCAAATAGCCTTAAGCTTCTGCTTTTTGAAAAGAAACCTGTAAGACCCCAATTATGAAAAACACGATGAAACCATTCACCTATGGAATGCTGGCAGTCCTACTTTCCCTGAACGTGGCCTGCAGTTCTGATCAGCAGGGTGCCAACTCTACTACAGACAATGATACAAACGCAGAAGGCACGGCCGCAAGCCCTACCGCCGCTACCAGTAGCGCGGGCAGTAGCGGTATGGGAGGAGCCACCTCTACCCACGCCATCGCCGCTGATACCTTGTCAGACTCCACCCAACAAGACTAAGGAAGCCGGGGATGGTACAAACCGCAAAGCTCAGGTGGAAATTCAGTATTTGTTCGGGTGAAGGATTGCTAACTGCTTCATTTTTAGAGCGTATACATGGCAGAACGAATTAGAACAAAATAAACTAGAATTATGAAAAAAGTCATGTCAATACTGGTGGCCGGAGCGATGATAACGGGCACAGCATGTACCAGCACCAATACCGGGACTGATGGCAGCACCTCCGGAACAGCTACTTCGACTAGTACAAGCTCTGGTTCTGCCACTGGCACCATGTCAGGCGGCGGCACTATGTCTGGAACTGCGGGCGGAACTACTACCGGAACAACTTCTGGCGGAGGAACCACTACCGGAACAACCGGCACTACCACTGGGGGTACCACAGGAACTACTGGCGGAACCACTGGTACTACAACCGGCACTACTACCGGAGGCACTACTGGTACCACCGGCGGAACAACTGGTACTACTGGAGGCACCACAGGAACAACCGGAGGAGGTACTACTGGTGGCACAACCGCTGGTGGCACTGCTACTGCAGGCGCCACTATGGACATGACTAACATGACCGATGCCATGTTCATGATGACATCGGCTAGCAGTAACTTATTTGAGATCCAGGCTGGTAAACTAGCCACCCAGAGCGCTTCTAACGCAGAAGTGAAGAAATTTGCGCAAATGATGGTAGACCACCACACCAGAGCCAGCAAAGAGCAGATGGCGCTTGCCACCCAAATGAAAGTTACCCTGCCCAAAACCTTGATGCCAATGCACCAAGCCCTCATGGACAGGCTGCAAGGCAAGACCGGCAAACAGTTTGATGAAGCCTATATGGATATCATGGAAACTGCCCATAAAATGGACATAGCCATGTTCACCGCGAAGAGCGCTAACGCAGATACGCCTACGGTGAAGGCTCTTGCCACCAAAACCCTGCCCATGCTGAAATCGCACCAGGAGATGGCCACTAAACTGGAAGACCAGGTAGACTAAGCTCCGCCTTTAAAAATAATTGCAGGTGTCTGTGTTTTGAGGGTACTTCAAAGAAAGTAGCCCCAAAACACAGACACTTTTTTGTAGCCCCTTGGTAGTAATACAGAAGTAAACTAACTCTTTTCCCCTCCTTCAAGATCAGTTGTACACCTAGCTGTTCACTCAGGAGAACGAGTCTTTATAAGAAATTTAACTCCTGCCAGAGGGCTACGTATAAAAACAACTGAAAAAAACAGTTTTACGCGATCATCTATAGAACTATGAAAAAAAGAATGCCCCTCTTTGCGGTTGCCGTTTTACTTACTGGCGCTGCTTGTAATACCTATACCGCCAGTACTGACCCAGACAACTTTGGTACCGGCTATGCCTTGTCAGAAGAAAAAGTAGGCACTGGCAATACCGGTAGCAGCGGTGTGGCCGAAGCCAACAACAATGCCACTCTGGATAACCCAGCCACCGGCACAAACACAGACAGCATGGTGACCAGCCAGGATCCCGAGCAACTATTCATGATGAAAGCCGCCAGCAGCGGTTTGATGGAGGTTGCCGCCGGGAAACTTGCCTCTACCAAAGGACTAAACCCCGAGGTAAAGCAATATGGCCAGCGCATGGTGGCAGACCACACTAAGGCAAATGCTGAACTGAAAGCTATTGCTGCTAAAAAGGGAATAACCCTGCCCACGGCCCCTATGCCTGCGCACCAAGAGCATTTAAACATGCTGAACCAGCAAAGCGAAGGGGAGTTTGACAGAACCTACACCCAGCACATGGTGCAAGCGCATGATATGGACATCGCTGAGTTTGAGCGCGAGGCTACCGCCGGGAAAGATCCAGATCTAAAAGCGTTTGCCGCCAAGAACCTGCCTATCCTGCGCGAGCACCGCAAAATAATACAGCCTATCTACGAGAAAGTAAATAGGGGTGGGGCTTCCAATGCCGCCACTAACCAATCACCTAATGCACGTGCTGGTGGTGCCAAGCCAGCCGCAGCTGGTGGAGGAGCCCAGTAACAAAAAAGCCCGGCCTTTTAAAAGGGCGGGCTTTTCTGCTATTTCTAAGAAAAGAGCGCCAAAACATAAGTAGGCTAATCAGCAGCTTCGTAACAGAAATGGCTTAGCGCAAGATAGAAAGCTAGCTTGTTTTTAAAAGCTTGGATTCAGTACCTTTGGGCCAAACTTTACAAAAACGATGAAATCTATCATGCCTTTCTTTGCGGCTTGTGCTCTGCTGGCCGGTACTGCTTGTTCTACTTATACTTCTTCCACTGATCCGGTTGACTTGGGTTCAGGTAACTCTGTTTCCACGGAAGAAGTAGTTACTGCCAGCCCTGCTGCTGAAACCCACGCAGCAGCTGCCCCGGTGAAAGCCGACAGCGTTGTAGCTGCTAAGCCAGATACAGCTGCCGCTCACTCAGAAGAAGCTGCCCACTAAAATACCGGTTACGTTGCTGTACAAGCCTCTGGTGCGTACGCATAGAAAGTAGTTCTCAGGGTTCGCCTCCTGATGCTTCTAAACCTAAAACAGAAAAGCCTTGCTCTGCAGCAAGGCTTTTCTGTTTTAGGTTTAGAAGCTACTTTCATGAAAAGAGCCCCTAAACGTTATTCGGTTTTCTTTTTCCGGCCGGGCTTTTTCTTTTCCTGCACGGCAGCCGGTGCCGCATCGGCCTCGGTGGTTTCTTTCTTCTTGCGGCCGCGGGTTTTCTTCTCTGGTGCAGGAGCTTCAGGTAAGTCTTCTTCCACCTCAGGCTCTTCTACGTACACCGGAGCGTCAACATAATGGCTGGTGCTCAACTCATCTCGTAAGAAGCGAGCGGTGTACCCAAGATCAAGGGCTGCTACTTCCTCCGGGGTTCCTTGGGCCACAATGGTTCCGCCTTTGGCGCCGCCTTCCGGCCCGATGTCAATCACGTGGTCAGCTACTTTGATTAAGTCCATGTTGTGCTCAATCAACAGCACGCTGTTGCCCTTATCTACTAAGCGGTTCAACACATCAGACAGGTGCTGGATGTCCTGGAAGTGCAGACCGGTGGTAGGCTCATCCAGGATGTAGAGCGTGCGGCCGGTGTCTTTCTTGGAAAGCTCCGTGGCCAGTTTCACGCGTTGCGCTTCGCCTCCGGATAGGGTAGTGGCTTGCTGCCCTAAGGTAATGTAGCCGAGGCCCACCTGGTTCAAGGTTTGAATTTTGCGCAAAATGCGGGGTTGGTGCTCAAAGAACTCCACGGCGGCTTCCACGGTCATGTCCAAGACATCGGTGATGGATTTGCCTTTGAAGCGTACTTCCAGTGTCTCACGATTGTAGCGTTTGCCTTTGCAGGTCTCGCAGGGCACGTACACATCGGGCATGAAGTTCATCTCAATGGTCCGCATGCCGGCGCCTTCGCAGGTCTCGCACCGGCCACCTTTCACGTTAAACGAGAACCGTCCGGCCGCGTAGCCTCTGATTTTCGCCTCGGGCATAGACGCAAACAAACTCCGGATTTCGGTGAACACGCCGGTGTAGGTAGCCGGGTTAGAGCGCGGCGTACGGCCAATAGGGCTTTGGTCCACTTCAATCACTTTGTCAATGTGCTCCAAGCCTTCAATGGCTTTGAACGGCAGCGGTTCGCGCTTGGCGTTGAAGAAGTGCTTGTTCAGGATGGGGTACAGCGTGTCATGGATCAAAGACGATTTGCCGCTGCCCGATACACCCGTTACGCAAAGCAGTTTACCCAACGGTAACTCTAGCGTTACGTCTTTCAGGTTGTGGCCCGTGGCACCGCGTAAGATAAGGCTCTTGCCATTGCCTTCACGTTTCTGCCTGCGCACCGGAATTCCTCGACGGTGGCTCAGGTAATCAGAGGTGGTGGTTTTGCTTTCCATCATCTCTTTAGGCGTGCCGGCCGTCACAATCTGGCCTCCGTGCACGCCGGCGCCCGGCCCAATGTCTACCACGTAGTCAGCGGCCAGGATCATGTCTTTGTCGTGCTCCACTACTACCACCGAGTTACCCAAATCACGCAAGTCTTGCAAGGCCTTGATGAGTTTCTCGTTGTCACGCTGGTGCAGCCCGATGCTGGGTTCATCCATGATGTACAACACGCCCACCAACTGCGTACCAATCTGCGTAGCCAAACGAATCCGCTGGCTCTCGCCCCCGGACAATGTGCGCACGGAGCGGTGCAGGTGCAAATATTCCAATCCCACGTCCACCAGGAAGCCAATCCGCTTCCGGATCTCTTTCAGCAGCTCGCGGGCAATCAGGTTCTGGCGCTCATTCAGGCGTTCCTCCAGGTTCGCTACCCAACCAGCCAGTTCCGCGATGTCCATTTCAGACAGTTGCCCAATATGTTTGTTGTCTAGCTTGAAGTGGAGCGATTCCTTTTTCAGGCGGTAACCGTTACACTCGGGGCAGGTGCTTTGCTGCGTGTATTCCTGCACCCAGTTGCGCACATTCTCCGAGTCAGACTCCAGTTGTTTCTTTAAGAAATTAAGCACGCCCTCAAACACGAAGGGCTCTTTCTTACCTTTCGGGTCTTCTTCCTCAAAACCGTGCAGTAAATGGTTCCAGGCCTCTTCAGGAATATCTTGGATAGGAACAGTAAGCGCGGTTTTGTGGCGTTTCAATAAGGCGGTGATCTGCGAGAAAATCCAGATGTCGCGGTACTCGCCCAGCGGCGCAATCCCGCCCCGGCTGATGCTCACACTCTTGTCTGGCACAATAGATTCCTCGGTGAGTTCTTCAATTTCGCCTAAGCCATTACACACCGGGCAAGCCCCGTACGGTGAGTTAAACGAGAACGTGTTAGGAGCCGGATCATCATAGGCGATGCCGGTGGCCGGGTCCATCAAATGGCGGGAGTAAAACTGCGTTTCGTTGGTGTCCGCGTCCATTGCTAAGGCCGTGCCTTTGCCGTGCTGCAGCGCGTTCTGAATAGACGTAGATAAACGGTAGCGGTCCTCGGCGCTAGGCACCAGCTTGTCAATCACAATCTCAATGTCGTGAATCTTGTAGCGGTCTACCTGCATTTTGGGCGTCAGTTCTACTAACTCGCCGTCAATGCGGGCGCGCAGAAAGCCCATCTTTCTTATCTGCTCGAATAACTCGCGGTAATGACCTTTCCGGCCTTTCACCACCGGCGCCAGAATAATGGTGCGCTTGCCGCTGAAATGCTCCAAAATATGCTGCACAATCTGGTCATCAGACTGCTTCATCATCTTCTCACCGGTCACGTAGCTGTAGGCCTCAGCGGTACGGGCGTAGAGCAAACGCAGAAAGTCGTAAATCTCGGTAATGGTACCCACGGTAGAGCGCGGGTTGCGTGAGGTGGTTTTCTGCTCAATGGAAATCACCGGCGAAAGCCCCTCAATTTTATCCACGTTCGGGCGCTCCAGTCCGCCCAAAAACGAGCGGGCGTAGGCCGAGAATGTCTCCATGTAGCGGCGCTGTCCCTCGGCATAGATAGTGTCAAAGGCGAGCGACGATTTTCCGCTGCCGCTGATGCCTGTAAACACCACCAACTCATTGCGTGGTATTTTGAGCGAAATGTTCTTGAGGTTGTGTTCCCGGGCGCCGTAGACCTCAATAAAAGGCACATCCACGGTGGAGGAGTTATTTTTGGCTACGGAAGTAGCAGTTGATTCTTTTGGCGTCATCCGATTGGTTTCGGTTTAAAGAGCAAAGGTAGGCATTCCCGCGCTACATTAGCACCGGGCAATCCATCTCTTCTTAACCGAAGTTAGGATGGAATAGTTTATTGCAAGGGCGGAGTTTTTGTTGGAGTGTTTAGGGACTGTTTTTGGGAAGAAGTATGAGAATTAGAAATAGCTAAGATTCTAATTTCTCGAATATTTGTACAGTTAAACATTTTTCGTCTTGCGAAAGCTCAAAATTGATAGCCCATCGGAAGTTGCAATCAAAAATGGTCAAGAGAGTATCTCCACTCTGGTCTGCAAGGTCGGTACAAAGTGTACTTAGAACAAATTTTAGCCAAGGACTTTCTATATTCAGAAATCCTATTCCTATATAGTCATTATGGGCCTGGTCAATAACATTAGTTCTAAACCAAATTGGACGGTTATGATAGGTTTGCGGAACTTGAGTTTCTAAGAAAGCATAAACCTGATTCATGGATGACAACAGTTCCTCTTCTTGCATGTATAACAAACTAGGAGAGGCTACAGGAGTTATCCTTTCATAGGTTTTTAGGCCTATGCTTTCAAGGTCAAGGCCTATGTCATCAATTGTGTAATCAGAAATAATTTGTCTTTCAAAATAACCTAGGTTTCTCATTTTTACTCGTTAGAATTTGATTGGAGACTCAGCGTTCCAATTAGGAGTCAAGGTTTCCACTCAAATGCTCAAACCGCTTACCTTCTAACGTCACATAACCCCTCGCTACATCGGCCGTCAAACAAGAGTGTACTGGTATAACGCCTACTAAGCCTCCAATCTTGAACTGAGAAAATAACTCCGGTGTGGTGCGTACAATGCCGTGCTCCTGAGAAAGCGAAATCAATGCTGTTCCTGGCAGCGGTGCTCCCCAGCCATTCTCCGTCAATGGCACTACTAACCCGAAAATCATACCACCATCTGCTTGCGGCAGGGCATCTTTTGAGAAGTGCACGGAGCCGCCGTAGAGAATGACCTCGTTGCGGTCTGGGTGCAGGGCTACTACCGGGCAGGCCATGGCCACGGCGATGTCTTCCAAGCTGCAGGAACTGATAAGATTTTGCATGAGGTCATAGAAGACAAAGTTACCCGGCCGGATCTCGTTCATGCCGCTAAAATCTTCCATAACGCTGCAACTGGGCGTATCCCCGATGGAGAGTTGCAGGTGAGGCCAGGTGCCAACATACCGCTCTTTTAAGCCGCGCATCCTCGTCAGTGTTTCCTGGTGGATGGCTGCAATGCTTTCATAGTTTCTAGCTTTATAGCTGTGACCAGCATGCGCCAGAAAACCTAAAAACGTGTGCTGCGGGGTTTGGGCCAGTTCCTGTAAAACGGCATCTAAAGCGGTAGTGTCTTCGGTCTTAATGCCGGTGCGGCCATAACCTGTGTCTGCTTTAATCCAAATGTTAGCAGGAGTAGACAAATGCGCCCGCAGAAAGGCCACATCATCGGCGGAAGTGACGGTTAGGTTCAACGTAATTTGCTGCGCCAGTTCTGTAATTTGCGGCAGTTGTCGGCGGTTCAGCGGAAAGGCAATGGTAATGTCCTGCCAACCGTGGTGGGCGAAGTACTGTGCCATTCTTACCGAAGAGACTGTGATGGCGGTAATGCCTGCTTTCTTGAACCATTCGCCTACCTGCCAGCTTTGGTGCGTTTTGAAATGCGGCCGCAGCTTTATGTTCTGCCGTTTGGCTTTATCGGCCATGCGGTGGATGTTGGTGCGGGCAATCTGCTCGTTCAGCAGGAGAGTAGGCTCATTGATTTGGTCAAGGAAAGACATGGCAGCAGCGTTAGACAGAAACCAAAGATACAGAAGTCTTCGGTTCTCTCAGGAGCAGCTCCGGTGTTAGTCACCCACTGCTGCTTTGGCTACCACGCTCGTGGGGGATAAAGGAGAGTATTTGAAGTTGCTGAAATAGGCTCCGCCGGAGGCGATCAACCCTATTCTCCCTTTGATGGGCTTTTTGGAGGCCTGTAACTTTATCTCAGAAACTGGTTCAGAGGCACCATTCAGGAAGACCCGGGCTTTGTTGTCTTGGATGATGATTTTTAAGTGCGTCCAGGCAGCGGATTTAGAAGCATTTGGGGTGCAGTTGGGTGCATTCTCCTTGGTTGCTGCGAATACCGGAAAAGCAGATGCAAGTGATTGGAGTACGCTTGATTTAAACGTGATCCCCCTGTAAGCACCATCTGAAGTGTGTTGGAAGACGATGCCTGCTTCTCCTTGCGCGTCATCATCTGTGATATCAACCTCAATAATTCCCTCGTGGTATTTCTCCTCCCCGTAAAGCGCCACGCCTTTGCTGAGGTACAGGCTTTCCTGGCCCAAATAATGCACGTGGCTACTTTTGCCTGCCGGGAGTTGCCAATCAATTGCTTGAGACTCTCGTTTCTGTTCAACGGGAACATTGGCAGTTAGCGAAGAGAGCGCCAGCCATAAAAGTACGTTTTTCATCTTTTTGCCTCCTT
This sequence comes from Rufibacter sp. JT20002, assembly GCF_056491185.1. NCBI lineage: Bacteria > Pseudomonadati > Bacteroidota > Cytophagia > Cytophagales > Hymenobacteraceae > Rufibacter > Rufibacter sp. JT20002. Next base: position 1,391,225 of record NZ_JBSZJY010000001.1, on the reverse strand, counting down.
TGTTTTAGGTTGAATTCAGCGGAGCGGTTTGCCCCTGTGACTGATACAAAGGTGCTAGAGAAAGCAAAAAGGAAACAGGTCAGTTTGCAGGCGTTTATGGTCATTTTGCCAACGCCTGCTCTCTATAGGCTTTGGGAGTAAGCCCGCAACTGGACTTGAAGAACCGGTTAAAGTTGGCGGTATCTGAAAAGTGGAGGTGGTAGGCAATCTCTGACACGGTCTTGGGCGTGTACAGAAGTTCCCGCTTGGCTTCCAGTAACAGCCTCCCTTTGATCAAAGAGGAAGCGGAGGTGCCAAAGTAGCGTTGGGTAATCTCGTTCAAGTGGGAAGGAGTGATATGCAGCAGATCAGCGTACTCTTGTACCTGGTGCCGTTCCCGAAAATAGGTTTCCAGCAGTTTCCGGAACGTGTAAATGGAGGCGTTCCCCTCGGTGTCAGATTCCGTTTGGTGTTGTTGGGCGAACAGGCGGTTCAGGTGCATGAGCATCTGGTACAATAGCGCCCTGATCATGTGCGGACTGTCGTTCTGCAGCTGTTTGAACTCCTGTTCCATGGCCTCCACTTGCTGGATAAACCTTCTGAACTCCTCTCCTGAGGTCATCACCGCATTGGGTCGGGTAGGATTGTGGAAGAACTGAAAGCGATGCAGAAACAGCGGGTCATTGAAGAACGACGAGATAAAGCCTTCCTCAAAGAAAAGGGTATACCCGCGCACCGGTTGCTCTACTCGCCAGCGGCGTACCTGCCCCGGAGACGTGAAAATGATTTTGCCTGGTTCCAGGGTATGCACCACCTGGTCCAGGCTGAAGGTACCGCTGCCTTCCTGCAGAAACAGCACGTCATAAAAAGAGAGGGTATGAGGCGTGTTGTCCAGCACAAAGTTCTTCAGGCTTTCCATGCGGCCCACATCTAGGAGTAACTCCGGGCCATATTTGTTCCGAAGAAAGTCAAAGTGCGGGATGTGTTGGGTAGAGCGAGGCATTGCGGCGGACAGAGAGGCTACACAGGTTTATACAGACCGAACAGGCCTGGCTGGGCGCGGGCCATTGGGTTTGGAGGTCACCGCAGGTTTGTCTTGTTTCATACGCTTGGGGCCGTACCAGAGCCAGAAACCGGTTACGGTAAAAATGAGTAGGGCCACGCCCATGATGGTGCTGTACATGACTTTCAAGACGCCGTTGTCTACCCCAAACCAGCGGTCCAGAATGGTGCCGTCATGGAGGTTCTCAATAAAATCGGCGCGGCGGGTTTCCAGGTGCAGGAGCTTTCCCGTGGTGGCATCCAACTGTACGCCCAGGTATCTTTCCACGAACAGGAATTTGACGGTGCCTTTATCGGGGCGCATGTCAATGCGGTCCAACGTAAGGGGAACATCCTGGCCCAGCGAGTCTTTGATGGCTTGAAAAGCGTTGGCGGTGAGGCTATCCACAGGCAACCAGTCTTTGAGGTTGGTGGAGGTGCCGGTGTAGGTTTTGGCCAGAATCATGCCGCCGGTGTGTTTTTTCCAGCCCAGCAAAAGCCCGGTAATGGAAATGACAAAGAAAAAGACGAACAGCAAAGCGCCCGTAAGCCGGTGCACTTTCCGGAAATCGCGGAGGACACGGGCCTGTTTCTGTCTTTTGGTGGAATCGGTCACGGCAGGGGGGGAGTAAGCGTTCTTTCTCTTTAACTCAAGGTAAGCAAAGTTAGTGTATTGCGTGAGGCACCAAAGCAAAAGAGCCCCGAAACATTTCGGGGCTCTTTTGCTGAAAACAAGCCAGAATCGGCTTGGGATATCTTTTCCTTAGAAGTTGGGAGACAACAGGTATTTGCTGTAGAAATCATCAATGACTTTCACGGCATCGGTGGCGTTGTCTACAATGCTTACCAGATCCAAATCTTCTGGGCTGATGTTGCTTTCCTGGGTGAGCATCACGTCTTTGATCCAGTCCATCAATCCGCCCCAGTAGGCGCGGCCTACCAGTACAATCGGGAAACGGCCAATCTTCTTGGTTTGGATGAGGGTGATCGCCTCAAACAGTTCATCCAGGGTGCCAAAGCCGCCGGGCATGACAATAAAGCCCTGGGCGTATTTCACAAACATCACTTTGCGCACAAAGAAGTAATCAAAGTTGATGAGCTTGTCTGAGTCAATGTAAATGTTGTTGAACTGCTCAAACGGCAGGTGGATGTTAAGACCCACCGAGCGGCCGCCCTCTGAGTGTGCGCCTTTGTTACCCGCTTCCATGATACCCGGGCCACCACCCGTGATCACGCCGTAGCCGTGGCGCACCAGTTTGGCGGCAATTTCCTCGGCCATTTGGTAGTAAGGGTTCTCTGGTTTGGTACGGGCAGACCCGAAGATGGAGACGCAAGGACCAATCTTGGCCATTTTCTCAAAACCTTCTACAAACTCAGACATCACCTTGAAGATCTGCCAGGAATCAGCGATCTTGATCTCGTTCCAGTCTTTATCAGTGAAGGCCTCCCGTATGCGTTTGTCATCCTCAGTTAGCTCGGGTGCCTCAATTTTGGCTATTTTCTTGGCTTCCTGCAAAGAAGAGACCTTGTTTTCATTTGCATCTGGTTGAACAATGGTGGTACCGCTTCCGGCATTAGTTACCTCGTCTTGTAACTTGGTTTTGCTGTCTTTTCTCAACTTCGTCATATAGCAATCGTGTATATAGCCTATTCTACGCAAAAGGCGCCAAAAACAGGCAGATGATCTTAAATTAAATGGGAACTGGTGCCGGGTAAACAGGTGGTCTGGAAAACTATTTAGACCTGATGGCAATTACGGGGTCCAGGTGGGAAGCAATGACCGCCGGAATGATGCCTGAGAGTACGCCAATCACGACCGATACGCCCAAACCTAAAAGAATGTTGCCGGGCGTAAGGATAATATCCAACGAGCCCATGGGGATAAAGGTTATCAGGGAGACCAGCAAGATACCCACCCCGCCGCCTATGAGGCTGAGAAACACCGACTCAAACAGGAATTGGAAGAGGATGAAAAAGTTTTTGGCGCCTAATGATTTTTGAATACCGATGATGTTGGTACGCTCTTTCACTGAGACGAACATGATGTTGGCAATCCCGAATCCGCCCACTAAGATGGAGAAACCGCCTATGACCCAACCGGCAATGCCAATGATGGCGAACATCTCGCCAATGGCATCGGCCATCATCTCTGAGCGGTTAATGGCAAAGTTGTCTTCCTGGTAAGGTTTCAAACCGCGGATGGTACGCATCTTGCCTTTGATCTCATACTCCAGGTTCTGGAGGGCCACGTCATCTACCCGTCCTTTGACCATGAGGGTGGGCTGGATGCCTCTGGGCCCGCCGGCAAACATCTTCCCGAATGCCCCAAACGGCACGTAGGAGTTCTTGTCATTAGTGGGCATGCCCTCAAACAGACCGGCTCCTTGTTTTTCCATGACGCCAATGATCGTGAACTTCTGCCCGCTGATCCTGATGTCTCCGCCCAGGGCGGTTCCGTGAGGAAAGAGGTTTTGGGCTATCTCGTTTCCAATGACAATCACGTTACGGGACCCGTCTACCTCTTGTTGAGTGAAGAAACGGCCTTCTTCAATGGGTACTTCCGCCACTTTGTTGAAGTCCAGGGTCACGCCCTGTAGCATGATACCGCCCATGCTGTTGTTGCGATGCTTAAAGGTGTTGCCGCCCCTTCTGGCTACCAGGGCCACGGCCTCGGCGTTCTCCAGGTTCTCATGCATGTACCTGAACTCACGGGTGTTGGGAGAAGGGCGCTGCATGAATTTCCACCACGGGATGTCAGAATCGTCACTAAAGATCCAGGGAAATTTCTCTACGTAGACAATGCGCTCACCCACAAAACTCATGCTTTCGCGTATGCTGCGCTCCAGCGAGTCTACAATGGTAAACACCGAGATAATAGCAAAGATACCAATGGTCACGCCCAGCAATGAAAGGATCGTGCGCAGCAGATTAGACCGCAGGGCCTGCCACGCAAACTGAAAGCTCTCATAAACCAAACGGAAGTACAACATGGAGGAAAATACGGATGGAATGGGTTTGAAACAGAAAAGTCTCTGCTTGAAATACTTAGTGGTATAACAAACTTATTAGTAGCGAAAAGAGTTGTTTTCTTACAGTGCTCCCCTTATTTAATATAGCGACTTTCAGGGGAGGCTGCTACTTATATTTGCCTGAAAGTAAAAGAATTTAGCGCAAAGTGCCTACCTTTGCGCTCTATTTTCGCTAATATTTTAATACCGTAATATTAAAAATGAAGTTATCAGAGTTTAAATTTGACCTGCCCAACGACCTGATGGCTACCCATCCGGCCCCAAACCGTGATGAAGCCAGAATGATGGTGATCCACCGTGACAGCGGCAAGATTGAGCATAAAGTTTTCAAAGACATCATTGGTTATTTTGATGACGGTGATGTGATGGTGACCAATAACACCAAGGTGTTTCCGGCCCGTTTGTATGGAAACAAAGAGAAAACCGGTGCCAAGATTGAAGTGTTCCTGCTGCGCGAGCTAGACAAGCGTATTCACCTTTGGGATGTGTTGGTAGATCCGGCCCGTAAAATCAGGGTTGGAAACAAACTCTACTTCGGAGACAGCGATTTAGTAGCTGAGGTAATTGACAATACTACTTCCCGTGGCCGTACCATCAAGTTCTTGTATGACGGCCCAGACGAGGAGTTCTACAAAGTGGTGCACAGCTTAGGCGAAACCCCGCTTCCTAAATACATCAAGCGCGAGCCAGAGCCCGAGGACGAAGAGCGTTACCAAACGGTTTACGCTGAGGTAACCGGTGCCGTGGCCGCCCCAACCGCTGGCCTGCACTTCACCAGAGAAGTATTGAAGCGTCTTGAGTTGAAAGGCGTAGACGTAGCCCCGGTAACTTTGCATGTTGGTTTGGGTACATTCCGTCAGGTGGACGTAGAAGACTTGACCAAGCACAAAATGGATTCTGAGCAGTTCTTCGTGACTGAGCAGACCGCCAAAATCGTGAACAAAGCCTTGGACGCCAAGAAACGCGTTTGCTCCGTAGGAACCACTACCATGCGCGCTCTGGAGTCCTCCGTATCGGCGAACAGCCGCCTGAAGCCAAACGAAGGCTGGACCGATAAATTCGTGTTCCCTCCGTATGACTTCAAGATCGCGAACAGCCTGATCACCAACTTCCACATGCCGGAGTCTACGCTGCTGATGATGGCTGCCGCCTTTGGTGGGTATGAGTTGATCATGGAAGCCTACCAGCAAGCCATTAAAGAGAAATACAAGTTCTTCAGCTACGGAGACGTAATGTTGATTTTGTAAGGACATTTAATTTGACTAAAACGCCCCACTGGTTTTAAACTAGTGGGGCGTTTTGTTTTAGCGCTGTTTTGCTTAAATCACGCCATAAAGGGTCCTTTTCTAGGAGGAGCGCAGTAGAAGGTGCTCAGGAAAACCAAACGGCCTTTCTGTTTGAGCTTGTTTTTCAATGAACGAATGTTAGCGTTAACGGCAGCGGATTAAAAGAATTAACTTATCTTTAATCTGCTAATTGCCAGTAGTGCTTTTCCTTTACTTTTTATAAGTAAAATCTCTTGTCTCCAAAAGGAAAGGCTTGTTCTATTCACGGTTCTGAAATCAAATTCAGTTTGGTAAAGGTGTTTATAAAGTGTGATTCCATCTATTTGAGCTTGTTTAATGGAGGATAAAACTCAAAAGGGAAGTGCGTCTTTGAAAGTAAAGGCGACGCCAGAGCATAGACAGGAAGAACACCCACTCACCGCAAACCTGGATACAGACGGGCAGCGGACTCAACTCACCGGGGCAGAAGCCAACGTGCAGGAGTATAAAAGGCAGCTGGCGGCCTTACAAGAAGAATTGCAGCAGACCCGCCTTGAACTGGAAAAAGCAAAAGACCGGGCTCGGCAATCAGTTTCTGATCAGATCAACGTCAGCCTCCTGAAGGAAATAAGCGAGTACAAGCGGGTCATGGAACTGGAGCGGTTGGGAAAGCAGGTGCTGGAAAGAAACGCTTTGCCCGGCAGTACCTTAGAGTCAACCATCTCTTTTTACCTGCAAGGCATAGAGAAGCTGCACAAAGGCATGTTCTGTTCCTGCATGCGCCTGGAGGGAAGTAAACTGTACCCCATTGCGGCCCCCAGTCTGCCAGAAAGCTTCTGCAAGAATATAAGAGGCATCCAGATTGGAGAAGCGGCAGGCTCCTGCGGCACGGCGGCCTTTCTGGGCCAGAAGGTGATTGCGACCAATGTCAAAACAGACCCGCGCTGGAAGAATCATTACCAATCACTGCTGGCTTACGGGTTAGAGGCTTGTTGGTCTTTCCCATTAATCGGGTCAAACCAGAAGATTCTGGGCACCGTGGCTGTGTATTACCAGGAGGTAAAAGCACCCACGCCAGAAGAAGAGCAATCTCTGGAAAGTATCCGAAACCTGCTGCAACTCATTCTGGAGAGCAAAATGTCTGAGAATGAACTGCGGCAAAGCAACGAACGCTACTATTATGCCACCCTGGCCACTAACGATGCCATCTGGGACCTTGATGTGCCTGCGTTCAAGATCAATTGGGGGAAAGGATTTGAGAAGCTGTTTGGGTATGATATAAAAGAGTTTGGGCCCGAGTTTGACTTCTGGGCGGAACAGGTGCACCCAGACGATCTGGATCGGGTAAATGCCTCTTTGGATGAGGTCATTAACAGCACAGACCAGGAGTTCTGGCGCGAAGAGTACCGGTTCAGGAAAGCCACCGGCGAGTATGCCTACGTGGTAGACCAGGGTACCTTAATCCGCGATAATGCGGGAAAGCCCATCCGAATTGTGGGCGCCATGCTGGATGTCACCGAGCAGAAGCAGACTGAGGAAACACTGAACAAGCTTTCGGTGGTAGCCCGCGAAACCATCAACGGGGTGCTGATCATGAACCCCGACCTGACGGTGCAGTGGGTGAACGCCTCTTTCACCCGCATGATGGGGTACACCCTGGAGGATATGGTGGGCAAAACTCCCGGCACTTTGCTGAACGGCCTTGAAACCGACCTTAACACCCTTGACCTAATTGACCGCGAGGTAACGGCCCAGCACTCCCTGGAATGTGAGATCATCCAGTACTCCAAGACAAGGGAAAAGCATTGGATTAAGCTGCAGGTACAGCCTTTGCTGAACGCGAAGGGGCAGGTAGAAAGCATTTTTGCGCTTTTAACAGATATCACACAGCAGAAAGCCGAGGAGCAGCAGTTGCGCTTGCTGGAGTCTGTGATTACCCACGCCAAAGATGCCATCATCATCAGCGAGGTATCCCTTGGTGTTCCGCAGAAATTGAAAGCCCTCTTCTTCAACAAGGCATTCTTTCAGATGACGGGCTACACCCAAGAGGAAGTGCTGGGCAAAGATCCTTCTTTCCTGAATGGCCCGGCAACGAACAGGGACACCATGCAAGAGGTGGCGGAGCGCATGCAGGCCAACTTGTTCAGTGAGGTGGAGCTGGAAAGTTACCGCAAAGACGGTTCGTCTTTCTGGACCCAGTTGCTGTTGATTCCTATGTTCAACCGCAAACAAAAGCTCACGCACTGGATTTCTATTTTGCGTGACGTCACCAACCGCAAGCACTATGAACAGGAGCGCGAGGTGCTTATTTCTGAGTTAACCCAGAACAACGCTGATCTAAAGCAATTCACGTTTATTACCTCGCACAACCTGCGGGCCCCCTTGGCCAACCTCACCGGTATTGCCAACCTGATTGACACAGATTCTATTCCGGAGGGCAGAAACAAGATCCTGATTCAGAAGTTCAAGGAATCTACGGTGCAGCTGAACACCATCATTGATGACCTTCTGGAAGTGCTGGTGATCAAAGACAACCCGCACACAAACAAGGAGGAAGTGAACCTGGCCAAGGCCTTTGAAAAAGTGGTGATATCAGTAGACGGGCTTCTGGATAAGAAAGACATACAGCTTACCACCGATTTCTCCCAGGTGCCTCAGGTATATTACAACGCCGGTTACTTGCACAGCATTCTCCTGAACCTGCTTACTAATGCCGTTAAGTACCGCTCGCCCGAAAGGCCGCTGCACATAGACGTTAAAGTTGAAAAAGTAGACGGGTGCGAAAAGCTTTACTTCTCAGATAATGGCTTAGGCATAGACCTGAAAAGATACGGCGAGCGCATTTTTGGTTTGTACCAACGTTTCCATCAGCACAAAGACAGCAAGGGGATGGGGCTGTACATTGCCCATTCGCAGGCAAAAGCCATGGGCGGAAATCTCAGCGTCATCAGTGAAGTAAACAAAGGCTCTACCTTCATCCTGGAATTCTAAGCTAAAGACACTACTATTTGGCCGCCTTAAAGGTCATCTGAAACAATACTAGGGATTCTCTTGCAGCCTTTCTAAGCTGTTTTCTGTAAATCAGCCCTGAAACAGAGATAGCCTTGGCGCGCTGGAATGCGTATCTTGCGGCTACCATGCTTTCACCCGTTTTAAAGAAATACGCGATCATAGTGGCTGGTGGCTCCGGCAGCAGAATGCAGGCTGCCCGCCCCAAACAGTTTCTTCTCATCGCTGGCCAACCAGTACTTATGCACACCCTGCGGCGGTTCCATGCGTTTGACCCGGAGATGCCGTTAATAGTGGTGCTGCCCGAAGCCGAGTTACCTGCCTGGCAAACCTTATGCACAGAACATCAGTTTACCCTTCCGCATCAGGCGGTAGCCGGAGGTAGCAGCCGGTTTCAGTCGGTGAAGAACGGGCTGGCAGCCTTGCCCAATGCAGAAGATGGCGTAGTGGCTGTGCATGACGGCGTGCGGCCTTTTATTGACAATGCCATTCTACACACCGCCTACACCGTTGCCGCCGAAAAAGGTGCCGCCGTGGTGGCAGTCTCGTTGAAAGAATCTATCAGGCGGGTGCAGGGTACGCACTCCAAAGCCGTGGACCGCACCGCTTACCGGTTGGTACAGACGCCGCAGTGTTTCAGGCTTCCTTTGCTAAAACAAGCCTACAATCAACCCGAAATACCGCTCTTTACAGATGACGCCTCGGTAGTGGAACGGTTTGGTCATAAGATAGAACTAGTGGAGGGAAGCTTCCGGAACATCAAGTTAACTACCCCGGAAGACCTGGTGCTGGCGGAGGCCTTTCTCCTGCAGGAGGCAGGTAGATAAATTAGCTGTCAGAGCTTTTCAAATGGGGAAGGTAGGTTCTGCTTCTGGGCTTTTTCAGAAAACAAGAGTTAAACAGGAGGAAGCAGCCGCCCAAAGCTTTTTGTTTGCCTTAATGATTCCTGAGGGCCTTGCTTACAACCTTGCCGTTGTAAAATCTTTTTCTTCCAGAAACCGCTGTTGGGCCAGTACCGTTTCTGGGGTGATTTCTTCTAAGGTGGGGTGAGGCTGCGAGATATTGAGCAAGTAGCCTTGCAGCGGCATCAGGTTCAGCAAGTCATGGGTGATGCAGAGCACAGTCTTCTGCTCTTCTCGCACCCAACCCGCCATCAAATCAAACACCCGCTTCTTGTGGTACACATCCAATTGCTGGGTGGGTTCATCCAGTAAAGCAATAGGAGCATCTTGGAGCATCAGCTGCGCAAGCCACACCATCTGCTGCTCTCCACCTGAAAGATCGGTGAAGGTGCGCTGGCTTAAGTGGGAGATGTGCAGGCGGTCTAGCATGGCTTCGGCGCGGGCGTAGTCGGCAGCGGTGTAATGCTCCAATAAGCGTTTCTGCCGGAAAAGGCCCATGACCACCAACTCCCGCACTTTGATGGGGAACGCCACGGTATTTTTCTGGGGAAGGTAGGAGAGGGAGCGGGCAATTACCCCGGCGCGAGCAGCCAACGGTTTGCCCTGCAACAGAATCTGGCCTTGGTAAGGCACTTGGCCGGTGAGGGTTTTCAGGAACGTGGATTTGCCGCTGCCGTTATGCCCAATAATTGCCACAAACGTAGGTTCTGGCACTAAAAAAGAAAGGTTGCGGAGAAGTACGCGCTCGTCGTATCCCGCAACCAGTTCTTTTATTTCTAAGACGCTCAAGTCAGATTAGAAATCAGAAATTAAAAATTAGATTATCGGAGAAGGCTTACGCCCGTTCTGATTTCTAACTCAGAATCCCTAATTGAATACTAGTATTCGTCCTCGTTGAACATGAAGTCTTCTTTGGTAGGATAGTCCGGCCAAACTTCTTCAATGCTCTCGTAAGGCTGACCATCGTCTTCCAAAGCTTGTAGGTTCTCTACCACTTCCATAGGGGCACCGGAGCGGATAGAATAGTCAATTAATTCATCTTTGGTAGCTGGCCAAGGCGCATCTTCCAGATAAGAGGCAAGTTCAAGTGTCCAATACATAGTAAATTCGCTTTTAAAGTATAGCTATACAAACAAGTTGCAGAGGTAAACGAGCCGCAAAAATAAGATTTTGATTGACAATTCAAATTTTTCTTATTAATGCTGAACCCTTGCAATGCTAAAACACAACGGCCAATTCTGCAAAATGTTTAGGTAAGAACTTATTTTTTACTGATGGCGGGCGCTGCTGCGGCCATCACCGGTGTTGAAAAGGTAATTAATGCCTAGTTGAATGCCGGCTACCATGTTCTGGCGCAGCACGTAATAATCGGTGTCTCGGCTGTAATCTTCAATGTGCTCTTCTTTGCGGATGTTTACAAAGTTGTAGCCATACCGCAGGTTAGCGGTTAAAATGAAGTTGTCTGCGAGGCTGTATTCAGCGCCTAAGCCCAGCAACACACCCAGGTCATATTCATTAAACTCACCAACATTGGAGTTGTTACGGTCGCTTTCCTCAGTGCTAGCCAGAAGGTAGTTGCCCTGCGATACCGAGAAGGTGGTGGTTTTTACTGTGTAGGAAGCCGTGCGGGAAAAAGTGTTGCGCTCCGTGCCTTTCTGCAGAATACCTAATTGCGGACCCACCTGGAAGTTGAAACGTACGGTACCGGCGGTAGTGTATTTGAATAGCAAAGGAATATTCCAATACACTAGGTCAATCTCCTTCTCGCCGGCTTTGTTGCCTGCATTGTCAATGAGGTCAAATTTCTCGCCTTGGTGCGAGCGGTAGATCTCAGCCTGTAGGTTGTGGTTCTCGTTGAATTTGTAGCCTGCCACAAACCCGAAGGGCGCCCATTTGGTGGTAAAGCGGTGTTTGTAGTTGACATCCTCGTACTGCTCGTCATTGATGATCCAGGTGTTCTGGAACTGCGTGGTAAGCCCCACATAAGGGCCTTTGATGTTCTGAGACTGAGCCAGGAAAGGAAGAGATAGGAATAGTAGTAAAAAATATCTTCTCATAAGTAAGCCGTTAGATTTTAGGATTATTTCTAACGGCTTACGAATGGTTTAGGCAATTTTGTTGCTTTGTACGCCAGACTTTTTGCGCAAAAGCTCTATCAATTCGTTTTTAGTGCGAATTTTCCGGTTAAAATTCTTGATTTTTCCTTCCAGCATAGAGCGGAAAGCCTCATTCCCCGGATTTGGATTTAACCGACCTAAGTTGGTCTCCAGCACTTCCAGCTCCTGCTTGTCATACTTGATGAAATCACGCAGGGCGTTGATGCGGGCGTGCAACTGATCCATGTCTGAGTTCTTGCCCTCTGGCAACGGCCGTTTGCGCATGAAGTGCTCCAGGCTGCTCAGTTCAAAAATTTTATCGCAGGCTACTAAGAAGCTTTCCCAAACGGCGTCAGACTCTTCCTGCTTCACTGGGCCTACTTTTTTCCAAGCGGCTTGCAGTTCTTTGGCTTTGGGTACAGCCTGCTGTACCGGCTGGTCTAAAAGGGCCTCGGCTTGGGCAACCAAAGAGCGTTTCTTCTCCAGGTTGTCTTCCAGGTACTTGTCCTTAGACTCGGTCTTCTGGCTGTTGATGTGCTTTTTAAGGCGCTCAAAGAAGTGGTTGTTGGCCGCCCTGAAACTGTTCCAGAGGTCATTGGACATCTTGCGGGGCAGGGTGCCACCAATCTCTTTCCACTGGTTCTGCAGGTCTTTGAGCTTCTTGCTGGTTTCTTCCCATTCCTCAGAGTTCTTCAGGGCCTCAGACTGTGAGATCAAGGCCTTGTACTTGTCTATGGTGCGGGAGAGCATGTCTTTTTTGTCCTGGAAGAACTCTTTCTTGCGGGTGAAGAACACCTCCACGGCTGTTTTGAAGCGTTCCTCCAGTTCCTCGGTCAATGACTTGTCAACCGGGCCGGTCTTGATCCAGTTCTGGCGCAGTTCCTTCAGCTTGTCGGTGGTTTCCTGCCAGTCAATGCTGTCTTGCAGGGCCTCGGCCTGTTGGATGAGGGTGATTTTGGTAGCCAGGTTCTTGTCGCGGTTGCGGGCAATGGCTTCTTTGATTTCTTCCTCGGCAGAGGAGAGTCGGTGGTGCAAAGATTCAAAATCGCCAATGGCGTCATACTTCTCAATCTGCTCTTTCAAGTGCAGGACCTTCATCAAGAAAGAACCTTTGTTCTCAGACGTTTCAATCTTCTCCAAAAGGCCTTCTACCTTCTGTTTGAAGTTCTCAAAACGGTTTGCGAAGTACTGCAGTGATTCCTCGGGGACCTCCTTTACATCGCCAACCTGGCGTGCCGGAAAGTGCATAAATGGCTTCAACCACACCTGGTTACCCTCAATGTAGCCGTACTTATGGGCCTCCTCAGACAAATCTTTGGTTTCCATCAACTGGATAATTAACTGTAAAATTTAAGGTCTATTTTGGTACAAGTTTATGAATTAACGCCAATTTTCATAACTCGCCCGTGCCAAAATTTACGATATTTGTACCCATTGGCAGAAAATATACGCAACTTGACGTTTGTTTGCATACTGATTTTCGGGAACAAGGTTATCTGTTTCGTTTTGGGGTCGTTTTTCTGAAAACCCCACCCAACAGTTTCCTGCCGATGGACTGACCAGAATCTATACACTATTCATGAGCAACGAAACCATTATCTTCTCCATGGCGGGGGTGAATAAAATTTACCCGCCGCAGAAACAGGTTCTCAAGAACATCTATCTTTCTTTCTTTTACGGTGCCAAAATTGGCGTGTTGGGTCTAAACGGCTCGGGTAAATCATCCCTGCTGAAAGTGATTGCCGGCGTAGACAAGCAGTTTCAGGGCGAGGTGGCTTTCTCGCCGGGCTACTCTGTAGGCTACTTGGAGCAAGAGCCGCAGCTGGACCCCTCCAAAACCGTAATGGAAATTGTACAGGAAGGCGTAGCCGAGACCGTGGCGCTCTTAAAGGAGTACGACGAGATCAACGAGGCTTTCGCCGATGAGAACGCTGACTTTGACAAACTGATGGCCCGCCAGGGCGAGGTGCAGGAGCGCCTGGATCACCTGGGCGCCTGGGACTTGGACAGCAAATTAGAGCGCGCCATGGATGCCCTGCGCACCCCTCCGGGAGACGCCTTTATCGGCAACCTGTCTGGTGGTGAGAAGCGCCGCGTAGCCCTTTGCCGCCTTCTGCTGAAAGAACCCGATGTATTGCTTTTAGATGAGCCTACTAACCACTTAGACGCCGAGTCTGTGCTGTGGCTGGAGCAACACTTACAACAGTATAAAGGCACCGTAATTGCCGTAACCCACGACCGTTACTTCCTGGACAAAGTAGCAGGCTGGATTCTGGAACTGGATCGTGGCGAAGGTATTCCGTGGAAAGGAAACTACACCAGCTGGCTGGAGCAGAAAGCCGAGCGTTTGGCCAAAGAAGAGAAAACCGAAAGCAAGCGCCAAAAGACCTTACAGCGCGAGTTGGAGTGGGCCCGCATGAGTCCGAAGGCCCGCCAAGCCAAGTCCAAAGCCCGTTTAGGCAACTACGAGAAAATGGCCTCTGAGGAAGCCAAAGAGAAAGAGCAGAAACTGGAGCTCTTCATCCCAGACGGTCCGCGTTTAGGGAACGTGGTGATTGAAGCCGAAGGGCTGAGCAAAGCGTTTGGCGACAAACTGTTGTTTGAAGATTTATCGTTCAACCTGCCACCGGCGGGTATCGTGGGCATCATTGGGCCGAACGGGGCGGGTAAATCTACTTTGTTCCGCCTCATCACCGGCCGCGAAGCCGCTGATACCGGTAACATTACCGTAGGACCAACTGTGGAAACTGCCTACGTAGACCAGCAGCACGAGAACCTGGACCCGAACAAATCGGTGTTTGAGACCATCTCTGGTGGTACCGAAACCATGTTGTTGGCTGGTCGCCAGGTGAACGCCCGCGCGTACGTAAGCAAGTTCAACTTCACCGGTGGTGACCAGGAGAAGAAAGTGGGCGTGCTGTCCGGGGGAGAACGCAATCGCGTGCACCTGGCCATGACGTTGAAGCAAGGTGCCAACCTGCTGCTGCTAGATGAGCCTACCAACGATTTGGACGTAAACGCCATTCGTGCTCTGGAAGACGCACTTGAGAACTTCGCCGGTTGCGCCGTAGTCATCTCCCACGACCGCTGGTTCCTGGACAGAATCGCTACGCACATTTTGGCCTTTGAAGGCGACTCCCAAGTGGTTTGGTTCGAAGGAAACTTCTCTGACTACGAAGAAGCCAAGAAGAAGCGCCTTGGTGACGTAGAACCGAAGCGTATCCGTTACAAAAAGCTGATGGACTAAGTCTGCTTAGCATCTAGTTTTATGAAAAGAGCCCGGGAACTTACGCTTTCGGGCTCTTTTTTGTTTATGTAAGGTGTGGATTGTTGTTGATAATATTAGCTGTAAAAGAGACTACTTCTGAATCCTTTTTACTTCAACCTTAAAAGCGTTTATAAAGGTGTTAATTGGTTGAATTTTAGTGTTTTGTATGTGGATAACCACTGTATGAGAAAGTGATAAATTAGGGTTCATGAGCGGGGAGGGACGAGGTATTTGTCTTTATATTTGAATCAACTAATCGTGTTAGTATGAGGTGAACAGGAAAGCTAAAACAAAAAGCACCGGAGAAGCTCCGGTGCCTAGTGAAAGTGGACGTTCTAAGTGGATGATTGCAGTCTTTGCACTTGGAACCCTTGACAGTATTCTAACCCACCTTGACAGCATAATCTCAAAGCTGTTGCAATGGTTTAACTAATGAAAAGGGTGCTCTTCTGGAGCACCTTTTTCATTTATACCTCGCAAGTATAACTCATAAACTTGAAAATACCTTAGATGTTGTTTTAACAAGTCCACCATTTGTTGCTCTGCTTTTTACACTATTGCCAAAGGCCCTTTATATAAATTAGAAACAGGTGAGTTTTACACCTTAAGTAGGTTCCTTGGCTTACGAACTTGGAAATACATGCTTAATCCTTTTGCTGGTTGTGGTGGATTGTTTGTGCGTTTGTGTAATCTTCGCTCCTTGAACTCCTCTTGGTTTTGCAAAAGATTATTCTGCTAGAGCGGTAGTAGTGCTTGTTGGTGATAACACCAACAAGGGCAAGTCTTCAAACTTCCCTAATCAGTTTACCCCGCCGTTGTTGGTGTTATCACCAACAACCTAAACTGCGGTTCCTTAATCAAGATAGTGCGTTAGAAAACCAAAGTCATCCTTGTTCTCCAAATAAAAGCTGGCTGAGGAGTAACAATAATCTTCCGGTAGTTCCGCTAGCTTCCATTTCTCCTGTACTGGATTCAAATGAATGTATTCTAACTTTTGCTCTGTCACAGGAATAGAGTAGCAAGGTATAGACAAAGGATTACGCTGCCAGATTTGATACTTCCTGTCTTTTGCATCTACTCTGAATCGTTCTAAAACCCTTGGATGATTTTGTTCCAGGTCAAACTTTAACTGCTGTCCGGTGAACTTCAGGAAGTCTCGTTGAACATTTTCTCGCAGGTGCAGCTCCTCCATCTTCCAAAGCAGGTGAAGATGGTTTGGCATAATCACAAATCCATAAACTTTTATGCGCTTTTCACCCACCAGAAACCGAAGGCTGTTCAAGATTATATCCTTGTACTTATCGGGTTTTAGCAGGTGTTTCCATTCTAGAATGGTGGCTGTGAAGAAAGTGATATGTCGTTGTTCTTCCATGAATAGCTAGTTGTACAGAGCCTGCCACTAGATTGTTGGTGATAACACCAACAATGGCACTAAAAAGCTGATGGACTAAGTCTGTTTAGGACCTAGTTTTATGAAAAGAGCCCGGAAACTTACGTTTCCGGGCTCTTTTCATAAAACTAGGTTAAGTCTTCTTAGTCGTCTATTTCGTCGCAATCCAGATCTTCCAATGCCTCTCTTGCCTCTTCTAAAGATTCCTCGGCTTCATCATCTAGGGCATTGCAATCCTCGGCGGCATTCAGGTAGTTCATAGCAGCTTGTTTGAAGGCGTTACACCTTGCCGGAGTGGGATTCTGGCTATAAGCTTGTACCGCCGCAACGTATGCTTCCGCCTCGTTTGTTAAGCCGCAAGGATCATCTACTGGGTTGTCATCGTCATCATCTGAGCAGGAGGATAAGCTAAGGCTACCGAAAGTTGCTACCAGTAGGAGCAAAAGAAGTTTGATTTTTTTCATTGCAATAGTGCTTATTTAATGTAATTGAATTTAGAAACATTGAAAAGGGAGAATGCAACTATGGCTCTATTTGATGAGCCTAACTCTCTTTCTGCCAATGCATGCAGCCTGACGAAACAAAAGGCTTGCAAACGAGTGAAAAAGTGCCTTTGTGGATTTTCTTCAAGAATTTTAATTGTATCAAAAACTTCTTTATAGAAGAATACCAAGGCTATTATGCATTCTCAAAAGTATAGACACAGGGAAGTTGCTTTACCCCTAACCCTGCTGAAATTTTTTAGCTAATACCCCTCTGCTTTCCCTTTTCATTTACCTGATGAAAGTAGGGGAGCTTAAAAACGATTAGGCGGTGTTTTGCTGTCTTAGCTCAGATTTTAGCAAAAGAGCCCGGAAATGGGGTTGTCAGAGTTTATGAGCTTGATAGGAGAGAGGCACCCTGTGCTGTTTGTAATTACCTCAGAATAAAGGTTAACTTACCTATAGATCAGTTTCCAAGCCTAAAGGTCCGATTAGAAAAATAGGATAGCTTTAGATGGTTGCTACTGCCCCACCGGTTCAAAAAAGTTGGAATTGCCATGGTTCCTTTATGTTTCACCCTCTGGGTGCTGATACAAAGAGGTGTGCTCCATCCTTTTCTGACCTCCCTATTTGGAGAAACTCAATCAAGTAGGGGATTGCCTGGCTTTTCTATGTTGAATTTTGGGTTAACCGCGGGTGGGTTCTTCGGTTTTCTGATGGGCGTTTATTGTATCGCTTTTTCAAAAGGGCGGATAGAAGATGAAATGATTCAGAAGATCAGACTGGACAGTCTTTCAATTTGCTGCTTTACTCCAATTGCCTCTGATAATATGGGGCCTTTTCTCATTTTTACTCCCCGGGCATGCCTCTGATGAAGCCGAAGTAATCATTCTGATATTGGTCTTCTCACTAATGGTGTTCTGGTTCGGTTTCATTGGTAGGTTCCATTACATGCAGCACGTGAAGCTCAAGTGACCTAATGAAGAACTGCATCAAAGAGGAAAGGGTCAGAAAGCAATTTACCCAAGCGCAGTTGGCAGAACTGGTACAGGTCTCCCGGCAAACCATCATCTCCATTGAAACAAATAAATACTTACCTTCAACAGTGTTAACGCTTAAGTTGGCAAAGGGACTCCAGAAAAGAGTAGAAGACTTATTTGAGTTAGAAGATTCTGATTAGGGGAAGAGGCTGCTGTCAAGCGTTTACAAAATAAATAATATTAATCCCAACGCTTATTACCCAAACAAAAATTTAAAGAACCGCCAGACCTATGAACAAACTTTTACAAGGTGCCTGTCTGCTTGTATTCAGCTTTTTGTTTTCCTGCTCAAATCAGAAAACTACCTCCGAAACAGCCGCGCCTGCGGCAGAGTATTTCGCCCCCACCGAGCAAGGGGTGCAAGACGGCGGGGTGAAGATGGTACCCATCCAAACCGCTAAGGGCACCTTCAACGTCTGGACGAAGCGGGTGGGCAACAACCCCAAGATGAAACTGCTCTTGCTCAACGGAGGCCCGGGAGCCACGCACGAGTATTTTGAGTGCCTGGAGAACTTCATGCCAGCCAAGGGGATTGAGTTCATCTACTATGACCAGCTGGGCTGCGGCAACTCAGACAACCCCCAAGACACCACCATGTGGGATTTGGCCCGCTACGTAGAGGAAGTGGAGCAGGTCCGCAAGGCGCTGAACTTAGGACCTGATAACTTCTACTTGCTGGGTCATTCCTGGGGTGGCATTCTGGGCCTGGAGTATGCCCTCAAGTACCAGCAGAACATGAAAGGCTTGATTATCTCAAACATGATGTCCAGTGCTATTGATTACGGGAAGTACGCCGATGAAGTCCTGGCCAAGCAGATGGACCCGCAGGTGCTAGCGCAGGTCCGCGACATTGAGGTCCGCAAGGATTTCCAGAACCCCAAATACATGGAGTTGCTTATGCCGCATTTCTACGCCAAGCACGTTCTGCGCATGCCTCTGGAGGAGTGGCCGGAGCCGGTGAACCGTTCGTTCGCCAAGATGAACCAGTCGTTCTACGTGACCATGCAAGGCCCCAGCGAGTTCGGGATCTCGGGCAAACTGGCCAAATGGGACCGCAAAGCCGATCTGAAAAACCTCACCGTTCCCACCTTATCCGTAGGCGCCGAGTTTGACACCATGGACCCCAAACACATGGAGTGGATGGCTACCCAAGTTCAAAACGGTTCTTACCTGTATTGCCCAAAAGGCAGCCACATGGCCTTCTACGACGACCAGCAAACCTATATGAAAGGCCTTATCTCGTTCATGAAAGGTGTGAACGAAGGCCAGAAGGAAGTAAAACTGCAGTAGGTTATTTTGAGCCTATTTTCATGAAAAGAGCCCGGAACCAAACTGCTTTCGGGCTCTTTCCATGAAAACGTATAAAAAACAGCCTAGCCTTACGCAGTAAACTTTTTAAAGATAGCCGTAGCAATATGGCCGCCAAACCCAAAGGTGTTGCTCATGGCGTAGTTCACTTCCTTTGAAACGGCTTTGTCCAAGGTCAAGTCAAACTTCGCGCTGAGTTCCGGTTCCGGTTCAGTCACGTTGATAGTAGGCGGAATGATGTTTTCCTGCACAGCCTTGATGCACGCGATGGCTTCAATGGCGCCGGCGGCTCCCAACAAATGACCCGTCATGGATTTGGTAGCGCTCAGGTGCAGGTGCGTGTTGGCCCCGAACACCCGTTCCACGGCAATTACTTCGCTGGCGTCTCCAATAAGCGTGGAAGTGGCGTGGCAGTTGAGGTAGTCGATGTCTGAAGGCGAGAGGTTGGCTTCTTCCAAGGCCTCCAGCATGCCCAGGTACGCACCCTCGCCCTCGGGGTGGGTGCCGGTGAGGTGGTAGGCGTCGGCGGCCATGCCCCCGCCCACTACCTCGGCCAAGATGGGGGCGTTACGCTTCACAGCACTGTCGTAGCTTTCCAGGATGAGGGCTCCAGCACCTTCACCCATCACAAACCCATCGCGCTTCACATCAAAGGGTCGAGAGGCGGTGGCCGGATCATCGTTGTGGGTAGACAGGGCTTTCAATGCCCCGAAACCGCCCATGCCAGCCTCGTTGATAGAGGCCTCTGAGCCGCCGGTGATGATCATGTCGGCTTTGCCCCATTTGATGTAGTTGAAAGCTTCCAGAATGGCGGTGTTGGAGCTGGCGCAGGCTGAGACCGTAGCGAAGTTCACGCCCCGAAGTCCGTACTTCATGGAGATCACGCCCGCCGCGATGTCCACAATCATCTTCGGTACGAAGTAGGGGTTGAACCGAGGGGTGCCATCTCCGGCGGCGAACTCTAGCAACTGCTCCTGGAACGTGACAATCCCGCCGTGTCCGGTACCCCAGATCACGCCTATGCGGTTGCGGTTCAGTTCCTCGAAATTGATGTTGGCCATCTGCACGGCCTCGGCTACTGAGATGAGCGCGTACTGCGTGTACAGGTCGTTCTTACGGGCCTCGTTTTTGGGCATGAAATCCAGCGGATTGAAGTTCTTCAGCTCGCAGGCGAAGCGGGTCTTGAACTTGGAGGCATCAAAGCGGGTGATAGGCGCCGCGCCGCTCACGCCATTGACCAAAGACTGCCAATATTCTGGTACGGTATTCCCGATAGGCGTCAAAGCGCCCATGCCGGTTACTACAACTCGTTTCATTTCTTGTACTTCAAAATTCAGATTCAAAGGTGGCCGGTAACGATTTGGCAAAGACTTGTTGTTTAGTTTCTTCCCGCAAGCCACAACCACTTCCTCCTTTTTAGGTGAAAGTAGCGGCAAGATACTTGTTCAAAATCGAAAAGCCTCTTGTACCTTCATGCTTCGTAAGCTGGCCAACTGTTTCAGGCCTGTTTTTAAGAAAGTCTGCCCAAATTATATGAAGTTCTTTTTGCCCGTTCTGCTGTGGTGTTTTCTCTTCTTTGCGGGGCCGCTCCACGCCCAAACGCAGCCTGCCAAGCTTATCTCCTGGCAAGACCTCATGCAGTTACCCACGCCGGCGGCTGGCACGCGCCTCGCCTACGGCTCAGATTCGCTGCAATTTGGCGAGCTGCGAGTGCCCCAAGGCAAAGGACCGTTCCCGGTGGTGGTGGTCATCCATGGCGGGTGCTGGCTCAACCAGTACAACTACCAATACATGAGCCACGTGAGTGCTGCCCTCACCAAGGCCGGTTTTGCTACCTGGACCATTGAATTCCAACGGGTAGGAGACGTGGGCGGTGGCTTCCCGGGTACCTTCCTAGACGTCGCCCAAGCGGTGGATTACGTACGTGAATTGGCTAAGCAGTACCCCGTCTCCGCGAAGGAAGTGGTGGTGATGGGCCACTCGGCAGGCGGACACCTGGCTCTTTGGGCTGCCGGACGTAAAGACCTGCCCCGCACTAGCTCTTTATACACCAAAAATCCAATGAAAGTAAAAGGCGTGGTTTCTTTGGCCGGCATCCCAGATCTGGCCACGTACAGCACCGAGAAAGGAAGCTGCAACACCGCGGTAGAAAAGCTGATGGGTGGTTTACCCGAGGCCGTTCCTCAGCGCTACGCGGAAGCAACGCCTTCGCCAACTTTAGCTATGAAAATCCCTGTAAGAATGGTGCAAGGTGCCCGCGACCCGATTGTGCCGGTAAGCCAGGCGCAGAATTTTATAAACCATTCCTCTTCTAAAAAGAACAAGGCAAAATTAATGTTGTTGCCGGACGCTGGTCACTTTGATTTGGTAGCACCTGTCTCACCGGTTTGGCCTACCATTGAAGCAGCGGTGAAAGAGTTGCTGGCGAAATGAATAATGTCGCTGTAAAATGTTTTTGTTGAGGCTGTCGCCTTACTGATTTGCAAACTTCAGTGCATAGTGGATCCAATTCGAAAAGTTGAATCATGTAAACAGAGGCAATAGTCCTTTCTTTTTTAAGCCCGTTTACACAAAAAGAGCCCGCAAACGAAGGTCTTCGGGCTCTTTGCTTTTGGTGGGGCTTGGTTTACTGGGCCGAAGCGGTGGCGTTTCCGCCTTGTCTTTTCGCTTCCAGGTCTAGTTCTATGTTCACGGTTTCGGAGATGAACTTGTCGCCCAGGGTTTTGTCGTTGCCGTAGTTCATCTGCCACTGACGACGGTCAATGTTGAAGTTGGCTTCGGCTTCCATGGTGTTTTCATCCAGCTCAATGCGGGCCGGGAACGTGATGTTCTTGGTCACACCTTTCAAGGTGAAGTTACCGCTTACGCTGAAGTTGGCGCCTTGCACCAGGGAAGTGTCTTTCCCGTCAGATTTGTAGGGCTCTACCTTGGTGATCTCAAACTTGGCTGTCCCAAATTTCTCAGCGTCAAAGAAATCGCCGCTCAGTAGGTGGGGTCTCAGTTTGGTCTGGAACATCTCTCCTTGTTCTTTCATAGTCAAGGAGTTGATGTCAATGACAAACTCACCGCCCGTAATTTGGTTGTTAGCCACCGATACGGAACCGGAGTTCAGGTGGAACGTGCCCGGGTGGTTTTTGCCTACGCCGTTACCGGTAAACTCTACCAAAGAAGCGGCAGTGTCTACCACAAAGGTTTGCCCGCTGGCATCGGCTGCGGCCTTTTGGTCGGTGATGGTGGCTTTATCGCCTTCTTTGGGAGCCTCGTTGCAAGAAGCCAAAGCCAGACCTGCCACTAGGGCTAGTCCGGCCGATTTAAGTGAAAATAGAGGTTTCATAGTTGCTTAGGTTAGTGGTTTATGTAGCTACATAAAGTATACCTTGAACGCTGGAAGTCAGTATTTGTTCTCTTCCCCCCGAGAGTAGTACTGAACACCAGGGTTGTTTGACTTGCCTAAGAATCCTCCCTAGGCTACAAAGAACAAGCCCTGCTTATTTTACCGGTTGCACCAGTTTCTCCGCCCTGAACACCCCGTCAGCTGCCTGCAGGATTTTCCCTTTCAGCTTGGGGTTGTAGTCTGGGTGGGCCTGCAGAAACGTTCGCACAGTAGCCGCGGCCGCAGGGCTTTGGTAAGACCCGAAGGTGGCTGAAAGCCAGGAGGCCGGGAAAAAGATATCCCCCGTAAGCTGGATTTCTGCCAGCAGCTCCAGGCTCTCCTTGAGGTATTTCTCTGAGGTGGCGGCCCGCAGCGGATGGTGCAGGTAATTCAACGCCGCCAAAACCCAGGACTCAACCTCGCGGTTCTCTTCTTTTTTCAAGGAAGCGAAAAACGCATCCCTTTCCTTCACGTCACCTGACAAAGCGGGCAACATAAACTGCAAGCGCTTCTTGCGGTCAGGGTTGGGAATACGGGCCATCTGCCGGGCCAGTAGCTGCGGGCTATTCTGGTAATCGCGCACCGCCAAGGCCAGGGCCAAGGACGTGTAATCCTCCTCCGAGAGCTTTACCCCGGCAGGCGCCTGCTCTTTGTCCCAGATCTGGTGCAGACGGGTTTGCGCATCAGAACTCAGGGCGATGCTCTGGTACGTTTTGAACAGGAGCTTTTTGACATTAGGTGCCGCCGTTTTCTCTAGGACGGTCCACAGTTCTTTCTCCAGTTGCGGGGCCAGCGTGGTTCTTTGGGAAGCAGGAAGAAAACGCCAGAAGATGTCACTCATCTGGCCTGTGATCAGTTTCACGTTCAACTCCTCAGGCTCCAGGGACAGGTTCCTCCGGTAGAAATCCAGCAGTTGCTGGGGCGACACGGCCCGGCCATTCTGCATGTTCTCGTACAGGTTGATGTAGGCCGAGGCGCGGGCTACCGGGCTCTTCAAACGGGCAAACCCGCCCAAGAGCGGCGCGTCTATCGGAAACACACCATAGCCCTGGCCGGTGACATCAAAAAGCACAAAGGAAGGCTTCTCCTTGCCAATGGCCTCGGGCAGGGTGACTTCGGCCTGGTTCATGTTTACGGTCAGTTCCTGGATGCGGTCTGGGTACACCAGAGCTATTTCAAAGAATTGGGGCCAGAAACGGGCCGAGCCGTCTTCACCTTTCTGCCGGATGGTGAGCTGGGAGATTTTACTTCCTTCGGTTTGCAGGCTGTAGTCAAACTGAGGCCGACCCGGTTCGTTTACCCACACCTGGTTCCAAGCCTGCAGGTCGGCGGGGGTGAGGTCGTCCAGAATTTGGATCAGCTCGGGCCAGGTCGCGTTGCCGTAGGCGTATTTCTTCAGGTACTGCTGCAAGCCTTTCCGGAAGGCCTCTTCGCCCATGAGCCGCTCCAGTTGCCGCATCATGACCGGGGCTTTGTGGTAAATGATGTTACCGTACATGGAGCCCGCATCCTGCAGGTTGTCTAGTTGCTGCCGGATGGGATTGGCTCCTGCGGTTCTATCTACGCCGTAAGCCGCGGGCAAGTGGTCTACCGCAAACTTGAGGTCGTAGTTAGAAGTAGGCATGGCTACCTGCGTGATTTTATCAGCCATGAAATTGGCGAATACCTCCTTCATCCAGACATCGTTGAACCACTCCATGGTGACCAGATCGCCAAACCACATGTGCGCCGTCTCATGGGAAATCAAACTGGAGCGGGAAATCTTCTGGTCCTGCGTCGCGCCCTCATCTAAAAACAGCGTGGAAGCCTTGTACTGAATGGCGCCCACGTGCTCCATGCCGCCGTACTGGAAATCGGGGATGGACACAAAATCAAACTTCTGGAACGGGTAGTTGATGCCGGTGTACTGCTCCATGAACTGCAGCGCATCGCGGTGAATCTGGAAAATGGGCGTGAGGCTTTGCGCCAGCTTTTCTTTATCCGTCTCGCGGTGCAGAAAGTGCATGGTGCGGCCATTTCCTGTTTGCGCTACATGGTCAAACTTGCCGGCCGCAAACGAGAAGAGGTACGTGGGAATAAGGTCTGATTTCTGGTAATGGTACGTTTTCTGACCGGCGCTCATCATCGAGTCCTGCAGCGGCGCGTTGGCCAGGGCTTTCCACTCCTCGGGGATGGACAAGGTGAGCTGGAAGGTGGCTTTGAGGCTAGGTTGGTCAAAACAGGGGAAAACCGTGCGGGCGCGGTCGGGTACCAGCAGCGTGTACAGGAAATCCTGTTGCCGGTTCAACGACAGGTTGCCTGCTATGAAATCAATCTCCACCCGGTTCTCACCTTTCTTCAGGAACCGCGCCGGGATGATCAGGTGCTCCTGGGTATGCTCCACGGGTGCCACCTTACCGTTCACCTTTACTTGTTTGAGTTTATCGGGGCTTTCCTTGAAGTCTAGCTGCACTGGCTGGCCCTTCACTTTCAGGTCAAAAGAAAGGATTTCCGAGGCCATAATAGGGGCGTCTTTGCGAGCCGGAATGGTCAGGTGCAGGTCATAGTTGATCTTGCTCAGTTGCGAGATCCGGAAGTCTGCCAATTGCTTGGAGACCCCCGGAACAACAGGAGCAGAGCTGCTGCTTGGGGCTACTTGTTGGGTGCAGGAAACCGCCGAGGCAAAGGAGAGCAGAAGAAGGCCTTTCTGAAGGGAGTTGAGGTGCTTGTTTTTCATTCTGGTTAAAATTACAATTTGTTCTCAATTCTGAGAGCCTCAGAGATGCATTTGTATTCTGTGGATATTCATTTATGTTCCTGTTTAATAAAAAAATACTCCAAAAAATTTATTGGCACCATTGTAGCTGTAAAATATAAGAATTTTACTTTACTTCGTGCCCAAGAAAACAAATCAGATGAATCAAGTAGTACAAAAAGTAGTGGTGGCCTCCACTAACCCTGTAAAAGTAAAAGCGGTGCAAAGTGGTTTGCAAGCCATGTTTCCTGACCAGGAATTTACCGTAGAAACTGTCTCAGTGCCTTCGGGCGTAGCGGACCAACCCTTGTCAGATACCGAGACCCTGACAGGTGCCTTTAACCGGATGAACAATGCCTTTGATGAGTACCCCGAAGCAGACTATTGGGTAGGTATTGAAGGAGGCGTGCAAACCCTGCACGTAGAAGTAGCCGCTTTTGCCTGGATTGCGGTGCGTACCAAAAAGCTAGTTGGCAAAGCCCGCACCGGCATGTTCTTTTTGCCTCAGGCCGTAGCCGAACTGGTGCAGCAAGGCGTAGAACTTGGCGAAGCTGATGACCGCGTGTTTGGCCAGAATAACTCCAAACAAAAGGGCGGCGCCATCGGAATTCTCACCAACAACGTAGTAGACCGGAAGGACCTCTACGAGCAAGCCGTGAAGCTGGCGCTGGTGCCATTCAAGAACGAAGCACTGTACAGCAAAACCAGCGAGTCTATGATGGCTTAAGAAAGATCGTTTTTCACCTTATTTCCTGAAACTATAGATAAAACCTTACTCTATTAGTTATGTCACATCTGATGAGGTCCGTCAAGATCTATCCTCTGGGAGATGCCGCCGTAGTGCTGCAACTGGGGGAGGAGATCGCGGTAGAGACTCATCAGAAGGTAAAGGCCGTGGCGCAGTTCCTGGACCAGAATTCTTTCACTGGCTTTATAGAATATGTGCCGGCCTTTACCTCCGTGACCGTCTACTATGATCCTTGGCTTGTAAGCGAGCGCGGTCAGAAAGACCCTTACGCAGCCGTAGAGGAGAACATTTTAGAGATGCTCACCCACCTGCAGACCTTCCCTCAGGAAGAAACTTCCCTTGTCAAAGAGATACCCGTGGTGTATGGCGGCGAGTTTGGGCCAGACCTGGAGTTGGTAGCCCAACATACCGGCTTGAGCCCCGAGGAGGTCATCACCCTCCATACACAACCGCAGTACCTGGTGTACATGATCGGGTTTGCGCCCGGTTTCCCGTACCTGGGAGGCATGGACTCTAAACTGGCCTCACCCCGCAAAGAAGTTCCCAGAAAGATAATTCCTGCCGGGTCGGTGGGGATTGCCGGTCAGCAGACGGGTGTGTACCCCATGGAAACCCCAGGCGGCTGGCAATTGATTGGCCGTACGCCGCTCACCTTGTTTGACCCCACCCGAAAGCAACCCAGCTGGCTGCAGATGGGAGACGTGGTGCGCTTTGTGCCTGTTTCTGCAAAAGAATACTTGAAATGGGAGGCGCACGAGTATGGGCATTAGAGTAGAAAAAGCCGGTTTGTTGACCATGGTGCAGGACCTGGGCCGTTACGGGTACCAGAAACAGGGCATGGTAGTCAGTGGCGCGATGGATGTGGTTGCGCTACGACTGGCCAACTTGTTGGTGGGCAACCCCGAAGGGGAAGGAGCCCTGGAGCTAAATCTGATGGGCCCCAGCCTGCTGTTTCAAGAAGACTGCCTCATCGCCCTTTCCGGAGCCAATCTTTTCCCCAGCTTGAATGGAAACCCAATGCCTACCAACCGGCCCATCTTTGTGCGGGAAGGCACCTTGCTGTCCTTTGGCGCGGCGGTGCAAGGCTGCAGGGCGTATCTGTCGGTGGCCGGAGGGTTTGAGCTGCCCAAGCCTATGGGGAGCGCCTCTACCTACGCGCGGGCAAAAGTAGGCGGACTGCAAGGCCGGGCGTTGCAGAAAGGCGATGTCCTGCCATTAAAGGGAATGCCTGAGGAAGAACTGGCGCGTTGGCGACAGAAGTGCCCGGCAGAGGCCTCGTCTCTGGTGGCTAAGTGGGGCATTCCCCCTGACGTGTTACCACCTTACACAGAGAACCCAACCGTACGCGTCTTGCCAGGGCCGGAATATGGCCTGTTTTCTGAAAAAGCGCAGGAAACCTTCTGGCAGGAAGAATTTACCGTTTCTCCCGCATCGGACCGGATGGGCTACCGCCTGGAAGGTCCTGCGTTGGAGTTGATGGAACCTTTTGAGTTGCTATCCAGTGCCGTGTCTTTTGGAACCATACAGGTGCCTGCGAATGGAAATCCTATTATCTTGATGGCCGAACACCAGACCACCGGCGGTTACCCGCGCATCGGGCAGGTCGTCTCCGCCGATTTGCCCCTGCTGGCGCAGGTGCGGCCGGGGAGAAGTGTTCGGTTCCAACAGGTTTCCCTGGCACAGGCGCATGACCTGTATTACCAGCAGGAACGGAATCTAGAGCACCTGAAACGAGTCCTTCACCTTCAATTGAAAAGATGACCCAACCCTTTACCGTTGATTTAAACTGTGATCTGGGCGAAAGCTTTGGCGCCTACCGCCTGGGCAATGATGAAGCCATTCTGCCTTTGGTGACCTCGGCTAACATTGCCTGCGGTTTCCATGCCGGAGACCCCTCTGTGATGAAGAAAACGGTGCGGCTGGCCTTGCAGCACCAAGTGGCCTTGGGCGCGCATCCCGGCTTCCAGGACTTGGTGGGGTTTGGGCGTCGCGACATGGCCGTTTCCCCGGAAGAAGCCTTTGACCTGGTGGTGTATCAGATGGGGGCGCTTTCAGGTTTCATCAAGGCCGAAGGAGGCGTGTTGCACCACGTAAAACCCCACGGCGCCTTATACAACATGGCTGCCGTGAATGCACCTATAGCCGAAGCCATTGCCGAGGCAGTCTACAAAGTAAGCCCCGAGGTAGTGCTGTATGGTTTGGCCGGGAGTGCGTTGGTACAAGCAGGGGAGAAACTGGGTTTGAAAACCGCCCACGAAGTCTTCGCCGATAGAACTTACCAACAGGATGGCACCCTCACCTCCCGCCGCCAGCCCAACGCCTTGATCACTGATCAACAGGAAGCCGTGCAGCAGGTGGTCCGGATGGTGAAAGAGGGAAAAGTGCTTTCCCAACAGGGTGTGGATGTGCCCATCAAAGCTGATACCATCTGTATTCACGGGGATGGCGCCCATGCGGTGGAATTTGCCCAACTCATCCGTCAGACCCTAACACAGGAGAATATTTCCCTTCAGGCGCTTTCGCTCTAGTTTTATGAAACCACGCAAGAACTGGAGTGTGCTCCTGGGAGCCGCTTTTTTGATGGCCACCTCGGCCGTTGGTCCGGGCTTCTTAACCCAAACTACTGTTTTCACGCAAAGCCTGGGCGCTAGTTTCGGGTTTGTGATCCTCCTTTCCATCATCCTAGATATTGGCGTGCAATTGAACGTCTGGCGGGTGATTGCCATTTCTGAGAAAAGAGCGCAGGACATTGCCAATGCGGTATTGCCCGGGTTAGGCGGATTCATCGCGTTCCTGATTGTATTGGGTGGATTGGCCTTCAACATCGGGAACGTAGGGGGCGCCGGGCTAGGCTTTAATGTACTGACCGGCATCTCGGTGGAAGTGGGCGCGATCATATCGGCTGCCTTCGCCATCGGAATTTTCCTGGTGCGCGAGGCCGGTAAATGGATGGACCGGTTTGCTCAGTTCCTGGGAGTGGTGATGATCGGGCTGATTGTGTACGTAGCCTGGGTTTCTTCGCCGCCCTTAGCTGAGGCCGCCATCAGGACGGTAGCCCCCGAGACGGTAGATTTTACCGCCATCATCACGCTAGTGGGCGGAACGGTGGGCGGCTACATCACCTTTGCCGGAGGCCACCGCTTGCTGGATGCCGGGGTGAAAGGAAAAGAGGCCCTGGGGCAAGTGACCACCAGCGCAGTTTCAGGAATCTCGCTGGCTTCGGTGATACGGGTATTTCTGTTTCTGGCTACTTTGGGCGTACTACAGCAAGGCATAATGTTGAACCCCGAGAACCCGCCCGCATCGGTGTTTGAGTTAGCCGCCGGAACGTTGGGCTACAAATTGTTCGGGATCATGATGCTGGCGGCGGCAGTTACCTCTGTGGTGGGCTCAGCGTACACCTCCGTTTCGTTTATCAAGTCTTTTCACAAACGCATTGAGCAAAACGAGAACTGGGTTATCATTGGGTTCATCGTGATTTCCACCGCCATTTTCGTGTCCATCGGAAAGCCGGTGAAACTGCTGGTGTGGGCGGGGCTGTTGAATGGCTTTGTGCTGCCGGTCACCTTGGGCACCATGCTCATTGCGGCCCACAACAAAAGCCTGATGGGGGCGTACCGCCACCCGCGCCTGCTTACCCTGTTCGGGGTGTTGGTGGTTCTGCTGATGACCTGGATGGCCGGGGCTACGTTGCTGCAACAGGTAAAGAGTTTTTTAGGTTAACCACACAGCTTCCCCTTTTAGGTCCGTTTTCTGAAAAGGAGCCTCAAACAGAGATGTAGTAACCTGCCTGTAACCAAAGAAGCTTGCCCGTGTAAGGCAAGCTTCTTTGGTTTATCTCTTTTAAGTAAAGGTAGAATCGTTTGAGGAGCGGCTTTTCTGCTTCGCCTACTCCTCTGTTGTAGGTAAGAATGATCCTGGTTACAGAACTGAGATCTTCTGCAGTTGTGCCTGGTTGCAGAGTTGGTTGAACGCCGCAATGTCTTTCTGTACCAGCTCGGTCATCTGGCCTTTGTACTTCGCCCAGTCAGATTGCAGCTCTTTCAGCCTTTCCTGCTGGCCTTGCGTCACGTACGGTATGCTCACGTCCAGCTCGCCTTTCAGGAACAGGTAATTGGCGCTAAGCTTGTTCAAGAAGTTGATCACGTCATCGGTGGCTTGTGATTTGTTCTGCACCAGTTCGTCTTCCCAGGCATCCATTTTCTTAATCAGCGCCTTGCCCTCTGCCTGAACTTTCTCGTAACCGGTTTTCCCCTCTAAAAGCGAGAGGAGGGAGGAGACCTGCTGTTTAGCTTTGCGCATCTGCTGCACCGATACATGAATGTCTTTTACGTCTTGCTCCACGGTAGAAAGTAGGCTGTGTTGCTGCTGATACTCGGCTTCTGTGGCTTTTAACCGTGGATCTGCCAACACCTTGAAAGAGACCGTTTTTTGCTGTCCGTTGGTTTTCAGTCGGGCCTGGTAGGTGCCCGGGGCTACTTTGTGGCCTTGGTAGCTGCCTTCAATAAAGACGGGAGCTACTCCGGGCAAGGTAGCGTAGCGCATGTCCCATACCAAGCGGTTCAAGCTGGGTTTGGTGTTCAGGATAGGTTCTTCGTCTGGACCGCCTAGATAGCTGGTGAAGTTTTTATCTGCCTGGTTGCTGAAGGTGCGCACCACTTTTCCCTGGCTATCCAGGATCTCCAGTTCCAACAGGCTGTCCTGTTTAAAGGAAGCAGGTACCTGGTAGTACAGCACTACCCCGCTGGCCGGGTTGGTACCCGTAAAGGTGGCCTTGCCGTAGTTGCTGGTTCCTTCCTCAGGCTCCTGGTCCAGGGCGCTGCCGCCAAATACCCGGTACCCATCCTCGGGCTGATACAGGTGCAGCGGCTGCGCCGAGGGTCTTCTGTCAAATTCACGCAGCATGTTCAGGTCGTCTAAAATCCAGAAAGAGCGGCCCTGGGTGGCGGCAATGAGGTCGTTCTGGTGCACCTTCAGGTCAGAGATGGGGGTGAGCGGCAGATTGCTCTGGAAGTTGGTCCACCCCTTGCCTCCGTCATAAGAGATGTACAGGCCAGTCTCGGTGCCGGCAAACAACAGGTCCGGACGTTGGCTGTCTTCCCGTACTACCTTGGTGAACGCCCCGTACGGAATCCCTTTGGAGATATTCTTCCAGGACTTACCGTAGTCAGTGGTTTTGTAGATAGCGGGGGTAAAGTCGTTGAATTTGTAACGGGTGGTAGCCAGGTAGGCGGTGCCTTTGATGGTAGGAGAAACCTCTATGCTGTTGATGAGGCACTCTTCCAAGCCTTTGGGCGTCACGTTCTGCCAGGTCTTGCCGCCGTCACGGGTGATGTGCACCAAGCCGTCATCAGAACCGGTCCACAGCAAGCCTTTCTCCAACGGCGATTCCATTACATAGGAAATAGTGCCGTAGTTCTCGCCGCCAGCTCCCTCGTTGGTGTACGGAGTGCCGCTCCAGCCCATCTTAGACGTGTCGTGGCGGGTCAGGTCTGGGGAGACCACTTCCCAGGTTTTGCCCAGATCAGTAGTCTTGAACAGCCGGTTGGCGGCGTGGTAGAAGGTGCCTTTCTCGTGCGCCGAGTGGATGATGGGCGCATTCCAGTTGAAACGGTACTTCATATCCTTAGGCTGCAGGGCCATGTACTGGATGGGCGCGATCATAACGGGTTTGCCTTCCTTCAGCTCGGTGTCCAGGACTTCAATGGTGCCCTGGTAGCTGCCGCCCATCACGTACCTTGGGTTTTCGGGGTCAAACGCTAGGAAAGCACTCTCACCCCCGGCGCTGGAGGTCCAGTCACGCTCCCCAATGCTACCGCCTGACAGGTTGCGGCTAGCGATCTTCACCGAGGTATTATCCTGCTGCCCGGCGTAAATGTTGTAAGGAAACTGGTTGTCTGCGTTGATGCGGTAAAATTGCGCGGTAGGCATGTTGTCCTGGGTAGACCAAATCTTGCCGCCGTTAAACGTCACCGCCGCGCCACCGTCATTGGCGATGACCATGTTCTGGCTGTTCTTGGGGTTAAACCATAAGCCGTGGTAGTCGCCGTGAGTGCCGCGGAGTTGGCTCCAGGTTCTGCCGCCATCGGTAGATTTCAAGCCCGGGCCGTTAAGCACGTACACGGTGTTTTCCTGCAGCGGATCGGCGAAGACTTCAATGTAATACCAGGCGCGTTGGGTCAGCCGGTGGTCTTTGCTCACGCGGTTCCAGTGCTGGCCGCCGTCATTGCTCATAAACAATCCGCCTTGCTCTTTCTGTGTGTCACTCTCCACCAATGCGAACACTTTATCGGAATTCGCCCTGGAAACGGAAACGCCTATCTTGCCTAACTCTGCGGGCAGCCCATTCTGGATCTTGTGCCAAGTCTCGCCGCCGTCTAAAGATTTATACAAACCACTGCCCTTGCCGCCACTGCGCACTTCCCAAGGCAGGCGCCGGTGGTCCCAGAGCGAGGCGTACAGAATGCGCGGGTTGTTCAGGTCCATACTCAGGTCGGCGGCGCCGGAGTTTTCGTCCACAAACAGGGTTTTCTTCCAGGTTTTGCCGCCATCGGTAGATTTATAGACGCCGCGTTCTTTGTTGGGGCCGTGCAGGGCACCCTGTGCCGCCACGTACACAATGTCTGGATTGGTGGGATGGATGCTGATGCCTGCAATATGGCGGGTTAACTCCAGGCCCAGGTGCGTCCAGGTTTTGCCCCCATCCACCGATTTGTACACGCCGTCTCCGTAAGAGGTCATTACACCCCGCGGCGCGTGCTCGCCCATTCCCACGTAAACCACATTAGGATCAGACTCGGAGACTGAGACCGCGCCCACTGAGCCCGTTTCAAAGTATCCGTCAGAAATGTTGAACCAGCTTTGGCCGGCATCCTCGGTTTTCCATAATCCTCCGCCGGTTGTTCCCATGTAATACACCAACGGGTTGTTCACCACGCCAGATGCTGCCACCGACCGGCCGCCCCGGAAAGGCCCAATGTTGCGCCACCGCACTGATTTAAAGTAATCGTTAGGGCTGATTTCCTGGGTTTGGGCAGCTTTGCTTTTCTGTTTTTGTTGGGCCTGAACCCAAGGCGTGGCCGCCGATAGAAGCAGCGCGAGGTAGAACGTTTTCCGCATGGCAGAAGGGAAGGTTTAGGATTGTTGTGCTTAAATATAACCGCCAGCCGTCAATATGCAGAACATCTCAGAAATCATTTCCAGGACCGGGCTTGATTGAAAACGGAACAGCGTTAAGCCGTTAGTGGCTTTGACTGCTGAAAGGACAAAGCTGGATCTTGGTTTGCTCAAAAGAGAAGCCCACCTTAGGCAGGTGGGCTTCTCTAAAATATGTAGTCGCTTTTAAGCTGTTTTCTTCAAATGGCTCTTAAAGCACGTGTTCGGTTGTGCTGCATTGAGGGGTTAAGAAAGCAACCCTTAGAAGATGCGGCCTTCTTTCTTTGCCTTCTTGCCTTTCACGGGCTCAATTTTCTTAGGCTCTTCCTGTACGGCCGGGGTGTCGGCTTTGGCTAAGATTGGGGCACCGTCTGGGTCTAGTTCCACCACCTCGTAGCCTAGTTTCTCCAGGCCAGGTTTGATAGAGGCTTTGTCGCCTACCAGCATGATGCTCATTTTCTCTACCGGCAGGTACTTTTTGGCTAGGGCGTTGATCTCTTCTTTGGTGATGTTTTGCAGAATCTCGTTCTGCTTGGCCACGTAATCGGCGTCCAGATTGTAGCGGAGCATGTTGTTCAGGAACGAAGCTTTTTGGAACGAGGTCTCATACTTGAGGGCATCAGACTGGCCAATGGCGCTCTTCATGAAAACCAGTTCCTCATCGGTGATGCCTTCATCCCTAAAGCGCTTGATCTCCTTCATGAACTCCACCACCGAGCTGTCTGACACGTTGGAGCGAACCCCGGCGGCGGCAGTGAACGGACCGGCAGCCTCGGTACCCGAGAAGTATGACCAGGCTCCGTAAGAGTAGCCTTTGTCCTCGCGCAGGTTCAGGTTGATGCGGCTGTTGAAGGCATCGCCTAGCACAAAGTTCATCAGCGTGGCTTTGTAGTAATCACCGGTAGCGTCATACGGCAAGGCCATGTACCCGATTCTGATCTCAGACTGCGCGGCTTTCTCTTTGTCTACCACATAGATTTTGGTCTTGTCAATGTTGGCCACCTTGGGTTCTGCCGGAATGGTGACTGGTTTAGCGGCCCATTTGTTCAGGAAGGCTAGTTTAGGCATGATCTGGGTTTTCTCCACATCGCCTACAATCACCAGGTTGGTCACGCTGGGCGAGAAGTAGTTCTGGTAGAATTTCTTCACATCATCCAGTACAATGCTTTCTACTGTAGCCGTAGTCCCAATTACCGGAATGGCCTTGATGTGCCCTTCGCCATACAGCATCTTGTTGTAGACGTTGTTGGCCACCACCGTAGGCTGCGTGCTTTGGTTTTTAATGGCCTCTAGGCGTTGTTTCTTCAGGCGGTCAAAGTCGGTTTGGTCAAAGCGCGGGTGCATCATGCGTTCTTCCAGCAGGGCTAAGGTGGCATCCAGGTTCTTTACCTGGCTTTGCACTTGCACGGTCATGGTCTCGGTACCACTGTTGAAGTTGATGGAACTGCCCAGTTTCTGCAATTGGGAAGCAATGTCCTCGGCGCTGAACTTCTGCGAAGACTCGTTCATCATGGCGGCGGTCAACGAAGCAAGACCCGCTTTGGAGGGATCATGGGCCTCCAGTTTGTGCCCACCTTGCAAGGTAAAGAGCAGCGTCACGGTAGGCACTTCATCGTTTTTGGCGCCAATCACTTTGATGCCGTTTGCCAGATTGTCCTTCCAAAACGGAGGTACCTTGATAGTAGGGTTTGGTCCGGCGGCGGGGCGTTTGCTGCGGTCAAAGGTGTCTTTGGCTTTCACGTACTTCAAGCCCGCGTATTGGTCGGCTGGCGCTATGTAACCGCTTGGGTCCACCTTGAAGTTATCGGCTTTGGCCACCATCTCGGGCTTGCCTTTGGGCACCACACTCAGGATTACCGCCGGTTTGCCTTTGATGTACTGGTTGTATACCCGCATCACATCGGCTTTAGTTACGGCGCGGTGCGCCTTCAACTGATTGGTGAGGTAATTAGGGTTGCCGGTGAAGGTCTGGTAAGAAGCCAGGGTAGACGTCTTGCCTGCCACGCTGGACAGGCTGTTGATAATATTAGACTCATAGGCGGCTTTGAAGCGGGCCAGGTCATCATCGGTGACGCCTCTTTTCTCAAATTCGGCAAAGGCGTTGCGTAGTTCCTTTTCCATATCGGCCAGGGAATAGTCTGGCAACGGCAGCACTGTTAAAGAGAATTCGCCGGCCAATTCTGAGCAGGGGTGCCCGGCATTGGCTTGTACTACTTTCTGGGCTTTGGTGAGGTTCTTGTATAGAATGGAGTTCTTGCCTCCGCCAATAATCTCAGAAAGCACATCCAGCGGCACTTCATCTGGGTGGTAGTTGGGCACGGTAGGGAACGTCATCTGCAGCATCGGGAAGCGGATGTTGTCCTCGTAGGAAATGTAGCGGTCTTGGGTGAGCACCGGAGCCGGCAGTTTCTGGTTTTTCACCTCCGGGCCGCGCTGGATAGAGCCGAAGTATTTCTCGGCCAGTTTGACCACCTGGGCCGGCGTCACGTCGCCACCCACGGTAAGCGTGGCGTTGTTGGGTCCGTACCAGCGCAAAAAGAAGTTCTTCAGGTCATTGACGTTCACTCGGTTCAGGTCCTCGATGTACCCGATGGTGGTCCAGGAGTACGGGTGACCAAAGGGGTACAGGGCTTGGGCGTTTTTCTCATACACCAGCCCATACGGACGGTTGTCATAATTCTGGCCGCGCTCGTTTTTCACGGTCTCGCGCTGTACTTCAAACTTCTTCTGGGTCACGGCATCCAGCAGGAAGCCCATGCGGTCGGCCTCTAGCCACAGAGCCGTCTCCAACTGGTTTGATGGTACCGTTTCAAAGTAGTTGGTTCTGTCGCGGTTGGTGGTTCCGTTCAGGTCTCCTCCCGCCTGGGACACAATCTTGAAGTGTTCCTCGTCGCCCACGTTGTCTGAGCCCTGGAACATCATGTGCTCAAAGAAGTGCGCGAAACCCGACTTGCCTACTTCCTCCCGCGCCGAGCCTACGTGGTAGGTCACATCTACGTGCACGATAGGGTCTGAGTGGTCTTCGTGCACAACTACCGTAAGGCCGTTGGGCAGCACATATTTTTCATAGGGAATCACTAGTTCTGAACCTTTGCGGGTAACCTTTTCCACCAGTTTGGTCTGGCCAGCTGGCTTTGCGGTGGTCATAACGGTTGCAGGTTTTTTGGTGGGGGAGGCTTTCTTAGGAGCCTGCGCCTGCGCTTGGGAAATAAGCGCCGCCGCTAGTAATACGGCTAAAGTACTCTTCTTTGACATACGCTTGATTTGTTAGTTAAAGAATAGGGTTTAGTAATGTTACTAAAATTTAATGGAATTATTATAAGGGTAAGTTCCCGCTTTTCAGACTTTAACATTTGGCGCCACAAGAAGATAAAAAGCTTATCCTGAAAGAGATGGGTGTAGGGTACTTTGCACTTTTAGTTAGAGGATCAAACCTTCGTGGGTCTTCTTTGGGCCTGTTTTTCTAAAACTCCTGGTAAACGGCCTACCTAAATATTTAATTTCTTAAATATTTGAAGTGCAGGAGGGAGCTCTGCTTTAATTTCCTTAACATTAGACCAGATTGCCCTGTATTCGCCGTTCCTCAATCCTAACCCTTTTCGCTTACATGAGATCATCTTTACTGGTGTGGCTTTTCTTTCTGGTCATTGGTTTACCCACGGTTGTATTTGCCCAGAACCAGAAAGGGGAGTTGCGCGGGAAACTCTGGGATGCTACCCACAAAGAAGCGTTGCCTTACGCCACCATTGCCGTGTACACCGCCCAGGATACTACCTTGGTAACCTTCAGGGTGAGCGATGACAAAGGTGGGTTCAAAGTGCCTAATCTGGAGCTCAACAGGCCACTTAGGCTGGTGGTGACCATGACAGGGCTAAAAGTATTTCGGAAGGAGTTTTCCCTAAGTGCGGCAGAACCGGTATTGGACCTGGGGCAGATCAATATGGAGCAGTCTGACCATCTACTGGGCGAGGTTCTCATCACCGCCGAGGCACCGCCCATTGTGGTGCGCAAAGACACCCTGGAGTTTAACGCGGCCTCTTTCAAAACCCTGCCCACTGCCTTGGTAGAAGATCTCTTGAAGAAGCTACCGGGCGTGC
This sequence comes from Rufibacter sp. JT20002, assembly GCF_056491185.1. Lineage (NCBI taxonomy): Bacteria > Pseudomonadati > Bacteroidota > Cytophagia > Cytophagales > Hymenobacteraceae > Rufibacter > Rufibacter sp. JT20002. The sequence goes on along the minus strand of NZ_JBSZJY010000001.1, from coordinate 1,354,309 downwards.
GGGTAGACGGGGAAGGCAACATTACCGTCAATGGCCGGGTGGTGCAAAAGATACTGGTAGATGGAAAGGAGTTTTTCGGGAACGACCCCAAAATGGCTACCCGCAACCTGCCCGCTGACATGATCTCCAAAGTGCAGGTGGTAAACGACCCAGATGCCCTGCGCAGAAACCCTGATTTAACGGCCGGTCAGATTCCGCAGGTGATCAACCTGAAACTGAAGAAAGGCATTAAACAAGGTGCGTTTGGGAAGCTATATGCCGGCAAAGGCACCAATGACCGGTTTGAGGGTGGCGGTATCTTGAACATCTTCCGGGACACCACCCAATTGAGTGTACTAGGGTTTACCAATAACTTGAACCGGCCCGGCTTCGGCTTTGAGGAGATTTCCCGGATTGGAGGCTTTAACCGGAGCGGTTTCAACTCTGCCTCTATCTGGCGTGATGGTGGGTTTGAAATCAACGGTATCTCGTTTGGCGGAACAGGCGAGGGTATTCAGAAATCGGCGGGAGCAGGCGGAAACTTCAATACGTTGCTCAAGAATAATGTCACGGTGAACCTGCAATACTTTTACGGCGGCATAGACGCCGACCTGAACCAGGTGATAAACACCCAGCAGTATCTACGTGAGATGAATCAACCGGCGGCGGATACCCTGAATACCCATCGTACCCGTGACCAATACAGCCAGAATAAAAGCCACCGCATAGGAGGCAAAATAGAATGGAAACCAGATACGCTCACCTACTTCAGCATCACGCCTAGTCTCACCTTTGCTAACAGTAAGGCAAACCAGCGGTCTCGGGCTTTCTCTACCTTCAACTTCTCAGAGCCCGCCAATAACAGCCTGGACAGCCTGCGCCGCGATGACGATAGAACCACGCTGTTTACCATGTTTGCCTTTGATCGTCTGTTTAAAAAGAAAGGACGCGTCTTTAACCTTTCGGGTTTTCATGAATACCGTACCGCGGGCTTGAGCCAGATAAACCAATCAGTCAGCACTTTTTACCGCTTTAGGCCTGAAACCATCTACCTGAACCAACTGCGGGCTACTGACCAACAGGGGCAAACCACGAGCTTCAACCTGAACTTCACCGAGCCCATTGGCAAGGACCTGAGCGCGACCTTCCGTGTCAACTCTGGTTACTACTCAGACGAAAACCAAGTGAATACCTTCGGGTATGATAATGAGCGGCAGGTCTATGATCTGGAAAATGAGACTCTTTCTGATAAAGTAGACCGCAGCCGGTGGCGGAGCTTTGCCACGGCAGGCCTTAAGTGGAAAGTCAAGGAGTTTACCCTGGAACCGGGGGTACGCTTCACCAGATTGGATGTTGAGAACAAGTTCCGCAAGGCAGACCCCATAGACCAACACTATACTTTTGTGTACCCTTCTTTAAACGTAGGTTGGAAGGGCATTAATTTCAGGTATAACGCCAATGCCGAAGAACCCAACCCCATTGATTTGTTGCCTGTGCCTGATAACACCAATACGTTATACATCCAGTTTGGCAATCCGGAGTTGCAACCTACCATCTCCCATGAGTTTGGCTTTGATACCTGGAAGAATCAAGCAGAAAAGTCTAGGTATTACAGTATCTACCTGCAGGGTAGCTTGTCGCAGAATGCGGTGACCCGCGCCCGGACTGTTGACCTGGCTGACGGGCGGCAGACCTCCAGGCCCGTGAACACCAACGGAAACTGGCAAATTGGCCTCTACCTCAATGGCATGCAAGAATTTAAGTTTGATAACAACCGACAGTTCTCCATTGGGGGCGGTCTTGATCTGGGGTACAATCGTACCCTTATTCTGTTGGAACAGTACAGCCAGGGAACCCTGGTGAATGCGTTACGCGGATATGGGTCCACCCTGCAAGTAGCCCCCAGACTGGAAGGACGCATGAACCTCAACGACAAACTGGAATTGAACCAGGAGTACACCGTCGGGCAGCAGTGGGGGCGGTATGAGCGCAACCTGGCCAGCAACCTCAGCATCACCAACCAGACCTCGCGCTCAGAAATCATTGTCCGGTACCCCAAACGGCTGGTATGGGAGGCCTCTTACCATTACTGGTATAACTCCAATGCGGCCCCGGGGCTGCAGAAAAGCTACGGAAGGCTAAACGCCGGGGTCACCTTCCTGTTCATGAAAGACAACCGGGCCCAACTGAAACTATCCGTCTTTGATGCCCTGGACCAGAACCTGAGTGCGTACCGCAACATCTCAGAAAACCGCGTGGAAGATTACCAGACTGTAGTCCTGAACCGGTATGGCCTACTCACGTTCACCTACAACATCCGCAATTTTGGCGGCAAAGTAGGCGGTAGCTCCAACTCCTTTTTCCGGTTTTAAGCCAGTTTTCTTAAGACTTGCTTGAAGCTCTTTATTTGAAACTCCGGCCGCTTCTGAGAGCGAGGCAAGGTGTCACTTCGTGTAAAACTATATACCCGCAAGGGAGATAGACCGGGACGTTTTCTTATAAGAATCTACGCTTAGTTTCAGCGGGTTTGCTTTGGCCCTAGTTTCTGAAAAGTGCTTTCAAAACAATATGTTAACGCCAGGGCTCAAATGTTAATCTTTGTTAAATCTTAAATGCCCGGAAAAAAGCTCTGGTAGAATTTCCCTAACATTATACCAGCACCTAACCATTCCTTCTTTTTACTTCTTTTCAGTGACGGCATGAAAACACTTTTACCCGCTTTTTTACTCCTGTTCTGCTTCTGTCTCGCAACGGCTTCTTTCGGCCAGAACCAGAAAGGCGAGGTGAAGGGAAAACTCTGGGACGCTACCCACAAGGAGGTGTTGTCTTACGCCACCATTGCGGTGTATACGGCCCAGGATACCACGTTGGTGACCTTTAGGGTGAGCGATGACAAAGGTAATTTCAAGGTGCCGGGCCTGGCGCTGAACCAACCCCTCCGGATTGTCATCACCATGACAGGGTTCAAGGTTTTCCGGAAGGAGTTCACGCTGTCCGCTGAGAACCGAGAACTGGATCTGGGACAGATAGAAATGACCCAGTCTGATAACCTGTTGGGGGAGGTGGTGGTTACCGCTGAGGCGCCGCCCATCATCGTCCGGAAGGATACGCTGGAGTTTAACGCCAATTCTTTCAAGACCCTGCCTACCGCCTTGCTGGAAGACCTCTTGAAGAAACTGCCGGGAGTGACCGTAGACAACTCGGGGAACATCTCGGTGAATGGCAAAGCGGTGAACAAGATTCTGGTAGACGGGAAAGAGTTTTTCGGGAATGACCCCAAGGTGGCCTCGCGCAACCTGCCCGCCGATATGATTGAGAAAGTGCAGGTGGTGAATGATCCTGATGCCCTCAGAAAAGACCCCGATCTGCCGGTGAATGAGGTGCCGCAAGTCATCAACCTCAAACTGAAGAAAGGCATCAAGCAAGGCGCCTTCGGGAAAGTGTACGCGGGCACCGGGTCAGACCGCCGGTACGAAGGAGGCGGTATCCTCAACGTTTTCCGGGACACAACCCAAATCAGCTTGCTGGGCTACTCCAACAACTTAAACAAACCGGCGTTCGGGTTTGAGGATATTTCCCGGATTGGAGGCTTTAGCAGAAGCGGCATGAACACCATCATGGTGCGGAGCGACGGAGGTTTTGCGGTAAACGGCATTTCCTTTGGCGGTACCGAGGAGGGCATTCAGCGGTCTTCCGGGGCGGGCGGAAACTTCAATACCCTGCTTAAAGGCGATGTGAAAATCAACTTGCAATACTTCTACGGCGGCATCAACGCGGACCTGAACCAAGTAACCAATTCAGCCCAGAGCCTGCCTTCAGATACGCTGACCGCGCGCCGTACCAGAACCCAGGACAGCAACAACCAGAACCACCGCATTGGCGGAAGGCTGGACTGGAAGATAGACTCCGTCACCAACCTGAGTTTCTCACCCAGCGTGGTGCTGGCGCGCAGTGCCTCAAATCAGGACCTGTACACCAATACCTTCCGGGGTTTCTACCAGCCGCTCAACGACAGTTACAACCAGCAACTGCTGGAGAACAACACAGCCACGTACTCAGGCAACGTTTCCTTTGACCGGGGCTCGCGCCGGAAGAAAGGCCGCAGCTTCAATTTTTATGGAACCTACAACTTCAATGACGGCGACCAGGACCAGTACTATGAGGTGCTCAGCAATTACTACGGACCTACTCCTTACTCAGAAGTGCTGGACCAGTTACGGGACAACGTGGTCACCAACACCGGCATTAACACCTCTTATTCGTACACCGAGCCTTTTAGCAAGAACCTGAGCGGGGTGGTGCGCCTCAACTCTGAGTACTTCAAAGACAGAAACGAGGTAAACACGTTTGACCTGGCCACCGAAGGAAATGAGCCGCCCGTTCTGCTGCCAGAACTCTCAGACCAGGTAGAAAGAAGCGGCTGGCGCAATTACTTAACCACCAGCATAAAGTGGAAAATCAAAGACCTGACCTTGCAGCCCGGCATCCGGTTTACTTTGCTGGATATTGACAATGCTTTCCAGAAACTGGCCCCCATTCAGCAAAACTACTTCTATGCTTTTCCTTCTTTGACGGTGAACTGGAAGGATTTCAACTTCAGCTACAATGTGAACGTGCGCGAACCCTCCGCCGCCGATTTACAGCCTGTCACCGATTTATCTAATCCGCTGTTTATTCAGTTTGGCAACCCCGGCTTAACGCCTACCATCTCCAACTCGGTGAATCTGCACTTCCGTAAGTTTGACACCAAGCGGTCCATTAACTATTGGGCGTACCTGTCGGGGAGTTACAGCAACGATGCCGTGACCCGCGCCAGAACCCTGGATGAAGCCACTGGCCGGCAAACCACCCGCCCCGTGAACACCGACGGCAACTGGCAGGTGAACGCCAACACAGACATCAACAAAGACTGGAAGTTTGACGGCAAAAACCAGTTTTCACTTACCGCTTCTATCTGGATGAACTACGTGAAAACGTTGATTATTCTGAACGATACCCGCAGTTACGGGCAAAATATCTCGCTTAACCCCAGCCTGAACGCCCGGGTAAACCTCAATGATAAATTTGAGTTCAACGAGCAGCTGACCATCGGCACCCGCCGCAGCGTGTATGAAGACAATGCCTTCCAGGACATCAGCTTTCACACCCGCACCTCCAGAACCGGCGTGGTGGTCCGCACCCCTAAACGCATTGTGTGGGAAGCTTCCTTTGACTATTCCTACAACTCCAACGTGGGGCCCGGCCTCCGCAAAGATGTGAGCCGGTTAAATGCAGGCGTGACGTTCCTGTTCATGAAAAACGATCGGGCCCAGTTAAAACTGTGGGTGTATGACCTGCTGGACCAGAACATTAGTGCGTACCGCAGCATTAGGGAGAACTTTGTGGAGGATGTGCAGACGCAGGTGCTCACCCGGTACGCCTTGCTTACGTTCACCTACAACATCCGAAACTTTGGCGGCAAGGTGGGCGGCACCAACTCGTTTTTCCGGTTCTAGGTACCCGCGTAGTTTCGTGAGCAAATCAGTTTAGGGGCGGGTGCTGCTTTTTTTAAGAGCGTTCTGTAACCAAAAAGTGCCTACTTCTGTAAAAGGAGCCCTAAAACACCGGGCTCCTTTTTCTTTTCGCCGCCTGTTTGAACAGACGCGTACGTATTAGCAGCGAAGACTTATAGGTATTTCTTCCTGTTACCCGTATGAGAAAGGGCCCGAAAGTTTTTTATGCTGCCGCTTTCTGTGCAGGTTTGTGAAATTACCCCCTAAATCTCCCGCTATGTCACACCCGTTCAACACCAATTCCGCTTCAGATGCTCTAAGTATTTTCCAGGGAGGTGGTGAGATGGGGCAACTGATGCGCACCTATGACTGGGAAAACCATCCTTTAGGAAGTCCGGACCAGTGGCCGCAGAGCCTGAAAGCCAATATCCGGCTGATGCTCAACTCAGGTTTTCCTATGTTCATCTGGTGGTCAAAAGACCTGTATGCCTTTCATAACGACGCCTACCTGCCCGCCTTGGGCAAAAAGCATCCTTCCGCGTTAGGCACCCCGGCACGGGAAGTATGGGCCGAGATCTGGCATGAGGTAGGCGTGATTGCCGAAGGTATACTGGCGGGAGGCGAACCCTTTTATGCCGATGGACTCCGGTTATTCCTGGGCCGGAAAGGCTTTCTGGAGGAGACCTACTGGACCTTCTCCTATAGCCCCGCCTTTGACGAAGACGGAAACCCTGCGGGCGTGTTTTGCGCCTGTTTTGAGGAAACCAGCACCATTCTGGGCCAGCGCCGCCTGAAAAACCTGAAAGACATTGCTGATACCCTACCCCAGATTCAGACGCTGGAGCAAGCCTGCCAAACCACCTGCGACATTCTTGCCCAGAACGAAAGCGATATTCTCTTCAGCCAGATCTATCTTTTAAACCCGGCGGGTACCCAGGCAACCCTCCTGGGGGAATCTGGCAAGGTAAAGCCGGCGGTGTCAAAAACCATCACGCTGCTGGGGAGTGCGGGTAAGGGAGAGTGGCCGCTAGTAGAAGTGCTGGAATCAAAGAAACTGTTCAGGGTGGAAGGCCTGGAAAACTATCTGGGACCCCAGGAAGATAACTTGGCCGGAGGCCTTCCTACGCAGGCCGTCATTCTGCCAATCTTCCGGTCGGGGCAGGAGCATCTCATTGGGTTCTTTGTGTCTGGCATCAGCCCTAGCCTGGAGTATGACACCGATTACCAGGATTTCCACCAGCTGCTGGCCGGGCAGATATCAACTTCCATTTCCAGCGTGCAGGCGCGTGAGGAGGCCGCCCGCCAGCAGGCAGAACTGAGTGACTTGTTTCAGCAGGCACCCGTCGCCATCTGTATTTTGCGTGGTCCGCAGCACGTGGTAGAGCTGGCAAACCCGGGTATCTGTGAGCTTTGGGGTAAAAGACACGAAGATGTGCTGCGCAAGCCCATTCTGGAAGCCCTGCCCGAGCTAAAGGACCAGGGCATCAAGGAACTGCTGGATGGTGTCTACAGTACGGGCATTCCGTACGTGAACAATGAGTTAGCCGTGCTCTTGGAACGGAACGGCAAATTGGAGCCGGTGTACGTCAGTTTCGTGTACCACCCAATGCGTGATGCCAAGGGTACTATTATCGGGGTGATTGCGGTAGCCATCGGGATAAACGAGCAGGTAGAAGCCCGTCACCAGATTGAGGCCAAAAACAGAGAGCTGCTCGCCATTAACGCCGACCTGGACAACTTTGTGTACTCGGCTTCCCATGACCTTAAGGCACCTATCTCTAACATAGAAGGCCTGTTGAGCACCCTCTTGGAGTTTTTGCCCGATGAGATACGGCAGAAGGAAATGGTTCAGCACGTGCTCATGCTCATGGATGCCTCTATTAACCGGTTCAAGCGCGCCGTAGCCGATTTAACTGAGGTCGCCAAAATCCAGCGCGAAGCCGATGAAGACGTTGCCTCCATTGACCTGACCGAAGTGGTGACCGATGTGCGGCTGGACTTCGAGAACATGATCAAAGAAGCCGGTGCTCAAATCAGAACCCGCTTTGCCCCAGATTCTACCGTCAAGTTCTCGGCCAAAAACGTGCGTAGCATTGTGTACAACCTGCTGAGCAATGCCCTGAAATACCGCTCAGAGGAACGCCCGCTGGAAATTGAGATCGCTACAACGCATACTGAAGGGTTTACGGTGCTGTCTGTCTCAGACAACGGCCTGGGTTTGAAACCGGAGGACAAGAGCAAGATTTTCACCATGTTCAAGCGTCTGCATGACCACGTGGAAGGCACCGGCATTGGCCTCTACATCGTGAAACGGATCCTGGAAAACGCCGGCGGCTTTATTGAGGTAGAAAGTGAACAAGACAAAGGCTCTACCTTCAAAATCTATTTTAAGCGGTAAAAAGCAAAGTTGCCCTAAGCAAGACGAAAGGTTTTTCGGCTATCTACATCGGGGCAATAGGAGCCTGCTTTGGACCTGTTTTCAGAAAAATGCTGGCTAATCAGGAGGTCAGGAGTTCTCCTTCCTTGATGAAGATTTTTGATCCCTCGGCCAAGAAAACGGACAGGGGTGTAGCCGCTTGCAGGCAGCCGAAATCAGGACCGTACAGCGCCTGAAAATCTACCTGAACTTCGTACTTCTTCACCGGGTACACCTGCCACCGCGGGTGCCCCACTTCATAAGCCGAGGTTTTGCGGGCATTGATCTTGGTATAGCCCCAATAATGCTCGGTGATAAATTCCTCCTCGCTGCCCACGGCGATTGGGGTAGGAGTAGGGTCTGCTAACACGCTGAGGTGGTGCCACTGCTTTTTCTTCCAGCGGTATTCTATAGCCAGGGCATCGGCCCTAGTTTCCCAGGAATGCTGCATAGGCATGGTGGTATACTTTTCACCATACAGCGTATTGGCTACCCACGTGATGGCCGGCTTGGGCACGATCTCCTTGATGAACACCACTCCTCTCTTGTAAACGCCCTGCTCCAGATGCTTCACGTAAAAGCGCAGGTTCACTTCCTCAAAGTTTGTATGAAACGGAACCGAAATGCCCTTGATTCTGGTGTTCAGGAACAGGAAGCCAATTAAACTCATGTAGCAGGTGCCGTTCCAAAGGTCAAGCTCGGTCTGGGCAGGGAGATACTTGGTGAGTGCCTGAGGATCTATGGCGTAGTTGACCATGATGAGCTTGCGCCACTCGGCGGTTAAGAAGGTCTTTTTCATAGAGGAATGACTGCTGATGTTTGGCGGAAAATGCCCCTAAAACCAGAGGCCGTTTTGCAAGGCTTTTTAGAATAACAATCTCAAAACAGACTACCGCACGCAAAGTTGTACTGCTTCTTCAATAGCCCGAATCTGAAAGTTATAACCGGCCTTAACCAACCGGGTGGGCACCACCCAACGGCTTTTCAACAGCAGTTCAGTTTCGGTGCCTAGGGCTAGGGCGCCTAGCTCCAGCATCCATTTGGTAGCCCGTAACCCAAAGGGCATGCCCAGGGCTTGCCGCACGGCGCGCATGAAATGGTGGTTTGGGACAGGTTTTGGGGAAGAAAGGTTGAAAACGCCCTCCAACTCCTCATGTTTAATAAGAAAGTCGATGCTGCCCAGCAGGTCCTTGGCGTGAATCCAGCTGAAACATTGCAGGCCATTGCCTTGCCTTCCGCCTAACCCAAACCGGGCCAGGTTCAGGTAATATGGCATCACGCCGCCTTTCTTGTCCAGAACAATGGCGATGCGTAGCGCAACTTGCCGCACACCCCTCACTTTTTGGGAGAAGAAAGCGCTTTCCCATTGCTGGCAGACCTCCACGGAGAAGCCCTGGCCTAGCTCACCGCTGATCTCATCCTGAGGGCGGTCCTGCGCGTGCCGGTAAATGGTGGCAGAGGCCGCGTTGACCCAAAGTCGGGGTGGGTCTTTCAGGAGCCGGAGTGCCTCACCCAAAACAAGCGTGGCCTCTACCCGAGAAGAAATGATTTCGCGTTTGTTTTGCTCATGGTAGCGGCAGTTCACGCTTTTACCGGTGAGATTGATCAGCACATCGGCGCTCTCCAGGTGAACAGTCCATTCGCCGCGGGTTTTGGCATCCCAATAGACTTGCTTGGCCAAGGCTGGATCTTTGGCCGGAGTTCTGGTAAGGACGATGACCTCATCGCCCTTACCAGTGAAGTGTTGGGTAAGCAGTTGGCCTATGAAGCCGCTGCCTCCCGCTATGATAATCTTAGCCATGGTGATTATGCATTAGGTTGCAGTTGCTGCTGCGCGCGGGCTCTTAGCTTGAAGAAGATGGTGAGGTTAAGGAAGTGCATGGCGCCCAGGATCAGGATAATCCAGCCTAGTTTGTAGCTGAGGACTTCCACAACTGCCTGCACAGAGGCAATAGTGCCTACTTCTTTCAAGGCCAAGGTCATGTACCCAATGTTGATGAGGTAAAAGCCTACCACCAGCAGCTTGTTCACAGAATCGGCTAGGTCCTGGTTGCCGTGGAAAATGTCTACCAGAAAAATGCGGCCGTTTTGGAACAAGACCCGGGCTACCCAAACGGTAAGGGCAATGCTAACCAGCAGGTAAATCGCGTAGGTGAGGATAAAGTAATTCATAGAGGTAAGGTTTAAGGGTAAATAATTATTGAACTTTCAGTAAAAAATGAAACATATAAGGCAAAAAAAAGCCGCTACTTGAACAGCTTGAAAATAGACCCGAAAAACCAGTTCTCCTCCGCTTTCAGCATGGTTTCAAGGGTTTTGTCCACGTTAGAGGCCAGTTTGTTGATATCGGTCACCGAGGTTTTGAACGTCTGAAACTCGGGGTCTTGCTCATCACCCTGCACATCCTGCAATTGGGTAAGGAGCTTCAATACAGGCTCCAATTCGCGGCGCTTGCGTTCTTTGGCAACTTGGCGGGCAATGGTCCAAACATCTTTTTCGGCGAAGAAATACTCTTTGCGCTCTCCGCTGCGGTGCTGCTTTTCAATGAGGCCCCAATTGATCAGATCCCGCAAGGTCATGTTCGCATTGCCCCGGGAGATCTGCAGTTGCTCCATCACCTGCTCGGTGGTCATCGCCTCCGGTGAGATCAGCAGCAGCGCGTGTACCTGGGCCATAGTGCGGTTAATGCCCCACTCAGATCCAAGCTTACCCCAAGCTTCTATGAACTTCTGCTTTGCCTCTGCTAACTCCATGGCTCAAATGTAAGAAAGTTTTGAAACTTTCAATATTAATTGAAATATACTTTCGCAAAATGAAAAGGTTTTACAAATCAGGAGAAATTGGTTAAAAGAGAAAGTAGAAAGGGTGAGGCGGCTTCTGCTCTGTTTTAAGAAAAAAAGCCCGGAAACGTTCCGGGCCCTTATTTAGAATGCGAAAGCCGTACAGGAACGGACGGCATCTCACAATGAACAAACTCTATTGTGGCGTTAAGCCATACAGGAAACGCAATCAAACCTTTTTTATTGGCTCACTTTTCTGCCTCTCAAGCTTAAAAAAGCAGAACCGGGTTCTAGATTAAGGAACAGGTTTTATCTGGTTGAGAATCATTATTTTAGAAGAGAGGCCTTTTTTCTGAACCAGCAAAAATCACCCTCGTTTAAAAAAGCTCACTTTAACCAGATAGCGCATGGCAAATCCTGCTAATTACGCCCTAATCACGGGCGGCACCAGTGGCATAGGGTATGAGTTGGCCAAACTCTTCGCCCAGAACGGCTACCACCTCATTTTGGTAGCCCGCGACCAGACCGAGCTAGACCAGCGGGCAGGGGAGTTCCGGCAAAACCATGGCGTGGAAGTGGTCACCCTGGCCAAAGACCTGTTCCTGCGCCAGGCTCCCTTTGACGTGTATGATGAAGTAAAGGCCCGGGGGTTACAGGTAGACGTACTGGTCAACAACGCGGGCCAGGGGCAATACGGGGAGTTTGTGGAGACCGATATCAACCGCGAGCTGGACATTGTGCAACTGAACATTGGGGCGTACCTCACGCTCACCAAATCTTTCCTGAAAGAGATGGTGGCCCGGAATGAAGGCAAAATCCTGATGGTCTCCTCTATTGGCGGAGAGTTGCCCGGCCCGCTGCAGTCGGTGTACCATGCCACCAAGGCGTTTATCACCTCTTTTACCGAAGCCATTCAGAACGAGGTGAAAGACACCAATATCACCATTACCAAACTGCTGCCTGGCCCTACCGCCACCGACTTCTTCCGCAAAGCGGACATGGAGGAGGCCAAGATGGTGAAAGAGGGCGACCAGGATGACCCCGCCAAAGTAGCCAAAGACGGGTACGAGGCCCTGATGGCCGGTGAGTTGGAAGTAATCTCAGGCATGAAGAGCAAAGTCATGGTCGCTGCCAGCAAACTGATGCCCGACAACATGGTGGCCGAGAACATGCACAAGATGTCTAAGCCTAGTGAGGAGTAAGCGTTTCCTGCAGGTTTGGATCAAAAATAAGCCCTGAACGGTGACCCGGTCAGGGCTTATTTTTGATCCAATAATCAGTGCTGGAAGAACAGACGTGGGAAACCTTACTTGGCGTCCTGTAGGAACAAAAGTTCCTTCTCGTCTTTCGCAAACACCCCAGAGAGGGTAGTGACATACACTTTGTGGTCATACAGGGCCACCGAGGTGATCTTGTGTCCTTGCAGTCCTTCGTTTCGTAATTCATCCATGTTAATGGAGGTAGGCTTTATGGTCATCTTAAACACCTGGTCATTGTAGGTGCCCAGCAGCAGGGTGTCGTGTAGGTTGGTATAAGAAAGCAGGTTCAGGGTTTCTATGTTTGCCTTGAAACTCCAGTTCTTGCCGTCTGCTGATTGGTGCAGACCGTCGTTGAAAAGGCCGTAGACCGTTTGCTTATACGTGAACACGTTTCTGAGACCAATATCCCGCAGTTTTTGCAGGTTGCCCTCTGGTGACAAAAGGTAAGTGGCTTCGCCGTTGGCCACGTAGAACCCCTCGGCGTGGGTACCCACGTATTGGGTGGGCACCAGGTAAGGCGAGATCTGCACAATTCTGGTGTCGCTAACTTTTACCTCGTCATACAAGCCTCTGGTGCTGGGCGTCACTTCTAGGTTCACCAGCAAAACCTTCATGCCATCGGTTGCCCGGTAAGGAACGGCCAGCACCTTGTCTTGCCAGATTTTCATACACTCCCCCTGGGAGGCACTCACAAAGTCAAACGACTCAAACGCCGGGTCAATACTGGCCATGCGCATTCCTTTCCCCGACTGGATAGACGGATAATTGGTAGGGTAAACGATTATGCTGGCCTCATCAAAGGCAACCGCCGTCATTTTAGAGGAGATAGGATACCGGTACTGGGTAGGATTTCGGACACCCTCCAAAATGCTGCGTTTGGTCATGGCCTCGCCTTTCTCCTGGGTGAGTTGGGTGAAGTTGTTCAGGCCCATCAGGTACAGACTGGTGCCATTCGCATAGCTGTTGGTCTGGGCTCTGTTATCATAAAGAAAGCGCTCATCTTCTTTCCATAGAGCAGCGGGCGTGGAGGGTTCTACCGTTTCTTCCTCCAAATCCTGACAGCCCACCAACAGCAGGCCAAGCCAGAAAATCAGTAATCGTCTCATTGGGAGTGTTTTGGCCCGGCAATTTACCCGGCTTCTATAAAGAGACAAATTAAACCCTGTTTTCCCTCTGTCAAAAAAACGAATTTTTGCCCGATTCATCTCTGGAAAACGGCCGAATTATACAAGCCATATGCCTGGCCGGAGCCATGCCTTGGGGCTGCAATAGAAATGTTTAGGTAGTAGTAGGGGGTAGGCTGGACTTGCATGTCTCTGATAGAAAGGGATATAGCGTCTTTGTTAGTTTCCATCTAAACCCTATCTGAGCATGTTTAAGAAAATCCTGAAATGGACCGGGCTGGTTCTGGGTTCCCTCATTCTGATAGGAACCCTGTTCTATTTCTACGCGGCTCACACTGTAGAGCAGCGGATGGAGAAAAAGTACTCTTTTGCGGCCGAGAGCCTTAACGTCACGCAAGACAGTGCCCTGTTAAGCAAAGGCGCACACCTGGCCGCCATCAAGGGCTGTACGGGCTGCCACGGTGATAACATGGCCGGGAAAGTGATGGTAGATGATGCCCCCCTGGGCCGGTTGGTTTCTTCCAATCTCACCATGGGCAAAGGAGGGTTGCCCGCCAGTTACAGCACCGACGATTGGGTGCGGGCACTCCGGCATGGGGTGGGCCAGGATGGACTCCCGTTGCTGCTCATGCCCTCGCACGAAACTACCCTGCTTTCTGAAGATGATCTGACGGCCATTGTTGCCTATTGCCAAAGCCTGACCCCAGTTGATCATCCCTTGCCTGGTTCAGACTTGGGCCCGGTAGTGAAAGTGATGACGTATTTAGACAAGATGCCGCTGCTACCTGTAGAGAAAATTGACCACGCTAAACCTATGGTTGCCAGTATGGCCAATCTGGAGGGAGCCGCTTATGGGAAATACCTGGCCATCTCCTGCACCGGTTGCCACCATGCCAACCTAAAAGGCGGGGAACCTATTGCCCCCGGCTTGCCGCAAGTGGCCAATATTACCCGTTCGGGTCACGTGGGCAAATGGAGCCAGGGGCAGTTCATCCAGACCTTGCGCACCGGCAAAACCCCCGAAGGGAAAGTACTGAACAATGAAGAGATGCCCTGGAAAATGACCGCCCAGTACACAGACAAAGAATTAGCCGCCCTCTACGAATATTGTCAATCCCTTCAGTAACCATGCCCTTAGTTTCATCCCTGCCTAGAACCCTGTCCAACCCGCTCATCAAGGACAAGGTCACTTTTCTGAAAACTGCCGCCGAAACAAACGGTGCCTACACCCTGGTAGAAGTGGAATTGGCACCGGGCGGAGGCAATGGCCTGCATTACCACGTAGACTATGTAGAAATTTTTGAAGTGATGGAAGGCACCCTTGGGATCCAGTGCGGCAAAGAGGAGATGCACCTGTACCCCGGCGAGGTAGCCACTGTGCCTACCAAAGTCGTGCACCGGTTCTTTAACCCCAGCCAGCAGGAACGCGTCGTCTTCCAGGCCACTATCAAACCCGCTCGGCAGTTTGAGGAAATGCTTCGGATTGCCTACGGTTTGGCCAATGACGGGAAGACCAACCAAAAAGGAACTCCTACCAATATCTGGTACCTGGCCCTTTTGTTCGAAAAAGGCGAATCATACATCCCCGGAGTTCCTTTTTGGCTGCAGCAGGGCATTGTGAAAGTTCTCACGCGCATTGCCCGTTACAGAGGCTTAGACCAGGATTTACACAAGTACTACCTGGAACGGCCCTAACCGCTGAGGTACTTTCTACCTGTTGGTGTGGCGATCATACCACAATTGCACCAATCCCGATTGGAATGTCAAGCTCTTGGTGAGGGTGATAGATTCTTCCGGTCTTCCGTCTCTGAAAAGCCTGATGCCGCTGCCCAACAAGTGCGGAATCACTGATATAATCAACCTGTCAATGAGGTGCTCTTGAAGCAAGGCCGCTACTATTTCGCCGCCACCATCACAGTAGATGTTTTTGCCGGGCTGCTGCTTTAAAGAGGAAATCAGGTCTTTGAGGTCTCCCCCGTAGAACTCCACGTTCTCGTTCAGTCCGGTTTTGGTTCTGGAAAGCACGTATACCTTCTTGTCTTTGTGCGGAAACTCGGGCATGTTAAAAGACAGAACCTTGTCATAGGTGCGTCTTCCCCAGATCAAGGTGTCTACCGTTTGCTGAAATGCCGTGTAGCCGTAGTCCTCTCCGGGTCTCTCTACCAGGCTCAGGAAATCAAGGTTATCATCTTCTTTGGCGATGTAGCCGTCTAGGCTCATGGCAATGTAAAGCACTACTTGTCTCATGTGGCAAAGCGTTTAAGGGCTGTTTTTCAGAAAAGAAGCTTATTTCTTGTACTGCGCTTCATAAAGGGTAATCCATTGCTGGGGCGTCATCCTGGACGCCAGCTCTCCTATAAGCGCCAACGGAATCTGGTCGGACTTCTTGAACCGGATACAGCTTTTGCCCATGTCCAACTTGAATTTGCTGTGCTTGGGGTACTCGGTGGTAAACCAATTCAACAACTCCGGGTCGGCATAGAGGCCCATGTGGTACACCGCTATGAAGTTCTTCTGCGACGCGATGCTCAGGAACGGCAAAGGCAAGGCAGGATTGCAGTGGTAACCCGCCGGATAAAGCGAGTGCGGCACCACATACCCGATCATGCCGTAACTCATCTCCTCTGAAAAGCCGCTGGGAAGGTTTGCCAGCAATATTTCGCGCAAAGAGGTCATGGCTGGCTTGCGGTCCTCCGGAAGCGCTTCTATGTATGCTTGTGGGCTGAGGGTAGAAGCTATTTCCATGAGGTTACGGTTTAGTGAAAAGTCTGAGAAATACCGCCGCATAAAGCTCAAAGGAAGAACCCCTGCGGAGGTGGCGGCTAGTCAAATTTACCAGAATTTACCTGAGCGCAAAACCCAAAAAGCAGATTTTGAGCAGGGGTGTTTCAAGCCCGTTTTCAGGAAAACTCCTTTAAAACGCGCAAAGAAAACACACCGACAACACCAAGAGATCACTAACTAAAAAAGAGGCCAATTCACTCACTGAAACACATCTTTCCTGCTGATTTCCCGTTGAGAGGGCCTATGGGAATGATCGCATTTATAGTAGTGGTGTTGGTGGTGTGCGTGGTGTTT
Source organism: Rufibacter sp. JT20002 (assembly GCF_056491185.1). Taxonomy (NCBI): domain Bacteria; kingdom Pseudomonadati; phylum Bacteroidota; class Cytophagia; order Cytophagales; family Hymenobacteraceae; genus Rufibacter; species Rufibacter sp. JT20002. Next base: position 1,338,181 of record NZ_JBSZJY010000001.1, on the reverse strand, counting down.
TACCAATGGGCCACCCGCAAGACCCGGCGGCGGAAGAAAGTGATGGCGCAGGAGTTTCCGGCGGAATGGCGCAAGATCCTTACCGATAGAGTAGGCTTTTACCACACCCTGAAAACCGATGAGGAAAAGCAGCGCTTCGAGAAGATGGTGCAGTTGTTTCTGTCTGAGAAGCGCATCACCGGCATTGAAACCGTTATTGATGATACCACTAAGTTACTGGTAGCCTCCAGCGCCATTATCCCCACGTTTGGGATACAGGATTGGGAGTACACGAACCTGGGCGAGGTGCTGGTGTTTCCGGGTAGTCTGCAGCGGTTCAAAAACGAAGATAACGAGGCCGTCTCAGAGGTGTTGGGGCGCGTGAACCCGTTCCAGAACGACCATTACGTGACGCTCTCCAAACCCGCTCTGGAACGTGGCTTCAACGACATGGCCGACCGCCAGAACGTGGGCATTCATGAGTTTGCGCACATGCTGGACCAAGCCGATGGCGAAATCAACGGAACTCCCGGCGCCTATCTCCCTGAGGACCTGGTATTACCCTGGCAGGAACTGGTGGACCGCAAAATCAAGGAAATCAAAAAAGGAGAATCAGATATCAACCCGTACGCTGCCACCAACGAGGCTGAGTTCTTCGCCGTGTCTACCGAGTATTTCTTTGAGAAACCGGGCCAGATGGCCGAAAAACACCCGCGGCTCTACGCCATGCTTACCCGTATTTTCAAACAGAATCCCAAACGCCGCTTCAGGCTCAATTTCCGGGAACTGCTCAACCCGTACGGCAAGCGCCTGGGCCGTAATGAGCCGTGTCCTTGCGGAAGCGGACAGAAGTACAAGCAATGTTGTCTGCCTAAGAAATCAGCCGCCTAAATTGAAGCTGATTTAAGCCCGAATTCCGAAAAACAGCATCAAAACGATAAAGGCACGAAGTTGTACTTCCAGACTGAGTTGAGGCTCTACAGCTTGGTTTCTTTGATGCCCACTACCTGCACGCCGTGTTGGGTGAGCGTCTCTACTTTCTTTGGGTTGTTGGTGAGCATCCGGATGGATTTTACGCCCAAATCTTTCAGGATTTCGGCGGCAGGGGTGAAGTCCCGGGCATCACGTTTGAAACCGACGGCTTCGTAGGCTTCGGCCTGTGGCATCCCGCGCCGTTTGTGTTCTACACTTTTCAGCAACGCGAAATGGCCGTTGCCTTTTCCCTCCTGCTCCAGCCAAATGATGATGCCCTGACCAGCCTGCTGAATGAGTTGCTGGGAAATTTCCATCTGCTCGCGGCAGTCGCACTCAATGCTGTTGAAATGGTGCCCGAAAATGCAGGAAGAGTGTACACGGCACAAGACATCCTCAGCGCCCGCCACCTCGCCCATGGTCAAGGCGAAGGATTCTTTTTGGCCATCGTAGTACAGCGTCTCGTGGTATTCCCCGAATTTGGTTTTCAAGTTGCCCTCAGCAAGTTTGACAATCATGTGCGTTCTAAGTGAAAGTAGAGATTGCGTTTCGGGTGCAGTTTAGTTAAAAGAGTGCCGAAACTCAAGCGGTGACACGTTGGTTTTGCTTTTGAACAGCTTGCTGAACGACTGCGGATACTCAAAGCCCAACCCATACGCAATCTCGCTCACTGACAGAGACGTGGTGCTCAAGGTTTCCTTCGCTTTCTCAATCAGTTTGTTCTGGATGTGCTGTTGGGTGCTTTGCCCGGTCAGGCTGCGCAGCATGTCACTGAGGTAATTGGGTGAGAGGTTCAGTTTCTCGGAGACATACTGCACGGTGGGCAGCCCCAGTTCTTGCACTTGCCCGCTTTGGAAGTACTCGTTCAGCACCGTTTCCAGCTTCACCAGCAATTCATGGTGGGTGTTCTTGCGGGTGAGGAACTGACGGTTGTAGAACCGGTTGGAGTAGTTGAGCAGCACCTCAATGTGCGACACCATCACATCTTGACTGAAGCTGTCAATCACCGAGGTGTATTCCTGTGCAATGTTGTTCTTGATGTTCTCCAGCACCGCCTCTTCTTTCTCTGACAGGTGCAGGGCTTCGTTTACGGCATATGAAAAGAACCCGTACTCCTTGATTTTCTTGCCCAGCGGATAGTTCTGGATAAAATCGGGATGGAAAATGAGCCACCAGCCCGAAAGGGAAATCTCATCCGTGGCATCGGTGGAGATGACCTGGCCGGGCGAGAAGAACGTCATCACGCCTTCGTCAAAATCATAGTAGTTCTGCCCGTATTTCAGTTTTCCCTGGAAGCCTTTCTTGATGCAGACGGTGTAAAAGCTATACACAAAACTGCCCAGCATCACGCGGCAAGCATCCCTAAGATCACTCAGGTTAATCAGGCTCACCAAAGGGTGCTCAGGCTGCGGAATGCCCAACAGCCGGTGCAGTTCTGAAATAGATTTGATAAGATAGGGGCTATTGGTTTGCTTTTTCATGCGCCAGAGAATGAGAGAGAAAAGGTACGGGAAGTTTTTGAATAAGCTTCCCGTACCAACTTGCTTTTAAAGGTTAATCATAGCCATGGAGACGGCGTCATACCTAGCGCCGGTGGAAGTCCCCAGCGGCACAATCTCCTCCAGACGCGCCATGTCTTCCGGGGTTAACGTGAGGTGCGTAGCCCCGATGTTCTGCTCCAGGTTCTTCACGCGTTTGGTACCCGGAATAGACACGTGCCCTTTGGCCAGAATCCAGGCCAGCGCCAGTTGGGCCGACGTGATTTCCTTTTCCTCCGCCAGCGCTTTGATGGCCTGCACCAGCTCTATGTTCTTGTAAAACTGCTCGCCCTGAAAGCGGGGCATGCTTCTCCTGAAATCATCGGCGGGGAAATCATCTGGGCTTTTGATGTCGCCAGAGATGAACCCGCGGCCTAACGGTGAATACGGCACAAACCCGATGCCCAGCTCCGCCAACGTGTCCAGCACGCCTGCTTCCTCTACTTCCCGCTCAAATAGCGAGTACTCGGTCTGCACAGCAGTTAAAGGGTGCACGGCGTGCGCTTTCCGGATGGTCTCCGAAGAAACCTCAGAAAGCCCAATGTAGCCTACTTTGCCTTCCTGCACCAAATCGGCCATGGCGCCCACGGTGTCTTCAATGGGCGTGTTGGGGTCTAGACGGTGCAAGTAATAGAGGTCAATGTAGTCAGTGCCCAAGTTCTGGAGGGAGCGTTCCACCGATTTCCGCACGTAGTCGGGGCGGCCGTTAATTTGCCAGGTCATCTGCCCTTGGTCGTCAATCTCAAACCCAAATTTGGTGGCGATGATGTATTGATTTCGGTTGCCTTTAATGGCGCGGGAGATCAGCCGTTCGTTCTCCAATGGGCCGTATAAATCGGCGGTATCCAAGAAATTGCCTCCCAACTCCAATGACCGGTGAATGGTTTTGATGGACTCCGCTTCATTGGCTTGGCCGTAGATATCGGCCCCGGCAATCTTGCTCATGCCCATGCAGCCCAAGCCCAGCACCGGCACCACCAAGCCCTGGCTTCCTAATTCTGTTTTTCTTAACCTTTCCATTTTTTTACCTTTTTAGTGAATGTCCTTGTTGAGTAAGACAAAGGTGAGGAAACGTGCGGCCGCGGACGTAGCCCAATCTCTTGTTGTTGTATCCAAAACAGGGAAGTCAGCAAAAGAAGGGGTGAAACATGTAGCTAAGATAGACTTCCTGCCAGGGAGAAAGGCACACCTGTTTAACTCGCTTTGCCCTCAGCAAGTCAGTAGTATCATATAGGTTTCTGGGCTGGTTTAAGAGAAACAGCCCAGAAACCGCGAGGCACTTCTTAATGCCAACTATTGTTTTTTGTAGCCCATGGAGAGGCCCAGGTCACCGGTTACCTTCAGGTTCACGGCCGCCGTGTCACTGGAAGCATTGGTGATGACCACTGCGGTATTTCTGTCCACTTTCACGCTGGCCCGTTGGTTGGGTTTTACCTTAAGGGTAGAATGCTTTCCTCCGTTGATAGGCGCCTGGTAAATGGAAAGGTCTGTTTTGGAGGCGTTCTGCAAATTAACAGAGAAGCCGCCGTGTTCATTGTTGCCTAAGACAAAGCTGTCGTTGGGTCTGATGTAGGTAGTAGAGTTGAGGGCCGCACAAGACGTCAGGCCCAGAAGAGCGACCAAGGTTACATAAATGGTTTTCATGAGATAAGTGGTTTATAGGTGGTTTTTTGATTCTAAGCAGCAAACCAGAAGCAGATTTTGCCCGCTTCTGCACACAAGTTAACGGGGCGCTTTGCCTAATTCCATCAGCAGGGCTTCCCGCAGGTTTTCCTTGTCGCCGTAAGAATCTGGGTTGAACTGATCTGTGTTGCTCAGGATGACGATGGTTTTGTTGGAATCCAGCATTCGCACCAGCGCAGAGTTGGAGCCCAGTATGCCGCCACGTCGCTCCATAATCAATGGCTTGGTAGCCGCGAAGGGATAGTGATAGGTCCAGACGCTGTACCCAGTGTAGTTGTATTGGGGGTAGGAGGTGTAGAGCAGGGCTTTGCTTTTCTCGCTGAGCAGGGTGTTTCCGTACAGGGCTTGGTCCAGCAGGAGCAAGTCTGGGGCGTTGGAATACATGCATCCTGCGGCGTAATAATTCTCCAGATAGAGGTCGGGGTCTCGGGCCAGGATGCCGTTTTTGGCCAGGGAGTAGGACTGAGCGAAATTAGCGGGAAGTTTCCCTTTCGCCAGAAAACCGGTGTTGGCCAACCGGAGTTTGTCAATGATTCTGGTCTTGATGGCTGTTTGCCAGGTAGTGCCGGTTTCGGCTTCAATGATCAGGCCCAGCAGCACGTAGTCCAGGTTGTTGTAGTGGAATTGGTCAAATTCTCCGGCTTTGGTCCCGGTGGATAATACCTTCTTTACAAAGTTCTGAGGCGTGATGGGCGCATCATACATGGTGTCATCTTCGCGGGGAAGCCCCGAGATGTGCAACAGCAGATGGTGCACAGTGAGCTTGTCCTGGTGTGAAAACTTGAACGCGGGCAGTAGGTTGCTCACCCGGTCCTGGAGCGATAGTTTGCCTTCCTCCACTAACTGCAGAATAGCAATAGCTGTTAGCATTTTGGTGATAGATGCAATGCCAAATTTGGTCTGGTGGTCAATAGGTACCTGGGTGGCTTGGTCTTTCACCCCGAAGGAGGCTTGGTGCACGATTTTGCCCTGATCAGCCAGCAGAATGGTGCCCGAGAAGCGCTGCTGGGCAGCCTGTTTCTGGATGATCTCCCGAATCCGCGCCGTGTCTACCTGAGCAAAGCACAGGTGCGCAGACAGCGTGAGAAGCAGGCTAAGGCAGATTCGGTTCATGGTTTTGGATGATGGTTCTATGGAAGTTAATCTCTAAATGGGAGGGCAGCTTGGCTGTGTAGCACTTATGGTTCTTGCTTCAGTTGGCTCAGTTTCTCTTTGGCCTGAAGATCAGAAGGGTCCAGTTCCAGGGCTTTGGAGTAGGAGCGGATGGCATTGGGTTTATCGTTCATTTTAACAAAATAGTCCCCAAAACGCGCCTGCACCATTGCCGAGGTGGGGTACTGTTCCAGCGCTACTTCCAGGATGGCTTTGGCCGCCGCTAAAGCTGGTTTAGGCTTGTTTAGCAGCTCGTAGGCCAGATACGTGAGCTGGGATTCGTTCATCTTTAACTGCCGGAAACCTTCTTTCGCTTCGGCAAACCGTTGCGCTTTCAGGAGTTCGCTGGGAGTGAATTCATCGTCACGCATGCGAGGCATGGGCTTGTCTTGCCAGGCAGTTTGCAGGGAAATCACCTTACCTTGCGCATTGCGGCGCACGAATCCTTTGATGTTGAAATCGGTGAAAACGAGGGTGTCTTTGGCAACCGGGAACGTGTAAATGTCTGGCCCATCGTTGATGTTTTCCACCAGGTAGTTCTTTTCCCGGCGCAGGCACACCACTTCATCGGGGCCGCGCCGGTAGCGGCCGGTGAACTGGTCCAACTCGGTTGGGCTTAAAGCTAGGGGCGTAATGGCCTCCGGGAGGAAATTGTGCCAACCATACGTCTTCGCCACGGCTCGTCTGATCTCTTTGCCCAATCCGTTCACGTCATCACCGGAGTTGAGCATGATGACAACCCCGTAACCTTCGGTCAGGTTGGCGATTCCGTAGGCCAGGAACCCGGCGTTTACCCCGGTAAACTCAAAGTAGATGCCCTTGTTTTCCTGGTTGTCGGTGCGCTGCAGCAGGAAGGGACCCAGGCCCATCTGCTCCCTGTAAAACCCTTCGGAGACCGTGACCTGCGGCGTGAACATCTGTCGGGCCAGCGCCTGCTGCAGGATTTTTCCTTTGCCCCTGTAGGCGTTTTGGAGATCAAGGAAGAATTTGGCAAGATCAGTGGGCGTGGTGTACAAACCGGCGGCAGCCTGCTGCGGATACACGTACGGCATACCCTTGAACCAAGGCGCCGACGAGTACGCCCACGCTGCTTTGGTGGCAAATTCAGGTGGCAGCGGCTGCGCGAAGGTGGAGTGCTGCATGCCCAACGGGTCAAACACCGTCTTTTCCACCAGAGACTCAAAATCCATTTTAGCGACATCCATCAAAGCCAACTGCGCAATCATGCTGCCCCCGCCCGAGTAACGGAATTCCTTGCCCGGTTCGCTGTTCACCACCACGGGTCTGCTTTCTGCCACGGCAGTGCCGCTCAGAATATCCACAATGGTAGGCAGCGGTCTCTTGTCTGGCGTGAACCCGAAGTAAGAAGATTGGGTGGTGCCCGCTGAATGACTCAGCAGCATTCTGAGCGTGATGGGGGTGTTACGGGTAAAGTCGTTTTCCGGTATTTTCCAGGAGGTGAGATATTGGTTGATGGGCGCGTCCAGCGCTAGTTTGCCGTCCTGCACTAGGCGCAGGGCCGCAGCCGCCATGACCAGCTTGCTGATTGAACCCGCCGAAAACATGGTTTGGGTAGTGACCGGTATTTTCTTGAGCGTATCAGCTAAACCGTAGCCTTTCGCCCAGGCAATTTTGAAATCCTTGATCACCGCAATGCTGAGGCCGGGTACGCGGTAGTGCTTCATCCGTTCATAGATATTCCAACCCGGAAAGCCGTTGACCGGCACAAACGGGGTCAGGTTATTTTCAACCTGCCGGATCTCTTTTGCAAGAGGAGCCGGTTGGGCGTGTAATCCCCAACAGAAGCAAAACAGAAACGCCAGCGTTAAAAGCTTTTTGTCCATGATGTAACCTCAGAAAACGGTACTCTAGAAGCGTACTTAGCGGGGGAGGTTCAGACAAAAAGCGTCTGGCAGGGGGCATAGTACCTACCGGGGGAGGTGGTAGGGCGAGTTTACCGGCAGAAGTACTAAAACAAAGTCGCTTCCTCTGCCTGCAGACCAGGGGGTAAAGGTGGGCTGATCGGTGCGGTTATATTCTCCTATCTTCTTCCACTGCCCGTCTCTAGGGTTAAACCAGAAAGCTTCCCATTTGTTTTCTGCCAGTTTAGAAAGATCCAGTTTTAACCCCTTACCCATGGGCGTGTAGGCGAGCAGAAAGTCCTTTTGCTCTCCCATAGCCGCTACCTGATGGGCTTCCCCTACGGGATTGTCATTTAAGATCAGGGTTTGGTCGTTGCGCAGTTGCTGCCACGGGAAAGAGGTAAGCAGCTTTTTGAGGTGCATAAGGTGGGTGGCGCCGGGGAGATCTAAAGACGCTTTCCAGTCGGTTCTGGCCCAGCTGACGGGGCTTCGGTTGGCCTGGTACATCTGCCAGATGCCGTGCGCGCCGTAGGTGTAGCCCGCCGCCCCGGAGAGCATGGTCCAATACGCTGAGGAACGTACGTCTGAGGCATCCATCCAGCCGAACTCCTCGGGTTTGAACCGGTCGGGGTGGTCTTCGTAGCGCGGTTCGCCGTTGATCACGGGGCGGGCAGGGGTTACGTTCCGGCCGTCTCGCACATACCTGAAATCATGGCTTTGCCTGCTGTGCCCCGCCTGAAACATGTCCAGGTCCAGCCAGTCTTCATTGAAGAAATCAGTGGCTTTCTTCTCGCCACTGGGGTGGTAGGTGATGAGGTGCTGCTGGTCCACGCTCCTGATGCCTTGGGCCATAGCCCGGATGATCTGCTTGTCTTCCTCGTTTTCGGGCCAACGGTCGCCGCCCAGAATCCAGATGAGATTGGGCAGTTTCGCGTATCTTTTTGCTAAAAGCTCCCCGAACTGTCGGGCATTCTCGGGGGTGAAGATTTCGGGACCCACGCCCCACGCTTTGTGGAATTTATCGCCCCAGGTGGGCAGCAGGCCAATGTAAAGGCCCAGCTTCTCCGCCCGCTTGAGCACGTAGTCTACGTGGGCGAAATATGGCTCGTTCAGCTGGGTGGGGTCCTGGTTGATTAAGGGAAGGTGCCCGTAGGCATTGGGTGTTTTCAAGCCATCCAGCTCTGCCAGTACAACGGTTTGAATAACCGTAAACCCTTTGCTGGTTCGGTCTTTCAGGTAAAGGTCAGTCTCTTCCCGGTTCAGCCTGTGAATCAGTTCCCATGCCGTATCACCAAGCCAGAAGAAGGGCTTCTTGTCTTGAGTTTCCAGATACTGCTTGTTAGCGCTCACCTTTAGTAGGGGCGTTTTCTGCCCGAAAATCTGAAAAGAGCACAGAAACAGGAAAACACCCAGAAAGATGCTTTTCAGGTTCCCTGTGCGGTGAGGCTTCAGCATTGTTTTTAGCAGAATCACGCAGAATCAGCGGCTATTTCTTCTTCTGCTTGGGGGCTTCCGGAACCAGTTGAAAATAGGTGGCTTTGAAACGGTTGTCTACCAGTTGGCCTTGGACCTTCGCCTGCCGGATGGCGCTGCAGAATCCATCTTTGGCGTGGGCATCTCCGTGGGAGTCAATGTCTGACCCATCCACAAAGTACGCGTTCCCATTGATCCTAACCGCCAGATCGCATCCTTGGCCGGGCAGCTTAAAGTTGCATTGTCCGCAGGAAGCCTCTACCAAAAGCGTCTCCTTGGTGGGGTCTGGGGCAGCGGTAGCAGTTGCTTTTTCCTGGGCCATGACGACCAGAGAAGAAAAGCTCATGAACAAAGCAAAGAGTAGAGATTTCATAAAGCTGTGCTGCGTGAGGGTTGAAGTACTTTCAATCTATACAATCCATCGGTTTCTATATCTCAACCGAAGCCTGCCATTGAGGTGGTAAGATAACGAAAAGTCATGGCCCTTGAAGGATAAACGAAAGAAAGTTGATTTGGTAAGAAGCCTTCAGAAAGTGTAAGTTGCTTCCCGAAATCTACCCAGAAAACGGGAGCCCGGGGAGCATTTTGCCTTCTTTATCTTTCCAGGGAGAAGGCAAATGCAAGGGTTAAACTTTTACCGTTTTCCAGCGGCCTTTTCGGAAGATCCACCAACTGATAAGCGCGTGCGAAGAGTGGCTACAGGCAATGGTCACAAAGATGCCGGTGACTCCAAAGCCCAGGTACACCGCCAAGAGGTAAGCGAAAGGAATTTCAATCACCCAGAGCACCAGAATGTTGATGAAAGCGGGCGTTCTGGTGTCTCCGGCCCCGTTGAATGCCTGCACCATCACCATACCTAACCCGAAAAAGATATAGCCCAGCGTAATGATTTTAAGACCGGCTGAGGCAATGGAAATCACCTCTGGTTCCTGGGTGAAAAGGCTGGCCACGTGATCTCCGAAGAAAAAGAAGGCCGCCGTGGCCAAGCCCAGGAAAATCATGTTGTAGCGGGCAGTCAACCACACCGAGAGTTCGGCCCGTCGCACCTTATTGGCCCCCAGATTCTGGCCCACCAGGGTAGTCGCGGCCGAGGAAAGCCCCCAGGCGGGCAGCAGCGTGAACATGATCACCCTAAACGCAATGGTATACCCCGCCAGGGCATTGTTGCCAAACTCAGAGACGATCCGGGTCAGGAAAATCCAGCTGGCAGATTCAATCATAAACTGTCCCATTCCGCCCACCGAAACCTTCAGGATTTGCTTGACAACCCCGTAAGAAAGCACCATGTTCTCACGGGCTACCTTGAGCAGGTGCCTTCTGTTGAGCAGGTGGTACAACTGGTACAGAACGCCAATGCCCCGGCTGATGGAGGTAGCCCAGGCGGCCCCTTCCAACCCCATTGCGGGCAAAGGACCCAGCCCAAAAATGAAGAGCGGCGCCAGCACAATGTTGACTCCATTGGCGAGCCAAAGCGTGCGCATGGGCAAGTGCGGGAGACCGGCTCCCCTGAAAGCCCCGTTGATCAGGAACAGCAGAATAATGATCAGGTTGCTCCCGAAGATAATGCGCGTATAGCCTATCCCCTTGGTAAGCACCTCTTCGTCGGCTCCCATGAGTTGCATAATATCGGCGGCGAAGAAAAAGGTGACCAAGCTGGTAAGGATAGCCAGGATGCCCCCGGTGATCAGGATCTGGTAGGTGGTGGTGCCGGCCTGATCATAGTTCTTCTCCCCGAAGCGGCGGGCCACCATAGCCGTGCCGGCCATGCTCAAGCCCATGCCCACCGAGTACACAATCATGAGAATAGACTCGGTGAGGCCTACCGTGGCCAAGGCGTAAGCGCCCAGCCTGCCCACCAGGAAAATGTCTACCACCGCAAACAACGACTCCATGAGCATCTCCAGAATCATGGGGGTAGCCAGCAGCAGAATAGACTTCTTTAAACCCAGACGGGTGTAATCCTGCTCCTGGCCTTTCACGGCATCCCAGATTAATTGGAACAGTTCTTTGCGCGAGTTCATGCGGGAAGTTAGCGTTTATGAGCGTTGCCTGCCTGTTTTTAGCTTGTTTTCTTAAAACTAGGAGACAATTGGGTTGGCGTAGAAATGCCTTAAAAGCCCAGAACAGTAACCTGGTTCGGGCTTCTAAGGTTATGGTCTGTTTGGTGAAAACGAGTGTTAAACGGTAGCTTCTGCTGCGTAGGCCTGTTGCAGGGTGGCAATGTCAAGCTTCTCCATCTTTAGCATGGCCTGCATCACCCTGCCAGATGTATCCGCGTTTTTGCCGTGCAGTAACTCGCCCAGGATGGTAGGAATGATCTGCCACGACACCCCAAATTTATCCTGAAGCCAGCCGCATCGGTTTGTGGCACCACCTGCTGAAAGCGTTTCCCATAGGTAATCTACTTCTTCCTGGGAATCGCAGTTGACGAAGAGCGAGATGGCGGGCGTAAACGAGTAGGCCGGGCCGCCGTTAAGCGCCATAAACTCCTGCCCATCCAAAACAAAGCTGCCAGTGATGACTTCGCCTTTGGGGCCGGGGCCGGCATCTCCGTACCTGGACACGAACTTGATGGTGGAGTTCTTGAAAACGGAGGTGTAAAAGTTCATCGCCTCTTCGGCGTTTCCGTTGAACCACAAAAACGGGGTGATCTTCTGGGTGTAGGTTTGCTGTTTTTCCATGGCAGTTAAGGTGTAAGATGGATGAAGGCAAACTTACCTTTTCTGCCGCACAAGCAAAGGGGGCAGAAACGACATCTTTCGGGTGAATTGCGTCTGGATTCTTGAAGGTATTTTCTGGCAAGTTTCAGGTAAACAGCCAGGCTCATCTGATCCCTAAAAGCATAGGCCTTCCTGCTTCCTTTAAGTGGCGTAATGGCTGCTGTTTATCCAAAAGAAAGTGGTTGTTGCGCTGCCTGAAGAACAATGCGGCTGCCTAGAATTCTAAGTCTTCAGGATTGTCCTTTTACTTTTTTACCTGGTTATAAGGGATGTAGTTCTCCCAGTACCAAGGGGTGTAGGTATCTCCAATGGCGTAGGCCAGCAGGTCTTTGTAGATGCTTTCGGCATTGTCGCTGTTGCTCATGAGCACAATGCCGGTGCCCGTCTGCGGAAACAGAATGGAGTGATGCTGGAAACCATCGCCATGGCCTTCTTTGAATGCCCCCGTGCCGTGCGGCGATTTCAGCAAAACCCACCCCAGTCCGTAACTCAGATTGATGCTCTCGTTGGCGTCTGATTCTTGCAGGCGCAAAGGGCCAAACTGCTGCACAGACCTGATCCTAATCTGCGGGGTGAACATGGCTTGGGTGGTAGCAGGTTTCAAGAGCTTATTTTGGAGTACGGCTTGGGTGAACAGCGTGTAGTCCTGCAGGGTGGTTTCCAGCGTGCTGGCAGAGCGAGCCTCATTGTCTTTGTCTTTCTCGTAGAGCGCGCCGTTGGTTCGGTGCCCAACGCTGTAGTCCTTCTCAAACCGGGGCTGCCAGGTGTAGGAAGAATTGGTCATGCCCAATGGGCCGAACACTCTCTGCCGCATCATTTGCTCCAGCGATTGCCCCAAAAGTTTCTCCAGTACTGTTTGCAGGTACACCAGTCCCTCGCCTGAGTAGCTGTATTTCAGGCCCGGCGCAAACATAACCCGTAGTTTCTCATCGGGTAAGTCCCAGCGCCAGTTGGGGAAACCCGAGGTATGGCTCAGGCACATGCGCGCGGTTATTTTCTGGTACAGGGTGTCTTGTTTAAGGTCTTCGTAATGGTCTTGCCACTTAGTGGTGGGCGGGTATTCGTAGATGAGTTTGGGCAGGTAGCTTTGCAGGGGTTTGTCCAGGTCCAGTTTGCCTTCCTCTATCAATTGCATGACCAGCACCGCAAATACCGCTTTGCTCAAAGAGGCGCCGTAAATGTTGGTGTTAGGTTGAAGAGGTTCTTTGGAGACAGCATTCTTGTACCCAAAGGTTTTCTGGTACACCGGTTTGTTCTGGTTGAACACGGCTACCGCTAACCCGTGCACTTGGGCCGCCCGCATGAGTTGCTGAATTCTGGCATCTAACTGTTGGGCGGTGATTTTGCTCTTATCTAGCCGGGTGATGGTTTGCGCCTGGGCAGGGGAGGCCAGCCACAAGCAGCCAAAAAAAGCGAGGAAAGCCAACGTAGATTTCATGCAACAATGCTAAGGTGAGCTGGTGAAAAGAACTATAAATCGCATTTGGCCTATCCTCCAACTTCTTGTGAGTGGTTAGGCTAGTTCCGGGCCATGGCAACACGCACGCGTTTTGGGGTTTCTATCTGAAGCGTCTGCTGGTACTGTTCTGACAGTAGCGTTCCAGTGCTGTCTTTGTAATGAAGCCCCAAAACGATCGAAAGATTCTCCTGAGGGGTTTTATCAAAGACAAGTTTTTTATCGGTTTGGCCCGCCGGTTGAAAGTACAAGCCCAAGGCTGGTTTTATCTGCAGACGGCGATCATACAACCGGCGATGGCCCTGGCTAATGAGCTTCTTTTCCGCATCATACAACTGGTACGTAATGGAGTCTGGCTGCAGGGCCTGGTTGGCCGTAGGCTTCACCGAAAAATGAAGGTCATAATGTTTTTTGTCAATGATCGTGATTATCAAGCCCAAGGGCAATCCAAATTTGTTCGGTTCAACTTCTACCCGCATCTCGGGTTTATCAGCGGCGGTAGAAACTGGAGCGGCTGTTATACTGCTCTCAGCGGTTGCCCATCTTGGTTTCTTCCCTATAACCACAATCATGCAGCTTTGCAGCGCTACCGTGAGAAGAAGAAGGCCCAATACTTTCCTGAAAGCCGAACCTGATGCAACACAAACAAAACCTCTTAGCAACCGAGTGACCATATGGGTGTCTATTTTCTGATGTAACGTGACACCCTGAGCAGGCGTCCTCCCAAGAGAGACCACCAGGCCTGATTTTACCCCTATTTTCTTTAAAATGGGCCAAAAGCGAAGAACCTTTGTCAGGAAAGCAGGTTTGAACGTACCTCCAATCAGCTCATTTCCTTTACTCTACTTTCTCATACACCACAGCGATGGTTAGCTTCTGCCAGCCGTTGATCTGATAGTCATAGTACTGCTTGGTGACGCTGGCCGCTAACTGGTCTGTGCCTTGAACGGTAAGGCTGTTCAACCTGCCCCACTCTTCCTCGGTTTGCACATGATTGGCGGCCCGCACTACCTCAATAACCTTGGTACGTTCATCATAGGTATACGCGTAGCCGGTGCCGTTGAGGGCGTTTCTGGTATATTTGACGTCTCTGTCAGGGTCCAGTTCATAGTCATAGGTAGGGTTTGGGTGCGGAAAAAGGATGTCAATGAGCTGGTGCTCGGTGTTGTTGTACTTGGTGGGCCTTAGTTCCAGTTTAGCAGCGGGGTAACTGAAGTTATATTCTTCCATTTCTTGCATCAGGTTGGTGGAAGCTATCCCGTCCTTGTTCAGGTCAACCGCTGTGGCAGACGTCAGCGATACAAATTTGTATAAGCCCGCAATGCTGGGACGGCCCTCCTGCCCATCGTCTTCGGTCTCGCAGGAGAAGGCAAGAAAGCCAGAGACACAGAGGGCGGCAACGGCAAACTGTTTTAGGCTGATTTTCATGAAACAATAGAGTAAATGCTTTACAGGTGTGAATGAACGCATCTGATTGGCCCCAAACGCCAGTAAAAACCCGTTGCCATTTTTCTGAATCGGGTACAAGGAAGAGCCGTTACTTGTACCCGATTCTTTTTTATTCTGGACAATGGTTGAAGTTGTTCCGGTTTAGCTTTCTGAGCGAGAATGCCCCTTGGTCAATGGTGATAGAATCCTGAGGGTTGTTTTCATTGTAGAGCGTGCCAGAGAAGGTGCCTTCAATGCCAGTGCCGAATGAATTAGGAATAGGGTAGAAAGCACTTACCTCTACCTTGAAAGAAGCTTTGTCGGTTCTGTTGACGTACCTGACCGTAGCAGCGCCGGGGGTATTCAGGTTGAACACCGCATGGGAACTGAAATCCTGTTTGTAAGAACCGGTGATAGGGTAAGTGCCCGTTTCTTCCACATTCATAAACTGCAGCCGCAACACGTTCTCGCTTTTGTAATCGGCTACGGCTTTGGGGTCTCGGTAAGCCCAGATTGTGTAATAGGGCTTTTCTATGCCGCCACTTCCCGTCAGGCCTGATCTGGAAACTGTGAATGTTTGCATGCAGTCGTCTTCTCCTATCTGGGCTGGTTGCCACCGTTGGCCATTTACCCGCATGCTCATGGTGTTAAGGGGTTTGGAAATCTCTTCCTCCCGAAGGTCTTCTTTCTCGCAGCTGCTAAAGGAAAAACCTAGGCTTGCCAGGAGGGCAAAGGCGGAAAACTGCTTTAAACTGTTTTTCATGATATGTAAAATATTGAGGGATAGTTATTTGTGTGGGGATTGCCGGGCGTGTAAAGCATAAGACGAAGTTATTAGTGGTCTTTCTCAAACACGGCTGTAATGTTCAGCATCACCCAGCTTCTTGTTTTAAAGTCATAGTACTTCTTGCCAACTCTGGCCACCACCTGGTTATTTGGTAGCACAAAGAGACTTTTCAGTTTGCCCCAATGCGCTTCTGAACCGGCATTTTGAGGATGCAGCAGCGACAGGTCCAATGCGCCTGGCTTTAGACCGTTGGTATATCGGTAGCCCAAAGACATTCCAGTGTAAGCAATAGGGCGGTCAGGCTCAGATTCATAATAGACAGGATGCGGAAGGAAAAGGTAAATCTCGTCTCTGCCGAGGTCATTGGGGTGGACCGGGGTAATCTCAAGGGCTGAAGTAGGGAAGCTGAAGTCAAATGGCTGCGCTTCGGTAAGGAAATCAGTTGAGGCGATCCCATCGTTGTTCAGGTCAACCGCCCTATCTGTCTCCGCCGATGTATACCGGTAGAACCCGCCAATAGGGGAAAGCGAATCTTCCTCTTCTGTACAGCCCTGGAGCAGGCTGACAACTCCTAGCAGAAGAATCGCCAAGAAGGTGTGAGCCGGATTCTTTATATTTCTATTAGCCATTGGCGTTTTTCAGGAGACGTGCTATTGAATGGACTCTCTTCCCCTCTATGCCGCAGAAACCAAAGCCGGAATCGCTGCACCACCTACAGGCAATCAAGTTAAGATATATTATTGTGTTACAAAAAGTTAAGCTGAAATGCTTTTGTTATTTGTCTTGTTGCTGTAAGCCAAAGAACCTTTCAAAGAGCGTTTTCAGGCTATTTTCATAGAACGAGGCCTAAATCGTCTTGCCACTTCAAGTAGAAATCACCCGGCCAACCCAACACTTCTCCTGCATTGGCAGTATTTACTAGCACCTGCTGGTACTGTTTTTCTGGGCCAGCGCATCATCTAGCCTAGCCTGAATGAGTTATCAGCCCATAGAAAATTACGGAATCATAGGGGACCTGAACACGGTGGCGTTGGTGGGACTGAACGGCTCCATTGACTTCATGTGCTTCCCCAACTTTGATTCGCCCAGCATCTTTGCCGCCCTGCTGGATGACGAGAAAGGCGGCAGTTTCCAGATTGAGCCGCTTTTCACGGAACGGAAGACAAAACAGCTCTACCTACCCGACACCAACGTGTTGCTGACCCGCTTCTTATCACCGGAAGGCGTGAGTGAGATCACGGACTTTATGCCCGTAGAAGAACTGTACAGCGGCAAGGAACTGGTGCGGCGGGTCGCCACCATCAGGGGAGAGGCAAAGTACCGCCTGGCGTGCCGCCCAAGGTTCAACTATGGCCAAAGCGAACATACCGTAGAACAAGTCTCAGACCAGGAAGTGTTATTTACTTGTCAAGAGGAAGGCTCTACGGTATTGCGCCTCTTGAGCTCAGTGCCTTTACAGCTAGACGGGTACGATGTGGTGGCGGAGTTCACCTTAGGGCAGAACCAAACCGCTGATTTTATCTTGGAGCACGTGGGCCAGGAGCACGCCAAGGGCCGGGATTTGGGGGCATTTGTGACGCAGAGTCTGTTTGAGACTGTGAATTACTGGAAAAACTGGATAGGCCAGTCTACCTATACCGGCCGCTGGCTGGACATGGTGAACCGTTCGGCGCTTATCCTCAAACTGTTGACCTCGCACAAATACGGCTCCATTGTGGCCGCCCCTACTTTCAGTCTGCCTGAGAGCATCGGCGGAGCCCGCAACTTTGACTACCGCTTCACCTGGATCAGGGACGCCTCTTTTTCCATGTACGCCCTCATTAGGTTGGGGTATACTAAAGAGGCAGGCAACTTCATGCATTGGGTAGAAGCCGTGTGCCAGGGCATGAAAGACGAGGACCGGCTGGGCATCATGTATTCCCTGGACGGCGAACGGCAATTAGAAGAAAAAGAGCTGCCCAACCTGGAAGGCTACCTTCAGTCGGCGCCGGTACGCATTGGAAACGATGCTTACGCCCAATTGCAGCTGGACATCTACGGCGAACTGCTAGACTCAGTGTACCTCTCAGACAAGTATGGCGACCCGATTTCGTACGATTTCTGGAAAAGCTTGGGAAAACACCTGGACTGGCTTGCCCAGAACTGGGACCAGCCCGATGAAGGTATCTGGGAAGTAAGGGGCGGTCGCAAGAATTTCCTGTACTCGCGGTTGCTTTGCTGGGTGGCCTTTGACCGGGCCATCAGGATGGGCATGAAGCGGTCTTTCCCTCTAAAGGAAGAATGGCGCATAGAACGCGATAAAATCTTTGAAAGCATTTTCACCGAGTTCTGGGACGAGGAAAAGCAGGCCTTCATGCAGTACCCTGGAGCCCAAACCGTAGATGCGGCCACGCTGCTCATGCCATTGGTGCGGTTTATCAGTCCCAAAGACCCACGCTGGCTTTCCACGCTCAAGCGCATTGAGGAAGAACTGGTGTCAGACTCCTTGGTGTACCGCTACCGGCAAGACATGGCCGCCCCAGACGGCTTTGTGAGCCACGAAGGCACCTTCTCCATGTGCTCGTTCTGGTACGTAGAATGCCTGTCGCGCTCGGGCCAAGTGGAGAAGGCCCGGTTCTACTTTGAGAAGATGCTGGGCTACGCCAACCACTTGGGCTTGTACGCCGAGCAGTTGGGTTTTCAGGGCGAGCATCTGGGCAATTTTCCCCAGGCTTTTACCCATTTGGGCTTAATCAGTGCCGCCTATAACCTAGACCGGCAGTTAAATAAAAGCAAAGCATAAGAGAGTTCCTCCACTATACACAAGATGACCATGTTAACACAAACCAAACAAACAGTATTAGTGACCGGCGCCAGTTCGGGCATCGGGCAGGGAATCGCCATCGCCTTCGGGCAGCAGGGCGCCAATGTCATCATCAATTACCACGGCGATGAAGAGAGTGCCCGCGAGACTTTAGAGCAGGTGGAAGAAGGAGGCGGCAAAGGCATTCTCTGCAAAGCCGATGTAGGCAAAGAAGAAGACGTGACCCGCATGTTCCAGGAGGCGCTGGACGCCTTCGGCACCGTAGATGTGCTGGTGAGCAATGCCGGTATCCAGAAAGACAATGCCTTCGCTGAGATGACTTTAGAGCAATGGAACAAGGTGATGACCACCAACCTCACCGGCTATTTCCTGTGTGCCCGCGAAGCCATCAAAATCTTTGATAAGAAACCCACTGCTTCTCCTGAGGACAAAGCCAAAGGCAACATCATCTTCATGAGCTCGGTGCATGACATTATTCCTTGGGCTGGGCACGTGAACTACGCCTCGTCCAAAGGCGGTATCCTGATGCTCATGAAGTCCCTGGCGCTAGAAGTGGCCCCTAAAAAAATACGCGTAAACGGCATCTCGCCAGGCGCCATCGCCACCGACATCAACGCGGATGTGTGGCAAGACGAGGAAAAGAAAAAAGAACTGATGAAGCTGATTCCTTATAAGCGCATCGGCCTGCCCGAGGACATTGCCAAAGTAGCCACCTGGCTGGCCTCCCCCGAGAGCGACTACATCACCGGTACCACCATCTACGTAGACGGCGGCATGACCCTGTACCCCGGTTTCGTGGATAACGGTTGAGGTTGTTTTTGTGCACTCCCCTGCAAACAAAGCCCGAAGCGCCTCACCAACTTTACTAGTGAGGCGCTTCGGGCTTTGTTTGCAGGGGAGTGCACGCTTTGTACTTCTCGCCGCTCTATCTCTTCTTAAGCACTTTAATTTTCTTCTAGAGCAATTAAAAGAGACATCTAATTCCACTTGGGAAGATATTGGATGCAGAAGTCCTGTTTTCTAAGAGAGAAAGGAAGGAGCCTTTATTTTCTAAATCAGGATTTGTGCTTTTAAGTTATCCCAAGTCAAAGATGGGTCGCTCTACAACTTAACTTGATTTTCCACCAAGTATCTCTGAATGTATTGTTTTAGCTCTTCTTTCTTGATAATATCCTCGACCACCTCATAAATAGGAATCAATCCTTGATTGTCTTTGATTTTTATGAACTCCGCTTTTTCTTTCGTGCAAGTTTTCCACCAGCTTCCTATGTCATACGTGGGGTAATCTCTTCCTGAAACGGTAGTTGGGGTAAGTTTTGAAAGGTCTCCTCCAGTAGCCTTGAAGCTCAGTTTTTGTTCGAAATTCCCTTTCGCAGAAGTAGCTGTCCTATTGTCCATATCACCGGAAAATAAGCTAAATACTTTGTTTATGGCTACCGTTGAACCAAGTTTGGCTGCATTTTCCCTGTCACTATTTTCCGTTTCCGATTGGTATACTACCACCAATTTAGCCCCTAAGCTGATGCCGCTTAGAATATGTGTGCCGTATTTTTTTACTATATCTTGGGGAGAGCTACTTTGTAGGTCTGCTTTGAAAGTATCTGTTAGGTACCCCATCAGGTCTTGGGGGAGAGACATAAACTTAAGCTGACTATACTCTATGTACCAGGTATGGCTTGCATAGATATATTTTTCGGACAACGGATTCTGATTTGGGAAATAAGAGGTGAGGGCACCCTTGAAGGAATTCAACCCCTTTGTTTCTTCAAGTCTTGAAGATAAAAGCGATGAAAGTTCTTCGCTATTTTTGGCAAATAGGCGAGATGGACCACTACTTGTACTTGACCTGCCTAAATCAACATATCCAGGTCTGGTATTCTTTAGTTTGATAACATCTACAATCTGCTTTCTCGTAGCGCTTATATCTGCGAATTCTCCGGTTACATCATATCCGTACCCAAGTACATTATAATCACCTGCTATAATAGAAGTTGCAGGTGGGTCAGAACTTAGATTAGTAACAGTGACTCTGTCGTCGGTACGTAGCTCAACCGGATCAGTAAGGTTTTTGTCTGGTTCAATATTTTCTTTGTTACAAGCACTCAGAACAGATAAAAAAGTAAGTAGTAAAAGTGTTCTTTTCATTAAAAATGGGGGATATAGAGGATAGAATATTTAAACAATCGTTTAATGGTATAGTCAGATAATGAATCGATTTAAGATAAGAAATATCAATTGAAAGAAATGTGTTTTCGCTAATATATACCAAGATCTATAAATGTAGTAGAAATGTGGGTTAGTAGGAGATAAAGATTTTTGAGTCCCTGTGTTAGTTCTGTTTAAAACTAACACAGGGACTCAAAAATGTGGTTTTAGATTCTAATTAAGAGCTATTTTAGTTTCTGTTCCTTTAAAAAGATAGGTTAGGGTGTTAGAATTGCTTCTGTATTGGTTATATGTTTTTTATATATCCATGTAAAAGAAGGTCTTTGGGGATAAGGCTGTTGGCAGTAAGAGTATTACTTCAGTTTCACCAGATTCAAGGCTGGCAACGGTCCACCGGGGAATTGCTGCAATCGTCCGCCTTCGTTTAGTTTGCCTAAGTCTACTCCCGCAAACCCGATGCGGTTAATCACCTCTAGCACTGTCTTTTTCGCTTCCTCGTCATTGCCGGAATAGAAAATTACGCGGCTGCCTCCTTCTTCCTGGGGATTGGCTGCCAGCACTGCGGCTAGCAAGGTGTTAAACGCTTTCACCACTTTGGCGCCGGGTAACAGAGCCGCCACTACTTCAGAAGAAGGCTTGCCATCCAAATCGGCGGGCACAAAGCCGGGCAACACCGCATTGGTAGCGTCTATGACCAAACGGTCTTTCCAACTCTCCACGCCAGAAACGGCTTCTTCCAATTTGTTCCAGGGCACCGCCAAAAACACGATGTCTGCGGCGGCGGCTTCGGCTACTGTCCCAGCTTTAATGCCGTGGCCAATGGCTTCTACTACCGGCTGCAACGATTCAGGCCCGCGGCTGTTGCTGATAATAGCGTCATACCCCGCTTTGGCTACGTGCTGGGCAAACGCTTTTCCTATTTTTCCGGCTCCTATGATTCCTATGGTTTTCATGGTTTTGATTTTTGTTTGAATTGATGGTTTGTTTGTGAAAATGGCTCAGAAACGAGCTGCATTTCTCTTTTTGTCATCTTGGAAAGATCTTGTGAGCGAACCAAAATAGCGCTGCTGACCACTATTACCGTTCGCCCACAAGTTCCTTTCAGGAGGACAGGAGTAGGGTTTCCTTCATAAAAGTGAGATGTAGGAAACCCCTTGTTCTACGGCTTAGTTAGGGTACACAATCTGGCCGTACTTGCCGTTGAAGAAGTCGCGGTAGGCTTCGGCAATTTCGGCTTTGGAGTTCATCACGAAGGGGCCTTCCGCCACGATGGGTTCCTGGTAGCGTTCGCCGCCGAAGACGATCACGTCAATGGCCTCGGTAGATGGGTTCGTCAGTTCAATGGTACCCTCTTTGCGGTCAAACTCCAAAAACTCGCCGGCGTGGTAGGGCGTGTCATTGAGTACCGAGCTGCTTTCCAGTAAGAAGGCGGCGTACTCCAGGCCGGGCGTGGTGTTCAAGGAGAACGTTTGACCAGCTTCCAGGTGCAGGTGATAAATGAACTGCTCAGAGTAGCTCGGGATCTGGGAAACCAACTCCTCGTAGCGTCCGGCCACTACTTTCACCCAGCCTCGGTTCTGATCCAGGGCTTTCTGCGGAACTTCTTCGGCCTGGATGGCGAGGTAGGCCGGGGCTTCAGCTTTGTTTTTAGATGGAAGGTTCACCCAGAACTGTAGGCCGTGCGTGGTGCGGCTGTCATCCGCCGGATCGGGGTTCAGGTTCTCGTCATGGATGATACCGTTGCCCGCTTTCATCCACTGGATACCGCCCGAGGTCACTTTGGCGTGGTGCCCGGCGCTGTCAAAGTGCTCGTCTTCGCCTTGCAGCAAATAGGTGAGCGTGGCAATGCCTCTGTGCGGGTGGGCACCGGTTCCGGTTTTCATGCGGGGGGCATCTGCGGCGTGTACTTTGGGCGCGATGTGGTCCAGGAACACGAAGGGCCCCACTGCCTGGGCGTAACGGTTAGGCACAATGCGGTAGATGGTTAAATCACCTATATCGGCGCGTTGGCCTCTGGTTGAGAAACTTACTTCTTTTTTCATGGCTGTATCGTTTTAAGGATGGTAGAAGGGCTTTCTTTTTCCGCTTCCGAACGATACAAAGGTGCGGCAAAGACCCGCCGCCAAACGATGATGTAGGATAAAATAAACCGTTGATAAATGTCAACAAATTGGGGCAGGGGAGTGGCGCGCTGCCTTACAGTGCCTGTTGCTTCCGGATGCGGCTGAGGGTTTCTTTGGTGATGCCCAGGTATGAGGCAATGAGGTGTTGCGGGAAGCGCTGCAGAAACTCGGGGTAGCAGTCTACAAACTCTGCATAGCGTTTCTCGGCGGGGAAGCTGATGGCGGCGTTAATCCTGCGTTGGGTAGCCATAGAGTGCCGGTCATCCATCTGCCGGGCCATTTGCAACATGGTGGGCACTTGCTGGTAGAGTTGCAGAAGGTCGGCTTTTTCAATGAGCAGGACCTCGGTGTCTTCCCAAGCATCAATGTTGTAGGCCGAGGGCGTGAGCATAAGGTAGCTTTCCCGGTCGCCCACCCACCAGTTCTCCACCGCCAGCTGCACAATGTGCTCTGCGCCTTTGTCATCTACGCTGTACTGCCGCATGGCCCCACGCACCACAAACCCCAGGTACCGGCAAATATCTCCTTCCTGTAACAGGTACTGCTTCTTCCGGAGCTTCTTCGGTTGGAAAGCGCGTTGAATCAAATCCTGTTCCTCCTCGGTGAGCGTGGTTTGGGTATACTGAGTGATGTAGGTAAAGAGAGAGGAATGCATAGGGAGAGTTTGATATTATTATGGTCAACTTTTGGCTAAAGCACACCTTGGTGTGATTTAGCTTGGGTTAGCAGCAGATTTTCTTTCCTTGATTGTAGTTAACGTAAGCTCTATGCTGCTTCTCAACCCTTGGTCTCTTGTAATCTTGTATTCACTTTCGAGAATAGGTACTGATTCAAAAGTTCCCACAGATTCAAGAGGAGTGCAAATCATACTTTTCGTATGGCTGTCTTTCGACTCTTGGAATAGCTCGAGCAGTAAAGGCTCCACTTCAGCATTTTGAGTTTTTTGAAGAGCAAGTATTGCCTGTGTTCTTAATTTAAGGTTCCTGGACCTGGTAAGTTGCTCAATAGGCTTGATGTTCAGCGCAGCATCTTTTTTCATTTCCTTTACTCCCATCAGAATCAACAGCTTACTTTCTTTATCCTTTTCTGATTGTAGCTTCTCCATCAAAAAGCTAAAGAGCTCGTTGTCTTTTCTGTTCTTAGCTAAATGAGCAAGTGCAAAGTAGACATGACCTCTTATGGGTGACTCGGCATATGTTTCAAGGAGAGCAAGGAGTTCTGCCTTACACGCATCACTCTCTAACTTCTCAGCTCTGCGGTAAGCATACCAAGAAACATCATCAGTTCCGCTAATCACCTCCCTTCTTTGTTTTTCAAGTAGCGGAGAGTATATCTCCTCAGATGCCATAGCCTTTACCAGAAACTCCATGCCGTTAGATTCCAAAGTCTGCTCTAGCTTCAAACGTGCTTCTTTAAGCTTCTTTTCTCTACTCTTAAAGAGATCTAACATACTTTCAAATTCCTGCTAACGGCCTCGTGCATGAGGCGTTCAAGGCCGTCGGCCGTAGCATGGCTTATGCACAATGTTGTAGTTAGTTTTTTTATTTCACATTGTAATTGTCTAACACCATAAAGCCAAAGGCCCCTTCTTTCATTGTCAAGGTGACAAAATCCGATTTTTCCACTTTCGCAGTACTGCTGTAGCCGAAAACTAATTCTTTTTCTTTCCCGAAGTAATCAAATCTGACCAATGGCATTCTTTTACTTTTGTTAGACGTTCCTGGCATCGAAGACTTTTCTTTAATCGGGAAGGTGAATCGCTTTGTGTCCCTACCAGCCAAGTAGAAGTTTCCTGCCATGAAGACATAGCAAGCTATAAATCCGAAAGAGAGAAGGCTCTGCATCAATGGGTAAAAGACCCCTTTTACATTATAGACCTCTTTATATTTTCTCTGTATAAGTAAATATGTGAGTACTCCGAAAACAAGTATGATTGAGAGCGGAATGGCAGAGTCAATAATCGTGCTTCTGTAGATTTCAATCTGAAAAATCATTAAAATCATGCCTGTGAAAATGGTCACACCAAAGAACCACTTCCAGTATATCTTATCTTTAAGGTCTGATTGTTTCTTTTCCAATTTTCCTATTTAAAATTAACTACAACGGCCTCGTGCATGAGGCGTGCAAGGCCGTCGGCCGTAGCATGGCTTATGCACGAGGCCGTTGTGACAAGTTTTTCTTACAAGTGCTTGTGCAAAATTTCTGCTGTTAGGCTTGGGTCAATACCAAAGCGTTTGTTCCTCTTCAATAATCCTTTAGTATTGTACTCATAGGTATTTGAAAGGAATAAAGTGCCGTCTCCCAAAAGCTGTGTCTCTTCGAGTAATTGTTGCTTCTCATTGTACTTGAAAGTCTTTATTTGCTCAACTTTATTGCCTGGTTTTGATAGAGTATATTTTATTGTATTGCCAAGAGCATCATGGGTGTAGGTTTTGATGCTCATTGT
Organism: Rufibacter sp. JT20002; assembly: GCF_056491185.1. Classification (NCBI taxonomy): domain Bacteria; kingdom Pseudomonadati; phylum Bacteroidota; class Cytophagia; order Cytophagales; family Hymenobacteraceae; genus Rufibacter; species Rufibacter sp. JT20002. Next base: position 1,313,593 of record NZ_JBSZJY010000001.1, on the reverse strand, counting down.
ATCTCCTTTTGCCCCAATAGTAATTTGCTTCTTTACACCAGGCTGATACAGGTTACCTAAATGGTCGTAATAATGAAGTCGGTTTGGGCTTGTGACCCCATCATAGAATGAGAACCTAGTCCATAGGAGTTCTTCTTTATAGAAACTCTCCTCAGTTATTTGCCCCTTAGAATTAAAGCGATACTGCTGGCGTGTTGAGTCTTCTTTTACCCAGTTGTTACCGATGAATCGGAGCATTACTGTTTTAGTGAGCAAGCCCCTTTCGTAATAGTACAACCATTTGTCTGAAGGGATTCTCCTGCCATATTCATTGAATTCTTCGAAAAACTGTTGTTCTAGCACATTGCCCTCAGCATTGTAGACGTAGCGCAAGAACAAGCCTTTATCATCTACCTCCTCTATTTGCTTATTTCTCTCGTCAAAGCTTAGAACATTTATCAGTTGGTCTTCATTTAGCTTATCCCTACTTCCTGCTTTAACTTTGATTACCTCAACAATTTGTTTACCATCAAATTTAACATCACTGTAATCCCAACTCTGTCCGTTAGCAAAATGGAAAGCATAGAATAGGAATAATACACTTATAGCTTTTTTCATCTTTAAAATTTGTCACAACTACTGTGTATAGGGAACTGTTCCGGTTATTGGCACAATGAATAGAGTAAAACATCCTGTTTACAACCAAAAATGCCTAATGACCGGAGTCGGGTTAACAAACACAGTATGTGGTTGAAGTATAATTGGCCATTAAAGGATTGGTTTACTACTATCCTTCTAACAGTTTCTCCAACTCCGCTGAAAGTAATGCTTTATCAGGGAGGTACAATTGGTATTTGCTTACAAAAAGCTGGTTGCTGATATTCTCTGTGGCGTATTCTACTAAAATGTGGTCTTTGTAAGCGCCTAATACAATCCCGATGGGCGGATTGTCGCCCTCCACGTTTTCTTCTTTGGCAAAGTAGTTCAGGTACAGGTTCATCTGCCCGATGTCGTTGTGTTCTATTTCGCCGCGCTTGAGGTCTATCAAGACAAAACACTTAAGAATGCGGTGGTAGAAAACCAGGTCTACAAAGAAGTGCCGGTTAGCCAGGCTGATCTTGTATTGCCGGCCAATGAAAGCAAAGCCTTTGCCCAGCTCCAACAGAAACTCCTCTAAATTCCGAATCAGTTTTTCTTCCAGTTCGCCTTCTTTGTACTGGTATTGCTGCGGAATGCCTAAGAATTCAAAAACATACGGGTCTTTGATGATGTCAGCTGGGTTCTGAATGTCGGCTCCCTGTTCTGCAATCTGCAAAACGCCTGCTTTGTCTTTGCTTGATGCTAACCGATGAAACAGCATGCTTTTCATCTGGCGTTTCAGTTCGCGCACGCTCCAGTTTTCTTTTTCGCATTGCTTGGCATAAAAGCTGATTTCAAGGTCATTGTCCGCTTTCAGGATTTCAGTGTAATGGCTCCAGCTTAATTGTCCAGACAGCGTCTGGATTTTTGGAAACCGGAGGTAGAATTGCCTGATTTGAAACAGGTTTGACCGGCTGAAGCCTTTGCCGAATTCCAGAGTCAGGTCTTTGGACAGACGGTCTAGCAGCTCAGAACCATATTCAGCTTTCGCTTTTCCGCCTTGCTCAAACTCTACAATGTGTTTGCCAATCTGCCAATAGGTCTGCACCAGAATGGTATTAATGGCCCGTCCCGCCTGGGCACGCCCCGCTTGGAGCAACTCACCAATTTGCTTGATTAATCCATTGTATGGTTGCAGCTCTTTCATTTAGCTTCTTTGCCCAGTTTAGAAAAGAATAAGCAGCAGGTTTGCATTTACTGGCTCATCCATTCACTAGTTGATTAGCAAGTTACATCTTCTATTCGGGGTCAAAAATATATTCTTTTACTAAATCTGGCAGCGATGCCTATCAATAAGCCTGAGGCCTTAGCAACTCCTTACAGATTTCGTTCGGTTTGACGTTGCCTTAGTGGAGAAGGTATAAAACAACGTCTCTCCCGTGAACGGACTTATTAGAGATACCGGCCTAAGAGCAGTCTGGGAGTTAGTTTTTCACCAGAAAGTCTGGCTTTTTTAGGGCTGCGCTTTTTGTACCGAAGATCTTCTAAAGGATTGTTCTGTGCACAAAACGGTTACTCTTGTATCTTTACTGTATCCCTTTTGCCATCTTTTCCAGAATGACAACACTAAACGCCACGGTTACGGAACCACAAGCCGCCTCGGCCTTGCCGAGGTACCGTGATACCTGGATTCAGGCGGTAGGTATTCCTGTGATCACCCTTTTTGGGCAGTACCTCACCTACAACTATATCAGGCTGAACTGGATGCTGGCGTATGAGTTGGTAAGTGATGCGGTTAAGATTTTTCTGGTGTGGCAGACGTTTAAGGTACTTTTGCGGTATTTAGACCGGAAACTACCTTGGAGTCAGGGGTTCCTGCCTAGGTTGGGCGTGCAGGTGGTGAGTACCTGTGTGGTGTGCCTGGCAGTGTTCACAGGGCTGGTGTGGCTAGACTACGCCCTGGTGCGCCCGTACCCCTTAGAGAACTTTTTTAGTTTTGATCTGGTCATTGCCCTCATCTTTCTCCTGTTCATCAACGCCATCTACATTGGGCTGTATTACTATGATGCCCTGCACACCAAAAGCCAGGAAGTAGCAACTACCCCGCCAATACAGGACACAAATCTTGAAGCAGGGGCAACTCCCGTCACCAATGCCTACCTGGTGAAGCTAGGCAAACGCGAAGTGCTGCTGCCGTATCAGGAAATTCTCTGCGTGTATTCTGAAGAGAAGGAAACGTTTCTGCTCACCACAGCCGGTAAACTATACCCCTTAGACAGTTCGCTGGAAAAAGTCATAACCCAACTCACCGCACCGCTCTTTATCAGGGCCAACCGCAAGTACATCCTGGCGTTGCAGGCCGTGGCTATGGTACAGTCTGAGGCCAACGGAAAACTGGCCGTGTTCCTGAAGCCCTTCCCCAAACTCCCCGACCAAATCCTTGTCAGCAGAGACCGCGCTCCCGCGTTCCGGCAATGGCTCAAGACCTACCATTCGTCGCTAAAATAAGGGCGGTTGGGTAAATCACTTGGCGGGAAAAGCGTGAAATAAAGCAGCAGAGGCTTGTTTTGTGGCGTTAACCAAATCAAATGCCGCCATGCGCTACTTTCTTTTTCCCCTTTTTAGCTTTCTCTTTTTAGGCTCCTTTTCCAGAATCTCGGCCCAAAACCTTTCCCCCGAAATTTTCCGCAAGATAGATTCTGTGTTTGCTCCCTGGGAAAAGAATACCTCGCCGGGGGCAGTTATTGGCGTGGTGCACCAAGGGAGGATTGTGTATCAGAAAGCCTATGGCTACGCCGATGTGCAAAGACGGGAACCGCTTACTGTGCAGCACCAATTCTGGGTAGCTAGCGTGGCCAAGCAATTCACTGCCGCCTGCGTGGCCCTGCTGTTGGAAGAAGGCAAACTGCACCTGCAAGACGACATCCGGAAATACCTGCCTGAGCTTCCCGCGTTCAAAGACACCATCAGGATTGAGCACCTGCTGTATCATACCAGCGGCCTGCGCGATGGCTTCACCCTCATCGGACTTACCCTCAAAGGCGAGAAACACTATACCAACGTCCAGGTGCTGGAAAAGCTGTATGCCCAACAGGAACTGAACTTTGCGCCCGGCACCCGGCATGAATACAACAACGGGGGCTACGTCTTACTCGCCGAGTTGGTGCAGCGCGTCTCGGGCCAGTCCTTCGCCACCTTTGCGCAGGAGCGTATTTTCAAGCCCTTAGGCATGAACCAAACTCATTTCTATGGGAAGATTTCCTCCCACATCCCGCACCTGGCACAAGGCTACAGGGTGACCCATAAAAAAGGTAAAACCCGCTACAAACCCGTGCGCTTCAAAGCCAATACGGTAGGTTCCTCGGGTTTGGTGACCACCCTGGAAGACCTTTCCAAATGGAACCAGAATTTCTACCAGAACCAGCTGGGCAGGAAAAGCCCCGTCTTGGTGCGGCAACTCACGCAGGAAGGTAGGCTGAATAACGACGAGGTTCTGCCTTATGCCATGGGGTTGGAGGTGGACAGGTACAAAGGCATGAAAGCCATCACCCACTCGGGCGTAGACCCCGGTTACATGGCCGAACTGGTACGGTTCCCCGAGCATGAGCTTAGCATCATCTGCCTTGCCAATACGGGCAACCTGTATAGCCTCACGCAACGGTTGCAGCAGATAGGTGAGTGGTTCCTGCCTAGGCTTACCCAAATTGCGTCTATCGGCCAGGTGCCCACCGCTGCTTCCCCCGCCCAATTGGAAAAGCTGGCTGGAGTTTACCTGGACCAGGAGAACCTGGCGGATGCCCGCTATGTGACTGTGCAAGGCGAAAAGTTACTGGCGGCTACTTCCCCGCAGGGCTACAAGGAAACTTTGAAGCCGTTCAGCCCTGGGGTGTTTGCCAATGAATGGTTGCCCAGCCGCTTCTACGCCTTCTCGGCGCTGCCTGAAACATCCGCCGTAACGTTGGAATACAAGACCTGGGCCACCCGTCAAACCATGCAGAATGTAGACTCGGTGTACTATAGCTCCCAGGAACTGAAAGCATTTACCGGCACCTACTACTCCCCGGAACTGAAGCAACGTTTCAGGATCACCAGCCGCAAAGGCAAGCTTCGGTTGAGTCTGTACCGGTTACTGCACGTGCCGTTCTTGCCTATCACTGATAACCGGTTCCTGTTTAATTTGCAGGGAAATAATTGCCTTGCCTTTGAAAGAGATGCTGCTGGGAAGGTGAACGGCTTTACGTTTAGCCGGGAAGGAGTGACGAAGCTTAAATTTATAAAAAGGTAAAAAGAACAGCTTGCTTTAGGCTGGTTTTTGAGAAAACAGGCCTAAAGCAAGCTGAAAGGAGGTGACTGCTTAATGGATTGTAGGTTCGGGCAGGGGGATCGAATCCCTCGTCAAGCCGATTTCTTTTTAGCCTTCTTGGCTTTTTGGTTGAACTCCAGGGCCAGGTTAATCCAGTACTCAAACTCCGTTTTAGATTTGATTTCTTCCTGGTCTACCAGAACCCAGCCTTTGAGGGGCTTGCCTGTGAACTCCATGGGCCGACAGCCGTTTCTTTCAACCGCCTCTTCGTAAAGGCCGTGATCTATGCGGCAGAGCATTTCATCTTTCATGACCCCTACCAGCATTTTCTCATGGTATAGGAAGATGATCCCGCCCATCATCTCTTTTTCTTCAAGGCTGGGAAGGTCCATCAAGTGTTCCCGAATTCTATCGGCTAGTTTCTCATTGTAGGCCATAGCGGCGTTAAGCTAAAAAGTAATGGCCTTGATCCCTAATTCTTACTTCTGGGCCAGGTTGCCTCCGGTTGGTTCAGGCGGGGTGGGTTTTAGCATGAAAGCTCTGGCAAGCTTACCCAGTAAGGTGAATTCATGATCTGGCACTTTGTTTTCAACTGGTTTTATAGATCGTAGGTAAGAAACGACGGCGGTCAGGTCCTCGTCGCTCATGTTTTGACCCTGCATGAAGGGCAGAACCGCCTCGCCGTTCGCTTTCACCCCGTAGCGCAAGACGCGGGCAATCTCTGCATCGGTCATCTTGCCAATGCCGGTTTTAGGGTCTGGGGTAAGGTTGGTGGTGAAAATGGTCCCGAAGGGTGTTTCCACTTTCTTGTTCCCGGCCAGGGAAGGCTCTTGTCCTTTTTTCAATACCGAATCTATGTTTTGCACCGGGCTATGGCATTGCACACAGCCTCTTTCTACCATCACCAGGTTTTTCCCTCGCTCAATCATCACCAGGTCGGCAGATGCTTTGATGTTGGGGTAAGGGGCGTCGTAGGTCAGGTGTTGGCGGAACATGGCGGCAATGGAGACGCCCCCAATAAGGAGCAGCAAGGCAAGAGTGGTCCACTTCAGGATTTTAAGGAACATGGTCGTGTATTGGGTTTTAGCGGATAGAATGTTTTAGGGAGTTTTGGATAAAAACTGAATAAGCTTACCGCGCAACGGAAGGATAGCTTCTGAACAGCAGGAGTCCTACGGTAAGGAAAAACAACACCGCCATGGCTATAGGGGCCTCTTGCTGCGCGTACCAGGCATTGGTGCTTTCTACCAGAGGGGTTACCAGCGGCGTAGCCATTTTGGCAAACAATAGAAACAAGCCAAACGCCACAATGGGGGAAAGAAGGATCGCAATCACCTTCACCCAGGCCGGCCGATGAAGGCTCAGCCGATGGCCTATGCCGGTGGAGCCCACGGCCAATAGAATAATCCCGACTTTCATTAGCAAGGCAGCGGCTCCGGTGTCTATAATTCTTCCATCAGTGGAGATGATGACCCCCAGTTTGATAATCCAGGCCAAAGCGCCCGCCATGAGCAAGAGAGCCGCTACTTTGGTCCATTTCGTGAAAATGAGATTCAATTGCATAATCCTAGAAGTTAATCTGTGATGAAATAAGGTATGAATGCGAAAGGCGCACTTGGGGGGGAGTGGCCAGAAGAGCTTTTGCGCGGAAAGTACCAGCGCAGAAGCGTAAAGTTTTTGTCTGATCAGCAGGTGGTAGCCGGAGCAAGCTTGCAGGAGCGCTATCGCTAGGTGTCAGATCGCCCGTTTTGTTTCTACCAGTTTAACCCTGCTTTCTGAAAGACAGCCCAGAAACGGGTTTCCACCATCAGCTTTGTCTATTTTTTCTGATTCTCAAGTGATTTTGGCCTCTTTGTAAAAAATGAGGCCTGAAACACGCGTTCCCAAGGGGTGATTCGCCAACGGCTCCCTGTTTTTAGGCTAAAGGAGAATTGCCAGGCTCTGGTCAGGTTTTAGTTAGCTGGTGACAATTCCGTTTCTGGGATGAAAAGGCAAGCCTTGTATCAATCTTGTCTTTTTTATAACTTACTGTAAGTGAGGTGTCTTTGTCTCTGTTGCTGCTGTAGCCTTACTGCTTGTTGTCATTTGTAACCCCTTCTAGCTATGACCGAGGTCCTGAAACAATTTTGCCGCCAGACTATTAACATGCCCGCGCAGGATCTGGCTTTGATTGATGTTTACTTTAAGCCGGTACACCTGCGTAGGAAAGCATTTTTATGGAAAGCAGGGGAGATCTGCCCGGTAATTGGGTTTCTTAGCCAAGGTGCCATCCGCCACTTCTTCTGCAAAGACGGCGAAGAGAAAACCTGCGGCATCTCGCTGGAGAACATGTTTTTCACAGATTATGACAGCTTCTACAACGGTCTTCCTACCATCAGCAATTCGCAGGCACTGGAAGACTCGCTGGTGTTAACCATCACCAAACCCAACCTCGCTTCACTTTACCAGGAGAGTCCGCTTTTCGAATCACTGGGCCGTTTGATGGCCGAGAAATCTGCCCAAGCGGCCTCGGCTAGGGCGGCCTCGCTTACCTCAGATAAACCCGAGGAGCGCTACCTGACCCTGTTGGAACAGAACCCGCAATTATTCCGGCGCGTGCCGCAAAAGTATATTGCCAGCATGTTGGGCATCAGTCCAGAAAGTTTGAGCCGCATCCGGAAAAGAATTTTAACGCCCCGCAAGATCTTAACTTAAGTCAACGAGTTTAGGGGTGAGTCCTCTGTAGTTTTGTCAGGTAATCAGCAACTTAAACCTTCTGCTATCTACCTCTACCCATTTGGAAGATACAAGTAGAAGCGCTCAAGGGCCAGGTTCCGGTTGTTGACCATGACGGTCATTAACTTTAACTTATTGATACACTATGGAAACTACCATCCCTTTCACTTCCGCTAAAACAGAAGTAAACCGCAACCAGGCTTTCCTGAAAACCTGGCAAACCAACCATGTCTGGGCCAATGTGCTGGGTATGGGTTTGTTACACACTGCTATTTCGCACGGCACTACCGGTACCCACGGCGTTGTTTTAACACCGGTGCAATTTGCTGCCCACACTGTCTCTCTCCTGATTTTTGCTCTTATTTTGAATCTGTTGCAGAACAAAGCCTTGCAACTCAAATTTGACCGGGGCAACTTCACCGATTTAGGGTACTTCCTGGTCATCCTTCCGGCCGCTTTTTGGTTAGGATATTATACCCTGTACATTCCTTTCGATATTTTATTTCTATACCTGGCCATTGGGGGGATTAATGCTTTCCGGTTGAGACAATACTTTACCAATAGTAATAAGTGGGCATGGCAAAGTGTAATAACCCTCCTGATTGGGGCCATAGTAGGCATAGCAGCTGGCCTTGGAGCGTACAATGTTTTTATAAAAGACATGCAACCCCTTGTGAGTGACTTTGTGCTCTGGTTTATCATCACTATTCCGGCTAGTGTTACATATACTGCTATCAGCAAAGCGTTTCTGAAACAGCACTTGAAGGCTGAGTGACGAATGTGACTAGGTAGGAACAAATAGGTTGTTTGTACAGATAGCTAAAAATAAAAACAGGTTCTGGTTTCTCTGAATAAGTGCTATTCCAATTACATGGAAGGACTGCCAAAGGAAACCAGAACCTGTTTTTATGGATAAGTTAGAAGGTGCTTAACCGTTTATTCTACTCGCTTTTAGGAGCCGCTGTGGCTACGCTTTTCACGTCAACTGTAATCTCCTTCAAACGGGCGGCTACGGCAGGTGACATAGATTCCTGGTAGCGGCCTCCCAGGTGCTTGGCCAGGAATTTCTCGGCGGCAGCCAGCATGGCCATGTTGTTCACGGGGCGGGCAAAGCCGTGGCCTTCGTCTGGAGCTACCAGGTACTCTACCGGAAAACCGCGGGTCCGGAGGGCGATCACAATCTGGTCAGATTCGGCTTTGTTCACCCGCGGGTCATTGGCGCCCTGCACTACCATTAAGGGTGCTTTGATCTTGTCAGCGGAGTTCAACGGAGATTGCCGGGCGAGCTGTTCTTTGCCTTCTGGAGTATTCAAATCACCCATGCGCTCCGCAAACTTTTTCCTTTCAGCTTCCCAGTACGGCGGAATGGTGTTCAGCAAAGTGTGCAGGTTAGACGGACCCACAATAGAAACGCCAGCGGCATACACGTCTGGGGTGAAGGCCAAGCCGGCCAGGGTGGCATAGCCTCCATAGGAACCTCCCATAATGCCTACTCTTTTAGGATCAACGGTGCCTTGCGAGATGAGGTGTTTCACGCCCCACGTAATATCGTCCTGCATTTTCTGGCCCCATTCTTTGTTCCCTGCGTTCAGGAATTCTTTCCCGAAGCCTGTGGAGCCCCTGAAGTTAGGTGATAGCACCGCATACCCACGGTTAGCCAAAAACTGGTGATAACTGTTAAATCCCCATACATCACGGGCCCAAGGGCCACCGTGCGGTACCACTACTAAAGGCAGGTTTTTTCCGGTAGAATTCTTAGGCAAGGTAAGGTAGGCGGGTATCTCCAGATCGTCAGAAGACTTGTACCGGATGACCTGCATGGTAGCCAGATCCTTCACCGGTAACTTCGGCCTGGGGCGGTATTGAAACGTGAGCTGCTTGGTTTTGCGGTCAAAGAGATGCACCTCTCCGGGGTTCACATCGCTGAGGATATTTACCATCCAATACTGCTCATCTTTGGTGGAAGAACCCAGGAGCACCATCTGGCCCGGAAACTTCTTCTCTATAGTGCTGAAGTCTTTTTCATAGGTTTTGTCTTTCCAGGTGCGGCGCATTTTATCATCCTGATAGGCGATAAAGATAGGCTCGCGGGTTACTTCGGAAAGGAGCACCTGGCCCACGTCTACCCGGTTTTTAGGGTCTGTTTCCACCAGTTCTTCTTTTAAGGTAACCGGGTCTACCAGCACCAGTTGCTGCAGGTTGCGGTTGCCTTTATCGGTTCTCAGGTAGAAACGGTTGTTGTCTTTGTGGAACCCTATGGGAACACTGGTTTCAAAAACAGTGGCGCTGTAAATGGGCTGAAGCTCTTTCTCGTCTACCCGCAGAATCTCAGAACTGCCATCTAGCTTAGAGCGGGTAGCCAGGCGCAGTTTGTCGTTCCAGTCAAAGGTCCAACCGGTAATACGGTCGGTGTTCTGGCGCACCAACGTCTTTTCGCCGGTGGTCAGATCCAAGCGGTACAAATCATGCCAGGCCTTATCGCGGTCGTTCAAACCTACATAGAGGATGTTGGGTTCTGACCGGGGAGCAAGGTAGATGATGGCTCTGGTGTTGGGTACGTTGGTGAGGTTGTGGGCGGCGGGTACCTCTTGTCCGGCCTCCAACTTCTGGGAGGGCTGCACCGCATACACATGGAAGTTCTCATTGCCACCTTTGTCTTGCACGTACAGCAAGGTTTTCCCGTCTCTGGACCAGGAATAATTGATAATAGGGCGGGTAGTGTCGGCGGTCATAGGCTTGCCGGCGGTAAAAGGTTCTTCGCGCTTCTTTACCCAAATGTTGCGGGTGCCTTTGTAAGGCTTGATAAAGGCAATAAAAGAGCCATCAGGCGAGATTTGGGCATTTACAATCTCCGGGTCCCCGAAGAAGATTTCCCGGTCAATCAGCGCGGTTAACTTGTTTGTTTGCGCCGCTATGGGCAAAGACCCCAGCAGCAAAACCAGCACAAAAAATAAGCGAGTAATTCTAAGCATGGTAGTATTGGGTTAGGTGAAATGAAAGAATACTAGAAGCGAATCTGCCTTTGGAGATGAAGGCTATGACAGGGCAACAGAAGCTTGCTACAGAAAAAAGTAAACGGAGCACAAAGCAGGGCTTAGTCCACCGCCAGGGGCGGACCCACTACCTCCATTTCATGTTCTCTGAAAAGCTGCGCGATTTGTGCTTGGGTGGGTTCTTGCTGCAAAGTTGCCATGGCCACGAAAAATTCTTCCAGCTTGCCGGCGGGTTGCAGGGTCACGGTCATTTTGCCTGATTGGCTTACCTGGGTCCAGGCGTGCGGCACTTGCCGGGGAAGAAAAATGCATTCGCCGGCGGTTAAGCTGAACTTCTCTTGCCCCACCTGAAACCGGTACTCGCCCGCCAGCACCTGGAAAATCTCGTCTTGTGAAGGATGCACATGCAGCGGCGTACCCCGGCGGGGAGACAAACTGGTTTGTTCAAAGATGGCCAGTGCCCCGTTGGTATCCTTGCCAGATACCTTCACATCCAGCACATTGGCATTCACGCCCCTCAGTTTAAGGTGCCCGTGGTACCTTCCTTCGCCGGAGGCTACTTTAAAGCCTTTCCCGGTTTTAGGGGTGTTTTGCCCAAAAGAGGTAAAAGAAAGAAGGGGAGTTGATGCCAGAAGAATACCTAAAAACCTGCTTCTTTTCATGGGTAATGAAAGTTAGAAAGCTGGAAGTACTAGTGCGTGAGCGCAGAGGGATATTCTGGTTATCTGATTGGGAGACAGGAGATAACTACGAGTGGTGAACGAAGTTAGCAATTGTTTTTGCGTATCAAAGCTTATGAAGATAATATGTGACGCTACTTCTTAACGCAGTTCAATGATTCTGGGCAGTTTTCCTGAAAACAAGCCTGAAATGGAATTCTTTTACTTGAATCTCAAGCAGGTGAACGCGTATTTGTGTCCTATCGCACCAAAACAAGGTTTGTTAAGGCTTGCCACTTCTAAAATTTCCATCAACGGTTCGGCTTCTGAAGTACTCCCGCTTTAAAGGTCAATAAGGCTGAACTTCTTGTCTACTTGCTGCCTTACCCTAAACTTCTCTTGGAAATCTGGAGTATATAGTTTTACTTTGAATAGCTATAGTAATACTTTTAATATACATTAAACTACTTTTAATAAACATTAAAACGGTATTAAAAACATGCTAAGCTTCAAAGAAATTAAAAACGATTTTCCTGCCGGGCTGGTCGTTTTCCTGGTAGCAGTACCCTTGTGCCTAGGCATTGCCATGGCTTCTGGGGCTCCTTTGTTTGCCGGTATTATCTCCGGGATCATTGGTGGGGTGGTAGTCAGTCTGATTAGCGGTTCGCAGTTGGGGGTAAGTGGGCCAGCGGCGGGTTTGGCCGTGATCGTGCTTAACGCCATTGACCAGCTGGGTAGTTTTGAAGTTTTCCTTTCGGCGGTTTTCCTGGCCGGGCTCATGCAGCTGGCTTTAGGTTTTTTGAAAGCGGGAAACATCGGGTACTATTTCCCTACCTCGGTGATCAAAGGAATGCTGGCCGGTATTGGGGTGATCATCATTCTGAAGCAGCTGCCGCACGCCTTTGGCTATGACCGTAATTATGAAGGTAATGTGCACTTTGTCCAGCCAGACGGGCAAAATACTTTTTCTGAGTTGTTTCACATGCTCAATTACGTGTCACCTTCGGCCGTGATTATCAGTGTGCTGTCCTTGTTCATTCTGATTTTCTGGGATCAGGTACTTTCTAAAAAAGGCAGAATCTTCCAGCTCATTCAGGGACCGCTGGTAGTGGTGCTGCTGGGCATCGGGTTGAATATTTTATTCCAGAACTATTATCCGCAGTTAGCGCTGCGTGACAATCACCTGGTTACGCTGCCTGTCGCAGATAGCATTAGCGGCTTCTTTGGACAATTCACCCGACCAGATTTCAGCCGTATTTTCAGCTATGAAGTGATTTTCCTGGCGGGTACGCTGGCCATCGTTGCCAGTCTGGAGACCCTCCTGTGCCTGGAAGCCACTGACAAACTAGACCCCTACAAAAGAATAAGCCCCGCTAACCAGGAGCTCAAGGCCCAGGGCGTGGGCAACATGGTGGCTGGGTTAGTAGGTGGCCTGCCCGTGACCCAGGTAATTGTGCGTAGCTCTGCCAACATCCAGTCTGGTGGTAGAACCAAGCTGGCCGCCTTCACCCACGGGGTGCTTATCCTTATTTGTGTGATTTCTATCCCGGGCGTGCTGAACATGATTCCGTTGGCCAGTTTAGCGGCCATTTTGCTCACAGTAGGGTATAAACTGGCCAAACCGGCGTTGTTCAAAAGTGTGTACCGCTCCGGCATGATGCAGTTTCTTCCCTTTATTGTCACCATCATTGCCATCGTCTTTACAGACCTGCTCACCGGTATTGGCATTGGTATGGCGGTAGCCGTGCTCTTCATCCTGAAAAACAGCTACGAGGTGTCTCACCTGTTGCATACCGAGAAAACTCCTGAGGGCAAAGAGCAATATCATTTGGTGCTGGCAGAGGAGGTGACGTTCCTGAACAAAGGCAACATCATGCAAGCCCTGCGCAAGATTCCAGACGGGGCAGAATTGGTGATTGATTATTCCAAATCGGCCGTGGTGGACCATGACGTGAAGGAGTTGATCCAGGACTTCAAAGAGAATGCCCACCTAAAAAACATCCACCTCACCTTCAAAGAGGCCGGAGAGCGGCAACGGGCAAGTGCCGCCAACATAAGCTAGTAATTTACATTAACCACAAAAAATAAACATGACAACGTACACCAAAGAGCTTCAGCAAAAGCTAACTCCCGCAGATGCCATTCAAATTCTAAAAGAGGGTAATACCCGCTTTGTAAATAGCAAAAGAGAAGACCGTAACCTGTTGCAGCAGGTAGAGGAGACTGCTGAGGGCCAAAATCCCTTCGCTATCATCCTGAGCTGTATAGATTCACGCACCTCCTCAGAGCTCATTTTTGACCTGGGAATAGGCGATGTCTTCAATGCCAGAATTGCCGGAAACATAGTGAACGAAGACATTCTGGGCAGTATGGAATTTGCCTGCAAAGTGGCCGGTTCTAAACTCATTGTCGTGTTAGGGCACACTAGCTGCGGAGCCATCAAAGGGGCCTGCGACCACGTAGAATTGGGTAACCTCACCGGATTGGTAAACAAGATTGCCCCATCTGTAGAGGCTATTGATTACGAAGGGGAGAAAAGCTCTAAAAACAAGGAGTTTGTTGAATTGGTGGCACAGGAAAATGTGAGACGTGCGGTGCAACTCATCAAAGAAAAAAGCCCAATTTTGGATGAAATGATTAACAATGGCGAAATTGGCATCGTAGGTGGCATGTACGATGTAAAATCTGGCGCAGTAGAGTTCTACAGCGAAGAAGTCGCCTAGGGAAACACACACCATGAAGAATCTGCTGGCTAACATTAAGATTACAGTAGAGGAGAAAGTATACCTCAAAGACCCGGAAAGCTCAGACAAAGGCAAGATGATCATTGAACATGGCATCAAGCTGATCGAGGAGCTGGGTCTTGAGGCATTTACGTTCAAAAAGCTGGCCGAGCGAACCGGCATTACAGAGGCAACCATATACCGGTACTTTGAAAGCAAGCACAACCTGCTGGTGTACCTGATCTCTTGGTACTGGAGTTGGCTGGAGTACCGCCTAGTGTTTGCTACCTCTAACATTGCCTCCCCAGAGGAAAGACTACGGGTCGCCATCCGGATTCTATCTGGCAGGATAGAGAATGACATGGATTTTGCCCACATTGATGAGGTAACACTCCAGAAAATTGTGATCTCAGAGTCTGCTAAGGCATATCTCACCAAAGAAGTGGATGAGAACAACAAAGAAGGTTTTTTTCTGAGCTATAAGAGACTGAACAAGCGCATTGCCAGCATTATTCTGGAAATCAACCCAGAATACCAGTACCCGGCGTCCTTGGTGTCTACCATCTCAGAAAGTGCCCATCAGCAGGTTTTCTTCGCCAAGCATCTGCCTTCGCTCACCAACCTGGATTTGAAACAGGAAAACCAGTTGGTAGACTTTTTAACAGAACTTGTTTTTAAGACTATCAAGGGATAGCCAGTTTCCAGGTGTTATTGATCTACCTGTTGGTTGGTTCTTCATCTATTAAACAAAGCCCCTCTTGCAATCAGCAAGAGGGGCTTTTCATTTTGTGCGTGAAATAGTAGGTAGCCCTTTGGGGCCGTTTTTATGAAAGTAGGTTTAAACTGCTCAAATGCTTCTGTTTTGCCCGCATCAGTTTCTCGTCAGTTATTCCTTTAAATGAAGATGCGTCATCTAAAACTTGCCTACTTTTTACAGAAATGTTGGATTTTTTCTCCAATTTAGACTCCATAACCACACTTTCCCGGAATTCATGAAAAAAGTCTATCTTTTACTCTCTTTTTGTGCCATCGTTGGCATAGCGGCTTTCACCGCTAATAAAAAAGAGAAATATGCCTATCCTTTTCAGGACCCCTCGCTCTCCATTGAAGCCCGGGTGAATGACCTGGTATCGCGTCTTACCTTAGAAGAAAAGGTAGCCCAGATGCTGAACGCTGCTCCCGCCATTGACCGTCTGGGCATTCCTTCCTATGATTGGTGGAACGAGGTGCTGCACGGCGTGGCCCGTACGCCTTACAAGGTGACCGTCTACCCGCAAGCCATCGGGATGGCCGCTACCTTTGACACCACTTCTCTACAGGTAATGGCTGACTACTCCGCCCTGGAAGGCCGTGCCATTTACAACAAAGCCATTGCCGATGGCAAGTCCGGGCAGCGCTACGTAGGCTTGACATACTGGACGCCCAACATCAACATTTTCCGGGACCCACGCTGGGGCCGCGGACAGGAAACTTACGGCGAAGACCCATTCCTGACGGCTATGCTGGGTCGGGCATTCGTGCGCGGTTTGCAAGGTGATGACCCCAAATACCTGAAAGCCGCTGCCTGCGCCAAGCACTATGCCGTACACAGCGGTCCTGAGCCCGAGCGCCACGTGTTCAACGCCACTGCCACCAACTATGACCTGTGGGATACCTATCTACCCGCTTTTGAAGAACTGGTGGTAAACGCCAAAGTAGCCGGCGTGATGTGTGCTTACAACGCCTTTAGAGGTCAGCCGTGCTGCGGTTCAGATGTGCTCATGAACGACATCCTGCGCAATCAGTGGAAATTCACCGGCTACGTCACCTCAGACTGCTGGGCCATTGACGATTTCTTCAAGAACCACAAAACTCACCCAGATGCTGCCTCAGCCTCAGCTGACGCCGTGATGCACGGCACCGACATTGACTGCGGTACTGATGCCTACAAAGCCCTGGTGCAAGCCGTGAAGCAAGGCAAAATTGAAGAGCGCATGATTGACGTATCCGTGAAGCGTTTGTTTACCATCCGGTTTAAGCTGGGCATGTTTGACCCGGTGGCCATGGTGAAATATGCGCAGACCCCGGTAAGCGTACTGGAAAGCGCGCCGCACAAAGCCCACTCGCTCAAAATGGCGCAACAGTCTATGGTGCTTTTGAAAAACGAGAAGAACACCCTGCCGCTAAAAAAGAACCTGAAGAAAATTGCCGTGGTAGGCCCTAACGCTGATAACCCGATTGCGGTGCTGGGGAACTACAACGGCTTGCCGTCTGAGATTGTAACGGCCTTGCAGGGCATCAAAAACAAAGTAGGGGCTGGTACCGAGGTAGTCTATGAACGCGCTTCAACCTTCACCAAAGACACCCTGTTGGTGTACACCAACATTGCCCCGCAATTGAGCTTTGGAGGCAAGCCCGGCGTGCAAGCCGAGTACTTCAATAACATGGAGCTTAAAGGCCAACATGTAGCCACCCGTCAGGAAGCGGGGATCAACAATTTCTGGCAGGAAGGCGAAACCGTAGTAGGCAACATGAAAGCCTACAACTTTTCGGCCCGCTACACCACAGATTATACCGCTGCCACCACCGGCTCTATCACCTTTGAGGTGGAAGGCGATGATGGCTATAAATTCTTCGTGGATGGCAAAGAGCAACTCAATGCCTGGACCCGTAACCGTTGGGGCGCGAAAAGCTACAAACTGCCTACTAAGGCTGGTCAGAAATACCGTTTGGTAGTGGAGTACAACCAAGACGGCGGCAAAGCCTCTATCCAACTGCGGGCCGGTAACTTCGCCAAGTCAGATTTCAAAGCCATTGCGAACCGCGTGAAAGACGCTGATGTTATCATCTATGTAGGTGGTATTTCGCCACAATTGGAAGGCGAGGAAATGAAGGTAGATGAGCCTGGCTTCAACGGCGGTGACCGTACCTCCATCTTACTGCCTAAAGTACAAACTGATTTAATGAAGACGCTCAAAGCTACTGGCAAACCAGTAGTATTTGTGATGATGACCGGTAGCGCCATTGCCATGCCTTGGGAAGCCCAGAACATCCCGGCCATTGTGAACGCCTGGTACGCGGGCCAATCGGCGGGTACGGCTATTGCCGATGTGCTGTTTGGCGATTACAACCCAGCCGGACGTCTGCCGGTGACCTTCTACAAAGGTGATCAGGATCTTCCTGCCTTCGGGGACTACTCCATGGAAAACCGCACCTACCGCTACTTCAAAGGACAACCTCTGTATGGTTTCGGATATGGCCTGAGCTATACCTCCTTCACCTATGACAAACTGGATATGCCTAAGAATATTCAGGTGAACAGCCCGGTACAGGTGAGCGTACGCGTGACCAACTCCGGTAAAATGGACGGCGAAGAAGTAGTACAGCTATACCTAACCCGCCAGCAAAACGGGTTTAAAACCCCGATCAGAGCCCTAAAAGGATTTAAGCGCATTTCCCTGAAACGCGGCGAAAGCAAAGTGGTCAATTTCACTCTGCGTCCGCAAGACCTACATTTGATTGCCGAGGATGGTACCGCCAAGCACGTGCCGGGTAACGTCACCATCAGCGTAGGTGGTAGTCAGCCAGATGCAACTACCAAGAAAAGCAAGAAAACGGTAGAAGGAACGCTGGCTTTAAAGTAAGCTTTTGCAGCGTTTAGGGCTTGTTTAGACAAAAGCAAGTCCAAAAAGAAAGCCCCTCGTGTCAGTTTCAGCTGGCAAGAGGGGCTTTCTTCTTTTGATGGTTTTTGAACCCGGTTAGACCATGCTTTTACGAAGCGCTGGATAGTTGCTTTAATACCAAAAGGGCTTTATCAGCATCTTTTCTATCTACAAAGAGGTGGTCATGGTAAAAGCCTGCTATCACATTGCAACTAATGTGGTGGTCTGCTAAGGCTCTTGAAAAAGAAGCCGTCAGGCCTACGGCTTCTAAAGCAGAGTGAACCTTTAAGGTAATCCAAGCTGCCACAAAGCTGTAAGGCACCTGATAGTGATCTGCCACAGCTCTTCTTAAAACCAGCGTAACACCTTCCTGCTCCCTGAAAAAGGCAAGGATCTCCTCTGATGGAATTCTTGTAGAGGATGCAGGGGAGACGGTGCCAAAGACATATTCTTCGGGGTTCAACTCTGGCTCCATGGTTTGAAGCAATGTTTTCAGATGTATCTCACCTGTCATGGAAGGGCTATTTTCTTAGAAGTTGCAGCAGTTGGTGAGCCGCTTCTTCAGACGATGCCGGATTTTGGCCGGTGATTAATAAGCCATCTTGCACCACGTGCACGCCCCAGTCACTGGTTTTTGAATAGTTGCCGCCTTTGTTTTTGAGCTCATCTTCCAAAAGGTAAGGAACAATTTCAGTGAGGCCCACAGCTTCTTCTTCAGTATTGGCGAAACCAGTCACGTTTTTACCTTTCACCAACGGATCGCCGTTCTCGTCTTTCACATTCAACAGCACGGCTGGGGCGTGGCAAACGGCGGCTACCGGCTTCTTGCTTTTCCAGAAAGCCTCAATCAACTGCACAGACTCAGGACTTTCATATAAATCCCACAGTGGGCCGTGGCCCCCAGGGTAGAATACTGCGTCAAAGTCATCCGCTGATACTTCCGTAACCTTTTTGGTACTGGCTAGCAGCTCTTGTAGGGCCTGGTCTCCTTTGAAGCGTTTGGTTGCCTCGGTTTGGTTTTCGGGGGCGTCGCTTTTAGGGTCAATGGGTGGTTGCCCGCCTTTGGGAGAAGCCAGGGTGATGTCGGCGCCAGCGTCTTTAAACACATAGTAGGGGGCGGCGAATTCCTCAATCCAGAAACCGGTTTTCTCACCCGTGTTTCCTAACTCACTGTGCGAAGTCAATACAATTAGTACTTTCATGTCGTTTTCCTTGAAATAGGTTAAAAACTACTCGCAAATGCCGTCTGGGGTGCAGAAGCCTGCGCCTTCGCCGGAGATCAGCTGCGGCTTTTCCTCTTCCCAAACCTTGTCCAACACTTCCTGGAACAGTTCGGTGGGTTGCGCGCCAGAGACAGCGTACTTGTCATTAAAAACGTAAAACGGCACGCCCCGCACGCCTACCTGTTGCGCCTCATACATGTCTCGTTGCACTTCCTGGGCGTAGGTGTCGTTTTGCAGGACATCTCTGATCTCGGCTCCGTTCAAACCCACTTCCACGCCCAACTGCACCAGGGTATCCAGGTTGCCCACGTTTTTGCCCTGGGTATAGTAAGCAGCAAACAGCCTTTCTTTCATCTCATTCTGCTTGCCGTGCTTTTTGGCCAAATGCAGAAGGCGGTGCGCGTCAAAGGTGTTGTTGATAATGGCTTTGTCGAAGTCATACTCCAGGCCTACTTCTTTGGCCATCTGGGCCATGTAGTCGTTCATTTTCTTGCCTTCGGTGGCGGTGGAGCCTTTGCGTTTACCCAGGTACTCGTGTACCGATTGCCCGGGAACGAATTTCATATCGGGGTCCAGCTGGAAACTGCGCCATACCACCTCCACCTTGTCCTTGCCCGGAAAACCTTCCAGCGCCTTCTCAAACCTACGTTTACCTATGTAACAGAAAGGGCAAACCACATCTGACCATATCTCTACTTTCATCTTTCTCTTCTTTTCTGGTGAAAACTCAGGGCCGGGCTTGGAAAGCATGACTAGTTGCTAGCCGCCGAAGCCCAAGCAGTTGCATCAAATTTTATACTAAGAACCTGCTTAAATGTTCCTGAAGGGGCACGGAGAAGTCAGCAACCGCCAGGAATATGAAAAGGTTCTACCCAGAAAATGGCGTTAGGAAACCAGTAAGGACTTTTTTAGATGAGAAGGGCAGAGGAAGCCTTCTGGTATCTTTCAGGTAACCGGAAGCTGCCAAAAGGGCATGCTGCTTTGAACCCCGCAGAAGATGTCCGGTTTTATTACACAGGAAAGCCAGGATCAGCAGTGGAAAGCTATCCAGGAATCTTATTGGAAAGTTTACAGCCGAGCAGGGCTACGGGATTTGCTTATTTTATCTTATATGCATCCACAAAATGGCAACCAAATCTGTAGGAAACCCCAAGTTCTAGCATGACGCCGGAGGCTTCTTTCAGGTTAAGGAAAACCGGTCTGACACCCGCATGCAGGTTGAGGTAATTGACGTAGACCGAAGGTGCGCCGTAGGAATAGTACGTTTTGGGTTTGCCTAACTGGAGAAAGTAGTGGCCAACCAGGCCAGGGCTGAAACCCTTCAATTGTGTCCAGTCTTCATCAAATTCTCCTGCTCTGGCGGTGACGTTCTGAAGGGTGTAGTTCAGTTCCAGTTGTACCACAAATTCTTTTCTTTCCTTTTCCAGCAAGGCTTTGTTCAGCCCTACCCCTAGCATGAGAGTAGGTGGGGCGGTATTCTGTTTCCGGTCTGAGGCAATGGGATAGTCTTGCTTTAATTTGTTTCCGTAGAAACTCATCAATAAACCACCACCCATTCCATTCTTTCCTTTGTAGAGCAGCTCCATTTTGATGCCGCCGCCTGGGCTCAGGTAGTCGCCGGCTTTTCCAGTGAAGGTATTCGCCATACCTCCAAAAACAATGTCCAGCCGTTGCCCTGATTTATGGATGTATTCAAAGTCTTCGTACTTGGTCTCGGCATACCTGAACGCTTCCTGCTGGGCCATGATTCTGTGTGGAGCCCCGTACGTGGGATACTGCATCTTAAAAGAGTAAACCGACGCTTGTTTCACGCCATTCAGCTCCTGAGGAGTGAACCGGGGTAGTTTGGCCGAGGTAGCCCGTAAACTGTCCAGGATATCTTGTTCAGAAATCCCGTGGATGGCCTCCAACGTAGGCACGCCGGCCGAGTCCAAAGCGAAAATGAACTCAAGCTCTTTGTTCTCCAGCTTTTTACGCTGGTCTTTGGTGAACTTGATCTTATAGTATTCTAACGCTAAAGCATTAAGGCCTCCTTTGGGCTCAGCCTGAAGATGAACTGTCGCCTGGCTGAACGCGGGGGCCGCGGAAAGCAGCAGGAGAAGGGCAACCGTTACGGTTTTAAAGAAGAAAGGCATTGAGGAAAAGTAAAATAGAATCAAATAGAGGTGGGATATTGGCTAGTTACTTCCTCAAAGATACGAGAACCCTGAAGCCTTATCAAAGCGCCATCCCTCGCAGCGTTATTGAAATGCTTCACCCTTACCCGATGAACACGTTCAAGCCCAATACGCCCAACAGCCCTATCACTGACACCAGCGTTTCCATGATAGACCAGGTGGCAATGGTATCTGGGATGCTCAGGCTGAAGTATTCTTTGAACATCCAGAAGCCGGGGTCATTCACGTGCGAGAACATGAGGCTGCCCGCACCGGTGGCCAACACCATGAGCTCGGGGCTGACGCCAGTGGCCGCGATGACGGGTAGGGTGATGCCCGCGGTGGTGATGGCGGCTACCGTGGCCGATCCCAGGCAAACCCGCAAAATAGCGGCCACACTCCAGGCCAGCACCAAAGGCGATAAGGACATGTCGCGTACCAGCGCCGTGATGTAATCGCCCACGCCACTGTCTACCAGTACCTGTTTCAGGGCCCCACCGCCGCCAATGATAAGCATGATCATGGCGACACTGCTCACCGAGCCCCCTAAAAGCGCCATGATATCATCCATCTTGCGGCCTCTTCTTAAGCCCAGCGTGTAGATGGCCAGGAAAACCGACAAGAGCAGGGCAATGGCCGGATCACCTACAAAATCGAGGGACTGACGGAGCATCGAGGCCTCGGGGAGGACCGCGTTGGCAAGGGTGGCCAGGGCCATAAGCAAAACCGGGAAGACTGCCGTGAAAAAACTGACCCCGTAGCTGGGCATCTCTTCATCGGTAAAGACTCTGGGGGCAGCCAAACCAACCGGCGGACTGGCTTTGAATTTGCCTAAGAAGCGGGTGAAGATTGGGCCGGCAATGATGATGGCAGGCACGGCCACAATGAGACCGTAGATGAGGGTCAGCCCTATGTCTGCTTTGTAGATGACGGCAATGGAAGTAGGGCCGGGGTGTGGCGGCAAATAACCATGCGTAACCGAGAGCGCTGCGGCCATGGGAATGCCCACAAACAACAGCGGCAACCCCGTGGAGGCCGCAATACTGAACACCAACGGGATGAGCAGGATGAAACCGGCATTGTAAAACATGGGCAGACCCACCACAAACCCCGTCAGAATCATGGCCCACTGGATATGCCGTATCCCAAACTTTTTGATGAGGCTCAAAGAAATGCGTTGCGCCGCGCCGCTGTCCGAAATCAGGCTACCCAGCATAGACCCGAAACCAATGATCAAGGCAATGGAGCCCAATGTGCTGCCAATTCCGTTCTGTACCGAGGTGATGGCGTCTTTCACGGGCATTCCCTCGGCAATGCCTAACCCCAAGGCTACCAGAATCAAAGCCAAAAAGGCATTCAGCCGGAAGACGATCATCAGAATGAGCAAGGCAAGCACGGCAAGGGCAATCAGCAGGAGGGGCATAGGCCAGAAGCGGTTTGATTTTTAAGGGGTTTTCAAAAAAAGGCGGTAAGCGTGTTTAAAGAAAAGTGTTGGGCCAGTAAGCCTACGAAGGGCAGAATTGGCTTCTTAAATGTAGAAAAGTTTCGGGTACCCGCCGCATGAAGTTGAGAGTTGCTGCCCCGGAGAGGCGTTTCTAGTAGCGGTTTTTACTTTGTTTTCTGAAAATGTACGGATAATGCAAAGTGACAGGGCAGTTGCCAAAACTAGTTGACGCGTATCCAGTAAGGGCAGAAAGAGGACAGGAACATCCGTTCAGATGCGCCGTACCTAGTTGTAATCTATTCTTTGAGCTATACCAACATGGTCTTATCGTCCTTGTCTCTTTTCAAACTTCCCCTTCAGGACCCGGTTTTGGTGTTTGCCGTCATTCTGCTGGTGATCCTGTTCTCGCCCATGTTGTTCAACAAAATGGGGATCCCGGGTATTCTGGGCCTCATCTTGTCTGGGGTGCTGCTAGGGCCACACGGCCTGGGCGTGCTGGAGCGCGACGAAAGTGTGGTACTGTTCAGTACCATCGGGTTGCTGTACATCATGTTCCTGGCCGGTCTGGAGATGGACATGGATGACTTCAAGCGGAACAAGAACAAGAGCATCGTCTTTGGGACGCTCACCTTCATTATCCCGCTGATACTGGGTTTTCTGGGCGCCCACTTTATTCTGAAGTATAGTCCGCTTTCGTCGTTTCTGCTGGCCAGTATGTTCTCCACGCACACCCTAGTGGCGTACCCCATCATTGGGCGGTTGGGCATCACGCAGCACCGGACCGTGACGCTTATTCTGGGCGGTACCATTATCACCGATGCCGCCGTGCTGATCATTCTGGCGGTGGTTACCAACTTGCAGAAACCGGATCTATCGCCCTTGTTCTGGTTGCAGTTTGCGGCGCAACTGGCGGTGTTTGTGTTTGTGGTGCTCTGGGGCGTGCCGCGCATCAGCCGCTGGTTTTTCAGGGCGCTGGAAGGCGAAGGCAATGCGCAGTACCTGTTTGTGCTGGCCGTGGTGTTTCTGTCGGGGTTTCTGGCGCATTTGGCCGGGGCCGAGCCTATCATCGGGGCGTTTTTGGCAGGTTTGGCCTTAAACCAGCTTATTCCCAGAGCCTCGCCTTTGATGCACCGCACCGAGTTTGTGGGCAACACGCTGTTTATCCCGTTCTTCCTCATCAGTGTGGGCATGCTGGTAGACGTGCGGGTGCTGCTGGAAGGTCCCGAGGCCTTGTTTGTGGCGGCCGTGATCATTGTCATCTCGTTCGCGGGGAAATGGCTGGCCGCTTTTTGTACCCAGAAAATCTACGGCTTCAATCCAGATGAACGCAGGCTGATTTTCGGGATGAGCAGTGCCCACGCGGCGGCTACCATTGCGGTGGTGCTCATTGGGTATAACCTGGGAATTTTAGATGTACGGGCTTTGAACGGTACCATTCTGTTGATTCTGGTTTCCTGTCTCGTCAGTAGTATTGTGGCCGAGAAAGCCGGCCGGAAGATTGCCATTGCTATGGCTGACAAAGTACCGGAAGGTACCGAAGGCGACGAGCGGATCCTGATTCCGGTGGAAAACATGGAGCACCTGAAACGCCTCCTGGATTTCTCGCTGCTCATCAAGAACCCCATTGCGCCGGAACCCTTGCTGCCGCTGGTGGTGGTCTCAGAGCACCATAACCCCGAGGATAAGATCAAGCTGCACCAACGCGATGTGGCCTCCGTCATCCATGAAGTGACCGAGGACCCCGAAATCATCCGGCCGGTGTACCGGGTAGATATTAACGTGGGCAACGGCATCATCAGGGCGGTGCGGGAGCTGCGGATCACGGAGGTGGTAATGGCCTGGAACGGCAAACTGAGCGCCCGCGAGTGGTTTTGGGGCAGTATCCTGAACCGAGTGGTAAACCACACCACCGTGCAGACCATTTTCTGTAAGTTCTGCGACCCTTTGAATACCATTCAGACCATTGTGGTGGTGGTGCCCCGCAACTCTGAGCGGGAGGCAGGATTCCCCTACTGGGTGAACACCATTCTGCAACTCGCCAAAGGAGCCGGCGCCAGAATCAGGATCTTGGGCGCGAAAGGGACCTTGCAAACGCTGGAGAAATTTGTGCAGGACCAGGACCGCTACACCGTGAACATCAGCTACGAGCTGTACGAGAACTGGGACAATTTCCCAACGCTGGCCAAGGAGGTCACCCAGAATGATTTGTTCACCGTGGTGCTGGGCAGGCCGCATACCGTCTCATACCGCCCTGAGTTCAACGTGGTGCCCCGCTACCTATCCCGCTATTTCCAGGACGTGAGCTACGCCATTCTGTACCCTGAGCAGAAATAAGTTCAAGTGGTTTTAGGCCCGTTTTCCCGGATTCGGGCTTAAAACTGGGTTTGTTCAGGCGGCAATGCGTTTGAGCATGTTGCTGAAAATAAAGGCGTGAAACGGCAGCACCGAGTACCAGTACAACCGACCCCACAACCCCAGGGGCCGGAAGGTGGCGGTTTGGTAAAGCGTCTGCCCGATGATCTTGAACTCCAGCCAGGCCTCGCCGGGAAGCTTCATCTCGGCGTAGAGCAGGAGGCGTTTTTCTTCGCGGTCGGCGTAGAGCACGCGCCAGAAATCCAGCGACTCACCGGCGTGGATCATGGTGCTGTTCTTTCGGCCGCGCCGCAGACCCACGCCGCCAAACAGCTTGTCAATAAACCCGCGCAGTTTCCAGAGCCAGTTGGCGTAATACCAACCGTTCTCGCCCCCGATGGACCAGATCTTGTGCACCGATTTGTCTACCTGGGTTACTTCGGCCTCGCGTTTGTCGGTGAAGCACCCAAAGGTGGGCACGGTAAGCAGCTTGGAGATTCCCTCATTGAGCACGTTGCTGGACAAAGCGTCTTTCCAACTGGCAATCACGCCCTCGTTCTGGATGCGGTCAAAAGCCAGTTTGATGGCGGTATCATAGGGTAGCAGCGTGATGCCCAAGATTTCTTTCAGCCGGTTGTCCTGGCAAATGACCTCCACGCGCATGCTCTGCACCAGGTTGGTGGCCAGCGTGTACGAGGTGGACGTGACAAAATACAGCCAGTAGGAGGACAGTTTGGGCGTCATGACCGGCACAATGATGATGGTCCGTTTCAAGCCCCGCACCTTCGCAAAACCCAGGAGCATCTCCTTGTAAGTAAGCACATCGGGCCCGCCAATGTCAAAGCTTTGGTCATACAACTCTTCTTTGCCTAGCACCCCAGCCAGGTACTCAATGACGTTCCGGATGGCAATGGGCTGTGATTTGGTGTTGAGCCACTTGGGTGTAATCATGACGGGTAGTTTTTCCACCAGGTCGCGCATGATCTCAAACGAGGCGCTACCCGAGCCCAGGATGATGCCGGCCCGCAGCGTGGTCAGGTGATACGTGCCCGAGGCCAGGATTTCCTCTACCGCTTTTCTGGAGTGCAGGTGCTTGGACAGCTTTTCGTCATTGGTGATGCCACCCAGGTAGATGACCTGTTTTGCGGCCGTTTTTTGAATTCTGTCCCTGAAATGAAGGGCCGTGGTGCGCTCCAACTTCTCAAAGTCCTCGCCCTCCGCCGACATGGAGTGGATAAGATAATACGCCGCGTCAATGTCATCTGGGATCACCGCCAGCGAGGCCTGGTCCAGGAAATCCACCTCAATGACCTGCAGCTTTTCTGAGGCGTATTTGCTTTCATCAAACCTGTTCCGGTCGCGCACGCAGCACACCACTTCATGGCCGTCTTTCAACAGCGCCGGCAGCAAGCTCTGCCCAATGTACCCTGTAGTGCCGGTGAGTAAGATTTTCATGCTGTCTGCCGATGATGCCTTTCTTTGGGAAAGAGGTGTGTTATCGTAACAGCCTTGTTTTGCTTTTGTTCTGGGGTGCTCTGCGGTAGAATAGGTGCTTCAGTGAATTAGCCGATAGAAGCTATCAGGAACTTAAAAGGTGATTTTCAGGCCCAATGTAGGTACCGATTGGGTAGGAAGAGCTCCGTGCAAGGACTGGGGATACCGGACATGGCCCACTGTGGCAGATAGTGCTTTTTCCCTGTTGCTTTTTGCAGAAACTGCATAGGCGATACCACCCAGAAATGAGACTAGGCTACCTCCGAGTAGCAGGCCTGAAAATCCATTATCTCCAGTTCCATTCAATCCTGTACTTACCGATGCTCCAAAACCTACCGCAAGTAATACCGCTCCTCCAATGATTAAGGTCCTACCAACAGCTCTTTGCGATTCACTTTTCTTTAGATAGTACTCTTTTGTATGGCTAGCAGTGTCTGGGATTAAGACGGGAGCGGAACTTGCCTGGCTGTAAGCAGTAGTGACTATGAATGAAAGTAGAAGAAAAATGATAGCTGTTTTCATATGCGTTTGCTCAGTATAGTTGTTGGAGTAAGAATTATGCTCCTATTTGCCCACTTGTGATTTAAGCTTTAAAAAGAAATCTGCACGCCTACCGCTGGAGCTGCCTTAGTGACTGCTGTCCCTGGGTGAGGTAAGGATATATGGGTAGGGCCTATTGTTACAGACCTGGCTTTACGCTTATAAGATTTGGCAGAAATAAAGGGGAACACTCCTACCACCATGGAGGTCAACCCTATCATGGTCATGGTAGCCCCAATGGTAGTTTGGGGCTCTTTAGGGTTCCAAAGGGAATTATGAGCGGTGAGCGTTATAAATCCGCCAACTGCCAAACCAAGACCACCTCCTGTAAGTATCCAGCCAAGCTTCTTTTGAGATTTACTTTTCTGCAAGTAGTATTCTTGAGAATATGTTTTTTCTGTAACGCTCTGGCAATAGGAAGTTGTTATTACAAAAAGAAGAACCGTGGAGAAGAGGATAGATTTCATGGCATGCCTGTTAGGTGTATAAACAATGTTTAAGCCCAGGGGGAAGCTTCAGAAGCAATTTCAATACCTACCGGTGAGGGTATTTTGGCTATCAAGCTCTTATTGGGGTAAGAGGTATCAAATCATAGTTAACCTTGGCAGATTCGCTTTTCTGTCGTGTCGCACTTCTTACATTGTTTATATCACCTTTCTAGATGTTCCACCTTTAAAATCTTACCTGTAAGCCCACTGTTGGAACCGCCTTTGAAGATAAAGCACTCTGTTGAGGAGTAGGAATTCTCTCTTGGTGTAGTATCAAAGACAAGGCATCCTCCCTACTACGACTTGCAATTCTTAGTTGAACCACCCCCGAAATAGTGGAGATTAAACCCGCCACTAGTAGTGCTCCCGGAAGTGTGTTGTCCACCTTATCTGCCTTTCCTCCATATAAGTTAATATTCAAATCATAAGTGGAACCTCCTGCAATTATCAGTCCTACACCTCCGGTTAACAGAATCCAGCCAAAGGTTCTCTGCGACTTACTTTTGGCTAATTTTTGTTCCTGAGAAGGGGTGTACACATCTCGGAGAGTGGAATCTGGGGCTACCTGGCTATGGGCTTCCATAGTCAAAAGGCAAAGAACTATGAAAAGAAAGATGGTTTTCATACCTGGGAAATGTCAAGTTCTCTCTAGCGTTCTTCAACTTGAAGTAGAAGCTTCAAAATTTAACCTTTACACCCACTGTGGGGACCGTCGTGGTCATTAATGCCCCATGTTGGGGCACAGGAATTGAAGTATGGCTGAACTCGGGAGACATCGCTTTCCTTTTGTTGTGTCCGGCAGAGATAAAGGAAATGCCACCTCCAACCAGAGAAAGAAACCCAGTAGTTGCCAGTATGCCCCCAAAGAGAATATCACCTTCCCCATCTCTAGAACTGCCAAAGAGGGAGGAGCTACTGGTGGCGGCTACTATCCCTGCGCCCATCAATCCCAAGCCAAGTCCGGTAAGGGTCCAGCCGCCCGACCTTTTTGATTTACTTTTCTGCAAATAATACTCTTGAGCAAGCGTCCTTCCTTTTTGAGTTTGACTGTAAGTAGTAGAGGCTAAAAATAGAAGAGCTATAGAAAAGATAATTGTTTTCATAATGCGGTCTTTAAGCGCCTAGTCTTTCAAAATACTGTTTAGACCTTTCTATCTTAACCTACCTTGAAATAGAAACTTCAAAAAGCAACCTTTAAGCCCACGGTGGGCACTCTCTTGGTTATGGCATTTCCTGGTTGTAGTGAGGGAACCTGTTCATACCCTACCGCCAAAGACCTGGCTTTCCTCTTATTTTGACCGGCGGAAATAAAAGAGATAGTGCCACCAATCATGGATACTAGTCCTGCTACTACCACAAATCCGGCAGCAGTACCATTTGCTTCATCCTGACCGATAGTAGTAATGGCATTGGCTGTTTCTGCCCAAGCCATCCCTGCCCCAAGTACTATGAGGCCTGCTCCTACCGGGGTAAAAATCAAGCCTTTTATCTTCTTTACTTTGCTTTTGTAGAGGTAATACTCTTTCGTGCCTTTGGGAGGAGTCTCCTGGGTAGGCTTAGGAGTTATGATTGTCTGGCTATAACAAGTTGAAGCCAGGAACAATAAGGTCATGGCGAGGATAATCTTTTTCATGGTGATCTGGTCAATGCCTACTCTTAGAAATGCTGTTTTCAGTTTCTCTGCGATTGTTTTGTAGAGAATGCCTGAGTCATAGGGAAATACCGGGTTAAAAGCAGCTGATGGAGGGATTGTGGGCTGTTTTAACTCGTTTGATGAACCAGAGGGGGAGGTTGAAATTGATCATTGAATATACCTAAATATTTTTGGATGTTAGTTATATTTAGCTGATAATCTGTTAATTACTTAAAACTAAGTAAAGGCTAGCACCTGTTTTAGAGCTTGTTTGATGAAAAGGTGTTTAAAACAGCTTTCCACTTTTGCTTTTTGTGCATGCCGAGGGAAGAAGACGTGCCAGCAGGAGGGTACATCAAAGCTAGGTATCAAAAACTCACATTTAGCAAGAGTGTTTTGTACGATGTTTGGTTTCTTACTCGTTTTTTAGAAAACAGCCGCAAAACAGAAAAGCCCGAAGACGTGTCTCCGGGCTTTTCTGTGGTAGAAAGATATGAAAGGTTATTTGCTCAATAAATGGTCTGCGGCCAAAATCAGGAACATGTAATCAGAAGAACCGCCACCGATCACGTATTCGGTTTGTTGCCAGAGGTACGGCCAGTGCAGCAACTCGGGGAAGTCTGGACGGATGAGGGCCGTGCCTGAACCCACGCCTCCGGGGATGTAAGACCATTCATCGCGATTGTTTCCGTAGGCGGTGGTCAACGATTTGGCACCCACGCCCGAGGCGAAGGACGACACGTTGGAACCCGGGTGCACGCCCAGCACGAAGTTCATGGCGTGCAGCATGTAGGTTTTCGGGAAGATGGTGGGGTAGGAGGCATGCAGGAAATACTGCTGTACCCCGAAGTTCTGAATGCCCCACCCGGCACCCCAGATGTCGGGCTCATATGGCATACCGTACGGGGTCTTTTTCTCCTGCTCTTCTACTACTTTCTTGTGGCTGGCCACTGCCGCCAACACCGAGGCTTTGTATTTCTTGTCTTTGATGAGCGGCAAGGTGCGGCCAATCACCCAGCCCGTGCGGCCGATGTTTTTGGTAATGTCCTGGGTGTTGTCTACGAGCCAGTTGGCGTACTTCTTATCCTTGGTGGACAGCAGCAACTCGGCGGCGGCATTCACGCGCTGCATTTTGTCTTTCTCTATGGTGCGGTCCCACAGTTCCTGGGCAATCTGCAGACAGTGGGTAGACAAAGAATCATTGTAGCCTTTCAGGGCGCGGGAAGCTACGGCTAAGCAGGAAGCCACTTGCAGTTCCCGGCCGGGGTTTTCCTCGGTGAACACCCAACGGTCATCCGGGGCGCCTTTCTGCCCGATCTCCGGGAGTGGCTTAGGAGCCTTGGCAGGATCAAATACTACTTCATCGGTTTGGGTGGAGGCCTCGCCCAGCAAGGTGTACTGGCGTAAAGATGGTTCAATGATACCGCGGTACAATCTGCCTAGATTGCGGTAACCGGCTACGATGGAAAGGGCGCCGTGTTCTACCTGCTGTAGGATGTCGTTCTTGCCGTCAGGGCGGTGCAGTTCGGCTATTTTCAGATTCTGGTCAATGCTGGTGTTGTCGTACTTTACCTTGAATTCTTCAAAAGCGAGCGATAAAATCCGTATTTCATCCGCTAAAGATTCAACCCGCATGTCATAGTCACCAGCATCGTGCCAGCCGCCCACGGCTAGGTTGGGCACGTGCTCACCGGGCTGGAATTTGGTCAAGGTGCTAGGTCCGGAGATGTAGCCGTCAAAGTGGTTGTGGTTGAGGGGCGCCATGCGGGCATCGTCCAGGTGGCAGGCGTCGTGCCATACTTTGTAGCGGTCGTTCACGCGCATGTGGCACATCTGCACCGGCAAAAACGTCTCAATCACCGATTGCCATACGTGCCGTTTGTATACTTGGTCACTAATCTGGAACGGACTGGTTTCATAAGTGCCGTACTGCACTTTGTACATGCCCGGCTGCTCTACCTTAGTGAAATCAAACTGCAGGTAATGGTAGCGCAGGAACTTGCCCCACTCTTTGGGCTGCGTTTCTAGCACTTTCTCCAGCCCGCCGGTTTCCTTAATGCGGTACAAGGTCACCGGATGGCGCTGCGTTTCGGTTTTGTCCAGCTCAATAACAGCCACTTTCTGCTGCTTGGAATGGTAGCCCACCTGCGAGATTTGCACCACCGGATCATACTTCCAACCAACGATGGCATTAGGCGATACAAGCCATTCAATGGCGCCTTTAGAAGCGCCTTTCTTCACCAGTGACCGAACCACAAACCAGCCGTTGTTGTGCTGCGCCCGTCCGTCAATCAATTGTAGACTTTCACCAGTCACGTTCTGTATGGTGAGCGTTTGCCGAGGGTCTTCGGGCACAATGGTCAGTTGCTGACCCGTTGCCAGCGGCGTGGTCTGGTATTCTTTGGAGGCATCGTAAAAACCGGGGCCGTTCAGTTGACGCGGGAAAATGCCGAACTGCTTATCCATATAATAGCTCTTCCCGAACAAAATGCCCGGAAACAACTCAAAGTTGAAGCCCACTTTGCCAATCCAGGCATCGGGCAGGGGTTGGTCTAAATCCACGATGATGCGGAAGTTCTTGCCCTCAGGCCGCACCTTCACCTCGTAGGCGAAATTCAGATCGGGGTAGATGATGGGGTTGAAGCCTTTGCGGTTTTTGTCAGGGTCTGGGTACTGCATCCGCACGCTGATGGTTTGGGTGGCTTTGTCCACCACCCGCGGACCTACCTTGGGCACTGGTTGCCATTGACCGGGCGTAGGCTCTAGGCGAAGATCGCCGTTGGTACCAATGCGCAAGCCGTTCTGGATAATGCCCACGCCGCCTTGGTGGCTTTCGGGGTAGAAGTCGTGGGCCAACATCACGTTCAAGCCTGGCATCTCCAGGTATTCTAGTTCGTTCAGTCGTAAGCCACCGCTGGTGTTGGCCTGGGCGAGCGCATCGGGTGCTTGCAGGGTCAGCACCGCCACAGTTGTCAGGCAGGAGGCTCTTTTGAGTAGTTTTTTGATCATTGGGTTTTAGAAGGTTCGTTTCGGGTCTGTTTTCTGAAAATAAGTGCGTAAACGCAGGCTTTGATTAAGGCGAGGGTATGCATTCCCGTCAAGAGAGAATCCTTTGATAGGGGCTTACTTTTTGGTAGCAGGCAGTTCATCCAAAGTCAGGGTCTGGGGTAGGTTGTAAACTTCTTTCACCCGCTCAGGGGTGTTGTGGGTTTCTATCCAGTTGGCCCATACCATAAACCAGGACCATTTGGGCTGTACTTGCAGGATTTCGGGTTTGGGGAGTTCGCCTACCTCCCCAAGGGTGATCAGTTTGCCTTTGGCCAGGGCCAGCAGCTCGTTATAGTCTTTCTGCTCGTAATCGAAATTATAGACATCGGTGGCCAGAATATCTACGTATTTGGCGCCAGGATAGAAGAGGTGGTAGGAGAAGGCCTCGTCTTTGGGGATGTCACGCGGGGCGTTGGCGTTCCAGACCCAGAGCAGGTTGTTGAGTTTGTGGTGGTGCGTGTAGCGGTCATAGAGCATGGTCCAGAGTTTCTGGTAGCCGTCTTTGCCTTTCTTGTCGCCCCACCAGAACCAGACGCCGTTCATCTCGTGGTATGGACGCCAAAGCACCGGTACGTTGGCCGCCTGCAGTTGCTTGAGGTACTCGGCGGTTTGGTCTACCTGCGCCAACCACACCTTGTGCAGCGCGGTGCCGGGCGTGGTGAGTTCTTTCCACTGCTGATCCGTGAGTTCGCCCTGGATGCTTTCTTTCCAGCGGAAAGGAGGCGTGTCAATGGGCCGACCGGCGTGCCACATCAGCGTGACAATATGCCCCTGCTGATGTTTCTGAATGGCCTCTTGCACGATCTCCGCGCCGGGGTCTTGGGTGCCGCGCCAGATAAAGTCAGTCCCCCAAATGGCCGGTTGTTTGCCGGTGCGGGCGACCACCATTTCTGAGAACTTGTTGGGTGTCTCGTTGTAGTTGTGCTGCCCAGACAGGAGGTACTTCCCATTGATTTCATATAAATACGCAAGAAGCTTTTTAGCCTCGGGCGTGGCATTGGGGTTCACCGGCGCGAAGCCCTGGCCCAAGCATTGCAGACTGAAGATCAGGAAAGAAAAGAGTAAGGTTTTTCTCATACAGGTAGTATCGCTATTTCTGTTTTTGGGGTATTTTATGGTTTTCGTGCTTTAAACGCGCCACACAATTGGCCATGGCGCGGAGCTGGTGGTAGTTGCCTTTCCAGATATGGCCTTTCAGGGCCGTCTTCTGCTGGGGCTCTTTGTCCAGGCCGCCCGCGTACCAGCCGCCGTGTTCCTGGTCAATGAGGTAGGTGTTGATATAGCGCCAGAGCGTCTCAAATTTCTGGTAATACTGCATCTGGTCTTGGGGGAAGAGATCGGCCATGAGCAGGAGCGCGTTGAGACCCTCGGCCTGGGCCCACCAGTTCTTGCTGTCTTTGATGATGGTGAGGTGGGTGTCTCCTTTGAAATAATAACCCTCGTCATAGAAGCCGCCTTTCTCCGTGTCCCAGCCAGTGCGCAGCGCATGGTCCACCATCCGTTTGGCTACCCGCAACGTGGTGGTGTCGTTTTTCAGGCCCAGCACGTGCGAGGCTTCCAGCATGAGGTAAGCGGTCTCCACATCATGCCCGAAGGACACGTGGTCCAGGTAGCGGTGCCGCAGAATGGTTTCTTTATCAGCTTCCCGGAAAGAGACGGGCGTCCAGTTAGGGTGGAAAAATAGCACCATGTACCCTTGCGGCGTGGTAATTTTGTCCCGGATCAGGAATAGCATTTCCTCCAGCCGCTGGCGTACCAGTTGATCGGGCCAGATTTGGTAGAGTTCGGTGAAAGCCTCCAGTAAATGGATGGAGGTGTTCTGATCTTTGTAGCCCAGGTCTGCCGTGGAGGGAATGGTATCGGGCCGAACGATGGGCGTTCCCTCCAGTTTAAGGTGTTGGAAATAGCCTTTGTGGACCGGGTCATGGCTTTGCTTCTCCAACCACCGGAACGTTTCCTGCGCCAGTGCCAGGGCCTCTTTGTCACCGGTAGCTTTGTAGTACGCCGATAAGGCATACAACGCAAAGGCGTTTCCGTAGGCTTCCTTCTCCGCAACCCCCCGGCGGATAACCTGGCCCTGCCGGTTTACCAGCGTGTGAAAGCCTCCGTTCTTCTTGTCCCAGAAAACATTGCGGAGAAAAGCGAAGCCGTGACGGGCCCCCGTTTTATAATGCGCTTCTTTGGGGTAAAGCTGTGAGGCGATGGCGTTGGACCAGGTATGGCGCGCCTGGGTAACGATCATTTTGTCCTGAGATCCGGTGGGTTGCCAGTCATAGGCGAAAGAACTCAGGAAGCCGCCATGCTGCTTGTCTATGTTTCTGGGATACCACACGTTCAGCAACTTAGTGCGCATGGACTGCTCTATCTCTGCCGCTATTTTCGCCCGATTTTGCCTGCCCAGGGCCGTAAACGAAAGCAGCGAAACCGCTATCAAAACCAGAGAAAAGTGCAGAACCCTGAGACCGTAAAGTAGCGACATAGGAAAGAAGTGGAAAGACTATTTCCTATAAATATAACACCATTTTAGATAGCCAGAAGGGTTCTGTTAGCTTCTTCTGGCTATCATTTCTATCTCAACCTGCGCACCCAAGGGCAACCCTGCTACGCCAATAGTGGTACGGGCCGGAAAAGGCGCTGAAAACTGCTGAGCATACACTTGGTTCATGGCTTCAAAGTTGGCCATGTCTGTTAAGAATACATTTACTTTTACCACGTGCTCGGGCGTTAAGTTGGCGGAACGTAGTACCTCAAACAGGTTCTTAAAGCATTGCTCTGTCTGTGCCCCAATGTCTCCTTGTACCAACTTTCCGGTAGTTGAATCTATGGGAGTTTGGCCAGATAAATAAACCAGATCTCCGGCTTCAACGGCATGTGAGTAGGGCCCAACAGAAACGGCTCCTTCAGCGGTGTACGCTTTCCTTTGCATAGTTTGAGGTTTTAGGATATCTAAATCACTACAGAAGACTTCTTTTCGAGAAAGGTTACCAGTGTACCTACTTTACCGCCTTTCTCTTACTGTTCGCCCCTTTGTCCGCATAGGTAGAAGCTGGAGTTTTTCTTCTCCACGAACGAAAAAGGTAAAGGTGTTTGATGCCTTACAGGGTTTGAGATCGGCTTTTACTCCGGAGTTAATTTACCTTTTTGTAAACAGTTTCAGTGGCTTTGGACTCTTGGCCATCCGGAGAGATGTTATAGGCGGTAATCACTACTTCCTCATCGCTGGGGAACTCAATACTTGTTCGCCATCCCCAGTGCTGTTCCATTTCTGGCGTCACGTAAGCATAGCTGCCCAAGACAGACATATCTTTTGCGGCTTTCTGGCCTTCTGAAAACATAATGGCCGACCCGTTATGGAAGGAGTCAATCCAGGCACTTTGGAATTTACCTAGTTCCAGGTGGTAGCCATAAATGGCCATGCCCGTAATAGGTTGATCACCAAAGCTGCCTTTGTATTCATGCAGGATGAACCTTCCATCTAATATGGGTTTCATTGTTCCGCTTACCGGCGATTCGTCCTCTAATTTGCTAGGGTCAAACCAAGTTTTGGTAGTGCCTTCCCATTCCCCTATTAACCTACTTAGCTGGTAATGGGCACCCGATGTTTTTGAAGTTTCAAGTTTCTCGCTCATAATAGTAATCTTATATAGTTTACACAGTTATAGCATTTTGAAGGTGCCTTTATGCGCTGCTCATTTTCCTTGTGCATGAGGCCATCTGTTGGCTGGGGCTCATACAAGGTAAATGTGGAGCTTAAATCTAGTGAGATACTGACTTCAAGCCAATGATAGAACCTATAAGGGTGGCAAGAAAGAAGATTCTCCAGAAGGTGGCTGGGTCTTTAAAAACCAGTATTCCTATGATGGCCGTGCCTACCGCACCAATCCCTGTCCAGACGGCATAAGCGGTACCTATTGGTAGGGTTTGGGTAGCTTTCATCAACAGTAACATACTCATTGTCAACGAAACTAAAAAACCACCATACCACATATACATGGTACTTCCGGTGGTTTCTTTCGCTTTTCCTAAACAGGAAGCAAAAGCTACTTCAAACATTCCTGCAATGATCAGAATAATCCAGTTCATACTTTTTTCGACAAAGGTCTGGATTTAGGCTGGCGGTACATTTACCAAATGGTAAAAAACGAAAGACTAAACAATTTCTGCCCTGATTCTGCTCAGGCTGTTTCTGGTGATGCCCAAATAAGAGGCAATGTGTACTAGCTGAACTCTTTGGATTAGATCTGGATGATCTTTGATCAATTGCCTGTATCTCTCTGATGCGGTCCGGACCTGCCTTGAAATGAGGCGTTCCTCTGTTTTGATCAGCTCTTGCTCAGCAAATCTCCGCCCCCAATTTGCGATATGCACGTCTTCAAGAAAGAGCTTTTTCAGGTTTGCGGTTTTCAATTCAAACAAGATACAGTCTTCCAGCAGCTCAATGTTTTCATATCCTTTCCTGTTCTCAACATAGCTTCTCATGGAAAGAATAGGAGCCCCTTCACTGCCAAACCAAAAGGTAATGTCGGTGTCTCCTAGGTTTGAAAAAGCCCTGGCAATCCCTTGTTTAATAAAATAGATGTTCTTCTCAACCTTGTCGGCTCTCAACAAAATGGAACCCTTCGGGTACTGTACTTCTACAAAATTCTCTTTGAGGGCAGATTTTGAGGCATTAGGGAGCAAAAAGATGTTATCAATAATCTGGTCTAAATTCATTCATTTCTGCTTGACTATACATTTCACGAAACAACCTCTTGGATGCAGCGGCCCACTTTCTAAACAGAAGCACTCCAGTTACCGAGCTTCTATATCTTTAAACATACGGTTTATCACTGATTTTAACAGATAACAGAACTGGCTTTTGCAAGAGGAGATAAGCCGTTATCACCCAAAGTATGTAGAAGTGGACATTGAGGGCGCTGAGTTAAGCCTCTTCCTCGGGCATAAGACAGTTGGTGCTCTCCAACCCAATGGCTGAAAACCGGATGATACTTTTTTCATAGGTTTGTACCGTCTGTTAGTCGCAGATTTCGTAAGCAACGTACCAAATGCCAGGCACGAGTAGGATGAGGGTTGTTCCTGAACTCCTAAGCCCTGTGTCTTTCTTTCTTTTTACCCATGAAATATCTTTTCTCTTTTCTTCTCCTAATCTCTTTTCTGCCCGCTTTTGCGCAAGTAACTGTAAACGGACGCGTACTGGATGCGCGTAGCCAGCAACCATTGGAGGGTGCCTTGGTAAGTGAGGCCATCACCGGGAGCCAGGTTCTAACGGATGCTTCGGGGCAGTTCAGGATTGTATTGGCTTCCCGCTTTGATACGCTACTGGTGCAGCGCGTCACAAGCCACCGCTTGCAGAAATTGGTGGTACCGCAGAGCCGGAAGCAGTTGGTGATCTTGTTAGAGCCTCTGGCTGTGAACCTGCAGGAAGTAGTGGTGAGGGGTTACGAGACCCGGAGACCGTTGCAGGAAACCGCTGGCGCCATCGGACTACTGTCTACTCGTGACTTGGAACGGTTTTCCCAAACTACGTTGGTGCCGGCCCTCAATACTCTACCCGGAGTGCGCATGGAAGAGCGGGCTACTGCCAGTTACCGCATCTCCATCAGGGGAAGTTCGTTGCGGGCACCTTATGGCGTGCGAAACGTGAAGGTCTACCTGAACGAAGTGCCGCTGGTGGAAGCAAACGGTACCATTCCGCTGAACATGCTGGACCCGGGCATGATCGGGAACATAGAAGTCATCAAAGGTCCAGCCGGAAGTGTGTACGGTGCCGGTACGGGCGGCACCATTCTGTTGGAAACGGCAAAACCCATAGAAAGCAGTGTCATGGCGGGTGGGCAAGTAGGTTCTTACGGCCTGCGCCGGGGATTTGCCGCCGCCAGCGTGGCCTCCGAGAAATCGAATCTACTTCTGCGCTACGACCGGCAGACACTGGACGGCTACCGAGAGCAAAGTGCCCTGGACCGCAAGAACGTGCTCCTTTCGGGGCAGTTTTTCCCAAACCAGAAGCAAACCCTCTCTTTTCACGCCTTGTACTCTGACCTGTTCTATGAGCTACCTGGTGCCCTTACGCGGGAACAGTTTGCGGCCAACCCGCGGGCAGCGCGCCAGCTGAACAAAGACCAGAACGCCTCACTTAATGTGGAAGGGCTGAACCTGGGCTTTGTGCATAACTATCAGTTCAACGAACGCTGGAGCAACACCACCTCTCTGTTCGGCGTGTTCAGCTTCCTGAACCACCCCTTCGTCACCGATTATGAGCGGAACGTGAACCAAAGTTTCGGAGCGCGTACCCGCACCACGTACCGCACCGAGGTCGCCAGCCTGCCCACCCGCTTCACTCTGGGCGCCGAAGGACAGCGCCGCTTCATCAACGCGCGCCAATACGTGAATAACGCCGGTACCCCCGGTCCTTTGAATTATGACGATGAAGTAACCGTGAAAGAAGGCTTTGTCTTTGGCCAGGCCGAAGTGGATTTGCCTTCCAACTTCCTGCTTACCTTGGGAGCCAGCCTAAACTCCTTGCGCTATGACATCGCCCGGGTATCAGAGGCCGCTACCAACCCAAATTATGAGCAGACTCGCAAGATTGATGCGCAGTTCTCTCCCCGAGTAGGCCTGGTGAAAGTGATCTCACCCTCGTTGTCGGCGCACGCTAGCGTGAGCGCCGGGTTCTCGCCACCCACCGAGGCCGAGGTGCGTCCGTCAGATGCCAGCATCAACCTTTCTTTGCAACCCGAGCGCGGAACTAACTATGAAGCTGGGGTAAGAGGAGGCCTGTTCAACCAGCGCTTCACGTATGATGTGGTTGCCTTCCATTTCAAGCTGAAGGAAACCATCGTGAGCCGCACCACCCCTTCCGGCGTAGCCGTGTTCGCAAACGCCGGCACCACCAGACAGCAGGGTGTGGAAGTAGCAGCCGGATATGCGCTTGTGCAGGCACCCAAAGAGGCGCTCAGCTTACTGCGGCTCTGGGGAACCTACACCTACAATCGTTTCCGGTTCCTGAACTACCAGCAGAATGAGAACGACTTCTCGGGTAATCGCCTCACCGGCACCGCGCCGCACGTGGCGGTGGCTGGTCTTGACGTGGAAAGCCAACTAGGCCTTTACCTCAATGCCACCACCAACTACTCAGATGAAATCCCCCTGAACGATGCCAATATGGTCTATGCGCCAGATTACTTTATCCTGGGCAGCCGAGCAGGTTTCCGGCGCACGTTCGCGAAGACCTGGCACCTGGATGTGTACGGTGGAGTAGAGAATGCCACTGACCGTGATTACAGCTTGGGCAATGACTTGAACGCCTTCGGGAACCGCTATTTCCAAGCCGCGCCCGGCCGCAACTTCTATACGGGCCTGCAACTGCGTAAGAGCTTTTAAGGTGTTTTCTGAAAAATAGACCGAAAGCGAAGCAGGCTTCTCTTGTAGCAAATCACTCACGCAGGTTAAGACAAACCTTCGCTGGTGCGAGCTTGCAGCTCGTCTCCGCACGCATGCCAGAAAATAAACTTTTCTCTTCTGTCATCCTGAAAGGATCTTGTGGGCCAACAGTAATGGCGGTAAATCACTGCTTTTCTTCGCCCACAAGGTCTTTCCAAGATGACAATTGGTGGGGAGCTTTATTGAAGTTGACCAGCATGCCAAGACTCTTAAAAGCAAGGAACACTAGAGGATTGGGAATGCGTGCGGACACAAGCTGCAAGCTCGCGCCAGCGGGAATGCAACTGCGTGAAGGTTTTTAGCCTGTTTTCTTTAAATCGGCTTTAAAACCAGTTAGAGGAATTTTTTGGCAAGACAGCGAAGCGGAAAACAGATTAACTTTTCTAAAGTTGGGCCACGCGGGTGTAGGTTTCCCTTTGCCGGAAGCCGCCTTGCCTTAGAAACTTGCGGAGGTCCTTTGGGGAGGGATTGGCCAGGAACACTTTGTCGGTTTCGCGCAGGGGGATTATCTCCTCCAGTTTCGCGCGGTCCACAGA
Source organism: Rufibacter sp. JT20002 (assembly GCF_056491185.1). Classification (NCBI taxonomy): domain Bacteria; kingdom Pseudomonadati; phylum Bacteroidota; class Cytophagia; order Cytophagales; family Hymenobacteraceae; genus Rufibacter; species Rufibacter sp. JT20002. The sequence continues at coordinate 1,273,647 of NZ_JBSZJY010000001.1, read as the reverse complement.
GTCGTCCAGGTACTGCAGCCTAATGTGCTTGCGGCCCTGGCTGCTCAGGCAGAAAACCTTCCAGCGGTTGGGCTCAATCTGTTGGTTCAGGAAATACATGCCTTTGAAGGACCGTAGCTGGTGGGTGGCGTTTTGTGCGAAAAGCGTATCCAGGATGGTCACCTGCAGGTAAAGCGAGTCTGGGGTGCGGCGCACGATGGGCAATCCTTCGGGGAGATCTTTGCGGAAGAGCCGGCCATTTTCCAGTCTGTAGGGAATAGAGTCATCTGTTAGCTCCTGAATCGCCGCGGGCGAAACAAACTGCATTTTCTGGACCAGCGCCGAGGACGTGAGCAGGAGGGTGGTGGAGTCCTGGGCGTTGAAATACTGTCCCCAAAGCGCCTTCGGGAAGGATGCTTCTTCCGTGCCGGTCAAAGGCTGTGGCTGCTCAAACTGCAAAGCCGGGTCTGAGGAACAGGCGTTGAGCCCGGCCACCAGAAAAACAAAGGCGCAGAAAAGGAGAAGTCTTGCCATAACAGAGTGCAGCTTAGGTACTCTTTAATTCTGAAATAAGATAGAAGTTACCCGTTCGGTTTCAATTATATGCCTAGGCTAGGGCGCGCTTTGGTGTGCTTTAACTTCTATTGCTTGAGGTTTTATTTATCAAATTGATACCCACTCTTTTTTAGGAATTCTTTGCAGTCCTGAATGTTCAAGATGTCATAAACCGCTTTCTTCTTGTCGGCCGCTTTTTCATAATATGCTTTGGTAATGGCATAACCAATATAGTAACCCATATCCGCAGGTCTGTCATCCTTTCTTTTCCCGGCATATAACCAATTCGCAAAATCATCATTTTCGCCTAACTCCATGTCTCCCAGAAAGTCCTTCTTCAGGCTTGCTTCCCTGCCTTCTGCATATCTGTAAGGTTCTTGAGAAGCAACTTTCCCGGAAATCAATTCCCCCAGGAAATCTGCACTTCCCTCTATAATACATTGCTCCAGCAAGATTTTATACTTGTATGGAATATTCTGGTTTGCGTGAACAAGTTCGTGAGCAACTAAATAAGGGATATTTGAAAGCTCATTCATTTCAGCGCCAATTATTTGCTCAGTCTTAAGGGAAACTCCTCCAGTGTTAAACCGTCCGATAACGAAATACAACGGTGGGAATTTTGCCTTAGGATATAGGTACTCAAAGGCATAATAAGCTGCTTTACACTGTGGCACTGCTTTCTCTATACTTAGGGTTTGGTCACGAACCCTGAGATAATCCGTCCGCTTTCTTTGAACCGTTCCAAAAAGGGAATCTGCATTCACTATTCTATTATGGTCAATAAAATGCTTTACACCATTGCTTCCAGGTCTGATGTAGTACTTTTCAAACGCCTGGCTTCCCTCTTGGCTACTCCGGTCAAATGCTTTCCAAAAATTGATTATGTCTTTATAGACGATGACAGCTGAGTCTGGATCGTTAGGAATTTGGGTTGTCAAATTTTGTGCCTTGCAGAAGGTTGATAAAAAAACGAAAAACAATCCCAACGGAATCCTCATAAACTAGAATTAAACTTGTTAGAGAAGGTTAGATAAATTACAATTATATATTGTATTAACAATAGGTAATAAAAAAAGGCGTTTCCGGGATGCTTTCCCGAAAACGCCTTTAAAATGAATTTACTTTATGCAGGTAAACCGGTGAGGATTAGCTTAGAAAACGCGGCCTTGCACTTTGGCTTTGCGGCCTTTTTTGGCAGGCTCTTCTTTCTTCACTTCCGGGGTAGCCGGCGCATCTGCTTTGGCCAATACTGGGCCTCCGTCAGAATCCAGTTCCACCACCTCGTAGCCTAGTTTCTCCAGGCCTGGTTTGATGGCGGCTTTGTCGCCCACCAGCATGATGCTCATGTTGTCTACCGGCAGGTACTTTTTAGCCAGCGCGTTGATTTCCTCCTTGGTGATGTTCTGCAGGATCTCGTTCTGCTTCGTCACGTAGTCAGGCGTCAGGTTGTAGCGCAGGATGTTGTTCAGGAAGGCCGCTTTCTGGAACGAAGTCTCATAACGGCGGGCATCAGACTGCCCGATGGCGTTCTTCATGAAGGCTAATTCAGCATCGGTGATTCCTTCTTCTCTAAAGCGCTTGATCTCTTTCATGAACTCCACTACAGAGGCATCAGACGCGTTGGAACGAACGCCAGCCGAAGCGGTGAACGGACCAGCCTCCTCGGTGCCGGAGAAGCCAGAACGGGCGCCATAGGTGTAGCCTTTGTCTTCGCGCAGGTTTAGGTTGATGCGGCTGTTGAAGGCCCCGCCCAACACGTAGTTCATCAGGTTGGCCTTGTAGTACTCACCAGTGGCATCGTACGGAAGCGCCATGTACCCGATTCTGATCTCAGACTGGGCGGCTTTCTCTTTGTCTACGATGAAGATTTTGGTCTTGTCAATGCTGGCCGCTTTGAAGTCAGACGGCATAGTCACTTGTTTTGGAGTCCACTTGTTCAGGAACGCCAGTTTAGGCATGATCTGAGTTTTCTCCACGTCACCTACAATCACCAGGTTGGTCACGCTGGGCGAGAAGTAGTTTGCGTAGAATTTCTTCACGTCATCCAAGGTGATGCTTTCTACGGTGGCTACAGTACCTACCACCGGAATCGCGCGGATATTGCCTTCGCCGTACAGCATTTTGTTGTACACGTTATCGGCTACCACGGTAGGCTGAGTGCTCTGGTTTCTGATGGCTTCCAGGCGCTGTTTCTTGATGCGGTCAAACTCAGCGGCGTCAAAACGAGGGCGGAACATGCGCTCCTCCAACAGGGCCAAAGTGGCATCCAGGTTCTTCACCTGAGAAGACACCGATACAGTCATGCTTTCTGCCCCGCTACCGAAACCAATAGAGGAACCTAATTTCTCCAGTTCGGTGCTGATTTGCTCGGCAGTAAGTTTTTGCGAAGACTCGTTCAGCATAGAAGCGGTCAATGAAGCGATACCGGCTTTAGACGGATCATTGGCCTCCAATTTGTGTCCGCCCTGCAGGGTGAACAGCAAGGTCACGGTTGGTACTTCGTCAGACTTGGCACCAATTACTTTGATGCCATTGGCCAGGCTTTCTTTCCAGAACGGAGGCACGGTGATGGCCGGAACGGCACCCGCGGCTGGACGCTTGCTACGGTCAAAAGTGTCTTTGGCTTTTACGTATTTCAAGCCAGAGTATTGGTCAGCCGGGGCTTTGTAACCGCTTGGGTCAACTTTAAAGTTGTCGGCTTTGGCAATCAGCTCAGACTTGCCTTTTGGTACCACGCTCAGGATAACGGCTTTTTTGCCCTTCACATACTGATTGTACACGCGCATCACATCAGCTTTGGTCACCGCGTTTACCGCTTGTCTTTCCTTCACGAGGTGGTTCGCATTACCGGTCATAAACTGGTTAGCGGCCAGGGTAGAGGTCTTGCCAGATACGCTGGACAGACGGTTGATAATGCTGGCCTCATAAGAAGCTTTGTAACGGGCGATGTCTTCATCGGTCACGCCTTTTTTCTCGAACTCTGCAATGGCCTCGCGCAGTTGTTTCTCGGCATCAGCCAGGTTCTGGGTAGGCAGCACCCGCGCTGAAAGCGTGAATTCACCGGCTAACTCTGAAGTAGAGTGGTACGCACCGGCCTGATTGGCTTTCTGCGTTTTTACCATGTTTTGGTAGATGATAGACGTTCTGCCACCGCCAATGATGTCAGAAAGCACATCCAATGCAGGCTCATCTGGGTGATTGGCCGGCACGGTTGGCAGGGTCATTTGCACCAATGGGAAACGCACGTTATCCTCATAAGAGATGTAACGGTCCTGGGCTAGTACCGGAGCCGGCAGTTTCTGGTTTTTCACCTCTGGTCCGCGCTGGATAGAGCCGAAGTATTTCTCGGCTAGTTTCACCACTTGGGCTGGGGTTACGTCGCCACCCACGGTAAGCGTGGCGTTGTTAGGGCCGTACCAGCGCAGGAAGAAGTTCTTCAGGTCATCTACGTTTACCCGGTTCAGGTCTTCAATGTACCCAATGGTGGTCCAGGAATACGGGTGACCATACGGATATAAAGCGGCGCTTACTTTCTCGTAAGACAAACCGTAAGGGGCGTTGTCTACGCGTTGGCCACGCTCGTTTTTCACGGTCTCGCGCTGTACCTCAAACTTTTGCTGCGTTACGGCATCCAGCAAAAAGCCCATACGGTCAGCCTCTAACCACAACGCCGTCTCTAACTGGTTGGAAGGAACAGTCTCAAAGTAGTTCGTTCTATCACGGTTGGTGGTTCCATTTAGGGTTCCGCCGGCCTCCGATACAATCTTGAAGTGCTCTTCATCGGCTACGTTGTCTGATCCCTGGAACATCATGTGCTCAAAGAAGTGCGCGAAACCCGACTTGCCTACCTCTTCGCGGCCTGAGCCTACGTGGTAGGTCACGTCTACGTGCACGATTGGGTCAGAATGGTCTTCGTGAACAATCACTGTAAGGCCGTTGGCTAGCTGGTACTTCTCGTAAGGAATCACCAGTTCGCCGCTTTTGCGGGTAACGGTCTCCAGTTTGCGGGTACCTTGCTGCGACTTAGTGGTAGTGGTGGCTTTCTTGGCCGGAGTGGCTTTTGTCTGCGCCTGTGCTTGGGTTAGCATCGCGGCGGCCAACAAAATGGCCAGTGTGCTCTTTTTTGACATGAAGATAGGTTTGTTAGGGTTTGTTATGCGGTTTAGAGGATATTACCGAGGAACCTGTTGCACAATCCTTGTTTAAAAAAGGTTCACTGCGGTAAGTGAAAACAAGGGAGGCTCAACGGAAGGTACAAGGCAACAGAGATTTGTTAAAGATGCAGAATGAGTCGCTGTGGGGCGTAGATTATTACAGGGGTCCCTGCTTTCTGCCAGTTTTTCTGAAAATAGCTTCAAAACAGAGAGCCCCGGCAAGGGCGTACCAGACGGGGCTCTCTGCTTATAGAATGAAGTGATCTTTAGATGGTTTCTTTGGCTACCCGGGTGAATTCCAGTTCTGAGAAATGGAAATCTGGGTTGTTGGCGTCCAAGCGCATTTCGGTGATGGAGCCATCCGGGTTAGGTAAGAACCGTACTTTGGTGGGCGTCATCAATGCGAAGTTGTTTTTCCAGGCCAGGTCAAAGATATCGGGCTTCCAGAGGGAGAGGGTGCCTCCCAGTGCTGGGGCAGAAACCAAGCTCAAAACTAGTTTCCCGTTCTGGACAGACACTACCGCATCTCCGTAAAGAGGGCTGTTGTAGGTACCGGCGTAGGCATCCAGGTCGCGAGTGAGTTTTACTTTAGCTGCTTTCTCTTTCCGCATTTTGGCTTGCGCGGCCTTCTCTGCTGCCTGGGCTCTGGCAGCCATCTCCAGATTGAACTGGCTCCAGTCGCGGCCATTGGTGATGCCTAGGAACTGGTCTATGGTGTAGTTCGCAATTGGGGCCATGATACTGCTCATGCTGTTGGTTAGAATCACGATGCCCAAGTTCTCTTCCGGCACTAGCACCGTGCGGCTGTTCATACCTTCATGGCCGCCGCCGTGCACCACTATTTTCTTGCCTTGATAATCGTTCAGCATCCAGCCCAGGCCCGCCCCGCTGAAATGCAGGGAAGGGGTGATTTTCTCCATCTCCTTCGCCACCACCATGGGGTTGTGCATGGTCCACATGGTATGGGAGGCATTCTCAGAGAACAGGCGCTGGCCTTTGTAGGTACCGCGGTTTAGTTGCAGTTTGAGCCATTTGCCGTCTTCCAGTACGCTGGTGAAGATACCGGCGGCGGGGTTCCAGTTGTCCCAGGCAGTGATCACAGTAGGCACGGGCTTTCCGCCTTCGGTGGTAGGGTTGCCGTGTGGCGTAGTCACGTTTTCTACCCCTTTCAGTTGATTCACCGAAGTGAAAGAGCGGTTCATGCCCAAAGGCTTGAAGATGCGCTCCTGGATAAACTGCTCCCAGGGCTTTCCGCTGATGGCTTCAATGACTTCGCCCGCGGCGATAAACATGAGGTTGGAGTACCCGTAACCGCCCCTGAACGGATAGGTAGGTTTCAGGTATTTGGCCCGCTCCAGAATCTCTTTGCGGCTGAAGATGGTGTTGTACCAAAGTAAGTCTCCGCTGAACGTCTGAAGACCCACACGGTGGCTGAGCAGGTCTCTGATGTTGAGTTGCTGCGTTACATATGGGTCATACAGTTGCAGGTAAGGCAGATATTTGGTCACGGGATCATCCCAGCTCAGTTTGCCCTCGTCTACCAGCATGGCCAGCGCGGCGGCAGTGTAGGCTTTGGTATTGGAGGCAATCCCGAAGATTGTGTTGGCATCCACGGCACCGCCTTTCTGTTGGTCGCGTACGCCGTAGCCTTTGGCAAATACTACGGAGTCATTCTTCACAATGGCGATGGCCATGCCGGGTACGTTCCAGTCTTTAAGGGCTTTCTGGTAATAGGCGTCTAGTTTCTGTAAATCGGCTTGGGCAAAAGAGGGGAGAGAAAAGCTCCACAGCAGCAGAGCCAGAAAAGTGAGCCGGAGCGACCGGCCATACGAAATAAGAGACATGGGTGATAATTACGTTTTCCCCACCAAGATACAGAAAAGAGCAATGGGTTGAAACAGGCAAGCCGGGCGAGGAAACGTTTTCAGAATAATGCGCTACCTTTGCCTTGTTTATAAGAAGGTGGCCAATAGCAGCAGAAAGACTGCTTTGTTTACAGGCCAAATTCAGGAAACTAACGTAAAAACGGGAACCATGGGGCGCATACTGGCCATTGATTACGGCGTGAAACGAGTGGGACTGGCGGTGACAGACCCCCTGCAGATCATTGCCTCGGCATTGGACACGGTGCACGCGCAGGATGTGTTGGCCTTCCTGACCCAGTACCTGCAGAAAGAGGAGGTAGACGAATTTGTGGTGGGCATGCCCAAACGCCTGGACAGCTCAGACACCAACAACACCCAGCACGTGGTAGGCTTTGTCAGGAAATTGCAGAAGCTGTTCCCCGAGAAGAAAATAGTCACCCATGATGAACGCTTTACCTCACGCATGGCGTTTCAGACCATGATTGACGCCGGACTGAACAAAAAAGCCCGCGCCGACAAGGCTACCGTGGACAAAATTAGCGCCACCATTATTTTACAGAGTTATTTAGAGAGCAGACAATACTTATGATCTATCCTATAGTTGCCTACGGCGATCCGGTGCTGCGCACCAAGGCCAAAGACATCCCCTTAGATTCTCCGGAGCTGGAAAAGCTCATTGAAGATATGTTTGAGACCATGTACCACGCCCACGGCGTAGGGCTGGCCGCGCCGCAGATAGGCAAAAGCATCCGCCTGTTTGTGATTGACTCCAAACCCTTCATGGACGAGGACGAAGAAGATAAAGGCGTGAAAAAGGCGTTCATCAACCCCACCATTCTGGAAGAATCTGGTGAGGAGTGGGGCTTTGATGAGGGCTGCCTCAGCATCCCGGGCATTCGCGAGGAAGTGTGGCGTCAGGAGCGTATCAAGATCAAGTACTATGACCTGGAAGGCAAAGAGTACATTGAGGAGTTTGATGACGTGACCGCCCGCGTGATCCAGCACGAGTACGACCACATTGAGGGCATCCTCTTCACCGACCATCTGTCGGCATTGAAGAAGCGCCTGATCAAAGGCAAACTCACCAAAATCACCAAAGGCGACGTAGATGCTGATTACCGCATGAAGTTTGCCGGGTTGAGCAAACGGTAATTGCCTGTTTAGCCTTTTCTTTAAACCTCACAGGTCTGCTCAGACCTGTGAGGTTTATTGTTTTAGAACCGTTTTAGGGAAAGCACACCTAAAACTATAGGGGTATAAATCTAGCAGGTTTGGTGAATTCAATGCAGGAGCAGCCTTTCAAGTACTCTAAAACCGAAGGCTTACCCCAGGGAACACCGATTTAAAGTTGTCAGTGAGATACAGCTGAGGCATTACTTTTATCTTATTGTCCAGGATAGGGTAGGAGTAAGACAGGCGAAATGTGTTCCGCTCAAAATAGCCGCCCTTCTGCTGGAGCAGATACCCCACTGATATGCGACGGAAATGGTCTGGGTCTACTGAGTTGAATAACCCGCTCTTACCAGGTTTAAACCCGAAGCCAACATCTACAAAGGAGTTGAGGTGCATCTTGTACTTGCCTTCGGGGGTACGGTCGAAGAAAAAATTCATGTCATAATCTAAGAAATAAGCTTTGTCTTTGATGCGCACTTCAAGGCCTGGAGCTAGTTGCGGCACAAAGTCACTCCGCACCAAGCCGGCGCCCACGCTTGCCCACAACACCAACTGATCCGTTGACTTGGTGGTGTCGGTTTTAACTGATGGTTTGCCGAGGCCCGTATAGCTAGATGTAGGAGCGATAGAGGCGGGAAGGGAGCCCTGGTCTTTTAACTGTTGGTTCAGGGCCTTCACTAAGGAATCCAGGTTGGTTTTCTCCAGGAGTTTCAGCTTCGTGATATCATCCAGTATCAGGATCATCTTTGTGTTGTGGGGCAACTCCACCACAACAGAGTCTGTGGGGCTGGCGGCATTTTTCCTGATTTGAGTTTGGCCGAAGGCGCTGGTCCAGAAAAGTGACAGCAATAGGATTCCAGCCGATAAAAAAGTTCGGTGTAGCATAGGTGTAAAAGGAAGGTTAGGTTAAAATTTGATGCGGGTGCCCAGGCCTATATCGGAGATAATAGGTTTGATGGTAGCGAGTTGGGAATCGGGTTGAAGACCGGAGTCTGGATGATGGATACGCAGGCGTAGTTTCTTCTTTGGTTTCTCTTTTGAGATCAGGTTAGTGTAAGGGACAACGGTAGTTTCCTGAGCCATTGCCTCTGTACGGGCCAAGGTTTTGGCGCCCAGCACTACTGTTATTTTCAGGGGCTGGGTATCTGCCGCAGGAGTCGCTGCCGAAAGCAAAGTAGGTTGGTCCGCAGATTCCTGCTCTTTCTCTTTTTTCTGATTTATTGGTACAGCCGTCGTATCTTTCTCTAGGACATCTGGCACATTCGGTACTTCCCTGCTAGTTGCAAAGCCAACCTTTGGTTTCTGGGATGAGAGGGGAGTAGTTGCCTTAGCGGTTATCAGTAGCTTGCTCGGTTTCTCCAACTGATTCAATGGTGATTTAGGGGCTTCAACTGGAGGAAGTGACGGCAACTTGCCCGTAGAGGCAACCACAGTGGCAGCAGGAGTTCTGGTTTCAGAAATCCGGTACAAAGACAGGCCCGCCAGGAGCGCCAACACCAGACCAGCCGCCACGCCCAGGTAAAAGGTTAGCGCAGATCTGCGACGCGGAGCGGGCAGCAAAGGTTGCAGCTGCTCCCAGCTCTTTTCAGGCGTCCAGGAGAACTGCGGAGGAGGCGTGTGCTGGACTTCCTCCACTTTTTCTCGGAATAGATTTTCTAAGTTGTCAGACGGCACAGTTCAACTGGTTTTTGGTGAGTAAATGCCGGAGCGTGGCTTTTGCTTTGCTAAGCTGCGACCGGGAGGTTAATTCACTTATTTGTAATTGTTCGGCTATCTCTTTGTGGCTGTAACCTTCAATCACGTACAGGTTAAACACCGTGCGATACCCGGGCGGCAGTTCCAGAATTAACCCGTAAATGTCTTCCGCAGATAAATTGCTTTCCAAGGTTTCCTCGGCCGCAATGGGCAACTCATCAGAGAGGGTGCTCAGATTGAAGTTGTTTGTTTTCCGCAGCGCCATCAGACATTCGTTTACTATGATTTTCTTAATCCAACCGGCCAGGCTTTTATCTGGCCGCAGCTCAAACCCAGGCAAATGGGTGAACACCTTCTGAAAGCCTTTGAGCAACACGTCCTCAGCCTCTTGTTGGTTTCTAACGTAGCGGCAGCAAATCCGGAACATGGGCGTGGCATACAAGTCATATAGATGCTTTTGCGCCTTGTTGTCGCCTTTTTTACACAGGCGTATAAGCTGCTCTTCTTCCAAAGGTGTTCGCGGTTATAGTGGGTGTTCAAAGGTAGGAATGCCGAGGGGGTGGCAAACGTTGCCCGCTTGTTAATTTTTTGTTTGGAATAATGTCCGGGGAAGGATTGCCGGTTCTATAACAAAATGAATTGGCCTATCTAGGGTGAGACCGTTTCCGGTTTTTGGCGCTGTTATTCAAAAATAAAATCAAACGGTGTTGGAGTAAGTGTCTTTTAGCAGTGAAGGGTAAGTTTTCGGTGTAGTTTCCGCATAACAGAGGAAAGAGGCGGGTTATAATTTCTTTTTTCTTTTCGAAAAGAAATATTTAACTTACTATCAGGCAGTTAAAAGTAGAAGGTTATGAAGCAGCTTGTTCTATACCCGTTATTTGTATTGCTTTCCTTTACCTGCATGGGGCAAGGGCTGAGCCTGGACCAACTCATGAAACTACAAAGCATGGGCAAGCAGGAGGTGGGTGTCTTTCTAGAGGAAAAAGGCTGGGTTTCTAAATCTGATGCAGCCCCGGCGGCAGATAAACTGGGCAAAGCCGTGTGGGCATATAATCCCGAGGGGGAAGGCGCCGATGCCTGGTGTATTCTCTATTATGGTGACAACCGCCCTAACCGCATCCTCTACAATGCCCAGGGCGGCCCGGCATTTGACAAGATCAGGAAGAATGTAAAGAAGCGCGATATGGCGTTGCTGGAGGAAGGGGAGCAGGTAGAGGGCCTTGATTTTGTAGACGCCTACACCGATTACGCCGATGAGCAGATCGTGGCGCGGCTGTATGATTACAAGCAGATCAACTACTACGGCATTAAGATCTTCAAGAAAGAAGATTATCTGCAGGCCAAAAAAAGCGCCAAGCTTTGATTCTGGTTTGAACTCGTTTTCCTGAAAACACCCGCAAAACCCTGTAGGCAATTTCCGCTAATTTTTGGAGAATTGTTTTAGCCCTGCCTTTGGTGAAAGAGGGTTGAAATACAGGAACTTCCCTGGCGGGGTTGCTCGTATACCTTCTCATGCAAAAACGGCTTCTGCTCTTAGTGCTTTTCCTGGTAGTCCTGCGGTTTTCCTATGGGTGGGGCTTCTACGCGCACCAACGCATTAACCAGCAGGCGGTGTTCACCCTGCCTCCCGAGATGATCGGGTTTTACAAGCAGCATTTGCCTTATATAACAGAACAGGCCGTAGCCCCTGATAAAAGGCGGTATGCCGTGCCTGAGGAAGGTGCCCGCCATTTTATTGACCTAGATGTGTACGGAGACAGCGCCGCTTACAAACTCCCTCGCTTCTGGGATGATGCCGTTAAACAATTTACCTTGGATACGCTGCAACGGCACGGCATTGTGCCCTGGCACATCGGGCTGATGCAGTACCAACTCACCCAGGCTTTCCAGCAGCACGATCTCCAGCGAATCCTTCGTCTTTCCGCTGAGCTGGGGCATTACGTCGCTGATGCTTGTGTACCGCTGCATACCACCCGCAACTACAATGGCCAGTTCACAAACCAGCGGGGCATTCATGGGTTGTGGGAAAGCCGGTTGCCGGAACTTTGGGCACCAGAATATGATTTCTTTATAGGCCCTCCGCAACACTTGCAGAACCCGGGCAAAACGGCTTGGGAGATAGTAGCCAGATCAAATGCGGCCTTGGACTCTGTCTTTTCGGTAGAGAAGCAACTAAGCCAGACTTATTCTGAGGACAAAAAGTACAGCCTGGAGGAACGAGGAGCCACCACCGTCAAGGTGTACTCCCGGGAGTTCAGCCAAGCCTACCATCGGGGGCTTGCCGGACAGGTAGAGCGACAGATGCGCTGGGCCATCCATTTGGTGGCCAGCTACTGGTACACGGCCTGGGTCAACGCCGGGCAACCCGACCTCAAGAACCTGGCACCTCTAACGCCCGAACAGAAGCAGCAGTTGGAACTGGAGAAAACCGTGTACCAAACCGGTGAACATGATGCCCGTGAACAATAACTTTGGTCCTTTTGCGCTGTTTTATGGAAACAAGACCCAAAGCGCATCAGGTAATTAAAAGAGAAGACAAAGAATACCGCAGGAGTGCACCAACAGATGATGAAGAACTTGGAAATGACAAAGGGCTACAAACTTGATGTTTTCCTGATTGCCTTGGGGTTGGCTACATTGGTGGTGCAGCGTTTTTTTCTGCCTGATGTTACCAGTTCAGGAAGCGGCCCCAGAAACAGCGGCGCCAATATCATGGCAGCGGCGCCTATCCATGCAGAGGTGGTGCGGGAGCCTGAGTGGGTGCTAACGTTCCCTGCCGGTTCTAAATACCAGGACCTCACGCCGCCGGCGGGCATACACCCCAACCCTTTTTTAGAGGTAGAACGCATTGTAAAAGCCAATGGTCCCGTTAGAGACTATGCTGGCAAAGATACAGACATGCGCCAATTGTTGCTGGCCCACGCCGGCAAAGAGTATTTGTTTGTCTTGCAGCAGCAGGCGGCCAATGAAATGCTGCGCCATGAATTGTTCCCGCATTATTACAGTGACCCTACGCAGGCCAACATGCTGGAAGGCATTAGTTTCTACACCCAGCAACTGCTGGAGGCCAAGTCAGAGGATGCCAAATTAATTTACATGTGCCTGCGGGCTTTAAAGGAATACTGGCCAGAGAAACAGATCGCGCAGGTGGCGCTTTCCACCGCCGCCCGCGTGCAGGCAAGGAAAATACAATCGGCGGCAGACACCGCCACTACCAATGGGTATCACCGGCAAGTGTATGCCCGCGAATTAAAGAAGATGGCCAGCAAGTTAAAGGATAGAGCCTAGGTGGATAAGCCTGTGGAAAAGCTGGTGTATAGCAAAGTGGATAAGACGTTGACAAATATTCTCTCTTACTTGCTTCAAGTAACTTACTTAAAGCATTACTTTAGGAGCGAGGGGTAGGGTATTGTGTGTGATGGCTGTCTTCTAAAAGTGGTTTATTTTAAGTTACATGATGTATTTGATCCCCAGTCGTGCCGTGTGGGCATTAGCTTGTATTGGAATTCTAGGCCTGACCGCCTGCGATACAATGCCCGGAGGCAAAGGCGCTAAAACCTCCCAGGAACAGGCAACGGCCCCCGACTCTTCGGCCACTGCCGCTTCCACCCAAAAGGCAAAAGAACCAGAATACGAGATCACTTATCCTAAAGGATCTAAATACCTGGGCCTCACACCACCTGCCGGGGCCAAGCAAAATCCATTCGAAGAAATTCCCCGAATCTCAGAAACCCATAAAGGCGAGGCGAACTGGGCCGATAAGCACGCCGACATCAAAGGGGTACTGCTCCAGAACATGCGCAAAGACTACCTTTTTGTCTTGCAACAGCAGGCCGCCAATGAAATGCTGCGCCATGAGTTGTTCCCGCACTACTATCAGGACATGGGCAATACCAGGGTGCTGCTGACCATTGCTTATTACACAGAGCAATTGCAAGAAGCTAAGTCTGAGGACTCAGAACTGATTTACAAGTGCCTGCGGGCTTTAAAAGGCCACTGGACCGATAAACAGATTGCCCAGGTTGCCTTAGCCACAGCCAAGCGCGTACAAGCCCGGCCTATTGCCTCCCCTTCAGATACCACCACCCGCAACGGAAGCTACCGCCAGGTTTACGCCCGCGAACTCAGGAAAATGGCGCAGAAGTTAACCAGTAACGCATAAGCCTCTACAGGCAACTTTACTGGGTTAAAATTTGTATTATAAAGGAAGATTCTTTCTGTTGGATTGATGATAAATCATATAGTATCAATCTGTTGTAAAGTTGTCTTCTTTGAGGTTAATATGATTCATATACTATATGACTGAGAAAACAGAGCAAAATAAAATTGAGAACTCTTTGTTTCAAGTGCGTTTGCCGTTGTTTCTAGGGTTGGCCGTGGCGTTGGGAATACTGCTAGGTGCTACCTTGTTTCAGCCCAGTTCTACCAATCCGCAGGGTACTGCCCGGGGTTATTTGAAGTTCAGGGAAATCCTGAGTTACATTGACCGCGAGTACGTGGATACTGTGAACACGGAGCAGCTCTCTGAATACGCCATCAACAAGATGCTGGAGAAGCTGGATCCGCACTCTTCGTACATCCCGGCCAAGGACATCACCATGGCCCGTTCTTATTTAGAAAGTGATTTTGACGGAATCGGGGTGGAGTTCAACATTTTTAGAGACACCCTGTACGTGATTGCGCCCCTAAGCGGCGGACCATCTGAGCAGGTGGGCATTCAGGCTGGGGACAAAATCCTGAAGGTGAACGGCGAGAATATTGCCGGGGTGAACATCTCCAATGAGACGGTGTTCAAGAAACTACGCGGCCCTAGAGGTTCTAAGGTGGTGTTGACGGTGCTGCGCCCGCATGAAGCGAAACCAGTTCAGTTTACCGTAACTCGCCGTAAAATCCCATCTTTGTCGGTAGATGCCGGGTACATGATTGACAACAAGACCGGGTACATCAAAGTGAGCCGCTTCTCTAACGGTACCTACGAGGAGTTCAAGTCCAAGCTGACTGCCTTGAAGAAACAAGGCTTGCAGCGCCTGATCCTGGACTTGCGCGATAACCCGGGTGGTTACCTGGACCACGCCACTCGTATGGCCGATGAGTTCATTGCCGGAAACAAGAAACTGGTGTACACCGACGGGAAAGGCTCTAAGTACGATGCCAACTACTACGCCAAGGTGAAAGGTGACTTTGAAAACGGGGAGCTGATTGTCTTGATCAACGAAGGCAGCGCCTCTGCCTCTGAGATCCTGGCGGGTGCGTTGCAGGACCATGACCGAGCTTTGATTGTGGGCCGTCGTTCCTTCGGTAAAGGGTTGGTGCAGGTGCCTATTCCGTTGTCAGACGGAGCCGAGCTACGCCTGACCATCTCCAGATACTACACGCCAAGCGGCCGTTCTATCCAGAAACCGTACGACCCAGAATCTGCCGAGGACTATGAAATGGAGCTCACCAACCGCTACAAGCATGGCGAGTTCTTCAGCCAGGACAGCATCAAGTTCAACGATTCGCTTAAGTATAAAACCAGCCGCGGGCGCATTGTGTACGGGGGCGGAGGCATTATGCCAGATGTGTTTGTGCCGCGTGACACCACAGACAATACCAACCTGTTAACCGAGCTGTACCGTAAAAACGTGTTGCGTGAGTACGCTTTGACGTACTTCCGGGAGCACCGCCAGCAGTTAGAGAACACTACGCTGCCCCACTTCCAGGAGACGTTCCAGGTAACCGATGCCATGTTGCAAGGCCTGTTGAAAGAAGCCAAGCGCGCGGATATCAAGGTAGACAGCAAAGAGCTGAAACGCTCTGAAAAAACCATTAGGAACAACCTGAAGGCATTTATTGCCCGAAGCCGCTACGAAGCAGAAGGGTTCTACCCCGTGTTGAACGAGATTGACCCTGATTTCCAGCGAGCCTTAGGGCTTTTTGACCAGGCAAAGCACATCAGCTTAGGAAGATAAAGAAAGGGCAGTGGGATATTCCTACTGCCCTTTTGCTTTATGCAAAGTTAATTCTAACTTATTCCTCCATTCATCTCTCACCACAACTTGCATGGCATTTTATCATCGGTTAGGAAATATACCCCGTAAACGGCACACGCAGTTTCGGCAGCCAGACGGAAGTCTGTACCATGAGCAACTGGTAGGTACGTTGGGCTTCTCCGGCGTTTCCTCGCTGCTCTACCACCAGCACGCGCCCACTAGAATTACCAAGATAGGCGAGCCGGTACCGTATGGCCCCGTTAAGTCTGATGTGCCGCTAGCGCCTTACCACATTAGGCCGTTCAAAGGGGAAAGCACCGGTGAGGATTACCTGGGAGCCCGCAAGACGCTCCTGATGAACAAAGATTGCACCATCTCCATCTGCCTGCCGCGTGAGCGCCAGATGACGTACTTCTACAAAAACGCCCTGGCCGATGAGATTGTGTTCATCCATGAAGGCTCCGGGGAGTTGCGCTCGCAAATGGGGCGTTTAGAAGTGGAAGCTGGCGATTATGTAGTGATCCCGCGGACCATCATCCACCAATGGCGTTGGAACGAAGGCCCTGTACGTTTGCTCATCACCGAAAGCTTTAGCCCGGTAGAGACGGTGCGCCGTTACCGAAACCACTTTGGGCAGCTATTGGAGCACTCGCCGTACTGTGAGCGGGACCTGCGCCCGCCCCATGAGTTGATCCAGGAAAATGAGCCCGGCGATTACCTGGTGCAAATCAAGAAAGAAGGTTTCCTGCACCAGTACCACTATGATTTCTCGCCGCTGGATGTAGTGGGTTGGGACGGCTACTTTTACCCTTACGCTTTCTCCATCCACGACTTTGAGCCTATTACCGGTCGCATCCACCAACCACCGCCCGTGCACCAGACCTTTGAAACGCAAGGCTTTGTAGTATGCTCGTTCGTGCCAAGGTTGTTTGACTACCATCCTTTGGCTATTCCGGCACCCTACAACCACTCCAACGTAGACTCAGACGAGATTCTGTACTACGTAGCCGGCAACTTCATGTCTCGCAAAGGCATTGACATCGCCTCGTTCACCATTCACCCCAGCGGTATTCCGCACGGTCCGCACCCCGGCACCGTAGAAGCCAGCATCGGGAAAAAGGAGACGCATGAACTAGCCGTGATGATTGACACCTTCAAGCCGCTTTACTTGACCGTGGATGCCCTGGAACTGGTAGACCAAAACTATCCCATGAGTTGGAACCCAGACGCCGCTCCGCAAGCTCCCCGCCCAGCAGATATGATGGACTAGCGTTTAAAGGTTGGTTTAAGGAAAGAGGATTAAAATCAGCAGGAAGTCTCTCCATAAAAAAAGAGACTTCCTGCAAACTCCTGCCCGAATAAATCATTTCAGTTGTTACTATTGGGTGCCAAAATGAGGTTGATTGTCAGTATTGGCCTTTTGCTTATCATTACAAGCTTGTTTTCCTGCCAGACTCCTGCTGAAAATACAACAGAAGTAAAGGAGACATGGGAAGTGACAAAGTATGAAGTTGAACGTGGAGCTCCTTTAAGTGCTGATGAATGGGAGTGTTATGACGCTGCTCAGGACAACTTCTGTATCCCTGCTAAATGGAAACCGCTCCAGCAAGATTTGGCTTGGTTTATGGCATATCTCAACAACAAAGATGATAATACCTATTTTGCAGTTGTCAAGATTGAATCCAAGGGAGAACCGGATACTGTTAATGCTTATTTAAGACACTTGTATTCCGAACTTGTAAAGGAGGATCTAAAAGAGCAATTTGATAGTGTTTCTGTGAAGAAATTGATCTTTGATACTAAAGAAACCTATGATGCGGAATACTATACTACAATTGAGAACAGGAAATATGTGACGCTATCCATGGTGGTTGACCATAAAGGCTTTGCCTATGACATTGCTTTGAAAGTTGAAAGTCAGAAAATAAAAGAATACCGAGAAACCTTCAAAGACATACTTTTTAATATCAAAGTAGACGGTTCTCCAATGTTTAGTGAGCATGACAAGCTGGAGAAAATACAGGTAGTTGACCTTTCAAAGATATAATTACTTATCGTGAGGTGGTTTCCGGCCTATTTTCACAATTAACTCCTCAAACCATACTCTTAAATCCCCATACATCTCCTAGCGCCAAACACCATTACTGTTGTATCTTTGCGGCCCCAATTATCTTTAACGTTTACCACTATGCGCAAAGACTCACCCGCCCATAAACTGCAGAAGTTGATTGTAGTAGGAGACCGCTTGCTCATTAAGCCGAAAAGCACAAAGGAACAGACCAAGAGTGGGTTGTTCCTGCCGCCCGGTGTGCAGGAGAAAGAGAAAGTGCAGGAAGGCTACGTGATGCGAGTTGGTCCAGGGTACCCTATCCCCGCAGACTACGGCCTAGATGACGAGATCTGGAACCAAGACGAGAAAGAGCAGGTGCGCTACCTTCCGTTGCAAGCCCGAGAAGGCGATCTGGCCATTTACCTTCAGCGCGATGCCGTTGAAATCAACTATATGGGAGACAAGTACTTCATCGTGCCGCAATCTTCGGTGCTGCTATTAGAACGCGAAGAAGAATAGAGATTGTTTTTAGAAGCACTGCCTGTTTTCTGCTGATATTCGCTTAAAAAGGTTTAAAACGTACGGTAAGAGTGTCCGCTTTCGAATTTTTGTTGTTCGGAAGCGGACATTTTTGTTTTGTGTGTTTGAGGTAAAACATTGTTAATCAATATATTAAAGTGTTGGCATGGCCCTTGTCAAAAAAAAGGCAGAAACTTTATCTGAAAAACATGCAACCACCCAAAAGAAGGGGTGTCTTTAGCATAGGAAGCTCAGGAACCCGGGTTGCTGTATCAGAAAAGCCATTTACATGAAAACATCTGCCATGCGTCCATTTCTACTTTCTTCTTTCGTTGCTTTGGCCTGCCTGAATATGGTACTGCCCGCCAGTGCCCAATCTTCTGGGGCTTCCCCAAACAAAAAAACTAAAACAGAGGTCAGCACCTCAGTGCACGAAGAAGTGCGGGTCATCAATGGCTCGTTTTCTACCAAAGGGGAGAAGGGAGAAACGGTGTACATCACCACCGATGACAATGGCCTACGCCTGAAACTGGTGACGCAAGGAACAGTGACCGTAGCCGAGGATGAGCATTCCATCTCCGAGTTAAGCGAAGGCGGCCGATTTGAGTTTGTCCGCCAGGAGAAGGGGGCGCCAGAGCATAAAGTGGTGCTGGAGAACAGAGAGGGCAACCTGGAAGGAAAGTACTGGATTGATGGAGAGGCACAGGAGTATGCCACAGCGGGTAAGGCTTGGCTGGCCAAATACCTGCCCGAGATGATTTCCAAAACCGGGTTAGGTGCCGAGGCTCGCGCCGAACGCCTGTACCAACAAGGCGGCACAAAGAAAGTACTGGAGCATACTGCTTCTATGGAGGCAGGCAGCGGCCGCACCAAAATGTACCGCTACCTTCTGGCCAGAAACGACCTAAAACCGGGTGAAATGCGCCTGTTGCTGGAGCAAGTAAGCAAAGGAAAAACCTCTGACTACGAAGCTGCCTCTATTCTGACCAAGATACCGGCTAGCCTGCTGGCCAACTCAGAAACCGCCGAAGCCTATGCCGCGGCCAGTGCCAGTCTTTCTTCTGACTATGAGAAGGCCCGCACCTTGAAACACCTCTTGCAGCAGGAGAGCCTGTCTGGCAAAGCCATAGACAAAACCGCAGAAGCATTAGGAACCATCCATTCTGATTACGAGAAGGTGAAAGTGCTGAATGCCCTGGCAGCCCGTCCTGCTTTATCTGAGAAACAGTTTGAATTGGCGATGCGGGCTTTGCAGACGGTTTCCTCAGACTATGAGCGCACCAAGGGTTTAGGCACCCTCATGCGGCACGAACAGCAGGTGGTGAACTACTTTGACAGGGTATTGCCCCTCATCAACGGCATCAACTCAGACTACGAGAAAGCCAAGGCCTACAGTGGGCTGCTGAGCAACTCAAGGCTGGGTACCACGCAGTATCTGCCCTTACTGAAAGCCAGCCAAGGCATCAGTTCTGATTACGAGAAAGCCAAACTGCTTCGCAAGATGGCCCTCCAATTACCCAAAGACGATAAAATAATAAGAGAAGCGTATTCCCAGGCGGCTAAAACCGTGGGTTCTAAATATGAATACGAAAAGGTAATGGCGGCTTATCAGTAAGCCGCTGTCATGTTGGTTGTTTGTAGTGAGCCGGCCCCTTTGGGGCCGTTTCCTTTTTAGGCCAGTCTGCTTTCGGGTTTCAGACTTGAACAGAATGCCAGGCTTAGGCTTTCCGGAGTTTCTTGTACACCATGATCGCCACCATAAGCAGGATAGATAATCCTATAAAGCCCAATACACCCCAAGTCGCGCTCAGCCCGTTTTTGAGCACCACCAAGAACACAATGCTGACTAGGAAAAGGGTGGCTACCTCATTCCAGATGCGGAGGGCAGTGGAGCTTTGCTGTATGTCGCCTCGTTGGTGCTGTTTGAAGATGCGGTGGCAGTAGAGATGATAGGCCAGGAGCCCTGCCACAAACCCCAGTTTGATCCAAAGCCACGTGGGAATGGGGTTGAAATAATGCAACAGACTGAGTCCCATGATGACCGTTAGAACCGCCGAGGGCCACGTGATGCCATACCACAATCGTTTCTGCATCAAGGCAAACTGCGCCTGCAGAATGCTTTTCTCAGGTTCGGGTTTTTGAGCCGTTTCAGCGTAGTACACAAATAACCGCACAATGTAGAAAAGGCCCGCAAACCAGGTGACCACAAAAATGATGTGCAGCGATTTAAGATAATTATAATCCATAAGATATTCTCAGGAAACAAAAGCGATGAAGGCAATGCCGCTGCAAAAATCGTGGATTGCCTGCTGGAAACCTACACGCTCATGACCAGAACAGCGTGCAGGAAGCCATTGTTTCAAGGCTTCTTTCTGGAAAAGCCTTCTAAACAGGCCTACAAAGACACGCGTACGCCAATGGCCAGGTTCAGGATATCGGGCACAGAGATGCCTTTGTTTCGGTACTTGTCTACAATCATGACATCGCTGGTGCCAATTTCCCCATAAAACTCGCCGAATATGGGACGTTTCTGACCTTTGAATTCCCGAACCAGGGAAGAACCCACAAAGGGCAGAATGCGGGTGGCCGTGGGCCAGATGTAGTAGCCTTCGGGGTACTTTTTAGGAAAGAAGGTCTCAAACTGCTCGCCAATGGTCATGCTGATGCCGGTGCCCGCCTTAATCCAACTGATCTGGAAGCCTTTCCACAAAGGCTTGGGGTGCGACTGGTAGTAGATTCTGGTGGTGAAGGTGTGGGTGGTGTTCTTAAACCCGTAGTTAGGCGTGAAACCGTACATGAGCTCCGCGTTAGTACGGTCGTGTTTCCCGAAATCATAACCAAAACCGGCCGCCAAAATGCCAATCAAACCCGCGTGCTGCACCACCACATAATCTGGGGCGTACCATTTGTTTTTAGGTCGGTCTATCTTATCAGAGGCAATCTGGGCGGTGCTGTCAGAAGTCTCCTGCGCATGTGCCACAACGGAAAGCAGGAGGCAGAAAAGAAGGCAAAGGGTGTAAAAAGAACGCATACTGTTAGAATTCTATTTTTTCATAAGTAGCCTGATTGCCGGTGACCGTGACCAGCACATAGCTCCGCTTGAGGGAGGCAGCCGTAGTGACATAGGGGATGCCATCCTTGTAGAGTTCAGACGCGCTGTAGTTATGCGTGTGGCCATGTAAAGAAAGGCGCACGTTGTATCTTCTCATCAAGGCCACATAGGTTTCTTCCTGGGCACGGTTGGCCTCGCTGTTGTTAGGAATGATGTGGGAGATGACAAATTTATTTACAATGGAAGTAGGGGTCTGAAGCTCTTTTTCCAACCAATTAATATCTGGTACACTTTCGTCAAACTCCAGAAAGTTGGTGTTGAGGAGAATGAATTTGTTCGGTCCAAAGGTGAAAGAGTGGTTCAAGGGACCATACATTTCTTTGTAGAGCTTATCGCCATCGCCCAGGCAATCATGATTCCCGATGACGGTCACGTAGGGGGCCTTCAACTTGGAGAGTACCTGGTGCATGCGCTCAAACTCATCTGTAAAGGCGTAGTTGGTGAGGTCTCCGGCATGCAGGACAAAGGCAATATCCCGCGAGTTCATGTCTTTCACCATGTCCTCGGTCTCCTCAAAGAAGCCTTGGGTATCGCCGGTGAGGGCAAATCTTAAGGGTGTTTGCGGGTTGTATTGGCTTTCCAAGGCCTTGATCCTAGCTACGTTCTCGGCCGTGAGGTTCTTGTACTCCAGGTTGCCCGCGTACGGGTGGTACTCAAACAGATCACAGGCAGACAGGAAAAAAAGAAAGGATAGTGCCAGCCACTTCACGTGCGGTGGCAGGTGGGTTGTTTTCATGAAGTAAACTATATAGAGAAGTTGTAATTAATGCTTTCCTCCTATACCTATAACAAGGATCAAGGTTGCTGGTTTTAAGAGAATTGCAGAAATAAGCTCAGGTAAGAAATCCAATCTTCAATAATTTATAGTAAGATGCTTAAAACCTGATCTTTGTAAGTATATTTGTTATATGCGTCGTGCCCGTGTCAGAAAGTATACATTGCTTGCCTTGCCAACTATTTTGTGGTTGGCTGGTTTTGCCTGTAAACGAATGCCTGAGTCACAAGCTGAGCCCCAAAACGGAATGCCTGCGTCTACCTCTAAACGAAGCACTACCCATGAAAAGCTTCCGCTCCCGCAGCAGAAGCCTGTGGCACCTGGGCATGCCCGAGTGGTGGTAGAGGTGGTGAAGATACTTCCTGACCTTGATGCCTCAGGAAACGGGCCTTGCAGCCAAGCGCCCTGCCAGGCAGAAATCAAGATAAGCCAGGTGGTGGGGTATGGCTCTGGTTTTACTCAGAGTTTAGGCGAAGGCCAGCAGGTGCGGGCTTATTTTCCCATGACCACCAAAGCTGTCAAAGGAAGGCCCGGCGTTCTTCAGGGGCAGAAAATAAGGGCAGAGGTACGAGGCTCCCTCAAGGAGAGTGACCCTTTAGTGGTCCATTCCTATGTTTTACTAGATTAGGTTTCAGCGGCTGTTTGGTGCCGGTACATTTTTCTTTTCAATTCCAACCCAAGACCATTTATAAATTTTTTTCATGGAACGTGTAACCCAGCAGCGGCAACTTTGGATGTCATGCGCTTTGCTCCTCTTTTTTGGGGCGCTCCTGTACTTTGCCTCTTCTTCTGTTCTTAAAGGTACGCAGCCGCGTATCTCAATGGAGGAGTTGAAGGAGGCGGGTCGGTTTGCAAGGGCCAATCGCCTGCACAAGAAAGGGGCGATCGGAAGCAAGGAAAACCCAAATGCCAGGCAAGAGTATGAACTCGCCCGTTTGAGAGATCCGGCGACCGGTAAAATCCCGGAGGGGATCCGGGAGCTTGAGCTTGCCTACTCCAATAAGATCCTAACCGCCGAGCAGATATTCCTAGAAACTAACCCTTACGCCAAGCTGGCAACCTATACCTGGGACAGGCGGGGTCCTTTCAATGTGGGCGGCCGTACCCGGGCTTTGGCTATTGACTTGAGCAATGAAAATGTAATCCTGGCCGGAGGGGTTTCTGGCGGCATGTGGCGCAGCAGCAACGGAGGTACCTCTTGGGTGAAGGTAACCGATCCTAACATGGTTCATAGCGTGACTACCGTGGCGCAGGACAGAAGAGCCGGCAAGCGTAATGTATGGTATTATGGCACCGGGGAGATGCTTTCTGGTAACTCAGCCAGTAAACTGGATGCATTTTACCTGGGCAACGGCATTTTTAAATCAATAGACAATGGCGTGACCTGGAATGTGCTGCCTTCTACACAGGTAAGCGATCCTACCCAGCTCTACACCAATATGTTCCAGATCACCTACAGAGTGGCCACCAACCCTGCCAATACAACCCAGGATGAAGTGTTTGCGGCAACTGCCGGCTCCATTAGACGATCTACGAACGGAGGCGCCACCTGGAGTCACGTATTAGGTTACGATGCCGATGTGGAAGATTTCAACGAGAGTCCTTTCTTCACGGATATTGCCATTGGTAATAACGGAAGCATGTACGCCACCTTAAGCGAGTTTGCCAATGGCAACGGAACTTCTAGCGCCAAAGGAATTTTCCGTTCCACCAACGGTACAACCTGGACCGATATCACCCCTGCCAACTTCCCGGATTCTTATGAAAGGATTGTGCTGGACATTGCCCCGTCCAATGAAAACATTGTGTACTTCCTGGTCTATACCACTGAAAATCCAGATTCGGAGGCTAACCTCTGGAAGTATGAATATGTCTCCGGAACAGGAGCCGGCACAGGCGGAGTCTGGACCGATTTAACTGCTAATTTGCCTATGCTGGGCGGCGAGACCGGCGATCTTGATTTACAGGGTGGCTATAACATGGTGATCCGGGTAAAGCCGAACAACCCTAATTACGTGGTACTAGGCGGTACCAATCTGTACCGGTCCACCAGCGGTTTCTCCAATACAACTGCTACCACCAAGATTGGAGGCTACACTCCTACCAATGACGACTTCTCTTTGTATGACCAACATCACCCAGATCAGCATGAGGTGGCCTTCTACAGAACCAACCCTAACTCTATGGTTTCGGCGCATGATGGCGGGCTTTCCAGAACTACCGATAATCTGGCGGCTTCTGTGGTGTGGGAGTCTTTGAACCGTGGGTATCAAACCACCCAGTTCTACACCGTGGCGATGGACCTGAATACCACCGATGATTTTGTGGTAGGAGGGATGCAGGACAACGGATCCTGGGCAGTGGATAACATTGAGGAGCAGACCATGTGGGTAGAGCAATTAGGTGGTGACGGTGCCTTTGCGGCGGTAACTACCCATTCTATTCTGGTGTCTGCCCAAAGCGGAACCGTTTACCGGATCGCCTTTGACGACGAAGGATTTGCCGGGTACGCACGTATTGACCCTCCTAAAGCAACGGGATACCTGTTTGTGAACCCGTACACCATTGACCCTAATAATGAATACACCATGTTTTTGCCGGCCGGGGATACCTTGTGGCGGAACAAAGACATTTCCCAGATTCCGGTAAGGAAAAACGGACCGGGCGGCCAATCTTCCATTGGTTGGGAAGTGGTATCTAAACTAGGAACCCGCGAAGAGATATCGGCTGTAGCCGTGAGTAAGTCACCTGCCAACGTGGTGTACTTTGGAACAAGAGCCGGTAGATTGTATAAGCTGCAGAATGGTGCCGCTGCCAGCCCTACCAGAACCACCATTACAGGTAATAGTTTCCCGACGGGTAATATTCAATGTATTGCCATTGATCCTAGAGATGCAAACAAAGCTATAGTGGTGTTCTCCAACTACAAGGTGGAAAGTCTCTTCTATACCACCAACGGAGGTACCTCATGGACTGCCATTTCCGGAAACTTAGAGGAAAACGGCAATGTGCAGGGCAACGGTCCCTCGGCCAGATGGGGCACCATTTTGCCTAACCCAGACGGCACGTCTAAGTACTTGGTGGGGACCAGTACCGGTTTGTATTCAACGGGAGTACTCAGCGGAAGAAATACCACCTGGGTGCGGGAAGGAAACAGTTCCATTGGGCAGGTACCGGTAGACATGGTGCTGAGCCGTACCACCGATGACCTGGTGTTGGTAGGTACCCACGGGAACGGGGTGTATAGCCGCAGATACGGCGGGCCGCTTGCCTCCCCAGAAGAAATTGCAAAAGCTTCTCAGTTTGGCTTAAAGCAAAACTATCCAAATCCTTTCCGGGCAGGGGCTACCACCACTATTCCTTTTGTATTGGAGAAAGCAGCCAATGTGAAACTGATGGTGTATGACTTAAGCGGAAGAGCGGTAACTACTTTGGTTAACGGAAGAAAGCAAGCCGGGCAACACCAGATCACCTGGGATGGCCGGACTGCCGGAGGAGGAACAGTAGCCACTGGTACGTACCTCTATCAATTGACCATTGACGGTAAAAGCTACACTAAGCGTATGGCTTTCCTGCGATAAGAAACATATAAACTTAAACAAGAAAGGCTGCGGTGATCTATTTCTGTAGCCTTTTTTGTCTAATAGTAAGGGCTCTCAAGCTTTGTTAGAAGAGTTTAGTTGATGGATTTGGTATAGAAAACAGAAAGGGAGCCCGCCGGGCTCCCTTTCTGTTTTCAGGGCAGTTTAAGCAAAGTGATGCGGAAACGGCTTAGCGCTTTGTGAACTGGGCAAACTCCTTCGCGAAGTAGGTGAGAATGATGTCAGCGCCGGCCCGCTTCATGCTGAGCAGGGTTTCCAGCATGATTTTCTCGCCGTCTAACCAACCGTTCTGGGCGGCAGCTTTCACCATGGCGTACTCGCCGCTCACGTTGTAGGCGGCAATAGGCAGGTTGGAGTTGTCGCGGAGCGATTTGATCACGTCCAGGTAAGAGAGGGCGGGCTTCACCATGAGGTAATCGGCGCCTTCTAAGGTGTCCAGTTCGGCTTCAATAAGGGCCTCGCGGCTGTTGGCGGGGTTCATCTGGTACGTTTTCTTATCTCCGTGCTTGGGGGCAGACTCCAGAGCATCGCGGAACGGGCCGTAGAAGCCGCTGGCGTACTTGGCAGTGTAGCTCATGATGGCCACGTTGTAGAAGGCGTGCTTGTCCAGCAACTGGCGGATGTGCGCCACACGGCCGTCCATCATGTCAGATGGAGCCACAATGTCAGCGCCAGCCTGGGCCTGCGCCAAAGCCATCTGACCCAGTACTTCCAAAGAGGCATCGTTGATGATCTCGCCATTGTCCACAATGCCATCATGGCCGTCGGTGCTGTAGGGGTCCATGGCCACATCGGTCGCCAGCACAATGCCGGGGTATTGGCGCTTCAGTTCAGAAATGGTCTTCAGGAAAAGGCCTTCGGGGTTCTTGCTTTCCTGCGCAAACCGGTCCTTCTTTTCCTCAGAGATGTTAGGGAAAGGAGCAAAAGCCTTAATGCCTAGTTCCACGCATTGGCCCACTTCATCTACCAAGCGGTCTAAGCTAAAGCGGGAGATGCCGGGCATAGACGGAATGGCTTGCTGCACATTCTGGCCTTCGGTAACAAATATGGGGAAGATTAAATCGTGTAAAGCGAGGTGATTTTCCTGTACCAGATTGCGGATGACATCTGATTTACGGTTCCGGCGAGGCCGGCGGGTTAAATGGTTCATAGCAGCGTTTAGGGTTAAGCAAGCGGTTCCTGTCTGGAGCGGGCCTGCTGCTGATACAACAAATGAGCTGCTGAAAAAGTGTTATGCCTGGAAGAAATTCTACGGGGCTCTTTCTCTGCTCGGGCGCAAAGGTACGGCACCAGAGAATCAGATGCTATGTTTTACTTTGATCTAGGCAAGGGCCAGCTTCAAGTCTTGTTTTGGGAAAACAGGCTTGAAGCTGGCTTCTTTTGCTGCCCGGTTTTCTAAAAGAAGGCGAAAAACAAAAGGCTACCTCAAGTTGCCTTAAGGTAGCCTTTCAAGACATATTTTAAATTACTAGAACTCCGCTAGTGTCTTCTCAATGATGTCGCAGCAAGCGTTCAATTGCTCTTCGGTGATCACCAATGGGGGCGCGAAGCGGATGATGTCGCCGTGGGTGGGCTTGGCCAGTAGGCCGTTCTCCATCAATTTCACGCAGACATCCCAGGCGGTACGGCCGTCTGGGGTAGGTTGGATGATCACGGCGTTAAGCAGTCCGCGGCCGCGCACCAAGCTCACCAGTTCGGGGTGACGGGCTTTCAGCTCGTTCATCCGCGCGCGGAAGATTTCCCCCAGGCGCATGGCATTCTCAGTTAGGTTCTCGTCCTGTACCACGTCTAAAGCAGCTACCGCCACCGCGCAGGCCAGTGGGTTGCCCCCAAAGGTAGAGCCGTGTTCGCCCGGCTGGATGCAAAGCATAATACGGTCATCGGCAAGGGCGGCAGAAACTGGCAGAACCCCTCCCGAAAGTGCCTTGCCCAAAATCAGAATATCGGGCTTCACGCCATCGTAGTGAGAGGCTAAAAGTTTCCCGGTGCGGCCAACACCCGTCTGGATCTCGTCAATGATCAGGAGCACGTTGTATTTCTCGCAAAGGGCTTTGGCGCCGCTGAGGTATCCGTCTGACGGAACCACCACACCAGCTTCGCCCTGGATAGGCTCCACCATGAAGGCGCAGATGTGGGCATTTTCCTGCAGGGCTCTTTCCAGCGCCTCCAGGTTGTCGTATGGTAGTACTTTGTAACCCGGCATGTATGGCCCGAAGCCCACGGTGCTGCTGGGATCGGTGGAGAAAGAGATGATGCCGGTGGTGCGCCCGTGGAAGTTATGCTCTACCACCAGGATCTCGGCCTCGTGTGGCGGAATGCCTTTTTCTTTGTAGCCCCACTTGCGGGCCAATTTCAACGCAGTCTCCACGGCCTCGGCCCCGGAGTTCATCATCAGTGCTTTGTCATAGCCAAAGAGCTCTGCCAGGTATTTTTCTGTAGGGCCTAGCTTGTCATTGTAAAACGCGCGGGAGGTAAGGGTTAGCTGTTGCGCCTGCTCGGTAAGGGCGCCAATGATGCGCGGATGGCAATGCCCTTGGTTCACGGCGCTGTAGGCCGAAAGGAAGTCATAGTACCGGTTGCCTTCCACGTCCCAGAGAAACACGCCTTCGCCGCGGCTCAGCACCACCGGTAAGGGGTGGTAATTGTGGGCTCCGTATTTATCTTCTAAGGCAATAGCCTCTTGGCTGGAGGTAACAGTGGAAGTATTCATGTGGTAGTACATTTAAGGTGAAAGGAAAGGACGAGCGGTATTCCTTAATTCTGTATTTACGGAGGAACCGCTTCCAGAGATAAAAGTAAAGAAAAGTCTTGAATGGGAAGCTAAACGGCAGCCAAAGGCAGGCCTAAGCCAAAAGTAAGATGCTTTTTAGGGCCATTTAGAGGGAAAAAGTCCTAAATCAGAAGGAGGGGTGAAATTCCTTTTTATCCAGAGCAGCTGTCTTGTATCTTTGTGGCATGAAGCCAAAACCGCTGCCGCTGGAGCCCGGTGACTTTTATTTCAACGAGCAGGGGTTGATGGTTTTCACCCAGCAGTACCACCTCCGGCGCGGGTATTGCTGCCAAAGCGGGTGTAAGCACTGCCCTTACGGATACCGGAAAAACGCGAAATCTGCCCCAGCAGATGGAAGCAAAAATGCCGATGAAGCCGGGTAAAACACTTTTGAAGAACACATTAAAGAAAAAAGTTGCGGGAAAGGGTTGACATTCCATAACTTTTTGCGGATATTTGCATCCCTTTTGTAATAAACGATACTAACGATACAATGGCACGAGTTTGTGATTTAACCGGTAAAAGAGTGCAGGTGGGTAACCGCGTTTCGCACGCCAACAATAAAACCAAGCGTAGATTCTACCCTAACTTACAGAAGAAGCGCTTCTACATCCCAGAAGAAGATGCTTGGGTAACCCTGAAAGTTTCTACGTCTGCCCTGCGCAACATTACTAAGAACGGTATCTCTTCAGTATTGAAGAAAGCCAAAGAAGACGGCTTCATCGTTTACTAGACTTTTGCCATGAAGGCCCTGCGACACCTATGTTTTACATTGCTTGTGTCGCTGCCGATAGGGGTGACCGCGCAAAACACTGGCCCGGACAAACCTGCTGATTTCCTGGATAAAGAATTTCACCGGCAACGGAGAGAGGCCCTGCGGCAAAAGCTGCCGGCCAACTCCGTTGCCGTTTTGTTTTCTAACCCCTTGAGGAATCGGGCTAATGACGTGGACTTTAATTTCCACCAAGATCCTGACTTCTATTACCTTACCGGCTACCGTGAGCCCAACTCCGTTTTACTCCTGTTTTCAGACCAACAGGTCATAAACGGGGTGGCCACTGAGGAACTGCTGTTTGCACAGCCCCGCAACCCACAGCGTGAGTCCTGGACTGGTAAGCGCCTAGGTGAGAAAGGTGTAAAGCAGCATCTTGGCTTAACGCCTGCCCTGCCAGCCACAGCCTTCGCCAACTTCAAGCTAGACACAGCCGCATTTGAGCAGATTCTGTTTCTGAACCTACCTGCTGACCTGAGGAACGATCCCGGAGACAAAGCCGATCTGTATGACTTGGTGGCGCAGTTCCGGCAGAAAATAGGAGTTGCCCCCACGCAGGATTTCGCCCACCAGGAACTCTATCAGATCATCCGGCAATATGATGCCCAGTCAGGTGATAGGGTGAGGCAAGAGGTGCAGCGCCAAATGGGAGTTAATCCGGCCTTGAGCAACAATGCGTTCCTGAAAAGCTATCTGGCGGCCAAAGATGCCCCTGCCCGTGCTGCCTTGGTGGCCAACATGCCCAAAGAGAAGTTTGACCTGTCTGCGCTGGAAAGTATGTTGGCTGAAATGCGGGAGTCAAAATCCCCTGAAGAGATGAAGCTTCTCCGTAAGGCCATCGGCATGTCTGCCATAGGGCAATTGGAGGTGATGAAAGCCATGCATCCTAACATGTCTGAGATGGAGGTGCAGGGCATCCATGAGTTTGTGTACAAGAAATATGGGGCTGAGTACGAGGGCTATCCGTCTATTGTGGGCGGAGGCAACAATGGCTGTATCCTGCATTACATAGAAAACGAGAAACCGAAGCTGGGCAATGATTTGGTCTTGATGGATTTGGGGGCAGAGTACCACGGCTACACCGCCGATGTGACCCGCACTATTCCCGCCAACGGCAAGTTCACGGCAGAGCAGAAACAGATTTATGAGCTGGTATACGCCGCCCAGGAAGCCGGTTTCAAAGAGTGCAAGGTGGGGAATGCGTTCAGCGCGCCCAACGTAGCGGCCCAGGCTGTTTTAGCCGAGGGGTTGATCAAACTAGGCATCATCAAGAAAGCCGAGGAAGCGCGCCGCTACACCATGCACGGGGTGTCGCACTATCTGGGGTTGGATGTGCATGACAGAGGTACCTATGGCCCTTTCAAGTCCAACACGGTGATCACGGTAGAGCCAGGTATCTACATTCCGGAAGGCAGCCCGTGTGACAAGAAGTGGTGGGGCATAGGAGTCCGGATTGAGGATGATATCCTGATTACGGAGAAAGGCTGGGAGAACCTGTCCGTCGGCGCGCCTCGCACCGTTAAGGATATTGAGGCGGCCATGGCTAAGCCCAGCCCTTTGGATAATTTCAAGCTACCTGAGTTGAAGTAAGGGTATCGGTTGCTAAAAGCAAGTGCCAAGGTCAGAAGGGGTTTTGGAACCGTTTTACAGAAAACAAGCTCTAAAGGAACTAAAGCACGACGCTTCAACTTAGGGAAGTCAAACGAAGAGGGTGTTTAGGCACAAACTACGTGATACACAAAGTAAAAAAGTAGAAAAGCATTTGTAATTACAGGACTGGCCTCGTATATTTGCAGTCCTAAATAAAAATCAACTTCGCGATGGCAAAGAAAGCTAAAGGCAATAGAGTTCAGGTGATTTTGGAGTGCACTGAGCAGAAAAACTCCGGCGTACCTGGCATGTCTCGGTATATCACTACCAAAAACAGAAAGAACACTCCTGAGCGTTTGGAGATGAAGAAGTTCAATCCGTTCATGAAGAAAGTTACTGTACATAAAGAAATTAAATAACCATGGCTAAGAAAGTAGTAGCAACCCTGAAGACCGCCACTGGTAAGGACTGGGCAAAGGTGATCAAAGCTGTTAAGTCTCCTAAGACTGGCGCATACACCTTCAGAGAAGAGATGGTGCCGATTGACCAAGTGCAAGACGCCCTCAAGAAATAATTGCCGATATCGCATTGATGATATACCTGTAAAAGTCCCTCCATACGCGGGACTTTTTTGGTATATTCTCATTTTTAATAATTCTTACATCCAATAGTACCTTAGACCGCTATGGCACTTTTCGGTTTCTTCAGTAAAGACAAAAAAGAATCTCTGGACAAAGGTCTGGAGAAAACCAAGACCTCCTTCTTTGACCAACTCAGCAAAGCTGTAGTGGGCAAGTCTAAGGTGGATGAAGAAGTATTGGATGAGCTGGAGACGGTTCTGGTACACGCCGATGTAGGAATTGGGACCACCGTCAAGATCATTGACCGCATTGAAAAGCGCGTAGCCCGTGACAAATACGTGGGCACCTCAGACCTGGACCGCATCCTACGCGAAGAGATCGCTGATTTGATGGAGGAGAACAAAGGAGGCGTAGCCGCTGATTTTACCCTTCCTGACACCGGCGGGAAACCGTACGTGATCATGGTGGTAGGCGTGAATGGTGTGGGTAAGACCACTACCATTGGAAAGCTGGCCTCTCAGTTCCACAAAGCTGGTAAGAAAGTAGTGTTGGGTGCTGGTGATACGTTTAGAGCCGCCGCCGTGGATCAACTCAAAATCTGGGGTGACCGCGTAGGCATTCCGGTGATTGACCATGGCATGAACACCGACCCAGCCTCCGTGGCGTATGACGCTGTTAGAAAGGGCGTGGAGATGAACGCCGATGTGGTGATCATTGACACCGCCGGTCGTCTGCATACCAAAGTGGGCCTCATGAACGAGCTCTCCAAAATCAAGCGCGTGATGCAGAAAGTGATTGAAGACGCCCCACAGGAAGTATTGTTGGTGTTGGATGGTAGCACTGGCCAGAACGCCGTGATCCAGGCCCGCGAATTCACCAAAGCCACCGAAGTAACCGCTCTGGCAGTAACTAAACTGGACGGAACAGCCAAAGGCGGCGTGATCATCGGGATTTCAGACGAATTCAAGATTCCGGTGAAATACATTGGCGTAGGCGAGCGTGTGGAGGACCTTCAGGTATTTGACAAGCGCGAGTTCGTAGATTCCTTGTTCTCCAAGAAATAGAGGGAATGTAGCCATTTTGAGGCATTGGTTTGCTGCAAGGCAACCAGGCACCAGAATGGCTTTCATATTTTATAGGCGCAAAGTAAACCAAATACCTCGTTTTGGTTGTTGCACCCCATAACACAGATTACCTAAGACAGGCACGTGAAAGTAAGATCGCTTAAACAAGACAAATACAACGTTATCACCCTAGGTTGCTCCAAGAACCTAGTAGACTCTGAAGTGCTCATGGGCCAGTTGCGCGCCAACGACCGTCAGGTGGTGCACGATTCAGAGAAAGATGACGCTAACATCATCATCGTGAATACCTGCGGCTTCATTGATAATGCCAAGCAGGAATCTATTGACACTATTCTGCGCTACGCCGATGCCAAAGAAGCGGGCGCTATTGACAAACTCTATGTTACCGGTTGCCTTTCTCAGCGCTACAAAGATTCTTTAGAAGCCGAGATCCCGCAGGTGGACGCTTACTTCGGGACCCTGGAGTTGCCGCAATTGCTGAAAACCTTAGAGGCCGATTACAAGCACGAACTTATTGGTGAGCGCTTGTTGACTACGCCCAAGCACTACGCTTACTTCAAGATTGCCGAAGGATGTAACCGTCCTTGCTCATTCTGCGCCATCCCCTTGATGCGCGGAAAGCACGTGGATCGTCCTATGGAGAGCCTGGTGAAAGAAGCCACTCGCCTCGCCAACATGGGTACCAAAGAACTCATTCTTATTGCGCAAGACTTAACTTACTACGGTCTACAGCACTACGGTGAGCGCAAGTTAGCCGAGTTGTTACAGCGTTTGTCAGACGTGAACGGGATTGAGTGGATCAGGATGCAGTACGCTTATCCATCTCAGTTCCCGATGGATGCCTTGGATGTAATGGTAGAGCGTGAGAACATTTGCAAGTACCTGGACATGCCGTTGCAGCACATCTCAGACAACATGCTCAAGACCATGCGCCGTGGTATCTCCAAACGTCGTACGTTGGAGTTGGTAGACACCATCCGTCAGCGTGTACCGGACATTGCTCTGAGAACTACCTTGATTGCTGGTCACCCTGGCGAGACCCAGAAAGACTTTGAGGAGATGTACCAATGGGTGGAAGAAACAAGATTTGACCGTCTGGGCATCTTCACCTATTCGCACGAAGAAAACACGCATTCCCATACGTTGGAAGACAATGTGCCGGATGAGGTAAAACAAGAGCGTGCCGATGCCATCATGGAACTGCAGCAAGGGATTTCCATGGAGATGAACGAAGCTAAAGTGGGTAACACCTACAAAGTGCTCTTCGACCGTAAGGAAAGCGGTTATTTTGTAGGCCGTACCCAGTATGATTCTCCAGAAGTGGACAATGAAGTTCTAGTACCAGCCGACAGCACCTACGTACGCCTCGGCGACTTTGCCCAAGTGAAAATCACCGATTCTTCTGACTTTGACCTGTACGGCGAGGTGGTTACCAATAACTACGCTCCGGCAGAGAAAGAAGCTTCCGCGCATTTACCGTCTGTTTCTTAGAAAATAGCTCTAAAAGGAGCCAACAAGCCCCCACAGGTTTTCAAAACCTGTGGGGGCTTTCTTTTTATATAGCTCTGGTGCTAGTACGGAAACTATGCATTTCAGGTCTGTTTTTACACAAAGGGCCTTAAAATAGGAATTCTTTCATCTTATCTTCGGCTAAAACAAACTAAAGTAGTATCTGTAGTTTCCTGCACGACACCAGTCAAGGGGAACTCAGAAACGTACTACGGGTATTATTCTGAAAATAGATTTTACCTTTGCACGGTTGGTGTGCTTAATGCCACTTATACCTTCGTTATGAAAGTTTCCTGTATTGACTATAGCGCCACTGGTGCCTTCTCCTCGCTTGTGCTGGATTACCTGCGGAAGGATGCCAAGCTGCAGCCCTTTTACGCCCATTTTCCAGAAATCAGCTCCTTTCCGGCTCTTATAAAGGAGCGCAATTTTCCTGCGGAACAGCGGCAGGTGCTGGTGCAGGAGCTAACCCGTCAATACCAAGGCGTGGAAGTATCGGAGGCGGTGCAGGCAAACTTGGCCGCATTAGCGCAGGAACAAACGTTCACGGTCACCACGGGCCACCAGTTGAACTTGTTCACGGGTCCGCTCTACTTTGTCTATAAGATTATTACTACCATCAACACGGCACGGGAGCTGCAGAAGGCGTACCCCGCCCAGAAGTTTGTGCCCGTGTACTGGATGGCCACCGAAGACCATGACTTTGCCGAGGTAAACCATTTCACGCTCTTCGGGAAGAACTATACCTGGGAGAGTGATGCCAAAGGAGCCGTGGGACGATTCGCAACGGCTGGTTTAAATGAACTGCTGGATGAAATGCCGGAAAGTTATCCCCTGTTTGAGCAGGCGTACACCGAGTGTAGCACCCTGGCGGAAGCCATGCGGCACATTGTGAACGTTCTGTTTGGGGAATACGGCGTGGTATGCGTAGATGGTGACAGCCCAACCCTGAAGAAAACGTTTAGTCCCGTTGTGCAGCGGGAGCTAAAGGAGCAGGTAGGATTTACCGAGGTTTCTAAGACCAATGCCGCCCTGGAGAAGCACTACAAGCCCCAAGTGATGGTGCGCGAAATCAACCTGTTCTACCTGGATCAAAATCTGCGCGAGCGCATTGTGCAGGAAGACGGCCAATACAAAGTCCTGAACACCGACCTGGTTTTCACGCAAGAGCAGATCTTAGCCTTGGCACAGGAGCAACCTGAAAAGTTCAGCCCCAATGTGGTGCTGCGCCCTTTGTACCAGGAACTGGTATTACCCAACTTGGCCTACATTGGCGGCGGAGCCGAGGTGGCGTACTGGTTTCAGTTAAAAGGCATGTTTGAGGCATTTGGGGTACCTTACCCAGCCGTAATGCTGCGGAATTCCGCGCTGTACATCACCAAAGCCAATGCCCAACGCCTGGAGAAGCTCGGGTTTACCATAACCGAGATGTTTGGGGAGATGCCCGAGCTGAAGAAACGCCTTGCTGAGCTTCTGAACCAGCAGGAAGTCAACCTGACGCCCCAGCGGACAGCACTGGAAGAGGTTTTCCGGCAGTTAGAGGAAATGGCCCAGTCCATTGATCCTACGTTGGTGAAAGCCGTGGGAGCGGAGGCCCAGAAAGTTCAGAACAGCCTGCAGATGCTGGAAAAGAAACTAGGCAAGGCCGTAGAAAACAAAAACGATACCGCGTATAACCAATTGGCAAACCTTAAGGAGAAACTCTTCCCGACCGGGGTATTGCAGGAACGGGTAGACAATCTGCTGACGTATCAAACCAACAACCCCAACTTCATCCAGGAGTTGGTTGCGGCCTTTGAACCATTCGCGTATTGCTTCACCCTACTTCAGGAGGACTAAACCATGGCCTTGAAAGCGGATCTCAGGAGGGAATATTCCCTTAAGCGCCGCCAATACCCGGCGGAAGAGGTGGAGGCTTGCAGTGAAAAGATTACCGATCTCTTCTTCTCCCAATTTGATGTGCAGGCGGGCCAAACGATCCACACGTTCCTGCCCATTCAGCAGCAGCAGGAAATCAACACGTGGTACATCATCCGGCGGTTATGGCAACTGCAGGTGCAGGTAGCCGTGCCGGTGGCCAATGCGGTTGACTTTTCCATGACCCATTTCCTTATTACACCAGACACCCAGTTCCAGGAAAGCAAATGGGGTATTTCAGAGCCTGTCAATGCTTTGCCTATTCCGGAGTCAGAGATAGACATCGTGCTGGTTCCTTTGTTGGCTTTTGATGAAAAAGGCCACCGAGTGGGGTATGGTAAGGGATTCTATGACCGTTTCCTGGCCCTTTTGCCCATAGCAAGCCAAAAGCTTGGGCTTTCCCTAGAGCCGCCTATTGACATCATTGACGATGTGCACAGCAATGACTTGACCTTGGATGCCGTGATCACCCCTGATCAGGTCTGGACCTTTCAAGGGCAAAACTCTTCATCCGCCAGAAGCCACACCCGCTAACTCACTTCTATTCCTTCCGGACCAGCACTTTTCTGGTGACCTTAAACGAAGGCGTTACTACCTGCAGAACGTACATCCCCGCCGCTAAATGCGCAGTTTCCACCGTGACTTTGGAAGTTCCGCTTGCCAGGTTGCGGGAGGTTGCCCACACTTTCTCTCCCTGGGGGGTGACTAGGGTAAGATCCGCTTTCATAGAGGAAGGAACCTGAAGAGTAACCACTGTGCTAGTGGGGGCAGGGCTTGGTCCTACAGTAACGGTGTGCCCCGGAGGCAGGTTGTCTGAGGCTAAGAGCGGGTCTTTGTAAGACATTTTAAAGATGGTGCCACTCTGGTCATCCGATACCAGCAAGTTGCCTTGCAGATCAATCGCCACGTCAACGGGTCTAGCCCAGGAACTGGTAGAATCTTCGTTCAGGATGTGGTCCATGAGGGAAATCTGGGTGCCTGGGGTTTGCGTCTCGGTGTTCCAGGGAAAGTAAATCACCTTGTATCCGGTTTTCTTGGTTCGGTTCCAGGAGCCGTGCAGGGCAATGATGGCGCCGTTGTCATAAGGAGCCGCCATCTTGGTGCCTTGGGAAAAGATGAAGCCCAACGGAGCCGAGTGCGCCGCTATCCCCTTCGAGATCCTATCCATGTTGTCACAGTTGACGGTGTTGTTTCGGTTGAGTTCATAATCGGGCGCAAAGGGCATGTTATCAAGACCTGGGTTCAGGAGGGGATTGCAGAAGGGCCAGCCGTAGTTGCCGCCATCCCGCACTTTGGTGAATTCCTCAGGAGGGTTGTTGTCCACGTAACTGGAGACAATTTTGCCGTAGTTGCCAGTGGCGTCATTGAAAGGGTAGCGGATTTGGTCGCGGTTGTTCACAGTGACCCATAACTGGTCAGTGCCCGGGATAAAGGCAAGCCCCTCGGCGTTTCGCAGGCCTTGCGCAAAAAGTCGCCTGTTTTTCCCCTCGGCATCATACACGTAAATGGCTCCTCGGATAGGATCACTTTGGGTATCTGAGAGGCAGGCGTTACAGGTAGAGGCGATGGACACGTACAAGTTGTGCTTTGAGTCCAGAGCAATGTTCTTGAGCTCGTGCCCGTAGTTTCCGTTCAGTTCCGGGAGGCTGGCATCCGGCAGGTTGTCCATAAGGACCTCGCGGTTGCGGCCAGTCAAGTCTCCTGCTTGGTAAGTATAGCGGCTAACTTTGTTTTTCTCCGAGATGTACAGGTAAGTGGTGCCGTTGATCTCGTGGAAAACCAAATCATGGGGTCGGGCCAACCCCGTCACAAAGTCGGTGATATGTGGGCTTCCGGTGGCGCTAGGCCGAACCAGTTTCACCCGACCTTGTCCCGGCACCGAAACCAACAGATCTCCATTAGGCGCAATGGCCATAAACCGGGCACCTGCCACCCGGGCATACACCGCAACGGAAAAGTTTCTGGGTACAGAGACAAAGCGCTCTGTATTGAAAGGGGAACTGCGCATGTTCTGGGGCACCGTGACCTGCACCCGTTCGGTGGCACCCGGCGGAGTAGCTTGGGCCCAGCAGAAGGAAGATATCAGACAAAAAAGAACGGCTAAGTAGTTGTTTTTCATAGAGGTTCAAGGCTGCATATTTCTTGGTTAACGAGGCTTGGCCAAAAACGGTGACGTGAATTTTGTGCTCATCCAAGGATAGGTTCTATACACACTTGTAGCCAAAAACCGAAACCGAAAAAACGAGAAGAGCCCTGTCCTTTATGCTTGTTTTTTAGAAAACAGGGGTAAAGGACGGGGCTCTTTTTTAGTGGTCTTTACCAAGGGTGAGGAAGTATAGGAAAGTTTACCTAAGTAATGATTTTAACTTTTCATAAAAAGTCATAGCTCTTGCCATGTCTTTTTGTGAAAGGTACATTAGGTTGAAAAAAATAATAATTATTTAAAGGATACTTTAGGAGATATTTGATTTTATGAATATACTCCGGTATCAATTTACGGCAACTGTAACTCATTCCTCCATCATAATTTCTCACCTACTTAAACCCACTTAACGCATGAAAAAAACATTACTTCTTTTGATGGCACTGCTTTCCTCGCTAAGCATCGTCTTTGCGCAGCAACGGGAAATCAGTGGCAAGGTAACTGCCTCAGACGACGGAAGCGGCCTGGCCGGGGTCAGCGTGGTTGTCAAAGGCACGACCAACGGAACCTCCACCGATGCAGAGGGTAATTTCAGAATCCGCGTAGCTGATGACAACGCTATTTTGGTGCTTAGTTATTTAGGCTACCTGACCAGGGAAGTACCGGTAGCAGGACAGTCTTCGCTCAACATCTCCCTTTCTACTGACAACCAACAGTTAGGAGAAGTAGTAGTGACCGCCTTGGGTATACAGCGGAGCGAGCGCTCGCTGGGCTACTCTACCCAGGAGGTAAGTGGGGAGAACCTGACCTTTACCAAAGAGCAAAACGTGCTGGGTTCACTGGCCGGTAAAGTGGCCGGGGTGCAGGTGACGGGTTCTTCCGGAGCCAGCATGGGCGGTACCCAGAAAATCAAAGTGCGGGGCGTGAACTCGGTAACTGGTGGGGGAGAGCCCTTGCTGGTAGTTGACGGAACCCCCATCTCCAACGCCAACTATGCCGGAAGCTCCGGGGTGGATTTTGGTAACCTGGGCCAGGACATCAACCCTGAGGACATAGAATCTATCAACGTACTCAAAGGTCCGGCGGCCTCTGCCCTGTACGGGATCAGAGGACAGTTTGGGGTGATCATGATCACAACTAAAAAAGGCAAAAAAGGAGCCGACAAGATCACGGTGCAGTTAAACTCAGCTTTCTCTGTGGAACGGGTGGGCAACATCATGCCCTACCAGAACATGTACGGTGGTGGAAGCAGCCAAACCTGGAGGACCCTGCCTAATGGCCAGAAGTACGTAGATATGTCAGTGGATGAGAGCTGGGGCCCAAAGATGGATGGTACCCTGGTGCGCCAGGTCTTCAGCTTTTACCCTCAAGATCCGGAATATGGCCAGTTAACGCCATTTGTGGCGCATCCAGACAACATCAAAGATTACTTTGAAACCGGCACCAACCTTAATAACGGGGTAAGCATCTCGGGGGGTACAGAGAAAACCAATTACCGGTTAAGCTTCAACGATACCAGAATTGAAGGCGTGGAGCCCAACACCTGGCTGAGACGGAACAACCTGGGGCTTAGCCTAGGGGTGTCCCTTACCGAGAAGCTGAGTGTGTCTACCAATATCAACTATGCCACCAACAGTGCGCAGCGTCCTGCCCAAGGGTCTGAGGATGGTTCACGCTATTTAGGGCAGTGGTTTCAGCGCAACGTAGACATGAACCGGCTCAAAAACTACAAATATGCAGACGGCACCTTCCTGAACTGGAACCTGAACCGCCCAAGCACCACTACCGGCGAGATCACCAACTTTAAGCCGCTGTACTGGAACAACCCGTACTTTGAGGCCTACGAGAACACCACCACTGACAGCAGAGACCGCGTGTTCGGTGATGTGGGGCTTACCTACAAAGTGTTGCCTGAGTTAACCCTCAGCGGCTTCCTCCGCACCGATACTTACACCCAGAACATTGAGGGCAGAAGCGCCTTTGGCGGAACGGGTGTTCCTGGCTATTCTGTAGGAAAATACCAGAACCGTGAATCTAACTACGAGTTCCTGGCCCAGTACAGCAAAGAGTGGGGTGACTTCTCTTTGAACGCCAACCTGGGAGCTAACCTGTTTGACTGGAAAAGAACCAACGTGTTCATGGCCACCGTAGGCGGACTTTCCTCGCCTGGCTTCTATAACATAGCTGCCTCTGTTGACCGTCCTTCCACCACTTCTTCTTTGAACAGAAAACAGATCCAGAGTGCGTACGGCATGGTGTCTTTGGGCTTCAGAGACACGTATTTTGTGGATGCTTCCTTGAGAAGAGACCATTCTTCTACATTGCCAGATCCTTATTGGTATCCATCAGTGTCGGGTTCCTTCGTGTTTAGTGAGCTTTTAGAGTGGAATCCGCTTTCTTTCGGTAAACTGAGAGTGAGCTACGCCGAGGCCGGTTCTGATGTGCCGCTTTACAGCACGTCCTTCTTCTATGGCGTTGGCGGGAACTACAATGGTGTGAACACGATTGGAGTGCCTAATACGCTTAACAACCCTAACATCAAACCAGCTTTCGTGCGGGGCTATGAGGCGGGTATTGACCTGAAGTTCTTCCAGGACAGATTGGGCGTTGACTTCACTTACTACCAGCAAAGAAATAAAAACGAGATCTTCAACCTGGATGTATCTGGGGCTAGCGGTTATGCCTCTACCATCATCAACGCCGGTTTAATTGAAAACAAAGGGATTGAGCTTACCTTAACTGGTAGCCCTATCCAGACCAACAGATTTGCCTGGGATGCGACCTTGAACCTGAACCGGAACCGGAACAAGATCATAGAGCTGGTTCCTGGGATTGATGCCTTGTTGTTGGGCTCGACCACTTACTCCAGCACCTCCAGCTACCTGTATGCCTACAAAGGAAAAACCTTCGGAAGCCTGGTGGGGCAGACCTATCAGCGTGACGAGGCGAGTGGAAAAATCCTGTTAGGGGCTAACGGCGTGCCATTGTACACGACCGCTACCCATGACTTTGGTACGGTATTACCAGAGTTCACCGGTGGTTTCCAGAACACCTTCCGTCTCTGGAAATTTGATGTAGCCGCCATGATTGATTACCAGGTAGGCGGTCAGTTCTTCAGCCGCTCTAAAATGCTGGCCGTAAGAACCGGTCTTGACCCGCTCACCGTAGCCATGAACGACAAAGGCAAGAACGTGCGCGATGCAGTCTCTGAAGGCGGCGGCGTTAGAGTGGATGGGGTGTATGGCCCGGGTGTGAAAGTGAACGGCGTAGACGTAAGCGGTCAGGAAGTGACCGTTTATGTGAACCCGCAGACCTTGTACGGTACCACCGGCAGAAGAATCTATGATGACTGGCTGTACGATGCTTCTTACGTGAAACTGAGAGAAGTACGCATTGGCTACACCTTGGACAAAAGCCTGCTAGGCAAACTGCCTTTTGAGAAAGTAGGCCTGGCCCTGATAGCCCGTAACCCAGCCATGATCTGGCAGAAAGCCCCTAAAGGACTGGATCCTTCAGAGCTTTCCACCGGTAGCCAAGACATCAGCTGGTATGAGTCTGGCCAGTTGAATACTGTTCGCTCCTACGGAGTTAACTTAAACATTACCTTCTAATTTGTACTTCCATGAAGAAACTATATTTAGCCGTTATCGCCTGCTTTGCCTTAGGAAGCTGTACTGATTTGGATGAGCTGAACGTGAACCCCAACGCTCCAAGCCAAGCATCGGGTACCCAACTGATCTCCAACGCAGCCCTTTCGTTACCAGACCTGAGCTCTTCTCCTAACGGGGAGTTCCTGGCCCAATACCTCGCCGAGACCCAATATGTAACTGCCTCTCTGTACCCCGAGGGTGCCACCAGTTTCTACGGCTGGTATCAGGGACCTCTGATGAACTTGCAGACCATTCTGGATCATCCGGAAAACCTGAACGGAAACGAGGGGCCGGTTGCCAATCAGCTGGCAGTGGCCAAAATTCTGAAGGCATATTACTTCTGGAACATCACCGACCGGTGGGGTGACGTGCCGTACACCCAGGCGCTTCAAGGCTCGGCTAATTTCACGCCAGCCTATGACACCCAGGAGTCTATCTACAACAGCTTGTTCCTGCTCTTAGACGAGGCAGATAAGCAAATTGTAGCCGGTAACATCAGCAATGACATTGTGTACGGAGGTAACATGACCCGCTGGAAAAAGCTGGGCAACACCATCCGGCTATTGATGGCCCTGCGCTTGTCTGAAGTGAACCCCACCAAAGGACAGGAGGAATTCAACAAAGCGCTGACGGCAGGGATCATGACTTCTAACGCAGACAATCTGGTGTTTAAACACCTGAAGGACGCCAACAACCAAAGCTACTGGTACAGCCAGGTGGTAAACCAAAACCGGGAGTGGTGGGCTTTAACCCAAACGCTAGTAGAGGAAATGAAGCCCGTCGCCGATCCTCGTCTGCCTGTTTTCGCTCAACCCACCAGATTGAACAAAGAATATATCGGTCTTGAGTTTGGTAGAACCCAAGGCATGAATACCAATGACTTTTCTTTGTTAGGTACGGCAATCTATGCCCAAGATGCTCCTATTTGCCTGGTAACCTACGCCCAGGCGT
The DNA here is from genome assembly GCF_056491185.1 of Rufibacter sp. JT20002. Lineage (NCBI taxonomy): Bacteria > Pseudomonadati > Bacteroidota > Cytophagia > Cytophagales > Hymenobacteraceae > Rufibacter > Rufibacter sp. JT20002. Next base: position 1,231,228 of record NZ_JBSZJY010000001.1, on the reverse strand, counting down.
TGTTCGCCAAGGCTGAGGCCGCTAAGTTGGGCTGGATACCGGGTAGTGACGCAGAAGCTCAGGCCAACTACAAGGAAGCCATCAAACAATCCATCATGCAGTGGACCGGAAGCGACGCAGGAGTAAATGCCTTCCTGGCTAAACCAGAGATTGCGTATGATCCAGCCAAAGCCCTGGAGCAAATAGCAACCCAACGCTATATCCATCTGTTCATGCACGGGTATGAAGCCTGGGCCGAATGGAGAAGAACCGGCTACCCTGATAACCTGGTGGCCCCAGGAGGAAAAGCAGTTCCTTTAAGACTGATGTATCCGGCCAATGAGGCCTCCATCAACGCCGCTAACTATTCCGCTGCGCTACAAAGAATTGGCGGTACAGATGGATTGTACGGAAAAGTTTGGTGGGACAAAAACTAAATATGAGAAAAGAATCAATAGGAAAAGGCCGGTAAAAACCGGCCTTTTTTATGTAACTAAGCTAAAAACAGAAATAAGACTTCTATCTGCTTTATTACTGTTCTTCAAAAAATGACAGCAAAGCCCCGGCATAGCTCTCGTCCCATCCTTCAGAGATGTCTTGGTAAGCTTCGTCGGGGATGTTGGTTTGCTTTACCTCCATGGAGCAGCCTTGCTTGTGCGGGTGCAGTTTAATGGTGACAATGGAGTCTTCTGGCTCGCCTTCAAAATACCACTGCTGCACTATCTTCTTGTTTTCCTCAAACTCCAGGTTCTTGCCCACAATGCTGCCTTCCCAGAGCGAGAACTCAGAACCGGATTGGGTAGACATCTCGGCCTTGTCACCGGTCCAGATCTCCAGGGTGATGGGGTTGGTGAGGGCAATGTATACTTCCTCTGGGGTGGCGGGCAGCAGGTAATATTTCTTAAAGTCTTTCATAGGTTCATCAGTTGGGCGAAGGTAAAAACTCCGGAAAGTTTCTGGTGCCTCTTTCTACTACTTTATTTCTGAGATATCCCCGGCCGGCGAGATCCGGAATAGTTTCCGGACCACGGAGAGTTTGCGCGTATTAGGCATTTCATTGTATTCGGCGTCAAACTGCCAACGGGTGGTGCTGTCAATGTGCACAATGGTAAAGTCTTTCTGGATGGTGTACTGCTCACTGTGCTTGATGCCCGGCTCTTCTCCGCAGGGAGAAACTTTCAGGTCCTGCTCATCCAGTTGTTTGCCTTCCGGATTGTAGGTCCTGATTCTGGGCAAGGTCTCATCGGCGGGAAAAAGTAGGAGCAGGGCAATGACATCTTTGTTCACCGAGAAACGCCGATAAGGCAGTTCATGTGGTTTCAGGTAGGCACTGGCGGCAGTGGTATCTAACCTGGGGCCTAAGGTGTAGTCAAAAGAGCAGGTAGCCTTGAACGGTAACGTCAATGGGGGTAACTCAGAAGCGAAACTAGTAAACGGAACCGCAGGCGCCTCATTCACCACCTGCTCTACCGATGGGTTAGTCTCGTACTGGGTGGTATTGTCTCGGGAGCAGGAAGAGAGAAAGCAGATAAAGGGTAACAGGCACAGCAGTTTTTTCATAGATGCTTTATACGGAAAGTTCTATATAAAAGGATTGCTTGCCGGAAGGAAGAGCTTTGTTTTAAGTGCACCTGAAGGTGTAATCCGTTTAAGAGCTATTTTTTTCAATCTCCTTCGAAAGGAAAAATAGGGTGTAAATGGTTTTGGAAAAGGCCAATTTTGGGGCATGAAAAAAGCCGCAGCCCTTAACGGGCTGCGGCTTTTTTCTCAGGAGAAGTGACAGGTTATTCCTTGTCTTCCGGCTGAGCGGATCTGTTAGACTGAGGTCTCTTGTTGTTTTGTTCTGCCTCCCGGTTGATCTCTATGATGTCTACTGGCTGAGAGAAGTCGCCTAGCAGGTGCTTGGAGAAATAGTCAGCGGTCATCCAGAAAGAATACTCGGTCATATCGCCGTATCCGTGGCGCTGGCCGGGCATGATCACCAGGTCAAAGCGTTTGTTAGCTTTGATCAGAGCATCTGCCATTCTAATGGTATTGGCCGGGTGCACGTTGTTGTCCACATCGCCGTGGGTTAACAATAGGCGTCCTTTCAAGTTCTTGGCCAGGTCAGGATTTTTGTCAATGGCGTACTGGAAGGTGGTGTCGCCTTTGGCGGTGATCACTTCTTTCACGCCGTGGTGCTTCTCAGACCACCAGCGGTTGTAGATGTTGTTCTCGTGGTTACCGGCACCCGATACCGCTACCTTGAAGAAATCTGGATACACCAGCATGGCGGCCGTAGACATGAAACCTCCGCCGGAGTGACCGGTAATACCCACACGGTTGATGTCAATGAAGTCATATTTATCGGCTAGTTGCTCCACGGCGGCTTTCTTGTCTGCCAAACCATAGTCACGCAGGTTGCCGTAGCCGTAGGTGTGGTACCACTTAGAACGGGCTGGGTGACCACCGCGGTTACCAACGGTAATCACAATGAAGCCCATCTGCGCCAAACGGTCCATCCGGTCCATGCTTCTGCCGAAGGCTTTGTTCACGGCTTCGGTCTGCGGGCCTGGGTAGATGTATTCGATGATTGGGTATTTCTTGGTAGAGTCAAAGTCAAAAGGCTTATACATCACGCCGTACAAGTCAGTAATACCATCGTCTGCTTTCACTTTGAACGGCTCCGGGAATTTGTAACCAGCGGTCATCAAACCAGACAAATCAGCGGTACCTAAGTCCATTACCTTTTTGCCGTTGTTGTTGTACAGCGCGAAGCTAGGCACAGAGTTCACGCGCGACGAGCTGTTCACGAAGAACTTGCGGCTGTCATTCATGCTAATCTGGTGGTCAAAGTTGCCGCTGTTCAGCAGTTTCAGGCCGGAGCCGTCAAAGTTCACGCGGTACAGGTGCAGGTAGTACGGGTCTTCTTTGGCTTCGCGGCCGTTGGCGGTGAAGTACAGCACCCGGGCTTTGTCATCAATGCCTACAATTTCTTCGCAGTGGTAAGGCCCGTTGGTGATCTGGTTTTTCAGTTTGCCGTTGCCGTCATATAGGTAGAAGTGACCGTAACCATCACGCTCAGACCAGTGAATCAGCTCGTTTCCGCCGTTCACCAGGCCAATGCGGCTTACTTCCACGTAGGTGTTGAAACGCTCGTCAATCAGCGGCTTTACGGTACCTGATGGAACATCCAAAGAAAGCACGTCAATCTTTTTCAGGTCGCGGCTGGTGCGGGTGAAGTACACCTTGTTGTTAGTGCCGTGCCACAGGTTGGCTCGGAACTCATCATCGCGGGAGCTTTGCTTGGCGGGTGCAGGCCACACAGAAAGCTCCTGGTCTTTGAACGCAGCAGCGTTGATCTTTTTGGAGGTCTTTTCCGCAAAGTTGAACAAAAGCAGCTCTCTGATAGGGGCTTCTTTCTCACCGGGCATCTGGTACTTATAAGTTTCCAGCGCCGGACGGCCAGAGGCGGTGTGGTGCAACACCCATAAGTCTTTCACTTTGCGGGCATCGGTGCGGGTCAAGATGAAGTACTTAGAGTCCGGCGACCACATGATGAAAGCCGGCTTGCGGTTCTTCTTGTTTCGCTCACGCTCCACGTTGGTTTCACCCTGCGAGTCGCCATAGCTGTAGTTCTCCACGCCATCGGTGGTGAATTTAGTTTCTACAATGGTGGAGTCTTTCTCGTTTTTGAGGGCTTTCTCGTAATTGGCGCGGTCCATCCAGTACAGGTTGTGCTCTTTGGCGAACACCACGTATTTCTGGTCGGGCGAGATAGAGGCCCACATAGGCTTACGCTTGGGCTTGTTGTAGTCTTTCAGCTCAATAAGCTTGCGGGTAGCCAGGTTGTATTGGAAGTAGAAAACCTTCTTTTCTAGTGAGTCAGCAGCTTTTTTATCTACACGGTCTTTCTTTACCTGGTCAATGGTGCTCTTGATCTCAAACTGGACGTTCTTCTCGTCGGGCGTGAACTTAAGGTTCTCAATGGGCAGGTGCTGGGCATCAAATGGGTCGCGTACCACCAGTGTGATGTCAGCAGCTAGTTTGTCGGTGTTGAAGATAGGCTGCTTAGACTTGGTCGCCGGATCTACCAGGTACCAGTTCTTGCCGTTGGAGGTCTCGTACATGTACCAGAACCGATCGGTTTGCTTTAGCCAATGCGGGTCAAGGCTGGTGGTGAAAATAAGCTTTTCAAGTTTTTTGGGGGAGAAGCGGGAGGCCAGCTGGTAATTGGCTTTGGCTGGTTGCCCAGACTGAGCGTACCCTCCCAGGCTTGCCACTAGAAAGGCAGCCAGAAAGTAAAGAATTCTCATGTAAAGGGTTATGTGTGTGTGTTTGGAAGCTTGAAGATACGAAACAGGTCTTGTTTTTCTGAATCAGCCCCAAAGAAGATCCGCTCGGGAGAGGAGATAAGGCAAAAGCTACAAGACAAGACACCCCGTGATCATTGCAGCGAATGCAATTACCACGGGGTGCTTTAAGAGCAGCCTCTTGTGTCTTATCTGCTTTTGGAGGAAAACAAGTAACTCACGCCCACACTAAGCGATTGCGTGTCTATAGAGTAGTTCTTGTTTCTGGAAATGCGGCTAGGGGTGTACAGAAGAGATACATCCAGCTTGTTACGGAGCGTCAAACCAGCCCGAGCGGTGTATGAGTACCAGAAAGTCTTTGGTTTCTCAAAATCATCGGTGGCCTGAGAGGTGGACGTTTGGTCAGATTTGATCACATAGGAGAAGGTGTACCGGTCTTTTGCATAGTGGGCAGCCGTGGCTATGACACCAGCCGCTACATGCACCTTCCATTGGGTACCGTTGTACAGATGATAGAGGGCCTGTGGGTTCAATGAGGCAGAAAGCTGCTTGTACTCGTATTGGTACACCATTGATACCGAAGGGCCGTTGGGGACTTCTCTCCGTACCTTAGGTTCTGCCATTGACACCGAAAGCTCGGTCCTGAGCAATAGTCGTTGCGTGGCCGGATTTATAAATGCATCTAGCCCTAGGGAAAGCTTGGGCAAGTAGGAGGCATGTTCCTCTGCGCCAGCCAGTGACTCTGTGCCATTTGCCATAGTTGTCCTATTCAGCCACAGGCCTACCAGCACCCTCGTTCTAGGAAGTTTTTCCAAGGGGTGGGTACCTTCTTTCCGCTGTTCTGGCCCGTTTAACTGTCTAACTATTTGCAATAGGTCGCCTTTTACATAATCAGCCGTTTTGATTTTGTTAAGGAGTCCGTCGGCCTGCCCTTGGTATTTGATGGCCAAAGCCCAAAGCTGGTTTCTGTAAAGCGGGTCTGTCGCAATATGGTCGGGCTGGTCTGTCTTGAAGTACTTCCTGTAGTGCAGCTCCTGAAAAGCTGTCCCGTTCGCATGCTCTTTGATGTAAAAGCGGGTCTTGATTTTGTCTCTGTAGGAGAAAAGCGATACCGCCGGGCCTGCATACACAATTTTCAAGAAGACGGTACCCAGTAAACTAGTGGTGTCTGCCCCAAGGGTGAGATTAGAAAGTTGAACGGGTGACTGGGAGACAGATACCCTCGCGCCTTGGTAAGCCTCCAATCCAAGCACCTCCACGTACCGGGTGTTGGCGGGGGTGAGTTTTTGCTCCGTTGTGCTGGTCTCTGCGGGTTTGAAAACGATGCCGCCAGGGTTCTGTATCCACTCTTGGTGGTCAATAAACCCCTTGAGGGTATCACCTGCACTGGTGACGACCAACCCGGGTTTGAAGTTGGTCTGGGCTTTTAAAAGAAAAGACAGAAAAAGGCCGCAAAACAGAAGTACACTTCTTTTCATGTAGGGATAGTAGAATTTAATATTAGATATATTGACCAATCTAAATATTAATTCTCTAATCTCCTTATTGCTTTTTCACGCCCCGCGTCATTTCCCTTTTACCCGGTGGGCCGGGCAACGCCTCCACCGTAAAGCCCGCGGCTTTGATGCTTCGCTTGAAGCTTCCTTTGGCGCAGTAGGTGACCAGAGTGCCGCCTGGAGCTAAGCAATCATACATTTTCTGGAAGATAGCGTCGGTCCAGAGGTGGGGTTGTTTCTCGGGGGCAAATGCGTCAAAGTAAATCAAATCATAGCTTTCCGGCGCGGGAGCAAAGGCTTCTAAATCGGTCTCCAGTTTTCTTAGGGTGAAATGAGGGGTGAGAGAAACCGGCTTTTCCCAAGGAGCGGCGTGCAACGGGGCAAAGTAGTCCAGTAACTCAGGATTTAGGATGAATCTGTCAAACTGCAGCTGGGCTACTACGTCTGGCGTAAGGGGGTATTTCTCCAAGGTGTCATACAGCACGGTAGCTCCGGAAACCAGGGTGTGTTGCAGCGTAAGCAAGGCGTTAAGACCCGTGCCGAACCCAACTTCCAGCAGGCGTACCGTTGATTGGCGCTCCAGGGTAGCCTCCAGCCCCATTTTGATGAACACGTGCAAAGACTCCTGCAACGCCCCGTGTACCGAGTGGTAATGCTCGTTCAGTTCAGGGACGAAAAGCGTGGTGGAGCCGTCTTTGGTTTGTCTTACTTCCAGATTCATAAGGCAAATTTAAAACAAGCAAGGAAGAATCAGGAATGGGAAAGGCAAATTAGCTGCGTTTTACCTTGCTTGTTCTAAAACAGCTACAAAACTTAAGATAGTTGCGCTTTGTAGATAAAGGCGGTTTGCGCACGCCCAGGTTGATCCAATAAGAACGTTTTGGCCTTGGTTTTGGAATATCAGGCTAAAAGCAGGATTATAATGCGAATTGCAAAACCAAGGCAGCAAGAGAAGGTAACTGTCGCTCCTGAAAGCCAATGGCTAATCCACGTAGCCTTCGTACTCAATGCTCTTCACTTTGCCTTTTGCCAGGTGGAATCTGAGCCAGGAGTTCCGTTCCCAATCGCAGACTTCAATCACGTTCTTGCGCTCTTTGATGAAGAGTTTATAGGCCATCAACTTCTGCAAGAGTTCCTGCCGCGAGTTGCCTACCTTGATGCCGTTCCGGAGGGTAAGGTTAGGACTCTTAATGTCGGCGTAAGAAAGCAGGAAGCGCTTGGTGTACATGGGGTAATATAACTCCACGGTGCTAGAGTCAAAGTTGAGCTGGAAGAGCGTGTCAATGTAGCGGGCCTTGTGCTGGTTGGTGACGGTGTCTTTCAACACCTCAAAGGACGTCCTGATCTGGGCCGCATAATGCTGCAGCACCGGCTCTTCTACCGGTAAAAAAGGATTGTTGATAAAAGCCGACGCCTTGATCACCTCGGGATGATCCTGTGACTGGAACTGCAAGCGTTCATAGAACGCCTCCATACGCGCGGTATTATCAAAATTTGGCGCAAAAGTGCTTTTAGCCTGAGTAGACTTAGGCTTAGGCGCCGCCCGGGCCACCCGAGGACTATCAGGCTCCTGATTATTTTGACAGCCACCATGCGCCCACAAGGGGAGCAAACAAAAGAGCACGATCAGCCGCCACATACCCGTAGAAGAAATAAAAAATAGAGATTTTGCTAGAACCAGATTGGTATTCTAGTATACGGGAAACCCGCCTGCAAAGCTACATAGAACCCCCAGAAATTTAGCGTGATTATAAGACCACTATACTTGTGGGTACCCCCTAACCTCCCAGAAATTTTTTTCATTTTTAGGCAAAGGGTCAAAGTAAAATGCAGGAGATACCGTTCAAGAACCGTTTTGGTTTAATCAGGCTTGAAACGCTTATTTCCTGAAGCGTCCTTCTGCCGGCGGGCGGCCAGAGTTGACAGATTCATGCGACTCTTCATGGGGTACTTCGCGCACTTCTATCCGCACGGAGTTATGGTTGGGGGTAACCGGTTGCCCGTAGGTGTCTGCGTACTCCTGGGTAATCTCCGCCCCAAAGAAGATGATGAGCGAAGAGTAGTACACCCACGAAAGCAGCACCACCATAGAGCCGGCCGCCCCATAAGAACTGCTGAAATCACTTCGGCCCAGGTACCAGCCAATGAGGTATTTGCCCAGCAAGAACAGGAAAGCGGTTACTGCGGCGCCTACCCAAACATCGCGCCAGCGGATGATAGCATCTGGCAGGTATTTGAATATCAAGGCGAAAAGCAGCGAGATAAGCCCCATGGAAACCAATACATCCAGAATATAAATGAAGACCACGGCAATTCCGGGCAGCAGCCGCTGCATGTAGTCTGTGAGCACGCCAATCACGGCACTGATGACCAAACTCACCAGTAACAGAAAGGAGATACTCAAAATCATGCCCAAGGATAAGATGCGGTCCATCACCAGCTTGAGAATACCATTCTTGGCTTTGGTCTGCAGGTTCCAAACCTGGTTCAATGATTCTTGCAGAGTCACGAAGATGGTGGTTCCGGCAAAGATCAGCGTGCCTATGCCTACCCAGGTGGCCAAGGGGCTGGGGCCCTCCAGGTGCAGTTTGGTGATCATGGTCTGGATCTCCGCAGCCGCTTCCTTACCTACCAAGCCTTGTATCTGGCCATACAGCTGTCCGCTTACGGCCTCCTCGCCAAAGAAGTAGCCCGCTGAACGCACCACAATGAACAGGAGGGGCGGCAGGGAGAAAATAGTGTTGTAGGAGAGCGCCGCCGCTAGCCGCAGTGAGTTGTTTTTCATGAACTCCGATCCGGAGTTCATCACCAGGCCAAGAATGCCCTTCGCTGTATATTTAGCCATTCGCTTCAGAATCAAATGTTGGATTATCTGAAATTACGGGAACACGAAGGCAATTGTTGATATCTCTGTACGTTTAGGCAGGTTAGCATAGGTTGAATAAACCCTGATTTTAGCCTGTTTTCAGAAAAATAGGGTCAAAGATCTTTCCGTTAGAGCCTGTTTAGATGCTATCAATGGAGTTTACTGGAAGGACAACGTGAGGTGACCTGAGGCCAGGAAGTGGGTCTGCACGCCCGTGGGTGTCACCAAAAGAGTGTCTGGTTCTATGGTGAAATCGGCACCTCGCAGTAGGAAACGCTCCTGTAGCTTGTTCTCCTTTAGGCCGGTTTGCAGGGATTCCCGCATGGTAGCCAGGTGGCTTTTAACCGAGACCGTCATTTGTTTCTCCAACTCGGATCTGAAGCGGTTCTGCAGCAACCATTGGGCGGTGTTCACCAGTTGGTCTTTGGTCTGGAGGGTGTACTCCAGGTCCCGTACCTTCAGGCTTTGGGTGGCGGCGTCATAGTACGGCGTGGCCTGCAGCCATACTTTCCCGCTGAACTTCTTGGTGAGGAAAGCCGCCTTGGTTTGTCCGCTTACATCCAATGCCAGCAGCAGCTTGGTGCCCCTTCCGCTGATGTCCACGTCATGGATGGTGAGTTGGTGCTTGTCTTGCTCAAAGCTGAACTTCTGCCCTTTTACTTCTTTCTGCACCACCTGGGTGAGGTAGGCGTAGGAGATATCGCTGGCAATGTTGAGCTGGGCCGTGGGCGGCAATGAGCGGGTAGGCGTGTAATTTGGCAGAGGCGCCATTTTGCCTACGGTTGGTTTCTGCCCCGAGAGCACCCGAACGAAGGCGTCTATCCCTACCTGCAGGCTCAATTGGTTTTGCTGAAGTTCCAGGGGCGTGAGCCGTACGGCCTGCGGCGTGATAGAAAGCCAGGTGTTGTATTGCTCATTGAGTTGCACAGGGGTTTGCAGTTGTCTCCAAGCCTGGGACAGGTAGGTAGGCAAAGGAACCCGTTTTTGCAGTTCCTGGTCCAACTGCTGCAGCATGGGCGCTATCTGGCTCTTCAGTTTAGGCTCAATAAAAGGCGCCAGGTTGATTTTGAGCGGCCCCAAGGAAAGGGTAGGTTTACGGGCTCCCCAAGAGAAATCACCGCTGGTATAGCTTTTCAGGGTATAATCAGGCTGAAGCTGCATGCGGCTCTCGGTGCGCACGGTTACCTCAAACTCAGTCTCCTCGGTTTTCTGGATGTTTTTGCACAGTTCGCAGGCATTCCACTGCCATCGGCCTTTGGCCCAGATCTTGAGCGGCACTTCCATAGACAGTTTGCTGAACTCAGAGCGCAGTTTCATGGGGCCTGCCTTGGTCACTTTCACCATCAAATCATCGTCCTGCAGGTTGTCGTCCTGGTAAATGACGCCGGCTATCTCCTGGTTCAGCATCCCCTCCAACGCGGAAACTGGGATAGAGATAGGCAGGGTGATGGTGGAGAGCTGAAGGTCTGGCAGCGGCTGGGGAGTCACTGTGGCATCGGGGGCGGGCACTGCCAACGACGTGGACTTCTGGCACGCCAACGGAGAGCACAAGCCCAGCAGAATCAAGATGTAAAAAAGAAACGGATACCCTCGCATGCCCAAATACCTGTAATGCCCCAAGGAAGCGGAACTCCTTTTAAGGCTGTTTCCACAAAAGTAGCCCTAAAGTACGTCTTATTTGGCAATCATGAGATCATCTAGGTACTCCCGCACATCTTCTTCTGAAGACAGGAGGTCGCATTTACGAAGGGTGCCTTTGAAGTAAATGGCGAAGAAAGGCGTGCCGGTGAGTTTCACTTCCTTGCTGGACACGGGGTTTTCGGCGGCGTCCATTTGCAGGAACGTGATGTCTTTATAAATAGGGTTCTCTGAGAACTGCTTGAAGGAGGGAGCCAGCGCTTTGCAGATCAGGCAGTTTTCATCTATGAACTTGACAATCACCCGCTCTTTCTCAAAGATGATAGAGCGTAACTCATTGTCAGAGGAGGTGTGAATGGCCATCATTTAATGTAAAGAATGGTGTAAACTAAACATAACGTGTGAAAATGGCCGTAGGTTAAAGAATAACAGATTTCTTGGCAGGGCAGGAATTAGTCTTTCTGCAGAATCCATTCTTTTTTGGTGATGGCGGCCTGCCACATGGCGCTGGCCAGTTCCTGGTCTGAGGAGAATTGCAGCTGCGTAAGGCAGCGGGCCTCTACGCTCAGGGGCACCTGTTTTTCCTGGAAGGGCCAGGGCGTCACGCGTACCGTTCCAGTTTTGAGCAAGGTCACCTCGTACCTGATCTGGTCCGGGCCGTTGCTTATTTCTAGGGCGTGTTCCATTTCCGGCAACTCATTGCGGCACAGAATAAGGGAAAAGCGGTCGCACCACTGCATAAAGTCATAGGCATACTGGGTATCCTTTTTGGAGATCTTCAGCTGTTGCCGCCATTTCTTCTGACAGGCTTGTTGCTCGTCTAAAAACGCGTCCCACTCTTTTTTCTGTCCTCGCAGGTCTTCGTACAAAAAGGAGAGGTGCATGCTGGTGAGCAAGCTGCGCCACCTGCCCTGGAAACGGGCCTCTTTCATGACCTGCTGGGCCTGCTCCAGACAGAAAGGCAATTGCGTGAAGTTAGCGGGCGCCCCGGCCGGCGTGATGGCGTAATGGCCGTTCCAGTCTTTCTGGCCGTCATCATGCTGGGCAATGGCCGCCAGGGTCTGCATAAAATGGAGCGGTCGCTTCCCTGGTTGCCAGGCAAAGCCGATCTCGGCGGCCAGTAAGGCGTGGGCCTGTTGGTAGATAATCTCCCAGCCTCTCTCATGCGGATTCACAATCATAGCGCGTCTTTCAAGCTAAAGGTCTCCGGCTGGTAAACCGGGTGGTACAGTGAAAGATTGTACGGCAGTTGCGCCAGATTAGCTTTGGGATTTCTACGGAGTTTTCCAGAAACAAGCCCTAAAACGCAGTGACAAAGCTCTTGAATGCTGATTGCCCGGTTACAGCTATCGTTTTAAGGCTATTCTGTGAAAAAGGCATAAAAAAGCCCGGCACTGAAAACCAATGCCGGGCCGGTAAAGTCAAGACGTAAAGACTAGAACACAAAGCCTAAACGCAGGCCGCTGTTCACGCGAGGGCCAAAAGACAAGTTGCCGCCTTCTGCGTCAATATTTCTGGTAGGGCCATTCACCTCGTCAATCTCTACATCGCCAAAAGCTCTGTATTGAATTCCCAAGCCAAATTCCACGCCCAGGTAAACGTGTTTGGCAAAGTAGTAATCGGCACCGGCTACTGCCGCCAGACCCAAACCGAAGTAATTGCGGTTGGTAATGCCATTCCCGTTACTCCAAGCTCCGTCAATTTCTGCGAATCCATTTTCTTCGTTGGCAAAGAATTTAGAGATTCTGATCTCTCCACCAATGTAGGGCGAAAGGCGCTCTGTACCGGCAAAGTGTTTCTCAATCCCCGGGGCAAGTTCCAAGTAGGTAGAAGTACGGCCATAGTCATCATTGAAATCTTCGTTTTCAACTTGAAGCGTAAACGAGGCGCGTACAGCCGTAGTGGGGCTCACGAAGTACCGACCGCGTAAGAGGCTGGAGTTTAAGCCCACGGTGGTGCCATCTGTCAGGTTCAACTGCACCTCGGCGGTTACCTCACCAGAGGTAGGTTTGATGCCTCCATCTTGCGCCGAAGCCGCAAAACTGATAGTAAAACACAATGCAGCGGCAGAGAAAAATTTCTTCAACATAGTTTTAAAGTTAATTAGGGGATGTTTCTGAGGGGCAATATTAAGCAAGCCTTACGTATTTGTAGCCGGTGAACGGTTTTCCAAAGGATAGTGGCCTCAGAATGAAGAAGATTGATTTTGGGTGTTCCTGGCTTGAATGGGAAATACTGGCCTAAAACAAGAAATCCATGCTCGGCAGAAGGGCATGGATTCCATGAATGACTTTAATCCAACGTTGCAGGTTCTTTTACCCTGTAACCCTTAGTTGTTGATGCGCTTCAGGTGCAGGAGCATGTCATCGGTCATGGTGTGCAGGTCATACTGCGGGTTCCAGCCCCAGTCCTGGCGGGCGGCCAGGTCGTTGATGCTCTGCGGCCAGGAATCGGCTATCTGCTGACGGCTGTCTGGCTCGTAACTGATGGTGAAGCTAGGGTAGTGGCGCTGGATGCTGGCCGCGATCTCCTGCGGGGTAAAGCTCATGGCCGCCAGGTTATAGGAAGAGCGCACTTTCACCTGTTCGGCCGGCGCGTGCATCAGATCTAATGTGGCTTTGAGGGCGTCTGGCATGTACATCATGGGCAGACGGGTGTTCTCGCTCAGAAAGCATTTGTACGTGCCGGTGGCCAAAGCCTGGTGGTAAATGTCCACGGCGTAGTCGGTGGTGCCGCCACCGGGCAGGGCTTTGTAGCCAATGAGGCCGGGGTACCGCAAGCTGCGCACATCCAAACCGTATTTGTTGAAGTAGTACTCGCACCACCGCTCGCCGGCCTGCTTGCTGATGCCGTACACCGTGTTGGGGTCCATGATGGTGTCCTGCGGCGTGTTTTGGCGAGGCGTGTTGGGCCCGAAAACCGCTATGGACGAAGGCCAGTACACTTTCTCTACCTTCTGCTCCAGCGCGAAGTCTAGCACGTTGAAGAGGCCGTCCATGTTCAGGCGCCAGGCAAACTTGGGGTTCTTCTCGCCGGTAGCCGACAGAATGGCCGCCAAGTGATAGATCTGCTTGAACTTGTAGCGCGAAGCCAACTCAGTGAGGTGCTGCGGAGTGAGCACGTCCACAATCTCAAAAGGCCCGGTTTCGCGCAGATCGGCTTGCTTGGGGTATTGGATATCGGCGGCTACCACGTTGGCATCGCCGTAGATTTTTCTCAATTCAAGGGTGAGTTCAGAGCCTAGCTGACCGCAGGCGCCTATCACTAAAATGGCATTTTTCTGTTTTGACATGCAAGTGCTGAATAGGAAAACAAATGTACGTTATTCAAGTGGCTCCAAAAATAGGGAGAGTGTAGAGGTTTTGTATCTTTGGTGGCGAAGTGCGCGTCTTTGGTGAAATCATCGGAGAATTTGACTTTTAAATCCTTGTTTCATGCGGCAACCGCTCCTTTTTCTTTTTGGTCTGGGTGTATGGCTGACCGGCTGTGCCCAGGCGCGGCAGGAGACAAGGAGTCTAAGGGAGTCTGCCATAACAGAAAATCAAGACCCGGTTTCTACCCAAGCGCTTCTTCTAACGGATTCTGCCCGACAGCGGCCCATCCCCGTGGTGCTGTATTCAAGCCATTTTCCGTCAAAGACCGCTAAAACAAAGCAGAAACTGGCCGTGCTCAACCATGGGTACGGGGGCAAAAACACGGCTTATTCCTTTATCGCTAATTACCTGGTCTCCCAAGGATATCTGGTGGCCAGCATTCAACATGAATTGCCCTCAGATGCGCCCATGGCCCTCACCGGACCGGTGTACGAAACCAGGCTGCCTCATTGGCAGCGCGGGGTGCAGAACATCAGATTTGTGGTGCAGGAGCTAGGCAGAAGAACCCCAGATTTGGAAAAAGGAAAACTGCTATTGGTAGGGCATTCTAACGGCGGCGACATGGCTATGCTGTTTGCGCAGGAGTACCCAGACCAGGTGCAGGAAGTCATTTCTTTGGATAATCGCCGGGTGCCTTTGCCCAGAACCCGCCAACCCCGCCTCTTGACGCTGCGTTCCAGTGACCAGCCCGCTGATGCCGGAGTGTTGCCCACGGCCGCAGAACAAGAAAAGTTCGGAATCAGAGTTATACAGCTGGAAAACACGCTCCACAACGATATGTGGGACGGGGCCACCGCAGGCCAGAAACAGCAGATGATTCAATCTATTGCGCAGTTTCTGCGACCTAATTGAAAACAGGAACCCATTTTTCGGCTGTTTTTCAGAAAACAAGTCCGAAACCACATAAAAACAGTAGCAAGTTTATCTAATTGATATGTACGAAACCTTAAAACCAGATCTGGAGCAGCAGTTAGCCGAGATCAAAGCCAATGGCTTGTATAAAAAAGAGCGCGTGATCACCACCCCGCAGCACGCCGAGATCAAAACCCAGCAGACCGGCGAGGTGCTGAACTTCTGCGCAAACAATTACCTGGGGCTTTCCTCGCACCCAGCGGTGCTGGAAGCTGCCAAGCGCACCCTGGACACCCACGGCTACGGCATGAGCTCCGTGCGCTTCATCTGCGGAACCCAGGACATCCACAAACAACTGGAGCAGAAACTGGCCGAGTTCCTGGGCACCGAGGACACCATCCTCTACGCGGCGGCCTTTGACGCGAACGGCGGTGTGTTTGAGCCTTTGTTTGATGAGCAATCTGCCATCATCTCCGATGCCCTGAACCACGCCTCCATCATTGACGGCATCCGGTTGTGCAAGGCGCAGCGCTACCGCTACGAACACAACAACATGGCAGATCTGGAAGCCAAACTGCAGGAGTCACAGGGCGCCAAGCACCGCATCATTGTCACCGACGGTTCTTTCTCCATGGACGGTACCATCGCGCAACTAGACAAAATTTGCGACCTGGCAGATCAGTACAAAGCCTTGGTGTTAGTAGATGAGTCACACTCTAGCGGCTTCATCGGTAAGACGGGCCGCGGTACGCATGAGTACCACAACGTGATGGGCCGCGTGGACATTATCACCGGTACCTTGGGCAAAGCTTTAGGCGGCGCCATGGGTGGGTTTACCTCGGGCCGTAAAGAGATTATTGACATGTTGCGTCAGCGTTCGCGCCCGTACCTGTTCTCTAATTCGCTTGCTCCGGCTATTGTGGGTGGTTCACTGGCGGTTTTGGAACTGCTGAGTTCCACTACTGAACTGCGTGACCGGTTGGAGTGGAACACCAGGTATTTTAGGGAGAAGATGACTGCCGCCGGGTTTGACATCCGTCCGGGCGTGCACCCTATTGTGCCGGTGATGTTGTACGAAGCCACTTTGGCGCAGGAATTTGCTGCCCGTATGTTGGAGAAAGGCATCTATGTGATTGGTTTCTATTTTCCGGTTGTAGCCAAAGGCGCCGCCCGTATACGGGTACAGCTTTCCGCGGAACATACCCAGGAGCAGATAGACACTGCCATTCAAGCCTTTACAGAAGTAGGGAGGGAATTAGGGGTGCTGAAAGATTAACCTGTTTCAAGCAAAAGCATCTTAAATCAGCCTTAAAACGGCCTGTCACTAGTAAAGTGACAGGCCGTTTTGTTTTCTAGTAGGCTTAGTTAAACAATAGGGCTGTTTAGCTGTTTCTACTCTACAGTGCTATTGATGGGAGTAGAGGTATTAAAGGTTTGAGAATGCTCGCTTTAGGTGTCACCAGATCAATTTGCTGAAGACTAATTACTAATAGATGAGTTTGCCATTGTAAGAGCCGGTTGCGCATATATCTGATTATAAAAGCGTGTTTAAATATTAAGAGAACTACCTAATCCAAGTCTTAATTGTGCCTGAATTTAAATGTTAAAGGACCGATCACCCTTCTTGAAAATAGGAAGTAGAAAATTGGTTTGTACGATATCGGACAGTTGATGCTTTTGGCTAAAGAAGAAAAAGGAAGACTTCAAAAACTGAACTAGAGTTTCTGGTTAGCTTTGGTTTGATGGATGCAATATTAGGCGCTATTGGGTGAAACAGGTGTTTAAATTAGGAGAATCCTACGAAAGATTGGGTTGTGCAAAGGTTGGCACAAGCTAATGAAAGGGAATTTGTATGAATTTAACCCTTGATAATGCCAGCAATAAAAGGTAAATTAAGAAAATATTCTCCTGTTTTTTCTTAGCGGCCAAGACAAGCCTTTTTTGGGTATTTAAATGCAATAGGTACAAAAAGAGAGGAGTAGGCGTGAAATCTGAGCCCTTTTAAGTGAAAACATTAATTATTTCTGAAGATTTCTTTTAAAACATGCTATAAACGGTCATAGTCCAGAGTACTAGACCTTGTTTGGCGAGCGTTTATATAATATACACAATAGGTTGTCAGCAAAAAGATCATTCCCTACTTTTGCCAGATAACCCTGAGAAAAAATGTTCTTTGCTTTCCCGGGAAACACCAAAATACAACCTGCTTTTGCAGGTGCCCTGTGGTGGTCAAAATAAACCTTCCACAGGTTGATGAATTGATATAGTAGAAAGTGGTCCCCCAGACTAAATAAATGAAGGTATTTTTAAGATATAGCAGATTGCGCTTTTTAAGTTTCTATAAAACCATCCATAGAGAACAAATTCCTGCTCTTCCTCCCCAGAAAAATTCCTCTGCCGTTTGCCGCTTTCTGACGGTTACATCCCCTCCCCCAGTTTTACAAGATTGAAATAACATACAGACAGATAAGAATGAGAAAAACGACAGACAGACACAAAACAGAAATAGCATGCAGGAAAAATTAGTGAGAATTGGCGTCTTCTATGACGGCAATTATTTCTTACAGGTCAGTAATTACTATGCCTACGGCCATCAGCGCAAGCGTAGAATTAGTATCTCTGGCCTTCATGAGTTCATTCGGGAGCAGGTAGCCAAGGAAGAGGACGTTGACCCGCGCTTCTGTAGAATTGTAGACGCCCACTACTTCAGAGGACGGCTCAATGCCTACGAAGCCAGCCAACGGGGCGACACCCTTTACTGGGACCGGGTTTTTGATGACATCCTAATGTCTGAGGGCGTGACTACCCATTACCTGCCGGTGCGGACTACACCGGAGGGGTATAAGCAGGAGCGCGGCATAGACGTGTGGTTGGCATTAGAAGCCTTTGAGCAAGCCTTTTACAAGCGGTTCGATGTGCTGGTGCTGATCTCTTCAGACGGAGATTATGTGCCTATGGTACGCAAGGTGAATACGCTGGGAACCCGTGTGATGGCCTTAACCTGGGAGTTTGAGTACACCACAGACAATGGACAGCGGATGACAACCCGCCCGTCTCAGGATCTGTTAGCGGAGGTAACGTACCCCATGGCTATGCACGGCATCATTGACCAGCGCATGAGCCGTAATGATGCCACCATCCAGCGGCTGTTTGTACAACCCGATCAGAAACGGAGCACCGTTGCCCATGAGGAGGAGTATGATGACGAGCAACCGACAGAAACCCACGGCGAAGGGGAAATCATGAGCCTGAAAAACGGGTATGGTTTCATTAAATTCCCGCCCAACAACCTGTTCTTCCATTTTACCAATGTGATAGACACAGACTTTAATGATCTGCACGTAGGAGACCGCGTGGAGTTTGAGATTGAAAAAGATGATGAAGGCAATGACGTGGCCAAAAGCGTCAAACTTCTCTAGCAGCCTGACTAACTGCTTTAGAGGTAGTGAACGGAAGCGTGACAAAGCTTCCAGAATGACTGAAACAACAAAAACAAAATAATTAAAAGGGGAGCCTGACTAGCTCCCCTTTTCTATTGGAGACAAGATGGATTCCTTGTCGGGTGATGATGTAAAAGGGTGAAGGCTACGCGCCAGCCTTAGAGTGGGTTCAAAGCGGTGGTCTGGTCTATGTACAGGAAAGCATCGTAACGGCGGGGCAACACCGTGGGCACATAGTTGCCTCCTTCAGAGGAAGGATTGTAGGTCACCCCAATGGCCCGGTGCCCCCTACGCTGGAGCGCTTCCGGGATGTCTTGCAACTCCCGCATGAGCAATAACTTGTCCTCGGCGCTGTGGCGGTGCAGCACCTCTTCCCAACTGTTGGGCATGGCCGCCGGCACGTTCATGACTCTTATAGACCCGCCCCACATGTTGGAGGCAATCACCTGCCCCTGGTAAGATCCAAAACCTACCAAATAGACTCCTCGCTGGGCATGCTGCTCCCGTAAAAGTTGGCCAATGTTCACCATGCCTACGGCAGCCATATCGGTGTGGCGGGCATCACCTACGTGGGTGTTATGCGCCCAGATGATGATTTTAGCCCCATTTCCTTTATGTGCTACCAAACGGTTCACAGTCTCCTGCATGTGCCGGTCGCGTACATTCCAAGAGCCCACATCACTGCGCATCATCTGAGTGTAGTACCTCTCGGCGTTTACCGCTACCAAGGCATTCTGTTCGGCATTGAAAGCGGCTTCATTGTTTGCCGCTAGGCTGGTTCTGTGAGCCTGTACCGCGGTGAATAATCTTTCTATCTGGGAAGCGCAGGAAGAGCCTTGGGCCGTAACCTGGGCATAGAGCTGTTCATCTCTGTTGTAAGGCGCAAGGCAGGTTTGGGCCTCCCGGGCCAACTGGGCCACTGCTGGGTCTGCGGTTTCCATATAGATTCGGACTTCCTCCAGTGATTCCCACAGACTGTACACATCCATGCCGTAGAACCCTACTTTCTGGTTTTGAGGCAACGTTTGGTTATGTCCTCGGAGCCATTCAGAAAAGGTGGCTACCTCCTGGTTGGCCCACATCCAGGTAGGCCACCGCCGAAACGACTGCACCGCTTGCTGAGCGGTTCCGCTGCCTTGCCCCTGAATGTATTGGTTTAAAGAGTAAGCGGCCGGCCAGTCGCCTTCTACCGCAATAAGGTTGAATCCTTTCTCCTGGATCAGTCTTTTGGTAAGATTTGCCCGCCAGGTGTAGTACTCAGAAGTGCCGTGTGACGCTTCCCCAATCAAGACGTACTGGCTGTTGCCCACTTCGTTGACAAGGACATCCAGATCACCTACATCCTCTAGGGGGTATACTCCCTTGGTCAGAAAACCTGTTTCCTGCTCTATCTGCTCCAGGGTGTCTTCATTGGACGAGCAAGCGTTTAGCCATCCGCTCAGCACCAGTATCCAGATCAGTTGTAACTTTCGCATTGTCGTTCCTCTTAGACTCTTGTAAAAATTAGTAAAAGGGAATAGTGCTAAATAGTAGCCCTGCCTCTATCCCTAGAGTATGCTTTAACGAAGGAGGAATGATGGGGTATTCTGAATTTGTACGAGATTTTATGGTTGAAAATACCGGAATTTCAGAAAGGTGGTAAACAGGAGTGTGTTGGTTTTGTTACAATTGATATATTGCCCATGGGTTCTGCTAGCGCGTTGTTTCCTATTCTGGGGCGGAGGCAAACGCGTCTTGTACGGGAGCGCCGGGCGGGGTTAATACTTCTGCCAAAGGCGGGAGCCAATAAGGAGTGCCGTATTTTGGATTTAAAACCAGTTTGTTCCGCATTTCGTCCAGCGGGCTTTCCTCGTGCAGGCGGTGAAGCAGGTGCCAGGTGGCGGTAGCGTCTGGCAAGGCCCGGTGCCAACGGGTAAGCGGAATACCGTACACCTTGCACATGTCTGGCAAATTGCGCGGCGAGGGCTGGCGCAACCGGCAAACCGATAGGGTGTCAATGAAGGGGTGCTGCACCGGGCCCAATTTCAGCCGGCGGTATGTGCTGTACAGGAATCCAAGGTCAAAGGGGGCATTATGCGCCACCACGGTGCTGTCACCAATAAACTCCTTGAGGATGATAAAAGCGGTGCGTTCGTCCATGGCATGGGCCAGGTCTTTCTGCGTGATGCCGGTGATCTCGGTGATCTTCTGGGGCAACTCTCCTTTCAGCTTTACCAGCGTGTGAAACCTGCCCGTGATCTCTCCATAGGCACTTTTCACGGCGGCAATTTCAATGACCCTTCCTTTGCTTCCGCTTACCCCGGTTGTTTCAAAATCAAGGGCCGTCACGTTGCTGAGGATAGGCGTGAGGTGCGGAAAAAGCGGGAGAAAAGGAGCGTCTGACATGAAAAAAATGAGTAGCTTGTAGCACGTATACGCAAGAACAAAATTCTGTTTCAGAGCCTGTTTTCAAAAATCAGGTTCAAAATAGGGGCCCTTTACGTAGGGGGTAAGAATCATTCAGTACACTTAATACAAGCAAGCGTGGGTACTACTCAATATGACGCAGTGGTAGTAGGATCGGGGCCAAACGGATTGTCGGCCGCTATCCTGTTGCAGCAAGCGGGACTAGAGGTGTTGTTGATAGAGGGGAAAGATCAGATTGGCGGCGGATTACGCTCGCAGGAACTAACCT
This sequence comes from Rufibacter sp. JT20002, assembly GCF_056491185.1. Lineage (NCBI taxonomy): Bacteria > Pseudomonadati > Bacteroidota > Cytophagia > Cytophagales > Hymenobacteraceae > Rufibacter > Rufibacter sp. JT20002. The sequence goes on along the minus strand of NZ_JBSZJY010000001.1, from coordinate 1,210,617 downwards.
TGCCGGGCTTTGTGCATGATGTGTGCTCGGCGATCCATCCATTGGCAGCCGGGTCGCCTTTTTTCAAAACCCTTCCGCTGAAAGAACACGGGCTTGAATTTGTGTACCCCAAAGTTTCGGCCGCGCATCCGTTTGACAATGGGAGGGCCGCCGCACTCTTCTTGTCGTTGCAGGAAACTGCCCAGAGCTTGGGGAAAGACCAGCAGTCATACCTGAACCTCATGCAGCCGCTGGTGAAGAGTTGGCCGGCCTTGGCGCCAGATGTGTTAGGCCCCTTGCGCATCCCCAATCACCCCATTGACATGGCCGCTTTCGGGCTGAATGCCCTGACCTCGGCTACGTTTCTGGCTAACCGGTTCAAGACGCAGGAGGCCCGCGGCTTGTGGGCAGGCATGGCCGCGCATTCCATCCAGCCTTTGTCTAACCTTACTACCTCGGCCATCGGGTTGGTGCTCATGGCGGTGGGGCATTTGCAGGGCTGGCCCATACCAAAGGGAGGATCGCAGCAGATCGCGAACGCGCTGGCTTCTTACTTTGTCAGCCTGGGCGGGAAAATTGAGACGGGCAGGTACGTGACCTCGCTTAAACAGCTGCCTTCCCATAAAGCCCTGCTGCTGGATGTTACCCCCAAACAACTACTGGAGATAGCGGGCGACCAGTTGTCCTCTTTCTACCGGGGACAGCTAAAACGGTACCGCTACGGAATGGGCGTATTCAAGATTGATTGGGCCTTGGACGGGCCTATCCCGTTTACCGCCCCAGAGTGCCGGCAGGCGGGAACCATTCATCTGGGCAACACGCTGGAAGAAATAGCCGCCTCTGAAAGGGAATCGGCGAGCGGAAGGCACCCCGAGAAACCGTTTGTGCTCCTGGCCCAGCAAAGCCTTTTTGACAACACCCGGGCTCCTGGCGGGAAACACACGGCTTGGGCGTACTGCCACGTGCCCAACGGCTCTACCGTAGACATGACTGAAGCCATTGAACGGCAGGTAGAGCGTTTCGCGCCCGGTTTCAGAGATTTGATTTTAGCCCGGCACACCATGAACACTGCCCAAATGCAGGCACATAACCCCAACTACATTGGCGGTGACATCAACGGCGGCATCATTGACTTGGGGCAGCTGTACACGCGTCCGGTGGTGACCTTGTCTCCGTACCAGACCTCGGCGAAGGGAATCTATCTCTGCTCCTCGTCTACGCCTCCGGGCGGGGGAGTGCACGGGATGTGCGGTTTTCATGCGGCGCGTCGGGCGCTCAAAGATGTATTCCACCTGACAGCTCCGAAATTAAAATAAGAAATTTAGAAACAGGATAGGGGTACAGGCATATATAGCGGTCTTACTATCTCATGAAGGGAAAAAGTCCACCTGAAGCACCTAGTGCGGATGGTGGGCTTTGTTCTTTTAAAGCCGTTCTTAGACCGCTTTTTAGAAAACAAGCTGAAATGGTTGAGGATACGGTTGGTCTGCTTCCGGGGAGAGGCTTTGGTTTTCTGCTTCTTTGGAGAAAAAGAGGTCAGAAACGAACCCAGCTTAACTCTGAACTCCTTTTGAAAAGGTTTTTTAGCCTTTAATATTTCTCCACACCTTTTGCCGGCTGCCAGTCAGAGTTTGGCTCAAAGTGCTGCCATAGGGTTTTAGACACGGCCCTGATGAGGGCATAACCGGCGTTGTTATATTCCCAACTCTCATCTTTCTGGTTCTTGGTGATGATGCAGAACACATAGTCGCCGTGGGGGGCGTTTACCAGCACCACCTCAGAGCGAGATTGGTTGACGGCTCCTTGCTTGGAGGCGGTGTGCACGTATGGAGGAATCTGGGAAAGAGCTACGTCATCTACATAAATGCGACCCAGGTTGCGGTACATGCGCTCACTGGCAGCGGGGCTCACAGCGCGTCCTTCCCTGATCATGGTGAACAGGTTGGCCATCTCTCGTGGCGTGGTCTGGCCCCAGCCGTATTTCTCCCAATTGGGGCGGCGTCCAGGGGTGCGGGAGTTCATACGGGTGTACGTAAACCCACTTTGCTCTAACCAGGAGTTAATGGCGGTACCGGTGCCCGCCAATTGTTGCAACCAAAGGCTGGCGGTGTTGTCTGAGGTGGTGATGCTCAGCATCTGGATCTTGCCCAACGCTACGGTGCTGCTGTCTTTGAAGTTCCCTACAAGGTCTTCTCCGGCATAATACAGAGAGTCGCGGTAGCGCAGGGTGGTTTTAGGATTTATTTGCCCTTTCTCAATCTTGTCAAACATGGCCACCATTATAGGAACCTTGATCATGCTGGCGGTAGGGAAGAGGGTATCGGCGTTAATGGCCACGGTTTTGCCCGTCTTCAGATTCTTTACATAAATACCTACTTCGCCTTGGAAGCCTTTGGTAAGGGCCTCCAGTTTTTGGGTGAGTTTGGCATCTGTTTTTTCTTTGGCTGTTTTCTGCCCGGAAACAGGAAAAGTAAAGGAAAGCAGGAGAAGGAATACTAGGAGTTGAGGGAGTCGCATGGTCATCTGGTTGATGCCCAAAAGATAAACATTTCTAGTTAGCTAACTGCTTTTCTGTTCAGCAGCTCGGTCGAGAGTTTTGGAAGTTATTTTGGAGAAGTAGGCTACAAACGGGGCTGGCTTTGGTATAGCTAGAGGTCAATCATCCATGAACAACCACCAACTAATTACGCAGCGGCTACTTTCTCCACTACTTTGGGCTCGATGTCAAAAAGGAAGTGGTTGAGTTTAGAGCGTAGATCGGCGGCAGAAAGGTTTCGGTACACCTCCCCGTTGCGGACTAAGGAAATTTGCCCGGTTTCTTCGGAGACAACCAAAACCACGCTGTCGGTGACTTCGGATAAACCGATAGCGGCCCGGTGCCGGAGACCCATGGAGGCAGGCACGTCGTTGCTCTCGGTCACCGGCAAAATACAGCGGGCGGCTTTGATGCGGTTCCCCTGAATAATCACGGCTCCGTCGTGCAGGGGACTGTTTTTGTTGAAGATGGAGATCAGCAGGCGTTTGCTCACCACGGCATCAATGGAGTCGCCTGATTCAGCAAAGTAGCGCAGCTCAGAACTTCGGGCAAAGACAATCAGAGCCCCGGTGTTCTTGCCGGCCAGGGATTTGGCGGCTTCAATAAAAGGAGTGATGGAAAGTTTATCGGCGGTTTCGGTGCGGCGCCACGGAAAGCCTTTGAACAGACGCTCGTTGTTCAGGCTGGTCGTTTTCCCGATCATGAGCAGGAATCGCCTGATTTCGGGCTGAAATACGATAATGGCCGCTAAAACGCCTACGCCCATGAACTGCCCCAAGATGATGGTGAGCAGTTCCATGCCGGCGGCTTTCACCACTAGGTATAGCAGATAGATAGACAAGAGGCCTAAAAAGATCTTGAGGGCTACGCTTCCGGTCAGGAGTTTGTAGAGCTGGTACAAGAGTACCGTCACCAGCAAGACATCAATAATGTCCAGCCATTCTATCTCTAAAAACCCTATGGAAAACCCTAAAATCACGACGTCAACATCTTTTTTACAATTTCAATAGAATGTACCGCCTCCTTCACGTCATGCACCCGCAGAATGTCTGCCCCGTTCAGTAACGCCACGGTGTTAGCAACAATTGTGCCTGTAAGGACCTCCTCGGGGCCTACGTGCAGCGGTTTGTAGGTCATTGACTTGCGGGAGAGCCCTACTAAAAGCGGTAACTCAAAAGCCTCCAGTTCTTTAAGCCGACGCAGCAGCTGGTAATTTTGGTCTACATTTTTTGCGAAGCCAAAACCAGGATCTAGCAGAATGTCTTTCACGCCTGCCGCCCGCAGCAACGCCACCCGCTCGGCAAAAAAGGCGAACACCTCTTCCATCAGCCCTTGTTCGTACTGGTTCAGGGTAGCCATGTTCTGCGGCGTGCCGCGCATGTGCATGAGAATGTACGGTACGCCCAACTTTCCGGCGGTGGTAAACATCGCCTCGTCTAAGGTGCCGCCGGAGACATCATTGATGAGGTGGGCTCCGTACCTTACCGCTTCTTTGGCTACCCGGGCCCTAAAGGTATCAACAGACAGCAGTGCCTCAGGGAATGCCTTGGAGATGGCCTCTATAATGGGTAATACGCGATTTAGCTCTTCCTGTTCCGTCACCTCGGGGGCGCCGGGGCGCGTAGAATAGCCGCCTATGTCCAGGAAAGTGGCCCCATCGCTGAGCATCTTCTCCGCTTGGGTCAGCGCTTGTTCCGTTCCCTGCAGGCGACTGCCCGAGTAGAACGAATCTGGGGTGGCGTTCAAGATGCCCATCACCACCGGGTGCTGCAAGAAGACCAACCTACCACCGCAGTTTAGGGTGGTTTTTTTGCAAAAAAGTGTATCTTTCGCGTTCAATTGGCCTATTCCCATTTCCTATAAAAGTAAAACGAAAAACTTGATTCACCAAACCGCCCAGGAGTACAACCGTGTGATAGAGGCTTGCCAGCGCCTGTTTTTGCAGAAAACCCAGGACTACGGCACCGCCTGGCGAATTCTTCGTCTGCCGTCCATCACCGACCAGATTTTCATCAAGGCGCAACGCATCCGTTCTATCCAGGAGAAAGGCACGCAGAAAATCCAGGACGATATCGCGTCTGAGTTTGTGGCCATCGTGAACTACTGCGTGATTGCCTTGATGCAGGAGCAGTTGTTGGCACAGGGCGAAACCGAGCAGGCCTTGCCGGTGGAGCGGGTGCGGGAGTTGTACCAAGAGGAAATCAGGAAAACGCAGGCCTTGCAGGAAGATAAGAACCATGACTACGGTGAGGCCTGGCGCAGCATGCGCGTGGAGTCTATGACCGATCTGATATTGATGAAGATATACCGCACCAAACAGATAGAAGACAATGCCGGCCATACGCTGGTGTCTGAGGGCGTGGAGGCCAATTACCGCGACATGCTCAACTATGCTGTTTTCTGCCTGATCAAACTAAATTATCCAAACCATGGCGCTCAGACTGCTTAGTAGATTTGCCTGGATAGTGGTGGGCGGGTTGTTTATCTTCTCGGGCCTGATCAAGTTGAATGATCCGGTGGGCACCGCTATCAAACTGGAGGAGTACTTTGAGGTGTTCTCCGCAGATTTCTCCTCGGTCTTTCTCTCGCTTAAACCGTTTGCGCTGTACTTCTCTATCTTCTTGAGTACTCTGGAAGTGGTCTTGGGAGTGGCCTTGCTGGTGCGCTGGCGCTTGAAAACAGTTTTATGGCTGCTTTTCTTTTTGATTCTGTTTTTTACGTTCCTCACGTTTTACTCAGCCTTCTACAACAAAGTAACCGATTGCGGCTGTTTCGGTGACGCCATCAAACTCACGCCTTGGCAGTCGTTCACTAAGGACATTATCTTGTTGGTGCTAATTCTGGTGCTGCTTTTCACCCAGCGGCATTTAATGTCACTTGGCCAAATAAACAGAGGTGTAACTGGGGCAATTGTGCTGGTGTCCTTGCTCTTTTCTCTGGGCGTGAGCGTGTATGCCTATCAACACGAACCGTTTATTGATTTCAGGGCGTACCGAGTAGGGGCCAACATCCCTAAACTGATGAAGCCCTCGGCCCCCCTGCGGTACCAATACGTGATGGAGAAAAACGGGCAGGAGTCAACCTTTGAAAACTACCCCACAGACACTACTTACAAGTTCAAAAAAATGGTGCCGCTTAACCCCGAAGACGGCCCTAAGATTACTGATTTCAACGTCTGGAACGATCAGGGCGATTTCACCCAGGAAATGTTCTTGGGGAACCGCCTCTTGATTCTGGTGAAGGATGTTAAGAAAGCCGATCAGGAGAGTTTCAAAGAGATCAATGCCTTGTTAGCGGGGTTGGAAAAAAACCAGAACCCTAAAGTAGTACCGGTGGTCATCACCTCCAGCAGCAGCCAGGAATTTGATGTCTTCAGGCACGAGGTCAACCTCTCGGCGCCTTATTTCTTCGCAGATGCAACAGTGCTTAAAACCATGATCAGGTCTAATCCGGGTCTTCTGCTGTTCAAGAACGGGGTGGTAGTAGGCAAGTGGCATTACAACGACATTCCCACTTTACAAGACGTGCAGGAAAAAGCGAAGTAGAGATAGTTATAGGCAAAGTGCTTTAAGGCTGTTTTAAGCAAAACAACCTTAAAGCACTTTCAGCTCATTCTCCTTCACTTAAGCCCTCATGTACGCCGTCATTCATTAGTTACCATTGCCATGTCTTACTCTCAACATAAAGATGTCTCCAAGATTTTCCTCGTCGGGATGCCGGGGTGTGGGAAGTCTACGGTGGGGAAGGTGCTGGCAAAGGTTTTAGGCTACCAGTTCCTGGATCTGGATACCTTGATTGAAGAGCAGGAAGGGGCAACGGTGCCAGAAGTGTTTGCGCAACAAGGACAGGAGTACTTCAGAGGAGCTGAGGCACGGGCCTTACGCCAAGCGACAGCAAATCACAGGAATATGGTACTGGCCACCGGAGGCGGGGCGCCTTGCTTTTGCGGGAACATGGACTACATGGTAGCAGAGGGCATACCGGTTTACCTTAAACTTTCGCCAGAAAATTTAGTGGTCAGATTAAAGGCGCAGGATCTACAAGCACGGCCCTTGCTGCGAGACAAAACTCCGGCCGAGCTGAGGCAGTATCTGTCTGATACTCTGTCTTTACGGGAGGTTTTTTACAAACAAGCCACTTACACGGTGCCAGCGGGTGACAATCCTCCAAAGGAGGTGGCACAAGCAATTGGCAGGCTTTTAATCCCCTCTAATCTCGCATCAGGGACCGGTTCTAGATAATTTTGATTATTTTTGCACGTTTCACAGCAAGAAACGTTTCATCTAATTTTCACTTACTATGAAACCGAATCATAAAGGATCTGCGACTCTTTTCAAGAATCCGGTGCTGGAGCGTCTTACCCACACTCATATTGCCATTCCCATTACTATCTTTTTAGTCATTGCAACAGGTTTGCTGATTTACGGTTTCACGTACGGCTTCCTGGATGTATTATCGGCGGTAGGGTTGTTTATGGCTGGTTGGCTTATTTTCTCTTTGGTAGAATACATGGCGCACCGCTACATCTTCCACATGGCGCCTACCAATGAGTTTAAGAAGAACATTCAATACACGTTTCATGGCAACCACCATGACTATCCTAAAGACAAAACCCGGTTGGCAATGCCCCCTATCGTGAGCTTGTTTATCGCCTCGTTTTTCTTTTTCGTGTTTAAACTGATCTTCGGGTCAATGGTGTTTGGGTTGGTGGCTGGATTTCTGTTTGGGTATGCCCTGTACCTTTTCGTGCATTACGCGGTACACGCGTATGCGCCGCCCAAGAACTTCTTGAAACAGCTTTGGATTCACCACAGTATCCACCACTACAAAGATCCTGAAAGAGCGTACGGCGTTTCTTCCCCGCTTTGGGACTGGATTTTAGGAACTATGCCTGAGCAGCGTAAAAGGTAAGTTATTAGCATAAAAAAAGAGAAGGCCACCTAGTCATAGGTGGCCTTCTCTTTTTTTATGCTGTTACAATGAAGAAAGTCTAAAACCGGTTTCTTCCCCCTCCCCGTATTTTGCGGAGGAGCCACATGATCAAGGCAATCACGATCACAATAATGATGACGGCCGTCCACATGCCCGCCTGAAAGATATCCCCGATGACGTCACAGCTGGAAAGCGTCATGGTGAAGATCAGCATGAATGCAAAGAAGTATGCTTGTAAATTTCTCATATCAGTGATTTTAAGTCAGTTTATAAAAGCTTGGTTTTCATTAAAAACCGTCTGTTATGAGATTACTGCTTTTTGTGCAAAAAGGTTAAAGCCTCACTAAATAAGTCTATATTTAATAAGCTAGGATTTGTCTCCTGATGACATTAAGTGGCTGGTAATTACCTGTTTTGGGCAATGTAAATAAGGGAAGATCCTTTTAAACGGTTTGTGCCATGTGATGAAATTAAAGAGAGTAAACACCCTGTTCATTTCATTTTCAGATCCTGAAGCTTGATAGAAACATGTGTTTACCTTGTCTCTTTTTATGCTCAAATTCAGAAAACAGACCTGAAATGCCTTTTTAGAAAGGAGTGCTTAAAAGGAAGGCTCGTTGAAGTTACTTCATCTTGAAAACTTAGCTTTATAGAAACAAGAGAGGCCCATCATTATGATGGGCCTCTCTTGTTTGAACCGTTAAGGGTCCTTCTATTTTAAAGCGATAGGATCTGGTTTACCATCTGGGTCGCTGGTCACCAAGCCTTGAGAGTTTACTCTTCCGCCGGTGAGAGCTAAGATACCAGCCACGTGCGGAGCGGCATAAGAGGTGCCGTTACCGGTAGCGTATCCGCTGCCTTTCCAAGTAGTTTGGATGTTGGTGCCCGGTGCTGCATATTTCACCGATGCCCCAAAGTTAGAGGTAGGACTGAACTTGCCATACGAGTCCATATTAGAAACCACGTACACATTTGGAGCCACTACGCGGGCAGGAGAATCGTTCTTGCAGTCAATGTAGCTGTTACCAGCGGCAACCACTACAAACATGCCTTTTGCGGCAACTTTCTTCACCAGGTCGTCTAGCATGGTAGAGGCATCTACCCGTAAGCTCATGTTTACCACGTCTCCGGCTTTCCCGTTGGTGTAAGCATAGTTTAAGGCAGAGTAAATGCGGGTTAGAGTGCCAGCGCCTGCGTTATCAAATACACGTAGTGCTACGATGGTTGCATTAGCAGCGACCCCAACTACGCCCACGCCATTGTTTTTAGCTCCAATGATACCAGCAACACCAGTCCCGTGTCCGTAACCATCTTCCCAGGAAGTTACCCCAGAGATGAAAGACTTGCTGCGGGTTTTATCAATGTTAAGGTCGGGGTGCGTGGATTGAACGCCTGAGTCAATCACCCATACTGTTTTACCGGTGCCATCACCATACCCCACCCGGGAAACGCCCCACGGAATGGTTTGGGTAGAAGTAGTGGTAGAGGTGGTTAGGGTAGAGGAGGTAGAAGCGTTGCCCAGCATGACAGCCTGTTCTGGTTCTACGTACGCCACGTTTTCATCTTGCATTAACTGCTGTACCTCTTCTTTGCTGAGGTTGCCTGTAAAGCCATCAGATACCCCGTCAAAAACATCACTTACGCGACTCTTGTTGATGCCTAATCTCTGAAATAAACGGTCTCTAAGTTCCTGCTTAGAAGCGGCGCTACCATTCTTCATTACTACAATATACTTGCCTTCTACTGTATTGGAGGAAGTGGCAGGAGGCGTCGGCACAGGGGCCGTTTCTTCTAAAAGCTCATCTTTCTGACATCCAGCCATGGAGAAAACGGAGGCCAAGGCAAAGAAAGAGACCGCTTTTTTGAAATTAGTTGATCGCATAGTCAATTGTTTTGAGTTAAAGACAAACTGCACGTAACCTAATGTTGCGCTTTTTCGTAACCCGCCCCTCTTGTTAATGGTTCATTTGCTTCAAAAAAATCGGTCTAAATGACCCGTTTTTGGGTCCAATGAACATTGAAATGTTATATGGTTAATTAGGAATGTTAAACTCAGAAAGCAGTTTTTAGCCTCAAATTCAACAATTTGTAAATAAGATGGCTAAAATGTTGCTGCTAAACGAATGCTTTCTTTGATTCATATACAAAGTGGCTTTTGGCAGGAACAATCAGAATAATTTTCTGCACAGTGTTTTTGAGGTTCTACATATAAAGCACTTCTGGTTTGCTTTAAGGAAAGCATATTGACTTGTATCTACTATTTGCTTCCCGTCCAGCTATTGTTAACTGCAAGTAAACTTTGCCTTTTGTAGTCTGTATAGTGTATTCAACTTGAGTAGAATCTAATATTAAATTTCTAATATATATACTATAATGTAAGCACGTTGGTGTTATCTGCTCTGCTTGTTCTCTTTGGTGTTTGGCTTACCTGATGTTTGTAGTTTTTCTGAAGAAGCATTTCTTAGAGAAGGGGTTTGCTCCTATGTGATTTGCTGCTTAAATCCCAGCTTTAGAATCTATTAGAGATGTAGCCTTTAATTCATCCCTTGTACTTGTAAAAAGACCCTTCTTATATAACTATCCCTTAGTTGAAAAGTGTTTAGATAGATTGTAATTCACTCTCGATTTCTGTTTACTGCACATTAAAATCTTTATGAACCCAAGGGTATGAAATTTAATAAAGTATGCATGCATAACATAAAGTATTACTATTTTGTTAAATTGATGTGGTTAAAACTATTGTTATACTTAGATTTAGCTAAAAGGTTATGTTAAAATAATAATTAAAATTATGGTAAAATTTGGAAAATTGTTCATTTAGCAGAATGAAACTAATTGTATGTACTGACATTGAAAATATTAGAGGAGTGTATGACTAATTCAAGTGAAAGTTGATGTTAAGCCGAATTGAGGAAGATGTTAATAGTATTTAATTGTAAGTTGTTGATGTGGTTTTAGATCAAAATTTCTATTTATTATATTAGATTATAAAAATCGTTATAATTATAAATGTGGTGAATTGATAGATGGGATTGCCAAATTTGTAGTACTGGTTCAAAGAAGTAACTAAGTAATACAATAATCAATCAATATCTAGTCACCCTTTATGAAAAAATTGTACTCGTCTGGTAAGGTTGCTCTAACAAAAACGCTCTCGCATTTTATGCGAAGGGAACAATTGGTAGGAGTGAAGAAATCCACAGCTTCTTATGAGGCCTCTCTTTCGTCTCAAAGCACATTGCTTTCCAAATTTGCTTTTTTGATGTTCCTGATTGCTGGGTTATCCTTTGTAAATGGGCATGAAGCAACAGCTCAGACTTTGTCAGTTAATGCTAGTTCTTATTGTCCTGGTAGTCAAGTTACGGTATCAGTGAAAAGTAATAAGAATGGGAAAACTGTATTCAGGATAGGTGTTTATAATGGGAATAGTTCAACTGCTACTTTGTTGGAAGAGCTTGGAAGTATCACTACCTCTAACGGTACTACTCAAGTTGATAGTGTCTTTAGATTTACTGCGCTTTCTAATGGCAGCCCAAGATATATAGGTTCCATTCCAGGGCAGGGGCAAAATGTAGACTTGTTTACAACGAGTTTCTCAGTGGGTCTTCCTGAAACTCCCGTAATAAATGTTGTAAATAATCAACCAACAACATTTACTTATGGAGGTGCTAACCCTACTTTTTCTGTGACTCCTCCCGCTGGGCTGCAAGTGAGATGGTATAATGTCGCCACTAATGGAGCGCCGCTATCTTCTTCTTCTACCTTTACGCCAACAGAGAAAAGTGCCGGCACTTACACGTATTATGCCGAACTTTATAATTCAGCCGGCTGCGCAAGTGTTGCTAGAACTCCTGTGACTTTAACAATCAATAAAAAGGATCTTACCATTTCAGGTGTTTCTGCGGTAAGTAGAGTTTACAATGCAACCGCTACAGCTTCTTTAACAGGAACTGCCGTATTAAACGGGGTAGTTGCTGGTGAAACTTTAACTTTGAATACTTCTGGAATTACAGCTTCATTTGGTTCAAAGACGGTAGGTGTAAACAAGCTAGTAACAGTTTCAGGGTACACCGTTACAGGAGCCACTATTGCAAACTATAATTTAATTCAACCATCTACCTTAACCGCATCCATTTCTTCTGCGACACTTACTATTGCCTCTCCTTTTGCAAATGGTAAAGTTTATGACGGAACAACTGCTACAACAATCTCAGGCACGTTGACTGGTGTTATTTCACCGGATATGGTTACTTGGAGCAATAGTGGAACTTTTGCAACGGCGAATGCTGGAGATGGTATTGCAGTGACTTCTACAGGTGTTCTAGGAGGAGCAGATGGAGGAAACTATACCTTGACTCCTCTCGCAGGGTTGACTGCAAGCATCTCAAAAAGGCCCCTTGCGGTAACTGCCACTGGGCAGGGAAAAGTTTATGATGGAACGACTGCTGCTACAGTTAGCCTTTCCACTAATAAATTAGGGTCAGATGATGTGGTGTCTGCTTATACTTCTGCGGCCTTTGTAGAGAAGAACGTGGGTACTAGAACAATCAATGTGAGTGGCATATCTATTAGCGGTGGTGGTATTGCTAACTACACGCTTTCTAACACTACTGCAACTGCTTCGGCTGCCATCACTCAAAGAGCACTTGTTGTTTCGGCAACTGGCCAGGATAAGGTCTATGATGGAAACACTACAGCTACAGTTCTCCTGAGCACAAATAAGTTTACAAATGATGTAGTGAATCCTGCTTATACCTCTGCTTCATTTGGAACAAAGGTTGTAGCTGCCAATAAAACGGTAACCGTAAATGGCATAACCCTTAGTGGAGCAGATGCGATCAACTACTCTTTTAATACCTCTGCTACTGCTTTTGCTAACATCACACAAAGGACTTTGAATGTTACAGCAACTAGCCAGGATAAAATTTACGATGGAAATATCAATGCGCCAGTTACCCTAACAACCGATAAGGTGTCTGGTGATGTGGTGAATGCTTTGTATGGTTCCGCTACCTTTGCAAATAAAAACGTTGGGACAAACAAAGTTGTGACCGTAGAAGACGTTAGAATCGAAGGAACTGATGCGCTAAACTATATTCTTTCAAATACAATTTCTTCTCCGTCTGCCGCTATTACGCCTAGAACAATCACCGGTACATTTACGGCAAAAGATAAATTGTTTGATGGCAACACAAATGCTGAAGTCCTAACAAGAGGCTTGGTAGGTCATGTAACCACTGATCAGGTAAGCCATACGGGTGGTTTGGCCAAATTTGATGATGCTGCAATAGGGAACAACAAGCGTGTGACTTTGAGTGGAGCCACCTTGACCGGTAATGATGCCAACAATTACACTTTGGCTTCCATGGCACCTACTACTGCAAGTATCAGAGAGAACACTCTGCCAGTTACTTTTGTATCCTTTGAAGGAAAACAAAGCAAAAATGCAGCAGTCAATCTAACTTGGAGAACAGCGGCAGAGAAAAACAACGACTACTTCCAAGTAGAGCGTAGCCAAAATGGGAAAACCTTTGCAAGTGTCGGTAAGGTGAAAGGAAGTGGTTACAGCAACGTTCTGGTGGGTTACAGCTTCGCTGATGCTTCTGCTCCAGCTGGCACGGTGTACTATCGCTTGAAGCAAGTAGACTTCAATGGTAAATTTGAGTATTCAAAAGTGATTGCTGTTCAAACCGAAGTGAAGCCTGGTGTAGAGGCTTCTGTAGAAGTATATCCTAACCCTACTTCAGGAAAAGTAAACATCGCTTCGTCTGAGTTAAACGGATCGGCTACAGTGACCTTGTTCCATAGCAGCGGACGTGTTGTGATGCAGCAGCAAGTTGCGTTTGAGGCTGGTCAGCCAGTTGCCGTTGATCTGGCAAATCAAACTGCAGGTGTGTATTACTTGCAGGTGCAAACCGCCACTGAAAAGATTACTACACGGGTAGTGAAGCAGTAGTTATCTATTGCCTGATAAAAGCCAAACGGCCATCTCTGCTACAGAGGTGGCCGTTTGGCTTTTATGCTAGATGGCGTAAAAGTCTGCTTAGCGCTTATGGCCAAGATGGGTTTGGACTAGGATGAGAGGGTAAAGGCAGGCGCTATTTTGAGGCCGTTTTCTTGTAAAGGAAAGAAAATAAGGGGGAGAAGTGAGACTAGGAGCCGGTTGTTATTTCTAAAAGCCAGATTCTAGTTATTTGTCTGTCTTATGTGAGCTCTGTATTGATGCAGCAAATTTGCGTTCGCTCTGCTTTTGCTGCTCAAGCCAAACTGGTTTCCTGAATTTTATAAGTACTTGTAAGTTGAAATAAGTCAGTAGGCAAGCGGATTGCGCTACGGTATTTGCATGAATGCAGTTCTGTAATCTTCTAATTTTTTCTATGCCTCTTTTGAGGTAAGATTTTTGAAAGTAGGAATATAGGTGATTGCTTATATTTAAATAGGTGTATTCTTTTTTTATAAATATTTGAAAGGCTTAGCTAAACGCAGGTTTAAACTTTAGAAGATGATAATGATGGGGTTAAAACAAGTTGTATAAGCAGGAATTTACTGGTTTGATAATTGTCTTTTTGTAAGACTAAGCTTCTTTATTCTAATTTATAATATGTCTGGATATAATATTTTAAAGCCTGTTGAAACTTTGCTGTTGATGGCCTAAATCATTGAATAAAACACATTTATTCCCAACTTTAAAGGATAGTTAGAATTTTCAACCTTTTAATATCCTAATTGTTTAAAGTAACTGTGTTTTTTATGTATTTATTGCGCTTTTCAAAGAAGCTGTTGTGTTTGCTGTTTTGTTTGTTCTTTTTACAAAATGTTGCCGTAAGTAAAAACTTCTACTCGTTCCCTTGGAGACAAACTCTTTCCGCTCTGTTGTTAGAGCCTGCGGTAAATGCAGGTAGCCTGAATGCCTTGGGGACAGGGGACTTGATTACAAATTCTACCTCTGCTGCCATGGCGGTAGCAACAGAGACCATCACCGACAAAGTAGTTATTGAAATAGGGCTTAGTAATGTGACAAGTGCGCCTACTACTGAGTATGCAAACCTGAAGTACAACAAAGCAGGGGTGTTTAATTTTGAGATGGATGACAACAGTGGAAAAGCGATAGATGTATTTAAAATACTGAATGGCGGAACAGCCTCTAATGGAGTGACCTACCCAGGTAAATTTCATACCGATGGCTGTGGCAATAAAGTCTATTACAGAGGAGCCATTGCCTTGAACCTGCTCAATAACTTCAACCAAGATCAGATTGTATATACCGCTTCTGGGAAGAAGATAAACCAGGAGGGCCTGAATCTGCTTGTCAGAAACAAATGGACCCTGGAGAACCATGGGTATGCCCATAGCGCTGGCAACCCGCTCATTGACGGAGACATCGCCAAAAACATACATGAAAATACCAAAGTATTCTATTCTAAAATGGCCGCAGCAGGCCTGCCTTACCGCATACGGGTGGCCGTTACGCCCACTAATGACGAGGGGTACCAGCCCACGGCCAAGCAGCTTGGGTACATAGGGCTCACTACCCAGACCCGGAGAGATGATGCTTCTTTGTTCAGTGGGTACGCAGCTTTGTCACCAGACTGGAGCCAAATGCTGTACACTCATAGGTCTTTCAATGATAAATGGGACCAGATCACAACAGATTCTTTTAAAGAGAAAATAGACAGACTGATTTTGTTGAAGGCCACCACTGCCACTCCTCAGATGTTTAGATTGGGAACCCATGGTCCGGACTTGGCAAAATGGGCAGATCTGATGAACTACTTACAGACGGCCTCCAAAGACCGGGTGTGGGTGCCTTCTTTACAGGAACTGATAGAGTACTTCGAAGTAAAGAGGTTGCTGGTTAAGACGTCTACCTACGATGCCGTCAATAAAAAATTCATCGTGACGCTTGATTATTCTAAAATACCAGAGCACAACAGGTTTAGAGATGTTTCTCTGTTGCTGAAAGGTGCCAATGTTGCCTCCGTAACTGTCAAAAGCGGAAGTCTGGATAAGGTTACCTTCAATTCCTCTACAGGTTTGATCAACCTGTTCAAGATGAAAACTACTTTTGCCAATCCTGCCTCAGATATTCTGCCCCCTAGAATCACCAGTGCAACTATCACCGAGACCAATAAAGTAAGAGTGGTGTTTGACAGACCAGTTCTCTTAACAAAAGAAGGGTTCACCATTAAATCTGCCGGAGTAGAGGTGCCAGTGGTAGAAGCGATAGGCAAAGGGACTATTTGGGATTTGAAAGTGTCCACTTCTTATTCTAGCTCCAGTGTCTTGTCTCTATACTATCGCATGCAAAGAGGAATTACCAGAGATGCCAGTAATGCTGCTTTCAAAGTGGGCAGCTACATTGGCAAGAAAGTAGTGAACAAGATTGGTTCTGTTAGTGCCGTAACTACCCAGTCTGCCTCCATAACTAGTTTTGATGCTGTGAGAGCAAGCGATGAAGTGAAACTGTCCTGGATTTCTAATTTAGGAGATAAGAAAGGCTTCTTTGAGGTTCAGCAAAGTGTGGATGGCAAGACTTTTCAAGTTGTTGGTGGGAAAATTGAAGGAGGGGAAGGTGATGTAACTCCACAGGCCTACACCACTACACTTTCTGATAATTCAAATCAACCCCTTTACTTCCGGCTAAAACAGGTAGACCTTGAGGGGAAAGCTGAATACTCTGAAGCCGTAGTTGTAAAACCAGTTGAAAACGGATTAACCAAAGCTACTTTGGAGGTATATCCTAACCCAACTACTGGTCAGGTGAATGTAGTTTCTAGCATTCTTTCAGGAAAAGGGGCGATAACTGTCTATGATAGTAGTGGCAAGGTGGTGGTTCAGCAAACCGTGCAGGTAGAGCCTGGGCAATCTACCCCATTAGACCTGAGTATGCAAAGTGCAGGGATCTATTTCGTGCGTTTAGAGACTGAGACTGGAAAGCTAATAACCAAAGTTGTGAAGCAGTAGAGGATTGTTATCGCTTTCGGGCACAAAAGAGAGGCCGCTCAAAAATGGGCGGCCTCTCTTTTGTGCCTTAGTTTTTTGCGCGTGTGGTGGAGGGTAGGTTTGGTGTCGGTTAATCTTTCCCAACTCTGCAGCAATAAACACTACTGTTGCTCTTGTTGCTTTAAGCCTAGCAGTTGTAAAGACAGTAGATCTTGTAATGATAACTAATCTTGTAGCTGCTCAATCTCTTTTCTAACCAACTACAGTTGCTGAGTTTTTATAGGCTCATTTTAGGCAAAATTGTTTATGGTTAAGCTGTAATGCATGGCTGATGCAAGGCCTAAGTATCGGTGGTTTGTTGATTTAAAGGTCTTTTTAGGGTTTTTGCTAATATAAAAGCATAGGATATATTCTCTTTTTCATAAAACGTTTTAAATAAAATTCAACTCCTCCCTTCTTTAGAATAGAACCTTTTTAGTGTAGTTGCTGCCATCAGTTTAAACTATTCCTATTGCTCTTCTCACATATTCAAGTACTGCCTGTTTTTCAAGTAGTTATTAGAAGATTTGTATATGAATATTTAAATAAACCTTATGAAATAAAATTGTACTAAAAATTAGCCTTTGCATTGTAGGACAAAGTAGAGGTATGCTTATGATGAATTTTTTTGATTAAATTATTGTAATAAAAACAAGATAAAATATGGTTTGGTTGATTACGGTAGTTTTTATTGAAGAAATTTATGGAAAAGTTGTACTCATTATTTGAAAGAAGATCAACAGTAAAAAGCGAATTGCTGTTGCAATCAGAGTCACAGAAAACTTTTAGTATAAAGTTTAATAAGGAGGCAAGATCGCTGAACAACCTTGTTCGAACAATATTTTTGATCGCTTTTACGTCATTAGTGGCCATCCTTGAAGTCGATGCCCAATCCCAAGCCAGAATTGATAATGTCAAGGTGTCACAAGCAACAATTTGTGGTGGATCTGCCATTAAAATCACTTTCAACACTGTGAATGGGCCAGGTATAGGCCAAACAAATAAATTTACGAAAGGTACTACCTATAGGGTATTTCTGAGCGGTGATGCTAATCCGATAGCCACCTTCTCAAAAGATACTGTCTATGCAACGGGGAGCGGGAATGAGAAGGAGAGTACAACAATAGGAATAACCCAGGTAATCTCTATTCCGGCTAATAAAACGGGAAACTTTACGCTTACAATGAATTCGATCAACCCAACTTCTGCAACAACAAGTGGAGTGCCAATCACCATTAACCCTATTCCTAGCAATCCTCCGGTTATTACAAGTGCTGAAACCAGCAAAACTATAACTTATGGAACCGCTACTCCAAGCTTTACCGCAACCGTGCCTAGTGGGCAAACTATCAATTGGTATAGTGCCGCAACAGGCGGAAACTTGCTGGCCACTAATTTGGCCACATATACTCCAAACACCACTCTAGCCGGCACTTATAAATATTACGCGGAAGCCCGGAATGGTTCTGGTTGCGTTAGCCCTACCAGAACAGAAGTAGTTCTTACAATTACACAGAAAGTGCTCACGCTAGCTAACGCAGCGGCAAACAGTAAAGTCTATGACAAAACTAACATTGCAACCATAACTGGAGCCTTAACAGGTATAGTAGGTAATGACCAAGTTGCCTATGATGGTATTGGTGTGTTTTCAAGTGTAAAAGTTGGAGTAAATATCCCAGTTACTTCAATCAGCACTTTAAAGGGGGCAGCTGCCAGCAACTACATCCTGAGTCAGCCTTCTAATCTTGTTGCAGATATCACCCAAAGAGATCTTACCGTTACAACAATTGGGCATAACAAAATCTATGATGGAACAACTGTTGCTACGGTGAAGTTTGTGTCAGATTCTATTAGTGGTGATATTATTGGGGCTAAATATACTTCCGCAACTTTTGTAAACAAGAATGTAGGGCCAAGGGCTATAAATGTCAGTGGTATTACTATTGAGGGGGCAGATGCACCTAACTACAAGCTTCTTAATACAACTTCATCAACAACCGCCAATATACTTTTAAGACCTGTAAATGTAATTGGGGTGTCCATTCTAAATAGGGATTATGATGGTACAACCATTGCCAAACTAACCGGTACACCAAGCCTAAGCGGAGTTGTTTCTATTGATGGTGTAGAGGAGAAAGTGACCCTGAATACTTCCTTAGCAGATGCTGCATTCGCTGACAAAAACGTGGGCGCCAATAAACCAGTGACTGTTACTGGATTTACTATTGAGGGAGATGATTTCAGTAACTATAGGCTTGAACAACCTATAGGCTTGACCGCTGAGATTTTTGCTTTAAAGATTACAGGTGCTTTTGAAGCAGAAGACAAGTTGAGGGACGGCACAAATAGTGCTACAGTAGTAAGCGGTTCTAGAATACTGGTGGGGCATATTGTAACAGATGATGTAGCACTTGTTGGGGGTACAGCTACCTTTGCTAATATTGAGGTCGGAACCTGGACGGTAACTCTAACAGGCGCAACACTTGAAGGAAACGATAAAGGTAACTACATCTTAACTTCTGTTGCTCCAACCTCAGCCAACATTGAGCCCGGACCGTTACCTGTTTCTTTCATCTCATTTGAAGGAAAACAAACCCAAAACGCTTCTGTTTATCTGACCTGGTCTACCGCCTCAGAAAAAGACAATGACTACTTCTCCGTAGAGCGCAGCCAGGATGGCAAGGCCTTCACCTCTATGGGCAAGGTGAAAGGAAACGGAACAACCAGCGTGGTACAAGAGTATGCTTTTACCGATGGGAATGCTCCGGCCGGCGTTGTTTACTACCGCTTAAAGCAAGTAGACTTTGATGGCAAATTTGAGTACTCTAAAGTGATAGCCGTTGAGGCGGATGGAAAACACCTCAGCAAGACTTCCTTGAAGGTGTACCCCAACCCAACGCTGGATAAAGTGTATGTGACTTCTGCAACTAGTGGTGGCCTTTCTACGGTGACGCTGTACCATAGCAGCGGTAGGGCAGTGTCGCAGCGTCAGGTGCAGATGGAGGTGGGTAAGCCTATCACGCTTGATCTAGCTAGCCAAGCGGCAGGGGTATATTACGTACAAGTGCAGACAGGTACAAGTAAATCAACTACCCGAGTAGTGAAGCAATAAGTAACCAGACGATTCTCCAAGTAACACAAAGGCCACCTCTGCAGAGTTGGCCTTTGTTGTTTTAGCCCCTTTTGTAAATCAGGTTTGTTGAGAGATAAAAGATCTTTTTGAGAAAACTGTGTCTGTTTTCAAGCTCTATTTCTTGAAGTGCGCCCAAAAAAGGAAGTTTATGAGAGAGCCAGGTTCATGGAAGCTTCTCCCTATTAGTTTGTATTTGCGAGTCCTAAGGTGAAAAATGGTACTTTTGCACCCGCTATGGCAAATTCATTTCAATATATAGCGCTTACTCCACCGTGAGATCCCTGTCAGGTAATTTCTATTACTGGTTACACTCCCGCAGTTCCTATATAATTCAGTGAAGGTAGCAACGCTTATGGGCCCTTGTGGCTAGAGCGCAGCTATTTCCCCCAATTAAACCTTTCAATATGAAGCTTTACTTACGCCTCTTTGACTTCAGTCAAAAGGTGGATTACAAAAAAGAAATCCTGGCTGGGCTCACCGTGGCCATGACCATGATTCCTGAGTCTCTTTCCTTTGCCATTTTAGCAGGGTTCCCACCGTTGGTGGGCTTGTATGCCGCCTTCATCATGGGCCTGGTGACCGCCGTGCTGGGCGGCCGTCCGGGAATGGTATCTGGTGGGGCTGGGGCAACGGCGGTGGTGCTCATCGCTTTGATGCAGTCACATGGCCTTGAGTACGTATTTGCGGCGGTGGCTTTGGCGGGCATCCTGCAGATCTTGGTAGGGCTGTTTAAGCTTGGGAAGTTCATCAGGCTGGTACCTCAACCGGTGATGTTTGGTTTCGTGAACGGATTGGCAGTCATTATTTTTTTGTCGCAGGTAGAGCAGTTCAAGACTGTGGTAAACGGAGAAACTACCTGGCTGTCGGGTACGCCGCTGTTTATCATGGCTAGTTTGGTAGCACTCACCATCGCTATCATTCTGGTGTTGCCTAAGTTCACCAAAGCGGTGCCTCCTTCCTTAGTAGCCATATTAGTAGTGTTTGGTATTGTAATGGGCTTTGAGGTAGAAACCAGAATGGTAAAAGATATTGCCTCAGTAAGCGGTAGTTTGCCTCCTTTTCACATTCCCCAAATTCCTTTCAGTCTAGACACCCTAGAAGTGATTTTCCCTTACGCCTTGATTATGACTGGTGTGGGGCTCACGGAGAGCTTGCTTACCTTAAACCTGGTAGACGAGATTACCGGAACCCGCGGGAATGGCAACCGGGAGAGCATTGCGCAAGGCAGTGCCAATCTTCTGAATGGTTTCTTCTTCGGGATGGGTGGTTGCGCCATGATCGCGCAGACGCTGGTGAACCTATCGGCTGGGGCAAGGGCCAGGTTGGCGGGTATTGTTGCGGCGCTTACTATTCTGGTCATCATCTTGGTAGGCGCTCCTTTTATTGAGCGGGTGCCTATGGCGGCGCTTGTGGGTGTGATGATTATGGTGTCTATTGGTACCTTTGAGTGGATCAGTTTTAGAATCATAAACAAAATGCCGCGGCATGATGTCTTTGTGGGCATTCTGGTAGCCGTGATTACCATCTGGCTACACAACCTGGCATTGGCGGTCTTAGTTGGGGTCATCATCTCGGCGTTGGTGTTTGCCTGGGAAAGCGCCAAGCGCATCAGGGCCAGAAAATACGTGGATGCAAACGGAGTGAAGCACTATGAACTATACGGGCCTCTGTTCTTCGGCTCAGTGGCCGCCTTTACTGAGAAGTTTGACGTGTCCGGTGATCCAGCAGAAGTGATTATTGACTTCAAAGACAGCCGGGTAGCAGATATGTCTGGGATTGAAGCGCTGAACAAATTAACCGAGCGCTACCACAAAGCCGGCAAGAAGCTGCACCTGCGGCACCTAAGCCCAGATTGTCGTCTCTTGCTCAAGAATGCCGATGCCGTCATAGAAGTGAATATCTTGGAAGACCCGCACTACGCCATCGTGACGGATAAGCTTAGCTAATTTCTTGGAGAAAAGTAGTGTCTTTTTAGCCTGTTTTCCTCTGAGTAAGCTGCAAGCTCGCGCCAACGAGTTCTAAACTGCTCAAAGACGGTAAAAAACAGGAAAGCGTTTCGGAGCGTGTTTAACGAAAACAGCCCCGAAACGCTTTCCTATTCTAATTAAGCAAAACTTACACCACGTAAGACAGCCGGAATTCAGGGATTTCAATCTTCTGATAGCCCAAATCCATCAAGTCTTCCTTCATCTGGTTCATCACCGATTTCTCACCGTGTACCAGGAAAATGCGCTGGATTTTCTCTTTGTCCTGGCAGTGCAGGAACTTGGCAATATCGCCGTAGTCTGCGTGGGCGCTGTATTCCTTCATGATCATCATCTCGGCTTTCACCTCCACCTCATCGCCCATGATGTAGACTTTCTCCGCGCCGTTCATCAGTTTGCCTCCCAAAGTGGAAGGCTCGCAGTAACCGGTGATAAGCACGGCGCTGTTAGGGTCAGATAAGTTGGTTTTGAGGTGGTGCTGGATGCGGCCGGCTTCCATCATGCCCGAGGAGGAAATAATGACGCAAGGCTCGTCTATCTTGTTCAACTCTTTGGAGTCATCCACATCGGTGATGTAGGTCAACTGCGGAAACCCGAACGGGTCTGGATCATCCTTGATGTATTCCTGCATAGAATCCCGGAAGTACTGCGGATTGTCGCGCATGATGTCTGTGGCGTACACTGAGAGCGGGCTGTCTACAAATACTTTTACGTCGGGCAAGCGGCCTTCTTCTGCCAGGTAGTTTAAGGAATAAATCAACTCCTGTGTACGCCCAATGCTGAACGCCGGGATCAAGAGTTTGCCCTGGCGTTCTACGCACACTTCCTGCACAATTTTCTGCAAACGCTCCTCGGTGTTCTCTAGGCTGTCGTGCACGCGGTTGCCGTAGGTAGACTCGCAGATGATGATCTCGGCCTGCGGAAATGCCTGCGGCGGATTCAAAATGCGGTTGGCAAACCGTCCGATGTCGCCGCTGAAACAAATAGTACGCTCCTTGCCATCGTCCTGCAGTCTGAGGTTGATGGCGGCGCTGCCCAGCACGTGGCCAGTGTCAGTGAAGAGCAGTTCAATGTCGTCGTCAATTTGGTAAGGCTCGTCGTAGGGCACGGTTACAAACTGCTGCAAGGCCTGCTCGGCATCCTCCTCTGTGTAGAGCGGAGCCGTGCTGCCGTTTCCGTTGTTGCTCTGTATGCGGGCACTGTCCATGAGTAAAAGCTTGCAGAGTTCCAGCGTAGGCGGGGTAGAATAAATAGGACCCGTATAGCCCTCGCGTACCAGCAAAGGAATCAAACCTGAGTGGTCAATATGCGCGTGCGACAAGATAAGGCAGGTCAGGTTCTCGGGCTCGAAGTCAAAGGAACGGTTCCGTTCTTCGGTCTTATCACCCATGCCTTGGGTGAGGCCGCAGTCTAACAGAATGCGTTTGCCGTTCTCTAAAGTAACTAAGTGCTTGCTGCCAGTCACGGTTTGGGCCGCTCCGTAAAAAGATATCGTCATAGATAAGAAAGTCTGAATAGGTGGAGATTGTACGGGCAGTAGCTTTTTCAGATGTCTTAAAATTTAATTTTAAGGCTGATTTCTAGAAAATGGGGCTTAAATGACGAGAGACTCCCTTTTCCTGCATAACTGCTTTTTGACCTGCTATCTGCTTCAATCACACTTCTGCTGCACCTGATGTCCTCTTGGAAAGATCTTTTAGACTAACTGGAAAGGGTTTTATTTGATTGTTTTGCAGTGCAACATAGATGAGGATGCAGTTAGTTGAAAGTGACCTCTGCGGACGCGAGCTGGAAGCTCGCGTCCGCAGAGGTCACTTTCAAAAGCAAGGGTAGGGGCAATGCCTTGTGGTTACCCTTGCCATTAAGCTGAAAAGCAGAAGCACCTGAACTACAATCATCCAGGTGCTTCTGCTTTGATTATGAAGAGATGCTGTTTAGTGCCTGATCTCAGGAAAATGGGTTCAAAATAAAACGTTACAACAACCCTCTAAGCCTTTCAGCGGCACTTTCGGGGGTAATGTCGCGCTGCGGGTCGGCCATGAGCTCGTAGCCCACCATGAACTTCTTGACCGTGGCCGATCTGAGCAGCGGCGGGTAGAAGTGCATGTGCAGGTGCCAGCCCGGGTACTCTTTACCGTCAGTCGGCGCCTGGTGGATGCCGGCCGAGTAGGGGAAGGAGGTGTTGAACAGCTTGTCGTACACCGAGGAGAGCCGCTTCATGATGCCGGCGTAGCCGAGCTTCTCGTCCTCCGTGATCTGGCCCACGTGGCCGAAGTGCCGGCGCGGGATGAGGATGGTCTCGAACGGCCAGACGGCCCAAAAAGGCACCAAGGCCACAAAGTGCTCGTTCTCTACTACGATGCGGGTTTTCTCCCCCAGCTCCTGGGCCAGGTAGTCGGAGAGCAGACTGCGGCTGTTTTGTTGGAAATAAGCTTCCTGCTGCTCGGTCTCCTTGGCGGGCTCGCCGGGCACCGAGCTCTGGGCCCAGATCTGGCCGTGCGGGTGCGGGTTGCTGCTGCCCATCACCGAGCCTTTGTTCTCGAAGATCTGCACGTAACTGATCTCTTCCATGGCGCCCAGTTCCCGGTACTGTTCCTGCCACAGGTCCACCACTTTCTTGATCTCGGTGGTCTCCATGTCAGACAAGGTGAGGTCATGGCGGGGCGAGAAGCAGATCACCTTGCAGATGCCCCGCTCGCTCTCTGCCCTCAGCATCCCGCTGGAGAAGGAGCCGGAGGGGCTTTCGGCCTGCAAAGCCGCGAAGTCGTTCACGAACACGAAGGTGGAAGGATAGTCGGGGTTTTTCTCACCGTTGGCGCGCACGTTGCCCGGGCACAGGTAGCAGGAAGGGTCATACTGCGGGCGGGTGTCCTTCTCGGTGGTCTCCTGCTGGCCCTGCCAGGGGCGCTTGGAGCGGTGCGGCGAGACCAGCACCCACTCGCCCAGCAGGGGGTTGAAGCGCCGGTGCGAGTGCTCCGTGATATCAAATGTATTCATAGTTTCAGGTGGTAAGTGGGTGGTTAGGAAGGCAACTGGTATCCGCTATAAGGCTAAGAGTGTCGCTTTCGCTGCTCTCTGTTTAGCGGGTGGTTTTGGAAAAATCAATCGGAACCAGGCTGCTGCCGTCCACAATCTCGGCCACGTACGTTTTCAGAGCGATGTTGTATTGCTGTTGGTAGGCTTCGGTCATCTGGCGGGTAAACTCGTCCAGTTTGTCCAACTTTACCAAGTTAATGGTGCAGCCCCCAAAACCACCGCCCATCATGCGGGCGCCCAATACGGCATCTGATTGTCTGGCTTTGTCGGCTAAGAAATCCAGTTCGGGGCAGCTTACCTCATAGTCATGCTGCAGACCTTGGTGCGAGGCGAACATCTTCTGACCGAACGCTTCCAGGTCGCCGCGCTCTAGGTCAAGGCAGGCGTCTTCCACGCGCAAATTCTCCTGCACCACGTACATACAACGGCGGTACACCACCGGGTCAAACTCATCTTTGTGACTCTCCAGCATCTGCTCAGTCACATCACGCAGGCTGTTCACCTGTGGATAAAGCTTCTGGAGCAGGGCTACGCCGGTTTCGCACTCCTGTCGGCGGGTGTTGTACTCACTGGAAGCCAGGGAGTGTTTCACCTGCGTATCGCAGAGTACAATGCGGTAATCTGTGATGTTGAACGGATAATACTGGTACTCCAATGAGCGGCAGTCCAGTTTCACTACGTGGTTGTGCTTCCCGAACATGCTGGCGAACTGGTCCATGATGCCGCACATCACTAGTGCATACTCATGCTCCGCTTTCTGGGCCATCTTCACCATGTCAAAACGCTCAATGCCGTAGGCGTAGAGATAGTTAAGCGCATACGCTAAACCGCATTCCACGGCTGCGGAGGAGGAAAGCCCGGCCCCGATGGGAATGTTGCCCCCGAACACCAGGTCAAAGCCTTTTACCTCGTAGTTGGCTTTCTGCAGTTGCGCCACCACGCCCAGAAGGTAATTGGCCCAGCCTATCTCGGTGCGCTGCACGTCTGTGAGCGAGAACTCTGCGCTTTGATCTAAATCAAAAGCGTAGGCCCGCATGGTCTGGGTGTTGTTAGGGGCTACCGCGAAAAAGATTTCCTTGTTGATGGCCGCAGGCAGCACAAAGCCCTCGTTGTAGTCCGTGTGTTCGCCTATGAGGTTCACCCGGCCAGGAGACCGGACCACTACCGGTTCTGTTCTGTATAGCTCCTTGAATTTGGCTACAATGTCTTCAACCATAGTTTCTGCTTTAAGGTCTAAAGGCACAGCACTTTGGTAAATGCTGTGCCTTTAGAGGTAAACGTAATTAAGTTTCTTTTGATTTAAGTGCCTTTTACCAGAAGATGATGTAAAGGGCCGCTAAAATACCGCAAATCAAAACGGATAGTACCGCGAAGGTGGTGGTAGTCTTGAACATAGAAGAGTCAATCTCCAAACCTTTAGGATTGTGCTTGCTCTTAGAATCAAATAAAGTAATAAGAATCATTAACACCACGCACACCACAAACACAATACCCATCCGGTCCAGGAACGGGATCTCTGGGAACTGGAATTTCAAATAAGTAGAAAGTGGAATGGTCAATACCGCTGCGGTTAGAGCCGCGGCAGAAGTGGTGCGTTTCCAGAAGAAGCCCAGCGCGAAGATGGCAAACACACCCGGAGAGATAAAGCCGGTGTACTCCTGGATGTACTGGAACGCCTGGTCCAGGTTACGCAAGATAGGAGCCACCAAGATGGCGATGATAAAGGAAACCACCACGGTGATTTTACCAAAACCTACCAGTCTTGACTCGGAGGCGTTCTTGTTGAAGAACTTGCGGTAGATGTCCAGGGTGAAGATGGTAGAGATACTGTTTGCTTTACCCGCCAGAGACGCCACAATGGCAGCCGTAAGGGCCGCAAAAGACAAACCTTTCAAACCAACTGGCAACAGGTTTAGCAATACTGGGTACGCATGGTCTGGTTTAACGTGGCCTAATTCGTTGGCCATCTCGGCCTGGAACAAACCATTCTTATGCAATACATACGCCGCAATACCTGGCAATACCACAATCACAGGCATCATCAGTTTTAAGAAAGCAGCAAACAAAAGACCGCTACGGGCCGTGTTCAGGTCAGCACCCAAGGCACGCTGCGTGATGTACTGGTTACAGCCCCAGTAGTTCAGGTTCACAATCCACATACCGCCAATCAGAACAGAAAGGCCCGGTAAGTCCATGTAGGCATCGCGGGTTCCGCCTTCGCCGTTAGGGATCATGATCTCGCCTTCGGAAAGAATCATACTGAAGTGGTCAGCGGCCTCTTTGCGCAGGAAGCCTAAGCCGTCCCAGGCACCGGTACCGCCCAATTGATCAGATACCAGGTCAAGAGCAAGGTAGGTAGTAGCCAAACCGCCCAATACCAATACAAATACCTGAATTACGTCTGTGTAGCCAATTACTTTCATACCACCCAAGGTGATGAAGATCGCGAAGATGGCGCAACCATACATACAGTAGTAGAAGTCAATGCCTGTAATGGTTTCAATGGCCAGAGCCCCCAGGTACAGGATAGAAGAAAGGTTTACAAACACGTACACCAGAAGCCAGAAAACCGCCATGATGGTACTCACCGCATCGTTGTACCGGTGCGAGAGGAACTGAGGCATGGTGTAGATTTTGTTTTTGAGGTAGATAGGAATAAAGAACACAGCTACCACAATCAGCGTGGCTGCCGCCATCCACTCGTAAGTAGAGATGGCCAGACCCATGGCGAAACCAGAACCTGACATCCCGATGAATTGCTCCGCAGAGATGTTAGAAGCGATAAGGGAGGCTCCAATAGCCCACCAGGTAAGGGAACCCTCGGCCAGGAAGTAGTCCTTGGAGTCCATTTTTTCGTCTTTTTTCTGCCGGTAAATCCAGTATCCATACCCCGATACGATAAAGAAGTAGACCAGGAAGACAATGTAGTCAATGGTTTGTAAGCCCATAGTAAGAAGTGTGACGGTGTTTTGTTTGTTTATAAATTTTCAGACAGTTCGGTGAAGATATCTTTTTAATGGGTATGTTTTGTAATCTTAATATAAGAAATTTCTATTTTTTCCGGTTTCCGGGGTTTCTTCTCCGCAAAGAAGACTGACGTACAATCAATACCGGGTCCAGGACAATTTTACGGGGCGGGGTAGACACGCTTTGTTCCTCCTGCTTCAGGGTCATGAAAATGTTGGCCGCTTCCTGGCCCATAAGGGCTGTTTGCTGGTCAATGGTGGTTAGGCCGGGCGTAATGTAGGCGCTGAATGCTTCGTTGGCGAAGCCCACCAACCCAATCTGCCCGGGCTTGTTCCATTGTGTTTCTTTGATGGCCTGCAGGGCTCCCAGGGCGGTAAAGTCTTCCACGGCAAAAATGGCGTCAGGCCTGTTGGGTAGGTTTAGGAGCTGTTCTGCGCAAACCCGGCCCGAATCGATGGAGACTTTCCCGTACGTGATCAGGTCCCCGTCTACTTTCAGGCTATAGGCTTTCAGGGCATCTACGTACCCTCTCAGGCGCTCATGGAATATCTGGATGTGCTGGGGCCCCGAGATGTGGGCAATGCGCTGGTACCCTTGCCGGATAAGGTGCTCGGTGGCCATGTACGCACCTTTGTAGTCATCAATCACCACCGCGGGAACCTCAAGCTCATCAATGGCCCGGTCAAACAAGATCAAGGGGATCTTTCGCTTTTTCACCTCCAGAAAGTGGTCATACCGGGTGGTTTCCTTTGCAATGGAGGCAATGATGCCATCTACGTTTGACTGCAGCAGCGTCTGTATTCCTTGGGCCTCGTCTTCATACGATTCGTTTGTCTGGAACAGTAACACGCTATACCCTTGACTTTTGGCAATCTTCTCAATGCCGTGGATGACCGAGCCGAAGAAACTTATCTCGGCACTGGGGATGATGACCCCAATCACGAAGGTTTTACCAGACCGGAGCGAGGAAGCCGCGCGGTTCTGCTGGTAGTTTAACTCCTGAGCCGCTTTTCTGACACTCTCCTTTGTGGCCGCGCTGATAGACGGATGGTTGTTCAGCGCGCGGGATACCGTGGCGGCCGTGGTGTTCAGCTCCTTCGCAATATCATGGATAGTGGTCCTGCTCATGCTCCGTAATCGATTACGTAAATATAGAAGAATGTTTAACATTTTCGCAAAACAGCTGTTTAAAGCATGTTTTTGCCAAAAAGGTAGATAAGTGTAGTTTTTACATGTAAAAATTTAATAAATATGGCTATAAACGGGATGTAAAATGCAAAAAGTTAAAATAAAAACAGATAGGGGAAGGGGTTTGTCTAGGAATTTAAATTGGCAATTTGTAAATATGCAACGTAATCGATTACGTTATTTTAACGAATTGATAAATTTTCATCCTGCGGCCTGTTTGTTTTAAAAGATCTTATAGGTTCTCGTCTGAGGTAGTTTGCTTTTACAACTTTTAACTCTCGTTACATGAAAAAAAAGTTACCCAATGAAATGCAGCTAGTCTATGAATTCCAACGTCAGGGGCGGTGGAAACTCAGTAGTTGGCTTTTTGTGCTATCGGTTTGTCTGTTTATGAGCGCTTTTGCCTTTGAGGCAAGTGCCCAGGGAAGAACAGTGTCTGGCAGAGTGGTGAGTGCCCAGGGAGAAGGGTTGGCGGGTGTGACCGTTCTGGTGAAAGGAACCAGCAATGGCGCCTCCACCGATGCCAACGGCAACTATTCGCTTAACCTGGCAAGCGGCCAGGAAAACGGAACCCTTGTCGTGTCTTATATAGGTTTCACATCGCAGGAAGTGCCCATCTCCGGTCAGTCCACCTTGAACATCACCCTGCAGCCAGATGAGCAGACCCTGAACGAGGTGGTGGTGATTGGTTACCAAACCGTAAGGAAGCGTGACCTGACCGGCGCCGTTTCTGTGGTGAACCCAGAAGAATCTAACCGGGTGGTCGCCAACTCCGTGGCCGAATCTATCCAAGGGTTAACGCCAGGGGTGACGGTAAGAAACAGCGGAGCTCCCGGGCAAGGGGCCGTGATTGAGATCAGGGGAGCCGCCAGTTTTACAGACACCAACCCGCTGTATGTGATTGACGGCATGCTGTCAGACGCGAACTCCACCATCAACACCAATGATATTGAGTCTATCCAGATTTTGAAAGACGCCTCGGCGGCGGCCATCTACGGTTCGCGGGCGGCCAATGGCGTGGTGATCATCACCACCAAACAAGGCCAGGAAGGCCCCGCGCGCTTGAACCTCACTGCCCGTTTTGGGGTGCAACAGATCCCGAAACGCTGGGACATGATGAACAGCAGTGAGTTTGCGGCCATGCAGAGACAGCAGTTTGAGAACTCAGGTAAACCCATTCCCGCCAGCATTGTCAATCCGGTGTATGACACCGACTGGCAAGATGAACTGATGAGAATAGGGAATACCCAAGACTACAACGCCACTCTTTCCGGAGGGTCTGAGAGCGGCACTTATCTATTGTCAGGTAGCTATTTCACCAATAAAGGGGTTTTGAAAGGCTATGATTTCAACAGAGGAAGCTTTCGGGTGAACACCCGCGGCAAAAGAGGCCGGTTAACCTTTGGCGAGAACCTGCTGCTGACCAACACCAATAACGATGCTCCGGCAGAAGGAAACCCTTTCTATGACCTGCCGCAAATGCTTCCGGTGCTGCCTGTTCAGGGCTCCGAGTTTGTGGACCCTATCTATAACCCAGAAGGCTGGGCCATTGGTACAAACGAAGCCCGCACCTATGCCTGGAACTCCGTCGCGGTGAATAACCTGTGGCAGCGCAACAGCAATTTCGCTAAGATGGTGGGCAACGCGTTTGTGGATGTGAAGTTGGCCGATTGGGTAAGCTATAAGTTTGATGCAGGGTTAGAGGTAAGCTTTGACCACATCACCACCCTGCGCAAGATTGGCCGGATTCAATACCAACGGCCAGACGTGCCCAGCAGCATTGGGGAAAACCGTTCCAGGTTCCTGAATACCAAGTTTGACCATACCGTTAACTTCAACAAAGACATGGGTGTGCACCACGTGGACGGGGTGATTGGTTTTACCACGCAGCATGTCACCAGAGAGGAAACCATCGCGGGTCGTGATACACTGGCTTTGTACAACGGCCAGTACTTTACCACTATCGGTTCGGCCACGGGTACGTCTAGCGCCGGGGGAGGTATCCCGTTTGAATACCGCAACTACGGGTATCTGGGCCGTATCAACTACGTGTACAATGACCGGTATCTCTTCACCTTCACCGGTAGGGTAGACCAGGACTCCAGATTTGGCGAGGACTACAGAACCGGTTTCTTCCCTTCCTTCTCAGCCGCCTGGAGAATAAGCGAGGAAGAGTTCTTCCAAAACGACTGGGTAAATGATTTGAAGATCAACGCTTCTTACGGCGAGTTGGGTATTGTGCCGTTCTTAACTTCCTGGGAGTTTGTGGGCTTTGCCAACACCGCCCCAAGGGCCGTCTTCGGGCCGGGCCAAACGCCGGTGATAGGCGGATACCAGGCCAGATTGACCAACCCAGACATACGGTGGGAAAACCGGATTGTGAAAAACATTGGTTTGGATGCCAGTTTCCTGAACAACCGCATCAGTCTGGAGTTGAACGCCTACAATTCCTTGTCTAAGGACGCCTTGCTGGTTAACCTTCCGTTGGCCTATTACTTGGGTAACTTAGGGGGTAACCCGGCGGTAAACGCTGGTTCTATCAGAAACACCGGCTTTGAGATTGGGGTTACGTACCGCAGCACCGAGCGTGATTTCAAGTGGGATGTCTCTGCCAATGCCACCACTATTAATAATACCGTGGAAAGCGTGGGTAACCAGGGCGAGGGTAGAAACTACATCCAAACGGGCATCACCCGTACCCAGGTAGGTCGCTCTATTGGCGAGTGGTATGTGCTCAGAACAGATGGTCTCTTCCAAAGCCAAGAAGAGGTAGACGCCTACACCAATGCCGCCGGGGATGTGATCCAGCCAAACGCCAAGCCAGGTGACATCCGGTTTAAAGACATCAACGGAGACGGTCAGATCTCGGATGCAGACAGAGACTTCGCCGGTTCTCCTTGGCCTACCTTGCAAACCGGTGCCCAGTTCAACGCTTCTTACAGAGGACTAACGTTCAATGCCCAATTAGTGGGTGTTTTCGGAAACAAGCTCTTTAACGGGGTAAGACAAGTGCTGGACAGCTACCAGAACACCAACTTCCGCAGCGACATCAACCCTTGGAGACCAGACAACACCAACACCAGCGATCCTAGGATTGGGGTGAGTGAGGGAGATCCGGCTTTAACCCAGAACAACGTGTTTGGCAGTGACCGCTGGCTTTCCAATGGTTCTTACGTGCGCCTCAGAAACATTGAGATTGGGTATGCCCTGCCTCAGGCTTTCTCAAGCCGTCTGAATGTGCAGAATGCCCGGGTTTTTGTAAGCGGCCAGAACCTGCTCACCATCACAGACTATGATGGCTTGGACCCAGACGTGGTTGGAAACCAAGATCCAAACAACAGCTCCTTAAGAATTCAGGAGCGCGGATTTGATGCCGGTAACTGGCCGTCTAACCGCATTTTCTCTTTTGGTATTCAATTCGGATTTTAGTTTAAAGTTTAATAGAAGAAAATGAGAAAGATACTTTTTTGCTCATTGATAGCGGCGAGTCTGGCGGCAAGTTCCTGCCAAGACAACCTGGAGATAGAGAACCCCAATTCAGCCACCATAGAGTCCTTCTGGAGAACCAGTACCGATGCCCAGATGGGGGTGAATGCCATATACAGCACCTTGCACCGGTCGGGTCCGTCTAGATGGCTGCCGTTCCTGACCATTATCCGGTCAGATGAAGGGTTGAGCAACAGCCCGGCTGGTAACCTGAACAACGCCACCGATAAGTTTATCCAGCCAGATTACAACCTGGGCGAGGTGCGGGAGGTTTGGTCAGACATGTACGTGGGGATCAACCGCGCCAACCAGGTCTTGGACAACGTGCCCAACATTGCCATGGATGAAAGCCTAAAGCAGCGGCTGATTGGCGAAGCCAAGTTCCTGCGTGGTTTCTATTACTACCATCTGGCCAGTTTGTGGGGTAATGTGCCGTTGATGCTCGCGACGCCTAAGCCCACCGATGTACCGGCCACCTCTTCGCAGGCGGAAGTGTGGGCTCAGGTGCAGAAGGATTTGACGGAGGCGGCCGCGGCGCTGCCAGCCGTGTATCCTAACAGCGCTGACTTGGGCCGGGCCACCAAAGGGGCGGCGTATGCTTTGCTGGCCAAGGCGTTAATGCAACAAAAGAAATACAATGAAGCATTAACTCCTTTGCGGTGGTTGGTGGAAGACGAAGGAAGAAACATCTACAGCCTCATGCCCAACTACCGTGACAACTTCCTGATCACCCGGGAAAACAACCAGGAGTCTGTGTTTGAGATCCAGTTTGCGGAGAACCCCACCGAAAACCACGACGATGACACCGACCCCCGCACCGACCAGCTGAACTATGGCACTTCCATTGCGCAGTTCTTTGGCCCTCCGGGCATCGGCTGGACCGACGGGGAGGCGCACCGCTGGGTACCTCGGGAGTTCCTGAGAGAGAGAACTACCACTGGTGCCAGAGACCCAAGGCTGGAGGCTTCCTTCCTGTATGACTCCACAGATGAGCGGGGCCCCGCGTTTTCCATGATCTACGGGCAGACCATGGCCGACCGCTACCGTAACAACCCAGAGCATAGAAGCAGGGTGTTCTTCCGCAAGTTCCAGAACGACCACTGGAAAAACGTGGAAGGCTACCGCTCGCCTAACAACTGGCGCTTTATCCGGTACGCCGATGTGCTCCTGATGTATGCCGAGGCCATCAACGCCACATCTGGTCCTGCCAACGCTTACCAGTATGTAGACCGGGTAAGGCAAAGAGCCGGCTTGGCTCCGTTGTCAACCGCCATGCCTAATCTAACCCAGGAGCAGTTCCTGAACCAACTGAAGCACGAGCGCATCACGGAGCTTTCTGGCGAAGGACACCGCTGGAATGACCTGGCCCGCTGGGGTGACCTGGGGCCGCAGTTAGCCCCAAGAGATCCGGCATTTGCTAATTTCCAAGTAGGGAAGCATGAGTTCCTGCCTATCCCGCAGCTAGATCTGGACATCAACCCTAACCTGGTGCAGAACCCAGGTTGGTAAAATTCTAAAGCCGTGGAGCAATAAACTGCTTCACGGCCTTTTTTTACTCATTTTCTAAAAACACCATCTAAAAGCCTATGAAAAAATATCTACCATTTCTGTTGAGCTTGGGGTTATTAAGCCAACAAGAGGCCTTGGCTCAAGCCTTCACAGTGAAGAACCTTAACTTCGCAACCCAGCACGCCGATGTGTCTGCGGCAGACATAGACCGGGACGGCGACATGGATTTGCTCATCATGGGGGAAATATCGGGCACCGAGCGAGTGGTCCAGTTATTCCTGAACGATGGCAGCGGCAACTTCACCAAAACCGCTTCTCCCTTTTTGGCAGGGGCGTTTGCCTCCATTGACTGGGGCGATGTGGACAATGACGGCCGATTAGACGTGCTGCAGTCCGGTTTTGGTGCCAATGGCCCGTTCACGGCTTTGTTTAAGTCCAACGCCGCCGGGGTTTTCACCCAGCAAACCGTAGCCAACTTGCCACAAGTCACCCCCGGAACTGGTTTCGCTGACCTCAACAACGACGGCTACACCGATATCTACGTTTTCGGGAACGCCAACAACCAGCCTAATGACGCCAACCGGGCCAAGATCTTGTTCAACAACAAAAACGGGGGTTTCACAGAATCTGCCCAGTTTGCCGATTTCAGGTTCATAGACCCGGAGATCTCCCCGGTTGACTTTGACAAAGACGGTGACCTGGACCTGTTTGTGAACGGGTTTGAGCAGGTGAGCAACAGCCGCTTCTCAAAGATGTTTGTCAACACCAACGGCACGTTTGCCGTGAGAGATCTAGGCCTGATTCAGAAAGGGTTTGGCTCAGGCACCTGGGGCGATTATGATGCCGACGGTGACCTGGATCTGCTTTTGAACGGCGACGGCGGCGCTAACGGCGAGGCCGCCGATGACATCTACCGTCTGTACCGCAATACAAACGGAGCTTTCGCGGAGGCCACCACGTTCAGCACCTTCCGGCAGATTGCGGTAGGCGACGGGGGGCGTTTCGCCGATTGGGACAATGACGGTGACCTGGACGTGATCGTGACCGGTTGGAACGGAACCCGCCAAGCCACGGCCATTTACCTGAACAACGCCGGCACCTTCACCGCCATGACCAACAACGACCGTCTGCCTGGCGTTTCAGAAAG
This sequence comes from Rufibacter sp. JT20002, assembly GCF_056491185.1. Taxonomy (NCBI): domain Bacteria; kingdom Pseudomonadati; phylum Bacteroidota; class Cytophagia; order Cytophagales; family Hymenobacteraceae; genus Rufibacter; species Rufibacter sp. JT20002. The sequence continues at coordinate 1,175,737 of NZ_JBSZJY010000001.1, read as the reverse complement.
CTCCATTGAAGTAGCCGACATAGACGGGGACAACGATCTGGACCTGATGCTGACCGGGTTTTCCAATAATGAATACAACGGAGCTGGCAGTGGCCTCAATGATAAAGTGTCTTTAGTAGTGGTGAACCCAACTACGGCTGCCAATACCGCTCCTACCATGCCGGCCACTATCCAGGCAACCATGGGCACCGGAGGAGCTGTGACGTTTAGCTGGACCCCTTCCACCGATGCTACCACCGCCCAGAACTCTTTAAGCTACAACATCTTCTTGCAAGATAACACCGGCAAGTCCTACATCTTCCCGCTAGCCGATACCACCTCCGGAAAGCTGATGGTGCAGAAAATGGGTAATGTGCAGTTGAGCACCTCCTGGACCATCAAAGACTTGCCACAAGGCAGATACCGTTGGGGCGTGCAGGCCATTGACAACAGTTTGGTAGGGTCTCCTTTCATGAAAACCAGCTTTACCATTTCTAACGGCGTCTTGACGGGCATAGCTGATCAGAAGTTTGACTTAGACCTGCAGGTATACCCAAATCCGGCCCCGGGTAAGGTAAACGTAAAGCTGGAGAAAGGAAAGAAATACCAGTTGCAGGTAAGCACCCTGGATGGCCGTACCGTGAAAAGCCTATCGGCGGTGGGCAGTGTGCAACTGGCCTTAACTCCTGGTGTTTACATTCTGCAGGTAAACGATGCCAAAGGTGGCGTAGAAACCCGCAAAATAGTGGTGCAATAGCCGTTATGCCTCCAAACCCAATTTTCGAGTGAGTAGACAAAAGCGGTGATTTTAGGCTGTTTTTTAGAAACCAGGCCTGAAACACTGCTTTTGCCTCCCCTTGAAAAGCCAAGGGAAAATGAGCGTTTTATGAAATAGAAGTTGGGTGTTTTCACACGTTGACCTTTAACAATATGAAACGGAGGTTTAGCAAACCAAACCGAAAAAGACAGGCTTTGACCTTATTGGTACTATTGGCGATCCTCTTCCTGGAATCTATGGTGTAAGGAAACAAGGAGAGTGCCTTTGTGAGTCGCAGAAATGGAAAAGAATGAGGTGGGGCGAAATGGCCATGGGTTTAAAACATGTAAGCAAATGAAGTTACACAGAATAAAAAGTTGGTGCCTTTTGGCTGGGCTGCTTTTTGCCTTCGCTTGTAAAAGCAGCGAGGAAGATCCGGGCCCCGGGCCTGGGACCAACGATCCTGAAATCCACGCCGATGATTATCCGGCAGCGGATAACAGTTTTCCGTCATTAAGCATTGCCTGGAACTCTACTGCCACCAAGCTTTCGCATGAAGTGTATTTTGCTGAGTACGGCCGCATCCGGCGGGTGAAGGGAGACACGCTTCTGTTTACCTACCATTTCGGCACGCCCGGCAATGAGTGGGACAACATCGCTATCAAAAGGAGCATTGACGGGGGTGCCACCTGGTCTGCGCACGAAACCTTGATGGCCGACAACAACCCCAACTACTACGGGTTCTCCAACCCAGACATGCTGGTGCTGCAAGACGGGCGCGTGATCCTGGCCTATACCGGCCGCGGCAACCCCGATGACAATGCCCACGCCAACATCCAGATCCGGATTAGCAACGACCGCGGCTGGACCTTCGGGCCGCCGCAGATTGTCGCTACCGGCAGGTCCTGGGAGCCGGCCATGGTGCAGTTGCCAGACGGAGAGATTCAGCTCTTTTACTCCAGCGAGGCCAATTGGTGGGCAGGTCCGGGGTCTACGGCCCAGCAGCAGGAAATCTTAATGGTGCGCTCCACCGATAACGGCGCCACCTGGAAGAACCCCAAGCGGGTGGCCTACACCAGCGGCATGCGCGACGGCATGCCCGTTCCGGTGGTGCTGAAAGACAACAAAGGCATCGTGTTCCCCATTGAGTCAGTTAACAATACCAAGTCGCCCTGGGTGGTGTGGTCTTCCATGGATGCCCGCTGGGATTACCAGGGAACCGGAACCACGGCCAATGGCCGGAGGTGGTTAGCTACGGCAGAGAACATTTGGGGCGGAGCGCCTTACCTTATCCAACTCCCCTCAGGTGAGACCCTGCTGTCTTGCCAGGATGCCGGCGGAAGATCTGTGGGCGCAGACTGGAAAAAGAACACCATGCTGGTGATGGCCGGGAATAGCGTGGCCAAAAACTTCACCAACATTACGTATCCATGGCCCAATTTGCCCAACAACGAGGGAGCCTATTATTCCTCCATGTTTCTGAAAGATGCCAATACCGTGTGGCTGGTGACTACCCGTAACTTCAGCGATGGTCACAGCGAGGTATATCTCAAAGAGGGCCGCCTTGCCAGATAATGTAGCATTACCCTCTAGTGGGTGCAGAGAAAATCAAGTTTAACAAGCAAAGTCTAAAGCGTTTTCAGATGTTTAAGAGTAAAAGCAAAAAGCTGTTGTATGGTTTCCTTCTTTTTACAACGCTTGTCGCAAGCTGTAAGAAAGAGTCTGACAACGTTAACCCTACTCCGGTCAACCCCAACCCGCCGAGTACCAACCCCACCACGTTTACCAACCCGCTCCTGGCCAGTGGACCAGATCCATGGGTGGTGAGGGGTGGCAACTACTATTACTATACCCATACCGTGGGTGATAGGATTGTCTTATACAAAGTCCAGCATATTTCTCAGCTGAGCAAAGCCAGCAGCACCACTGTCTGGACCCCGCCTGGTACGGGAAGTTATTCCAGAAACATCTGGGCCCCAGAACTGCATCAACTCAACGGAAAATGGTACCTCTATTTTGCCGCCGATGACGGAAACGATGCCAACCACCGGATGTACGTGCTGGAGAACCTCGCCGCAGACCCCACTACCGGCGCCTGGACGCTCAAAGGCAAAATTTCTACGCCTTCAGACAAGTGGGCTATTGACGGATCGGTGTTTGAGCACAATGGGCAAACCTACTTTATGTGGTCTGGCTGGCAGGGAAACAATGACCCGGGCATCCAGCAGATTTACATTGCCAAAATGACCAACCCCTGGACCCTGGAAGGGGAGCGGGTCATGATCACGCGGCCTACCTTTAACTGGGAGATGAACGGGCTGGTGAACGAAGGGCCGCAAGCCCTCAAAAACAAAGACGGCAAGTTGTTCGTGGTCTATTCCGCCAGCGGGTGCTGGACCGATAGCTACTCCTTGGGAAGGCTGACCCTGCGCGACAACGGAAACCCGCTGAACCCTGATGACTGGATCAAGTCTCCTACTCCGGTACTGGCCACGAAAGCCGAAAACAACGCCTTCGGACCTGGGCACAACGGCTTCTTCAAATCACCAGACAATACCGAGGATTGGATCATTTACCACGCCAATTCTGTCGCGGGGCAAGGATGCGGTGGCACCCGGAACCCGCGCATCCAGGAGTTTACCTGGAACGCAGACGGCACCCCCAACTTTGGCGAACCAGTTAAAACCAATATCCCTATCCCACGGCCGTCTGGAGAAGTGCAGTAGCCTGGAGGTTAGGTTTCAGGCCATTTTGAGTCGAGGATTGGGTTGGAGGATGTGGTAGCTGACAGGGAAAGATAGCCCCTAAGGGATCAAAGGTTAAAATCAGAATAAGACGGTTTTCATAAAAACACTACCCCAATGCAGAAAAAACTACTTACTCTTTTAGCTGTCATTTGCCTGGCCACGGGTGCCTTTGCTCAACGCTCTGGGAGCTTTAACGGCCTGGAGGTGAACTTGGGAAATCTGTACCGCACCTCTAACGCCGAGACCCGCTCCATCAGCCCGGAAAACATTACCGGCGAGAAAGGCAAAGGCGGCATGACTCCCCTGGACAAAGGCGTGCACGGGCATCAGGCACGGGAACTGGGCCTTGGCTGGAAAGTAAACCCTTTTATGTGGATTGAAGGCGGCAAAACCATCACCTTAGCGGAAATCAACGGCTCGGGCGCCATTCAGCACATCTGGATGACGCCTACCGGAAATTGGCGCTATTCCATCTTAAGGGTGTATTGGGATGATGAAAAGGAACCCTCTGTGGAAGTGCCCGTAGGTGATTTCTTCGGGATGGGGTGGGGCGAGTACGCGCCGCTGAACTCCTTGGCTATTACCGTAAACCCCGGCAGCGCCTTCAACTCGTATTGGGTTATGCCCTTCCGGAAGAAGTGCCGGATCACCATGGAGAACACCAGTTCTGAGCGCATGAACCTGTTTTACCAGGTAGACTACACCCTCACCGATATCCCTAATGATGCGGCTTATTTCCACGCGCAGTTCCGGCGCAGCAATCCTACTAAAGGCTCTTTGTACACGTTGGTAGACGGCATCAAGGGCAAGGGCCAGTACGTGGGCACCTACATGGCCTGGGGCGTGAACAACAACGGTTGGTGGGGCGAAGGCGAGATCAAGTTCTACATGGACGGTGATAAAGATTTCCCTACCATCAACGGCACCGGTACTGAGGATTACTTCTGCGGCTCTTACAACTTTGAGAACAAGAAAACCCGCCAGTACGAGCCTTACTCCACAGCCTATGCCGGTCTGCACCAGGTCATCCGTCCGGATGGGTTGTACAACGCTCAGCAGAGGTTTGGCATGTACCGGTGGCACATTGTGGACCCGGTGAGGTTTGACAAAGACCTGCGCATCACCATTCAGGATCTGGGCTGGCGCAGCGAACACCGGTACCTGCCCCAACAGTCAGATATCAGTTCGGTGGTGTACTGGTACCAGATCGAGCCGCACGCTCCCTTCCCTAAATTACCTACCAAAAACGAGCTGGAGGTAAACTAAAGACCTCAATCCTTTGGGGCTGTTTTAAGGAAATCGGCTCAGAAGCAGGAATAAAAAATTGGTTGGTTTCACGCCTAGGCGCGTGGGGCAAATTCAACCTAATATGGACACGATGAAACAGAATAGACTTTACCTACTGGCCTTGGTGCTGTGCCTGCTTACCCAAGGCTGCTTCTGGAAAGGCTCGGCATCTGAAACGGCTACCAAACCCCGCCCCGTCTGGACGAAAAAACAGGCGCACGCTTGGTATGACAAACAAGGGTTTCTTATTGGGCCCAACTTCTCGCCCAGCACTGCCATTAACCAACTGGAGATGTGGCAAGCCGAGACTTTTGACACTGCCACCATCAACCGGGAACTGGGCTGGGCGCAGGCTATAGGCATGAACACGGCCCGGGTGTACCTGCATGACCTGCTCTACCTGCAAGATTCCATTGGGTTCCTGAACCGGTTGGATACCTTTCTGGAGATATCGGCGCGGCATAACATCAAACCTATGCTGGTGATCTTTGATTCGGTTTGGGATCCGCATCCTAAATTAGGGAAACAGCGGGAGCCAAGGCCGCACGTGCATAACTCAGGTTGGGTGCAAAGCCCCGGGTACACGGCCCTGCAGGACTCTACCCACTATCCACGCCTAGAGCGGTATGTGAAAGGAGTGATTGGCCGGTTTGCCAAAGACAAGCGCGTCTTGGCTTGGGACATCTGGAACGAACCGTACAACATCAACGAAGGAGCCGCCTACGGAAAACAGGAGTTACCTAATAAGTTGACGTATGTGCTGCCCCTGTTGAAGAAAAGCTTTGTCTGGGCCCGGTCTATGAATCCTTCACAACCCGTAACGGCAGCGGTCTGGGCGGGAGATTGGTCTACCCACGAAGGCCTAAGCCCTATTCAAAAAGTGATGATTGATGAATCTGACATCATTACGTTTCACAACTATGACAACCCGCAGGAACTGGAGAAACGCATTGTTTGGCTACAGCGCTACGGCAAACCGATGATCTGCACCGAGTACATGGCCCGTCCTAATGGCAGTACCTTTCAGAGTTCTCTGCCCATTGCCAAGAAATACAACGTAGGCATGATTAATTGGGGCTTCGTGGCCGGAAAAACGCAGACCATCTACCCTTGGGATTCCTGGGAAAAGACCTACACCGCCGAACCTAGCCTGTGGTTTCATGACATTTTCAGGCCAGACGGCACCCCTTACCGGCAAGAAGAAGTAGACCTAATTAAAAGCATGACCAAAGCAAAGACCAAAGACACCGCAACGCAGTAAAGAGGAGGGTTCCGTTTTAGGGCAGTCTTAAAGAAAACGGGCCTTAAACAGGAGCTAACCTCTGGGCACTTAAGCCATAACCAGAAGCCAGGTGCTCTCGGCTATACAGTAAGGATACCTCGTTTTGATGGAAGAATGAAGCAGTATTGGAGTAGAATAAGCGTTTTTTTAATCTGCCAGGCCCTATGGTTGCTGGGGTGTAAACCCAGTGGCGTCTTAGATAAGCCGGCAGAAACCCAGACCGGTACGGCAGAGGCCGCGCTGTACTTTACCAACCCGGTAAGGGATGGGGCAGACCCGTGGGTGATCAAAAAAGACGGGATTTATTATTCCTGTGCATCTGGTTCTGGCACTATCTACGTCTCGCAATCCTCGAAATTGACCAAGCTGGGCGAACGGGTGCCGGTCTGGAAAGCACCTGCCACTGGCTGGAATGCACACAACATCTGGGCCCCTGAGATTCATCACCTGCAAGGCAAATGGTACATTTATTACGCGGCCGGAAAAGAGCCCGGTGGGCCGTTCATCCACCAGAAATCGGGGGTGCTTGAGTCCACCACCGATAGTCCGTTTGGACCGTACGTAGACAAAGGCATGCTGTACACCGGAGACAGCCTGCAGCATCCGGCCTCGGTGAGGTGGGCCATAGATGTATCGCCGTTTTACCTGAACGGGCAGCTGTACGCCGTTTGGTCGGGCTGGGAGCAGAACGCCACCACTGATAGAACCAAGCAGCATCTGTACATCGCCAAGATGAGCAACCCTTGGACTATTTCCTCTAACCGGTCTAAGATTTCTTCGCCCACGGAACCGTGGGAAACGGGTGGGGAACTGGACCTGAACGAAGGCCCCGAGCTGCTGAAGAAAAACGAAAAGGCTTTCCTGATCTATTCCTGCCGCGAATCCTGGTTGAAAGACTATAGGCTGGGGCAGTTGACTTTAGTCGATACGTTAGCCGATCCCATGCAGGCCAGTAATTGGGTAAAGTCCAGCGGACCGGTTTTCCAGAGCACAGCTGATGTGTTAGGGGTAGGACACTGCAGTTTCACCACCTCGCCAGACAACACCGAAGATTGGATTCTGTACCACGCGAAGAAATCTGAAAAGCCGGGGTGGCAGCGCGACATCCGGATGCAGAAATTCACCTGGACTTCTGATGGATATCCGGTCTTCGGCGCACCGGTCTCTTCGGGTGTGCCTCTGCGGGTGCCTTCCGGCGAGAAGTAGGAACTCAGCCCTTTCAAACCTTGGGTGCAGATAAAATTAACGATGAAGCAACTCTCTTTTTCTATGATGAATAAACATATACTCTCCTTGTCAGCCGCGGTAATGGGTCTTCTGACTTTTTCCTGCAACGTGAATCAGGGCCCAGATGCCAAAAGCACCGCCAAAGCTCCGGTGGCTACCACCCAGGCGGTTACTTATAGCAATCCCGTACTGCCCGGCGACTACGCAGACCCCTCGGTGGTGCGCGTAGGCGATGACTACTGGGCTACTGCTACTTCTTCTGAGTGGGCTCCCTTGTACCCCATTTTGCACTCAAAGAACCTGGTAGATTGGGAAACCGTGGGGCACGTCTTCCCTAATAAGCTGCCAGATTGGGCCGAGGCGCATTTTTGGGCCCCCGAGATTACCTATGACAAAGGCAAGTACTACATCTATTACACCGCTAAAAAGAAAGGCGGCAACCTGTGCGTAGGCGTGGCCAGCGCCACCAAAGCCACCGGCCCGTACACCGATTTAGGGCCATTGGTCTGCCAGGAAGTGGGCTCTATTGACGGGTTCCCTATGCGCGACGAAAAAGGCGAGCTGTACTTGATCTGGAAGGAAGACGCTAACAGCGTAGGCAAACCCACCCCGCTCTGGGGCCAGCGCATGAACGAGGAAAGAACCGCCCTCACCGGAGAGAAGTTTGAGCTGTTCCGGAACGAGAAAGGCACCTGGGAGGGAGGTCTGGTAGAAGGTCCGGCCCTGATCAAGCGAAACGATTACTATTACCTCTTCTATGCCGGTGATGCCTGCTGTGGTCGGGCGTGTACCTACGGCGTGGGCGTAGCCCGGTCTAAAAGATTGCAGGGGCCTTGGGAGAAATACGCCGGGAACCCCATCATGAAGAAAAATGAGGCTTGGACCTGCCCGGGCCATGGTACCGTGGTTTCTGACGGAAAAGGCCGCGATTATTTCATGTATCATGCCTACAGCGCCAACAGCACGGTGTACCCGGGCCGCCAAGGATTGCTGGATGAAATCATCTGGGGTACAGATGGCTGGCCTTCCTTCAAAAACAGTTCGCCGTCTTTAACGGCTGCGGCGCCTTACAACACCAACGCCAAGGAGGTAGTGGATGTGCAGGAGGAGTTCACCGCCGCCAGATTAGCGCCCACCTGGCAGTGGTTTGTAGAGCAAACACCAAAGTTCACCGTGCAGGCAGGAAAAGGTGGCCGCCTGGTGCTGCAAGCCTCCCCAGAAAAAGTAGGCAGCGTGTTGAGCAAACGAACCGTGGAAGCAGATTATACCGCCACTACCGCCATCAACCTGCGTCAGTTAGCGGCAGGGGTATCAGCGGGGTTGGCCGCGGTAGGTGATCCACAGAACGCTATTGGCGTTTCGGTGCAAAATGGGCAAATCTCGCTGTGGACGTTGAAGGAAAACAAGGAAGACGTACACGCAAAAGTGGCCGCTCCGCAGGCAGACCTGCTCCAGTTCAAGCTTACCGCCACCAAAGGCGACCAGCTGCAATTCGCCTGGAGCACCGATGGTACCAGCTGGAATAACTTGAACGAAGGGAAAGCCCTCAACGGAGACTTCCTGCCACCCTGGGACCGGGGCGTGCGCATAGGCTTGACGGCAAAAGGCCCGGTTGGCGCAACCGCCGTATATGAGTGGTACCGCTTGGTACATTAAAGCTCATCAGACCCACCCAGGGGCAATCTATAAGTACCTCTAGTTTAGAGCCGCTTCGGGCCTGTTTACACGAAAACAGGCCCGAAGCGGCTCTTTTTCTTTAGTCGCGCTAGCACAGCAGCTTCTCTGTTCTAAAGCAGTTTTCCTGAAAGTGGCTTGAAAGCCTAAAGTTGTTTGGTTTTAGGGTAACAAGGCAGAAGCAACTAAAAGTCAGGTTCAGGGTACTACTTAAGATTGGCGCTGCTTACTTTTTTGAGGTATGGACAAGGACATAAAACTGACCGAAGACTTTTATGAGTTCCAGAAAAACGAATGGAGGGTTGCCCGGGTCTTCTGGATTCTGATGGGGCTGATTTTGCTGGCGGCTGCCTTGGGGCTTTTCGGAAAGGGGCTGCTCAGTGACAAAACCTTTAAGGCCCATGGGGTGCAGATGGAGTACAACAAGTTCATGCGGGTAGAGAAAGGCACCGAGCTGCTGGTGCATGTTGCCCGGTTAGAGCCCTCTGCCAAAATCAGTTTCAACAATGACTATATCAGAAAAGTACGGATTGACCAGATTATTCCAGAGCCGGCCTCGGTAGAGGTAAAGGACAATCAGTTGATTTACACTTTCAGCTCCATCCAGAACGGGCTTATTGCCTTTTACCTGGTGCCTTATAAAACAGGTGCTCAGCGCTTAGAAGTCACCGTTGGCAAGGCGCGGATGACCGTTAACCAATACGTTTATTTTTAAAAGCTTAAACCTGCTGCTATGGAATCCATTATTTTACGGGCCTTGATCGTCTACATGTTAGTGTTCCTCATCCTCCGGATGGCAGGAAAACGTACCCTGGGCGAGATGACTGCTTTTGATCTGGTGCTGCTTTTAATTATCAGTGAGGCGGTGCAGAACGCCCTGGTAGACGACGATAAATCCATCACCGGTAGTATGCTGGTCATCCTCACCATGGTGTTTGCCGATGTCATCGTCTCGCTGGCCACAAACAAATTCAGGTTTCTGGATAGCTTAGTCAACGGCATTCCGCTCATTATCCTGGAGAACGGCAAACCTTTGCTAGACCGGATGAACAAGGCCCGGCTGCAGGAAGACGATATTCTGGAAGCCGCCCGTAAAACGCAGGGTCTGGAAAACATGGACCAGATAAAGTACGCCGTCCTGGAGAAAGATGGGTCTATCAGTATCATTCCCTTCCATTTAAATGAAAATGGTATTAAACCAGACATCATTAAAGAAACCTAACTCACCTGGAATGGAGGCTTTTAATTAAATCAGGTCAAAAGCCCGGGCGTACTGCGAGATGTCAAAGGAAGAGTGGGTGTTCAGCTTCAATTTGATGTTGCGGCGGTGGGTGTTGACTGTTTTCTCTGAGATGCACATATCCTGTGAGATTTCAAGCGAGCTTTTGCCTAAGGCTACCTGTTTCAAGACTTCCTTTTCACGAGGGCCCAACTGCGCGTATTGGTGAAAGTGCTGACGCAGGAAGGTGTTTTCCTCCATAATCCGTTTGACCTTGGCCGTAATGTGGTGGGTAGGATCCACGCAGATAGCCGTGGTGATGGCTAGTAATGGCAGGCCTTTATTGTCTTTCATCAAGATCTTGACGGCGCTCAGGTGCAGCATCCAATCATCGGTGTCATGGAACCGTACCTGCTGAAAAAAAGAGATGACTTCCTGTTCATCGTTCCGCTCAAACAGGCCTTTGATCAGTTTGGGAACGTACTCGGCAGACTCTACCGGGTTGAAAAACCGCGTATGGAATTCTGGCCCCATTTGCTGCAACTCCTCCAGCGTGGCCCCAATCTGCTGTAAGCCTCTGGGTGACATGTACTCCACTGCCAGGTTGTTCTGGATGTTGTGGATGACCACCACTCCTGGAATCAAATGGGCAAAAGACGCAACCTCTGAGATTCTCTCCTCTATCTCTTGCCTAAGGTATGGGGTAGACGTAACGTTCATGGTTGAGTTGTAAGTGAAAGCCTTCTGTAAAACTATATTTTTTAAGGAATTTTTAGGCCTTTTTCTGCTTTATTTGGCTGAAAAAGCAGAAAATTGATCAAGAACAGTATCAAGTAGAGTGCGAGGAAAGCTATAGAAGCAAAGAACATGACAAAAGGGAGGGGTTGATCCTCTATCATACGACAACCCTGTAAGAACTTTGTATTTAAGAGATATTTGGGGAGACAGGAGTTTGAAGAGGAGAGAGGTTGGGCTGAAACAAAAATGCTGCCTACAAGTTTAAGCAACTAGGCTTCGTTTCGGAAGTACAACCAAGTTTTTTCCAATGTCAATTTCCCTGCTTTCTAAGTTGCGCTATCTCTCTTTTGTATTGCTTTCCTTGGTGGTCATGAGTTGCCAGGAGACCGTGGTAGCACCTAAAAGATCTCTCACCCTGGATCAGGAACAATTGCTTCTGGGTAACCCCAGCGGCGCCACGGCAGATGCCAACAACGAGAATAACTATCTTATTTCGCGATCTCAGTATGTGCTATCCTACAGCCGGGCCCGGGCTACCCCTAATTGGGTAAGCTGGCACGTGAGTCCGGATTGGCTAGGAACCGCTCCCCGGCAAGATGATTTCAGGGCAGACGCCAGCCTCCCCGAAGGTTGGTACCGGGTTACGGCCTCCAGCTACTCAGGCAGTGGCTTTGACCGGGGGCACAATGTTCCCTCGGCAGACAGGACCAAGACCGCCCAAGACAACTCCGCCACCTTTCTGATGAGCAACATGATTCCGCAGGCGCCAAAAAATAACCAGGAAACCTGGGGCAACCTGGAGGACTACACCCGGGAGTTGGTGCAGGAAGGGATGGAAGCCTACGTGATCATGGGCAGCTACGGAGAAGGAGGCACCGGCAGTAACGGAACCCTCAAAACCATAGACAACGGAAGAGTCTCCGTTCCGGCCCGCATCTGGAAAGTCATAGTAGTCTTGCCGCAGGGAGAGGATGACCTAACCCGTATTTCCTCCAGTACCCGGGTGATTGCCGTTGACACGCCAAACAAAAACACTGTAAGTACCAACTGGGAAACCTACCTGACCACGGTAGACGCTATTGAGCAATCCACCGGCTATGACCTGCTTTCGGCTTTACCCAAGCAGCTACAACAGGTATTGGAATCCCGGAAAGACAGTAGAGCCCTTCCAAAATAAAACCTTTGGGCATTTTCTGGCCATTTTCATCAAGTAGACAACAAACAACATGGATATCAACCCCAACCAAGAGGTGCGGGATGCACTGCGAAGCCTTTCTGAAGGCCTCTTGTACCAAAGCGAAACCGATGCTCCTTTTGAGGTAGTTTCTTTCCCAAATACCCAAAACGCACCTATTCCGCAAGAGGTAGCTTCCTGGGCCGGAAAACCCGCCGATGCAAAAGTAGAAGTGGCAGAACTGGACTGGTTTTTCCGTAACCTAGTCAAGGAACCTGAGGAAGCTGGTGAGGAGCAAAAGAAGCAGGTGAGCCGTTTCAAAGAGTTGAAAGCTTTTCTGGAGCAGCGCCTTGCCGAGGTTAAAGTCTACCGCGTAGGAGAAAGAAGTATAGATGCGCTTATTCTAGGCAAAACGCCGGAGGGTGAATACACCGGATTGAAAACCTTTCTAGTGGAAACCTAATAGCAGCCCTACCTAAAGCAAGAGGCACTCCATGGAGTGCCTCTTGCTTTAGGTAGGGCTGCTATCTGAATCTGGAACTGCTTGCAGTGAATAAGTAATCTGTCTGCTTTCCCGTCTTTCAGCCTACTACTAAGTCTGAAAGACTATAAAAGCATTTCTGTATCCTGATTGATTACTTAGCGACTAGAAGTGCTATCCATCAAAGTCTATCAAACCCTTGCCACGTCAGGATTCCTGGCCTTGATGTTCTCAGGGCTTTTGGCAACACTACTTTTCTTCTTGCCTTTCTTCTTTTTATTCCACCACACCAGAAACCCAGTGATAGGTAAGCTGGCGCAGATCAAGCTGATGCAGAATGCCAGTACCTTGCCAGGCAAACCCCAGACAGCTCCTATGTGGAGATCGTAGTTGAGCAAGGACAGTTTATCGGCGAAGCTTGCTTCCTCGTAGCGGTCGCCTTGTACCCGGAAGAGCTCTAGCGTGTATTGGTCATAGTAGTACTCGTTGCGGTTGTACCAGGAGCCGTGGTCTTGGTAGGCGATGACCTCAAGGGCGTCATCTTTGTCTTCCAGAATGGGCGTCATGTAAAAGCCCTGCGCGTTTGGTTCAACGGCAATGGTTTTGTACCAAGCTTGGTCTAGTGCTGAAACAGGGTTATTGGCCAGCAACCCGACTTTAGTGGTATCGGAATGTGGATGGTGGTGCTCCGGCAATTCTTTTCCGCCGGAAGTGACGTAGTAGAGGCCTTCTTCAAACCATTTAAAACTCCACACCAATCCCGTAATTCCTAGGGCCAAAGCCAAAAGCAAGCTGTAGAAGCCCAGCACGTTGTGCAAATCGTAATTGACCCGCTTAAAGCTGCCGTTCCATTTGATCTTAAAGCTTTTGTCGCGGTTAGATTTATTCCAGCGCTTGGGCCACCACATCACCAAACCGGTAACTAGCAGCACCAGAAAGATGAGCGTGCACACGCCCACAATAGGGCGACCAATGTTGTACGGCAGCCATAGGGCCCGGTGCCCGTCAATAATGAACCGGAAAAAGTCGAACTCGCCCTTTCCAATGGATTTTTGTTTCTGCAGGAACTCGCCGGTGTACGGGTTCATGAAAATGGCCGTAAAGCTGCGTTCCCCGTTCTCAAAGCTGCTGAAACCCACGGCGGCAGCTTCCTCGCGGTTGCTGTACGTAAGGCCGGTGGGCTTTACGCCAGGCATGTACGCCACAGCGGTATCCAACAATTGGCTGGGTGGCACAAAGGCTTTGTCCTGGGCTTCCACAAAACGCCAGGGCTCCAGGGCATCCTTAATTTCCTGCTGAAAAGCGTAAAAGCAACCCGTTATGCTCACAATAAACACCACAATGCCAGAAACCAGGCCTAGCCAAAGGTGGAGCCAATCGTTCACGCGTCGGAGGATACTTGGGTTGTTTGATTTCTTGCTTTTCATGTTGTACTAGAAATATGAGTATGAAAAGGAGTGCCCGCCTCAACGGGTATCGCTGAGGCGGGCGGTAAGTAGGTTATTTCAGTCTTGCGATTCCGCCTAAGAAGGAGCCTTCAATCACAGCGCCTTTGGTAGCGGTAGCGGTAGCAACATCGGTTTGGTATATATTTACTACGCCGTCTGTAGAAATGGCGGTGTATACTTTTCCTTCATCCAGCAACGCTGCGAAGCTTCTGCCGCCATTGCCCGTGAACTGGGGTGCATTGGCTACCCGGGTGATGGTTTTAGCGGAAAGGTCTACAATAGCCAGGCGAAGGTTCTTGTCAGACCATCTGTCTGCCAAGGTAGGAGGCACTACCGTGATGGCCGCAAACAACTTGTTGTTGCCTATATAAATGGCGTGCGCGATTTTTCCGCCGTTAGGGGCAGTGTCAGTGTTGAAGAAGTAGTTTTGGTCAAACTCTGTAGAACCAGCCGCGATACGCAGGATACCGGCGGGCTTGGTAGACTGGCTGTAGCCATTGGAGTAGCTGCTGTTGGAAACAGTGTAAATGTCGCCGTTCTCGGTCTTGAAAATACCTGACCGGTTGTTAAACGCCCCAGCCGGACCAGTACGGGTGTCTTTGATTACTTTCTGCAACCCAAAGCCTGGGTAGCTGTAAATGGCCACATAGCAAGTATCTGTGTTGGCGGTGGCGTAGGTGGTATAGTTTACCGGATAGAATGTCTGGAACAGCTGGTTGCCTCTCACCTGCATACCGGTGTGGAATAACCAGTCTCTGTTGCTCGGGTGAATGTTGTTCATAGGCACATTCGCTCTGTTGGTAATGCTATTGGAAGCAATGTCAACCGTATAGAAGTTCGCGTTCAGGCTGGCGGTGGGGCTGGCAGGCATGGAAACTCCTACCATGGTGGTGCCGGCACCCGTAGGGTCAATGAAGTCATTATTGGCTTGCTCAAACGTAAGGCCGGTCTTAGTCGTCAGCTGGTTAGAAGAGTTCAAGCTGATAGTATTGACATCCGTAATGCCCAACCCACCGATGCTGTAGAAATTGCCCCCACCGAACGCGTAATCACGGTAGCCTTCCTGCAGAAGCCCGTTTCCGGTCAGGGAGATGGTGCCGCTCATAAGGTTGCTGGATTGCACAACGTAGTTGGTAGTAGCGGTGGAAGTGGTAACCCCCACGCCTAGGGCAAACACTTTATCTGACTCAGAAACTGGAGTGGGATCGTTATTATCGTTATCGCTGCAGGAAAAAGAGGTAAAAACTACCCCTGCTAGAAAGCTGAATTTGGCGAGTTGTTTAATCGTGGACTTCATGTAGATAGGTATTGGTTGGTGATATTATTTACTGATAAAGTATCTGGCTCTTAAGAAGAAGGAACGACCTGGTTTCTGAAGCAGATAGTTGTCAAAAAGGTTGCTGTCGGTCAGGTTCCGGCACTCTAGGGAGATGCCGTATTTCCCACTGTGCAGCGTGTAATTGATCATGGCATTGTGGGCTACTTGGCGTGGGATGACATCGTTGTTGTTTGATCCCAGGTGCTGCGGCGTGAAGTAGTATTCCTCCACGTAGTTAAGGTTGTAATTAAGGGTAAGCACGTTGTCTTTTGTGCCTAAATCATTGAAGGAGTACCCTACCTCTGCGTTACCGAACAGATACGGCATGTTAGGGATGCGATAATTGTAGCCAAAGTTCTTGTAGACGGTAGTGCCTGTGAGGTTCGTGCTGGTCAGGAATTCCTCTTTGTCCACAATGTTTTGGTAGGTGAGGTTTAATCCCATTTGCAGCCTGTTTTTCCAAGAGTATCTGACATCGCCTTCTACACCGTGGGTCACCACATTCCCCATATTGATGTACTGCCGGTCAATTGGCTGGGCTTGCCTTTGGTCCAGCCGGATGTAGTCATCTGAATTGCGGTAGATATAGTTTGCCTCCAGAGCGAATTGATGGTCTTTGTGGGGTTTAAAGGAATACATTGCCCCTGCGTTCACGTTGTCGCTGTTCTCAGGCTTTAGAGCAGAGTTCCTCCGTACAAACAGGCCGTCTCCCAATAACTCAATTGCCTCAGGCAGCCGGTAGGTATGCTCATAGGAGGCTTTCAGCTGAAGCCGGGGTAAAATGAAACCAGCGATAGCGGTTCCGTAACCAATGTTATCGGTTTTAGTCTGGATGGGCTGATAGGTAGGCTCACCCGTACCATCTGACACCTGTTCAAAAGAGCTAGCATCTAACAGATAAAGCTTAGAGAAGGCCGTAGCATTAAACCGTTTTTTGTTTACTTGCCAGGCAAGACCCATTACCTGTTTGTTCAAGGTTTGGGGGTACTGGAACGTCACGTTTTGCGGATCTTCCACGTCGCTTGATTTCCTGCCGAAATCAGACAAAACATAGTTAAAGGAAAGAGAGTGGTCAGGAAAAATCGCGTAGTTGAGGTTAGCGGTTACCAAACCTTCATGGTCGCGGTTCTTTAACTGCGTCCGGTTAAATTCTGCCGTGCTGGTTTCTTTTGTTTCCTGGTTCCAGTTGTATTGCAGGCGGGTGGTATCCACAAACCGGTTCTGCGTCATGTTATAGGCGCTGTACAAACTGAGGTCTAGTCCTTGGACAAAGAGGTTTGCTTTGCGGTACTTCACCGTCGGGATTACAGAAGAGGAGCGGGTGGTTCTGGCACCAAATACCTGTTCCATGGTCACGCCCGTCTGGATTTCTTTGTCATTGCCCGAGGCAATCAATCCTACTAAGAAAAGATCAGCATACTTTTTTCCGGTAACGCCAGTCTCCAATTGGAGTGTCCCGGATTTGTAAGCGTCATGGAAACGCTCTACTTCCCGGGCTTCTTCCCTTTGTCCGGTGGAGAGATTGATAGGGCGCACCTCCACCTTGTAGTTGTTGTCTGAGTAGTTGTAGAACGCGTTGGCCCGGAAGGTAAGGCCGTTTTTAAGATTGGTAAAGGCCCCGTTCACAGAGGCTTTGTGCGTGTTAAACGATCCAAAACCGTAAGAAAAATCCAGGAAGTTTGGGTCGGCCCGAGTTACGATGTTCACCGCACCTCCCAAAGCGTCGGCTCCCAGATGGTTGGGTAGCACCCCCTTGTACACTTCCACCCGTTCGGCCATGGTCACGGGCAGGTTATTGAGCGTTAAAGAAGAACCGAAGTTGTCCATGGGAATACCGTCCAAGAAAAATTTGACCTGTTTTCCGGAAAAGCCGTTCAAAGAGAAACTGAAGTTAGAACCAACGCCCCCTTCTTCCCGGATACGGATCCCAGTGGTTCTGTTCAAGGCCTGGTTCAAATCGGCGGAGGTGCTGTACAGTTTCTTGGCATCCAGCACCGTCACGTTGAAGCCTTCTTCTTTGATGGCGGTGTTCTGCGTTTTTCCGGTGACCAGTACCTCGTCCACGTTCAGATTGCCCGATAAAACGATGGGCCCCAAATTGGTAGTACGACCAGCCGTAATGCGTATTCTGTTCGTTTTGGTAGAATAGCCCACAAACGAGATAATCAAGTCATAGCCGCCCTCAGCAGCAGATAGGGAAAAGAAGCCGTCGGCATTGGTCTGCGCCACAGCATCAGTGCCTTGGATAGAGACGTTCGCGAATTCTATTGCCTTGCTACTTCCGTCCATCACTTTCCCCGAAACAGTTCCTGTATTCTGTGCTTTCACCGTCAAAGGACCGACAAGAAGTAAGAAAAAGAAGAGTAGGAGTCCTTTTATAAAGGAGGTGTCAAGTTTTGCAGATGGCCATGGGAATAGTGCTCTCATATTTTCTAAACAAGCCTAAGACTTGTTAACTAGACTAAATCTAAATAATGCTCAAAACTAAGTCATAGATCTTAGAAAGCCAATTTATTTAGAATGATTCTAGAGTAAGTAGGACCTAGGAGCAAGAAGTGGTCTAAACGATGGAGATAAGTAACCTAAAACGTTTCTGATACCAGCATAAGGGGCGTTTTAAGCCTTATACCGACATGAGTCAATGGCAGAGGAAAAGACTTTGAAATGCCTTAAAACAAAAAAGCCACTCGTGTGAGTGGCTTTTTTGTTTTTGCTCCCCCTCTTGGGCTCGAACCAAGGACCCCATGATTAACAGTCATGTTAATAGTAGTTATAGTTGGTTGTGAATAGTTGTAAATAGTGCCTAAATGGGCTATAAAGGCCTTTTGAAGTTATGTCTGGTTATAGGTATTAGTTGGTTTTTTTGATAAAATGTATGCAAATTGTATGCAAATTAAAACTCTATACCAGCGTGGCTAACGTATTGACCCAAATTATACTTGACACTAGGAGGCCATTAAAAGATGGGTCTTATCCTGTCAAACTAAGGCTAACTCATAACCGCAAGCAGAAGTATTACCCCACAGCATACAGCTTTACAGAAGAGGATTACCAGAAAGTAATACTCCCAAAACCTAAAGGAGCTTATAAAAATGCCCAGATTGAGCTACAGGAAATAGAGCGGAGGGCTAGAGCAGTTATAAAGGATATGGCTGTATTTACCTTTGAACTGTTTGAGAATAAGTTTGCAGATGCCTCTCCTAAAGGGGATGTATATATAGCTTTCACCCAGCATATAGATAAATTAAAAAAGGAGGCTAGCATAACTACAGCGGAAAGCTATACGTCTGCCCTAAGCTCCTTAAAGGCTTTCAGTGGGAAAACTACACTGCCTTTTGTAAACGTAACTCCTGATTATCTTAAAAGCTATGAGCAGTGGATGCTCAGTAAGAACAAGTCTCTTACAACAGTGGGTATTTACCTGCGCTATCTAAGGGCATTGTTTAATGAGGCAATAGAAACTGGAGATGTAGAGAAGGAGCAATATCCTTTTGGTAAAAGAAAGTACCAGATACCAGCTGGACGTAATGTGAAAAAGGCACTTACTCTAGCAGATATTGAGAAAATTTTTACTTATGCTCCCTTAAGCGCTACTGAGGAGAGGGCTAGGGATTTATGGCTGTTTTCCTACTTGTGTAGTGGTATAAATGTAAAAGACATAGCACTGCTCAAATACAAGAACATAGACTCCGCTACCATTACCTTTGTGCGAGCAAAGACCGCAAAGACTACTCGCCAAAATACTAAGACTATAATTGTACCACTATTGCCAGACGCTGAGCAGATTATTAAAAGGTGGGGTACAAAGCCAATTATGCCAAACGGCTATGTTTTTCCAATACTTTCTGAAGGACTTACACCAGAAAAGGAGTTGGCCAAAATCAAGCAAGCCACAAAGTCTATCAATACTTACATGAAGCGCATAGCCTCCTCTCTGAGCATAGAGAAAGAGGTTACCACTTATACTGCACGCCACTCTTACTCTACCGTATTAAAGCGCTCTGGTGCCCCTATAGAATTTATAAGTGAGTCTCTGGGGCATACCGACATTCGTACTACTAGAAGCTACCTAGATAGCTTTGAAGATGACGCAAAACGGGATTATGTTTCTGCTCTCACAGCTTTCTCAAAAAAGAAATAATTTATACCAGAAGGACTGCCACGCTTATCCAGCATAATCTCTATGTTTAGAGCTTTCCCTTATATGATATTTATATACATAATGCCTTGATGGGCTACCTGCCAGAGACTCACACTAAGAAAGTTATGTAGGATAAAGGCAGTAAAGGTTTGGTAGAGAATCTCCTGAGCTAGACAAAGGCCAGTGATGGCAGATTGAATAGCGGAACAGAAGCTGTCAGAACCAGTAAAAAAGAAAAGGCGGTGGCATTTTTAAATTCAAAAATTTATCATTATGATTATTGTAAGTTTTATGTTATTTAAATACCATTACATGCTAAAAAATATTACTTTTCAATTATTCAATATTTTAATATTAACTCTGTTTTTAGGGTGCAGCTCAGACTCTATAAATGCTGCCTCTATTCCTTATAAAGTAAATAAAGTGGAAAAAACAGGTGGCTATACTAAACTAGATATCCTCCTAAATGAAAGGATGGAGAAAGATTCAGTTATTGCTATTGCGCTTAGAGAAAAGACAGAGCGAGATGCTTGGGGTAAGTTTATTTGCTTTTTCCGAATAAAAGATTCAGAAAGTAGTCCTGCCGCGTGGGCTTCTGTGTCCTATCTTCCAAGATGCCCAGAATGTAAGACAGATACTGATTCTAAAGGCAAAGCAGTAAAGTTTAAAAGAATTGGCTTATCTAAAGCAGGTGCCGACAGTTTGAAGGCATTAACATTTGATAGTATCCCGAGTAAGATATATCTAGGGGGCTACATTGACGATGTGCTAGAACGTAAAACCGTTTATTACCAAGTAGATAATAACCTTTTAATGGTTAGTCTTTATCGCAATAAGCTGTCTCGCAAAAAGTATCATATTGACAAATATCCTCTAGATAAAAAGGCTGCTAATAAACTCCAGTACAAGAACACTAATACAGGTGGGTGCATAACTTTCAACGAGAATGCAAGCTTTATTGAGGTGTATGACAAAAATAAAGGTCTAGTTGAAACGACAACTCTTGTAAAGCTATGATAACTCCTCAAGGTTACTATAAGGGAAGCCATGAGGAGTATACTAAAGGATTTAAAATGGACGTATCAAGCTCCCCTTTGCGCCAGGACCGGAAGTGGAGGAGCCAAAAAAAGGAGCTGGTGGAAACTGTATCAATATGGCAGAACTGACAGTGGTTACAGTAAGAGCGCTAAGCATAGGGAGCGGAAAAAGGTTTAATAAGCCACTAATAAGAAAAAGAGGTTTGGTTAATTATAGCCTAATTGTGGCATTAATTTTCATAATTCAAAATTCTAGTCTAATCGAGGTATAAACCCACCCCTACACACAGAGAAAGCCAGTAAAAACACCTCATTTTATTAGAGTCTCATTAGAGACACCCCATAAAGAGTGACACGAGCCCAAAAACAATAAAGACAAAAGTATATAAGAGCCTTCTTATTACAATTTAAAAGGAGGAAGTTTACTGTACTTGTCCATCAAAGCCTCCAGCTCACTTAACTCCTCATTTTTTCGAGGACCTCCGTGTTTATGTTCTAGGAAATCCTGCAACAAGATAGGTCCAACAGCTGCCTGTAATCCGGGCACAATAACATAGCATATCCCTTCTGTTAATATACCTTCCCAATATTTGTTTTCATCACACAACAACACTGTACCACTACTTTCTTCATAAAAATTAAGATAGAGAAAGAGCCTGTCACCTTCTGGCTGTACAATTATTACATGACCACCCTCCCATTTGTAACGCTCTTTCCTTTCGAGCCATAGCTGAAAATGGTTCTCTGCTCCACCAATATTATAAACGTGGCTCTTTACTATGGGAGTTTTTCTTCTCTCATAGAAATCCCGTGTCCACATATAGTTTCTTAAGTTATCAGCAGAATTGCTCGCCTTGTATTGAGAACCGAGTATAATAGAGCCTATTCCTAGTGCAATCTTAGCATAAAATCGGTCTGGAAAATAATACTCCGGTGAGATCTTAATTGAGTAACGGTGTCTTTTGTTTTGTATCTCTACTAACTCTTTATGTACCTTATATAAGGATTTGGGAACCCTTTCAAATATACTACCCTTTGGAGGGGTTCTATTCCCTAAATAAAAATGAGAGTTTTTAAAAGCTAACTTTAGAGAATTAACAACAACAGCCTCCCATATAGGATTATTAGTCCTGATAAAAATAAATACTATATCCTTTTGCCTTGGACCTAATGGAGGCATCTCCTGAGCTGGATATGGCTCATGAAAGTGGTATATAGTGCTATGATTAGGCCCAATCAAAAAATCACACTCCTTATCACCTATTGCTATATCTCTTAATATCCCTATAGCTTCAAAGGGTATAGCAGTGTCACTTTTAAACCTTATAAACTTATTTGTTTTATACCCTTTCAAAGCCTTTAAAAAATAATTCTTAATAAATGGCCCATCAACAACACGACCTAAAAGGTTATTGCATCCACGGCACACATCATATAGGGCAAATGGATTTTTGGGCTCAATAGCTCCACCCGCGGACTTTGGAATTACATGCTCTTTTGAAAAGTCCTTATCATTTTTTTCCTTATTACAATACAGGCAGGTATTCATATCAGTTTTAATGGTGAGCTATGAGAAGGTTGGTGGCACAATACTGGTGGTATAATAAATATATATATTATGATATTTCAAAAATGTTCACTTACATAAACGGTCTTTTAAAAAAGGGTACTTACTACTGCCGCCTTCCGATGACTTACAACAGGATGGCCTAACTTAACCTGCAATATTGATTGAGAGCTGGGATTGAATGCTTGCTTGGCCTAATTTTCATGTTTTCCTAATCTTGTAAAAGAGGCTTAAACCAGATGGGGAGATAGCTGTAATGCTCCAAGCCATTAAAAGCATCAATAAGTATATGAAGGACATAGCGGCGAAGCTGGGTAACGAAATGAACGTCACTAAATATTCGGTACGCCACTCCTTCTCTACAGTACTGAAGAGGACAGGGGTATCCACGGAGGCAATCTCCGAGGCATTGGGGCACTTCTCCGAGAAGACCACGCAGAGCTATTTGGATAGATTTGAGGATGGTGTGAAGTGTAAGATTGCTTCGCATCTTACAGACTTCTAATTTCGGGAAACACTTACCCCTGAATGGAAGATTATAGCCAGCTACCGATAGAAGAGCTTTGTGAAAGGTTCGCCATATACGATGATGAGAGAAGCCAGATAGAGAGCTACGTGAGTACCCTTGGAGAGAAAGACCAGGCGGAGTTCACTGGTTTCAAGAAAAGGAACGCTGTTGGGCTAGGCCTAGAGCCCAACCCCTTTGACAACATCAAAGCAACCGACATCTTCATGATGGAGGAAAGGAGGTTCATCATCTATGACCAGTATGACTTTGGGCACTTTAGGTCCTACATCGAGGAGCGGCTAGGGCATTATACCGGGAAGCCTGAGCGAATCAAGTACTTCCTTGAGGATGAACTGCGCAAATCCCTAGGAAGGCTTAATGCATTGGGGGAGGAAGCTCTTGCCATAGATAACCAAAAAGACAGTGACGAGAACTATGATTCCCGGATCGAGGTGACAAAGTGCATCAGGTACCTCAATCAGCGCCTGAACCTCGGCGTGGAGGTAGCCTTTGAGCCAAGCCAGAGTCCCTTAGAACCCACCCCAGAGAATGAAGCACTGTGTCTCGACAAAGACAGTGAGTTTCTGGAGCCGATCAAAGCTGAAAACGTGGAAAATTCTGAGGAGAAGCTGACAGAAGAGGAGGCCGCCATTTACGCGCCTATCCTTAATTGTCCTGAACTGCCAGCAGCAGTAAAGGCGCTATACTGTTTTTGTTTGGAAAATGTCGGAATTATTGGTGATTTCATGAAAATGCCCGGCGGTAAGGTGAAGAATTTACATAGATTGGGGAGGGTGTTCGGGGTTAATGGGCAGAACTTTCATAAGCAGTACGATCGCATGTGTGATAAGCAAAAGCGAATTGCTCCTAGGAACATCCCACATCTGGAGAAGGTTGTGTCACTTCTTGCGGAACATGAAGAAGCTCAAAGACTTGCGGAGAGCTTTCTGAAAAAGGCCATAGCTGCGAAAAAAGTCCCGAAAACTTTATAGTGACTATAGCCAAATCGTATAGTCACTATAGTTGACTTCCCGCGGCGGTTTTAGGGTTTGGCTTTATATGAGAAATATAAATGAGGCGATGGTAAATCCATTCGCCGCCCTCGCCGAGAAGCTCAGCACCCTTGAAGGGATAGTGCTGGAGCTGTATAAAAAGTTAAACGCCCAAAGCGACTGCCAAGGGCCTGAAAGACCTCTCAGCATCCAAGAAACCTCTGTGTTCCTGGGCATCCCTAAGAACACCCTCTATGCCCTCACCAGCCGCCGGGAGATTCCGTTCTGTAAAAGGGGCAAGCAACTCTTCTTCTTCAAGGAGGAACTAGTGGAGTGGCTTAGAGAGGGCCGCCAGAGAACCGTGTCTGAGATTCAGACTGATGCCAGGAAGGGGGTGCGCCGTGCATAAGCCCTTCAACCTCCAAGAGTATCTGACCGCCTACGCCTCCAAAGGCATCGCCGAGTTCCCGGTGAGTGCCTTCCCGGTTCCGCTGCAGCGCATCATCCACGCCACCAAAGAGTGCCTGCTGTTCCCGGTGGACTTCACGGGTTCCTCCATGCTGGCCGCCATCTCGGTTGCGGTAGGCAATGCCCTCCAGGTGGAGGTGAAGCGGGGGTGGACCGAGGGATGCCCGCTCTTCATGGCCTTGGTGGGTAGGCCCGGCACGATAAAGAGCCACCCTCCCGCCTTCATGCTTGCCCCCCTCTTCAGGCAAGATCAGGAACGCTTTAGGGAGTACCGGCAGCAGAAAAAGGAATACGATGAGCAGATGGCCCTTGCGAAGAAAGCAAAGGATGGCGCCCCGACGCCAGAGAAACCTGTGCTGAGCAAGAGCGTGATCCAGGACGCCACGCCTGAGGCCGTGCTTGAGATTCACCTCCACAACCCCCAAGGCCTGATCCTCTACATGGACGAGCTGATGGGCTGGTTCAACAACTTCAACCGCTACAGCCAAGGGAGCGAGCAGGAGACTTGGTTGACGATCTGGAGCGGGAAGCCTCTCATCCAAGACCGAAAGTCCGGCGAGCCGCTCTTCTTACCGAATCCTTTCATCTCGGTGATCGGCACCATCCAGGACGGTGTGTTAAGGGAAATGGCTAAGGGGAACCGCAACCAGAACGGCTTCCTAGACCGGATTCTGTTCGCCCGCCCTGAGGGCCTTGAGAAGGAGTGCTGGTCCGATAAGGAGATCAGCCTATCGGTAGCCCAAGATTGGGCCAGGTACATCGACAACCTATTCCAAATCCCTTTTGAGGAGGACGGGGAGGGGAGGGTCCGACCCCAGGTGGTCCAGTTCACGCCGGAGGCCCGACAGCTCCTCACCGAGTGGCAGGCCTACAACACCGGCTTGGTCAACGCCGCCCCGACTGAATCCCTCCAAGGTATTTACGTAAAGCTGGAGAGCTACTGCACCCGCCTCAGCCTAATCCTGCAGGCGGGCCTCTGGGCCACTGCTGAGGGAGACCTGAACTACGTCCACGAGGAGGCCGTGCAAGGGGCCATCATGCTGGTGGAGTACTTCCGCCTCACCGGGACCTGGGTCTATGACACGGTCACCAACTATGACCCGCTCGGAAGGCTCGCTGGTGACAGGCGTCTGTTCTATGAAGCCCTGCCTGAGGGGTTCTCCACCAGGCAGGCCGAGACGCTCGCCGACGGTCACGGCCTGCCCCGCCGTAGCCTCTTCTATTTCCTCAAGGACAGGTCCCTGTTCTCGAATCCCAGCCGGGGACAGTACAAGAAACTCCTCTAGGGCAATCCCACCCTGACAACGCAAAGTTGTACCGACGGCACGGAAGGTGCCCTTGGCGGAGCCATGGCCATGACCTTGGTGCCGGAAGTGCAACAAGTGCAAACAGCCAAAGAAGGAATGAAACTAAGCAGATATGACTCGGGGTGGCGGTCAGCCCCTCCGGGCATGGGCAGGGCCCCGCCGTGTCTTAGCCTTACCCAAGAAAATAGCTTTAGATGTTCAATTCACATTTAAAATGAACCATACATGGTAAATAAGAACAAAGGATTGAGGCAAGAGGACAGTCCCAACCAAACAGACCGAAAAAGAAAGAAGAGGCAGGACGGATCAAGAACCTGAGGTTCGTAACCAATATGTGCATAAAGGTGGTGTAAGCCGAACTACCCTCCATTACGGACTACCTCAAGGACCGTGGGCAGCTAAAAGACTGGAATGACCCCGAGTTCGAGGAGATGGAGGCCATCGATGGATTGGTTGAGTACGAAGAGCTGCAAACCCTTACCGGTAAGTTGAAGGGGCGCAGGAAACGGGAACCTCTAAAGCCAGGTCATTCAAGAACCTGACCCAAGTCTCGGGCTTCCGAACGGGAGCTAAGCCTTGCCTTTCCAGTTCGCATTAATTTACCCAATACCCTTAAACTTTTATCCATGTCTTTGCACTTGTGGCACTTCCTGCACTTTGTCCTTTTAAAGAGAGCATCGTGCCAGGAGTGGCAGGAGTGCAGCCAAACCAAAAACCATGAACACCTTCCGATTCACCCTGGAGAGGTACAGCGGAGCGGGAAGCCGCTTCGACTGTCCCGAATGCCAAGGAAAGAAACGCTTTACCCGCTACGTTGATACTCAAACTGGAGAATATATGGGTCCCTCCGTGGGCCGTTGCGACCGGGAGAGCAAGTGCGGCTACCACCTAAAACCCCGGGATTATCTCGAGGTAAGGGGCATACGGCTGGAGCCGAAAGAATACACGGTGCCGAAGCCGAGACCTGCCATGCCCAAGCCCATTTCCTATCTCCCGAACCATTGGCCCAAGGCCAGCATACGGGCCTTCCAGAAGAACAACTTTCTCCTCTTCCTAGCCGGGCTGCTGGGAACGGCTAGGGCAAGGGAACTGGCGGAACGGTACCTGATCGGCACCACAGGGTATTGGGAGGGGGCGACGGTCTTCTGGCAGGTGGATCGGCAGGAGAGGGTGCGTACGGGTAAGATCATGCTCTACGATCCCGTGACCGGCAGGCGGGTGAAGGAACCCCAGGCTAGGATACACTGGGCCCACTGCTTCTCTGCCAACCCGCACTTCCGGCTCGGGCAGTGCCTCTTCGGGGAGCACCTGCTCAGAAATG
This sequence comes from Rufibacter sp. JT20002, assembly GCF_056491185.1. NCBI lineage: Bacteria > Pseudomonadati > Bacteroidota > Cytophagia > Cytophagales > Hymenobacteraceae > Rufibacter > Rufibacter sp. JT20002. The sequence continues at coordinate 1,149,065 of NZ_JBSZJY010000001.1, read as the reverse complement.
AGCCCGGCAAACCGGTGGTGATTGTGGAGAGCGAGAAGTCCGCCGTCATTGCCAACGCCTTCTTCCCAGAGTACATCTGGCTTGCCTGTGGCGGAATCTCACAGCTCAGCCCCGAGAAGTGCCTGCCGTTAAAAGAACGGAAAGTGACCCTGCTTCCCGACGCAGACGCCTTCTGGGCTTGGGAGGAAAAGGCCAGGCAGATAGGGGAGGGACTAGGGCAGAAGGTCGGGGTTTCCCGGGTTTTGGAGGACCTCGCCACTAGGGCGGAGAGGGAGCAGGGCTGGGATATCGCCGACTACCTCATCCAAGGTAGGCGCTTGGGAACGCGCCCTTTTTGAATAACGATTATCAAACCATTAAACGATTAATCATGAATATAAAACTTGATTAATGGTCTAAACAATGAATAAAACTCTAACCATCCTGTAAAAAAAGATGAGAAAGGAGAAGGCGAGGATTGATGTGCTGTTCGCCTTTACGTAGTAGTGCCTAGATTTGGCCGAAGAGGCATGGAACGTAGTCCTTAACAGCCTGCTGCCTTGTGGCTAGCGGAGGAAAAGCGGGAACCCTGATTTCAGCGGCCCGGAGTGCCTTGAACTAGTAGATAGTGAGCGGGTGCTGTGCTTCTTGGTGGACAGGGTGGAGGAGGCTAGGGCAAAAGGCTACCTCTAGGGTTTTTACTTCTGCACAGATAGACTATGACTTGGGTGCCTGAATGGTCCCCAAGCCATAGCTTCCGTGTTCAAGCCTCACTTAAACTATTTTTTGTCTCCCTTAAATGGAAGGCTCCATTGCATTTGTTGTACTTCCTGTGCTTTACCCTTTCATGGTCTATGAATGCTGGGATTTCTGAGATGATAACATTTGTTCTCTAGCTAAGAGTTTTTTAGGAAGAAACACATTGGGTTATTGTTCGAGAAGATAGATTTCGTGCGTCATTGTTTGAAAGTGCAGATTATGCAAGAAAAGTGAGCCCGAAATACTTTTGTGGGCTTACATTTCTAATATGTAAGCAACCTTTTTTTGATTTATTCAATCCTCGCAATCTCATCAAAAGGCCCTCGAGATATATTTTAAATGTAGTAAAGGCATAAAGTACATGAAGTCGAATCAAATTCAGATAACGCTAAGGTGCCTTTGTCTGGAAGAAGGTATCTTTATTGAAAGTATTCTATAAAGAGTAGCTTGGTGCAAACAGGAGCCAAATTGTAATGCAAAGTATTTGATGGTTGGAATATTAAGCTGTTAGAGTGAAGGTTTGGAACCTAATTATTTAAGTATATATAATATCCCAATACTAGCAGCAGCACTTAATCCTATAGCAATATAAGCTAACGTTTTTAGACTGCGAAGGAGGTTGTTTTGAGTTTCGTAATTGTACTTTATTTTTTCTTCAAGCTTATTGAAATTAGAGTAAATGATAGTTTCAAAATCTCTTTGGCTTTGTTTGCTCTGATTTATAATGGTGACCTCAATATCAGTTTTGTGTGAGTTAAGTTTTGAGATCAACAAACTATCCAATTCTTTTTGGTAGTTTTTGTTGTCTTTGTATAGCTCTCGGATTTTTTGCTCTAGAAATTTATCAATCTTTGATAATTGCTCAGTGGATGAATCAATGTGTGAGATTAATCTTTTATTAACGAGCTTTGATTCGTTCGTGTTGCTATTAAGTAAATTAGCGCTTTTAGATATTTCACTTTTAATTTTGCTTATCTCATTGTAAACATCAATAAAAGACTTTAATTTCTTAGAGTTCTGCTCCAACTCCAACATTGTGTTCTCCAACTTTTCTAAATCCATTTTCCGTGTTTGTAACTATGGTTTTTAATCTTTTATTATAGTGTTCTAAGACTGTTTCAATATCACCTACCTGTTTGGCAATCTCTATCCTTTCCTCTTCTGTCTTGCAATACTTGTAGAGGTATTTGGCTAGGATGCCTTTCGATTGACTACTAAAGTATTTCTTTGTCATTTCCAGAATCTGATCTATGATGAAGTCATATTCGTCATCAGGATACCCGCTAATAGTATTCAAAGCTTTGTCGAATCTATTTTCCTGCAATTGAGATAGGCTTTTACTCTGCAAAAGCAGTGTTAATCCTTCCAGTAGGTTTAATCCAGTATTGGTCTGATAGCTCTCTAAGAAACGTTGCAAGTTTCCTTCCAAGTCTCTCAACTCATTGGCATTTATGATGGTTTTGCTTTGAGTGTAAAATACTTCGAACCATCTTTTAAAATCTTTATTATTATTTTCAGCGATATGTTGAAGCACGTAAGTCGCTTGGGTGAACTTGAAATATGCCTCGAGTGACTTCTTAAACTCTTCTTTACCATTAGGGGTGTCGTTGTACTTCAAGCAATTCTCGTAAACGTGTTCGAGTGATGCTCTTCTGTTTGCACCAAATTTATCATAAGACCATTGTAGTAGAATTTTTGAGTACTTTTCAAACGTGGTTAAAAGTTCATCCTTAAAAATATTTGAGTATTTTATCCGTTCAGGATGATCATCAAATCTAAAATCGTCTACATACTTCCTGATAAAGTTTAGAAGGGAAGAGTATATTTTATCATCTGTATAAGTATGATAATAGACTGTAAAAGCCCCATCGAAAAAGTCGTCGACAGTCCAATCTTCTACGATCCCTAAATTTGACAGTCTGTATATCGCTTTTTCAACTTTAGCCTTGGTTGAACCTAATGCTTTTGCTAAGACTAATTGGGTAGCCCCAGGGGATGAATATTCTTCGTGTAGACTATTTAACAGGCTTAATTCGTCGTTTATAGGCTCTAATCCATTTTGGTAAAGGAATACTTGCCTAAAGACATCTTGGCCATCCCACCCAACTTTATCTGATAATTCCTTTATTTCTTCATAAGATGATTCAGGGTTGAAAACAATGCTTAAGTCTACAGTTTCTTCTGACAATAGTACATAGCATTTAGCATCTCTTTTATCCCGGCCAGCCCGGCCTGCTTCCTGGTATAGAGATTCCATAGAGGAGGGTATCCCATAGTGAACAGTGTAACGAACATTACGTTTGTTGATCCCCATTCCAAAAGCTTTTGTAGCCGTAAGCAAAGGAAATTTGTTCGATTTGTATTCTTCCTGAACCTTTATCTTGAACTTATCAAATTCCAGAGGGTCATTGTACTTTTTAGGCTTATCGCCAGAGTAATACCTTACTGTTGTATTTAAATCCCTACAAAGTTTATTGGCTAATTCAAAACATCCATTTTGGCCATTGACATTCGGGGTAAATATTAGACCGCAATTAGTATTGTCTTCATCAACATTAAAAATATCCTCTTCAAAATCGTTGTGCTCATTTAGCAGATTGATTATCTCTCTGTATTTGTTTCCCTGATCTTTGATAACCTTGAACTCCAGCTCTGGTCGAGTATAATCTACTAAGGTCTTGACGTTTTCTTTTTCAATGTTAAATTCGATTTGAATGTCCTTTAGAACATTGATAGATGCGGTGGCAGTAAGCCCTAAAAATTTGATGTCTGCACAATACGTTTTTATGGTGCTGGCTAGGTTGAGGTACGCTGTTCGGAAATCATGTCCCCACTCTGACATACAGTGCACTTCATCAATCACAGCATAAGAGAAATGTAGTGATTGATTTATGGAGGCTAGGCGTGCTCTAAAGTCTTTTGTCTGAAATCTTTCCGGAGAAATAAATACAAAAAAGTATTTGCCATTGCCGAAGTTGTCTAATATCTGTTTTCTGGATTCGCCTAATACATCACTGGTGATTGTATCTGTATGATGAATGAAGGCTGTGTCCAAGTCCTTCTTCTGATCATACATCAGTGATTTGATAGGACACACGACGAAGCTAACACACGGTTGGAGCAAACATGCTAACTGATAAGTCAAGGACTTCCCCCCGCCAGTTGGAAGCAAGCCAATTGTATCTTTACCTTCTAGTGCATTTTGAATGATTGGGACCTGACCCGCATTAAAATGATCATATTCAAAAATATTCTTCAGGAAGAACTCCAGGTTTTCGTGATCATCCGTCTCCTCATTAAAGCTAAGCTTATACTTTATAGGAGTTGTGGTTGAAAGCCTGAAATAGTTGATAGGTTCTAGTTTTTCAGTTGACCTATTGTAATACAAATCTAAGTAATCGGTTCTTACAAATAGCACGTTAGGCTGTGACTTGTTTTCGTCAGTCCAACGCTGGAACAAACTGAAGTCAACTTTGATGTTATTCTGAGGTGAGAATCTGCCAACATGAGAAACAGTATAAGCGGGCTCCGAGAAGCTGATCTTTTGGAGCTTTAAGAGATAAAATAACCATTCAAAAACATCCTCAAGTGCATGTTGTTCATAGCCAGTTATATCATTGTTCAGAATCTCAAATGACCATTGCTTGTCGTCAAGGGACAGGTAGCCATACTCTAGTAACTCTAGAAGCAGTATCTGGAAACGGATAATAGCCGTGGGTAGCAGCTTGGATGTAACTGTCTCGTAGTCTTTTAGGACGTTTTCTAATCCATGGTTAACTTTATAGAGATTTAAAAATCTTCTATATGTTTCTAACCGCTCCTTTATCAGATTTATTTTCTCGTAATAGTTTTCATTCCTTTGATCAAGGTCTTTTGTGTCGATTCTTACAGTCAAAATATTGAAGAGAGCTAAGTGCTCGTCTCTTATTCTGTCAACAACTCTCCCGCTTTCCAACTTGTGCTGTTGACCATCAATTTCGATTACTAGTTGTGCCTGGGGTAAGAAGAAATCAACATGTTGATACTCAAAGTTAGGATCATTGCCCTGGGTTATCTCGTTAATAGTTATTTCTGGAACTATTAACTGTTTGATGAAACTGTAGTCAGGAAGGTCTTCTTCAATTCTATTGTTAAGAAATGTTCTAGCAGGGTAATAGTTTCTTTCTGTACTTCCTTTTATTGTATCAGCCCATTTTAAGTTTTTGCTGTTGATTAAAACAAAGGGATTTTTAAAATTTTCATTTTTATGTAAACCCTCATATGCACTAGAGATACCTTGAAGGTATTGGCTCATGATAGTGGGTTTGCCTCTTTGTAATAGGTTTTTGAGAATGCAAATGGCTGGTAAATAATTGTTTGTAATGCGTTTGCCAATTAAATTTTGGATTACAAAGTTATGATTAGTGAAGGCATAGTTTGCCGTAAACTTCTTCATTGATAATTTATGTATAGGTTAGAAGGAAAGTAAGTTTAGTTATGCCTTCTTTGATTTATGCTAATCTTATCTTTATAAAAGTCCGCCATTTAAACTAGTCATGCTAATTTAAATGGTTAAATGGGGCAATTATATAGCTTGTCTGAATACCTTACTTTGGGTGTATAAAGTAATCGGCTGCCTTATTTAAAAAGCTGATTTGTGTTAAGGTGTTGAAAATTTTATTGATAACATTGATAATTAAATAATGAGTTTTACCTGTTTTGGTTTTACTTATAAGAACAAGACAAAGCCTCTAAGTAAAAATTAATTACGATTTTGGTTAGTTCACCCAAAGAAAGTTCTTCTAAACGAGCTATAAAGGGTTGCCTTCTTTCAGCTTGTGATTTCCTTGGATATCTTACATAATTGAAGCGCTAGTTCAGCTGGTAATATACCTGAAATAGTGTAGAAAGTGCAGCCCCGCAAAGGTACTGTTTGTCAGCGAATTTCACATAAAGGTGACCAAGTACATTTCTTGGTATGCCTTGTTTTCCTTAACCATCTCGAAAGACCGGTTTATATTTTAGTGTGTGGCGGCATAGAGCAGAAAGAGAGGGAGTTTATCAAGGTAGCCGAACTGGTTTCTAATTTTTGATGTAAGCGAATAAAGCCTTTGCGTAAATAAAGGCAAAGGGTCAGTCAAGGATACCTTTTCACTATGTTGCCTCTAGTTATATTTTTATTGTCCAGCTCACGCAGTTGAGCAATCCGCCGTCCTTAGCAATTTCGTTGATATTCACCGGCTCGACTATTCTTGTTGGGAATACCTCCTTGATAACTCTCAAGGCCTCTTCATCTTTGTTTTCGGGTGTCCCGAAGATTGGGAAAAGGATCAAGTTTTCGATCTCAAGATAGTTGACATAGCACCCCACGGCGGAATCGCGATTAGCTTTGTCCCTGTGCTCGAACCAAGGCATCTCCACAAAGCCTAGTCCTGCCTGCTTGGCCATCCTCAGAAATCCTTTCCGCCAGTAGCCGAGTTCCCCATTCAGCTCATTCACCAACACCGTGTTCCTGTCTATGAATCTCAAGTGGCCATCGGCATGGCCGGTCATGTCCTCGGTGATAGAAGGAATAAAGATAACTTCCACCCCGAGCACTGACTCGAGCTCCTGGATAACCTGGTCTTTTGTGAGGTGGGGGTTCTCCCCGAACACTCTCTCCGTCAGGATGGCTTTGTCAGTCCACCTGATGACATTCCCCCCATCAAGGTTGAGGCTGGAATAGGAGGGGGCTATGCCCTTAACGGACCTAAGAACCGCTTGAGGGTCGGATTGAAGGTGCAGCTCCTCCGCAAGGTAGGAAGGCTCATACCGGAACTGGATAAACTTGTTCTTGGCCACCTGTACTGGCATGTAGTCTCTGCACCAAATGTCCTTCGTGTCCAAAAGGAAACCGTAGCTGACTCGATGCTTGTCAATGAGGGCTTTGATCCGCTCGAAAGCCGGCGCGTACCCCTCCCTAGACAGTAGCAGGTCGGAGAAGTAAACCTTGTTCGTATCCCTGTCGGTGATCATAGCAGGAGGGAATGGCTGGTTTGAATTTTTATTTTATCAAAGGTGGGAATGTCCAGTTGCTCCCGATCATTCAGATAACGGTAATGCTTGGCGTGGAACTCCGGATATTGTACTTTGTTGCTGTTGAGAACCCGGAAGGTTTTCGTGATCGGGCACTCCCTAGGTTCCACGTCCTCTAGCACAAGGGTAGCGGGTTCGGTCGCCTTCCTCATGGCTTCGAACAATTTTGTGAGCACCTTAAGGGGCCCATTGGTGTAGCTGGAATCCGCAGAGGTGATGCCCCTGAGCAGAATGCCACCGTCAAACGCATCTCCGTGGGCAAGGGTGATGTCTATTCCTTGGTTATGGAGTCTCCACTCTCCAGCTTCTCTTTTATGGTCATGGGTGTACTTGTCCGGATGGAAATCCTTGTGATAGTAGTAGAACTCGATCTTCGTAAGCCGGAACACCTCCCCGTTTACCCTCAGTGCTTTTTCCCTAATAAGTTGGGAGGCGATCAGGTCGAATGATCCCTCCACATCCCGGTTATCAATGTGAAAATTCATAGTAGTTTCAAATGCGCCGCTGTATCAAGATGTGCCGGTGATTAGGCATGCTGCCGTGGGTAGTCTTCGGTCCCAATATACGACGTTCCGGTTTTCCAGCAGTATGCCGGCATCTCTTTGTCATCTTTCTGATATTGATCAGCTGTCAAGTTTAGAGTCTATAAAGTTGCTTTTCTCCAAAACAATTTTAAACTATAGCCATGCGGGCATTCCTTACGGAATGGGTATGCTTAAAGTATTCCAAGCTCTTTCCCAGTGGGTTTTTAGTGGAGGCAGCCTTCAAATGAAAATGATTTAAGTCTGACTTCATCGGAGTGAGGTACTAGTGCAAAAAGTGCAAGAAGTGCAAGTGCATCAGAAAATTATTGAAAGTTCCATCCTCGGGAAATGTGAGGGGCTTTCTCTCTTGTAAGCTCCTTAGCAATTAAAGTTTTCACTTTGAAAGGCACTTCAATGCTAGTATTTACTTGAACTGAAGCGAAACTAAGGGGGAATGGAGAGAACCTGCTTAAACAAGCAACTAACTAAATAATTAGAGCTGAAGTTAATTTGAAGCGATATTCAAAACCAAAGTAAATATTAAATAAGATAAATATAGTATATTCGGTAGTGCAGTTCAGTTTACTCGTCCAACGGTAACCAGATAAACCGATGTTTTGACTCCATATAGTGTGCCAATAACCGGATGTCCTCCGGTTATACAGTAGTTAGCGGATATATTGAAAATTATTAGGGTGGATTATATACTAAGAATTATAATATCATTACTCATCATTTGTACGGCCTTCAGGTGTGCTCAGGAAAGAACACCAACAAAGTTCTATTATTATGATGCTTATAAAGAAGTAAAGAACCTAGGTATCGATAATAGAGAAAAAGTATACCAGCTTCATGTACGTAAAATAGAATCGGATTCAATAGAAATACCTTTTATCAAAATTCATCCTATCTCTTGCCCACTTGACGGGTTGATATCTCAAAAGTCTGATACGATTTTCATGGACATTGGAGAGAAGTGCGAGCCAGGCCAAACAAAATTCATTACAGAAGCAGCTACTCTTAAGTTTGTTTGGAAATTAAAACTGAAGAACCACAATAATCGCAATTATATTCCTAGGATAATTGATTTTGACTCAGGAAAAACTTTGCCTCTTGAAAAGTTAAAAATACAACCGTTAATATTGTGTATACACCATGCCTAGGCCGACGGTCTTGCACGTTGTTTGCACGGGTCCGTTGGGAGTAATAGAAATTATAAAATAAAAATGAAAGAAGACAATCAACCAATGAATTTGAAAGACCTTGCAATTTCTATAGGAAAAATTATGGCCGAAGTCTATTGGGGGCCGATGTATAGGTTTGTTAATAAAAATAAAGAATTAAATAAATCATTTACTGCATTTTTACTAAGTCCAGAAAAGCTAATTTTCTACTTTGGAAAAACTCATTTGGCAATTGAGTATATAGGTCCAGAACGACTAGTTGAAATTCCTGATTCAAATAATCCTGAATTGATAGTCAGGGATTACACCCAAAAAGATGGTAATTTTTTAGAACAGATTATTGGTTTTGAGAACGATAGTACTATCCCTTTTGAGTTTCCGTTTTCCTCTATTGCTGAAGACTTAATCTTGCCAACAAACAAAGGGCATGATAAATTGATTGAATTAAAATGGAATTTTGCAGCGCAAAGCTCAATCATGGCTATGAACGCTGGTAAATTCAAAATTATGGAAGGAGAATTTGCTAGGTTTATTAATGCGTTATTCTTTGATGCAGATGACAATGGCCTTAAAACTAGACATATAAAGTGGATTGATTTTATACCTTGGGAATATGACGACACCAATTCTGAACATGATAGTGTTACTATAGATACAGATATCTTCCGACAACTTGCAATGCATGATGTTCAGTATGTTTATCCACTTCCTGATAAAGATGATTTTAAATATTCAAAACTCCCTCAAATAAATAGATTTATTGAATTAGCTGGCACGGATGAAACATCTGAACCCAAACTCACATCTTTCTTATCGAAAGAAGAAAATAAATTTATTTTAACAATGGCTTTCCTGTCCAAGGAAATATATTCTCAATTAAACTGTGAATGGCAAAGTGAACAAAAAGAACCAATACAACCCGATTTTTTTGCAGTCCAACCCAATGGTTATGCTAACATTGTAGAGTTTAAGCTTCCTTCTTTGAAGTCTAATTCTGTAACTGGGAGAAATAACAGAGAGACTTTTTCAGCAGAAATTAATTCATATATTTCTCAAACAAGAGTATATAAACAGTATTTTGAAGACCCAAATAATAGAAAATGGTTTGAGGAGAAGTATGGATTTAAAGTGCATCATCCAAAAAGAATTTTAGTAATGGGAAGAAGATACGACTTCAGTACAGAAGAATGGAGGAATATTGTTGCTGATTATAGAGATATAGAAATTTTAACCTTCGATGATTTGGTCGACGGTGTTATAGCTCAATTTTATATGTAGAACAACTACTCCCAACAAAACTTAAAAAGCATTAAAATGCTTTTTAGCCAAGCCTTTATGTAATTACAAAAAAAATATATAAAAACAATGAGACCATTTTTATTATTGATGTTCGTTCTTTTGCCTTTATTAACTAAGGCTCAAAGAGTAATTGAATTGCCTTATGTTGAGACAAATTCCCATGTTCAATCTCTATTAATCAAAAGTATAGAGTTATCAAATGAATATACCGTTGTAAATATAAGATATGTTAACTCTCTAGGCGCTGGATGGATTAGGACATATAAACCAGGAGACAAACGTGCTTATTATATTGCAGACCAGTATGGTAAGCGGCTTGCAGAAATAATTAATGCAAAGAATATTCCATTCTCACCGGCAAAAAGAGCTTTACGTTCTTATGATGAAGTTGTAGATTTTACTTTGGTTTTTGCAGCTATTGACCCTAATATTAAAAAAATTGATATTATAGAAGGTAATGCAGCAGACCAAGGTAACTTCAACTTCTATGGGGTATTATTAGATGGAACAAATTCAAAAGCGGACAAGCCTAAATCCAAGGACGCAGAAGGTAAGAAAGTAATGACAGGTTCTGGGACCGGGTTTTTATTAAATACAGACGGCTATGTAGCAACCAACTTTCACGTAATTGATGAAGCAACAGAACTAGAACTTGTTTTTCCAATTGATGGAGTTAATGTAACCTATAAAGCAAAAGTATTACATACTGATAAAACCAATGACTTAGCAATTCTTAAAATTGATGACCCTTCCTTTAAAAAGCTAAGGTATTTACCTTATGAACTTTCAGCTGATTATGAGGTCGGTGATGAAGTATATACAATAGGTTATCCCCAGCCCGATATAATGGGAACTGAATCAAAACTAACGACAGGTATAATAAATTCGCTTACAGGAATAGATAATGATAATACTTGTATGCAAATATCTGTACAAATACAACCAGGTAATAGTGGTGGGCCATTGTTTAACAGTAAAGGAAATATAGTTGGGCTAACTACAAGTACTTTGAACTCTTTGTTTATGGCAAAATATAAAGGGAACATACCCCAAAATGTAAATTATGCTGTTAAGACAGAATATTTAAATGTACTGACAAAGTCACTTTCATTAGATGGGAAAAATCTTGTTAAGGATATGCCTTTAAAAGATAAAGCAAAAGCAGTCAAAAGCTTTATCTGCTTAGTAAAAGTATATTAAAAATAAATGCATGTGACATTGTGCATAAGGTATGCTACGTCAGACGGCCTCGCACGCCTCATGCACTAGACCGTTAGGTTCAAGTTAAATATGGCAAATTGCTCGATGTCACAGATATCCAATGTCGTCGAAAATGAAAAATAAGTTTAGGAAATAAATTTTGAAGCAATGCTATATTTTGCTTGAATCTCACTGAGAAACCAAAATCCACAGAAGATAACTTAAAAAATAAATGGAAGAAAAAAAATATGCTGAAATCATTGATAAAGGGGAGTGTTTGTCTACTATCAATGTACCGCCTGTCGTTGATTTATTGAATTGGGGCAAATTAGAGTCTGTGAAAGATTTTGCGGGTAGAAACGAATGGGCAAAGTCTAATTTTTATCCTTCAAATGGTTTAGTGGGAGAAATTGAAGGAGTTTTACATAATACCCTATGGGGCTTTGATGTATATATATTAAAAATTCAGAACAAATACTACGTGCCGTTGTCGGCAAACGGACTTCGATTTATCTCAAAGACCGAAATGCAACAAAAGCAGCCAAATATTCAAACAAGGGGTATGGATGAAAGGCAAGAGAAAATAAATAGTGACTATGATCAACTTGTGAAGCGACCGTTTTCAATAGGAAAACCAAATTACACTGTATATTTTAAACAAGATTTAATTGCAAATTTGACAAAAGCGTCAAATGATTTTACTAAGCAACTTTATATTTCAGATATTGAAAAAGAAGCTATCATGTACTCATGCGATATCTGTTTAGAATTTGATAAAAAATCAGATGGGTTGCTGACAGAAGACTGGAAACAGCATATAGTTTCTGAGGTATGCGATGTAATAGAAGAGTTATTTGAAGAGTTTGATATAGATGGTAGAAAATCTATAATGAACAAAGTGCTAGCAATAATGAATAATAAATATACTGCAAAAAGTATTGTAGAAAGATACTATGATAGATAAAAAACGAAATACACCAACATCTAACGACAAGCTATTAGCAAATAGAAAATATAAAGGGGATTTAACCTTGGATGGTTAATGGGCCTTCTATAAGCCTCTTCATAGTCCTTTTTACTATTAGACTCCCGACCACACACTGGTGTCAGGTGCCGATTAGCTTGGAGGAGTCAGTCACGTAGTTGTGCTCCATTGAAACGATAGGGGACAGGTTCAGGAAGTTGATAGCTTCCTGGTAGCTTTCCCTAGTCTTGCCCGGTACGCTTCATAACCGGTAATATTGGTAGATACCCCACGTATTGCCTTTTGAAGTATATCTTATCTATGCATAAATCGGGTCTTTTTCCCTCAAGAAATGGTTTCTGATTGCTGGCTTTTCTGGGAGGCCCACACACCTATCAGTTAAAATGGAATCCTTCCTCGTGGCTGAGGCAAGGGACCTCTTAAGCAGCGGGTGGATGGATTGGGCGTCCATTTTTTTGGCTACTCATTAATGGCTCTTATGTTAAAAACAGGGGCAAGCAATCTTAAAACCAAAAGAGAGGAATATGTATTAGGGCCTTGTTTTTGTGGAGCGGGTTGTATGGGCCCGATTGGAACGCTTTGGGTCAGACCGGGTGGAGCTGTTTTCTCCGGGCTGCATTATTTTGACACTTCTGGGTAAGCCTCTGATTATGTAAGTATAAATAATATATAGAATTGCGATCTGTGCAAAATTGAAATTGTAAATAGTAAGGGTTGTGAGAAGTTTTAATCTTGGAGTTTGTCAAATTGCTTTCTGTCATTAATGTATAAACAGTTTAATGCTTTGTTAAATTTTCTAGTTTGAGCAGGAGTTAACTTCGCTGTATGTTTTGTTGAATCGTTGTTAATTTCTATAGTTTTAATCTTTCCTATGAGTAAGAAACCTAGTTGATATTCTGATAGTTCTTGACTGTAAAAATAATCGACACTATCAGCTTTTTTAAAAAAGCCTTCGTCTATTTTAATAATTATTGTGTCGTTGAATCTAACGTAGTCTCCTGTTTTAAACATCCAGAACTCTTTAGTGTTAAAGTTACTTCCAACAACTTCTAATCTTTTATCTGTGACGGAATGTAATATTAATTGAAACCCTTCGAATGGATCATTGTCGCCTTCTTTGAAATATTCGTATTCAGCGTATTCGCACTGATTTATATGGCAACTAGATAGTGCCATCATCAATAGAAAAGGCCATATGCTTTTAGGAATCATATTAAGTTGAAATTTATAAAAATTCTCATGGCTATTTTGTAGAAGGAGGGCATCCGATTATTTGAAGTTGTGAAAGACACTTCCTAGCGGCCATGGTAAACTATATGCTCACCTATTTAAATGCACGGAATGCTCCTCTGTATTCAACTCTCAATATAGGGGGTTTCTAATAATTGTCAAGCAAGCCCACAATACTCTATCAATGACTGTCAAGGGATTTAGATTTCGATGGTTTTGTTGCTCTTCTGCCCCAGCAATGCTTGAATTTAGAGTAGATTATCTTAATTCCAGCTAATCGTTTGTTAAAGGTTGTTAGGGATGTATTAATCAGTAGCTTGTATTTGAGGGGTGGGGGTGCGTTTACTGGATTGAAACACTTTAGGTCAGACTGGGTAGGTCTGTTATCGTCATGGTGCAATTTTTTTAGCAAAAACAGTTAAGCCTTCCATGAAAAAGTTCCCTATAAGAAAAGGAACCCCATTTTGCATACGTCTCTAAGTATTTGTCGAAGGTGACTAGGGTAGTTAGCCAGAAGTAGTCTGCGGCAGGCTTGCACTTGTTGCACTTTCTGCACTAAGTGCCCGCTTGGCCTTCATCACCGTGTTGGGTGAGACGCCACACAGGGTAGCGATCTCCCGAATGGAACACCTTCCTTCCCTCAGGTAGTCTACCGCTCTCTTGTTCTCCTCCAGGAACCTCTCCGTGTTCTTCACCGATCCCTTAGGGCGGGCGATGTGCTTGCCCTGCCGCTTGGCCTCCTGCTGGCCCGAGACGATCCGCTCCACCGTCGTCTCCCGCTCCATCTCGGCAAGGTCCGCCAGGATGCCTAGGACCATCATCGTGACGTGGTCCTTCCTCCTCCGCTTGTCCAGCGAGCGCAGGTTCCGGTTCACCACATGGGTGCAGACGCCATGTTCCGCCAGCTCCAGGATGAGGCTGCGAACGTCCATGGCGTCCCTGCCCAGCCTTGACAGCTCCAGGCAGACCACCTCCGTGATCTGGCCCCTCCGGGCCATCTCCAGCACCCTCTCCATGCCCGGGCGCTGGTACCGGTACCTCGATCCGGAGACCGTCTCACAGGCAGTATAGGCCACCTCAAAGCCATGTTTAGTGGCGTAGTCCTGGAGTTCGCTCAGCTGACGGTCCGTGTTCTGCTTGGCAGTGGAGACACGAAGGTAAAGAGCTGCTTTCATGAGGCTTTGGGGTTATGGTCGGGGAACCTCAATATACGAGATTGTATCAGTAAAAGCTATAGCTTACCGTGATACGGGATTTAGCCAAATTAATATGATCCAGAAAGAACTGAAGCCCGTTTGATCAAGGGATACTTTTTTTGACACGGTTGCGGAGCGATTCCAAAGAGGATGCTCTAATCTGGTTTAGCAGCCATGGAGAAGGGTTTAGCACCAGAAAGTGTCCCCTTTATTTTGTAAATTCAAGTATGGATAAACCATAGGGAGGGGGCGAAATTAAAAATTTTGTGAGCCCTACATGTGTTCGTAACAGCCACTCCTAAATCCCATCCTTTTACATCCCCTGTAACGCATGAACATCCCCTTCTCCGATATCTCCGGTATCTTGGCCGTGCAACACCGTATCCTTAAGGACCTCAAAAAGAAGACAGGCCTCAGACAACGAGACTGGGAGGTGCTGTGCGTCTGCCAAAGGCTGTCCTTGGCCAACTACCCTTTCACCACCGCTAAGGTAAATGCCTACCTCCAGGGAGCCTACTTCCTTCATTGCCTTTATGATTCTATAGGCCTATTGCTGGAGAAAAGCTACATCAAAGTGGTGGTGGAGGGAAAGCCATTCCGGCCGGAATCGTATGAACTCACCTATAAAGGAAAGGCACTGGTCAAGGGACTATTGGATGAGATGCGCCGCCTCACTGAAAGGCTGGATGAGGAACTGGCAGGTAAACATACGGCAAGATTGTGGTGATAGAATAGAAATCAACTTGCCTGCCTTCCTATGGCCTTAAAGTAGGTCCATGGTAAATAGCACCCATATTGCCTGACACTTGCCTATCTGAGCCAGGATGAAGATAAAGACCCCTTAATCTCAATCTTTTGCCCGGGCTCATAAGGGTAGAAAGCAGGATACTGAGTGGTTCTTCCTAAGCCATCACAGTAAACGACTTTGTAGTTCTCATCCCGTCGGGTATGTCTGATTAAGGAGAACAGGAGCAGATTCAGGTTTGAGATGTCCTCCACATAATCATTCTCCTCGTAGCTGCCCTTAGCCTCTTTCAAATTGATTTCCCCGCTGATATAGGAGGCGCCGCTGAGCAGTTTAAGGCCCGTGTCCAGGTAGTGCCTGATTTCCAATTCTCTGTAAACGAACCCATTGAAAATCTTGAATCTACCGTCAAACAGGTCATTGGAGAACCCTTGCTCTGCCATTACCAAGTACCGGATTGTTTGGACCTTCTTTTTCAATCCTCTTTGGATGCCAACGTTCACCCGGCATACCTGGTTGGTCGCTAGCATATCGCCTAAATGGCGTATTAGGTCCCTGCAAGTCAGAACTGGAACTAGATCACTGTGTGGGCCGCGGTCCAATACGTAGTTGTCGGCCCCGTATAAGCCTGGGATAGTCAGCTCCTCAAGAATTTCTATGCCCGGTTTTAGGTCTCTCTGAGAATAAAGGAACTCTTTGACCATTCTGAGGCACTCAATGCTCAATACCTCCTTATGGCCACCCACAAGGCCATAAACCTCCAATACCTTCTTTGACATAGAGAAAGGGGAGAACTTTCCAAGGATTAAGGATTCCAGCCTCTTAACTTCCTCCTGATCAGCCATCACTAACATTGAGGTCTTTGAATCAATCTTGAACTTACTTTGATGCCCCATAATTCTAGTGTATTCCTCGAAGGAGGAAATACCGACCTTGAACATGCTCCCTTCAAGGAAAGGTAAAACGTAGAGGTAGTAAGGCTTCATTTAAATTTTATTTTCGTGGTAACCTATAAGGCCAGGCATTGGGGAAGCCTCACTTGCCTTGCGTCTGCTTTCAGGAAAGCGAGGTTGCGACAAAGCTGTGGAAGACCTAGAGCAAAATACGGGAATATTGAGATTAGGGACAAATTTGTCCCCAATTGATTTGTGGACACGCGCCACTTTTGGGTGTGAGATACCTTGGAAAAATAGAAGCCTTCGGAAAGCACCTCAAAAGACTAAGGGAAGGCAGAGGGCTATCGCAACAGGCGCTAGCCGATATGGCTGATATTTCCAAGAAAACGGTTATCCGCATAGAGAATGGAAGGAATGCTCCCACCCTTGATATGCTTTTTGCGCTTAGTGACGCACTAGAAATTCCCTTGAATGAGTTGATGGGCTTTAATGAGAATGGAAACTTCACATAGCAAACCTCCTGTTTTTCTAAATAATACCTATATCCTTAGGTGTTAGATTGGATTCTTTAGAAATTCACTTTGCCTAATTCTAACTTTCTTCTTTTACCTACCTGCTACTGTTGGTTGCCTCAGGTTACTATGCTATTGATACAATAGGTAATTTTACCCCGAGTTTGTAAATGCCAACGTAGGGAGTTATTTGGTTTTCTTTGCTCTTTGTTAATTTAAGTTCTGGCTTCTCATCCCTTTCTAGTTCACCCTCAGGATAGATTATCATACAATCAATAAGTTCAGAATCTTTTTTACCCAATGCTTCATAGACATGCGCAAGTCTTGCATAACCGCTTACCTGCCTTGCATCTTGGTGTTGCTCTGAATCTAAGTTGTTGTTCTTATAGCGGGGTTTGTATTTAGCATCTAAGATCATCCGGACTTCCTCTGTGTTAAGAAGGAAATCTATCTCATTGCCACTGGTTGTATTGTCTAGATATACTACAGCTCCATTTTTTGTGTATTGGTCCTTTAATAACCCAAGCACATACAATTCAAATAATTTACTCATATCAATCCAGAAGGGTGGGGTGCTGACTTGCTCTGAAGAAGCATTCTGAATATTATGACCAAATCGATTTAATATTTTCTGAGCTAGCTCTAGGGCTAGTTTATATTCTTTATAAAAAGGGTTTGGTTTAATATGCTGACAATCTCTTGTACTAGCTTCTTCTGAAACCTGTTCAAAAGCAGGTGTGATGTAGTTTAATAAATTATTGAAAATAGCCTCTGAATCTAGCCCTTTAATTTGAGGAAGGTACTGTTTTATGAAAACAAGAGTTTTCTTTAGAATACGATTTTCTATTCCATCAAACCCAAATTCATCATATGAACATATAGTGTTAAGTGTTTTAGCTTTAGATATGTTTTGTTTGATGTTCTTTGCAGTAACAATTTTGCCTTTTACTTTACCCTTTAAGTTTGCCTCAACTTTATAGTAAGACTTTTTGAGGCCTTTCCTTACTATATCCTTCACAACTTGCAGGAACTGCAAAACCAGTAAAGGTGTGAGCATATCCTGCTGTTGATTTATTTTTATTTCTGGTTTTTCCCATTTGATCTCAAAAAGCTTATCTGTGTGCTCATAAACCTCTGAGTGTTTTAAGGCTTCAAAAAGCATCGCCAAGTAGTTTACTTGAACAGTCTGTTCCTGTGCATTGACAGGCTTTTTTGTTGTCCTATTTACTTTAGGCTGGACGTAAACCGCAAGGTTAACGCCTGGTATCCAATCTACACCAACATAATAGCTGTTATTAATTGAGCCATCATTGTTAACAGCAAAGCAGATTTTATTACTAATGCCCTTGAAGCAGATAGGGGAAGGAAGGGTAGAGAACTCTCTACCCTCTTTGAAATACTCTTCTTCTATTCTAAAGTCTTTATCATAGTAAGCATGATGTTCTAAGAAGATTTTACGTGAAAGAAAGTGTTCTCCAAGTTCTCCAAGCATTTTCTCTACCATGTTAAATCTTTGACAAACTTTTCTGTGCTGATTGAAACATTGTCAATTGTAGCAGTTGTTCGAAGAATGCCATCTTTTAAATACTCATGTAGCAAAGGTTTGATTTCGAAGTCAAGCTTAAGTTGGAGTTCATCGTTCGTTTTAGCAAGGAAGTAACTATGGCCTAGTTGAACATCGCTGGCGTTGAAATCTGATGCAATATTTCCAGCAGCAAAAAGTTTTTCAACTTGTTTGAATAATGCTTTTGCGTTACCTCTTACTGCATTGTTTTCAATTTTATCTAAAACTCCATTCGAAGGTAGTATATCAACAAAAGCAAACCTTCTTCTGATAGCATAGTCAATATGCCCAACGCTACGATCAGCAGTATTCATTGTTCCAATAATGAAGAGGTTTGGAGGAAGTGTGATAGTACTGTCTCCGTTTATTGAGTACATACTTTGGACACCTTCGCCTCTGTACTCAAGTGCATAAATAAGCTCACCTAATACAGCAGGAAGATTTGCCCTATTGATTTCATCAATGATAAGTACATAATTTTTAAGTTCAGTTATAGCTTCCGAATGCTGATTATTCGCTTGTTTAGCTCCAAGGAAGGTTCTGAATTTAGAAAGAACATTAAAATAGTAGGTAGCATGTTGCTTTGCGCTTCCAGAAATAGAATGTAATCCATGGTAAGCTGGGCGAGTTCTTGCATTTGCAATAAACCCCTTCAGAACATCAGAGAAATACATTCTATGTCCTCCTTGGTTTGCCCATGCATTCCCAGTGTAAAGGAAGGCGTCTTCTTCAACTTCAAATAGATGAACATTAGGAGTTATAGAATATTGCCCAGTAGCTTCTAGTTCTTCCTGAATAGAGGTAACAAATAGCTGCCACTCATCATTCAGCCAATTTTCATAAGCCAATGTGCTAGCTTCCTTTTTGCTGTTTATATAATTTTGATTGGCCTTGTTAGCAAACTCACCTAAAATTTTATTTTTCGTAATGTATTCTATCTGAGTACCGTTGTTTTCAATAGTTATACCCCTTACAAAATCCTCATAAGAATAAGCTGGGTGGAATTGAATCAGTTTGACTTGATCTCCATCTAATTGATCATCAATGAATTTTGCAATAGCAGCACTATATGAGTCATTCCCATTTGTTACTTGTCCATTTTCCCATGTCTTCCTATTGAAGGCACTAATGATTTCAATGAACTTAGGCTCGTATATAGCATTGCCTTCTGTTTTTACTTTTACTCCGTTTTGAGTAAGAGAGTCAATTGTATAATTAGTATAGTCTGCACTACTTCTAATTTGGAGAGAATTAGTAATGTATCTCCGTATATCTTCTTCTGTTATAGAGCTTTTTTTTGTTAAGCTCTTAGCAATTTCTTTAGCCGTATGAGTCTTGCCTGTGCCAGGAGGGCCTTGAAGTATGATTTGCTTTTTATTTTTGAGAATACCTTTAAGATTATCCATCTTTTGTTCTTGAAGAATGTTTTTTAATTTCTTTATTCCTAAAGCAGCCCCAGTTTTAATGAAAAGTTCTCTATGAGTTTTTTCAAACTCCAAGAACTGGTTTACTAATTCCTCAAAAGAATTACCTTCTATTGGAATTTCTATCCAGCATGCTTTACTAGCTTTTAGGGAGGCAGGCTTATTTTGATGATCTCTTACACCCATAATATGGAAATGTAAGCCATCTTTACTTAAACCAATTATATATCCAAATACCTCAATGCATTCATTTCTAAGTTCAGCAGGTACAACTCTTGCCCATTGATAATGTTGAAAAACGAACCTGCCTCGGCCACCCATTTTTCTGGGGTCCTTCTTGAATTTAGTAGAAAATCCTTTTTGATTAAGTAGGTTGCAAAAATGTTCTAGCTTATCATAGATTTTCTTTAGTTCATAGTGCTTTGATTCTTCATAATCTTTGCCAGCATTCTCAGCAATAAGTTTTATATCATCTTTGGTAAAGAAATTCATTTAAATTATATGGGTGAGTTGATTTTTATGCTTTAATTTATCGTTTAAAAAGGACTTGAAGGGCGTGGAATTTCACTTCTACTTATTTGTCTCAATATTTGAGAAAAGCTTGTTTTCAATACGTCTATTTCAAGTTGATCAATATAACTGTTATGCGCAACATAGTTGCGGCACTTAGCCATTTCGTTAATTTTGACATTTAGCCATTGTTGATCAGGAAAATATGAATTAAATAGGCTCCAGTTATTGATGATCAAGTTGGATAAATCTACAAAGTCTAGATAAAATATCTTAGAGTCTCCTCTAATCCTCATCCATTTATGTTTTTCCTCTTCGTTAATTCTTCTTTCTATTGCTTTTAATATTTCTCTATTAAGAGTTATTTTATCAAAGTATTCTATTCCAAATGCACCTTTGCACACTTCTTCAATAAATATTCGAAGTGCATTTTCAACATAATAAAGATAGGTGTATACCTCTGTCATATTTTTGCCTTTTTGGATTATGTCTTCAGGAAGAATATCAAAGGTTGTTATTGGTGTGTCTTGTAGGGAATCTTGAAGTTGATCAGTCAATGTTTTAACCTCAGAATGTAACAATGGAGCAAATCTTATATCAACAATGTCAAAACCTGCATCTTTTGGCATGATAAGGTTACAATCATCGATGATGATTTTTTTTGGTATCTCTGAAACTAATTGAAGTTTATCTGGAGTAAGATAAAAATGAACTTCTGTTGAATATGCGTCCCATCTTTGTCCTGAGAAAGACATTGATGTTTTAAAATCACATGCTCCACCAATCAAAGCTTCATTGAATTTCTTTTGGTTTGTGGTTTTACTTGAAGCTAAATAAGTTAGTAAAGTTTTAAAGTAACTCTCTTTACTTGGTAAGTTATAAGTGAATCCTGACATTAAAATATTATTAGTTGGTTTCCAGAGCCATTTCTGTCTGCTTGCCTAGTTTTGTATTTTTAATTTTGGGTGCTTTTACGGTGCTGGCTTTAGCAACTTTAATCTTTTCCAATAACACATTGGCGGGTTCGTCTTGCGGGTCTTGCGGCACCAGCTCGCCTCTGAACGCTTTGGCCAGCAGCGCTTGCGGCAGTTGGTCTATCTGGGCCTTTAACCGCTGGAAACGCGCTTCAATGGCATCGGCGGCGGCAAACAGGGCTTCTACTTTTTTGACGATTTCTTTTTGTTCTTCTAAGGGCGGAAAATTAAGCCTTACCTTTTCAACAATTTTTGTGTTGATTACACCTTGAGCTGTTCCTGTAGTAAGTTCGTCAACAAGACTTGTCCAAAGTGAACTTTGAAAGTATAGGTTTAAAAAGTAACAATATGGCTTAAAAGGTCTTGCAAAAACTATGTTTGCACAATTAACTTCTCCCAAATTTTCAGGAAGTATTGTTGCATCACCGCGATTTGCACCAACTCTTACAATTAATAAATCTCCAGCTTCTAACCTCGATTTTTTAAGTTTTGAATGAAAATCCGGTGTTATATAACTGACACCAAGTAAAACCAATCTACCTGGCTTTACATTTTGAGACCTTAAAAAAGTTACTCCTTTATCTTCCGTAGTGTAATATTTACTTGTTTCCCCAACATGCCCAACAGAAACCCTTTTACTTATATCTCCAAGAGAGAACTCAATCCAATCATTCTCATTTATGGTAGGGATGTTAAGTTTTTTGCTTGTGAACAATTCTATTGCTTCAAGCTCAATGCTTCTTTCAATTTCAGGATTCTCCTCCCGCCATTTCTCAGTCAATTTGCCTGTGACGGCTTGGGTGAGGACGGCTTGCCGGAAGGTTTTAATAAGCTCTGGGACACGCGCCAGCTTGGCTTTGAGGGTATCTATGTGCTGAAAGGCTTTATCTAGTTTTGCTACAATGCGTTTCTGCTCGGCTAGCGGCGCAAAAGGAATAAAAGATTCTTCAAACTTCTTCTTAGTGATATGAGCTAAGCCAGCACCACCATGAGCTTGATTGATAAAGTCCTCTAGAACATATGAAAGGGAATAGTTGTAGAATGCTTTATCTATAAAATTACTGTTAAAATTGATTTTGAAGATGTGCTGGTTTAATACAGCTGTATCACCCTTCCAGATATGAGAACCAAATGAAGTTCCCGGCGTTCCAGACCATGCAAACAATAAGTCTCCATTCTGAACTATAAACCTATCATCTACTTCAAAATTACAATAGTTAAATTCAGCTTTAGGATTATTTAAATTCTGTATTCTGATTATTGGAAGTCCCTCATTACTCCATTCTGTGGGTTTAAAAGCTTTACCATTGATATATTCTGCAATATCTCCTAAACGGGCTTCCACCCAACCCTCAGGCAAATCCTTCTCCATCATGCCAACAAGCTCATTATTTGGTTCAACTCTATTTGTATTGCTTTTAATTCTTCGGCGGCTTCACGGGCGATGTCCAGCGGTTTCTGGGTGTAGGCGCTGTTGCTGAAATTTGCATCAGCGATGAGGCCCAGATCAAGGGAATCATTCTTCTGACTAATTTGCTCGCGGGTGAGGCAGCTCCAGCGCTCGTCTTGTACTAAGACTCTTTTCTGATGGTCGATGGTGCCGTTGAACTGGTCGCGTACCTGGTCGGGTTCCAGTCCGCCAGTGTAGGCGGTCATGAAACTACTGAAGGCGGCGCGGGTGAAGGGTGTGCGTTTGCCGTAGCTGGGC
The DNA here is from genome assembly GCF_056491185.1 of Rufibacter sp. JT20002. NCBI lineage: Bacteria > Pseudomonadati > Bacteroidota > Cytophagia > Cytophagales > Hymenobacteraceae > Rufibacter > Rufibacter sp. JT20002. The sequence goes on along the minus strand of NZ_JBSZJY010000001.1, from coordinate 1,126,322 downwards.
GCGTTGGTGCGCATGTCATAGAACCACACCTGCCGGGTGTTGCCTTCCTCGGTTTTGCCACGCTCAAAGAACAGCACGTTGGTTTTTACCCCGGCAGCGTAAAAAATACCGGTGGGCAAACGCAGAATGGTGTGCAGGTTGCACTTGTCCATCAGGTCACGGCGTATTTTGCGGCCGTCGCCATCTTCAAACAGCACGTTATCGGGTAATACCACCGCCGCGCGGGCGCCGCCCCTTTTGTGCAGCGAGCGGTAAATGTGCTGCAGGAAATTGAGCTGTTTGTTGCCAGAGAGGTACACTAAATCATCTCGTGTGGGCCGCTCGCCGCCCTGCTTGGTACCAAACGGCGGATTGGCCAGTACCCCGTCATAGTTCCTGAAGCCTTTGCCCAACTCAGAAAGTGTGTCGCCCATGTCAATGCGGCTTTCCAGACCATGCAGCTTGGCGTTCATGAGGGCCAGCCTATGTGCATCCTGCACCAACTCACACCCGCTAAACGCCTCATACACCTGAAACTGGCGCTGTTTGCTGTCAAGGTCATAGTAGTGATCGGTTTTGTTCCGCAGGTACTCGTCGGCGGCAATCATAAACCCGAAGGTACCGGCAGCCGGGTCGTTCCAGCGTTCGCCTATCTGGGGTGCCATCAATTCCACCATCACGTTAATGAGTGGCCGAGGCGTGAAATACTGGCCCGCCCCGCTTTTCTTTTCACCGGCATTGCGCTCCAGCAGTTCCTCATAGATGGTGGCAATTTTGTCCTGCTCCACATCATCAAACCAGTCAATAGCGTCAATGCTGGTGATGAGCGTTTTCAGGTTCACCGGCTTGCGCAGTGTGGTAGAAGCGTTGGTGTAAATCTCCTTCACTGCCGCGTTCTCAGACTTGGTACTAATGGTAGCCAGCAACTCGCGGTAGGTGTCAAAGAGGTCTTTATTATCAGAAAGGCCCTTTATCTTGCCCCAGCGGTACTCCTCGGGAATAGCCTCTTCGAAGCCCTTCACCTCTGACAAGCGCAGGAACAGGATATAGGTTAGTTCATTCAGGTATTGGTGATAGGTGACGCCGTCATCGCGCAGCACATTACACAGGTTCCACAGTTTGTTCGCAATTTCTTCGGCACTCATATTCTAATTGTAGGTTTTAAATTGTTGATTGTTTTTTCGCCAATGTGGCGGTGAGTGTTTTTGACCTGTTTTCCTAATAAGAGGCTATAAACAGGTTTTCAATTTCTATTGATGGATTGCAATTATGCGGTTTGGATATACAGGTAATCATTGATGGTATTGATGACCTCTGTGAGTTGGTGGTCAAATACTTTGTTCAGCCGCGTAAATCCGCCGTCGTCTTTGAAAGGGTCTTCGTTCAGGTCTTCTACCTGCAGCACGGTTTCTGCTAATAACTGTTTCTCGAAGCGGTCAAACCAATTGAGCTGGGTTTTGTTCCAAGCTTGCAGGCCGCGCACTTTGTTCACGGCCCGCTTAATACGGGTTTCATGGCTCTCCAGTTCACTGCCCATTGCCATGGTCCTGATAAAGGAAATAATATCGGCGGCAATGTCTTGTTTCTTGGCTTGTTTCCATGCTGTTTTCAGCGAAGTAGAGTTAAAGCCTTTAGCATCCAACTCCAGGTACAGTTCTTTCAGGCTTTGGCGGTTCAGCTCTTTGGGGTTGGTGCAAATGATGTTGAGCGCGGAAATCTGGTTCTGGTTGTCTTTGATAAACTGCCCGAAGCTCTCCAGGTAATCCTCTGGTTTCTGGCCTTTGCCGTAACCGCGTTCGGTTTTCAGGTACTTGTCTTTGTGTTCAGAGACGTATTGCACAGGTTCCTCGGGCTTCATCTCATCCAGCAGCTTCCAGAGGCCAGACAACTGTATCACCTGCTGCACATTCACCTGCACCGGTTGCTCTAGTAATTGAGTAATCATACTGTCAATGTCGGTGCCACCCGCTTTGTATTGGAACTGCTCGTGCTGGTGGTTTGTCATGCGCTGCTTTTTGCGTTGAAGCTTAGCAACTATTTGCTCCAATTGTTGCTTAGCCCGCTCATTGGTGTCAATAGCTGGTAGTTCCTGCGCCAGTTGTTCAAAGGTTACCTGCGGATTCACCACCACCGGCTTCATTTGGGTATAGTCCTGCAAGGTTTCGTAAATGCGCACGGCATCATAAATTCGGAAGGTCTCTTTCTTTATGTCTCCGCACAGGCGAGTGGCGCGACCAAGCATCTGTTCATACAAAATACGCGATTTCACTTTGCGCAAAAACACGATGTTGCAGATTTGGGGCACGTCAATACCCGTGGTAAGCAAGTCAACGGTGACGGCAATATTAGGGTATTTCTCGTTCTTGTAGCGCTTTACCTGCTCGGGTGGGTCGTACGAGGCCCCAGTTATTTTCTCAATGGCATTATCTGGTATTTCATTGCCTGTTAAGTGAAACTCCTCTTTCAGCATGCCCACTATCATGTCAGCATGGGCATCGGTGGCAGCAAAAATGAGCGTTTTCTCATCGCTTCCAGGGTCTAATTCCTGTACTAGGCATTGCACTACCGTGCGGTTGAAGTTTTCGGTAAGCACTAGTTTGTTAAAGCCCGCCACGTCTATCTGCAGCTCATCTTCCAGTTCTTCCAGGTCAATGATGGTGTTGCTTTCCTTGTCATAGGCTTTGGGCTTTTCGCCTTTCTGCCAGGTTATGCCCCCTTCGCTGAGCTCAGTCTTTATAAGATAAGGCGGCTCATGGTCTATCAGGAACCCGTCTACCACTGCCTCGCGGTACGAGTAGGTATACACCGCAGAGCCGAAGATTTCTTTAGTGTGAAATGCTGGAGTAGCCGTTAATCCGATGGCGTAAGCATCAAAATAATCCAGCACCATGCGGTACTTACTAATGTAATCCTGCTGGTCCTTAAAGCCCAGGTCTTCCTCGTTCAGTTGTTTGTCCAGCAGGTAGCCACGGTGTGCCTCATCAATAATGATACAGTCATACTGGTCTACCGAAGGCACATTTTCCTCTGAGTCATTGTAGAAAAGGCGTTTGACCAAGCTTTGCACCGTGGCAAATTGCAGACGTGTATCAATGTCGGGCACCAGTTCTTTCAAGCCTTTCACATCATACACCTCGGCAAAGGTGTTCAGGTCCACTACCTTGTTGTCTTTAAAAGAATTGATGGCCTGAATGCCCAACAGTGTGCGGTCCACCAAGAAAAGAATGCGATTAAACCTATTTGTCTGAATGAGGTGGTAACACAACCCAATGATGGTTCTGGTCTTTCCCGTTCCGGTAGCCATAGCAACAAGCGCCCTGCGTTCATCTGGCTCCTGAATGATTTTTTGCTCAACAGCCTGAATAGCTTTTATCTGGTACTCTCTCAAGCCTAAACCACTCTTGTTTTTTAGGAAGCCTAGCGGCGTATTTTCTAGCTTCTGGTTTACTGCCTGTATATCCCGTTCACGCAATTTCAACAAGCCAGCAGGGGAGTACCACCCTTGCAGCGGGCGGGAGATATTGGTGGCCTTGCGCACATCCAGGAACCAGATACCGCTCTTGGTTTTAATCTGCTCCAGGTACGGTCTGCCGTTAGTAGAAAACAGAAACGGCACTTTATAGGTTGCCCATTCGCCTAGCAGCACCGCCTCGTGTTTGGCGGCCACCAACTCTGCATAGATTTTTGACTGCGCCAGATTTGTGGAGATATCCTGAGCGTATTTTTTGGCTTCTACAATTCCGTATAGTTCCCGCCCGATGAAGAGGGCGTAATCGGCCCATTTGGACCCAGCGGGCCATTCGGCAATAGCCAGATTTTTTCCCTTCTGGGGCAGCGTCTGGTGCTTCTTATAGTTGAGGGTGTTGGTGTCTGCTTGCCACCCGGCTTTTCTTAGCTGCGCGTCAATAAGTTCGCGGGTTTCAGCCTCAGACATTTCAATCTTGTTGGCCGCTTTCTCAGACTTTTGCTGAATGACTATTTGCTTTTCTTCTGGTAAGCCCTTGGTTTCGCGCTCCTCTAATAGTTGCTGAAATTTCTGCTCTAAATCTTTGTACTCTTGCTCTAGAAGGTGTAACGCGTGCCGGGTATCCACCTTCTCAGGTGAATGAAACTTAATAGCTGCTATGTCTTTAGGAGTGCTTGCATAGGTCTCATAAAACCACTTGCTAAGCTTAAAGGCAGAGAAAAGGCCATGCTTTGCGTCATCAATGGTTGCCTTGCTTTGATGCACGGCAATATTTCCTTTCTCCTTGATATGAAAGAACAGGTCTTTTATATTAGATGGCAGCACCCTTTCATACTCCAAGGTTTTAAGCCGGTTATGAAAGCTGTTCTCAAACGGGAACTCCAGCGCATGCTCTTCAAATAACTTTTCAGTAAGCCGTTCCCCAAAGAGCCTAATCTTGAAAAGGGAAGTAACTGGGTCTTGATGTAAGTTATATTCAGCTGATTGCCCGATGTTAAAAAGAATGGGAAATTCTTCTTCTAAGTAACTGAAGTTGGAGGAGGTCATACTGCTGATAGATGGAAGGCTAATTTAAAGTATAAAAACTAATTATATAATATTGGAAATATAGAATAAGCTTTCGAGATACTTGCTGGCTTGTAGTATAAGCTATGAAAAGGTTGGAATAAAAGGGGTGCCCACAGGTATGTTCCTAGGGTTGGGAATTGAATACATTCCCAAAATCAAATCCGGGTACTGCTTTCAAATCAAAATCACTATTGGTTAAGGTGCTTGCTTTATTCTTTTGACCTTTCCATTGGTGAGTTTGAGAAAAGTGAGTAAAAACAAATTTAGGAAAGAGTTGAGGGTTGGCCTGTTCTTGGGCTAAGGTAGTAGATAAAAGATAGGGATTCTGCTGCAATGTTTTCGAGAGGATAAGCCTCGATTCCAAGTCTGAAAACAAATATTTGTATGCAAATTGTATGCAAACAAAAAAGCCACTTACAAGTTTTATCTCGTAAGTGGCTGATTTAGAAGCTCCCCCTCTTGGGCTCGAACCAAGGACCCCATGATTAACAGTCATGTGCTCTAACCGACTGAGCTAAGGAGGAGTTTATCGTTTCAGGCGGGTGGCCTTAAATGATGATGCAAAAGTAGGGCATGCAGTGATAACGCGCAAGTGTTGGTCTGGAAAAATTTTATCTTTTTTGATAAGTCTCTGAAAATGAAACCAGAAAATTTTCTGTTTCAGAGCAGTTTTCTTGAAAACCACCCTGAAACAGACTAGAGCCAACTAATTGCTGGAACAAAACCTGCTAAATAGCCTCAAACTGACGCAGGAAACGGACGTCGTTCTCGGTGAAGAGGCGCAGGTCTTTGATCTGGTATTTAAGCATGGTAATCCGCTCAATGCCCATCCCGAAGGCGAACCCGGAGAACTCTTTAGAATCAATGCCGCAGTTTTCCAAAACCTGTGGATCTACCATGCCACTGCCGCCAATTTCTACCCAGCCGCTGTACTTGCAGATGTTGCAGCCTTTGCCTTTGCAGATGTGGCAGGTAATGTCAATCTCGGCGCTGGGCTCGGTGAACGGAAAGAACGACGGACGGAACCGGATCTGCGTCTCAGGCCCGAACAACTCCTTTACGAAGTGGTATAGGGTATCCTTCAAATCCTTGAAACTCACGCCCCGGTCTACGAACAAGCCTTCTACCTGGTGGAACACGCAATGCGCACGCGCGGAGATGGCCTCGTTCCGGAACACGCGGCCCGGTGATAACGTGCGGATAGGCGGTTTCTGGTGCTCCATCACGCGCACCTGCACGCTACTGGTATGCGTGCGCAACAGCATATCGGGGTTCTTGCTCAAGAAGAACGTGTCTTGCATGTCGCGGGCGGGGTGATTCTCGGGGAAGTTCAACGCCGAGAAGTTGTGCCAGTCGTCTTCCATCTCAGGACCTTCTGATACGTTGAACCCAATACGCTCAAAGATGCGAATGATTTCCTCGCGCACGCGGGCCAGCGGGTGGCGGTTCCCTAAGGTATTGGGTACCGGCGGCAAGGTGAAGTCAAGGCCGGCCAAGGCGTCTGGTGTGGCGTTCTGCTCCAAAGTTTCCTGGGCGCCGTCCATCTTCTGCTGAGCCAAGTTCTTTAGCAGGTTCAGTTCCTGGCCTACCTGCTTGCGCTGCTCGGGGGCAACGGTTTTCATCTCGTCAAACAGCGCGGCAATCTGGCCTTTGCGGCTCACGTAGGTGTTCCGGAAGGTCTCCAGTTGCTCCTTGTTCTCTATAGCATAGGCTTCTACCTCTTGGGTCAGCCGTTTTATGTTCTCCAATAGCATAGCACAAAGATAAAGATTAATGGGGATTGCGTAAGATTTTGTCCATAAGAGCAGAGCCTTGTCTGACTGGTTGATAAGATTTAGGCTTGTTTTATGTAATTTGGATCTAAAACAGAGGAAATAGGTCTTTTGATAACATTCACATATTTCCCTTTGGACATAGTTTGAGGCTGATGCCTCACTGCAGATGCAAACTGCAGATCATGGTAGGTCCAAGTCACAGACTTGAACCATGGATAATGGTGGCTATGCATCGCAAAAGGTAGAAGAACCCAATTCCAGTCTTCCGGCAGAGCGCCTTTGTTTTAGACCTGGTGCCTCAGGCAGGCCTACCGGCCAAGGCTAAAACAGGAGCGTGAGGCCGGAAGACGAGGCCTCGCGGCCTTGAGCACACAAAAGCCCAAACAAAATAACTAAGCTTTTAAACCCACGCAGATAACAGCGTTTCTCCAAAACAAACAAACCACCTGTACACAAAAGAATCGGTAAACAACAAATCCCCCCTCCGTTTACCTACGCCAAACCGCCGTTCACCTACTTTCCGCTGGGCTTAGCCTAATACCCGTTGTAGCGCGCAGAGGTTCTGCCTAGTTTTGGAACATAAATCAGCAAGGTTATGGAAAATCCACACATAAAACGAGTAGGCGATTACCAGCGGTGGGGCGGACACACCAGCAGGGGAGGCCGGGTAGCCGCCGGGTTATTGATCATCGGGGTAGGGGCTGTTTTGCTGGCCTACCAAATGAACGCCATTATGCTGCCCAAATGGGTATTCTCTTGGAAGGTGCTCTTGATCGTGATCGGGCTTTTCTCCGGGATCAAGCACTCCTTCCGCAATCCTGGGTTTATAGTGCCCATCATCATTGGGGGGGTGTTTCTTCTGGAAGACTTGGTGCCTGGTATTCGCCTCAGGGCTTATATGTGGCCCATCATTATCATGGTGGCCGGGTTGTGGCTGATCTTCAAACCCCGGCACACCTGTGAAAAACACCTCAAAAACGTAAGACGCTTTGGTCCGCAGGGGCCTAATTTTAACAAGGCGAACTTCACTAACCCTACCTACACAAACCCCAATCCCTCTAAAGAGGACTTTCTCACGGCCACCGCGGTATTTGGCGGAATAAAAAAAAACGTGATCACGAAAGACTTCAAGGGCGGTGATATTGTGACCTTTTGCGGCGGGGCCGAATACAACCTGACCCACGCCGACATGCAGGGCGAGGTGATTCTGAACATCACCGAACTTTTTGGCGGCGTGAGCCTGATCATTCCGCCGCATTGGCAGGTGCGCTCTGAGGTGGTCACCGTCTTTGCCGGCATAGATGACAAAAGAGTGTTTGTGGAGGCACCCCCAGAATCTGACAAGGTGCTGGTGTTGAAAGGAACGGTGCTCTTTGGGGGCATAGAAATCAAGAGTTACTAATGTGGGCGGTCGCGCCGAGCTACGTGTCAAATTCCTGCTTTTCCATGTCTTCCTTTAAGAATATTCTGCTGTACCTGGGTTGGGCTTTGCTATGGGCCGTGGTGCAAACCGCAGTGATTTACCAGGCAGGCTTCCCGGTAGAGTTGGCCTGGAAAGACGCCTCTTTAAGCAGTGGTCTGGTGGTGGGCAGCGGATACGTGATGTCGTTGGCACTGCGCTTCTATCGCCCCGGCGGACGGCAGGTGGTGTACTTGATGGGGTGGAGCTTGGGCGTGGCTATGATTAGCTTGGTGCTCTGGGACACCGGATTAGAGTATCTGTTAGGCACGCAGAAAGAATACTTGGCCTTCGTAGATAAAACGTTTTTTGTGCGGCTGGCCTTCGCCTGGCTCATGATCCTGTTCATTGTGCTGCAGAACTGGCTTTGGTTTTATGCCCGTGAAAAGCAGGAAGCCGAGGAACGCAAAACCGCCACCGAGAAACTGGCCCGCGAAGCCGAGTTGTTTAACCTCAGGCAGCAACTACAACCGCACTTCCTGTTCAACAGCCTGAACTCCATTAGTGCGCTGGTGAAAACCCAACCCGACCAAGCCAAGAAGATGGTGCAGCAGCTTTCTGATTTCCTGAGAGGCACCCTTCGGAAAGACGACCAGACCATGGTGCCCCTTGCGGATGAACTGCAGCACCTGCAGATCTACCTGGAGATTGAGAAAGTGCGTTTCGGGCACCGCTTGCAGACCCAGGTAGATTACCAGGAAGAGAGCCTGCACGGGACGTTGCCCTATCTGCTGCTTCAGCCTATTGTGGAAAACGCCATCAAGTTCGGGCTCTATGACACCATTGACGATATATTAATCAAGATTACCGCCACCATGCAGGATTCCATGTTGGTCATCAGTACCCTGAATCCTTTTGACTCCGCGCTGCTGCAGCATAAGCAGGGCACCGGCTTCGGGCTGGACTCGGTACGCAGGCGCCTGTACCTCTTGTACGCCCGCACCGACCTGCTCAGCACCCATCAGAAAGACAACGTTTTCATCACCACCGTTAAAATTCCGCAGAAATCATGATCAAGTGCTTGGTAATTGATGACGAACCTTTGGCCCGCAGCATTGTCTGCGAGTACCTGCAAAACTACCCCGACATGGAGATGGTGCAGGAGTGCAACAACGGGTTTGAGGGCGTGAAAGCCATCATGCAGCATCAGCCCGAGTTGGTGTTCCTGGACATCCAGATGCCCAAGATCAACGGTTTTGAGATGCTGGAATTGGTGGAGGCAGTGCCCAGCGTAATCTTCACCACCGCCTTTGACGAGTACGCCATCAAAGCTTTTGAGACCAACGCTGTGGATTACCTGCTCAAGCCCTTTACCCAAGAGCGTTTTGATGCCGCTTTAAAGAAATGGCGCCAAAAACAGCAGAAACCAGCGGCAGAGACAACCGTGAAAGTGCTGGAGGAAATCACCGCCAAACAACCCGAGGAGCAGGTGCGCATTGTGGTGAAGGTGAACAACGACATCCGGATCATTCCCGTGCACGACATTCACTACTTGGAAGCTTATGACGATTACGTGAAAATCCATACCGCCTATGGCTGTTTCCTGAAGAAGAAGACCATGGGCTACTATGAGAAAACGCTGGAGAACGGCAAGTTTGTGCGGGTGCACCGCTCATACATTCTGGCTCTGGACCAACTCACCCGCATAGAACCGCTGGAAAAGGAAACCCACGTGGCCCTGCTCCGGAACGGCACCCGCATACCGCTGAGTAAAACCGGTTATCCTAAACTGAAAGCCGTCCTAGGGATCTAGAAAGCAGTCGAAAGAAATAGCCGCCTCTGAAAAAAAGTTTACTGTGAGATAAAAAGGAAAGAATAGAAGGCATCGGTGGGGTTTTGAGGCTGTATTCTCTAAACCAGGTCCAAAACAGGAACCAGTTCGGTTAGCTATTGTCCCGTTTCATTCGGCTTTCTATGGGGTTGGTCAGAATTAACACTTCGGATATGCCTCTTGCACGGTAGCTTTCTTCCGCCATGTAATCAGATGTGATTATTTGTAGAGTTCAGAAAATCAGCGGTTTCCAAAGGGCTAAACTTGGTTGCCGGAAACTTTGGAAACAAAAAATGTTTCCTTAGGTTTAGCCCGTATTCACTCAAAACGAATGGAAATCAGAGACCGGATATTGCAGGAGGCCTTGGCCCTGTTCACCCAAAAGGGAATCAAGGCAGTTTCAATGGACGATGTGGCGGCGCACCTGGGGGTGTCTAAAAAGACCATCTACAAGTGGTTCGCCAACAAAGACGAAGTGGTGTTTGAAAGCATGCAGCAGTATATCCAGCGGGTGGAAGGTACGTGCAGCCAGGCCATCACCACCGCCTCCAATGCCATGGAGGCCATGTTCCAGATTGTGGAAATGGTGCGGGGCATTATGCGGCAGATGCACCCGAGCATTTTTTACGATCTACAGAAATACCATCCCACCTCTTGGAAACTGTGGCAGGAGCACAAGAACCATTTCTTTCTGAAACAGACCAAAGAGCACATCCAGCGGGGCATCAAAGAGAAGCTCTTTCGGGAAGATATTGACGTGGAGATCCTGGCCCGCCTGCGTCTGGCCGAGGTGGAGCTGGGGTTTGATTCAGAGAACTATCCCGCCACCCAATTTGACCTGCAGAAAGTACAGATCGCCTTGCTGGAGCACTTCATGCTGGGCCTGGCGACACTCAAAGGACATAAGTTGATTAACCATTATAAACAGATTATTGAAGAAGAATAAGGTATGAAAAAGCGCATCTCCGTCAGTTGGCTTCTGCTAGGCTGGCTGCTTACTTTACTCGCTCCAAGGCCCGTCATGGCGCAGGAGCAGGCGTTTTCGCTGCAACAGGCCATTCAGTACGCGCTTCAGAACCGCCCTAACCTGAAGTCGTTGCGCAACCAGGAACAGATTGACAAAGCCAAAGTGGGGGAGGTGCGGGCCATCGGGTTGCCGCAGGTAAATGCCGGCGTTGACATCAGCAACAACTTTATCCAGCAAAAATCCATTGTGGATTTCAGCGCGTTTGGAGGGGGCGGGCAGCTCAACAGCTTCACCATTACGCAGCAGCAACTTAATTCAGGCCAAGACATCGTGCTCACGCCCACCTATACCGTACCGGAGGGGATGTCAGGACCCCAGGCGATTACGTTTGTGCAGCCCTGGACCGGTGCCGCCGCCCTTTCGGCTTCGCAGTTGCTCTTTGACGGGGCTTATTTAATTGGCTTACGAGCAGCCTCTACCTACACCCAACTTTCCCGGAAAAGCACCCAGCAAGGTGAAATAGAAGTAGCCGAACAGGTGAGCAAGGCTTATTACAGCGTGCTGGTGGCCGGGGAACAGATCAAGTTGCTGGACCAGAACCTTGCCCGCCTGGACACGCTCCTGCGCCAGACCACCGTCATGAACACCAATGGCTTTGTGGAAAAATTGGACGTTGACCGGCTTAAGGTAAGCTACAACAACCTGAAGATTGACCGCGACAAAGCCCAACGTCTGCTGGTGTTAGGCGAGCAGTTACTCAAGTTTCAGATGGGTTTTCCGCAAACGCAGCCCATTCTGCTCACCGACCAATTAAACGAAAGCAGCTTGGCCAATGCCAAACCCAGAATCAACTACAGCAGCTTTCAGTACGCCAACCGCATTGAATACTCCATTCTGGAGACCCAGCGCGATCTGGCCCTTTTGCAACAACGGAACATCAAATCGGGATACTGGCCGCGGCTGTTACTCAATGCCAACTACGGCTACAACGGCGTGGGCAACACGGCCGGCAAACTGCTGGATGTGAAAGCGGGGGCCAACAACACCACTACCCGCAACTGGTTTGACTTTGGAGTGGTAGGCGTGAGTCTGCAGGTGCCCATCTTTGACGGCTTGCGCAAAAGCTATCAGGTGCAGCAATCCCGGATTCAGCTCGAAAACGTGAAATTAGGCTTTGAACAGCTCCAGCAAGGCATCGATCTGGAACTGAGACAATCTGATGCTACTGTGGAAAACACCTTGAGTGTGCTGCGGGCCCAGCGCCAGAACTTGGAACTGGCCGAAGAGATTGCCCGGGTGTCGCGCATCAAGTACCAGGAGGGTGTAGGCTCCAACTTGGAAGTAATCACCGCCGAGACCGACCTCCGCGCTGCCCAGACCAGCTACTACAGTGCCCTCTATGACGCCCTTATCGCCCAGGTAGACGCTGACCGTGCTACCGGTGCCTTACTCCTGAAATAAACCCATCCGCAAGAACCTTTCATTTAGCAAGAATATGAAAACATACCTCCTCACCGGCTTTATTTCCATGGCCCTGCTTGCCTCCGGCTGCGCCGAAAAAGACAAAGCCACCCAGTTAGCCGAACTCAAAAAGCAGCAAGCCGAGCTCACCACCCAAATCACCCAACTGGAAACTGAACTGCAGAAAGAAGGCAAGGGAGGCGCGCCAAAAGTGGCTGCCGTTCCTGTCTCCGTTATGAGCGTGCAACCCGAAACCTTCCGCCATTACTTGGAGGTGCAGGGCCGCGTGGACTTTGACCAGAACGTAATGGTGAGCCCCAAGGTACCAGGCGTGCTCACCAGCCTGCGCGTAGATCCTGGAAACCGTGTAAACCGCGGACAGACCTTGGCTACCATAGACCCAGGACCACTGGATCAGCAGATTGCCGCCCTTCGGCCTAACCTGGACTTGGCCCGCACGGTGTACCAGAAGCAGAAAAACCTCTGGGATCAGAAAATCGGCACCGAAATCCAGTTCCTGACCGCTAAGAACAACGTGGAAAGTCTGGAGCGCCAATTGGCCGCTATGCAGGCTGCCCGGGCCCAATACATCGTGAAAGCACCTATTTCGGGTGAGGTGGACCAGGTGGTTCCTAAATCTGGAGAAGCGGTGGCTCCCGGCATGGGCATCATCCGGTTGGTGAATGCCAGCAGCGGTAAGATTGTGGCCGAAGTATCTGAAGCGTACGCCGCCAAGATCAAGAAAGGCGATGATGCCCTGGTGCTCTTCCCGGATTTGAATCAGGAGATCATGACCACGGTGCGCGTGGTGGGCAGCAACATCAATCCGTCTAACCGCGCCTTTACGGTGGAACTGGGGGTGAAACCTTCAGAACAAGGGAAAGTGAACCTGCGGCCGAACATGGTGGCCGTAGTGCGCATCCAGGATTACGCCAAAGAAAATGCTCTTACCCTTCCGCTGGAGATTGTGCAGAAAGATGAGCAGGGCAACTTTGTGTACGTGGTGGAACAGAAAGGCAGTGAGCGCGTGGCGGTGAAACGCAACATTACCACGGGTACCTCTTACGGCGGCAAGGTGGAAGTTCTGACGGGTTTGGCTGCCAATGACCAGGTGATTAAGGCCGGAGCGCAGAACCTGAACGAGGGCCAGCCGGTGAGTTTCTAAGGAGTTTTTCAAAAGGAGGCCCTAAAACGCGCTTTCCGCGTCTGATGGGTTTCCCAAACATCCAACCAAATGGAACAGTCTCATAACATCAAGGAATTCAAGCCCACCAGTTGGGCCATTGATAACCGCACCAGTATCTACATCATTACGCTCATTATCTCGCTTGCGGGTATTCTGGCTTATAACCGCCTGCAGAAAGAGAACTTCCCGGACATCGTGATCCCCACCATGATTGTGACGACGGTGTACCCCGGTACGTCACCCTCCGACATGGAGAACTTGGTCACGCGGCCCATTGAAAAGCAGATCAAGTCGCTGAACGGGGTGAAACGGGTGACGTCTACTTCCATGCAGGACTTCGCGATGATCAATGTGGAGTTCAACACCGATGTGGACGTGGAAGTGGGCAAGCAGCGGGTGAAAGATGCCGTGGACAAAGCCCAAACCGATCTGCCCACCGATCTGCCGCAGGCGCCCAACGTTCAGGAGATCTCTTTCTCTGAGATGCCTATCATGTACGTGAACCTCTCGGGGAATTTCAGTGCCGAGAAACTGAAGCAGTTTGCTGAGGACCTGCAGGACCGCATTGAAACCTTGCCCGAGATCACCCGCGTGGACATTGTAGGCGCGCTGGAGCAGGAAGTACAAGTCAACATGGACATGTACAAGATGCAGGTAGCCGGCGTGACGTTTGGTGACGTGGAGCGAGCCATTTTCACCGAAAACATGACCATCTCGGGAGGAACGGTGCGCGTGGGCGACATGAAACGGGCCGTGCGCGTGGTGGGCCAGTACACTGATCCCAGCATCATCGGCGACATTGTGGTGAAATCATTGAACGGCGGTAATATTTATCTAAAGGACATCGCGCAAGTCACTGATACCTTTGAGGAGCGCGAGAGTTTCGCCCGCTTGGATAATCAGCCGGTCATCACGCTCAACATCGTAAAACGCAGCGGCGAAAACCTGATTGAGGCCTCAGACAAGATCAACGCCATTGTGGAAGAAGCGCACGGCACCACGCTGCCTGAGAGCTTGAAAGTAACCATCACCGGTGACCAGAGTAACAAGACTCGCCACACCCTCAATGACCTCATCAACACCATTATCATCGGGTTTATTCTGGTGACCTTGATTTTGATGTTCTTCATGGGTACCACCAATGCCTTGTTTGTAGGGCTATCGGTGCCTATTTCCATGTTCATCGCCTTCCTAATCATGCCTATGATTGGGTTCTCCCTGAACATGATCGTGCTCTTTTCCTTCTTGCTCGCGCTGGGGATTGTAGTGGATGACGCCATTGTGGTGATTGAGAACACACACCGCATCTTCCATGAGACCAACTGGAACATTGCCAAATCAGCGAAGATGGCGGCGGGCGAGGTGTTTCTGCCGGTATTAGCCGGTACGCTTACCACCGTGGCACCGTTCCTGCCCCTGGCGTTCTGGCCCGGCATTGTAGGCGAGTTCATGTTCTACCTGCCTATCACGCTTATCTTAACGCTGATGGCGTCGCTGGTGGTGGCCTTTATCATCAACCCGGTGTTTGCGGTGTCTTTTATGAAAAGAGGCCACAATCCAGAGAAAGAGAGAAAGAACTTCCGGTTGAGTATGCTCATCATGGGAGGCTTGTCCTTGCTGAGTTTCGCCTTTGGCTGGATTGGAATTGGCAGCCTGGTGTTGGTGCTCATGGCTTTTGTGGCCTTGAACAAGTTCGTTTTCACCGGTTGGATTAACAAGTTTCAAACAAAAGCGTTGCCTGCTTTCATGCGGCGGTACGAAGGCTTGTTGCGCTGGATGCTGATAGGCCGACGTCCTTACAAAGTGGTGGCGTTTGTAGTGGGCTTGCTTTTCCTCTCGTTTGTGGTAACCGCCCTCAGAGCGCCCAAGGTGGTGTTCTTTCCGCAGGGTGATCCCAACTTCATCTACACCTACATCAGCATGCCCGTGGGTACGGATCAGTCGGTGACCGATTCTATTACTAAGGTGGTGGAACGGAGGGTGTTCAAAGTGGTAGGAGAGAAGAACCCCAACGTGGAGTCTGTAATTTCTAACGTGGCGGTGGGTGCCGGTGATCCCATGGCAGGTAGCCGCCAAGCGGAGTCTAACAAGGGCCGGGTGACTGTAGCATTTGTGGAGTACCAATATCGTGAGCCCGGTGTGAGTACCGCTAAGTACCTGGATCAAATCCGCGAGGCGGTAAAAGGAATTCCAGGGGCCGAAATCGCGGTGGAGCAGGAGGCAAACGGTCCGCCGGTAGGCAAGCCTATTGTGGTGGAGATTGCCGGCGAAGATTTCGCCGGGCTCATCCAGGTCTCCAAAAACGTGCAGCGTTACCTTGACTCAGCCCAAATTGGTGGAATTGAGGACCTTCGCACTGACTTGGAAGACAAGAACCCCGAGATCACCGTGGAGATTGACCGCGTGCGCGCTAACCGCGAAGGGCTGAGTACTGCTCAAATAGGTTCTGAACTTCGGACGGCCATTTTTGGGAAAGAGGCTTCTAAGTTCAAACGTGATGAGGACGAGTACCCCATCCAAATCAGGCTAGCTGAGCAGTATCGCAAAAACATTGACCAGCTCATGGGCATGGTGCTCACCTTTAGAGACGCCTCGGGTATGGTGCGGCAGGTGCCGGTCTCGGCGGTCGCCAGCATCAAATACTCCACTACCTACGGGGGCATCAAACGCAAGAACTTGAAGCGGGTGATTACCCTTTCGTCTAACGTGCTGGGCGGCTACAACCCCAATGAAGTGGTGGCTAACATCCAGACGGCGCTAGACCGTTTCCCGGCTCCCGAGGGCTATGAGATCAGGATGGGTGGTGAGCAGGAAGACCAAAAAGAGACTATGGATTTCCTTTCCCTGGCCGGTATTGCCTCTATGGGCTTGATCTTCTTGGTTTTAGTGACGCAGTTTAATTCGGTCTCAAAATCGCTGATAATTTTATCAGAAGTTATCTTCTCTGTGATAGGGGTATTGCTAGGTTTCTCTGTCTTTAATATGGATATGTCTATCGTGATGACCGGGATTGGGATTATCGCTTTGGCAGGGATAGTGGTGAAGAACGGGATTTTGCTGGTTGAATTCACAGATGTGTTGATGGGCGAAGGAATGGAACTGAAAGAAGCGATTGTGATGGCAGGTAAAACGCGTTTGAGTCCGGTAATGCTGACCGCCACCGCTACCATCCTGGGCTTGATTCCGCTGGCGATTGGCTTGAATTTTAACTTTTTCACCCTCTTTACGGAGTTCGATCCGCACTTCTTTTTGGGCGGCGAGAACGTGACCTTCTGGGGGCCTCTGGCTTGGACCATCATTTTTGGGTTAAGCTTTGCTACGTTCCTTACCCTGTTGGTAGTGCCTATGATGTACCTGATCAATGAGAAAATCAAAAATCGGGTGCTTTCTAAACGCCGCAAGCCAGAAGCGGTGCTGGTAGGCTGATTTGTTTGAATAAGGACCCTTTAATTTTACCTATATGATTACTGCACATACAACCCCTTCTGTTACGAAACAAGTCGTTAGAATCATTAGCAAAACCAAGGAGATAAAGCCTTCTCGTCTCCGGGTTTCTGCGGACCTAAGCAAAGAGTTTGGGTTTGACACCGTGGATGTGGTAGACATTATCCTGGAGTTGGAAAAGAGCTTCAAGATTGTCATCCCAGATGAAGTACCGCTTAATACCGTGGGTGATTTTGTAAACTACGTGTCTACCCACACCATGCGCCAGGCTAGCTAACCCTTTATATATTTGCTCATTTTTTGACTTCGAAAGGCAGCGGGATTTTCCTTCTGCCTTTCTTTCTATGAGGGTAGGAGAAGCGTTCTTGGAGTGTTTTCTGAAATGGGAAGTACTTGATGACCCCTTAAGTTCCATGGTTCAAGTTTTCAACTTGGACCTATCATTATCTGAAGTTTGCAACTTCAGTGAGGCGCTAGCGTCAGGAAAGGCGGTTTCTGGCTTAGCATATTAGGATACATATTCTATAGTAGTTACCCTTTGCTGCCTTCTTACTTTATCTCCGGCGCTTGTTCCTCCGGTTGGAGGTTTGTCACTTTTCTCCTTGATGAGAAAAGTAACCAAAAGAATCAAGAAGAAAAGAAACTCGCTGACGCTCAAACAGTCTTTTCTTCATTCAGGTACCACCTGATAAATGCTATCTGTTTCATAGGGAGCTTACGGTATTGTTGCTAGAACCGCCGTTGCTTGCGCTTCTCCTTGCTTCGGGCTACGCAGGCGGCCCTCCGCTGGTGAAGTCGCATGTGAGTTTTCTACTGCTTGAACTGTTGCAATACTTACATCGTCCTGCGGACGTACTTCGATCTGCTTAATGAGAGGATTCCTCTCCTAGGAGGGGTAGGGGTGGATAGGGTTTTGGTTCGTTTTTGAAAAGCAGTTCTAAACGGGAAATGCCTCCTTTTCCAATTAGAACTTAGAACTCAAGACTCAGAACTTCCTTAAAATACCTGCAAGCGATACGCCTTCATCTGTTTGTCCAGACCCCTGGCGTCTCCGCTGATTTTGTCTAAAAGAGCCCAGAAACGGGGGCCGTGGTTCTTCTCAACCGTATGCGCCAGTTCATGCAGAATTACGTAGTCACAGAGGTGCTCTGGCAGGCGCATGAGGTGTAGGTTCAGGTTGATGTTGTTGGTGTGGGAACAGCTGCCCCAGCGGGTCTTCGCGTTTTTGATGGTGACCTGCTGGTAAGAGAACCCGAATTTCTGTGCGAAGTAAGCTACCCGTTGGGGTAAGTAGCGTTTGGCCTCCAGCCGCAGGGTGTATTCAACGGCATTTTTAATGTAGTCCTGAATGTCTGGGTGTTCCCAGGTGACCTGCTCAGGATACCACACGTACAGGATGCCCTCTTTGATGCGGCTTTTGCAGTTTGGTAAAGGGTGCGGAAGCAACAATAGTTGGTGGAAACGGGTCCTGAACTCAACCTCCGGCGAAAACAACGTACTCTTTTGTTGTTCCTGCTGCTGCGAAGAAAGGTGTTTCCTGATCCAGGCGGCTTTCTCCTGTACAAAAGCCTCGGCTTGGGCCAAAGTGGCGCGTTTGGGTAAGGTCACCCGCACGCCTTTCCCGGGTTTAATGCTGATTCTAACGTATTTGGCCGTAGCGCTGGGTACAAACTGCACGAGGCCTATGGTATCAATCTCCTTCTCCAGAATCCCCTTGGTAAGGGCGGGGGTACTTTTCTTTCGCTCCATATCTATCACAAAGATACAGCCTGCCAAGCTATTTTTCCTTATCCCGGAAAAGTAGCTTTTCGCCTGCCACAAACAGAAAAGACGCCCCATAAGAGACGTCTTTTCTGTTTTGATAAGCCGTAGGGAGAGTGAAAAATGATTTTAGTTCATGCTATCTCTCCATCATGCAATCTTAGCGTACGTTTCCACCGTGGTCAGTGTCATAGCTGTTGCTGCTGGGAACGCGGGTGCTGTCGGTGGTAGAGCCTCGTACCTCGGGTTCGCCGTAGCCCGAAGGCACGCCGTGGTCGGTAGGGGCGGCATCATGGGTAGCAGTCGGGTCTATCTCCTGGATGGGAGTGCCTTCCACGGAGTGGTAGCTGGTCACCGGAATGTCGTTTTGCTCTGGAATAATGCCGCCGGTAGACCCTTGGGAGCCCGAAGAGTTGTTCCCCATTTGCATGTTGCCCTCGCCGTAAGTTGGGTTTTGCTGGGAGCCCGAAGATCCCACGCCTGAGCTAGACGGAGCCGATAAGCGGTTTGAACCATGTTGGCCCGCTGCTTCGTTTTCGTATTTAGGTGTGTGGGCAGAAGTGTCTACGTTCATAGAAGAAGGCACCATGGCACCTGCACCTGCGGTGGCACCACGGTCAGGTTGCGTGGCTTCCCAGGCGTGGAATTTATCCATCTCGGTTTTGATGCTGGTCATAAACCAGGCGAGCAGCGTAGCATCATCAAGGAGGCCAATCACCGGAATCCAGTCGGGCACCATGTCAATAGGCGACAGGAAGTAGATAAGGACCGCCACGGCCATTACTACCGTGTTTTTAGGGATACCATGGTACTCCCCAGAAACTGATGCTTTGATCAGGCGCGTTAACGTGCCCAGGCTTTCCATGACCTCGGCGGCAATGGTGCCAAAGTCTTTGCGTTCGCTCGCTTTTTTGTAGGCATCGTTCAAGAGTTGCTTTATGCGCAACGGCTGCTTGAGGTAATCCTCAGCCCTGTGAATGAAGCGCTTGAAGAACGAAGATTCATGAACGTTCTTGCTGTTGTGGGTTTCGTTTTCCATATGAGATTTGTGGTTAAAAACAGTAGGCGTAAAGGCCAGAACACGTTAAAAGGCCAAAGGCGAAGTAACAAAAAAAGTAGGGGAAACAAAGGCGCTACCTCCCTGCTGAACCACTTGAACCCGTTCTGGCTGGTAACATCTTTTATACTTGATTTAAAGTAAATAGTTAGACGCAGCGGTTCTATTATTTCAGGTGTTTTCAAACCTTTTTCTGGGAAAGCCTATGAAACCAGGGGCACAAAAAAGCGCCTGCTCTGTAAACCAGAAGCAGGCGCTTTTCTATTTGAAAGCAACAGGTATTAAAGAGCTCTACCGGCTGCGTAAAAGTTTTTCTTGTAGTAAGGAGACATCAGGGAGTTGATCATCACTCCGCCGTTAGAAGCCGCATGGATGAACTTGCCGTCTTCTAAGTAAATGCCTACGTGGTAGATGGGTTGACCGGGGCCGCGGCGGAAGAAAACCAGGTCGCCGGTTTCCATGGCGGTTTTTGATACTCGGCTCACTTCATGGAACATGGAACGGGAGCTGTGGGTAAGCGTGATGCCGTACACTTGCTTGTAGACTTTGCTGACAAACCCAGAGCAGTCTGTGCCGCGTTGGGTGTTTCCGCCAGAACGGTAAGGGGTGCCAATCCAGTCAGCTACGGTTTCCAGTAGCGCCTTGTCTTCATCGTAATCCAGGTGAAGGCCCAAAGACTGGGAGTAGTAGTTGTAGAAAAGAGAGTCTTTGTACGAAAGGTTTTTCTCTTTTGGCGCCTCGCTGAGGGGATCAGAGGTGCTGAAATTGTTGTGTGCCAGAGCCCATTCCTGAATTTGTTCTGATGGGGTGATCACAAGAGATTCTTCAGAATAAGTAGTGGCTGAAGAAGGTTGTACTTCATAAAAGAAGGACAAAAACGCAGAGCCTAAGGCTAGTGCAGACAGAATGTAACTTTTCATCATCTGTTTTAATGGTGAAACATCGGGTGGTACCGGCTGCAGCAGAGACCACCTCGCGGCCCTTCCAGCTGTCGGCGTCAGAGACGCCCAAAAAACAGGAAGAAAGCCCTTTTACCGTGAGTTTGTTGATACCCAACATATTCTCACTATTTCAAAGGTAAAAATGAAACCTTTTAAAAACAAACTCGTATAAAGCCGCTTTTAGTATTTTAGATGGAAAAGAAAAAGGAAAAAGAAGTGAAATGCAGCCTGATAGGCCTTAATGGCGTATAATTTGGCAAAATAAAAAAGATGGAATCCCTTGAAAAAAAGTTAAAAATAGTAGAGAACTCACCCTTTGCCCGTATTGCCCGCTGGAAACTGAAGAGCTCCAACGTGGCGATGGTGCTGGGCAAAACTATACACTTAAGCGGAGTTTCCAAAGATATTTTTCTGAAGGACACCCCCTGGGTGGCCCATGAACTTTGCCATGTGCGTCAATTTCAGGAACATGGCTTCTTCAGATTTTTGTGGCTCTATTTTGTAGAGTCACTGCGGGTGGGGTATTACAACAACAAGTATGAAGTGGAAGCCCGGATGGCCGGAGTAAAAGAAACACACCTGGCACAAAATAAAGCTAAAAATTCGCCTCCTGCCCAAGCGTAAAGCATAGTAGGATTTTTTTAAGGTTCATAAACGAGGCTGCCGCTTCGGGGCTGTTTTTCATTAAACAGCCCCGAAGCGGCAGCCTCGTTTTAGGGGTAGGTTTGCTTAGCTGTTATTGCGCCACTTGATGGTGCAACCAATGGCTTTGGTGCTGGCCTGCGGCACCGCTTTGCCGGTGAGCAGGTTGTTAAGAGCGGCCTCTACGTACCGTTTCTGCACTTTCTCAGGGTCACCAGAATTGTCGTCAATGGCCCCGATGTAAGACACTTTCAGGTCCTGGCCGGAACGGGTAAGAATATAGACGTGCGGCGTGCGGGTAGCCCCGTAGCGCTTGGCCACTTCCTGGGTTTCGTCATAGAGGTACACAAACGGGAAGCCTTTGTCTTTGGCCCGCTTCTGCATTTGGGAGTAAGAGTCACCAGGGGAGGCGGTCACGTCATTTGGATTAATGGCAATAACCGGGTAGCCTTTGGACGCATATTTCTGGTGCAGTTGAATCAGACGGTCTTCGTACAGCTTTGCGTATGGGCAGGTATTGCAGGTAAAGGTGACAATAAAGCCTTTGGCCTCTTTCTGGTCTCTGAGGCTGATCATTTGCCCATTCACGTTCTTCAGTTTGAAGTCAGACGCGCTGTCGCCCACCTGGTAGCCACCCTCAGCGGCTTTGTAGGCAGACGTGCCTAATAGTGTGAATACACTCAGCAATAAAAGTAAGTAGTAAGGTTTTTTCATAAGTAAGGGTGGGGTTAAGGGTTTTTAGAGAATTTTGTGGTCATATAGTCCTGCAGTTGCGCCAAGGTGAGGGGTTTCTCCAGAAAGACCCGCTGTTTACGGGCGTTGTTCACCAATAGGGTGGCCGGAATGGCGCCACTCCAGGAAGGGTCTACCAGGTCAATCCAGGCATTCTGGTCTGGTTCATCTAATAGGAAAACGGTGCTCTGCAATTTGTGGCGGTTCACAAACGGGATCACTTTCTTCTCGTAATCCTTCGCAAAGTCCATGCTAACCAAAACAACCTGTACCGGTTGTCCTTTGTACTGCTGCTGCAGGGCCTCAAAGTTGGGAAGTTCCTCAATGCAGGGCTTGCACCAGGTAGCCCAGAAGTTGATGATGTAAGTGGTGTCTGAAGTGGAGTTCAGGTATTGCTGCAGGTGCGGTAATTTCACCATAGGAACCTTCTGCGCCTGGGCCATTGCCGTACCCGCCAGTAAGAAACTGAAAAGAAAGAAGCAAACGGAAAAGAATTTGCGCGGAAACATAAGGGTGCGGTTGTTCATACCAATGTAACGATTCTATCTATACTAAAGTACAGCTATATACGATTTTAACATATAGATAATTTAATAAAGTACCATAAATACTAACGTTACCTCATCCTGCCCAGGCTATCTTAAAATTAACGCCTTTTAAGCGGTGCAAAGGAGCGGGCAGAAGACCCTAAACCGATGCTATTTCCCTCTTTTATAAGGGATGGCCAGAGAGGTTTAGCAAGGAAGTTTTGTAGCAATTGGCGTTGTCTGGGAAAACCTCAGGCCATGAAATTAATTTATGTTTTATGGGCGGTTTTGAAAGGGAAGGCCAAAAAGAGAGGCGAAATGCCATGAAAGCAAAAGAGGTGTCTCTGCTAAGAAACACCTCCTTGGTAAAAACCCTTAATTAACGCTTGCTAGAATCCTACGCCTAAATAGATCTGGAAGTTTCCTGCTTTGATGTCGTTCAAGGCACGATTGGCGTTGGCGGCATCAAATTTTCCTAAATCTGAAAAGCTGCGGTAGTAACGTCCGCCCACTCTGAAAATAGAAACCCGGGCTTCCAAGCCGGCCGCGGCACCGTAGTCAAAGGTGTTGAGGCCTTCTTTGTCTATCTCTTTATCGTCTTGCTTGGCGGTTAGCATTATTCCCACCTGAGGGCCCGCATGGATGCTCACATTATCCGTCAGGTTGACTACGCCCAGTACCGGAACATCAATATAATCAAACTGGCGATCCGAGTCATCAGCGTTTACTTCGCGGCGGGTGTAGAGTGCCTCCGGTTGGATAGAGAAAACCCGGCCCAAACTAAACTGAGAGTAAAATCCGGCGTGCCAGTTGGTTGAAGATTTCAAGTTGTCCAGCATGTCTTTGCCGTCGCCTTGCAGGGAACTGAAAAGTACCCCACCTTTCACCCCGAAACCGCTGTTGGTGCGTTCTCCGCCGCCAGATTCTTCGTTATGGTTGATGACGCCCCTGTTCAAGACACGCTCCTGAGCCTGAGCTGTTTCAAAGAAAAATACACTTATAAGAAGTAAACAAAGTTTTTTCATAGTAGGTAGTACATTTGGGATGGATACATAAAACCCTTTTTAGAAAAGTGGGTTGTACCTCTTATACTGTCTCGTGCTTATAATGTTGCAAGCAAACATCTACCCTAGACACTTAGGCATTAGGATGGGGATAAGCCCGAAGGATGGGAATAGTCCTAAACATAGATTTGAGTTTCCACTATGCTTAAAATAGCCTGGTCTCCTGAGTACGCGCATCCGCTCCCGGAAAATCACCGGTTCCCGATGCTCAAGTATGAACTGCTGCCCCAGCAACTTCTCTACGAAGGCACCGTGACGCAGGAGAATTTCTTCAGGCCAGATCCTTTATCAGAAGACCGTATTGAGCGGGTGCATGAAGCTTCTTACTGGCACCGGTTACGCCACCTGGAACTTACCCCCTCCGAGATTAGGAAGACTGGTTTTCCGCTTTCAAAGCAATTGGTGGACCGCGAAGTGATCATCATGGGCGGGACGGTACAGGCGGCCTCTTATGCTCTGGAGCACGGGGCAGCCATGAACATTGCCGGCGGTACCCACCACGCCTTCACAGATAGGGGAGAAGGATTCTGCCTGCTCAATGACAATGCCTTGGGGGCGCAGTACCTGTTGGATGAAGGAAAGGCCAGCAAAATCCTCATCGTGGATTTAGACGTGCATCAGGGAAATGGCACCGCCCAGATTTTTGTAGACGAACCACGGGTGTTTACTTTCAGCATGCACGGCGGCAACAACTATCCGCTGCACAAAGAAAAATCAGACCTGGACGTTCCGCTGCCCGATGGGATAGGAGACACGGCTTACTTAAAGCTTTTGCAGGAACACCTGCCTGCCCTCATGAAGAGCGTGGCCCCCGACTTCGTGTTTTTCCAGAGCGGCGTAGACGTGCTGGGGTCTGACAAGCTTGGCAAACTGGCCCTTACCATTGCCGGCTGTAAAGAGCGTGACCGATTGGTGCTGGACTTGTGTCACCGACACGGGGTGCCCGTGTGCTGCAGCATGGGCGGAGGTTATTCTACCCGCATCGCAGACATTGTGGAGGCACACGCCAATACCTACCGGTTGGCCCAGCAGATCTTCTTTTAAGACAATAGTAGTTGAAGGCTAGATACTCGACTTTCAGGGGTCTACTACCTAGCCTCTAACTGCTAAACTCTACTCAAATTCGGGTTTTCAATTTGGCGTCTGATGCCCTGAAGAAGGGAAGGGAGCGTTTTAGTGCGAGGTAGATGACCGGCACCAGGAGGAGCACAAGAAGTAAATAGACCATCGCCTTCATAATCTCAAAGAGCAGGCTGATGACCATTGCAGATAAAAGGAGGGATGCCGCTAAAAGCAGCCAAAACTGAACAGAATGTTTAGAGGAACTTCGGCCCATGGGTAAGAATTTGGTGAAACAATACGCGTAGACAGCAACGGGCTACGCTTTTAACCTTAAGTGTTCTACGTATTTACTCTGCCTTGAAGTATGCGGTAAATACGTGTATTGACTTATGTATCAGTAAGTTAGTAAATTAAATTCCGTTTTGCTTCGCTTTTTCTGAAACAGGGCCAAAAATAATTTGCCAGCGAAACGCCCACCGCCAGCGCAACTGGTAGGCGGTAATCCCGGCTTTGGCCAGAATGCGCCGCCAGTCTTCCCTTGAAAAAGCCCGCAGCACCGAGAGTGGCGCATCATTTTTGACTAAATACGAGCGGGAGAAAACTTTAGTCAGCCCTTTAATGGAATAATAAGCCAAAGGGTGCCGGTGGATATCGTTGATCAGAACGGCTACCCGCACCTGGCTTTTCAGTTGTTTCAGCAAAGATGCTAATTCCTCGTCCTGGAAATGGTGCAGAAAAAGGCTGCAAATCACCACGTCAAACTGCTCAAGGGCAAATTCATGGGAAAAGACATCGTGCTGACGGAAGGAGATCTCTGGGTAATCTTGGCTAAGAGAGGTGCTGTACTGGAGCATGAAGGCATTGGCATCTATCCCCACCAATTCTACCGCAAGGTGGTGTTGCCGCGCCCATTGCGCTACCATGCGTAAGGTGTCGCCGCCGCCGCTGCCTAGATCGGCTATTTTGAGCTTCTTTTCAGGAAACGAGGCGAAAAGCGGGTGCTTGATGATCTGGTTTAAGCCATGGCGCACGACATCATGACCGCCTAGCCAGATATTAATGAATTCCAGTTCCTGCAGGTTGCGGCGCAGATCCTCACTGGCGAGGGTAAGGTCATCCATCAACTCCAACTCCGTGGACCGCTGCTTAAACATAGTGCACCGAGAGTAGCATGGATTCTAGGGTAAGCCCCGGCCCAAAGGCAAAACTAAGGATAGGGGCCTCGTGGCGATCGGGCTGCAGTTCCTGCCACAGGGCCTGCAACACAAACAATACCGTAGCAGATGACATATTCCCGAACTGCCGCAGCACTTGGTAGGCGTGCTTGTTGTCGTTGGCCGTTAAGCCCAGCGCCTGCTCAATCACCTCCAGAATCTTTCGACCGCCGGGGTGAATGGCAAACAAGTCTATTTCTTCTAACTTGAGGTTCAGTTTCTGCAGCAGCGACTGCGTTAATTGCCCAATGCCTTGCTTAATTAAGGCCGGTACATAAGAAGAAAGCGTCATCTCAAACCCAAAATCGTGGATGTGCCAGGCCATGTCTTTATGCCCTGAGGGAGCCAAATCGCAATGAAACGCATCTACCCTGAGCGATAAAGGTGAAAGCGGTTTGGGACTTACCAAGACGGCCGCTGCGCCATCGGCAAAAAGGGAGTTGGAAACCAGGTGATCGCTTTCTGGTTGCTTTTGGAAATGCAGCGTGCACAGCTCGGTGCAGACAATGAGCACCCGAGCATCGGCATCGGCGCGGCAAATGGTATCGGCAACTTTCAAGGCATTGAAGGCGGCGTAACATCCCATAAAGTAAATGCAGGTGCGCTGCACTTGGGTGGGCAGCCCTAAGGCCTCTACTAGTTCAATATCTAAGCCCGGGGCGTACATGCCGGTGCAGCTAACTGTGATCAGATGGGTGATCAGGCTGGTGTCCATGTCCGGAATCTGGGACAGGCACTCCTGCGCGGCTTCTACTGAGAGTGGCAACGCGGCTTTCCGGTACTGCTGCATGCGGTCGCCCACAGTAGGGAAAGGTTCCAGGCCCGGAGTGTTGGGGTAGAACTCATAGTCCCCGTTTTGGCGGCCGTAATCGGGCAGGGCCGTGTGGCGTTGGTCAATGCCCGATACCCTATACAAGGCCTTTAACTTGCGCGTATCTTGCTCGTCTAGCTGAAGGGCCTCGGCCATGAAATCAGCAATTTGCTGCTGAGGAAAAGCATGCGGTGGATTAGCCGTGCCGATGGCGCAGAGGTAACTCTTCATATCTTAAGTATAAGCAAAAAAAGCGGCAAGATGTTTAAAGGACCAGATTGTTTTGCAAGGGCCCTCGGCAGATAGGGATCATCGCCTGCTGGGTATAAGTACTCTTTTTGCCCTGCCCGGGTTGTACTGTGGGCGCAGGCTTTTAGGTGTGTGGTATGGGCGAAGCGTGTTGTTTAGGCCTTGTTTTAAGAAAAAGAGTTTAAAAGCTTCCAGCCTTTATAATAAGTTATGGCAAGAAGTAGGGCTAAGGCTAGAAGGGCTTGCCGTGGGTGCGTCGCATGATGACCTTCACCGCACCGGGCAACACTTTCAGGCTAGCCACTGCCAGCTCAGACAGTAGGGGACGGCCGAAGAGGCGCTGAACCAGTCGGCCGGTTTGCAGCCGAGCGCCAAACTGCCGCTGCCAGGCGCTTGCATACGCGGCTTCCATCTGGTCTCTGGTCTGCAACCCATTCAGGAAACGGAGCACCTGTTCAGACAGGATCTTCGCTGAGTGGATCGCCATGGCCATTCCGTTTCCGCAAAGGGGGGTTATGAGGCCCGCGGCGTCTCCGCTCATGAGCACGTGGTCTTCCAGGCAAGCTTTGGGAGCAAAAGAGATCTCGTTGATGACCTCGGGCTGAGGGTATAGGAAATCACTGTTGGTCAGGAGTTCGCGCAGCCAGGGGTTTTTGCTTAATTCCTGCGTTTCCATGGCCGCAATGGTACCATGCTTTTTAAGGTTCTGGCGGGTGGTCAGGTAACAAAAGCAATAGCGGTCGTCTTCAATAGCGGAAACCCCGGCATACCCATCTGAGAAGTTGTGGAGTGCGATGACGTGTTTGGGCAGGTGGGTGCGCACGTGGTATTTCACCGCTAGGTAAGGGGAGCGCTCCTCAAAAAAAGAACGGTTTAGTCGGCGGTCCAACGTGCTGCGTTTACCATATGCTCCAATCACCACCGGTGCCTGAAGTTGTTCTCCAGAGGAGAGCGTCACCGTAAACGTGTTAACGTCAAAACGCACATCAGTGGCGCTTGTCTGCTGCCTGAAGGTGACCCCTTGCCGCAGCGCCATAAGGTAAAGATAATGATCTAACCGGTACCGGCTCACGCCAAAACCGCCCAAATCCAACGGGGTTTGCAAGCTGCGTCCCGCAGGAGAAGACAGCATAAAATGGGTTAGATAAGCGGGATTTAGCTCCTCCATGTTCACCCCCAAGCTTTCCAGAAAAGGAATTACCTCATTGGAAATATATTCGCCGCATACCTTATGAAAAGGAAACCTTTTCTTCTCTATCACTGTCACGTTTACGCCCTGCCCAGATAGTTGCAAAGCACTCACCAGACCGGCTAATCCTCCTCCAATGACAATGACTTCACGGTTAACCATAGGGCTTGGTTTAGATGTTGTTATTATTCAATTAATGTTATTTGAAACAATAGATTTAAGTATTTGTTCAGTGTAAAATGCAAAACCATCGCGCGTTATGATCGTTAAGAATAGATACAAACGCAGGATCGTTTTCGAGTTCAAGAATAAAGAAACCCCCATGAAACACTTTATACTCTTATTGATTATTTGTTTCACCTTCTATGATTTGCCAGCCCAGGTGAGAACCCGGCCGCTGCCAACAGAACAGAAGAGTGACGCAAAGGTTGACGTAGAAGATCAATCTATGTCTGTATACCCCAATCCTACCAGTGGTGTTATTACCATCTCCCTAGAAGGCTTTGAAGGTAAAAAAACTGATCTCCGGATCATGAATGTTATCGGAAACGTTGTCTACCGCGAAGTTATTCAAGACCCGGAGACCCACTACATGAAAACACTGGATTTAAATAAACTAGCTAAAGGGTTGTACTACGTGAAACTGGAAGCTCCCTCGTACAGCGAAGTCAGGAAAGTGATTCTCAGGTAGTACTTAGCAACTTACACAGAAAGGCAAAACCCCTAAAGGTTTTGCCTTTTTTATTGCCATTTCGGGAAAGCAGCTCTAAACTGAAAAGCCTTTTTGTGAAATCAATACTTTGTGTAGAAAAGAAATCAGGTCCTGAAAGGTTGGTCCTGTTTTGAAAAGGAAGCAAGCACGTTATCTAGAAGCAAGCACGTTATCTAGTAAAATTCTAGGTCTTGACTTTTTTCCTGAAAGGAAATTAGGGTGTAAGTCTCAGGTTTTCAGAATGGAGGTGGGTTGCTGAATTGATGTACTGCGTATTAATAATAAAAGAAATGTGCTTTTATACGAATGGTTATTTTGTTGTTTATTCCAGGCTTTTTGGAACACAAGGCATTACGCAAACAGATGCAGATAACCGAAAACCTGAAATTCAGGATAGTCCTGTTATACAATAACCGATAAGTAAAGCTGTAATTTTCTGTTTAGAAAGGATAAGCAGTATAGTGTTATTCTAAATGCAAACCAGTTGCCGCTAGCCGGGTTTTTGCAATAATTAAAGTGCCGCTGCTAGAAAAAACTGATTGGTTTTACCTGAGTTAATTTGTGGAGACGAGAAATTGTGGAGGTAAGGGCTTGTAACGGGTATAATGGAGGAGAAAGGAATGTGGCCTCGCCGGGAATCGAACCCAGATCTAAAGTTTAGGAAACTTCTATTCTATCCGTTGAACTACGGGGCCAATAAACCAAAGGCAGCAAGAACTACCCTGCAAAAGTAAAGCAAAATTAATTGCCAGAAAATATCAAAGGCATCAAATATGGCTTGTTTGCCCTTATAGTTTAAGCAATGTTTTTCCCATTGGGCATGCTAAAGGTAATAAACCATTGCAGACTTCTTTAGCGGAAACCAGTTTAATTTCTGGTTTTAGCAAATATATTTTTCAATAAGGCAATAATAATAAGAGTAATTCATTAAATAAGAAACAAATTAGAGCTCTAAATTCGTAGAGTAAATAAGAAGGAACAATTGTCGGCTTTATGCTGAAGATTCAAGGTAATTTATATATTTGCAACGATTTAAATTTACAACGACCCATTTACTATGAGAGATCAACTTAAAAGCAAGCTTGACAAAATGCAGATGGAGGTTATCCGCGACTGTCAGAATGTAGAAGATGTTCAATTGATGCTAGGTATTTTTAGCCAAATGAATGAGGCTTTGAATCAAATTCCAGATTCATTAAACAAGCCAAAAGGTGCTAAAAGAGGCCGTAAGCCTAAAAGCGCAGACGCTAATTCCTAAGAAGGATCTAAGAAGAATTTAGAGGAGTGAAGGGGATCTCAGTGAGAACCTTTCACTCCTTTTTTGTTTATAGGCTTTTTTTATTGAAAGCCTAGTAAATCAGGAAAGGTAAGAAAATGCTCCTGGTTTGAATTCCCTTCAAATCAATATTCATTGGTTGAATATATTCTCTCTTTGTGCCGTAAAAGGCAGTAGTTTCAGTTCCTGTCTCGTAAACCATACTTTGTAAGCCTTAAACCAGAGGTATGCCTATTAGAGGCGAGTAAGCTGTGTTTTCAAGGTGCGCGGAAGAAGCGGTTCAGGAAAATTTTAAACAAGTAGGCCAGAAAGGCAAAGGAATAGGGTGTATTCACGTATAGGAGGCGTTGGCTGTAACCCAACAGACGAGGGCATGGGTTGAGTACTTCAACTGAACGGCTTCTGACTTAGATGATATTCCATGGAGTCAACAGTAACCAATATTTCTATAGAACCCCATGAGGCGGATGATACGCAGCCCGCGCTGCTGTTCATTCCGGATATAAGCGGTTTTACCCGTTTCATGCATGAAAACGGGGTGCAGTACAGCCGTAACCTAATTGCTGACTTACTGGAGATTATCATTGAGGGCAACATCCTGAACATGGAGGTCTGCGAGATTCAGGGAGACGCTATCCTATTTTACAAGATCGGGGAAGCGCCCGCCATTGAGCAGATTGTAAGCCAATGCAAACAAATTTTTCTGGACTTCCAGAACTACCTTCGCATTATGGAGCGGGATGATATCCTGTCCAGCTCAAAACTATCAGAAAATCAGCTTACCCTTAAAATAGTGGTGCACTATGGGCGCATTAGTGTGACCCAAATACGAGACCATATCAAACTGATGGGCACGGATGTCATCTTGGCCCACCGATTGCTTAAAAACAGCATAGTAGGCTCTGAATACGTGCTCATGACCGAGGGGTACCTGAAGACCCAAGACCCAGAGGTGGTTTCTCAGAATTTTGAGTGGTCTCAACTGAAAGACGGAGTCAACAATTACGAGCATCTGGGCGATGTACGGTATAAATATGCCTTTCTGACCCCGTTGCGTCTGCTGGTCACTGATCCAGAGGCAGAGCATACTCATAAGCAGTACCCCAATACCTTCTCCTTGCGGGATCATATCAAGGCCCCGGTAGAGTTGGTGTTGCGGGTGGTCCAGAATTACCGGCTAAAGCCTAAATGGATGCACCGAGTGAAAAGTGCGCGCTTTGATACCAGAAAGGTGAACCGCATTGGCACTAATTATTTCTGCGACATGGAGAAAGGCGGGTCTATAGAAATGCAAACCCTCCAAAATCGGGTGACAGCTGATAAAATTGAGGTGATTGAGAAGATGGCCAATTTCAAGATGTTTCCTAACTCTTTGATCTTTTACCATCTGTACCAAGAGCAGGAGGGAACCCTCATTACGCTGGAGTTCCATTACAGCAGGGTATCGGTGGGAGATTATTTTTATGACAACTTTGGCCGCAAACAAATAAAAGGCTTCATGAAAGCCTCGCTGCATCAGCTCAAGCACCTGTGTGAGCAGCTGTATGCCAATAGGCTGAAGTAATCGCTTATACACCTTATAAAACAGAAGGGGCTGCCGTAATCAAACGGCAGCCCCTTCTGTTTTATGATTTCTTTGTTTCGTTACCGAGCTATGGCAATTACAAAGGAAACCACGGTCAAGATAATCCCGATCATGAAAATGGTGTACGAGATGCGCAACAGGCGGTACTTGTTTTTAAGTACGTCACCCAGGTAATAGATATCGGTGATCATGTTGTTGTAGAGGGCGTTCTTGTCACGCATGATCTCGTGCATGCCGTTCTGGAAATCCTCCAGCGGGATCTTGGTGAAGTTCCCGAAGAACAGCAGGTTGATACGGCGGCTGGTAAGCTTGTTGGGCCGTAACCTGAAGCTGGTTACCTCCGGCTGCGCTGAGATAATAGCCGAAATCACCGAGGCCAGGGTAGTGGCCAGCAAGATTCCCACCGGGATCATCAAAATAGGGTTTCTGGTAAACTCTGCCCCAATGATAGAAGACTTGGTACCCAGGTACGTGATAATGATGGACATGATAATAGCGTTCAAGCTGATCATCATGTTGGCCTTGTTGTCTGCAATGGCACTTAGACTGATGTGATTGTCATAGGTGCTCTTGAACATGGTCTCAATCCCCCGTTTGGGCTGGGCCAGGTCCTCGCGGTTTTTCTTCTCCTTCTTCTTTTTCTTTTTGGCCAGTTCCTGTTGGTGTGCCCGTTGGTCCTGTATGTTTTTGCTGAGCTGCTTAGAGTACTTGGCTTGGGCAGGCTGGGTCCGGAAAGAGACCGAAAGCAGGAAGTCTAATTGGTACTGCGCCCACTCCAGGTCAGAGAAGGTGCGGTTTAAGAAAATCTCCCATTCCACGCGCAGCAACTCGGCGGTGGCAAAGAAGGTGTCCTTTCCTATGTTAGCCATGTCTGCGTCTACCAGAAGGTCTTCCAGCAGATGGTGCGTGATCTGGCTTTGCTTGGTGGCCATGATGCATTGGTTCACCTGCATAATTTTATCCTCGGGGTACTTGTGTTCCCTAAGAAAAGCAGTGGCAATTTCTACGCTCTCGTCTTCGTGGTTCTCATAGGTGGTGATATAGCCGGTGTCATGAAACCAAGCCGCCAACATGAGTATCTCCATTTCTTCTGGGGGCAACGTGTACCCCTCGGCCAGTTCCCTGGCTTCCTTTACCACCTCAAACGTATGTTTGTAGTTGTGGTAAACTAACTTTTTAGATAGTTTCTCTTTGAAAAGCGTGAACACATAGTTGCCAGCTTTCCGGATGAGATCTTCGTTTTCCATAGAATAGGTGAGGGCGGTATTGCCTGTAGCACTTGTCTAAAACAGCGTGATGGCCGTTTAGGTTATAGGTGAATCCAACAGGTCTACAACGCAAAACCAGCTTTGAAGGTTAGCTGAAAACGTTTTGGGCAGTAAGAAGGAGGTAAGGTCTACTAGTTAAGCTAAGCTTCGTTTTAGGCCTGTTTTTGCCAAGATACCCCTAAAACAAAGGTTGCACTTTTAACTAAGGTCCTCGGCAGAAGCAACTTCCCCGGATTGGTCTTGTAGTTAAGGGATTTGCCTTCAGAAAACCCATTTTAATGAAGGTGACTCGTCCACAACAGATTTTAATTGATAGTGCAAGCTTTGAAGCCGTTTTCATGAAAAAGACTCTAAAAGGGAAGAAATAGGAATTTGTATTTCAAGAAAGCCCCAGAGAACTGTAAGAAGTGGCATCCTAAAAATTCTTCTAACCCTAGGCTTCGTGCCTACGTCATAGAGGCAAATATTCTGCTCAAGCTATTTAGAAGGTTCTGGATAATCTCGGACGCCCGCTCTCCGTATAAAGAGCAGCTTTTACGTCCTTGAGTACTTTCTGCTTCTATTTCCCTGGAACCTGGGCCCGCAGATTGGAAAGTCTTGTTTTTATTGTTCATGAAGAAAAAATACATTCTCCTCTTCTTACCGTTTGCCGTTTTCTGGCTGGTGCAAGCCTGTACCGTCTCTAAACCTTATTATGCCCGCAATGTACTTGATTGGCAGTCTCAAACGCCTAAAGACACCTCTGAGATTATCTACAGTGTTTTCCTGATTGGCGACGCTGGAGCCCCGCTCACCGATAAACCCGACCCAACCCTGATGCACCTGAAATCCCAGATTGACCGGGCCGGGGCAAAAAGTGCCGTGGTGTACCTGGGAGACAACATCTACCACAACGGCTTGCCAGAGCCAGACGCCTACGACCGCAAAACTGCCGAGGAGCGCATGAAGGCACAGTTGGACATTCTGAAAGGATACCCGGGCGAGAAGTACATGATCCCCGGGAACCACGATTGGGGTGGTGGTAGCGGTACCCCCGACGGTTGGAATGCCGTGGTGCGGGAAGAGCGTTTCGTAGAAGAATACCTAGCCGATAGTAACATAGTGGCCGGTACCGACTTTTTTGTGCCCGGTAACGGCTGCCCTGGTCCTTTCGAGGTGCTGATAGAAGAAGAGATCGTCTTGATTGCGCTGGACTCCCACTGGTGGCTGCACCCCTATGATAAACCCTACGGCGATGATACGCCCTGCGGAGCCGTAAGTGAGGTAGATGTGTTGGTGCAATTAGAGGACATCATCCAGAAAAACAAAGACAAGAATATTGTGGTAGTGGGCCATCATCCGCTGTTCAGTAACGGTATCCACGGCGGGTACTTTACCTTAACCGACCACTTGTTTCCTTTGACCATTTTGAGAAAGGCTTGGGTGTTGCCCCTGCCTATCATTGGGTCTATCTATCCGTTGGCCCGTAAGTACGGTGGTATTGCCCAAGATATTCCGCATCCTAGCTATCAGGCCTATATCAATGGGCTTATGGGCGTATTCAACAAGTATGACAACATTGTCTACGCTGCCGGACATGAGCACAACCTGCAGTATTTCAAGCAAGGGAAACTGTCGCACATTGTGAGTGGCGCGGGTTGTAAGACGCAGCACGTGAAGAACGGCGGTGATGCCCTTTACGCCGAGAAATCACAGGGATATGCCCGCGTCAACTACTATAAGAATGGTGAGGCGTGGGTAGAGTTCTGGGCCAAGAACGATGACGATGAACCCGCCAAGCTGTCTTTCCGGATGCCTATGTACGCCAAAACCAAACCGGAGGCAGAACAGATTGCGGTGTCAACAGAAGACTACAAAGACAGCACCATCACCATGCCTGCCAACAGCACCTATGGGGCGGGCGCATTCAAGAAAGGGCTGTTAGGAAACCACTACCGCAGAGAATGGCAAACCCCGGTAACGCTTCCTTTGCTGGACTTGAAGCGGGAACGCGGCGGTTTGGTGCCTTACCAAAAAGGAGGCGGAAAACAGACTTCTTCCTTGAAACTACGCAATGAGGAGGGGCGGGAGTACACCTTGCGTTCAGTGAACAAAGACCCCACCAACGTGCTGCCGGTGGCCTTGCAGGAAACCTTCGCCCGTGATTTGTTGCAGGACCAGATCTCGGCCCAGCACCCGTACGGAGCCTTGATTGCCGCCAAGTTAGCCGATGCCGCAGGGGTTTACCACACCAACCCCAAGCTGGTGTATGTGCCCAGTGACCCACGCCTGCGCCAGTACCTGGACGAGTTCAACAACACCGTAGCCTTTTTAGAGGAAGACGCCGACGAAGACCACGCAGACGTAGCCAGTTTGGGCAATGCCACCAATATTATTGGAACCGAGAAACTACTGGAGCGGAAGCAGAATGACCATGACAACCGGGTCAACGAGCAGGAGTTTGCCCGTGCCCGTCTACTGGACATGCTCATTGGGGACTGGGACCGGCACGAAGGCCAGTGGCGTTGGGTAGAAACCAGGTCAGGCGAAGACAACAGAACCTACCGGCCGGTGCCTGAAGACCGGGACATTGCGTTCTTCAAAGCCGATGGCATCATTCCGTGGCTCGTGAGCCGGCGGTGGGCGGTGCGTAACTTTCAGCATTTTGGCAAAGACTACGGCGATTACAAAGGCCTTAACTTGACTGCTCTAACCATAGACCGCACCTTCCTGTCCAGTGTCACCCGCGAGCAGTGGATTGCGCTGGCCAATGAAGTGAAAGCCTCCATGACCGACGCCGCTATTGAGGAAGCCGTACGGCAGATGCCTCCTGAGGTGTACCCCATCTCTGGGCCTGAGCTTATCTCCAAACTAAAGTCAAGAAGGGAGCTGTTGCCGCAGGTGGCCGAGAAGTACTATGTGCATTTAGCCGAGGACGTAGACATTGCCGGGTCAGACAAGCGCGAGCGGTTTGAAGTAAACCGTATCTCAGATGACCAGACCGAGGTGGTGGTGCGCAAAATCAACAAAGAAGGACAAGTAAGCAAAGAGCTTTACCGCAGGCTGTTTTTCAACAAAGAGACGGAAGAGATCAGGTTGTATGGGTTGGGCGGCGATGACGTGTTTGAAGTAACCGGAAACGTGAGAAACAGCCCTATGGTGCGCATCATTGGTGGCGAAGGCAACGACTCCATCGCAGACAGGTCCTTTGTGAAGGGGGCGGTGCGTAAAACCAAGGTCTATGATTTCACGGGCGAGAAAAATGTACTGACCCTCAGCCAGGAAGCCGAAGACAAAACCGAAGCCTTCGAAGACGTCAACCTCTATGACCGCGATAACTATAAATTAGCGTACCTAGGCCCTCGGTTGTCTATTGAGTATAACGTAGACGATGGCTTGTTCCTGGGTGGTGGGTTACTTTACCGCAACCATAAATTCAGGAAAAAGCCGTACGCGTCTGAACATTACCTGCGCGGAAATTACGCCTTTGCCACCCGTGCCTACAACATCAGGTATGACTCAGAGTTTAAGCAGGTCTTCAATGACAACTTAGACCTGGGGGTAAAAGCCGCCATTTACGGGCCCCAGTACCAGATCAACTTCTTTGGGTTGGGGAACGAGACAGAACAGGAGCGGGATGATATTGAGTACTACCGTGTGCGGTTGGCTCGCATGATGGTGTCTCCTACCATCAACACTAGCTTTACTCATTTCGTGAGAATGGGCATAGGGCCTTTTTATGATCGGTATGAATTGCAGCATTACCCTGGCCGGTACGTGGATGAAATCTTCTCTGAGGAAGTCTTCGGGATGGAGCAGTTCACCGGTTTAAGAGGGTACCTGAACCTGCAGGCGGTAAGTACCCCTATCAACCCCCGTATCGGGCTGAAGTGGTTGAATGAGTTTTCTTACACCCGCCAGTTGGGCGGAGAAGGCAGGAACTTCGGCCGCATTGGGTCTGAGTTTATGTTCTACATTGGGCCGCGTCTGCCGTTCCAGCTTACCCTGGCGGCTCGGTTTGGCGGCGCTCATAACTTCGGGGACTTTCCATTCTATCAGGCTAACACCTTGGGTGGGCTTACCAACCTGCGCGGCTACCGGCGTACCCGTTTTGCCGGGCGCAGCTCCCTTTACCAAAACACCGAGGTGCGGGTAGAGGTCTTCAAATTTAACGTGTACCTGTTCCCGGGTAAGTTTGGGGTGATGGGTCTGGTAGACCACGGTCGCGTCTGGGCCGATAACGAGAACTCAAATAAGATTCACCGAGGTGTGGGTGGCGGTATCTGGATTGACGTGCTCAAGCAGGCGGTAATCAATGCCACGTACTCTGTAGGCGAAGACGATAAACTATTCAACCTGAACTTTGGCTTCCTGTTTTAACATGGCATCAACTTTATTTTGTATTAATGCGTCTCGCTACAGAAGTTGGGGCCTGACTTTAATGGGGGCCTTGATGCTGCAAAGCGCAGCAAACCAAGCGCAGGCGCAAGGCTTTTTCACTGATTCTATTCGGGCGGCGCAGCACGCCACCGATCCGCAGGAACTCGCCAATCCGTCTGTTATAGGCATGGGCAAGAGCAAGGGAGTCATTATCCGGTATGAGCGGCTGCCCCGGTTTGGCATGCATTCAAGGGGGCAGCAAAGCGATGTGGAGGATGCCCGGGCTAATGTGCTCAGAAGTAACCGCTTTGAGTTTAAAGCTTATGCGCCGCTTGTCAATAATCCTCATTTCAAACTGGTGTTGGGGGCCGGGTACTTTCTGGAGGAGTTCAACTTCAAAGAGCCCGAGAACCAGCAATACCCTTTGTACCAACGGTTGGAGGATAAAAACCTGCGGTCTCTGGATGGACAATTAGTAATGCTGCGACCCATCAATGAGAAAAACTACATCATCTTCAGGGTGAAGGGCGAGCTAAACGGAGATTACGGCAAGTATCGGGATATCAGCCTGACGCGCTATCTGAGAACCTCCATGGAGGCCATCTACGGCTGGAAGAAAAGTCCTTACTTGTCGTATGGGGTAGGGGTTCAATTGGGCTACGCTTTTGGTCGGCAAACCATTTACCCTGCCTTGCTGTACAACCGCACCTTCAACGACAGATGGGGCGTGGAAGCCATCTTCCCGGCAAACGTGACTTTCCGGCGTAATTTCTCAGAGAAATCGCTTCTCTATATGGGGTACCGCATTGAGGGCGCCACCTACAACATCAACATCAACACAGAGCCTTTCAATCAGTACGAGACCGTGGAGCTACGGAAATCAGAGATCAAAGGCCGCCTCCGCTGGGATAGGGAAATCTATGACTTCCTGTGGTTTGCCCTGGAGTCTGGATACCGCTACAACCACCGGTTTAACGTGTATGACGGACGCCAACGCACGGCCAATCCTCTGATTGAGACGCACATTAAAGACGCCGTTTACTTCAACGTAGAGTTGTTCCTGGTGCCTCCGCGCCGATTCCTGAAGCAGTAGTTTTACTTACCTGTTTAGAGGCTGTTTTCCTGAAAATGGCTTCTAAACAGGAACCCAATAAAAAGTTGAAGCCCGCTATGATTGTATAGCGGGCTTCAACTTTTTATGCTGCTAGAAATTGGGTACTTACGCGTCTGAGGTGGTAAGCAGCCCAGCTTGGGTGGCTTTCTCTTTCAGGTAAAGGTAGGCCGCTTGTTGCGCGTGCATGGAAGCCCCTGCATCCTCAGAACTCCAGTACTGGTTATCTGAAAGGCGGGCTTTCTGGTTGTCTCTCATATGGATATCCAGCATATGCCTGATCTCCTGACGAAGGGTAGGGTTGTAGATCGGGAAGGCGACCTCTACCCGGCGGCTCAGGTTACGGTTCATCCAGTCAGCGGAGGCAACGTAGATTTTCTCCTCGCCGCCGTTGCCAAACACGTAGATGCGGCCATGCTCCAGGTACCGGTCCACAATACTGCGCACCGAGATGTTCTCGCTTAAGTCCGGCACTCCCGGGATAAGGCTACAGATGCCGCGTATCAGTAATTCAATCTTCACCCCAGCCTTACTTGCATCATACAACTGCTGTATCATGCGGGTATCTTGTAGGGCATTCATCTTAGCCACAATGTACGCCGGCTTGCCTTCCTGTGCCAGTTGCATCTCGTGCCTGATCAGTTTCACCAGACTCTCCCGCAGGTTAATGGGCGCCACCATTAGGTGCTCAAATGTTTGGTCTCGGCCGCCGTCTACCAGAAAGTTGAACACCTTGCTGAGTTCATTGGTAAGCCGGGTGTCGGTGGTGAACAGGGCGTGGTCGGTGTAGATAAGCGAGGTCTTCTCATTGTAATTGCCGGTGCTCAGGTAGGCATATTGTACCGCCTGTCCGTCTTCCTGGCGGGTTACCAGGCCAATCTTGCTATGGACTTTCAGGTCCTCTGAGCCGTAGATTACGTTGGCGCCGGCCTGTTCCAGTTTGCTGCCCCAGTAGATGTTAGATTCCTCGTCAAAGCGAGCTTTCAGTTCTACCACGACCGTCACCAGTTTGCCGTGTTCGGCGGCCCTGATCAAAGCTTTGGCTACTTTTGATTTATCAGCTACGCGGTACAGGGTGACACTGATGCTGGTGACCGCGGGGTCGTTGGCGGCCTCTTCAAAAAACCGAAGCACGTAGTCAAACTTCTGGTATGGGTAGTGCACCATAAACTCCTGCTCTTTCATGGCAGCCAGAATGCTGGGGGCGTTTTCCAGCACCGGGTGGGGCAGGGGCGGCTGAGGTTCGTAGTAGAGGTTCGGCATCTTGAACTTAGGGAAGCCGAAGAAATCCCGGAAATTGTGGAACCGGCTGCCTACCACTAACTCATCGGTGGTGATGCCGATGCGGTCCAGCAAGGCGTGCAGCAGGGGCTCTGGAGTCTCAGGATCGTAGAGCAATCGGCTGGGGCGGCCTTTCTCGCGTTTTTTAAGGCTTTTCTTGATTTTGGCCATTAAATTACCCGATACCTCTTCCTCTATATCCAATTCGGCATCGCGGGAAAGTTTAACGGCATAAGCTTCCACCTCGGCAAAGCCGGGGAAAAGCTCCGGCAACCCTACCCTGATCACATCGTCCAGCAACATCACATAGTGCTCGCCCTGCTCAACAGGAAGCTGCACAAAGCGGCTTCCGTGTTTCTGGGTTGGAATCTCCAGAATGGCGTACTGCTCTTGCTGATTTTCCTGTTTAGGGCCTGGTTTCAGGCGGATCATCAGGTACACGGTCTGGTCTTTGAGGAAAAGCGGGCTGGGGTTGGTGCTGAAAATGATGGGCACCAGCAAGGGCTTTATCTGTCGCCGGAAATAATCCAGGGCCATTTTATGCTGCCCGTCAGTACACTCGGTTTCGTCAATCAGGTGGATGTGCTGTCTGCGGAGTTCCGGTAGTATCTCGTTCCGGAAAATCTGGCCAAACTCCTGCTGCTGCTTGGAAACCTCGGCAATGATGGCTTCCAGTTCCGGCGAAGGGTCGTCTTCTAGTTTCTCGCGGGTTTTCTTTTTCAGCTTGACCAGGCGGCGCATGGTGGCCACCCGTACCTTGAAGTACTCGTCCAAATTAGAGGAGAAGATGGCCATAAAGTTGAGGCGCTCCAACAGGGGCACCCGCGGGTCTTTGGCTTCTTGCAGAACCCGGTAATTGAAAGCAAGCCAGCTCAGCTCCCTACTGATAAGTGGGGTTTCCTGGCTTGGAGGATTGGCCGAAGAAGGTGTTGTTACGTCAATAGAATCTTTAGCCGCCATTCAGGTTGGTTTATGCGTGGCAGGGCAGGCACGCGTTAGCGATAGTTTTTAGGAAAGTCAAAGAAGAGAAGTCGGGCGTTGTCTGGCGAGATCTCTCCCCAGTAGCCGCAATCAAAGCTGAAGCCCACAATGCCGGCTGTGGGAATGTCGCCCAGGCTTTTCTCAGTGCTAAGCCGGTTGGCTACTTCAGAGAACGCTGGGTTATGGCCCACCAGCATCACGTGGTTGTACTCATCTGGCAAAGACTGAATGAAAAGCAGCAAGTCATCTGCCGTGATCAGGTAAAGCTCTTCCTGCACCCCAATTTTTTCGGGCGCTAAATTCAACTCCTTGGTGACCAATGAGGCAGTGGTGATGGCTCTCACCGCTGAGCTGGAAATGACCAGGTCCAGTTTTATTTCCCTTTCAACCAGTTCCTGACCCATGAGCGGAGCATCTGTGCGGCCTCTTTTATTCAGCGGCCGGTCATGGTCACTTAGCTCCTCGTATTTCCAGCTGGATTTGGCGTGGCGTAACAGATATAGTGTCTTCATTTGGCATTCATAACATGAAAGCCACAACTGTCTTGCAGCTGTGGCTTTCATGTTTACTGAATGCGCCTGAAAATGGTTGTGCTGAGAAATGGTCTTCTTCCGCCTCCCGGAACAAAGTCAAAAGGCTTCGGCACTTGGCTTGTTCTAATCAAATCAGGAGTCCAATGGAAGATGTTTTTCTTCTGTTTTGAGCCTGAATTATAGTTTAAGGCCTGCTTTCTGAAAAACAGGTCCTAAACGACTATTGCTCTACCTGTGGCGCGTTGTTAGGGTAGCGCTCATAATGGATTTTGGAAACCTGTTCCAGCAACACCTGGCGCAGCTCATCAATGTTGGCCCGGTTAGTGGCGGAGATAAAGATGGCTGGAGTGTGCTGTTTGGCCATGTAAGAGGATCGCAGTTCGTTGATGTCTGGCAGAGCCTCGGGGTTTTCCTCTCTTAGTTCCTGTTCGCGCTGCTGTAGGTACAGGTCGGTTTTGTTGAAGACCAGGATCACCGGTTTCTCCGCAGACTGGATGTCCTTCAACGTGTCGTTTACCACGGCAATATGCTCTTCAAACGAAGGGTGCGAAACATCTACCACGTGCAGCAACAAATCAGATTCCCGGATCTCATCCAGGGTGGACTTGAAGCTTTCAATCAGCTTGGTAGGCAGCTTCCGGATGAACCCAACCGTGTCTGAAAGCAACAGCGGAATGTTCTCAATCACCATCTTGCGCACCGTGGCGTCTACCGTGGCAAACAGTTTGTTCTCGGCGAAGACATCGGCTTTGGTGAGCAGGTTCATGATGGTGGATTTGCCCACGTTGGTGTATCCTACCAAAGAAACGCGCACAATGCCCGAGCGGGACTTGCGCTGCTCAAAGTTCTGCTTTTCAAATTTCTCCAGCTTTTCTTTGAGTAACGTGATCTTATCGCGCACAATCCGTCTATCGGTCTCGATCTCCGTCTCACCCGGTCCGCGCATGGCCACGCCCCCACCTTTCTGGCGGCTTAAGTGGGTCCACATGTTGGTCAGGCGAGGCAAAAGGTACCGGTACTGGGCCAATTCTACTTGGGCGCGGGCGGTCGCCGTTTGGGCGCGTAGCGCGAAAATGTCCAGGATTAACAAGCTGCGGTCAATGATCTTCACTTCCAACTCACGCTCCAGGTTGCGCACCTGCGACGGGGAAAGGTCATCGTCAAAAATGACCATGTCTACTTTGTGCTCTTTCACGTAGGCGATGATTTCTTCCAGTTTGCCTTTGCCCACGTAGGTTTTGGAGTCTGGTTTGTCCAGTTTCTGCACAAAACGTTTCAGGGTCTTGGCACCTACGGTCTCGGTCAGGAACGCAAGTTCATCCAGGTACTCTTTGGTTTTTTCATCGGGTTGCCGGTATTCAGGAACAGACACCAGCACGGCGGTTTCCTGTTCTTTGGCAGTTATATGGAGTTGATTCTTCATGTAGTTTGGTTACTTTTTTAGCAAAGTGGAATAGAGCGCCAGCAATTCAATCTCCTGCTCAGAGAGCTGGGAGCTGTAGCCCGGCATTAATCCGCAGCCATTGGCAATTACTTCGCGGCGGCCTTCCACGTTTAAGGTGCTCTGCTGCAGGTTCACGGCACCACTGGCCCCTTTTTGGCCGTCCTC
The DNA here is from genome assembly GCF_056491185.1 of Rufibacter sp. JT20002. Lineage (NCBI taxonomy): Bacteria > Pseudomonadati > Bacteroidota > Cytophagia > Cytophagales > Hymenobacteraceae > Rufibacter > Rufibacter sp. JT20002. The sequence goes on along the minus strand of NZ_JBSZJY010000001.1, from coordinate 1,083,782 downwards.
GCCGTGGCAATTAGCGCACAAAGCGGTGTAGACGGCCTTGGTGTTTTCCAGTTGCGTGCCTTCCAATTGGGTTAAAATAGGATGGCTGGCCTTATCCGGGTCAGGGGAGGCAGTTCCTACGTCTCCGTTCGGGGAAACCGCAACAGCATCGCCTTTATCATCACGCATTTTCAGGCTTTTAGTTTCGGCCACGCCATACACGTACAGGAAAATAAGCACCCCGGCAGCCGTAATACTCTTGCTGTACCGCTTGAGTCCCACAATGGAAAGCGGAATAGCGGCCAACACCAGGACTACTTTTACCAGAAGCCAACCGGGCAGAGGACCGTTGTAGCTAAAGGCCAGATAGCCACCAGACACCAGGATAAGCGTACCCAACACAATGTCCAGCATTTTGGTGGAAGATCGGGTCTTGTCCAGGTTTTTATGCTTGTTGAAAAAGAGCATGAATGCCTTGATCAGAAACAGAATCAGAAAAAGGATGACCACCAGAACATGGATGTGTAAGAAGGCAGTAGTCATAGGCACGTACTTGCAAGGAGCAATGGTTTAACACAAAGTAAACACAAAGAGGCTTAAAACCGATAAACCCGGGCAGATTCTATCCGTAGGAGCGGGTTGCTGCCAAATCTGCTGCTATCTTTGTCTTTTGCTTTATTCTACCCCATGCGCATTGCCATTGTCATCAACAAGTCCTGGAACATCTTCAACTTTAGACTTAGCTTAGTAAAGGCCTTGCTGGCGGCAGGGCATGAAGTAGTAGCCATTGCCCCGGAAGACGCTTACTCTGCCAAACTGGTGGCCGAGGGTTGCCAGTTTGTACACCTGCCCATGGAAAGCAAAGGCACCAACCCGTTCAAAGACATGCTGTTGGTGCGCAAATTCCTGAAGGCCTACAAAGCCGTGGAGCCCGATGTAATTCTGCAGTACACCATCAAACCCAATATTTACGGCTCCATTGCGGCACGCCTGGCGGGCATCCCAACCGTGAACAACGTGTCCGGATTGGGCACCGTGTTCATTGTGCAGAACCTGGTGTCAAAGGTAGCCATGGCCTTGTACCGGTTCTCGTTCCAGTTTCCGGCCAAGGTATTTTTCCAGAACTCAGATGACAAGGCCTTGTTTTTGGAGCGTAAACTGGTGCGCGAGTCCATCACCGAGGTTATTCCCGGGTCGGGAATCAACACCAACAGGTACAAGCCTGCGGCCACCTTCAAGCGTCAGACACCCTTCGTCTTCCTGATGGTTTCCCGGGCGCTGTATGAAAAAGGGTTAGTAGAGTACGTGGAGGCCAGCAAGCTCCTGAAAGCAAAATACCCCGACCTGCGCATCCAACTTTTAGGCGGAATTGACGAGGAAGGCAACATCGGGATCAAGCGGGTGCTGGTGGAGCAATGGGCTCAAGAAGGCTGGCTCGAATACCTGGGCACTTCTGATGACGTGGCCAGCGTGGTACATGGCGCCGACTGCGTGGTCTTGCCTTCTTACCGCGAAGGTACCCCCAGAACCTTGCTGGAAGCCGCCGCCATGGCTAAACCAATTGTCACCACCAACGTGCCCGGCTGCAAAGAAACGGTAGTAGATGGATACAACGGCTATCTCTGCGAGGTGCGGAACGGTGCTGATCTGGCCTCTAAAATGGAGCAGTTATACTTGCTTTCCGATAGCGCCCTTCAAACCATGGGCCAGAACAGCCGTCGGTTAGCCGAGGAAAAATTTGATGAGAAGTTTGTAATTGACCGTTATTTTAGAGCCATTGAAGCTGCTACCGGTAAAGTAGCCAGAAAGATAAACTAACCAGAAACTATGCAAGTAAAGAGCTACCCGATAGCGGGAGTGGTAGAAATCACCCCTAGAGTTTTTGCTGATGAACGAGGTGCGTTCCTGGAGACTTTCAGCGCCAGATTGTTCGCTGAAGCCGGTATCACCGAAACTTTTGTCCAGGATAATAAATCCATTTCCAAAAAAGGAGTTTTACGCGGACTTCATTTCCAGAAGGCGCCCTACGCGCAAGCAAAATTGGTAAGCGTAGTAGCCGGAAGAGCCTTAGATGTAGCCGTGGACATTCGCAGAGATTCTCCTACCTATGGGCAGCACGTAACCTGCTTGCTTGATGCCGAGAAACATAACACCTTTTTCATTCCCATCGGGTTTGCCCATGGGTTTGTCGCGCTAGAGGAAGGCACCATCTTCCAGTACAAATGCAGCAATTACTACAACAAGGAATCTGAGGGAGGATTGCTCTGGAATGATCCTGCCTTGGGAATTGACTGGGGAATTGACGCTCCACTGGTTTCTGAGAAAGACGAGATTCTTCCAACGCTGGAGACCTTTGAGTCTCCCTTTTAAGAACAGCCCACTAAAAACAAGAAAGCCTCTGCAGAACTGCAGGGGCTTTCTTGTTTTTACAAAGGTAGTCACCCAGATGGGGAGGCTTATAAGTCCCTTTGCGCTGTTTGCATCCTGTTTACGGAAAAACAAGTCTGAAACGCAGAACTTCAGATTTGAAATCAAATCCTTTCTTCCAGAGGTGGTACAGGATAAAAGCCCATAACTGCTCTAGCGCAGTACTTGAGCCTTTCCGTTCTAAGCTTCTTTTCTAAAAAATAGCCTTAAATCAGATAAGGCGGGCACTGTATTTTTCAAAGATACTTGACTTGTAATCAGGTTGGAAGCTGTTGGTAATCTTACAAGTAAGCTCTTAGGATTTAATATTTCTAATCTTTTATATGGCTTATAGGGGATAAAGTGCAGTTGCCTGTCTAATACTTTCAGAAAGGCTTCTGCCACTACAAGAATCAACCCTATGCTATCCGGATAAAGACAAGCCCAAACGTAGTACCTCTTTTTAAGCTTCTTTGTAGCTGCCTGTCGCTTGGGCAGTTTCTCTGTCTTGTTATCCCTGGAATTTCCTTACCACCCTTCTTTCACCTATTCGTCGATGAAAAACTCTTCTATCAGGCTCTCTTTTGCGTTATTTTTTTTGCTGCAAGCCGTGTTGCGGGTACAGGCAAGTTCGCCTAAACCCTCTAAGCCGGTTCATTTCATCCAGAACAAAGGACAGGTTCAACTGGAAAAGGCAAGTGCAGGCCAGAAGATAGCGTACACGGCTACGGTTCCTGGGGCACAACTGTACTTCATGCCAGACCGGGTGGTGTATACCTTTCAGCAGAAAGAGAGTGCTGGTAAAAACAAGGGTCAAGCCTCTGAGGTGAGCAAGGAGCAGCAGGTAGTGATGCGCCTGGCCAATGCCAATCCCCAGGTCAACATCCTCAGCGACCAGAAAGCTGCGGAATTCTATAACTACTACTTACCGCATTGTCCGCAGGGAATCACAGGGGTGCCGGCGTATCAGAAGTTGGTGTACCAGGAGGTGTATCCTAAGATAGACTTGGTTTTTCACGCCAACCCAGAAGGCGTGAAATATGACTTTGTGGTGCACCCCGGCGGTGACCCCGCTGATATCCAGATGCAGTATGAGGGAACTACTGACATCAGCATTGACGCCAAGGGCCAGTTGCAGATTCAGCATCCGCTGGGAAGCATTAAAGAAGAAGCCCCTTATACCTATCAGAACAGAAAAGCAGGGAAATCAGAGGCAATAGTTTCTTCGGCATTCAAACTCAAAGGCAAAAACAACCTTGGATTCCAAGTAGGGGCATATGATGCCACCAAAGACCTGATCATAGATCCGTTTGCCACTTATTACGGAGGCTCGGTGTATGAGCAGGCCACAGATGTGGCGACAGATGCACAAGGCAACATCTATTTCATCGGGAATACCTTAAGCGAGGATTTTCCAACCAAAAACATCAACGGTGGCCATAACCAGACACAGCACGGCGGAAGCTACGATGCCTTCGTGGTGAAATTTGACAAGAACGGGGTGCAGCAATGGGCTACGTTTTTTGGGGGCGGCAGCAACGAGGAGGCGCTTGGACTGGCCGTGGATGGCAGCGGGAACGTCATTGTCACGGGGTATACCTCCAGTACCAACTTGCCAAGGCAGGCAGGTGGCGGTTATGAGCAAACAGCTTTGAAGGGTTTTCAGGATGCCTTTATTCTGAAGCTGAGCACCAATGGCGCAAGACTGTGGAGTACGTATTACGGAGGCGATGCCGGCGAGGAGGGAACCGATGTCGCGGTGGACGGCGCGGGCAACATTGTAGTGGTGGGCAGCACGAACAGTAGCAATTTCCCGGTGCAATCGGCTGCCGGCGGGTATAACCAAGCCACCTTCGGGGGCGATGATGATGCCTTTATCCTGAAGTTTAACCAAAATGGGGTTCGGCAATGGGCCACCTTGTACGGGGGCAGAAACGAGGAGATGGCCATAGGGGTAGCCACGGACCAGAATGGAAGCATCTGGGTAACTGGCGAAGCTGAAGCTGGAATGCCCGTGCAGAACCTGGGAGGCGCCTATAACCAACCCAGCGTGGCCTCTTCCAGCGAAACAGATGCCTTCATCCTGAAGTTTTCAGGGGGTGGCGTTCGGCAGTGGGCCACTTATTACGGCGGCACCGGGGAGGACTATGGGAGAAGGATAGCCGTGGATGCAGCCAATAACGTGTTGGTGACCGGTACCACCTCAGGCATGTCTTTCCCTTTGCAAACCCTGGCGGGTGCCTACAACCAAAGCCAGTTTGGTGGGGAGGAAGATGCCTTCATCCTGAAGTTCACCAACAGCGGGGCTTGTACCTGGGCCACTTATTACGGAGGACCTCAGGAAGACCAGGGCAAAAGCATCGTGGCCGACCGCAACAACAACATCTTTGTGGTAGGGTCATCTGAAGGGTTCGGATTGCCTACTCAAGCCATTGCCGGGGGGCTTAACAAACTGCAGGGTTCTTCTGAAGATTATACAGACGGTTTCTTACTCAAATTCAACGCCTCCGGTACCCGGCAGTGGGCCACCTATTACGGCTCTACCGAGGAAGATAATCTAACCGGCGTTGCTACGGATGCTGAGGGCAATGTAGTCGCCGTGGGTTCCTCCAGTAGTGCTGACATCCCGGTGGTCACCAACCAGGGCGGGTACAGCCAGGGTAATGTGACCTTCGGGTCTGAGAAAGTAATTATTGTTCAGCTCTCCGGAAATGGGAGGTTGTCTACCGGGCAGACTGCCCAAACCATTGAGTTTGCTACTATTGAGGACCAGGATGGGGATGGCCAGACAACCCTTACGCTGAACGCCAAAGCCAGTTCAGGCCTGCCGGTTTCGTATAGTGTGACAGGTCCAGCGCGGATTCTTAACGGAAACCTGCTGTGGGTAGATGGCTTTGGGAGAGTAACCGTGACAGCCGCCCAAAGCGGGAACGGGGTGTACGCGCCGGCCCCGTCGGTGGAAAGAAGCTTCTGTGCCAAGATTGTGGTGCCAGATTTTCTTTCTGAAGAAGATGATAATAACTGTGTGGGCACCCGTAAGTATTCGGTCAATGAGGTAGACGGCGCTACCTACCAATGGTCAGTTTCAGCCGGGGGGACTATCGTCTCTTCCGCAGGGGCAGAGGTCACCGTGAACTGGGCTTCTACCGGTAAGCATACCCTTACACTGAAGGTCACCAGCAACTGCGAGCCCGCCGGAAAAACCACTTCCTTTGAGGTGGATGTGGTCACTACCCCTAAGCCGGGGGCGGTAACCAATCTGGTGCCGGCGCAGAATGCCGGAAATTTGTCGTTGCCGCTTACTTTCTCCTGGGGAGCCTCTACCAATGCAACTGCCTATGATCTGTACATCTGGGCGGCTAACTCCCCGGTTCCGCCCACCCGGCCTTGGAGAAGTGATCTTACCACCACTTCTTTTTCGGTGGCATCAGGGCTGGTCAACGGGGTAACCTATAAGTGGAAGGTAGTAGCTAAGTCGGAGTGTCAATCCACGGAGAGTGCGGAACAGACCTTTGCGCTAGGTTGTGCCACCCCGGTGCAACCTGTCGCCATTACCGGTAAAACCACCGTTTGTGTCAGTACAGAGGCAGAGTTCTACTCGGTGGCTGCAGCGCCTGGAGTAACCTATACCTGGACGTTGTCTGGGGGAGGCACCCTAACGCCGGTGAGTAATATGGCTATGATCACGTGGGCCACGCAGGGTACTTATACCCTAACCGTAACCCCATCGCTTGCTTGCGGGGCAACTGGCCCGGCCCGTACCGCCCAGATTACTGTGACGCAGATGCAAGCCCCGGGGCAGGTAAGTAACATGCAACCTGCCAACGGGATCGGGGATCTGTCGCTTCCGCTGAATCTGTCTTGGGCCGCAGCGGCTAATGCCACCTCCTACGATGTGTATGTCTGGCGTGATGGCACCTCCCGGCCTTTCTCGCCAAGGGGAGAAGACCTCACAACGTTATCCCATACTCTCACCAGTGGGTTAAGCAACGGTATCACCTACAAGTGGCAGGTGGTTTCCAAGAATGCCTGCCAGGCCACCGATGGCCCGGTGCAAACGTTCATCATCAACTGCGTGACACCGGCCCAGCCAAGCACCATTGCCGGTAGAACCACGGTTTGCATGGAGCAGCAACAATACTCAGTAGCCAATGTGAATGGCGTCAATTATACCTGGACTACCTCCTCAGACGCGGGCATTGTCTCGGGCAGTGGCAATCTGGTGCAAGTGACCTGGACCAAACCCGGGACCCATACGCTTACCGTTACCCCCAAGGTGGGTTGCGGCCTGACTGGCCCAGCCCGTACCCTGCAAGTAACAGTACAGAACCTTGCTACGCCGGGAGTGGTGAGCAACATGAAGCCCGATAATGGTACCCTGAATGCCCTTATCCCGCTGGATTTAAGTTGGAGTGCGGCCCCCAACACCACCGCCTATGACCTTTACATCTGGCCAAACAACGGTTCTTCCCGGCCCCAAACGCCGTTTGAAAGTAACCTGACAACCGTAACGCGCCGGATTACCAGCGGACTGGAACTTGGGGTGGAATACAAGTGGCAGGTGGTTTCCAAAAACAGCTGCGGCGTCAAAGATGGACCTATCCAGACGTTTAAAGCCTCCTGTTTGCCGCCGCCTCGGCCAGAGGGAATCGCAGGGCTCACCAGTGTCTGCCCCGGTACCTGGAAGTATCAGGTAAAGAACTCAAATGCACCTACGCATACCTGGCAGATTTCAGGAGGAGGCACCAAAACAGAAACCGCAACGGAACTGACCGTGAACTGGACCACCCTGGGAACTCATACCATCACCGTGACCCCGGTTTCCACTTGTGGGGCTTCCGGTCCTTCCCAGACCTTGACCGTGGTGGTAGGTAACCCGGTGAACCCGGCGGTGGTCACTAACCTAAAACCTGCCAATGGTGCCCAGAATGTCCTTTCCACTACGTTTTCCTGGAATGCCGCCGAAAACGCAACCACGTATGACTTTTACATCTGGCCAGAAGCTGCTACGGCTCGTCCGCAGGTTCCTACTGCCTCCAATATCGTGGGGCCTGCTTACACCTTCAAAGGCGATCTGGTGTCAGACGCCGGGTACAAGTGGCAGGTCGTAGCTAAAAATAACTGCCGTCAGACCGATGGCCCGGTGCAAACGTTCCGCACGTACCCGCTGCCAGACCTTACCATCGTCAGCAAATCTATACAGGCCACGGCCACTAGCGGCGGCACCATCCCGATTACCTGGGAAGTGAAAAACACCGGGAAAACGGGTACCGGCAACACGCAGTGGGTAGACAGGGTGTACTTGTCCAGAGACCTTGACTTGCGCCGCGACGAAGACCAGTTGTTGGGCACGTTCCCGCAAGTGACGTATTTGCAACCCAACCAGTCATACAAGCAAGAGCAGGAGGTAACGCTGCCGGCCACCCCGGGTACCTATTACCTGTTCGTGATCACCGATAATGAACACGCCAACTGCTCCGGAACCCTCAATGGAGACCAATGCCCCCAAGGACGGTCTACTGGCAGGGAGACGCTGCACGAAGGAAACGAACAGAACAACTTTGTTTATCAACTACTCAACATCCAGGCCGGGCCAACTGCTGACCTGAAGCTTGTCTCCGTGGGCACTCCTACTGATGTGTTCAACGGCAGCACCATCAACGTGACGTATTCTGTCTTGAATGACGGTCAGGCCAGTGCCTTGGGTAAGAAAACCTACGCCAGCGGCGTAATGCCGCAAACCCAGGTAGTATTAGGAGGCCGCGGCGCCAGGCCAGGGGCTGCGGCAAGCTGTTATGATCACTTCTGGATGGACGGTATCTATCTTTCTGCTGATAACCAGTTCAACCCTGATACCGATGTGTACCTGGGCGCCACGTTCGTGAGTTTAAAAAGCACTACCCAGAAAGATGTCTGCGGCAATTTCACGGGCATTCCGCTGCCCAAAGGGGAAACCTACAACAAAGTCACGCCCGTTACCTTGCCCATCAACAAGGTTGGAAAGTTCTATGTCTTTGTAGTCGTAGCCGATAAAGACGGAGTGGACGAAGGGTCGCGCCTCAGCAACAACATCAAGGCCAGTGCCGAGATCAACATCAAACTCACGCCACCACCTAACCTGGAGGTGAATGCCCTGACGGTACCTGCCACCGCCGCGGCGGGCGCCGAGGCTAATTTCTCCTGGACCGTGAAAAACATAGGGGCTTCTGCGCCGCGGGCCACCGAGAACGTATGGCACGACCATTTGTACATCTCCAAAGAAGCCACCTTCAACAAAGAAACCAGCATCAGCCTGGGCAAATTCTACCAGAACGTAGAAGCCGGCTTTGTAGGAGCGAAAGGCACGTACACCGAAACCAAAAGCATCCGCTTGCCAGAAGGGATTGCGGGTAGTTACTATGCCTATTTGGTGACCGATGAAGACGACAAGGTTTTTGAGCACACTTTCACCAACGATAACCTAAAACGCAGCACCAACCCGATCAATATCACCGCCGGAAATTACCCTGAGCTGGTAGTTCTAAACGTGGAGATGCCCACCGAGGTCTTTGCCGGAAGAGAGTTCAAAATCAAATACCAGGTTAAAAACAGCGGCACCGGCAAGCCAGGAACTGACTACCTTGACGCGGTTTCTTACTCCACCACCGCCACCTGGGACGCCACCCGCGGGATAGGTGGCCAGCGGTTCTCCGGTCAACCGGAGCCCTCACAGACTATAAACCGTGAATTGACCGTCCGGGCACCAAACTCAGTAGGGGATGCTTACTTCTTTGTGCAGACCGACTCCCGCAACCAGATATACGAGAACAACGAGACCAACAACCTCAAAGGATTCGGAACGAAAGTGGCCATCAAGCTGGCTCCCCTGGAGCCAGATTTTGAGCCCTCTTCTTTCACCTCGCCGCAGGTGGCACAGGCCGGAACTTCTGTTAAGCTGGATTGGAGAGTATACAATAGAGGCAACGGCAGCCCGGTGGTTTCTACCTGGTCAGATGCAGTCTACCTCTCTCAGGACCGGGAGCTGGATGCCGGAGATAAGGTACTTTTCTCTAAGTTTTTCAGAAACGGCGGATTAATGCCAACCGGCTCCTATGATGCCACCTACCATGCAGAAATTCCTCTGGGATTGTCTGGAACGTATTACCTAATTTTCCTCACCGACCCTGATAAACTGGTGGCCAATGAGGTGAACCGCACCAACAACCTGCGGATAAACCAGATTACGTTATCGGCAAACCCGGCGTCAGACTTGGTGGTATCCAGGATAGAAGCCCCAACCCAGGCGTTTGCCGGCCAATACCTGAAGGTGAAGTTCACCGTAACCAACCAAGGACAGGGAACTGCCATTAGTAAAATGCCAGACCGTGCTTATTGGCATGATGCTATCTGGTTAGGGTTGGATCCTGCTTTGGCTTCGGCCTCTACCAGCCAGAGTCTGGGAAGCAAAGTACGGGAGGTGACCTTAGCCAAAGGCGCCAGCTACACCGATAGTGTGGAAGTGCATCTGCCCACCTACCTGAACGGCGACTATTACCTCTTTGTGCGCACAGACAACCAGGACATGGTGTTTGAGCATGACAAAGAAGAAAACAATCTGTCGGTGGCTGCCCAGATTAGGGTTACAACCGCCCCACCTGCCGACCTGATTGTGGAGAAAGTGAACCTCACGCCTAGCGTGTACCTGGGAGAGAACCTGCAGGCGGCGTACACCGTGAAAAACGTAGGCACCGTGGCTGCGGTAGGCAACTTACGCAACAGTGCTTTCCTTTCCACCGATGCTACCTTGAACGCGGCAACAGACCTGTTGCTTAATTTCAATGAAACCCGCATCAGCCTGGAGCCGGGTAAAACCGTGTCCGGCACGTTGATGGCTCCTGTGCCTGGCATGACGCCGGCCAATTACCAAGGCATTCTGCTCACCAACCCCAACAACGCGGTTCATGAAAATAACCTGAACAACAACCAGAAGGTAGGCGATAGCCCGGTGAATGTGAAGATCAAGTCGCTCTTCCTGAATACTCCTGAGCTTGCTTCCCTCAAAGCCAATGGCCAGTTGTTCTACCAGGTAGCTGTGACCGCAGATCAGGACTTATTGGTGACCCTAAATAGCGACCAGACCTACGGACTGAACGAAGTTTACGTGGCCTACAACCGCATTCCTACGGCCGCCAACTTTGATTACAAGTACACCGCTGTCAACCAACCCAACCAGAAGGTTCTTGTCCCACAAACTAAGGCCGGAAACTACTACGTGCTGGTGAAAGCCACCTCGGGTTTTGGCGGTACGCAGAATGTGACCTTGCTGGCCAAAGCGCTGCCGTTCTCCATTATGAGCATCACGCCTAACCGCATGGGGCAGGGGGTAGTCAGCAGTACGTTGCAGGGCGCCGGTTTCAGGCAGGGGATTACGGTTACCCTGAAGGGAAGCACCGGAACTACCGCGGCAACCGCTCAAGTAATGAAGATGGTGAATAGCATGGAACTGCAACTGCGCTGGAATCTGACCAATACGCCCCAAGGTATTTACGATGTAGTAGCCACTAACCCTAACAACCAACAGCAGGTGCTAGCGAAAGGAGTAACCGTGGAAGCAGCCAGTAAATACGCGGTAGACTACATTCCGCAGGCACCCAACGTGCTGCGCCGCGGCAAAGGTGGGTTGTACACCTTCTCTTTCCGGAATACCTCCAACGTGGACATCCCGGTACTACACGGAAACTTTATGGTGCTGGGGGAGGCCGATGTGACGGTGGAGAAAGTAGAAGGCCATTTTCTGACTGGTTCTGACTGGCCCATTGCCCCAGGCGTGCCTAACACAGACTACATTGTGGTGGGCGGAGCAAAAGAGATTCCGTTTATCAAGCGGAATGTGGCGCCGGGCGAGCAGATGACCATTGCCATCAACGTAGGGTTGAAAGATTTCAAACTGAACCGCTTCCCTTTAACGGTGAAATTGCTGGCGTACCCGCAAGATTATTTCATGGAGAACCTGGTGCAGCAGATTGAGATCACCAGACGAGCTATCCTCATTAACCCGCAGTTGATGAAGGCAGACAAGGTAGATGGATTAGTCTCACTTGCCGGAAACCAGCGGAAATACGCCGAAGCCGCCATGGCGCCTCTGTTTGCCAACGGCTTGCTGACCTCCGCCGACACGACAGGCCTGGACTTCACGTGCCCTGCCTGCGGCGAGATCCCGACCAACCCGCAGCAGCCGCAGTCAGAAGACCAGAACCCCGAGATAGTCGCGTTTGACTATGACCCGGGAGCCAGCCCAGGCTCTGTGATTGTGCCCACTGCCACTTTTGCCCCGGGCCAGGATTACCTGTGGGAGATAAACAAGTACAACGGTAATCCAGGGGCCGACCCAGGCTGGGATATGGTGAAAATTACCGGCAGGTTAAACATCACCGCTACCCCGCAAAACCCCTTCGTGATCAGGGTTTCCTCGCTGGATTATGACAACTACCCTAGCTACCTGGCCGGTTGGCACCCAGCGGTAGACAAATGCTGGCCTATTGCCGTTGCCGAAGGAGGCATCACGGGGTTTGCGGAGAATAAGTTTGCCATTGATACTTCCCGGTTTGTGGCCCACAACTATACGTACAAAGGAAGGTTCTCTTTGAAAGTGACCGGCAACACGCTTTACCTGTGTTTTACCGCATACGTGCCCAAACCAGGCGAGCCAGGAGTGCCAGGCGCACCCGGCGGATACGGAGAGCCGGGTAGCCCGGGTGGACAAGGGGGTGCTGGTTCAGGTACAATCAGCCCAGGTCCGGGTGGCCCTGGTGGGGCTGGTGGGCCGGGTGGCGGCGCAGGTGGCCCAGGCGGGAAAGGTGGTCCGGCAGGTCCTACTGGTCCGGGCGGACCCGGTGGACCAGGAGGTCCGGGCGGACCGGGCGGTGGCTCTGGTGGTGAAGGCGGACAAGGTGGTCCAGGTCCGCAAGGCCCGGGTCCCGAAGGTCCAACAGGCCCTACAGGTCCGGTGGGCCCTGAGCAGCCAGGCCCGCCTCCGGGAACTCCGCCGGGCACGCCTCCGCACAAAAGGCCAACCTCCAGACCCAAAGGACCAGGTTCCTACCGGTACAGCAAGTCGTATGTTCCGGATTGGCCACAACAGCCCCAGAATCCGGATGAGAACGAGCCTCCAACTTCGCCTAAAGAGTGCAATGAAACGTTGTTCTCGGCCGATGATTGTAAAAAAGGCTTGGACTTCCTGAACCAGATGGCCAAAGTGCGCACCGGAGCCAGCGATCCGTATTCTGCGGTGATTGGTTCTGTGTCTACGGCTACCTCAGACTGCTACGCCAGTGCCGCCATTGGCCTGGTGGGTGACGGAGTGAATGCCGCCATCGGGATTGCGACCGGAGGACCAACGCCACTGGCCATCACCAGCGCCGTCTTCAATGCAGGCAAGTTTGGGTTGTCTATCTACAACTGTTCCATTACAGACCCTGTGCAGAAAGAGAAAGTGCAGTTTATCATTGACCTGATCAGCTGCGTGAACTCCACCTCAGCCATAGAACTGGCCATCAACCTGGCTACCTGTGCCGGCAAGTATTTCTGTACCGACATTGTCTCGTCCTGTGACCCGAACGAGATCATTGGACCGGTGGGCTTTGGGCCGAATCGCATGGTAGCGGCCACCTTGCCGATGGGGTACAAGGTGACGTATGAAAATGACTCCACGCGGGCCTCGGCCCCGGCGCAACGGGTGCGGGTAACCGTGCCGCTGGATACCGAGTTGGATCCGCTGAGCTTCAGGTTAGGTTCCTTCGGGTTTGGGTCGTTCAACTTCAACGTACCGGCAGATATGGCCAGCTACCAGACCACGTTGCAACTAGCAGATACACTTGGCTACAACGTGGAAGTACTGGCCGGGGTAGACGTGCTGGAGAATGAGGCCTTTTGGGTGCTGCAGACCATTGACCCCATCACAGGCTTACCACCCGCCGATCCGTTAAAAGGCTTCCTGCCTAAAAACAACAGCAGCGGGGCTGGGGAAGGGTATGTGACCTATACGGTGCTGGCGAAAAACACTGCCGTAACCGGTGACACCATCCACGCCAGAGGTTCCATTGTGTTTGATACAAATGACCCAATTATCACAAACCGGGCCCAAAACATACTGGATGCTAAAGCACCGGAATCTAAAGTGTCGCCATTGCCTGCGTTGATTGAGGCCACTAATCCGGTTGCCATCACCATTCAGGATGAGGCGAAGGGAAGCGGGGTGCAGTCGTTTGACCTGTATGTATCTGAGAACGGAGGCGCGTTCAAGGTGCTGGCTTCAAAAGTCAATCCTGGGGCGGCGTACACGTTCAAGGGAGAGCCAGGCAGAACCTACTGCTTCTTCTCCATCGGGCGCGACAATGTAGGCAACCTGGAAGCCATGAAGCTGACCGGAGAAGCTTGTTTGCTGGTGAAAGGAACCGATAACGCCAGAAAAGTAGCGGTGCTGCAACCCAACGGCGGAGAGCAGTATTGCCCGGGAAGTCCGGTGAAAATTGCTTGGGGAAGCCAGGGTGTGCAGAACGTGAACGTTTCTTACTCCTCTAACGGCGGACAAACGTTCCAGAGCATCGTTACAGGACAAACGGCAACCGGTTCGCTCAACTGGACGGTGCCGGCAACCTTGACAGCTTCGGATAACTTCGTGATCAAGGTGGAAGACGCTACCAGCACCAGCGTGAAAGACGTAAGCGACAAAGCATTCACCATCGGTATCACAACTCCGGTGAATGGGGGTGCTGACCAGACGGTTTGCCAGAACGTGGCTCCGTTTGCCCTGAGTGGGGCAAGTCCTGCGGGCGGTACCTGGAGCGGAACCGGCGTAAGTGCCAACGGAACCTTCAGCCCGGCTACGGCAGGCGTAGGCACCCACACGCTCACCTACACCGTGCAAGTGAACGGTTGTACCACCACCGTCACGAAGAAGGTGACCGTTACCTCGGCCTCAGCGGTGACGCTGGCCAATCTGGCTCCGGTGGCGGAAACCGCTGCTCCCTTTGCCTTGACCGGCGGGTCGCCGGCCGGAGGTACCTATACCGGTATGGGCGTGGTGAACGGCACCTTCAACCCGGCGCAGGTAGGCACGGGTACGTTTACCATCACCTATAGCGTAGGCGGGGATTGTGGCGCATCGGTTTCCAAGGTCATCGCGGTGAATCCGGTTATCCTGGCACCTACCACGCTGGCGGCAGAGGCTATTTCGGGTAGTAAAATTGGGTTGACTTGGGCCGATAATACCACATCTGAAACGGCGGTACTGGTTGAAAGAGCGGCGACCGCAACTGGTCCGTTTTTGGTGGTGGCCACTCTGCCGGCGAACACCATCGCCTACACAGACCAGGGGCTTGCCTCCAAGACCACCTACTACTACCGCGTGAAGGCCATCAACGCCACCAACGCGCAGTCAGACTACAGTGCCGTGGCCAGCGCCACCACCAAAAATGACATCACCGACTCTCCGTACGGCCTGAACAACTCCTACGTGAAGCTGTACCCTAACCCAACCCGTGACAAGGCGCAGGTGGAGTACGTTTCTGAGAAAGGATCGCAGAAGATCACTATCATTCTGTACAATGCCTTAGGAACACCTATTCTGGAGAAAGAAGTGAAGGTGCAGGGCGGGGTGTTCAGGACCGAACTTGATCTGAGTCACCTCTCTCACGGGGCCTACTTCATGCGCTTGATTGACAAAGACCAGATCTTCTATAACAAGGTGATCAGGCAATAACTAACCTGAGGTGATTGCAAATAAAAAGGGAGACCATGAAAATGGTCTCCCTTTTTATTACCTGATGGCTAGTGAATGCGGACTCTTGTTTTAAGCGGGATTTTAGGAAAACAGCCCCGGAACGCAGTTACAGTAAATCTACCACCGTCTCCAAGCCGATGCCACGGGATCCTTTGATTAATACATGGCTGTTGCGGATGGGGTGATCGGTGAGCCACTGCACCAGGGCGCTCTTCTCGGCGAAATAGCGGAAGTCAGGGTTTACTTCGGCGGCGTAGCGCATTTCCTTTCCGCAGAGAAACACCTGCTCAAAGTTCTGTTGGTTCAGTTGCTCACCCAAGGCACGGTGCTCGGACTCTGATTCCTGCCCCAATTCCAGCATGTCGCCTAAAATCACCACTTTGGACCCACCGGCCATTTGCCCGAAATTGGAAACCGATAAGCCCATAGAACTGGGGTTGGCGTTGTAGGCATCCAGCAGAATGGTGTTGGTGTCTTTCTGCACTATCTGCGACCGGTTGTTGGTAGGCACGTACCCGGCAATGGCGGCGTTAATGTTTTCGTGTTGCACCCCAAAAAACTGCCCAATGCACGCGGCGGCGGCCATGTTCTCAAAGTTGTAAGAGCCCATCAGGTGCGTGTGCACTTCCTCGCCGTTGGCGGCGCGGTAGATGACCTGCGGGGCGGCTTGCAGCAGCTCGGCGGTATAATCGTCTTGTGGTCCGTAGTAGGTGACTTTGTTTCCAATTCTGCGTACCATGCGCATGAGGTGTTCGTTAGAAGTATTCACGAAGACGGTGCCGTTGGCTTTGTCCAGGTGCAGGTACAGTTCGCTCTTGGTGCGGGCCACGCCTTCCAGGCTGCCAAAGCCTTCTAAGTGCGCTTTGCCAATGTTGGTGATGATGCCGTGGGTAGGCAGCGCGTAAGAGCAAAGCTCGGCGATGTCGCCGGGGTGGTTGGCACCCATCTCAATGATGGCTAGTTCGTGTTCCGGCTGGATGCTGAGCAAGGTGAGCGGCACTCCAATGTGGTTGTTCAGGTTGCCTTTGGTGCAGAGCACGTTGAATTTCTGGCTGAGCACCGCGTTGATAAGCTCTTTGGTAGTGGTTTTGCCGTTACTGCCCGTAATGCCGATGAACGGAATGTTCAGCTGCAAGCGGTGGTGAAGCGCCAATGTCTGCAGGGCCTTCAAGGTGTCTTCTACCTGGATGATGTTGGGGCCGGTGACGCTGGGGTCTTGCACCACGGCATAGCGGGCGCCTTTTTCCAGGGCAGTTTGGGCAAACTGGCTTCCTTTGAAATTGGGGCCGTCTAACGCAAAAAAGAGGGTATTATCTTGTTCTGCCCGGGAATCGGTGCTTACTTTCCGGCATTCCAGGTATTTCTGATACAGGTGCTCCACTAGCTCCGCCATAGAAAAGAGTTGTTTTTACGTCTAGGATACGAATAAATGAACAGAGCATTAAAGGTACTAGCCTTTTTCTTAAGTTGGCTCATTGGCGGGGCGCAAACTGCCGGGGCGCAGAACCCCGTCCGGATGCAGGAGGTTACCGGTCCACCGGTGCAGAACGCAACTGGCCAATCGCTGGGACTGGCCTGGGCCGGAGGGTTCAACAGTCCGCAGTTCTCGGCCATTGACCTGAACCAGGACGGGCAGCAGGATTTGTTTGTCTTTGATCGAAGCTCACAGCGCATTGCCACGTTTCTGGCGGTGCAAACCAACGGCGTCTGGGGCTACCAGCATGCGCCGCAGTATGAGAACTCCTTCCCCAAAGAGATACGGTTCTTCGCCTTGTTGCGAGATTTCAACTGTGACGGCGCCCCCGATTTGTTCACCGCCTCTAACCAGGGAATGGTGGTGTACACCAATACTTCCTCGGCGAGCAGCGGCATCCGGTTCAATCTCACACACCCAACCCTATATTTCAACACCGATGCCAATTTGCTGGTGGGCTCAGAAGACATGCCTGCCATTGTAGACATGGACAACGACGGCGACCTGGACATCCTCTCCTGGGAATGGTCTAACGGCACCACGCTGGAATATTTCCGGAACGAGCGGGTAGAACGGGGCCTCGCCTGCAACACGCTTACGTTTACCCGCGCCTCTACCTTCTGGGGCCAGGTAACCCGCTGCGTAGGCACTTGTAACAGCTACAAGTTCAATGAAAACTGCCCCTCTACCCACCACATTGGCGGGTCTAGTGTGCTGCCCTTAGATTTGAATGCCGATGGAGTGCTTGATCTGCTTGCCGGCCACGACGATTGCCCTGATTTGGCCAGCTTGTACAACACCGGTACTAACCTGCAGCCCAAAATCACCCGCGCTGAGTATAACTGGCCGCCCAACATCTCGGGCCCGCAGTTCAGTGTTTTCCCAGCCGCCTACTACCTGGATGTCACTTTTGACGGAGTCCCCGATTTAGTGGTGGCCCCTAATATGACCTCCAACTCGCACCAGAACGTGAATTTAAAGAACTCGGTGTGGGTGTATGCCAATACCGGTACTGCGGCCCAACCCGTTTTTGCGGGTCAGAAGCAGCCTTTCCTGCAAAATCTGATGCTGGACGTGGGTGAAGGGGCCGCTCCGGCTTTGGGAAATCTCACCGGAAACGAAGCGCTGGATCTGCTGGTGGGAAACGCCGCCGTGCTGGAAAACGGCCGCTATACCGCCTCCCTCGCGTTGTTCCAAAACATCGGCACCTCCGCTGAGGCACGTTTTGAAGCCGTAGATACAGACTATCTTGGGCTTGCCGCTTCAGGCCTGCTTTCCTTAAAACCGCAGCTTTTGGATGTCAACGCCGATGGCAAAACAGACCTTGCCTGGAGTGCCTACCGGGCCACGGGCAATACCGTTGAGTTCAAGTATGTGTTGAATGAAGCCGCAGCGGGGCAGCCAGCCTCCTTTACCTTGGCCAATGCCGTCACGGTGCCGGGTATTCTGCTGTTCAGGGGAGACACGCCGTACCTCTACGATGTAGACAAAGACGGCAGCATAGATGTGCTGATTGGCCGTTCCTCGGGTGGGCTAACGTATTACCGCAACACTGGCACCAGTACCAACCCCACCTGGAACCTGGTGTCGGAGGCTTTTGGCGGACTGGCCGCGAACGTAGAGCGCCGCCGGCTGCAGGTCACCGTCGCTGATGTAAACCAAGACCAGCAACCTGACTTACTGGCGACAGATGACAGCGGCAAGCTACGGGTGTTTTCTGGTTTTCAGGCCCATCTTTCCGGCACGTTCCCGGTAGAGGAAGAAAACCTCCTGTGGCAACCTTTCACCCAGCAATATGGCCCCGCAAACTTTGGGGCAGGAATGGTGCTCTCCATTGCCAACCTGAACGGGAATGCGATGCCTGAGATTTTAGTGGGAACGCATGCCGGGGGAGTACGCTTCCTGAAAACCATCTCTGAGCCGCTTGGTGTGGAGAATCCTGCAGAAGAACTTTCTGAAGTCAAACTTTTCCCTAACCCTGCTGATAAAGTAGTTCAGTTGTTGACCAAGAAAGCGGCTACTTACCAGTTGCACAATGTGGCCGGTAAGTTACTAAGCCAAGGAAAAACAGTGGCAGGGGAAAAGAAAACCATCTCCACCGCCGCTCTTCCTTCCGGGATGTATCTGCTCAAGGTACAAACTGCAGAGGGAAATTTTGTGACCCACAAGCTGGTGGTACGGCATTAAAAGCAGCGGAGGTTTATAGGCTGTTTTCTCAAAACCAGCCTATAAACCTCCGCTTTTCTATCTCCATGCATGAGAGCATGATCTGCCGTTTGCAACTCATGCTCTCAATCATTCAATCAAACTTCAATTGTAAACGCATCAGCATCAATATCCCAAGGCAGCTTGTGGCGGGTTTCTTCCAGGTGCTGGCGTGATAGGGTAATGGTGGAAACCGCTTCTTCGTGTTCATGGTGCACCAGTTCCTCGCCCAGAAGGTTGTAAGCCGCTGAGTCGCCGGAATAGGCGTGGCCTTTGGCATCAGTGCCTACGCGGTTCACTCCAATACAGTAGGCTAGGTTCTCAATGGCACGGGCTCTGAGCAACGTTCTCCAAGCCAGGCGGCGGCGATCAGGCCAACTGGCGATGTAGATGAGCACGTCATAGGAAATGGGCGTGTTACGGGACCACACTGGGAACCTTAAATCATAGCACACCAGCGGGCAGATGTTCCAGCCGTTCAGGTCTACAATCAGTTTCTGGTTGCCTGGTGTATAAGCTTCGCACTCGCCGGCCATCCGGAAAAGGTGTCGTTTGTCATAGTGCGCGTAGGTGCCATCGGGGCGCATCCAGATGATACGGTTGTAATAGTGGCCGTTCTCGTGGATGATCAAACTGCCCATCACCACGGCGTTCCGCTCCTGGGCCATTTGCCGCATCCAGGCCACAGATTCGCCGGCCATTTCCTCGGCCAAGGTGGGAGCGTCCATGCTGAAACCGGTGGTGAACATCTCGGGCAAAACAATCAGATCAGTCTCGGGAAGCTGTTGAATTTTCTCCT
This sequence comes from Rufibacter sp. JT20002, assembly GCF_056491185.1. NCBI lineage: Bacteria > Pseudomonadati > Bacteroidota > Cytophagia > Cytophagales > Hymenobacteraceae > Rufibacter > Rufibacter sp. JT20002. The sequence goes on along the minus strand of NZ_JBSZJY010000001.1, from coordinate 1,064,159 downwards.
GGAACTTCGCCCGGTTGGCGGCGGCATCGTGCCAGACAAGATCTAACTGAAGAAGGGAAACGCGCAGATCAGACATCTGTAAAAGTAGAAATTACGAGTTAGAAAGTAGAAATTGAGGCAGGAGGCCCTGCTTTTTAGCGTGCAGGAGAACTTCTCAGCGCCTAACACGATAAAAGTACTCACTTCTGTTTACACCAAACAATCCCCCATGGAGATTCAAAAGAAAAAGATTGCCATTGACATGGACGAGGTCATGGCCGACCCCATTGAGAAATTCATCAGACTGTACAACCGCGACTGTGCCTTAGAGCTGTCGTTGGAAGCCCTGCACGGAAAAGACATCCATGAGGTGGTGCCGCCCGAGCACTCCAGCAAGACCTGGGAATACATCAACGCCGAGGGCTTCTTTCGTGACCTAAACGTGATTCCGGACAGCCAGGAAGTCATCAAGGCGCTGTGCGAAAAATACGAGGTGTTTATTGTGAGCGCGGGCATGGAGTTCCGAAACTCACTTATTGATAAATTTGACTGGCTGCAGGACCATTTCCCGTTTATCAGCTGGCGCAATTATGTGCTCTGCGGAGACAAAAGCATTATTGGCGCCGACATCATGATTGACGACCGTCCCCGAAACCTGCGTACCTTCACTGGTGACCGAAAACTGCTCTTTACTTCGCCCCACAACGTGAACATCCACGAGTTTGAGCGCGTGAGCACCTGGAAAGAAGTGGCGGAAAAGCTGTTGTAAAAGCGTTTTGTTTCAAGCTCGTTTTCTTAAAGAAGGCTTTAGATACTATAAATAAAACAGGTGCAGACACTCGCTATGTCTGCACCTGTTTTATTTATAGCAATCAAGATTTAGGTGGAATGCGCAAGGGCAACCACAAGGGATTGCCCCTACAACTCAGGACTCTAGACCCAGAACTCAGGACTATAGTTTGCACAGCCTTTCTGCCGCTGCACGTAGGGTTTCTTCTTTCTTCGCGAAGCAGAACCGGATGACGCCATTGTCTACGGCCTTATGGTAGAATACGGAGATGGGAATGACCGCTACGCCGGCTTCTTTGGTGAGCCATTGGGAGAACTCCACGTCTGGTAGGTCAGAGATTTGGCTGTAGCGCGCTAATTGGAAGTAGGTGCCGGCGCAAGGCAGTAGCTCAAACTTGGAGGGCTGCAGCAAAGATGAGAACAGGTCTCGTTTCTGCTGATAGAAAGTAGGCAGTGTGAGGTAATGCTCCTGGTTGTCTAAGTAGGCGGCAATGGCGTGCTGCAGCGGGGTGGCCGTGCTAAAGGTGAGGTACTGGTGTACTTTCCGGAACTCGGTGGTCAACGCGGCGGGCGCGATGCAGTAGCCTACTTTCCAGCCAGTGGTGTGGTATGTTTTCCCGAAGGAGGAGACCACAAAGGCTCTCTCGGCCAAGGCCGGAACAGTGAGTACGCTGTGGTGGGGCTGATTGTCAAACACCATGTGCTCGTAGACCTCATCGCTGAGGATGAGGAACGGGTGTTTCTGGGTGAGACGGGTTAGTTCCTCCAGGTCTGTCTGCCTCCAAACGGCACCGCTGGGGTTGTGCGGCGAGTTGATGATGAGCAACCGTGTTTTCTCCGTCAGGTGATCTTCCACCTGCTGCCAATCCACGCTGAAGTCCGGGAAGCGCAGGGGCACGAACACCGGCACGCCGCCACTGAGCTCAATGGCGGGCACGTAGGAATCATAGCAGGGCTCCAGCACGATCACTTCATCGCCGGGTTGTACCACGGCGGCGATGGCGGCAAACAAGGCTTCGGTGGCGCCTGAGGTGACGGTTACTTCGGTGTCTGGATTGGGAAAATGGCCGTAAAGCTGCTGCGTCTTCTGGCTGATCTTTTGCCGCAGCAAAGGCAGGCCGGGGCTTGGTGCGTATTGGTTTAATCCGGAACGCATGGCCTCAGAAACAAGATCCACCAACTCCGGGGGGCAGTCAAAATCAGGAAACCCTTGGGATAGGTTGATGGCCCCGTGTTGCAGCGCCAGTTGACTCATGGTAGAGAAAATGGTGGTACCTACGCTGGGCAGTTTGCTTTGTATCTGAATGTGCATGCGTTCTAAACCTGTTTTGGTGAAAATAGGCAAAAAACACATTCGTCCTTTTACACATGCAATGTTGCCTGCACAATTTCCTGTAGCGTAGGAATTACCTCTCGCTCAAACCACGGGTGGCGTTTAAACCAGGCAATGTTTCGGGGCGAGGGGTGGGGCAGCGGCAGGTACGTAGGCAAGTAGTCCTGCCAGGCTTCCACGGTCTGGGTGAGAGTGGCTTTGGCGGCGTTGCCCAGGAACGCGCGTTGAGCGTAGGTGCCAATGAGCAGGGTGAGTTGGATGTTGGGTAGCAAAGGCAACAACTGCGGATGCCAGTGTTGGAAGCACTCGGGGCGGGGCGGAAGGTCGCCGGAAGGGCCGGTGCCCGGATAGCAGAAGGCGGTGGGCACAATGGCCACATTCGCCTCGTTGTAGAACTCATCGGGCGTGAGCCCCAACCAACTGCGCAGCCGTTTGCCGCTCTGGTCATCCCAGGGAATGCCGGAGGCGTGAACTTTGGTGCCGGGTGCCTGCCCCACAATCATGAGCCGTGCCGAAGTAGCTGCCCGCAGCACGGGTCTGGGGCCATGCGGCAGGTGGGCGGCGCATAGCTGGCAAGCTCTGATCTGGGGCAGTAATTCTTCTAACATAAGTAAGCCAATCTGTTTAGCGGCAAATTTCTGAAAAACAGCGCAAAAGTGGCGGTAAAAAAGAAGCCGGTTCCTTTTGGGCACCGGCTTCATAAATCTAAATAGAAATGTTTCTACGCTTCTGGGTAACCATCGGCAGAGACCTCATCCTCCGGAAATGCCTGGAGAAGTAAATAGGAGGCCACTACGCTGGTAACGGCAATGGCAATCAAGAGGGCTCTCATGGGTTCAGCTTTTAAAGGAACCCTTGATTAGTAATGCCGCGGATTGTTGCCCCGGTTGTAACGTGAGTTGTCATCGTCCCCAGAGTCGGTTTCATCTGACCAACGCGGTCCTCTCTCGGTGCCGCGGTCGTGGCGGGAGCGGTACTCATAGTCATGGCGGTTGCTGTCATGGTCGTGACGGTTGTGGTCGTCGTCATGGCGGTCAGAGTTGCGGTTAAACAGGTTCTGCACGCCATGTTTCATGGTGTTCCAGGCATCACGTACGCCTTCGCCCATCTCGCCGGTGATATCACCTTTGTCACGGTCTACGCGGCGGCCGCTGTTGTCTGTGTAGCGCTGCTCCTCGTACCAGGCGTGGTTTCCACTGCCATAGCGGTAGTCATCGTCTTTGTAGCGGCTGCGGGAACCTGGGTATTCATGGTACGGATTGCTGTCTGGGCGAGGCAGTTCTTCGCGCACGCCCCGTGAGTCCATGTAGCCACCGCGGTAGTAGTTCTCGTTGGAGTCATCCATGCGGCGCTGGGCAGAGATTCTGTCATCTGAGTGCACCCGGTTCTGGGCATGTCCATAGGAGTCCTGGCGGGCAGAGTAGTTACCCCGGCCATCTCCGTGGTTTGAGTACTGGGAATTCTGCTGATTCTGCTGAGAACGGTCGTTCCGGAAGGCAGGGCCATCCTGGCGTCTTTCTTCATGGTGCGTGCTGTTGCCGCGGCCATCGCCGTAGTTTAGGCTGTTGGGGTTGCGGTACGCGCTGTACTCGCGGTCGCCGTAGTGCTTGCTTATGCTGGCACCGCGGTCAGCGTTGGAGTTGCGCTGGTGAGAGTCTTCGGGGAAGTGACTTCTCTGCTGGTTGCTTGGGCCAGTGTGGAAGTTGTTTCCGTTGTCCCAGTGGTTGTCATGTGAGCGGTGAGTAGGTTGGTTACGCTGTTGATCGCGGTTATACAATTCACGACCAATTCTGTGGTTTTCTGCGTCTCCTTCCTGACCTGCCGGATTGAAACGGTTCCTTTGATTATCGTTCATGATGCTATCGGTTAAATGTCACAAGTAATGCCCCTCTTGCAGCGAGGAGTTTGTAGGTATGTGTACGATAGCGTTAGCAGAGGGTTAAGTCAAAGGGATTGCTTGAGCCGTATTTTTACGGTGGCCTCTACGGGAAAGCAACCCTGTGGATAACCTTTGCAGAGGAAACGAGTAAGTGGGGATGATCAATTTTTAGCGTACTTTCTATGAAACAATACTTACCTCTTTTGGGTGTTTTCTTGTTGTTCTTCCTGGTGATCTCTGGGTTTGCGTATGGCCAGCCTAAGCAAATGAAGGCTGATTCTGCGGGGCAACCGGCAGCTGTCACGCTCACTACCAATACCGGCGTGAACATGCGATAAAAGGGCTTCTTCGGCTTTCATCCTACTTTTGGTAAAATACTCCTGAAGCACCAAGCTATATGTAAAGGGCGGCCTTGTTCATGACAAGGCCGCCCTTTTATGCTTTGCACGGATGCTGTTTCTTATTGGAAATGCTGGCTTAGGATCTCGCGCACATGCGCTTCTTCCAACGGTTTGGAGATATGCTGCTCCACTGCGCTGTATTTCTTTAATTTCTCTAAATCATAGAAACTGGCGGAAGAGGTTAGCATCATCACCAGAATGCATTTCTGGGTGGCCTCAGGCAGTTGGTGGTACTGGTCCAGGAACTCAAAACCATCCATCACGGGCATCTTAATGTCCAGGAACATGAGGTCTGGCAGAGCCTGATTATTGGCAATAGCTCCCTTCAGAAATCTAAGCGCCTCTTCCCCGTTGGTGGCCACTTCAATGCGCTCTGCAATCTGCATGCGGGTGAGCAGCCGTTTGTTCAGGAAATTGGTGGTTTCGTCATCGTCTACTAACAAAATCAGGTTTAACCTTTTCATAGGACAAATATAGAAGCGCTTCTTTTAGTTAAGCGTGGTTTTTAAAATAAATTGTAAAGGTGGTGCCCTGGTTTAGATGGCTTTCTACCTCAATGCGACCCCCGTTTTTCTGCACGATACGGTTAAGAATGTAAAGGCCCAATCCTGAGCCTTCTACGTGGTTATGGAACCGCTTAAACATCTGGAACATCTTGGTGCCATATTTCTCCAGGTCCATGCCCAGGCCGTTGTCCTGAATGGTAAGCACGGTGAAGTCTTGCTGCTTGTACGTTTGCAGGTGCACTTGAGGTACACGGTCTGGCGCACGGTATTTCGCGGCGTTGCTGATAAGGTTGTAGAAGATGCTTTTCAGGTTCACGCGGGAGTACAGGAGCGAGGGAGCCTGCTCAAAGTCACAGGTGATACGCGCCCCCGTGCTCTGGATCAAGTCTTGAATGCTGAGTTTTACCTCGTCTACCAGTTCTGTCAGCTTTATTTCCTCCTGGTGGGCATCAATCTCCTTCTGCACCTTCACAATCTCAGACAAGTCTGAAATGGTGGCGTTGATTTGCTTCAGAGACCGGTTGAACATGTTGATGAGCAATTGGGCATCGGGGTCCTGGAAGGTGGCGGTCTTGATCAACTCTTGGAAGATGCTGGCCATGTTGATGATGGGCAGCTTCAGGTCATGGGAGGCGGTGTAGACAAAGCTGTCCAGGTCCTCGTTGATGCTGCGGAGCTCGCGGTTGGTTTGCTCCATCAGTTCTTCATTGCGTTTTTGGTCTTCTATCTCGGTACAGGTGCCAAACCATTTCACAATGGTGCCTTCCTGGTCGCGGAGCGGAAGAGCGCGGCCCAAAAACCAGCGCCACTCGCCGTCGGAGGCTCGCTTGAACCGGTACTCTACCTCGTAGGGTTCACCGGTGCGCAAAGAATGACGCCAACGGGCGAAGGACCGTTCCTGGTCATCTGGGTGCAGCAGGTTATTCCACATGTGGGTGCCTTTGCTGGCCTCCAGATCATAGCCGGTGTATTCAATCCATTGTTTGTTGAAATAGTCGTGGAAACCTTCGGGATCAGTAGTCCAGACCAATTGGGGCATGCTGTCGGCCAGGAACTGGAAGTTCTGTGTGCTTTCCTGCAGGTCCAGCAGCATTTGTTTCTGGTCCTGGATGTCGGTGTGAGAACCTACCCACATGGTGATGGTGCCTTCCTCATCGCGCATGGGTACGCCGCGTACCAGAAACCAGCGGTACTCTTTGGTCTCTTTGGTGCGCCAGCGGTTTTCCACCATGAACGTTTCGCCGGTTCTAAGGGATTGGTTCCACTGGGTATGGGTCATGGAAAGGTCATCTGGGTGGATAAAGTATTCCCAACCCAGCTCATTCAGTTCTTCCTGCGTGGTGCCCAGGTAATCGTACCACTGCTGGCTGTAATATTCCACATACCCGTCTGGCCTGGCCGTGAAGGTCATGTGAGGCAGGGCGTCTAAAATCTTGAGGGTGCGCTCATGCGAGACTTTCAGTTCCTGGGCCAGTTTAAGGGCTTTTTCCTGAATACGCACCTGCTCAGTTACCTCCACTATCAAGATAATGATGCCTTCTACGGCTTCATGCTCATCTAAAAGAGGCTGGTACATGAAGTTGAAGTAGCCCAACTCCAACTCCCCGTTTCCTTTGCGGTCCAGGTAAGCAGGGGTTTCAGTGCCTAGATGGGGTTCTTTGGTGACGTACACTCTCTCCACAATATCAAAGAAGCCCTGTTCCTCCAGTTCGGGAAGAGCTTGCCGGAACGGCTTACCCACCGTATCACGGCCTCCTATCAGTTGCTTAAACTGCGGAGTGACGAAGTCCACGATCCATTCTGGGCCTTTCAGGACGGCGAACTGAACCGGTGACTGAGACAACATGCGCTGCACGTACTCATCGCGCTCTTTCAGCTTAGACTGGATATCTTTCTGGTCCTGAATGTTGGTGTCTACCCCAATCCAGGCGCTTATGGTGCCGTCTTCATGTTTTAGGGGCGTGGCCCGCATGGTAAACCAATGGTACTTTCCGTCTGAGGCTCTCTTCAGTCTGGCCTCGTTCACGTACTCTTGACCTGTGCTTAAAGCCTGGCTCCATTTGTAAAAGGTGGAGGCCAGGTCTTCTGGATGCACAATGTTGTCCCAACCCTCGTCAGGGCCGGTGTTGCCGGTGTACTGGTACCAAGCTTTGTTGAAATAGTAGATGTACCCATCAGCACGAGCCACCCAGGCGATCTCCGGGATGCCCTCCAATAGCGCACGCACGTGCTGTTCGCTCGCCTTCAGTTGGGAGGCGTATTTGTTTTTCTCGGTCAGGTCCAGCATGGCCCCAATCATGCGCAAGGGCTTGCCATCGGTATCCCGGGAAATGAGGCCGCGGTCTAGGATCTCGGCATAGGTGCCATCAGCTTTCCTGAACCGGTATTCGTCCTGCCAGGTGGTGCCGCCGTTGTCAATAACGTCATGGATGCCGTCTACCACGCGTTGGGCGTCTTCCGGATGGATACGCCCGTACCAGGAGTTGATGTCATGCTCAATGTCTTCCTGTTTGTACCCAAAGGTGATTTTGAACCCGTCATTCCACCAGATATGGTCATTGGTCAAATCCCAGTCCCAGATCACGTCGTTGGTGGCTTTGGCGATGAGCTCAAACCGCTCAAGGTTCTCTTTGGCCAGGCGGGTGCGGCTTTCCTGGAAATCGGCGTCTACCATGGTGCCCATCATGCGGTACGGCTCGCCGGCTTGGTCATACAGGATGAAACCATGGTCAATGACGCGGGTGTACGTGCCGTCTGCTTTCCTGAACCGGTAGGTGCCCGTCCAGACCTTTTCCTTCCGCTGGATGATTTTTTTTAGACTCAGCTTAATGATCTCGTAATCCTCGGGGTGGACTTTCAGGTCCCAGGAATTAGGGGTTTCACCTTCTTCTGAGGTAGGGTAGCCGAAAGCCTGTTCAAAGTTTTTGCTCCAGTAGAATTTCTTGCTCTCCACATCATAGTCCCAGGAAACTCCGCCCGAGACTTCGGCAAGGGCCAATAAACTGTTGTGGGCGCTCTCAGAGGTGTTTTTCTCTCGCTGCTCGTGGGTAACATCCACTACGTTGTGGATGAGGTAGAGGACCTCGCCAGAGGAATCCAGCACGGGTGTATTGAGAGGTTGCCAGTACTTTTCCTCAAACCCGTCGACCCCGTCAGCAGACACCGTGACATCGTACCGTTGCACGTCCATTTTGTGCAGCTGCTTATGGTCGCGGGCGTACTCCAGAGACTGACGAAGGTTCAAGACTCCGTTAACCTCGGGGGCATTGGGGTTGTCTGGGAATACCTCAAAGACGTGCCGGCCAATGATAGATCGGTCTTTGAAGGTGGAGGTGAGGTAAGCGTCGCTGGCTTCTAAGATGGTGAGATCAGGTGACAGAATAAGGTATAACCCTGGTAAGGCACGCAATATAGGCAATAGCTCCAGGGGAGCCACAGAATCAGGAGAAGACATCATACGGTGTGCTACTATGGCGGGTAGCCGAAAACTAAATAGATACCAAACAGCGGCAAAACAAAATTGTTCTGCCTTTTTAAGCTGCTTGGGGGCTGTTTTCCTTAAAACAGCCCCCAAGCAGCCTTATGCCTGCAGTTGCTCAAAAATGCCCTTGGCTTCGTCCAGCGTAGACACATCCTCTACAATCACAATCAGCTTGTCTTTGGCTTCTTTCAGTCTGGACCGGCGGGAGTGTTGCTGCACGTACTGCAAAATACGGCTAAATGTTTCAGAGTGAAAAAAGGTCTCATTGTTCTGGCTGGGGATGTAGCCTTTGAGGGTGTCTTTCTTGAGCGTAAGTTTCTCAAAACCTAAGTGGCAGGCTTCCCAGCGCATTTTTACAATGGACACCAACTGCTGTACTTCGGGCGGCATAGGCCCAAAACGGTCTACCATGCCCTCTACCAATTTCTCCAGGCTCTCCAGGTCTTTCACGCTGTCCAGCTTGCTGTACATCTGCAGACGCTCAGAGATATTGCTGATATAGGTGTCTGGGATGAGGATTTCCAGGTCGGTTTCCACGGAGCATTCGCGCACCGGTTCTACCAGGTTTTCCAGTTCCAGGTCTTTGAAGAACAGGTCACGGAACTCGGTTTCCTTTAGTTCCTGCACCGCCTCATCTAGGATCTGGTGGTAGGCCTCAAATCCCAGGTCATTAATGAAGCCGCTCTGCTCGCCGCCCAGCATGTTCCCCGCACCGCGGATGTCCAGGTCGCGCATGGCAATCTTGAAGCCTTCGCCCAGATCAGAGAATTCCTCCAGGGTGCTGAGGCGCTTGCGGGCATCAGACGGTAGTCCGGATACCGGCGGGGTCAACAGGTAGCAATACGCTTTCTTATTAGACCGGCCCACGCGGCCGCGCATCTGGTGCAGGTCACTCAAGCCAAACATATGTGCCCGGTTGATGATGATGGTGTTGGCGTTAGGAATGTCCAGCCCGCTTTCAATGATGTTGGTACTCACCAGCACATCATAGTGGCCTTCCACGAAGCGCATCATGCGTTTCTCCAGTTCCTCGGGGTCCATCTGGCCGTGGGCGTACGTTACCTTGGCATCCGGTACCTGGCGCAAAATGAGATTGGCCATTTCCTCGATGTCTGAGATACGGTTGTGCACAAAGAATACCTGGCCTTTGCGTTTCAGCTCATAAGACACCGCGTCTCTGATAAGGGCATCGTCAAAGACGTGCAGTTCCGTTTGCACCGGTTGCCGGTTAGGCGGCGGCGTGGCAATCACGGAGAGGTCACGGGCGCCCATCAACGAGAAGTGCAGCGTGCGCGGGATTGGCGTGGCCGTAAGCGTGAGCGTATCCACATTCACCTTGATTTCCTTGAGCCGGTCCTTTGTTTTAACACCGAATTTCTGTTCCTCGTCAATAATCAGGAGGCCCAGGTTCTTGAACTTAACGTCTTTGCTGGCGAGGCGGTGCGTGCCAATCAAAATATCAGTTTTGCCGTCTGCCACGCGGGCCAGGGTTTCTTTTATCTGTTTCGTGGTCTTAAACCGGTTAATGTACTCCACGTTCACCGGAAAGGCTTCCAGACGGTCTCTAAAGGTTTTGTAGTGCTGCATGGCCAGGATGGTGGTAGGCACCAACACCGCCACTTGCTTCCCGTCACAGGCGGCTTTGAACGCCGCCCGAATAGCCACCTCCGTCTTCCCGAAGCCCACGTCGCCGCAGACTAGCCGGTCCATGGGGTGGGGCAGTTCCATATCATTTTTTACATCTTCGGTGGCCTTGCCCTGGTCTGGGGTGTCTTCGTAAATAAACGAAGATTCCAGCTCGGCCTGCAGGAAACCGTCGCGGGAGAAGGCGTAACCCGGGGCTTTTTTGCGTTTGGCGTACAAAGAGATGAGCTCGGCGGCAATGTCTTTGACTTTGCTTTTGACCCGCTTCTTCTTGTTTTCCCACTCCTGCGAGCCCAGTTTGCTCATGGTAGGCGGCGTGCCTTCCTTGCCGGTGTACTTAGAGATTTTATGCAGCGAGTGAATGCTCACGTACAGCAAATCATCGTCGCGGTACACCAACCGGATGGCTTCCTGCATGCGGCCGCCCACCTCTACTTTCTCCAGCCCCGCAAACCGCCCGATACCGTAGTCCATGTGGGTCACGTAATCGCCGGGCTTGAGCGTGCGGAGTTCTTTGAGGGTAAGCGCCTTGGATTTGGAATAGCCTTCGCGGGTTTTGTGCTTGTAGAAACGTTCAAACAGCTGGTGGTCTGTGTAGCACACCAGTTTGACTAAATCGTCCACAAAGCCCTCGCGCAAGGCCAGCATTAGGTGATGGAAGCGCACGTCATGGTCCAGTTCATCAAAGATGGTGGTGAGGCGGTCAGCCTGGCGCGGCGACTCGGCAGCGATAACGTTCACGTACCCGTTGCTTTGGTTCTCGTGCAGATTGGCCACCAGCCGTTGGAAGTCTTTGTTGAACGACGGCTGCGGATGCGCCTGGAACTGCACCACCTCGGCGTTCCGGAAATTGAACCGTTTGCCAAACTCCACCAGGGTGAACGTTTCCAGGGTCTTTTTGAAAGACTTGCCTGATTCAAACAAATCCTCGGGGTTGGAAACGATCTGGACCCCCGCGCTGTGCTCCAGCATTTCTTTGAACGCCTGCTCGGCTTTCTCATAAGACTCGGTGACCACCTCCACGGAATGGCGGTAGTCTTTGACCCAAATGATGCTGTTTTCGGGAATAAAGTCCAGAAACGACTCGCGGGTTTCCTGCAGGAGTTTGGTCTGCACGTTAGGAATGATGGAGATCTGCTTTTTCTGCTCTACCGAAAGCTGGGTGTTAGGGTCAAACGTCCGGATACTCTCGATCTCGTCACCGAACAGCTCCAGACGGAACGGTAATTCATTGGCGTACGAGAACACGTCCACGATGCCCCCGCGCACGGCAAATTGACCGGCCTCGTATACGAAATCGGTGCGCTCAAAGTCATAACTGGCCAGCATCTCCGTCAGGAAATTTACGTCCAGTTTCTCACCCACCTTCGCGCCCAGCGTGTTCGCCACCAATGACTTCTTGTTGATCACCTTCTCGGTGAGGGCCTCGGGGTAAGTCACGATCAAAGCTCCCGCACCCGCCCGGTTGTTCAGGCGGTTGAGCACCTCGGCGCGCAGCAGGATGTTGGCGTTCTCGGTGGCGTCAAACTGGTAGGCGCGCTTGTACGAGCTGGGGAAGAGCAGCACTTCCTGACCTTCTTCCAGCAGGTTAGAAAGGTCGCTGTAAAAGTACGCGGCCTCCTCGCGGTCATGCAGGATGAACAGGTGCGTGTTGGGCTGCATGGTTTGCAAAGCAGACGCCACTACGGCATCCAGGCTGCCCACCAGCCCTTTCAATTGTATATGTTGAGGTTCAGGAGTCTGCAGACGTTGGGCCACAGTTTGCACCACGGGGTCCTGCCGGTACAGCTCCAAAAATTGAGTTGCTTTCAAGGGTAAATCTTTTCTAGAAAATCAGGGGCAAAGCTAGCTATTCTTGCCGGTTAAGGAAACGAAGAGCAAGAGTGCTTAGTTGCCTCCCAGCCTGAAGGTACAGGCCTATCTATCAACAACATTTTAGGCGTATTTTCTCCAAAACGGGCAAAAAAGGAGATAAAAGTGGCCTCGTTTAAACCGAAGGTAATTTGTGTTCGCTGCAAAATATATACTCTAAATGCCTTACTTTTGGCACCGCATTCCACCCGAAGCCTAACCTCTGTATATGGAATTCTTTGATTATTTCGTCAACATCCCTGAGAACATTGTGATTGTTTCTCCTGAATTCAAGATTCTGGCTGCCACAGACCGGTACCTGAAAACCACTATGCGCAGAAGGGAAGAAATAATAGGGAAAGTCTTTTTGAAGGAGGTGTACCAAGACCCTGCAGTCTCTTTTGAAGAAAACCCGGTAATCATCTCCATCCGGAAAGCCTTGGAAACCAAGAAAGTGGATTACCTGGATGTGCTCAGATACGATCTGGAAAAGCCGGTAGAGGAAGGCGGTGGCTACGATACCCGCTACTGGGAGGCCTCGCACACCCCGGTGCTGGATGAGGCTGGCGACGTACGGTTCGTGATCCAGAACACTTCTGACGTTACGGAGCGCGAACTGGCCAAGCAAGCCCGCAAAGCCAGCGAGGAGAAGTTTAAGTTCCTGACCGATGCTGTGCCGCAGTTGATCCATACCGCTGAACCGAACGGCGCCTGCACGTACGTGAACCAGCGTTGGCTGGACTATACCGGCCAACCGTTTGAGGAGTTCATGGGCAACAGCTGGCAGAAGGTGATCCATCCAGAGGATATTTACCGGGTTACCAACCGCCAGAAAGAAGCCATCTACGCTGAAACCGAGTTCCAGGCCGAGTTGCGCATCAGGGGCAAAGACGGAAGCTACCGCTGGTATCTGGTAAGAAGCCTGCCCATGAAAGATGAGCAAGGCAACGTGATCATGCGCGTGGGTAGCGCCAATGACATCCACAGCACTAAACTGATGGTGCAGGAGATCCTGGAATCCAATGAGCAAATGTCGGCCTTGTCTGACCAGGTGCAGCAAGCGTTCCAGAAAGCCGAGGACCAGCGTTTGACCTTGGAGCGCCTCATTATGCAGGCCCCCGCCATTTTCGCCATCCTGAAAGGAGAAGAGCACCGGTTTGAACTGGTGAACCCGCAATATCAGCAACTGATGCCTGGCAGAGAACTTACCGGAAAAACGGTGAAGGAGGCAGTGCCTGAGGTAGTAGAGCAAGGATTCCTTCAGATCCTGGACAATGTCTTTAATACGGGTACTCCTTTTGTGGCCGAAGAGATTGGGGTGGAACTGGACTGGGACAGCAACGGGCAAACTGAGAAACGCTTCTTTACCACTACCTACCAGCCCCTTATTGAAGCAGACCAGGTAACCGGTATCATTGTATTCGGGTATAATGTCACTGATAAAGTAAAGTTAAGACAAGAGTTGGAAACACTCAGAAAAGGGTAATCCCTTAATTGAGGTTTAGAACTATCTATAAAAGTAGTTTTGCTGCAAATGAATCAAGCGCAGGTAGATTTCCAACAATTACGGATTAAGCATATTCTGTTTAAGTCAAAAGTGCGTTCTGTGCTTTACGGCGGCACGCATGATGCTGACTTTTTTTCGCGTAATGGACCCATCAACATCTGGTTTAACTCTGTGGGGTTCTCCAGATACAGAAACGTTTCAGAAATGCTGGAACTGAAACAAGTGCAACAAGACCTAAGCTCCGCCGCCGATTCTTTGTTTAGCCTCTATGAGCGCGGAAAAATAGACGAGGCACAGAACGGGCTTGTCAAGATTGAGAAATTGTCTGGCCAATTCCTGGAACTACTTTCCAGATTAGAGGGTAAACTAGCGGCGTAGACGATACCATTAGATATAAAAGCAAAGAGCGCTGTACCGGGTGGTACAGCGCTCTTTGCTTTTATAGAAATAGGCGTCCTGAAATTGTTTGGTTTGACAAGGGTTATTCTTCCTCCTTCAGCTTCCCTTCCATCTTCTTTTTGAATTTCTCCACCTTTGGCGTAGAGACCGCGCGCATGTACGGGTTGTTGGGGTTGTTGCGGTAGAAGTCCTGGTGCTCTGCCTCAGCGGGGTAGAATTCTTTCAGAGGGGCTACTTCGGTCACAATAGGAGCCTGGAACGCGCGGGCGCCATTCAGTTTCTTGATGTACGCGTCTATCTGCGCCTTTTCCTCAGGGGTACGGTAGAAGATAGCGGAACGGTACTGGGTTCCCACATCAGGGCCTTGACGGTTGAGGGTGGTAGGGTCATGGGCGGCAAAGAAAGCTTCCAACAGAGTCTGGTACGAGATTACGGTAGGGTCATAGGAGATTTGAACCGCCTCGGCGTGGCCGGTAAGTCCGGTGCTTACCTGTTCATACGTAGGGTTCTTGGTCGCGCCCCCGGTATAGCCAGACACCACGGCGTATACGCCCTTCAGTTTTTCGGCGGCCTCCTCGGTGCACCAGAAACATCCGCCCGCAAACGTGGCCAGGGCAAGGCTGTCTGGGGTGGCTTCAACCTGCTGCGAGGTGGCTTTAGCAGAGGTAGCGGCTGGTTTCTCTTTCCGGCTTTGGGCGCAGGAAGTAAACCCCAGTAAAAAGAGGAGGGCAAAGAGAGAAAGTCTCATAGAAGTCAAACGAACGGGTAGATGCATGAATGTAAAACCGTAAAGGTAGGGCATAAGTTTCGGGAGAGGAGGGAGGCGAGGCGAAGGTAACTTTTTAGGGCATGCCCGGTACAAAGAGAGGTAAACCAACCATTTCTAAAACTATGTCAGAATCAGCGAAAACCACCACCGACCACGATACCATCCGGAAATGGGTAGAAAGCCACAAAGGAAAACCGGCCACCGTGAAAGGAACCGGCAAGGGAGAGGAAGCAGGCTTGCTGCGCATTAACTTCCCGGGCTACGCCGAAGATAACCTGGAAGATATCAGTTGGGAGGAGTTCTTTGAGAAATTTGAGGAGAAGAAACTTGCCTTCCTGTACCAGGATGAGAAAGACAGCCGCTTCTCAAAGCTTATCAATCGGGAGAAATAAACCATTTAGGTTTAACCTTTGCCGCCCCGTTTCTGGGCTGTTTGTTTGAAAACAGCCCAGAAACGGGGTTTTCTTTTGCGGTGAATAAAAAGTGAGAAATATCATCCTTATTTATTTGGACTAATTCTAAACTGAAGCTAAATTTGTAATGTTCCTTTTGAGCAGATCACTAGCATTGCTTTATGCCAACCCCCCAGAACCTACAAGAGCTATTCCGGACCATTTACGGCGCTGTTTACCAGTGTAACCGCTACAACTGTTTTTTTGTGGAGTTTGCCGGTGGCATGTCGGCGTTCAAGGTGAAAGACTTTCTGGACCTGAAGCAGCACGTAGACGCCATCAACGTGGAGGAAATGGTGAAAGACCCTTCCCGCGCTTCTGATGTGCATGTGCTCATGCCTTACCGCTCTGAGCGCTGCTTTGTACTGACCCTCACCGATGTGCTGCATTTCCAGGAGTTGCTGCAAGGTGCCCGGGCTATGATGGCGTTGAACAGCATCCTATACGAGTGCCTGTACGCACCGGCGGTGTACTAATCTTCCTTCGCGTTTTCGGCTTTCCTTTTTCAAAAGCCTTCCGTTTTCTCCTATCCCGTTTAAAGTCTGGTTTCCTGAATTTAGACTGAATCTGTATTACCTGAAATGGGTGTTTCTGAAGAACCAATAATCGCTTTTGCCGGTATATTTGAGTTTAAGCGCTTGTCCTAAGCAAGCCTGTTAACAGAGACACTTACCATGAAAGATTTATTGAGACTGCGTACCTCTCTTTCAGAAGAAATAGAAACGCTCTTGAACGAACAGATAAAAGTAGAGGCCCATTCATCGGCGACGTATTTGGCTATGTCCTCCTGGTGCAACCGTCAGGGCTTTGACTACAGCGCAGATTACTTCATGAAACAATCACACGAGGAGCGCGAGCACATGCTCAAGCTGTTCAACTTCGTGAGCGATTTAGGTGGGCATTCCATTTCACCGGAGGTGGTTAATGTTCCGCAGGAGTTTGACTCGTTCCGTGATGTATTTGAGAAGGCGCTGCAGCAGGAGATCTTCGTGACCCAGCAGTTCAACCGCCTGGCCGACCAGTGTATGAAATCAAGGGACTACATGACGTTCCAGTTTCTGCAGTGGTTCCTGAAAGAGCAGGTAGAAGAGGAATATGTGGCCCGTCGCGCCCTGGAGCTATTTGACGTGATTGGCGAGGAAGGTACCGGCCGTTGGGAGATTGACAAAAACGTGCGTAAAATCAAATATGACAACGACGGCGAATAGCCTTCTTCACGGGCTTTCCGTGTAAAAGAAAAACCCCTCAAGCCCGTAAGCCTGAGGGGTTTTTTGTTTGCCTTTGCTTTTAAGTGCCTAGAATCTGTTCCCTGAACACCTGCATAATCTGAGGCTCGGTCATGTCATGCAGCCAGATGTTCTGCGGCTGTATGCTAAAGATAGGGCCGTGCTTGCAGCGGTCGGTGCAGTCGGTTTTAATGATTTCCACTTCTTCTTTCAGGCCCGCCATCTTTATTTGGTCGCGCATGTTCTTGCGGATCTCCTTGCCGCCGCGTTTCTGGCATTTCCCGCTGCCGCAGGCATAGATGACCTGGCGTGGGGTAGTTGGGTATTTACTCATAACTGCTAACGTGCTTCTGGTCTGTTGTACGGGCTGTGGCCATAATGGCTGCCTTGCTGCTGCGAAACCTGCAATCTCAACCCTTGAATCTCCTGCATCCCCTTTAAAGCCTTTTTCTGAAAACCGGCTCCAAAGCAGATGCAGGATTGTTCTAGATGCTACTCTTCGTACGCATTCCGCTGGCGTTGCGCTTTAAAAATCTGCCAGATGTACAGCATAATTCCTAAGGCCAGGGAGGCATAGATGGCATACGTGAGCGGACCGCTGTTTTCCTTCTCCACAATGTCTTTTCCTCTGAAAAAGGTGATCTTCTTGGCCGGAGCAGTTAACCCATAAAGCCGCCGAACGCCGCCATTTTCCAGAACGTCTTCCCGGTCACTGTACTCCACCCGCAGGCGATCGCCGGGTTTTATAGCTGATTTGAAAGAAGTAGTATCAAAATTGGCTTCTTCCTGGGTAGAGAGTTCAAAGCGTTCGGCAAATTCTTTAAGCCAGATGCCGTAATCTCTTTCCCCTTCGGGGGTTTTCTTGAATGAATAATTGATGAAGGTTCCTTCTTTCACCACCAGATCCTGCTCCCGCTTTACCTCCTGGGTAAGGCTTTTGAAAATCAAGAGTCCTAATCCTAGAATAATCAAGAGAATGGCTGGCATAAACTGCCCCGAAATGGGCAAAGGGAAAGTAGGAACGCCTAAGGTGCGTCTACCGCGTTTTGACATAATGGTATGGTCAGAAATAAGATAAAGTCCTAAAAGTATTAAAACTATGGCGGGAATAGAAGAGTTCGTTTCAGGCGCGCTTCTTTAGGGGTAATCCCAGAGGTAAGTAGCCAACTCGTTGCCTCAAGTGGGGCCATGAGGCAACGAGTTGATTCCAGCTCAATTGTAGGGAGGGCAGTACGTGAAAGGAGGTCAGCAATCACCCCGCGGAGGGTAGATTCCTTTGCAGAAAGGCTTGCCATTGTACATTTCCGGTGAAGGTTACTTCAGGATTTCCACCCATCCCTTGGCGCTGTTGCCTTCCGTGTCTTTGAGGATATAAAAATAAGAACCCTCAGAGAGGTCGCCGCCATCCCATTGCTGGTTGTAGATTTTCTGTTGGTACACCTGTTTTCCCCACAAGTTGTAGACGGTGATCTCGGTAGGGAAACAACTGAAATGCTGCACAAAGGTGTCGTTTTTGCCGTCTTTGTTTGGCGTGAAAATGTTGGGGATAAACGGCGGCGCCACCACTACATCGCCCACTTCCAGGATTTCTACGCAGCCATTACCGTACCGGGCAGTCAAGGTGACTTTGTACCGGCCAGGAGTTTGGTACTTGTGCCGGGGTTCTTTGTCCGTGGATTGATAGCCGTCGCCAAAGGACCAGGTGTAGCTATCTGCGTTTAGAGTGCCGTTTGTGAAAGCGGCGTTAAAAGGAGCATACCCTGCGATGTCCGGATTATCTGGACAGGCATTGGCCAGTTGAGCCGTCATAGTAGGCCGGGGCGGCATGTTTATCTTTTTGGTGACCGTTACAGGGCACGGCTCGTTGATAGAATAGCTCACCTGGATGGTGCCGGTAAAGTCGGCCGGCGGCGTGAAAACTCCGTTGGGAGAAACGTTGGTGCCGCTCCAGGTACCGCCCGCCACGTTTGCCCGTATCTGAAAAGGCGTGACACTGCCGGGGCATAGGGTTGTGTCTGGCCCAATTTCTACATTAGGGAGAATCACATTAACCACCTGCGTGACAGAGCCACAGAACCCATTAGTGCCATCGTTTTTGTAGGTGATGGTGTGTTTGCCCACGCCGGCGGTGGCCGGGTTGAAGTTAGAGCCGGAAACCCCGGGCCCCGAGAAAACCCCACCGGCGGGTGACCCCACCATCTGCACGGGAGCGTTGAGGTTAGCGCAAAACTCTGTAGGCATGGTAATGGTATGTGGGGCTGGCGGAATTACGTTGATGACCATGGTATTGGCAATGGCGCAGGAACCGGTGCCTGTTACGGTGTAGGTAAGCGTACGCTGCCCAACCAGGTCTGGGGTGGGAGTGAACCGGTAAATGCCATTGGTGGAGGCAACTCCTTCGCCCGTCCAAACGCCACCGGCTGGCGAGCCCTTCAGCACCAGCGAATTCGCTTCCACGCAGATTTCTTGATCAGGCCCGGCATCGGCCCGGAGTTCCTCGGCAAAATCAAATTTGAAAGAAGCGTTGTTACAGTTGACGCTGCTGTTAGTTCTGGAATAGAAATTGGCGCCCGGCGGAATAGGGAAGTTAGACCGTCCTTGGCATCCGCCACACACGGCCTGGTACACATATCCTTTTTTATCAAACCGGCTGGTGCCTCCGTCTACGTGCTCGTAGCTGCCGCCCGAAACCGTCTGGTCGCCGCCGTAAAAGGTAGCATAGAGGAGTTCGCTGGCATCGGTGCCCAATTGCATGAGGTAGAAGTCGCCGCCGTCGGTTGTAGTTTGGGCCGCTCCCCGCGTGGTGGGCAACCCAGTAGTGGTTCCGTTCCCATATACCCCGCTATTGGAATTACCGCCCCACCCAGAAACATAGATCCGCTCGCACTCATCTACCAGAAAAGCAGTAGGCGAGATGTCAATGGTTGCCCTGCCCGACCCAAACACTGTTGACCAGGCGGTGGTGCGCAGGTCGTTGCTGAGCTTATGCAGGAACTGCCGTCCGTTGCTGTTCCGGTAGGTGCCGCCGGTAACCGGGTAATTGCCCAAAGTCTGGCCAAACAGGTACACATTGTTGGCGGCATCTAACTGCAGAAAATAGGTTTGGTCATAAGCAGAGGTGCCCAGGAAAGTTGCCGCCTTGAGAGAGTCTCCCGCCGCGTTTATTTTCAACACGAAACCATCTGTGTTGCCGCCCGAGGAAGAATTTACTCCATTGGCAGTACCGGGTAAGGAGGTGCTGGTGGTTCCGCCGCAGACGTATACCTGCCGGTTCTGGTCTAGTTGGATGGAGTAAGCGGCGTCAATGCCCGCGCCGCCATAATAGTTGCCCCAAAGTACCTGGCTCAGGTTTGGGGAAAGCTTACAGATGACGGCATCATTAGAACCTCCATGCAGCTCAGAGCGGAACCCCTTCTGCGCCGGGAAATCACTGGAAGACGTGTTGGAAGCGATGTACACATTGCCATCGGCATCCGTGCCAATATCCCCCCGGAACTGGTCGCCGTAGTTCTGAACCAACGCGGGGGTGCCTCCAGTGCGCGGTAAGAGGCCATCGTTATTGCTACCACCCAAAAAGGTGGAAGCCAGTAAGTTGGTCCCATCAGTGCTGAGGCGAGTAATGACCAAATCCGATCCAAGAACATAGATAGGGTTTCCGCCGCCGCCCAGAGGAGCAGTAGGAGGACCTCCCTGGAATCTGCGGTTCAGTGCCGAGGAAGAGGTAGGGTAGTCTGGAGAACTGGTGGTGCCCAACACCAAGAGTTCATCAGCGCCATTTACTACTAAGCTGTGCGGAATATCTGTGTTGACGCCGCCAATGTACGTGGCGTACAAACGGGCAGCGGGGCCGGTAGCTTGGGTATTGTACTTGATGATGGCCATGTCCCAGGCTCCACTGAACGCCGTGGTAAAAGCGCCCACGGTCACCGGGTATCCGGTGCTGGAGGCAATACCCCCGGAATACATATTGCCTTGGCTGTCATAAGTGGCCGTAAAGCCCCAGTTATCAGCATTGGACCCTGTAAACGAAGAGAATTCCACCACGGGGTCAATCACCAGCGGATATTGCTGGTCATACCCTTGAGGGAACTGAAAGGAGAGCGTCTGGCCTTGGAGTTGGTAAACGCAGGTTACCTGTACGCGTCTGTCTTGTACTAACTGGTAAGCCACGGGTTTGTGCTCCGTTACGTGCCCTACCGAGGTCTCTACGCGCAGGTTCCCCTCCTGTAAAGACAAACGGGTTACCCCCTTGTAGGCAAGCTTGATTTGGTCTGGGGAAGTACCTGCCGCTACCTGTAGGTCGTATTTCAGGTGGCCGCCCTGCTCGTACAAGACCATGTCTACCCCGTTATACAGATTTTTGTAATTGACCTGCCTGAAGCCTTTGGCCCCGGTTCCCCACTTCTTGGGGTCCTTTCCTAAATAGTAATTTTTGACGCCTTCAGTAGCTTCTTGGGGTTGCAGTGCCGGGGCAGTGTTGGCGTTTTCAAAAGTGACCGAGTAGGCGTGGCTTTTAGAAGTTTCTGAGGGAGAAACACTGCGTTGGTTTGCGGTGCTCTCCTGCGGAGAGTGTCCGTGGCTCCGGGGTGCCGCCGGATCATGCAGGACGTACACAAACCCGGTGGGCTGCAGGAACATCTTACCACCTGGGATGTCGGCGGCGTAGGAAACCTGTTTTGGCCATTGGCCTTTGTTCTCCACAAACTCCAGAGAGCGGGAGTCATTAATATTTCTATTGAGGGAAATGCCTGGTTTTGCGGGGGCCGGTGCGGCCACGGGTGCGGGTGCCTCCAGGAAGACTTGCAGCAGTGTCCAGAAAGCCGAAAAAATATAAAGGGGAACAGGCAGGAACATGGTCAGAAATCATAACTTCTGACTAAATTAAACTAAAATTTCTCACATTTTAGTTTTCCTGCCGCCCTTGTTTTTAGCTATTTGTCAAAAAAGAAGCAGAAAACGAAATTACCACCCCATTCTTTCCTTAAGAGATAAAATATGCCCCACGTGGTGCTCGCCGTGCCAGGCGTATAAGCCCGCCACTTGAAATAGATAGGTCTCGCCGCTCTGCGGGTGAAAGTAAGACCGGTGCCATTCTTCCATGCAAAGGGAGCGTAGCAGAATCACCCAGCGTTGGTGCAGGGCTTCCAGCATCTTCAAAGAAAGCTCAGGATTCGCCCAGTGGGCATCGTGCAGGTACGCCCAGGAGGACTCCTCGTAAGGTTTGATGACCGGGCAATCCTCAGTCAATGCTAGCCTAAAACGGGTATAGCTGTTGATATGACTATCGGCCAGATGGTGTACTACCTGGCGCAGGCTCCAGCCGCCGGGGCGGTAGGGCGTGTCCAGTTGCTCATCAGACAAATCACGGATGGCGGCACGCAGGTTAGCCGGCAACGCCTCAATAGACGCCAGCGACTGTTTTACAAAAGCAGAGCGGTACAAAGGTGGGGCTTCATACCTTCCTACAGGATAGCGCAGCAGTTCAAGGGGTAGAGTTGATGTTTCCATGCAGATAAAGAACTAGTCTCAAACAAATCTAACGAAATAGACTTTTCTTAGCTGCGTTTTCGGCCTCTAATTTTGAACCTGACCCTAAACAAATTTACTTGAAGAGCTTTTTCAGGACCTGTGTATAAGACAATGCGTTAGTGGCCTGGAAATAAGAAGCTGATTTTGCCTCGGTCCAGCCTTGTTGCAGGGCCAGGAAGGCGCTTGGGTTCTGCGCATGCAACTGCAGGAAAGCGGCCTCTAGCCTTTGTTGGGTTTCTTGGGACAGGGAGTTGTTTACCACCACGGGTCCCAACGGAATCTGGTCTGCCGTCCAGATGACTGTGATATCTTCAGGGGTGACCTGCCAGTTCTGGAGTTGCTTCTGCAGTTCATCCAAGCCACAGGCGCCCACATCGGCCAGGCCGGCTTTTACCTCCTGTATCACCTGCGCATGGCTTTGCGCGTACCGTACCTGTTGGAAGGTTTTTTCTGGAGTACCCAATCCGGCCTGTTGCAAATACTGCCGCTGAACAAAATTGCCCGAGGTAGAGCTTTCCCCTGCCAGCAGAAGTTTCACCTCGCCCCTGCGGGCTTTCAGATCCGCCAGGCTCTGGATGCTTGACAACCTGCTCGCAAACAGGCAGGCGCCGTACCCACTGCTTTTCCCAACCTCACCCGCCAGTGTCACTAAAGGCTTGGCCACCGGAACCGAATCTGCGGAAAGGAGCAGGAACCCATACGTATTCAGCAAGGCTATGTCTACCTCCCGGGCCCTGATGGCGGTTAAGAGAGTGGTTACGCTTGCATAGCTTTTCACCTGTACCGGTTGCCCCAAGGTTTGCTCGAGATGGTGCGCCAGCGGCTGGAGATTTGCTACGCGGGTGTTCTGGTCATAGGTGTAAGTGGCCAGCAAAAGGGGGCGAGGAGTGGCTTTGGGTTGGGCCTTTGCCACTGAAAGGGCGAAGAACAGGAAAACGAGACAGGCTACAAACGGCTTCATACACAGCAGAGATTAGTTTCTGCAAAGCTATGGCCGGTGAGCGGCAGGCAGGTATCGGTCGAAGGCCAGATTATGTTGCCAACGGTTCAGCAGAGAGTTTCCCGGGGGTGTAGCCGTATTGGTTTTTAAAGGCCTGCACAAAATGGGAAAGGCTTTCGTAGCCCACGGCATCCGCGACTTCGCTTACGTTGGCGGGCGTATGTCGCAGTAGGAAATGCGCATGCTCTAACCGGCGTTTCCGCAACCAATGGCCAGGAGCCACGCCGTACGTTTGCGTACAGGCCCTTTTGAAGGCCGATAAGCTAAAACCACCCATAAACGCCAACTCTTCCAAGGTGACCTGCCGGAGGAAATTCTTTTCCAGCAACTCGGTAAGTGAAGGTTTGTTAACGGCTTGCAACTGCGCCAGAAAGGTTCTAAATGAAGGCCCTGCTGTTTCGTGTAACCAAAGCTGCCACAGCAATTCCTGCAACTTTATCTGCAGCAGGGGTGCTGGGGTAGCCGATGGGTTTTTGAACAAAGGCACCAATGACTGCGCGTACACCTCCAACGCCGGTGTCACCTGGAAAGTAAAACCAGCCTGCACCGGGGAGGTGGTGACTTCCTTGGGAAGGTTTTGAGCCTGTTCTTGGGCAAATGCCTGCAAAACAGAAGTAGGCAGAAAGAAGAGGACGCTTTCATACCGGTCTTCCTGGCACCGGCGGGAAGACATCAGGTAAGACCCTTTTTTGATCACGCCGCCCGTTCCGGCGGGCATCACCAAATCTTCCTGCGGGGTGTGTACCTCTTTCTGGCCGTGCAGCACCAGCATGAACAGGTGGTTGTCTAAGCGTACCTGCGTCTGGACCGAGTCTTCGAACCGGCGGTACTCCACGTAAGTGGCCTCTTGGGCAGGCCATGCCACCCGCTCAGGCAACTGCGAGAAATAGGACGGAATGGCAATGCGGGAAGCGGGTGCCTTTAAGAACGTAGACATACAGCTGGCAAGGATGGTGCAGAACGAAAATACACTTTTTGCGCAACAATGTACAGGCCCCGGCGGTTGACAAGAAGAAACAGTTTAGGGCTCATTTTCCTGAAAACAGGCTTTAAGCGCAAAATACAGAGTATGCCCGAGTTACCCGAGGTAGAAACCTACCGCCGCTTTATTGACGAAACCAGTTTGTACCAGCCCATCACCGAGGTGGAAGTGCAAGACCCCAAGCGGCAGCTTCTCCTGGATCTGGATGACTTCAGGAAAGCGTTGCTGGGAAATCAGTTTACCGGCACCCAGCGCATTGGCAAACAGCTCTTCCTGCTGACGGCGCAGGGACCCATTGTGACCATGCACTTCGGGATGACGGGCGATGTGGGCTTTTACCGCGATGAGGCAGATACGCCCCGCTTTGCCCGGGCCGTGTTTCATTTTGAGAGCGGGTTTAGGTTCGCGTTTATAGATTCACGTAAGTTTGGCAGAATCGGGCTTACCCAAAATGTGGATGCGTTCCGGGCACAAAAGAAACTGGGCCCCGATGCCCTTACCCTTTCCACCGAGGAACTCATCCAGGGGCTGGGCAAAAAGAAATCGGCCATTAAACCCCTGTTGTTGGATCAGCGCATTGCCCCAGGTGTAGGCAACTGGATTGCCGATGAAGTACTTTTCCAGGCCCAACTGGAACCAGAACGTCCCGCCGATTCGTTGCTGCCCGCCGAGGTTGACCGTCTAGCGTCCTCCATCCGAGAGGTGCTGGAAACCGCCATCGCCGCCGAGGCCATTTACCGTGATTTTCCCTCTCATTACCTTATCCATGCCCGTGAGTGGGATGAGGCCCCAACTTCCGCCAACACCGACGCCCACCTCCATTGTCCCCGCTGCCAAACCCTGATCCAGAAGAAATATGTGGGCGGCCGGGCTACCTACTTCTGCCCCAATTGCCAAGTCTAGGCAAGAAACGGAGGCGCTATGATTTTAAGGTGTTTTTAGTAAAACTGCTGGTAAATAAGTGGTTAAGTAGAAGAATTAGAGTATATTCAAAAACTGATTTACGGGACGCCCTGCCCTCGTAAACAGGAGCAATCTGACTGTGCCCAAGCCACGCCCCGGCTGACGGTCTCGCCCGTCCTTCAAATGGATTAACAAAGTGCCATAGAAGAACCTTAACCTCCTCTGGGTATGGAAAGACGACAGTTTCTTAAAAGCAGCTCGGCCCTGCTAGGTATCTTCCCTCTTCTTCAGGCAAACTACTTCCAACACCTTGCTACAGGAACTATAGCTGATGCGGAAGTTGTGACGTTTACCGTAGGAAAAATCAAGTGCACCGTATTTAGGGATTTGACCTTTAAGTACTTAGCCAAAGACTTCTTCATAAACGCCGGGCAAGAGGAGTTAACCCAATCACTGCGTAAATTCAACATCACGCCAGACAACATTCCGTCACCATTTATTGCCTTGCTGCTGCAACAAGGTGATAGAAAAATCCTCATTGACACCGGCATCGGGTTTTCAAAAGAGCCAGTGGTGTTCAGGGGCAGCACGCTAGAATTCAAAGGCAGATTACACCACCTGCTGCAACAGGAGAATATTGCCAGAGAAGCCATCACCGACGTGATCATCACGCATCTCCACCCAGACCATATAGGAGGCATCTATTCTGTAGAGGGCAGGCTGAACTTTCCTAATGCCCGGTTTCACCTGCATGAAGATGAATGGAAGTACTGGCATTCTTCTTCCTCAGATTCCCAACCTGCCCTGTTTAAGTATTTTATTGAAAACAACATCACCAAACTGAAGGACCTTAACTTAAACTTGATTAAAGGCGATTTTGTAGACCTGTTGCCAGGGGTAACCGCCGTAATAGCCGAGGGGCATACGCCGGGGCAGATTGCTTTGGTGCTCCGGTTCCAGAAGCAACATCTGCTTTACATCTCAGATGCCTTTTTGCACCCGTTGCATATAGAGCGGCTAGACTGGCAGACCAATTATGACCTGGATCACCAAAAGGCAAAGCAAACCAGAGCCAAACTGCTAGATCTGGCCTATCAGGATAACATGCTGGTGAATGCCTTCCATTTCGATTTCCCGGGATTAGGGAGAGTAGAGAAGCAAAAGGGGGCCTGGAACTGGACCTACACTCAAAAGTAGCACAGGCTTATTTTTGTGCCCCATTGCCCTGGTGCAAATGTTGGCGAAGGACATCGGCTACTTTCGTCCACTTAATTTCCGGGTAGCGGTTATTGTCAAGAGGCTCCAGTTTTGGAGTCCCGCTGAACATGTTCTGCATGTATTGCATGCCCTGCCAGGCGGGGAAAACTTCTTCTTTCTGGGGAAAGAGGGTGCGGGTTACCTTAATGAGGGAGCCCAGTCGGCCCAGACCACCAGCCTTGAGTAGTTTAAATTCCTTCCCGGTCACCTGGCTAGCTACCTCTTTCAAGCCACGGGCACTCTGGACGTCGCCGGCAATGCGGAGGTAACGCGGGGTGGAGGAATCCAGTGCGGCGGCAGCGGTAAACGCAGCAGTGTCTGCCGTGGTGGTGAAATCAAGCAGTTGGTAAGCGTTATCCCAGTACACCACCCGTTTCAGGGGGAAAAGAATCACGGGAGCCTGCCCGGTCAATAAGTCGGTGAACATGCCGTTGAGTACCGAGGTAGCCGCAATGGGAGCCTTGTCCAGACGGGTCTTAAACTCCCGTCGCAGGTCCAGGTTCCGGTTGGTGCCGTACGGGAGTTTGGTGAAATCAATCGCGAAATCAGAGGGGATAAAGCGGGGCACTCCTGCCTCTACCGCCGCTTGCAGTAACGTTGACTGCGCCTCCACAATCACTTCTCTCAATCCAGAGAGCGCCGAAACCACGCACGCGCCGCTTTCACAGGCCTTCCTTACCTCAGCCAGATTATCAAACCTGGCTTCTGCCACCGAAACGCCCATCTGCCGCAATGCCGTTAGTTTGTTTCCTGCCGTTCCTGGCCGCACAATGGCCCGTACCTGGGCGCCTCGGTGTACTAATTCACGGGCTATGTGCCCGCCCAGGTCGCCGGTTGCTCCGGCTAAAATAATGGTTGGATTATCTGATGTCACGCTGTTGGATGTTTCCATAGGTTCGGGAACCGCTTTGTACTTAAAGGCAAGGGTAAGAGCAGCCATAACAACCAAGGCAGTTCATTGTTTTAGGCTTTTCTCCGCCGGCGTTATATTTAAATCCTGTCGCTAAATGGGTTCCTTTTTTCACGGCGGATCATCACCAGCCTTAAACCTGATAAAATGAAGGAAACGCATTAGTCAGAACAAAAAAATACTTGTCTATTTTTCGGTTGCGGCCCTGTCTCCATTGGCCTTTCTTTGATGAAAAAAACAATGGATTTCAGTTGTTTACCTCTTTCAGGAAGATCAATCACCCTTAAACATTCAGGTCATGCTGGTTTCTAACCGAAAAGACATAGACAGGTACTACAGAGCCTTGGTCCAAAAAGATGAGGAATTTGTAGGCATCTTTTACGTGGGCGTGAAAACCACCGGTATCTTCTGTATTGCCACCTGCACCGCTAGAAAACCTAAGCCCGAAAACGTGGAATTCTATACCGAAGCTCGCGAACTGCTGCAACACGGATACCGGCCCTGCAAGGTCTGCAAACCCACGGAGTACGCCCATCAACCGCCTCAGGAGGTGCTGGTAGCCATGCAGATGGTGAAAGAGAACCCCGCACAGAAGATCCAGGATTATGAATTCCGGCAGAAAGGGGTAGCCCCCGAGAAACTAAGGAGATGGTTTAAAAAGCACCATGGCATCACCTTTCACACCTACCAACGCATGATTAGAATCAACACTGCCTTTGAAGAACTGAAGCAGGGCAAAAGCGTGACCGCCTCCGCCTTTGACTCGGGGTATGAGTCACTAAGCGGTTTTGGGTACATTTTCAAAAAACTGCTGGGAAGCTCCCCCGATGAAGTCAAAGGCAAAACCATCATTCTGATCACCCGGCTGACTACTCCCTTAGGGCCCATGTTTGCCTGCGCCACGGAGGAAGGCATCTGCTTACTGGAGTTCACCGACCGCCGAATGCTTGAAACGGAGTTCCAAGACCTCCAAAAACGATTAGGTGCGATCATTCTGGCGGGCGAAAACAAGTACCTGACCCAACTGAAAACAGAACTGGCGGACTACTTCAACGGCACCAGAATAGCCTTTACCGTGCCCCTGCACACCCCTGGTACCCAGTTTCAGCAGGAAGTTTGGCAAGTGTTGCACGAGATTCCCTACGGACAGACCTGCTCTTACCAATACCAGGCCGAAAAGCTGAACAAACCCAAAGCCGTACGGGCAGTGGCCTCAGCCAACGGACATAACCGGGTCTCTATCCTCATTCCTTGCCATCGGGTAATCGGGAAAGACAATGCCTTGACCGGGTACGGCGGCGGATTGGAAAGAAAGAAGTGGCTGATAGAGCATGAACAGAAGCATGCCCACCTGTAACCAGAACAGACATCTTGCCTTGATAATAAAAGAGTCGCCCTGCTTTGGGCTGGTTTTCCTGAAAACCAGCCCAAAGCAGGGCGACTCTTTTTGAAGCTATTTCGCTTAGAACGGATATCCGATGGCCAGGTTCAGCACCCCGGTTCCAAAGAGGCCGGAGGTGGGTCGGTCCCCGTTAGGATACGTAGGGTCGCGGAGCGGATAGGCCAAGTCAACGCGTATCACGAAGAACTGCACATCTATCCTAACGCCCGCACCGGCACCAACGGCCAGTTCACTCATGAAGTTACCGCTGAACTTTCCGCCCGGGCGGGTGGGATCTTCGTTTACGAGCCAGATGTTACCGGCATCCACAAACAGAGCTCCTTTCAAGTACGGGTCCAACAATGGGAACCGGAACTCGGCGTTACCTTCCAGCCTGATGTCGCCGGTTTGGTCAAAGAAAGAAAAGTTCTGGGAAACTTCATTGCCGGGCTCTAGTAATGCTCTGGGGTTGTACGTGCCCGGACCAAGACTACGCGCTGGAAATGCCCTGATGCTGTTAGGTCCGCCAATGCCGTATTGTTTGATGTAAGGCAGCACGGTGGAGTTTCCGTAGGGCAAGCCGTAGCCGCCCAGCAAGCGCGTGGCCAGTACCAGTTTGTCTGTGATGTTAAAGTAATAGCGGGTTTCCAGGTCAAACTTGGCGTACTGCGAAAGCGCCTGCCCCCTGAACCGGTTCGGGTTCTCGGGATCTGCCGGTTGTCCGTTTTTCACGCGGTAAAAGAGCCCCCACAAACCGCCCGAGAAATCAAGCCCCGGACTGATGTAGAATTGGTGCTTGCGTCCTTCAATTCCCTGGGTGTTGAACACCAACCGGTAATTACCGCCAATGATCAACTGCTGGTCAAAGGCGCGGGCCAAGAACGGACGGCGGGCTAATTCATCCTGAAAGGCTGGGGTGGGGTTAAGTAACCGTGAGTACTGTACCTGTACCGGGTTTATCTGGAACTCCGTAGTAGCGTATTGTCGCCAGGAATAGCCGTACTCAAAGTTGAAGGAGTTCTGCTGGAAGAATTCCTGCCGGTTGATGAACCTGAAGCCCAGCTTAAACCGCGTTCTAGGCTGGTACATGCTGCTCGCAATTCTGATGTTGAACGGCGAAATAATGCGGGGAACGTGCATCTCCGCATCGGCACCTACCTCCATAGAGGTAAGCCCAGAGGTACGTGTGCTATCTCCATGAAGCTGAGACTCAAACGAACCTACCAGGTTCACAAGCAGCAACTCGGCACCGCGTAAGGCATTCCGATTCCGGAAACTGATTGTAATACCCGGCCCCGCGTACCCATTCGATTTCTGCACCATATTTACCTCGGCCCGTACAGATTTTTTCTTGGCTTGCGTCAGGAGAATATCAGCGTTCAGAAGTCCATTTTGCCCAATAGAGTCCAGCGGCATAAACCGTACCTCGGCAAACTTGAAGGTACCCAGGTCCATGAGGCGGTTGACTGTCTGGAGGTGGCGTTTGCGACTGTACAGATCGCCGTTTTCCACGAAGACGGCATTCAGAATGGTTTTGGCCTTAAAGGTCTCCTCGTCTGGATAATATTTGTAATTCCGGAACTGCACGGGCGGCTCTGAATCACCCAGGGTGTCTCCCAGAGAGAAATCGGTGAAGATTCTTACCTGCTCGTAGCGGTACGGGATCAGGGCTTTCTGGGGAGCCGTGTCTTTGATGCGCACATAGATGTTCACCTTGTTATTCTGGGTGCTGTCTACGTGGTAAATAAGGTAATCTTCGTCAAAGAAGAAGAAGCCTTTTTCCTTCAGAACCTCGTTCACGCGCAGGCGCTCGGCAATTAGTTTTTCCAGGTTGTACGGATCGTTGACCTTCAACAAACTCTGGGGCTCGGTTTCCCTGATGGCCAGGGAAAGGCTGTCGCTTCCCTGCGGAAATTGAATCTGCTGGATGGTGTACTGTTTGCCCACGGTGGCAGCGTAATGCACCATGGCCATTTTGCGCTTGCTGGTGGTGTCTACGGTGTGCTCTACAGTGGGAGAGAAGTAGCCGTTGTTGTAGAGGCGGTTTACCATCTGGCCTTGTACCCGATCTGGGTGCGCATCGCTCAGCAATACCGGGGGTTCGCCCAAACGGGTTTTGATCCAGTTGGCAATGCCTTTGCGCTCGCGGTTGCCGCCCATGGCGTTGTAAATCCAGAGTTTGGGACGCATGCCTAGAAAGGAAAGGTTGGGCTGCGGCCGGATGGCGGCATTCAGTTCCGGTTCCAGGGCCTTGGTGTCGGTCTCAGGGTAAGGCGAGGTGACTTTGATATCACCGCCAATGTACAGGTAATCGCCTTGGGGCACGCTTTTGGTGCTGCTGCAACTGGCCAGCATGATCAGGAGAAACAGCAAGGGCAGGCCCCAAGGAAAGGAGAGTTTAGAGCAGGTCACGTGTGGTGTAGGCGATGTCATTTATTTTGCTTTGCCAGTATTTCTAAAGAGGTCTGCGAGGCTGTCATACTCACGCACAAACAGAAGGGAGAGACCCGTACGTTGCAACTGCCCATCCAGGAAACCCTCATAGGCGTTGTTCCGGAAGGCCCGTAACCGGAGTCGTCCGTCTTTGGTCACCGAGTATTCCACCGATACGTCACCCGCAAACCCATTGCTGCCAGTGTTTTGGTTGCCGGTGCTAGGCTGGTCACTGCCGCCCAGAGGAATATCCGTGCCGAAGCGAACGGTAAGGCGTTCATTGAGCAATTGCCGCTGCATGGCCACGTTCAGGTCGGTGCGGCTGCGGGCGTCGCCTGAGGAGTAATCTTCATAAGAGTTCAAGCCCAGTTCTAGCCCCAAGCCCCCTAAGTATTGCCCGGTTAAAGCGTTGAGTTGGTCAGACAGCACTTTGCTGGCACTTCCGCGTAAGGCACTGTTGATACCGCCTCCACCCGAAGAAGCCAACGGATCCTGGGCCATGAACCTGCCCAGTACCAGCAGGGAGAAGACCTGTTTGGTGCGTTCAGATTCCTGCGTAGGTTGGCTTAGTTGCTCCAGCCTGGCATCTACCTCTTCTACAATTCCGCCTCTGGCTTTCTCATCCAATTCAATGTTGAAGGAGATGGTAGGTCTCATCAGCTCGCCTTTCATGTTCAGGCGCACATCAAAAGGAAGTTTCTGCCGGAACTGGCCGGCGCTACCCGCGTCTACGCCCGCCGTCTGGCTCTGGATCAGCTCCAGCGGGGCCGCGTCCACGTTGTAAATGGCGGTGATGTTGGCATCGGCGTTATAAGGGTCACCGGTCCAAGCAATGTAACTTTCCGGGTCAAATGTGAACTCACGTTTTACCAGTTCATACAGGTTCATGGCGTAACGTCCCTCGGTCACGTCAAAGCGGCCGGAAAGGGTGATGTTCTCGGTCACGTCATAGCCTACATTCAGATTGGCTTCGCCTCTGATAGTGAGGTTGTCGCCCGCCTCTGGGTCCACGATTACGGTGATAGGAGTCTCGTCTGTCAACGCCAGAGTCATGGTCATCTCAATGCCCGACATGGCCGTTTCTACCGTGTCTATGTTCTTCTGGCGGTTGATGCGGCGGTTACGGGTACTGTCTGGGTCTATAAAGACCACAATGCCCTCCCTGTTCACGCTCACCTCCTCCTGGGGCATCACATAGGTGAGGTTAGAGTTAGGGGCCACCGTTACGCTGGTGTTGATCACGGGCACGTTTAGGTCTCCGGTAATGCGGGTATTGCTGTCCAGGAACACGCGGCCGTAATACAGCGGGTTGTCTGCGGCAGTACTGTTCATGACCATGAAGTCATCAGTGGTGGCCCGCAGGTCAAACTGGTAATCGGTGAAGTTGGAGGTAAGGATGGCGCCGTTCACCGTGGCGCGGTTGTTCAAGGAGTCCAGCATGACAAATTCATTAAACTGAATGCCTTGGTTGTTCACGCTTACGCGCTCATCCGGTACCCGGAACGTGGAGTTCAGCATGGCGATGTTAAACGTGGCATCCCTGAACTGTAGGTCACCCACAATATTGGGGTCTGCCACCGTACCCCTGATCGCCACTGATCCCAGCAGGTTTCCGCCCATGTTTTTCACCATACCCGCCGTGAAAGGCTGCAGGCTGGCTAGATTCAGTTGCCCCATATTCAGGTCAAAGGACATCGGCTGGCCTTCGGTGGTGAGGTAATACCCAGTCAAGGTCACATTGTTGCCGTAACCGCTGAGGCGGGCATTCAGGTTGTAGCGGTTGGCGCTTGGGTTATTGGCTTGCAGAGTTAAATCACCTACCGGGAAGGTCTGGTACTCTAAACCGGTCAGGGCCATGTCTGCGGTAAAGCTCATGTTGCCGGTAATGTCATTGACCGTGGCCTGTCCGTTCAGGATCCCGCCCACCAGACTGTCCTGGTCCAGGAAGGCCCGTGACAGGTAGCCGACATCCAGATCAGTAAGGTTGACATTCAAAGGTGAGTTGGGGTTCTGCGGATTCTGGCTTTGTAAGGCCAAAGACATAGGACCGTTAGACAAACGCAGGGCATCTGCCACAACTGCCCCGGTGCTGGTGTAATAGCGCACATAGTTGTTTGCAGAGACATTCCAGCGATCACGGTTGATGAGCAGGTCTGGGTCAAAGCGCACTTCAAGGGCATTTCTCAGTTGCGACAACCGCACGCCCAACGACGTCTGATCCTCGCCCGCTTCGTTCTGGATGGCGGCCCGGGCGGCCACTATGTTGTCTTGCACGTTGCCGGCCAACACAATGTTCTCAATCTGCAAAGTGTCCTGCCTGGCGCGTTCGGCCCGTACGGCGTAGTTCAGTTGCTCTGGATTGGAGTTCATCTCCAAGTTCATAGAATCTAGCCGCATGTTGGTATAGCGGAGGCGTGGCACATTGGCTACTACCTGCAGATTGGCTGTCTGGCTGTTGTAGCCACCGTAAAGCGTATCTACCTTGATGCGGGTTAGGCCGGGCACAAAGGCCTGGAACACCCGCGGTTTGTGCAAAGCCATTGCAAACGTAAACTGACGCGGCGAGGCACTTGGTTTGTAAGGTCCGCTGCCCAGGTCATAGTACCGGCTGATGTGGTTCATCAACTCTGGTCCAATGTCGCCTAGCCCTATGTTCCCGTTCAGGTTGGCCGTAATCACATCAGACAGCACTCTGAGTTCGGTTCTTCTGGGCTGTTGCACTACGTACACGGCCAAAGAGTCAAACTGGAGCGGACGGTTGTTGCTGGTGAGGGCGGTGTTGCGGGCAATGATAGAACCGTTCAAGCTGTTGGCATCGGCGCCGCGCAGGTTGGCAATGATATCGCCGCGCAGGCGCAGGTCTTCTGAGTACAGTTTAAGGGCCTGGAAGTCTACCGCCCGAAGGTTGGCGTTCATGGCAATAGCTGGTTGGGCGCCGCGCAAATCCACGGTTCCGTTCAATGCAAAATCCAGGTTTTCGTCGCGGTTGCTGTTGGCTTTGATGGCGTAGCGGTTGCGGTTGGCATCTACGTCAAACCCAATGTTGTGGTAGTTGTATCCGCCGTACTCAAAGCTCTGCACGGTACCGTCTATGCTGGCCACCATGGTCTCGGGGGTAAGGCCGGTTCCGTTGATGTTGGCGCCTAAGGTAGCTCTTCCCAGGTCTTTGTTTTGCAGTAAGCGGCCTAGGTCAAAGCGCATCAGGCGCACGCTGCCGTTGATGCGTTCCTGCCCGGCAGCCCGGCCCGGTGTCATGTCAATCTTAGCGATGGCGTTCCCAAAGGTGGTGCGCACGGTGGCATCTACGTCAAAGGCCGTCATGGTGCCACTGAAGGAGCCTTGCACATCCATGACCGGAGGCAGGGTGATGTTGGCCGGGAGCGTGCCCGCAGGCAGCAAAGACTTCACGTCTGCGGCCGTGGTGTGGAAACGGTTGATCTGGAGGTTGGCCGCCAGGTTATCAGGATTAGGCAAGCCTCTGATGCGCCCGTTCAAGGCCAATTGGGTGTTCCGCCATCCGCTTACCCGCACATTGGTTAACAGGAGGTTGTCCATACGCCCATTGATGATGCCACTCAGGTGTACTGTCTGGTTCAGGTTACCTGCCAAAGGAGGTTGGTTTACCAACGCAGGCTGCAGCAGGGCAATGTCACCAAACCCGATGTGCGTGTCCTGGAACTCGGCGGAGAGGGTGAGTTTGCTTAGGTCATCGGCGGCGGTCTCCAGGGAAGGGTACCCCACTTTGATGCGCCGGGCGATGCGGCTGTTACCTGTTTCCAGCACCAAATCTGAAAGTTCGGTCTGAACCGAGTCAAACAGGATCCCGGCGGTGAATTGACGTACCTCAAACCCGCTCTTCTCCTGGAACGTGAGCTGCTCCAGTTGGGCGGTGGTGCGGTTGGTGCTGTAGAAAAGATCGTTGAGTTGGATGTTCAGGTTGCGGGCCAGCAGGTGGTTATAGTCCATGCCGCGGGCCTGTTTGGGCGCATCGTAGTTGTCAAAGGCGGCGTCTACCTCCGTGATGTTCAGCTTGTCCAGCGTAAACACCCAGTTTACGGGCTCGCCGGTAGTTTTAGAAACTGCTTCCTCAATGGCTTCCACGGCCTCGGCAGGGTTGACCACACGGTACTCAGCGGGCATCTCGGCGTTCTGCGAGTAGGCGAGGGTACTGTTGTGCAGCTCCAGGTTACTCAGGTCAATGCGCGAGTTGATGAGGTCTATGTTGTCTGAGGCCATTCTGGCCTGGCCCAGGTTCACGTCAATGTACTGCTTGGCCACGCCGTTGCGGTACTTGAGTTTAACGCGGTCCAGCGCCACCGTTTTCAACCCGAACTGCATGGTCATGGGCTCAGACTCGCCTTCAGGCGGTACTTTGGTTTGCACCATGTCTACATAGGTATCCCGCAGGGTGATGTCGCCAATGCGGTAGATTTCCTTGGTGAGGTCCAGTTCATCCATCTCCACGTTAAAGTTCCCTATGCGGGTGCGCACATTCTGGCCATTCACCTCATCGCGATAGGTAAGAAAGATGTTCTTGAAACTAAGCGTGCCTATGTCATAGGCGAAACCGGCACTGGTGGTATCAGTGACGGTGGTGTCTGCGGGCGTGGCGAAAGCCTTCAGGATGTAGTCAAAGTTGGAAACGCTGTCGGGTAGGGTGCGGTAGATGTGGGCTGTGGCGTTTTCCAGTTCCAGTGACTTGAGTGCCACTTTGGATTGGAGAATGCCCAGGATGTCCAGGTTGGCGGCCAAGCGCTCAGAGTACCAGAGGGTGTCACCTTTCTGGTCTTCCAGGTACACGCCTTCCAGCAGGATGTCTTTGCGAAAATCGCTGCGGAATTTACCAATGCGTACCTCCGTGCCTATTTTATTCTGCAGGTAATTCTCTGCCTTGCTGGCGGCAAAGTCCTGCACCTTGGGGATCTGGAGGGCCACCAGGAGGAGCACCACCAAAAGCAACACGATGCCGATAATCCATAACAGAACGGCCAGTGTTTTAAGCGTATATTTCTTTACTGTATGCGTAGACAAAGCGAGTATGGTAGCAATTTTGGGAGATGCTACTTGTACTCAAGAAATATAGCTGTGGTTACATATTTATTTGGGAAAGAATATGTTTAAAGGCGTTTTTGCCCTGTTTCATTAGAAATAAGTCAAAATCCCGCCTGCTTTTTTCGGCCAAGGGCCATTGGGGCGGAAAGCAACGCAAACGCTTGTTTTAAACCTTATGCCATCCTTGCGTATTGGGAGAAAAATCTATCCTTGATGTCTACCAAACCTGCCACCTCCACCCGCCCTCCTGACACTGCCCTCAACCAGGCCCGGCGGCAGCTTTTGCGTCGGGTGCAGCACGCCTTGGAGGGCCCCATGATCTTTCTGGGGTTTGTGTGGCTGGTGCTGTTGGTCGTGGAATTGATTTGGGGTTTAGGGCCCGTGCTCAACTTGTTGAACTATGCCATCTGGATCATCTTCATCCTGGATTTTGCCTTGAGGTTTGCCCTGTCACCGGAAAAACTGCCTTTTCTGCGGCAGAATTGGCTGACGCTTGTTTCACTGGTGGTGCCGGCCCTCCGGGTTTTCAGGATTACGCGCTTCATCAGGGTTTTGCGGACGGTGAGGGCCGTGCGGGGTTTCAGGTTGGTGCGGGTCTTGAGTTCCCTTAACCGAGGCATGAAGAGTTTGGGGGCTACCATGGGCCGCCGGGGCTTTGGGTATATGCTGTCCCTCTCCTTAGCAGTGCTCTTTTCTGGATCGGCGGGGATGTATGCTTTTGAGAACGAGGTAGCGGGCGGGCTTTCTTCCTACGGCGAGTCGCTCTGGTGGACAGCCATGATCCTGATCTCGCTGGGTAGCGAGTACTGGCCTAAAACCCCCGAGGGGCGGGCACTCTGTTTTGTGTTGGCCTTGTACGGGTTTGCGGTGTTCGGCTATTTCACGGCTTTGCTAGCCAGTTTCTTCCTGAATCGGGATGCCGCCAGTGAGAACTCTGGGGTAGCAGGAGCCCAGCAGATTGAGCAATTGCACCTGGAAGTAAAGCAACTGCGACAGGAATTACAGGCTGTTCTAGCACTTCAGAAGGAAAACGGAAGCACAAGAGAGAATCCGCAAGAGGACAATTCTAGGCTTGATGCCTGATCCCTTTTTGAGCCTATTTTTCTTAAAATAGCCTTAAAAAATCACACCTAGTGCAGAAATTCATTACTGGAAGAAGGGGAACAGAACACGGAGGCAGCTTCCAACCCTGAGGATTGCTTTACCTATCGGTGCAGCTTTGGTCTGCTTTGACTAGTTTCTGGGTGTCAAAGCCAAGGGTGCGGGCCTTTTGCTCTAGTTGGGTGTAGATAGTGGAATCCAACTGGCGGGAGCGGGCCAATATCCAAAGGTACTTGCGGTCTGGGGAACCTACCAAGGCGTGGGAGTAATCATCGGCCAGGTCCAGAATCCAGTAATCGCCCCGGAAAGGCCAGAAGAACTGCACGCGTAGTTTGGTGTTGTTGCTGCCTTCCACCGGAAACGCCTTGCCTAGGGCGCCATCGTCTTTGCCCGTGGCGCTGCCTTTGCGGCAGGTATTGCGTACCTCCACGTAGTCTTCTTTGGGAACGTACTCGGCGGTGGTGCAGTGGCAACCTTTTTCAAAGCGGTTAGGGATGACCGCGATCTCGTACCACTTACCGGCATAGCGTTGCAGATCCACTAACGAAACGGTGGGCAAGGGGGCCGGTTCGGGCTTCATGATCAGGTACAAAGCACCTAAAGCCAGCAGTCCAACGCCAATTCCGGTAAAGAGGAGTGATTTTCTCATGGCAGCACAAATAAAAGGTTGCTTCCGCTACCCGGTTGGTCTGCAACATGACAGATGGGAAGCGGAGCAAGGACTTTTATTCGTCGCTGGTTAGTAAAGGGGCTTGCGCATCTGGTAGTGCTGCACCTCTCCGAAGAGTAAGTGGGTAGGGTGTTCTTCTGTAAACCCGTTGCGCTTGTAAAAGTTTTTGGCGTACTCGCGGGCCTGCACAATGAGTTCTTTCGCGCCCAGTTTGCGGGCTTCATCTTCTACCGCCTGCAGAAGACGGCGGCCTACCTGTTTGTTCTGGTACTTGGGACCCACGGCCAGGAAACGAAGCTGGGCTTCAGAATCAGATTCCAGGTGCACGCGGCACCCGCCCATGATCTCACCGGTGTTTTCATCAATAGCCATCAAGTGCGTGGCTTCGTCATCATCCTCAGAGCGTTCGCTGCCTACTGGCTGGTGCCAAGGTTTGCGTAACATTTCGTAGCGCAATCGGTAATACTGCTCAAACTCGTGAAAGGTAGAGGGCTGAATAATTTGCATGAATGCGTTTTTAAGCTCTTTTCCGTAAAATTTTGCTAAACTAGTAACTTTGTACGGCTTCCGGCAATAAAACTATTCAAATACCACTCATTTAGATAAAAACTTCTGTTATGCCCTCATTTGATATTGTGAGCAAAGTTGATCCGCAGACCCTGGACAACGCTATTAATACCGTGAAAAAAGAAATTCAGAGCCGCTATGACTTTAAAGACACCAAAGGCAGCGTGGAACTGGACAAGAAAACCAACATGGTGCACATTGTCACTGAGAATGACATGCGCCTGCGCCAGATTGAAGACATCATCCTGAGCAAGATTGTAAAGCAGCAGATTGACTCTACCGCCCTGGACTTCAGCAACGAGGCCACCCCAAGCGGACCCATGATCAAGAAAGACGTGAAAGTGCGGGCCGGCATTGACAAAGAGGACGGAAAGAAGATTGTCAAACTGATCAAAGACAGCAAGCTGAAAGTGACGCCCGCCATTATGGATGACCAGGTGCGCGTAACCGCCAAGAAAATAGACGACCTGCAGGAAGTAATTGGCATGTTGCGCCGCGCTGAGCTGGGCATTCCGCTGCAGTTTGTGAATATGAAATCGTAGTAATTCCTACGTAGTTCTATTTAAAGTAGACTGCGGTCCTACTCCTGGGTTAACTCAGCCAAGTGGGTTGCGTTTAACTTCTTACTTTGTCCTTTTTACGCACTATCTGAATCAATAAAACTATGTTTGATGTATTCTCCAGCCCAGATGTCTGGCTAAGTCTCCTCACCCTTACCTTCATGGAAGTGGTGTTGGGGATTGATAATATTGTGTTCATCTCCATTGTGGTGTCACGGCTGCCCAAAGCGCAGCAAGCCCGGGGGCGTACCATCGGTTTAATGCTGGCGCTGGTTTTCCGCATCATCCTGCTGTCTTTCATCAGCTATATCGTGAACGCGAACCAGCCACTCTTCTCCTGGAACCTGCCTTGGATGGATGAGCCGTTTGCTGTTTCCTGGCGCGATATCATTCTTTTTGGTGGGGGCTTGTTCTTGCTAGCCAAGAGTACCACCGAGATCCACAACAAGCTGGAAGGCGAGGAAGAGGAACATGGCGCTGCGGGCGGTACGGCTACCATGGGCAAGATACTGGTTCAGATTGTGATGGTAGACATTGTGTTCTCGTTTGACTCTATTTTAACGGCCGTAGGTTTGGTGGACCACGTGATTGTCATGATCATGGCGGTGATTATCTCCATGGGTATTATGTTGGCCTTCGCCAAATACGTAAGCGATTTCGTGAACACACACCCTACGGTTAAGATGCTGGCCCTTTCCTTCCTTATCATGATTGGGGTGATGCTGGTAGTAGAGGCCCTGCACGCCCACATCCCGAAAGGCTACATCTACTTCGCCATGTTCTTCTCGCTAGTAGTGGAAATGCTGAACATGAAGCTCCGGAAGAAAACAGAACCGGTGCAGTTGCGCCAGAGCGAGATCAAAACCGAGGATATCACGGTGCAAGGGCGTTAAGCGGCTCTTTTCCTGAAACCCCACTGAAAGCAGAAGGGCGCCTGGTGTAGGCGCCCCTTCTGCTTTCAGTGGGGTTTTGTTTTATCCAAGCTGGAGGGTTTCAAGGCTGTTTTCCAGAAGGAGGGCTTAAAACAGGGTAGCCTGATCGGTACTTTTTTATCTTTTTTCGATGCGTAACCAAGACCAGACCTACTTTTTGCCCTAGTAAGCAAAATGGGAATTGCTTTTCCAGAATTTAAATTTTATTATTAAAATGCCGTTTTGTTGATACTATTTTAACAAGTAGCTTGGGAAAGGTGAAGTAGTTGTCATTGCCTTATCTTTTCCTTTACCAAAAAATCTAAACCCCCAACACCTAACAAAGCAAACAACCTTCTTTATGGCCGATAATACCTACGATGCCATTGTCATTGGATCTGGAATTTCTGGTGGCTGGGCCGCCAAAGAATTGACTGAAAAAGGACTGAAAACCATCCTGCTGGAGCGGGGCAAAAACATTGAACACGTCAAAGACTACGTCAACGCCAACAAGCACCCGTGGGAGTTGCCGCACCGCGGAGGCCGCACGCAGGAAATGATTGAGAATTACCCGGTGCTCAAGCGTGATTACGTGCTCAGCGAAGACACCTTAGACTATTGGGTAAACGAAAAAGAGAGCCCTTACATAGAAAGCAAGCGCTTTGACTGGTACCGCGGCTATCACGTAGGAGGCCGTTCCCTCATGTGGGGACGCCAGAGTTACCGCCTGAGTGACCTTGATTTTGAAGCCAACGCCAAAGACGGCATTGCCGTGGATTGGCCCATCCGCTACAAAGACCTGGCGCCCTGGTACAGCCACGTAGAAAAGTTTGCGGGCATCAGCGGGTCTAAAGATAACATCCCGCATCTGCCAGACGGCGAGTTCCTGCCGCCCATGGAGCTGAACTGCGTGGAGAAAGACGTGGCCGCCCGCCTTAAGACACATTATAAAGGAAATCGGCACCTGATCATCGGCCGCACGGCCAACCTTACCTCAGCGCACCATAACCGCACTAACTGCCAGTACCGCAACAAATGCCGGCTGGGTTGCCCGTTTGGCGCGTACTTCAGCACCCAGTCTTCCACGCTGCCCGCGGCCATGGCCACTGGTAACTTAACACTTCGGCCGTACTCCATTGTGACCAAGATTCTGTATGATAAGGACACGAAGAAAGCCAGGGGGGTAGAGGTGCTGGATGCGGAAACAAACCAGACCTATGAGTACCTGGCCAAAGTGGTGTTCCTGAACGCTTCTACCCTCAACTCTACCTGGATACTGATGAACTCCGCGACGGATGTGTGGGAAGGCGGTCTGGGCAGCAGCAGCGGGCAGTTAGGCCACAACCTCATGGACCACCACTTCCGGGCCGGAGCTAAAGGCGAGGTAGAAGGGCACGAAGACAAATATTATTATGGCCGCCGGCCTAACGGCATCTATATCCCGCGGTTCCGGAACTTGAACGGGGAAAAGCGCGACTACCTCCGGGGCTTCGGGTACCAGGGTAGCGCCAGCCGCACAGGTTGGGGCCGCGAGATCGCGGAACTGGGAATTGGTGCTCAGTTGAAGGAAGCCATGACCGAGCCCGGTGCGTGGAACATGGGTCTTACTGGTTTCGGGGAGACGCTGCCGTACCACGAGAACATGGTTAAGCTGTCCAAAGACAAGAAAGACAAGTGGGGTTTGCCGGTACTGGACATTTCCTGCGAGATTAAGGAAAACGAGCACAAAATGCGCCAGGACATGGCCAACGATGCGAAGGAAATGCTGGAAATTGCCGGCCTGAAAAACGTGGAAGCCTATGATGCCGGGTACGCCATGGGCCAAGGAATCCACGAGATGGGCACCGCCCGCATGGGCCGTGATCCTAAATCCTCCGTGCTGAACCAGTTCAATCAAGTGTGGGACGCGCCCAACGTGTACGTTACCGATGGGGCCGCCATGACCTCGGCAGGTTGCCAGAATCCGTCACTCACCTATATGGCCTTGACCGCTCGGGCGGTAGACCATGCCGTAAGCGAGTTGAAAAAAATGAACATTTAATATCTTTCCCCCAAACCAAAAGCAATTCCTCCAACTTTATGGCTGACGAAGAAAAGAAACCCGCTCCCCAGGACAGCACCCGCCGGCAGTTCCTGAAAACCGGAGCTCTGGCCGCTGCCGGGTTCATGATTGTGCCCCGCTACGTGCTGGGCGGCAAAGGCTACACCGCCCCCAGTGACCGCTTAATAATTGCGGCCGTAGGCGTAGGCGGCAAAGGCGAAAGCGACATCAAGAGTTTTTATGACAGCGGCAAAGCCGATATTGGCTTCCTCTGCGATGTAGATGATGCCCGCGCCGCCACCTCACGGCAACGGTTCCCCAAAGCCAAGTACTACAAAGACTGGCGCGAAATGTTTGACAAAGAGTCAAAGAACTTTGACGCCGTTTCGGTTTCTACGCCAGACCATAACCACGCCATCACTACCCTGGCCGCGATGCAGTTGGGCAAGCACGTCTATGTGCAGAAACCGCTCACGCACGACATCTATGAAGCCCGCATGCTTACCGATGCTGCCAAACGCTACAAGGTAGTCACGCAAATGGGTAACCAGGGTGCCTCCGGTGACGGCGTGCGTCAGATGCGCGAGTGGTACAATTCAGGGGCTATAGGCAAGGTGCACACCATCTATAGCTGGACCAACCGACCCGTTTGGCCACAAGGCATTCAGTGGCCCGCTACCAAAGCCGAGGTGCCTCAAGGCTTGGATTGGGATCTGTGGTTAGGAACCGCTCCTTATAAAGATTACGTGAACAAACTGGTGCCTTTCAATTGGCGCGGCTGGTGGGATTACGGTACCGGCGCCCTAGGCGATATGGGCTGCCACCTGATTGAAGCCCCGTTCAGGGTACTGGATTTAACCTATGCCACCGATGTACAGGCTAGCGTAGGCAGCGTGTATGTAGACGAGTTCAAGCGCGGCTACTTCCCAGAAAGCTGCCCACCATCCAGCCACGTAACCTTAACCTTCCCGAAGACCGATAAAACCAATGGTCCGGTAACTCTGCACTGGATGGATGGTGGTATTCAGCCCGAGCGTCCTGAGGAACTGGGAGCCAATGAGGTATTTGGTGATGGCGGCAACGGAACGCTCTTCGTGGGCACCAAAGGCAAGATGATGTGCAGCACGTACGGCGCAGATCCGCGGCTACTGCCTACATCTCGCACCTTTAATGTAAAACCCAAGCACCAATTAGCCAGAGTACCGGGCGGGGCCGAAGGACATTACGCCCAGTGGGTAGAGGCCTGCATCGCCGGACACGGCAAAATGGAGGTAAGCTCCCCATTTGAGATCGCGGGTCCGCTCACCGAGGCCTTGCTCATGGCGAACCTCGCCATCAGAGGGATAGACGTACGCAAGCCCAATGCTGCCGGCAACGGGTTTGACTATCCGGGCCGTGGGGTAAAGCTGCTTTGGGACAACCAGAACATGCGCATCACCAATTTTGACGAGGTTAACCAATTTGTGAAACGCGATTACCGCGCCGGTTGGACCTTGGGTGCTTAATCTAAATCAGCGTTGGGTTTCTGCCTTGTTTAATCAAAATGAGGCTAGAAACCCAAAGCGGCACCCCTTACAGAAAGAAATAGAAGTTCTTAGAACCTTTTACGAATGAATAGAAGAGAAGCAATCGCTGCCATTGGCTGGCTCATGGGTGGTACCATGATTGGGGCTGAGTTTCTGGTTTCCTGCACCAGCAATTCCCCCAAAGTCAACAAGCTGTTTGACCAAGACCAAGTAGCGTTTTTAGACGAGGTAGGAGACACGATTATCCCCACCACCGATAGCCCGGGCGCGAAAGCGGCCAAGATTGGGACCTTCATGGCCACTATGGTTCAGGACGCTTACACCAAAGAAGATCAGCAAATCTTCCTGAAAGGCATCTCGCAACTGGATGACGCCAGCAAGAAGAAATTCAATAAAAAGTTTCTGGAAGCCAACGCCCAGGAGCGTACCGCCCTGCTAAACCAACTGGACAAAGACCAAAAGACCCATCAGCAGAACAAAAAGGAGGAAGAACCTAACCATTACTTCCGGATGATGAAGGAGTTGACCTTGCTGGGCTACTTCACATCAGAGGTTGGGGCAACGCAAGCCTTACGTTACCTGCCGGTGCCCGGCAAGTTTGAAGCCTGTATTCCGTACAAAAAAGGAGATAAGGCCTGGGCCACCTAAGAAGTTGAATAACCCGAATGTCACCTAGTAATAACTGGGTTTTCTCAAGGCACTACTCTTGTTGCGCAAGTTTTGCTCACACAAGGGAAAATAACCAGATTAAATGCCATATTTAAGGCATGTTTCAGGAATCTGCCCTGAAGCGGGAAGGTGTCTATCCATTCCCGCTGAAGAAGTAAATCCATCTGGCAGTCTGAGAAACAAAATGAAGAACCTCAAAAGCGTCACAAACCTTACTAACCAATAACCAATAGTATTACGCGTACCCACTATGAAAAAAGTTTCCCTCTTCCTGAGCTGCTGCGCGTTCATTGCAGCCTGTAACAGCAATTCAACTACGAATGAAGGTGCCACTGAAAGTTCCAGCGCTGATTCATCCTCAGCTGCCAACATGAGTGCCGCTACCCGCCAGTCAGATGCAGATACCAGCAGCCTGAACATCGGGACAGACCGCACCGCTGGTGCAGGGGTGAGCCCACACGCCGAAGGAGAAAAATTGATTGCCAGCTCAGACTGTACCGGTTGCCATAGAATAGACCAGAAACTGGTGGGTCCGGCGTACCAGGCAGTGGCTGATAAATATGAGAACAACGAAAAAGACACCGAATACCTGGCTGGCAAAATCATCAAAGGCGGAAGCGGTGTTTGGGGTCCAGTGGCCATGACGCCGCACCCTAACCTGAGCGAAGACGAGGCGAAGCAAATGGCTCAGTACATCTTGTCACTTAAAAAATAGAAAGCCTATGGCCCTCCGGAACCTACTCCCGCTACTGGCACTAACCGCATTTTGCGCCTGCACGTCTTCTTCAATGAAATCTACCATGGGCAACAATCAATCTGGGGGCACAACTGCTGAGTCCTCGTTTAAGCCCTTGTTTGATGGAAAGACCACCAAAGGCTGGCACACCTACGGGCAATCCGCCGTGGGCAAAGCCTGGAAAGTGGAAGACGGAACCCTGCACCTGGATGCCGCCAACAAGCAGAACTGGCAGGCCGGTGACGGCGGGGATATTGT
This sequence comes from Rufibacter sp. JT20002, assembly GCF_056491185.1. NCBI lineage: Bacteria > Pseudomonadati > Bacteroidota > Cytophagia > Cytophagales > Hymenobacteraceae > Rufibacter > Rufibacter sp. JT20002. The sequence goes on along the minus strand of NZ_JBSZJY010000001.1, from coordinate 1,019,457 downwards.
GACGGAGGAAAGCTTTGACAATTTCCACCTGAAACTGGATTGGAAAATAGCAGCCAACGGCAACAGCGGAATCATTCTGTTTGTGCAGGACGATCCCGCCAAATACCCAAATACTTGGAACACCGGCCTCGAGGTACAGGTACTGGACAACAACGGCCACCCCGATGCCAAAATCCACAAGCACCGCGCCGGAGACCTGTATGACCTTATCGCCAGCAGCCCCGAGACGGTGAAACCCGTCGGCGAGTGGAACCAGGTAGAAATCATCAGTAACAAGGGCCAGTTGCAAATTATTCAGAACGGGAAGAAAGTGGTGACCACAACTCTCTGGGACGATAACTGGAAAAAGATGGTGGCCGGAAGCAAGTTCAAAGACATGGCCGGTTTTGGGGCGTTCAAGTCCGGTAAAATCGCGTTGCAGGACCACGGCGATGACGTGTGGTACCGCAACATCATGATCAAGCGCCTGTAAGGGCAACCTCCATTTTGTTCCTGAAGTTATATGCCTGATAAGAATAGAAGAACCGCCATCAAGGGAATTTTGGCCACTACCGCAGCCTTTACCGCTACCGGGTCTTTGTCTTGTTTTGCCCAAAACGAGCAAAAAACAGAAGCCGCTTATTCCTTGAAAGGAAACATCAACCACTCGGTGTGCCGCTGGTGCTTCAATGATTTATCAGTAGAAGAACTTTGCGTGGCCGCCAAGGGAATGGGCCTGAAAGGTATTGACTTGGTAGGCCCTAAAGAATGGCCAACCCTCAAGAAACACGGCTTGATTTCCACTATGTGCAATGGTGCGGAGATTAGCTTAACTGAAGGGTTCAACCATCCGCAGTACCACGCCACCCTCCTGAAGAATTACTCAGACATGATTCCGCTGGTAGCCAAGGCCGGTTACACCAACCTGATCTGCTTCAGCGGGAACCGCAACGGCATGGATGATGAAACAGGGTTGAAAAACTCGGTGGAAGGATTGAAAAAGCTGTTGCCGCTGGCCGAAAAGCACAAGGTGGTGCTGGTCATGGAGCTTCTGAACAGCAAGGTGAACCACAAAGACTATATGTGTGACCGCACCGCCTGGGGGGCAGAACTGGCCAAGCGCCTAGGGTCTGAGAACTTCAAATTGCTGTATGACATCTACCACATGCAGGTAGACGAGGGCAACGTGATCCAGACCATCAGAGACAACCACCAGTACATTGCGCATTACCATACCGCCGGCGTGCCCGGCCGACACGAGATTGACGATACGCAGGAACTCAATTACCCGGCCATCCTGCAAGCCATTAAAACTACCGGTTTTGAGGGCTTTGTGGCGCAGGAATTCATTCCGCAGGCCAAAGACAAATTAGCGTCACTGAGAAAAGCTATTCAGATCTGCGACGTCTGAGGCCTTTTCTTTCAAACAAACAAACAAACCGTTTACATACCCTAAAACGAAATGAACAACAGAAGATCTTTTTTACAGAAGCTCGGTTTACTATCGGCGGGAGTGGCATTCGCTCCTTCGCTGCTTACTTCCTGTGATTCTTCCAACCAAAACGCCGGCAGCACCGCTTCCACTGCTGAAGGTTCAACTGCCAATTCGGCTAGCACCAGCACAGGGTCCGGAAATGCCCGTATCAGTGACATCGGTATCCAGTTGTACACCCTGCGGGAGCTTCTTCCCAATGACCCTAAAGGCGTGATTGGCAAAGTGGCGCAAGCCGGCTACAACGATGTGGAAACCTACGGCTATTCCGTAGACAAAGGCTACTGGGGTCTTCAGCCCGCTGCTTTCAAGGAACTGTTGCAAGCCAACAACCTGGTTTCTACCAGCGGACACTATGAGTTTGGCCAGTACATGAAAGACGGCAACACCGACATTGTAAAGCGCTACATTGAGGCCGGAAACATTGTAGGTCAAAAATACATCACCGTGCCGTATCTGGGCGAAGAACTGCGTAACAGCGCCGATGCCTACAAGAACATCGCAGAGAAAGTGAACAAAGCGGCCGAACTCTGCAAAGCCTCCGGTCTGAAACTGGCGTACCACAACCACGATTTCGAATTTAAGCAGTACGGCAACACCACCGGCTACGACATCCTGCTCAAGGAAACCGATCCTGCCTTGGTAAGCTTCGAGGCTGATTTGTTCTGGATGGAAAAAGCCGGCCGCAAACCCGTAGACATGTTCAACCAACACAAAGGCCGTTTTGTGATGTGGCACGTGAAAGACATGGACAAAACCAAACCAGACCTGAACACCGAGATCGGTAGCGGCACCATGGACTACAAAGCCATCTTCGCTCAGGCCCAGACTTCTGGCGTGGACCGCATCTTCGTGGAGCAGGAAAACTTCGCCGCCGGCATGGATCCGTTCCAAAGCATCAAGCAAAGCCGCGACTACGTGAAAAACACCCTGCTCGCGTAAGTAGCTTAACACATATTTGCCATCACCAATTCGGGCCTGCTTTGGAAAAAGCAGGCCCGAATTGCGTTCAAGGGTTTGGGTTGAGTTTTATGGTTCTTCCATATTTCATATACAAACCCGGATTGAGGCTCTCGCCTCACTGAAGTTGCAAACTTCAGGTCATTTTGGGTCCAAGTCGCAGACTTGAACCATGAAATAAAGATAAGGGAAGAGCAGACTGGGTAAAGGTAAACTGTTGCAGTTTACCTGCGGCGAGACGGGGTGAAGGCCTACAGTGAGGCCGAACCCCGCCCCGCCGCATGCTTAAACAGTTCAAATAGCAGTAGCCTGCGTGAACTATGAAACAGAGGACGGCAGCGGGGTGTCACCATTGATGAAGAAAAGACTGTTTGAGCGTCAGCGAGTTTCTTTTCTTCTTGATTCTTTTGGTTACTTTTCTCATCAAGGAGAAAAATGACAAACCTCCAAACGGAGGAACAAGCGCTTGAGGCTGAGTAAGAATGGAGTGGGAGGTAACTGCCAAAATACAGGTTTGAGGCTTACGCCTCACTACAGTTGCAAACTGCAGACCATTATAGATCCAAGTTGAAAACTTGAACCAGGAAAGAGAAAAGAAAAATCAGCAGAAGAAGTCATCCCTCTATCCCTTTCAAAGGGGAACCGTGCGCTTTGCAAGCGTTTTCAGAAAAGGAAGCCTAAAAAAGGAAAGGCAATCAAGTGCGATGTAAGAACATCAAAGCAGATTCTGTTGCACTTCTTCCAAAACACCCCTAAAACACTTTTACCCAAGTGAACCTCAGCAACCTATCAAAACAATCCTTATCTTCACAAATCCCAAACTATCACCCACTAACCCCTTTATTATGAAGCAGTTTTTTACCAACCATATGTCTGGCTGGAGGAAACCCGTGTTGCTGCTTTGCACCTTGGGGCTGTTCGTGGAGCCGTCAATGGCCCAGAACGCACCTGCCCCGGCAAAGAAAGACAGCCCCAAAAAAGAAGAAAAGAAAGACCTGCCCTTAGAGGCGGGCCGCACCATTGACATCGACACGAAGGAAGGCTCCTGGCTCGCCTTGGACGTGCACCCGGCCGGCGGACAGCTCATCTTCAGCATGCTGGGCGATTTGTATTTGCTACCTATGGCCGGGGGCAAAGCCGAGCAGCTGACCGAGGGCATGGCCCTGGACGTGCAGCCGCGTTTCAGCCCAGACGGTAAATCCATTGTGTTTTTGTCTGACCGCGACGGAAACGATAACGTGTGGGTCATGGACCTGCTTACGAAGAAAACCCGCCAGATCAGCAAAAGCAAAAACGAGAACTTCCAGGCCGCCGAGTGGACACCCGATGGCGAGTACCTGGTGGTGTCGCAAGGCCGTCGTAATCTGAAACTGCACCTGTACCACAAAGACAGCGGCAGCGGAACGCAGTTGATTAAAACGCCCGAGACCCTGAAAACGGTGGAGCCGGCCTTCGGCAAAGACCCGCGCTATATCTGGTATGCCCGCCGCACCGGTGGTTGGAACTACAACGCGCAATTACCGCAGTACCAACTAGCCACGTTGGATAGAGAAACCGGCGAGACTGATACCAGAACTTCGCGCTACGGCTCGGCGTTCTCGCCAACTTTGTCACCAGACGGCACCATGTTGGTCTACGGAACCCGCCACAACAACCAAACCGGCCTCATTGTGCAGAACCTGAAATCAGGGGATGAGAAGTGGCTGGCCTATCCGGTACAGCGTGATGAGCAGGAATCAGTAGCGCCGCTGGGAGTATTGCCAGCCATGTCGTTCACGCCGGACAGCAAAGAGTTGGTGGCGTCTTACGGCGGTAAGATCTATCGTATTCCGGTAAATGGCGGCCAAGCCAAGGAAATTCCGTTTGAGGTAAATACCAAAATCGCCATCGGACCTAAACTGGAGTTCAAGTACCCCATCAACGATGACAAAACCATGAAGGTGACGCAGATCCGCGATGCGGCTATGTCACCGGATGGCAAGCGTCTGGCCTTCACTGCGCTGGACAGATTGTACATCACGGATTACCCCAACGGCACCCCGAAACGGGTGACCACCAATGATTTCACCGAGGCGCAACCGGCTTGGTCGCCAGACGGCAAGGAGCTGGTGTTTGTGACTTGGCATGAGAAAACCGGTGGCGCTATTTACAAGGTGGTGGCCAACGGCAAAGCGAAACCAGTGAAACTGAGCCAGGAGAACTCGGTTTTCCAGGAGCCGGTATGGTCGCCTAAAGGAGACAAGATTGTGTTCGTGAAAGGCTCTGCGCAGACCTACCGCGAATCGGCTGGTCCGGGTGCGTTCGACTCCCGCCAAACCATCAACTGGATCTCGTCTAAAGGCGGCCCCAGCACGTTTGTGACCAAAGCTAACCTGGGCGCGAACCCGCACTTCGTGCAAGGTGATGACCGCATCCACCTGTACAGCTCCTCAGATGGATTGATTTCCATCCGCTGGGATGGTACTGATAAGAAGCCTTACGTGAAGGTGAAAGGGATCACTACCTTCGGATCGTTTGCCGATATGCTGGAGGAAGAAATGAGCCACAACACGCACATAAACGAGCGCGAGCCGCAAATGCAGGCTTCTACTGCTACCACGGTGATCAAAGCCCCTAAAGGTGACAAAGCCCTGGCCCTGATCAACAACGAAATCTACGTGGTGACTATCCCGTTTGTGGGCGGCGAAACGCCGACCATCTCCGTGGCAGACGTAGCCAGCTCGCAGTTCCCGTCCTGGAAACTCACTGACATTGGCGGTCAATTCCCAAGCTGGTCTGCCGATGGCAAGAGCGTGTACTGGTCTATCGGTAACGCGTTCTTTGCTTATAATTTGGACGCCGCTTTCGCGAAAAAACGCGAAATGGAAGCTGCTGAGGAACTGAAGAAAGACGCCAAGCCTGCCACCGAAGCCAAAAAAGACAGCACCGGCGCCAAAGAAGCCGTGAAGATTGAAGGCTACAAGCCGGTGGAAACCAGAATTGCCATCACCGTGCCGCGTGACATCCCAACCGGAAACATCCTGTTGAAAGGAGCCCGCATTATTACCATGAACGGCGATGAAGTGATTGAAAATGGTGACATCCTGATCCAGGACAACCGCATCAAAGCCGTAGGTGCTTCCGGTACGTTATCTGTTCCGCAGAACGCCACCGTGATGGACGTGAAAGGCAAAACCATTACCCCAGGCTTCATAGACACCCACGCGCACATGTGGCCACGTTGGGGCGTGCACTCCAATCAGGTATGGATCTATGCCGCTAACCTGGCCTACGGTGTCACCACTACCCGTGACCCACAGACCGCCACTACCGACGTATTGACCTACGCTGACATGGTGGAAACCGGCAAGATGATCGGGCCGCGTGTGTACTCTACCGGCCCAGGTGTGGGTTACTGGTCATACAACCTGAAGAGCCTGGATCATGCCAAGAGCGTGCTGAAACAGTACTCAGACTACTACAACACCAAAACCATCAAAATGTACATGGTGGGCAACCGCCAGCACCGGCAGTGGATCATCATGGCGGCCAAAGAGCAAGGCCTGATGCCAACCACGGAAGGCGGTCTGGACTTTAAACTGAACCTCACCGAAGTGCTGGACGGCTACCCAGGCCACGAGCACTCGTACCCGATTTATCCGCTGTACAAAGACGTGCTGGAGTTTGTGTCTAAGTCGCAGATCGCTTACACGCCAACCCTGTTGGTAGCCTACGGCGGACCTTGGGCCGAGAACTACTACTATGCCACTGAGAACCTGTCTGGCGACAAGAAACTGAACTACTTCACGCCTAAAGTGGAGCTGGATGAGAAATCGCGCCGCAGACCAGGTTGGTTCATGAAAGAAGAGCACATCTTTGACAAGCACGCGCAGTTTGTGAACAGCCTGGTGAAAGACGGCGGTCTGGCTGGTGTGGGTTCCCACGGACAGCTGCAAGGCTTGGGCTACCACTGGGAGCTTTGGTCTATCCAGTCAGGTGGTATGAAGAACCTGGATGCCCTGAAAGTAGCCACCATTCTAGGCGCGAAATCTTTAGGCTTGGACGGTGATTTAGGCTCTATCCAGAACGGTAAACTGGCGGATCTGGTGATCATGGACCAGAACCCGTTGGAGAACATCCGGAACACCAATACCATCAAGTACGTGATGCGTAACGGCCGTTTGTACGATGCCAACACCTTAGATGAACTGGCCCCAACCAAGAAGAAAGCCCCAGACTTTGACTGGCACAGCGCACTTCCGCTGGGCGTACCAGGTATTCAGGAATAATCTCTGAAGCATACGTTAGAAAGGCCTCTCTTGCATTGCAGGAGAGGCCTTCTTGTTTGGAGGCTGTTTTTGCAAAATCGGGCTTTAAACAGAATCAAATATGAGATGATAGAACTTCTGTCATGATGGAGAAGTAAAACAAGTTCATCTTATAACCATCACAACTTAGAAATGAAATTAGCTGGAAATACCGTACTGGTCACCGGAGGAGGTTCCGGGATTGGCCTTGCCATTGCCGAACGCTTTCTCAAAGCCGGCAGCACTGTCATCATCTGCGGCCGCCGAGCCGATAAACTCAACGAGGTAAAAGCTCAGTACCCCGAGATTCACACCATTGCCTGTGACGTTTCCCGTGAGGCCGACCGCATCGCTTTGCTGGAATGGACTACCGCCGAGTTCCCGGGGTTAAATGTGCTGGTGAACAACGCCGGTATCCAGCGCCGGGTCAACATTGTGGAAGACCAGGAAGAATGGAGCCAAACCCAGCAGGAGATAGCCATCAACCTGGAGGCGCCCATCCACCTGTGCAACCTGTTCGTGAAGCATTTTCGGCAGCAGCCCACGGCCGCTTTCATTAACGTGACCTCGGGGCTGGCGTTTACGCCGGGTGTTTTTGCGCCGGTGTATTGCGCCACCAAAGCGGCCCTGCATTCCTTTACTATGTCGTTGCGCTACCTGCTTTCTAAGACCAGTGTGGAGGTGATTGAGATTGTGCCGCCCGCCGTGAACACCGATCTGGGCGGAGCGGGTCTGCATACCTTCGGGGCGCCGTTGAATGAGTTCGCCGACTCGGTGATGCAGCGCATTGACAACGGTGAATTGGAGGTGGGGTTTGGAACCTCAGAGGTTAGAAGAAAAGCCTCCCGCGAAGAGAACGACGCCTTCTTTCTGGAGATGAATTCCAGGTGGGCGTAAACTTCTGTTTAGGGGCTGTTTTCAGGAAACCGGCCCCTAAATAGCGATTATACTTTTGCCTCATCTTATTCGTTTTTTTGATGCATATCCAATGCCAGAGCGTGTGGCAAAGCAAAAGGTAAGGGGCTGGTTTTTAAGGATAAAATGTTGTATCTTCAAAGTAGGGGGAAGCCCGTTTCCTTTCTTTGAAGAGAACGTCTAAAACCCAATTTTACGTAAGTGCTTTTCCCGGCCTTGTTTTTTTCAATCCTTTATTTTCTACTAAGATGAAATGGGTATATAGTGTGAGGCATAAGACAAAGGCTGCCCTGCTTCTGGCCATCGTGCTGGTGTTGGTGCTTGCCAAGAATATGATGGATAGTAAGAACGTGACCAAGCTGGGAACCTCGTTCGCGGCGGTGTACGAAGACCGGTTACTGGTAGAGAGTTACATTTACCAACTATCGGGGCATTTGTATCAGAAGAAGATGATGATAGATGAGGGCGTCCATGCCCAGAACTTCACCGTACTGCCGGAGAAGCTGAAGCAGAACAACGCGGCTATCTCAGGGCTTTTGATAGCGTATGGAAAAACGCAGCTCACCAAAGACGAGGCGGCGTATTTCAGGTCTTTTAAGCAAAACCTGTCTAAAGTAAGAGGATTAGAAAACCAGTTACTGCTTCAGGCGGCCAACCACCAGAACGTAGAGAAGGTCAAAACTCTGCTGGATACCCACTATGAAGGCGCCTCTGCGCATCTGAACCAGTTGTCTCAAATTCAGGTAGCCGAAGGAAAGCGACTGAACGAGCAGTCAAAACAGATCATTGCCGGTTCTGCTATCCTTACCCAATTTGAGCTGATTGTGGTTATTGCCATAGGTGTGATGATCCAGATGCTGGTTTTTGCCTCCAAATCAAAGCTCAGCAAGTTCCCGCAGAATCCTATGATGAACTAAAGCGTGCCCAAGCCGGATTATGCCTATGAGCAGGTGCTAGGAAGATTGAAAAGCAATTATGGGTTTGCTGAAAGGTGGATCCAGATTATTCTGTTATATTTCACTTGTAACAAAAGGGTAAAACTTAAATCGTATTCTTCCTAACACTGCCTAACCAAAGGAAAGGTCGCTGACTAAGAAAATACCCCTAAAATAAACGTGATATTTGTTACGTGCTGCCTCTTGAGGTGGCACGTTCCTTTACTACTTAGATGATGAAAAATTCGATGCCAATTGTGTTGGCCACTACTTTGTTTTGCTTTACGGCGTGCTCTAAAAGCGCTGACAAGCCGGTGACCCAAACAGCCCCTACTCAGGAAACCGCTCTGCCGGTAAGTTCCTCCAGCGTGGCGACGACTCCGCCCTCTGTGGTTAACCCATCTGCGGCCGCGGTGCAAACCGCTCCAGCGGCTCAACCTTCGGCAACTAGTACAACGGTGCCAACTTCCCAACCAACGGTGGCGGCTGGGCTAAACCCACCCCACGGGCAACCCGGCCACCGGTGCGATATTCAAGTAGGTGCGCCTTTGAACTCAACACCAGGGGCTGCCTCTACTTCAAGTGCTACCCCAACGGCTCTGCCACCTGCACCTGTTTTACCTTCAGGACCTCCTATCTCTACCGCAAAAGGCCTGAACCCTCCGCACGGGCAACCCGGTCATGACTGCAGTATTCCGGTCGGAGCTCCTTTGAAGAAATAGCATGAAAAAAAGCCCAGTTACCAGCTGGGCTTTTTTGTGATTGAGTTTTTTTAGGATTAATCTAAGCGATGAACTGGTAGGAGGGTGTTTTATCTCCGTTTTCTCTTGCTGGCTTTAGAAACTGCTTTCGTGTATTTGGCAATGAGCGGCATTGTGCTATCAGTATCGAAGACGCCATAGAGGCCTTGCTCTTCCTGGGGTGGGTCGCCCATGAGGTCATCGCCAGGTTTCCAGAAGTGGCGGGTAGGGTGAGGCCGGGCAGTTCCATTGAAAGCCCAGAAATTAGCCCCGGCTAAGGCGCCTTTTTCTTTAGCGCTGGAAAGCACCCGTTCAAAGGCATTTTGGTAATATCGATCCCGAAACGTGGTTTTGGCGGAAGGGCTGAACTCATTGTTGTCCCGTTGTAGACCAAATTCCTCCATCACAATAGGTTTCTTCTGCTCCCGCGCAAACGCGATGTGGCGATCCATGTATTGGTTTGTCTTCACAATGGCAGAATCCAGCGTGCCCGCAATGTTCTTGCTGTCCAGCCAGCCCCAGTTGCGTGGCCAGATGTGCATAGTGAAGTAGTCAATATTGGGGTCAGTGTGCACTTGTTTGAACACCTCCATGGAACCTTCAGAGCCGTGAGAACCTTCGGAACCGGTAGATACCAGGTGATTTTTGTCCAAGGACTTGATCAACGCAGCAGTGCTCTTAATCCATATGTCATAAGCCGGAACGTTGGCCATAGAGAAGGCTCGGGGCTCGTTCGCGATTTGCCAGGACATGATGGTGGGGTCCTCGGTGTACTTCTTGTTAGTGAACTGGTTCGTGCGGCTCAGCATAAATTTGATGTGGTCAGCAAACTGCTGCTTGCAAGGATCGCACTGGTGGAACTGTCCGGAGTACTTCATGAAACTCGCCCAATCATTGTTGTTGGCCAAGGCGTAAGGGATAGGCACCTTGGTGTTCCAGTTCACATACTGGCTAAAACCGCCCGACCATTCCCAGGCATTGTTCAGGTACAACACCGCTTTCATGTCGCGCTTAGCCATCTCGGCAAGCAGGAAGTCTAAGCCTGCCAGCAGAGTGTCATTGTACACGCCGGGTGCCATTTGCAGCCCGGGAGAGACGCGGTACGGCTGGTTGTTCGGGCCTTCGGCTCCGGCCAAAATGCGCAGATTGGTTACACCGGCCTTTTTGAGCATGTCCAACTCCTTGGTAAGTCGGGTGCGGTCACCACCCTGCCCGTTAGAGGCCAAGAGACCACCGTGCCAGTAATTGGTGCCCACATAGTAGTATGGTTTGCCATCAAGGGTGAACATGTGGCCGTCGGTCTTCACAAAGTCAGATGTCTTCTGAGCGTAAACTTGGGTCCAAGAGGCGCACAGAAATGCGAGTAGGAGATAAATTCTGTTCATCTGTTAAGTCGTTTGGTAGGCTCCAACAATCACTAAACCGATAGCTACTATTGGTTGCCTACAGCCTAAGCGGTTATTTTTTAACCCAATTATCGGTTCTGAAACCAGAGGCGGGCAGGCCCGCTTTGTTGAAGAGGTTAGGGTTAGCGGAGTTGCTCCAGCCCAGCCGAACGGCCACCGGGTTCTTTACGCCTTTGGCGCTCACCACCACCGTTTTACCATCAATTTTAGCTTGAGCTGGCACAAACTTCCGGTCTTCGCCGGCGATCTCAAATTGGGTGAGTTCCTTGCCTTTGGCTACCAAGCCTTGCTCAGCGTTGTCAAAGTACAGGCGGATCTTGTCTCCTTCTTTTTTCATCTGGCGGTACACGGGGCCGGAGAAAGGCACGTCTTTCTTTCCATAGGTTTTGTTCAGGGCCAGCGCAGCGAGGCGTTTGCCCACGGGCAGCTTGTTTCTGGGGTGGATGTCGTCCACGTTGCCCACGTCATGAATCACGGCCATGCCGGTGTTGGGCACGCTTAAGGTTTTCAGTTGGGCTTCGGCTAACCGAGGCCATTCTTCGGCCCCGCCGTATTTGTAAGGCGCAATCTGTACGTAATAGAACGGGAAATTTTGCTTCCAGGCAGAGCGCCAATCCTGGATGAGGGCGGGCAACATTTGGGCGTAAACCTCAGGTGCATCCACGTTGGACTCGCCCTGGTACCAGAGGGCACCGGCCAGACGGAAGGGGATGAGCGGCGCGATCATGGCGTTGTAGGCTTTGGCCGGCTGTACCGGGCCCCATTCCACTTCTTTGCGCTTGGCGGCGGCATCGGCCAGCACGGGGTTCGCGGAAATGGCGTTGGCGCTTAGCCAGACCTCGGCAGGCGTGCCTCCCCAGCTGCTGTTGATCAAACCCACAGGCACTTTCAGGTTCTGGTGAATCTCGCGTCCAAAGAAGTACCCGATGGCGCTGAAGTGTTTCATGGTCTCGGGGGTGCATACTACCCACTGGCCTTGCACGTCCATTTGAGGTGCATCGGCGGTGCGATGGCCCACCTGGAAGAAACGGATGGAAGGGTAGTTGGCCTCTGCTACGTGCTGCTCGGCGTTGTCTATGCCGGCGTTGGCGCTCCATTCCATGTTAGACTGACCCGAACATAACCAGACCTCACCCAGCAGCACGTCTTCCAGCACAATGGTGTTATAGCCTTTCACGGTTACGGTTTGGGGACCGCTGACGCCCGAGGTCTGCAGTTTCACCGACCATTGGGCCAGGTTGTTGGTTTTGACTTTCACGGGTTTGTTGTCCCAACTGCCGGTGACGGTAACTTCCTCGCCAGTTTTGCCCCAGCCCCAGATGGTGACCTCGGCGTTGCGTTGCAACACCATGTGGTTGCCTATGATGGCCGGCAGTGAGACCGCGCCCGCCGAGGTAGCGGCACCACTCATCACCATAAGGGCAAGTAGTCTGAAAAATGTTCTGAGTTTCATACAGAGAAATGAATGAGGATGATCTGTTTCAAGTTTGATTAACCGGTGGGTCTATCTGTTGCCAGAAGAATTTATTCAATGTATTTCTAATCTGAAAACAAAGTGAAGCTGAAACAGCGTTTGAGGCCTGATTTTTGAAAAACAAGGCCCAAACGCTGCCACGGGATTTGTAAACAGGGAGAAACTTTTACTTGCCAGCTACTTTGGCCTTGTCACCAGAAAGTACCAGCATGATCACATCCTGGGCCGGCACGGTAGCAGAGAACGTCTTCTTGGTGTTACCCTGCTCTTTCTTGGTCCACACGTTACGTATTTTGTAGGTGGTTTTGCCGGCGTTCAGTTCCCGCTTGGACAAGTCATCCACAATTGGAGTGTTTTTCCAATCAAAGCTTACTTTCTGGGCGGCTTTGCTGCGGTTAAGGAACACCACGGCCCACTTATCACCATCCAGTGGTTTCAACCAAGTTTCCAGACTGTCTTTAGACGCATACTTAAATCCTTGGATGCCCAGTTTGTCCTGGTTCACGGCAATGGCTTCTTTGTCAGTTAAGATAGACACGGTTTCCTTGCTCATTTTGCGGAGGTCGTTCCCGGCAATCAGCGGAGCGGCCAGCATGCTCCACATGGTGAAGTGCGCGCGGTCCTGGTTCATGGCCATGCCGTTACCTACCTCCATCATGTCTGGGTCGTTCCAGTGGCCTGGGCCGGCGTACTGACGAAGGCCTTCCTGTTTGTCCAGAATCTGCATTACGCCCCAAGACTTCCATGTGCCGTGGTCTTCCACGCAGTCAAAGCAGTTGTAGATGTCGCCGGTGGTTCTCCACAGGTGCCCTACGGTTGGGCCCCATTCCCACGGCTTGTCGTTGCCCCACTCGCAGATGCTCAGGACTACAGGGCGACCGGCTTTTTGTAAGGCAGCAGCAATGGTTTTGTAAGCGCCTTCGGCTTTCAGGCCTTCGGTGTTGCACCAATCGTACTTGAGGTAATCAATGCCCCATTTGGCGTATTGCTGCGCATCCTGGAACTCATAGCCGCGGCTGCCCGGACGACCGCCACAAGTCTGGGAACCGGCATCAGAGTAGATACCCAGTTTCAAACCTTTGGAATGCACGTAATCAGCCAAGGCTTTCATGCCAGAAGGGAAGCGCTTTGGATCTGGATGGATGAAACCCAGGCTGTCGCGGTCACCATGCCAGCAGTCGTCAATGTTGATGTATTCATAGCCGGCGGCTTTCATGCCGGAACTCACCATGGCATCGGCAGTTTCCCGAATGAGTTTCTCGTCTACGTTGCAGGCAAATTTGTTCCAGCTGTTCCAACCCATGGGCGGGGTCATGGCCAGGCCTTCAAACTTCTTATAGTTCTGGGCATAGTTATTTCCCTGGCTAAAGGCCGAAAAGGAAAGGGTGAGGGCCGCTAAAGAGAGCAATAATTTTTTCATGTTTGTTTGAGGGATTAGGTAAGGGGGGAGTGTATGGGTACGTTGTAGAGACAAAGGCTAAAATTCTGGTGCCTTATTCTTTTTCATCCTGAAAGGACTTTGGTTGCGAATAGCAGTTTGAAGTTTTAAAAAACTATTCAGTTCGCCCACAAACTCCTTTCAGGATGAAAAAGTACAGAGTATCAACGGTTGCTTGCTTAGGTAAATAGCGATATTGTTTTAAGGCTCTTTTCCTAAAAACCACTTGAAAATCAAGTAGACAGTTCTAAGTCCTTTTTGTAAAATCAGGCTGTAAACCTGGTCCGGTTGCTTAGCTGTGATTCAGTTCTTTCTGGCACCGATGGATGATCTCCAAGCAGGCCCGGGCGTTGTGGTAAGGGCATTTCCAGAAACCAACCTTGTCTTCTTTTGACATCAAGCTGTAGTCGTCGTTCACGCCCCAGTGCCATTCACCTTCCACCAGATCCAGGAAGTAGGTTTGGGCGAATCTCCAGGAGTTCAGAGACCGCCGCAGAAAATCCTCTGAGCCGGTCAGCTCATACGCATTGAAAAAGCCCACCATCGCCTCGGCGCTCACCCACCACTCGCGGTGTTTGTCGTAGTGGTTCTCGTCCACGTTGAGCTCATGGTACAGGCTACCGTCCGGCAGTAGGGCATCGGCGGTGGCGTTGGCCATGGTGAGGGCTACTTCTTTTACCTCTGCCAGAAGCGCCTGGTCGCCCAGTACCTCAGCGGCTTCCTGCAAAAGCCAGGAGGCTTCAATGTCATGGCCGTAGGAAACCAGGTTGGCCGAAGAGGTCCAGTCATGGGAGAAAAATAGCTTCATGTGGCCGGTGGCGGTATCCACTATCTTCTGCAGAAACACTTGAAGCAGGCCTCTTAGCTGATTGCCTAACTGTGGGTCTGGCCAAGCGCGGTACAGGTTGGCGTAAGCCTCCAGAATATGCAGGTGCGTATTCATGGTCTTGGGGTCGTTGCGATCCTTCTCGCTCAGGCGCAGGTCCTCCAGCAGTTCGCCCGTCTGGCTGAAGGCCTCCAGGTAGCCGCCGTGCTCCGGATCGAAGCTGTTTTTCTCAATCCAGCCGAAAAGTTCTTGGCTCACCTCTAGGGCCTTCTCGTTTTGCGTGGCCAGGTGGTACTCGCTCATGCCGTAGATGGTGAAGGCTAGCGCGTAGATCTGCTTGCGGGTGTTCAGGGGTTGGCCCTTCGCGTCCACCATCCAGTAGATACCGCCGTGGGCGGTATCCAGGAAGGAGTCAGTCAGGTACTCAAAGGCCCTGGTGGCAATGGTGAGGTACTCTTCTTTTCTAGTATGCCGGTACGCCGCGGAGAACGTCCACAGGATCCGGGCGTTCAGGATGCTGCCCTTGGGTGCTTCCGGGTTTACTTTGCCGGTGTTGTCGATCTGCCCCACGAAGCCGCCGTTCTGGTGATCGAGGGTTTTCTCGGTCCAGAACGCCAGGATTCTCTCCAGCTCGGTTTCCATCTCCTGCTGGTAACTTGATAGCTGGTGCACGAAAGAGGTATCGGAAGCAGAGACCATTAACTTGCGCCGTTTAACTCAGGAGCCAATACTTGCTTCTTGCCTTGGATGTAGGCTTTGTTTTTGTCCACCAGCAGGTTGATCTGCTCCACGGAGGCAGCAGAACGGAGCCCATCGGCCGGGGTGTTCAACACGTAGTCCAGAAGTTGATCTACAGTGGAAGTAGCCACGTGCATTCTGGTATCTGAAGAAGCGTAGTAGATGAACACGGTGCCGTCTTCGTCCACAATCCAGCCATTGGCGAACACAACGTTGGATACGTCCCCCACGCGCTCTTCGCCCTCAGGGGCAATGAAGTACCCGCCGGGCTTGGCAATCACCTTGGAAGGGTCTTGCAGGTCGGTCAGGAACATGTACAGCACGTAGCGCAGGCCGGCGGCGGTGTTCCGCACGCCGTGGGCCATGTGCAGCCAGCCTTTCTCGGTTTTGATAGGGGCGGGTCCCTGGCCGTTCTTCACCTCGTACACGGTGTGGTAGGTCTTGGGGTCCACGATGAGTTCCTCGTCCACCACGGCGTTCTCCATGGAGTCAGTCAGGCCCCAACCAATCCCGCCGCGGCTACCTGCCTCAATGAAACTGTCTTGCGGACGGGTGTACAGCGCGTATTTGCCGTTCACGAACTCCGGGTGCAACACAACGTTGCGCTGCTGCGGGGAGGTGGTTTTCAGGTCAGGTAATCTTTCCCAGGTTTTCAGGTCGCGGGTACGGGCAATGCCGCACTGAGCGGTGGCCGACGACTGGTCGCCTTCGGGGGCAGTCGGGTCTTTGCGCTCGGTGCAGAACAGGCCATAAATCCAGCCGTCCTCGTGCTGAATCACGCGCATGTCATACACGTTGATGTCTGGGTCCTCGGTCTCGGGCATGGTGATGGGTCTATCCCAGAACTGGAAATTGTCAATTCCGTTGGGGCTCTCGGCCACCGCGAAGAAAGACTTGCGGTCATTTCCCTCCACCCGCACTACCATTAGGTATTTGCCATTGAGCTTGATGGCACCGGCATTAAAGGCCGCGTTCACGCCGATGCGCTCCATGAAGTACGGGTTGGTTTCTGGGTTCAGGTCATAACGCCAGGCGATAGGGGCGTGCTGACTGGTTAAAACCGGGAATTTATATTTGTCATAGATGCCGTTGCCAAGAGGCTGCTTCTCATTCTTTCTGGTGATCAAAGAAGAATGGAACTGCTCAAGCGCTTGCTGTCTTTTCTGGAAGGTGTTTTCCATGAGAAATAAGGGTAAAGGGTTAAACGTGCGGCGTGTGTGGTGCCGCTGATTACTTATGATAGAGAAACTAATTTTCGTTTTAAAGCCGAGGCCACGCTGTCGCCGTCGTGGTCAAGCCGGTCCCACCAGGTTTTCTTGAGGATAACTCCCACTACCAGGATGATCCCAAGCACAACCAGCATTTCGGTGTGCATGCCCAGTACCAGGTAGATGGGAAGGAGGGTGAGTGCCATCTGGCCAACTATCCCAATGAGCACGTTGAACATGTCCAGCCAGAAGTTCTTGTTTTCCACAAAAGAGGGGTTCTCGGCCTTTACTTCCTGGGCCACTGGTCCCCAGAAACCCCACGGACGCACGTTGCGGTAGAAGCCTTTCAGGGTTTCCATGTCGGTAGGCGGAGCCAGGTAGGTGCCGATGATGCTACCCGCCAGGGAGATGAGCAGTAGGTACGGGAAATAATATAGGTCCAGGCCTTCGGTAAAGTAAGGGAAAACGAGCGCCGGGATAATACCGGCCAGCATGCCCCAGAAGAAACCGCTACCGTTGAAGCGCCACCAGTACCACTTGAGCACGTTGGCCGAGATGTAGCCTCCGTATAGACCGGCCACGATCCACTGCAGCAGGCTGTTCACATCTTTGGCGAACAAGCCTAGTACCATACTCACCAACACCACGACTACCCCTGTAAGATAGTTGATGCTGTTCACGGTTGTGTTGCTGGCTTTTGGGTTCACATATCGCAGGTACACGTCATTCACCAGATACGCCTGCGCCGCGTTCAGCGTGCCCGCGAAGGTTCCAATGAAGGCTGCCAACAAACCAGCCAGGATCAGGCCCATCAAACCGCTCGGAGCAAAGTTCTGGATGGCAGCCGGCAAAATGCGCTCAAAGTCAATCCCCTTCGCAGATTCCAGGTTAAGTTGGTCGTAATTAAGGATAGCCAATACGGTGAACCCTATGATCATCAAGTAGCGCGTAGGAATCAACACCACTGATACGAAACCGCTCATTTTTGCAGCATCCTGCGGAGACTTAGCCGAAAGCACTTTCTGCATGTCATAGCTAGGCGTTGGTCCAGCTAAACTGGCCAGCACGCCTTTGAACACCATCAGCATGAAGAAGATGCCAAACAAAGAGTAGCCATCGGCCTGAATCTTAGCATTCACCTCGTCAATAATGCCGGTCCAGTTCAGGTCATCCAGCGTAGCGCCAAAGAAGGGCGTTCTCCAACCTTCCGGTACGTTTAGCTGGGCAACGTCCAGGTTGTTCATGGCCAAAATTGCAATGGCCACCGCCGCGGCGGTCATGATTACATATTGGAGTACATCTGCCCACACAATACTAGCCATACCACCTAAAATAGAATAGAACACCGCGAAGAAGGTGAACAACATGCCGTAGAAATGAGGCACATACTCAGCCGGAACAGTAAAAGGCAGGTACGGCTGCACTACAGACCACGGCACGAAAATCTCCACGAACTTACCCAACCCAATGAAACCATACGCCAGGAAACCCATGCAGCTGAGTAAGGCAAACACCACCACAATGGCGTGTGATTTGTTTGAGTCTTTGCCGCGCCCGAAGCGGGTGAGCATCCACTCGGCACCGGTCGTCACGTTAGAGCGGCGCAGCCAGGCGGCCAGGAACATCATCAAGAAGATCTGGTTGAAGGACGGCCACAGCCACGGAATCCAGATGCTTTTGAGGCCGTAGACAAAGCCCAGCATCACCATCCACATGGTGCCTGAGATGTCAAACATGCCCGAGGCGTTGGAAAGGCCTAGCGCATACCAAGGCAAGGTGTTACCGCCTAGCAAATAAGCTTCTTTGTTGGCCTTGGCTCTCTTCTGCAAAATCAACCCGATGGCCGCTACCGATACCAGATAGAGGAGGATGATACCTACGTCAAGTGCTGTTAACTTCATGAGGTTTGTTTGATGTTAGTTGGTTGTAGGAGGTGACCGTGCCTTCTTTTTATTTAGCAGCCTGTTTGTCTTGCTGAACTGGTGCGTACAGGTTCTCTTGCTTCACCTTGTTGATAAAGAATACCTTGGGATTTTGGTAAAAGGCCTTGAAATTATCGGCCGATTTCTGGCCGGGATATGGGGCATAAAAATGGTCTGTTCTGGCGTTGCGCCACACCATGACATAAGACAGACCGGCGTCTTTCACAATAGGGGCAAGCACGTTCGTCCACCAGTCGGCCACGGGTAAGGTTTCTAGGCCGGTCTCGCTGAGGGTCCAGACCTTGTTTTTGTCCTGCCCGATCTGACGCAGGGTTTCTACCATCTGGCGGGTTTCCTTGACGAAATTCTGGTTAGACTGGGCAAGTTGCGTCTGGTCTGCGTTGGCGGGCGGGCGGTGATAGATGTCAAAACCCACAATGTCAACGTAGTCATCGCCGGGGTAACGCTCCAGGTAATCCTCGCGGGAGGTGAACCGATCGGTGGAGTAGGCGAACAGCAGGTTGTTGGCTTTCTTCTTGCGCAGATAATCCACGGTGAAGCGCCACATCTGCTTGTATTCTTCTGGCGAGCAATGCTTGCGACCCCACCAGAACCAACTGCCGGTGTGCTCATGCAGCGGGCGGAAGACCACCGGAATTAACTCGCCATTTGGGCCTTTCAGGCTTTTCATGAAACCAGCTAGGCCATCTAACCAGGACTTGTAGCGTTTCATGGCTTTCTTGTCTTTAAAGAGATGCTGAATGGTAGAGTCTGCCGTGTCCCAGCTGGTTTTAGAGGGATCAACCGGGTTGTTCAGGTGCCAGCTAAAGGTGTTTAGGCCGCCTTTGGCGTATACTTCCTGCGCATATTCCTTCATTTTCTGGAACGGAACGCTGTCCAAGTTCATGGGTTTGTCTAGTTCCAGGTGGCCTAGTTCCCAACCCACTACCGCCGGGTACTCGCCCACCACTTCCTTCACGTCTGATCGGCCGGGCTCATATTTCCAACCCACCCCATACGCCAAAGCATCCTGATGACCGAACATGATGCCCTTCTGCGAGAGGCGTTTCAGGTTGGCATACAGGTTTCTGGTTTCCTGGGTAGCTTTCTTGTTGATGGGTTGTAACGTCTGCCCAAGGGAGGAAAGGTGGGTAAATACCAGAAGGAGTGCTGCCAGTAAGATTCTAGTCATAGGTTCTGCTGGGTAAGTGATCTAAAACTAAGGTTAGATGTGTTTGCCACCACTTGGGTAAAAGGGGGGATTGGGTTGAGGTATGTCCTGTTAGGTAGTGCTTTCAAGAAAAGCAAAGGCAGAGAGAAGAAGCATTATGCCTCTACTTCTCCGTTCTTTCCAAGAAAGCAGACAGGGTGTTCCCCTACAATACAAAACTAGGTAGTTTTTAAGCGAAGGTGTAATACTATTTTATCGTTTATTTGATGGAATCTAGATGTGTTGTTCTTTATCATTAAAACCAACCTACTTTTTTAGCTTTTAACCGCTATTTTTAAGAAATAGAAATCTTGGCCTTGTAAAGGTGTTTTTTATAGTTTTTATAAAAACTGCTTACAAAATAGAGGTTATTTCACCAGGTAGAAGTTGAAAGCAGAAGAAAATAAGAAGAGTTATAAGAACTTGTTCTTGCTAAAATGATCGGTTGAAATGTATATTATGAACAAAGGGTTGAGCAGCTGACTAGTATTTTTTTAACCAATGGTTGATGAGTTCAGATCAAATTGTGTAACTTGACACAGTAATTCTACTGCTATGAGTGCCATTTACCGTGAGATTACCCCTCTAACTCAAAATGATTGCTTTACTCTGTTCTCAAGGGTGAAGGAGGAATTCAACTTTCCGCTCCATTATCATGAAGACTTTGAATTGAATTTCATCTACAATGCCGCCGGTGCCAAACGGGTAGTGGGAGACCACGTGGAGATTATTGACGATCTAGAGTTGGTGCTGGTGGGCAGTAACCTGCCCCATGGTTGGTTTACGCACCAGTGCAAAAGCAAGGAGATTGTGGAAATCACCATCCAGTTCCACCGCGATTTATTGGATGAGAAGTTTCTGCGCCGGAACCAGCTCAGTTTCATCAAAGCCTTGCTGGAACGAGCCAGTAAAGGCATTTCTTTCTCCCGCGAGATCAAGGAATCCTTTAGGCCGCGTCTGGAGCAATTGACCCAAAAGGGCGGTTTTGACTCAGTGCTGGAGTTGATCTCCATTCTGCATGACTTGTCCATTTCCCGCAACATGCGGACCCTCTCTAACAGCACCTTCACCTCAGACCAATTCAACTATTATTCCAGGAGAATTGAGAAGGCCTTTGAGTACATGCAGACCCACTATGAC
Organism: Rufibacter sp. JT20002; assembly: GCF_056491185.1. Classification (NCBI taxonomy): domain Bacteria; kingdom Pseudomonadati; phylum Bacteroidota; class Cytophagia; order Cytophagales; family Hymenobacteraceae; genus Rufibacter; species Rufibacter sp. JT20002. The sequence goes on along the minus strand of NZ_JBSZJY010000001.1, from coordinate 998,788 downwards.
AAAGAGGTTTCTCTGGCCGATGTCGCCAAGGTGGTCAACATGCCCGAGGTTTCTTTTAGCCGCTTTATCAAAAAACGCACTGGAAAGACCTTTATCGAAAGCTTGAACGAGATCAGGCTGGGACACGCCTCACGTATGCTCATTGACACTACCGAGACTATCTCAGAGGTTTCTTTCAAGTGCGGTTTCAACAACCTGTCTTACTTTAACCGCATTTTCCGGCGCAAGAACGGGTGTACTCCCAAGGAATTCCGGCAAAACTACTCTGGTTCAAGGGTGTTTATATAAGTGTCGCCTAGGGTTTTGGAATGAAACGTAACCTGTTGCTGAACCTAGGTATCTGCTTACTATATTTCTGGTTAATTATTATCTGTACTTGGAATACATCAGGTGGTGATATCGCTGCAATGTTCTGCTTTACCATTTTGTTTCTTGTTCATCTAGTAGTGGTGCTGATCTTTGAAACAAAAAGCAGGAGAGTCACAAAATTTAGTTATCTGAAAGGGCTTCTGCTTGGATTAGCTTTGAGTATCTTGTCGTTTTATTTACTGTCAGAATATAGAATATTTAAACATGAGAAAGAAGGTGGAGACAAGGTTTTGACGGGAGAAGCCTAGATGTTATTCAAAGCCGTTTCCGTTGAGATCTGCCTAAAACGCCTTGCTTTAACATACTTTAAGCCTCAAAGCAAAATCCCCGCGTAATGGAATGTACGCGGGGATTTCTGTTGAAAAGCTGAGTTGAACAACCAGGTTAGGGTTGGGCTTTCTCTTGTTTGGCTTTCTCCAGCAGCTGTTGCCTTACCAGTTGCCCCGAAGTGCTGAGGTTGGCTTCGTTCCAGGGCGCTGAAACGCCGGTGCCAGGCTTCAGCGCCGAGGCTGCTTCGTCTTTGTCGGCTACCGACCAGTTGCACCAGGAGATTTGGTGTTGATCCAGGAAAGCCCACCAGGCTTTGGATTCAGCCACGTCCACTTTCCCGTTTCCGTCGGCGGCACAGGTGCCAAATTCGGTCACAAAAAGCGGGGCTCCTTTGTTAATGGCTTTGGTGGCGATGTCGCGCAGTTCCTGTTTGTGGGTGGCGGCGTAGTAGTGGAGGGTATAGGCTATGTTTTTGGCCTTGATGGGGTTCTCGGCCGCCTCGTCTACCCGTTGTGACCACATTCTGGTACCGCACACAATGATATTATCCGGGTCATGTTTCCTGATTTCCTGAATAACGGCCTCGTGGTACGGCTTTATCTCCGTGGCCCAGTCGGTGTTTTGCAGGGGCTCGTTGTAGGGTTCGTAGATAACGTTAGGGTAGTCGCCGAACCGCTGGGCCATTTCCCCGAAGAAAGCCTTGGCTTCAGCGGTGTGCTTATGCGCCTCGTGGTCGTGCCAGTCAATGATCACGTAAATACCTTCCTTGATGGCGGCTTCCACCACCGTGATCACCTTTTGCTTCTCGGCCTCGGGATTCTTGAGGTAACCACCCATGTCCACGCCCATGGCGGCTCGCACCACGGTGTTCTGCCAGTCATCTTTCAGCCACTTCACCACCGACGGGTTGTAAAAGCCGCCTTCCCACTGGCTCCAGAAGAAAGACATGCCCCGTAACTGCACCGTTTTTCCGTGCTGGTCTACCAGGCGGGTTCCCACAATGTTGAGGTCGCCGTGTTTCTCTACCGGGGTTTGAATAGCGGCAGGTTTGTCTGGAACGGTGCTTTTGCAGCTGAAGCAAACCAGGGGCAGCGCTACCAAAACGGCCGAGGTAAGACGGTAAATTTGTTTAACTGAGATCATGCACGTGCTGAGAGTTAAATGGAAGAATGACGTTTGGTTGCCAGAATAAGGGATGTGCGTGGCAACGTAAAGAAAACAAGCTTCCCGTTTTCGCCTGCTTTTGTGGAAACAGGTCATAAAACGGGAAGCTTGTTCAGGAAACCATTTGGTTATTGCAGGGTCACAACGGTTTTCAGGTCGCCTACCATCAGGTCAAAAGCGCCGGGCTCGGTTACCCATTTGCCGGCCTCATTCACGAAAGCCAAGTCTTTGGCCGAAAGGGTGAAGCTCACTTCCTTTTCCTCGCCGGGCTGCAGTGACACTTTAGAGAAAGCTCTCAGGCGTCTGGCGGCAGGGGTGATGCTGGCGTATTGGTCGTGGCTGTAGAGTTCCACCGCTTTCTTTCCAGCCTTGCTGCCAGTGTTCCGCACCTTCACGGTTACTCTCAGGTTGTCATTGTTTCCGAAGGTGGTTTTGTCTACGCGCAGGTCAGAGAAGGCGAACGTAGTGTAGCTCAGGCCATGCCCAAACGGCCACTGCGGGTTGAACCCACGGTTTCCGGCAGCGTTAGGAATGTCTTCCCGGATGATCTCAGTGCCTTTGTGGTCATAAGTCAGCACATCACCAGAGAATCTTGGGTACGTGAAAGGCAACACACCGTCTGGGTTGTAGTCCCCGAAGAGCACATCGGCAATGGCCGCAGCTCCGAAGGTAGCCGGTCTGTAAGCCATCACAATCGCATCAGCCAGTGGCTCTACGGAGGAAAGCACGCGTGGTCTGCCTTCCAATAACACAATGATCACCGGTTTGCCGGTTTCTTTGGCGGCTCTCACCAAGGCCAGTTGGTTTTCCTCTAAGTCAAGGTCATCAATCACGCCAGGGCTCTCGGCGTACGCTTTCTCGCCTAAGCAAAGCACAATGGCCTGGGCCTGGGCGGCGTCTCTTTTCAGCTGGGCCACGTTGTAATTGACCGCGTTGGTGAAATCAGCCACAGAACGGGAAACCACATTGTTCTTCCCGATTTCGGCAACCAATCCTTGCAACACGGTTTTGGCTTTGGTCGGATATTGTGACTCATCGGTTCCTTGCCAGATGTACGACCAGCTACCATGTAATGCCCCCAGGGTGTTGGCGGTTGGTCCGGCTACCAGAATCTTGGTTGTCTTCTTGAGCGGCAACACCTGGTTGGTGTTTTTCAACAACGTAATGCTTTCCAGGGCAGACTGCAGCGATACCTGGTCAAACTCCGGTTTGTGGATGGTGTTTTTCAGGGCCACATTTGGTCTTACCTGTTCAAACAAGCCCAGTTTCTTCTTCAGGGTCAAGATACGGCGCACCGAAAGGTTGATGCGTTCTTCAGAGATAGTGCCTTCTTTCACCAAGGCCACCAAGTGATCATAGAACGAGAAATCAGTAGGCACCATGCTCATGTCCAGACCAGCTTCCACGGACATTCTTACCGCTTCTTTGGGGGTTGCAGCTACTTTATGGCGGGTGTGCAGACGAATCACGTCTTCCCAGTCAGACACGGCCACGCCTTCAAAGCCCAGCTCGTTCCGCAGGATTTGGGTCAGGTAATACTTGCTTCCGTGTACCGGCACGCCGTTGATTTCACCAGAGTTAATCATTACAGTAGAAGCGCCGGCCTCCACGGCTGCTTTGAACGGCGGAAGGAAAATCTCGCGCAGCATCTGCTCCGGAATGTAAGAAGGCGTGCGGTCTTTACCCGTGGATGGGTAGGAGTAGCCCAAGAAGTGCTTCATGCAAGCGGCAACGGTGAAATCTGGTCCTTTGCCATTTTGCTCATACCCTCTGATGGCGGCGCTTCCCATGGTTTTCACCACAAACACGTCTTCGCCGAAGGTTTCCTCAAAACGAGGCCAAAGCGGCTGACGGCCCACGTCCAATACCGGATCGAAATTCCACGGAATACCGGCGGCTCGCGTTTCCAGGGCGGTGATCTGGGCCAGGCGGTTTACCAACTCGGGGTTACGGGTGGCGGCCATCCCGATGTTGTGTGGGTAAAGGGTAGTACCAGCCAGGTAGTTGTTTCCGTGGATGGCGTCAATGCCGTAGATCACCGGAATCTTCAGGCGGGTCTTGTCGGTCACGTCATGGATGGCGTTCAGGACGGTGTGCCACTCATCAATGGTGTAGGCGCGGCCTTTGACGTTCAGGATAGAGCCTACGTGGTGGTTCACCAAAACCTGGCGCAGCTTGGCAGTGTCAACCGTGGCTGCTTCGTTGTCTTTCAGGATGAGGTCAATGGTCAGCTGCGTCATCTGGCCAACTTTCTCTTCCACCGTCATTTTAGAGAGCAGGTCCTCTATCTGCTTGTCCCGGGCCTGAGAAGCCGGGGCAGTACTGGTAGCCGCAGACATGGATACTTCTGGTTTGGCAGTCTGGCCTGTCTGGGTAGAACTGCAGGCGTGCAGCCCCAGCGCTAATACCAACGCCATCGGGGTGAAATATTTCATTTTTCTGTTGATTGGTTTAAGGGTGTATTGCCGCTGTTGCACAAAGCCCAAAACAGTGGCAATACAAGTATAAAGCATCTTTCTGAGTAGACCTCCGGCAAAAAGCCTTCCTTAACAAATGAACCACCAAAAGGAAACATTTGATGCTTCTGCCATCCTGCCAAAGACCCTACCTTTGAGAATGCCGGCTTATAAAGGTGCTTGCCGAAGCTTAATAAACTCACGGTGGCCTAAGAGAAATTAGCGGTTCTGTTGCCAAAGTGATAACTTTAAGGAGCTAAAATTCAAAAAGGGGTAACAGGTGCTTTCTGGTCTGTTTTTTTAAACCTGCCGGAAAGCCCCTGCTCTGGAATAAGCCGCTTAGGATTGGTCTCCTGAAGAAAGGGTATGGAATGATAACCATTCTTACTGCTTCCAGGGGTTGGTGCCAGGCTTTTGTTTAAGGGTCTTTTTCTAAGAAGCAGCCTTAAAACAAGGAGGCTGCAGCAGGTGGTAGTGATTAGGATAAGTGTAAAGTAAAATAGGGGAACGCCTCTTGGTTTTGGGGCAAAATTCTACCGGATGTCACGCATGGGAGTAAATAGATGGATAGTAGTGGTGCTGGTGCTTCTGGGTTCCTTAACCCAAGTGCAGGCGCAATTGCCAGGGCAATTCAGGTTTTCGCTCATAGACATAAATCAAGGATTGTCCAGCAACCAGGTGAAGTGCTTTCTGAAAGACAGCCGCGGCTTTTTGTGGGTGGGCACCATTGCGGGCGGGTTGAACCGCTACGATGGCCATAAACTCAAAGTCTATAAGTACCAGTCAAATGACACCACCTCCCTCATCAGCAATGATGTAACCAAACTGATGGAAGGACCCGATGGCCGTATCTGGGTCCAGACCTTTCAAGGGAGTTGCGTGTTTGATCCCGTAACCGAGCAGTTTTACCGGAACCAGGACGCTCTGTTGAAACAATACAACCTGCCCACCAACAGCGTGGTGGAAGACATCCTGAAAGACAAGGACGGGAACTTCTGGTTTGTGCTCTCGGGGCAAGGGCTGGTGAAACACAATACCCGCACGCACAACTCCATCCACCTGAAACACACCTTCTCGGCCAAAAGCAGCCTTAGTACCAATAACATCTCGGCCATTGGCCAGACCTCCGGCGGTTCTATTTGGCTGGTGCACAAAAACGGCATTTTAGAGAAACTAGACGCAAAAACGCTGAAGGTAGTAGAGCGCAATGATGACATCTACCGCAAGTACAGCCAGGAAGCGCTGGATTACTCTTTGATGATTGACTCAGCTAATGATGTGTGGCTGTACGTGCGGGAGCGGGAAGGCGGCGTTTTCTTTTATTCCAGCACCGCCAAAGCTCTGCAGCATTTCCATAAAGACTCTCCCCGGCTACAGCTGAACAATAACCTTGTACGGGGGCTCATTGAAGAGGGTCCCGGCAAAATCTGGGTGGGCACCGACCACGGCGGCATCAACGTGATTGATAAGAAGTCTTTCACGGTGCAGTACATCCGGCACAACAAGGAGTTTGACCAAAGCCTGGCCCATAACAGCATCAATACCCTTTACAAAGATGACGAGGGCATTGTCTGGATAGGAACCTTCAAAAGTGGGATCAACTACTACCATAAGAACATTATCCGGTTTCCGCACCTAAAGCACCAGGCCTCGGTGCCGGGCAGCTTGCCGTTTGATGATGTGAACTCGTTTGCCGAGGATGCGAAAGGCAATCTCTGGATAGGGACCAACGGGGCCGGTTTGTTGTACCTGGACCGGACTACCGGCAAGTACACCCGCTATGCCCACAACCCCGCAGATGCCAACAGCCTCCCCAATGACGTGATTGTGAGTCTGCTCCTGGACCGGAACCAGCATCTGTGGGTGGGCACCTACATGGGAGGGCTCTCCAGGTTTGACGGTAAGAAGTTCACTAACTATAAAAACGAGTTAGGAAACCCGACCAGCTTATCAGATAACAGCATCTGGGATTTGTATGAAGACTCAAAAGGCAACCTTTGGATAGGTACCCTCAGGGGAGGTTTGGAACTGTTTGAGCCGCAGCAGAATGGATTTGTGCACTCCAACGTGGGGGTTGGCAAATTCCCCATCCATTGCAGTTACATTTCTTCCATCACCGAAGACCGCCGGGGCAATCTTTGGGTGGGCGGCGGCTACGGAATTGATGTTTTCAACAAAGAGACCGGTAAAAGCACTTACTTCTTCCATGATCCTAAGAACCCTAAAAGCCTGATCAGCAACAATATCACCTACATTCACCGGGACCGGCGCAATAACCTCTGGATTGGCACCACCGAGGGGTTGGACCTGTACAATGAGCAGGACAACTCCTTTACCCACTTCACCTCTAAAGACGGGCTGCCTAACAACACCATCACCACCATTCTGGAGGATAAAGAGGGGCATTTGTGGGTAAGTACCCATAACGGGGTGGCCAACCTCATCATCCAGAAAAAGGGGCAGGGGTATAGCTATGATTTCAGAAATTACGATGAGCTGGACGGGTTACAGGGCAAGGCTTTCAATGAGAACGCCGCGCTGAGAACCCACAAAGGAGAACTGATCTTTGGCGGGTCAAACGGGTTCAACCTCTTCTACCCGGGCAGCATCAGGAAAAACATGGTAGCGCCCAGAGTGGTGTTCACAGACTTCCAGTTGTTCAACAAAAGCCTGGAGACTAACAAGCCTTTCAACGACAGAGTTATCCTGCCAATCGCTATTTCAGACACCAAAGAGATTACTTTGGAACACGATGAGAACGTGTTCTCCATTGAATTCGCCGCCCTGAACTACGTCCATCCAGAGAAAAACAAATACCGCTACAAGTTAGTGGGCTTTGATAAAGAGTGGCACAGCATGGGCAACCATGACCGCAGAGTCACCTACACCAACCTGGACCCGGGGGAGTATGAGTTTCAGGTGATGGCCGCCAACAATGACGGGGTCTGGACCAAAACACCGACCAGTCTGAAGATCACCGTACTGGCGCCTTTCTGGCAAACGCCAATGGCCTTCCTGTTGTATGCCATAGTGGTGGTGGTTGCCTTGGTGTTAGTGAGAAGAATGGAGCTGAAGAAAGCTGTTGCCCAGTTTGAAAGAGAGCAGGAGAGAAGAGAAGCGCGGCAGTTGCACGAGTTGGATGTTCTTAAAATAAAGTTCTTCACCAACGTCAGCCATGAGTTCCGGACGCCATTGACCCTGATTCTGGCCCCTATTGAGAAGCTGTTGAAGTCAACTTCTGACCCGGAGATGGTCCTGCAGTTCCAGATGATCAACAAGAATGCCAAGCGGCTCCTGAACATGGTGAACCAGCTGCTTGATTTCAAGAAGATGGATGTGGAGGATATCCGGCTTTCCTTGTTTGAGGGCAATGTGGTGGCGTTTGTGCAGGAAACCGTCAACTCCTTTGTGGACCTCTCTGATAAGAAAAGCATCTCGCTGGCATTTCAGGCCAATGTGCCGGAATTGTATACCTCCTTTGACAAAGACAAGCTGGAGAAAATAATGTTTAACCTGCTTTCCAACGCCTTCAAATTTACCCCTGAGCACGGGCGCATAAGTGTGGAACTGAACAGCCATCCCTCTGATTCTGCTTCCGAAGGAATTAAGGTTTTGGAAATTAAAGTGAAGGATACCGGCATTGGCATTGCCAAAGAAAACCAGAAAAAGATCTTTGAACGCTTCTTCCGGGATGCGGTGCCTAGCCACATGGTGAACCAAGGCAGCGGCATTGGGCTGGCTTTGGTGCAGGAGTTTGTGAACCTGCATGGTGGCGTGATCTCCGTGGACAGCATGCCTAACCAGGGCAGCTGCTTCACCGTGACTATTCCAGTGAAAGAACTAAGCCAGGAAGTAAAAGCTGAGGTACCGACAGAGCAGCCGGAGCAAGTACTCAGCATTGAAGCGGAGCCCAAAAAGTTGCCAGCCGTTCCCTCTGCTGATCATAAACCAGTGGTGCTGATAGCGGAGGACAATGACGATTTCAGGTTCTACCTCAAAGATTGCCTTAAGCAGCACTTCAATGTGTTAGAAGCTAAAGACGGAAAAGAAGGCTGGCAAAAGGCGCTGTTCCACTTGCCAGATCTGATTGTGAGTGACCTCATGATGCCCGAACTGGATGGGATGGATTTCTGCCGGAAGATAAAGTTTGACCCCAGAACCTCCCAGATTCCGTTTGTGCTGCTCACGGCCCATGCCTCTGATGAAAAGAAACTGAAAGGCCTAGACGTGGGCGCCAATGATTACCTCACCAAGCCGTTCAACTTTGACATGCTGCTTTCCAGAATCAAAAACCTGATCTCGCAGCGCGAGCTGTTGCAGAAGGTATTTGAAAAGAAGATAAGCGTACAAGCCAGTGAAAACGAAATCGTGTCCTTGGACGATAAATTCATCCGGAAGGCCATCAAGTACGTGGAAGACAACCTGGCCGACCCAGACCTGTCGGTGGAGTTGATGAGCAAGGAGTTGGGCGTGAGCCGGGTGCACCTGTACAAAAAGATGATGGCTATTACCGGGCAGTCACCGGTGGAGTTCATCAGAAAGATTCGCTTGCAGCATGCGGCACAGTTTCTGGAAAAGAGCCAGTTAACGGTAGCCGAGGTCGCTTACAAGGTAGGGTTCAATAACCGCAAGTACTTCACTAAATACTTCAAGGAAGAATATAACATTCTGCCCTCGCAATACGCAGAGAGCCGGTTGGCGGAGAAGAAGGAAGGATAGGGTAGTTAATTCACTTTGCGGAGGTAATGTGTTTTAGGCGGCTTTTCAGGAAAACACGACCAAAAGGTTAACATCAAAGGGATAGATTAGAAACATTTGGTATCCGTAAGAGCCACCCACGCTGTCTATCTTAGCCAACAGAAAAGCAGTTGAAAATGCCCGCGCCAGAGAGGCAGGGCAGTAGAACAGAATAGTGATCTTGGGGGCAGCCTTGTGTTGGATCCCGCAATTTTGATTATACCCATGCATACTTTTTACAAGACCCTCAGCGGAGCCTTGCTCTGTTTATCTTTCTCCTGTGCCCAGGCGCAAACGGCTACCCCAGGTTTGGAAAGCATTCGCCTGAATCAAGTGGGTTTTTACCCAAATGCCGCCAAAGTAGCGGTAGTGGTGGGCGAGAACAAAGGCGGCAAGTTCTACCTCAAATCTCCCGACGGCACTAAAACGGTGTTTACCGGCCAGCTTTCAGAGAGCAAACCCACGGAACTGTCTAACAAGCCAACCCGGGTGGCTGATTTCAGTGGCTTCAGTGCCAACGGGACGTATGTTCTGGAAGTGCCCGGGGTAGGCAAATCGTATCCGTTTGAGATAAAGCCGCAGGTACACCAAGACGTAGCCGCCGCAGCCATCAAAGGATTTTATTACCAGCGTACCGCCATTGACCTGCCCGAGAAATATGCCGGCAAATGGCATCGGCCGGCGGGGCACCCAGACCAAAAAGTGCTAGTGCATCCTTCGGCGGCTTCGGCGCAGCGCCCGGCCGGAACCATCCTTTCCGCCCCCCTCGGGTGGTACGATGCCGGAGATTACAACAAGTACATTGTGAACAGCGGTATCACCATGGGCACATTGCTGTCGGCCTACGAAGATTTCCCGCAGTTCTACCAAAACCAGAAACTGAACATCCCCGAGAGCGGCAACCGGGTGCCAGATCTGCTGGATGAATCGTTGTGGAACCTGAGATGGATGTTTGCCATGCAGGACCCCAATGACGGCGGCGTGTACCACAAATTGACCAATCCTGCCTTTGACGGAATTATCATGCCAGAGAAAGCCACAGGCCCTCGGTATGTGGTGCAGAAAAGCACCGGGGCGGCCTTAAACTTTGCCGCGGTCATGGCCCAGGCCAGCCGGGTGTTTAAAAACTTCTCCAAAGAACTGCCGGGCCTATCAGATTCTTGCCTGACGGCTGCTACCAAGGCTTGGGATTGGGCTCAGAAAAACCCGAACGTAGCCTATGAGCAGGAAGCGATTAACAAGAGCTTTGACCCCGATATTTCTACCGGAACGTATGGTGATCGGGACTTTAAGGATGAGTTCCTGTGGGCTGCCGCTGAGTTGTACACCACTACCCAGAAAGAAAACTATTACAAGGCCGTGCCCATGCTGCCAGACACTAAAATGCCGTTGCCAAGCTGGGGACAGGTACGCTTGTTAGGGTATTATGCTTTGCTGCGGAACAAAGACAGCAAAGGGGCAGCCGTGCAGAAAGATCTGCCGGAAATTAGGAAGAGACTGCTTCAGATGGCAGATGATATGGTGGCTGGTGCTGCAAACGGGGCGTACCGAACCGTAATGGGCCGCGCCAAAGAAGATTACATCTGGGGCAGCTCCTCAGTAGCGGCGAACCAAGGCATTGCGCTGGTGCAGGCCTATAAACTTACCGGCGATAAAAAGTACCTGCAGGCCGCCCTTTCCAATTTAGACTATTTGCTGGGCCGTAATGCCGTAGGGTACTCTTTTGTGACCGGGTTTGGGGAGAAATCAACCATGAACCCGCATCACCGCCCTTCCATGGCCGACGGGGTAAAAGAGCCAGTACCAGGCTTGCTCTCCGGCGGAACTAACGGACAGGCCAACAAGCAGGATAAGTGCGAAGGCTACACCGCTAATACGCCAGATGAAATGTACGTTGATTCAGATTGCTCTTACGCCTCCAACGAAATAGCCATCAACTGGAACGCCCCGTTGGTGTACCTCACCGGAGCTTTGGAAGCCTTGCAGCAGCAAGCAGGCTTTGCCGCAAAAGGTGCCAAATAAGATTCTAGCTTTACGAGAATAAGCTCTTGCTTTAAAGACTTACTGTTTCCAATTGCCTGCAAGCAGGGAGAACGTTACTTATAAGTTTGCTCCCCTGCCTGCAGGTTATTGGTTATTCAACTCAGGGGCAAAGAAGAGTTAAGTGCATCATTTTAGGCAATCCTGTTCAAATTGGTAGCAGAAATAAGCCCTTGAAGCGAATGTTCATAAAACAAAACGAAAGAGTCGCTTGCTAGAGCTCCTTTCTCAGTTGGTGTCTTGTTGTGCCTTTTTCTAAGAGTAGGAGCTCCTCTCTTAACTTATCCAGATTTCTGGTGTTAAAATGTCTTTGGTTTCTGAGAGTTCTGTCCAAATCTTTTTGCTAAGTAACAGATAAGCATAAAATTGCTAAAAGCTTTTACCGTTATTTTAAGGTAGTTTTTCACGAAATCTGAAGATAAAACAGTATACTTGGAGAATCTATAAACGATAGATTTTTAATGGTTTCGGGAAGCTGCCTAGCCATCAAAAAAAGCTTAGTAGGAGAGGGTTGTTTTGCCCCTGTTTTACAGAAAATGACCTTCAAATGCAAACGCTTCAGAAGGGGCTGGCTTAAGTAGAAACCAATAAAATGTCTTCGTTGAAAGAGAATTGCTTCTCACGTAAGCAAACGACTTTCTGGTAAGCAGAAATTTTTAACAGTATCCTTCACCAAACAAAACACAAATACCTATGGCAGGAATCACAACGAGCGGCTCAGCCTCGGCTCCCGCAGCCACAGACGCGGGCATCCAAGGCAAGAGTTACACGGGCGCCCTGATGACGGTGACCATGCTCTTCTTCATGTGGGGCTTTATCACGTGTATGAACGACATCCTCATTCCCAAGCTGCAGCAGGTGTTCACGCTGCAGAACTGGCAGGCGATGCTCATTCAGACGGCCTTCTTTGGGGCGTATTTCATTGTTTCTCTTTTGTATTTTATCGTGTCCATAACCAAGGGTGACCCCATTCTGAAGATCGGGTACAAGAACGGTATCATTGTAGGGCTGGCGGTGACGGCGGTAGGTTGTCTCTTGTTCCTGCCGGCAGCAGATTCACACTCCTACGGGCTGTTCCTGGGAGCGCTGTTCGTGCTGGCCTCGGGCATTACGGTGCTGCAGATCACGGCTAACCCGTACGTGTCTATCCTGGGTCCGGCAGAGTCTTCCTCCAGCCGCATGAACCTGACGCAGGCTTTGAACTCCCTGGGGACTACCATTGCCCCAATCCTGGGCGGTTACCTCATCTTTGACCAGGTATCCAATGACGCTGCTAACGCAGACTCGGTGAAGATGCCTTATGTGGGGCTGGCCATTGCTCTGATCGTTATTGCGGTGATCATCAAGATTGCCCGCCTGCCACGCCTGACGGGCGGAGACGCGGCGGTTGCCAGCTCAGGCGCCTTGAAGCATAGGCACCTGGTGCTGGGGATTATCTGCATCTTCATGTACGTAGGCGGCGAGGTGGCCGTGGGCAGTATGCTCATTAACTACCTTAAGCTGCCGCAGATTGCAGGGCTGGATGAGTCTGAGGCCAAGCACTTCCTGTCTTTCTACTGGGGTGGAGCCATGATTGGGCGGTTCTTCGGGGCGGTAGCGTTGGCCCAACTGCGCAGCAACTCGCTTAAATACGGCATCATGGCCGGTATTGCGTTGGTAACCTTTGGGGCGGTGTACGCGCTCTACGATCTTGACCAAGCCCTGATAATCCTGGGGTTGATCGCGGTGAATTTTGTGGTGTTGTTGCTGGGTCGCTTTATCCCGAACCGCACGGTAGGGTTGTACGCCACGGCGGTGATCGTGCTGCTCCTGATCGGGACTTTTGCGCAGGGTAGTTTGGCCATGTGGGCTGTGATCGCCATCGGGTTGTTCAACTCCATCATGTTCCCAACCATCTTTGACCTGGCCATCAAAGGACTGGGTGCCGATACCAGCCAAGGTTCTTCGCTGCTGGTGATGGCCATTGTGGGTGGGGCCATTGTGCCGCCTCTGCAGGGCTTCCTCGCCGATGCCACGGGCAACGTGCAATTGTCTTTCATTGTGCCCCTGCTGTGTTACCTGTACATCATGTACTACGGCTTTGCAGGGTACCAGGTAAGAGCTACGGCCCCCCTGAGAAGATAACCTTATTTAACCCGATTTCCAGAAAACACTCTTGAAACGCCTTCCTGAGCTAAGCCTTGGGAAGGCGCTTTTTTTACCGGTTTACCTAGGCAGGAATTCATTTGCTTTGGCTATCTTCATCCTGACAGAAATGGGCCGTTTCACAAGGAAGGAGGGTACATGGAATCAGAACAGATCCAGAAATTTGACATCATAGAAGAGCTACTGGCGTTTCTGCCGCAGCAGGAACGGACCTTGGTGACGCAATTGCGCCAGACGGTACTGGAGTGTTTGCCCCAGTGTACCGAGAAGCTCTCCTATAATGTGCCTTTTTACGTGGGACACACCAGAATTTGCTTTATCTGGCCCGCTTCCATCCCCTGGGGAAACGTGGCTCCTAAAGGGGTGCAGCTGGGCTTTTGTAACGGAAATCTGTTGCAAGACGAGACAGACTACCTGGAGAAAGGGAAGCGGAAGCAGGTGTTCACCAAAACTTTCTTTCACCTGAAAGAGCTGAATTTTGACCTGATCAAAGTGCTTCTCTATGAGGCGGGCGAGGTGGATGACCAGCTGTTTGCCCAAAAGAGGGAAAGGGCCCGCATGCGCCCTAAAGCCTGAAATATGTTTTTAGCTTTGGGCCTACATCCTTTATGATTGGTCAGAAGCAACCTTTATTCTTTTAAACAAACTCGCCTATGAATCGGGTAGACAGGCTTTTCGGGATACTGACGTTGCTGCAGTCTAAGAAGTACGTGACCGCCGAGAAGATCGCCGAGGCGTTTTCCATTAGCGTGCGCACCGTGTACCGTGATGTGAAGGCGTTAGGCGAACAAGGCGTGCCCGTGGGCTTTGAGCCGCACAAAGGCTATTTTGTGGTGCAAGGATACTTTCTGCCACCCGTCTCCTTCACCTCCGAGGAAGCTAACGCGCTGCTGTTGATGGAGGCCATGGTCTTCGGGTTCACCGATAAATCCATCCACACGCACTATGCCTCGGCGCTGAGCAAAGTGAAAGCCGTACTGCGCACCACCCAGAAAGAAAAGCTAGACTTCCTGAACAACCACATCAAGCTGCAGCTGCCGCCGTGTATCAACAATGACTACGAGTACCTAGGAATTATTCAACAGGCCATCTCAGAGAAAACCATCCTGGAGATCGGGTACAAAAACAAAAAAGAGGAAGTTAGCAAACGGCAACTGGAACCCATCGGGTTGATCTTCTACGCCTACAGCTGGCACCTCATCGGGTGGTGCCACCACCGTCAAGATTACCGCGACTTCAGGGTATCCCGCATCCTTACCATCAAGAACACCAGACTGCCTTTCTGCAAAACCGAGCACATGGCCGTGAGCGAGTACATGAAGCAACTGCCTGTGCCGTATTGATTTGGGGGCTTGTTTGAAAGATATTTTTTAGGCTTGTTTTCAGAATACAGGCTTAAAGCAGAACTCAAAAAATAATTTTCATTTCCTAAAAGTAGACTGCCATAGGGTTGTCAGTGGGTGGCTATTTCTTTGTGTCATCACTAAACCACTAACCGTATGTCAGAGATGCAAACCACCGTCGCCACCACTACTATCCTAGATCTGCTCGCCAAAGAACTAGAGCAGGAAGCTGTCACCACCCATAAAATGCTGGAGCGCATTCCAGACGATAAGTACGACTGGAGACCCCACCCCAAAAGCATGGACATCCGGACTTTGGCTACACACATCGCGGATTTGCCATCTTGGGTAGGCATGACCCTGACGACCAGCGAACTGGATTTCGCCCAAAACCCCTACCAACCCAGAGTGGTGAAAACCACCTCCGAATTGCTGGCCTATTTTGAGGAAATGCTTGATGATGCCAGAAAACACTTCATGGAAAACACCGATGAGTACCTGAACGAGGAATGGACCCTCAGAGAAGGAGACACCATCTATCTCACCTCCACTAAATACGATGTATTGCGCATGACCATGAGCCAGATCATCCACCACCGGGCACAGCTGGGTGTGTTCCTGCGCTTGCTCAACGTACCTATCCCCGGCAGCTACGGCCCCAGCGCCGATGAGACGGGAATGTAAGAGTATCTGCAATGTGAACTTGAAATTAATTCTATTCACTTAGTTAGAGATTCTTTCCTCATTTATCCCTCGTGCCTCTTATCACGCGTTCCGTCCCCCTTTGAAGGGGGTAGAGGGATGACAAGGCCGTTTCAAGAACCGTTCTGCTTTTGTAATAGAAGTATGCAGTACTCGGGCAAGGGCAACCACAATGAATTGTCCCTACATTTCGGAAATGCCGTTATCAGCAGGAGTGAATCATCCCCCTACCCCCTTTAAAGGGGGACGATATGCGTGTAAGAACCCCTCTTCAGAGCTGCGCTCGCTGCCTCAAACTCTCGTTTGGGCAATCCTCAAGGGAAGAATCTATTCGCTGAAACAGTGATACAGGCAGCAAGTCAGTTAGATGTATTAGAGATCCTGATCACATTACTAGCGTAAAACAAAAAGCCCCGTCAATGTATTTGACAGGGCTTTTTGTTAAAACAGGTGGGAAACTCCTTACAGCTTAGGCAAGTCTTTTACTTCCTTCTTGCTGCCTTCTTTGATGCTGATGGCCACGCCGCCGCTAGAGGCTAGGCGCTGCTTGATGACACTGTTAGGAGTCACCACTACTTTTCTGATGGTATAGCTCTGCGGTTTTTTGTCATAGCTGGCGTCGGCACCGTCGGCGTAAATGGTGGCGATGTACTGCTTGCCTTTGGGTAGGAAAGAGAAGTTCACGGTTGCGGTGCGCGGGTTCTCATCAGTGACGCCGCCTACATACCACTCGTCTTTGCCTTTGGCTTTACGGGCAGTGGTCACGAAATCGCCGGGCTCAGCTTCCAGTACGTAGGTGTCGTCCCAATCCACGGCCACGTCTTTGATGAACTGGAACGCATCCGGGAAGCGGAGGTAGTTTTCAGGCAAATCGGCGGCCATCTGCAGTGGGCTGTACATGGTCACGTAGTAAGCCAGCTGTTTCACCAACGTAGTGTTCACGCGCTGTTTGTTGTTGGTGCCGTAGATAGATAAATCCGTTTGGAAAATGCCGGGGGTGTAGTCCATAGGACCACCCATGAGACGGGTGAAGGGTAGAATAGTGGTGTGTTCCGGCGCCAGGCCACCCATGGCTTCAAACTCGGTGCCGCGGGCCGACTCCTGCGCGATCCAGTTCGGGAAGGTGCGGTTGAGGCCGGTGGGGCGAACGGCTTCGTGGCTGTTGACCATGATCTTGTAATCGGCGGCGGTGTTGGCTACGTGAATGTAGTGGTTCACCATCCACTGGCCGTCATGGTGCTCGCCGCGTGGAATGATCTGGCCCACGTAGCCGGTTTTCACGGCGTTGTAGCCATTGTCCACCATAAACTGGAAAGCAGGGTGCAGGCGGCGCTCATAATTGGTAGCCGAGGCCGAGGTCTCGTGGTGCATCATAAGCTTCACCTTTTTAGAGGCGGCATAGCGCTGTAGTTCCTTCACATCGAAGTCTGGGTACGGGGTGGTGAAATCAAAGACGTTTTCCTTCCAGTTCCCGATCCAGTCTTCCCAACCAATGTTCCAGCCTTCTACCAGTACCGCATCAAACCCGTGCTCGGCCGCGAAGTCAATGTGTCTTTTTACGTTCTGGGTGGTGGCGCCGTGGCGGTTGTTGGGTGTGAGTTTGCTGAAATCCTGGTCCAGTTTCACGTTGTTCTCGGTGCCGTAGGCCCAGGTGCTTTTGCCGGCTACAAAGTATTCCCACCAAACACCGATGTATTTCACGGGCTTGATCCAGGACACGTCTTTGTATTTGGTAGGTTCGTTCAGGTTCAGAATCAGTTTGGAGGCCAGGATGTCCGTGGCTTTGTCGCTCACGATGATGGTGCGCCAAGGCGTCTGGGCATCGGTTTGCATATACCCTTTGTTGCCCACGGCATCGGGCACCAGGTGCGATTTCATCCGGAGGGTCTTGGCATCCACTTCCAGGTCCATGGCCGGGTAATTGATGAGTGCTGCCTCATGAATGTTGATATACAGGCCATCAGAAGATTTCATCATGGAAGGCGTCTGCACCGATGGTTCTTTGATAGGCGTCTGCGCCGTGATCTGCACCGTGGCTTTCTTCTGCAGACCCGGAATCTCCGATACTTTAGACGTGGTGTACGGATACTCATTCGTGTCATAATCGCCCGGAATCCAGAAGATCTTGTGGTCGCCGGCCAGGTTGAATTGCGTCTGCTCTTCCTTGATCACGAAGTAGTTCAGCTCTTTCTGTTTCGGGAACTCGTAGCGGAAGCCCAGTCCATCGTTGAACAACCGGAACCGCAGACGAAGGACGCGGTCTTTTTGCGCCTTCTGGGTCAACGTTACCAATAGTTCGTTGTAGTTGTTCCGGATGGTTTTCTGCTCGCCCAGCACTGGTTCCCATGTGTCGTTCACCGACTGCAGCTCAGTTTTTGTCACCGTGAAGCCATCCAGGAAAGAAGCCACGTCTTTGGTCTCAATACCCAAGGTGCTGGGCTTGATCACCGGTTTTTTCTTGTACGTCAGTTGGTAAGAGGGGACGCCTTTCTCCTTCAGTTCAAACTTGAAGGTGAGGTTTTTGTCTGGCGAAGTGAGCGTCTGGGCCTGCAATTGCGCCGTAAAGACGCAGGCCAGGAGCAAGAGGAAAATTTTCTGCATAGAATAAATAAGGATATAGGTATGGAGTACGGGTTGTTTCTCAGCCGATTTTAGGAAAACAGTCTTGAAACAGTTTTCTCTCTCCGAACGTCAGCGGGTGAGGCTGAAACCAGAGGAAAGTGTTGTGCAAGTTAAAGGCTCCTTTTTGATTTACGGCTCCTTTTCTGAAAAGGACTCATAAACGCAGCAAAGGTTTAGAAAGGAATATCGGCCTCAAGGTGTATAAACCAGAAACGGGCTGACCGGAAAACCCGCCAACCCGTTTCTGCTGTATTTTATGGAATGAGAGCTTAAAACTACTTTCCGGTAGCCTCCACAAAGCTGATGGCGTACCCACCGCCCGGTGCCACAAACTGCGACAGCTTGGACTTACTGGTCACGTTCACCTTCCGAATATTGTAGGCCTGCGGATTGGTTTTGTAGTGGGCATCCTTGGCATCGGCGTAAATGGTGGCCACGTACTTTTTGCCCTTGTCCAGGAAGTCCAGCTTGATGTTGGAAGTACGGGCGTTGTCGCCGCCCACGCTGCCCAGGAACCATTGTCCGGTGCCTTTCGCCTTGCGGGCCACGGTGATGTACTCGCCCGGCTCGGCCTCCAGGTACTTGCTGTCGTCCCAATCCACGGCTACGTCTTTGATGAACTGGAACGCATCTGGGAAGCGGTCATAGTTCTCGGGCAAATCAGCGGCCATCTGCAGTGGGCTGTACATGGTCAGGTACAGGGCCAGCTGGTTCGCCAGCGTGCTGTTTACGTGCGACTTGTTATCGGGGTTCAGCTTGCTCAGGTCCATCTCGAAAATGCCTGGCGTGTAATCCATCGGGCCGCCCAGCAACCGGGTAAAAGGAATCAAGGTCACGTGGTTCGGCTTGGACCCTCCGAAGGATTGGTACTCGGTGCCGCGGGCCGACTCGTTCCCGATGAGGTTAGGGTAGGTGCGGGCAATACCGGTAGGGCGCACCGCCTCGTGGGCATTCACCATGATCTTGTACTCGGCGGCTTTCTCCAGGGCGTGCTGGTAGTGGTTCACAATCCATTGGCTGTAGTGGTTCTCGCCTCGCGGCAGGATATCACCCACGTACCCGCTTTTCACCGCATCGTAGCCGTTGTCTTTCATGAACTGGTAAGCTTTGTCCATGTGGCGCTCGTAGTTGCGTACCGAGGACGAAGTCTCGTGGTGCATGATCATCTTCACGCCTTTGGATTTTGCGTACTCGGCTATTCCCTTCACATCAAAGTCCGGGTACGGGGTCACGAAATCGAACACGAAATCTTTGGAGTTCCCGAACCAGTCTTCCCAGCCTACGTTCCAGCCTTCTACCAACACGCCGTCAAAGCCGTGCTTGGCCGCGAAGTCAATGTAGCGCTTCACGTTGGCCGTGTTGGCGCCGTGAGTGCCGTTGGGTTTGGCCTTGGAGAAATCAGTAATGCCTATTTGCACGGTAGGGTAATCGTTGGTGTAGGACCAGGTGCTTTTGCCGGTGATCATCTCCCACCAAACGCCCACGTATTTCACTGGTTTGATCCAGGAAGTGTCCTTGATCTTGCTGGGCTCGTTCAGGTTGTAGGTCATCTTGGAAGCTAGGATGTCGCGGGCGTCATCGCTCACGATTACCGTGCGCCAAGGGGTGCTGCGCGGTGCCTGCATGTAGCCTTTGTCACCAACGGCATCAGGCGTGAGCCAAGACTCAAACACCATGTTTTTGTCGTCCAGGTTCAGGTGCATGGCCGGGTAATCGATCAAGGCAGCTTCGTGCAGGTTAATGTACAGCCCGTCGTTGGATTTCATCATCAAAGACGTCTGCACGCCGGTAGGCGAGAAAGTAGTCTGTGACAGGTTGTTCGTCACAGCTTTGGACATGATGCCCCTGATCTCCGACAGTTTGGACGTGGTGTAGTCATATTCCTGCGTGTCGTAGTCGCCCGGAATCCAGAAAGCGGTGTGGTCACCAGCCATGCCAAACTGGGTTCTCTCTTCCTTGATCACGAAATAGGTCAGGTTCTTCTGGGTAGGGAACTCGTAACGGAAGCCCAGGCCATCATCAAACAAGCGGAACCGCACCACCATTCTCCGGTCGGTGCCTTTCTGGTTGAGGGTCACGGCCAGTTCATTGTAGTGGTTCTGGATGGTTTTCACCTCGCCCCACACCGGGTTCCAGCTCTCCTTCACGGAAGAAGTCTTGGTTTCCGCTACCGTGAAGTTGTCATGCAGCGAAGCCTGTTGGTTTACGGCTTTCTGGTCCATGTTGGCATCTGACCCGCCCGAGGCCGCTGCTGCATCTTTGGTCTTCAGCTCAAAGCCCAATTTGCTGGGTTTGATGACCTGCTTGCCTTTGTAGGTAAGGGTATAAGTAGGCACCCCGTTGCCCTGCAGCGAGAAGCGCATGCTGAATTTCCCGTCCGGTGATTTTAATTCCTGCCCTTGAGCGATTCCCACGAAAAACACCATCAGGAGGATCAATAAAGAAAGTTTACTCATGTTTTATATGCGATTGTTGAATGGAATCAATAAAGCTACTTGATTTTGACGAGACGAAAGCAATTCAAGACGGCTTAGCTAAGTTGCCAACGTTTGCATCTGCTTCACTCTTGTGTAGAGCGAGGGTTTAGGGACTCTTTTAAAAAAAGCCTGCCTAATATGTCCTGCGTGTATTCCCCGGGAGGTGCAAAGGATCTGGCGGAGAAAGGGACAATTTCCGGTGAAAGGGCTGTGTTACTTGAAGACTAAAACGTATTTAGGGGCTGCTTCCCGGAAAACAGCCCCTAAACCCAATTGGGTCTTTCTACCAAGTTCCGTTCCCGGTTACGGATTCCCCGCTGCTGCTCCCGAAGACGTTAGCGTGAAAGGCGCGGACTTCACGTCACGTGAGTTGGGGCCCACGTACACGATGAAATCGCCGGGCTCCGCCACGTACTTCATGTTGATGTCGTAGAACTTGAGGTCGTTCTCAGTGAGGGTGAAGGTTACGGTTTGGGTTTCGCCTTTCTTGAGAAACACCTTCTTGAAGTTCTTCAATTCTTTTACTGGCCGGGAGACGGTGCCCACCAGATCCTGCACGTACAACTGCACCACTTCCTCGCCGTCATAGTTGCCAGTATTCTGCACCTGTACGCTCACCGTCAGGTTGCCGCCCGGTTGCAGATTGGCGGTGCTCAAGGTAGGGGCCGAGATAGAGAAGGTGGTGTAGCTCAACCCAAACCCGAAGGGATATAGCGGATCATTGGACACATCCAGGTAGCGCGATTTGTACTTGTCCAGTTGTTGCCCACCGTACGGACGCCCAGTCATTTTCTGGTTATAGTAGATAGGCACCTGCCCCACGCTCTGAGGGAACGTGGCCGTTATCTTCCCGGATGGATTGTAGTTGCCGAACAGTACATCGGCAATGGCGTTGCCGCCCTCAGTGCCGGCGAACCAAGTTTCTAAAATGGCATCGGCATTGTCATTTTCCCATTTCAGGACTAAGGGCCGGCCATTCATAAGGACTATCACCAGCGGCTTACCCGTGGCTTTCAAGGCTTTCAGCAAATCTAATTGGCGACCCGGCAACGTGATATCGGAACGGCTGGAGGCCTCACCGGTCATACCCTGCGATTCACCTACTACGGCAACCACCACGTCTGCTTTGCGAGCGGCCTGCACGGCTTCCCGGATCATAGCTTCCGCGGATCGTTTGTCTATTTCGATGTTGCCTCCGTGGGCGTTCAGGCGGCGCAGCATGAGCGTGTCATCCGCGATATTGGCACCTTTGGCGTAGGTGATTTTCAAGCCCGGCCCGGCCACGTTCCGGATGCCTTGCTCTACTGAGATGGCTTGTTTCCAGTCGCCGGCGCCGTTCCAGTTGCCCAGTTGGTCTACCTGGCTTTTTACCAAAGGGCCTATCAGTGCAATAGAAGCGGTTTTCTTAAGCGGCAAGGTCTGGTTCTGGTTTTTCAGCAGCACCATGGTGCGGCGGGCAATGTCACGGGCGGCATCGCGGTACTCTTTTTTCAATAAGGTTTCTTTGGCGCGCTGCTCGTTCGCGTAGCGGTACGGGTCTTCAAACAAGCCCAGTTTGTACTTGGCCTCCAGGATGCGGCGGCAGGCGACGTTGATCTGGTCCTCGGTCACTTTTTTGTCCCGCACCAGCTGGCCCAGGTGTTTCAGGAAGACCTCGCCCACCATGTCCATGTCAATACCGGCATCCAGGGCCACTTTGGCTACTTCGTACTCGTTTTTGCCCAGGCCGTGTGGGATCAATTCATTGATGGCCGTGTAGTCGGTGACCACCATTCCGTCGAAGCCCCATTGGTTCCGGAGCAGTTCGGTCATGAGCCAGCGGTTACCAGTGGCAGCAACGCCGTTGATGTCGTTGAAGGAGGACATGACGCTGCCTGCGCCTGCATCCAGTGCGGCTTTGTAGGGCGGTAGGTATTCCTCCATCATGCGGCGCTCGCTCATGTCGGTGGTGTTGTAGTCGCGCCCCGCCTCAGCTGCACCGTACAAGGCAAAGTGCTTCACGCAGGCCATCACCGTGTTGTTAGCAGCCAGGTCATCTCCCTGATAGCCGCGCACCATGGCTTTGCCCACCTGAGAGCCCAACCAGGTGTCTTCGCCGGCCCCCTCGGCTATGCGGCCCCAACGCGGATCACGGGCGATGTCTACCATGGGTGAGAAGACCCAGTTCAAACCGTCGGCCGAGGCCTCGTCGGCGGCGATGCGGGCGCTGCGCTCAATGGCGGCTAAGTCCCAGGAGGCGGCTAGGGCAATGGGCATCGGGAAAATGGTGCGGTGCCCGTGGATCACGTCGTACCCGAACAGGAGCGGGATCTTAAGCCGTGATTGGGTGATGGCTTTCTCCTGCAGTTTGCGCACGGCAATGGGCGTAAAGGTGTTGAACACGCCGCCCACCAGACCTTTGGTGATGTTCTCGTCCACGTTCTCGCTCACCACCGGCCCTGTCACGGTAAAGCCCACTGACACCAGATTGAGCTGCCCGATCTTCTCCTCCAGCGTCATCTTGGCCATGAGGTCATCAATGAACTTCTTCATTTTGGGGTCCTGCGGTCGGTTAGGAATAGGGTTAGTGGCTGCGGCCGCAGGTTGGTTTTGTCCAGTGCCGGTGGAGGCGGTTTCCGGTGTTTTCTGCGGGGGCATCTGCGTGCAGCTTCCACTTATGAGCAGGATCAAAGCAAGGGTAAAATTTCTCATCATTCGCGCGTGTTTAGTGGCTTCTAATGGTATTTTCTCATATTCTTTGGCGGCCAGCCGATGACTTCTCACCGGAGAAATCTAGCCTGCCGTTCTGGGTTTGTTTTGGTAAATCAGCCTCGAAACGGAGCTGTACTCCAAGCCCTTTTTACCTGCTGGTTAACCTGATTCTGGGAGTGATGTTTTAAAGCAGTTTTGCTGAAATCGGCTCTGAAACACCACTACTTAGATTCTATCACTTTGCTTCTGGTGGAGACGCCGTTTTCATTGATGGCCTCAATCTGGAAGTAGTAGGGCAGTTCCTTGTCCATGCCCTTGAAGTAGTACTCGCCACCGCCATGCACCATGATGCAGTTGTACAGCTTGTCCGGCGCCACGCCCGTGTAGAGGTTGTAGGCGTAAGCATCGCTCACCTGCGACCATTTGATCCAGGCGCTGCGTTTGTCTTTTTCGGTGCGCAGAATGGTGAGGTCTTTCACCGCCTGGGGCTTTTTGCCGTTGCCGTTGCCAAATACCCTGAACCCGCTGATGGCGAATTTGCCGGTGGGCATGTGCAGGTTCTCCAGCTTGAGGTAACGCGCCTGCACCGGTTTGTCCAGCTCAATGTAGTCATGCGGCACATCGGTTTTATTCTGGCTTTTGTCTACCAGCACTTTCCAGGTTTTGCCGTCCAAGGAACTGTACAGCTTGTACTGGTGGTAGATGTTCGTTTGCTTGCCCAGGAAAGTCACGTCTTGGTCGGCGTAGTTGAGTTGGATGGCGTTCACGGTGCTGGTTTGGCCCAGATCGGTCTGGATCCATTCGCCTTTGTTTCCGGTGGCGGCGCTCCAATACGTTTTGATGCTCTCGTCTACGGCGTAGTTGGGCGCGTAGGCCGCCAGCGTAGAGGAAACCGTCACGGGTTTGTTGTAGTTGAGGAGCATCCAACCAGTGAAGCGGCTCTTAAGGTGATCAGAAGGGCCATTGGGCAGGTAATGCGGATAATCCCCGAAGGTGGTGTTGCAATACATGACTCCGTCTTTGTCAAAACCCGCGGGCCACACGCCCAAGCGTCGCTCAAAGTTGTTTTTCACCGAGAGCACCACCGTGGAGACGTGCCACCAGTTGCCCCATTTGTCTTTAAAGGAGTTGCCATGCCCGGCCCCACGCGCGAAACCACCGGGCTTGTACGCGAACGGATTGTGTGCCTGCGGTTTGAACGGCCCCAGCGGACTGTCGCCCACCTGCACGCCATCGGCGTAGCCGCTGAATTCAGTGCCCGGCGCGCCGTACTGCAGGTAATACTTGCCGTTATGCTTGTCCATCCAGGCGCCTTCCATGAACGGGTCCAGGAAGGTGTTGTCCAGGTACTCTCCGAAACGCTGCCAGCCAAACCGCTCGTGGTTCAGCCCGATCATCTCCTTTTTCTCGCCGATGGGTTCAAAGGTCTTCCGGTTGATCTCGATGCCGTACATGGGGTACACGTTGCTGCTGCCCCAGTAGAGGTACAGGCGGTTGTCATCGTCCAGGAAAAAGGCGGGGTCCCAGGCACCCACCTGGAACGGCTCCACGGCCTCTTTCCACTGGTTGGCCTTGGGGTTGGTGCTCATCCAGAGCGGGAAGTTTTTCTCGTGCGTAGACCCGAACACCAGCAAGGTATCGCCCAGCACGAACACCGCCGGGGCGCACAGGTCATCATAGACTTTGTGGTGCGGCTTCAGGAAAGACTTGGAGACGAAGTTCCAGTTGTAGAGGTTGTTGCTCCACCAGTATCCCCACTGGTTTGTGGAAAACAGGTAATAATCGCCTTTGTACATGACAATGACCGGATCTGCGGTGGCGCGGTGCTTGCCCGCCTCCGTGAAGTGCGGGATGGGCGTGTAGCCGTAATCCAGGTTCATGGGATTGCAGTAGGTGCGCTGCGGTTTGGGCTGGCCGGTTGCAGGTAGGTGCATGGCCCAGACGAAGAGAAGGAGGAGCAGAAGGTTGGTTACTATTTTCATTTGCTCGCGTTTACGGGTACCTGTGGACTCTCAAAACCCAGTTTCCGGAGGCCGTTCTGCATATCGGGGATGCTCATGAACAGTTTCCAGAGCAGGCCGGTTCGGTGGTTCTCAATCATGACGATGATAGGCCCCTGGTCGATGGCCAGGTGCGAGTTGGCGTACCAGTTGTGGTGCTCGCTGAAGGCATCCACGAAGCCGTACTCAGTCCAGGTTTTATCGCCCAAATTGTCATAGAAATACCTCATCGCTTTCATGGAATACTCCGGCGTGTAGGGGAACGAAGACAGGGCCGCAGTGGGAGTGATCACGCCCAGGTCCTCGGTGGGCGAGTGGGCGGCGTAGCCCCGGTAGCTGTCGCTAGCGGTGAGGCCCCAGGAGTTCTCTGAGTAGCCTTTGTACTTCTTGGGATTTTCAATGCAATAGGCCCGGTTGATGAGCGTGTGGCGTTTGTTCTGCTCCCAGTAATCGGCGTATTGGTCTTTTAGGCCTCTTGGATCTAGCCCTAAAAAGGAATAATGGGCGAAAAACAGTGGTCCACCATAATCAAAGCCCAAGGGCAGTTTGATGCCGTAGAACTCACGGTCATTGCGGAAGTAGCTGTTGGTAGCCCAGCCCTGGTGATATACCTGCGGACTGATGCTGAAGCGCGGCGAGGAAGCCGCCAGTACGTAGGTAATCAGCCCCTCATTCCAGCCACGGAGTTGATGGTTCATGCTCCAGCCGTTGTTGGGGCTCCAGTGCCAGTACAGCACGTTCTGGCCGCCTTGGGTGTGCCAGTTCCATTCAATGCCTTCCCACATCCAGAGAATCTTGTTGCGCACTTGGCTCTCGGTAGGATTGTCTCCGGTGAAGTATTGGCGGGCGCAGAGTAGGCCCTGAAACAGGAAAGAAGTTTCCACCAGGTCGCCACCGTCGTCTTTGGGGCTGAACCGGATCACTTTGCCGGTCTCGCCGTTGAGCCAGTGCGGGAACACACCGTGGAACTGATCGGCTTTCCAGAGAAAATTCACGATTTTGAGCATCCGCTCGGCGGCTTGTTGGCGGGTGATCCATTTGCGTTCCGCAGCCACAATGATGCCCATCACCCCGAAGCCGGTGCCCCCGGTGGTCACTACTTCGCCGCCATAGTCAAAGGCCACGTTGCTGCGCTCGCGGGCCATACCGCTCACCGGGTGCCCAAAGTCCCAGAAATACCGGAAAGTCTGCCGCTGCACCAGTTCCATGAGCTGTTCATCGGAGAGGTTTTTGGGGCGTTTCACGGTGCCTTTCTTCTGGGCGTTTACGCAGCCGCAGAAGAGAATCAAAATAAGTGCTATGGTGTAGAATTGCTTCATAGTTCGTTATTTGGTGGTGTGCCGTTCTGTTTTTGGTCTCCTTTCCCATTAACGCGCATAAATCTTCAGCTCTTTGTTAAGGGTGCCGCTTTTGAGTCTGAGTTTATAAGGGCCAGGAGGCAGCATGGTCCCGAAATTGACTTTGTACTGCCCAGCGGCTTTGGTTTCATTGTTCCAAAAAGTGTCAAGGGTAGTTCCGTCCGGATCCTCCAGGGTCAACAACATTGGGCCTGCCTCTTTCACCGCCACATCTATCTGGTAAGCATCAGCATCGGGGTGCTTTTGTAAATCGTACTGACTGCTTCTTACTTCCGGGATGGCCAGGTAGAAACCGGTTTCATAGACAGGTTTTGTGATGCCAGCCTTGGTCAAGCCGGCCTGGATTTCGGGCAGATTGGTGAAAAGACCCCATAAAAGCCCGGTGCGATAGTTCTCAATCATGGCCACGATGGGTCCCTGGTCAATGGCTAGGTAGTCTCTGCCTACCCAGGTCCGAGATTTATTATAGGCATCATAAGGCCCGTACGTCCCGATCATCTGCTGACTTAAGCCGCCATACAGATAACGCAGCACCTGCATGGAGTAATAGGGCGTGTAAGGGAAAGAACTGAGTGCGGCGGTAGGTGTAACGGTGCCGTTGTCATTGGTTGGGCTGTGGGCCGAGTAGCCGAATGGATCATCAGAAGCCGTCAAACCCCACAAGCTTTCAGAATAGCCGTAGTCCTTTGGCGCCAGATGGATGCTGTAAGAGCGGTTGATGAGCGTGTGCTTTACGTTATGCTGCCAATAGCTCACGTACTGATCCTGCATCTGCCGCGGATCTAAGCTCAGAAACGAATAATGGGCGAAAAACAGCGGTCCGCCGTAACCCGGTCCAATCTCCAGTTTATAACCTTCCAAGGTCTGGCTGTTCCGGAAACTGCTGCCAATCCAGGAGGTCTGGTAAACCGCCGGAGAGATGGCATGGGTAGGGGAGGCGAGCGCCAGCAGGTACGCAATCAATCCCTCGTTCCAGCCCTGGATGGGCATGTTCATCTCCCAACCGAAATCGGGGCTCCAGTGCCAGTACAGTTTGTTGTCGCCGCGGGAGGCGTACCAGTCCCATTCCACGGTTTCCCATAGTTGGGTGATCTTGTTGCGCAGCTCGGTTTCCTGGGCATCGGTGCCGTTGAAGTAAGCCCGGGCAGTAAGCAGTCCGTTCACCAAAAAGGCGGTTTCTATCACATCGCCGCCGTTGTCTTTGGCGCTGAAAGGAATCACTTTGCCGGTGGTACCATTAAGCCAGTGCGGCCAAACCCCATGGAACCGGTCTGCTGAGGCAAGGAAGTTGCAAAGTTTCAACAGGCGTTCGGTAGCTTCCTGTCGCGTGATGAACTTGCGGTGCACGCCCACAATAATAGCTTGTACGCCGAAACCTGTGCCGCCGCTGGTGACCGTTTCATTGGAATTGGTTCTTTCCCGCGCCATGCCTGAAGTTGGGTGCGCGTACTTCCAGAAGTAGTTGAACGTTTCCCGCTGCACGCGGTCCAGTAACTCCCTATCAGGGGCCACATTTGTTGGATTCTCCGGCGGGAGCCCGGTGGAGCCATCAGGTTCGGTTTTGCCTAAATCGCAGCCGAAGGCAAGCCAGCTTAGCAAAGCACAAAAGAAGTAAACCGTTAGTTTTGTCATTGGGGGCGTGGCATAGTTGCTGGTGGAGGTTTCTGCCGGACAGTAAGTTGAGGCAGCTTTGCTTTTAAGCCGTTTTTATAAAACACAGCCCAAAACACCAAGAAACAGGAAGGAAAGACCGGGACTTTCTGCCCCGGCCCTTTACCTGATCCTAATTCAAATCAATAGCCTGGGTTTTGCTCCAGTTTTCCGCCGCTGAGCGTGATCTGGTTCTGCGGAATCGGGAACACCTCGTTTTTACCGGCTGTAAAATTCTTTCCGTGTGCCCGCAACACCTGCGCTGCGCGACCTTGGCGTACCAGGTCATAAAAACGCTCGCCATTCTCCAGGGCCAGTTCCACGCGGCGCTCGTGCCAGATGCGCATGCGCATGTCCTCTTTAGAGGTGAAAGTGACCGGGTCCAGGCCGGCTCTCTCTCTGACCATGTTCAAAGAGCTTTCGGCTTTGCCGGTTTGGCCTAATTCATTCGCCGCTTCAGCGTGCATGAGCAGCACCTCAGCTAAGCGCAGAATCCGAATGTTCTGGTCCTTGCCATACCCGCAGACCTGGGTCACGGTGGAAGGCACGTACGCCTTTTGGTTGTAGCGCGGGTTAGGGACAGTGGACTTGATTACATCTCCCTCCGGCGTGGTTTCCCCGCGGTACAGGATAGTGGCCTCTTTGCGTTCATCACCGGGTTCAAAGGCTGCTTCCAAGTCCTCGGTAGGGATGAAGAAGCCCCAACCAAATTGCTCCCGCACGCCTTGTACCTCTGCCCACTGGCTGTTAGAGGCATCACAGTTGCCGGGTATGGTTTGGGCCTGAATCTCGAAAATGGATTCGCTGTTGTTTTCGCCCGCAATTCTGAAAATTTGATAATAATCGGGAACCAGGCTATACCCCATCGCCATGACCTGCTCGGTCAAGGAGAGAACATCTGCCCACTCGGCCTGGTAGAGTTTTGCCTTGGCTAACATGCCCAGAGCGGCTCCTTTGGTAGCCCGGCCAATGTCTGCGGCCCCGTAAGCGACGGGCAAAACTGCGGCGGCATCGGTCAGGTCCTGTTCAATAAAAGCGTAGGTTTCTTCACGGGTGGCCCTGGCGGGGTTCAGTTCTTCAGGTGTTTCGGGCACTTTGCTAACAATGGGTACGCCACCAAACGCCCTCACTAGGTTGAAATAATGATAGGCCCGTAAGAACTTGGCTTCGGCCAGAAGGCGGGTTTTTAGAGCTTCGTCCATTTCAATGTCTGGCACGTTGTCCAGTACCCGGTTGGTCAGGTTGATGCCTTGGTATTGCCCTACCCAGTAGCCATTTAATTGCCCTTCGGTAGGGGTGACGGTGAAATTGTCATACAAATTCATAAAGCCCGCATCACCGGGTACGCTGCCCTTGTCAGCGTCATCTGAAGTGACAGTGGTCAAAGCCAGATGGGCAAAGGCAATGTTATTCCATTCCCGCAGGTTGCCGTAGATGGAGTTTACCGCCTGTAAAGCATGAGCTTGGGTTTGGAAAAATTGGGATTCTACTGCCTGTCCCTCTGGCGGAACATCCAGAAAATCGTCGCTGCAAGAGTAAAAAACACCAAACGTCAAGGCTCCTGCCAGCAGCCAAAACTTATGCTTCTTCTGATATAATTTATTTTTCATGGTCTTTGTCTGTTTAGAAGGTGACATTTACGCCTAGGTTGTAAGTGGCTGAGAGTGGGTAAACGTTGCGGTCAATGCCGTAACTAACTGGTGAAGGACCTCCCACTTCTGGCGAAAAGCCGTTGTAATCAAAGATGGTAAGCGGGTTCTGCGCGTTCAGGAAGATTCTGAGTCCTTGCATTTTCAACCGACTGATGGTTGTAGCGGGGAAAGTATAGCCTAGTTGCAGGTTCCGAATCCGGATGTAGTCTCCGCTTTCCACGTAAAAACTGTTAGGGTCCAGGTTGGAGCCGGTCAAGTCGGCAGAGGGGTAGGTGTTAGACGTGCCGGGCCCTCTCCAACGATTGTCATAGAAGTCCTGGTCGTAATTCTCGTTTCCGAAACGGATGTTCCGGTTCCCGTTATAGATGTCAACATCTGCCACGCCTTGGATATCCAGCTGCAGGTCTATGTTTTTATACGTGAAGCTGGTGTTGATGCCGTACAGAATGCCCGGATTAGGATTGCCCAACACCGCTTTGTCTCGTTCATCAATGGTGTTGTCTCCGTTCAGGTCCCGGTACCGGAAATCACCGGCAGAGGCGTCGGGTTGGGCGGACTCGTCTGCTTCCACATCGCTTTGGAAAATTCCGTCAACTATGTAACCGTAGAAAGATCCAATAGGAAGGCCTACCCGTGAAATAGTGGAAAAGTATCCGCCAAGGCCTAAGTCACCAGCAGCCAAGGAGGTGTTGCCTGTAGCCAAGCCAATTACTTCGTTCTTGTTTTTGGCAAAATTCACTCCAATGCTATAAGAGAAGTCGTTGCCTATGTTGGTGTTCCAACGAGCCGCAAGTTCAATGCCTCGGTTTCTGAACGTAGCGTAATTACCTGTGATGGTACTGTTCTCAGCGCCGGCAGTACCAATTAACGGGATGGTGAAAACACCATTTTCTGTTTCCTTATTGTACCAGTCTGCCTCAAAGGTTAACCGGTTGTTTAGGAAGGCAAACTCTACCCCAATGTCTGTTTCTTTTACTACCTCCCAAAGTAGGGTGGGTGGTGGGACGTAAGTAACGTTGCTACCAGAGTTTGGTATCCCGTTAAAGAAAGCAATGTACCTGGGTAAATTAGAGACTGGAGTTGACGTGATGTTAGGCTGTACGTTGTTGTTGCCCAATTTGCCCCAACTGGCCCGCAGTTTCAGGAAGTTGATGACTTCTTGGTTTTGCATGAAGGATTCTTCTGATAGTACCCAACCTAAACCAATAGAAGGGAAGTAGTCATACTGGTCGCTTTTGGGGTACTTAGAGGAGCCATCATATCGGAGGGTTGCCGTCAACAAGTATTTTCCCATGAAAGAGTAATTAATCCGTCCGAAATAAGACAAGAACTTCTCTCTTCCTGCTGAATTAAAAGCTCTTAGGGTTGTCTGATTACCGTTTTCTAGATATAGATTGGCCTCAGTCTCATAGGTGACACCTTCCACAGTACCTCCTAAAGTCTCATTGAATGCCTCCTGCGAAGATGTACCAGCTAGCACGGTAAGTTCATGATCTCCAAACGTCTTCTGGAAAGTAAGAGTGTTTTCCCATAGCCAACTATTGGCTTTACTTCTGCTTCTCCTTAAAAAGCTCGTTTCTGACTTTTGAATTGTGGTCAAAGAGTCTTCAGATCTGAAGTTCCTGAACTCGTTGATCCCGTAATCTAGGCCAAGGCTGGTCCGGAAAGTGAATGCATCAAGGAAATTCCATTCGCCAAAGGCATTACCAGTTAGCCGTTGGCCATTTGAACGTTGATTATACCAATCTAATGAAGCCTGCGGGTTGGCAAAGTTACCAATAGGAAAGTTTGCGGGGTCTCCATAGAATCCATTTGGTTTTCTTACTGGTACAATGGGAGGTAAAACAAAGGCTTCGTAGAAGATACTACCAGGTATGTCTCTGGACTTGAATCCATAAAATATACCACTATACCCTACTTTTATTCTGCTGGAAAGATTCAAGTCTTGTTGAGCGCGGGCGGTGATCCGCTCATATTTGTGACCTTCCACAATGCCTTCCTGGTTCAGGTAGCCAGCGCTTACGCTGTAGGTCATTTTCTCAGTACCGCCAGACGCAGATACCTGGTGGTTGTTGATCATGGCCGTGCGCAGGATCTGGTCATACCAATCGGTGTTTGGCAGGTTGGGAGTAAGCGTATTAGGGGCATTTTTCTCATTGTACAACTCGGTATACTCACGGGCATCGGTCATTTCCAACTTATTGGTTACCCGTTGCACGCCCACAAACCCGTTGTAATTGATTCTGGACTGACCAGCCTTTCCCCGCTTGGTAGTCACAATCACTACCCCGTTGGCCGCCCTGATACCGTAGATGGAGGCACTGGAGGCATCTTTCAGGATCTCCATGGACTCTATATCGGCAGGGTTCAGGAAGCTCAGATCAGACACGAAGGTTCCGTCTACCACATACAGCGGTTCTACCCCACCCTGAGCGGAGCCCACACCCCGCACCCTGATCTGCGGAGAAGCGCCCGGTGCTCCAGAGTTGGTTACCTGAACTCCGGCCACTTTCCCCTGAATGGAGCTGACCGGGTTCTGTGATGATTGGCGTTCAAACTCCTGGCTTTTAACAGAAGAAATAGAGCCGGTCACGTCGCGTTTCTGTTGTGTACCATACCCTACCACCACTACTTCTTCCAGTGCCTCGGCATCTGACGCCAGATTCACATTGATAGTGGTTTGGTCTCCCACCGCTACCTCTTTCGTTACATAGCCAATGTAAGAGAACACAAGGGTGCCGGTGTTGCCAGTTACCGGAATAGAGTAGGTTCCACTGGCATCAGTAGCAGTGGCGGTGGTGGTGCCTCTCAATACCACCGATACGCCAATAAGCGGAGCGGTGCCGTCACCGGTAACTGTACCAGTGATGGTTCTTTGCTGGGCGGCTGCCTGCCCTATGCTCAAAGAAAGGAAGGCTACCACCAGCACCAACCAGGAAGAGGCCTTCCTTAGTTGCCATTGGTGAAGCCAGCTTTGAGAGGCCAACTGTTTTTTAGGTAAAAAGTTTGTCATAGGAGAAGGATTAGAGGTTAGAGAAAAGCTGGGATTAGAAAGTGTTTCATAGATGTATGCATCTAGGATATGGTTCTAGTTAGCTGGGCTAAAAGTCAAGACATAAATCATCAAAGTCTAAAAAGTCACCTCAACAACACTACATCATTTATAGAAATGGCAATAGGTGGGAGAAAAACGGCCTTATGGCTAATAAATCACTATTTATGTGTAGTGGTATATACGATTTTTGTAAAGAGTGTAGGCCTGAGTGGGCCTTATGAGAGGTAATGATGTAGTGTTTTTGGTTATTTTTTCCAGATCACCTAGGCTAAGTGATATAGAGGGAGCAACGTGTGGGGTAAACACTTATGTAGGAACAGGAGAAAAGGAAGGCTCAAGACTAAATAACCTCCTACCTAGACGGATAATCTGTAAAGAAGACCTGTGCTGAAGAGGAAAAAGAACGGCTGGTGAAAGAAGTTGAGCAGTGGAGAAGAGGTAGATTGGCCTGAGAAATTTGCTTATAGGTAGGGCTATTACATAAAGTAAATTCAAGCGATAAGGCTACTTTGAGTCTACTTTTGCTAAAAGAGAGTAGAATCAGCTTGGAGATTTAAGGCCGGAGGTATTAGGATTGAAGGTTCATGACCTTTGTCCGCTATGCTTAAAACAACGAGCCGAAAGACTAATTCTTTAGACTTGAGCGTACCATGAAAAGATAGCCCCAAGCGTTTCAGGTCTGTATTTGAAATTACAGGCCTGAAACGCTTGGGGCTTATTGCAAAAGGAATGATGCTCAGTCTAAGTTCTCACGAAGTTTGGAGGATTACACTTCCATGAGAAACTCTACCAGGTTGCGCTCATGGTCCAGGTTCAGTTTTTTGCGCAGCCGGTATCGCCTGATTTCCACGCCCCGCAAGGTGATGCTCAGCAGAGAGGCAATCTCTTTGCTGTTCATGTTCATCCGGAGGTACGCGCATAGTTTCAGATCATTGGGCGTAAGTTCGGTATGGCGGCATTTCAGTTTCTTGAAGTAGTTTTCGTGTGCTTCGTTGAAACTAGACTCAAAGAGATTCCAGTCATAATCTTCGGTCATGCCTTCCTTGATTACTTTCTGGATGCGCTTAAGTTGGTCATCGCCCAGTTTTTTGCCCCCTTGATCCTTCAACTGCAAGATCTCCTCCCTGATGTTATGCAGAAGCTCATTTTTAGAGACAATGTTCAGAGCAGAGTTGGCCAGTTCGCGGCTTTTGGCGGCCAGTTCAGACTGCAACTGCTCGTTCCTCAACTTGATCAGCTTTTGTTCATTGATAATGGCCTCTTGCCGGAGATACTCCTCTTTTTCCTTTTCCAGCCGGAGCCTGATGCGTTCTTTGTCTTTCTGCAACTTAAGCAGGTAAAGGTGCCGGAAGAGGAGCAGAAGCAAAACCCCCACCACCGCGTAACCGAAGAATGCCCAAAAAGTAGCGTACCACGGCGGAGCCACTGAAAACGAGAAAGAGGTAACAGGGGACACGGCCTCGTTGTCAATTCTGGCTTGTACCCGCAGTGTGTAAGAACCCTGCGACAGGTTGATGAACTCCTTCTGCGGGATGTTACTCCACTCAGACCACTTCTGCGAATATCCTTCCAGTAGGTACCTGAACTGCGGTTTGGCCTGGCTGTAATACGGCAGCGAATAGGCAATACTGATGCTGTTTTTACTGTAAGGAATCTCTATGGCCCGGTCTCCCCGCTCGGTGAGAAGGACAGAGTCATCCAGGCTGTTCTGCACTCTTCGGATGAGGACGGGAGGCAGGGCTTTTTTCCGGTGAGGCTGTACCTCGGTGTTGTAGACCACAAAGCCGTCATCAATGCTGATAAGGTAAATAGAGTTGCTGATGCGGCTGATGTTCTCATAATACTGCACCATGCGCCCGTTGAGCATACTGAACGGACTGGAACTGATCTCCAGAGTGCCTGGGCGGGCCAGGTTTGCCAAGGCCACTTTGCCGTGGTTGATAAACCAGTACTTTTCACCGGCGGCTTTGATGATGCGGTTAGAGGATGCGAAGGAACCTAGTTTCCTGTTCAGCTGGGTGTACCTAGAGAAGCGGTCGCTTATCTCGTCGTAGATATAAAACCCGACGTCTGAGGAGAACACGATACGGCTATCCAGCTTGAAAACATTGATTTGGTAATCTTTGGGCAGGCCGTGGGCTTTTCCGTAGTGCCGGGTGCTTTTAACCTGGCTCAGGTCACTGCTTAACGCCAGGCGGTAAAGCCCTTTGTACGCGTGGCTCACCCAAATGTGCCCCGAGTTGTCTTGCTCCACGTACCTGGAGGGCTCACCAAAACCTTTCACCTGGTGCGAGAGAACCCAGTTTCCGGCCGCGTCTTTCTTGTAAAGCACCAAGCCCGTGTAGGTGCCCTGTACCAGCATGTCGGGGTGAGAAGCCAGGCGTTTAAGGGTCCAACCTCCTTTGAAATCGGATATCTTTTTGATCTGGTCTCCCTCTACCCTAAAGGTGCCCTCATTGTGTCCGCAAAGCAACTGTCCGTCTAGCAGAGCCAGTTCCCAGACCTGCCCCTGGGAGCCTTCTATTATCTTGAAGTCAAACGATTGGTAGGGCCGCGTACTCCCAGACGACCACTCACTGAAGAAAAGCCCTTGGTTGGTGCCCAGGTAAATCTTGCCCTTGTGGATAATGCTGGAATACACCGTCCCGAATTTCCCGGTCTTGTCAAAGTAGAAATAGAGTGGGGAGTTCACCTCTATGCGGTCAACGCCATTGTCTAGCCCCGTCCATAGGTTCTGGTCCTGGTCTGAAAACAGGCTCAAAACCGTGTTGTTCTGCAAGCCAATAGGTTTGTTTACCTGGTGCACAATATTGCCCTGCTTATCCAGGATGACCACGCCGTTAAGGATGGTGCCAAAAGCCAGGTAATTGTTCTGCAAAACTGCTCCATTGTTCAGCTGATTGGCTTTCAGGAACCCGGTGGCTTGGGTAGGCCACGGAGCTACTTCTGTCCCGTTCAGGAGGAACAGCCCATCTTTAGCGGTGCCAATCACATACTTGTCCTGGCTTAGGGGAAGTACCGAATGGATGCCTGAGAGGGCTTCGGTGCCGGGGAGGGGGAGAAGGCTGCCGTTCTTCAGCTCATAAAGCCCTTTAGAGATCACCTCCACAAAATACCGGTCATTGGCTTTGAGTAGGAAGAGGAAAGGATTTGGCGCTTTCACCACCTGTATCTTTCCCTGCTGGTACAGGTAGATGGTAGAGAACGACTGAAAGAAAACCCGGTCTTTTTCTACGTAGATTTTCCAGATTTCATCTTTGAGGGTGTTCTTCTTGGGGATGAGGTGCGTGAGCGAGTGGTAAACCAATTTTCCCTGCTTGTTGTGGTGCCAGTAGCCCATTTCCCCGAACCCACCGGCGTACACCCGGCCCTGCTGGTCAGCGGCAACTGCCCGCACAATGACCTTGTTGGGCATGGGGTAGGTCTGCCAGAATTGCCCATCAAAAGCCAGCAGCCCCTCCGAGTTGCCGAAGTACATGACCCGGTCTTTGCCCTGGGTGATAGACCAGTTTTGGTTGCCCGCCTGGTAAAGTGCTTTGGTGTAGTTCTGGACAAGCGGGAAACTGGCGTTCTGCCCCATCTGGGCCGACGCAATCCCCATGCAACACCACATCGTCCAAACCAGCACCCAACAGATTTTACTTATCCCTCTCATGCATGGAAACATTTGAAATGATAAAGTGCCCTGGCCCACCTTTTTGAACGAGGTGCCCTGCGAAGGCTGACGGAACTTGCCTGTAAAACTCATGATTCTAATTCATTTTTGAAAAAGAGGAAGCAATGCAGGAAAGTGGCAGCCAAAACAGGAAAGCAGGCTGAACTTACTCCTTAATTTCTTATTTATTTCCCAAATTTTAAAAGATTGAAAAGAAAATAAGCATTGTAAGACACTCTCTGGTCAGCTTTTAGATAAAGGCTGGCTGTTGCTTTCGGGCTACTTTGCGGAAAAGAGGCCAAAAGAAAAAAGAAGCGCCTGTTCACGGGTAACAGACGCTTCTCCAAGATAAAAGCATAATTAGCTTATTAAACCTAGGGTGTTAGGCGGTAGGCTTTGCTTTTTCGGCCGCGGGCGCAGAGGTAAGCAAAGGCTCAGTGCCGTAGTACTTTCTTCTGAACCGGTACGCCACGTTTACCAAGCCAATCAAGGCGGGTACCTCAATGAGCGGACCCACCACTCCGGCAAAGGCTTGGCCTGAGTTAAGTCCAAAGACCCCAATAGCCACGGCAATGGCTAATTCAAAGTTGTTACCGGTTGCGGTAAACGCCACCGATGCATTCTGGGCGTAATTGGCGCCTAGGGCTTTGCCCATAAAAATGCTGGCCAGAAACATGACCCCAAAATAGATCACCAATGGAACCGCAATACGCAGCACATCCAGCGGAATCCGGATAATTAAATTCCCTTTGAGGCTGAACATGACCACTATGGTAAACAACAAGGCAATGAGCGTAATGGGGCTAATGGCCGGAATAAACTTCTGGGTGTACCAATCATCACCTTTAAGCTTGCGCAGGATAAGCCGGGAGAGGAACCCTAGCAGAAACGGAATGCCCAGGTAAATGAAGACGCTCTCGGCAATGGCGCCCATGCTGATGTTCACTACCTTGCCCTCTAGGCCAAACCAGGTAGGCAGTACCGTGATGAACACAAAGGCAAAGACACTGTAGAACAATACCTGAAAGATGCTGTTGAAAGCCACCAAGCCGGCGGCGTATTCCCGGTCTCCCTCGGCCAGTTCGTTCCACACCAACACCATGGCAATGCAACGGGCCAGCCCAATCAGGATAATGCCCACCATGTACTCCGGGTAGTCCCGCAGAAAGAGGATCGCCAGCAAGAACATGAGAACGGGCCCGATAACCCAGTTGAGTACCAACGACAGCGTAATCACTTTCACGTTCTCAAAGACTCGGCCCAACTGCTCATATTTCACCTTGGCCAGCGGCGGATACATCATCAGGATCAACCCAATGGCAATGGGCACATTCACGGTGCCAGTCTGGAAGGAGTTGATGAACGCTTCGGTGCCCGGGTAAAGGTACCCGAGAAGAACGCCTGCCCCCATGGCCACGAAAATCCAGACGGTAAGGAAACGGTCAAGGGTAGAAAGCCTCTTCCTTTTATCAACATTGCATTGGCTCATATGCTTAATTCATTTTATAATTGGTTAACTTCTGTTGTTTTCTAGCCTCTTTTCTTTAAAACAAGCCTGAAACAGAAGTAGTCGCTTCGTGAATTGTTGTGGCGAGTAGCGTTCCTCAAGTTGTTCCCTGCAGGTATTTTACCAGGTGTTCTTCTGCAAACTGCTGGCTGAACTGCTTGATTTGATCCCTTACCTGGTGGAAAGCCGCGGTAATCTCCTCCTCAGTGCCCTGAGCTTTCGCCGGATCGGGGAAGTTGTGGTGGATACGCACTGCATTGGTAGGGAAGAAGGGGCAGTTCTCCTGGGCATGGTCGCAGACGGTGATCACGTAGTCAAAAGGCACCTCACGGTATTCGTCTATGTGGTTAGAGGTGTGGCTTGAAATATCAATCCCGTCGGCCGCCATAGCCGCCACAGCCCTGGGGTTCACCCCGTGAGTTTCAATGCCGGCACTGTAGATGTTGGCTTGCCCTTGGGCAAAGTGACGGAGATAGCCTTCGGCTAACTGGCTGCGGCAAGAGTTGCCGGTGCAGAGAACGAGTACGTTTTTCATGTGATTTCTGGAAAGTAGATGTAATCTAGGTTTAGCAGCAACCCGAGCCGGGCGTACAGCTACTCCCTTGGATGGAAGTCAAGTCTATGAATTGCAGCTTGGGTTTTTCGGCCACGGGAGCGCAGCATTCCTCACCAGACGCCGTAGTGCCGCAGCTTCCGCCGCGTTCAACGGCTTTGCATTTGGTGGCATCGGGGGTGAGTGAAACTACCAGGTTGCCATTAGTAGCGGTAAACGCCGCTGGGTACATCTGGCGAGTGTCAAACTGTGCATTCCCGAACTCAATTTTCACAATGCCCAGCGGGTTCAGGGGCAGAACTTTCTCCACCACCTCTATGATGGAAAGGGCCTTGCTGACCGGCATAGCCTGTTGGTCACTGCCTTGGAAAGGCTCCCAAACTTGTACAATGATCTCGGTCCAGCTGTTCATCTGGCCACCGCAGTCCACCGATACGATGGGTGCTTGTTTGATTTCGGTGATATGGAAAGACGCATCTACCCACTGGTCCTGGGCATATTGAAATTGCAGGGGAAGTGCTGGGTTTTGCTGCAACTCGGCTTTGAATTCCTGCCAGGTAAGTAAATTGGTATGGTTCATTTGATTGCAATGTTACGATGGATTGAAGTAAATTTTTTAGCAGCATTGGTCCTGGCAAGCCACTGGGGTGGAGAACAGGTGGAAGAAGATGTCACGTACCTCTTCCCATTTCTTCTGGTCAATGCAGTAGCAGATGCTGGTGCCTTCCACAGTGCCTTTGATCAGGCCCACTGCTTTCAATTCTTTCAGGTGCTGTGACACGGTGGCTTGGGCTAAGGGCAGTTCACTCACCAAATCGCCGCAGATACAGGCCTGTTTTTTCAAAAGGCACTGCAAAATGGCAATGCGGGCCGGGTGCGCCAATGCCTTGGCATAAGCCGCCATCTGGTTCTGTTCACCGGTGAAGTGCTGTGTTTTGGTTACTCCCATGAGAGAAATGTAGATTTATCGTAAAGATACGATGGATAGTTGATACTATATGCAGGCAAGGTCAGTATCATCAAGAAATGAGGCACGCAGGTAAATACCTGTTGAGCAAGATTTGTTTTCGGGTAAGGCCCTTGCCTTTAAAAAGGACTTCTAAAAGATCCGGCTATATGGTTTTCTGCAAGACAGGAAGGGGTTTTTCCCTTTTGAGGTGCTTTTTCAGATTAGACAGCGGAAGCTCAAAATACTTCCAAGACAGCCAGGCTACCGTTAACAGAACAAGCAGGTGCTCAAACAAAAAGAAATAGTGGTTCTCTTTGAGGGCTTGGGGAATGGGAAGGTGATAGTTCAAGTAGTGGAGGGCTGGGGAGCTATGCGCAAGAGAAGTGATATGGTAGAGGTAAATGCCATAGCTCATTTTGCCTATTAAAAGCAAAGCCCTATTATGGAAGATGAAAGAAAGCCTGCCCTTGCCCCCGTTGCCTTCCATGATGAAAAAGCCGATCAGCCAAACCACAATCACCGATACCAAAGAACGGTGATGGATAAACGGGATTTCTCCCCAAATGTACTGGCCAGCCACCAAGGCAATGCTTAAAATCCCCAAAAAGCGAGATGTCTTGTAGAAAACCGGAAACCATTGTTGCTTTTCTACTCTTATCCAAGCCAAAAGGGCACCCAAGCCCAAGGCGTCAAAACAGGTCTGGGGCAGAATCCATAAAAACTCCTTGTCTGGGAGAATGTTCTGGCAAACAACCCCGATCATGATAAAGGAGGCGATGGTAGATAGTAAAAACCGCTTCGGGATGAAAAGAATCAGTAACGGCCAGAATAGATAAAATTGTTGTTCCACTGACATGGACCACAAATGGGCCAGGTAACCCCAGTATTTGTGTTGGTACATGTCAAAATTAGCGGTGAAGGTTAAGTAGTTGCCGTAATTAGAAACGGAGTCAGGCTTTAGTAAATAGGTGATCAGAATGGTAAGATAGTAAGCCGGGTAAATGCGTAACCCTCTTTTTACAAAGAAATCAATAAAGACCTTGGTTTTGCCTTCATGGTTTGCCTCTGACTTGTTTCTGTCCTTTAGGAGAATCATGGTGATGAGGAAACCACTGATGGTAAAGAAAATGTCAGGGGCAGAGATAATCTTGGAAGACTTATAAAACAGGGTGTCTGTAGGAAACCAATGGTTGCAAAGGACAAAGAATATAGCGATCGCTCTTAATGAGTCAAGTTGCTTTATATAACCCATTTTGATTGATTTCTAGAGGATAGGGGTTAAAGATTGAATTCTGTTATAGATTTATAAGGTCTTGTAATAATTATAGTAATTATTATTATAATAATACAAATGACTTTGTTCGTTAGGTAAATAAATTGAATAGCAATATTATGTTTTTGCTGCTGTCATTTACTCAAGCTTTCAGTAAATTAGGATTAATTTAACTAAATATTGTTGATTGTCAAGTGAAAGCAGTCTTAATGAATCTTCCTTTAGATCCTGATTAAGATAGTTACCATTATCGAGGCTTTAAATGGATGCGACTGAACCATCTACAAACGATTTTCAGCGAAGTACAAAGTTGGTCTATAGTTGGGGAAAGGGCATAAGGAAGCATATCAACTTCTATCTAGCCCAATGACTCTCCAGCAATACTACTTTAAAAGGTGTAATTTGAAAATCTTTAAAAAGGCAGTACTTTAGAAGTGGAATAATGGAGATTTAGTTGGCGAAGCACTCATTTTTGACAAAAAGAAAACTTTTCCGCTTGAAAATCTGCAACTATATGGTAAATGAGCATGATGGCTTTTGAGAAGTGGATAGTTGGGCTCTGTCTCTTGGTGAGTACCCTTTTTGTGTCCTGCAGTAAAACGGAGGAGACGAAAGAGTTTACCATTGGTTTCTCCCAGTGTACCGAAGGAGATGCCTGGCGCAAGGCTATGCACAAAGAGATGCTGCGGGAGGCATCTTTCCATCCTGAACTTAACCTGCAGATCAAAGACGCCAAAAACAGCAGTGCCGCTCAGGTAAAGCAAATCCGGGAATTCATAGATCAGAAAGTAGATTTGCTCATTGTATCGCCCAATGAGTCTGAGCCTATAACCCCAGTAGTGGAAGAAGCCTTTGAGAAAGGCATTCCGGTGATTCTGGTAGACCGCAAAATCAGTTCTTCTTCCTATAGTGCCTACGTAGGAGCCGATAACTTCCAAATCGGGAAACTAGCTGGGGAGTATGTCGCTAACCTGCTGAAAGGGAATGGCAAAGTCATTGAAGTGTGGGGCCTGCAGGGTTCCTCACCGGCTATTGAGCGCCACAGAGGGTTTCTGGAAGCCATCAGTCAGTACCAGGAGGTACAGGTGGTGGCAGAAGTAAAGGGCGAATGGGAAAAGGAAGTAGCCAAGAAACGTTTTCCGGCTGTTTTCCGGCAACACCCAGACGCCGATTTAGTTTTTGCCCATAATGATGTGATGGCGTTGGGTTCTTATGAGAGCCTGAACGGCCTTAAGCAGCAGAACAGCCTGAAATTTATTGGGTTTGATGGGCTAGCCGGACCCAATGGAGGACTGCAACTAGTACAAGACGGAATCCTGGACGCCACCTTCCTTTACCCTACAGGTGGAGAGGAAATCATTCAGCTGGCCTACAACATCTTGCACAATCAACCTTACAAAAAAGAGAACATCCTGAACTCTACTGTCATTGATGGGCGCAATGTGCACATCATGAAGCAGCAGTCAGATAAAATCCTGAGTCAGGAAGAGAACATCAACCGGCAGCAGCATAAGATCACCGAACAGATCAAGATTTACAACAACCAACGCACCCTGCTGTATATCCTAATCATAAGCCTGGTCATCATTATTCTACTGGGGGCTTATGCGGTGTATTCCCTTTGGTTAAGGCATGAAACCAACCGGGCCTTGATGGCCAAAAACCGTGAGATCCTGCAGCAGCGCAACGAAATTGCTGAGATGGCTAAGAAAGCCGAAAAGGCAAATGAGGCCAAGCTCAAGTTCTTCACCAATGTTTCCCATGAATTTCGGACGCCTCTCACGTTAATCTTAGGGCCAGTAGAGGACGCCCTGCAAAGCAACATCTCCATGGGGCTGAAAAAGGACATGCTGTTAGTGCGCCAGAATGCCCTGCGGCTATTAAAGTTGGTGAACCAACTAATGGATTTCCGGAAAGTGGAACGCAAAAAAATGCGTCTACAGGCCTCCGAAAGCGATCTGGTGAAGTTTGTGGAAGAGGTGGTGCAGTCTTTTGAACGGTTGGCCCGCAAACGCCACATCCAGCTTAAGGTCATCTCCCGGGTAAAAGAAATCAATGTCTACTTTGACAAGGATAAGGTGGATAAAATTCTGTTCAACTTGCTTTCGAACTCGTTCAAGTTCACCAAGGAAAACGGACGCATCACTCTTCTTATTGAGCTGTCGGAGGATAGAAACCACGTGTTGGTTACCGTGGAAGACAATGGCAAGGGGATGTCTCCAAGTCAAGTGGCCAATGCTTTTGACCGGTTTTACACTGCCGAAGACAACGCCAGTTTAGGTACGGGTTTAGGGTTAGCCCTGTCCAAAGAGTTCATTAAACTGCACCACGGCGAGATCTCCGTGGTGAGCAAAGAAAGGGAAGGTACCCGCTTTATCTTTACCCTCCCTTTAGGGAAAGAACATCTGAAAGAAGAAGAGATTGTCTTGGAAACAAGCAAGGCGGAGCAAAACGCCCCGCTGATTGCGGGCGTTCTAGACGCTGATCTGGAACTGTACACCGACACCCAATCTCAGGAAACGTCAGAAACGGTCAAGGAGCACACCATTCTGGTGATAGAAGACAACAAGGAACTGCGCGAGTTTCTTGTTTCCCGCCTGTCCACAGATTTCAATGTAGTAGACGCTCCGCAAGGCGCCTTCGGGTTGCAACAAGCCTTTGACATTATTCCAGACCTTATCATCTGTGATGTTACTTTGCCCCAGAAAGACGGCCTAGAGATTACTTCCCTGCTTAAAAAGGACATGCGGACCTCCCATATTCCGGTGATCCTGCTGACTGCCAAAGACAGCCTGGAGCAGAAGATAGACGGCATCCAGGCCGGGGCTGATCTGTATGTGACCAAGCCGTTCAGTTACCTGTACCTACTTGAGCGGGTGAAAGGACTCCTTAGAAACCGTGATCTGCTTAAAGTCTATTACAACAGCGCCATTGCCGTAGAAACCAAAGTGCAGACGGCCCCGCCCAAACAACTAGATAAGAAGTTTATCAATGACGTGGCCGCCCTGGTAGAGAAAAACCTGCAGAACCCAGACCTGAGTGCCAATGACATCGCCGAGGGCTTAGGAATGTCCAGGGTGCATGTGTATCGGAAAATGAAGGCCCTGTTGGGGTATTCGCTCAACGATTATATTGTGAATACCCGCCTGAAAAAAGCCCGGCACCTGCTCTTGAACAGTCAGATGAACATCTCCGAGATTGCTTACGAAGTGGGTTTTTCATCTCCGGCTTATTTCTCCACTGCTTTTAAAAACCATTTCAATA
Source organism: Rufibacter sp. JT20002 (assembly GCF_056491185.1). Classification (NCBI taxonomy): domain Bacteria; kingdom Pseudomonadati; phylum Bacteroidota; class Cytophagia; order Cytophagales; family Hymenobacteraceae; genus Rufibacter; species Rufibacter sp. JT20002. The sequence continues at coordinate 954,856 of NZ_JBSZJY010000001.1, read as the reverse complement.
TGAGCCCCTCAGATTTCAAATCCTCCCGGCCGGGGAAAGAGAAGAGCCTAGTGTAGGGTCTAGTTTATCTTTCCTTTAAAAGCCCCTCCAGTTTCAGGGCTGTTTTCACGAAAACAGCCCTGAATCCGGAGGGGCTTTCTTATTTTAATTAAAGCAGATATTTCGAACAAAGTAGGAGCAATTGCTTATGGTCGCCCTTTTACGTTGGCGCCGTTCAGGGCAACCACAAGGGATTGCCCCTATTGATCTGTGTTCTTTAGGAGGGAATTCTAGAAAACGCATCATAAACCGAAGTCCACTTGATAAACATTCCTTTGTCTAACTCGGAAGTCAGGATAATCACCGCATTTTAAAAACTACTAAAAGGTTATCTGGTTGGCTTTTGTTTTCTGCACATTTTTCAAAAAAGAAGCCCAAAAGGAAACAATATGATTTTAAGTGTTTTGCCAACCCTTAAGAAATGTATCAATACTGTAACATGTGTTACAAATGTGAAAGTGGATATTGATAGTTGTTGGCGTTAAAATATTGATAATCACTTTATTGTCAATTAATTCGAATGAGTATCAAAATGAATGCTTTTTGAAAAACCAGTGAAATGCCATGGATGCGAAGGTAGATACCTTTGAGAAAAACATTCACATCCATGGTAAGCAAAAAAGTATTCTTCTGGTCCATTGTGGTAGCGTTGGGCGGATTCTTGTTCGGGTTTGATACCGCAGTCATTTCAGGGGCTGAAAAGGCCATCCAGAAACTGTGGAACCTGAGCGTATTTGAGCATGGCCTCACGGTGGCCATCGCTTTAGTAGGAACAGTGTTGGGATCGCTCACCGGCGGGTTTCCTTCAGACAAGTTTGGCCGAAAGAACACCTTGTTCGGGATTGCGGTGCTCTATCTGTTAGCCTCGGTAGGCACAGCCCTGGCCCCGGACTGGTACACCTTTCTTATCTTCCGTTTCTTAGGAGGCATTGGGGTAGGGGTTTCCTCTGTTACGGCTCCCATGTATATATCAGAGATTGCCCCGGCCAAATCAAGAGGCAAACTGGTAGCCTTGTTCCAGTTCAACATTGTGTTCGGGATTCTGATGGCCTATGTCTCCAATTACGCTTTTGCCGGCATCGGGGAACATGACTGGCGCTGGATGCTGGGGATACAGGCTGTTCCTTCCATTATCTTTTTGGTTACCGTTCTGATGGTGCCGGAAAGCCCAAGATGGCTGTTGCTCAACCGAGCCAATAAGGTGGAAGACGCCAAAAAAACCCTGCAGATCGCCAACCCAGACGCGAACATCAACCAGATGGTAACGGATATCCTGATGTCTGCCCAGGAGCGGGACGACCACGGAAACAAGCCGGTGCTGTTCTCTAAAAAGTACTCACTTCCCATCACGCTGGCCGTCCTGTTTGCCTTCTTCAACCAAGTATCGGGCATCAACGCCATTATCTACTATGCACCCCGCATCTTTGAAATGGTAGGATTAGGCCAGGAATCAGCCTTACTTTCCTCTGCCGGAATTGGGTTTGTGAACTTCCTGTTCACGTTGCTGGCCATGAACGTAATTGACCGTTTCGGACGCCGCACTCTTATGTTCATCGGGTCACTAGGATTGATTGCTACGCTGGGACTAGTGGCGAAAGCCTTCTATCTGGAAGAATTTAATAGCATGTCGGTTCCTATATATCTGTTCGTGTACATCGCCTTCTTCGCCTTCTCGCAAGGGGCCGTGATTTGGGTGTTTATTTCTGAAATCTTTCCTAACCAGGTACGGGCTTCGGGGCAGGCCTTGGGCAGCTTCACCCACTGGATCATGGCCGCTGTTATTGCCTTCAGTTTCCCTTACATAGCAGAGACACTAGGGGGCGGGAACACCTTTATGATTTTCACCGGCATGATGGTATTGCAGCTTCTATTTGTATGGCGCATGATGCCCGAGACCAAAGGAACCTCCCTTGAGAAAATTGAAAAATCTGTCGTCTTCCATTAAGCCAAACCCTTATGCAGCAAAAGATTGTTTGTTTCGGAGAAACCCTATGGGACATTCTGCCCAGTGGTAAACTGCCCGGCGGGGCACCCATGAACGTGGCCATTCACCTGCGCCGTAACGGGTTTGACCCCACGGTGGTGAGCCGGGTGGGCAATGATGACTTGGGCAAAGAATTAGTTTCTTTCCTGAGAGAGCAGCAAGTCAATACCGATTGGATACAAACCGGCCAGACCCACCTTACCGGAGTGGTAAAGGCCAACATCTCGGATCGCAACGAGGTCACCTACAAGATTGTGGAGCCGGTTGCCTGGGACTATATCCAGTTTGAAGAGAGAACCGCCGAGCTGATCTCGCAGAGCGATGTCTTCATTTACGGCAGCTTGGTAGCGCGCAACACAACCTCGCAAGAGACTTTGTTCCAGTACCTACCGTTGGCAAACCTCAAAATCTTTGATGTGAACCTTCGGCCACCGCACTACACCCCAGAACGGGTCTTGACGCTGCTAGAGTTAGCCGACATAGTAAAGATGAACCACCAAGAATTGGCCGAAATCTGCGAGTGGCTTGGAGCAGGGGGAGACCCAAAACAGCAGATGCAGTTCATCAAAGATCGCTTTAACCTGAACCTGGTGATTGTGACCCGCGGAGACCAAGGCGCTGCCGCCTTAGATGAGACAGGCTACTTTGAACATGAAGGGTTTCAGGTGGAAGTAGAAGACACCATTGGCAGTGGGGACGCTTTCTTGGCTACGTTCCTGACCAACTTTCTACAGAAAAAGCCTCTGGATCAAACCTTGGAGAGAGCCTGTCTGATAGGGGCTTTCCTGGCTACCCAGAGAGGAGCTACGCCGGTCTACCAACCTCAGGAGATTACGGTTGCCTCGCTTTCTGCTTCTAATGAGAATTCTATTCTTCATTCTTAACCATACAAACCAAAATATATGAAAAGAGTCTTACACCTAATCCTCATTTTGCTTTGTGTGGCTCAAGCCGTGCAAGGGCAAAACACTGGGGAAATTACCGGAAGGGTGGTTTCCGCAGATAAAAACGAGCCATTGATAGGGGTATCGGTGGTGGTGAAAGGCACCACCACGGGCGCTACCACCGATCTGGATGGCAGATTCTCCCTCAGAGCCGCTGAAAATGCCACACTGGTGATCACCTACATTGGTTTCGTATCACAGGAAGTAGCGATGAATGGCAGAAGCAATGTAGAGGTGCGTCTTCAAACCGATGCCAAAACATTGGACGAAGTAGTAGTAACTGGGTATCAAACAGAACGCAAGAAAGATCTGACTGGGGCTGTGTCTGTGGTAGATACGGATGAAATGAAGAAGCAGTCTGTAGCAAATCCCATCAAAGCCTTACAAGGTCAGGTAGCTGGCATGTTTGTGACTGGTAATGGTTCACCAAGTTCTCCGGCTACCGTGCGTATCCGGGGAATAGGTACCCTCAACAATAATGATCCCTTGTATATAGTGGATGGCGTGCCTACCAAGGCGGGTATGCATGAATTGAACCCTGCCGATATTGAATCACTACAGGTATTGAAAGATGCCTCGGCAGCCAGTATTTATGGGTCACGGGCGGCAAACGGAGTAATTATTATCACTACAAAACGTGGAAAGGCCGGAGTAGCCCAAATCAGTGCCAATGCTTATACTTCTATCTCTCGTTATACAGACAGAACTGAAATGCTAGACACTGAAGGATATGGTAGAGCCCTTTGGCAAGCCCATATTAATAACGGAAGCGATCCTAACGCGAATAGCGTCCAGTATAGATTTGACTGGAGCGTTGATCCTGCAACAGGGACTCCTGTTTTGAACAAGGTTCTAGTGCCAGAGTATCTAGATGCCGCCCAGACCATGCGGGCCTCTAACACTGATTGGTTCGATGAAATTTCCCGTACCGGGGTAATCCAGAACTATGATGTTTCCCTCTCCAATGGAACAGAGAACGGAAGCTACCTTTTGTCTTTAGGATACTTTGACAACCAAGGGGTTATTAAAACTTCAGAATTCAACCGCCTGTCTGCCCGCCTGAATTCTGATTACAAATTCTTCAAAGGGAGGATCACGGTAGGTCAGAACCTTAGCTTGACTAAAACGAATGAGGTTGGTGCCAGCCCTATGAACGAAGCGATGCAAGCGTTGCCTCTGGTGCCGGTCAGAACAGTAAATGGATTAGGTTGGGGCGGCCCCGTGGGCGGAATGAACGACCGCCAGAATCCGGTACGTCTGATTGAAGACAACAAGCAGAACGGGTATGACTTTATGCGCCTCTTCGGGAATTTCTTCGCTGACGTGAAGCTGCTGGAAGGCTTAGTCTTCCGCACGAATGTGGGGATTGACTACGGCAACTATTCGCACCGGAGATATCGCAAGAGATATGTTTCAGGGTACCTGAATAATCCGGAAAACAGGCTGGAAACCAACCAGAGCCACAGTGTGAAAACCACATGGAGCAATACCCTGAACTACAACTATGCAAAAGGTGACCATAGGGTAGACGCATTGGTGGGTACGGAGTACTATGTTGACAACTTCAACTCGTTCTGGGCTTCCAGGGAAGGGTTTGTAGTGGAAGATGATGACTTCATGTATTTGGATGCTGGGGTAGGTGACAAAGACAACGGAGGCAGCGGAGCCAAGTATGTGTTGTTTTCCTACTTTGGAAGAGCAAACTACTCCTTTAAGGACAAATACCTGGCCTCCGCCACCATTAGAAGAGATGGTTCGTCTCGGTTTGGTCAAAATAACCGTTTTGGAACCTTCCCGGCTTTTTCCTTGGGCTGGCGCTTGAGCGAGGAAGGATTCATCAAGAACAATACTACCTTCTTTGATGACCTGAAATTACGTTTTGGCTGGGGGATGACGGGAAATCAAGAGATCGCCAACAATGCCATCTACAATCTCTACTATACAGATTATGCTAATACTGCCTATGATATTACGGGCAGCAAAAGCGGGGTACTGCCCTCTGGTTTCAAACTTACGCAGAATGCCAATCCAAATCTGAGATGGGAAGCCAGTACTATGACTAACTACGGGATTGACTTTGAATTCCTTGATCAGAGATTTTATGGCAGTGCTGAGTACTATATCAGAAAAACCTCTGACATCCTTCTGCTGCCTCCTTATATAGGTACTTTAGGTGAAGGCGGTAACCAATGGGTAAACGGGGCTTCAATGGAAAACAAAGGCTTTGAATTAAGTTTGGGCAACCGAACAACTATTGGCGATTTGTCCATCAACCTAAATGGAAACATCAGCACTTACCGCAATAAGGTGACAGAACTGCCTGCTGAGGTAGTGAATGCTTACGGTGGAGACGGTAGAGGGCAGAACATTTTGGGTCGTCCTATTAATTCCTTCTTTGGCTATGTGGCAGATGGTCTTTTCCGCACACAGCAGGAGCTTGATGCCCACGTAGATCAGAATGGCAAAGGTCTTGGAAGAATCCGCTACAGAGACGTGAACGAAGACGGAGTCATCAATGACTTTGACCGTACCTGGATCGGCACTCCTCATCCAGATTATACCTACGGTATCAATGCCAATTTTGGATATAAAGGCTTTGATCTTTCTTTCCTGTTGCAAGGGGTAGCCGGGATTGATGTGGTAAATAACTTTAAGTACTCTACTGATTTCTGGAGTGTGTCAGAAACAGGATCCAATAAAGGAGCAAGGCTTTTGGATGCCTGGTCGCCCTCTAACCCAAATTCTGACATTCCGGCGGTTGCCTTAACAGATGCCAACTTTGAGTCTCGGTTTTCTACCTATTTTATTGAAAATGGTTCTTATCTGAAATTAAGAAATGCACAGGCTGGATACACGTTCAGTGGGGCGTTACTCAAAAAAGCCAGGGTGCAATCACTTCGGATATATGTGGGTGGGGACAACTTGGGTATTCTGTTGAAAAGCAAATCATTTACCGGGGTAGATCCTGAAAACCCTGGCTTTGGTTATCCTAACCCAATGGTGTTGACCACCGGCCTTAATGTTAGATTCTAATAATTTCTAAAATAGAAGTTCATGAAAAAGTTTTTAATAATGTTGGCAGGAGTAGCCATGCTGAATACCTCCTGTGAAGATAAGCTGGATGTAAATCCGCGTGGGGTTCTAAATGAAGGCCAAGTCAGTAATGCTGAACAGGCAGAAGGATTTGTGATTGCCGCTTATTCCCATCTGGGAAATGATGAAATCAATAGAGGGAACAGCCTCTGGCAATATGGGAACGTGCGGGCTGATGATGCCTACAAAGGCGGGCGTGATCCGGGAGATGGTCAAGGGTTCCATTTCATGGAGACCTTCGTTAACACACGTCCAGATATGTGGGAAATAGACGGAATGTGGTTCCAGCAGTATGTGGGGATTCGTAGGGCTAATGAGGGGCTGCGCATCTTGAATAATCTCACTGTAGAAGAGTTTCCATTGCTGAATGTGAGGAAAGCTGAGTTACGTTTCCTGCGGGCGCACTACTATTTTCAGCTGAAGATTCTGTTCAACCGCATTCCTTACATAGATGAAAACGTTCCTGCAGACCAATACAAGTTTGTAACCAACGTTGAGTTTACCAGTGACGAACTTTGGGAGAAGATCGCCCAGGATTTTGAGTTTGCTGCTGCTACTCTTCCTATTACCCAACCCCAGATCGGGAGGGCTAATCAGACCGCTGCCTATGCCTATCTTGCCAAAACAAGATTGTATCAAGCCTATCAGCAAAATGAACAACATGCAGTAACCAGCATCAATCAGCAACGTCTGCAGCAAGTGATTGAAGCGGCTGATAAGGTGATCTCGTCCAAGTACAGCCTGCAACCCGATTTCGCCAACAACTTCCTGACCGGAACCTATGAGAACGGGGTTGAGTCCATCTTTGCGGTTCAGTTTTCAAAAGGAGACGGAACAGCCAATGGCCGTTTGAATTGGGGAGATATGCTTACAGTTCCTCAAGGGCTTGGGTGCTGTGATTTCCAAAAACCTTCCCAGAATCTGGTAAACGCCTACCGCACCAATGCTACCGGGGTACCGCTTTTGGATTCCTACAATGCAACCAATGTAGATTTCTCAAAGAACACGGTAGACCCAAGGCTGGATCATACAGTTGCCCGCCCAGGCAACCCTTGGAAATATGAGCCAAGCAGGGTGTTTACTGAGAGTTGGAGCCGGTCTCCTCAGATCTACGGCTATTACAATTCCATGAAAGAGAATGTGTCTCCAGATGATCCCGGCTTTACCAATGTGGATCCTTTTTACGGCAACACCAAGCCAAGAATTGTTTTACGCTATGCAGACGTACTTCTCTTCAAAGCTGAGGCTTTGATCGAATTAGGTCGCCAAAATGAGGCATTGCCGCTCATCAACCAGATCCGTTCACGGGCAGCCGCTAGTACCGCCCGTTTGAAAAATGAGCAGGGTGCTTTCACTGCCAATTACTTGGTGAGACCCTATGAGCCAGGTGTAAATATTGATTGGACTCAGGAAAATGCACGGCAGGCACTTCGGTTTGAGAGAAGATTGGAAATGGCGATGGAAGGGAGCAGATTCTTTGACTTAGTCCGTTGGGGTATTGCTGACCAGGTGATGAACAGCTACCTGACCGTTGAAAAGACCCGCAAGGAGTTCTACAAGGATGGGGTCTTCACAAAGGGCAAACATGAGTATCTGCCCATCCCACAGAACCAGATTTTCTGGAGTGAGAACCGCTACGTGCAGAATCCAGGTTATTAATGCCTAGGCTATAGACACACATTATCCTGTTTCTGGCTTATTATCAAAAAAGTAGGCCAGAAACAGAATATCCTCTCTCATGTAAGCTTGCACTAAATCTTCCGGATCTAAAGGATAAGAAAACCCAACTACCATGAAATACCAGAAATACCTATTGGGGATAGGCATAATGCTGTCATTGCTGCTTCCTGGTTTGGAGTCACAGGCCCAATACAATGAAAAGTATCGCCCTCAATTTCATTTCAGCCCTGAGAAGGGTTGGATTGGAGATCCAGACGGCTTGGTCTTTACTGAGGGTAAATACCACTTGTTTTGGTGGGGACATGCCGTCTCCGAAGATTTGGTTTACTGGAAAGAGTTGCCACACCCTATGAAAGGTGGAGACGGTTCCTTTTCCTACTTCTCAGGCTCTGTGGTAGTGGATAAAAACAACACTTCAGGCTTTGGAGCCAAGAGCATGATTGCCGTCTACACTAAGCATTTACCTGGTGATTCCTTGCCAGAGACTCAGGCACTTTCGGTAAGCAATGATGGAATCTACTTCCATTACTACCAGCACAATCCGGTCTTGGACATCAAGAAGGTGTTCTTCAGGGACCCACAGGTGTTTTGGTACGAGCCAGAAAAGAAGTGGGTAATGGCTGTGGTCTTGCCAGACGTTCAGAAGATCCACCTATATGACTCAAAGAACTTAAAGGATTGGAATTTTCTGAGTGAGTTTGGGGGATTGGGTGCCCAAAGTGCCTTCTGGGAATGTCCAGATTTGTTCGAACTTCCTATTGAAGGAACCACAGAAAAGAAATGGGTGATGCTCATTGGCCGGGGACCAAACCGGGTGCAATATTTCTTAGGTTCCTTTGATGGAAAAACCTTCCGGGCAGATGAAGAGACATCGGCTTACCTGCTCCAAGGTAAAGGGTTGCCCGGACAGCTCTTTTCTGGGTTTGATGAGCCGAGGAATGGGAAATGGAAAGCCTCCGGTGCTGCCTTCAGTACCGCTCCGGCAAACATTGATTCTGTTGTTCATTTAGGAAAAAGCTTTGCCTCATCTTACAGTAGGGCAGAAAATAGGACCGGAACCCTTACTTCTTCCTCCTTCACCATTCAGCAAAATGCCATCAGTTTTTTAGTTGCTGGAGGGAATTTCCCAGAAAAAGCATCCATCAATTTAGTGGTAGATGGCAAAGTGGTAAGGACCTCTACAGGAGATAATAGTCATGTTTTCAAATGGAATGGATGGGATGTCCACGACCTCAAGGGAAAGAAAGCGACCATCCAACTGGTAGATAATGTCTCGAATGACAAGTGGGGCTATTTAGCCATTGACCACATCCTTTTTTCTGATGTTATGATGAACCAGAAACTGGAGCATGCCCTGTGGCTGGACTACGGACCTGATTTCTACGCGGCAAGAACCTGGCGAGATTTAGATAAGGTAAGCAAGCGAACTGCTATGCTGGGTTGGCTAGGCAACTGGGATTATTCAAGGGATGTGCCTACTTCCTGGGGCAAAGGGTTTGAATCTGTTCCAAGAGAAATCACCCTTCTAAAACAACCTTATGGTAACCGTCTTGTGCAAAGGCCAATCCCAGAGTTGCAGAAGCTTCGCAAGAATATGCATCAGTTCTCAAATCGATTGATCAGCAATTCTAGTGAGATAAAGGAATTCAAACCAACTAAGAATACTTATGAACTGGAGGTGACATTTGACACCAATACCTCCGGTACATTCGGCTTGAACTTATTGGTAGGAGAGGGAAGGAAGCTAAGCATTCAATATAATCCTCTTACCTCAAACCTGAGCGTGGACAGAACCCAATGTACAGACTTTACCACCAATCAAGACTTCAACCAGAAATTCCCCACCAAGTTTGACGCTTCAGTAAGACCAGAAAAAGGAAAGGTCAGACTTCACATACTGGTTGACCAGTCATCAGTAGAAATATTCACGAACCAAGGCGAGATAGTTCTAAGCACTTTGACATTTCCAGCAGAAAGCCAGACAGGAATAGAGTTATATGCTACCAACGGCACCGTGAAAGTGCTGGATTTCAAAGCATGGGAGTTATCCTCCATTTGGAAAGATATACCTAAGCAATAAAATGAACCTAAACCATTTTTAAGGAGACATGACTATGTTTAAAACTTCTATGTATAATGCTGGCAAACTCTTGGCCAGCCTATTTTTCTCCATGTTGTTTCTGTTGTTCTCCTGTGAGGACAATAATGAAAACGAAGACTTTGTCCTGAATGTACCTGTCCAGATTGGTTCTTTTAAAATTAACGGTACTGAAGGAGCCATTGACCAGAAGACCGGAATTATATCTGTAACATTACCTTACAACAGCAATATCACCTCGGTTTCTCCCGAGGTAAGTTTACCGGAAGGCTCCTCTATCAGCCCTTCTATCAACACACCCGCTAATTATAGCCAGGAGGTGGAATACGTTGTCACAAATGGCAACCTGTACAAGAAATACAAAGTGCGGGTACAAGTGCTTCAACCCATTCTCAAATTCTCAATTAATGGAATTGACGGAGTCATTGATAATGCATCAAAGACCGTTTCTATAGTCCTTCCATCAGGTACTGATGTGTCAGCGCTGACCCCTTCTATTGAGTTATCTACCGGAGTATCCATCAGCCCGGCATCCGGGGTGGCCGTTGATTTCTCCTCTCCTAAAGTGTATGCCATTTCCGCCGGTGGGCGCACAGAGAACTATACAGTTGCCGTGAGCCAGCAAACAATGGGGCTGAAAGTAGCCTTCTTAGGTGTTTCTTCTGCCCGAGGCGGGATCTCGAACTTAGATGAGAAAGCCGCTGCCGATTGGCTCTTTACTAAGTTCTCAGGGGTTACTTATATTTCATTTGACGATATTATAGGAGGCAAGAATCTGAGTGAATTTGATGTGATCTGGTGGCATTTTGATGCTTCTATGGACATTCCCGCCGTCGCATTAGAGGCCAAAGCGGTGAATGCCCTTAAGAATTACCGCGCTGCCGGTGGCAACCTTATGCTGACTACCTTTGCCGCTCGGTATTTAGACGCGCTAGGAGTGGTGCCGCAAGGAAAAGGTCCTAATAATGTGTTCGGAGATTTCCCCCCAGCAGGATTCGTAGACCAGAACAGTTCCTGGGGCATCTCATTCAAGGGACATGAAGATCATCCTATTTTTGCCGCGCTTCAAACCTTTGAACCCGGGAAGGCAAACTTGCTGGAGAAAGGTACTTTCCGGTTGAACCATACAGCTTGGTGGTTTTTACCTGAGTGGGGAGGCTACGGAAACGGTGCTGGCTGGCGCCAACAAACCGGAGGTATCAACTTAGCAAGTGAGGCATGGGACAATGACCTTAACGGCCGAGTAGGCATTGCAGAGTTTCCCGGCAATAGAACTTCTGACGGCAACGTGGTGGTAATTACCTTCGGGGCATATGATTGGTACAATGAGGCAGATGCAAGTGGCACGCCTAGCCAGCCAAATGGATTCCGCTCCAACATTGAGCGCCTTACAGAAAATGCCATTATATACCTGGCTGAACAATAATCCTGTATCCAACTTTATGTATTTCCCTCCTGGCGCTTATAACCACTTTTACAAAAACAGGCTATAAACGCTGGGAGAGATTTCTTCTGAGACCGGCATTAATAAAGTGGTAATGGTTACAGACAGAAGGTTGGGCCAGAAGCTGGGTACTATCCCTTCTCTTTGCAAACCTCACCAAATTAAGAAACAGGGTTTCGTCTATTCCAAATAAGACCTAACGAAACCCAATGTCAATAAACTAACTGCAGGGATCAGGTCCCTGTACAACATACGTAATTATGAAGTTGAATAAGTGGGTAGTGGCTTTGGTAATGGCAGGCTTATCAGCCTGCGGCAATAATGATGATCCAACTCCGGTAAACCCAGGAACAGGTGAAGGTAAAAACTCTAAAAGTATTTACCCACAGCCTCCTTCGGGTTGGATGGGAACCACGTCACCGTACAACACAACAGGGTGGGTAGGGGATCTGATGCCCTTCTATGACAACGGCAAGTTCCATCTTTTCTTTTTGCATGATGCCCAAACCAAACCAGCTGGGCAGGGTTTCCATGACATTCATAAGTTTGAGACATCCAATTTAACGGACTTCTCCTACGCAGGCCGCATGATCCCCTATGGCACCATTAACGAGCCTGACTTTGCCATTGGTACCGGCTCAACCGTGAAAGTAGGGGATACCTATTACATGTACTATACTGGCCACAATGGCAATGCGGGTTACGTGCAGAGCCACCCGCGTGAAAGTGTGATGTACGCCACCAGCAAAGACCTGAAGACTTGGACAAAGTCCTCTTACATCCTTACGGCTCCTGCTGGATACTACAGTTTTGATTTTCGGGACCCGCAGGTATTCTTCAATTCAGAAAAGAACGAGTACTGGATGCTGATGAGTACGCAGACTAGTGCCAGAAAAGCGGTTGTTCTTCTGTTCACGACAACAGATCCGGCTGCGAACAGCTGGACCCCTAGAGGCCCGCTTTACACCACCACGGCAGAAGACAACTACCTCATGATGGAGTGTGCTGACGTTTTCAAGATGGGAAACTTTTGGTACCTGTTTTTCTCAGAAGATTGGAGTGGTATGAAAGGTACCCATTACCGTATTGCTACCTCGTCTGAAGGTCCTTGGACCAAGCCGGTAAATGACATGCTGGACGGACAGTATTTTTATGCTGCAAAGACCGCCTCTGACGGGAACAAACGATACCTATTCGGATGGACTGCACGAAGAAGCCCGGAGAATGACAGCGGCAACAAAGAATGGGCAGGTAACATCGTCTCCCATGAACTAACTCAAGCGTCGGATGGTACCTTAGCAGTAAAAGTCCCGGACATGGTGGCCGATATTTTTAAGAAAGAAATATCCTTCCAGCCAAGCAAATCATCCGGTACCGTGTCAGGTTCTGGTAATTCTTTCGTGGTAAATGGATCACCTTCGGCGGCATACCAAACCTTTGGGGCAATCACAGGCACGAAGAAGATCAGTGCGAAGTTAAAAATAGATACAAGTAGCGGGTCTGCTGGCTTTATCTTCAACGCAGATAATCCCTTACAGCAATCCTACAAAATAGTAGTGGAGCCTGCCAATAACAGGATTGTGGCCTATCAGGTCTCCGGCATTAACGAGCAATTAATTACCAGAGTGCCTATGACCCTGCAAGCAGGTACTACCTATGCGGTTGATGTGGTAATAGATGGTTCCATTTGTGTCCTTTATATAGATGGCAAGGCAGCCCTTAGCAACCGGATCTACAGCCTACCTGGCAAATCATGGGGAATCACTTCAAGTGGTACACAAGCCACTTTCTCAGAAGTAAAGCTTTTCGGCTTGGAGTAGGGTGTAATCATTCCTCAACTAATACTAATAGCCAAAATATTTTGAATTCTAGTAACATTCATGCCAACTACAGATAGCTTTAATCAAGGTGTTGGCTGAAGAACAAAGTTGAGGAAAGCTTAACTTTTTAGATTATCAATAACACCAAAGTTGAATCAAATGAATATAAAACAAGTAGTACGCAGCTTGACTGTTTTTGTAGGAGCGGTTGCAATTGGTTGTACCACTGGTAAAGGTCCCAATGATGCGAAAACGTCTGTAACAACGGCAGAAACAAAAAGCCAAAGTGAACCACACCGTCCCCAATTCCACTTCTCGCCTCCGGCCAAGTGGATGAATGACCCCAACGGGATGGTGTATTACAAAGGCGAGTACCATCTGTTCTACCAACACCACCCCGGCAGTACCACCTGGGGACCAATGCACTGGGGGCACGCGGTGAGCAGAGACATGGTGACTTGGGAGCACCTGCCCATTGCCCTTTACCCAGACGAAAACGGCACTATCTTCTCGGGCAGTGCCGTAGTGGACGAGAACAACACCTCAGGCTTGGGAACGAAGGAGAATCCGCCTATGGTGGCCATCTTTACTTATCACAACGAGAAACTGGAGAAGGCTGGCCGAAATGATTTCCAGACCCAAGGCATAGCCTACAGCCTGGACAACGGGCGCACCTGGAAGAAGTACGAACAGAATCCTGTCCTGAAGAACCCTGGCATCCGGGATTTCCGGGACCCCAAGGTTGCCTGGAACGAGAAGGCTAATCAATGGGTCATGACCTTAGCAGTTTTGGACCATATTGAATTTTACGGCTCTAAAAACCTGAAAGAATGGACGAAGCTGAGCGAGTTCGGGAAGACGGCGGCGGCCCACGGTGGGGTGTGGGAATGCCCTGACCTTTTCCCACTTTCCATAAACGGTCAACAGAAATGGGTGCTGTTGGTGAGCTTAAATCCTGGAGGGCCCAATAAAGGCTCGGCTACCCAGTATTTCATCGGGGATTTTGACGGAAAAAATTTCAAAAGCGACAACCCGATGGAAACGACCCTCTGGTTAGACTACGGTACCGATAATTACGCCGGTGTCACCTGGGCCAACGTTCCTAAATCGGATGGGCGCCGCCTGTTCTTGGGCTGGATGAGCAATTGGCTGTATGCAAACGAGGTACCCACCGCTACCTGGCGCAGTGCCATGACCGTTCCCCGCGAACTCAAACTGCAGCAAACCAGCGAGGGTATCCGAATGACGAATGTTCCGGTGAAAGAGCTGCAGAAACTTCGGTCTGGTTCTACTTCTATCAAAGCGCAGGAGGTAACTGGCTCCTTGGATCTGAGTACTCGTTATAAACTGACCTCTCCGCTGCAAGAACTAGATTTGAATCTGGATGTCTCCCAAGCGCAAGAGGTAATGCTACGGTTCTCCAACACAAAAGGGGAACATGTAGATGTGGGTTACTCCGTGGCTGCCAAAGAGCTTTACATTGACCGCACCAAGTCCGGTAAGATGGACTTTAAAGATACTTTCTCCGGCAGACATACTGCTCCCTTAACCTTGGAGAACGGAAAATTAAGGTTGCATCTTTTGTTAGATGTTGCGTCTGTGGAGGTTTTCGCCAATGACGGTAGAACCGTCATGACGGATATCTTCTTCCCTACGGAAGACTTCACGAAAGTAGAATTGGTTTCAACCGGCACTACAAAGCTGCAGGATAGTAAAGCATATACTTTGAGACCAATCTGGAATAATCCTAGTTAGATAAAATTTTCTGTTAATAAACAAGTATCCCCTGTTGCGACCTAGGTAGTAACAGGGGATACTTGTTTATTACTTATTATGATAAAAGAGGAGAGTGGGTTTTCAAAAAAGAGTCAATTAACATAGGGTTTTATGCCAGTTTATGAAACCCAAGGCAAACGGATTGATAAAATTGGAGCAGGAACAGGCAAGTGTTTAAATTTGTCCAATATATGTCCTGATTAAAACAACAACCCCTGTATAAAGCTGATTTACAGGGGGTGTTGTTGTTAATTTTTGGGGAGATGCTGAGAACATGCGGGTCCCTCCACTGTCATCCATTCTCAGGTCCATACTAGGGGTTCACTGATTACAGAAATCCTAGATGGAGCTAAAAAGCCACCTAATAGCTTGTTGCAGAGTTTCCACTAGGGGTGTAGAAAAGCAAAAGGTGCACGTCTCTAAGTTGTTTATCGGCAATCTAAACGACTTACCCCTTAAAGGTGAGCTAGTAAAGGAATGGTTTGCTTTCAACCGCATGTCACCAAAGGATCGCCTTTCCTTCGCATAGAAATGAACAGACCTGCCGAAGTCCAACCTACTTAATCTGGTCCCAACCGCTTCCATAGTCGGTAAGCATCCCCACACATCCAATACAAGCAAAAGAATTAAGCCCCTGTGCCCTCCCAAACACCACAGACCCAGGGCTTGCTTCAATATTCAAGCTGTCCGGTGTAAGTTCAACAGGTTTGCTTGAATCCACACCCCTATCATCAATTTCAGGCGGGAGAGGATCTCAAGAGTAGGTGTTTTGGGAAGGCTGAGCATTTGCGTTTGTGAAAGCCAATAAACCAATACCGAAAAGTGGGGCAGTATTGATTTCCAAATTTTTCTTGGTTTTTCAATAGGCTATAGGAATCTGCTATTGCGTGTTGAAAGCCCCTAGGGTGGCAGGCGCAATTTCAAACTTACAGAAATAGCTCACCCTTGGAAACGTTGTTGCGCAGTTACCAAGACTTTGGAAATTTAGCAAAGGTCTTAACAAGATGAATGATCTACTTCAAAGCCGATCAATTAAGTGGCCACATGTTCTACTAACTAGAAATGTAAGGACGGAAAATGACTGACTCAGCGGAGAAACACACTTAGAATGCGCCTATACGTATTTAAATAACATTTAATACCGCAAAAGCCCTTAAAAGGCTGGGATGTTGTAAATATTATTACAAGATCCTTTTTGAAGGCTTAATATTTGATAAAAAAATATTTTTTCAAAATGTGATTACATATTTGGCAAATCATGATTAATCAAGTATGTTTATCAAAGATTGATAAGTGTAAGAAAGACGTTTATTTAATAGACAATATTCTACACTAGGAATATGCTTCTTGTAAGGTTTACTTTTTTATAAGGTAGCAAGCTGCCAGCCGAGTGACCTTGCTTTTTTTATTGATGAATCATCCCGTTTCCTCCCCCTCCCCCGGGTTTGATGATTTTGGTCAGGTCTAAGCTAATAGTTCCAATAAAGAGAAAGCTACCCAGGAAGGTGGCCAGTTCCCTTATGGAATAACAAGCAATGAACTTCTTACATAATTAATTAACAACTGTTTACTATGAAGCACAACTACTCATGTAAAGAGAATAAGTACGTCTTGGTGCTAATTCTCTACTTCTCCATTCACGTCGCGGGCTTGGCTCAGACGCTTCCCAAAGGGAATGTTAAACCTAGGGAGGGAGGGGCTTTCTCTTCCAAAAGGAGCGCTACTCCTACTACAATTCTTGCTAGTAGCAAGCAGGTGAGCCCAAGTGGTGCAGTTGATCGACAGGCCCAGTTTAGAGTCACAGGGAAGGTGTTATCCCAGGAGGATGGGTCTGCCCTTACCGGAGTTAGTGTTGTTTTGAAGGGAACAACCATCGGCACAAATACAGATATCAACGGGGACTTCACCTTAAATGCCACAGATGGCAAAGGCACCCTTGTTTTCACTTACATAGGCTTTATAACCCAAGAGGTTCCTCTGGAAAACAGAAGAGAAATAGCAGTAAAGCTTGTTCCAGACGCCAAAGCAATTGATGAAGTGGTAGTGGTGGGGTTTGGGGAACAGAAAAAGGCAAGCTTGGTAAGTTCTATTACTTCGGTAAATGTCGCTGATCTTAAAACCCCTACCTCCAACTTAACCAATGCTATTGCCGGAAAGGTTGCGGGGGTAATTTCTTTCCAGCAAAGCGGGGAGCCTGGTTTAGGGACTGATAACTCCACCTTCTACATTCGGGGTCTGTCCACTTTTGGAACTGGGAAACGTGATCCACTCATCCTGATTGATGGAATTGAGTCCTCCCCAACTGACATGGCCCGCCTACAGCCAGATGACATTTCCGATTTCTCTGTTTTGAAAGATGCCGCTGCCAGTTCCATCTACGGTGCTAGAGGTGCCAATGGGGTAGTTCTGATCAATACCAAATCAGGTAAAGAAGGCCCAATCAAAGTTAGCTTCAGAGTGGAAAACCGTATCTCCAGCAATACTAAAAATTTCCAGCTGGCTGACAATATCACGTACATGAACTTGGCGAACGATGCCACCTTGACTCGTTCCCCACTTGCAAAGGAGCCATACTCCCAAAACAAAATCAACAGTACCAGGATGGGGGAGGACCCTTATCTTTTCCCTAATAACAACTGGATTGATCAGTTAATCAAAGACTATACTTTCAACCAAGGCTACAACATTAACCTTAGCGGAGGGACTAACAAAGGCCGCTATTACCTGGCGATGACATACAACCGGGATAATGGCATGTTGAAGGTTGACCCAATCAATAACTTCAACAGCAACATAAGCCTGAATAACTATTCCATCAGGTCCAATATCGATTTTGACCTCACACCTACAACTGTGTTGACGGCCCGTGTATATGGTCAATTTGATGATTACAACGGCCCAATAGGTGGTGGAGGAACTACCTTTAGAAATGCTCTGAACACAAACCCCGTGATGTTCCCGGCGGTCTACCCTAAAGATAAACTGCCTTTCGTGGATCATCCCTTGTTTGGGTCTGCCCGCACCATTAACAGTGACGCCGTAGAGACAACCACTTTATTTGTGAATCCTTATGCCGAGATGGTGAAAGGGTACGAGACCTATAAAACGGCAAACTTGAACCCACAGCTTGAGGTAAGGCAAGATTTAGGTTTCCTTACTGAAGGGCTTAGTGTTAGGGCCATGACGTATCTGAAAAGGGTGTCCTTTGTCTCGCTCAATAGATTCTATAATCCATTTCTATATAGCTCCACCATAAATCCAGAAGACGGGACTTATAAGATAAATGTCATGAATGATGGTTCCTCTACTTCCATCGGACTTCCTGGGACAGAGTATCTAAACTATTCAGAAGGCAACAAGGTAGTGGAGTCAACTTTCTGGCTGCAGGGAGCGATGGATTACGCCAGAAATTTTGCTAACAAACATGATGTAGGAGGTTTATTGGTATCCTATATATCAAGTTATGAAGCAGGTAACCCAGGTACTCTGATCCGGTCCCTCCCAAATAGAAACCACGGGATCTCCGGCAGGTTCACCTATGGCTATGACCAACGTTATCTGGTTGAATTGAATTTCGGCTATAACGGCTCTGAGCGGTTCGCCAAAAAGAACCGCTACGGCTTCTTCCCGTCTGCTGGTATCGGGTACCGCATCTCCAATGAGAAGTTCTTTGAGCCTTTAAAAGGTATTATTTCTAATCTGAAATTCAGGGCAACTTACGGTATTGTCGGAAACGACCAAATAGGAAACCGGGATGAGAGGTTCCTGTACATGTCCAATGTTAACCTTAATGACAATGGTTTTGGCTCTTCGTTCGGGAGGAATGATGGGACTGCAACCTACTACAGACCTGGGGTTTCTATTTCAAGATACTCAAACGAGAACATCACCTGGGAGAAATCAAAACAGATCAACCTGGGCATGGACCTAAGCATAGGCTCAGCCATCAACTCTGTTGAGATAATCGTGGACGCCTTCAAGCAATACAGATCCCAGATTTTGCAGCCCATTACCTATATAGACAATGCCTCTGGTTTAATGGCTACCCCACTTTCCAACTACGGCAAGGCAGAAACGCAAGGAGTTGACCTGTCAGCCAACTATAGTAAGACCCTTTCCAAGAATCTGAACATAGAGTTAAGGGGAACCTTCACTTACGCTACCAGCAAGGCGGTGAAAATTGACGAGTTGGCATACGACAGTAACTTGGCTCACCTATCCAGATCGGGACATTCCCTGAGCCAGAGATGGGGCTACATAGCGGAGCGTTTGTTTGTAGATGACGAAGAAGTTGCCAACTCACCCGTGCAATTTGGAGATATGGGGCTCCGGGCTGGAGATATCAAATACCGGGACGTCAACAGAGACGGGGTGATCAACTCTGATGACATGGTTCCTTTGGGGTATCCGCAGCAACCTGAGATTATCTACGGCTTTGGTACAACTGTTCGGTATAAGAAGTTTGATTTGAACCTATACTTCCAGGGAGCAGCCCGCACCTCTTTCTTCATTGATCCAGCGGCTATTCAACCTTTCTATCAATATCAGCTTCCTAATCAGGCTGGCGGCTACCAGACCGGATTATTAAAGGCCATCGCAGATGACCATTGGTCTGAGGAGAACGGAGACTTATACGCCTTCTGGCCTCGCTTGAGTACTTGGCAAGTACCTTCAAACAATCAAACTTCTACCTGGTGGATGAGAAACGGAAGCTTCATTAGATTGAAGAATGTGGACTTAGGGTACAATATAGATCAGTTGAAGAAATTTCATATTCAGAGCGCCCGGGTGTACTTCTCTGCCACCAATTTGCTGATGTTTAGCAAGTTCAAGTTGTGGGATGTGGAAATGGGCGGCAATGGATTGAACTACCCAATCCAGTCTGTTTACAACCTTGGGCTGTCTTTAAATTTATAAGCTAAGATTATTCTGTCATATTATGGAAAAGAGAAATTTCCTGTCAAAAATATTCCTTCCCAGTGAAGGACTCCTTAAGGCTGTAACCCAGAGGAAATCTTCAGTAAGGAGAAATAAGCTTTTCAACTACTTCTTAATCTTCATTGCTTTTGCCGCCTCTTCTTGTAAAGACTATCTGGATGTTGTTCCGGATAACGTGGCAACTATTGAGCATGCCTTTAAACTGCGGAATGAAGCCGAAAAGTATCTTTTTACCTGTTATTCCTTTCTTCCTAAAAATGGGGACGGGTGGTACAATGCAGGATTAATGTCTGGGGATGAGATTTGGCTGCCACAGGCAAGCCAAACCCATTGGCACCCCGCCTACAGGATTGCCCTTGGGCAGCAGAACAAAGACGCCCCCTTGTTTGATGAATGGGCTGGCACCCGCAAAGGCAACGGTAATTGGAATGACCATTTAATGATTTACAGAGGGATTCGCCACTGCAACATCTTTTTGGCGAATGTCAAGGACCCAAACAAGGTTCCTGATCTCACCCAGGAAGAACGCACCAGGTGGATTGGAGAGGTAGAGTTCTTAAAAGCTTACTACCACTTCTACTTATTCCGGATGTATGGGCCTATTCCAATTATAGACGAAATCCCGGCAAGTGACGAACCCAGTGCGAAACGCATGCCTGTGGACGAGGTTGTGAACTACATCTCCAATCTCCTTGACCAATCCGTTGAAAAGTTACCCAGCCGGATAATCAATGAGAACAGCCAATTGGGCAGAATCTCACAACCCATTGCGTTGGCTGTTAAAGCAAAGCTTTGGCTGTATGCCGCCAGTCCTCTGTTTAATGGTAACAGTGATTATGCAGGTTTTACTGACAAACAAGGCGTTGCTTTGTTTAACCCTACTTATGACCAGAACAAGTGGGTTAAGGCAGTAGCAGCCACTAAAGCGGCCATTGAATCGGCTGAACAAAACGGGCATTCGCTATACAAGTACACAACGGATGTCCTCAATCTAAGCCAGGTCACCAAAACCCAGTTAAATATTAGAAACGCGGTTACCAACCGGTGGGGCACGGAGCATGTCTGGGCCTTGTCCAACAGCTATTTCGTCAATGAAAGACTTTGCATGCCTCCTCTGGAGAGAGGGACCCAGAACAGTAGATTTGAGTTGCAAGGCGCATGGGCTGCCCCCATCAAAATTGCCAAAATGTTCTACACTAAAAACGGGGTTCCAATTGAGGAGGACAAAACCTTGGACTTTAGTAACTATTCAGCTGTCCGGACTGCTGGCGCAGAGGAAGCATTTAACATAGAGCCAAACTATAAAACTGCTCGCCTTAATTTTGACCGTGAGCCTCGTTTTTATGCCGATTTAGGCTTTGATGGGGCAATCTGGTACATGAAAGACGGAAACCCTACTGGAAGTGACGTCAACAACTTCTATGTGAAATCTAAGAACGGCGATAAAGCAGGTTTTGGGGACTTTGTTAACTGGAACGAGACTGGGTACTACATCAAAAAGCTGGTACATTGGGAATCTACTTCCAATGGTACAAATGCTCCAACCTGGAAATCATATCCTTGGCCAGAAATCAGGTTAGCTGATTTATACCTGATGTATGCGGAAGCCCTGAATGAAGTTCAACCAGGCTCTTCGTTAGCCATTGAATACTTAGACAAGATAAGAGACAGGGCCGGTTTGAAAGGAATTGTTGAGTCTTGGTCTAATTTCTCTAACAATCCCTCTAAATATACTTCTCAGACAGGTCTTCGTGACATCATCAGACGTGAGCGTCTCATTGAGCTTGCTTTTGAAGGGCACCGTTTCTGGGATTTAAGAAGATGGAAACTAGCTGCCGAGGAGTTGAACAAGGATATCACTGGCTTTAACATCATGGGGAAAACCCCTGAAACCTACAACAATGAGAGAGTGGTGTTCAGTCAGAAGTTTATCACCCCTCGAGACTACTTCTGGCCAGTGGGCAATTATGATATCAGAAGGAATCAGAATTTGGTAGAAAACCCAGGATGGTAAATCAACATTTTTAGCGAAAAAACTTATGAACTTACATAAACTAAAAACATCGTTCTTCCTCTTTTTAGGAATAATGATTGTGTTTTCCTGCGAAGAGGATTTACAGTTCCGGGAACCAATAGGGGGGGATGATAGCATCCCAAGTATGGTGTCCAACGTGAAGGTGGAAAACCTGGCGGGCAAGGCTAAGCTAACCTATACAATCCCCAATGACCAGAATCTGCTGTACGTTAAGGCAGAATATGTCATTGCAAATGGTAAAACCTTGGAGACGCAAACTTCTTACTACAATAATTCTTTGATAGTGGAAGGATTCGCAGACACAAACGAACATGAAGTCAAGTTATACACCGTTAGCCGTAGCAATATCAAATCAGAGCCAGTTACGGTGAAGGTGAAGCCCTTGGAGGCTCCCATCTGGAAAGTCTATAAAAGCATTCAGGTTGCTACTGCTTTTGGTGGTTATAATTTGTCTGCCACAAACTCAGATACTGCAAATGTTTCTATCATTATAATGAAGAAGAACGCTTTAAATGAGTTTGAAGTAGATAACCAAAAAAGTGTTTTCACAGCCGTAAAGGATATCACCTCTAAAGTCAGAGGGTTAGATACCACCAGGCATGAATTCCAAATCTTTGTCAAAGATAGATGGGGTAATACCACAGACACCACCACTAAAACAGTAAAACCATTATTTGAGGCAGAGCTTCCAAGTTCGGGGTTCAGGGCATTTGTTTTGCCTGGTGATGCACCCCAGGTAACCAATGGAGCCAGGCTGGAATATGCTTGGGATGGTCTTCTAGGATGGCCGTTCGTGAGCTTTACCCATCAGGTGAACGGAGGGCCCGACCCCCACATGATCACGTTTGACACCGGCAAGCTTGCCAAGTTAAGTCGAATTTGGATACGTCCTTTTCCAGAATTAGACCCTCCCCAATTTTACTACCTCACCACCATGAAGCGGTTTGAGATTTACGGATCTGAAAATCCTTCTTTGAGCGGAGCGTTAGATGCCAGCTGGGTTTTACTGGGTTCTTATGAAGTTGTCAAGCCTTCTGGTACTGGTTACGGGCAAGACACTCCCAAAGACAGAGAAACAGCTGCAGCTGGCTTTAACTGGGATTTAGACTTGAATGCACCCAAGGTAAGATACATAAGAATAAGATGCCTTGAGAACTTTGCGGGAGGCACAGCCCAAAGCATCAATGAGTTAAAGGTTTACGGAGATACCCGTTTGTAAAATACATTAATTCCAGATTCTGTGGTCATTCTGTGGTTTTATGAAGGAGGCAGGATCTTTAAAGATAATATACAATGAAAAGGATATTAATGAATAAAATAAGGGTGGCCTTTGCCTCCTTACTTTCCCTGATGGCTTTGTACTCCTGTTCTGACTGGGATAACTTCAAGGAGTATACCAAGGAGGGAGAGATTCAGTACGCAGGCAAAATGGACTCTGTGAAAATTTTCTCTGGCAAGGGACGCGTGCTTTATAAAGCGCGGTTAAGTGCCGACCCCAAAGTAAAATTGGTTAGGATATTTTGGAATGACCGGAAAGACTCTGTTGAATATCAAATTGAAAAAGGAGACGGGAAAGAATACTTTGAGAAAACGTTCAAGGTGGATGAAGGAGTAAAAAACTTTGTAACTGTTACCTATGATGCCGCTGGAAATTCTTCTATTCCGGTGAATGCGGTGGGTACTTCCTATGGCGATACTTACCGCAGGAGATTGAATAACCGGTTGATCTCTATGCTGGATTTCGAGCCAAATGCTACTACCATCAATTGGGATGCCATGGATATGTCTACGGGTGCACAATATACGGAAGTAGAGTATGTGGTGAACGGGGAAACCAAGGTTGTCACCACCCCCGTGTCTACCTCCAAAACGGTACTGGAAGGGCTTACAGAATCCACGGTCATCAAATACAGGACCATCTTCAAGCCAGAGCCGACCAGTATTGACACCTTTGCGGTAGCTTTTAAGGATTACACCATCAACATCGTTCCTCAGCTAAAAAACAAGAAAGTACCGTTTATCGCTTCTGCAATTTCAGGACGATGGGGCAATCTGGCAAACTGGATCACAAACGACGCGGCTAAAAACCACGAAGGCTTTGGCGGATGGGACGAATGGAATGGCAATATTTTCAATGTTGAATCTGGCTGGGGCTCACCTGCCATCACCAACGGAAAGATCTACCAGACCCTAACCCTTGACCCTGGTACCTATACTTTTGAGATATCAAACCTCAGGGATACTAACTTAACTCCTGACGATAAAACCTATTTGGTAGTGGCCTTGGGCAATACATTGCCAGATGTGGAGCAAGTCAATTCTGCTTTGGGGCATGTGAAAATCTATAATGGAAGGCCATTGGGTGAACTGCGGGTAACATTTACGGTTCAGGAGAAATCAGAGGTCAGCATGGGATATCTTACCACCCAACCAGATGGGTGGCCTGGTAAATTCTGCAACATTATCGCATTTGATTTCTATAAAAACTAAGCAGTTTTAATCAGCAGTCACAAGTAAAAGCAAAAGGCCAGTAGGGAAATATCCTGCTGGCTTTTTGCTTTTACTTTTTTTGTCTAGCAGGGAGATACTAGCATGGCTTGGGAAACCACAAAGTGCATGTGGCTTTACTCCAAAAAGAACCATTGCTTCTTTTAACTAAGAAAACCTTTTCCGGCTCATTTTAGAAAAGAACCAAAGAAACGTTGATCCAACTATGATCTATGGACGGGTTTAAACAAAAATGCCCTGTCACTTTTGAGTAACAGGGCAATGGGAGTGGAGATGCAGGGATTCGAACCCTGGTCCAGACAAGGAAACTTGAGCGCTTTCTACATGTTTAGTCTTGGTTAGGTTTTCGTGTGACATCAGGCCCAAGCCTGGCCTATGATCTCACCTTAGATGCTTTAGTTTCATGCAGACCCCACACCTTGGCCTACACTAGATCGGCATTACGATGCCCTGTGACCAACCCCCACCGAACCGAGGAGCTGCAGGACAATGGCAAATTGCTTAGTACCTAGACTAGGCAGCCATGGCGTAGTTAGA
Source organism: Rufibacter sp. JT20002 (assembly GCF_056491185.1). Classification (NCBI taxonomy): domain Bacteria; kingdom Pseudomonadati; phylum Bacteroidota; class Cytophagia; order Cytophagales; family Hymenobacteraceae; genus Rufibacter; species Rufibacter sp. JT20002. Next base: position 929,960 of record NZ_JBSZJY010000001.1, on the reverse strand, counting down.
CTCGCCAGATAATCGTCGGTCAATTCTGATTTACGGGAAAACTGCCAACTCCCGACATGCTTACACCCAGCTTGCTCAAGCTGTCAATTCCGGTCATCCCCAATTGTGAAAGAACTTCGTTGGCCCTTTTACGGCCTGTACCTGCAAAAGTAACCAAATAATAGACAAATACTACGCTTGTGGAGTTCCCGTTTTCAGGGCGTTTCCTTTAAACGAGGCGTTAAATAGGCTATAAAAACGTTTTGAGTTCGCTAAGGCAGTGGATCTCGTAGGTGGGTTTTAGCCGGGGACGCTTCTTCTCGGGGTTAAAAAGAACCTGGTCTATTCCGGCGTTCATGGCACCTAAGATATCGGCATCCAGGCTGTCGCCAATCATCAAGCTCTCCTGAGCGTTTACGCCGGCCCTTTCCATGGCATGCAAAAAGATGCGCCTGTCTGGCTTGGTGCAGTTAACACAATCAGATGTGACAATTTCTGAGAAATAAGAGTCTAGCTTCGCCGATTTCAGCTTGATGTACTGCACGTCTTTAAAGCCGTTTGTAATGATATGAAGAACGTATTTCTCTTTCAGGTAGCCAAGGACCTCGTGCGTAAAAGGAAACACGCCCGTTTTGGTGGGGCAGAGATCGGTGAAGGCTTTGCTCAGCCCTTCAGGTACGTCAGCGGCGTCTACGCCCAATCCCGTCAGGCACTTGACAAACCTGTTCTCACGAAGCTGCTGCTGGGTGATCTTCCCTTTATGGAACTGGTTCCATAAGCGCTTGTTCACGAAACTGTACTTCTTATAGAAAGAGTCTGGGGAGAAATTACCTAGCTGCGCTAAGTTGAAATGGTCATATAAATGGTGTAGCGTCTCTTCTGAGTTCTTCTCAAAATCCCAGAGAGTGTGGTCCAGGTCAAAGAACAGGTGACGGTACGTTTTGGGTTTTCTCATATAAAAGGTTGCTCTCTGGGAAGGTAGCAGATCAGCAAAGGTGCTACTTTAAAACCATTCGGAGCAGTTTTAGTTTCGCTATAACCCCGTGAAATGCCGCTGCTGCAGCCGATTGATGGCTAATTCGCGGTTAGAGAAGAGGGTTTGGTACACTTCCTGGTCTTTAAGCAGCATCTGGTCTTTCTCCAGGTAGCCAAACATCTGTTGTAAAAAGTCCAGCATTTCGTCTTTAATGTAATAAAATGCCCATTGGTCTTGTTTACGGTAAGAGACTAAGCCTGTGTTTTTTAAGTAAATCAGGTGCCGCGAAGTTTTGGTTTGGGTGAAGTCCAGCACCAGTTCCAAGTCCGCGATGCAAAGCTCTTTGTTGCGCATCAGTAGGTTAAGGACTCTGATTCTGGAAACGTCGCTCATGGCTTTGAATACTTGTTCCCCAAAACCGACGTTAAAATGTTTGAGCCTCATGGAGTATTGCTTCGTAAAATTAATTTAAAGCTCTTCGGCACAAAGTACTATAAAAAGCCTATACTTGTAAACGAACTGATCCATGAATACGCAATATTTCAATTTCCCCTTTTTACATACCCGCTATGGAGCCCTGTTTGGGCGCTTTCTGGTGGCAGCCTTACTCCTTACCGCATTCAGTCTTACTTCTGCCCACGGCCAGGGAGCCAAAAAGGTGATTCAGTTAACAGGGGTGGTAACCGCCGGTGACAGCCTTCTGGGAATACCGGGTGCCAGCGTGTACATTCCAAGTGCCGGGCGCGGGACTAATACAAATGAATACGGATTCTTTTCCTTGCCCGTACTAGCCGGCGACAGCGTGGTATTCAGTTCCATTGGGTATGCGAAACAGTCACTGGTGATACCGGAGAGTTTTGAGCGGGACAGTTATTCCATTATCATAGAAATGCTGGAAGACCCTACCATCTTGCCCGAGATACGGGTGTTCCCGTACGCCACCTTCCGTGATTTTACCCAAGCCGTACTGGCCATGAAATCTCCGGTGGAGGACATTGACCGAGAGAGTGCCATGAGTCAGCAGATTCTGGACCAAATGTTCCGGAACACCCCCATGGATGCCAACTCCAACCACCGCACGTACATGAACCTGCAAAACCAGCAGCAGATGCGCCGCGGAGGGTATAACCCCGGAGCCACCAATCCGCTTCTGGACCCTATCAAGTGGTACCAGGTGATCAAGGCAATCAAGAACGGAGATTTCAAGAACAAAGAATAAACGCAGCACAACTGCCAGGCAAAGGACTGTTCAGAAACTGGGCAGTCTTTTTTTGTGCCCTATGATAAGCCAGGAAGAGGGAAAAAGAGTTTAGGCCTGTCTTTTCAGAGACTGTTCGCCTTAAGACTAGAATGAAACCGATTTACCTTCTGCTTCTGGGCATTGCGGTGGCGCTGGAGGGTTGTAGCTTAAAACCTTCGCCATTTGCAACCCTAACGCTAGATCAACTGCCCAACGCGCTTTTGCCCGCTTTTGAGCAAAACAGCCTTAAAGCCGGGTACACCCTAAACTCTGGCCTTAATCCTTTCTACCTAATGGGGAACTTTGACGGGGATTCAACGCCAGACTACGCGGTGTTCCTGCAAAACAACCGTAGCCGGAAACCCGCCGTTGTCTTTGTTCTGGGTGCAGACCCTGCCAATCCTTTCTTGGTGGAAGAAGGTGAATGGCATGCCTTGAAAACACTGAGGGAGATTGCCTACTGGAAACCCACTTCTCATTTCCCGGCGGGGGCGGGGACCCTCTTGCCAGGCATCAAAGGCGGGGGGATTGTGCTGGGGCTGCAGCGACCCGGCGAGGTGCGGTGGATTTACTGGAACGGCCGGCATTGGCAATGTATTAACCCTGAATAGAAAACGAAAAAGCCCCACCTGAAAGAACAGGTGGGGCTTTGCTATGAATTGATGTTTAGGGCTTGTTTCCTGAAAGGGCCTTGAAAACCAGAGTTTATTTTCCGCCTTGCGGACGGGTGGCACCCGGGCGTTGGGTTTGCTGTTGCATCGGGTTTGGCGTGATGCCGCGTGGTTGCTCTTTGAACAACTCAAAACGGCTTGGCTGCGGACGCTGCGGATACGAGTTGTTGTTCATGTCAATATCAGCGGTTTCCTGGAAAGGATCCAGCATGAAGCTGGCTACTGGTTTCTCGGTCACAAACACCTTCGTGATCTCATTTTCGTCGTAGCGCCAGATCTCCGCAGGGATGCGCACAATCTCAGAAGTACCATCCTGGAAGGTCATCTGCATTACCACTGGCATCACAAGACCGCCGTTGTTTTTGATGCCTACTTCATAGAAGTTCAAGCCTTTTTCCAGTAACGCGCGCTCTTCCGGAGCCAAAGACTGCAAGTATTTCTGGTACTGCGCTTTGCTTTCTTCGGTAACCGCCAGTGGATCATAGGTGTTGTAGAAATCCTTCAACTCCGGTTTGGTGTCCAACAGTGTCTTCGGGATGTCCTGCAGGTTGCGTTGCTGCGACAAGCTCTTTGGCTCGGCATTAATTTCCTGGCGGCGTTTCACGTTTTCCACCTCTGGGTTGCGGGTATCTACAGAGTACCATTTCACGCCGGTTAGTTCCTGCTCTACGTGGTCGGTGGTGTAGAACCAGCCTCTCCAGAACCAATCCAAGTCGGTACCCGAGGCGTCTTCCATGGAGCGGAAGAAGTCAGCTGGCATAGGGTGTTTGAAGGCCCAGCGGCGGCAGTATTCTTTGAAAGCGTAGTCAAACAACTTGCGACCCATTACAGTCTCGCGCAGGATGTTCAGGGCCGTAGCCGGTTTGCCGTAGGCGTTGTTGCCTAGTTGCGTGATCGACTCAGAGTTGGTCATGATAGGCTGCTGCAGGCGCTTGTCCATCTTCATGTAGGTCACCATGTTTCTTGGTTCACCGCGGCTAGACGGGTAATCACGCTGCCATTCCTGTTCGGCCAGATACTGCACAAAGGTGTTCAAGCCTTCGTCCATCCAAGTCCACTGACGCTCATCTGAGTTGATGATCATCGGGAAGAAGTTGTGGCCCACTTCGTGGATAATCACGGAGATCATGCCGTATTTAGTGCGCTCTGTGTACGATCCGTCTTTCTCTGGGCGACCGCCGTTGAAGGAGATCATCGGGTACTCCATCCCGCCCACGGCACCGTGCACGGAGATCGCTACCGGATACGGATAGTCAATGGTGAACTTGGAATACGTTCTGATGGTATGCGCCACTACCTCAGTGGAGTACTGGCCCCACAGTGGGTTTCCTTCCTTAGGGTAAAAGCTCATGGCCAACGTGTTTTTGCCGGCGTAGTTTACGTTCATGGCATCCCAGATGAACTTACGGGAAGAGGCCCACGCGAAATCGCGCACGTCTTTGGCCACAAAGGTCCAGGTCTTTTTGCCTTTGGCTTTGTTCTTCTCTGCGCGTAGGGCTTCTTCCGGTGTCACGATCAACACCGGCTTGTTGGCTTTCTGGGCTTGGGCCAGGCGGCTGCGCTGGGTGCTGGTGAGCACGTCCATGTTCTGCAACTCGCCGGTAGAGGCCACCACGTGGTCAGCGGGAACGGTGAGGCTCACTTTGTAGTCGCCAAACGGCAGGGCGAACTCGCCGGTGCCCAGGAACTGCTTGTGCTGCCAACCGTTCACGTCATCGTACACGGCCATGCGCGGGAACCACTGCGCCATCTGGTACTCGTAGTTTCCGTCCTCAGGGAAATATTCGTATCCACCGCGGCCACCTTGCTTTTTCTGGTCGTTGATGAGGTTGGTCCAGTCAATGCTGAATTTCACAGACTGCTTCGGCTTCAAGGGCTGCGGAAGGTCAATGCGCATCATGGTAAAGTTGATGGTGTAAGGCAAGGCTTTGCCGTTCGCATCTTTCACTGACTTGATCTTGTACCCGCCGTCAAACGTCTGCTCCGCCAGGGCCTCGGCCACGCCAAACGTGGGTTTGTCCGGGATTCTGTTGGTGCGGGTAAGATTAGTCATGGAGTTTTTCTCAAAGATGTTCTGGTCTAACTGTACCCACAGGTAAGTTAAAACATCTGGAGAAAGGTTGGTATAAGTGATGGTCTCGGAACCGGTGAGCGACTGGTTATCATCGTTCAGCTCGGCCTTGATGTTGTAATCGGCGCGTTGTTGCCAGTACTCGTGGCCGGGAGCGCCGGAAGCCGTACGATACGTGTTGGGGGTGGGAAGTTCTTGTGCCAGTTGCCTAAACTTGGACTTATCAATGTTTTCCTGCGCCAAGGCCGGTGCTGCCAAACTCAGGAGCAGCCCGGAGGCGAGTAAGAACTGTTTCATTTAGTGCGTAAGGTTGTGTTTGTTGGGTTGTGAGAAAAAGCAAATTGGTTAATTCTGCGCAAAGAAAAAAACGGCCGAGGGCTTATTTGGATGGTGCAGGAAGATCCTCCCCAAAATGCTTTCTGATGTCCTGCCTAAGCACCTTCATGAGCCGGAAGATGGCGAGCCCAGTAGGTACGGTAATCACCCCCAAAAGCAGGTGTTTAAACAAACCCGAGTAGAAGAAAAGCAAGGGCACCAATACAAAAGTAATGCCTGCCAGGCCCCCCAACAGAAGGACCAGAAAACTGCTGTAAAATGCAATGGGGTACCACCATTTCTTCTTCATCTCCAGGGTGCGCTGTACGTAGGCCTCATGGTCCTTCTCTTTCTGCCGACGGGCCCGCTCTCTGGCCACCGCTGCCCAGGCCAGGTATTCCTTTGGGTCGGCGGGTGGGTCATACACGTATTGGTATTTCTCCCAGTCAGATTCTTCCTTTGTCTTAGGAGGGGAGGTGGGCGAAACAAGCGAAGGTGCCGCCGGTACTCCCTGGAAACGCTGCAGGTACTCGTACGCCGACTGGATGCGCAGAAACATGGCCGGCGCCTCAGGGTCTTTGTTGCGGTCTGGGTGGTATTGCAAGACCAATTGCCGGTACGCATGCCTGATCTGCGGCATGCCAGCGCCAAAAGGAACTCCTAACACGCGGTAAGACTCAGTCAGCATGGGTACGGCCTGGGGAAAGAAAGACAGCAGACTGCCTTTTAAGCTTGGTTTTAGAAAATAGCGGAGAAATCCTGGTTCAGAATCAACATGAGCGCAATGGCCCCGGCGGCGCTACTGATGCCCAGAACCCAATCCCGTTTCTTGACCGGCAAAGCCCGGGTTAAAAGAAAGTTCAGGAGAAGTACCAGCAAGACAATCAGCAATTGACCTAGTTCAATTCCTAGGTTAAACGCCAGGAGTTCCAAAAGGATGTTCTGGCCCTGCCCCAGCAATGATTTTAAATAATTAGAGAAACCCATGCCATGGATCAGCCCGAAGAAGGCCGCGAAAAGATTGTTCCAGGACCAGAGGGCGCCACCTTTCCGTTTTCCGTTTTCCAGCTGGGTGAAATTGTATAAACACGTGAACAGAATGGTAATAGGGATAAGCAACTCAATAAGTGCGGTATTGAACTTTATCAAGTTCAACGTGGAAAGCGCCAAGGTAATGGAGTGCCCGATGGTGAAACTGGTCACCAAGGCCAAAATGCGGCGCCATTCCCGTCCAGAGTACACCGCGCACATGGCCAACACAAACACCATATGGTCATACGCCTGCAGGTTGAAAATATGATGAAACCCTAATTGAAGGTAAGTGAAGAAGACCGATGACACGTTTGTTTGCTGTTTTAAGATGGTGTTAGTCAGGCAAAATTAGAAAAAGGAGTGAGTTTCGCAAGTATAAGGCGTTACAGGCAGGGAGTTCATTCCTCTTGTTAGAAGAGTACGATTTATTGACCAATTTGTAGAAACTGGCCTCAAAGCAGCAGTTGAGAAAGGTAAAGGTTTACAGGATTAAATTGTAATTGATTTGTGTATGCCAAGCCTCTGATAGAGGAATGCTGCGATCTATCCCTTTTTCGCTGGGGCGAGTTGCAAGCTCGCGCCAGCGGGTGCTTGTTATTTTGGGCTTGTTTTCTGAAAACTTGGCTTAAGACAGAAAGGCAACCAGGAGGGAAGGGCAATAAAAAAGGCGCCGGAGAATTGCTCTCCGACGCCTTCACTTCAACTTAAAACAACGGGTTATCTATCAATGGGCAGGTCAATGTCCACGTTGATGAACTTGATCTCGCCGTCTTCCAGTACTGCTTCCACTACCGCGTCTTTCCGGATGTCACCAGACAAGATGGCTTTGGACAGCTCGTTCAGGATACGGCGTTGCAGCACTCGCTTCAACGGACGGGCACCGAACTGCGGATCGTAGCCTTCGTGGCCTAGGAAGTCCAGCACTTCGTCGGTGGCTTCCAAGCGGATGCCGGTGTCTTCCAGACGATCCTGGATGTGACGGAACTGGATGTCCACAATCTTCCGGATCTCTCTTGAGCTCAACGGACGGAACATGATCAGCTCATCAATCCGGTTCAGGAACTCAGGTCTGAGGGTTTTCTTCAGCACTTCAAATACCTCGTCACGGGTCCGGTCAATGGTTGGCTCTGGGTTCAGCTCATCCAGATCCTGGAAGTTTTCCTGGATAATATGAGCACCAATGTTAGACGTCATGATGATGATGGTGTTCTTGAAGTTGGCTACCCGGCCTTTGTTATCGGTTAACCGGCCATCATCCAGCACTTGCAACAAGATGTTGAACACATCTGGGTGTGCTTTCTCAATCTCATCCAGCAAGATCACAGAGTATGGCTTCCGGCGAACGGCTTCGGTCAACTGACCACCTTCATCATACCCCACGTATCCTGGAGGCGCTCCTACCAGACGGCTCACGGCATGACGTTCCTGGTACTCACTCATGTCAATGCGGACCATGGCGTTCTCGTCATTGAACAGGAAGTCGGCCAGTGCTTTGGCGAGCTCGGTTTTACCCACCCCGGTTGTACCCAGGAAGATAAACGACCCGATGGGACGTTTAGGGTCTTGCAACCCGGCCCGGCTGCGGCGTACGGCATCAGAGATAGCGGCGATGGCTTCTTCCTGACCAGCTACCCGACGGCCCAGTTCTTCCTCCAGGTGCAACAGTTTCTCGCGGTCGCTTTGTAGCATTTTGTTTACCGGTACACCGGTCCACTTGGCCACTACCTCGGCGATGTCTTCAGAGGTAACTTCCTCCTGCAACATGTGGTCGCCGTCTTGCTGCTCCTGCACTTGCTGCTGTAGTTCGCGCAGCTTGGCTTCGGCTTCCTGGATTTTACCGTAGCGCAGCTCCGCTACTCTACCGTAATCACCGGCCCGCTCTGCTTGCTCGGCTTCCAGACGATATTGCTCAATGGCTTCTTTCTGTTTCTGGATGCCTTCAATCACCTGTTTCTCGCTCTGCCACTTGGCGCGCAAGGCGTCACGGGTTTCGCTTAGGTCAGCAATCTCTCTGGAAAGCAGGTTTTCTTTTTCTTTGTCGTTCTCGCGGCGGATGGCTTCGCGCTCAATCTCTAACTGCATGATCTTGCGCTGTACCTCATCCAGTTCCACTGGCAAGGAGTCAATCTCGATGCGCAGTTTAGAGGCGGCTTCGTCAATTAAATCAATGGCTTTGTCTGGCAGGAAACGGTCAGAGATGTAACGGCTGGACAACTCCACAGAAGCAATGATCGCATCGTCTTTGATGCGTACCCCATGGTGCAGCTCATATTTCTCTTTAATACCGCGCAGGATGGAAATCGCATCCGGAATGCTTGGTTCATCTACCGTTACTGCCTGGAAACGACGCTCCATGGCCTTGTCTTTCTCGAAGTACTTTTGGTACTCTTTTAAAGTAGTAGCGCCAATGGCATGCAATTCACCACGGGCCAAAGCTGGTTTAAGCAAGTTAGCAGCATCCATAGCGCTGTCGCCACCGGCACCGGCCCCAATCAAGGTGTGGATTTCATCAATGAAGAGCACGATTTCGCCTTCAGAGTCCACCACTTCTTTGATCACGGCTTTCAGGCGTTCCTCAAACTCTCCTTTGTATTTGGCACCTGCCACCAGCAGACCCATATCCAGACTCATAATGGTCTTGGATTTCAGGTTCTCCGGCACGTCACCAGACACGATGCGTTGGGCCAGACCTTCCACGATGGCGGTTTTACCTACACCTGGCTCACCCAACAGAATTGGGTTGTTTTTGGTACGGCGGCTCAGAATCTGCAGTACGCGTCTAATTTCCTCGTCACGGCCAATCACTGGGTCAATCTTACCTAAGCGAGCCTGCTCGTTCAGGTCGATGGCGTAACGCTTAAGGGAGTTGTATTTCGCCTCGGCGTTCTGGTCGGTTACTTTGGAGTCACCACGTAATTCTTTGATGGCGGCTTTCAGGCCTTTTTCGGTGATGCCCGCGTCTTTCATCAGCGTTGCCACCTTGTCACGGCCGGCCAGCATACCCAACAGCAGGTGTTCAATGGCTACGTACTCATCGCCGAACTCTTTTAGGTAAGAGTTGGCTTTCTGCAAAGCCGCAGCGGCTTCGTTCGCCAAGTACGGACTGCCCCCGCTTACTCTTGGGTAGGCGTTCACAATCTCGTCCAGGCGCGAGTTGAATTGATTCACGTTCACCCCTAGCTTCTTCAAGTAGAAGCCGGTCACGTTCTCGTCCGTCTGCAGAATACCTTTCAGCAAGTGCCCCGTCTCGATGGCCTGCTGCTGGTTGCCGCCGGCAATCTCGGTTGCCTTCTGCACGGCTTCCTGCGATTTGATGGTATAATTGTTAAAGTTCATAGCTTTATATCGTCTTCCCGTAGTTTCTAAGTTTGTTACGACGATAGTAGCAAATGAGGTGCCGAAGCGTTTTTGGTCTGATTTCCGGAAAATGTGGCAGAAATAATCAAAGTGGTCTTTCGGATAATCAGACAAAAAGTCCTGCGATAAGACAAAAAACCTCACAAGCCTTGTAGGCCTGTGAGGTTTAGGAAAGTCATGTATGCAGTTCCGGCGAGAGTCTATGCCAGCTACCGTAGTTTATGCAGCATTTCGTATAAAAGCCGGTAAATCTCGCGCAGTTCGCCCATGTCCAGGATGGCCTCGTCTTTACTGAAGGTGAGCACGGTTTCTGGGCCAGTTTCATCTTCGTCGTCGTTCAGGCGCAGCTCGCAGCTTTTGTGCTTCAGCAGTGTCTCATGGATAAACGGATCGGCGAGCAGGCTTTTGAGCACCTCCGGCTGGTTGGTTTTGATGATGAAGGCGTCGTCAATATCGGGGTAGCCTAGTTCAATGTCTTCCATCCCAAAAAACTTGCCTACCTCGTCCATCCAGCCTTGTTCATGTAAGGCAAACCTGAGCGTGACGTGATTGGGAACCGGCGCCATGAAAGTAGTGGACGAGATGCCGCTCTCAAAGCCGCCGCCCAGGTCAATGTCAGTGTCAAAATAGATTTGGGTGTCTTGCTGTTGCAGCAAGGCTGAGTAGGAGAGCAGCTCTTTCTGGCTGGCCATGTCATAGGCCACCTGCTGCCAGAGTTCTTCTTCGGTATCGGCTGAAAAGGATTTGATGGTTTCCATAAAGTTCGGTTTGGTGGGAGCTTTCTGGGAAGGCCCCGGTTTAGGCTAATGACGTAAGACCGGCGCTTTGGGTTGGTAGAGGTGTTTATTCCATGTTCTTAAAAAACACCGGCGAGTTGCCGTACAGGGGGGTGGAGCCGTTCCATTTCTCAATGAACTGTTGTTGGATGAGGAGCGGGGTGAGGGTCTGCTGGCGCAGTTTGTTGGCCTCGGCCTCGGCTTGTGCCTCCACAATCTTCTTGCGGGCTTGGGCCTCGGCTACCTTCAGTTCGTTTTCTACCTGCATGGCCTGTTGCACCGCGCGGTTCTTGAGGTTCACGGCCCGCACAATTTCCTCGGGGTAAGAAAGGCCGCTGGTCATCTGTTCTAGCTTGAAACCGTCTTTCTGCAAGGCGGCGTCTAAGGTATTCTGAACCTCGGTCTCAAACTGCTGCCGCTTGGAGATGATCTCCTCTGTGCTGTACTGGTTCAGCTGAATCCGGAAGGCGTCTTTCACATAGTTGAGCAAGGTGGTCTGGGTGATCTCGTCTATGTTTTTGCGGTACTTTTTGAAAATTAACGGCGAAGCGCCCGCCTTCACATAAAAGGAGATGGTAGGGTCTACCGTGAACACTGAGCCGTCTTTGGCATTGACTGTGAAGGCTTCATAGTCGCGGGTTTGGATGAAGGTGGGAAACTCATGCACTTCTTCGGTGAGCGGGTTGTACCAAACCCGGCCGGTCACCAGAGAGACATCCTGTACCCCTTTGTCGGTGCCGTATAACTTAACCAGTACGCCTTCGTGCCCGGCATCTACCCGGGTGCAGGATTGGGTGAGGGTCACCGTTAGGACAAGGAACAATAGGGCGCTCACGATACCCGTAATGACTTTGCGGTTCATCTGTTTTTGATTTTAGAAAAGAGTAAACGGACAAGAAAAAAGTTAAGAAGGATCAGGAAGGCGAAGGAGACCACTCCCAACGTCACCGAGGTGTCTGAAGGGGCTCTGAGCAGCTGGGCTATTTCTGTGAAAAGTAAGATGTCCAGAACGCCCAAAGCCAGCAGAAGAAAGACAAATAGCAAATTCATGGTGCACCCTGTTTTAGCGATCGGGAGCGGATGGAAGGCGCTGCCAACCTGTGGGCCCGAAGGTATATGCAATATCCACAATACTATCTGTTTTCAAAGTAGCCGAACATAAAAAAGCTCAGCTAAGGAAGTTAACTGAGCTTTCAATAGAGAGCGGGAGGGGATTTACTTGACTTCGGCCTTGAAAACCTCTGCATAATGGTCGGCTAAACGGGTGGGCTCTGGTAGTTTGTGCTTGAGGGCGGTTTGCAGGGCCAGGGCGGTGGCGGTTTCCATGTCCATCAAATGGCCCGGCGAGACAAACACCGGTTTTACTTTGTCTTTGGTGCGGATGACGTTGCCGATGTGCTCGCCGCGGTGGGTGAGCGGCGTGATGCTGCCTTTGGCTAGGGCAGGTTCCTCGTGCTTGCCCGTGAGTACTTTCTTGGCCACGCCCATGGTAGGCTTATTCAGCAAGACGCCCAACTGGCTTGCAATTCCCAGGCGGCGCGGGTGCGCGATGCCGTGCCCGTCTACCATGATCAGGTCTGGTTCGTGTTGCAGTTTCTCGTACGCTTTCACCAAATTGGGCGCTTCGCGGAAGGCCAGAAACCCCGGGATGTACGGCAACTCCACGGCGCTGTAGTTCCACACGCTTTCCACCAGTTCCAACTCGGGGTACTTTAATACTACAAACACCGACAGGATATTCTCCCCGATGAACGAGGAGTCACAGCCCGCCAACAGCTTTAAGTCAAAGTCTGGTTTCTGCAGCACCACTTGCTGCCGCAGGACTTCCTGCTGCTCAGTTAGTGACTTAACGATCTGCGGATCGGGGGGAGGAAGGTGCGGGGGCCAGGCCATTTTGGTTAGTTCTGAGTCTTGCGTCTGAGTTCTTCCGCTTTTAGGTTGTTTCATGGGAAACAGGCTGAAAGCGGAACGTCTTTGCTCTTACGGTTTCCGGCCGGTTGAGATGCTTAGGGCTGGATTGCTCAGGCGCTGCAGGGAACCATCAGGTCTATAAACAGCACGCGCCATTGTCCCTTGATCTGCCCGAAGTGGAACTTGAAGCCGCTCTTTGTATGCAGTACCGTTTTACTGACCAATAGCTGATTCTGGGCTATTTCCTTTTGTTTTTTCGGCGGCAACCCGGCGTATTTATAAGCATCGCTTTTCTGGAAGGCAGAGGCGTCTGCCACAAAACATCCCTGCCGACTGAAGTTGTTGTTTTCGCCCGCGCAGGTGAGGGTAGGGAGCGTCTTTGCTTCCTCTAAGGTGCAGTCTTTGAAGACTTCGCCAATGGTGAAGAAGGAGCCTTGCCGCGCATCGGCCCGCTTGAAGGTGCCTACGTCGGTCACGTGGGTAAAATGCGGCACGGCCCCGGGTGCCTGTATGATGTAAAGCCCCCGCTCAGGGTCTGTTAATTGGTTGAAAGTTTCAGTATCCTGCTCCTGGATAGTTTGGGTAAAGTTTCTGAAAAACGTCTCGAAATCAGTAGAAGAAGAATTTTTCCTGACCACTTCTTCCTGTAAGGCATTCAGAGTGTCTTTGTCCAGAACTGCTGTCTGCTGGCGTTGCTCTTTGGAGGAAGGCGTTTGTTTTCGGGTTGTCTCCGGCAAGGTGGCGTTTTGCTCAGAAGGTGCAGATTGGCAACTCGCCAGAAACAAACAGGCCAGCGCCCCCAAATGTCTTATTGCTCTCATACGCTGTATACGTGTAGCCTGAGCTTCGTTGAAAGTTGTCTTCTGGGCCCAGTTTTATGAGGGATTGGGCAGAGGTTAGGCCAAATACGATTCCTGTAGCTGTCGGTTCCTGAGCGAAGCAAGGACCTGTAAAGCAGGAAAGGATGTCTGCTCAACTGGAGCGGACATCCTTTCCTGTAAACCATGGCTTCAAGTTTGTCAGCGCATCTTAATGTTTGTAGAACTTGCTCTCAGCTTTCCCTGATTTCACCAGGTACAGGCCAGAAGCCAACTCTGCCACGGATATTTGTACGGTTGCTTCGTGCTTGGGCAGGGTCACCGCTTTTACCAATTGGCCTGCCGCATTTATCACATAGAACGTCTGATCCTCTGTTGACGGGAAGCCCGGTTTCAAGGTTAAGTGGTTCGTGGCCGGATTTGGGTACGTGGTTAAGGTAAACGAAGACGCCGGAGAAGCCTTCACCGACAGGTAGATTGTTCTGGAGGTCTCAGACTGCCCGTTGTAATCATATTGCGTTAAGCGGTAATAATTGATGCCTGGTCTGGGAGATCGGTCCACGAAGGTGTATTTGTGCAGGGAAAGGCTGGTGCCAGCACCTTTTACTTCTCCAATGGCCTCAAAGATTTTCCCGTCCAAACTGCGTTCTACCACAAAGCGTTCATTGTCTTTCTCGGCAGCGGTAGCCCAGACAAGTTGCGCCCCTTCGGCTACTTTCTTCACGTTGAAAGCGGTTAATGTGACGGGCAATGGGTTGGTAAGGCTAATGCCGCTTTGGGAAATATCGTCTACCTTCACCGTGGGCAGGTTGATGTCTCGCCAGGAGATATCAGAAATGGCGATGTTTTGCTGGCCTTTGCTGTTCCCGTTTACAACCCCGTTGTAGAAATAAATTTCCACTTTGTTTACTTCCTCAAGAAAGGTAACTGCAATGTTCCCTTCTGGGGAGGAGTTAGGGATTTCGTACGTTCTGTTTCCTGGAGTTTCATCGGTCTTGCTTCTGAAAGTGGGCTCTCCATTTACAGAAACAAACTCATTGTAAGAGGTAATTTCAGAGTTCTGCTTTCTGGAGTAAACTGGTTCTCCATTTTTGTTGTACGCTACAACTTTGACAATGTCCCGGCACTTCTTCAAGGTCTCATCCACGTCATAAATGGAAAAGGAAAGTCCTTTGACAAAATGGCTCAGGTAGAGGGTGCTTTTGGAGTAGTTGTTGAGTGATGAAGTTCCGGTCTGCTGTTGGGAGATGGCAAAGGCATCTGACTCCTGGTATTCTGGGTAGACTTGTTGCAGATACATGGTGGTTCCTGATTCAACCTTGCCCCATTGCATTCTCACTCCATCCAGCTCGTAATAGTTCTCAGTGCCATGCTTTGCCGCTACGAACGGGTTTTCAGGGGGAGTGGTAGGGTCTTCTGGTACTCTGGAGGTCCATTTGAAGGTAGAGGTGGAGGAGGTGACGCCAGGGCCGCCGTGAGGAATTCCGGTTACGGTAATGTCGTCTAAGGCATAGGTACTGGACGCGCTAGTAGAAGTAAAGGTCCATCTGAGTTTCACCCGACCCTTGTTGAAGCAGGTAGGTAAAGAGACTCCCATCTCAGAATTCACCTTTCCCCAAGCTGTTCCTACATCGGTCCATCCTTCCGCCGGGAGGTAGGTGCCACCATTAAAGGCGTACTCTAGTTTAATCAAACCGTTGCCGGTTTTCTTGCCGCCCCAATTTACGTTTATGTCTTCATAGCCTCCGGTAGAGAAGTCGCCCAACTCTAAGGTGTAAGTGCCGGCTACTGCAGGTGTTTTCAGGTGCGCTCCCCTGGAGGCTTTGCTGTAGGCTGGCGTGGAAAGAGGTGTTGTGCCCTCTTCCCATCCGTTTTTTGTGACGGTGGTCAAAGTGCCGGTGAAGTTCTCATGGTAAAGGGTAGTTCTTTGTCCAAACACCTCTACTTGTAGAAATACAGCTGCACATACAATGAACATTGGTAAGATTGACTTCATAATTAACTTTTGAATGGGTAAGGTGGGAGATAGGAAATCTAAAATAATGTTATGTTAAATATTGGTTCCGTTATAAAATATACTTTTTTATATATTGATTATTGACTGAAACTTATAATTATTTATACTATTCTGCAAGTAGGTATAGCTTCAAAGGCTATAGTATGAGGGTTTACTGTTTAAATGAAAATTAGAATAGTTTAATTAAAGTTTGCTTCTGCTATTCAATTCTCAAGAAATTGATTTGAATAGTGATGTGTATAAATAAATTAATTTTTTTCTATAAAATTCTTAGTTGTTTTAGAGAGTGCTTAGTCGGTTGAAGTAGTTCTATTCAGGAATCCTCTTGATCTTCAATACCCTGCCAAGAGAAGAGAGTGCACCAACAGAGTTTGGAGTAGATGAGATAAGTGCTAAAATGCTGTATAGGTGAGACTTATATTGTTGGATACCAATACGTTAATATTTAGTTCTTATAAGGAAGCATGCCGCAAACAGGTTGAAGGAAGGGGAGAAAAGGCGATTGCGGCCCCTGTGGTTAGCCTATATTAAAAAGTCGCTTATATTTGCTAATGTATCTGGCTGTAAAAGCTAGGGCAAAGTCAGGGATTGTTTCGTATAGGAAATACTTCCGGCGCTATTACCTTAACTTTAAAAGAACGAAATGTCAAACACAACCAAAATCATTTATACCATCACCGATGAGGCACCGGCTTTGGCCACGCAGTCTTTCCTGCCCATCGTGCAAGCTTTCACCAAAGCAGCAGACATTGAAGTAGAAACCAGAGACATTTCCCTGGCCGCCCGTATTCTGGCTACGTTCCCAGATCACTTGAGAGAAAACCAAGCCCAAAGCGATGACTTGGCGTACCTGGGCGAGTTAGCCAAAACCCCAGAGGCCAACATCATCAAATTGCCGAACATCAGTGCCTCTATTCCGCAGTTGACCTCGGCAATCAAAGAATTGCAGGCCCAAGGCTATAACATCCCAGATTACCCCGCCGATGCGAAAACCGACGCCGAAAAGGAAATCAAAGCCCGTTACGGCAAAGTATTGGGTAGCGCGGTAAACCCGGTGCTGAGAGAGGGGAACTCTGACCGCCGCGTGGCCGATGCGGTTAAACAATACGCTAAAAAGAACCCGCACTCCATGGGAGCCTGGAGCGCAGACTCTACATCGCACGTGGCCCACATGAACGAAGGAGACTTCTATGGCAGCGAGCAGTCTGTAGTATTGGACCAGGCCGGTGAGGTGAGAATTGAGTTCGTAGGAGCTGACGGAACCTCCACCGTTCTGAAAGATAAACTGGCTTTGAAAGCCGGTGAAGTGATTGATGCTTCCCGCATGAGTAAAAAGGCCCTTCGCGCTTTTTACGAGAAAGAGATCGCTGATGCCAAAGCAACCGGTACGCTCCTTTCATTGCACCTGAAAGCCACCATGATGAAGGTGTCTGACCCTATTATGTTCGGGCATGCGGTGACCGTGTTCTTCAAAGATGTTTTCACGAAACACGCTGATTTGTTCAAACAAATCGGGGTGAATCCTGATAACGGTTTGGGCGATGTGTACAGCAAAATCCAGTCTTTGCCAGAGGAGCAGAGAGCTGCCGTAGAAGCAGACCTTCAGGCCGCTTACCAAAATGGTCCTGCTTTGGCCATGGTAGACTCAGACAAAGGCATCACCAACCTGCACTTCCCGAATGACGTGATCATTGACGCCTCTATGCCAGCAGCTATCCGTTCTTCGGGCAAGATGTGGGGACCAGATGGCAAGCTGCATGACACCAAATACATGATCCCAGACCGCAACTATGCGGGTATTTACCAGGAAGTTATCGACTTCTGTAAGCAAAACGGAGCCTTTGACCCTAAAACCATGGGTACGGTGCCGAACATCGGGTTAATGGCGCAGAAAGCCGAAGAGTACGGTTCGCACGACAAAACTTTCCAGATTGCTGCCAGCGGAACCGTTCGCGTAGTAGATGCGGCCGGAAATGCTCTGATGGAGCATCAGGTAGAGGAAGGCGATATCTGGAGAATGAGCCAGACGAAAGACCTGCCTATCCAGGACTGGGTGAAACTGGCGGTGACCAGAGCCCGCATCACCGGTTCCCCAGCAATCTTCTGGTTAGATCCGCAAAGAGCGCACGATGCCAACCTGATCAAGAAAGTAGAGCGTTACCTGCAAGACCACGACACCAACGGATTGGACATCAGAATTATGTCTCCGGTAGAAGCCATGCGTTTCTCCTGCGAGCGTGCCAAAGCCGGCCAGGACACCATCTCGGTAACCGGTAACGTACTGCGTGACTACCTGACTGACTTGTTCCCAATTCTGGAACTAGGCACCAGCGCGAAAATGCTTTCTATTGTTCCGCTTCTGGATGGCGGCGGGCTGTTTGAAACCGGTGCCGGTGGATCTGCGCCTAAGCACGTACAACAGTTTGCCGAAGAGAACTACCTGCGTTGGGATTCATTAGGTGAGTTCCTGGCCTTGGCCGTTTCTCTGGAGGATTTGGCATACAAGACCAAAAACGACAAAGCAGCGGTACTGGCAGAGGCTCTGAATGCCGCTAACGCTGAGTTCTTAGAGAAAGACAAGTCCCCGGCTCGTAAAGTAGGTGGCATTGACAACCGCGGTAGCCACTTCTACCTGGCGCTGTACTGGGCGCAAGCCTTGGCCGAGCAAACCAAAAACGAGGAGCTGAAAGCCAGATTCTCTGACCTGGCGAGAAACTTAACTGAGAACGAAGAGAAGATTGTTCAGGAGCAAATCGCAGAGCAAGGCAAACCTGTGGACATGGGCGGTTACTTCCACCCAGACCTGGAGAAAGTGTCTAAAGCCATGCGCCCAAGTGCTACTTTGAACGCGTTTATCGATCAGTTTTAAGTAAACTGGTTTAAACTAGAAAAGGCCTGCTGAGATATCTCGGCAGGCCTTTTTGTTGTATTTCAACTTAAGAGGGATTAGAAATTAGTCCCTTAAAAGCAGGATGATTTAAATCGCTCACTGGCTCAAATCATCCTGCCCGAAACAATCTGCTTACTGGATTAAATTCTTAAACGCCGATCCAAAGATCAGATAAGCGGTATTGCCTCCGATGGTGCCCTCGTTCTGGCCCCAAAGGAAAGGCCAATCGTCGTAGTTCTCGAAGTGGTCGGGTTTTCTGAACAAGATACCAGGAGCAACGTTGCCTGGGATAAAGGAGAAATCTGCTCGGTTATTGCCGTAGAAGACTGCTTTAGGTCGGGTTGCGCCCACGGTAGCCACTAAGGAATAGTTATGGTACGGATGGGCACCAAACAGGTAGTTGGTGGCTTTGAAAGCATGCTGCCCTTCAATGATCTCAGGGAAGTATTTGCTGGCAAAGCAAACGGTGGTTCCAAAGCTCATCACGTCTCCGCTGCCTGCCCAGTTGGTAAGGCCAATTGGCACACCGTATGGGTTGTCCTTTTCAAGGCCGCCGATGTATTCTTTGTACTTCACCACGTACGGACGGAGCTTTTCTTTATAAGAGGCGTCCAAGTGCGGGATAGCATCCAGGGCCGTCAATAAGTTGCCACTCACGTTACGCTCAAGGGAAGGCCACAGAAGCTCTTGGAATCTATCCAGGTATTGTTTTTCGCCGGTGGCAATGTACAGTTGAAGATTGGTGGCCATGTTGGCGGCGTTGCCTCGGCCCGTAGTATCCTGCTTCTGATTGGCCAGTAAAGCAGTGGCTTCTTTCAATAGCCTTTTGGACTGGGTCAACGCTCTCGCTGAAAGGTCGTCATTGTATCCCTTCAAGGCCCGGCTTGCGGCAGCAAACATGGTGGCTGCCCTGAGATCCAGTTCAGGCTCGCGGTTGGTGAAGGCCCATAAATCATCTTTTACGCCGCTGGAGCGGCCATCTTTGGCTACTTCGTACGGACCAAGCTTAGGGTTATAAGGAAGGCCGTCTGTTAAGGAGGCGGCGTCACCCAAGTGGTGGTAATTATCCAGCACGGAGTTAGAGAGCGTCTGGGCCATGTGGCCGATGATCTCTGCCTGGGCTACCAGGTTCAAGGTGCCATGTTCAATGAACTGCAACACGTCCGGTATCCCATCGGGGCGGTGAAGGTCTACGTAACGCTGCTTCTGGTCAATAAACGTCTGGTCGCGCTGTGGTTTGAAGCTCTCCCAGGTTTTGACAAAGTTCTGCACCACGCTGATGTTTGATCCGGTCTCTATGTCAAAATCCCCGGCATCAAAGAAACCGCCTACGTTCAGGCCGGGGATCAAATCCAACGCTTTGTACTTGGTATCAGTGGTGGGGCCCTGGGCGTGAAGGTCGAAGTGATCAGTGTTGGGTGGGGCCTGGCGGTAACCTTCTTTGAACGGCTCGCCGTGCCAAACCCGGTACGCCTCGTTCACAAACATGTGGTTCATGTGGATGGGAATCCAGATGTCGCTGGTAGCATCGGTAATCTTGCTGTACACCTGCTCGCCGATCAGGAAATTGTTGGTCTTGGTGTCTCCGTACTGAATGTAGTAGATGCCGGGCGTCTTCACAGGAGAGAAATCGAACTTCACGTAGTGGTACTTGAAGTAGTCTCCCCAGGGAGCGATTTTGCCGGTGAATACTTTGGTGGGGTTGCCGTCATCACCTACTTTAAAGATGGAGGCGCTTTTAGCGGGTTTGTCTTTCTTGTCTAGTTCAATGATAGAGACTTTTGGTTGCGCAGGAAGGTAGCCCACCTGGGAGAAGCCGATATTAGGATCTCTTACCCACCCTTTAATGGCATTTGGCTCCACGGTCCAGGTTAATACCTTGCCTGTTTTCCCGGCCGGAAGCAAGCTGCGCACCACAAACCAGCCGTTCTGGGCCAGCATACGACCATCGAACAGCATCAGGTCGGCATCTTGAGAGGTGATCTTCACCATCCGTTCCTGGGCATCAGGGGCAAACAGAAAGGTACGGCCGGTTTCCAGCGGAAGCGGATCAATGAATTTGCCGGTACCTCGGTCATCGGAAGTGACATACCCTTTGTATTGCTTCGGTTTCTGGCGGTTAGGTTTGGTAACGGTATTGCCTACCACATAGCGGGGGAAGAGATTAGGGCGCCCATCCACTAAATAGTTTTTAGCCCAGTATTGCGAGGGTAGAAACTCCAGGTTGAAGCCGGCACTTCCTTCCAGTTCCTTGGGAACGGGTTTGTCCAGGTAAACGGCTATCTCCACGCCTTTGCCCTTGGCCGTCACCACTACCCTGGAATCAAAGTTGTATTCTTTGTACCGTAACGTAGCCTCTACCGTTTTGGCAGCACGGTCTACCTTTCGGTTCAGGATGTCAGGAACCAGGTCCCACTGCTCCGGGGTGTTGGAGAGTCGCACCGCTCCGCCTTGCGCGGTTCTCACGCCATGGTGGATCAATTCTATCCCGGCGTTCTTCTCATCGTTGAAGCCCCCGGTAAAAAGGTTGTTGTACACCAGCACATTGACGCCTTGCTGCTCAAAATACTCACGGTCATTGAGCTTCAGATCCTGTCCCAAGGCATACTGGTATGCCCCAAGTAGTAGCATGGCTGCTGGTAAAAGTATCCGTTTTTTCATGATGATTTAAAGTAAATAAGTCTCTTCTGGTGGCCTGTTTCAAAGGTGGAAAGGCAAACTAATCGTTTTTGCGTTTTAGGGCCGAAAATCAAAAATGTAGGCTAAACCACAGGTCAGCTACTGGTGTGAATTACTGCTATCTGGACTTCTTACTGCGGCTGTGCATCATTTGCTGACGTAGCGTACAAGCCTATCAAAGTGCCCGTGAAACCTCCCGCCACATTGGTGGAAAGAATATCTCCCGAGACAGGGCTGCCCAGATCCACGAAGTTCTTCCCATCCGTTGAATAGCTGAACTGGTAAGCATCTCCTTCTGCCTTTACCCGCAGCTGTATTGGCTTTTTATTATCAATTTTTTGGTTGGCAATCACTTTGGAGGCTCCCTTCTCAGTTCTTTCCAGCACCAGGTAAGCGTCTTTGCCTTTCCTTGTCAGGCCGAACACGTAGTTGAATGCCTCGCTTTGCAGCAACGTAATACCCGCCAGATCCTTTTCTGAGGCAGGCTTGTAGTCTAAGGTGGTGGTATAGGTGAAACTGTTATGTTGCTGGCGGAGGAAGAGCGTGGAGGTAGGTTTCACCTCCTTGATGTTGGCCGGGAACGGGTTAATCTGCAAGCCTTTCTTTGTCTGGGAAATAAACGCTTCGCGGGGGCCTCTTAAACTCACCCACCGGTAATCCAGGTTCTTAGAAGTAAAGTTGTCAGAGAAGGTAAAGTTGCCATTGGGGAAGAAGCCTTCTTTCCCAGTTTTGTTTTCCACGCCGGCAGGCGTTTTCAGCTTTGGCTCCATGGGCACAAGTCCATTGACGAAAACCGGAAATTGGCCTGACCAATCAACTGGCAGAATAAATGTCTCGCGCCCGATGTTCACCCTGTTTTTCTCATTCGGGCGAATACCCAGGAACACGCCATAGTGCCTGCCATCGGGGCCTTCTACTAAATCGGCGTGGCCGGCCCAATCTACTTTATTTGGCCTGCTAGGGCTAAGGTACCTTTGCGACAGGATGGGATTGTTAGGGGCAGGTGTAAAGGGGCCTTTGGGGCTATCGCTCACAAACACCACCTCGCTGTGGTTTCCGCCGGTACCACCTTCGGCACACATCAGGTAATACTTTCCGTTTCTTTTGTAAATGTGGGGAGCTTCAATCCAGATCGGTTTTTTGGAGAGGTCAACGCCGCCGTTTACGATAATCTTGTCGGTTCCGGCAATGACTTGGTCTTTGTCAAGGTCATAGTCCCATACCTTAATCACACGGTGCCCTTCATAAAGTTCTGTCCCTTTATCCGGGGCATCATTGTGGACCACATAGGCCTTCCCGTTGTCATCGAAGAAAAGAGAGGGGTCTATTCCCTGGAAATTCAGCTTGAACGGCTCTCCCCAACCCTTAGCCGGGTCTTTTGATTTCACCACAATGTTTCCGGCGCCCCCGGCAAATGCCGTGACAATCATGTAAAAGGTGTCATTGTTGGGGTTGTACTCAATGTCCGGGGCATACACACCGGCGCTGATTCCCGTATCATGCACATCCAACTGCGATACTCGGTCCAACGCGTGCCCGATCTGCGTCCAATTCACCAGGTCCTTTGAATGGAACACCGGTACCCCGGGGAAAATAGCGAAAGTGGAAGCTACCAAGTAGTAATCGTTGCCCTTGCGCGTGATAGCTGGGTCTGGATAGGCGCCTTGTAGAATAGGGTTGTAGAACTCACCCGGTTTCAGGGGATTATCATTGTATATTTTGTCGCTGCCTACGTAGACAGAGCTGGAAAACACCGGGGCGTTTTTAGCCTTCTTTTTTAAATTTTGGCTATTCCCAGGTTGGCCCATACATGAAAATAAGGCCACCAAAACACCGAGCAAAGCTACCCGTCTTTTTCCCTGAGGAGCAGCCCCAAATTTGATTCTCTTCATCTTATTAGAATTTTTTGCTGATTATTTAGTCTAGACTCCTGGCACTTCTTATGGTTTAGAAGTGCCAGGAGAATGGTGTTTGCGGTACTTTTCTGTTTTCGTCCCTGAAACGGTCTTTCTTTTAGGAGGCTCCAGGTTGCTTTGTTTTAACCCACGGGCATTTGTCTTTTCGCATTTACCTACAAAGCGGCAATTGCCTACTAAGCAGTCCGCCCCTTAGGTCAAAACATTCCCTTCACAAAATTTCCGGTTACTTCTTGGCTTGGGGCTTGAGGAATTTGTTAACCTCCAGCCAGTAGATAAAGGCATCAAACCAGCGGTTACTGGTTTTGTCTGGGTTGCCCAAGCCGAAACCGTGGCCGCCGTTCTGGTAAAGGTGGAACTCCACAGGGATGCCCGCCTTAAACCAGGAATCCACCACCCCAAACTTACCGCGGAAAAGGAAATCATCGGTGGCAATCACATTGAACATGGGCGGTGCGTTTTTGGGCACCTCCACCGGCCCCATGCCGCCGTAAATCGGGCCGATAAAGGCCAGTTTCATGGTTTTGGAGTTAAGGGTGGAGTGCAGGGTGAGGCCGGCACCCGCCGAGAAGCCGATCATGCCTATTCTGTTAGTGTCCACACCCCACTCTTTGGCTCTTTTGAGGATCAAGGCATAGGCGGCCTCGGCGTCCTCCAACTGGTTAGACAGGTCTAACTGCGGCATGCTGGGCGGAGTTGCACTTGTACTGGCCGATGCGTTGGCGGAGGGGGCTGGGGCAGGGGCGTTGCGGGGCCGGTCCATCCAAGCCTTGAAGTCCTCAAGTGACTCCGGCGTAGGGTGCAGGCGGTATTTCAGCACGAAGGCGGTAATTCCTTTGTCCGCCAGGGCCTGGGCTACTTCCCAGCCCTCGTTGCCCATGGAGAGCCACCGGTAACCGCCGCCGGGCGCCACGATCACGGCCGTGCCATTCGCCTTACCTGGGGCAGGCAGAAAGGGAGTGAGGGTAGCGGTGGATATGTTCCTAGCCATTGGGTCTCCCCATTGCTTGAACCAGGTCTCAGGGGCTTTCTGTCCCTCCACCCCACCGGTACCTAACGGAATGGCTTTCGGCTCAGCTGGGGCCTTGAGCGGATAGATAGTACCATCCTGCGCCATGGCCGGGGCAGAAGCCACTAATAAGATGGCCAGTATGGATCTTTTAGCCAGTTTTATCAGGTTATAAGTCATGGAGAGATGATTTAATGATCGTTAAAAGATTTGTTTTGATTACAAGAGCTTAGGGTTTCCCTCCTCTTTACTTCTTGGAAACTAGTAGTTGCATAAAAAGCTTTATTCGAGAATCTTCCAGAAAACTGGTGACCAATGAAGATGCCGTTTCCCACCAAATTTGTGATTGGTATCATCACCATGGGCGCAGAGTAGGCAGTAAAAAGGTGTCCTCCGCTGATGAGTTAAGATACTACCTTGGTATGGTTTAAGGATCTACCGTCCTTAATTGCCAGCGTATTTCTTCCTCTGAATATTCTGTTATTCAGGCCGTGCATTTTTATACCCCAATAGAGACAGCATTTTGGCACCGTAACGTCTCCCTAGCTTTCTATATCCTTCGGCGGTGAAATGCAGTTGGTCATCCAGAGCCGTACAACCTTCAGAGGAAATGACATGCGCGTTAGGTATCACTTTGGGCAGTTTGGCGATGATGGCGTTCATGCTGGCGCATTTACCTCCCTGCTCTTCGCTTACCATTTCCCCGGCCAGCAAGGGCACTTTTTTTTGGCGCAGGTTCAAGTCTTTTAACAGGTTCTTGTAGACTCCTTTCACTTTGGTGGGCCAGGTGGTATCACCGGTGTTGGACTCTCCTTGGTGCATCAAAATGCCTTTGATGACCCCGTCTTTCTGTGCCAGTTTTGCCATCTCCACCAAGCGACCATAGGGGTTTTTATCATACGGCTCAAGCGCAGCCGTCATCCAGGAGGGGGCATTGGCTACGTAAGATTGGTAACTGCCTTTTTCAAACAGCTCAATTTTGCAGCCGCCCACCGCTACATTGATAACTCCTACTTTGATGTTGTCTGGAAGGGTGGCTACCAGGGTTCGGCCGAAATAATCAGCTGGGGTAAGGCCAGTGTTGCATCTAGTTAAAGGTGGCGTAGCGGGGTACCATTCGCCTTTCTTCCTTCCCAAGTTAGGGCAATCTACCGCTTCCATGACCATAAACCGTTTATTAGCGGTGGTGTCCTGCGGCTCAAATTTAGTGTGCCCCTCCATGTTGGATTGCCCGAAGCACAGGAAGATGTAAAAATTAGGGTCTTGGGCGAATGCAGCCGTGTGCATAACAAACATCAAGGCCAACCAGGCAAAACTCAGTTTATATTTCATACTAGCTCACGTTTGATTCCGTCCAAATAAGTTTGGCTAGAGTTTAGACTCCTCTATTAGGTTTTCAGCAAAGCAACGAAAGCATTTTAGGGCTGTTTTCTTCTAAACTGTAAATTTTGAAGAAATGCCAACGTTGGCATTAAGGTATTAAAAAATAATAAGTAACAGAAATAATATTTTCTTGCTCGCAAATCACCTTCAGAATGCTGGCTTTGTGAACAAGGTGATTCAGGTGTCTGACCGTGAAACTCTGTTACGAAGCCTGCTAGCTAGAACTTTTCTTTGCTAATTTGGGCCAGGAGCAAGTTGGTTTCAGGATGTTGCTCCTCTTGAGTGCCCGGAGACCAGTTCAGAGGGTAGTCAGGTCGAAGCGCGAACTCATATTTTCCATCGGCGGGGCTTTCTCGGGATTCTCTTTTTAGCCTATTTCTTTGAAATAGTCGAACAAACCAATGACGAGGAACTGAAAACTAGATTCTCTTCCCAAACCCTCACCGGGAACGAAGCCAAAATGGAAATGGAGCAGATTGCAGCCAAGGTAAGCCGGCAGAACTAAGTGGGTACTTCATTCAGACACGCAGAAAATAGTCGGTGCTATGCGCTTCGGTGCTATCTTGAATGCTTTGATTGCGTAGTACTATGTGGAACCAATCTCAGATAGGAAAGGCCGATATAGAATCCTTCAATTGGCTTTTCTTATAATTATATTGCTAGCGGGTTGTATAAACAATGTGCGAGGCCGTCAGCGGAAGCATGTGGTTTATACAATGGCGGCGTTAGTTTCTATTCTTAAGTTCCATCTGGTATAAGTCAAAATTTAAAGCCCAGAAATCTTTTTCAACTTTAGTTAGCTTAAACCCCATCTTCTCGTAAAACTTGTACACTAATTGGGTGGTTCTTACCACTATCAACTCAACTTCTTTGTTTTTATTTAAGTGGTTGATCCTGTACTCTGTCAGTTTTCTGCCAATCCCTTTTCCTTGTGAATCAGGCTTGATAATGTCCCAAGAGATACGGGCGGTTTTTTCTTTGAGAAAATAGTTAATGCCACCCGCCCCAATAATTTCAAAGTTTTCTTCAACAACAAAGTAATCTTCAATTTCATTGTCCAGATACTCTTCTAAATCTTTTTGTTCCATTGGGTCGAAAAAGTCAGGAGTGTTCAATTTTAAAAGGGCGATAACAGAGGCTTTGTCGTTCTGGGTGTAAGTTCTTATTTCCACTTTCTTTTTCTAATTAAAGCCAATGGTCTGGTGTAACTTGGATAATGTTTATACAGTGTGGACGGTAGTAGTTGTGTATTTCAGGTTAAAGAGGTAACCATTGATAACTGTCCAAAATAAGACTGATAGGCCTATTGCAGGAAAACCTCCGAAGAGTAAAAAGGGAAGAAAAGCCAATCCGCTTAGAAGGCTAGTCGTTAGAATGTTAAAGTTAGAGAAAGGGTACTTCAATAGTAGCTTTGACATCGTTAGATATCCTGCAGAACCCGCAAATCCAGCAAGAATTGAGAAGTACTTAAAATGCATATGGCCACTGAAAAGCCAAACGCTTCCGAAGTACATAGCGACAGATAAGATAGTATGTAAAATCCGTCGGTTCGGTGTGTAGGCACCTTCCTCAACGGGAAAGGTGGTTGTTAGAGGGAAACTCAAACCTGGCAGAAATAGCATAGATATCATAAAGGAAGCAGCTAGCAAATCACTAAAATCCATTGACAAGCTGAACAGGTAATAAATCATACCCGTCAGGAGTGAGTTTACAAATATTATATTCCTATTATACATTCAATCATAATTCTATATCGCCAACGGGCTGCGGGTATGAGTAGGAGCATCCCGCAGGGTACTATTGCTTATAGCTAGTGTTGTGATGCATTATTTTTTTCTTGGTCATCTATTTCAGTTCTTCCATTCCATCAGCTGAAGGATATTCTGAAAAATACACATCCATTCCTATAGTATCCATAATTTTCATTGATTTTGACTTTAGCACTCCGCCGCTGCCAGTAGCATCTTCCCGAATGTCAAACCCAATATCCGCCACATAATTATTCGGTATTAAATCCTTTGCTTTTTTATCTAACCAATTTTCAAGAGCATCAATTTGAGTAGGTAAATCCCATATACCATCACAGAGCCAATCTAATTTTTCGCCTGTGTCTTCTATGTAAATGTTTATTGGCATTCGGTTTTATTTAAAGCAACGGGCTTGTGTAAATGACGACGAGACCGTCGGCCAAGGTGCCGTTTATACTTTGTTAACAAATGTAATTTTATCCAACGTAGTCTAACCTCTTCAAAAGTAATTTCTCTCTTTCTACAGTTAAATAATAAATAGTCGTTGACTCTGCGCATCTAATGTCAGCGTCTACCAAGAATCTGTTATCTATGGAGAGAGTGAATTCGTTGGCGTTTTCTCCAAGGCTGAAGGTAAGTCCGTCTGGACACTCGTTGCTGTCTGGTTTGTATCCTTTGGGTGCTGAATTAAAGGAATATCTCTTCTCAAACTTCTTGTTAGCTTTCAAGGAATCCAAGTTTATCAACCTGAGAAAGTCTACCAGGATTTTCTTGCTTGGCTGTGGGAAGCTTAATCTCTGCTCTGCCGTCATCTGAACTGAGTTTTCCAAAATTCGGGCATTGACTTGGGAAATAAGTTCTTCTATCTGCTTATAGTCGCCTTTAACAATCTGCTGTTTTATCTTCATCAGGTGTTTCAGGCCGCCCTCGGGTGTTGATTCTTTGGAGTCCTTTTCTGAGTTGATAGCAGCAGTTACTTTGGAGTCAACGACAGGTGCTTCAGCTTTGGACGAGCCCTCAGAGCAGCTTGATAGAAGAAGAACCATAAAGGCCAACAAGTGGATATATCTTTTATTCATTTCTAATTGTGCTAACGCCCTCGCGTAAATAGTACGCGAGGGCGTCGGCCGATGGTGGCGTTTACACGTTGTTAGCGAGTAGTATTTTCTAATATTTGTCTAAGAACTCTTTGGTGTAATTACTAAAAAAGTAATTCGGCACTTGGGCGCTCCAGTAGTCTACCCCTCGCTCTTTTAGGAAAGCCACAAGCTGCATCTTCTTTTTATACTCTTCCGAATCTAAAGGGAAAACCCAGTGTCTTAGTAAGTCAGTAATCCGAATCTCGCTCCCGTCCGTGCGTACCCCGAAGACCCTTTTGTAGTCGGCTCCTTTTTCCATTATCAAATAAAGGGAAGTCTCCACCTGACTTGCTCTAAGGGATGCATCTAAAGCCGAGCCTCCGTGGCGGGTAACATAGGCGATTTCAGCGCCAGCCTCCACTAACAGCTTCACGCTTTCGTGCCTTTTCTTTGCCGCAGCAATCAGTGGGGTAGCAATCCTATTCGGCTCCTTGTGGTCTGCATCAATGTTTGGGTCCGCACCATGCTGGAGCAATAACTTTACATATTCTGAGGTCTCTTCCTTGTCAGCCGCTACCATCAGGGCAGACGTGCCGCTATAGGAGTCCTTTAGGCTTGGGTCAGCACCGCATTCCAGTAACGCCTCTGCGGATTCATAGCGGTTCATCATCACCGCCCAAATGAGAAGTGTCTTCCCGAAACGCGGCTCCTGGTAGTTTACATCCACTCGCCCAGAAGAAACGATTAGCTTTATCTTCTTTGTGTCCTGCCGCTTAACAGCCTGTGCTAACTTCCATGGCTCACCTTCAAACAAGCGGATGTCGTGGCCATAAAGCCCGTCTATCTGGCCATATAGTGAATGAAAAGAGAAGAAGACACAAACGGTTAATAGCAAACTTTTCACTTACTCTTTGAATTTGTTATTTGATATTCTCGTTAACGGTTGGGCTAAAAAGCGTTTTAATGCTTTTTAGCTGTTGTTATGCCTTGGTGCTTTCTTTTTCAAGGCAGTTCTTTAAATCAATTAGTCGCTGCCTAACATTATTTTGCAAATTGATTTTAATAAGCTTTCCAATAATGGAAAACGGAAACCTCAGAGAAAATGAATATAAAAATATTACCTCTGTTTCCTCCTTACTAATTTCTTTAAAAGTCCAAGAGCCTAAAAAGGAACTAAACATGTACGGCCCTTTTGTCATTTTTACTGCTGTTACTTTAGGTCTGTTATAGGAAACATATTCTGTCTCCATTCCAAGGCCGTTCTTAGCAACGCAAAATGCTTTTATCCCCTTATCTGCTTTAACGGCTCCTTCAATTAGTTCTGCTCTTTGTAAAAAAGTATCCCATGAAAGTCGTTTATTATAGTCTTGGGTATAATCAAACACTTTTTCTGACTCTTCTTTTATAATAATTGATTCTGAGAATTTTATAGAATCCATTTATTCAGAATTCTTTTTAATTGAAACTAATAAATACCGTTGAAATGCCCTAAGAATAATTTTTACAGGGAAATTAAATAAAAGGTAAAATCTTCTATCAATGCTATATTCTGTCTTAAGCTGCAAAGTAGTTCTATCACCATCAATAGTTAAAAAGTAAGCGCCTGAAGGAATTCTAAAAACACCTTCTGAAAGTTCAAAGAAATAACCAACACGAAAGCCTTTTTCTGGATTAAATGAAAAAGAGTATTCTTGTAAAGGCTTCCAAGCAATGATTTCTTGTATAAACCTTTTATCAGTGTCAAAATAAGCAATTCGCTTTCCTCCCTTTCCTTCTGAAAGAACTTCAGCTCTTAAAGGTTTTGGAATGTCCAGTAACTTAAAAATAAATGGGTCGGAGAATTTTTCAATTTTAACATTAGTAATGTTATCCCAAATTATTTCAGGCTTTCCATTTATTTCAATGGAAGAGTCTATGCTTTTAGTAATATGGGTACTGGTCTTGCTCACTTATAATTTGTTACTTTTTATCTTAGCATGAGGCATAACTACTGTGTATAAGGACCTGCTCCAGTTATTGCTGCTTTGTTTGTAGCCAAACTTCCGTTTACACGCTCACCGTTGGTTGGATAAACGGAACCGCGCTGCCGAATATACTATATACTTCAAATATTATATGAGCCCTTTCTGCTTTCGGCTTCTTTTTCCTAAAACGTACTAAAAACAAAGGAGGAGCAACTCTGCAGTTGCTCCTCCTTTGTTTTCATCAAGAGGTAAATCGTCTTAAATACTTTTTTCTTTTAGCAAGTCTAAGGCCAGCTACTTCTACGGAATCAACCGGTCTTTCCGCAACTGCTCAAACAGGTCAAAGAAGGACTCATCGGTTCTTTGGTAGACGTGGAAACCCAGTTGGCGGCTTTTGGACATATCGGTCATGACCTCGATGGGGCGCCCCAGGTCCAGGTCGGTGTGCCAGGCCGAGGCCAGGCGGTCCAGGTTGGGTTCTGCAAGGTTGTATTTCTCGGCGATCTGCTGCCAGAGCGGACCGTCATTGGCTAACTCCGCTTCCAGCGGATGCATGGTACCGTCATAGCCCACGGCTTTCACGCCGAACCATTGGGCCAACTGGTACCACAGTTTGTTCCAGCGGAAGTACTCGCCGTTGACTACGTTGAAGGCTTCATTGCGAGCGGCTTCAGTGGTGGCGGCCCATACCAGGTGCTTGGCCAGCACACGGGCATCGGTCACGTCAGAGAGGCCGTTCCATTGTGCGGAGGAACCTGGCCAGTGGAACGGCCGGCCGGTCTCCTTGCAAATGGTAGCGTAGACGGCCAGGGTGGTGCCCATGTTCATGAGGTTGCCCACGGCTTTCCCGATGATGGTGTGTGGCCGGTGGATGCTCCAGGTAAAGCCATCGCGCTCGGCGGCGGCGTACACTTCGTCTTCCTGGGCATAATAGAAGTTCTCCATATCCAGGCGCGGATGCTCCTCGCGCAGCGGCGTCTCGGGCAGGAACCCGTCTTTGGCGTAAGCCTCAAACGGTCCCAGGTAATGCTTCAGCCCGGTCACCAGCGCCACGTGCTGCACCGATTTCTTCGGCGACAACACATCCAGTAGGTTCCGGACCATGGCGCTGTTCACCCTGATGTTCTCGGCCTCGGTTTCCTGGCGCATCCAGCTGGTGAAAAACACGTGCGTGGGCGTGATGTCGGCTAAGGCGGCCTGTAGATTCTCGGGGCTTTGCAGATCAGCGGCTACGGGTTGCAGGCCGGGTACATCGGTTTTGGGGTTGCGGGCCAGCCCGAAGGTGGTCCATCCCTGGGAGAGGAGTTCCTGGGCCAGGTTGCTGCCCACAATTCCGCTGGAACCCACTACTAGTGCTATCTGATTCATGGTGGTGTCTTAGGTTGAGAAGTGAATGAAAGGGTGCTTTCGTTTCGCACCTGTTTTCGTGGAAAATACCCCTTTCCACGAAAGAGTTTACGCGATGGCCAGTTTTCTGGCTTTCTGTCTATGTGCCGCTACCAGCAACAGGCAGAACAAAACCCCGGTAAAGGCCAATGCGGCGCCCACATACTCCGGAGACGTATACCCGAACCCGGCGGCAATGGGTAACCCGCCCAGGAAAGCGCCTAACGCGTTGCCCATGTTGGAAGTAGCCTGCAACAGGGAGGAAGCCAGCATCTCGGCACCTTTGGCCTGCTGCACAATGAGCATCTGCATGGGCGCGATCACGCCAAAACCAATAGCCCCGATGAGGAAGGTCATGAGAACGGCTGTCGGTTTGAATTGCACCATCACCACGGTGAGCAACAGGGCGGCCACCATGCACAGCAGCAGGCAGGTAGTGGTGGCCAAGGGAGAGAACCGATCGGCCAACCGACCACCCACAAAATTGCCCACGACCATGCCCAGGCCTGCCACCACCATGATAATGGTCATGACGTTATTGCTGAAGCCGGCTACCTCGGTCATGAGCGGAGCGATGTAACTGATCCAGGCAAAAAAGCCGCCGGTGCCAATGGTGGAGATGCCAATGATATACCAAAGCTCCTTGTGCTTGAAGATGTTGAGGCTTTTGAGAAAGCTGGTCTCCGACTCTGATTTCACCGAAGGCATCCAGACTTTCACCGCGAACGCCGCTACCAAGGCAACGGCCGCAATCAACGCAAAGGAAAACCGCCAGCTATAGTTGTGGCCGATGAAAGTCCCCAAAGGCACCCCAATAATGTTGGCGACCGTAAGCCCCGCAAACATCACCGATACCGCCCTTGCCTCGCGGCCGGGTTCCGCTAATTTGCTAGCCACCACGGCGCCTATGCCAAAGAATGCCCCGTGCGGCAAACCGGCCAGAAGCCTGGTCGCCATTAATAAGGGATAACTGCTCATCAAGGCAAACAAGCCATTGAAGATGCCCACCATCAGCATCAGGCCAATCAGCACTTTTTTGGGCGGCATGTTGGAGGTGAGGCCCACCATCAAAGGCGCGCCAATCACCACGCCCAAGGCGTAAATGGAAATGAGGTGGCCCGCTTCCGGGATGGAAATGTTAAGGGCTTTAGACATATCGGGCAGAATACCCATCATCAGGAACTCGGTCATTCCTATGCTGAAACCGCCCAATAAAAGGGAAATCAGACTCAGTTTGAAGAGGGGAGGGTTGTTGGTACTTTTCATGTAAGCGTATTGTTGGTCATCCGAAGATGGTAAAAGGAAGGCTGTGCTTTCCTGCTCTGGATGAGCCGGAGAAAGCACCCTAGCCGGTTTGCCGTTTAAAGGTAGGTAAACATATGATCAGCCAGGCGCAACAGGTTGGTATGGTACAATACACCACTACCTTCAAAGAAGCACCTGCCGCGCTAAAAAGTAAATACGAATTAGGTCTAACGGTCTTGAAGTGTGGATGTTCCCCTGAAAAAAGCAATTAGGTATAAACCCCATTCTTCCTTTGAGGAAACTGAGGCAGCGTTTTAGTCCTGTTTTCTCTAAAACAGCCCAAAAACGAAGAAGGAGCAACCCATGGCCGCTCCCTCTTCGTTTTACAAATCAAGCTATGTGCTGGAACCTTACTGACCGGCTTCTAGCTGCTTCAACTTGCGTCTGGTTTCTGCTACTTCCTCCAGAGACAGAGCTTTCTTAAATGCTTCTATTGCTTTCTTCTTATCGCCTATGGCCAGATAGTAATCTCCCATAGAATCATGTGGGTTAGAGCTGGTGGGATAGTTGTCTATGTTCAGCTTGAAGAACTGGTAGGCCCTTGCATACTGCTTGTTACCCAGGGCAATGTAGCCAAGCGCGTTCACCGTCCCCGCTGAGGGCAGCACCTGGTACTGTAGTAGGGCAGACACGGTACGGAAGTGGTTTTTGAGGTAGTCTACGGTGACGGTAGAATCTTTTAAGTCCTTATCTAGCTCATATTTTTAAAGAAATACCGCAGGGCGTCATACTGCGCCGGGAACGGCACCGAGCCATGGTTGTCTTCTGGGTAATATTTCCAGGCCCAGGCCAAGTTCTTGCTCTTTCTGAGCGTCTCCCTGAAAAGCAGGTGATTTCTCACATTATGATTGCCTTGGGTTTTGTCCTGCACCACCCGCACGGTATCCATTCCCTTCTCCATGGTGTTGGCAACAGCATAGAAGAGGCTTTCGCCGGCATAATCTTTTTGAGTGAGTACTCTCTCGGCCTGTTTCATGATGAGTTGCTTGTCCCACCAAACGCTAGGGTCAATGGCCACGTAAGAAGTAAACAGGGCTGGTTGGTGCACCAGGGCCTGCAAGACGGTCAAACCACCCAGGGAGTGCCCCACTAGCATGCGGTATGGCTGGGTTTGGTACCGCTTTTCAATGTACGGCATGAGTTCCTTCTCCAGAAAGGCCATAAAGTTGGCTCCTCCGCCTGAAGTCTTTAAATCGTTGGTTGCCCTTCCGTCTGCGTAGAACGGATAATGGGTTGGCGTCAGGTCCCTCACCCGGTCTGGGCTTTCAATGCCTATTATGATCATTTCAGGCATTTTGCCTTGTCCACTCAGATATTCTACTGTGCCGGCCATGGACGTAAAAAAAGCGTCTCCGTCTAACAGGTACATCACCGGGTATCGCGTTTTCGCGCCATCACCAGATTTAGGCACATACACCCACAAGTGTCGGGCCTCTTTTAGAATAGCCGAATGGATGGTTTCTTTGGTGCCGATGGTGATTAGGTTTTCGTTCTGCCTGGCCGCCTGGCCAAAGCAAAGCGCCGGAAGAAGTAATAAAATGAAGAGAATTGCTCGCATGAGAGGTGAAGGGGAGAAAGGGAAGGATGGTTAAAAGTTGTTTAAGGATTGATATTTAAAAGTAAGCTGATTTTACCGATCACTCATAAGAAAATCCTATATATAATTACTTGTATGTTTTGCAGCTGGTTTGCATCATAAGGGAAGTTGTTGTTTTTACCCTGCTTTTAGTGAAAACAGCCCAAAAACGAAAAAGAGACAACCAGCAGTCGTCCCTTTTCCATTATTCATTATTTATGAAACTCCCTGCTACTATAGCAGTATAAGCAGTTTGTATAAGTGCTGGCGTTCCATCTTACCTTTCAATATCGGTGAGTAGGCTTTCCATCTCAGTTAAAATCTTGTTGTAGGACCTCAGCACCCAATAGGCGAATCCCAGAAACACTGCCGCACCTACGGGCACCATTAACGTCCAGAGGTAAGGAATCTGAGTAAGGTCTTTGCCTTTGATGGCCGCAAAAACCGGCAAAGAAGTAAGCAGTAGCACTAGTCCTAAAAACACATTGATTTTCTGCAATCTCTGAAACCTGATTCTCTGCCAGGCGAAGGCTTGAATGGTTTCTACATAGGTAGCCACTGAGATGTTTACACCCCTGACCGCCCGCACCGAGGCCAGCGACAGAATGGGCAACACTAACAGCACTACAATGGTCAAAACTGCCAAGATCTGCATCCAAAGTCCTTCTATCTTGGTAAGGTGCACACTCACGTACCCGGCGGCCGCATAGCAAACCAAGGTGCCTATAAATTCAGAATACTTGATTCTGTTCAACCGGGAGTGGTAGTTCTGGCGGGTTGATTTCTCTAATAATTGGGTGTTTAAGGTTTCTTGTTGTTCTACTCGTTTGCTTAGTTTCCCCCAAGCCTGTTGCATTTCTTCCAGTTCCATTATGCAGTTTGTTTAACTAGTTGCGATCTTAATTTCTCTTTGATGCGAGAGATTCTGGTGCCCACGTTGCTGAGGCTAATCCCAATGATAGAGGCAATCTCTTCATACTTCTTTCCTTCCAGAAACAGCAGAATGATACCTCGGTCCAGAAGGTTGAGGCTCTGAATCTGGGTGTGTAGTTGCTGAATCTGCTCTTCCTCGGTCTTGTCATAGTCCTCAGCAAACCGATCCGCCTCCAGTTCCAGGGGAATGGTGCTGACTCTTCGCTTGGTTTGCTTGAGGTGCGAGATGGCCGTGTTCAGGGCCACCCGGTACATCCAGGTGCTCAGTTTAGAATCCTGCTTAAACGTCCCAAACGACTTCCAAAGCTGGTACACAATCTCCTGTTTCAGGTCGTTTCGGTCATCTGCGGTGTTGGTGTACATAGCCGACACCTTACAAATCAAGCCTTTATTCTCTTGGATGACGCTGGTAAACTGGTGGTGTAGGTCCATCTAAATCAATCTTCACCCCATTAGTGTAGCAAGCCAACAGAAAATCACAGGTGTAGGAAGAATTATTTTAAAGGCGGGAGGAATAAGCGTTATTAGCTTGTTTTGGTGAAAACAACCTGAAAATGGAGATAGGCTTCACCAGCAAAAGAGCGGATGGCCTTGGCAGCTAAAAGATTAAGCTTGGGTGGGTTGCTTCCGCATCAGTTTTGAGAAAACAAACAAAATAGATGGTCTTAAGATGAGATAGATCACGATGGTGATGGCTGAAAAAATGAGTCCGAAGGCAGTAGGCAGAACCACCCCGAAGGTATAGGTCATTCCCAGCACAAAACCCAACAGGCACTGCGCGCGGTAAACAGGCAGAAATAAAGCTAGGGCAAATAATCCCAATAGCATGTAGTTGGGCACCTCCATGTAGCGCAGGGTGAAAAAGAAGGAGAGCACAGCGCCAAACAGCAAGGCTCCCACAAACCCATAGAGCACAGGTTTCAGTGATTGCAAGGCAACAAGATGCGTTGCTTCCTGATTATTGAAAATCCTTTTCTCTATGCGGTACAACAGAATCCAGGTCAATACCGGCAACAGAAGCGCTCCCCACCAATTGGATAAAGAAGGCAAACTTTCATCTGCTAGAAGATGGTGGCTGGGCACGCCTCCATTATACTGCTGATAACTTAACAGCGACCAAATAGCAATAGCTACCAGCGCCGTAAACCAAATCCTTACCTTAAAAAATGATGCCTTGTTCATAATTCAATTCTTTCAAGGAGTAGAGTTTAGCCTTTTGCTTATGAGTCGTATGCTTTGCATACTTATTACTTAACTTCTGTGTAAATATGTCTACTGGTCAAGCTATTGAGTTTGTAAAGCAGTCTACTCCTTGTGTTCGGGCTTTCTAATGAGGTGGTTCAGCTAAATGTAGATGTATATTTAAGGAATACTATATAAGCGTTTTTAGCCACATCGTTTCTAACCTATGTTCATAAAAACAGCCCTAAAACAAAGAAGGAGCAACCAATAACTGCTCCTTCTTCTAAATTCTAATAACTAGGAAATCACTATTGGCTAGTACCCGAACAGCTCTTTCAAGGTCAGCTGCTTCACAGTGCCGTATTTGGCCAGTTCCTTGAAGTTGAGCCTATCTTTGGAACCGATGACCAGAATGGTCTGGTTCTGTCCTTTCACAAACTGTTGCTGGAAAGCCTTGATCTGATCTAAGGTAAGGGCATCCAGGCTCTCGTAAATATCACGGCGGATATCATGGTCAATGCCCATTTTGCGAGCTTGTTCATAGTTCATCAGAATACCCACCTTGTTAATCCGCTCGGTGGCGATGCTGTTGCGCACCGAGGCCTTAGCGTTGGTGAAGTTGGTCTCGGCCAAAGGCAGATCGTTTAACAGTTCCTGCATACCGGCCATGGCTTCGGGTAGTTTGTCTGACTGGGTGCCGATGTACGACATGATGTAGTTGGCGCGGTCTTTCCGGCTGGCATTGGCAAAACGTGAGCTAGCCGAGTACGCCAAGGCACGGGACTCACGGAGTTCCTGGAACACAATGGCGCCCATGCCGCCGTCAAAGTACTCGTTGTACAGCCTGATGGTAGGGACCAGTTTAGGGTCATAATTGAGAGACTTGGTCAAAAACAGCAACTCGGCTTGTACCATGTCATAGTTCGTCCAATACACTTTGCGGTCTTTGATGTCCAGCTCCTTGAAGGCATTCTCCGCCGGGACCGGTTTCAGAGCAGCCGGTACAATATGGCCGGTGTTGAGCGTGGCGGTAATCGCCTGCAACTCTCTGGGACCGTAGTAAAGCACCCGGTGCTGGTACGTAGGAATGCTCTTGATGCGGGACACCAACTCAGCGGGCTTTACTTTCTTCAGTTCCTGCTCGCTCAGGATATGGGTGAACGGGTTCTTAGGGCCGTACTTGGCATAGTTCACCATGGCCACGCTGTGGATGATGTTTTTGTTCAGCTTGGCGTCTTTGCGGTCTTTCAGGATACCGGCCACCATGTCATCCAGGGCTTTCTGATCGGCTT
This sequence comes from Rufibacter sp. JT20002, assembly GCF_056491185.1. Taxonomy (NCBI): domain Bacteria; kingdom Pseudomonadati; phylum Bacteroidota; class Cytophagia; order Cytophagales; family Hymenobacteraceae; genus Rufibacter; species Rufibacter sp. JT20002. The sequence continues at coordinate 892,455 of NZ_JBSZJY010000001.1, read as the reverse complement.
TGGGATTCTGCAGGAGGCTTTCAAACAGCTGTAAGCCCTGTTCTAGGTTCGCGTCTAAGCCGGTGAGGGAAACATAGACCTGGTCCTGACCAGAGGAAACGCCAAACGAGCAACCAATCTTGAAGAACTCTTTCTGCAGTTCCTCGGCAGAGTATTTGTCAGTGCCCAGGTACTGGAGGTAATCCACGGCCAGACCCAGTTTGAGGTCATTGTTGGTGCCCATGTCCAGGATGTAGAACAGGTTGAACAGGCCGTTTTCCTGGTTTTTGGTGTAGTACACCGGAATGTTGCTCTTCAGGCTGCCCTGCTGGATGTCTTTTTTGTAATCCACAAACTGCGGCTGCAGCTCAGACACGGTGCGGCTGGCCACTTGCTTGTAAAACTCAGACTGGGCCTCACGGTTGGCCGGCACCGGCGTAATGGTGGGTTTCTCTACTTTCTGTGCCGTTGGGTCCTGGCCCGTGCGCTTGTAGATAACGGCGTAGTTGTTCCCGTAGTAACGGTTGGCTACGTCCATCACATCCTGTTTGGTGATTTTCTCAAAGTTCTCTTCCTGTTTGAGGTACTCGGCCCAGTCCTGGCGGGCAATGAAGGCATCCACAAACGCGGTGGCGCGGGCGGCGTTGCTCTCGTAGGCCTGCATTTTGCTGATCTTGTTTTTGTTCACGATAGCCGGAATTAACCAATCCTCGAACTGGCCTTTCTTCACCAACTCAATCTGTTGCAGCAACAGATTTTTCACCTGGTCCAAGGTCTGGCCTTGGCGCGGGTTCCCGGTCAGGAAGTGGGCGGAGTAGTCGTTGTAGATCTCAGCGAAGGAGCCGGCACCCAGGGCCGCTTGCTTCTGGTTGATGTTCAAATCAATCAGACCCGCTTGCCCGTTGCTCAATATCTGGTTTATCATGCGCAACACCAGGGCATCTTTTGATTTAATGCCCGGAAAACGGTACGCCATCAAGAGCATTTCAGACTCAGGGCCTAGAATCTCTTTCACAATAGGAGCCGTGATGGGCTTCTCCTGCGGAGCGGTATACGCCGGATCGGCTTTCTTCTGCCAACGCCCGAAATGCTCGTTCAGGGTCCTGATGGTCTGGTCAAAGTCCAGGTCGCCGCTCATGGCAATTGCCATGTTGTTGGGCACGTAGTATTTGTCAAAATACTTCTTGATCTCGGTAATGGATGGGTTCTTCAGGTGCTCCACCGTCCCAATGGTGGTCTGGGCGCCGTACTGGTGCGTGGGGAACAAGGCCGCGAAAGCCGCTTCAAAGGCTTTGTTCTGGTCAGAGTCCAGCGAGCGGTTTTTTTCTTCGTACACAGCCTCCAGCTCGGTATGGAACAGCCTCGGGATCATCACACCCAGACGCTCTGCCTCTAGCATGGCCCATTTGTCTAACTGGTTGCTGGGGATATCGCCGTAATAGATGGTCTGCTCCACCCAGGTGCTGGCGTTGGAGTTGTTCATGCCCATGGCCGCCACCAGTTTGTCATACTCATTGGGCACTGCGTATTTGGCAGCCACCCCCGAGATGGAATCAATCTGGTGGTAGGTTTTCTTGCGCAGGGCCGGGTCTTTCTGGGTGCGGTACAGCTCGTACAAAGCCTCAATTTTGCCCAACTCTTCTTTTTCCTTTTCCCAGTTAATGGTACCTAAGCGCGTAGAACCTTTGAAGGCCATGTGCTCCAGGTAGTGCGCCAGACCCGTGGCATCGGCCGGGTCGTTCTTGCTACCGGCGCGCACAGCAATGTAGGTCTGGATTCTGGGTGCATTCTCATATTTGGTCAAATATACCCTGAGGCCGTTGTCCAGGGTGTAGATGCGGGCTTTCAGCGGATCGTTAGGAACGGTAGCGTACTTGAATTCCTCTTTTGCCTCTGCCGCAGGGGCCGGAGCTGGGGAGCTCGCCGTTTGGGTAGGGGTGCTGGTCTTGCACTGGGCAAACAGCAATGCGCCTACCATATACAAGGATAAAAATCTTCTCTTCACAAGGTTTGGGATTAGGAATCAGATGATGATCAAATATAGGAAATGCAATAGATTATTTCCTGTTTATCCTAACGGTTTTGATGGGGTGGAAAGTGTGGGGGGCTTATGGCTTGGTTTTGGGGAAACAGGGGAGATGGGTTGTGGGCGTAGCTTTTGTTAGTCTGTTTCTCTTAGCTTTAATGTTGCAACTTGGCTTTGGTGCGCTCAAGGCCGCGGGGCCTCGTCTTTCGGCAGAGCGCTTCTGTTTTAGCCTTGGCCAGCAGGCCTGCCGCATGCGCGGCACCAGGTCTAAAACAAAGGCGCTCTGCCGAAAGACTGGAAAAGGGATCTTCAAACTTGAAGTTGCATAGCCACCATTTTCCGTGGTTCAAGTTCCCAACCTTTTCTTTTCATGGTTCAAGTCTGTGACTTGGACCTTCCATTCTACTGCAGTTTGCAACTGCAGTAGAATGGAAGGTCTGATCGAACCCTAAATTGCTTCTAGCGAGTGAGAATAACCCAAACAATGAAAGTACACGGTTTTCAATCTACAAAGGGGAAGTAGGAGAAACGGTTCGGTTTTCGGCGGGGATGTTGAGCCGGTCGGCTAGGAGGTTCAATGTTTGAAGGGCGTCCTGTTGGTTGTCGGTGCGGAGTTCATAGTCGGGTTCTGCGGAGGTGGAGTACAAACCGATGGTGTACCAGGTCACCAGCGGGGCAGGCTCGTCATGATGGGGATGTCCGTGCTCGTGGTCATGATCATAGGCATCGGCGTGGCCCAGGTTGGAAGTCAGGATAACTTGTTTGAACGACGGTAAAGGCGCCCATTTGCCGGTTTTGAGACCAAACATACTCAAGTATTCCCGCACGCGGCGGTTCTGGAAATCCAGTTGAAACCCGTGGTAAGTACTTTGAAAGAGAAGTCCTAGCAAAAACAATAAAGTTCCTACAGACAGCATCTGTACCTTATCAGCACCAGACCACAAGGGGGAACCGCCCAGTATGATGCCCGCTGGCAGCAGCAGATAGCCTAGGTAACGGAGACTGCCAAAAAAAGAATCGGTTTTACGGTTGAAGAGGTGCTGGTTCATGGACGGGGGAAACAAATAAACCTGTGAGACGTGCAAAATGCCCCACAGGTTTACGAAAAGGTTTTTAGAAATCGGTATCCAGACCTAGGCGGTTTTTCAGGTCTTTCAGAACCGGGTAGATATCGGCCAGGTAATTGTACTTGTCTTGGGAGGTGTAGAGCTTGCGGCCGCTGGCCTGTTGCACCACATCTATGTGCACCTGCAGGCGGTTGTGGCCCAAGGCTTGGCGCAGGTACAAAAGGAACTCGGGCTTGAAACTGTTGAACTCGGCTACCTGTACCTCATTTTCCACCTGCAAATGTACCTCGGCTTTCTCGGCGTCAAAGTACCACTCGCGGTTCAGGATGGTGTACTCCAGGGTGCGGTCGGTGTGCTTTACCTTGTCAACGTACTGTTTCCAGAGTTGCTGCAGCTTGTGCTCGTTAATTGTAGGCAAAGAACCGGGTACGTAGGCCTCGTTTTCCTCTTCCAGCACTTCCACCATTGGGGTTGCCGAGGCGGCTACTCTTTCCTCAATGTTCTTCAGGCTGGGCAGCTTGGAGAGTTTCCGGCTAGCCAGGGGAGAGGCTACGGTCCGCAAAGGAGCCGCGGGCGCTGCAACGGCAGGAGTAGGCAAGGGCGGGGCGGCCGAGGGAACCAGCGAGGGGGCTTGGGAGGGATAAGTATCAAACACCGGGTCCTGACCAGCGTCCATATCAGCCGGAGCCGTGTTGTGGTGTGTTTCTGAGCTGTTTTGGGCAGAAGGCACTGAAACGGGTTGAGCCGGGGTAGTTGCAACTGGCGGTGCGACCGGAGCAGGCGGAGCTTGTGGTGCTACAGCAGGAGTCGAACTTAAGCCATTTGCCGGGGCTACGCCGGAACTTCCATTAGTTTTTTTTTTGACGTCCCCGGCTAGAGAGACATCTGAGGCTAACTGCAGCGCATGCGGCAAGTGCGCCAGTTTCATGAGCAATAGTTCCACGTGCAACCGCTGATTCTTAGCGGCTTTGAAGTTCTGGTCGCAGCTTCCCACCAGGTTCAGTCCTGACAACAAGAAACTCAGAGAAGCCTCCTGTGCCTGCTGCGCGTACCGTACTTTGATATTGTCAGAAACCTGCAGTAACTGCACCGTTACCTGGTCTTTGCACACCAATAAGCTTCTGAAATGCTCGCCAATGCCCAGCACGAAGTTGTGCGAATCAAAGCCGTTTTTCAGAATCTCGTCATAAAGCAGCAAGGCGCCGCTCAGGTTCTGCGAAAGTAAGTATTCCGTCAGGCGGAAGTAATAATCATAATCCAGGATGTGCAGGTTCTGCACGGTGGCCTTGTAGGTGAGGTGGTTACCCGAGAAGGTCACCATCTGGTCAAAGATGGACAAAGCATCTCGCAGAGCACCGTCAGCTTTCTGCGAGATCAGGTGCAGGGCATCGTCATCGGCTTTGATTTCCTCTTTCTTGGCAATGCGGCCCAGGTGCTGCACCATGTCCTCAATCCGGATGCGGTTGAAGTCAAAGATCTGGCAGCGCGAAAGAATAGTTGGGATGATTTTGTGGCGCTCCGTAGTGGCCAGAATGAAAATGGCGTAGGCCGGCGGCTCCTCCAGGGTCTTCAGAAACGCGTTGAAGGCCGAGTTGGAAAGCATGTGCACCTCATCTATGATGTAGATTTTGTACTTGCCCGTCTGTGGCGCATAACGCACCTGCTCCACCAAATTCCGGATATCTTCTACGGAGTTGTTGGACGCAGCATCCAGCTCGTGCACGTTGAACGAACTGTTGTTGTTGAAGCTCTTACAAGAGTCACAAACGTTGCAGGCCTCTACCTCTGGCGTGATGTTCTGGCAGTTGATGGTCTTGGCCAGAATACGCGCGCAGGTGGTTTTACCCACGCCCCGCGGGCCGCAGAACAGGAATGCCTGCGCCAGGTGGTTGCTGCTGATTGCGTTCTTTAAAGTAGTGGTAATATGGTGCTGCCCCACCACGCTATCAAACGTAGTTGGACGATATTTACGGGCCGATACAACAAAATTCTCCATCGCTCTACAAAGTTAATCGATTCTGATTCGAATCCGCAACGGAAAGAACGTGCCTAAAGCAGGTTCTTAGATTTATGCAATGAAGGTTTTGTTTAGAGGCTGTTTTGAGTGAAGTAGGCCAAAAACAGAATGAGAATACTATTTGTTACCCAAACTGTAATGAAGGCCAAACAGCACGTTAGTAGAGTTGCTGTTATACACTTCGGAACTCTTTCTGATATCATAGAAGCCTTTATTATATCGTGCTTCTGCGCTTACGCTAAGGGTAGAACTGATGGCACGGGAATAGCCAATGCCTCCGGAAGCACCCACATCCATCTTTTTGTAATTGTACTCCCAATCATTATCTGAGAATTCTATTGGGGCGTCAGAGGTGTGGTTATGCTTTAAGAGGACTCCTAGATAAGGTCCTGCATTCACAAAGAAGCCGGTGTTCTTTATAGTTATCCCTGCTAAAAGGGGAAGTGTCAGGTACTGGAAATGGGACTTGATGTAATAGCCATCGGTGAATTGCCCATTCTCACTGAAATGCCGGTAATCGGTTCTGAACCCTTTGTTTTCGTAAAGTAAATCGCCCCTAAGGAATAGCCAACCAAAGGAATGCTTCAAAGATAACCCTGCCGCTACCCTGAAGTCGCTTTCTATGTTTGTAAATTGTGGGGAGGAGAGGTTGGTTCTCTTTATAAAAGTATGGGTTGGTCCGGCTATTACGCCAAGCTGGGTGGTTGGCTTTTGTTGCCCCAAGCAAGAGAAGTGGACTGCGAAGAGGAAGAGGTTGAGGAGAAGAAGTTTTTTCATAGAGGTGTAGGAAGAGTTCAGGCATCTGGAAGTGTTGCCTCCAGAAGTAAGAGATGCCTCAACCTTGAAATACCCCTATTCGCCTCATCAGAGGTAAGCCTGAATCTTACCTGGCAAACGGCCGCTTTTCTAAACTCACCTGCCCCATGGCATCCTTCTCGTACTTGGCCAAGCAGTGCTGCTGAAACTCCGCATCAAAATTCTGCTCGCCGGGGCTTACCTGGGAGGGTGCGGGTTGGCCTTTCAAAAAGAAATACACTTTGGTAGTGCCGTATTTGGTGTGGGGCATGTAGTCGCCGTACGCTTGCATCTGGTCCCAAAGGCTGTCTGAAACCGTGACGGCGTAAATGCGCTGGATAGGGCCGGTGTTGTTCTCGTTCCGGTACATGGCTACTTCCTCAAAGCCTCCTTCTAGGTCCTGCACGCCGGGTTGGGTGAAGGCATCCTGCACAAACCAGATGATGAGGGCCGCAAACACCGCCATCAGGATATATTTTACTTTCTTTCCAGACATCGCTTTCTCTTTGTAAAAACCCAAACTTACGCAGACCTGCCCAGAACCCAAGCAAATGCCCCTTTTCTGAATGGCGCCTATTTTGCTGAAAATGGTCTGAAAGGAGGCCAATCCGCATGGTAAGGGCATCTTAAGGGATTTCTGGATAACATTTTTCCAAGGATTCAGTAAATGCTATACCACCTGTTTCTCAATTAAAGCAGGGCAGGGAAACAAGACCTTCATCGGCAAACATCTTTCTACCTATCAGCACTGGATATATATTATGGAACTAGACGATATGGCCCCTGAGGTGGCCCAGGAATTTTACCCGCAAGCTCTCAAAATGCTGCACGAAAGCGGATTGCCTTTTTTGATGGGCGGCGGTTTTGCCCTTAGGCAGTATACCGGCATGCAACGCCCCATGAAAGACATGGACGTGTTCTGCAAGGCAGGCGACTGCCCTCGTTTGCTCAAGATTTTCAACGATGAAGGCTTCAAGACCGAACTGGTGGATGCCCGCTGGTTGGCCAAGGCCTTCAAAGATGGGAAATACGTAGACTTCATCTTCAACAATCCGGGCAACAACATGCCGGTGAATGACGGGTGGTTTAGGAGAGCCCCTGAGGGGACTGAGTTTGGTGTGCCGGTGAAATACATCTCCGCCGAAGACCTTTTCCGCTGCAAGATCTATGTGCAGAACCGCGAGCGTTATGATGGCTCAGACCTGAACCACCTCATCCTTCGCCACGGCGAGCACATGGACTGGGAACGCATTCTGCAGACCTTGGAGCAACACTGGCAATTAGTCTTAATGCAATTCCTGTCATTTCAATTTGTGTATCCATCTGAGCGAGATATCATACCGCGCTGGATGTTTGATGAACTGCTGCTGCGCGCTAAAGAGCAGTTTGACATGCCACCACCTACCGAGAAAGTGTGTCGTGGTTTGCTTATTGACCAGACCCAGTACGCTCCGGCGGTTACCGAGTGGGGCTTCAAGGCCATGACCATTATGACCATTTAACAGATACCGGATAGTAGATTTTAGAGGTTTGATTTTCAAGGGGAAAGAAGCGTGCGCGCGTCAGGGGTAAACCTAGCCCCGTTCTTCTCCCGTATTCTATGACTTAAACAAGAAGTCTGTCCTCTATTGCCTAGCGTCTAAACTCTAAACCAGAATGGAACAACAACCACAATCCATCATTTCGCCGCAGCCCGTTCAACCCTTACAGCCTACTGCCCCGCAATCGTCAGAACTGCCTGTGCCTTCTTCTGAGGTGCAGAAACCAGTGAGAATTGCGGCCGTGGGCGACATTCACGTACGGGAGACGGACAAAGGCAAGTGGGTTGATTTCTTCAAAGCGGCCTCTGAACAAGCAGATATCCTGTTGCTCTGTGGCGACCTCACTGACCATGGCTACGCCAAAGAAGCTGAGGTTTTGGCCGAGGAGATGCGGGCCTGCACCATTCCGGTGGTCTGCGTACTGGGCAACCATGACCATGACAAGCACGAGCATGATGAGATTAGATCTTGTCTGGTGCGCGACAACGTACATTTCTTGGACGGCGATGCCGTGGTTATTAAGAACGTGGGCTTTGCGGGCGTAAAGGGTTTTGGCGGCGGTTTTGACAAATACATGCTGTCCATGTTTGGCGAGACTAGCAACAAAGCCTTTGTGCAGGAAGCCGTAGACGAGGCCCTCAAATTGGAAGCCGGCCTTTCCCGCTTAGACACAGAGTACCCTGGGGTAAAGAAAATAGCGGTGCTGCATTACTCGCCCATCAAAGCCACGGTAGAAGGGGAACCCGAGGCCATCCACCCGTTCCTGGGCTGCTCCCGCCTGGCCGAGCCACTAGACCGGCAGAACGTGCTAGCTTGTTTCCATGGGCACGCCCACGTAGGAACTCTGGAAGGGGAGACCTCCAAAGGAATAAAGGTATTTAACGTAGCCAAACCCATTCTACAGAAAGCCGGCTTTGCGATGCCGTTTTTCTTGTTTGACGTGTAAAGCTTTGAGTCTGTTTTGACAAAACGGGCCTCAAATTAGATACCCAGTAGTACATCAAGGAGCAGGTTTGAAGCAGTAGAGGTAATGAGAGTCTCTACTGCTTCAAACCTGCTCCTTTTAGATTTAGCAGTATGTTGAATCTTTGTGTTTAAGCTTCGAAGGCTTTAGTGCTTCTATAGTTTAATTTTAACCTGCAATACAAAGCTGTTATTCATACATGACACCTCCTCTGATAATATCAGCAAATACCTTCCAAGATGGGACATTAGCATCTGTTTCAGGATGTACGTTTTTATAATAACCGTCTAAATCTTCTGAGTATCTCTGTATTGCCTCTAAAAATGAGGGAAGATCATTATTTGTCCACTTATCATGGTTCCTTTCAAAGTCTACTAAAAACAATTTGATAAACTCTGAAAAGCTTTCCCGATCTGTTACCTCTATAGTTGAATAATCCATGAAATGTTCAAAAGTTAGTAAACGGTCTAGTATAAACGACGGCGAAAGACATCGGGCAAAGCTGGCGTTTAGGTTTTGGTATGGGTAGTTATTTCTTCACAATGTAGGCTTGTACATTTTATAGTATGTCATTTCCATTAGCCTGTAAGCGCTTCCCAATTTTGCTTTGGAGAACTCACTTAATTTGAAAGGTGAATGCAAAGAGTAAAAGGTAAAATTGCTTGAGTCATTATTTTTAATGTAGACGGAAGTAACAGTGGCATGCGTTGGTAGGGGTTCTTTGCAATCCTGTACAACGTTTTGCTTCTGAATGTCGGAAAGAAGCATTCTGAATGCCTGCTTTTCCTCAGCTGGGAAGCTAATACTTTGGTGAAATCCACTTTCCCCTACTATTCTTCCGTTAATACCAGCACCAGTTACTTCTATTACCACTATTCTTGGTTCGCCCGTTCCTCTTGAGTACCACAAAATCCCGGGCCTGTTTGATTTTGAGAAATCTTTATAGTGAGCTTGGAAGAAACTACCGTTGTCTGCAGGAATTTCTCTTTCAATGCTCACCAACTCACAAGCAGTTTCAGGCTTACTTTGCCTGAACGTTGCTTTGCAGCCCGTAAACAAAATCAACACTGCTACTAGGAATTTCTTCAAAGGTTAATTATAATAAATGCCCATAACCTATTTAGCTAAATGACTGGCGAGGCCGTTGACCGACGCATAGTGTTTACAAATCGTTGTGACAGATTTTCTTACAAATGTTTGTGCAAAATTTCTATAGTTTGACTTGGGTCGATTCCAAAAGACTTTTTCTTCTTTATCAATCCTTTACTATTGTACTCGTAGGTGTTGGTAAGGAATAAAGTGCCGTTCCCCAAGAGCTGTGTCTCTTCGATTAGCTGTTGCTTTTCATTGTACTTGAAAGTCTTTATTTGCTCAACTTTATTGCCCGCCTTTGTCAGGATAACTTTTATTGTGTTGCCTAAAGCGTCATACGTGTAGGTTTTAGTGCTCATTGTATCTCCACTTGCCCCGACAGTAACTTGCTTCGTTACACCGGCTTGATACAGGTTGCCTAAATGGTCGTAGTAATGAAGCCGCTTTGGGCTTGTGACTCCATCATAGAAAGAGAAACTAGTCCACAGTAATTTTTCTGTGTAGAATCTCTCCTCAGTTATTTGCCCCTTAGAATTAAAGAGATATTCTTGGTGCGTTGAGTCTTCCTTTACCCATCTGTTGCCGATGAATCGGAGCATTACTGTTTTTGTGCGCAAGCCTCTTTCGTAATAGTACAACCATTTGTCTGAAGGAATCCTCCTGCCATCTTTATTGAATCCTTCGAAGAACTGCTGTTCTACCACATTGCCCTCAGCGTTGTAGACGTAGCGCAGGAACAAACCCTTTTCATCTACCTCCTCTATTTGATTATTTCTCTCGTCAAAGCTCAGAACATTTATTAATCGGCCTTCATTTTGCTTGCCCTTATTAACTGTTTTAACTTTGATTACTTCAACAATATGTTTGCCCTCAAATTTTACATCATTATAATCCCAACTCTGTCCGTTAGCAAATCGAAAAGCAAGGAATAGAATCAATGAGATAATAGCTTTTTTCATTTTAAACATTGTCACAACGGCCTCGTGTAAACGGCGGCGAGGCCGTCGGCCGATGCTGGCGTTTACACGTTGTTATGGCCTGTTATTTTTTACGGCTTTCATATTCGCCAATCATATTTTTCAATTCCTTTGCCTGTTCTTGAGTGATAGTACCGTCTTGCTCAAGCGCTACTACTACGTCAGTAACATACTCAAATTCTAAGTCATCCTTAATCCTTTTTCTTTTCAGAATCGGGGAAAGTGGATTTTTCCTTTTGTATGGGAGTCCTGCTTCAGTCAACTTTTTCCAGAACAATTCCACAGTGGCACCTTTTGCCTCTTGGAAGTAGGTAAACACATCCCGCTCACTAAATTTAAGGCTATTTAGATTTTTGAATTGCGGTTCAGGATTTAAGATTTTATTCTTCCAATCGAGATAGACGGTTATAAAGTGCTCTTTGTGACTACTATTGAAGCCTTCTGGGGGAACATTTTTTACGCTTTCTACTGCAATGTCTATGGCTTTAGCTAGTGTCTCAGATTCAACTTTATAATCTTTCTTCATTTTTATAATTGGCCATAACTACCGGATAAAAGACACAAATAAGCTTATCCGTTTAATATTTTGTTCCTAAACATACGGGTAATTGCCGACATCAACAGAAAACCGTAACAAGGCAGTTACTCTCTGTTAAGATCAAAGTCCTTCTGGGCCCGTTTTCTCAAAACAAGCCCAAAAGGAGCCTCATTTCTGTATCCTTCCTATCCGGCTGAAAACTGGAAATCGTACTTCTTTGGTCTCGTTTTGTGGCCAGATTTCCTTTACCTTCTCCATCAACCCGTTCACCGGGTTCTCTCCGTTCTGCCGGATGTACGACTGCACGCTGGACCAGGAGTTCAGGTAACCCTCAAATTCAGGCAGTGACCAGTGGGTGGTAATGGCGCCGGTGAAAGCAGGCTCCTCCTGGAACGGGAAAGGGATGGTGGCGTAGCCTTCGTCCACGTAGCTTCGTTCAAAATCCCAGTAAGGCCCTACCGTTTGCGAGTAGAAATGATAGAAAAGTGGATCTACCTCCGGGGAAATAGAGAGTACGCCATATCCCCAAAGGGCTAGAATCGCATTAGGTTTAGCTACCCGGTTCACCTCCTGGTAGAACTTTCCGAAATCAAACCAATGCACGGCCTGGCCCACGGTGATCAGGTCAAAAGAGTTGTCCGGGAAAGTGGTGTGCTCCGCCGGAAGCAGGTGGTAGGTGATACGGTCTGAGGCTGGAGCCTGTGAAAGCTGCTTCTCGCTGATGTCGGTGGCATGCACGTGCGGGCAGAATTTTGCGAGTTCTACGGCTACCTGTCCGTTTCCGGTGCCGCAGTCCCACGCCAATTCAGGGGAGGGAACCAGGGAACGCAGATGCTGGTACAGAGCATCGGGGTAGGTGGGCCTGAACTTTTTGTACAGACTGGCTTGGGTGGAGAAATGATCTTTTGGGGTCATGGCAGTATAGATTTAACCTTTCAGGAGGGCAGCCGTTGGGGTAAAAAGCCCGTGAATCCACTGGCTTCCATGCGTTAGCCTTTTTTACCCGAAAGCCCTACCTTTGTTTATCTCAATACTTGAATTTAAAACCAATACCCAATATGTCCAACGGATTTTTCAATGTCCCCATTCCGGTTAACGAACCCGTAAAAGGGTATGCTCCGGGCAGCAAAGAAAGAGAAGAACTGCTTCAAGCCTATCGTGAGCTGCGCGAGCAGCAATTAGACATACCCATGTACATTGGAGGAGAGGAAGTACGCACCGGCAACCTGATGCCCGTATCCCCTCCGCATGATCACCAACGCGTCATCGGGAACTACCATTACGGGAATGCCAGCCACGTGCAGCAAGCCATTGACGCTGCGTTGAAGGCCCGTGAGCAATGGGCGCACATGCCGTGGGAAAGCCGCGCTGCTATCTTCCTGAAAGCCGCTGATCTGTTGGCCGGACCTTTCCGGGCGCGCATGAACGCCGCTACCATGTTGGGTCAATCCAAAAACGCTTTCCAAGCCGAGATTGACGCTGCCTGCGAGATGATTGACTTTTTCCGGTTCAACGTGAAGTACATGACGGATATCTACAAAATGCAGCCGGAGTCATTGCCGGGCATGTGGAACCGTCTGGAGCACCGTCCCCTGGAAGGTTTCGTGTTCGCTTTGACGCCGTTCAACTTCACCTCCATTGCCGCCAACCTGTGTGCCGCTCCGGCCATGATGGGGAACGTGGTGGTTTGGAAGCCTGCCAACACGCAGGTGTACTCCGCTAAAGTGATTATGGATCTGTTCAAAGCCGCTGGTTTGCCAGACGGCGTGATTAACCTGGTGTACGTGGATGGACCAGAGGCTGGCGATGTCATCTTCAAGCACCGTCAGTTTGCGGGTATTCACTTTACCGGTAGCACCGGCGTATTTAACAACATCTGGAAAACCATTGGCGAAAACATCAACTCGTACCGCGGCTATCCGCGCATTGTAGGGGAAACCGGTGGCAAAGACTTTATAGTGGCGCACAAATCGGCGAACGCCAAAGAGGTTGCCGTAGCCATTACCCGCGGTGCGTTTGAGTACCAGGGTCAGAAATGCTCGGCTGCTTCCCGTGCCTACATCCCAAGCAATATCTGGGAAGAAGTGAAGGGCCACGTGGTAGAAGACCTGAAATCTCTGAAAATGGGTGATCCACAGGATTTCGGTAACTTCATCAACGCCGTGATTGATGAGAAGTCATTCGATAAACTGGCTAAGTACATTGATGCCGCCAAAAACGATGACCAGGTGGAAATCATTGCCGGCGGTAACCATGACAAGAGCAAAGGCTACTTTATTGAGCCAACCTTGATTGTGGCCCAGGACCCGCAGTACGTAACCATGTGCGAAGAACTCTTCGGGCCGGTTCTCACGCTGCACGTCTACGATGCAGATAAGTTTGAGGAAATTCTGGAGATAGTAGATACCACCTCTCCGTACGGATTGACCGGTGCTATTTTCTCTAATGACCGTTACGCGGTGGAGTTGGCCACGAAGAAACTGAGCCACGCCGCAGGTAACTTCTACATCAACGACAAGCCCACAGGGGCCGTGGTGGGGCAGCAGCCGTTTGGCGGTTCCCGCGCTTCCGGTACCAATGACAAAGCCGGTTCTATGCTGAACCTGTTGCGTTGGACCAGCGCCCGCACTATCAAAGAAACGTTTGTGCCGCCGGTAGACTACCGCTACCCCTTCCTGCAAGGCGGAAGCGCCCCTGGAGGTGCCTTGTAAGCGTTTTATAACCAAATTTCTTGAAAACAGCCCCGAAGCAGATTTCCGCTTCGGGGCTGTTTTGTTTAAAAGATGCTCAAAAGTGACTATGGTTTCTTTCAACCTGAAAGGCAGTCTTCTCCTGCCAGGCAGCAAAACGCAGAGGTTTATCTAAACTCTGCTAACTTGAAACCCAGAAATCACCCCAACCCTTAACGCCATGAAGACTCCCGCCCCGGTTACGCTCAAAGGCAAACACGTGATTCTGCGACCCATGCAGGAAAGCGATATCCCTGAACTGAGCCGCATTGGCTTGGTAGAAGACCTGTGGCGGCTGAGCCTGAACGTACTACGCACCCCCGAGGACATGGCCGCTTACGTGCACGCCGCCCTTAAAGCCCAGCAAGCTGGAACGGCAGTGCCTTTTGTGTACGAGCACCCGGAGACAGGCCAACTCATGGGCAGTACCCGTTTCGGTAACATTGACGTGCCCAACAAAGGCTTGGAGATTGGCTGGACCTGGATTGTGCCCCTGTGGCAACGCACGGGCGTGAACACTGAGGCGAAGTACCTGTTGCTGCGGCACGCGTTTGAGGGGCTGGGTTGCATTAGGGTGATGCTGAAGACCGATGTGCTGAACGAGCGCTCCCGCCAGGCCATGCTCCGGATTGGGGCCAAAGAGGAAGGCATTCTGCGGAATCACTTAATTACCTCGGAAGGACGGGTGCGAGACTCGGTGATCCTGAGCATTCTGGACCGCGAGTGGCCCCATGTAAAGCACAGATTAGAGGCAATGCTGCAGGGATACGCGCAAAAATAATCCTGTCTGCCGGGTTCTGCGTATGAAGTAGAAATACTTATAGCCATGAACCAGTACACACCGCCCGTTTCCCCAGTTGATGAACGCCTGAAGTGGGTAGAGTCTATCTCCAGGTTATTAGACAACCAGTTCAAGATGCCGGGCACCAACTTCAGGTTCGGCCTGGACCCGATCATGGGATTGCTGCCGGTGGTGGGAGATATCTCATCTTTTGCCATGTCAGGCGTGTTGGTCATGACCATGGCCAAACACGGTGCCAGCCGGGCCCTGGTCGTCCGGATGCTCTTCAATATTTTCCTGGACGCCGTGATTGGCAGTATTCCTATTGTGGGATGGCTGTTTGACTTCGGCTACAAGGCAAACCAGCGTAACGCCAACCTGCTGCGCAAGCATTATCAGGAAGGCAAATACCAGGGCAAGGGCACTGGGTTTATGATTGCGGTGCTGGTGGCGTTTCTGATATTGTTTGGGTTACTGCTTTGGGGCCTCTGGAAAGTGGCCGAGTACCTGTGGCTGTGGGCTTCCTCGGCGTGGTAACCCTTTAGAAATAAGATGATAAAGATAGGAGCCCCGTTTCAGGCCTGATTTCATAAGATCAGACCTGAAACAGGGCTTTTCAGTTTTGGATATGAATGGTATTCAGAGTTGCTGACACAAGTTGCAAGCTCGCGCCAATAGAATTGGTTTGATAAGCGAGAGACCTTAATTATGCTCCAGGGCCAGGTACCGGTGGCGCACCAGAAGGCAGGCGCCAATCACGCCGGCTTGTTCACCCAGTTTGGAGACCTTCAGTTGCGTGTCATTGTTCACCAAGCTCAAGGAGTACCGCTTGATGGCGCTTTTGATGGGCAGAAGAATGTAATCCTCGGTAGAGGCCAGGCTGCCGCCTAAGACAATGAGCTCGGGGTTGAAGATGTTAATGAGTAGCGCAATGCCCCGGCCAATTTTGTCACCAATTTTGGCTATCAACTCAATGGCCAAGACGTCATCGTTATGGGCGGCGTTGATGATATCGTCCAGGCGCAGGTCCTCCGGGGCAATGTTATTCTGCGAGACAATGGTAGAAGCACCGGCTTTCATGCTTTCCTGAAACATCTCTATCAACGCCCAGCCCGAGGCCTCGGTTTCCAGGCAGCCTTTCTTGCCGCACTTGCACATCTTCTCGTTCTGGAAAATAGGAATGTGACCAAACTCCCCCGAGTACCCAGACCGGCCGTAGAACAGCTGGTTGTTGAGGATCATACCCATGCCAATGCCATAGTCTAGGTTCAGGAAAAGCACGTCCTTTTCGTTTTCCACTATGCCTGAGCGGAACTCGCCGTAGGCCATGGCCCGGGAGTCGTTCTCCAGAAACACTTTGATGCCAATCTCCTCCTCAATGACCTTGCTCAGTGGCGCATCATGGAAATCAAACAGGTTGTAGTTGTAACCCTTGGCGTAGTTGATGCGGCCAGAAAGGTTAATGCCAATGCCCAGGATTTTTTCTTTAGGAATAGGCAGTTCTGAGATGAAGTTGTTGATGATGTGGCACAGCTCGTCCAAAGACTCTTTGTCATTGGAGAGTTTATAAGGGTAGCTCTCGAAATCGCTGATCAGGTTTTTCTGGAAATCGGTGAGCCCGATGTAGATATGGTGGGTTTTTACATCAATTCCCAGAAAGAAGGCAGATTCTGGCGCCAGTCCGTAGACGTTGGGTTTCCGGCCGCCGGTAGAGTCTACTTTCCCGTGATCTTGTACCAGGCCGTCCTGGATGAGGTCGTTCAGCAGGCTGGTGATTTTAGGCACGCTCAGGTTCAGTTCCTTGCCCAGTTCGGCAATGGTGGCGTTCCCGGTATGGGCAAAATAAGAAATGACTTTCTTCTTGAGGTTGACATTCTTGAATGCCACCCCAGTGGGGAAATCACTGTTTATTTCCTCAAAGAAAGTTTTTGTCATTTTGTGTAGTGTATAAATGTTGCAATAGTAGTGTCCTCAATGGTCTATGCTCTCTGTACAAATCTAATTATTTCCAGAGAAGGTGTCTCTCTCTTTGCGTATTTCTTCTATATACGTTTATAACCTCTTTTCTATAAATGAGATACCAAAAAAAGGTTTAATGAAACAGGTCAGAAAACTAGGTTAAGCCCTGTTTTTCTTTCTTGTTTTGACTCAATTTCTCTTAAAATAAGGATAAAACGATGACTTATGCCCATGGGATACCGTACCTTTCGGGCATGAAACCTTTGGCCATTTTCAACTGGAGCGGCGGCAAAGACTCTGCCCTGGCGCTTCACCGAGTGCAGCAACAGTTCCAGCTTCATGCTCTCTTTACCACCCTAAGCCAGGCCCACCAGCGGGTGACCATGCACGGCGTGCGCGAAGAACTCATGCAGGCCCAGGCGCAAGCGTTGGGATTGCCCTGGAAACCGATCTACTTGCCTGAAGGAGCCAGCCTGCCGGTCTACAATGATTTGATGACCCACACCTGGACTGAGTTCAAAGCCGCCGGAGTAACGCACGGCATCTTCGGGGATATCTACCTGGAGGATCTGAGGCAGTACCGCGAGGAGCAGCTTGCCCAGGTACAAGTACAAACCCATTTCCCGCTGTGGGGCGAAGACCCTACCGCGTTGCTGGAGGAGTTCTGGAAAGCAGGGTTCAAGGCCAAAGTAGTCTGCGTCAACGGCAAGCACCTGGATGCATCTTTTGCTGGCCGTGAGTTGGATGAGGCTTTCATCAACGACTTGCCCGACCACGTAGACCCCTGCGGCGAAAACGGCGAGTACCATTCCTTTGTCTATGACGGGCCCAACTTCTCAAATCCGGTGCCGGTGCAAACAGGGGGGGTGGTGTTCAGAAGTTATGCGCCTGCCACCCAGAATTCAGAAGATGAATGCTTTGCGGCAACTCCCGTTTCTTATGACACCGGCTTCTGGTTCTGTGACCTGTTACCCGGCTAAGCACACTTTTCGTATCATAGTTTTGAGCCAGTTTCTATAAATGAGCCTGTAAATGCTTTCCACTTTCCTGGGGCTGGTTTCCCGAAATTCCTTTTACAGCCGTTTTTCTGAAATCACCTTGAAAATGCGTAGCTTCCTAGCCTAATGCTACTCCTCTATGTTGTATTTTCTGCTTAAGACTCTCTTCCAGATTGCGTTGCGCGTGTTTTTCCGGCGCTTCACGGTGAACAACAAGCACCTGCTGTTCTCCGAAGGTCCGCTCATAGTCGTATCCAACCACCCCAACACGCTCATGGACCCCGTGGTGACGGCCTCGCTCATGAAGCAGAACGTCTACTTTCTGGCAAAGAGCAGCTTCTTCAAACCCGGTATTCAAGGCTGGCTTTTCCACCGCCTGTTCATGATTCCGGTGTACCGTCGCGAGGACGTGGGAGAGGGCGGCACCGCCCAGAACGATGCCACCTTTGCCAAATGCTACGAGTTTTTGGGCAAAGGCGGTACGCTCATGGTCTTCCCCGAAGGGAACAGTTTCATGCAGCGCCGGCTCCGTCCGCTTAAAACCGGCACTGCCCGCATCAGCCTGGGTGCCGAGGCGCAGCATGATTTCAACCTGGGGCTACGCATTGTGCCGGTAGGCGTGAACTACTCAGACCCGTCCCGGTTCCGGAGCGATGTCTTTGTGAACGTGGGCGAACCCATCTATGTGAAAGAGTTTGCAGCGGCTTACGCCGAAGACCCCTTCAAAGCCGCCCACGCTCTCACTGATCATCTGAAGGAGCGACTGGAAGACCTGGTCATCCACACCGAAACTGACGAGGAAGATGCCCTGGCCCGGCAAGTGGAAGCGGTGTATCAAAGCAAGCTGGTGAAAGAACTGGATTTGTCAGAATCTGAATCAGAGGAGCGGTTTCTGATCACCAAAGGGATTCTGCAAAGCATCAAGTACTTTGAGGCCCGCCAACCCGAGCGCATGCATTCCCTGCGTACTGAGCTACAGGACTATCTACAACACCTGGAAAGCGTAGGCCTGGTGCCCGATGCGTTCAAGCGAATCCCTAACCGCCGCGAAGTAGCCTGGGGCACGCTGAAAACCATTTTTTACCTGGTGCTAGGCTTTCCTTTCTACCTCTTTGGCGTGATCCACAATTACCTGCCTTACTTGTTACCGGCCAAAATTGCGCGCAGCCTTACCAAAGACATTGAGTTTTACGCGCCCATCATGATGACCATTGGCATGTTCACATTCCCCATCTTTTATGCCCTCATCGGGTGGGCGGTGCATACCTGGCTGGGGATTTCGGGTTGGGCCTTAGTGGGATATCTGGTGGCCCTGCCCATCACCGGGTTCATTGTGCTGCATTACTGGCACCGCATCCAGGAAGCCCGCCGCAACTGGATTTTCTTTTCCCTTTTCTCCAAACGCTCTACCGTGCTGCACAGCCTCCTGGAGCAACGGAACCGCTTGATGGCCGCTCTGGAGCAGGCCCGCGAAGAGTTTTTAACCTCTTTCCCTGAAAACAGAGCAGAAACAAAGCAAGCTTAATACCCCCCACAAATCTGCTTAAGACTTCTATGTCTATCCTATGTGCTTCTTGAGAAGACTAGTACCTAGAATTGTAAAAGGAGTTCCTTCAAAAAATGGACAAACTCATTATAGCCATCCTTATTGGATTTTCGCTGATTGTTTTAAGTAATATTGCAGGTCATTACTTCCCGCCTTTTTCCATGATGGCAACGACGGTTTTGCCTTTTATTCTGGTCAGTATAGTTAATAGGCCCCTCTATAAAAATAACTTCTTCATAGCAGTTTTACATGGTTATGGACTGATTATATTAAATGATGTCCTAATTAGAATCTATGCGGGAGGGACACATGACCAAGAAGGGAAGGCTTGGATAACCCTTCTTACCTTGATAGCCTTTACTCTCTCTTCAAGTTGCTTGTTGATTTATGCCTTTAGCGCTGTAGATTTCCAAAAAGCAAAAAGTATTAGAAAACAGAGAATCCAGAATGTGCTAGCAGTGCTTCTTTGTGGTGGATTTACTATTATGCTATACATTACTGTTTTAGCAGATAAATAAGAATCCCCCTGCTTTTGCCTGATCACATTTAACAATCCAGAGAAGCCAGCTGTTGCGTAGATAGAAATGGAAGCAGAAGGTACTGTTTCGTTTATTATTACTGCTGTTATGCGTCTTCTCACTAGATTGGCTTTGTTTTTTGCGGGTATTCTGTTCCTAGCGGCGTGTTCTTCCTCTGACACGGAAGAGCCAGAAGTTACCCCTTCACCCAAGACACCTACCACACCAAGTGCCTCGGGTTCTTACCTGGCCTTAGGCGATTCCTACACCATTGGGCAAGGGGTTGCGGCCACTGAGCGATGGCCGGTGTATTTGGCCAATTATCTATCCGGAGAAGGAGTGAAAGTGGGAGAGCCCCGCATCATTGCCCAAACCGGCTGGACCACCGCTAATCTTCTACAGCGTGTGAAAACCGAAAAGTTTGACGGAGGGTTTGGGTTGGTGTCGCTCATGATTGGGGTGAACAACCAGTACCAAGGAGGTAGCCTGGAGTATTTCAGAACGCAGTTCAGGGAACTGCTAACCCTTAGCACAACCCTCGCGCTGAAAGACCCGAAGAATGTGTTAGTGCTAACTATACCAGATTGGGGCGCTACGCCGTTTGGTGCAAGCAGGGACCAGGCATCTACAAGTGCTCAGATCAAGAAGTTCAATGAGGTTATCAAGACTGAGGCAACGGCGGCAGGCATCACGGTAATTGACGTGTATGAGGTTTCGTTGCTGGTGAAGGAAACCCCCGCGTATCTGGCCCCTGATGGGTTGCACTATAGCGGCTTAATGCACCAGCGATGGGCCCAAATGGCGCTGCCCGAGGCCAAAAAGAAGCTGTTGGACTAGATTTTTCTGAGCTGCCTCAAAAATTGGAACGGTATATGTAATGGAACTTTCACCGCAGCCGCGGACTTCTCTTAACTCATTAAATATCCCGTATGGAAATGAAATTGAACGCAGTTGGTGCCTTGTTACTGGCGGGGATGTTAGCATTTGCTGGTGCCCCTGCGCAAGCACAGAATAAACCTACTACTTTGCCTAAAGGCACCGCTCTGGCCATGGCCGCTCCCCGAAAGGATACCCCCGTTCGCCGCGAAACCTTGTCTGGCATTGACCTTTTCCCGCAAGACAAAAAAGGCGACGTGTTCCTGCTTTCCTTCCAGCAAGACCTGCCCGAAGCTGGCGTGCTGGAGCTCACCAACTACGCCGGGAAAGTGCTGTACACCCAAACCATTCCGGCCGGGGATCACACCTTGGCGGCACCTTTCAACATTGGTAAGCTAGGGACCGGTACGTATCTGGTAGAAGTGAAAACGTCTAATACCGTGTATTGGAAAAAAATGCGCGTTCGGCGGAGATAACCATAAGTTGATTTAAACGGAAAGGCCTGCGGTGACACATCATCGCAGGTCTTTCCGTTTAAGAAGCATTTTCCCTTACCAGGAGAATTTCACAACGATTAGTTCAGAAAAGCCATTGTCATTATCGGCGACGCAGACGGCAGTGAGGTCGCTGCGGTCCTGGCCTGAGATACAGATAGACTCAATCTTGCTTTTGTAGGGAGTGCCGTCCTGCTCGGTGATGGGCACGGCCACCTGGGGTTTGGCGGGGCCTTGAGTGTCATGCGGATGCGCCTGCAGCAAGCCCACCATACTGCCGTAGATCTCCCCATCCAGCACGGCATTGGGCGTTTCCTCGGCTGAGGCCGTGAAGAGCATCCGGCCACCCAGGGCAGTAGTCATGCCTGAAAAGCCGGTTTTGATTTGCGCTATATCAGGCAGGGTCCAGTTCTGGATGCCAGAGGGTTTGGGGGCTGCGCTTTTGCCTTGTAGAAAAGGCGCAAAAGATTCCATGGTGTACGTAATAAGCACGTTTTGCCCGCCCGGCGCGTACCGCTGCAAGAAATACACGTACTCCTCGTCGGCCGCTAAACCTTCAATATTGAGCGCCGCCTGGCCGGTAACGGCTTTGTTAGCGCGCAACTGGTTGTACAACGGGTTGAGATTGATGGTGACAGGTTTGCCCAAGCCGCTTCGGGTTAGGGGAACCAGGAACCCGGTGTTGCGGGGTTCAGTGGCCCCCGAGCCAATGATGAACAGGTAAGGCTGACCACCTTCTAGGGTGAGTTGTGTGATCGCCTCCAGGTCTGGTTTCACGGGCTTAGGAATACGGCCCCCCACCACGGAACTGGCCTCGAACAGCGATGTTTTTTTCACCACCTTGAAATTCTGATCCAGGGTAAACAGGTAAGGCGAATCATCCCCAATGACGTAGTATAGGTCGCCCACGCGCTCAATGCCAGAGGCCGAGGGGATGCCTTCCAGCACCAGTTTCTTTCTGATGACTGCCGTGGGGGTAGTGGTGGACTCTGCGTCTGACTGGCAACTGGCGGAGATTATAGACATAACAAGGCAGGTGCAATAAGGTAAGAGCCGTACTAGAATTTTCATGGGGGATGTATAATCTAAGTCAGCGTTCTAAATGAAAGGTTGGCTGGCGGATGTATTCTCTATAAAAATGGAATTCGTTTTACTACTGATTTCAGGAAACTGGGGAAAAAACAGCCTCAGACCAAGGCTAACTCTTCCAGCACCTGACGTGCACGCAGGCAACTGGCTTCCTTGTCCTTGATTTCCAGCATGATATCTACGTCTAAACCGTTCAAATGGCTGAGAAACTCCCGAAACAAATCAGTTTCTATGCTAGTCACGTGCTTTCCCTTTCTATCGCCCGGCGATTGGGAACTGTAATCCATCATGAGCACGCCGTCTTTTTCGGGGTGCCAGGTGCCGGAGGCCAGTTGCAGCGCTTCTTCCATGGGTTCGCCGTTGTTCAGGCACTCATGATGAAAATTATCGAAGAGGATGGGAATACCGGTCTCGGAGTTCAGTTCCAGGCAATCGCGCAGGCTGTACAGTCGGTCGTCGTTCTCCACCACCAGGCGTGCTTTCACGTTCTCAGGCAGGGTATGATAGGTCTGGATAAAGCGTTTAAGCGCTGCGGGTTTGTCGCCGTACACCCCGCCGGCATGTATTTGGAGTTTGGCCGTGGAGTCCAGGCCCATCAAATCCATGACCGTGCCCTGGTACACCAACTCCGCAATGCTGTTGCGCACAATGCGTTCATCTGGGGAGTTGAGCACCACAAACTGGTCTGGGTGCATGGAGATGCGCATGTTGTGCTTCTTGATGAAATCGCCCAGGCGCCGAAAGGTCATCTGAAAGTGTTGCTGCCAATTGTAGGTGTTGATCTCGTGCGAAGCAAACGGCACCAACTCAGAGCTCATCCTAAAGAATAGGAACCCGTGCTCCAGGTTGTACTCCAGAATCCGACGCAGGCAGGCCAGGTTCTTCTCCACGGTCTGCACCAACCGCTCCTCATTGTAAGACGCCAACCGGAACGTAGTGGCCGAGGTGCAGTCCAGAGATTCATTCACGCAAGGATATCCGATCTTCATGTTTCGCAGGGTTTGGTGTTATAAACCGGTGTCTGAAGCACATGTTTATGGAATAGTTAACGAAGGCAGGACGGATGTGTTCTGGTGAATTGTTCTAATGCGTTGAAGGAAGGCGCTTTATTGGTTAATAAAAAAGTCTGTTTAGAGCCTGATTTACTTAAAACAGGCCCTAAGCAGACAAGAGTAGATTGCTTTGGAAGAAGGCTGTCCCTTATTTAACCTTCACCTCTTTCACACCTTCCCGCCCGAAGAACGTGGGGAAATACATGAGCTCGGCCTTCGCCGGATTTAGGGTGTAAGTGCCTGTATAGCGCGGCAGCAAGTTTACGATGAAGGTATAGTGGCCTTTGCTCAAGTGATTGGAGAAAATGCTCACTTTATGCCGGAAGTACTCACGGTGCGCTTCGTTTGGTCCCCAACTGGATTTGGTGTCATAGGAGCAGCCCGCCGGAATGGGTACCTCAATCATCACGTAAGAGGCATTATTCTTTACGTACACATCTACTTCCATCTCCACCAGTTTGCCGGCTTCCAGGGCTGCCTGGGTGGAATTGGTGCCTACAAACCGGGTACGTACGGTGAAGTCTTTCTCCACCCGTTCAGGGTTCACAATCCATTCGTTCTGGTAGGCGGTAAGGTACAGTGGCAGTGATCCTCTTTTACTCAACGTGAGCGGTTGAGTAGGGGTGAAGGTAGTATCTGCCGGGAACTTACGCAACGTGGTATTCAGCGCCCCTGATAACACCAAATGGTTCTCGGGTATCTGGCCTTTTTCCCGCACCAAATCAGGCAGCAGCGTTTCCAGAATCCTCGCCGATTCAAAGGTGTTGCGCCAGTAGCCGGTCCGGCGCTCATTCAATAGAAATGCTTGGATTCTGAGTAAATCCCGCTCATGGCCGCCGGCGGCTTTCAAGATTTCGTAAGCCAGCAGGGTGTTGGAAATGTGGCTGTCAAACAAACTGCTTTTGTTTTCGCCCCAGTATAGGCCGTCTAAGGTAGTAGTATGGCGGTATTTAGTAAGCGTATCCAGCGGGGCTTTCATCTGAAGTTTCTGCCGCAGGCGAGTCAGCCGGAACTGGTCTTCCAGGGTGAGGTGCGGCTGTTTCTCCAGCTTGGTTACGTAGGCAGGGAAGTCAACTTTGGACTCTAGTTTCTGCAGAATTTCCAACGCCCTGATCTTGTCCTGGGCGTCTTTCTTCTCCACGTGGAAGGTGAGGTAGTCTATAAGCGGCTGTTTTTTGAATTTGGTGGTGTAGCCTTCCTGCTGGGCCATGACCAAGGCTTCGGTGACGTGATGACTGATCCAGAGGTAAGCAGGGCCGTTTTCCCACCAGCTCCAGGTGCCGTCCTGTTTCTGGGTTTTCTCCAAGTGTCGGATGGCGCGGTTCACCAGTTTGTCATGCTCAAAGGGTTTGCCCAGGGCCGCTTGTATGCGTTTCTCCCACAGTAAGCCTTTGAGCTTAGAGGCGGCCTGCTCATTGCACCAGTATTCATAGCGGTGGAGGGCCTTGATCTCATCCAGCATGACTTGCAGCAAGTCACTTTGGGCGTAGAAATGCACCGGACCTTTGACGGGGTCAAACGTGAGGGTAAGGGTGGTGTCAATAGGCAGCGATAGGAAAACGCCTTTACGCTCCAGCACGCCTTTTTTATAAACCCCAATGTGCCGACGTTCGCCGTCTGAGAAGCCGCTGCCCTGCCGCAAAGAATACATCAACTCCACCGAGTCTGGCGCTACGGCCGGAGCCTGAATCATGACAGAATCGGTGAACACGCGACCCAGTTTCAGGTTTTGTTGCCGAAGCGCCTGTCCGTTGAATTCAAACCGGGTCTGTACACTGGCAGTATCTGGCAGGTAATTGACCGCTTTGCTGATGATCTGTGATTTATCGCCTTCAATCAGGAACCTAGGTCCGCTCAAGGTCGCCATCATGGCTTTGAACGATCTGATCTCGGTGCTGACGGTGCCGCTGCGTTTTTTCCCGTCCATCGCCAGCACATGGGTTCTCCAACTGGTGACATCTCCGGGGAAGGTAACCGGAAATGTGACTTTGCCTTGTTTGTCGGTGGCCAGGCGCGGCTGCCAGAACGCGTAGTCAGAGAAGTAGCTGCGGATGGAGGCTGTGGCGTCTGCCTCGGCGCCAGCCAGAAGCGGTGGCTCGGCCTCGGCTTTGCCTTTCTTAGTGGTAATGATGATGACGCCGTTCGCTGCCGCGGCTCCATAAATGGCGGCTGCCTCTGCCCCTTTCAGGGTGGTAGTGGAAGCAATGGCGTTCGCCTCTAAATCTCCCATATTTCCGCTGAACGGCAGGCCGTCTACAATGATGAGTGGTTGCGTGTTGCCCTGGATGGAGGATGCACCTCGGATCATAATTCCGCCTACTCTTCCTTGTAAGGCACCGTTTATGGTGATTACTGCACCTGTCATCTCACTTCTTTTTTGGGTACCATATCCTACCACTACCACTTCATTCAATTGCTTGGCATCTGAAGGCAACTTTACCTCAATGCGGCTACTGCCTTTTACAGGAACCTCCTGGGTTACATAGCCTATGAATGAAAGAACTAAAACGCCGTTGGCTGGGGCATCAATGGCGAAGTAGCCGTCCACATCGGTGACAGCGGCTACGTTGGTGCCTTTTATATGCACGGTTACTCCGGGCATAGCTTCACCGGTTTCAGCATCAAGCACTCTGCCCCGCACATGGTTATTGAAGTAAGCTGAACTTCCGTAAGAAACTGATGGATGATTTGTAGCGCTGGAAGGTGCTGGATTTAGGAGAGACACTGCGTTAGGGTCGTTCCGGAGGAGGCGCTCCACGCTGTTCTGCAGATACTTTTCCAAGGCCTTTGTCTCAGGGGTGGCGCGTTGCAACTGTGCTTTGGTGAAGTTGAGGCGCAGCACGCCGTTGGGTTTGACGGTGATAAGCGTGCTGAGGTGACTGTGGTCTGCAAACATCACCACCAGTTTATATTGGCCGGGGGCAACCTGATGGATAAGTGACTGGCTTCCGCGGTACATCAAAACTTGCTGCGTGGCTCCTTTGGGCGGATACAGAAAAACAAACTGCGGAGTCTTTTGAATGGTAGTGTCCAGTTGCCACTGCAGGCGGCCCAGGCCAGGGTCGGTGCGGTGCTCCGGCAGGTTCAGTACTCGGGTGAGCCAGTATTGGTATTGGGTGTCCTTCCATTGGTTGATCAGGCTTGTTTCTGTGAGGGAGCTGGCGGCCAACGTACCGCTGGAAAGCGTGTATGGGTCTGCTTTTCCAGTGAGAAAGTATTTGTCCTTGAACGTCTGTTTTTCGCGTAGTTTCAGCAAACCAGGCTCAAAACGGTGCGTGTAATTGGCCTCTGGGGTAAAGGTGGTGAAACTGCCCATGGAGACAAACTCCATTGGATTGGGCTTGAAGGGACCTGCCAACAGAACATCGTAACTGGTTTTGTCAAACAGAGGCCTTGCTTGCCGGACATTGGGCAAGTATTGCACCACCTTGCCTTGTTTGAGGTAAGAAAGGCCCTGGGTGAAGGAATGTTCCACGGGTACCAGGTACTGCGCCAGATTGCCTTGTTCCGCCTCAGAGAACCGTCCTTCTGCCGCCTCTTTGAGCAGTTGCGGCATCTTGTTCTGGTCAATACTCAAAACCAACTTCTGCCCGTGTTTCAGGTACACGCTGTCTAAGATGATGAGGTGCTTGGCCGTGCGAAGTTTCAGGTAATGGTAACCGCTGTCGGCGGGAAAAGAGTAGGGCGGAGCCACATCGGTACCTGAAAAGTAAACAGGTATTTCATCCAGGTAAATGAGGTGCACCGGCACCACCCGGCCGGAGTCTACCACAAAAGGTGCAAACTGGGTGAGGCTATCAGGGGCAGGCGCGTAATTGGTGAACAGGCCTTTTTGAGGGTACAGCAACTGGTAATAGGCCAAGCTGTCCAGCCCCATGGTTTGCCGCCAACTGTTCCACTGCAGTAAGTGTCTGCCTTTGTCCGGTCCGTTGGTTAGTTTGAAGGAGTTTCTGCTTTTCCGGCCGCGGTAAAAACCAAAGGAAGGCACGTTAGGCGGTGCGGCACCTTTGAACTTGGAGGTGAGCGCATAAGCGGTGAGGTCTACGTTAGGCGCGGGTTTGCCTTTGGCGTCTTTGACCTCAAGGGTAAGATTAGTCTGCTGGCCGGGGTACACGGTGGCCGGGGCCTGCACTGTAATATCCAGTTCCCGCTTCCGGAAGGGGGCATTGTATTCCTCGCTTTTCACCTGCCCGCCCCATACGTACTGCACCGAAGCATAATACGGCTCTTCATTTTTGGCCTTGCGGTTGTATTGCCACACCGCGGCAGTATCCTGCCCGCGGTCAATAAGCTGGTTGTTCTTATAAATGAAATACCAGAAGGGCAGACGTCTGGGGTTCTGGAGGCTGAAGAAAAGGGAATCTGAAGTGCGTTCGGTGAAAAACTGCAGGTTGGCGCTCTCCTCGGGCAGGGATAAAGAGCCGCTCAGTTTCCCGTTGGTGAGTTCATAGGTTCTGGCGTACGGCTGCAAAGGCAGCAGTACCGGAAGCTGCACCTGCTGCGTCTGTAGTTTCTCACTTTTATCCTTCCAAAGAACGAGGGTGGCTTGCCGAGGCTTGGATTGTTCGCCCTCCAGGTACTGCGCCAGCACGCTGTCGTTCTTCAGTGTAAGTTGGAAATGTCCGTCCTCAAAAGAATAACTGCCCCTTACTTCCTTTTCTGCGCGCTCATTGCTGGAGTTGAGGAAGACCGCTTTCACTTGGTAGTCTAGCCGGGCTTTGGGGAAGATGGAGGCGGGTAGTTTGATGGTGGTTTCGCCGGTGTTCTCCAGCGCCTGCCGGTGTACCCACAGGGTGTCGGGGATGAACTGGACGGGATTGGGGCTGCGGCTTACCTGTTTGGTGAGGACCGTGAGTTCCACCCGGGCATCGGGGAGGGTGAGGCCGTTGGCATCGGCGCCCCGCATCACCAACTGGTTTGTGGTGCCCAGGTAATGTTCTTCGTGCTCCAGCCGCAGCGAGTAGGTATTTTCCTTCAGTTCATAGTCTTCGTAGCGGAAATAGGTAGAGATGATTTCCACGTCATCGTTTTTCTTTTCCCGCACCAAGTCCAGGCTTACCTGAGTATCTAGCTTGATTTTAAGAGAATCGTGTAAAACGAAGGAGCCTTCGTAGGCACCGGGCCGGTAGGGTTGAAGTTGGCCTATGGTCTTGGCTTTGCTGTTGGCGTAGATTTCAGCGGTAAGGGATCTTTTGTACGGCTGACCATTCTTCTTCACCACAAATGCCTTGTAATGAACGGTATCATTAGGCCGGTACATGGGCTTGTTCAACACCAGATAGCCGCGGGTTTTGCTTCTTTCATCTCCATAATCATCGCGGTAATCTTCCGAGAAAATGGAAAAGGCTGATCTTACCCAACCCTGGGGCTCATGGTACTTCAGACTTTGCACCACACTGCGGAAAGGGCTCCATACGTAATAAAGAGGCGGGCGGAACACAATCTTCTTCCAGAAAGGTACAGAGTAGGTTTGCCTTTGGGCTTCTGGCTGCAGCGGCACATAGAAGGTGAACCCTGCCTTTGTCACCGAGAGAAGGCCGCTCTTCTTGTGGCGAGCCAACCGGTAGCTTTGTGAGGCGGCATCAAACGGTACTTTCTTCTTGTTGACTTTTACCTGGGCATCTGGAATGAGGTTCCCCAGCGTGTCATGCAATACTGCCGCCAGGTCTACGTGGTTTTTGAGCAGCTGCAGTTGGTGGTGGGTGATGCTTGTGAGGGAGTATTCCAGATCTGGTCCCGAGGTGTAGGTGTACAGGTAATGTCCTTGCGGCAACCGTTTCAGATACGTCTGTCCCGTAGGAAAAGAGTCTACCTTGGTGTGGAAGAAACGCTGCCGGGCAGCCTGCATCCCTTTCTCATACAACTGTTTGGCCTCTTCATCAGTTATTTTGTAGAGGTAGGTGTAGTAGCTGGTGGTACGGCTTTGGACCAGGTCGCGCTGGGCAAGAGCCTTGGATTGGAGTAGCAGGCAAAGGGCAAAAAGCAAGAAGATGAAACGGGTGCGGAGGCAGGGGAGCAGCGGCATGCGGGCGTTTTTTGTCTTAATATAGTGAAAAAACACTATTGCGCTGCATGACGAGGAAAGCACAATGTTCGGTTTTGGGCCTGATAATCAGAAAACAGGCGCAAAACCGAGGGAGCCACTGCCTCGCCTTAATCCGGATTCTTCGTTTGGATGGGTGGCAAAAAAGCCTAATTTTGCGTACAGTTTTAATGAGAGCGTACATCTTTCACATAATCCACTACACATGAGTGTTTTAGTAAATAAAGATTCCAAAGTGATTGTGCAGGGCTTCACCGGCTCAGAAGGTTCCTTCCACGCACAGCAAATGATTGAGTATGGCACCAACGTAGTAGGTGGTGTAACCCCAGGTAAAGGTGGTTCTACCCACTTAGACCGTCCGGTATTCAACACCGTAGCCGAGGCCGTACAGAAAGCCGGTGCTAACGTGTCTATCATTTTCGTGCCACCAGCGTTTGCCGCCGATGCCATCATGGAAGCCGCTGATGCCGGTATTGAAGTGATTGTGGCCATTACCGAAGGAATTCCGGTGAAAGACATGGTTGCCGCTAAAAACTACATCAAAAACAAGCCAGTTACCTTAATCGGACCAAACTGCCCAGGCGTAATCACCCCAGGCGAGGCAAAAGTTGGTATCATGCCAGGTTTCGTGTTCAAGCCAGGTAGAATCGGTATCGTATCTAAGTCTGGTACGTTGACGTATGAGGCCGCTGACCAGATTGTGAAAGCTGGTTTGGGTATCTCTACTGCCATCGGTATCGGTGGTGACCCTATCATCGGGACTCCTACCAAAAACGCAGTTGAGTTGTTAATGGAAGACCCAGAGACCGATGCCATTGTAATGATTGGTGAGATTGGTGGTAACTACGAAGCCGTAGCTGCTGAGTACATCCGTGCCACTGGCAACAAGAAGCCAGTAGTTGGTTTCATCGCTGGTCAGACTGCACCTGCTGGTCGTAGAATGGGCCATGCGGGTGCCATCATTGGCGGTGCCGATGATACCGCTGCCGCTAAAATGCGCATCATGCGTGAGAACGGCATCCACGTAGTAGACTCTCCAGCTGAAATTGGCGAGACCATGGTAAGAGTATTGCAAGGCGAGACTACCAACGCGTAAGTCATTTTGCTTTTAGCATAAAGAAAGGCTGCTCCTTAAAGAGCAGCCTTTCTTGTTTTAGACCCGTTTTGGTCAAATAAGCAGAAAATAGGTTTACTTAATTTTCACTACTCGCACCGGGTTTCGCTCGCGCAACCCATCCGGTAAATGGGCTACAATCTCATCTCTTAGGGCCTCAATCAACTTCTTCTTTAGGAAACTGCGGTGCACCACCAGGCTTACCTCCCGTAAAGGCTGAGGCTCGGCGAAGGGTCGAATCATGGCTTTCTTCTCGTCTGACATGTCTTGCACCGATAGCTCGGGTAGCAAAGTCATACCGCTTTGGGTCTCTACAATGCGTTTGAGGGTTTCCAAGGAGCCGCTCTCGTAATCCAAGTGCACGTTTCTGGTACCCTTGGCGCGGTTGCAGAGCTGCAGGACCTGGCTCCGGAAGCAGTGGCCGTCGTTCAGGAGCCAAAGGTCGGCGGGGTCGATGGCTTCGGCGGTAATGGTTTCATTTTGGGCCAAGGGATGCGTGGGGTGCAGGTAGCCCACAAAGGCTTCGTAGAAAAGCGGCACCTCCACAATGGTTTTATCGTGCAGGGGTGTTACCAGTAAGCCTACATCTAACAGTTCCAGCCGCAGATTCTCCACAATACTACTGGTCACCAGTTCCTGAATGGTGACGTGCACTCTGGGGTACTTTTGGATAAATGAGGTGATAAACAGCGGCACCAGGTACGGCGCTAGGGTAGGGATAACGCCAATCCGCAGTTCGCCGGTGATGCCATCGCGTTGCACTTTCACCAGTTCCTCAATCTTCTTGAACTCGGCCACCGCTACTCGGGCTTGGGCAATCACCTCTTTTCCCAACTCGGTGGGACGCACCGGCACCCGGCTGCGGTCAAATACCTGAACCCCCAGTTCTTCCTCCAATTTCTGAATCTGCATGCTCAGGGTGGGCTGCGTCACAAAACATTTCTCAGCGGCGGTGGCAAAGTGGCGGTAGGTATCAACAGACAGCAGGTATTCCAGTTGAGTGAGGGTCATTGTTGAGTGGTTGAATGAGTGATGGATAGAATGGGTGAATATGAAAATGAGTAATTGAACGAATTTTGTATTTATTCCAGATGACTTTTTGGGTCTGTTTTCTGAAAAAGAGACCTAAAAGGTGCTCTCAAGAGCTGAGGCAAAGGTAATAGATAATGGCTATGATAGTATAAGTACTATCAATTTGTTCTATATAATCGTTTCGGGCACCTTTGTCGTATGGTTAGGCAGTACAAGAACATTCTCTAACCTTTAACACCACTATGGAATCACACAACGAATTAGGACTGGAACGCAGAGATACCAAAGACTTAGCCATTAAATTGAATGAATTGCTGGCTAATTACCACGTGTACTATCAAAACTTGCGCGCCTTCCATTGGAATATCAAAGGCGGAAACTTCTTCGCGCTGCACGCCAAATTTGAGGAACTGTACACCGAGGCCTTTGAAACCATTGATGAAATTGCCGAACGTATCCTGACCCTGCGCCACGTGCCCATGCACAGCTTCTCTGATTTCCTGGCCACGTCCAGAGTGCAGGAAAGAAAAGGCTTGACCACTGATGTAGATACCGTGGCTGCCACCGTGGAGAACATCGGGCAGATTATCCACCTGGAACGTGAGGTGCTGGCTTTGGCTTCTGAACTGGACGACGAAGGTACCCAAGGCCTCATCAGTGATAACCTGAATACCCTGGAGAAAAACCTTTGGATGCTGAACGCCTTTCAAGGTTCTTAATCCGCCGCTCCTAAAACACTACTAACACCCTTTATTTTCTTTTAACCTTTACATATACCATGTCACAAAACCGAGTACTATCTGTTGGGGCAGAGTTCCCTGCCTTTTCCAAAAAAGCTGTTGTTTCTTTAGAGAGAGACCAAGAGTTTAGAACCATCACCGAGCAAGAGCACCGCCAAAATGACCAGTGGTTGGTGATGTTCTGGTGGCCGAAAGACTTCACCTTCGTGTGTCCTACGGAGATTGCTGAGTTCAACAAGAACTATGACGAGTTCCGCGACCGCGACTGTCAACTGATTGGCGCCTCCACTGATTCTGAGTTTGTGCACGCCGCCTGGCGCCGCGACCACGATGACCTGCGTGGCCTCCGTTTCCCAATGCTGGCGGACACCTCCAAGTCTCTAGCCGAAGAGCTGGGCATCTTAGACACCGAGGAGAAAGTAGCCTACCGCGTTACCTTCATCGTAGACCCGCAAGGCATCATCCAGTGGGTGAGCGTAAACGGATTGAGCGTGGGTCGTAACGTAGCCGAAGTGCTGCGCGTGCTGGACGCCCTGCAAACCGATGAATTGTGCCCTTGCAACTGGAAAAAAGGCGAAGCCACTTTATCCGTTTAATTGAATTTTATACAGGAAGGCTGCGGAGGGCCGGAAGGTAAAGTCTGTCACTTACCGGTCACCAACGCTTCTGTTTCTACCATCTTTTGAAAAGGTGACTGGCTAAATGGTGCTTTTTGTCCCGCCATTGCTCCACCACCTTCTTATCTATACAATCCCATGCTTTCTGTCATCCAAGAAACCCAACAAGATTTCCTGAAGGACTTAGGTCTTTCCGGCCAAGATTTCGCGCGCCTGGGCCAACTGGTGCAAGGCGACTCCAAATACCTGAAGGACCTGCGCATCAACCTGAAAACCGCTCTGCAGTCTGAGAACGTGACGTCCAAAGAAGCCTACCTGATTGCTTTGTCGGCGGCAGTGAACGAAGAGAACAACACCTTAACCGAGTCGTTCAGAGCTTTGGCTGCCTCCCACGGAGCCTCTGACGCTGAATTGGCTGAAGCTGTTGCGGTGACTTCGCTGTTGAGCACCAACAACATTCTGTACCGTTTTAAGCACTTCATGCACACTGATTTCTATGAGTCAGCACCGGCAAAAGTGAAGATGAACATCATGATGAATCCCGTGACCGGCAAAGAATTCTTTGAACTGGTGAGTCTGGCTATCTCGGCCATTAATGGCTGTGAGCGTTGCGTGACCTCGCATGAGGAAAGCGTACGCAAGCTGGGCGCTTCTGAGCAGCGTATTTTTGATGCCGTGCGCATTGCCGCCGTAGTGGTGGGCGTGAGCAAGGTCATCCGTTAGTACTTTTAGTTTTTCAGCCATGAGTTTGGCATTAAACCAGGTAACCGTTTCTGTGCACCAAGTGCCGGAGGCGGTTGCTTTTTACAGAGGACTGGGCCTGCACCTGATTGTCCAGAGCCCGCACTACGCCCGTTTTGTGTGCCCCGATGGGCTTTCCACCTTCTCAGTGCACCTGCACCAGGACGGTACTTTCCAACCTTCTACTACCACCGTGTACTTTGAGTGCGCTCAGGTAGACCAGCAGGTGCTTTCTTTGAAAGAGAAGGGCTATGTGTTTGAGCAGGACCTCAAAGACCAACCCTGGGGCTGGCGGGAAGCGTATTTGCGTGACCCTTCGGGTAACCTCATTTGCCTTTACTACGCGGGGCAGAGCCGCGTGAACCCTGAGTGGCGGTTACCAGAAAGCAAACACAAGCATTTCCTGACGCCCGTTCACCTCACGGCCTGGTTAGACGCCATGCAAACGGCTTTAAATGAGAATGACCTCCCAGCCTTGCAGCAGTTGTTTTCCCCGGAAGTCAGGATGCTGGAATCTCCTTTTGCAGCGCCTATCTTCGGACCCGCCAAGGTAAAGCAGCATTATGACACGTTCCTGGGCATCTACGCCAACTTATCTTATCAGTTGATTGGCGTGCAGGGAGAAGTTGGCTATGCCCAACTGGAAGGCACCTGGGGCTCCGCAGACAGCGTGGTCTACAGCGCGATGCTAGCTCTCCGTTTCAACGCCGCCGGCCTCTGCACCGAGATTATCGTTTGGGGTGGCCCCACCATTTCCAGAGCAGTCATGATGAAGAACATTTCCGGGGTGTTTTCCGGAAAACTGGCTAAAAGCTAAGTAAGGCGTATTTGGTTGATGATCGCCGGTAGAGACCAGGCACCGCCTTGTCTCCACGTTACCTGATTCACGGTATTGGTAGGGCAATCTCCGCTGGCGCGAGCGTCCCGCTCGTGTCCACAGGTATTGCTGAACATTGCCTTGCTGATGTGCAAAAGAGAATTTGGAATGCGTATGGACACGAGCGGGACGCTCGCGCCAGCGTAATTGTTTAATGCTGTAGGGGCAATCCCTTTTAGTTGCCCTTTGCTGCTGTTACCGTTAGGGCAACCAAAAGTGATTACCCCTATATTCTGATGTAAAAGAAAAGGCCCTCCACTTTATAGCAGAGGGCCTTTATATGTTCATTCCAGAAATCGGCTCTAAAACAGGAGTCTAACTTCTAGCGTCTAAAATCTAATGTCTTACTTGGCGTAAGATACAGAACGCATTTCGCGGATAACGGTAATCTTAATTTGTCCTGGGTACTGCATCTCTTTCTCAATCTTTTGGGAGATGTCAAAAGAAAGCTGCTGGGCGCGTTCATCAGTGACGTTATCAGCGTCTACCATGACGCGGAGCTCGCGACCGGCCTGAATGGCGTAGCATTGGTTCACGCCTTCAAAGGAGTGAGCGGTTTCTTCCAGTTCTTTCAAGCGCTTGATGTAGGATTCCATAATCTCGCGGCGGGCACCAGGGCGGGAGCCGGAGATGGCATCACAGGACTGGATGATAGGCGAAATCATGGCGGTCATCTCAATCTCATCGTGGTGAGCACCGATGGCGTTGCATACGTCTGGGTGCTCTTTGTACTGCTGGGCCAGTTGCATACCAATGATGGCGTGCGGCAATTCCGGCTCCTCAGTGGTTACTTTCCCGATGTCGTGTAAAAGACCGGCACGTTTGGCGTGCTTCACGTTAAGGCCAAGTTCGGCGGCCATAGTGGCGCAAAGGTTGGCTACCTCGCGGGAGTGTTGCAGCAGGTTCTGGCCGTAAGATGACCGGAAACGCATGCGGCCCACCATCTTAATCAACTCAGGGTGCAAACCGTGGATACCCAGGTCAATGGCGGTACGCTCACCAATCTCCACAATCTCCTCTTCAATGCTTTTCTTGGTTTTAGATACCACTTCCTCAATACGGGCGGGGTGGATACGACCATCGGCTACCAGACGGTGCAGGGAAAGACGGGCAATCTCGCGGCGAACTGGGTCAAAACCGGAGATGATGATGGCTTCTGGGGTATCGTCCACGATGATTTCTACGCCAGTAGCTGCTTCCAGAGCACGGATGTTACGGCCTTCACGACCGATAATCTTGCCTTTGATATCGTCAGACTCTATGTTGAAGATAGACACGCAGTTCTCAATGGCGTGCTCAGCGGCGGTGCGTTGGATGGTCTCGATCACTACCTTTTTGGCTTCTTTGGTAGCGGTGAGCTTGGCCTCGGCCACAATGTCTTTGATGTAAGAAGAAGCGCGGGTAGAGGCTTCAGACTTGAGGTTTTCCACCAATTGCTCACGGGCTTCCTCGGCGCTCAAGTTCGCAATGCGCTCCAAACGGCTCAGGATTTCGTGGTGGTCTTGCTCTACTTTGCTGAGTTTGTCGCGGTACTGGGCCTCCAGGTCTTCTTTGCGCTTGTTGAAGCCGTCCAGTTGCTGGTTCAGTTTGTCTTTGAGAACATCGGTTTCCTGCTCTTTTTTCTTCAGGTCTTCCTGCTGCTTGGTAATGAACTGCTCACGCTGCTTTACCTTGTTCTCGTTCTGAATGATGATGTTTTTCTTGCGGTTGGCCTCTTCCTCGTGCTCGGCTTTCAGCTTCAGGAAATGCTCCTTGGCTTCCAGCATCTTGTCTTTCTTCTGGGTCTCGGCTTTCACCTCCGCCTCGCGGATGATGAGTTTGGCCCGCTCAGTGGCCTGTTCTTCCTGCTCCTTGAAGAGCTTCAGGAGCAGCACGCGGCCCGCATAGAAGCCTATGCCGGCGCCTATTACGGCTGCTAAAATGATATAAATAGTCATGGCTATAACTTTAAGGGTTTAAAGTATAGCAATGACACCAAACAAGTCAGATGCGGAGCGGACGGTTGATTATCCGAGCTGCAGAGAAGAGAGCAGTTGGTTTAAAGAAGAGAGTTTTTCTTCCAACGTGAGTTGGGTTTCTACGGCGGCGTCTTCCGTCTTTATTTTGTCGGCGGCGGTTTCCAATGCAATCATGGCCAGCAAATCCTGCTTGTCATGAATCCCGAACTCTTCCCTGAACATTCTCAGGCGTTCGTTCAGGTATTTTCCGGCCTGCCGCAGCCTTTCTTCCTCGTCCTCGTTTACCCGCATTGGATATTCGCGGTCGGCTATCTTGATTCGTATAGATAACTCACTCATGTCCAGATGCTATTTAGTGCTGCCGTGGCGCGTTTGTTTGTTAAAAGGTTGCCCTGCGATGTCATAAAAAAGTAAAAATTCCGCATGTCAAGCCTAAGGTTCTATAATTTGTATAAGAGCGTGCGAACACGCATTTAAAGAGAACAAACAACAACCGCAACCAGACAACCCGTTCTTCTATTCTCTTAAATAAGCGATGCACTTGTCAATCTCGCGCAAGTACTCGTTTATTTTTAGCTTCAACTCCGTTGAATTGGTAGTGTCTACTGCTATGGTTTGTACAATTTTACTAATATTATCTTGATTCTGAAAATTTTTTATCTCAGCATCTTTCTCCTGAATCACTTGCTGTAAGCGCGCTATTTCCTGGTGGGCTGCCTGAAGCCGCTCCTGCCCGGCCTGGTACTGCTGTACCAGCTGGCGCACTTTGCCCTCTATGGACTGGATCTGCTGAAGGGTAGATTGGTCAGACATCTTACTTCCGGATTACGGCTCCTAGTTGGTGCTCAAACTGTTGCATCAAGCGGCTCATGGTAGAATCAATCACTTTGTCAGTGAGCGTCTGGTTCTTGTCCTGCAGGGTGAAGCTAATGGCGATGGCTTTCTTGCCACTTTCTATCTTATCACCCTCGTACACGTCAAACACATTCACATCCTGCAGAAGTTTCCGCTCTACGCGTTGGGCTACCTGCTTGATTTGGTCAAAAGATACGGATTTTTCCACCACCAGAGACAAGTCGCGGCGAACTTCGGGGAATTTGGAGAGCTCCTCAAACACCAGCTTGTCTTTGTAGTTGCGCAATAAATAATCCCAATTCAACTCAGCGTACCAAACCTGCTCTTTCACGTCTACCTGCTTGCAAACGCTTTCCTTTAGTAACCCTATGTGCCCTAAAGTCACATCACCTTTCTGGTAGGTCACACCGCCTGCCAGGTATGGGTGCTCCGTAGGTTTTGTCGTGAAGTTAGGCTGACGGCAAAGCGTTAAAACCTGCTGCACCTGTCCAGCTAAGTCATGGAAAGAAGCTTTGGCCGTGGCTTGTTGCCAGCTTTCGGCGGCCCGGTTGCCGGTCATGAACAAGGCCAGGTAGTTGTTCTCTTTGTATTTCTCGCCGTCCTTGCGGTACACCTTTCCAATCTCAAACACCCTCAAATCACGTTGACGGCGGTTGATGTTGTGGCGCAACACCTCCAGTCCAGAGTACACTAAGGTCAGGCGCATGGCGTCCAAGTCTTCTGAGTTATAGTTCAGGATAGGCACCATTTCGGCTGGGGTGTTGCCTTCAGCGTCTTTGTAGTAGTTAGAGTTAGTCAGTGAATTGGTGATGGTCTCTAAATATCCGTTGGCGGCCAAAGAATCAGCGATGCGCTTGGTAATCACCTCCGGGTCAGGGTTCGGGAACTTGGCCAGGTAACTGGCGGCCAGGTTTTCGCTCAGATGGATGTTGTTGTAGCCGTAGATACGCAGCACCTCTTCCACCACATCGGCTTCGCGGGTTACGTCTACCTTGTGCGGCGGAATAGACAGGAGTAAATCTTCAGCGGTCTCTTCCTGTATGCCGATGCCCAAATCAGTCAAAATCTCTTTGATTCTGGCTTCGCCGATGTGCTGCCCAATGAGTTGGTGCACGCGCGCATAGCTTACCTTGATTTGGGTAGGCTCCACTGGGGTAGGGTACACATCCACAATCTCAGACGAAATCACACCGCCTGCTACTTCCTGGATAAGCAAAGCTGCCCGCTTTAAGGCTGTGATCACCATGTTAGGATCAGTGCCGCGCTCAAAGCGGAACGACGAATCAGTTTTGATGCCGTGCGTCTGAGAGGTTTTCCGGATACCGGCAGGGGAGAAGTAAGCGCTTTCCAGGAAAATGTTCTGGGTCGCCTCGGTCACACCGGCCTGCAAACCTCCGAACACACCCGCCAGCACCATCGGCTCTTCGGCGTTGCTGATGGTTAGGTCTTCGGCACGTAAGGTGCGCTCCACGCTATCCAGAGTGGTGAACTTCGCTCCCTCAGAAGCGTTCTTCACGATGATTTTACCGCCTTTGATTTTCTCAGCATCAAAAGCGTGCATGGGTTGGCCAAACTCGTGCAGTACGTAGTTGGTTACGTCTACCACGTTGTTGATGGGCGACAACCCAATAGCCCGCAAGCGCTGTTGCAACCACTTAGGTGATTCCTGTACTTTTACACCCGAGATGCTCACGCCCGAATAACGCGGACATGCCTCTGGATTTTCTACTTCTATTGAGATAGGCAGACTGGTGTTGGCCACCTGAAACCCGCTTACGTCCGGCAATTGGTAAGGAGTCTTTAGCAGGGCCTGTAAATCACGGGCTACCCCTAAGTGAGAGGCGGCATCAGCACGATTAGGTGTCAAGCCAATCTCAAATACCTCATCAGACGCTAACCCGAAGTACTGGGCAGCTGGGGTTCCATTAGGCAAATCTGTGTCCAGTACCATGATGCCGGAGTGGTCAGTGCCTAGGCCAATTTCATCCTCAGCGCAGATCATACCTTCAGAAACAGCTCCTCTAATCTTTGATTTTTTGATCTGGAAGGGCTCGCCGCCCGCTGGGTATAGGGTAGCGCCTACTGTGGCAATCACTACTTTCTGACCTGCGGCTACATTGGCAGCACCGCACACGATGTGCTTGGGCTCGCCTTCGCCGGTGTCAACGGTGGTCACGCTCAGTTTGTCGGCATCAGGGTGTTTGGCGCAGGTGAGTACTTCGCCAATGACCATACCTTTCAGGCCGCCGGGCACCACCTCTACGGTGTCAATGCCTTCTACCTCCAAGCCGGCATCGGTGAGGAGCTTGCCCACTTCCTGGGCGGGTTTGTCTATTGCAATTAACGTCTTAAGCCAATCCAGTGATATGCGCATGGTGTGTAATCTCAGGGTGTGACAGGTGCAGCCACGCCGCACCTACAGCCGTTTTGCGGCTACAATTTTCAAAATTACCAAAAACTGGTAAACATGGAGAGGTAATGCCGTTATTTTGTGGAAAACCTCAGTTTAACACTTTCCAAGCCTTATTCATAAAGAAGGCAGTGTGGCTTCTGAGCAGTTTTTAAGAAAAGAAGCCCAAAACTATACCGCTTCTAATACCCCGTTGGTGCGAGTTTGCAGCTTGTGTCCACACATTTGATATCAATGCTGTCCTTTATGGAATGCGTGCGGACACGAGCTGCAAGCTCGCGCCAGCGAATAACTCAGGACTCAAGACTCAGAACTCAGGACTACCCAAATTTACTTGGCAAACGCTTGCTCTCCGGCCGGGATCTTCACTTTCAGGCGGTTCTCCGCGGGCGGCATAGGGCAGGCAAACTCCGGGTTGTAGGCGCAGAAAGGATTATAGGCCTTGTTGAAGTCCAACACGATAGTTTTACCGTTAGGAATAGCGTCCAAGTAGCGACCTCCGCCGTAAGTCTCAAAGCCGTTGGTTTGATCGGTGAAGGGGATGAAGAGCGTGTCTGAGACGGAGCCAGCTTTTTGGAACAGGGTAAGGGTGTGTTCCTGACCCTCCAACTCAAAAGAGGCCTTGCCTTTTACAAAGTAAGGCTCCTGCGTGCCCGTGGTCATGGGCATAGCCACCGGTTCATTGCTTTCGATGGGCGTGAAATCAGCGGCAATCTCAAAATCCCGTGAAGGGGCATAGTAGTTCAGTTTGTTGAACGAGCGCCGCATGGAATCGGGGAGGGGAGAGCGGGTGAGGCTTCTGAAGGTGAGGTCTTTGTTTTCTCTGAATTTCAGGACGGCCTGGTTGTAGCTTTCATCGTTGAAGAACAGGTCTTTCACCAGATAGCCCACAATGAGCAGCACGCCAATAAGAATGATGTATTTGAATCCTTTCATGAACTAAGGCAGGTTGAAGCCGCAAAGGTCGGAAAGAAATCTTAATCAAAAGGTAATTTCCTGAGCATGCATTTTAACTTAGGAGAAAGGTTGTTTTGAGCTCTTTTTTCAGAAATAGGTTCAAAAAAGAAGGCAGCCACTTTACAGCAGCCGCCTTCCAGACAGACAAAGCAATCAACAATAAACAATCAACAATCAAAGAAGATCCTCATCCGCGAAGCTGTAGTAGCTGCTGTCGGTGAAGATGAGGTGGTCCAGGATGGGAAGGTCTAACACCTTACCGGCTTCCTGTAGCTTTTTAGTTAAAGCAATGTCAGCGGCGCTGGGTTTGAGTTGGCCTGAGGGGTGGTTGTGCACCAAGATGATGGCGCTGGCCAGGTTCTCCAGGGCATGCTTGAAGATCAGCTTCGGGTCGGCCACAGTTCCGGCCACGCCGCCGGTGCTGATCTGGATTTTCTTCATGATGGTGTTGGCCCGGTTGAGGAGAATGATCCAGAACTCTTCGTGCGGCAAGTCCAGCAGGTGCGGACGGATGTAGTCGTAAATATCAGTGGAGCAGGTGATGCGGGTCTTCACCACAGGGGAAGCCTCATTGCGGCGGCGACCCAGCTCCAGGGCGCTCACAATGGAGATGGCCTTGGCTTCGCCAATGCCTTTGTGTTTCTGCAGTTCCTTCACCGTGAGGCGGGCCAGTGCATTCAGGTCATTGTCTACGGCGGTCAAAATCAACTTAGCCACATCTACCGCGCTCAAACTGGGCGTACCAGAGCCGATCAGGATGCCAATGAGTTCGGCATCGGATAAGGCAGCGCGGCCTTTCAGCAGGAGTTTCTCGCGGGGACGGTCTTCTTCAGCCCAGGATTTAATGGAGAGCGGAGCAGCAGCGTAGGCGGTTGACATACGTTATAAGCTTCTTTATGGGATTTAGTATAAAATTTCTTGTACAAGTTCTATGATGCGGAAATAGTTCATCGGGTTACCACAATTACACGTACATCCTTCGTTATGGTGAATTAGCTTTGTTTACCTGATTCCTCTTTTTAGATCTATATGACCAGACTGATCATCACGTTAATACTCGTTTTACTAATAGATATTTACGTTTTCCAGGCCGTGCGCACGGTGTCGGCGGGTTTTGCCCCAGGAGCCCGAAAAGCCGCTTATATCATTTACTGGGCCATTAGTCTGTTCACGCTGGGCACTCTGTTGCTAGCCTTGCTCACCCGGGGCTCGGCGCCTAACCCCACCCGCATGCAGGTGGCCAACGTGCTCTTTATTCTGTTCATCTCCAAACTAGTCATCGTGCTTTTCCTGTTCATGGACGACCTGGTGCGGCTGGTGCAATGGATTTCCAACAACGTACGCGGACCAGAGAAGCCTCAGTTTGACGTGGGTCGGCATAAATTCATGAGCCAGTTGGCATTGGTGATGGGAGCGCTTCCGTTTGCCACCCTTATCTGGGGAATGGTGAAGGGAGCCTATGACTACCAGGTGAAAAAGGTGACGCTGAAGTTCCCCAATCTGCCGCCCGCCTTTGACGGGTACCGGCTACTGCAGATCACCGATATGCACTCGGGCAGTTTCCATTCTGGCGAGCCGCTAGAGAAAGCCGTGGAAATCATCAACAAACAGGCCGTGGATGCGGTGGTGTTTACTGGTGACATTGTGAACAACGTGGCCTCAGAAGTGGAGCCGTATGTTCCCATCCTCGCAAAAATCAAGGCGCGAGACGGTGTGTTCTCCATTTTAGGCAACCACGATTACGGGGACTATGTGGCCTGGGAAAGCCGCGAAGCAAAGATAAAGAACCTGAACACGCTGGTAGGGCATCACCGTAGGGCCGGCTGGGACATCCTGTTGAACGAGCATCGGGTACTGGAACGGGACGGACAGCAAATTGCTTTGCTGGGGGTGGAGAACTGGGGGCACCGCATGAATTTTCCTAAGTACGGCATCATGTCCAAAGCATACGCCGGAACGGAGAAGTATCCGTTCAAGATTTTGCTCTCGCACGATCCCTCGCATTGGGATGGCGAAGTGAACATCAAGTACCCCGATATTGATCTCATGCTGTCTGGCCACACCCACGGCATGCAGTTTGGCGTGAACATCCCCGGTTGGAAGTGGAGCCCCGTGCAGTACGTGTACAAGCAATGGGCCGGGCTGTACCAAAAAGGGCGGCAGTACCTGTATGTGAATGTGGGGTTAGGCTTCTTGGGCTACCATGGGCGAGTAGGTTTCCTGCCAGAGATCACCGTTTTTGAATTCAAAAGAAGTTAACGGGGCTTTGTAGCTGCTTCTAAAAATAAATTTAGAGAAATTTTTAAACCAAAGTGCAAATCCTGCTTTGTGGCTAGCTTTAGAGATATCAGCCATAAAGCAAGATTTTTGGGTTTTAGAGTCAGTTTGTAGAACCTTGGTTATATTTAGATATCTGTTTTAAGTGCAATTTAGGTAAAACCTGTTGAAAGGGGGTGCGTAAAACTGCAGGAACAAGCTAAGCTTCTTGGCGTCAGATGTTTCACAAAAGAAAACAGATTATGAAAAAGCATATGTTGATGTTTATGGTGGCAGGAGCTTTGGCTTTCTCCTCTTGCCGCGAAGATGCAGGTACCTCTACTGAAACAAACGAAAACGACAGCGATACCCCAGACAACGCCTCCGGCGAAACCAATGACAGCTCTACCGTTTATAATTATGAGCAAGAGTCACGGGAAAGAGCAAACCGCATGTCTTCCCAGATCTCGCAGGATTTGACGTTAGATGCGGAGACGCAGGCTAGAATAAGAACGGTGATGTACAACCGGGCCCGCATGATGAATGAACTGGAGACCCGCTTCAGCAGCACCAACCAAAGTGCCGGTATGGCCGCTGACAGTGAGAGTGTGATGAGCGAAGACATGATGGTAGAGGATGCCAGCATGGAAGACAGCGGCATGGCCGTGCAGAGTTCTTCTATGCAGGTAACGGGCTACCCAGAAGATTATCCTACCCAGTACTACAGCGAGATGGAGTCCATCAACTCAAACGTAGACATGGAAGTGAAAGGCTTCCTGACGCCAGAGCAGTTTAAAATGTACGAAGCCAACCGTGAGAAATATTACGGGGGCGAGGCTAAATACAAAGCCCAGGACGGTTCCAAGCTGAAAGTGGACGGCGATGAAGCCAAACTGAAAGCCGGTGATACCAAGGTGAAAAGAGATGGCGATGAGTCTAAACTCAAGTCAGGCGACACCAAGGTGAAAAAGGAACCCAATGAGTCAAAAGTGAAAACCGAAGACGCCAAACTGAAACGTGAGAAAAACGAAGTGAAGTACAAGTCTGGCGACACTAAAATAAAACTGGAGAACTAAGCGTTCTCTCAGTATCTTTGAAAGGCTTGCCCGTAAGAAAGGCAAG
Organism: Rufibacter sp. JT20002; assembly: GCF_056491185.1. NCBI lineage: Bacteria > Pseudomonadati > Bacteroidota > Cytophagia > Cytophagales > Hymenobacteraceae > Rufibacter > Rufibacter sp. JT20002. Next base: position 848,695 of record NZ_JBSZJY010000001.1, on the reverse strand, counting down.
CCTTTTTCATTGCTATTTCTGCCCTTCAGTGATCTATGAGTAAGCATTTCTGCTTTTTAATACTTTTTATGACAGGTCTGCTAGGCTGGCGCGAGGCTTCTGCCCAGACCCAGGGGCACAACATCTGGGTAAGCGGGCAGGTGCTGCGAGAAGACAACAAAAAGCCCATTGCAGGGGTATCGGTGTACCTGAAATCCACCGGCCAGGGCCAGGCTACCAATGAGCAGGGTGCTTTCCGGATCAGAATCACCTCAGCAGATACCTTGGTATTCAGGGCGTTGGGTTTCAAAGAGAAAACCTATGTGCCTTCGTTGCGCAGTGTGACAGAACTGCGGGTGAACATTTTGCTGCAGGAAGAAAGCGTGCAACTAAGAGAGGTGAAAGTATCGCCTTTGTCGCCGGAGAAAGTAGACCGGGTGCTCAGGAACATGAAGCCGCGCCCGGCCCCACCTAAACCTAGGATGAACGTAACGGTACCCCGCATCATCATTCCGCCAGGTCCGCCCACACCACCAGATATTATTACCAGTCCCATCAGTTTCCTGTACGAGCAGTTTTCTAAGGAGGGCCGGCAGCGCACCCGCGTTGCTAAACTCATGGAGGAGCGCGAGCGGCAAAAGGAATTGGAGCGCATTATGATGCGGCAAGACTCCATTAGGCAGGCCCGTTTGCGGTACAACCGCTTCTTCAGAGACACCACCAGTTTCTATGATCCGCGCTGGTAACCAGAAGCCCAGTCCCATAAGGTCTGAAAAAATTGCTTACCTTTGTGGCTGATTCTAAGAGTCAATAACCAAGACACGAAGTATGTATTTCAACAATATTATTGAAGCCATTGGCAACACGCCGCTGGTGAAGCTGAACAGCGTCACAGACGGAGTAAAGGCCACGGTGCTTGCGAAAGTAGAGTACTTTAACCCGGGCAACTCCGTGAAAGACCGCATGGCCCTGCGCATGGTGGAAGACGCCGAGAAAGCGGGCATTCTGAAACCAGGCGGCACCATCATTGAGGGTACCTCGGGTAATACCGGTATGGGGCTTGCCCTGGCTGCCATCGCCAAAGGTTATAAATGCATCTTCACCATGTCTGACAAGCAGAGCCAGGAGAAGATCAACATCCTGAAAGCGGTGGGTGCTGAGGTGGTGGTGTGTCCTACCAACGTGGCGCCTGAACATCCAGACTCTTACTACTCCGTGGCCAAGCGCCTGAACCAGGAGATCCCTAACTCGTTTTACCCGAACCAGTACGATAATCTTTCCAACACCGCGGCGCACTATGACACCAGCGGTCCTGAGATCTGGAAGCAGACTGAGGGCAAAATCACCTGCTTCGCCTCTGGCGTGGGCACGGGCGGTACCATCTGCGGCATCTCCAAATACCTCAAAGAACAGAAGACAGACCTGAAAGTGGTAGGCATTGACACCTATGGCTCGGTGTTCAAGAAATACAAAGAGACCGGCATCTTTGATGAGGAGGAAATTTACCCGTATGCCACTGAGGGTATTGGCGAAGACATCCTGCCCAAGAACGTGAACTTTGATTTAATTGACACTTTCATCAAAGTAACTGATAAAGACGGAGCCCTTATGACCCGCCGGTTGGCCAAGGAGGAAGGCTTGTTTGTGGGCTGGTCTTGCGGATCTGCGGTACATGGTGCGTTGGAATATGCCCGCGAGCACTTAACCGAGGACGATGTGCTGGTAGTGGTACTGCCTGACCACGGAACCCGTTACCTGGCAAAAATCTACAACGACGACTGGATGCGTGCCCAAGGTTACCTGGACTAACGCATAAGATTTTAGGCCTGTTTTTCTTAAACAAGCCCGAAACGGCCACCTGCCTACCAGACAGGTGGCCGTTTCGTTTAGAGCAGTCCAGAACCGGCCTTGGGTTCGCTAACCGCTTTCGTTGGTAACTTTGTGCGGCGAGTGGCCGTTTTAAGCACACCATCCATCTCAAGACAAAAAGCAGTGCCTTTATTTCAGATTTTAGAACCTAATTCGGCAATTGCTCCGGCAGAGTTTTCTGGCTCAGAAAGCTTAGCGTTAGTGGGAGAGCTTTTGGTGGTGACGGCTTACCTCCTGGTAGCCGCCATTCTGTTTTATCTGGCGTTCCAGCGCGATGAGCGGGAGCGCAAAGTGGTATTGACGCTGTTTGGGCTTATCGCTCTGATGGGCGGGAGCATTCATGCGCTCAGCTTCTGGGGAGCCTCTGGCGGCGGCGAGACCCTGCTGGTCTTACGACTGGTCTTTGGGGTAGTGGCTTTGGTGGGGGTATACCTGCTGTTTAGGGCCATTCCGGGTCTGCTGGCAATACCTAGCCAGAAAAAGCTGCAGAAAGCCAACTTAGAGCTCAAAGAGCAGATTGAGGAGCGGGAAAAGGCTGAGGCAAAACTGCGCGAAACCCAGCAAGAACTAGAAGCTCGGGTGCAGAAACGCAGCGCCCAGGCTATCACAGCTAACCGCGAACTGGAGAAGGAGATTGAAAACCGAAAACGCGCCGAAAAACAGCTGATTTCCAAAAACTACGAGCTAATCAAGAAGAACGCCGACCTGGATGACTTTGTCTACTACGCCTCCCGTGACCTAAGGGGACCGGTGCTGAACGTGGCCGGACTGGTGGAAGCCATCCGGGAGGAGTTGCCTCCCGGTAACCAGGAGGTAAGCCAGCTTTTCAGCCGCCTGGATGACTCCGTGTCCAACATCTACCGCAAGCTGGACAACATCACTGAGATCAGCCGGATACAGCGACCTATTGAAGACGGGCACTTAGACCTGGTGCCTTTTGAGCAGGTGCTGGAACTAGTGAAGGAGCGGCTGGCTGAGCCTCTGCGCATTTCGGAGGCAAACGTGCACGCCGATTTCTCCGCTGCTCCGCAGGTGTTGTTTTCGAGAGACAACCTCCTCAGTCTCCTTACGCACCTCATCTCCAATGCCATCAAATACCGAGATGCCCAGCGGCCTTTGCATATCAGTCTCTCCACCAGTTTGCAAGACCATTACCTGGTGTTACGGGTGCAGGACAACGGCATCGGGATTGACTTAGCCCAATACGGCCAACATTTGTTTTCTTTGTTCCGACGTTTCCATGACCACGTAGAAGGCAGTGGCGTCGGGTTATATATTATCAAACGCATCATGGACAACAGCCGCGGAAAAGTGGAGGTGGAAAGCGTACCCGGAGAAGGGACCACGTTTCTGCTGTTTTTTGTGAACCATGACCAAGAGACCAGCGCACGGATATGAAAAAACTGAAGGGCATCATGCTCATTGACGACGATGATACCAACAACTTCCTGAACCAGCGGTTGCTGAATAGGATGCAGATAAGCGAAAAAATCAAGGAATTCCGGAACGGGAAACAAGCTTTTGATTATCTCTACAACATCAGTGAGGGAAACTACGAGGCTTCTTCTGAGTACTTTAAGCCCTCGCTTATCTTGTTGGATATCAACATGCCGGTGATGAATGGTTTTGAATTCCTCTCTCTTTTTGAGAAACTGAACCCAGAATTTACCAAAGATATTGTGCTGGCCCTGCTGTCTACCTCAGAGCACAGCCAGGATACCGAGCGGGCCGCGGCTAGCAACATCGCCTACCTGACCAAACCGCTCACCACGCAAAAAGTGCAGGACCTTCTGGATTCTCATTTTCTAGGCGCTTCAGAGTAAAGGTTTAAAGGGTAAAACATACCTATAGAGGTTTCCAAGCGTTATGAGCCTGCTTTATCCAAAACAGGCTCATAACGTTTATTTTTAAGAGCCGACCACCCGTGAGAAAGTCTTAGAATTCGTATTTGAGGAAGATATGGACCATGACACTGATCCCGGCCAGCATTAAACCCACCCCAATCATCTTCTCAGAAAACTGCTGGCTGGTGGCTTGGGGGCCCTTGATGGACTTGCCTATTAGTGCCCCTAAGGCAAAAGCCAACATCAGCGGCATACTCTTGGCCCAATCTATGTGCCCCAGCCAGTAATGCGAGGAAATACCCGAAAGGCTGGTAACGATCAAAATGAACAGGGAAGTGGAGATGGCAATCTGGGAAGGAATCTTGAAGGCCCTGATCATGATAGGGGTTTGCAGAAACCCTCCGCCAATCCCGAAAAGCCCGGCAATAGTACCGGTGCACAGCCCAAAAAACGCCATCAAACTTCCGTTCAGTCGGTACGCCAAGTGCTTAGGGTGGTTTTTCCGGATAAAGGAAGTAGGCATCCGGTTGATGCGGTACATCATGCCCTTCTGGCGTTTCTGCTTCTGTTTATAGGTGGCAAGCATGTAGATGCCCACCACCAGCACAAACAACGAGAACAGAATCTGCATCTGCAGCACGGGCATGTACGCCACCAAAAAGGCCCCCACCAGAGTACCTACCATAGCCGGAAACTGCAGCAGCGAAGCTACCACGTAATCAATGCTTTTCTCCCTAAAATTAAAGATGGACGAGACCAGGGCAGCGGGCAGCAAGGCCGTCATGGCGGTGCCTATCGCCAGCTCAATAGGAAACTGGAAAAACATGATCAGGATCGGTACCATAAACACACCGCCCCCAAAACCCACCATAGTCCCGAAGGTGCTGACCAAAATTCCAACCACAAAAAGGAGAATGTCTGTTGCCAAGCGTGTGTTTAGTAGGTGACAATACGGAAGAGACCAGTGCTTTTCAGGCTAAATAACGCATTCTTCCGGAGGTTCGCAGGGCCTTATCTCAAAGCCAACATACTGCTTACCGGCCAACCGGAGGAATGGTTACTTACCTAAGTGCAAAAATTCTGCCAACCAGTACTATCTCACTCGGAAAGGGGATAAAACCCGATTAACAAAGAGGCACTTTTACTTAGATTTCATTCCAAATAGAAGGCTGTGCCGGTAAGGCTCCCCCTGAAATCAGTGGCGGTGCTATTTTCCTTCCAGGGTAGCGCAGGTCACGTCCACAAACTGGAAGTGCTGGCCGTCAAACAAACCTTTGTCGCTCAGTTTAAGGGCCGGAATCACCAAAAGGGCCATAAACGACAGCGTCATGAAAGGCGAGGTAAGGGTGCAGCCCATGTGCTTGGCGGCAAGGTCCAGTTTGGCGTACTGCTGGGCTACCCAATACCCATCCTCAGGAGACATGATGCCGGCTACCGGTAAAGGTAACACCTCTTCCCGCTCCCCGTTTACCGCCGAGATGCCGCCCTTGGCCTCAATCAACAGGTTCACAGCACGGCACAGGCTTTCATCGTCTACCCCTACGGCAATGATGTTGTGCGAGTCATGCCCTACGCTGGAAGCAATGGCGCCGCTTTTCAGCCCGAAGTTGGTGATGAAGGCTAGGGCAGGGGCGGTGTTCTGGTACCGGTTGACCACCGTCATTTTCAGGACATCTTGGGCCAGGTCGCTCACAATATTGCCGTTTTCAATTTTCGGGTCCAGAAACAGCATGCCCGTGACCAGTTGGCCGTTGTACGGTTCAATGACCCTGATCTTCACCGCATCCTGCGCCGGGAACACGAACTGGTCTACCATTTTGGGTTCTGCGTGGAAGTTATTGATGATCTCGCTAGGGGTGAACTCAATCTTACTCTGGCCATTTTCGGCTACCAACTTTCCATTGATGTAGGTTCTGAGCACGTTGAACTGCTCCGGGTTGTCTATGATAATAAAGTCGGCGGGGTCTTTTTCCTGCAATAGGCCCACCTCCAGTTTGTAGTGGTGCACCGGGTTCACGCAGGCGGCCTGAAGCACGTGGAACAACTCATGGCCTTTGGCTAGGGTGCGTTTCACCAGTTCGTTTATGTGGCCTTCCACCAAGTTGTCGGGGTGCTTGTCATCGGAGCAGAACATGATCTTGTCGGGGTAGTCGGCGATCAGTTCAATCAATGCCTCAAAGTTCTTGGCGGCGCTGCCTTCCCGGATAAGGATTTTCATGCCGGCAGCCAGTTTGTCTTTGGCTTCCTCAGCGGTAAAGCACTCGTGGTCGGTGGTCATGCCCGCAGCGGCGTAAGCTTGGGCTTCTTCGCCGCGAAGGCCGGGGGCATGGCCGTCTACCTGTTTGTCAAACTTTTGGGCCAGCGTGATTTTCTGCATCACCAGGTCATCGCCGTTCAAGACGCCTGGCCAGTTCATCATCTCGGCCAAGTATTTCACCTCAGGCCGCTGAAATAGCTCCTCAATGTCCTCGGGGGTGATCTCGGCCCCGGCCGTTTCAAACGGGGTGGCGGGTACGCAGGAGGGAGCCCCAAAGAAAAACTTAAACGGTACTTTCTTCCCATTCTCCAGCATGTACTCCACGCCTTTCAGACCAAGAACGTTGCCAATCTCATGCGGGTCTGAGACGGTGGCCACGGTGCCGTGGGGCACGGCCAGTCGGGCGAACTCAGAGGGCACCAGCATAGAACTCTCCACGTGCACGTGCGCGTCAATGAACCCTGGTAGTAGGTAATGGGTTTCTGTCACAGGCTCGCGCACGATGCGGGCAATCTGGCCATCCATGATCTCCAGGGTGCCTTGGTAGATTTCCTGGTGCAGCACATCAATGATGTTGCCGCTCAATTTGTAGAATCTGGATGTAGCCATGGTATGTTTTTGAGGAGTTTGCAGAAAATTGATCCGGAAACGGGCGGGCCCGTAAAAACCGTAGTGGTTCCGGCAGATTACGTATATCTTTGCAGTCAAAGTTAATGGTTTTGAGAAAGATTTTTTCCCTAGGGTTGCTGTGGTGCTTGCTGCTGGGTGCGGTAAGCCCGGCCTGTACGCGCAAGTCTACCTCCTTGAGCAAGAAAACCAAGAGTTTCCAGCGCCATCAGCGCTCGGGCAAAGGAATACCCTGCCCCACCAAAGACTGCTAATTTTATTTACCCTAAGGCACTGGTATGAAGAAGATTGTTGTAGCCCTGGATGGGCACTCTTCGTGCGGTAAAAGCACTACCGCCAAGCAAGTGGCACAAGAACTAGGCTACGCGTACATAGACACCGGCGCCATGTACCGGGCCGTTACCCTTTACTTTTTAGAGCATTACGTAGACCTCACCAACCCCAAGAAGGTGCAGGAAGCGTTGAACAACATTGAGGTGACCTTCCATCGGAACCCCAAAACCGGCCGCAATGAGGTGTTCCTGAACGGCCTGAACGTGGAAGACGAGATCCGGAAGATGTATATCTCAGACAAGGTGAGCGAAGTAAGCGTGCTGCCCGCCGTGCGCCATGCCATGGTGGCCGAGCAGAAGAAAATGGGCAAGCGCCGCGGCGTGGTAATGGATGGCCGTGACATTGGAACTGCCGTTTTCCCCGATGCCGAGGTGAAGGTGTTTATGACCGCCGACGTGGAGATCAGGGCCCGCCGTCGCCAGCAGGAACTGTTTGAGAAAAAGCAGATGGTGCCCTTTGATGAGATTGTAGAGAACCTGAAAAAACGCGATTTTATTGACTCTACCCGCGCTGAGAGCCCGCTCAAGAGGGCCGAAGATGCGCATCTGCTGGATACTTCCTATATTACCATAGATGAGCAGGTAGACTTTGTGCTGGATTTGGTGGCCTCCGCGTTGCTGCAAAAAGAACTTGCCCAGTAAACAGATTGTTACCTTAGTATATGAACGTAACCATAGACAAGAATTCGGGCTACTGTTTTGGGGTAGAATTCGCCATTCAGATGGCCGAAGATGAATTAGAGGAAGTATCTGAGTTGTACTGCCTGGGTGACATTGTGCACAACAGCATGGAAGTGCAACGTTTATATAATAAGGGCCTGCGCATCATTGACCGTGAGCAGTTGGAAGAACTCCGGGACTGCAAGGTGCTCATTAGAGCGCACGGCGAACCGCCAGAAACCTACCAGACGGCCCTGCGCAACAACCTGGAGCTTATTGATGCCTCTTGTCCGGTGGTGCTGAAACTGCAGAACCGCGTAAAGCATGCCTACGACTCTGTGAAAGCGCACAACGGCCAGATTGTGTTGTACGGCCAGCAGGGACACGCCGAAGTGATCGGGTTGGCTGGCCAGACCGGCAACGAAGCCATCGTGATCACGACCGAGGAGGATTTAGATAAATTGGATTATACGCGTCCTATCACCCTCTTTAGCCAGACCACCAAAAGCACCAAAGGATTCTATCGGATGAAAGAACTGATAGAAGAACGGGTAGCGGCGGTGAAGGCCAATGGCATTGAGGTTTTTGACCTGGATGCAAATGACAGCATTTGCCGTCAGGTGTCTAACCGTGAGCCGCAGCTAGACAAGTTTGCCCAAAATCATGACGTGGTGGTGTTTGTGAGCGGCAAAAAGAGCTCTAACGGCAAAGCCTTATATGCGGTTTGCCAGCGGGTAAACCCCAGAAGCTACTTTGTGGAGAACGCCGAGGAACTGGACATGGAGTGGTTTAAAGACGCCAATTCTGTAGGGATCTGCGGAGCTACCTCCACCCCAATGTGGCTCATGCAGCAAGTAGCCGATGCCATTCAGGCGCAACACCCGGTAACTGCATAATTCTTAGAACAAAATATTAGAGACTCAGTATATTTGAAAGCCCCGGAGACGGGGCTTTTTTACTATCTTCCTGTGTATGAAACGAATTTTACGCTATTTCCTGAACGGTTTCCTGATTGTAGCTCCTATCTCCTTAACCATCTACATCATACTGGCCGTCATCAATTGGTTAGATGATCTGTTTTGGTTGAACTATCCCGGGTTGGGTTTACTGCTCATCGTCCTGCTGGTCACGTTGGTAGGGTATATTGGCTCTTCTTTCCTGGTGAAACCTTTCTTTGTGCTCACGGAGCGCATTATGAGCCGTTTGCCGCTGGTGAACATGATTTACTCCTCGCTTAAAGACCTCTTCGATGCGTTTGTGGGCGAGAACCAGAAATTCAATCAGCCGGTGCTGGTGAAGATGACCCAGTACAATGACACCTACAAACTGGGCTTCGTGACGCAGCTTTCCATGGATGCGGTTAACTTGTCAGATAAGGTGGCAGTTTACTTTCCGCACTCCTACAACTTTTCGGGCGAGCTCTTTTTAGTGGCTCGTGAAAACGTAACGTACCTTGAAATTCCTAGCAGTGAGGTCATGAAATTTGTGGTGTCGGGCGGTGTTTCCAAATTGTAGATAGAGGATTTAGTGGAGCTACAAAAGCTATTCGCCATCAAAATACCTAAGTGCCAATGAATAATACTAGCATCCTTTTGTCTTAGTAGTTTGCTCCAAAGAATGGTTAGCCGTTTTGCCCGTGATTTTGTGAAATCACGGGCAAAACGGCTTTTTTTATAGTTCTTTTCTTCCGTAAGAGATAGTATTGGAACAGCATGTTCGTTAAATCAGAATAAACGCACCCAAAAACAAGAATTTCCTTGGGTTGTGATATATTTAACCTTCCAAGAACAAGGTCTAAAATGCCGTTGTTCTTGACTTCTTTTTCGTTGCGCTTTTCATTGTTCTTATAACAGACGCCCCTAGATGAAACACCTCCTTGTCCTTTCCATGAGCCTGCTGTCTATTTGCTCCTCCGGGCAAAATCAACCGAATGCTTCCCAAACCGCTTCGCCGCAGATAGCCGCCAGCAAAGCCACCACAAACCAGGTGAGTTTGACCTGGGAAGTCATAGAGGAGAAGCACCAAGGGAAAAACCAGACGCTTTCGGCACTGACGTTCAAGAATACCGGGAAGGAAGCGTTGCCGGCCTCGGGCTGGAGTCTGTACTTTCACTGCTCGCCTTCCTTCAAACCAAGAGAAACCAATGCAGGAGTAAACGTGGAGCCTATCAACGGGGACTTGCTCCGGATGGTGCCCACAGCCAACTTCAAAGAACTTGCTCCCGGCGCTACGGCTCGGGTGGAGTTTGTGGCGGCCGGGCAAATTGTGAACGTGTCCAGAGCGCCCAGAGGCTTTTACCTGGTGTGGGACAAAGACAAAACCCAAGGCTTCACCGTCGAGAACTATAACATCATTAAACCTACGCACAACGCAATTGGCTGGGTAGAACCCAAAGACATCTACCAGCAGAACAGCAGCATCAAAGACATTCCGGCCGAGACCTTGACGAAGGTTTTCCCTACTCCGGCACAGTACAAAGAAACGGGCAAAGGCTTTACCCTGACGGGCACCGTTCCCGTGGTGGCCCCGGCTGCTTTCCAGAACGAGGCTTCTCTATTATCAGCGCATCTGGGTACCATCTTCGGGCAGAAGCCTGAGGTGAAATCCTCAGGCACCGGCAAAGCCATCCGCCTGCAGAAGAAAGAAGGGTTAGGACCTGAGGGGTATGAATTAACAGTAACCCCACAGGAGATCGTAATCTCGGCCACCACGCCAGTGGGTGCTTTCTATGGTACGCAGTCTTTGAAAACCATGGTGCCGCCATCGGCCTTGGCGAAGAAACAAACCTCGGTGGAGCTAGCGGGTGTGCAGGTGAAAGACGAGCCCCGGTTTGGGCACCGTGCGTTCATGCTGGATGTGGCTCGTAATTTCCACCAGAAACAGGAAGTGCTGAAACTGCTGGATCTGATGGCACTGTACAAGCTGAACGTGTTCCATTTCCACCTGAACGATGACGAGGGTTGGCGCATTGAGATTCCCGGCTTGCCGGAACTCACCCAAGTGGGCGGTCGCCGTGGACACACCCTGGACGAGAAAAATTTCCTGCAACCGTCTTACGCCTCCGGCCCTGACGTGAACAACACCACCGGTAGCGGTTACTACACCCGGGCAGATTTCGTGGAGATTCTTAAGTACGCCCGAGACCGCCACATTAAGGTTATTCCGGAGGTGGAAACGCCCGGCCACGCCCGCGCGGCCATCAAATCCATGGATGCCCGCTACGAGCGGCTCATGAAGGAAGGCAAGAAAGCCGAGGCTGAGCAATACCTGCTCCGCGATTTGAACGATAAATCGGTGTACCGCTCGGTGCAGTATTTTAACGACAACGTCATCAATGTGGCGCTGCCGTCTACCTACAATTTCCTGGAGAAAGTGACCGATGAGTTGCTGGCCATGTACAAAGAAGCCGGAGCGCCAATACAGACCATCCATTTCGGGGGTGACGAGGTGCCCAACGGTGTATGGGAAAAGTCGCCGGTAGTGCAGAACCTGATGGCCTCTAACACCAACGTGAAAACCATTGATGATCTGTGGTATTACTACTTCGGGAAACTTAATGATATGCTGAAGGCCCGCAACCTGTACCTATCAGGTTGGGAGGAAGTAGGTTTGCGCAAGATCAGAACCAACGGTCGGTTGAGTTACGCCGCCAACCCCGAGTATGTGAAGGACAACGTGCATGTGGATGTCTGGAACAACCTGGGCGCCAACCTGGATTTGCCCTACCGCATGGCCAACGCCGGCTATAAAGTGGTGCTCACCAACGTGTCGCACTTTTACATGGACTTGGCCTACCAGAAAGCCTACGAGGAAGACGGCCTGTACTGGGGCGGCTACACCGATGTGGACAAAGCGTTCTACTTCATCCCCTTCGATTACATGAAGAGCATCAAGGTGAACGAGGAAAACAAACCGCTTACTTCCACCGCCATGTTCGCCGGAAAAGAACAACTGAAACCCGAAGCCCGGGCCAACATTGTAGGCTTGCAGGCACCGCTCTGGAGCGAGACCATCTTGTCGCCTGAGCGCCTGGAGTACATGATCTTGCCGAAGATCCTGGGCTTAGCCGAACGTGCCTGGGCACCAGATCCATCCTGGGCCTCAAGTCCAGAGTCAGCGCAGAGCAAAGCAGCCTATCAGCAGGATTGGTCTGAATTTACGAACATTCTGGGCAAACGCGAACTGCCGCGCTTGAGCTACTACGCCGGTGGGTTTAATTACCGCATCCCTACCGTGGGTGCCACGGTTCAGAACGGCAAAGTGGTCGCCAACGTGCAAATGCCCGGCTTTACCATCCGGTACACCACCGATGGAACCACGCCTACCGCTAAAAGCAAAATCTATTCTGGGCCCATTTCAGAAAAAGGCACAGTAAAGTTGGCTGTCTTTGATGTAGCCGGGCGGTCTAGTAGGGTTACCACAGTAGAGAATGGCCAGGGAATGTAGGAGCAGAGAAATTTAGATAAGCATCAAAAGCCCGAAGCGTTTCAAAGCTGATTTTTCAATATCAGCTTTGAAACGCTTCGGGCTTTGTAAATAAGTTGATGATGTGTGCGTTGCGTCAGAAAAGGTACTGGGTTGAGGATCTTTAAGCTTTTGAAAGGTTAGTTATTATCTGACTTCTCTACTGCTTTTTCCGCCTTTTTTGCTTGTTTATCAGCGTTGGCTCTGTTTCTCTGCGCTTTGGCCTCCATTCTGGCAGCTTGCTTCGCCTCTCTGGCGGCGTCTGATGCTTCATTCTCAATCCGGTTGGCTTCCTTCGCGTTGGCCTTGGCAACTTTAGCGTCAGACTGGGCTGATTTCTTTTGCGCCGCCAAATCGTTCAGGCGCTTTTTATCGCCTTGGGCTTTGTCTCTGATTGAGTCTTGTTCTAGTCTTTTCTCCTGCTCGTTTTGTGTGCTTTGCGCAAAAGCTTGGGTGGTACAAAAAGTAAGCACACCCATTAAAAAGGTAAATAATAAGGTCTTGGTTTTCATGTGTTTAGCGTAAGTGAGCTGTCTTAAGCTATACGCAGAAAAGTAGAAAACAAATGGATATATTAGTATATAAATACACCTATTTACTAATCAAGTAAAAACAACCAGAACATTGCCTCTAAATCGTGTCGTTTCCTCGGTTATCCTACAAATCCCTCTTGTTTGAAAAGTTGTTTTGCTTCTAGTAGACTGTTGAGCTTTTCATACATAGTTTCCATTTCTCCTTCTTCGTCAAAATAGTACTCCAAGACCTGGGTTCTATCTCCTTTTACAAGTTCAATTTCCAGGACACCGGCTGCTTTTGTAACATCTAGCGTAATTGACACCACAAAATCTGTGTTCAGGATCATCTCCTGGATACTTCCTATAGCTGGGATTTTAATAAACATAAACCTTTGGGTATAAGTAAAGTGCGATTATCACAAAGAAGTCTGAGTTGTTTCTAAGTACTCAGGATTAATCCTTATTTCTGTAAATGGTCTACGTTGGCTATTCCTAGACCAGCTAATACCCGTGTTTGAACCGTTAATGCACCAATCAAACGCACCTCTGGTTGAGGCCATTTTCTAATCAAAGTAGGAATTGCTAAAATGCCAGCTTCTTCAGCTTTGTCTGGCTGTTCCTGAATGTCAATAATCTCAAGTTGATAGTCACCCGGAAAATATCTTTTGAGGATAGCATTTAAGTTTTCTTCAGCGCCTACAGAAGTAGTGCTGTTTCTATTTATAAAGAGCTGTATCCAGTAATTTGTCATTAATTTTTATTCTAGGTGCTTCGCGTTTTGTCTTTCATCTATTCCCATTGTTCCTCAGGGTTTTTGCTAAGCCACTATAGGAGTGTTTGAAAGCAGGCCGCTTATTCCTGTGATGGGTGCGCCAATCCGCATTCCTTCTTCATCAATTAAGATTCTGCGAATAGAGGCGTCATGTTTGGAGCCGCGCATTTTCAGTACCGTGATACTCCTTTGCATCTCGCCGGTCAGTTCCACATACCGCAGCAGAATGATAGTGTCTGTAATGGTGGCGATGTCTCCTTCAGTGATAGAGGCGCCACCGGTAAGCATGTGCGTAGTGGCGGAGAACATGCAGGTGATTTCCTTATGTTTCAAAAAATTGGTGAGCGCTACCACAAATTCCTGAAACCCTCTTTCGGAGGGGTTGCGGGTTAAAGCAGAGATACTGTCTATGGCGATGCGTTCGGGTTTGAATTCGTTGACGAGGTCTTGGATGTTGATGAGATGATCCTCCAGCGAGCGAACCTCGGGGTAGTGGGATACTACTTTGAGTAGACCATCTGCTTCTAACTGCTCCAGATCCTGGCCCCAGCCTTTAGCATTCCGGAAGATCTGTTCGCGGCTCTCTTCAAACGCCAGTAGCAGGCAACGTTCCTTCTTCTCTTTGGCGCCATTCATGAAATTAGCGGCCAAAAGCGTTTTGCCAGCACCCGTGGCCCCAGAAACCAGCACAATAGATCCTTTAAAAAAACCACCGCCGCACATTTCATCTAATTCTTCAACTCCCGAAGAAATGCGTTGATTAGAGGAATGCTGGGTCAATTTCATGGCAGAAATAGGCACAATTACTATCGCTTTCATGGGCACAATGGTAAAAGGGTTTTCACCTTTCACGTGGTTGCTGCCCCTGAACTTAAGTATTTCAATGGTGCGGCGACGCCTTTCATTGGTAAGCACGTTGCGCAAGATCATGACGTTATCCGTCAGGAATTCTTCCACCCCGTATCGTGAAATGGCCCCGTACTCTTCTGTGCGCTCAGTGGTGATAATGGCCGTAGCTTTCATTCGCCTCAGCGTCATGGACACCTTGGACATTTCCTGCCGGATAATATTATGCTCAGGAAAGTGGGTGAAAATGCTGCCAATAGAATCAATGACTACCCGGTAGGCGCTGTTTTTGGTGATAGCCCTCTCCAGCCGAATCCTGAAAGCGCTTAAGTCGAATTCGCCAACTGTAATGACATCTTCTTCTTTAGCAGAAGCATCTATAAACGTCCATTTACCTTCCGCCTCCCATTGGTCTATGTCCCAACCAAAGCTTTTTAGGTCGTTCCTGATATCTTCTACCTGCTCTTCAAAGGTGACAAATACTCCATTTTGATTGTATAAGAGAATACCCATGGCCAGGAATTGAGCACCAAACAAGGTTTTGGCACTTCCAGAACTACCGGCTAAAAGAGTAGTTCGGCCAATTGGCAAGCCACCCTCTGAAATGAGGTCAAAAGCGGCAATGCCTGTTTTTAATTTGGGAATTCCCATAGGTATAATAACTAAATGGTGAAGGCAGGACACTAAGGACCAGACCTGTTAAGATGAAAGGCTAATTGATTTCCAGTACTAGAAAAAAGAAGCAGTGGGGAACGTCAAGAAAGAGGCAAAAGGATTAAGGGCCTCTCTGAAGATTGGTGTTTAGTAAAGGTAGTGTTTTAATAACTGGTAATTTTAAGTATTCTTTGTTTAGTCAAATTTGTGCAGAATGGAAGGCGACCCCAGATGAGTTAGGGATAGGCAAATAATGAATTTCTATGAACCGGCGAAGAAGATGTTTTAGGTCTGTTTTCAGGTAGGTAGACCAAAGGTGCCTTTGGGTAACTGTGAACGGAAAGTACCAAAAAGTATATTTTTCTTTAATTGCGCCGTAATACTTTAGAAAAGCTGTTGCGCCTGTATGCCTTACATCCAGATAAGATCCTCTAAACTGCATTACCGCATTATGGGCAACGGGCCCCGGGCATTGCTGGCGTTTCATGGGTACGGACAGGAAAGCCATTACTATGACACCATGGCCCGCACGCTGCAGCCAGAATACACGGTGTTTGCGGTAGACCTGTTTTTCCACGGCAAAAGCACCTTGAGCAAAGCAGACCAGCCGCTTTCTAAGAAAAAGCTTCAGGTGTTTATTCAGGAGTTGCTGGAGAAGGAGGGGATTGGCCGGTTCTCGGTGATGGCGTTCAGTATGGGTGGTAAATTCGCCCTTACGGTGCTGGAGAAGTTTCATGACCGCATGCAGGAATTGTACCTGATTGCGCCAGACGGCATCAAAACGCATTTGCTCTACAGCCTGGCAACGTACCCGGGTTGGCTGCAGGGGCTCTTTAAACGGATTGTGTTGCGGCCCACCCGGTTCTTCAGAACCCTGAGCTGGTTGGAGCAGAAGCGCTGGGTAGATCCGGGCCTAGTGAAGTTTGCCAACTGGCAGATGGACTCGCCCCAGAAACGCCTCCGTGTGTACCGCAGCTGGACGGGATTCAGCAACCTAACTTTTGATACCCGTAAAATAGTGAAGCTTCTGAATCAGAGCAACATTGAAGTGAACGTGTTTCTGGGAAAGTACGACCAGATCATCTCACAGAAGCGGCTGCAAGTGTTCCTGAACGCCCTCAAAAGGCACAACCTGGTGGTGCTGCAGACAGGGCATACCAACCTGCTGTACACCGTGGCTACGTGGCTACGGAATCATCGCTCAAAGACAGCCAAGTAAGTTTTCTTGCGTATACGCCCTTAGCAAAAGCTTTTCAAAGCTATCACCTTCAGATGCTAACAGTTGATGCACCTTGGAGATGCTGATTTTTGATAAAAGGGAGCAGGGGCGCCAAACAGGAAAGCTATGTTTTCCTGTTCCTTTTCCAAAAAAGGCTATTTCTTAAGAGTGCAGGGAGTGTTTTAGCAATATGATTCCTTTGGATAATCTGTTTAGATAGAAGATGCCCCACAGTGCGTTGAGCGGAAGGCCGAGGTACTCGTAATGAAAAAAGGAAAAGAGCATTAACTGGAAGAATAACGTATGCGCAAGAATTTTGATGATGATTATGAATTTAAGGGTATTCACAGAGTAATATAAACTTATTTAGATTTGTATAGTAGTATTTAAAATGTATTTTGAAGAAGAGATACACGGCTGCAAATCTATAAGATGGGTAGAAACTCACATTACTTTGTTTAAACAGATTTTTATAAACATTAAATTTAGTTAATATTGTGCTATTCTATATTACGTAAGTTTAACTTGCTAATTGGAACATTTGAATATTGCTGCAACTGAACCACCTATCTTAAAACTATGAAACAACACGCAATACTAAAATGGAGCACCTGTCTGCTGGCGTTATTCCTTCAGGTAAGCTGCTCTTCCAACTCAGGGAAGCCTGATGCAAACGAAGAAGGCGAAAGAACCTCCACGGCTGCCCAGGATACCGCCTCCGAGAACGTGACTGAGCAGCCTGCCGCCGATGCAGACCTGGCCAAAATCTCGTTGCCAGATGGTTTCCAGATCAGCTACTACGCCCGTAATGTGGTGAATGCCCGGTCTATGGCGTTGGGGCCAGACGGAACGCTCTACGTAGGTTCCCGCGACAAAGGCAGCGTGTACGCCATCCCAGACAGAAACAAAGACGGCAAAGCCGATGAGGTGATTACCATTGCTTCTGGGTTACACATGCCCAACGGGGTAGCGCTGCGCAATGGCGCCTTGTACGTAGCCGAGATCAGCCGCATCACCCGCTATGACAACATCGCCGAGAACCTGAAGAACCCACCCAAGCCTGCGGTGGTCTATGACAAGTTCCCTACCGAAGAGCACCACGGCTGGAAGTACATCGCCTTCGGGCCAGATGACAAGCTGTACGTGCCAGTGGGCGCGCCCTGCAACATCTGCCTTAGAAAGGAGCCGGTGTATGCCGCCATTAACCGCATGAACCCAGACGGCTCAGGCCTGGAGGTGTTTGCCAACGGCGTGCGTAACACCGTAGGCTTTGACTGGCACCCAACTACTAAAGAATTGTGGTTTACAGACAACGGTCGTGACCTTATGGGTGACAATATGCCCCCTGATGAACTGAACCGCGCCCCTAGAAAAGGCATGCACTTTGGGTATCCGTTCTGCCACGCCGGTGAGACCTTAGACCCAGAGTTCGGTAAAGGCAAAGACTGCGGCAGTTATACCGCTCCGGTGCAAAAGCTGAATCCGCACGGCGGTACCTTGGGTATGGAGTTCTATACCGGGGCTATGTTCCCAGAAACCTACAAAAACCAGATCTTCATTGCTGAGCACGGTTCCTGGAACCGCACCGAGAAGATTGGGTACCGGGTAAGCCTCTACCGCACCGATGCGCAAGGCAAAGGTAGTTTTGTACCGTTTGCGGCCGGATGGTTGCAGGACGGGAAGGAGTGGGGCCGCCCCGTAGACGTAGAAATGATGCCAGACGGCTCCATGCTGGTTTCTGATGATATGAACGATGCCATTTACCGCATCACTTACACTGGGATTTAACCTGTCTGTTTCAGGCCTGTTTTCTGATTAATGGCCTAAAAACAGCGAAGCTTTAGGAGTATGAAGAAAGACAAGCCTGTTAAAAGCATTATAGGTCGGCGGGAGATGGTAGATTTTCCTGAGCTGGAGTTGTTTGAGATAGAGGCCAAAGTGGATACCGGTGCGTACACTTCGTCCATTCACTGTGACAACATCCGGGAGGTGGATTTGCCAGACGGCAGACGGGCCGTTCACTTTGAATTGCTGCATGAAAATCATCCGGCGTACAATCACAAAGCCTTTGAGTTCACCGATTTTGATTTGCGCAGCGTAAAAAGTTCGTTTGGCGATGTGCAGGAACGTTACGTTATCCGTACTAAGGTGATTATCTACGGGCAGGAGATAGAGACGGAGTTTTCGCTCTCAGACCGCAGTGACTTAAAGTACCCGGTCTTGTTGGGGCGAACGCTGCTCCGGAAGCGGTTTATCGTGGATGTCTCCAAGAAGAACCTGTCGCTCAAGGCCAAAAACAATACCAAGAAAAGAACTAACTCATCCAAGAACTCTCCTTTATGAAAATTGCGATCCTTTCTCGTGATCCAAAGTTATATTCTACCCGGCGCCTGGTGGAAGCGGCCCAGCAACGCGGCCATGAGACGGTAGTGCTGGACCATTTGCGTTGCGACCTGGTGATGGAGAAAGGCGATCCGCACATTCTCTACAAAGGAGAGTTGCTGACCGGCATTGACGCCATCATTCCCCGCATTGGGGCTTCGGTGACGTTTTACGGCACGGCCGTGGTGCGCCAGTTTGAGATGATGAAGGTGAAAAGCGTGGTAGCCTCCCAGTCCATCCTGCGGTCCAGAGACAAACTGCGCAGTCTGCAGATTCTGGCCCGGGCCGGCTTGGGGATGCCTAAAACGGCCTTCACCAACTATTCTAAACAAGTAAAAGAACTGATCAAGGAAGTAGGAGGGGCGCCGCTGGTAATCAAGTTGCTGGAGGGCACCCAGGGCTTGGGCGTGGTCTTGGCCGAAACCCAGAAAGCCGCAGAATCAGTGATTGAGGCGTTCCATAACCTGAAGGCCCGTATTATTGTGCAGGAATTCATCGCTGAAAGCAAAGGCGCCGACATCCGCGTGTTTGTGGTGAACGGCGAAGTGGTAGGCGCCATGAAGCGGCAGGGGAAAGAGGGCGAGTTCCGTTCAAACCTGCACCGAGGCGGTAGTGCCAGCCTGATCAAACTCAGCCGCGCCGAGAAAGCCGCCGCCTTGTTGGCCGCCAAATCGTTGGGTCTGGATGTGGCCGGCGTGGATATGCTGCAATCTAGCCGAGGGCCACTTATTTTGGAAGTGAACTCCTCGCCAGGCTTAGAAGGCATTGAGAAAGCCACCCAGCAAGACATTGCCGGTAAAATCATTGAATACACAGAATTGCTGGTAAAAAAAGGGAAAGCCAAGAAGACAAAGAAACCAAGCACCCCCGATGGCGGAGATGATCATCAATAACATTGAGATCCGTCCCGGCGATGATCTGCTCATCCGGTTGAACATATCGCGGTTGCCTAGCGGTACCCAGATTGATATCCCTATCCACGTCTTCCGGGCCATGGAACCAGGACCAGTATTGCTGCTCATGGCCGGTATGCACGGCGATGAGGTGAATGGCATTGAAATCATCCGCCGGATGGTACGTCGCCGGATGCTGCAACCTTTAAAAGGCACCATTCTGGCTATTCCTATCCTCAATATCTACGGTTTCCTCAACTTTTCCCGCGAGGTGCCAGACGGCAAGGATGTGAACCGCAGTTTCCCGGGTACGCCCAATGGGTCTCTGGCCAGCAGGGTGGCGGCCCGATTTACAAGTGAGGTGCTGCCTCTGGTAGACTATGGCATAGATTTCCATACCGGAGGGGCCAGTCGGTCTAACTACCCCCAGATCAGGTGTGAGCTGGACGATGGGCAGAACGAAGCACTGGCTCAGGCTTTTGGGGCTCCTTTCATCCTGGATTCTAAGTTACGGCCGGGTTCTCTGCGCAAAGAGGCTTCCAAGCTAGGCAAGTCCATCATCGTGTATGAATCTGGCGAATCATTGCGGTTAGATGAAAACAGCATCAATACGGCCATAGAGGGAACCGCCCGGGTTATGCACCACCTGGGGATCACAGACCAATCGGTGCCGGTTTCCCAACCGCCGGTGGTCTGTAAGAAAACCACCTGGATCAGGGCACGCCGGGCAGGGCTGTTTAGAAGTTACGTGAAAAACGGGCAGCACATCAGCCGAGGACAACAGGTGGGAACCGTCGCTGATCCGTACGGTTACGCCAGTCATCCTATCACCTCCCCGGTGAGTGGCTACGTAATTGGGTTAAATCATATGCCCGTGGTCAATCAGGGTGACGCCATTCTGCACATAGGGTACTAAGCAAAGTTTTCTTTGGAAAGAGTAGGGGTAAATACGATCTTAACGGTCCATTACCTACACGGTAGGTAAGCCTTACCTGCGGTCATCGTCTATCTCAACTCATTTCTGAATGTCCTTTCATTTTAGGTATCGGGACCTGGCGGGCAAACACAGCCTGAAGTGCCTGGTAAGCGTTGCTTTTCTCTTGCTGCCCCTTATGGGCTTTGGGCAAAAATTCACCATCAGTGGTTATGTGCGCGATGCTGAAACTGGCGAAAACCTCATTGGGGTAGCCATTCTCAACTCAGTCACCGGGCAAGGCACTGCTACCAATGCTTATGGGTTCTACAGCCTCACCCTGCCCAAAGACTCAGTTAAATTGGTCCTGTCCTATGTGGGGTTTGAGCGCCACCTGTTTTCTGCCTATTTAGACAAAGACCTGCAACAAAACCTCCTGCTAAAACCGGTTGCAACCGCACTGCGCGAAGTGGAGGTGGTCAATACCCGCGAGGAAGACGTGCGCGAAAGTACCCGCATGAGTACCATCAACATGAGTGTGTCCCAGATTAAATCGGTGCCGGCTTTGTTTGGGGAAGTGGACGTGCTCAAGACGCTGCAATTATTGCCAGGGGTACAGTCTGGGGGCGAGGGGACCAGCGGCTTGTACGTGCGCGGCGGCGGGCCAGATCAGAACCTCATCCTGCTGGACGGCGTGCCGGTGTACAATGCCTCTCACTTGTTCGGGTTTTTTTCGGTGTTCAATGCTGAGGCCTTGAACAATGTGGAACTGGTGAAAGGAGGTTTCCCGGCGCGGTACGGGGGTAGGTTATCGTCGGTGCTGGATATCTCCATGAAGGAAGGCAACATGAACGAGGTTGACGGCGAAGGCTCAATTGGGCTGATTGCCTCCCGCTTAACCGTGGGGGCACCTATCAAGAAAGACGTGGCCTCATTTATTGTATCAGGTCGGCGCACGTACATTGACCTGCTGGCCCGTCCTTTTATGAACAAGGAAGAAGGAATGGGAGGCTACTATTTCTACGACCTAAACGGAAAACTAAACTGGAAAGTAAGCCCCAAAGACCGCTTGTACCTGAGCGCCTATACCGGTTATGACGAGTTCTACGCCGACATGGAGCGGAACGATGAAGACAGGAAAAGCAAAGCCGGTCTGGGTTGGGGAAACCTTACCTCGGCGTTCCGCTGGAACCGCATCCTCAACCAACGCCTTTTCCTCAATACTCACCTCACCTACACCAAGTACCAGTTTGACATTACCAGTGAGGAGAGTTCCAGCTACCAGGGCGACTCCTATGACTATAAACTCAAGTACCTTTCCAACATTCGGGACTTGAGTGCCAAACTGGACTTCGACTACATTCCTAATCCTGACCATTACATCCGGTTCGGGACCCAATACGTGCACCACCAGTTTCAACCGGGCGCTTTGCAGGTGCGCGACAACAACGGCGGCTCTGCCGAAGAGCTCAACGTGAACACCCGCAAGACCAACGCGCAGGAAGTAGGGCTGTACCTGGAAGACGACCTGCGGCTTTCTGAACGGTTCAAGGTGAACATTGGCGTGCGGGCCAACGGTTTTCTGGTGAACAAGGAAACCTACTCTTCCATTGAGCCGCGGGCCTCGGTTAGGTTCATTGCCACCGAGAAGCTGAGTTTGAAAGCGTCTTACGCCCACATGACCCAGTTCATCCACCTGCTCACCAACAGCGGCATCGGCTTGCCCACCGATTTGTGGGTACCCTCTACCGAGAAGATAAAGCCGCAGCGCTCGCGTCAGGTAGCCTTGGGAGCCACCCGCACTATCGCCGGCGACAAACTGGAGATCAGCCTGGAAGGGTATTACAAGACCATGAACAACCTCATTGAGTACAAAGAGGGCGCCTCGTTCATTGGTATTTCCAGCAGTTGGGATACCAAGGTCACCACCGGGAAAGGCTGGGCGTATGGCGCGGAGTTGTTTCTGCACAAAAAGACGGGCCGCACCAACGGGTGGATTGGCTACACCCTGGCATGGTCTAACCGTCAGTTCCCAGACCTGAACCGGGGCGCGAAGTTCCCGTACCGCTATGACCGCCGCCATGACTTTGAAGTGGTGGTCATCCATCAACTGAAGCCCAATCTAACCTTGTCGGGTACGTGGGTGTACGGCACCGGCAACTCCATCACTTTGCCTGAAGGTCGTTACGTGCTGGGCGAGGCCTGGGAGGGAGGCTACGGCGGAACCGAAACCTACAATGATTACGGATCGCGCAACGGCTACCGCATGGCCGCCTATCACCGCGCCGATATCAGCCTGAGCCATACCAAGAAGAAGCGCTGGGGAGAGGTGGTCAACAACATCAGTTTTTACAACGCCTACAACCGCAAGAACCCTTATTTCATTTATGTGCAAGCGGGTGAGAAGGAGGGCGATCCCGCCCGGTTCAAGCAGATCAGTCTTTTCCCTATTCTACCGTCTATCAGCAAAACCTTTAAATTCTAGAAAATGTCACCTCTTGTTTTTACCCTGTTTTCTGGAAAATACCTCAAAAGCCTGCGCAGTTTAGTTTTCATGGGCGGCCTTGCTGTAAGCGGGACCTTAACCGGCTGCGAAAAGGAAGTGGACATGGAAGTGCCGGAACATACCCCGCGGTTGGCCGTGCAGTACAACCTCAACACCGATTCTCCTAAACAGAACATGTACATCGGGCGGAGCCAATCTGTCTTGTCGGCAAATGACCTGTGGCGGAACGGAATGGTCAAAGATGCTTCTGTCAACATCCTGGACCACAATGGGGCCGTGAAGCAGAGCTTCCGGTTTGTGACCCTGGACTTTAACCCCGAGCAGGGCAACTACAAACCCACTTCTGAGTTTACCCCAGAGCCGGGCCAGGAATACACCTTGCAGATAAGTGCGCCCAGTTTTGAGACTATTGAAGGCAAACTGACCATGCCAGCCAGGATACCTGTGGCCGCTGCTTCTTTCCAGCCCGATGCCAAACATGACCAGTACAATTTTTCGGGTTCTCTGCGGGTGCAATTCAATGATCCTGCGGGGCAGCAAAACTACTACCGCCTATTTGTTCAGTTGCTAGACGACCAGGGTCGTCCCGTGGGCAACGCTTACACCCGGAATGAGAATGACGATATTTTTGGGGAAGAGGTGGAGAAGATTGAACTTTACAAAGTGTTTGATGACGGATGGGCAAACCAGGGAGTTATCTCGTTCACCGGCAAGATTGGTGCGTATACCGGAGGCGGTACCCCACCCTCTCAAATGGAGATAACCTTGCAGCACATCACCTCAGACCTATACCTGTACGAGCGCTCCAAAGACAATTACGAAGAGGATAACCCCTTTGCCGAGCCCCTGAACCTGCACAGCAACATCCGGAACGGCTACGGTAATTTCGGCGGCATCACCACTTCAAAATTCAGAATCGATTTATAGAACTTAAATAGAAAACGGCCTTAAAACAAAGGAGCCATTTGCAAAAGCAGATGGCTCCTTTGTTTTAAGGCCGTTTAATGGAAAATACCAGGGAAACAGATTAAAAGATAGCTCTCGCTACTGCTTGGGTAGCATCAGATTTACTCATGGTGTAAAAGTGCAGGCACGGCACGCCAAACGCCATCAGTTCTTTGCACTGCTGGATAGTCCAGTCAATGCCTACCTGTTTCACGTCTTTCGGGTTGGTACAAGCTTCCACGGCGTTCACAAGGTCTTCGGGCAAATCTATGTTGAAGTAGCGCGGCAGCACGTTCAGCTGGTTTCTGGTGGTCAGCGTTTTTAGACCCGGAATGATAGGTACATTGATTCCCGCTGCCCGGCACGCGTTCACAAACTCAAAGAATTTCTTATTATCAAAGAACATCTGCGTGATGATGTAGTTGGCGCCCAGATCTACTTTCTGCTTCAGGTAGCGCAGGTCGGTGGCCAGGTTGGGAGCCTCCATGTGTTTCTCCGGGTAGCCGGCCACACCAATGCAGAAATCCGTAGGTACAGGGTTTTCCATCTCTTCATCCAGGTACACGCCGTGGTTCAGGTGCACCACCTGTTTGATCAGGTCAGAAGCGTAGGAGTGCCCGTCTTTGTGCGGCCGGAAACCGGGCTCGGTCTTCACCGCATCACCGCGCAGCAACAACACGTTATCGATGCCTAGGAAGTTAAGATCCATCAAGGCGTTCTCGGTTTCTTCCCGGCTGAAGCCCCCGCAGATAATATGCGGCACCGCATCCACGTGGTACTTGTTCATAATGGCCGAACAGATACCTACCGTGCCTGGGCGTTTTCTAATTGTTATTTTTTCCAATAAACCATTCTCCCTTTCCTTGAACACGTACTCCTCGCGGTGGTAGGTCACGTTGATAAACGGGGGCTTAAACTCCATCAATGGGTCAATGCCTTGGTAAATAGACTGAATGCTAGTGCCTTTTACCGGCGGCAGAATCTCAAACGAGAAAAGGGTATTGGTGGCGTTCTGTAAATGCTCAGTAACTTTCATTGAAGTTATGTATGTCTTAGGCCAAGGCCTTGAAAATGCTTTTATTGAGTTTGTTTAGGGGCTGTTTTTAGCAAACTAGCGCCTAAACAATGATTAGTAATTAAGGTTAGGTGATAACCAACGCTCGGTTTCCTCCACGCTCAAGCCTTTGCGCTGCGCGTAGTCCGTTACCTGGTCCTTTTCAATCTTGCCCAATCCGAAGTACTTTGATTGTTTGTGCGCGAAGTACATGCCAGACACGGCCGCGGTTGGGTACATAGCCAAGCTTTCGGTTAAGGAGATGCCGGTGTGCTTCTCCACTTCCAACAACTGGAACAGTGTGGTTTTCTCCGTATGGTCTGGACAGGCGGGATAACCCGGTGCCGGACGGATGCCCTGGTACTTCTCCTTGATCAGGTCTTCGTTGGTGAGGCTTTCCTCCGGCTCGTAGGCCCATATTTCCTTCCGCACAATCTCGTGCAGTTTCTCCGCAAAAGCCTCCGCTAAACGGTCAGCCAAGGCTTTGGCCATGATGCTGTGGTAATCGTCGTGATCCGCTTCAAACTGTTGCACCAGTTCATCTAAGCCAATACCAGCGGTCACCGCGAAACCTCCGGTGTAATCTGCCAAGCCCGTTTCTTTAGGAGCGACAAAGTCTGCCAAGGCGATATTTGGAACGTTGGGTCCTTTCTGGCCCTGCTGACGAAGCGTCCGGAAGTGAGTCAAAACTTGGGTACGCGCTTCATCCGTGTAGATTTCCACGTCATCGTCTCCCATGCTGTTAGCTGGGAATAGACCGGCCACGCCATTGGCGGTTAACAACTTCTCGTCTACAATGCGCTTGAGCAAGGCTTGGGCATCGGCGTACAGTTTGGTGGCTGCTTCGCCAACAACCGCGTCTTCCAGCAGTTTCGGGAATTTGCCATGCAGCTCCCAAGCCTGGAAGAACGGAGTCCAGTCAATATACGGCACCAACTCTTCTAATGGGAAGTTCTGGAACACCTGCACGCCGGTTTTGGCCGGGGTGTACACATCTTCGGCTTTCCACTCAATAGGCAGTTTGTTGGCGCGCGCCTGGGGTAGGGGCAGGTATTTCTTGTCTTTCTGTCGGCTCAGGTAGCCTTCGCGCATCTGGTCGTACTCCAGGCGGGTGTCAGCGGCAAACTTCTCCTTGTTATCAGGGCTCAGCAAGTTACCAACTACGGGTACACTGCGCGATGCATCCAGTACGTGTACCACGGTGCCGTTGTAGGCAGGCGCCACTTTTACGGCGGTATGCGCACGCGAGGTGGTGGCCCCACCGATGAGCAGTGGAATGTTGAAGTTCTGGCGCTCCATTTCACGGGCCACATGCACCATCTCGTCCAAAGATGGGGTAATCAAACCACTCAGGCCGATTACGTCCACGTTGTGCTCGCGGGCAGCATCCAAAATTTTATCGGCGGGCGTCATCACGCCCAGGTCAATTACTTCATAGTTGTTGCAGGCCAGAACTACGCCTACAATGTTCTTCCCGATGTCGTGTACGTCGCCTTTCACTGTAGCCATCAGAATTTTTCCGTTAGTCTGGCGCGTGGAGGTGTCCCCGTTGGCGGCGGCGCGTACTTTCTCTTCTTCAATGTAAGGAAGCAGGTATGCCACGGCTTTCTTCATCACGCGGGCGCTTTTCACTACCTGCGGCAGGAACATCTTGCCTTCCTGGAACAGGTCGCCTACCACGTTCATGCCGTCCATGAGCGGACCTTCAATCACTTCCAGCGGCTTCTGGTACAGGTGACGGGCTTCTTCCACGTCCTGATCAATGTATTCTACCAATCCTTTTACCAAAGCGTGGGTTAAACGCTTCTGCACCGGTTCATGGCGCCAGGCCTCGTCGCGTACGACTTCCTTACCTTTGTTTTTCACCGTTTCGGCGAACTCCACTAAACGCTCAGTTGCGTCTGGACGGCGGTTCAGTAGCACGTCTTCCACGCGCTCTAGAAGGTCTTTCGGGATTTCCTCGTAAACCTCTAACATACCTGCGTTCACGATGCCCATGTCCAGACCGGCTTTGATGGCGTGGTACAGGAATACGGAGTGCATGGCCTCGCGTACGGGGTCATTGCCCCGGAACGAGAAGGAAATGTTACTTACGCCACCGCTCACTTTGGCTCCCGGCAGGTTTTGCTTGATCCAGCGAGTGGCGTTGATGAAGTCAACAGCGTAGTTGTTGTGCTCCTCCATACCCGTGGCTACGGTCAGGATGTTGGGGTCAAAGATGATGTCTTCGGCGGGGAAGCCTACTTCTTTGGTCAGGATATTGTAAGCCCGTTCGCAAATCTGGATGCGGCGCTCGTAGTTGTCGGCCTGGCCTTCTTCGTCAAAGGCCATCACCACCACGGCGGCGCCGTAGCTGCGCACTTTGCGGGCGCGCTCTTTGAACGCCTCTTCGCCTTCTTTGAGGGAGATGGAGTTCACGATGGCTTTCCCCTGCACGCACTTCAAACCGGCCTCAATCACGCTCCACTTAGAGGAGTCAATCATGATAGGCACCCGGGCGATGTCTGGTTCAGAGGCAATCAGGTTCAGGAACAAGGTCATGGCGGCCTCAGAGTCCAGCATGCCTTCGTCCATGTTCACGTCAATGATTTGCGCTCCGTTCTCCACCTGCTGGCGGGCAATGGCCAAGGCCTCTTCGTACTGCTCGTTTAGAATCAAACGCGCAAATTTTTTAGAACCAGTCACGTTGGTACGCTCGCCGATGTTCACGAAGTTAGACCCTTCATATACCGTCAGTGGCTCCAGACCGGAGTAAGTAGGAACAGCCGGTAATTGCGGCAACGGACGAGGCGGATACTGCTTCGCAATCTCAGCAATAGCCTTGATGTGCGGCGGCGTAGTTCCGCAACAGCCACCCACGATGTTCACGAAGTTGTTCTCCAGGAAGTCGCGGATGTGCTGGCCCATTTGCTCCGGCGTTTCGTCATACGCCCCGAAGGCGTTCGGCAGGCCAGCATTTGGGTAAGCACTGATATGAAACTTAGAAGCCTTACTCAGGGATTGTAAGTGCGGGCGCAGCTGCTTCGCACCCAACGCACAGTTAAAGCCTACGCTCAACAGCGGCATGTGTGACACGGAGTACAGGAAAGCCTCTACCGTTTGGCCTGAAAGGGTACGGCCGCTGGCATCGGTGATAGTACCAGAAACCATCAAAGGTAAACGTTTGCCGGTTTGCTGACTGTATTGGTCAATGGCGAACAAAGCCGCCTTGGCATTCAACGTATCGAAGATGGTTTCTACCAACAGCAAGTCCACGCCACCGTCTACCAGTCCGCGAACCTGCTCGGTGTAGGCTTCTACCAGTTCGTCATACGTTATGGCACGATAGCCAGGGTTGTTCACGTCTGGCGACAAAGAAGCAGTACGGTTGGTTGGTCCGATGGCTCCGGCCACAAAGCGAGGTTTCTCCGGGGTTCTGGCAGTCCACTCGTCAGCGGCTTCGCGGGCAATGCGGGCCGACTCATAGTTCAGTTCGTACACCAAATCCTGCATGTCGTAATCGGCCATGGCAATGGAGGTGCCGCTGAAGGTGTTGGTTTCGGCTATATCGGCGCCCGCCTCAAAGTAGAGGCTGTGTATTTCTTTGATGATGTGGGGTTGGGTGATAGAGAGCAAATCGTTGTTCCCCTTCACATCTAAGTGGTAGTCTTTGAAACGTTCGCCACGGTAATCATCCTCTTGGAGGTTGTACCGCTGGATCATGGTACCCATGGCACCGTCTAAGACTAATATTCGTTTTTTTACTTCTTCCTCAATGCGGGTCATCTTGTGCAAACCTAAAGGGTTAGTTGCGGCTCAAGAAAGGGCAGAGGAAAGTGGCGGGCGCAGGTGCGTGGGAGTTCCGTCACTTATCTCCCCCGGCGCGTAGGTGCAGCGGGTAGGAAGTAGCACCCAACTGAATTGGGTTGCTAAGACATCACAGGGCCTAATCCCTCCGTCTTTCTTGATAAGCAGTAGCAAAGATACGGGTTGCGGTTGGATTCCGCAAATGCAGGTGTGGAGCTAAAGCGCTTTGGGCCAGGTTTCAGCAAAAGAGGTATAAAGCGGAGTTGCCTGACTACAGACGAAAGGCCTGAAATAGAAAAAGCCTGCACGAGGCAGGCTTTTCAAGTAGGTTCGGGGAAGCATTAGAATGTGTAGCGGACGGTCAGAGCTCCGTCGCCATACAAGAAAAGACCGTCTCGGTTGACTTCGAAAAATGGCTTAAAATCGATGCCCACTGAAATCGGAATTTCCGTAATCTGATATTCCAAACCTACAATACCATCCACCCCCAACGTTACGAGGGTGTTATCATAAGAGTCTTCATAATGTTTGCTGGAGGGCTTGTGGTAGTATCTTCCGCGGAAAATGCCCAAGTGCCCGCCGGCTCCATAAAACCACTGCAGCCCCTGGATGCCAAACGCCGAGGCGTGTTGCTCCAATAAACCGGTTAACTGGAAGCCTCGCCGTCCGAAGCCCGTTCCCAGTATCCCCTCCAAGGCGCGGTCTTCTCTGAAAAAATACTTTCCGGAGATACCCGCCGAATACCCTCCCACCCTAAGGCCAAGGCCTACCGTTTGCGCCTGGGCGCTTTCCAGCTTGGCGAGGGAGAGCACTACTATTATCAGCCCAAAAATAAGATGTTTGTTTTTCATAGTAAAATGATTCTTCACAAAAGAGACCGATCCTGGGGTCTGCCTTTCTAAAACTTCTTAGAACCTGGGAATATTTTACCTGTGGATAAAAACTAGTAAAAAGCTTTTGGGCGATTTCCGGTTGAAACCTGAGCTCGCAAGTTAGCTTTTTTTATAAGACTGCAAGTACGCCTCGCGGGAGGTGCGTTGGCCAATTAGCCTGAAAAAGCTGATTTGGTGCTCGGTATCTTTTTTCAGTCCGCGGGCAAACGGGTCTTTTTTCTGACCGTGTTCCTCAAAATCGCGCACATATTGCTCTCTGATCAGGTCGGCGGCGGGCAGAAGTTCTGCGGTTTTGATCTGCACCAAGCCTGTCTTTTCCCAGAGCTTGCGCCACCAGGCCACTGAATGGATGTAGTACCAG
This sequence comes from Rufibacter sp. JT20002, assembly GCF_056491185.1. Taxonomy (NCBI): domain Bacteria; kingdom Pseudomonadati; phylum Bacteroidota; class Cytophagia; order Cytophagales; family Hymenobacteraceae; genus Rufibacter; species Rufibacter sp. JT20002. Next base: position 818,924 of record NZ_JBSZJY010000001.1, on the reverse strand, counting down.
TACGCCTGAAAATCTTCGCGCAGAAACTCAGGTACTTGGTCAATAGTCTCAATCTCGTCTTTGAAACATACGTCCACAATGCCAATATACCCGTCTGATTTCAGGAACCGGCAGATGTAGGGCAGATACTTGTCATCGGTGCCGAAGTAGGTGTAGGAGTCAATAACCAGCACTACATCGAAGAACTCCTCTGGGAACGGCAGCGAACGGGCGTCTAGCTGGAGCGGGAACACCTGGTTTTCCAAGCTTTCTTCCTGCACCCTTTTGTAGTTAGCGGTGGCCGAGATAGCCTCGTCTACTGCCCAGACCTGCACTCCAAACTCTTTGGCCAGGAAAATAGAACTTGCTGCCTTGCCGCAGCCCAGGTCCAACACGCGCATGCCTTTCTTTAAGGGAATGAGAGACGTGATGCTTTCCAGATTGAAGAGCACATTTTCGCCCATGGAGTGCTCACGCACCCACTCAGGGTCATATTGGGTACTCCGGGGAAAGTGGTGTTGTATCTGGTGTTGGGCAGCGTCCATGGAAATGAAGTTGGGTCTGCTGCCTTTACGCGCAGCCAAGTTCTAATGTTGAGTAGTTATCTTTTAGGGGAACTTGTCAAGCCATGTAAAATATGTTCTCCTGAAATGTAACAGTAAAACAAAAAATAAGTCCTTGACCCCAAGAGCCAAGGACTTATAGCTGTTCATGATTCAGAAGTAGTAAACTAATCTATCTCTTCATGGCCCTTAGGGTTTGCACTCCCTGCTTAGACTCTAACCGTACAAAATACAAACCTGCTGCCGTCTGATTATCTGCCCACTCTACCTGCATGATTGATTTAGCCTTTGCTTTACCTGCGGTAAGGGTTTTCACTAAGGTGCCACTTGCACTATAGATCTTCACACTATATTCTTCATCCTGAGCAAAAGCGAACTCAATGGTAGTGTTATCAGTGAAAGGGTTAGGATATACCCGGAAAGTATGGTCGGTTCCAACCTGTAGTTCTGATTCACTTACCGATGAGCTGATGGCAGCAACCGCCGGAGTAGTGGTTGTATTGATGGTAATGGTATAGTCCTCCGCCTCTCCATAAGAGATTGAGCTACAAGCATCGGTGCTGGCTAGGACGGCGTTGTAGCGGCTTCTAACCCGCATTTGCCTAGGACCGGCAACTGCGGTGGTTGGAATTGTAATGGTGGCCGTCAGAAGGCTTGTTGAAGCGGAAGCAGATTTGTACACAAACTCTCCAGCATCAGAGAAATCCCTGTCTCCATTATAATCTATCCAAACACCAAATCCCTGCGGATAAGCTGCCCCAGACTGTACTTTGAGAGTATAGGCTTGCCCCGGAGTAACGGAAGTGGTATAGGTTCCAGATGCGGGATAAACGGTGTATCCTATGGAGGTTCCGCCGCTGCAGCCCGAGTTATTATTCACCAGAGTGTTAAAGCTAAAGTTGTTGATGAAGTCCCCATCTGAGCAACCCATGGTATACGTAGGAGCACAACTGGTAATTGTAACTGAAACAGCGGCAGAAGTGGTAACCTTACCTAGGTTATCAGTTGCCTTAGCCGTAAGTGAATAGGTTCCCATGGCTACTCCAGACCAACTGAAGGAGTAAGGGGCCGTCAGGTCTTCCCGTAGCTTGGTGGTTCCAACAAAGAATTCCACTTTAGACACTGTTCCATCAGAATCTGTGACGTTGGCCGTGATGTTGATGGTGGCTGGGGCAGAGAAAGTGGCTCCTGCGGTAGGTGAGGTGATAGAAACGGTAGGGCCTACGTTGCCGCTGGTCACAGTTATAGATCTTGCCGATGAGGTAGTGACTTTGCCTAAGTTATCAGTCGCCTTGGCAGTTAGCGAGTGGGTTCCGGCTGTGGCTCCTGTCCAGCTGTAAGAGTATGGGGCAGAAAGGTCTTCGCCCAGCTTGGTGGTTCCGGCAAAGAACTCCACCTTAGCCACCGTGCCATCAGTATCTGCGGCGTTAGCAGATATAGTGATGGTGGCTGGAACTGTGAAAGTGGCTCCGGCGGTAGGGGCTGTTAAACTTACGGTAGGAGCGGCATTATCTTTAACCGTAATAGATACTGCGGCTGAAGTAGTAGCTGCTCCTATATTATCAATTGCCTTGGCGGTAAGGGAATAGGTGCCAACCGTAGCGCTTGTCCAGGTGTAGGAGTAGGGAGCTGTGAGGTCTTCACCCAATTTAGTGGTACCCCGGAAGAACTCTACCTTAGCTATTGTTCCGTCAGTATCTGCGGCATTAGCGTTGATGGTGATGGTTGCTGGAACCGTAAAGATTGCTCCGCTTGTGGGAGAAGTCAAGCTTACTGTAGGAGGAGTGGTCGTTTTCACAGTAATAGATCTGGCAGCAGAAGTAGCGACCTTGCCTTGATTGTCTGTCACCTTGGCGGTCAGCGAGTAAGTGCCGGCGGCAGCTCCGGCCCAGTTGTAGGAGTAGGGAGCTGTGAGGTCTTCCCCCAGCTTGGTAGTTCCTGCGAAGAATTCCACTTTAGCCACTGTGCCGTCAGGGTCTGCGGCGTTGGCGGTGATAGCAATTGTGGTTGGGTTAACGAAGACTGCTCCAGCTGCTGGTGCAGTAAGACTTACGGTAGGAGAGGTGTTATGACTAATTGTGATAGTATAGTCTTCAGCCTCGCCATAATTGAAAGAACTACAGGCATCGGTGCTAGCCAGAACATTGTTAAATAAACTTCTCACCCGCATTCGGGTTGTACCTGACGTCGCAGTTGTGGGTATAGTGACGTTGGTGGTTAAAAGGCTGGTAGTGGCGGAAGGTGAGCCGTATACGAACTCGCCCGCATCATTAAAGTCTTTATCTTGGTTATAATCTATCCAGACGCCAAACCCCTGGGGGTAGGAAGTTCCAGACTGTAGTTTAAGGCTATAAGTAACGCCTTTGTTTACAGCGGTGGTGTACGTGCCAGATGGAGCGTAATTGGTGTACCCAGTTGAGGTTCCGCTGCTACAACCCGAGTTGTTATTCACGAGCGTATTAAAGCTTAGGTTGTTGATAAAGTCTTGGTCAGAGCACCCGGTAACATATAAAGGTGTGCAATAGCTGGATGAAGAGATAGTGTAGGAACCTAAGGAGCCATAATCTGAGTTAGCTCCCAATGCCCCGGTGACTCCATCCACTGTAAGGTAATAGGTTCCGGCTGCTAAGGTTGTGCTTAAAGAAGCTGCCAGGGTAGATGGGTCAGCAGTTGCTACTACCGTGCCAGCAGAGTTACGCAACGTAAGGGAAATGTCCAGGTTGGGGTGGCTGGGATCCGGATTCACGGTAAGGGACGTCAGTCCGCCAGAAGAAGTGAATGAAAAGACATCCACATCGGTGCGGGTTGTGACAACCCCTTTGTTTTTTTCCGCTAAGATGTCACCATTAGTTTCTACTATAAGTGGGGTGGCCGTTGTAGTGGTGTTTCCATGGTCATCGGCGCGATAACCAAAGCCGTTTAGGGTAGAAATTTTTGCTAAATCATCTTCTGTGTTGTTGGCGTAGGGGTACTCACCTTTACTCCATTGAACCACCGGTACAGAATATCCTGCGCCCATTACTGGCCCCCAAGAGCTTTGTCCCCAGAAATACTCTTCAGCGGGAGAGGTTCGTCCGTCATGTACTAACTGTAGTGTATGCCCTGCCTCATGGGTACCGGCCTCTCCGGCGCCCTTTACGCCAGTGTTCCACACCCAGCAAGGAGTTTCACCGTAAGAGGTGCCTCCCCAGGTAAATGACCCAATGTACGCTACGCCTCCAGCGTTAGGATAGAAATAGTTAGTGGGAGTAAAGATGACGCGCATCCGGCGGTTAACCGGAACACTGTTAAAGACGGCTTCACTGGTAGTCACATTAAGAGCAAAAGGCCGGAAATCTTCACTTACCAGTTTCCATACCTCCGTCATTTCAGCTTCGCTTAGGGTGGAAGGCTCAGCTACAATGGGGTTGCCACCGTTGAAATTTGAGTTCCACAGGGTATTAGATACTGTCTGCCCGTCAAAGTCAAGGTAAACTACTGCTCCGGCACCAGGCAAACTCTGAAGGATAGGAACGGCATTAGCTATGGTAGGTGCCTGGGCTGTTTTGAATCGTTCCTTCTCTGGTTTTTTCTCAAATTTAGGAATGCCCACACAGAGCACTTGATCAATATCTTCTTCTTTTAAATACACTGAACCATCTGGAGTGGAAGAGTATCGATAAAACTTCTTTTCCTCTCGCATGATGATGGAACCGGAAACCTCCCGGCCATTCACGCTTAGGTTGAAACTACTATACCTTGAGCCGGAAACTTCTCCGTAAAAATGATTGGCCGCCCCCTCCTGCTTACTTGATTTCAGTTTGAGGGTTAAAGGCTTTCCACCGGGTAGTTGATGGCTGACCTGTGCCTCGAGAGCCGTTGCGCTGTTGGCTTGTTGGACCTTTGTCTTGTAAGTTGTAGCTATATCTTTAATTTTTCCGATATAGATGGGGTTTTGGGCGGTGGCAGAGCCTGTGACCCAACTGAAGAATAGAAGGGATAGAAGTAGATAGATCTGTTTCATAAGTGTATACGTTAAATGGAAAGGATATTTGGTTGTTTATTTTTTATTATCTTTTAGAAAATAGGGTGAAAACGTTTTAGGAGTAGATGTGTGATACTTGTTTGCGCGAGGTATGTAGTTTGTGAATGATTTGTTGAAGCTGCTTTGTTTATTGAATGATATTAGTTGTGGTAAATAAATGTAAATTGTATGATGTAGTCTTGGTTTATTTATTTAAAATTTAATACCAATAATGATGAGATTTAAAGCTGATTTTTTTGTTTTAACAACCATTTGTGTGTTGCTTTCTTTTGCGTGTACCGGTTTTAAAAGTACTGTTCTAAATGATCTAGAAAAGTCGTTAATTATTGGTTCTTGGGTGGTCGTAGAACCAACAACTACCCCACTTGCCATTTTGCCGCACTGCAAGGCAATCAAAAAAGGTTCTATATTTAAGTTTTCTCAAAATACACTTGAGGTGTATGATTCTGATTTAGAAAAGCCCTGTGGTGTTTTTTCTTTCAAGATCAGTGGCAACACAATCAGCTTTTTCAAGAATGATATGGTTTGGCTGTGTACCTTTGAGTTGACCTCCAATTCATTAAAGCTTACCTCAACTAATTTTATTACCTCTCATATTTCAGATAAACCTGTAAGAGACTCCATTGATGGTTTATCTAATATTGTGGTAGTTCTTGAGAAAAAAGAATGATTTATTTTTTTATTTATGCTGCAGGATTATGTACTTTTTTCAAAGTATTTGTTATGTATCTTAAAGGTTGAATTATAGTGTTTGTTAATTGAGTAATCAATAGTTTTTAATTTGTTTAAGGTATATAGTAAGAGAAGTATAAGCGATGACTAATTGCATCATAAGGAAACTCGTGATGTAATTAGTCATCGCCTTGTTAAAAGATATTTGCTCGAAAAATAGTTAGCTGAAAAGCACTTTTCTCGCAATCGTTAAAACAGATTATGCTGAATTTAAAATAGTAGTAAACTTGTCTGTTATTTATATATAGAACCTAAGTTCAATAACAGGCACAACAAGGAACCAAAGGTCATCTTACTTAATGACCCTTGAGTATGAATATGACTGGTGGGGGTTTTAAGTCAAAATTATCTTGATAAAAGATAATATCAAATACTTACTTCTATGTATTTTGTAGGTAGTGGATCTTCTTGCTCAAAAAATATCAAATGGAGTTTCAATAAAAAGTTTCAAGGGTGTTGTCTTGTAAAGCAATTGCCTGAGTGTAGCTGCCAAAGTAGTTTGGCTTTTGCAGCTATATCGTTGCGATAGAATTGGGAGAGACCGTTTTTAATCGGATGTCTGCCGTTTTGAGAAGAGTTGATGGACGCTTAAGGGAGAATCTTGCCTTAAAGTTAGAACCTTTGTTAGTTCCCCAAGCCACAGCTTTTAGCCAACGAAGAAGAGAGAAAAGTGAAATGGTTTGGACTCACTTTTGCTAAATACCCTTAAAAGCAGAAAGCCTTTAGCAAAAGCATCTATCCGTCAAGCATACTGGAGCATCTGCTCATTGGGGTGAACCAGCACCCCGCCGCCATCTTGTTTGGCCGCCTCTAGCATGGCTTTGGCGACTGTTTTAGCCTCTATGGCTTTGTATTTACGCAACGGTCCGTTGAACAGGAAACCAGCGCCTTTCATAAACGTGGCGGCCGCCCGCTCCCCAAACCGCACTTCCTGACGTTCCCCTAAAAGCAAAGAAGGTTGAAAGATGTGCACCGCCGTGAAAGGAAGCTTTTTGACCGCTTGCTCCATCTGGCCTTTCACCTGGTTGTAGAAAATGCGGGAGTCAGGGTCTGCCCCAAGCGCTGACACTACTAAGAACTGCGTGGCAAAGTGCGAGGAAGTGATTTTGGCCAGATTGACCACGTAATCGTAATCCACCTTCCGGAAGTTCTCTTTTGAGCCTGCTTTCTTAATTGTAGTGCCTAAACAGCAATACACGTCATCGGCGATGAGGCTGTGGCGGTGTTTCTCCAGGTTATCAAAATCCAGAATGATCTGCTGCAATTTAGGGTGCTCTACGTTTAGCTTCTTTCGGCCCACAGAGATTACTTTATTGTAACGGGGGCTTTGCAGCAGAAGCTGGAGGCAGTGGCTGCCTACCAATCCGCTGGCGCCGGCAATAAGAGCAGCTTTGGCAGAGACCATAGTTAGGATCTTGTTTTAAGGGCACGTTGGAGCACTTGATAATCAAGGTAATATAGCACCTTAACGGAGAAACTGTTCAATTGTTTGGCTTGCAGGGTGTTGCTCAGGTTCAGAAAATAATTGGCACGCTCGGGCAGGGCACTGTCATAGATCGCGTTTTTCCAGACTACGCTTACCTCACTGCCCGGCGCAAATCGCCAACTGTACACCAGGTCAATGTTGAAGGCGTTGAAGTTACGCGGATCGGCGGACGGAGAGGCCGGTCTGTAGCCCAGGGGAGATCCGTTCCCGTTATCCTGTAGCAGAAAGTATTTGTCAAAGGTGGCGTTAGACCAATAATGGCGCATGTTCAGGTTGAGCGCCGTACGGGCGTTGAAAATGTACGTGCCGGTAAGCGTGTTGCTGACCGTGTTTACGGTGCGATTTCCGAAGAAAACGCTGTCTGGTTCTCCTTTGCCGGCAAACCCGTAGGCGTTGAAATCTTGGCTGAAGTTGGTTTCATACACAAGTTGTAAATGGTCGTTGACCCGCACTCGGGGGCTTATCCCAATCCATCGGCTTAACTGGTCATATTCCTTCGCGTAGTAGAAACCGCCATTCAGGTCAAAGGCCAGTCTCTTGCGGTAATCGGTGGAAATGTAACTGTTCACCTCCCAACCGGCGGGTTTACGCAGCTTACGGTCTGGTACACCATCTTTATAAGAGCGTGGCTCAAAGTAATCATAGCCATCTAGCGGAAGCCAGACAATGGTGTAGCCAAAGGAGAGAAATTTCTTGGTGGTGGCGTTGGTCTCCAGGAAATACGCTAGTTGGGTAAACGAAGAAGGCTTGTAGAGCATGCGGTGTTGCACCCCCAGCGCGTTGTAGGCGTTGTTCAGTTTCCAGAACGGCTTGTAGAAATTGTACGCCACGTAGGCCTGCGTTTCGCGGGAGTTGTTGTTGTCCAGGTAACCCAGGTCATTGATGTCATAGGTGTGGCTCTCGGCGGTGTGCCGTGCCTGAAACTGAAAGCTACCACTGGTTTTTCCGAAACTGGCCGAGTACATATGGCCCAATTCAACCTTGTCTGTGCCCAGGGGCTGTTCGCCTTTGTTGTAGCGCTGGCTCAGGTTGCCGGTCATGTTCAGGGTGTAGGAGTTCTTCTTGTTGGTGAGCTTGGTCATAAGCCCTGTCACGTTGGCGTTGTGGAAACCTGCTCCCCGGGTTACGTTGGTGTTGGTGAAGGTAACAAACGAACTGTAAGGCAAGCTTTGGTCCAGCACCAGCACATTGTAGTTGGTCACGGGATCGGTTAGGACTTTGAACTCCTCGTTGTTCAAGCCGCTTCTGAGGGTGGCGTAGGTGTTGCGGGTCACGGCGTTGAACAAGCCAATACCCAAGCCTTTGTTTGTTCTGCCGGAGAGCTTGGAGGCGTTCACCAGGCTGGCTTTCTCGGGATTTTCCAGAATCTCTACGTTTTCCCCGTAATACCCTTTGTCATAGCTGAAGTTAGAGTAATTGATGGGCTGTGCCCCGATGCGGCGGGAGTAGAAAAGGCCCGCCTTATTGAAGAGCTCGGTCCCTTCGGTGAAAAACTGCCTGTTTTCGTCAAAACGCACCTCAAACGGCGAGAGGTTGAGTACCTGCGCATCTGACTGCGTCTGCCCGAAATCCGGTACCAGGGTCATGTCCAGGGTGAACGCGTCGTTGATGCCGTATTTGATGTCCATGCCACCATTGACGGTGGTTTTAAGGTCTTTCTTGCCGGGTTGGTCTTGGGGAAAATGATCGGCGTAGCCTGAAAGGTAAGGCATCAAGGACAACCGCAAGGGAGCTTTGAGGCCAGTGATGCCGTGCACCTCGCCAAACTGGTTTACCCAACCCTGCACCGAGCTGTCCACGAAGTTCCAGAAAGCCTCCTCGCGGTAGCGGCGGGTAGAGCGCCAGAAGTTGATGCCCCAGGTCTGTACGTCTTTCTTGGGAAATCGGATGGCGGAGTAAGGTATCCGGAACTCCACGCTCCAACCCTGTGGGTGACGGGTGACGGCACTTTGCCAGACCGCATCCCAGGAGGTCTGGTTTCCGTTGTTGGTGGCCTTGAAATCGGTCTGCACGCCGGCGGTAGACACTTCAAACCCGAAGGCGTTCTGCTTGTCAAGGTACGTGTCAAAATACACCCCAAACATATCGGCGTTCACCTGGCCGCCATCGCGTTGGCTTAACTGTGAAAGGATAGAATCTGGGGCCGTATCAAAGAGAATGGCACCCACGTACACGGCCTCATCGTCATACAAGACCCGTACTTCGGTGCGCTGCTTGGCCGGTGAGCCGTTGGCTGGGTTCATCTGGGTGAAGTCTGTCGCCGCAGGGGCCAGCTGCCAGATTTCCTCGTCGGGAAGGCCATCTAACTTGGGCGGGGTGGCAGTCCGGACGGCGGTCAGTTGCTTTGTGATCTTTGGCGCTTGGGCATGACTGAGAAGGGTACTGCAAATACAAAGCAAAAGCAGACAGACGTATTTCATGAGGTTGTGAGAGACAGGTAGTGGAAGGACAAATCAGGACTTATTCAAAAGACTAATCCCTTCTGGCAATAGTTGCACCTCTCCTCGCTTGTACAAGGCCCCGATTGCTTTTTTAAAGGTTTTTTTGCTCATGCCCAGCGTCTGGTAGATCAGATCAGGGGAGCTTTTGTCGGTGAGTGGCAGATGCCCGTTTTGGGCCCGTAGCCGATCTAGGATGAGGTCAGAGGCTTCCAGTACCTCGTCATAGCCTTGCTTCTGCAGGCTTACATCCAACTTGTTGTCTTCTCTTACTTTTTTGAGGTAGCCCTGGGTGTATTCGCCGGGCGTCAGGCTGCGGAATACCTCGTTGCGGTACAGCATGCCCAGGTACTTGTTGTTCACGATTACCTGGTAGCCCAAGGCTTTCTCCGGCCCGATCAACAGCTGTACTTCGTCGCCTTCTTCCAGGGTGATGGGGTCGTAGTTCAGGTAAGGGCCCAACTTGGTGGAGCCTACCAACCGGTCTGAGTTTTCGTCCAAATACACGTAGACCAAGGTCCACTGGCCTGGGTGCAGCGGGTCGTGCTGGTTTTTGTAGGGGACAAACAAGTCTTTTTCAAGGCCCCATTCCAGAAACGCCCCGTAGTTGTTCACGTCCCGTACCTGCAGGCAGGCAAACTGGTCTACCTTGGCTTTAGGCTCCAGGGTGGTGGCAATCAGGCGATCCTCAGAATCGCGGTACACAAACACGGAGATCATGTCACCAATGCGGGCGTCTGCTGGAACGTATTTGCGGGGCAGTAACACGTCTCCATCGTCAGAGCCCAGGTAAAGACCGTGTTCCAGATCGCGCAGAATTTCCAGGTAGTTGTAATCGCCTAAGTGTAGCATGGGACGTAGCAGTTTGGGAATGTCCAACAAAGATATTGAATCTATCCGGCACCTATCATGCGTTAGGAAAATTTGTGTCTGAAATCGCTTTTAAGCCATTTTTCAGAAAAGAAGCCTCAAACAGAAGCTTCCTGTGGGAGCTGTTTTACTTTCAACAATGGCTTGGTTATTTCGTCAGCGTTGGGTTCTCTGCTTTGGGCCCGCTTTTGCAAAAACAGGCTCTAAACAACCTTACCAGTACTGCGACGGAGAGTAGATGGAGCGGCGGTTGCGGAGCATCAGGCCCAGCACAAGTTCATGGGAGCCATAGCTCACCTGGCTGAGGCCCGAGGTGGTGAGATCATAGGCATAACCTAAGTGGAATTTCTGCTTGTACTGAAAACCAGCCGTCAAAACTGCCGCATCTTGCAGGCGGTAAGAGCCACCCACCCAGAACTGGTTGCGCCAAAAGACTTTTGCGTTCACATCCATGGAAAGGGGACTGGGCGAGGCGTACTTCACCACTACCGAGGGCATCACGCTTATGAAATTGCTGACGGCAAGCCGGTACCCCGCGTGCCCGAAGAAGTGCCGCTGCTGTTTGGCCGGAAGAGTGGTCTGCGTTTCCCGGAAACTAAAGGGGGTAGGCAGTACCTGAGCCACCGAGGCACCCAGGTAAAAGCGGGCAGAGTAGAGCAAGGCGCCTACCCCAATGTTGGGTAGCAGCCGGTTGTATTCATCTGCGTTAATGACTGGGTCCCCGGCCGTACCAAACGTAAGCATATCGCGGTTGAGCCCAAACTGGGTCACGCCCGCGGCTATGCCAGCGGCCAGTTTGAGGGTGGGGGTGAGCGGTTGGTGGTAGGCGTATAGCAACTGCACCTCGGTGCGTTTAAGGCCGGCCGCCTTGTCTGCCTGTACCAGAATGCCCACGCCGTGATGTGCCCGCGTTTTCTGGGCGTTGTTGCGCATCTCGGGTCGCCATTGATTTTTGTATTTGCCTTTGACGCCGGGCCGGTGCTGGAACGTGGTAGGTGGGCTCAGGTAATCACGGCGGGAAAGGGGCATGTGGCCGCTTAGGTAATAAGAGGTAGGGGCTCCTTCCAAACCGGTCCATTGGTTTCGGTAGCCCGCCCGCACGTCCAGGTAATTGTCAGTTCCGCTCACTGCCGGATTGAGGAGCAGCGGGTTGAGCATGTACTGGCTGTAGTGCGGAACCTGCTGTGCCCACCCCAACCCCGGAAGACAGAGCAGAAAAAGCAAAAGGTAGCTGTTCTTTCTCATAGGCTCTTGGCTTAGCGTAAAATGGTGAGCGGCCCCGACATCTTTGGCCGGCCGTTGCTGGGATCAATGATATAGTAATAAGATCCAATGGGAAGATCAACGCCGTTCCGTTTGCCATCCCACGGACTAGGATAGCCTCGGCTGGAGTAGACCTGCTGCCCCCAGCGGTTGTAGATCTCTATGGAGAGGTTGGGGTAATCCTGTATGCCTTCCAGAACCCAAGTGTCATTGGAGCCATCGCCATTAGGCGAGAACGCGGTAGGGATCTGCAGCCGTTTAATAACGGTCACTACCATGCTGTCTAAATTGGGGCACCCCGCGGCGGATAGGGCACTTAAGTAGTACTTGGTTGTCACCGCAGGGGAGGCAAGGGGATTGGCGATGTTGGGGTTGTTTAAACCCGTGGCCGGACTCCATATGAGTTTGCCCTCTCCGCTCCCCTCCAAAGGAATGCTCTCGCCCTCAACAAGTAAGATGTCTCGCCCCGCGTTGGCCAAGGGAGTAGGCTGCAGCTTTATCTCCACCTCATCTATGGCATTGACGCAAGGGCCATTGCTCACTGTCCACCGTAGGATGTAGTTGGTGCCCATGGTGCCTCTGAACGTGGCCGTGGGACTGGCAGCGTTGGAGAAAGTGCCGCCTGTGCCCTGGACCACCGTCCACAGGCCAGTGGCGGGAGCCGGCGTGTTGGCTGCCAGTTGGGCCGAAGTACCGCCGCAGATCAATTGATCTGGCCCGGCTTGCGCGAACGGGGCTGGGGAAATTGTAAGGGCCTTGGTGATGGTGTGCGTGCAGCCAAGGTCAGAAGTCACCGTCAGCCGGACCTGGTAAGTTCCTTCTTTGGCGTACTTGTGGGTGGGGTGTTGGGTATTGGCGGTGGTTCCGTCCCCCAGATCCCAGGACCAAGTGGTAAGCCTACCACCCGCTAGGCTGCTCATGTCCTGGAAAGTAACAATGTCAGTTACACAGCCCACGGTGGGGGAGAAATCGGCTTTGGGAGTGGGGTAAACAGTTAGGGTGGAAGTAAACGTCTGTTCGCAGGTGTTCGCCCCTTTCACCGCCAACGACACCGTGTAAGTACCGGGGGCCGCATACTGATGCGTTGGGCTAAACTCGGTGGAAGTGGTGCCGTCACCAAAGTTCCAGATATAGGTGAGCGCACCGCTGCCCCGGGCTTGGGTGGTGTTAGTGAACCGGGCAGGGGTGCCCTCGCAAACATTACTAGAGGTAAAGCTTGCCGCCGGGTTGGGAAGAACGACAATGGTTTTGGTGATGGCTTCGGAGCAGACTATCCCTGACCAAACCCGCAGTTCCACTTGGTAGGTGCCGGAAGTGGCGTATAAATGACTGGGATTGATTTCCTCTGAGGTGGTACCGTCGCCAAAGGTCCACCGGCGTCGGATGATCTTCCCAAAACTGATGGTGCTGGCATCCTGGAAACTCACCCCCTGCTCCTGGCAAAAGGAGGAAGCAGTGAAACCTGGCACCGGCACCGCTCCACTGATGACGTAAGCATGGGAGATGCTGTCCTGGCACCCTTTGTCTGACGTGACCACTAGTTTCACGGTGTATTCTCCTTCGGCTGTATATCTGTGTTTAGGTGCCTGGGCGGTGGAGGTGGTGCCATCCCCGAAATCCCATTTATAAGTCAGGGTGCCCGATGGAATAGTAGATTGATTTTGGAAAGCGGCTTCGTCGCGAACGCAAAGGTCTGGCAGGGTGAAGGCCGCTACTGGTTTGGGGTTTACCACCACCCGCTGTTGGGTAGAGTCGCTGCAGCCCTGTTCTGAAAATACCTTCAGTTTAACCGTGTAAGTACCTGTTTGGGCAAAGGCATGGTTGGGATTCTGCTGCGTGCTGCGCGGAGTGCCGTCGCCGAAATCCCACTCCCATCGGTTGACGCTTCCTTGGGCTACGGTAGCTTGGTCTTGGAAGGTCATGGTCCCTTGGTCACAAGTTTGGGAGGCGGTAAACCTGGCTACCGGCGGTGCAAAAATGGTGACTTGCCGGGTAGAGTCTGCCACGCAAAAGTTCTTGGTGGTAATAGAAAGCTTCACCTGGTACGTGCCAGGAGATTTAAACTTGTGGGCGGGATGCTGCTCCTTGGAAGTGGTACCATCGCCAAAGTCCCAGCGCCATTCTGTGACGCTTTCGCCTGTGGTTACCTTGCTCTCATCCCGGAAACGGGTACTATCATTGGAGCAGGCTACGTCATAAGAGAAGCCAGCCTCGGGGGTAGGGAAAACCTGCACGTCAATGGATGTGGAATCCTGTGAATCACAATCGTTGCCGTTAGACTTGGTGGTCACCAGCGAGACGGAGTACTGTCCTGGGCGGGCAAACATATGCGAGGGATTCTGTTCGGTGGAAGTGCTGCCGTCACCAAAATACCACTTCCAAGCCAAGGGCTCGTAAATGGCAAATCCTTTGAACTTAATGCTGCGTCCCTCGCAGATGCTGTCAGAGGCCACGGTGATGTTCTGGTTCAGGTTGGTCACATTGGCGCCCGCTGAGTAGGCATACGATTCAAAGTTCCCTAAACCATAAGCCAAGGCATTAAAGCCGCTATCGGCGGTAAGCGTATGGTTGCCCGCAGCAACGGTGTTCTGGGCATAAGAATAAGCAGGGTTGGCGGGGACAGGGGTGAACACTACGGGCTGACCGTCTAGCCGGAAACTGCCGATGTCGGCGGTCTTCATGGTCACGTTAATATAGTGGCTGGAGATCTGGAAGAACCTGGACGAGAAAAGCGTGATGTCTTTCAGGGTCTGTTCTACCGGATTAATCAGTACCATCTCAGGATCGCTGGGAACGCCGTCGCACATCTGGGATTTGGTGTACTGGGTTACCTGCACCGGTTCAGAGGCGGTGATGTAGTTGGGGATGGTGTTCTCAAATTCATAGTACTGACCGATGCCTCGGGTAACCGAGCTGCCATTCACCGCAATAACGGTGTTGTCTTTGGAGGCTAAAATCCGGTAAATCTCGCCGGAGGTGCGGCTTTTGAAGGGTACCGTCACGAAGTTCTTTCCCCAGGCGCTCACCGGATACAACTGCTGATATAGATTGTCTCCGCTGAACTGGTCAGAGCAGGTGTAGGGCTCCGGAATGGCCGTGTAAGAACTACCCGAGAATACCGCTATCCGCTTGCAGGTTCCAATGCCAGAATCCACCGATTCGATCTTGGTGCCGGTAAGGTCCTGCATGGAACGGACCTGGTACACTTCGCCTTTCATCAAAGGCCTGGAAGGGGAGAAGGTTCTGCCGGCCGGTTTCCCGCCCAGCGTAGGCGCGGTCGGGGTAATCTCAATGGTGGTATTGTCTTCCAAGGCTACTACCATGAGTTGGGAGGCCGCCCGGGCATCCAGGTACTGGGTCTGGTTGTAGCTGATGGCATGGTAAGACCTACCCAGCGTATTGGTGGGTAGCACCAGCGTGGCCCCAGATTTATTTAAATGGTAGATGTGGGAATACACTACTACTGGCGCATCTGAGGTGACGTGAATGGCTTTGTTTTCAATAACTTCGCTAGAGCCCACGTACGCTACATCGGGACTTATGGGAATTACCGTGACCGAATTGGCGGTGACCTGGTAAGAGGCGGGCCCACCTTGGCCAACCGTTACCCGTACGTTGGTGTTCACGTCTGAGGTAACATACAAGTTCATGCTGGAGATGCCCTGCGGAGGGTTAGGGCCAGACTCATTCTGTACGTGGGCCATGTACCCCACCCAAAAGTCGCGGCCTTTGTTGGAGGTAGTTTGGGCCCCGGTTTCAGAAAAAGACCACAAAAACAGAAGGCACAGGAAGACGGACCTGGGTAAATAGGGGAAAAGCTTCAATTTCTAGTGCGTTAGAATTTAAACCTCTTTTTCAGCTTTCCTTTACAAAGGGAGGAGCTTGGACTCTTTGTATTTGACAATATAAGCTTTTTAAAGTTATACTGTTTGCAAGAGTTGGTTAAAATTCTGAACCGATAAAGCTAGAGAGTAGAAAAGGCTACCTGAACTCTGAAATCAGGGGTTGGGTAAACCGCAAATCATTGAAATCATAGTACTGCCGAGTGGTCTGGAACAGCTTAAAGTCTTGCTGGCCATTAATTTCAGGGAGTCGCGGGTAATACCCCAGCAGAACCTGAATGGTGTTGATGGGCAGGAATTCGTTCCGGAATCTCAAACCAAGGCCAAAACCAGTGTAGGGCTTTTCCTTCAGCGGCGATTTGTTTTCAACACTGGTAAGCCAAGCCATATCAGCGAAGCCAATGATGGCAAGCCTGAAACCAAGCAGGGTAAGCGGCGTGAAGAAGTTGGTCTCATAGTTCAGCACAAACTTCCGGTAACCCCGCACCTGGCCTGAACTGAACCCCCTGATGCCATCTTCCTGGTCAATGTCCAGCGCAAATAAATCGGGGCGGCGCATGCCCAGGGAGGTTCTGTTCCATAAAAAGTGCCGCCAGCGCCAGTTCCTTAGCCGGTACAGGGGAGTGAAGTACAAAGCTTCGGAGGTAAGCACGCCTTGTTCCCAGGAGTTCAGGTGCCGGTAACTGCCGTATTCCAGGCCACCGTACAGGTAGCCAAAGTTGGGCTGGTATTTCCCGAAAGCGCCTTTGATACCCAGGTACAAACGGTTCTTAATGGCGCCGTCTTCAAACCCGGCGGTCAGGGCCAGGAGGTTTCCGGCCGGGATGTCCTCGGTACGGCCAAATCCGAAAAGGTACTGGTCTTTATAATATCTCCTGAAACTGTACCCAAACGCGGTGAGGTACAAACGGGCGCTCTGCAGGGTGGGCCCGCTCCCTTGGGTGTACTTGATGTTCATGAACCTGACCGCTGTGATAAGCCGGCTGGGGTTATCCTGAGCCAGGTCATAGGACTTGAGCCGGAAAGCGCGCCCGATCCAAAAATCCTGAATGTTGTAATCTAACGGAATGTGCTCAATGAACCCATCAGGGGCCTCTTCCTCGTCCTGTTCGTAGTAATCGGGGACCAGGGTTTGGTACCAGGCAGCAGAAGCCCCGCCAGCATATTTCGTGTTGGTGGTGTAGAAGTCGCGCCGAAACCCCAGGCTTTGCTGCTTGTAATAATGGGTGTTCTGGTAAATAAGCTCCGCTGAGATAAAGGAGTGCGAGATGTTCTGGATAAAATAACTTCCCGTGAACTGCCAAGGCTGGGGCTCTGATAACCCAAAGCGGTAATTGGTCCTGATCTGGTGGCCCACGCCCATGAAGTTGATGTCGCGCAAGGCCAATCGGGTGCCCGAGGTGCTAGCCGAGCCCGAGCCACTGATGCTGAACACGTCTTTGGTGATGATCACAATGTCTACGCTATCCCGGGTAGAGGTGGAGTCATTGACCATTACCCGGGCATCCAGGAGGTAATCGGTTTGGCGCAGCAAACGCTCAGATTCTGATAGCGCCAAAGGCTCTAGCAAATCATTTTCCTTGAAGAGGATCTGGTTCCGGAGAAGGCCTAATTTGGTGCGCATGTGCAAGGCGTTGCCTAAGCGTTCCAGGCTGTTGTCGGGTTGGGCCAGGGTGTCGTTGATGGAAAACCCGAAGGCATCCAGGCGCTTAAAGTAGATGCTGCGCACCACTTTATAGTTATGCTGCTCGTGGGCGGGTGGGAGAAGGGCGTTCTCAATGGGGCCATCTACCCGCCTGGGTTTAAAGACCACCAAAGCTTTTACCGCTCGGCCCACCAGGGTCTTCTTCTGACTGATGCGCTTAAGGGATTCTAGCAGGTTCTTGGTATTGGTGGTGTCTTCCTGCACCTGAGCGGGCACTGGCGTGGTCTCCTGGGCAACCGCACAAACGCAGCTACCCCACCCCGCTAAAGCTAGCAGGAATAGCAGTCGTACGTGTGTCAGAAATCTCTCGGCCGGGTTCATACCTAATACTCCATCCCTAAAATACGGCAAATTCCACGGAGAACAATACTGAGCGGGGTAATGCTATTGAAATTAGCTTTATCCACACCCGTGTTGATAAATTGTGGCTAAAAAATTTAGTTTATTTGTCTTGTGAGCTGTATCTTGCTAACGTATTCAAGGACTTAAAACGCATAGCACATGCAAACTCCGCTACTAGAAAAACTAAGTATTTTGGCAGATTCTGCTAAATACGACGTTTCCTGCTCTTCCAGCGGCGGCAAACGCAAGAACGAGGGGAAAGGATTAGGCAACGCCGAAGGCATGGGTATTTGCCACAGTTATACCGAAGACGGCCGGTGCGTGTCTTTGCTAAAAATATTGCTTACCAACTTCTGCATCTTCGATTGCGCTTACTGCGTGTCGCGCAAAAGCAATGATGTGAAGCGCGCCGCTTTCACGGTGCAGGAGGTGGTAGACCTGACCATCAACTTCTACCGCCGCAATTACATAGAAGGTCTGTTTCTGAGCTCGGGTATCTTCAAGAACGCTGATTATACCATGGAGCGCCTGGTGCGCGTGGCCAAGAAGCTGCGCCTGGAGCATAAGTTCAATGGTTACATCCACCTCAAAACCATTCCGGGCGCCAGCGAGGAGTTGGTGAAGGAGGCTGGCCTGTACGCCGATAGGTTGAGCGTGAACATTGAACTGCCTACTGAGCAAAGCCTGCAGTCTCTGGCGCCGGAGAAGAACTTCAAGGAGGTGCTGACGCCCATGGGCCACATCAAAGACCAACTGGTGCTGGTGAAAGAAGAGAAGAAGCTGTTCAAATCTACGCCTTCATTTGCGCCAGCAGGGCAGAGTACGCAGTTGATTGTGGGCGCTAGTCCAGAGAGTGACCGCCAGATCCTGACCCTCGCCGATGGGCTTTACCAGAACTTCAACCTTAAGCGGGTGTACTATTCGGGCTACGTTCCGGTTGTGACCGACAGCCGTCTGCCCCTCATCAGTACGCCGCCCATTATCCGGGAAAACCGGCTGTACCAGGCCGACTGGTTGGTGCGGCTTTACGGTTTCGGGGTGAATGAACTACTGGACGAGCAGAATCCGCAACTGGACCTACAGATTGATCCCAAACTAGCCTGGGCGCTGCGAAACCGGCACGTGTTCCCGCTGGAGATCAACACCGCCGATTACGAGATGATCTTGCGGGTGCCGGGCATCGGGATTAAATCAGCGAAGAAGATAGTGGCGGCCCGCCGGTTTGCCTCCCTTACCTGGGAGCACCTGCGCCAGATTGGGGTAGTGTTGAAACGAGCCAAGTATTTTATCACCTGCGGTGGGCGCAGTTTGGAAACGAGAGAATGGGACGAAGAAGCCATCCGGAGAAGAATCATTTTCGGGGAGAAGGGGAGCCGGGCCAATCTGTGGGGCAGCCAATTGGATCTGTTCCAGCAGGCGGGCTAAACGGGCAAAGTATTCAACGCCTTCCTCCGCACAAAAGAAAAAGTATCGTTTTTGTTAAACCTCATACATTATTACCCATTATGCCATCTGTAGCCAACCGCCAAACCGTAGCTCCTGTATCTTTCCGTTGCAAACTCAGCACTTTGGTGCCGTATCTGCGCCAATTGTCGGCCCAGCGCAATGAAAACAACGGCAGACGTTCTTCAATCCGCATCGCGTCCTAATTTCTTAAAGCGGCATGCACTTTTATACCTATGACGGCTCCTTTGAAGGCCTCCTGACGGTGGTGTTTGAAGCGTATGAGCGCAAAGAATGGCCTACCCAGATTGGCAAAGAAGGGGAGGCCCCGCCAGGTATCTTTGCGACGCACCATTTTGTGCCCACGCAGGAAGAAAAGGCGCGGCGAGTTTGGGAAGGTTTAGGTAAAAAGCTGTCAAGAGCCGCCTGGGAAAACGTGTACAAAGCCTATCTCTGGGAGCAGCCCGGATTTGAGATGCTGATTTTCCAGTTTGTGCGCCTGGTCTTCTCTAGTTCCAAAGAGGGCGTGGAAGAGAACTTCGCTAACCCGTACGTGCAGAAAATGGTCGTAGTAGGCAAGCAGATGCACCGTGAGAAACACCGCATGGAAGCATTCATCCGGTTTCAGCGTACGCAGGACGGTTTGTTCATTGCGCCCATTAGCCCCGATTTCAACGTGCTACCGTTAGTGGTGCCGCACTTTGAGAAACGTTACGCCGACCAGACCTGGCTCATCTATGATGTACACCGGCAGTACGGGGCTTATTATGACCTGGGGCATGTGAACATTGTGTCGCTGGAGGAAACGCCGTTGAGTCTCAGGAAAGGGCAGTTGTCACCTGATATTCTCACCCAGGTGGAGCCTTTGTACCAGCAACTATGGCAGGCGTATTTTGACCACGTGAACATCCCAGAACGGAAAAACAAGAAGCTGCACCTCCGGCATATGCCCAAGCGCTATTGGAAGTACCTGACCGAGAAGAAGCCCCGGGTACAGCCACATCAGCCTATCCAAAACAAGCAAGTGCCTACCAATGTGAGGCAGTTGAAGTCATAAGAAAGGGTTTTCAGCAGGTTTTGTGTAAACAACTATGAAACCACGGCTCCGATAAATTATGCTTCTGTTTTGATGCGGATTCACAAAAATGAGCTCCTAAACAGAATTAAGGCTATCAAAGAACAACTCAAAACAAGTCTTTACTGGTGCGTTTCAAACGATTTTAGCCTGTTTGCCGAAAAGTAGCCCAGAAACACTATCTTTGCTCTTCCATTGACAGCACAGGCAGTTTTGGGTACCTCCGCAAAGAAAAAGAACCTCGTTATTTTCGCTTCCGGCTCCGGGAGCAATGCCCAGCGCCTGCTGGAGCAGTTTGAACACCATCCGCAGATTCAGGTGGTGGCGCTTTTCTCCAACAACCCAGACGCGTTTGCCCTGCAACGGGCCCAGAACTTTGGCGTGCCTACCGCAGTGTTTGACCGCGCTGCCCTGAAAAGCGGCGAGGTGCAGGCGCAGGTCCAGGCTTACGAGCCAGACCTGATTGTGCTGGCTGGGTTCCTTTGGCTTTTGCCAGCGTCGTTTGTGCAGGCTTTCCCCAATAAGATCATCAACATCCACCCGGCGTTGCTGCCCAAGTTTGGCGGCAAAGGCATGCACGGCCAGCACGTGCACCAGGCCGTAATTAACGCGCAGGAAGCGGAGACCGGCATCACTATTCATTATGTGAACGAGCATTATGACGAGGGAGTGCCCATTTTCCAGGAGCGTTGCCCTGTTCAGGCCGATGACACCTGCGAAACCCTGGCTGCCCGGGTGCTTACCCTGGAGCACCGGCACCTGCCCCGCGTAGTGGAGGAACTGCTGACTTCTGACAAAAACAGCTCCCAAACGCCCATCGCTTAACCCTGCTAAACAGATGAAGCAACTGACACAACCCTTTCTCCTGCTCTTGCTGGTGTTGGTGTGTCAACTGCGGGCCTTCTCCCAAGCGGTTATTCCCCTTGAAAAGTACGCCGGAAACCTGAAGGCCGTCCAGGTGGTGGTGCAAGGCAAACCTTATCGTTTTCTGTTTGACACCGGCGGCGGAGAAACCATCATCTCCCCGGAAATAGCCAAGGCTCTAAACAAAACGCCTTACGGACAACTCTCTGCTTACCGGATGACCGGCGAGAAAGTTATTTTCCAGAAGTGCGATAGCGTGGAGTTGGTCTTGAACGGCCAGCGTTTGTTTCAACCGCAGGTGGCCGTATGGGACCTGATGAAGATTCTGCCCGCCGGCTTGCCCCGCTTAGATGGCGTGATCTCCCTTAAAACCTTCCAAGGCAAGATCCTGGGCCTTGACCTTCGGCAAGAACGCCTCACGATAGAGCAGGAGAAAGCTTTTGATCAGAAAAAGAAAAACCTTACTCAGTTTAACAGTCGCTTTGCCAACGGGTTGGCCGGCAATGAACTCAGTCTATTCTTAGAAGTGCAAGCCCCGGGCAAGAAGCTTTGGTTTCTGTTTGACTCCGGAAACCTGGACAATCTTCTGGTCTCTCCTTCCGCAGTGCAAGCGTTAGGACTTAACACTTCCGCGGTCCCCGGAACTCAGTTGGAGAACCTCCCCTTGATGGTGAACCGCAAAGCGCTGTCTGCGCCCGCCACCGTGAAAGATATCCTGTATGACGGGGCCCTCAACTTTGACTTCATCAAGGAGAATGCTTATTACCTGGACCTGAAAAACCTGCAGGTGTGGAGACAATAACTTTTTAAACGAGAACCTACATTTTTCGCTAATCATATGAATTCCGTTAAAATCAAATCTGCCCTTATCTCGGTGTACTACAAAGATGGCTTAGAGCCGCTGGTGCGTGAGTTGCAGAAACAAGGCGTTACGTTCTATTCTACCGGCGGTACCCAGTCGTTCCTGGAGGGCTTGGGCGCCGAGGTGGTAGCCGTGGACAGCGTCACCGATTATCCTTCCATCTTTGGCGGGCGTGTGAAAACCCTGCACCCAAAAATCTTCGGGGGAATTTTGCACCGCCGGAACCACGAGCAAGACCAGCAGGAAGTGCAGCAGTTTGAAATTCCCGCGTTGGACCTGGTGATTGTGGATTTGTACCCGTTTGAGGAAACCGTAGCGTCTGGTGCGGCGGAGGAAGACGTGATTGAGAAAATTGACATCGGGGGGATTTCTTTGATCCGTGCCGCGGCCAAGAACTTTCAGGATGTGTTGATCGTGTCTTCGCGTGAGCAGTACGGCGAGGTGGTAGAGTTGCTGCAAACCAAAGAAGGCAGCACCGACCTGAGTGACCGCAAGCGTTTCGCTGCCAAAGCTTTTGACATCTCCTCGCACTACGATACCCACATCTTCAATTACCTGAGCCAGGAACAGGAGTTGGCCCCGGCTTTCAAACAAAGCGAGCGCACTAGCCAAACGCTGCGTTACGGCGAGAACCCTCACCAGAAAGGCTACTTCTACGGCGATTTAGAGGCTCTTTTTGACAAACTGAATGGAAAAGAGCTGTCTTACAACAACCTGGTAGACGTGGACGCCGCCGTGTTGCTCATGGCCGAGTTCGCTGACCAACCGGCCGTAGCCATCCTGAAACACACCAATGCCTGCGGCGTGGCCGTGGCAGATTCTTTGCACCAGGCCTACGTGAACGCCTTGGCCTGCGACCCCATCTCGGCTTTCGGAGGGGTGATCATCGTGAACAAAACCGTTGATCTGGCTACCGCCCAGGAATTGAACAAACTGTTCTTTGAGGTACTCATCGCGCCTGAGTTCGATGCTGATGCTTTGGAACTCTTAAGATCAAAGAAAAACCGCATACTGCTGCGCCAAATGCCAGTGGCATTGCCCACCAAGCTGTTCAAAACGCTCCTGAATGGCGTGATTGAGCAAGACAAGGACCTGGCCATTGAGACCGGCGCCGATTTCAAAACCGCCACCCAACGCGAGCCTTCGGCCGAAGAAGTGCAGGGGTTGGAGTTTGCCCTGAAAGTGTGTAAGCACACCAAGTCCAACACCATTGTGCTGGCCCGTGGAAATCAATTGCTGGCGAGCGGCGTGGGACAGACCTCCCGCGTAGATGCCCTGCGCCAGGCCATTGAAAAAGCTAGAGGGTTTGGGTTTGACTTAGAGGGAGCCGTGATGGCTTCAGACGCGTTCTTCCCCTTCCCAGACTGCGTGGAGATCGCCGCCGAAGCCGGTATCACCGCCGTGGTGCAGCCAGGAGGGTCCATCAAAGACCAAGACTCGATTGACGCTTGTAACGCCCGCAACATAGCCATGGTCATGACCGGCGTGCGTCACTTCAAACACTAAGCTTAGTCTCTAGCCATAAACAGAAAGCCCGGCTGCTCCAGAAGCAACCGGGCTTTCTGTTTATGGCATCTTTTTGCTTAAACAGAGTTTAAACGCAAGGAGGTGTAAAACAGGATTTTGCAAATTTCGGGGGGGTGCCTTGCCTAGGCTTGCAGTAGTTTTTGTCACTATTCTCTTGTCGGGTACGTCTAAGGGTTTGCGCTGCCAGTATAAGGCTAAAGACAGTAGAGAAGGAGCAAAAGGAAGTTAATTATAGGCTCTTTTTCTTTAAAAAGGCAGAAAACAGAACTGTCTCATGCTCAAGCGTAATTATTAGCGGGAAATACGTAATTTTGCGCCATTGTAGTACCTTGTAGCGAAAATAGATTTCATATATAGCGTTCTGACGGAGACCGCACCACTGACGAATAATGGGATTATTTAACTTTTTCACTTCTGATATAGCGATTGATTTGGGTACAGCCAATACCCTCATCATTCATAATGATAAAATTGTCGTAGACGAACCTTCTATCATTGCCTTAGACCGCAGAACCAACAAAGTGTTGGCTGTGGGTCGCGAAGCGATGCAGATGCACGAGAAAACCCACGAAAACATCAAGACGGTACGCCCCTTGAAAGATGGCGTAATCGCTGACTTTACGGCCGCCGAGATGATGATCAGGGGGATGATCAAGATGATTGACAAAGGCAAGAAGCGCTTGTTTCAGCCCTCGTACCGCATGGTAATCTGCATTCCGTCTGGTATTACTGAAGTGGAAAAGCGCGCGGTGAAAGACTCTGCTGAGCACGCCGACGCCCGCGAGGTTTGGATGATCCAGGAGCCAATGGCTGCCGCTATCGGGATTGGTATTGACGTAGAGCAACCCGTGGGTACCATGGTGGTAGACATAGGGGGTGGTACCACTGAAATCGCGGTAATCGCCTTGTCTGGTATCGTGTGCGACCAGTCTATCCGGGTAGCGGGTGACGTGTTTAATAAAGACATTCTAGACCACATGCGCCGCCAGCACAACCTATTGATTGGCGAGCGTTCTGCTGAGCGGATCAAGATTGAAGTGGGAGCGGTACTCACCGAACTGGACAACCCGCCGGCTGACTTCGAGATCAGAGGCCGTGACTTGATGACCGGTATTCCTAAGGTGATCAAGGTAACTTACCAGGAGATCGCCATTGCACTGGATAAATCAGTTTCAAAGATTGAAGAGGCTGTTCTTAAGGCTCTGGAGATTGCGCCACCAGAACTTTCCGCGGATATCTATGACAACGGGATTCACCTTATTGGAGGGGGAGCCCTGCTGAGAGGCTTGGATAAACGCCTAGCTGCTAAGACCAAATTGCCTATTCACATTGCCGAAGATCCATTAAGAGCTGTGGTGCGGGGCACTGGAGCTGCCGTGAAAAACATTGATGGCTTCCGCAACGTGCTGTTGAGCTAAGCGCACGCGCCCATGCGGAAACTATTTATTTTCATCTTCCGGATTAGGGCTTTCCTGGTGTTTTTGCTTTTAGAGGGGGTTTCCATCTACCTGCTGTACCGGAGTAACACCTATCATAGTGCTGCCTTTTACCAGTCTTCCAACTATTACGTGGGGCGGGTGCTGGAACTGCAGAGCCAGGTATCTGACTATTTCCGCCTGACGGAAGTGAACCAGAGCCTGGCCCTGGAGAACGCCCGGTTAAGGGCCCAGATCACCCAGATGCAGGAACAGCAGTTAAATGACAGCCTGGGTACCCCCAGAGATTCACTGTTTGCGAGCCTACCTCCAACTCCTGCTCCAAGAGGGCCTAACGATTCTCTTGTGGCTCCGGTAGATTCATTGGGGCCATTGGTGTTCACGTATCGTCCGGCCCGGGTGACCAGTAACTCGGTGCGGGGGCTGAACAATCACTTGGCGCTCAACGTGGGCTCCGATGCTGGAATTCAGCCTGGCATGGGTGTTTTAACCGCCAACGGGATTGTAGGAAGGGTGAAGGCGGTCTCTAAGCACTATGCCACGGTTACGTCCCTGTTGCACTCCCAGACTTTGATTTCAGTGAAACTCAAGCGGAACAAAAGCTTAGGCTCCATCCGCTGGGACACGGAGAACCCCAAAACGGCCAGTCTGCATTATATTCCGTTGAGCGAAAAAATCTTCAAGGGTGATTCTGTGGTGACTTCCGGGGCAGGCGGTATTTACCCTCCCGGCATTTTGGTGGGCCGCGTGATCAGCGTGCGCAAAGAGCTGGACAAAAGCTTTTACACCATTTTGGTGGGGCTCAGCGTGGACTTTGAAAAACTGTCTTACGTGTACGTAGTGGAAAACAAACGCAAGCCGGAACTTGACAGCTTGCTGATCAGATCAGGCATAACCGAAGGCAATGAATAGTTTCAGGTTCATCCATTTAATCCAGTTTGTGCTGCTGATGAGCCTGCAGGTGCTGCTCATGCGCAACCTGGTGCTGTTTGAAACCGGGTTCTGCTTTGTGTACATCGGGTTCATCCTGTTCCTTCCCATTGAGATGGACAAGGTGCTACTGCTACTGCTGGGCTTTATCTGCGGATTCACCATTGACTTGTTCTATGACACGTCTGGGGTGCATGCGGCCTCTACCGTGCTGATGGCGTATTTGAGACCTTCCATGTTGAAACTGATCACGCCCAGAGATGGCTACGAAGTGTCTGACCACGCCAGTTTGCCTTCTATGGGGTGGCGCTGGTTTCTTACCTATGGGCTTACGCTCATCTTTGTGCACCATTTCACCCTGTTTTTTCTGGAGCTCAACGGATTTAAACTGATCGGTTTTACGTTAGCCAAGATAGTGGCCAGTACACTGTTCACCGGAACGGTGCTGGTGATCTTTCAAATGTTATTTTTCGAGCGAAGGGCAAGAGGTTTTAGATGAAATACTTAGAAGGCCGCAAATACGTAATCCAAGCAATCTTTATAGCAATTGGGGCGGTTTATCTCATCAAACTTTTCTACATACAGGTACTGGACGGAAGCTATAAGACCGCTGCCGAGACCAACGCGTTACGGAGGGTGGTGCAGTATCCGTTCAGGGGATTGGTCTATGACCGCACTGGCAAATTACTGGTAGAAAACACCCCGGTCTACGACTTGATGGTGGTGCCAAAAGAAGCCAAAGCCATTGACACGCTCAAATTCTGCCAACTGGTGGGAATGACCTTGCCCGAGTACCGGGAGAAAATCAAAGCCGCCAAGGCCTATTCCTACGTACGACCCTCGCCGTTTCTGCAACGCCTCACCAACACTGAGTTTGCCGCCATTCAGGACAATCTGGTGGATTTTCCAGGGTTCTACATCAATGCACGTACCGTGCGGGGATATCCACACAAAAGCCTGGCGCATGGTTTGGGCTACATCGGCGAAATCAGTCCTCGGCAATTGGAGGATACTGCTTATAAAGGCTATCGGCAAGGGGATTATCTAGGCATCAGCGGGCTGGAGCGGGAGTATGAGCAATACCTCATGGGCAAACGTGGGGTGAAATACACCATGGTGAACGTGCGCGGGATTGAGAAAGGATCGTTCAAGAACGGAGCCTATGACACGCTCTCCCAAGCCGGCCAGAACCTGGTAACCACCATTGACCTCAAACTGCAGGAATACGCCGAGAAAATGATGGAGGGGAAGACCGGCAGCATTGTGGCCATTGAGCCCAGCACCGGTGAAATCTTGGCCCTGGTTTCTGCCCCTTATTATGACCCTTCGCAATTAACTGGTAAGGAGTTAGGCAACAACTACATGCGCTTGCTCAGAGACCCGGTAAAACCCTTGTTTAACCGGCCACTTATGGCTACGTACCCTCCGGGGTCTATCTTTAAATTGGCGCAGGCGCTGATTGCGTTGCAAGAGGGAACCCTCACCCCAGAAACGGGTTACGCCTGTAATTGGTCCCTTGTGAGATGTTCGCACCGGCACCCGTATCCGGCTAATCTGGGCATCGCTATTGAGCAATCCTGCAACCCTTACTTTTACCAGGTATTCCGGTCAGTGGTGAGCAGGGGCAGATCCAGCAATGTCTACAAAGACACCAAACTGGGCTTGGATGCCTGGAACAAGCACATCAAGAGTTTCGGGTTTGCTTCCAAGTTAGGCATTGACCTACCCAACGAGAAGAAGGGATTGATGCCCAATGCGCAGTTCTATGACAAAATCTACGGTGCCAAAGGCTGGAAATTCCCGACCATTTACTCTGTCAGCATTGGGCAAGGCGAGACGGGGGTGACTCCCTTGCAGATGGCCAATTTTGCGGCCATTTTAGCCAACCGAGGGTATTACTACACGCCGCACATTGTGCGCTCAGTGGGAGAGAAAGGTAAACCGCTCCCTGAGTATTCGGTGAAGCACTACACCTCGGTGGACCCAAGGCACTTTCCGCCAGTGGTGGAGGGCATGCAGAAAGTAGTGGAAACCGGTACCGCCCGCTTCGCCCGGTTAAATCACATTGGGGTGGTGCTCTGCGGGAAAACAGGTACGGTGCAGAACCCCCACGGGAAAGACCACTCGGTGTTCATCGCCTTCGCGCCAAAGGACAACCCTAAGATTGCGATTGCGGTGTATGTGGAGAACGCGGGTAGCGGTGCCATTGCGGCGGCCCCTATGGCCAGTTTGGTGGTGGAGAAATACTTAACCGATACCATTAGAACCATTAGCCGGAAGCGTTGGGAGAATGACATTATCACGGGTAGTTTTTATAAGTGGGGTGATTAACGGATAACACATGCGGAATTCCTATAAACTCACACAAAACATTGATTGGATTACCGTTGGGCTGTATGGGCTAATGGTTATTCTGGGTTGGATGAACATCTATGCCGCGGTATACAATCCCGAGAACGTGACAAGCATCTTTGACTTCACCCTGAACTCCGGGAAGCAGCTGGCTTGGATCGGCACCTCGGTGGTGATCATCATCATGCTGTTTGCCATTGATTACAAAGCCTATGATTCTTTGGCCTATGGAATTTATTGGTTTGTGATCCTCATCCTGCTGGGTACGTTGGTGTTGGCTTCGCCGATCAAAGGTTCGCGCTCCTGGTTGGTGATCACAGAATCGGTGCGGTTGCAGCCCGCTGAGTTTGCCAAGTTTGCCACGGCACTGGCGGTCTCCCGGTTCATGAGCAGCATCAACTTGCGGCAGCAGAACTGGAAAGACCAGGCCAAGCTAGCCGGATTGGCCTTGCTACCACCTATGATCATCATCCTGCAGAACGAAACAGGATCTGCGCTGGTGTTTGCCGCCTTCACCCTGGCCTTCTTCCGGGAAGGCATGTCGCCCTTGATCTTGATTATTGGCGCAGTGGCGGTCTTTGTATTCGTACTCACGCTCCTCATTCCGCAGTGGTACCTGGCTGGTATCATTACGGTGCTGATGGGCGCCTACATGTGGCTGAACTTCCACCGGATCAAGCGGTACATGCCTACCTATATTGGCATCTGGGTGGCGGTTCTGGCAGTAGTGTTCAGCGTAACGTATTTCATTGATAACATTTTGCAGGAGCACCAGCAAAACCGGATCAAGGTACTGGTTGACCCCGAGATTGATCCTTTGGGCGTGGGCTGGAACGTGACGCAGTCCAAGATAGCTATCGGCTCGGGCGGGTTCTTCGGGAAAGGGTTTCTGGAGGGGACGCAAACCAAGTTTGACTTCGTGCCCGAGCAAAGCACCGACTTTATCTTCTGTACCGTGGGCGAGGAACACGGCTGGCTGGGCAGCCTTGTCATTATTGGCCTGTTCATCGGTCTGCTCACGCGCATCATCTTCGTGGCCGAGCGGCAACGTTCAGTGTTTGGCCGTACTTACGGGTATTGCGTGGCGTCTATCATCTTCTTCCACTTTCTGGTGAACATTGGCATGACCATCGGGCTGGCCCCGGTAGTAGGAATCCCATTGCCGTTCTTCAGTTACGGTGGGTCTTCCTTATGGTCGTTCACTATTCTGCTCTTCATCCTGCTGGCTATTGATGCCCACCGGAAACTGGATTTAGGCCGCGGGTAATGTGAGTAGGTTATCAGGTAGCAAGTATCAAGAACAAACCCCTTTCGGGCCTGTTTCAACAAAACAGGCCCGAAAGGGGTTCTTCATTTATGATTGAAGTGACTCTTTTTACCGATTAGTCTCTTTCTAGGGACTGCCGCTGACAAGTCATTCGGCTGCTATTAGAACTTGGCGTAGTGGTTGATTTAGATAACCGAGAGTATGGATGTGCGAGGTTCCAAAGGGAAAGACCTAAAAGCAAAACGCCCGCCTCTTCTGCAGAGGCGGGCGTTCTACCTATGTTTTTAAAAAAAGAGGCAGAAAAGCTTAAGCAAATTTGCGCTCAATCAGCTTGGTGAGTTTCTGCACGTGTTCCTCTTTGCGGCTCCAGTTGTATTTGCTGCCTACGTCCTGCACCAGGTAACGTTTGGCTTGGTCTGAGTTGTCGTACTCATCCAGTTGCTTGATCACGGCATGGTAGGCCATGTTGTCGCCCTCAAACAGTTCGTTGATGAAAGCAAACCGCTGGTTGATGGAGATAGCCTCCTTCAGAGAACCGATTTTCTGATCCTGTTGGCGGTCGGCCATGGAAGCAACCAGAGGTTGTTTCAGGCGCTCGTTCAGGCTGGGTCTTTGCTCAGTTTGCAGGCGCTCGTTCAGCTTGACCTCAGTGTTCAGCGTTGGCCGGAAACTTGGTTGCGGAGTAGCTACCTGAGTGCTGGCGGCAACCATAGGGGCCGGAGCAGGAGCAGCTACAGGCGTGAGCAGTTCATCGGTCCGTAAGGGTTGCAGTTCATTGAACCGGGCTACCAGTTCGTTCACTGTTGTGCGCTCTCCTTCATGCTCAGCCAGGAACCGGTTCAGCTGCGAGGAGATTTGTTGGCGGTCCAGTTGGCTGTCAGACAAGGTGTCCAGAAATCGGCGGTACAGGTCTTTGTCTACATCCTGGTACTTAAGTGTTTCCTGCAACTTGGCCACTGATAGGTCATCCATGCGCATGAATTTCTCCTCAAACACGGCCACCGGCTCCAACACGGTGCGTAGCGTATCTTGGATAGACTTGAGCAACAAAGGCTCAAAGTGCGGGCGCTTGATGGAAATTTTCCGGGAGAGTACGTTCATGAACTGCACCAAGGCATCTTTCACCTCGGGGTGTTCAAAATCAAAGTACGGGCTGCGTAGATTGGCCATCTCATGGTTCCAGAGCGTGAGCAGCTCTCTGATCATGTACAGGTTCACCTGTTTGATAGGCGTAAAGGAAATCAGTTGTTGAGCGGTAACGTTCTCATGATGAGCAAAATGTTCTTCGCTGAGGCGTTGGGCAAGGGCCTGGCTGTACTGGGCCAGGCGTATTTGATTATATTTGTCTTTCATTGGAGGAAGCATACGCTCGTAAATATAGCGAAATATGGCCGAATTAACGGTTTCTAATCTGGACGGAATTGTGGTGAACGTAGCCCCAGGCCAAACGGTTCTGGCGGCCCTGCAAGCCGCCCAGATAGACTGGATGCACGCTTGCGGCGCTAAAGGCCGATGCACTTCCTGCCGCATGATAGTGCTGGAAGGCGCCGAGAATCTAGCCCCAGATACTGCCCCTGAGACCCGTTTCCGCAACAACGGCCGCCTCAAACCCAATGAACGCCTCACCTGTCAGGCGCAGCTCACTGGTCCCGTTACCTGTCGCGTTCCCCATCAAACGAAGCTCCCGCACATTTCTTATACCAAGTGAATTGACGAAATGCGAGGTGGGGTGCATGGATAGGGTTATTTGTAATCTGGAGATGTAGCCCAACATCATGGCCAATCAGCACTTCTTCAAATTTTCAAATACACCTATTCTCACACTAAATTCATTTCTTAATCATTCAAAATGTTGACTGACAGGCTATTGGATAACTGTGTGGAAAAATTGTTCATTAGGAAAGGGGAGGGGGCTAGTACCTTCGTTTTGTGATTGGGCGCACCTATTTCCCCAATTACGCAGTTTTTCAATCATTCAGTAGAAGTTATGTTCATAGAACCAAGGGTGGGAAACCGCCAACAGACCCAGAAGCGCGGTTGGATAGAAGTGATTTGCGGTTCTATGTTCTCGGGCAAAACCGAAGAATTAATCCGGCGGCTTAACCGCGCCAAAATTGCCAAACAGTGCGTGGAGATCTTCAAGCCCGCCATTGACACCCGCTACCACGAGGTAGACGTAGTCTCGCATAATGCCACCAGCATCCGTTCCACCCCCATCCAGTTCGCCAACGACATGCTCCTGCTGGGCAGCGGCTGCGATGTCTTGGGAATAGACGAGGCCCAATTCTTTGACGAGGCCATCACCGAGGTCTGCGTACAACTCGCCAATTCGGGAACCCGGGTCATTGTTGCCGGTTTGGATATGGATTACCTGGGCAAACCCTTCGGCCCGATGCCGGCTTTAATGGGCGTAGCCGAGTACGTGACCAAAGTACACGCCATTTGCGTGCAGTGCGGCGACATCGCCTCTTACTCCTTCCGGAAAGCCGCCTCCAAAGAGAAAGTTCTCCTGGGCGAAACTGATTCCTACGAAGCCCGCTGCCGCCACTGTTTCCAGGAAGGCTTGAAAGGAAATTTTTAAAGGGAGTCCTGAGTCTGTAGTTCTGAGTCAGGTTCTGAAAGCCGTTTTACCACTGATTTTCTGAAAACAGAGGTAAAACGGCTTCCTTGTTTCAGATGAATATTAATTTCTTTGACTCGGAGTTGCAGATCCGCTGGCGCGAGCCTCCAGCTCGTGTCCACACGCATTCCTGATGTTGTAGGGGCAATCCCTTGTGGTTGCCCACTACATTTGCTTATGTTAGGGCAACCACAAGGGATTGCCCCTACACTCAATAAAATTGCGCCTATCTATTTCAAGGCTGTTTTCCTAAAAACACCTTCAAAACAAAGGTTATACTCCAACTATTTTCCTGAAAAATAAGCCTAAACCGTGCTTCTTTTGAATAAGCGGGAACATTGCTTACATTTAGTATTCCAATCTAACAAACAACCGCTTACATCATGAAAAAGAGGTTTCTAGCCATTTTGGCCCTTTGCTGCGCAGGTAGCTTGGGAGCCATGGCCCAAACCCAAACCCCTCTCTGGCTTAACACCCCGGCGATCTCGCCCGATGGCCAGACCATTGTCTTCAGTTACAAAGGTGACCTGTACAAAGTAGCCGCGGCCGGCGGTAACGCCACGCCCCTCACTATGCACGAAGGCTACGAGTACATGCCGGTCTGGTCTCCGGACGGAAAATCCATTGCCTATGCTTCTGACCGCTACGGCAACTTTGACGTGTTTGTCATGCCTGCCCAAGGTGGCGAAAGTAAACGCCTCACGTTTCACTCATCAAGTGATGTGCCCTCAGACTTTACCCCAGACGGGAAGAACGTGATCTTCTCCTCTGCTAGAATAGATGCCGCCCCCAATACCATGTTCCCTTCGGCGACCTTTCCTGAGTTATACAGCGTTTCTCTGGGTGGTGGCCGAAATGCCATGGTCCTGACCACGCCTGCCGAAGCTGCCAAATACAACGCTTCTGGCGATGTGCTGATCTACCAAGACAAAAAAAGCTTGGAGAACAATTTCCGGAAGCACCAGACCTCGTCCACTGCCCGTGATATCTGGACGTACAACACCAAAACCAAGCAGCATACCAAACTCACCGATAACGTGGGCGAGGACCGTCAGCCGGTGTTTACCGCCAATGGACAAGAGGTGTATTATCTAAGTGAGCAGCCCAACGGCACGTTCAACGTGCGCAAGATGAGTTTGCAGAATCCGAAGCAGAGCGCCGCGGTCACCAATTTCAGCAAACACCCGGTACGTCACTTGAGCGGTTCTAAAGATGGCGTGCTGTCGTTTACCTACAACGGCGAGATTTACACCCTCAAGCCGGGCGCGCAGCCGCAGAAAGTAGCCATTCAGCTGTATTCAGATATCCGCTCCAACCCCGAGACTGTACTGCCCATTTCCGGTGGCATGACCGAGATGGAGGTATCGCCTAACGGTAAGGAAGTCGTGTTTGTGAACCGGGGTGAGGTGTTCGTGTCATCGGTAGATGGGGGCATTACCCGCCGCATCACCAGCACGCCGGAGCAGGAGCGGAGCGTCAGCTTCTCGCCAGATGGCCGCAAAATCCTGTATGCCAGTGAGCGCAATGGCAGCTGGAACATCTATGAAACCAGCCTGGTACGCAGCGCCGAACCGTACTTCTATGCTTCCACGGTGCTGAAAGAAGAGCCCGTGATTGCTACGGCAGCCGAGGAATTCCAGCCAGCGTATTCACCAGATGGCAAAGAAGTGGCGTACCTGGAAGAACGCGTAACCCTGAAAGTGGTGAACAAAGCCAGCAAGCAGGTGCGCACCATTCTGGGCAATGCCAACAACTATTCCTACTCAGACGGAGACCAGTACTTTGAGTGGTCACCAGACGGGAAGTGGTTCCTGGTACAGTACAACCAGCCGAAGCAGTGGCTGAGCGAAGTAGGTTTGATTTCAGCCAGTGGCAAAGGCGAGATCATCAACCTGACCCAAAGTGGCTACTATGAGAACAGTCCGCAGTGGATGATGGGTGGTAAAATGATCACCTTCTACTCTAACCGCGAAGGTCTGCGTGGAAACGGAAACAACTCGGGTACTGGCGACATCTATGCCCTCTTCACCACGCAGGACGGTTTTGACCGTTTCAAACTGAGCAAAGAAGACTTCACTTTGTTAGAAGACCTAGAGAAGCGTGAAGCTGCGGCAGGCGGTGCTTCAACAGACAAAACTGACCCCAAGAAGAAAGGCAAAAAAGGAGAAACTGCTAAAACTCTTGCTCCGGCTGGTATGACGCTGGAGCTGGACAACCTTCCCCAGCGCAAAGCCCGTCTGACGGCTACCTCTTCAGACTTAGCCGATGCCGTGGTGACGGATAAAGGCGACCGCATGTTCTACCTGAGCCGCTTTGAGAAAGGCTATGACCTATGGGTGACCAACCTGCGCGACAATGACACCAAACTGCTGGCCAAACTGGGTGCCCGCGGCGGAGACATGGTCATGAGCAAAGACGGCAAGAACCTGTTTGTGTTAACCGAAGGCAAAATCCTGAAAGTAGACACCGAGAACGGCAAGCAGGAGACCCTCAAGGTGAACGGCGAGATGAACCTGAACGCTGCCGCTGAGCGTGCCTATATGTATGATCACGTGATCCGGCAGTTGGACAAGAAATTCTACGTGAAAGACCTGCACGGCGTAGACTGGAAGTTTTACACCGAGAACTACCGCCAGTTCCTGCCGCATGTAGCCAACAACTATGACTTCGCCGATGTGCTGAGCGAATTGCTAGGCGAACTGAATGCCTCCCACACCGGCGGTCGCTACAGCCATCGCTCGGCCAACCCAGACGCGACAGCTTCGTTGGGTTTGTTCTATGACGAGCAATACACCGGTCCGGGCTTGAAAGTGAAGGAAGTCATCAACCTGAGTCCGTTTGACCGCGCCAGCTCCAAAGTGAAGCCGGGCATCATCATCGAGAAAATTGACGGTCAGCCTATTGAAGACAACACCGATGTAGACCAGCTTTTGAACCGCAAATCGGGTAAGTACACATTGGTGTCTCTGTACAACGAGAAAACGAAGCAGCGTTGGGAAGAAACGGCAAAGCCGATCTCGGGCACGGAGTTGAGCGAGTTGCTGTACCAGCGTTGGGTGGAGAGCCGCCGCAAGGAAGTGGATCGTTTATCAGGCGGTCGCTTGGGTTATGTGCACATCCGGGGCATGAACGATGCCAGCTACCGCACGGTGTATGAGGATGCTTTGGGTAAAAACGCGACCAAAGAGGCGCTGGTGGTAGACACCCGCTCCAATGGCGGCGGAAACCTGCACGATGACCTTATCAGCTTCCTGAACACCAAGCAGTACGCCGAGTTCATCCCGCGCGGCCAGAACCTCTCAGACGAGCCTCGCAACAAATGGACTCGTCCGTCTATTGTGGTGATGAACGAAAGCAACTACTCAGACGCGCACATCTTCCCGGTACTCTACAAAGAACTGGGCATCGGTAAAACCGTGGGCATGCCCGTGGCCGGAACCGGTACCTTCGTGTGGTGGGAAACCCTGATTGACCCCACCATGGTTTTCGGGATTCCGCAAGTAGGCTACCGCACGCTCAGTGGCGGCAAGTTCCTGGAGAACGCCCAACTGGAGCCAGATTACCTCATAGCTAATGACCCCGCCCTGGTAGCGCAAGGACGTGACCAGCAAATAGAGAAGGCAGTAGAAGTGCTACTGAAAGAATTGCCTGCGAAGAAGTAATCTCCTAGAATAATGGATAATTAGAAGCCCTGCCTTTTGGTGGGGCTTCTTTGTTTTTAAGCTATTTTGGAGAAATTGTGCTCGAAACCACCTTGCTTGGGAATGGATAACATACTTGTAAAACTTGCCTTTGGAGTTCTCTCGCTTTCACTTTTGGTTTATTGTACAGGTTGTTTGGTGTCCAATCACATGTTTATTCCCCAGAATGCCCAGAAACAGACTAATCTCTTAGTGAAAGGTAATAGATATGCCTTTGAGTGTTATGCTCCCTATTATAGCAATGACCTTCTGGAAATAAACTTCACCAGCAAAGAGGATTCTACATCACGAACAGCTATTAAGAATGTGAAACCCTTCATCGTTGATGGCAAGGATACTATTCAACTAATTTTAGATAAACAAAAGCCAAAGAGTACTTACATTTTCAGGCATACGGGAATAAAGAGTGCAAAAAATGTTTTTGTACAGGTTGAGTATGTTAAAGACCCTCAGGATTCATTGACATTGAAACAAATTCACTCTCTCAAAAGGGTTCGGGACTATTTCTTCACTATCCATTGAGATAGATCCTTTATGCACTGTATCTGGCCCATTCCATTTGTCATCTTGAAAGGACCTTGTGGCGAATTAGATTGACTCCGCACAAGCGCTACTACCGTTCGCCCACAAAATCTTTACAAGATGACAATAGGAGAGAGGCAAGAGAGGAGAGGCATTATCTATTTTTCACTCCTTTCCCAAAAAACAGGTAAAAAACGCAACGCCCTTTTCACGTATAGCCTGTACCACCAATTTGTAGGACCATGGCTATTGTGCAAGACAACATCACTGTTTTTGGGGAAGAGATCATTGACCAGAGCGCTATTGATCAGTTAAAACGCTGCGTGAGCGAAGAAGACATTGGGGTGCTCACCGCCGATGCCCATTACGGTTACGCGCACCCCATCGGAGGAGCCGTGGCGTACAAAAACAAGGTTTCCTTATCTGGGGTGGGGTTTGACATTGGCTGCGGAAACAAAGCCGTGCGCACCGATATCATGGCTTCTGATGTGAACGTTTCCCGGATCATGGATGAAATAGTGAAAACCATTGGGTTTGGCGTGGGGCGGCCCAATCCCAAACGCATTGACCATCCGGTGTTGGAGCACATCAAGAAAGCCGAGTTCAAGCCACAGCGGGAACTGCGCAAAGTAGCCACCGAGCAACTAGGCACGGTGGGCAGCGGCAATCACTTCATTGATTTGTTTGAAGACGAAAAAGGCTATCTGTGGGTAGGCGTGCACTTCGGGTCCAGGGGCTTTGGGCACAAGACGGCTTCGGGGTTTATTGCGTTGAGTCAGGGACTTAGTTTCTTTGACAAAGCCAAGGAAAGCTCCATGGATGCGCCACCCATCCTGTTTGACATCGACTCAGAGCTGGGACAGGATTACATTGCTGCTATGTCTTTGGCGGGCGAGTACGCCTACGCGGGGCGCGATGTAGTGGTAGATCAAGTCCTGCATATTCTGGGCGGAAAAGCCACCGAAATTATCCACAACCACCACAACTTTGCGTGGTTTGAGAAGCACCAGGGCGAGAATTACTGGGTGGTGCGCAAAGGCTGCACGCCCGCATTCCCGGGGCAGAAAGGTTTTATCGGCGCTAACATGTTTGACAACTCGGTTATTATAGAAGGCGTGGAAAGCGAGCTTTCTATCCGAGGCTTATATTCTACCGTACACGGCGCGGGTCGTTTGCTCAGCAGACGCGCTGCTGCCGGTAAAACAAAATGGATTAGGGACAAGAAAGGCGTGAAACGCAAAACCGTGGTGTCACCGGGATTGGTTGACTTTGACGCGGTGCAGCAGCGCATGAAAGCCAAAGGCATTGAACTGCGCGGCGCCGGCGCTGATGAGGCGCCTGAGGCTTATAAGAAACTGGAAGACGTGCTCAAGCACCAGGGCAATACCATCAAAATACTTCACACCCTCAAGCCGCTTGGTGTGGCCATGGCAGGGGAGGATGTGTATGACCCATACAAAGATTAAGAGCCACCCTGCGCAAAACACTTCTTAAATGCAGTATCACAGCTTCCGTTTAGGGCTTGTTTAACAGATAATAGGTTCTAAACGGAAGCTGTGGCTTTTACTGGGAGGCTTCCTCCATGGGGACAAACGGCAACTTAGGACTTTCCGCCACGCCAGCGGTGCGGGTAACTGGTAAGCTTTCGGGGTGGTTCTGCTGCAGGAACGTGACCATCTTTTCGCGTACCCAACAGCGCAGGTCAAAGGCGCTGCCAGAATCGGCGGCGCTCACCAGAATACGCACTTCCATGGTGCGCTCCTTGAAATCGGTGACTTGCAGAATGCCCACCCGTCCGTCCCACAAATGGTTCTGGGGCAACAGGCGGGTAAGTTCTTTCCGCATTTCTTCCAGAGGAGCGGTGTAGTCCAGGTAAATGAAAACGGTGCCCAGCAGTTCTACCGAGGTGCGGGTCCAGTTTTGAAAGGGTTTTTCAATAAAGTAGTTCAAAGGGAGAATGAGCCGCCGTTGGTCCCAGATGCGCAGCACCACGTAGGTGAGGGTGATTTCCTCCACCTTGCCCCATTCGTTCTCCACCACCAGCACATCGTCAATTCTAATAGGTTGGGTAAAGGCAATCTGGAAGCCGGCCAGCAAGTTCCCGATGGACCGCTGCGCCGCAAAACCTAGGATCACTCCGGCAATACCCGCCGAGGTCACCAAACCGGTACCAATCTTCCGCACGGTAGGGAAACTCATCAAGATCAGACAGATGGTGAAGAACACAATGGTGATGATGACCACTTTCTTCACAAACTGGAGCTGGGTGTAAAGTTTCCGCTCTTTGAAGTTATCGGCTTTGTCTAGTTGGTACTTGTGCCTGATTCTGTATTGCACCACGTACACGCAGCCAATCAGGGTCCAGGCGAAGGCACAGGTAAGTGAAATCTCCACAATCCTCCGGAAGACCTCCAACGCATCGGGGCGCAGGGGCACCACCGGCAAAAACGTGGATAAAATCAACAGCGGGAGAAAGTAGCAAAGGGGACGGTCCAGGTGGCGCAGAAAACCGGCAATCCAGAACCGGGGGAAACGCCGGTTGTACGCAGAAAGAAACCTGAATAGGAGCCATTTTGCAAAACCACCCGCTAAAAGGGCGCCTACAACAATACCTGTCCCTTGTAAGATTTGGGGTAAGTGGTCTCTGAACAAATGGGTTAGGTCAGCTACCAGGTCATTAAAGAACTTCATAATAAATGCGAATGCAAGTTCTTTTCTACCCGCTCTTAGGGTGAAAGGTTACCCTTAGACACCTCCTTTGAACCGGGTTTTGAGGAAAGGCTAACCAACCTAACCGGCTAAAAGGGAGTAAATAGAGAACTCTTTACAGGAGAACCTAGGCCTTCAAAACCGAAGGTGCCCGGTTCTTTATGATTTGCTTACAACTAAATCCAGACGTATGCCCAAGACCATAATCATCTCTAACCGGCTTCCTATCAAAGTACAGCGTACAGAAGAAGGACTTACCTATGAAACCAGTGAAGGAGGTCTGGCCACCGGATTAGGATCTATCTACAAAACGGATGACAACATCTGGATTGGCTGGCCCGGCACGTTTTTCACCGATGAGGCCGAGCAGGAGCAGGTGTCCAAAGACCTTCCTGAGCAAAGCATGCGGCCCGTTTTCCTGACCGAAAGCGAAATCCGGGATTTTTACGAGGGGTTCAGCAACGAGACGCTTTGGCCCTCTTTTCATTATTTCAGCCAATATGCGGTCTACGATGACACCTTTTGGGAAGCTTACCAGCAGGTGAACGCTAAGTTCTGCCAGGCTGTGATGGAGCACGCCGAGCCCGGTGACACCATCTGGGTGCATGATTACCAATTGCTCCTGTTACCAGCCCTGCTCAGGGAGGCGTTGCCAGACAGCACCATCGGGTTTTTCCAGCACATTCCGTTTCCGTCGTATGAAGTGTTCAGGTTGTTGCCCTGGCGCGAACAGATTTTGAAAGGCATGCTGGGGGCTGACTTGGTGGGCTTCCACACGTTTGACGATGCCCGCCACTTCCTGAGTTCGGTGAGCCGCATTGTGGGCTGGAGTTCATCCCAGAGCATCATTGACAATGGTAACCGCCAGATTATGGTAGATGCCTTCCCAATGGGCATTGACTACGAGAAATATGCTTCCCTAGCGGCCTCAGAGGAAATGAAAGAAAAGCTGGCCGAATACCGCGAGGCCTTGCATGACCAAAAGGTGATGTTGTCTATTGACCGATTGGATTACTCCAAAGGTATTCCGCAGCGCCTCAAAGGGTTTGAGTTGCTGTTGCAGGAGCACCCAGAATTTCGGGAGAAAGTGACCTTGTTTATGCTGGTGGTCCCTTCCCGCGACCAGGTGGAGCAGTACCGCGAACTGAAGGAAACCATTGATGAACTGGTGGGTCGCATCAACAGCTCTTACCGCACCATCACCTGGAACCCCATTCAGTACTTCTACCGCTCCTTCCCTTTAGAGGAACTCTCGGCGCTGTATGCCTTGGCGGATATTGCCTTGGTAACACCTATGCGCGATGGCATGAACCTGGTCTGCAAAGAATTTGTGGCCAGCAAGCTTGACCAGAGCGGGGTCCTGATTTTAAGTGAGATGGCCGGTGCCGCCAAAGAATTGTCTGATGCCATCCTCATCAACCCCAATGATTTGGGCGCGATGGTGCTAGCGATGCAGGAAGCCATGGTCATGCCCGAGGAGGAGCAGAAACTCAGAATGCAGCACATGCAGGAGATCTTGCAACGCTATGACATCCACCACTGGGTCAGTATTTTCATGAACCGCCTGGATTACATCAAACTCAAGCAGATGAGCCTGGCCACCGAGTACCTGTCTGAGGAAGAGCGCAGCGAGTTGCTGGAAGCCTATTCCAATGCCTCGCAACGCATTCTTTTCCTGGATTATGACGGGACGCTCACGTCGTTCACCAACAACCCCAAGCACGCCAAGCCAGACCGTGAATTGCTGCAGGTGTTAGGCTGCCTGGCCCAGGAAGAACATAACAAAGTAGTGATCATCAGTGGCCGTGACCGGGCCACCTTAGAGGAATGGTTGGGTCACCTAGAAGTTGACATTATTGCCGAGCACGGCGTGTGGGCCAGAACCCAAGGGCAGGAGTGGCAAATGCTGCACCATCTCACCAGTGACTGGAAAACCGAGATCAGGCCCATTCTAGAACTGTTGGTAAGCCGGACCCCCGGTTCTTTCATTGAGGAAAAAGACTTTTCATTGGTGTGGCATTACCGAAAAGTAGATCCGGGGCTAGGTGAATTGCGGTCGCGCGAACTGAAAAACCACCTTCAGTACCTGGCCTCCAATATCAACCTACAAGTGATGGAAGGCGATAAAGTGCTGGAGATTAAAAATGTAGAGGTGAACAAAGGACTGGCCACCCTGGGTTGGTTGGAAGAGCACCCGCATGATTTCCTGCTAGGCATTGGCGATGACCGCACCGATGAAGACATGTTCAGAATCATGCCCAAAGAGGCGTACACCATCAAGGTGGGCAGCAAACGCTCTTTGGCCCGGTTCAACCTAAACAACTCCAAAGAAGTCCGGAAACTGTTGCAGGCCATGTGTGCCGTGGAAGAGTAGCCTCCGCTAAAGATGGCTTTGCGCATGTTTTCAGAAAACTAGCACCAAACCCTATAAAACAAGAAAGGCTTACCAGAGTGGTAAGCCTTTCTTGTTTTATTAAAGCCTATTCTATAACAGGAACGAAGGTTTATCTAGGCGTTTAGAGATGCGGTATGCGGCGTTCAATAAACCCACGTGGCTGTACGCCTGCGGGAAGTTACCCCATTGGCTACCGTCTTTGGAGTCTACGTCTTCGCTGAGTAAGCCCAGGTGGTTGGTGTATTTAAGAATGTTCTCAAACTCCGCGGTTGCTTCCTCTATGCGGCCTACGCAAGCCAGCGCCTCAATGTACCAGAACGCGCAGATGAGGAACGTGCTTTGCGGCACCCCAAAATCATCGGCGTGTTTGTAGCGGTAGAACAGACCTTCTGGGGTTTTGAGTTCTTTCTCCATGGCCTCCAGGTGCGTTTTGGCTCTTTCAGAGGCAGGATCAAGGTAGTGCATCATGATGAGCTGCAGCGTACTGGCATCCATGTGCGTTTTGCCAATGGCCTGGGTGTACACGCCCTGAGCCGGGTCAAAACACTCCTCAATTTTAGCGGCGGCTTCCTCCATCAGTTGGGAGGCCAACTGGCCTAGTTGCTCATCGCCCATGTAGTGGGCGGCACTGCGGGCAGCTGAGGCCCCGGCCCAATGGAACAGGTACGTATAGCAATGGTACTGGGCAAAATCACGGAACTCCCACAAACCGGCATCGGGCTCGTTCATGGTCTGTTGTATTTTCTCCAGTGTTTTGGTGATCAGTTTTTTAGATTCTATCCGCTCTGCGTCATTGAAACGGCGGTCTACATACAGCGGGAGCAGGGCTACCAGAATCTGGCCGTAAACATCGTTCTGGATGTGCGTGTAAGCGTCATTACCTATCCGCACAGGGCGGTTGTTGCCCAGGTAACCTTCCAGTTCCAGTTCAATCTCGGTGAGTTTGCTTTGGCCGCTGATAGAATACAACGGTTGGTACCGTTGGGTGTCCTTGGCGGTGATGTTGGCAATGAAATGGAAATAGCGCTCCATCTCCTCAAAGTGCCCGATGTTGTTGAACGCGTTGAGGATGTAGTAGGTGTCCCGCATCCAGCAGAAACGGTAATCCCAGTTACGGCCGCTGCCCGGGTGCTCCGGCAAACTGGTGGTAGGC
Organism: Rufibacter sp. JT20002; assembly: GCF_056491185.1. NCBI lineage: Bacteria > Pseudomonadati > Bacteroidota > Cytophagia > Cytophagales > Hymenobacteraceae > Rufibacter > Rufibacter sp. JT20002. The sequence goes on along the minus strand of NZ_JBSZJY010000001.1, from coordinate 776,824 downwards.
GAGGCAATAATGGCACCGGTGTCTTCGTACTGGTGGATTTTCAAAGCCAAGGCCGAACGGATCACCTGCTCCTGGAAGAAATTGCTGATACTGGTGTTCTTCACCCAATTGCGCCAGTACCGTTTGGTCTGGCTCAGGAAGGCCTCGGCGGTGCTTTCCAGGTTGGCCTCCAGCGGCGCGCCATAGGTAAGCACGAAGTACAGCGTCTCGTTCAAAACAAAGAACTGGTCTTCCAGAATGTAGCTCAAAGAGGCATTGGTGGTCAGGCGGACTTCTTCGTCCAAGCCCAGGAACGCGATATGGTTGCTGCTGCGTCTTCTGCTCAGCGGAAACTCGCCGTAATTGCCCACGGGGCGGCAAGTGGCTTTGATGCGGGGCGAACCAGAGAGTGGCTCCACTTTCCTGATCAGCATCAAAGGTTTGTAGTAGCGCTGGTTTTGCCGGAATCTAGGGGCAAAATCGGTGACGCGATAAGAACCATCCTGGCAGGTGATTTCGGTGCACAGGATGTTGGTGTTCTCCATATAATACTGATGCGATGTATAATTTTCAGCATCGGGCTTGATGGAGTATTCTCCCCCTTTTTTGCGGTCCATTAAGGGACCGAATACAAAGCTGCTGTCAAAACGAGGCCAGCAGAGCCATTCAATATTGGTGTCTTTGTGGATAAGGGCCAGGTAAGCGCAGTTGCCAATAAGCCCCATGTCATAGGTGTGCTTCGCCATACGGTTTGCTTTTGGCACCGGGATTGCCTGCCGGTGCTCGATTTACCGTGTACCGTTTTGGAGGTATAGAGGTTTCCTAATTTTTACACACTTCCTTCTCTTCTCCTGATTTCAAGCCATTTTCTGGAAAACAGGCCATAAATCAGGAGAAGCTTATTTCAAAAAGCGGTGGCAATAGCGTTTGCAAAGTGACATTTTATAAACCGGAAGGTGTCTGAAAATGCTTCCGCGGTTCAGGTTTGTTATGGCATTGGTTTACCTGCAGCTTGCTCAATTCTGCTCAAAATGGTTTCAAAATCTGGCCGTTGCAGAACGGCTGGCTGCATACAGTCTTCTTTCAGCTGTAGCAATGCCGTAACCACTTCCTGATTCGTTCTTTCATTGGAAAGATGGTCCAGCAAGTCTTCCAGGAGGCAGCCAAAAGCCCTTGCTTCTATGCGCTCCAAGGCAGCGGCCCTTTCAGAATCTGTTTTGTCGTAGATGGTGGCAGCCCCGAAATCCCCGAAAAGGGGATGCCCTGTTTCGTCAACCAGAGTATTGTGGGCGTAGAGATCGCCGTGCATGATGCCCCGCGCGTGCAACTGGACGGCAACCGAGGCAATCCCCTTGGCAATCTGGATAACCTCCTGTAGCGGAAAATGAGTGCCTTCTGGGTATACATCGCGAGTGCAGGACTCAAAACTGGGGGTAATGCCCAGGTTCCGGTACCCGTCTGGGATCAGCTCCAACACCAAGCCTTGTTTCTGCGCCGGATGATCAGTTATCTTCCCGAGTACCTGCACCAAATTGGGGTGAGAACCGGCAGCCATGCAGGCTTGCATTTCATCCTCAGGCAGGCCATCACTGGTGACTTCGCCTTTAAACACTTTTACCGCAACCGGGCCAGAAACGGGGGATGCCCCTTGCCACGTTGCCTTGGAGATGATGCCAGAAGCGCCTTGCCCCAAGACTTCTTCCAGCACCAGTTCGCCCCACGGGACCTCAGGCAGATTTGCTACCACCTGCTGGTGCCGGGTACAAGGGTTTCCCGAGATCGCCAACCAGGACAAACGCGGCAGAGTGAAAAGCCAATTAGGGAGCTCTGTGAGTTCATTGGCTGAGAGGCGTAGCAGTTCCAGGTTCTGGCAATTGCTCAGTTCTTCGGGTAATCGCTTGAGGTTGTTTCCGGCCAGCATCAGCTTTTGCATGCGGCTGCAGGTACCAATAGAACGGGGTAGTTCCGAAATCTGGTTGTTGGTGAGAATAAGCCAGCGGGTGAGGGGAGGAAGAGCGCCCTCGGCAACGGTATGGATCTTACACGACTTGAACCCGATCATTTCCAACTTGGGGCAATGGCCCAGCACTGCCGGAAACTCGGTAAAATCGTTGTCAGAGAAAAAGGCAATTTTCAGGTTTTTCAGGCTGGAAACTCCTTCCGGCAGATGCCTGAGCTGGTTGCCAGACAGATCAAGAATCTCCAGGGTATCGGCTAAGTCTAAAATCTGGAGCGGAAACTCGGTTAAGCTACAGGATAGTTGCAAGCGTCTGGTGCCCAGGAGTTCACCGGCTTGTAGTTGTTGTAAGGTCTGCATGCAGGGGTAAGGTGTGAAGGGGTGAAGTTAGGCATTTTTTACCTGGCTCTTTTTTATACCGTAGTTCCTTGCACCTCGTGGCCTTGGTTGCGTAGCGTTAATTAAGCTGAATTTCAAAAAAGATGTAGCTACAGGGAACACTGTAATTTAAGAATGCGTTAAGGCTTAGATGATTCTATAGCGGAGTTTGAAACAAAAGGCAGGGAAACCTGCTGATTTTTAAGTCTGAAACTCTACTAAATTGATAGGAAAACTTGATTTGTAAAGCTTGCTACCTATCTTTGCGTCACCTTTTAACAGCCAGAATTAAGACAATAGACTACATGGTCTTTTCTTCTCACATAAAGCGAATGCGCTTCTGCTGTTGCAGCTCATGCTGCTGTTGTCTCTAGCCCTTAGAGATACCCAACTACCTATTGCCTATACGGCACCTTTCATTCAATTTTCTTACTTAGTTATTTCTTGCCATGGCCTCTTCATCAAAAGAGCAGGTGTCTCAACTTATCCAAGAGACAGAAGGCTTAACCATAGACCAAACGTTCGCGCTTTTGGTCAACCGTTATCCTAATGAGGTAACGTTTTCTTCAAGCTTCAGCTTTGAAGACCAGGTGATCTCCCACCAGATCCTGGAAAACCAGTTCCCCATCAGCATTTTCACATTGGATACTGGCCGGCTTTTTCCCGAGACCTACTCGGTATGGAGCCGCACCAATGAGGCGTACAATACCCGCATCAAGCCTTATTATCCTAACAATGAGATGCTGGAGGATTTTGTGTCTTCCACTGGTCCTAACTCATTTTATGAGTCTACCCAGAACCGCAAAGACTGCTGCCACATCAGAAAAGTGGAGCCGTTGAAGCGGGCTTTGAAGGGCAACTCTATCTGGATCACCGGCCTCCGAGCCGAGCACTCTCAGGGCCGCAGCGACTTGCCAAAGTTTGAGTGGGACGAGGGAAACCAACTTATCAAGTTTCACCCGCTTTTGTACTGGACTACCGAGGAAGTGATGGCCTTCATTAAGCAGTACAATATTCCTTACAATAAGCTGCATGACAAAGGCTTTATCTCTATTGGTTGCGCGCCTTGTACCCGCGCCATCCAACCGGGCGAAGATTTCCGGGCCGGCCGTTGGTGGTGGGAAGACAGCAGCAAAAAAGAGTGTGGCTTACACGTATCTGAATCGCCGGCTCCGGTTGCCCCGGAACTGGCCAAGTAGAAAGAATAGACATAGTACCTATGAGTTCATATAAATTAGATTACCTGGACCAGCTGGAATCAGAAGCGATTCACATCTTCAGAGAAGTAGCAGGTCAGTTTGAGCGTCCGGCCCTGTTGTTTTCCGGCGGAAAAGATTCTATTGTGTTGGTGCATTTGGCATTGAAAGCCTTCAGACCCGGCAAGTTTCCTTTCCCGTTGGTGCACATTGACACTGGCCACAACTTCCAGGAAGCCTTAGATTTCAGAGATTACTTGGCCAGCTCCATTGGAGAGAAACTGATTGTGCGCAACGTGGAAGACACCATCAAAGCCAAAGGCCTCACCGAGCAGAAAGGAAAACTGCCTAGCCGCAACGGCCTGCAGACCTACACCTTGTTGGACACCATTGAGGAGTTTGAGTTTGACGCCTGCATTGGCGGAGCCCGCCGCGATGAGGAGAAAGCCCGCGCCAAGGAGCGTATCTTCTCCGTGCGTGACGAGTTCGGTTCCTGGGATCCTAAGTTGCAGCGCCCCGAACTTTGGAACACCTACAACGGCAAAATCAACAAAGGCGAAAACGTGCGCGTGTTCCCGATCAGCAACTGGACCGAGCTGGACATCTGGAACTACATCCGCCGCGAGAAGATTGAGTTGCCGTCTATCTACTTCGCCCATGAGCGCGAAGTGCTGGAGTTTGATGGCCGTTTGGTAGCCACTAACGAGTTCATCACCCTGCATGACAATGATGTGGTTTCCCGCAAAACCGTGCGTTACCGTACCGTAGGCGACATGACCTGTACTGCCGCCGTAGAGTCCAGCGCCTCTACCTTGGACGACATCATCAACGAGATCATCGCCACCAACACCAGCGAGCGCGGTCAAACCCGCATTGACGACCGCGTTTCTGAGGCTGCCATGGAAGACCGCAAAAAGAACGGCTACTTCTAGTAAATGAGGGTTGGAGGGAATGATAGAATTATTAACCTCCGCCTCAACGTTGAATAAATGAAGAGTTTCGGCATGCTGCCGATGATAGATATTGAAAGAGTGCTTGGGTGAAGAGCACCGATCTGTTTAGAAGCTGATTTTCTTAAAACAGCTTCTAAACTGAATCGATACTCAGAACTCAAACCTCAGAACTCCTTACAAGAATGGATATTCTAAGATTTTTAACCGCCGGGAGCGTAGACGATGGCAAAAGCACACTGATCGGGCGTTTGCTGTATGACAGTAAGTCCATCATGGTAGACCAGTTGGAAGCTATTGAGCGGAGCACCAAAAACCGCGAAGAGGGTCAGGTTGACCTGGCCTTGTTAACCGACGGTCTGCGTGCTGAGCGGGAGCAAGGCATCACCATTGATGTGGCCTACAAGTACTTCTCCACGCCTAAGCGTAAGTTCATCATCGCTGATACCCCGGGCCACATCCAGTATACCCGCAACATGGTGACGGGCGCGTCTAACTCAGACCTAGCCATCATCCTCATTGATGCCCGCCATGGGGTGGTAGAGCAAACCCGCCGTCACTCCATCATTGTGTCCCTGTTGAACCTGCCGCACGTGGTGGTGGCTATTAACAAGATGGACCTGGTGGATTTCTCCCAGGACAAGTACAACGACATCGTGATTGACTATTCACAAGTGGCGTCTTCTTTGGGCTTGAAAAATGTGACCTACATACCCATCAGTGCCTTGAACGGCGACAACATTGTGGAGAAATCTTCGGCCATGCCGTGGTACGAGGGTGAATCCCTGTTGCGCGTGCTGGAGACCGTGGAAGTGCACGAAGACATCAACCTCACCGAAGGCCGTTTCCCGGTGCAGTACGTGATCCGTCCTCAGACGGAGGAGCTGCCCGATTATCGTGGGTACGCCGGAAAAATCATCAGCGGCATCTACCGCAAAGGTGACAAAGTGGTGGTACAACCTTCGGGCATTGAAAGCACCATCTCAGCAGTGGAAGTAGGCGGCAAAGAGGTGACTGAGGCGTTTGCGCCGCAGAGTGCTGTGTTGCACCTGGCAGATGACGTGGACATTAGCCGTGGCGACGTGATCGTGAAGCAGGATGCCCCGGTACAGGTGGCCCAGGAATTTGAGGTGGTGCTGTGCTGGATGAGCAACACGCCGTTGTCGCCGCGCAACCGGTACCTGCTCCAGATCAACAGCCGCAACGTGCGCTGCGTGGTGAAAGAACTGGAATATAAATTGAACGTGAACACCCTGGAGAAAGAACTATCTCCGGTATCGGCTGGTTTGAATGATGTGGTGAAAGCCACCATTAAAACGGCCTCGCCTATCGCGTTTGACGCTTACCAGAAGCTAAGATCCAACGGCGGTGCCATCTTGATCGACGAAACCAGCAACGTGACCGTTGGAGCGTGTATGATCACTACCGAACCGCAGGAAAAGCCTTTTTGGCCCGAAATCTAGAAAACTGCCTTCAAACAGAACAGTCAAAATACCATTACCGCCGGTTCCTTTACCAGAGCCGGCGGACTGATAAATACAAACATGCAAGCAACGCAGCAGAAAGGAAAAGTGATCATTGCAGGAGCCGGTCCCGGTGACCCTGACCTGATCACGGTGAAGACGGTGAAAGCGTTGCGCCAAGCCGAGGTGATCCTGGTGGACCGCCTGGTGAGCGAGGAGATCTTGGAAACCTACGCTGCACCCTCGGCCGAGATCGTGTACGTGGGCAAGCAGTGCCGCAGCCACGGCACTACGCCGCAGGCTACTATCAACGAGCTGCTGGTGGAGTATGCCTTACTGGGCAAAAATGTGTTGCGCCTGAAGGGCGGCGATGTGTCTATCTTCTCCAACGTGTTGGATGAACTGCAAAGCTTGGTGGCCCACGAGATTGAGTACGAGATTATCCCCGGTATTACGGCTGCCTTGGGTGCCGCCGCTTATGCAGGAATTCCACTAACAGCCCGTCAGCATTCCACCGCCGTTCGCTTCCTCACCTTCTACACTTACAGCAAACTCACCGATGCTTACTGGCAGGAACTGGCTCAGACCGAGGACACGCTGGTGTTCTACATGTCGTCAGAGCGGTTAGCCGAGGTGGTGGAGAAACTCACGCGCCACGGTATTGCCGAGGAGAAGCAGCTGGCCGTGGTAGAGCAAGCCACTACACCCCTGCAGCACGTGCAAACCAGTAGTTTGTACGATTATGAAAAGAACCTGGGTGGCAAATCGTTTGTGTCGCCCTCGTTGGTGATCATTGGCAAAGTGGTGAACCTGCATCAAGAGTTTAAGTGGTTCACCAACAACCCAAGTAGAGAATATTACTTTAAACCGGTCACTGAACAAGTGGGCTTGGTACTTCAATAATTTTAAAGTTATGCTAGCAGAAGCTAAACTAAAAGCCTTACAGGACCTGGTTGGCCAATCATCTAAAGAAGAATTGATCTGGATGAGCGGTTATTTGTCGGCACTGGTTTCTTTCCAGGGGGGCACCACTCCCGCACCAGCCGCCGTTGCCGATGCGTCTAAGCCTGCCATTGGCCGAGTGACCATTGCCTATGGTACCGAAACCGGTAACTCAAAGCGTGTGGCCACGGACTTGGCTGGGAAAGCGAAGAAAAACGGCATTAATGCCCGTGTGGTGAGCCTGGACCAGTACCGCCTGAATGACTTGGAAAAGGAGGAATACTTCCTGACCGTGATCAGCACGCAAGGTGAGGGAGATCCGCCCGCTGGCGCCCAGAAATTCTACGATTACGTGCACCAAACTGATAAGAAGCTGCCCAAACTGAAATACAGCGTGCTGGCTTTAGGCGATACGTCGTACCCGCTGTTCTGCAAAGCCGGCGAAGACGTAGATGCCCAACTGCAGCGTTTGGGTGGTAGCCCGTTGGTGCCTATCCAGAAGTGCGACGTAGATTACGAGGACGAAGCCAACGCCTGGTTCCAGAGCGTGTTGGAGACTTTGAACAGCTCCTCGGCTCCGGCATCAGCCCCAGCCACCGCGCCGGCTCCTGCCAAAAAAGCTGGCAAGAAAATCTACCAGGGAACCATCCTGTCCAACATCGTCCTGAATGACGTGGGCTCCAATAAGCTGACCCACCACATTGAGATCGAAGCCGAAGACCTGGCCTACGAGCCTGGCGACGCGTTGGGGGTGGTTCCTAAAAACCGGCCCTTTACCGTAGAGGCTATCCTGAAAATCACAGGCATCTCGCCAGACGAGAAGGTGACCCACCGTAACGGCGAGTCTACCGTACGAGAGTTGTTGCATGACAAAGTGAACATCACCTACCTGCCAGAGCGCGTAGTGAAAAAATATGCCGAGGTGGTGGAGCAGGACATCCCAGCCACCCGCATCGATTTGCTAGACCTTTTAAGAATCTACCCGGTAAAAGACGCCGAGCAGTTTAAGGAGGTGTTGCAGGTGCTGGAGCCCATCGCACCAAGACTATATTCTATTTCTTCTTCGTTAGAAGCACACTCCGGTGAAATTCACGTGACGGTTGCCCGCGATGAGTTCAGAATCAACGACGAACTGCTGTGCGGACATTGCTCAGATTACCTTTCTGAGCAGAAAGAAGGCCAACCACTGGAGTTTTACATTCATAAGAACAATCAGTTCAAACTGCCAGCCGCAGACAAAGACGTGATCATGATTGGGCCAGGCACCGGCGTGGCGCCGTTCCGTTCTTTCCTGGCCGAGCGTGATGCTACTGGTGCCGAGGGCCGCAACTGGCTTTTCTTCGGAGACCAGCATTTTGCGACCGATTTCCTGTATCAGACCGAAATCCAGAGCTGGTATGAAACGGGTATCTTGACACGCTTCAATGGTGCTTTCTCCCGTGATCAGAAAGAAAAAGTGTACGTGCAGCACAAGATGCTGGAAAACGCCACCGCTTTCTATGAGTGGCTTTCTTCCGGTGCGTACGTGTACGTGTGCGGTGCCAAAGAACCCATGAGCGTAGACGTGGAGAACACGCTGTTGCAGATCATCGGCCTGGGTGCCGGTTCCTCGCCAGAAGAGGCCGCCGTGTACCTGGAGCAAATGAAAGAAGAAGGCCGCTACCTGAAAGACGTGTATTAGAAAACCGTTTTGATGCTGGCGAAAGTCTCCGGCTTGTGCCAGCGAAAGGTGCGAAAATGAATCTCTGCTTCTAGCCTGTTTACCTGAAAACAGGTTAGAAGCAGAAACCAAAAATCAATGGCAGGAGCTTTCCTGTTCATCTAAAAGACAGTTACCATGTCAACTGAGAAAAAGAATCTGTCTCCTATAGAGAAAATAAAAGAGGTGAGCCAAGGCTTGCGCGGCACACTGAAGGAAAGCCTGAAAGACGAGATCACGGGGGCCATCCGCGAGGATGATACCGCGCTGGTGAAGTTCCATGGCATGTACATGCAGGACGATCGTGACCGTCGCGAGGAGAGAGCCGCTAAGAAGTTAGAGCGTTTGTATTCGTTCATGATCCGGTTGCGCTTACCCGGCGGTGTTATGACCCCAGAGCAATATATTGCCACGCACAACATTGCCGGTGAGAACTCAACGGGCGTGATCAAGATCACCACGCGCCAGACCCTGCAGTTGCACGGGATTGTGAAATCCAAAACCAAGCCTACTATCAAGGCCTTTAACCAAGCTGGCTTAGACTCTATTGCCGCTTGTGGTGATGTGAACCGCAACGTGGTGTCTTCTGCCAACCCGCTGGAGTCACCCCTGCATGAGCGCATTTACCAGTACGCTGATAGAATCAGTGAATATCTGCTGCCTAAAACCCGCTCTTATTATGATGTGTGGCTGGATGAAGAGAAAATCTACGATAAGGTAGAAGAAGAGGATCCGTTGTACCAAGACCGCTATCTTCCGCGCAAGTTCAAGATCGGTTTGGTGATTCCGCCTAACAATGACTCTGATGTATTTGCCCAGGACTTAGGCCTTATCGCCATCATTGAGAACGGGGAGCTGAAAGGCTTTAACCTGGCCGTGGGTGGAGGCTTGTCTTTTACGCACGGAAACCCGGAGACCTATCCACGTCTGGCCTCGGAGATTGGCTTTGTGAGCACCGAGGAGTCTGACGAGAAGCTGTTCAAAGCGGTGTACGAGGTCCTGACCGTGCAACGTGATTTCGGGAACCGCGCTGACCGTAAACTGGCACGTCTGAAGTACACCGTTGACAATATGGGGCTTGACGTGTTCCGTCAGGAGGTGGAGAAACGCACCGGATTTCCGCTGGAACCGGCACGTGCCTATGCTCTGGAAACCCGGATAGATCATTACGGCTGGGCGCAGAGTTACACTGGCTCATGGCATTACACCGTGTTCGTGGAAAACGGCCGCATCACAGACCTGCCCACGGCAGCCTTGAAATCTGCCCTGCTGGAGGTAGCCCAGACCGGCAAAGCCATCTTCCGGTTTACCTGTAACCAGAACGTGATCTTGAGTGACATCACCGAGGAAAACAAAGCTGAAATTGAGCAGATCCTGGTGAAGCACAACGTGGTGCCGCATACCGAGGCAGCCTCTGTTATCCGCAAAAACGCGATGGCCTGCGTGGCTCTTCCTACCTGTCCGTTGGCTTTGGCCGAGGCGCAGCGGTACCTGCCGGATCTGATCACCAAGATTGACGGCGTACTGGCAAACCACGGATTGCAAGACGAAGAGATCATCATTAGAATGACCGGATGCCCTAACGGATGCGGCCGCTCAGTGCTTTCTGAGATTGGGTTTGTGGGTACGGCTCCGGGCCATTATAACCTCAACCTGGGGGGTGATGAGCAGGGCCAGCGCCTGAACAAACTCTACAAAGAGAACTTAGACGAGGCCGCCATTTTGCAGGAATTGGATACCGCCTTCGGGCTCTTCAAGCAAAACCGATTAGCCGGTGAACGGTTCGGAGACTTCGCTTACCGTGCGTTGTTGAACTAACTTTCATAGAACAGGAAAGGCGTTTAGGACCCGTTTCTCAAAGAACGGGCCCTAAACGCCACCTTCTAGGTAACACAAGATCAAAAAGGCATCTATGGTGTTCTTTTAATGAAGAATCTTCAGGTAGAGAAGAGTTTTGCTAAAGAAGTGGTAGCATAATTTCCTGTTCATCAATAAATAAACTAATTTAATGCTTCCTCCAAGATTGTATTCCTTGTGCATTTGGCTGAAGCAGCAGGTAGGTCTTACGCCTTATTTCTTCCTGCCTCAAGAGACCCAAGTCTCGCGCCACTGTTTTTTACAAACCCAAGACTTACAATGACCATGTCCACTACTACAATCAAAGAGCAAAATGACCTGTTCCCGGTTTTCCTGAAACTGGAGCATCTAAGCGTGTTGGTAGTAGGCGGCGGCAATGTGGGCCTGGAAAAACTGACGGCTTTGGTGCAGAACTCTCCCAAGGCCACCATCAAAGTAGTAGCTATCCAGTTCCATGAGGCGGTGCTGCAATTGGCCCAGGAAAACCATAACATTTCCCTGGTGCCCAAAGCTTTTAGTGGGGAGGATGTCGCCGGGGCCGATATTGTGATTGTGGCCGTGAATGACCGTGAGGTGAGCCGCGCCATCAGCCTAGAAGCCAAACGGCAGGGCAAACTGGTGAACGTAGCCGATACCCCTGACCTGTGCGATTTTTACCTCAGCTCCGTCGTGCGGAAGGGGAACCTGAAAATCGCCATCTCCACCAACGGCAAATCGCCTACCATGGCCAAGCGCCTGAAGGAAACGTTTAACGAGGTTCTGCCTGAGGAACTGGACCAGGTGTTAGACAACCTACAGCAGATCAGAAACCGACTGCAAGGCGATTTCGCGGCCAAAGTGCACCAGCTAAATGATATCACCAAGGTGTTAGCGGTGAAAGAAAGACCGCAGAACGCACCCATCCGCAAAGAAAGGCCTTGGAAGAAGATTGCCTCCGGTGCCGCGCTGGCGTTTTTCTTTATGATTCTAGGGCGTTTTGCGTTTTCGGCCATTACCATGGAGGAAGTTTCTACCTATGTGAGTGGCATTGAGCCTATCTTCTACTGGATGGTGTTTGCAGGTTTCCTGGCCCAGATGGTAGACGGGGCCTTGGGCATGGGCTACGGCGTGACCAGTACCACGGTGTTGCTTTCCTTGGGCGTGAACCTCCCAGCCATCAGCGGTAGCATCCATACTGCTGAGATCTTCTCCAGCGGAATCTCGGGCTTCAGTCATTACAAGTTTGGGAACGTGAACCGGAAGTTGTTCAAAGTACTACTGGTACCCGGCGTCATTGGCGCGATTGTGGGGGCCTGGCTTTTGGCGAAAGTAGGGGAGGAGTACGCAAACTACGTGCGGCCTATCTTAGCGGCGTATACCCTAGTGCTAGGCGCCCGAATCATCTACACGGCCTTCAAGAAAAACAAAGAGCGTAAGAAGATTAAGATGGCCGGAGTATTGGCCGGAGCAGGCGGCTTCCTGGATTCCTTTGGCGGCGGCGGTTGGGGGCCTCTGGTGACTAGCACGCTCATTGCCAAAGGCCGCACACCGCGGTTCGTGATCGGGACGGTAAGTATCACCGAGTTCTTTGTGACGTTTGCCAGCGCGCTTACCTTCTTCACCATGCTAGGATTGAGCCACCTAGAAGTTATCGTGGGGTTGGTAATAGGCGGAATGCTGGCGGCCCCTATTGCGGCAAGGCTGGCGGGTAGGCTGCCCATGAAAACCATGTTCATTGCCGTAGGATCGTTGGTGATTATCTGGAGCCTTCGCATCCTGCTGAAAGCCGTAGGCCTGTTCTAAAGAATAAAACCCTATAAAGCGATTGGGGGCTGTTTTCTTAAAAACAGCCCCCAATCGCTTTATAGGGTTTGAAGTTTATACCGAAAGGATAGAGCCCGTAGTAACCTGGTTTTCTTTCTGCACCTCAGCGTACCAGGCGGAGAAATGCTGGGAAATCTTCTCACCTTCAATGATAAACCCATCGTGACCGTAGTTAGAGTCAATCTCTACATAAGACGCATTGGGCAGATGCTGGGCTAGAAACTGCTGCTCCTGCACCGGGCAAAGGATATCACTGCTGATGCCAATAATTAACGTTTTTTGGCGTATTTCTGCTAAAACAGGCTCTAAACGGCCACCGCGTCTGCGGGAAAGATTGTGGCTGTCCAAGGCCTTGGTCAGGAACCAATAGCTGTAGGCATTGAAGCGATTCACCAACTTATCGCCTTGGTAATTCAAATACGAAGACACGCGGTAATTGTCTAGTTTCTCAGGGTCTGGGTCGGTTTGGTTTTGGGCCAGAATCTGGTAGTTGCGGTAAGTGAGCGTGCCTAGGGCGCGAGCGGCTTTGAGGCCTTTACTTCCCGCGGTAGGGCTGGGTTCTCCCCAAGTACCGTCGGCTTCCAGCATGAGGCGCTGCGTGGTATGAATGCCTATGCTCCAGGTGCTTTCAGCGGCGGCGGTAGCCAAAAGAAACAGGTTATCTATGACTTCAGGCTCTGCTAGCGCCCATTCCAAAACTTGAAAGCCACCACAGCTGCCTCCTCCCAGAATATGGATTTTCTCCAAGCCCAGGTGTTCGCGCAGCAGGATGTGGACCCGTACCATGTCGCGGATGGTGACCTGCGGGAACGAACTATAATAGGGTGCCCCGGTCTGGGGATTGGTGCTCAGAGGGCCGGTGCTACCGTAGCAAGAGCCCAGAATGTTGGCGCATACAATAAAATGTTGTTCAGGGTCAATGACCTTACTTTCCCCCACTATACCGTCCCACCAATCCAACACGTTGGAATTAGCGGTAAGAGCATGGCAAATCCAGACCACATTGCTTTTATTTGCGTTCAGCTTACCAAAGGTGTGGTAAGCCACTGTGATTTCTGGAAGTGTTTGCCCTCCTTCTAATTCAAAAGGTTGGTTATATTGAAAATAATTCATGTAGTACCTTTATAACTTACAAAGTAAAGGGCTACAGGCGTAAAATCGTAATAAAAATGATAAGAATTGAGATGAACCGGGTGGGGGGCGACTATGGCTTCGAGGCAAAAGACGCCAACGGAAACGTTCTTAGGACCGATACTAGCCCAGAGAGCGGTGGAATTAACTTTGGGGCCCGTCCCATGCAGATGATGCTCATGGCTTTGGGCGGATGCAGCGGTATAGACGTAGCCATGATCCTGAAAAAGCAACGGCAGGAACTGACGGCTTTCCGGATGGAGATCACCGGCGAGCGGGAAACTGGCAAAGAACCCTCGCTGTGGAAGAAAGTACACGTGGTGTTTGAGATGCAGGGTCCGCATGACGTGGCCAAAGCCGAGCGCGCCTGCGAGTTGTCCATGGAAAAATACTGCTCTGTAGCAGAGACCTTGCGAAGAGCCGGGGCAGAGATTACCTGGGAAGCGCGGGTTTCTGCGTAACCAATTTTCAAGCTAAGTTATTGAGCTGTAAGCCAGAAAGATTATTTTCGGGCTTTACGGCTATTTTCCTGATTTCCGCTTAAAAACAAATGGGGGAAAATTACAGACCCTTGCCGATGCCTTAAATGAAAAGAGGACATCAGCGCCTTCAAACGCTAGCACTTAACAAAATGGAATACCACCCGCTTACCAAGGCTATCCGCATCCAGACGGAGCGCACGAATGAAATGGAGCACTCCACGCCCATGTTCCTGACCAGCAGTTTCGCATTTGACAACGCCGAGGACATGCGAGCGGCTTTCGCCGATGAGACCGATGACAATATCTACAGCCGGTTCAGCAACCCCTCAGTGCAAGAGTTCATTGATAAGATGGTAGCATTGGAAGGCGCCGAGGCAGGTTACGCTACGGCATCGGGGATGAGCGCGGTGTTTGCCTCCTTCATGGCGATGTTGAAAGCGGGTGATCATTTACTGGCCTGTAATTCCATCTTTGGGAGCACGCATACCATCATCACCAAGTACTTGCCTAAGTACGGCATTGAGTACACCTACGTGCCCGCCGACAAACCCGAGGAGTGGGAAGCAGCCATCCGGCCGAACACGAAGATGTTCTACATTGAAACGCCTACCAATCCCGGGTTAGACATCATTGATCTGGAAGCGGCCGGGCAACTGACCAAGAAGCACAACATCATCTTCAACGTAGACAACTGCTTTGCCACCCCAGTAAACCAACTGCCCATCCAGTACGGCGCTGACCTGGTGGTACACTCAGCCACCAAGTGGATTGATGGGCAGGGGCGTGTGCTGGGCGGCGTAATCGTAGGTAAAAAGGAGCTAATCAAAGACATTTATCTTTTCTGCCGCAGCTCAGGTCCGGCCTTGTCGCCGTTTAATGCCTGGGTCTTGAGTAAGAGCCTGGAGACGCTGGATGTTCGCATGGAACGCCACGCGGCCAACGCCCTCTCCATTGCTACCAAGCTGCAGGACCATCCTCAACTGAATTGGGTGAAGTATCCGTTCCTGCCCACGCACCCTAGATATGAGATTGCCAGAAAGCAAATGAAAAACGGAGGCGGCCTTTTCTGTTTTGAACTGAAAGGCGGGCTGGAAAGTGGCCGCAAGTTCCTGGACAGCCTGCAACTCATGTCGCTCACCGCTAACCTTGGAGACACTCGCAGCATCGCCTCGCACCCAGCCAGTACCACCCACGCCAAACTCACTGAAGAGGAGCGTCAAGCCGTCAGCATCACTCCTGGGTTAATAAGGATCTCTGTAGGCTTAGAGTACGCCGATGATATCTTGAACGATATTCTGCAGGCGCTGGGAAAGTGCTAAGCAAAGAGCAGGAAATCACCTAATATAATAAAGGGTTTGGGGGCTGTTTTCATGAAACCAGCCCCCAAACCCTTTTCCCTTTTTCGCTGGCGCGCGCTTGCAGCTCGTGTCCGCGCGCATTGCCACAATTTGTGGACACGAGCGGCAAGTTCGCGCTAGCGGATTCTTCTACATTAGATTGTAGAACCTGTTACCATTCAAAAATTATAGCAAGTAGAAAAGGTATAATGATTAAAGTAGAAATGATTAAAGGCTTCCAGATAGTCTTTTTCAGATACTGTAAATAGTTTGGAAAATACTTTTTGTAAAAGTACTCAGTAAGTACAGACCCGCCAGCAATGTTGAAGAGGTAGGACCACGTGGTTTGGGTTTTTTCAGGAATATTAACAATATAAATAGCCATGATAGTGTAAAGCACACAAAGGAGTAGCACTGTATTTGCCTCCTTTTTCATCCCAATGTCCTTCAAGTTTTGGTATAAGAGTACTCCCGAAAACATAGGAGAAAAGAAAATAGAAAAGCCCCAAATAGAATTTTTAGAGTAGATCTTTGGGGTGCTTGCCTTTTTTGAAAGCACTTCTTGGTAAGATATCATACTACTGGATTCCATATTTTCCTTAAGTTCTGGGATAAGCTTTTCTCAAGACCTAAAAACTTCTCGCAATACTATTATGCAGGCCTTTGGTGCTCCAATAGCCACTGGCAATAATGCGCCGGATGGTGTAGAGCGGGTCTTGCTCATCACGTTTGGTGGCCAGGATATACGCCGCGTCAAATCCGCGCTTCTTTAACTCAGGAATAGCCTCAGGTCTCCAGAGCCCGAAGGGATAGGCGAAGTACTTAATGGGTTTCCCGGTGATGGCTTCCAGTTGCTTTGTGGGTTTTTCTATTTGGGTAATCCAATCTTTTTCTTCGTACTTCTTTACGTTGTGGTGGTCATAGGTGTGGGAGCCAATCACGTGTCCGGCATCTGAGAGCTCTTTGATCTGCTCTTTGGTCATGTAATTAGGGCGGCCAATGGAAACGGTCATGATAAAGAACACGCCTTTAAAACCATACTTGTCCAGCTCGGGCTTGGCTACGGTGTACTGGTCCAGCTTGGTGTCATCAAAGGTGAGCATGATGGGTTTAGATGGTAGGGGAGTGCCTTTGGTGAGATAATCTTGCAACTGATCGGGTAGGATGGTATGATAACCACTATCGGCTAGCATCTTCATTTGGGCCCTGAAATCATTAGGCTTCACGATGTAGTCTTTCCCTACTTTTCCGTCGCGTGAGTTCCATTCCCTTATTTGGTGGTAGCAAAGAATGGGCACCTGCGGACGGGCCAGAATAGTAGCAGCCGTGGCGGGAGCTGTTTCGGTTGACCCCACAGAAGGTTCAGTCGTTTGAGAAGACGGTTTATCTGTTTTGGCAGCGGCAGTGACTACAGGAGTAGAGGATGCCTCCGCCTCCTGGTTTGTTTGCTTTTCAGGAGAAGAGCAGGCGAAGAAACTAAAGCTAAGGGCAGCGATTAAAAGAGCTTTACTGCTAAAATGAGGAAGGAACATACAGTGTTAAAAGGAAAGCCTATTAGGTAAATTCAATAAGGATTGAGGCTGTGGCAAGGAAGTACCTGCTATGGCCATTCAACTCGTAATCTACTCAATCTTAGGTTAAGTTTGACTTGGTTTAAGGTTGATTTCCGGAAAACGAGCGATAAAAAAGCAGGGATGGAGAAAGAGGTAGCAGGTTTGGCTTATATGGCTTTGGGTGGAGTCACAACTGCCAATCAGATAAACAAAAAAGGGCCTCACATGTAGTGAGGCCCTTTTGGAGGACTGATGTATCTTAAAACTTAAGCAAGTTTTACATTTACAGCGTTTAAACCTTTGCGGCCTTCTTTCAGCTCAAAAGTTACTTCGTCATTTTCTCTGATTTCGTCCACTAGGTTAGACACGTGTACGAAATACTCCTCATTGGAGTCTGCGTCTTTAATGAAGCCAAAACCTTTGGAGTCATTAAAGAATTTTACTTTACCGTTTTTCATTAATGTGATAATAAATAATAAACAAATGTAGAGATTAAAATCTACACTTTGGGCTTTTGTACCAAGTATATTTACGAGCACCTTCCTCTAAACGTTCTTTTAACGGCAGCAAATAAAAAGCTTTTGGTAGAAATAATAGGGTTGCAAGGGTAAGCCTTCTCTAAGTTAACTGCTTTAGAAACTGACCATTAGCCAAGGCTACACCTGCTTTTCTGAGGCTTTCCGAAGAGAAAAAAGGCTGTTCTTTACCCAAGGCAGATTTAGTTTTTAGGCTAATTGTAGGAAATCGACCTTTAAAAAGGCTTACCAACGGGGAGGGCACGCACACCAGAATAAATTGATCATATGACACAGGAAACACCTAAAATGATACAAGTAGGATTGATAGGGTTTGGAATGGCGGGCCGCATTTTTCATGGTCCTTTTATCCAGATGGTGCCCGGCCTGCAATTGGCTAAGATTCGGGAGACCAAGGAAGAGAACATACAGATTGCCCGGAGCCGGTACCCCCAAGCGCAGATCACAAACCAGGCAGACGATATTATCAATGACCCTTCCATAGATTTGGTAGTGGTAGCTACGCCTAACAGTTCCCACTACTCTCTAGCCAAGCAAGCCCTGTTGGCCGGAAAACATGTGGTGGTGGAGAAACCCTTTACCCCTTCCGTGGCCGAGGCAGACGAGTTGATCCAGCTGGCCCAAAACCAGCAAAAGGTGCTCACAGTTTACCAAAACCGTCGTTGGGACAGTGATTTTAAAACCGTGCAGAAAATACTGCAGAGTGGGGTGTTGGGGAATGTAGTGGAGTACAAGGCACATTTTGACCGGTTTAGGCCCGCGCTCAAAGGCAACACCTGGAAAGAAGTGGACGCTCCCGGTTCAGGTATTGTTTTTGACCTGGGTTCCCACTTGATAGACCAGGCGTTGGTGCTGTTCGGAACTCCGCAGGCCATCTCCGCTGACGTCCGAATCCAGCGGCCGCACAGTCCGGTACTAGATAAGTTTGAAGCAAACTTGTTCTACGAAGGACTGAAAGTGACCTTATCAGCGGGTTTGTTGGTGCGGGAGCCCAGCCCCAGGTACACGCTGTACGGAGACAAGGGCTCCTTTTTGAAGTATGGGTTGGATGTGCAGGAGAAAGCCCTGAATGACGGATTGCTGCCACACCTCACCCCAGATTGGGGAGTGGAGCCGGAAAACATCTGGGGCCACCTGAATACCGAATACCAAGGCCTGCACTTTATGGGCAAGATAGAAAGTGAGGCCGGCCACTACCGCAACTTCTATGATAACGTGTGCCAAGCAATCAATGGGGAAGCTCCCTTGGCGGTAAAGCCAGAACAAGCACGAGATGTGATCAAAGTCATAGAACATATCATGCAAAGCAGCCAGGAACAAAGAACAATTCCTTTTATCGCTTAACCCGCTGTCCCTAACAAAAGAGCCCGCTACTATATAGTAGCGGGCTCTTTTGTTAGGGACCAGAAGCTATGTTTTTGCTTTCAGGTTATTCTAAGCAAAGAAACAACGCCTCCGGGTTATATGGCACATGTTGGTTGTAGGTAGTGGGCAAGGGTAATTATATTTTAACAAACTCTACTCTTCTGTTGTTGGCCTTGGCTTCTGCACTGGTGCCTTTGTCCAGAGGCATGGTTTCTCCCAAACCTTTAGCTTTCAAGCGCTCTTTGTCAATGCCTTGGCTTACTAAATAAGCTTTTACGGCATCGGCGCGTTGTTGGCTAAGTTTGAGATTAGCAGCGTTGTCGCCGTCGGTGTCAGTGTGGCCATCCACGCTCAGGTTAAGGGTTGGTTGTTCCTGTAGCATCTTTACAATGCCAGCAAGGGTACCCACAGACTCTGGCCTGATCTCGGCCTTATTGGTGTCAAACTTCACGCCATAGGTTACAATTTTACCAGTAGCCAAAATCTGGTCATAGAGCTTTTTGCCGCCCTCGGCGATGAATACGTTTTTCACCATGGCATTGCCTTCAATGCGTCGGTCTGACTTTATCTTCAGGTTAACAGGTTTGCCGGTGACGTTAGGGATGTTGATGAGACGATGCTGGTCCAGGTAGACCTTCATGCTGCGTTTGTTGAAGGCGATGGACACGTGGCGCCACTGGCTTTTGGTGCCGGCCGCCTCTAGCTCGGCAGAATTCGAGCCGAAATTTTTAAAATGCACCCCTTCCGGCGAAATAACAATAGGGTCCCAAAACATGCCGTTGGTAGCCTCGTTATACTTGTTCCCGTCGCTCAGGAAGTAAATTTCATAGGCCATGTTGGGGTTGTCTGAGTCAAAGTAGACGTCCATCTCTACGGTAAACGTTTCGGGCAGATAGTTCTCGGTCTTCATCAGCGGGCTGATGGCGGTACCGTTGCTCACCAGGTGAATGACGTCGGTGCCGCCAAAGGAAGCCACTTCCGCGTTTCCGTTTTTTAAGTCCCAGCGGGAAGGGAATTCACCGTTTTCTTCGCCTTTGAGGTTGTCGGCGAAAAGCACTTTGTCTCCGGGTACAAAGTCATACTTGGTCCAGACTTTTGCCTTGGCCTCAGGGGCTGCCGAGGTGCCCTCCGCAGCAGTTTCTTCATTAGTGGCTTCTTCGCTTTCTTTTGCCGCCCCACTAGCTGCTTTTTTACCGCTGGTGACCTGGTCTGCCGTTTTGTTTATTTTGGCATCTATCTTTTCGTTGACTTTGCTTTTGAGTTTGTCAGCGATGTTGAACTGGGCCTGTGCCGGAAGCACAAGAAGGGAGAGGGCCAAAGCCCCGGCAAGCATAGAAAGTCTTTTATTCATAACAGAAGAGAATGAAGGGTGAGATTTAAAATGGAATGGAAACAACTAAGTACTCGTCGCCAATAGTTTGTGAACCTTGGCCGCTTATATAGACACCCAAGCGCAAACTAACCCCTATCTCTCCATGAGATCTGCATTATAAATTCTGCTTACCTACCACATAGCCTCATTAGAAGTGAAGCTGATGGAGAGGCCAATAGGTTTGCCTCCAACCTCTATGGACTAGGTCTTTCTGCTTTGGACCCGTTTTAGCGAAATCGGGCACAAAGCATGAGCAGAAATGAATCACCAATGGAAACAAAAAAGCCTTACCGCTGGTAGCAGTAAGGCTTTTTTTATAAAAGGGAAGATCCTTATCCTTGGGCGTTTCCGTAGCGCTTACGCTCGTTCTCGTCCAGGTAGATTTTCCGCATTCTGATGCTCTTAGGGGTGATCTCCAACAGCTCATCTTTCTGGATGTACTCCATGGCTTCTTCCAAAGAGAATTGTTTCTTAGGAACAATCTTCACGTTGTTGTCAGAACCAGAGGCACGCATGTTGGTCAACTGCTTTCCTTTCTGGATGTTCACGGTCAGGTCATTCTGACGAGAGTGTTCGCCGATTACCATACCCATGTACACATCTTCGCCCGGCTCCACAAAGAACACACCTCTGTCCTGCAGTTTGTCAATAGAGTAAGCAGTACCTGGGCCATTCTCCATCGCAATCAAAGAACCGTTAATACGGCCCGGGATAGGACCTTTGAAGGGCTCGTAGCTGATGAAACGGTGGTTCATGATAGCTTCACCGGCAGTGGCAGTCAAAACGTTGTTACGCAGACCAATCAGACCACGGGCCGGAATGTTGAATTCCAAGTGCTGCAGGTCGCCCTTAGGCTCCATAATCAAAAGGTCACCTTTGCGCTGGGTTACCAATTCAATCACTTTACCGGCAGATTCCTCAGGAACGTCCACTACCAGGTGCTCCATTGGCTCCATTTTCTGGCCGTTCTCTTCTTTGAAGATTACCTGTGGCTGACCTACCTGTAACTCATAGCCTTCGCGGCGCATGGTTTCAATCAGTACAGACAAGTGAAGGATACCGCGTCCGTACACCAGGAAAGTATCTTCTTTGTCGGTCTCGTCTACGCGCAGGGCCAGGTTTTTCTCGGTCTCTTTGTACAGACGGTCACGCAAGTGACGAGAGGTTACAAACTTACCCTCTTTCCCGAAGAAAGGAGAGTTGTTGATGGTGAAGAGCATGTTCATGGTTGGCTCATCAATAGAGATGCGCTCCAATGGCTCTGGATTCTCAAAATCAGCTAAGGTATCGCCAATGTCAAAGCCTTCAATACCTGTCACGGCGCAGATTTCGCCGGCAGACACAGATTCAACTTTCACTTTGCCCAAGCCTTCAAAAACCTGAAGTTCTTTGATCTTTACTTTCTTGATAGAACCGTCGCGCTTGCAAAGGCTCATGTTGGCGCCTTCTCTCAAAGTTCCGCGCTTCACGCGTCCAATGGCAATACGGCCCACGAAAGAAGAGTAATCCAAAGAAGTGATCTGCATCTGAGGCGTGCCTTCTTCAGAAGGAGCCGGAGGAATCACCTCAATGATCGCATCTAAAAGAGGCGTGATGTTATCGGTTGGTTGCTGCCAGTCAGTGCTCATCCAGCCATTTTTGCTGGAACCGTAGATGGTCACGAAGTCCAATTGGTCTTCGGTGGCGTCCAGGTTGAACATCAGGTCGAATACCATTTCGTGTACTTCGTCTGGACGGCAGTTCTCTTTGTCTACTTTGTTTACTACCACAATTGGCTTCAGGCCAAGAGAGATAGCTTTTCCTAGCACGAAACGGGTCTGTGGCATAGGGCCTTCAAAGGCGTCTACCAACAAAAGAACACCGTCGGCCATTTTCAATACGCGTTCTACCTCACCTCCAAAGTCGGCGTGACCAGGCGTATCAATGATGTTGATTTTCACATCTTTGTAACGAACCGATACGTTTTTGGAAACGATGGTAATACCGCGCTCCCGCTCCAGGTCATTATTGTCCAGGATCAGGTCGTCGAACTGTTGGTGTGCGTCAAAAATCTTTGAGGCGTGGATGATCTTGTCTACCAGCGTGGTCTTACCGTGGTCCACGTGGGCAATAATCGCGATGTTGCGGATACTTTGCATTCAGAGGTTGTTTTCAGCCCGCAAAGGTAGGGTTTTTCTTAGGCTTTTCTATATTAATTATGAAAAAGGCCTTTTGCCCAACCAGTTACGGGTGTTTGCTTGTAGGTGAGAACAGAACAAACCGCTGCTTAAGTTCCTGTGGGGGTGTTTGAGATGTTATAAATACAAGAGTAAAAATACCCTTATACACGTGTGTTTCTCTTGTGAACTTTGGAGTTAAGTAGAATTGGTGCAGGAATATAGGGGTTTTCTGGTTTTGCCTGGTCTCTAAACAGCCGCAGGAAGGGAGGTGACGTGTTCTGTTATATGGCTCAATAGACACTGTTTATACCCAAAAAAAGGTGGGTGCATTTTTGTACTAAAACAGGCAAAATAATATTATAACGAACGTATGTTTTTTGCGTATCTCCCCGTTCCAAGCCTATCTTTACCCAACCAGAGCTGTGTCTGAGGAGAAGAGGATGTTTGGGGGCCGGCACAGGAAAATCCGCGGTCAATCTGTTTCTATACCTATATCTATTCTTAAAACCATGCCTGTAATCTTGGAAAAAACCGGATACTCAGCATCGCTTCTGCCCATTTACCAGGAAAAGATAAATTGGCTCCAGCAGGAGTTACGCCCTCACCGCGCAGCTCTGATGCAACACCCGCTCTACGAGTCTATCTACGACCTGGCAGACCTGCGTACCTTCATGGAACACCACATCTTTGCCGTATGGGATTTCATGAGCCTGCTTAAAAGCCTGCAGCGCCACCTCACCTGCGTAGATGTGCCATGGACGCCGCACGGCAACCCCGCCAACCGCCGTCTTATCAATGAAATAGTGCTGGAAGAGGAAACAGACGTTGACCCAGAAGGGCACCCCATCAGCCATTTTGAGTTGTACGTGCGGGCAATGGAAGAATGTGGCGCCGATACCAGGCTCATCCATGAGTTCATGGCCGGTCTGCACCAAGGCAAATCAGTCTTCACCCAGTTGGAAAACCTTCCGGTACCAGGCCACACGCGGGAGTTTGTGAAGCACACCTTCCAGATCATCCAGAGCGGACAGCCGCACCGCATTGCCGCAGCCTTCACCTTTGGGCGCGAAGACGTGATCCCAGACATGTTCCGGTGCCTCATCGGGGACCTGAACCGCCGTTACCCGGGCACCCTGGACACTTTCCAATTTTACATGGACCGCCACATCCAGTTAGACGACGAGGTGCACTCGCCGCTAGCCATGAAAATGGTGGCCGAGCTGTGCGGTGATGACCAGCATAAATGGGAGGAGTGCCGTGAAGAAGCGGTGGCTTGCCAGAAAATGCGCCTGCGCCTTTGGGATGGTATCCTGGCTAACCTGAAGTGAGCCTAAGCTGCTTAAATCCTTTGCGGGTGGGTTGACGTACTGTAAAGCACAGACCTTAACACGCAAAACTATGGATTTAGAGAACCTTAGCTCCAACAGCGAGAATATTGAGAATACCGGCTACTTGATTTTAAAAGCCTTCAAGGTAAAAGGCACCCAGGCCGAGGAAGTTTTAGGATGGGATGAGATTTACCCGTTCCTGCACCAGGAAGATGAGAAACTCCATTACCAGGATGTGCAGAAGCGGGCCGAAGAACATTTGCGTAACCAAGGCTATGCCACGCCAGACCCTGCCGGTTTGCGGTTAACGCCCGTAGGCTTCAAGGCCATACAGGAGTTGGATGATGAGGACTTAAGTCAAAGCAACGCCCGTTAAGCCGAAGATCATGCAGACGTTTTGGAGGTGTTTAGAGGAAAAGGGGCGTAAAACGTCTTTCGTATTGGTAAGCTTTCTGTGGGGCACCTTGGCAATTGCCTGTACCTCGTCCAGAGATAGCCCGGCCTTGGAGGTGGCAGAGCCGCAGCGTACCTATCGGGCAACGCCTACCTCGCGCGACCTGAACAACCAGGCCAGCCAGGTAAACCAGAAAAAGAACATAGAAGACAATAATCCCAATTCTCCGGGTAACCAGACTCCGGCGGTCAGGAGCCAGAGAATCTTACCGGGTCGGCAACCGGTAGCGCCAGACACCATCCGGCGTCCGCCCATGCCGCCAACGGTGGGTACCACTACCGGGCAATAAGAGAAAAGTGTTTTCGGGCTAATTTCCTGAAAACAAGATTAAAGCGCCGCGACTTCCACCAGAGGTCGCGGCGCTTTGCTTTCGTATAAAGCAAGTCCCCTTGGGTAGGCCTCTTGAGGGGAGAACCAAGAAGCAAACCTCCCTGCATTTTCGCTATATTTGCCTCTTCAACAAAAGAACATGGCTGAGACAACCTATCCCCAGAGATATACCATCACGGCGGCATTGCCCTACGCCAACGGACCCGTGCACATTGGGCACCTGGCCGGGGTGTACATTCCCGCCGATATTTATGCCCGTTACCTGCGTTCGCGCGGCCGCGATGTGAAATTCGTGTGTGGTTCTGATGAACATGGTGTGCCCATCACCATCCGGGCGAAGAAAGAAGGCATCACGCCGCAGCAAGCCGTGGACAAGTACCACGAACTCATCAAGAACTCCTTCGCCGATTTCAATATCTCCTTCGATATCTATTCCCGCACTTCGTCTAAAACGCACGCCGAGATCGCCTCCGGGTTCTTCCGCAAACTTTATGACGAAGGCAAGTTCATTGAGCAGACCACCCAGCAATACTTTGACGAAAAAGCCCAACAATTCCTGGCCGACCGCTACATTGTAGGTACCTGTCCCAAGTGCGGAAACGAGAACGCCTACGGCGACCAATGCGAAAGCTGCGGAACGTCTTTAAATGCCACTGACCTCATCAACCCTAAAAGTACGTTAAGCGGTGAACCGCCGGTGCTACGCGAAACCAAACACTGGTACCTACCTTTGGATCAATACGAGCCTTGGCTGCGCGAGTGGATTGTGGAAGGCCACAAAGGCGACTGGAAAACCAACGTGTACGGCCAATGCAAAAGCTGGATCGACCAGGGTTTGCAACCCCGTGCCGTAACCCGTGACCTGGACTGGGGCGTGCCCGTGCCGGTAGAAGGTGCCGAGGGCAAAGTGCTGTACGTGTGGTTTGACGCACCAATCGGATACATCTCTGCTACCAAAGACCTTACCCCAGACTGGGAAACCTACTGGAAAGACAAAGACTCCAAACTGGTGCACTTCATCGGGAAGGACAACATTGTGTTCCACTGCATCATTTTCCCGGCCATGCTCAAGGCGCACGGCGACTACGTGCTACCGGATAACGTGCCTGCCAACGAGTTCTTGAACCTGGAAGGCAACAAAATCTCCACGTCCCGCAACTGGGCCGTGTGGTTGCACGAGTACATGCAAGACCTGCCCGGCAAAGCTGATGTGCTGCGCTACGTACTTTGCGCCAACGCCCCAGAGACCAAGGACAACGATTTCACCTGGAAAGACTACCAGGCCCGCAACAACAACGAGCTGCTAGCCATCTTCGGGAACTTCATCAACCGGGCGGTGGTGCTTACCCATAAATACTACAACGGGGCTGTTCCGCAGCGTGGCGAATTGACTCCTTTTGATGAGGAAGTGCTGGCCCAGTTGGCTGATTTCCCGGAGAAGATTGCTGTCTCGCTGGAACTGTATCGCTTCAAAGAGGCACTTAGCGAATTGATGAACCTGGCCCGTCTCGGGAACAAATACTTAGCTGATACCGAGCCTTGGAAACTGATTAAAACCGATGCCACGCGGGTAGAAACCATTATGAACATCGCGCTGCAGATCTCGGCTAGCCTGGCTATTCTGTCTGAGCCGTTTTTACCGGAAACGGCCGGTAAACTGGCCCGCATGCTGAACTATGCTCCAGGTAAATGGAACGAAGCCGGCTCCCCTGATCTTCTTGCGGCGGGTCACACCATTGGTGAGGCGGCCCTTCTGTTTGAAAAAATAGAAGATGCCGTGATTGAGGCTCAGGTGCAGAAACTGCTCAATACGAAGAAGGAAAACGAGTTGGCCAATGCCGTAGCTGCTCCTGCCAAAGAAGACATCACCTTTGACGATTTCTCCAAGATTGATATCCGCATCGGCACCATCCTGGAAGCTGAAAAAGTAGCCAAAACCAAAAAACTCCTGAAATTAAAGGTAGACACCGGTATTGACCAGCGCACCATTGTGAGCGGTATTGCCGAGCACTTTAACCCAGAGGAGATCATTGGGCAGCAAGTGTCTGTTTTGGTGAACCTGGCCCCACGCGAGATCAAAGGCATCGTGAGCCAAGGCATGCTCCTGATGGCCGAGAACGCCGATGGCAGCCTAGCCTTTATGCAGCCTTCCAAACCCGTAGTGAACGGCGGGGGAGTAAGCTAGGAAAGAATAGATTAACTTAAAAGAATAGATTAACTTAGAAAGGTGCGTTTCTCTCCTGCTTTACTTGAAGTGGGAGGAAAACGCACCTTTGCTTTTACTCCTTCTCTTCAATATACACCTGGTTTTTAGGCGGGAACAGAAGGTCAATGGCTTGCATAAGCCGGGCGCGGGTTTTCTTATTGCGCGTGACCAGGGCTAATGTTTTGTATTGGAACTGCTGCAGGCGAGCAACATCTTCTGCCACCGTAAAGCCTTTCAAGTGCGACTCCAGGAAAAAATGGCTGATGTGCTCATTCCACTCGTCTTTGTTTCCCCAGTAGTGCGCAAGCCAGGGCTTGGCTTCGTGCAGGTCATAGGTTTCTTGGAGGGCGACTGAAAGGGCAAACTGCTCAATCAGGCGGGGAGTCACTTGGTGGGTGCACATCTGGTCGCAGATTTGCAGGGCTAGGCTGATGGCGGTTTGGTTCTGCTGCACGGGAATGGTCACCACTCCGGCGTTCCACATGGCGTGCTGGTCATGGAGCTTAAATGCCCCCAAATCAATTTCCTGTACCTGCTGCCACATTCGCCTTTCCGTCTTGCTTGTCAGTTCAGAGAGCTTGCCTTCCTTTTGGTGCATGAACGCGCGTCCGTTGCGTAGTTGGTCACAGAGATTCTTGGGATTTTGGTAGAGGAAAACATCAGAATCAACGTACATCACGGCCTGCTCTGGGTGGTCGCAGATGAGTTGTTCTATGGCTTTGATCTTCACGCGCCAAAAGAAATCATGCGGTCCTTTCCAATCGGTGAGTTGCTCTTGCGTCACCTTGACCACCTGTACCTTTTCCTTTAGGTGGGCATAGTACTCTGGGTAATCTGTGTATACGTAAATGGTGCTCAGTTCCTGTTGGTAGGGCAAAAACGACAGAATGGCGAAATTTGCCTGGTAGTGGTTTTTGATGTTTGGACCAAAAGTAAGGAACAGGAGATTCATGCAGAGTTTTTGTGAAACAAAAGGTCGAAAGTAAGGAGAAATTATGATTCAGGAAAAAGAGAGCTGGCTTCCTGCTTTTAGGTCCTTTTTAATAAAAAGGTTTTAAACGGGAAACGTATTTTTCTTTACTCCCAGACCATCGGTTGGGTTCTCTTTACCCCTGCACCTTAAGCAAAATCTTCCCGATATGCTCGCTGCTTTCCATAAGGGCATGGGCTTGGGCAGCTTCTGCCAGGTCAAACGTTTTGTAGAGGATGGGTTTGAATTTACCGGCTTCCAGCAGAGGCCACACGTGTTGCTCAATGGCCGCGGTGAGCGAGGCCTTGAACGCATTGTCACGGGGGCGCAGGGTACTGCCGGTGATGGAAAGCCGCTTCTGCATGACCTGCCGTACGTCAAAAGTGCCCTGGGCTCCTTGCATGGCATTGATGAAGACCAGTCGACCATCGGGATTGAGCAGGTTCAGGTTCTTGGGGGTGTAAGCACCGCCCACCATGTCCAGAATCACGTCCACGCCCTGGGCTTTCAGTTCCTCTTCAAAATCCTGGGTTTTGTAGTTAATGCACCTATCAGCACCCAGTTCTTCACAGGCCCGGCACTTCTCATCGGTGCCAGCGGTGGCGTACACGGTAGCACCCCAAGCTTTGGCTAACTGGATGGCTGTAATCCCGATCCCGCTGCTGCCGCCATGTACCAGAAAGGTCTCACTGGGCTGTAGCAGTCCTCTTTGAAAGACGTTGTGCCAAACGGTGAACACAGTCTCGGGCAAGGAAGCAGCCTGTTCAAAGCTCCAGCCTATGGGTAGGGGCAAGCAATGGCAGGCGTCTACCACGGCGTATTCGGCGTAGCCGCCACCGGGCAGTAAGGCGCAAATGGCGTCTCCCGGCTTCCAGCGCGTGACTTGGTCTCCGCAGGCTTCAATAATACCGGCAATCTCTAACCCTGGGATATCAACCGATGCACCCGGCGGAGGTGGATAATGTCCCTTGCGTTGCGCTACATCGGGCCGATTGATACCGGCCGCGTGGACTCGCACCAGTACCTGGTGCGGAGCCAACACAGGCGTTTCCCGTTCCTGGATCTGTAATACCTCCGGCGCACCAGGCGCTGTAATCACGACGGCCTTCATCTTATTTCCCAGGGGTTTCAGGAAAGGCTGGAACTACCTGCACATACACCGGCGAAGGCACCGCTGCGGAGTTGCCCGTGTAGGTCAGTTTGCCGGTTTGGGTGTCTACCTTGTAAGTGGTGATGCTGTTGGAGTTCTGGTTGGCCACCAGCATGGTTCTGCCAGACGGGCTGAAGGTGAAGTTACGGGGCCAATTGATCTGGGTGCCCATGTGCTGTACCAGCGTCAGTTTGTTTGTCTTGGCATCTATGGCGAAAACCACAATGCTGTTATGTCCCCGGTTAGAACCGTACAGGAACCGACCATCGGCAGAGACGTGGATGTCCGCGCAGGAGTTTTTGCCGGTGTAATCAGCTGGCAGGGTAGAAACCGTTTCTACCTCGGTTAGCGTGCCGTTGTCCGGGTTGTAGGTGAAGGTAGTGAGGGTGCCATTCAGCTCATTGATCACGTACGCAAAGCGTTTGTTGTTGGGGTGGAAGGTAAGGTGACGCGGCCCGGCCCCAGGCTTGGCGGTGAACGCTGATCGACGCTCCAGTTTCCCTCCTGATTTGTCTACCTTATAGGTGATGATCTGGTCAATTCCCAAATCTACCGCCAACGCAAATTTGTTTTCCGGGTCAGGGAGGATGCAGTGGGCGTGGGCAGCATCCTGCTGCGGCTTAGGTCCCTTGCCTTGGTGCTGTTCCATATCGGTGGGAGCGCTTAACCAGCCATCGGGTTGAATAAGAAAAGCCGATACGTTGCCTCCTACGTAATTGGCTACCAAAGCAACCTTGTTTTTAGGATCCAGGCTGATGTAGCAGGGAGCCCCGCCCAAGGAGGGCTGACGGTTTAAGAAAGTAAGGTCGCCGGTTTTCTGGTCTATGGCAAAGGCGCTGACAGCTCCGCTTTTCTGGCCTTCGTACTCGGTAGTCTCGTTTACGGCGTACAAGTGCTTCCGGTCAGCGTCTAAGGTAAGGAAGGAAGGGTTCTCTCCGCCTTTCACGGCCAGAGCCCTGGTTAAAGCACCTGTTTCTTCGTTCAAGCGGTAAGCAAAGATGCTCTCGGCATCAGGTTTGGCATAAGTGCCTACGTAGACCATCATTTCTTTATCTGTTGCGCGTGGTTTAAGGGAACTACAGGCGGCTAAGGCAAGGCTTAACAGCAGCAGGAAGGAGACCGAAATTCTCATAGACCAGTTCAACGTAGATTTTGTGAAAGATGCCAAAAAAGATTGGAAAGCAGAAAAGGCTTTTCTATTTACCCTCCAATTTTAGGGAAAGCCTCTTAAAATAAGCCGATCCTTAAACCACCAGATTTACGCCGCTTGTAACCGCTTTACCACCAGATAAAACCCAAACGCGGCCACCAGGCACAGCACACTAGCTCCCCACCACAACGTGTCAAACCCGAAACTGGCAATGATGGTGGTACCCACAAACGGACCGATAATATGCGCAGCGGAATAGGAAAGGCTGTATAGGCCCATGTAGGAGCCCCGGTTATGCGGTCCCGAGCGCTGCACGGTGAGGGTACTCATGAAAGGCATGGCGAAGATCTCGGAAAGGCTCATCAGCAGTACGGAGATAGCCAGTACCGTAAACCCTTTGGCCACGTTAATCAACACAAAGGCCAACGCCAACAGGAGCAAACCCAGCACAATCATTTTCCAAACCGCGTGCTTATCCCCTATGAGGTACACAATGATCATCTCTAATAGAAACACCAATAAGCCGTTGAACGCCAGTAGTGCCCCAATCTGTAATTCTGATAAACGGTAAACCTGCCGGTAATACAGCGGCATGGTGGAGAAGAACTGGAAGAAGGCTACCGCAAAACAGCAACAAAGCACCGTAAACAGCAGAAATAAGCCATCACTGTAGGGCGAGCGGGTAGCAGGAACCGAGGTTTGGGCTTCCTGAGACGCATATTGTGTAGGAGAGTGGCCCTGCTTGTGACGAAAGTAAAAGAAGAATAACACCCCGGCACTAAGGCACGTCAACCCATCGGCCATAAATAACCATTGGTAAGAGACCGTGGCCAGAACTCCGCCCAATGCAGGACCGATGGAAAAGCCCAGGTTGATGGCCATCCGGTTCAGAGAGAAAGCGCGGGTCACGTTCTCGGGTCGGGCGTAGGAACTCACCGAGGAGGCGTTGGCGGGCCGCAGGCACTCGGTTAGAAGGCTTAGCAGGAAAATACCTCCGGCAAACAACTCAAACTGCTCCAAAGTGAGCATGACAAAGAACCAGCTACCGCCCAGAATCAGGCTGAAGAACTGCACCTTGAAATGACCTACTTTATCAGTTAGCCAACCGCCCAGGAACGTGCCGCACATAGAGCCCGCACCAAACAAACTCAGCAGCACGCCCACTTGTTTCAGGCTGAAGCCCAGTGCCTCGGTCAGGTACACGCTTAAGAACGGCACCACCATGGCGCCACTCCGGTTGATGAACATAACCGCCGCTAAAAGCCAGGCCTCCCTTGAGAGACCGCCAAATGCGTTGCCGTAAAGAGCTAAGATCCGTTTCATAGAGGTGGTGAGCGCCACAAAAGTAGAGAAATGAAACAAACTCTAGGGGTAATAATTAAAATGAACCTTGGTGTGGCTCTGCGGTACCTAAGTCTTTCTCAAGCTTTCGGTTTTGATAGGACAAAGTCTTTGTAAAGGTAAGCCCTTGCGAAAGGTGAAAGACAGAGCGGCTTTTCCTGTTTATGCCCTAAAAGGTAATTGGTAGAAATTAGTGTGCCTGCAGTCTGCGCACCACAAAATATAGGCCTGCCGCCGCCATGACGCATAAGGCTCCGCAACCCCACCATAAGGTCTCAAACCCGAAGTGGTCAATGGTGTGGGTGCCCGCTAACGGTCCCAGGATAAACGCCACCGAATAGGATAAAGTATGAAGCCCCATGTAGGCCCCTCGGTTCTGGGGGTTGGACCGGTACACGGTAAGCGTACTCATAAAAGGCAAGGCCAGCAACTCGGCAAGGCCCCAGAGCAAAACCGAAAGAACTAGTACTGGCAAACCGGTGGCTACGTTCAGGAGGGCAAAGGCTAGGGCCAACAGCAATGACCCACCCACAATTGTTTTCCAGAGCCCATGCACCTTGCCCACTTGGTAGACAATCACCATCTCCAACAAAAACACCACTATGCCATCAAAGGCTAGCAAAGAACCTATTTCAAACTTAGACAGATGGTGTACCTGTTGCCAATACAACGGCAGGGTGGTAAACAACTGGGAAAAAGCCACTAAAAAGCAGCAACACAAAATGGTAAAGAAAACAAAAAGGACATCCTGGTAGGGGGAGCGCTGCCCAGAAGATGGTACATCAGGGATGGGGGAGTGGTCTTTTTGCTCCGGTAATAAGAGGCTTTCTGGCCGGTTTTTGAAAAAGAAGAAGAAAACAGCTCCAGCCGCCAGACAGGTGAGGCTGTCTGCCAGGAAAAGCAATCGGTAAGATACCATAGCCAAAAGGCCGCCCAGCGCCGGGCCAATGGCGAAGCCCAGGTTAATAGCCATCCGGTTGAGGGAGAAAGCACGGGTGACGGTTTCTGCGGAAGAGTAAGAGCTCACCGCTGCCGCATTGGCAGGGCGCAAGCTCTCCATCAAGATACTCAGCAGGAAAAGCCCGCCGGCCAGCAACTCAAACCGCTGTACCCAAAGCATGACAAAGAACCAGGCACTGGAAAGGAAAAAGCTCAACACCTGTACCTTGAAGTGCCCCCATCTATCGGTTAGCCAGCCTCCCAGAAAGTTTCCGACTGCGGCACCCATCCCAAAGATACTCAGCAGCAAGCCTACCTGCTTCAGACTGAAGCCCATTGCCTCGGTCAGGTACACGCTCAAAAACGGCACCACCATGGCCCCGCTCCGGTTGATGAAAATCACCAGGGTTAGAAGCCAGGCTTCGCGGGAAAGGCCACCAAAAGCGTTTCGGTAAAGAGGAAGGATGCGGGTCATGAGGAACTTTAGCGGCACAAAAGTAGAGAAATACCGCTAATCCGAAAGCTTACATCGGGCAGGGGAAAGTCTCCAACTAGTGGAAACATGGATCTATCGAGTAAAAAGTAGTATGCATGTAGTAGTTTTTATATTTGGTAAAGGTTGCTCGGGAGTGTAGTAAGGTTAGCTTTTGAATTCTGATTCCCGGAAAACTTACCCTGAGTAAAAGATCCCCGTGGCTTCATTGACTTAGTTTTATCAAGGTCATTTGGCTGACATTGAGTTTAGTGCTGTTACTTACCCTTAACTTCAACTTACTTCCTGCAAGCGAAAAGCTTGTTACATCATGTTGCATTTCGATTTAAAACCAAATTATTTGGATAGGCAAAGGGAGCAGGAGCAACTTGCCTTGGCCAATGAGAAGCTTCAGAAACTACAAGATAGAATGGGGCAACAACTTGAGCAGCTTTTAGAGGAGATCACGGCCCTTGATAAAAAGTTAGAGGCGAACCAGGTACCTGAAAAAGGATCTTTTCAGGTGCGGTTCAAGGGACTGAAAGAACAAGCCGCTATTTTGGCTAATAGTTTAGTCTTGCTACGATCTTTCTAAAGCTCACAAACTAACCTCATAAACAAAACGGCGTTTCAAGGATGCTTTCTTACAAGCATCCTTGAAACGCCGTTTTGTTTTGCTGGAAGCGGTTATTTGTTGAAGAAATTCATGGTGCGTTCCAGACCAATAGTTCCGAAGGAAAGGCACATCTCGGCGGCCTTCTCGATATGGGAGGGGAGGTCAATCTGCTCATCCGGGGAGAAAGGGCTCAACACATAATCCACCTGCCGTCCTTTAGAGAACTGCGAGTCTACCCCGAAGCGCAGGCGGGGGTACTCATTATTGCCCAAGGTCTGCTCAATGTGTTTTAGCCCGTTGTGTCCGCCCGCACTGCCTTTGGCCCGCATCCGCAGTTTGCCAAAGGGGAGAGCCAGGTCATCGGTGATCACCAGCATCTGCTCCGCTGGGATCTTCAGAACGCTCAGCCAATGAGCGACCGCTTTGCCGCTCAGGTTCATAAAGGTGGTAGGTTTTACCAAAGTGAAGTGCTTGCCTTTGGTTTTGAACTCGGTCACGAACGAATGCCGGCCGGTATCAAAGAACACGTCATGCTTTTTAGCTAAGTGATCCAACACCATAAACCCGATGTTGTGCCGGGTATCTGCGTATTCCGGGCCAATGTTGCCCAGGCCCACGAGTAAGTATTTCATATCAATTGGAGTGTCATCTGTTGGCTGAGC
Source organism: Rufibacter sp. JT20002 (assembly GCF_056491185.1). Lineage (NCBI taxonomy): Bacteria > Pseudomonadati > Bacteroidota > Cytophagia > Cytophagales > Hymenobacteraceae > Rufibacter > Rufibacter sp. JT20002. The sequence continues at coordinate 743,047 of NZ_JBSZJY010000001.1, read as the reverse complement.
AGGCTCTTTTCTGCCAAGCCAGTTGACTAAACGTGTAAACATCCTGCAAAGGTAAGGCCTGTCACGTTTTGGGGCTACTTTTTAAAGAGTAGGCTTGAAGCAGCTGAACAGGTTATTGTTCCATTTAAATTAGGGTGGCGCGGAGATTAGAGGATAAGCGTAAATTAGAGGATAAGCGTAAAAAGGAGCTTTTAGATAGCCGCCAGTCCCTGCTCCAGATCAGCGATCAACTCCTCTGCATCCTCTATGCCCACCGATAATCTGATCAGACCCACGGTGATGCCCATTTTCTCCTGCTGTTCCTGGCTAAGGCCACGGTGCGAGGTGCCCAATGGATAAGAAATAGACGTGGTGACTCCTGCCAAGGACGGGGCAAAGGGAATATGCGCCAAAGCTTTCATGAAACGATTCACGGCCTCGGTCTCGTCTGCGATCCTGAACGACAGCATTCCCCCGAAAAGACCTTTTCCTTGTTGCTGCGCGATGCCATGCTGCGGGTGCTCGGGTAAGCCAGGATAGAAGACGGCCTGTACTTTGGGGTGTCGCTGCAGAAAGCGAGCCAAGGCCAAACCGTTAGTTGAGTGCTCCCGCATCCTTAGCTTGAGCGTTTTTAGACCTCGGGCCGCCAACCAGCTTTCAAATGGGCTCAGATTAAGCCCCCAAGTGCGCATGATCTGGCCTGCCCGGGCGGCATCCTCCGCTTCCTTGGCAATTAGGACGCCCGCCGTTACGTCACTGTGCCCCGATAAGTACTTGGTGACGCTGTGGATGACAAGGTCAGCGCCTAATTCTAGCGGACGGGTAAGAACCGGCGAAGCGAAAGTGTTGTCCACCACCAGTTTGATGCCGTTGCTTTGGCACTCCTTTGCCAATAGGCTCAGGTCCACTACCATCATCATGGGATTGCTGATAGTCTCCGCGAGCAGCAGTTTGGTGTTTTCGCGTACGTAGCCCTCTAAGGAGTAAATATCTGCCGTAGGTACGTAGCTTACTTCCACGCCCAAGCGGGAGAGTTCATTGGAGAGCAGGGAAGAGGAACCGCCGTAGATTTCCTCGGCGCAAAGCACGTGGTCACCGGCTTTGGCATAGACCAGCACCGCTGTCAAGATCGCTGACATGCCGGAGGAAGTGACCACTGCGCCTGCGCCTCGCTCCAATTTGTTTACTTCTTGCGCCAGTTCCTCGCTGTTGGGGTTACCATAGCGGGTGTACATGTAATGCTGGCCAGGTTCCTGGAAGTAAGTTTCCAGCGCGTTCAGGTCCTCAAAGGTGAACACGGATGTCTGGTAAATGGGTGTGATCTTAGGCGAAATGGACACGGTGCGGGTAATTGATTGTTGATTGTTAATTGCTGATTGTTGGTTTTCTTGAATGATTGGTGCTTTATCTACAACAATCAGCAATTAACAATCAACAATCTTAAAGGTAAGCAGAAAGGAACAAATGTAAGAAGCAGGTCTCAGGCTTGTTTTCAGAAATGCAGCCTAAAAACAAAAGCCCGCCTCTTGCGCAGAGAACGGGCTTTCAAATGTGAAAACAGGAAATGGTTAGGCGGTTACCGCTTCGGCCAGGACAATGATCTTGTTGTCCAGCACCTCCACAACTCCCCCGTCAATCTGGAACACCACTTGAGCACCAGTGGCAGGCGTGATCCGTACTGCTCCGTTGGCCAGGGCGCTGATAAGGGCAGCGTGGTTATTCAACACTTCAAACCCACCATTGATGCCCGGAAACTTCACTGACGTTACGTCGCCTTCAAATACTCTTCTATCTGGGGTGATGATTTCTAAATACATTTCTTAGGAGTTCTGAGTCTTGAGTCTTGAGTTCTGAGTCAAAATCTTTTCACAGACGCAGGACTCAGAACTCAAGACTCAGAACTAATGAATATTATTTCGCTTCGGCCAGCATTTTCTGTCCTTTGGCAACGGCATCTTCAATGGTACCTACCAAGTTGAAGGCGGCCTCAGGCAGGTTGTCGTGCTTGCCGTCCATGATTTCGTTGAAACCGCGGATGGTGTCTTTAATGTCAACCAACACGCCTTTCAAGCCGGTGAACTGCTCGGCAACGTGGAATGGCTGAGACAAGAAACGCTGCACACGACGCGCTCTGTGTACGACTAATTTATCTTCTTCAGATAATTCGTCCATACCCAAGATGGCGATGATGTCTTGCAATTCTTTGTAACGCTGCAGGATCTCTTTCACGCGCTGGGCGGTGTTGTAGTGCTCTTCGCCTACTACATCGGCCGTCAAGATACGGGAAGTAGAATCCAGAGGGTCTACCGCAGGGTAGATACCAAGCTCAGAGATTTTACGAGAAAGTACAGTGGTAGCATCCAAGTGAGCGAAGGTGGTCGCTGGAGCCGGGTCAGTCAAGTCATCCGCAGGTACGTAAACGGCCTGTACAGAGGTAATGGAACCACGCTTGGTAGACGTGATACGCTCTTGCATGGCACCCATTTCCGTAGCCAAAGTTGGCTGGTACCCTACCGCAGATGGCATACGACCTAAAAGAGCCGATACCTCAGAACCTGCCTGGGTGAAACGGAAGATGTTGTCAATGAAGAAAAGGATGTCGCGGCCAGAACCGGTACCATCTCCATCACGGAAAGACTCTGCAATGGTCAAACCAGACAAGGCTACACGGGCGCGGGCCCCTGGCGGCTCGTTCATCTGACCGAACACGAAGGTAGCTTTAGAGTCTTTCAGCGCATTAGCGTCAACTTTGGAAAGATCCCATCCGCCGTGCTCCATAGACTCCATGAACTCGTCACCGTATTTCACGATGCCAGATTCAATCATCTCACGCAACAAGTCGTTTCCTTCACGGGTACGCTCACCAACACCGGCAAACACAGAAAGACCACCGTGGCCTTTGGCGATGTTGTTGATCAACTCCTGGATCAATACGGTTTTACCTACCCCGGCACCCCCGAACAAACCAATTTTACCTCCTTTGGAGTAAGGCTCAATCAGGTCAATTACTTTGATACCGGTATATAATACCTCAGAAGAGGTAGAAAGATCTTCGAAACGCGGTGCGTTGCGGTGAATGGGCAGGTCTACCAAGCTGGCAGGCTGCGGAATACCGTCAATGGCATCGCCAATTACGTTGAACAGACGGCCTAGCACGTTATCGCCGGTAGGCATTGAGATAGGAGCCGCAAGGTCAGTTACTTCCATGCCACGGGTTAAGCCTTCGGTGGCGTCCATCGCGATGGTACGCACGCGGTCTTCGCCTAAGTGCTGCTGAGTTTCCAGTACCACGCGGGCACCGTTCTCTTTCACCACTACCAGGGCATCCATGATGTTGGGCAACTTAGAATTCTCACCCGAGAAGCTTACGTCCACTACCGGACCGATCACCTGGGTAATTCTGCCAATATTCGCCATTTGGTTGGTTTATAATTATTTAGATAGATACTCACTTCTTTCAGGCTGCAAAAATAGGGCATTCTATCCTCATTTCCATAGAAGTACCTAAAAAGTTTTGGCTGTAACGTGCCTTTCTGAGTGTTTTATTTTGGCCTATGTTTAGAGGTTGATTTATGGAAACCACGCCTTAAACACTTCAGGTCCCTGCATGCTGTCTGAGAAACCCGGTAACCTGAAGTGCGGTACGTGGAAGGAATGCCTCCCTTGTCTTCTTACCCGCAACCAGCACAAAGTATAAGGAGATGCATAAATTGGCAGCTAGGCAGGTTATAATAAAAGGGTATAGGTTTGGGATGGCTCTAATGAGGTATTAGTTTTATAGCTTCTTGTCTCTTTTACTTAAACCATGGGTATTGCTTTGCGGCTTTGCTTGGTTTGCCGGAGGACTATTTCTTGCCCCAACTTCTGCCTTTAAGAGCTCTTTCGTGTGTTTTTGCCTCATTTTTAGGAAACAAGCTAAAAACCTTGCTAAAAGATGGCAGTGGCTTGTAAAAGAAATCTTTATTTTTGCCCTGTCTTACCAAACCAATATCCGTCTTGGAAACCCAGACCTTGCCTACCGTTGACACCGCCCAGAAGCTGGGCCTTTTGCCTGAAGAATTCGATCGTATCAAAGAAATATTAGGCCGCACGCCCAATTTCACTGAGCTCAGCATCTTCTCTGTGATGTGGTCTGAGCACTGCTCTTACAAAAACTCTATTGTCTGGCTGAAGACCTTGCCTAAAGATTCACCACGCATGCTGGCGAAAGCAGGCGAGGAGAACGCGGGTCTGGTAGATATTGGGGGCGGTTTGGCCTGCTCATTCAAAATTGAGTCGCATAACCACCCATCGGCGTTGGAGCCTTATCAAGGTGCGGCCACCGGTGTGGGCGGTATCAACCGCGATATCTTCACCATGGGTGCCCGGCCTATCGCCCAATTGAACTCCCTGCGTTTCGGGAACCCGAATTCAGATAAAACCAAGCGTCTGTTAAGAGGCGTGGTAAAAGGAATTGGAGATTATGGCAATGCTTTCGGTATCCCAACCGTTGGTGGCGAGCTGTTCTTCGATGACTGCTACAACGTGAACCCACTGGTTAACGCCTTCTCGGCGGGTATCGTGGAGGTAGGGAAGACCGCTAGCGCTACATCGCACGGCGCCGGAAACCCGGTGTTCATCATCGGTTCTGCCACCGGTAAAGATGGTATCCACGGCGCGGCCTTCGCGTCTAAGGACATCACCGAAGACTCGGTGAACGACTTGCCGTCTGTTCAAGTAGGCGACCCTTTCCAGGAGAAATTGCTTTTAGAGGCTACTTTGGAGATTCTGGCCACAAACAAGGTGGTAGGGATGCAGGATATGGGTGCTGCCGGTATTACCTGCTCTACTTCTGAGATGAGCGCCAAAGGCGAAAGCGGCATGGAAATCTGGCTAGACAAAGTTCCTATGCGCCAAGCCAACATGCAGCCGTTCGAGATTCTGTTGTCAGAAAGCCAGGAGCGTATGCTGGTGGTAATGGAGAAAGGTTCTGAAGACCTGATCTACCAGATCTGCGACAAATGGGATATGTCTTGTGCCCAGATTGGCGAAGTAACCGACTCTAAGCGCCTGCGCTACTACGTGAAAGGTGAGCTGGTAGCCGATGTGCCTGCCGATGACCTGGTTTTAGGTGGCGGCGCTCCGGTATACCATAGAGAATACCGCGAACCGGCCTACTACGCCGAAGCGCAGAAATTCACGATTGACTCTGTGCAAGAGCCAACCGATTACAAAGCCGTAGCCGAGTTTCTGGCCACGCACCCCAACATTGCTTCTAAGCGCTGGGTGTACAAGCAATATGACTCCATGATTGGTACGGCTACGCTGACCACCAACCGCCCTGCCGATGCCGGTATTGTAAAGGTGAAAGGTTCAGACAAAGCCCTTGCTATTACCGTGGACTGTAACAGCCGCTACGTGAACGCAGACCCAGAGCAAGGAACTGCCATTGCCGTGGCCGAAGCTGCCCGTAACATTGTGTGTTCTGGCGGTGAGCCGGTGGCTATTACCAACTGCCTCAACTTTGGGAATCCGTACGTGCCAGAAGTGTACTGGCAGTTTGTGGGTGCCATCAAAGGCATGGGCAAAGCCTGTAACGCTTTCGGGACCCCGGTGACCGGCGGTAATGTGAGCTTTTACAATCAGTCCTCAGACGAAGGTCCAGTGTTCCCTACGCCTACCATTGGTATGTTGGGGATTGTGGAAGATAAAGCCAACACCATGACCCTGGCTTTCCAGCAGGAGGGCGATGCCATCTATCTATTAGGTGACCCTGTGAATGACATTGCTTCCAGCGAATACTTATATTCTTTCCATGGCGTGAAACTTTCTCCGGCCCCGGCCTTTGACATAGAAAAAGAGCTGGTGCTGCAGAAAACGGTAAAGGCTTTGATCGAAGAAAGGTTAATCCAATCGGCTCATGACTGCGCTGATGGCGGATTGTACATCACGTTATTGGAGTCTGCGATGGCAAACGAGTTAGGTTTCTCTATCTCTACCGACCAGAATTTCAGAAAAGATGCTTATTTATTTGGCGAGAGCCAGAGCCGTGTGGTGGTAAGCGTAAGCCCTGCCCAGCAAGAGGCGTTTGATAACCTGGCATCTTCTAACGGCTTGACTTTCAAAAAAATTGGTGAGGTAACTGCCCGCTACTGCGAAGTGGACGGAGAGGTGTTCCATGCCATTCAGGTGATCAAAAACAGCTATGACACCGCGCTGGAGCGGATTATGGAATAAAATTTTTGAAAAATTTTTCGCTTGGTGTATTGCGCTGAATAAATTCTTTTCTACCTTTGCAACACCAAACGACAACAACAGGTTGTCAGCGGAAATTGTCCGATGGTGTAACTGGCAACACGTCTGATTTTGGTTCAGAAGAGTCCAGGTTCGAAACCTGGTCGGACAACCTGAAAGCCCCTGTTTCTGCAAAGAGACAGGGGCTTTTTCTTTTTACTTGTCTTAAGCATGTTTGTCTGCTAATGAAGACCCGTCGCCTAAAGCAGTCTGGGAGCAATTGGGAAAAGGAGAGTAATCTCCGTTTAGGGGCAGTTTTCTGGATCGGGGGGCTGAATTAGTACATGTACTGGTACGTTCCTGAAAAAGTACTTTTTATTTTTGGCAACTTGGTTTGAGCCTACCAAAATTAAAAGTAATTTTGCGACTTCATTCGGCAACCTCTTCTCCCCATGAATCCTACGGTTAAGATTTTCTCCGGCACCGCCTCAAGATACTTTGCTGAAAAAGTCGCGGATGCCTACGGCTTACCCCTCGGCGACCTGACGGTACAACATTTCTCAGACGGAGAAACTTCGGTTCACTTCAATGAGTCTGTGCGGGGTTGTGAAGTATTTTTGATTCAATCTACGTTTCCGCCGGCAGATAACTTATTTGAGTTGATGTTGCTGGTGGATGCCGCCAAGAGAGCTTCGGCGCACAAAGTGATTGTGGTAATGCCTTATTACGGCTATGCCCGCCAGGACCGCAAAGACAAGCCACGGGTTTCCATCGGAGCCAAAGTGATGGCCAACGCCATTCAGTGCGTAGGCGCTGACCGCTTAATGACCTGCGATTTACACGCCGGTCAGATCCAAGGCTTCTTTGACATTCCGGTAGATCACCTAGATGGTTCGGCCATTTTTGTGCCGTACCTGCGCAGCCTTGACTTAGGTCAGGACCTGATCTTCGCCTCGCCAGATGTGGGAGGGGTGGTAAGAACCAGAAGCTTTGCAAAGGTATTTGGGGTAGAGATGGTAGTCTGTGACAAGCACCGGAAACGCGCCAATGAGATTGCCTCTATGCAGGTGATTGGTGATGTGGATGGCATGGACGTGGTGTTGGTGGATGACTTGGTAGACACTGCCGGAACCATTACCAAAGCGGCGGAGTTGTTGCGTGACAAAGGCGCGAAAAGCGTACGGGCCATTGCTACCCACGGGGTATTGTCTGGTCCGGCCATTGACCGCATTGAAAACTCCGTGCTAGAGGAGCTGGTGATTTCAGACACCATTCCGCTACGCCGCCAAAGCTCCAAGATCAAAGTACTTACGTTCTCTGATCTGTTTGCCCGGGCCATCAGCAACGTAGTGACCCACGATTCAATCTCTTCTCTGTTTATCTAAGAGAGCCTGAATCACAGAGTAGTTTTTTTATTTTTATTTATATTCATTTTTTATGCAAAGCTTAGAGATTATAGGGTTTAAAAGAGCAAATCTCGGTAAATCCGAAGCCAAAGCGCTTCGTGAGGAAGCTCAAGTTCCATGTGTGTTGTACGGCGGTGCAGAGCAAGTTCACTTCTCTTCTCCAGCTATCTTGTTCCGTGACTTGGTTTACTCACCAGATGTTTACCAAGTAGACTTGAACATTGAAGGCACACACTACAAAGCCATCATGCAAGACCTGCAGTTCCACCCAGTAAACGAAATGTTGCTTCACGTGGACTTCCTTTTATTGCAAGACGAGAAAGAAGTGAAAGTTGATGTTCCAGTACGTTTCGTGGGTACTTCACCAGGTGTAATGGCCGGTGGTAAACTGGTTACCAAACTGCGTAAACTGCGCGTGAAGGCTCTTCCAGCTAACCTGCCAGATTCAATCGCGGTGGACATCTCTGACCTGGAGTTAGGTAAGTCAATCAAAGTGAATAAGATCGCTCCTGCGGACTACACTATCTTGACGAACCCACTTTCCCCAGTGGCTACGGTAACCATCCCAAGAGCTCTGAAAAGCGCTCAAACCGAGGAGAAAAAAGGCAAGAAATAGTCTTTGGCTTTCTGAAGTATTTGAAAATCCTGTTCTGCCCCTGGCAGGGCAGGATTTTCTGTTTTACGGCTGTTTTGGACAAAGCAGCCCCTATTTGGGCCAATCACCTGTGCTTGCCCAATGATGAGCTAAAAGGTTTGTTTCTAAGCCTATTTCCTAAAATCAGGCTTTAAACACTTTCCTTACCACTGCTGCCACCCGCTCCTGATCTGCATAGGATAAATTGGAGCCAGAAGGAAGGCATAGCCCCCGGGCAAAAAGGTCATTGCTCACATGGGCACCAAAATAGTCACAATCGCGGTACAAAGGCTGCAAGTGCATAGGATACCATAGTGGACGGCTTTCAATGTTCTCGGCTAGCAACTGGAGACGGAGCGCTTCTGGAGTGATGGAGCTATTTTGCTTGATGGTGAAACAACTGAGCCAACGGTTAGAGTAGAATCCTTCCGGCTCTAAATGCCATTCCAATTCCTCCACATCCTGCAAGAGCTGCCGGTAGGTAGCAAATACCTTTCTTTTCTGCTGAATTCGCTCTTCCAGCACTTCCAATTGCCCCCGGCCAATGCCCGCTGAGACATTACTCATGCGGTAGTTATAGCCCATAGCTGTGTGATGGTAATACGGCAGGTTATCTTTGGCTTGCATAGCCAGCCAGCGGGCCTGCTCTACCATTTCAGCATCATCAGACACCAATGCCCCGCCACCCGAGGTGGTGATGATCTTATTGCCATTAAACGAAAAAACGCCCGCTTTCCCGAAAGTGCCTAAAAACTGCCCGTGATATTTTGAACCCAATGCTTCGGCGGCGTCTTCAATAATAGGAACCCCGTACTGAGAGGTGAGTTCCTGAATTTCCTGCATGCGCGAAGGCATACCGTACAGGTGCACCAACACCAGCGCCTTAGGTAACTTTCCTTTCTTCTGACGGTCTTTTAGGGCATCCTCCAAAGCCGAAGGGCAGAGGTTCCAGGTAGTAGGTTCGCTTTCTATTAAAACGGGTGTGGCGCCCACGTACCGGATGGGGTTGGTGCTGGCGACAAACGTGAAAGTGGAACAAAAAACCTCATCGCCTGAGCCAACGCCTAGAGCTAGCAAAGCCAAGTGCAAAGCGGCAGTTCCGGAAACTAAAGCCGCTGCCGCAGAAACCCCGGTATACGTGGCTAGTTCCCGTTCAAAGCCATTAACGTTAGCCCCGGCCGTGGTAATCCAATTCTGATCAAAAGCCTGTTGAATGTATTGTTGTTCGGTGCCGCCCATGTGCGGGGGCGAAAGGTAAATGAAATCCAAAGGTTGACTCATGCTGTTTGTTTGATGATCTGGGCCGGTACCCCCACGGCGGTGCAGTAGCAGGGTAGTTCTTTGGTGACCACAGCCCCCGCCCCAATGACGGTGAAGGCGCCTACCTCCAGGTTCTGCAGGATGCAACTATTGGTGCCGCCGTAAACGCCCATGCCTAATTTCACACCGCCGCTCACCGCTACCTGGGGCATAAGAGAGCAGAAGTCTCCCAGTACCGTGTCGTGGCCAATGGTGCAGGCCAAGTTCAGCAATACATGCCGACCCAACGTGACGTTGTTGGTGAGAATGCAGTTCTGGCAGATGATGGCGCCCTCGTTCAGGTGGATTTTCTGCTCGGGCAGGATTTGTACCGAAGGATGGATGAGCACCGGAAACTGCAGCATGGGGTTGATCAGCCGGTCGGCCACGTCGGTTTTGGCAGCGCAGTTGCCGATGGCAATGACCACGTTCAGCGGGTGGTTGCAATCGTTTAGGTCGTCTACCGTGCCCAGGTAAGGGCAGCCGCAGATGGTAGGGGTGGCCGGAGGAGCATCGTCATAGAACCCAATCATTTCCCACTTGGGAGTTACGTGGTTTATCTGGTGGAGCAGCATGAGGATTTCCCTGCCTAATCCGCCGGCACCCACAATCGCAATTTTCTGTTTTCCAGTATTCATGAGGAAGATGAGTTGGTGGAGCCGGTGAAGCGCTCCATGGTGGCTGTGCCCGGGGCCGAGATGCCTTCAGGCTTTACTAAGTGCTTCAAGGTGCGCCACAAAATGAGCGCATCTACCCGCAGAGAAAGATGCTCTACGTACCAGAGGTCATACCTGAATTTCTCTTCCCAGCGCAACAGATTGCGACCATTGACCTGCGCCCAACCCGTGATGCCGGGCTTTACCTCGTGCCGCCGCGCCTGCTCCGGCGAGTACAGCGGAAGGTACTCCATCAGCAGCGGACGCGGACCTATGATGCTCATCTGACCTCGTAACACATTCAGCAACTGAGGTAGTTCGTCTAAGGAGGTTTTCCTGATGAATTTACCCAGAGGTGTCAGGCGTTGAGCATCAGGCAAAAGGTTTCCGTGCTTATCCCGCGCCTGCGTCATAGTCACGAACTTGTAAAACGGAAACGGCTTTCCGTGCAAACCCGGCCGCTGTTGCCGGAAGAGAACGTGCCCGTCAAAGCCCAGCCACAGCACCACCGCCACCAGCACCATCACCGGCCAAAGCAGCAGCAAGGCAGTGCCGGCCAACAAAAGATCTAAGAGGCGTTTCCCGTGGGGCAAATAAGACATAAAGTGGAACCGGTAGAAAGAATACGGTTGACAGAATCCTGTTTTACTTCTGATTTTGGAAAACCAGTGCTGAAACGAAAGTACGATTCTCTGGGCATATTCTATTAATTTGCGCCTATGATTCAATTCCCGAACGCGAAGATAAACCTTGGTCTGCAACTGGTAGAAAAACGCCCCGATGGGTTCCATAACCTTGTCTCCTGCTTTTACCCCGTAGGCTGGACCGATGCTTTGGAAATTCTGCCCTCAGACACAGAATCTGCCTTCACGCTCTCGGGCCTTCCGGTGCCCGGCGACCCCACCGCCAACCTCTGCTGGAAAGCATACGAACTGCTTCGCCGGGACTTTGACCTGCCCTCTATACAAATGCACCTGCATAAGGTGATTCCTATGGGAGCGGGCTTAGGCGGCGGCTCCGCCGATGCGGCCTTTACGCTCAAGATTTTGAACCAGCAATTCGGGCTAGATTTGACTGAGGAGGCACTGGAAAATTACGCCCGCCAATTAGGCAGCGATTGCGCGTTCTTCATCAGAAACAGACCTGTGCTGGCGGTAAAGAAAGGTGATGTGTTTGAGCCTATTTCACCTAATTTAACCGGGTGGCACCTGTTGCTGGTGTACCCAAACTTGGCCATCAGTACCGCCGAAGCCTATGCCGGGGTTTCGCCCCGTTTTCCAGAAAAGGACCTTAAAACATTGCTCGCCCAGGATGTCTCCAGCTGGAAAGAAGCGGTGGTGAATGATTTTGAGGTAAGCCTGTTCCCTAAATACCAAATACTGGCAGACCTGAAAACACAATTATACCAGATGGGTGCTGTGTACGCGTCTATGTCGGGCTCAGGGTCTACCATGTACGGTTTGTTTAGGACGCCACCTGCTGGTCCTTTGCCTTTCCCCCAGGAGTACTCAGTTTGGCAGGGCGTCCTTTAATTTTCGCTGTCGCCGGTTCAGGACACTTTCCAAGATAGGGTGCAGAAACACGCTGAACAGGATGATCGCGGCTCCATAATAAAAGCCCGCAGACATTTTTTCGCCTTCTTTGAAGATAAACCAGGCCAACAGGATGCCATATACGGGCTCCAGGTTCACGGTCAGGTTCATGGTGTAGGCGCTGAATTTCTGCATGAGCCGTACGGCCGCCGTGTACGCGTACACCGTGCAAACCAGGCCTAACATACCAATGCTGAACACATCCAGTCCCGTCAAGGTTAACTGTAATTCACCGGTATCGGTCATCCACTCACGATAGAAGGGAAGGAACAGGCAGGTGGCTACCCAAGCGCCGGCCATCTCGTAGCAGGTGATGGTAGTGGCGGCGTGCTGCTTGGTGAGTTTGCTGTTGATGATGGTAAAGCAGGAGGCTAGAAACGCCGATCCCACGGCCATGGCAATTCCCACCGCATGGTCAAATTCGAACCGGAAGATGACGTATAGCCCAACAATAATGAGCAATGCCAGCGCCACCTCATGGGGTTTTATCTTCTTGTTTGTGAAAATCGGCTCTAAAATAGACGTCCAGAGGCTGGCCGTTGCCATACCCGCCAAACAGATAGACACCGAAGAGACCCGTGCTGAGGCGAAAAACAGAATCCAGTGCGCGGCAATCAGGAACCCCACACTCAGGATTTTGGCAATGTTTCGCCGACCTATCCTGAACGATTCTTTCCGGAGTTTGATGACCACTGCCAAAGCCACTGCTGCCAGAATAGTCCGGTAAAACACCAGTTCCACTGCCGGAATAGAAATGAATTTTCCTAAAATGGCCGTAAAACCCCAAAGTATAATGATGAAGTGAAGTTCCAAGAAATCTTTGAGCCGAGGGGTTTGCAAAGGAAGTAAAAATTAAAAATGATAGGTTTTGAGCCAGTTTTCGAGAAAACAGCCCTTAAATAGAAAAGCTTCTGGCACAGCCTATAAAGACGGTACCAGAAGCCGTAAGAACATCAGATTATCGGGGAACAGTTCGGTAGAGCACGATGCCGATGACTGTAAACACCGCCAGCGGCACGAACGCCGCTAATTGCGGCGGAATACCGCCCACGGAGGCCAAACTTCGGCTCATCATCACGAAAATGATGAAGATAAACGCGAGCACAAAGCCCAGGGCTATCTGCAAACCAACCCCGCCGCGTACCTTCCGGGAGCTCAGGATAACCCCAATGATGGTGAGTACGGTGATAGCGAACGGATAGCTCATCCGCTCGTACTTCTCCGTCATGTACATCTCCACGTCGGTAGCGCCACGCAGGATTTTTTCGTCTATGAGCTTGTTCAGTTCGGCGTTGGTGAGGGTCTCTTTGAGGCGGTAGGTGCTGGCAAAGTCTTTGGGCAGCAGGTTGAGCGTGGTGTCAATAGCACCACCTTGTACCACAGTTTCCTTGTCGCCGTTGAAGGTGCGCAGGGTGTAGGCATCCATGTGCCACTTCTGTTTGGTGCTGTCCCAGCGGATAGATTCTGAGGAAAGTTTTCTGATGAGCTCCTGCTTCCGGATGGTTTCCAGGGTGAACTTGTAGCCCACGTTGGCGTGGTTGTTATAGCTTTCCAGGTACGCATAAGAGTCTGGACCGATGCGGAAGTGCACGTTTCGGCCTTCAAAGGTGTAGGGGTTCTTCACGTACTTGATTTCAAAAGCCACCCGCGTTTTATTAGCCGTAGGAATCACGTACGACGCGAAAAAGAAAATGAAAATCCCGATAATGACTGACCCGATGATGTAGGGCACTAGCATCCGCTTAAACGAAACCCCGCTGCTCAGAATGGCCACAATCTCGGTGTGCGACGCCAGCTTGGCCGTCACAAACACGGTTGCAATAAACACCGTTATGGGGCTCAACATGTTGATGTAGTGCGGAATCATGTTCATGTAGTAATCTACCAGAATGATCTTCACGGAGAGATTGTGCTGAATGAAGTCATCATTCTTCTCCACGAAGTCAATCACGCAGATCACCGCAATCAGGATGATTACCACGAACACGAACGTGGTCAGGAACTTCTTGAGGATGTAATTATCTAAGAGTTTCAGTTTCACACTTATTCAATTATGAATTCAAAATTAGAAAGTAGGAATGGCCTAAAGTGTTAGTGACAACCCAAAGGCTAGCATCCCTGATTTCTAATTCATAATTTCTACTTTCTGGTTTTATAACCGTGTCATTAACTTTTTCACCATCTGGTCTTTCCAGGTCCGGAACGTTCCAGCCAGAATCTGCTCGCGTGCCTGACCCACTAACCACAGGTAAAAGGTAAGGTTGTGCACGCTGGCAATCTGGGCACCCAGCATCTCGGTGGCGTGCATCAAGTGACGCAGGTACGCCTTAGAGTAAAACGTGCTCACGTAGCCGCCCAGTTCCGCATCAATAGGAGAGAAGTCCTCTTTCCAGCGTTCGTTCCTGATGTTGATGATACCTTGCGTGGTGAACAGCATCCCGTTTCTTGCATTGCGGGTTGGTAGCACGCAGTCAAACATATCAACGCCCAAAGCAATGTTCTCCAGAATATTGGCCGGTGTGCCCACGCCCATGAGGTAACGCGGTTTATCAGCGGGCAGTATGTCGCAGACCAGCTCGGTCATCTCGTACATCATCTCGGCGGGCTCACCCACCGACAAGCCACCAATGGCGTTTCCGGGGCGGTTTTTAGACGCGATGGTCTCCGCTGACTGGATGCGCAAATCTTTGTAGGTGCTGCCTTGCACGATAGGGAACAACGTCTGCTCGTAGCCGTACTTGCCTTCTGTGCTGTCAAAGCGGTCAATGCAGCGCTGCAACCAGCGGTGCGTGCGCTCCAAGGAGTTACGGGCGTAGTTGTAGTCACAAGGATAAGGCGTGCACTCGTCAAAAGCCATGATGATATCGGCGCCGATGGTGCGCTGCGTGTCCATCACGTTCTCAGGAGTGAACAGATGGCTGGACCCATCAATGTGCGAGCGGAATTTCACGCCATCTTCAATAATCTTGCGCGTGCCTGAAAGGGAGAACACCTGGTATCCGCCGCTATCGGTGAGAATGGGTCTATCCCAACCGTTGAATTTGTGCAGACCACCTGCTTTCTCCAGCACGTTAAGGCCTGGGCGCAGGTACAGGTGGTAGGTATTGCCTAGGATGATTTGGGCCTTTACGTCTTCTTTCAGCTCGCGCTGGTGCACGGCCTTTACGGTACCGGCGGTGCCCACCGGCATGAAAATAGGGGTTTGTATGGTGCCGTGGGCGGTGGTCAACACACCGGCACGGGCTTTTGAAGCGGGATCTTGCGCTACTAAATCAAAGGTCATGGACAATAGGTAAAGTGCTGGAGAAGCCTTCTTTACAGAAGAAAGCAAAGGCCAATCAAGAACCCGCGCTTCCCCAAACAGCAAAGATACAAACAACCTTTTGTTCTGCCGCCCCGCAGGTATGCCTCTCCCAGAAATTTGTGCTATTTTTGGATTCAGTTTTCTTCGCCTTGGATCTTACATTTTACCTTATTGCCGCTCTGTTCTGCCTGCTGATTGCCTGTGTGCTGGTGCAACTATTTTATGGACTCTATTATTTCCTGCCGTTGTCCTTCCATAAAGAGCAGCAGGACATCAACCCATCGGCGTTGCCGCCTTTGTCTATTTTGGTAGCCGCCCACAATGAAGTAGAGAATCTGCAGGAATTACTGCCGCTTTTGATACAACAAGAGTACCCGGCGCCGTTAGAAATAATAGTGATAGACGATCGCTCCTGGGACGGGTCCCATGTACTAGTGAAAGAATATGCCCTGGAACACCCCAACGTGCGCCTGCTGCAAATAAAAGAAACGCCTGCCCTCATGAGCCCCAAAAAATATGCGCTTTTTCTGGGAATTAAAGCCGCTCAGTATGAGCACTTATTGCTCACCGATGCCGATTGCCGGCCCCTCTCAACCCAGTGGGCGCAGCAAATGGCCAGCGGGTTTTTAGGGGGAAAGGACATCGTTTTGGGCGTTTCTCCGTATATGCAGATATATGGATTCTTAAATCATTTGATCCGGTTTGAAACCTTCTTGACGGCAATGCAGTATCTGTCGTTTGCCAAGAGAGGCCAGGCATATATGGGAGTGGGGAGGAATCTGGCTTATACCAAATCAACGTTCTTACGTAACAAAGGCTTTGCCTCCCACATCAGGTCCTTGGGAGGGGACGATGATTTATTTGTGCAGGAAGCTGCCAAACACTCTGCCGTCCAGATTGTCATTGACCAAGGCGCCCAGACAAACAGCACCCCGGAAACCCGGTGGCGCGACTGGTGGCGCCAAAAACGGAGACATTTGGCGGCAGGGCGGCAGTACCAAAAGAAGGAACAGTTCAGACTCGGACTTTTTGTCTTGTCAAATGGGCTATTTTATGTAATATCACTTGTTCTTTTAGGGTTACAGTACCAGATGTTATGGGTTGGCCTCATTATTGGGGTGAGGTATGCCGGTCTCTACGGCACTTATTTGCCAGTAGCGCGCCGCCTGAGAGAACCCTTGGCCTGGTGGCTGTTGCCGATTCTGGAACTGGGGTATTACCTCAATTATATAGGGATCGGGATCTCTGTTTTAACGACTAAAAAGGTAAGATGGAAGTAAATAAACAATTCTCCGCGAAAGCGAAACACGATTTTAAACTGATCCAGTCAGCGGTAGAAGACGGAGATGAGAAGGCCTACGCCGAGCTGATGCAGATCTACAAAAAGCCGGTTTACCACGTGGTTCTTAAGATGGTGCGCAACGCAGATGATGCGGAGGACCTCACCATTGAAGCTTTTGCAAAAGCCTTCCGCAACCTGCACAAATTCAACCCGGAGTACGCCTTCAGTACCTGGCTGTTCCGCATTGCCACCAACAACTGTATTGACTTCATTCGGAAGAACAAGATCAAGACCATGAGCATTGACTCGGCTATCAAGATCGATAACGGCGACGAGATCACCATTGATTTCAAAGACAACAACCTGAACCCGCAGGAGTCTGCCATCAAGAACCAGAAGATTGAGATCATGCAGTACATCGTGAGCAAGCTGCCCGACAAGTACCAGCGCCTAGTAACCCTGCGTTACTTTGATGAGCTGTCTTACGAGGAGATTGCCACCGAACTCAGCGCCCCGCTTGGAACCGTAAAGGCCCAGCTGCACCGCGCCCGCGAGTTGCTGTATGACATGGTGAAAAACAAAAAGCACCTGATCTAGGATCAAGCGTGCCCAAGATTTTAAAATTGAAATGTTAGCAAAAAGCAGTCCATGTGGCTGCTTTTTGTGTTTTAAAGCTGTTTTGGAAAAGTTGCTGCTAACTAGAAAAATCCCGCAAGTTTGAGCGCAGCGGTAACTTGCGGGTGCCTTTGTGCCAGTTGGTAACTGGCTTTTGTTCTAATCAAATAGTGTGTTTCGCCAGTTGCAAACTGGCGGTCAATGCTACTCCAAGTTACCGCTTCGCTCAAACTTGAACTATGAGACAAGTTGAGTTTTAAGCCTCTTTTCCAGATAACAGACCTAAAAGGGAACAGGCCAATTTCTAACTCAGGACTCAAGACTCAGAACTCAGGACTCCTTTCCTTATCTTTGAGCCTATGAACCCAACATCCACCGATATCTTAGTTCACTACTTCCCAGAACTCACCAAGGAGCAACAGCACCAGTTTGCACGCCTTGCCGAGTTGTATGTGGAGTGGAATTCCAAAATCAACGTGATTTCCCGAAAGGACATGGATAATCTGATGGTGAACCACCTGTTGCATTCTCTGGGTATTGCCAAAGTGGTGCAGTTTCCGGTGGGAACCTCGGTGATGGATGTAGGAACCGGCGGCGGCTTACCAGGTTTACCCCTAGCCATTCTGTTCCCTGAGGTGAAGTTTCACTTGGTAGATTCCATTGGCAAGAAGATTCATGTGGTGCAGGAGATTGCCCAGGAACTGCGCCTGCACAACGTGAAAGCAACCCACACCCGTGCTGAGCAGGTACATGAAAAATATGACTTCATTGTCAGCCGTGCCGTAGCAAGATTGGCTACTTTTTACCAGTGGATTCAGTTCAGCTACAAAAAGGAATCAGTGCCCAACCAAGGACTATACTACCTCAAAGGCGGCGACTTGACGGAAGAGTTGGCTGAGTCTGGATTGATACACGAGGTGTTTGATCTGAGCAGTTATTTCCAGGAAGAGTTCTTCGAAACGAAAAAAGTGGTATACGTGCCGCTGCATCCAACCGCGTAAAGGTTTAGAGTCTACTTTTGGGAAAAAGGGTAAAAACATAAAAAGCAGAAGCCTCTTCAAGTGAAGAGGCTTCTGCTTTTTATGTTTTATAATTAGACGTGAAAAATAGTTGGTGTAGTGCTTTTTAACCTCTTCTAAAAGTTAGTTTATCTAGACTATCACTGTTCAGTATTATTGCGATATCTTCTAAAGAGCCAATAGTGAGACAAAAGGGGCTTGAGTTGTCGTTCTGTATGAAAAAGCGGAATTCCTGTTGATAAGAATATTCTAAGGGCTTTTTGAAAACAGACCAACTTCCTAAATACTCCTTTGTGTTCACATAATCAACAGGGCCATATATTACCTTAACAGATTGATTGATCGCTTCTTTTTTAATCCTAGAAATAAATTCCTCAACATTCGTGATAATGACAAAGGCATCCCCAAAATCTTTGCACCTATTATCTATTAATATCTCTTCTGGTCTAGGCGTTTTGTATAAGGCATACATGGAATAAATATTCCCATTAAGTTCATTATGCCATAGGGAGAGTCTACCCGTCTCAGCATAACCTATCTTTCTTCCCTTGTGAGATATTTCAATGTTAGTTATCTTTTTGATTTCAGAAAGACTTTCATGCTTATCGCCTCTTAACTCGTTATCCTCAATCTTCACGAACTCACTTAAATGATTCATATAAATTACTCCGTTCTTGTAGAGTTGTTCCATATGAACTTTCTGTCCGAATTTAATAAAGCCAAATAGATTGATTTCCATTTTGAATTAGTAGAGGTGAAGAAGTCTTGCGACCTAATACTTGTGTCTTGCTTCTATTTCACCAACTCCACCTTCTCAATGGTATCCCCAATATTCAGTTGATGCACCACGTCCATTCCTTTCACCACGCGGGCGAAGATGGTGTACTTGCCGTCTAGGTGTGGGGTGGGAGAGTGGGTGATGAACCATTGGCAGCTCTCGGTGTCTTTGCCCGCCGAGGCCATGCCTACGTAACCTTCCAGGTAATTCAGGTCTGCGAATTCAGAACGGATGGCATAGTCCGTAGAGCCCCAGCCGTCGCCGCGCGGACAGCCGCCCTGGGCCACGAAGTTGGGCACCACGCGGTGGTAGTTCTTGCCGTTGTAAAAGCTTTGCTCCAGTAGCTCCACAAAGTTGGCCACGGAGCCCGGTGCGTCTTCCACCAGCAGTTCAAAGGTGATCTCGCCTTTAGAGGTCTTTAACCTAGCTTTCTGATTTTTCTGCAGCTTGTTCACAGTGGCCCAGTTGATAGGATGGCTGAACGGAGTAGCGGGAGTTGGAGCGGAGGTCTTGCCTTCCAGGTAATCCAGCGTTTTCTGCAGTTCCAGGTAGGTTTCAATGTCGCGGGGCAGGGTGAGTTTGTCGCGAGCCTGAGTCAGAAAAGAACGGTCGGCGTAGGCATCCTTCATGTTCAGGTCAGGGTTCCGGATGGCACCGGCGGCAATGCCTACCATGGCCACATCACCTGATTGTATAGCCCGTTGAAATAACTGGTTGAAGGTAGAAGCTGTCCTTGTGTCAAAGTTTTTCTGTCCTCTGATGGATACCAACGCTTCAATGCCCGAAGTGCTGATGGCTGGATGGGCTGCTTTAAACGTCTGCTGCTCAATAAAGGAAAACTGGCTCTGGTCTTTGCTCAAGGCGGTGAGCAGCGCTGCTTTTTCATACGGGTTCTTCGCGGCGGCAAACCGTTGCTGAATCTGCTGGCTCATGGCCCCTTTCTGCTCTGCAATAGCCGAGGCCAACGCCGCGCCAAACAACGTAGCCCGTACCCGCCAATCTTGCTGCTTGTTGGCCGCTTCCAACAACCTTGCAGATTCTGTGGCAGGTGCTTTGGCGGTCAGGTACTCGGCGGCGCTGAGGGCCACCAGTGGATGTTTGTCTGACAAGGCGTTCCAGGCGGCGGCTTGCACGGCAGCGTAGGGCAATTGGTACAAAGGACGAACCGCATTGATCCGCACGCGGTAATCAGCGTCTTTGCTCAGTACTTTGTTTACAACCGCGGCAATGCCCACGGTATCGGTCATTTTGCCTAAAGCTAGTGCCGCTGCCATGCGTACATTAGCACTGGGGTCTTGCTGCACTACTTTAAAGACCTGTGCTTTGGCTGGGCTTGGGTCTACTTTGGCAGTGCGGCCTAGAAAATGGGCAGCGCCTAAACGGGCCTCTTCCTGACCTGAGTTTAGAAGGTCCGCAGCCTTGGTGATGGCTCCCGCATAGTTCAGTTTGCGTTGTCCGGCCCGGTAAATGGCCCAGGCTTGCGCGACTTGCATCTCGGGTTGGGCCGTGTACCGTGAGATCATGTCCAGTCCGTTCTGCGTGGCGCATTTGCCCCAGGCTTCTAGGATCTCGGCACGGGTAGGTACGTGTTGTTCTTTCTGGTAGGCTTCCATCAATGCACTTTCCGCAGCCACATTCCCAATCTGCCCCAAGGCATACGCCGTGGCTTTCCTTACTTCCGCTTCCGGGTCTTGTAGCAAAGGCGTTAGCGCCGTGATTGCCACGCTGTCCTGTACCGAGCCGAAGGCCAAAGCAGCCTCGCGGCGGTACATGGTTTCGGGGCGGTTCAGGAAGGCAAGCAAGTCCTGGGTTTTGCGTTCGTCCTGGAGCGTGTAGATTTTGCGCAGGGTCGCGTCACTGAATTTATTCATGCCACTAGTGGCACTTTGCTGGGCGGGCTGTCGGCAGGCGACAGCCAATAGAACTAAAGCAGCGGCGTTTCTGAGGTGTTTTTTCATAAAGAGCACTTGAGCACGGAAGATACAAAACTGTCCTGAGTCTGTGATAAAGCCTTTAGGCCGCAGAAACATGAAATGTTGTTTTGGTCCTGCTTTGGGGAAAATGGGGGAGAAACACGAAGTGATTGTCTTAAAAATGCAGACCTTTGCGCCCATTATGATTACCGCTGCCCCCGCTACCACTACTTACTCGTTTCGTTTCTGGATGCTGTGCCTGAGTTCGTTTCTCTTTTCGGCCAGTTTCAACATGATCATCCCAGAGCTGCCCAACTTCCTGACCCACCTGGGCGGCGCCGATTACAAAGGCTACATCATCGGGTTGTTTACCCTTACGGCCGGACTCTCTCGCCCCTTCAGCGGCAAACTCACCGATACCGTGGGCCGTTTGCCTGTCATGTACTTTGGGGTGGCGGTCTGCATTTTGTGTAGCCTGCTGTATCCGCTGCTCACCACCGTTTTCGCGTTTTTGCTGCTGCGGCTCATCCATGGCTTTTCCACCGGTTTTACGCCCACGGGCGAAGCAGCGTATATTGCCGATATCGTGCCGCTGGAGCGAAGAGGCGCCGCCATTGGTATTTTCGGCTTGGCCGGAAGTTTAGGTTTGGCGGCCGGACCAGCCATTGGCGGAGAGTTCAGCCGGCATTTCTCTTTGAATGCGCTCTTTTATTCTTCCTCCGGCATGGCCTTGTTGTCTATTCTGGTCTTGGTGAACCTGAAGGAAACGCTACCCAGTCCGCAGAAATTTAAGCTGGGCTTGCTGCGCATCAAGAAGGATGAAATCTTTGAACCGCGGGTAATGCCCACCTTCATTGTGATGTTGCTCACGCTGTTCTGCTACGGCGCGGTGCTCACCGTTACGCCAGATTTCAGCGAGCATTTGGGCATCCAGAACAAAGGACTGTTCTTTACCTTCTATACCGTTTCTTCCATTGGCGTGCGGTTCCTGGCAGGCCGCGCTTCAGACCGCTTCGGCCGGGTGCTTATCCTGCGTATCTCCACCTTGTTGATGGCGTTGTCCATGGTGGCGTTAGGACTAGCCGAAAACAAAGCCATGTTCCTGGGAGCGGCCGTGTTGTACGGCTTCGGAACCGGGATGAACTCGCCCACCCTCTACGCCTGGGCCATCGACTTGAGCCACCCAGAGCGCCGCGGCCGCGCTATGGCCACAGTGTACATTGCTTTGGAAGCTGGTATTGGCATCGGTGCCTTTGCCTCTGGCTGGATTTATGGAAACGAGATAGGGGCCATTCCTTACGTGTTCTGGGGAGCCGCTGCCTTGTGCTTCCTGGCGTTCCTGTTTGTGGTGCTTGGCAAGTTTCCGAAGAGGGTAGAAGCTTAACTGTTTTCGGGCCGTTTTTAAGAAAATGCCACGTTTTCTCCTTCTATGGGGTGAGCCAGCTTTACTTTCCTAAACTTTCCAACTCAGAACTCAAGACTCAGAACTTCTTTACAAGTATCCCTTGGCCTGTAATCTAAACAGCTCCGCGTAGCGGGTGCCTTTGGCGATGAGTTCTTCGTGGGAGCCCATTTCTACAAATTGCCCGTTCTCGATGACCAAAATCCGGTCGGCCATGCGGACGGTGGAGAAGCGGTGGGAGATAAGCACGGCAGTTTTCCCCTGCGTCAGTTCCGCGAAGCGTTGGAAGACCTCGTGCTCAGCGCGGGCGTCAAGGGCAGCGGTAGGTTCATCCAAAATCAGGAGCTGGGCGTCGCGCATGTACGCTCTTCCCAAGGCTATTTTCTGCCACTCGCCACCCGATAAATCCACGCCCTTGTTGAACCGGCGGCCGATAATCTGGTCATATCCCTCAGGGAGTTTGGCGATGACGGTATCTGCCAGGCTTTGCTGCGCCGAAGTCTGGATGCGTGGTCGGTTCTCTTTTTCTTCAATCCGGCCGATGGCGATGTTAGTGCCCGCGCTCATCTGAAACCGCACGAAATCTTGGAAAATAACGCCAATCTCCCGGCGCAAATCAGCGGGGTCGTACTCGCGTAGGTCAATGCCGTCCAGCAGAATCCGTCCTTCGGTAGGATCGTAGAGGCGGGAAAGCAGTTTCACCATAGTGGTTTTGCCGGCGCCGTTTTCGCCTACTAAGGCCAGTTTCTCACCAGCATGTAAGGTGAAGTTGAGGTGACGAAGTGCCCATTTTTCGGAGTTGCGGTACTGGAAGCCCACGTTTTCAAAGGTGAAGCCGTGTTGGATAGGCCGCGGAAAAGCCGGGGCCGAAGCCATGCGCCGGATGCGGGGTTGCAGTTCAAAGAAATCAAAGAAATCTTGCAGGTACAAAGCACCCTCGGCCACGCTGGTGAACCGGTTAAGCACTGACTCCAGCAATCCGCGCAAGCGCATGAAGGAGCCGGAGAGAAACGTCAATTGTCCTAAAGAAACCTGTCCTTGCACGGTCTGCATGAGCAGGTACACGTACGCTCCGTAGTAACCGGCGCTGCCTAAGGCGGCAAACACGCTACCCCAACCGGCCCTCCGGATGGCCAGTTTCTCGTTGTCTTTGTAAAACTGATTGGAAAGTGTACGGAAACGGTCTACCAGAAAGCCTGACAGCCCGAAGATCTTGACTTCTTTGGCGGTGTCATCGCTAGCGCCGGTTTGGCGGAGGTAATCTAGTTCGCGGCGCTCAGGCGTCCAGCCGTGCACCAGGGAGTAGCTGCGTTCGTTGAAGTGCGACTCTCCCAGGAAAGCAGGCAATACGGCCACCAACAGCAACAGCAACAGCCACGGATAGAAGGCAATAAGACCGGCGGCCAGGAAGATCATGGTCAGAATGTCCTGCATCTGGCCCAAGACCTGGCTCATGAGAATGGTTCGGCTCAGAGTTTGGCGGCGGGCGCGTTCTAGTTTGTCATAGAAAGCAGAATCCTCAAATTGGTCCAGGTCCAGCTCGGCGGCGTGCTCCATGAGCCGCACCGAGGACTGGTTCGCAAACAAATCGCCTAACAGGCCATCCAGCAAGGCAATGCCCCGGTTCAGGAAGTCAGAGAGTACCGCCAGCCCAAATTCAACCGCGATGAGCGTGAACAGGTAGCCCAGCAGTTTGTCGTTGGTCTGGGTAAGGCGTACTACTTCGTCAATGATGAGCTGGCCCACGTACAGCATGGCCAGCGGAACGGCCGCCCGCAGCAGGCGCAGCACTACGTTCATGAAGGCCATGCGCGGGTTCGTTTTCCAGACCATTTTCAGGAACGGCGGCAAATGTTTAAGCGCACTTACCCGCTCCTTTACCGACAGCTGCGGTTGCCCTTCGCGTCTCTTTTTCTTGCCAAATAGATTATCCCAAAATGCCATACGCGGTGTTTTACTAGAAAGCCTTTTACTTACGCCCGTGGTGTAAAAACGTAAGGAAAGGACCTTAGTTAAAATGCGGTGAAAGGTACTTGCTTCTATCCTAAAGGAAATCCTTTTAAGACGGTTTTTGTTTTGTTTTCTGAAAACAGCGGCAAAAGGGAGCGCTATCCTTTAGGGTACCAAAGGAGCTGTTCATCCTGACGATTGGGCTTTACCTTTGCCGTTTGCGAAATGGAATCGGTTTTTTGTTTCCCTCGCCAATATATTTTCGTAGTTGAGAAGTATGGAAGAATCATTTTTACAGCGGTTATGGGGTTTGCACCAGCAGAACCAGCTCCGCATACCTACCGGTTTGCTCTGCCAGTTTTTGAACCGGTTGCTGCAAATGCTGTTTCCGCCGTTAGCGGAGCAGCCTTTTAGAGATGCGCAGGCTCTGGCTCAAGAAGCCACGTTTCTGGAGCAGGAACTGGAATCTTTGCTGGAAGGAGTGCAGCATATCAGCGCGTTCTCGGCCGCTGAGACCGTAGACCGGTTCATGAGCCAGTTGCCTAATTTGCACGAGCGCCTGATTTCTGATGCCCAGTTTATCTTGCAGGAAGACCCGGCGGCCCGGCACATAGAGGAAGTAATGAGGTCGTACCCCGGTTTTTACGGCATCGCGGTGTACCGCATCGCGCATTTGCTGTACCAAGAGGGAGTTCCTTTGCTGCCGCGCATCTTAACTGAATACGCGCATAGTCGCACTGGTATTGACATCCACCCAGGAGCGCAGATTGATTATCCGTTCTGCATTGACCATGGTACCGGCATTGTCATCGGCGAGACCACCGTCATCGGCAAAAACGTGAAGTTGTACCAGGGCGTGACGCTGGGAGCCTTGAGTGTGGCCAAGTATATGATGGATTTAAAACGCCATCCTACGCTGGAAGACAACGTGATCATCTACGCCGGGGCCACTATTTTGGGCGGTAACACGGTCATTGGGGCGCACAGCATTATTGGTGGTAACGTATGGCTCACCGAGAGCGTACCAGCCTATTCAAGGTTGTATCACCGCGCCCAGATAAAGGTGAGCAGATCAGAGGCGCCAGAAGACATCCTGGATTTCTCTATCTAGTCTAGCATCTTACTAGGGTTATCAAAATAATTTTACATTTGTACCAAGCCCAAGGCAAGGCAAATTGCTTGAAGCTGGTACTCGTTCTAACGTAAACCACACGATATGAAAGCAGAAAACATATTACAGACCATTGGGGATACCCCAGTCGTGCGTATCAACAAGTTGTTTGGCCCAGATGCCCAGGTTTGGATGAAACTGGAGCGTGCCAATCCCGGTGGAAGCATCAAAGACCGGATTGCCCTGTCTATGATTGAGGACGCCGAGCAGCGTGGTCTGTTAAAGCCCCATAGCCATATCATTGAACCTACTTCGGGAAACACCGGGGTTGGTTTGGCCATGGTGGCGGCCGTGAAAGGCTATGAAATTACCTTGGTCATGCCAGAGTCTATGTCTATTGAGCGTCGCCGTCTGATGGCTGCTTACGGTGCCCATTTAGAACTGACGCCACGGGAGAAAGGCATGAAAGGCGCTATTGAGCGCGCCAACGAACTGGCCTCTCAAAACGAGAACGCCTGGATTCCCATGCAGTTTGATAATGAAGCCAATACCCGCATCCACATAGAAACCACTGCGCAGGAAGTTCTGCGTGATTTCCCCGATGGGTTTGATTACATGATCACCGGTGTAGGAACCGGCGGGCACATTACCGGCGTAGGCCAGGTTCTGAAACAGAAATTTCCTAACCTGAAGGTGTTTGCCGTAGAGCCTACTTTATCTCCGGTATTGAGCGGCGGCGCCCCTGGTCCGCACCCTATCCAAGGCGTGGGAGCAGGGTTCATCCCGAAGATCATGGACATGTCTGTGCTGGATGGTGTGATTCAGGTAGACCCGAAAGATGCGTTTGAGTATGCCCGCCGGGCTGCCAGAGAAGAAGGACTCTTTATTGGGGTGTCTTCCGGAGGTTCTTTAGCGGCCGTATCACAGAAAATTGCCGAGGTTGAACCAGGTGCCCGTATCCTTACCTTCTGCTATGACACTGGTGAGCGTTACCTATCAGTAGAAGGCTTGTTCGTATAGCCATTGCTTTTCCTCTAAAAAGAAGCCGCCCTTGCATCTGCAAGGGCGGCTTTGTTTTAGAGCTAGTTTCTTGAAACTGCTCAAAAAAGAAGGCGAACCCTATTTTATAAGGATTCGCCTTTTGCAAAATATGGGCAAGAAGAAGCAGTTGATACGCCCCTTAGCTATTTATTGGCCAGCAGGCTTATTTGAACCATTGCCAGAAGCGTTGCCTGAGGTATTGCCATTACCTGAACCACCCAGGCCTAAGGTGCCGCCTAGTCCTTGTACAGAACTGGTTACAGAATCAGTAATAGAACGGCGTCTGTCTTTGCCTAACGCTGCAATCGCGATTCCGGCACCTGCCGCTCCTAACAGGGAGTACAATACTTTTTTGTTACTCGTCAGGGATTTCACTCCGTTTAGCAGAGACTTGTTGTTTTTATTTTCTTTCGTCCCTTTGTTCTTTTTGTCCTTGTTCTTAGCCTTTGACATAGTTTTAGTTGTAGTGAATCTGTACGATTCGGTAAATACTCAGATAAAATGTGGTTTACTCTTGTAGTAGAACTTACGCCAGTCTTTGCTTTAGGTTTCCGGCGGAGAGAATTGCCGTAAGAAGCGGCGTATGGCAACCCTCTGCTCCGTAACAGAAACTAATAGCTATACCGGCTTTAGAATGGTTTAACTTACTTCAACGGCCGCTGTGTCAGTATTTGCCTCTTTCAGAGATTTGCTTTTTTTGGGAGATTTGGTTTTTTCTTCCTCTGGTTTGTGGTGCGTTAAGTGTTTCATGGTTGCCGTGATGCCGTCTATAAGGTTCCCGGCCCTGTCTGGTCCTATTGCTTTCGCTAACGCTACGCCCACACCCACAGCGCCCAGTAGCGCCAACACAACCCGGTTGTCTTTAATGTACGGCTTTACGGCTTTGTAAAACGTTTGGTGCTTTTGTCCTTTTTTCTTCTTTTTAGACATGGCTTTGTCAAGGCTAGAATATGAATAGGTGTAACCAGTGCAAATGAGAACGCATTTTGTTGCGTTCCTGCAGTTCTGTACGTGTGGTGCAGGCCTTGGTTCTATGCCCGTAAGCACTTAAAGAGGTCTTGCCTAGCTGCTTGTAAACTGATTTCAGAGAGCAAGACGGGGCCCTCTTTGTGATAGCTTTCTGTGGAGCGCTGATGGTAGTTCTCAACGAAGCAGGATTTCAGAGGCGTTCTATAGAAAGATTGCTTTATCTTTCTGGTCTACTATTAATGGATTAATGAAGAAAAAAGGAAAGATTGAATCTTTGCAGATGCTTAGGGCTTTGGCGGTCTTTTTGGTTATCTATGCTCATTCCATAGATCTTTCTCATGCCCTATTTGGAAATCATAGTGCCCATCAATCCAGGTTTTATTTTCTGGAGAATTGGGGTGCCATCGGCCTTGATTTATTCTTTGTCATCAGTGGGTTTATCATGGCCATTGTGACCTCTAATTATGCTGGAGTTGGTAGCCTAAGAACTTTTCTGACCAAGCGGGTAGTACGAATTACCCCTTTGTACTTTGGGCTTACTTTACTAGTGATTCTTAAATTGATCATTCAAGGTAGAGTACCCGATAGCCTGTCGCTTGCCAAGTCCTTTTTGTTTTTCCCTTTTCTTGACGATAAAGAGTTTGTGGTGCCTGTTTTAAGTGTAGGTTGGTCGCTTTCGTTTGAGATCTACTTCTACCTTTTAATGGGACTCTCCCTGCTATTGCCTAACCAAAGGAGGCTTTACTGGTTGGTCCTGGTTATCTGCCTTCTTGCAGCTTGTGGAGCTGTTCTGAGTTCTGAAATAGCCATGCTCCGGTTTATGACTAGTCCACTTCTGCTTGAGTTTGTGTTGGGGTTAGGAGCAGGGATGATCTACCAGAGATTTACCTCTGCATCAGCCATGCTGCCCATGGGTCTCATTGCACTAGGGGCGGTGGGCAGCGTTGGAACAATTTTTACTGGGTACCATCAGGTGAGCGAAGCAGTGCTAATCATCGCCGATAATAGACTTGCCCTTACAAGAGTGCTGGTCTGGGGTGTGCCGTCTGCCTTTTTGCTCACTGGGGTAGTTCTTCTAGAAAAGGCAAAGCAGTATCAAGTTCCTTCCTTTCTAACGCAGGTAGGCAACGCATCTTATTCGGCTTACCTCCTGCACACCCTGCTCTTTCCTGTTTACATAAGAGCATTGGAAGGTACCACACTTATCTCGGCAGATCTGTTTATTCTTCTCTGTGCCTTCGTCTCTGTTCTGGTGAGCATCCCTCTCTACAAGTTGGTGGAAGTACCCCTAATGCGTTTTATGGCCTCCATCCGGATCAGAAAGGAAAAAGGCTTTCTCCCCACCTAGAACTGATCCTGACTCTACCTACAACCAGCCAAGCCGCTCAACCTGATCATCGGGCCTGAATCAAATCATCTAACCTGGTGGTATAGCAGGGCGAGAGATTATTGGTCTGCATCTGCCAATTGGCGTTGGTACCCTGCACGCCGTATTTGATGGCACTGTACCCGAACCTATTTCTGAGGATGTCCAGCGTATCCATGAGGTTTTGGTCCCTTTTCCTGAAAGTAGGTTCAAAAAGGCTTTGCTGTACTTGACTGGCTGGTACAATGCCTGAGAGAATGATGCCTGTTTTCTTGTACCGATAACCGGGCCGAAAGATGGCTCTGAGCGCCTTAAGAGCCGCGGAGACAATGACCAACTCACTGCTGCTGGGGCTGTCCAGTTTCACCGTGCGGCTGTTGAAGTAAGTCTGAGATTTGTCTATGAAGCGGCTGGTCTCCAGAAAGACCGTGAAGGCTGCCGCACAGCTTTTCTGCTTCCTGAGCTTGGTGGAGCAGCGTACTGCGTGGGTGGCCAGTGCCTCCTCAATATCGGTTAGCTCCGTCATTGGCCTTCCAAATCCCCGGGAAGTGCAGATGTTCTGTTTGGCCGGCGGCACCATCTCCAGTTCAATGCAGGCCTCGCCCCTCAGTTCTTTCACGGTCCTGAGGCCCACAATGGTCAAGTGCTTCTTCACGAAACTGTCTGTCTGTTGCGCGAGGTCATAAGCGGTGTGCACCCCGTACTGCGCCAGTTTCTTCGCATACCTTCTCCCCACGCCCCACACGTCTCCCACCTCAGTGGCTTTCAGGGCCGCCTCAATGTGCACGGGATCGGTGAGCACCAGCACCCCGTTGGCTTTCTTTGATTTCTTGGCCAGCCTATTGGCTAATTTTGCCAAGGTCTTGGTTGCAGCCACGCCCACTGCCACAGGAATGCCTGTGGCGCGGGGTACCCGCTCCCAGATTGCCCGGGCGTGCTGCCCTATGTCTACGTGCTTGAAATTGCCCAAGTCCAGGAAAGACTCGTCAATGCTGTACACCTCCACGTTGGGAGAGTACTCAGAGAGTACCAATACCACGCGCCGGCTCATGTCACCGTAGAGCTCGTAATTGGAGCTGAACACGTGAATGCCTTCCTGCTGAGCTAAATCCCTGATCTCAAACATGGGCGCTCCCATCTTAATGCCTAAGGCCTTGGCCTCGTTGCTGCGCGCGATCACGCACCCATCGTTGTTGGAGAGCACCACAATGGGTTGGCCGTTCAGGTAGGGCCGGAAGAGCCGCTCGCAGGAGGCGTAGAAGTTGTTGCAGTCTACCAGCGCAAAGAGCGATGTCATGGCCCTAGAACTTACGGTGAATGCCCACCACCACGCCCCAGATGAGCCCGCCCTCCGGCGAGTCGATCTTGATAGGCGGGTATTTCTCGTTCTCCGACACCAGATAGGCCGCATCTGGCTTTACCTCCAGCCGCTTGATGGTGTACCCGCCCTCCACAAAGGCCAGCACCACCATGCCGCTCGTCGCCCTGATCTCCCGGTTCACAATGGCCAGGTCGCCTGGCATGATGTGCGCCCCAATCATGGAGTCACCCACCACCTTCACTAAAAACGTGGAGGCGGGATGGTTGGAGGCATAGGTGTTCAGGTCAATGGGCTCCGCTGAGTAATCAGTGGCCGGACTGGGGAACCCGGCCTGCACCGTGGTGGTGTAGAGGGGTAAGGAGTTGCCTTGGTCTATGATGACGAGGAATCGCTGCTCCTCAATGGGGTGCAAGGGGATGATCGCTGCTTCCATACCAAATTGTAATTACTAAAAATATTGGCAATTACGAACAAAATGAGGTAAGTAGATATAGTTTATAGCTATATTTTGCTAATATATTTATCCACACAGCCGAGTATTGTATGTAGAGGCTAGGTTTTGGGAGTATTTTAAGAAAAATGTCCTAAAAGGAGCAGGCCAGCCAAGATGTTTTGCAGTATCTCCAGCCAGTCTAAAAGTTATGTGGGCTACCGTGTAATTCAAAAGAAAAGGCACTTACAAGTTTTATCTCGTAAGTGCCTCTTAATCAGTGTGGAGAATATCGGAGTCGAACCGATGACCTCTTGCATGCCATGCAAGCGCTCTAGCCAGCTGAGCTAATCCCCCGTTTTGATGCTACAAAAGTAATAGCCTTTCTGATAACTACAAAATCTTTTCTGACCATTTCTTTATTTTGATGTGCACCTAGGTGAGCCCACTTTAGTCCTTAATGGCTTGAGGAGTTGGTAAGTGATTGAGTGACTTCGGTTTAATTTAATACGCGAGGTGAGGACAGGCAGCATCTTTTTGAAAAAATAAAATCGGGACAAAATCTGTTTTCGCCCCGATTTTATGAAAGATGCCTTAAAGCGATTATTGGAAAATGTAGCGCAAACCTACTTGCCCTTGCCATCTGGAGGAGAAGGTAGTAGTCCAGACATTGCCAGTAGGGTTGGTGAACGTAAAGAGCGGACGGTTTTCCGTATCACGGCGCTGGAACCGGACCAATTCTACTGCGGCGTTGTTGACAAAGTAATTGCGGCCCCAGTCTTGGTTGAATAAGTTACCCACGTTGAAAACATCAAAGGTTAACTGTAACGTGTGGTTTCTACCCCCTAGGTTGGCAAAGATATCCTGCGCCAGACGTAGGTCCACCCGGTGAGTCCAGGGGGTGCGGGCGCCGTTACGTTCAGCAAATTGGCCGCGCCGGGTTCTCAGGTATTCATCGTTCTCAATGAAGGCATTCAGGTCTGTCCATTGCTGCGCTGCCGTGCGGGTCACCACGCCAGCCGAGGTGGTCAGGTCTATCAGTCCGCTTTCTTCAATGGTGCGCGGTACGTAGAGCAGGTCATTGGCATTGCTACCGTCATTGTTCACGTCACCCGCATACAAATAAGTGAAGGGTAGGCCAGACTGTCCTTCATAAAACACGGAGATAGAAGTAGAGAAGTTGTTGAGCCACTTAAAGGTGTACCCTCCGGAGGAGATAATGCGGTGCCGGATATCAAACCGGGAGAAGGAGAGTTCCGGGTCGTTCGGGTTCCGATACACTTGGTTGAACTGCCAGTTAGACCGGGCAGTACTGCTGGCCCCGCTATTGACGTCCTCAGACCGACCGTAGGTATAAGCCACCATGGTGTTGATGCCGTTGTTGAAGTTCTTCTGCAACTGACCGGTGATGGTATAGGTGTAGCCTCGGTTGGTGTTATCCAGCAAGATAACGTTGGTGAAAGCAGAGGAGACCCGGCCCGAGGAATACAGAGGGCGCTGATCTGGCCCGGTCAAGTTGCCCGTTGGCGCCAGGAGATTAATGTCCCGGTACACAATGTCGTTCATGGTTTTGGAGTAGATCCCCTCTACGGTGGCAATGATCCCCAATGGCAGGGTGTAGTCTACCGCCAGGTTGGTCCTGAACGTCTGGGGTATCTTGAAGTCATCGGTGATAAGGTTGATCTCCGTGGTGCTAACAGCAGGCCCTAGATTTCTGATTTGGTTGATGTCGGTTACAAATCTGTTAGGAGCCGTCTGGTTGCGGAGAAGCAAAGAATTAAAGAGAAGGCCATTGCTCACAAACTGGTTAGAGAGCCAGACAAACGGTACCCTACCCGTGAAAATACCCGTACCACCGCGCACCTGAATGGTCTTATCGCCTCTTACATCCCAGTTGAAGCCTAAGCGAGGAGCCCATAACAGCTGGCCGCTGGGTGTTTCATCTGTTCTAAGGTCTGTGTACTCGGGGTAGCTTTCAAAAGCAGTTTCCACGGCTGGGTTTCGGCCGGGGGTGTCTGGCATTACGGGTACATCCAGGCGCAAGCCTAAGGTCACCCGCAGATTAGGCAGCACATCCATTTCATCCTGGGCATAAAACCCTAACTGCATGGCGTTGAACTCGGCGGCTGGTGTAGGGTTGTTGGGATCAGCAGAGTAGGTTTGCTCAATCTGGAAAGGCCTTCCGGCGTAAAAGTCTTCGGGGCTGTTGAACTGGTAATAGGCGTTGTAGTTGTTGATGAACAGGTTCCGGAAGCTGAAGAACTCATTGTGCGTACCTAAAGTAATGGTATGGCGGCCTCTAAAAATGGTCAAGTTGTCGGTGAATTCAAAGATATCCTGGTCCAGCTCGTTGAAAGCCGAACTCCGCTCAGTACCGGCGGTGATGGTATTGCTACCACTGCCCTGAAACCGAATGGTCACCTGCGGGAAAAGAGCGCCTGGCGTTTCGCGGTTATCCCGTATTCTGGAGTACCCCACAATTAAGCTGTTGGAAAGGGTCTCAGAGAAACGGCTGCGTAACTCTGCCACCGTACTGTTGGTAGTACTATTGAACTGGTAAGCATTACCGCCAAACCGGAACGTAGTGTTAGTGCGGGTGATGTTTTCATCAAAGGCATCTACAAAGTTATGCCGAAGCGTTAGTTGATGCCGATCGGTGATGTTCCAGTCTAACCGGCCGAAGATCTTGTTGCTTTCCGTCAGGCGATTGATGGGCCCCAAGGTGCCCGGGTCAAACCCATACCGGATGCGCAAAGTGTCTGCTATGTTTCTGACGTCCGTGGCAGGAACAATGGAGCCTGCGTCTCCCAGGTTAAACAACAGGGGCTCGGTGCGGCGGGTAATCTCGCCGTTCAGGAAGAAGAATAATTTGTCTTTGATGATTGGTCCTCCCACCCGGAAACCCGTTTGATAGTCCCTGAACTCCGCAGTTTCTTGTTCTGTTACCGGGTCTTTGCCCACGGTGTTCTCATTTCGGCCGAAGGCATACACAGAACCTTCTACAATGTTGGTCCCAGACCGAGTTACGGCGTTGATCCCGCCCCCGGTGAAGTTCCCGAACTTTACGTCATAGGGAGCCAACACTACCTGGATCTGGTCAATCGCATCCAGAGAGATCGGCTGTGTACCGGCCTGGCCGCCCGGGGTACCGCTGCCCGCCAAACCAAACACGTCGTTGTTCACGGCACCGTCAATGGTGATGTTGTTGTAACGGTTATTAGCGCCGCCTAGTGAATTACCGGAAGCCTGCGGGGTAAGGCGGGTGAAGTCCTGCAAAGAACGGTTCAAGGTAGGAAGGCGCTCAATCTGCTCGCGGGATACATTGGTGGCAGCCCCGGTGCGGTCTGCGTTGATCACGGCACCTCGTTCAGAAACCACCTGTACTTCGCTCAAGCCTACGGCACTGGCGGCAAGGTTTACATCCAGTCTAAGGGTCTGGCCCAATGAGAGAAAGATGTTTTCGCGCCGCTGATCCTGGTAACCAATATAGGTAGCCGTGATGGTGTAAGGGCCACCCACCCGCATGTTCTGTAGGTTGTACCGGCCATTTTCATTTGCGCTGGCGGCGTACTGGGTATTGGAAGGCGTATGGACAGCCACAATGGTAGCACCGGCCAGGCCAACACCACTTGCGTCAGTGATTTCACCGGTCATGGAGGCGGTGGTGGCTCCTTGGCCCCAACTAACGTGAACCGACAAACACAGCAGGAAAATCAATAACAGGGGGGTACAAAGTTTTTTCATAAAAGGATTGTTTGGTCAATACTGCTGAAAAACGAGGCAGAAGAAAAGCGAATCCGGGTTTAGCAGAGAATGCGAGCAGCTTGCGGCAGAATACTCCTCCTTGGAAAAGCAGTGGAGGCGGCCAGGTCTGGAAAACCCGGAGAGGGACAGCGTTTATATAGCGTATTTTGAATAATAACTATAAGAATATCATATAGTTAGATGGTTTCCTTTACGGTGCCAGAACAGACAAGTTGATGCCTGTAGAAAACTTATTTCGGCTAGTAGGCCCTTAAAAGGAGAGTGAAACTCAGGAAGTGAGTAGGTGTTACCTGAATAGTAGAATAGGTAGAATCAGGTTTAACTGTGCTTTAGGGCTGATTTGGGGAAAATGACCCTAAAGCGCAGAAGCCAGGCAGCTATCTTCTGCCTGGCTTTTGCGCTTAAAGTAATCTAGAAGGGTTAGGGGTAGGCCTAAGACGTTTATCCAACTGCTTGCCTCTGGGCGGCACCCTCTTTGCTAAAGTAGGGAGCATAAAAAAGGCGGACCTAAGGTCCGCCTTTTTTATGCTTGATGATGTTAAGTGATTATTGGAAGATGTAACGCAGACCAACTTGTCCTTGCCATCTTGAAGAGAAGGTCGAAGACCAAACATCTGCAGCTGGCTTGTTGAAGGTGAAAGAAGGACGGTTGTTTGCATCGCGGGCAGAGAATCTTACTAATTCAACCGCTGCGTTGTTTACAAAGTAGTTACGTCCCCAGTCTTTGTTGATGGCGTTTCCTACGTTGAACACGTCAAAGGTTAACTGCAACGTGTGTTTTTTAGCACCCAAGTTAGCGAAGATGTCTTGTGCTACACGAAGGTCTACACGGTGTGTCCAAGGAGTACGGGCACCGTTACGCTCTGTGTACTGACCACGACGGCTTCTCAAGTACTCATCACCTTCAATGAAAGCGTTCAGGTCTTCCCATTGCTGATCAGGCGTGCGGGTTACTACACCGGCATTGTTTTTCAAGTCAACTAAAGTGATGTCTTCTCTGTTACGTGGAACGTACATCAAGTCATTACCAGTGTTACCATCACTGTTCAAGTCTTGAGCATACAGGTAGGTGAATGGAGTACCTGACTGACCTTCGTAGAACAGGGAGATAGAAGTGCTGAAGTTGTTTAACCAGTTGATAGTGTAACCTCCTGAAGCAATCACGCGGTGACGGATGTCAAAACGGGAGTAAGAAAGCTCCGGGTTGTTAGGGTTAGTAACCACTTGGTTGAACTGCCAGTTAGAACGAGCCGTGCTGCTGGTTCCGCTGTTCACGTCTTCAGATTTGCCATAAGTATAGGCAACCATGGTGTTGATACCGTTGTTGAAGTTCTTCTGTAACTGACCAGTCAGGTTGTAGCTATAACCTTTGTTGGTGTTATCTAACAAGATTACGTTAGTGAAGTCTGGGCTGATTCTTCTGTTTGCAGAAGATGGATACAATGGACGTCTGTCTGGGCCAGTCAAGCTGGTAAGTGGGTTTACCAAGTTGATGTCTTTGTACACAATGTCATTCAAAGTTTTGGTGTAGATACCTTCAACGGTAGCAATGATACCAAAAGGAAGCGTGTAGTCTAACGCTAAGTTAGTACGGAATGTCTGTGGGATCTTGAAATCTGACGTAACAAGGTTAATCTCAGCAGTTGAACCGGCAGTTCCTAAGCTGCGGATCTCATCAATATTGGTCTCAAATTGACCAGTAGCAGTTTGGTTTTGAAGGTTCAGAGTGCTGAACGTGATACCATTGTTGGTGAACTGGTTTGACAACCATACAAACGGTACACGACCCGTGAAGATACCGGTACCACCGCGCAACTGTACAGTTTTGTCGCCTTTCACATCCCAGTTGAAGCCAACCCGTGGAGCCCAAAGTAACTGGCCGCTTGGCGTTTCATCAGTTCTCAAGTCTGTGTACTCTGGATATCTGTCAAAAGCAGTTTCCACTTTCTCGTTACGGGCAGGGGTGTCTGGCATTACCGGAATATCCAAACGAAGACCTACAGTTACACGGAAGTTATCTGTAAGAGAGATCTCATCCTGTGCGTAGAAGCCAAGTTGTGCTGCATCAAACTTAGCGGCAGGCTCTGCATTGGCATTCACATAGGTTTGCTCAATCTGGAAAGGTCTTTCGTCTAAGAAATCCTGAAGGCTGTTGAATTGGTAGTAACCCGTTCCGTTGTTGATGAACAAGTTTCTGAATCTGAAGAACTCGTTGTGCGTTCCGAAAGTGAAGGTGTGTGCTCCTTTGAAAAGAGTCAGGTTGTCTGTGAATTCTAAGATATCCTGATCCAGTTCGTTGTAAGCCGAGCTACGCTCAGTACCAGCAGTGATGGTGTTTGAACCGCTATTGTTGAACCGGATGGTTACTTGCGGGAACAATGCGCCTGGCGTGTCGCGGGTATCTCTGATTCTAGAGTAACCAACTAATAAGCTGTTAGAAACGCTCTCAGAGAAACGGCTTCTAAGCTCAGCTACGGTACTGTTCGTCACGTTAGAGAACTCATAAGCGTTGTTACCGAAACGGAAGGTGCTGTTGGTACGGGTGATGTTATCATCAAACGCGTCAACGAAGTTGTGACGAAGCGTTAATTGATGACGATCAGTGATGTTCCAGTCTAAACGGGCGAAAAGTTTGTTACTTTCTGTACGACGGTCAATGTTTCCAAAAGTACCTGGGTCGTATCCGTACTTGTTGATCAACGTCTGAGAGATCGTTCTCACATCGGCTTCTGGTACAATAGAGCTGGCATCTCCTAAGTTGTTCAAAAGAGGCTCAGATCTGCGGGTAAGTTCACCGTTCAGGAAGAAGAACAGTTTGTCTTTCAGGATTGGGCCACCTACGCGGAAACCAGTCTGGTAGTCTTTGAAGTCAGCTGCTTTCTGGTCAGTGATTGGGTCTTTGCCAACAGTTTGCTCATTACGACCGAAGGCGTACACAGAACCCTCCACGTTGTTTGTTCCAGAGCGGGTAACAGCGTTGATACCACCACCGGTGAAGTTACCGAACTTCACATCGTAAGGAGCCAATACCACTTGGATCTGGTCAATGGCATCCAGAGAGATCGGCTGCGTACCAGCCTGACCGCCTGGGGTACCTGTACCAGCCAAACCAAACACGTCATTGTTCACAGCACCGTCAATGGTGATGTTGTTGTAACGGTTGTTGGCGCCACCAATAGAGTTACCAGAGGCTTGTGGCGTAAGGCGGGTGAAGTCCTGCAAAGAGCGGTTCAAGGTAGGAAGGCGCTCAATCTGCTCACGAGACACGTTGGTAGAGGCACCGGTACGGTCAGCGTTGATCACGGCACCGCGATCAGCTACTACTTGTACTTCGCTCAAGCCAACTGCGCTTTGGGCTAAATTGAAATCTAATTTCAGGTTCTGACCCAAAGACAAGAATACGTTTTCTCTTTTTTGGTCTTGGTAACCTACATACGTAGAGGTGATAGAGTAAGGACCACCTACACGCATGTTCTGTAGGTTATACCGACCGTTTACGTCGGCGCTGGCCGCATACTGGGTGTTAGAAGGTGTGTGTACCGCCACAATGGTAGCACCAGCCAGGCCAGCTCCACTTGCATCGGTAATGACACCATTCATAGAGGCAGTTGTTGCTCCCTGCCCCCAGCTAAGGTGCATAGGCAAACACATCACCACGATGAGCATCAATCGGGTAATCAGGTTTTTCATAAAGGGTTTTTTTTGTGCAAAAATAGAAAAGGTGAAAAGAAAAGAGGGTAAGGCTACTGTTAAGTTAACATTAAGAATGTCAACAGAATTTGGGGGAGGAGAAAATGCAAAATTCCTGAAGGAGGAAAACATTTTATTGGCGGTCAGTGATTTGACGCCGCAAAGATAGAGACTTAATTCTTTAATTTTGCAACCCAATTTGAAAGTAAGTTGCGGGAAGGGAATCTGGTTAACACCCTATAGTTAAGGTTTTGCTAACGCTTTTTTAAAGTTGTTAATTAGCACTTATCCTATTCAGGACTTCATTAGGGGTTTAGTAAAAATACGTAGTACTTCTAGCGATTTTTCAAAAAGAACCTTTTATAGAAAAAGGATATTTTAGATGTACGGGCGTACTGCCTTCACAAATATTTTCTGGTAATAAGGGCTAAACAGGTTGTCTTCTTTCACGCCCAAGGAGGTGGAGGCATGAATAAACCAGATCTCTGCCTGGCCTTTCACCTCAGTCACCATGCCCACGTGCGTTATGTTGAAAGCACTCTTAGAGGAGCTGAAGAAAACCAGGTCGCCGGCCTGTAACTCCTGAGGAGAAACGGTAGAACCAAACTGGCTTTGCTCATTAGAGGTGCGTGGCAATTGCACGCCAATTTCCTGAAAAGAGGTGCAAAGCAGGCCAGAGCAATCCATACCAATGCGGCTAGTGCCGCCCAACTGGTAAGGGGTGCCCGTATAAGAGCGGGCGGTGTTGATCACGGTCTCAATGTCGCGTCTGACAGCCCGGTTGCTATTGCTGCTGCCGGAGATATGAATAGAACGGGGCGATTTTCTGCTCCGGCTGGAGAGGTGGATTTCCTTGACAGGTTTGCCGGAAGACCCGGAACGGCGGCGTTCCATGCGCTCTTTGCGCTTCAGTTCTGCAATCTCTCTGGCAGAACGGTACTTCTCATCTGGTTTGCTGAAAGTGGAGTAGGAAGATTTTCCGCAGGAACCCAGGAACAGGGTCAGGCTTAAAAGGAAAAGGGAAGATGTTTTAGTTACGTTGCTCAAAGCTTTCTTCTGTAGGCGCATCTTAATATCAATCAAAGATAAAGCGTTCAACTTCTTTCCTAAAATGAGTTTCTAACCTTACCCCTCCGTTCAACAAAAAAGTATTCAGTAGACACCTGACTTACTGAAGACCCCTATGGTAACGCCTGCAATGATAGAACAGTATCTAAAAAAATGCAACCCAAGCAGGTGTAGTAGGTATGCTTCTGAGCCTCAGTTCTTTCCCTGTGAAATTTAGTTTTCTTGGGTTCTAGGGCGATTTTCACCGTCAACCGGTGTTTTGACGCTGGTTTAAAAAAAAGAGCCCCGAAAAGAAAATTTTTTAGAGGTGCCCCTGCAAAAATTCCACGGCGCGGCGCTCTGAATAATAAAGGCCTTTCAGGAAATCTTCGGAGAAGCCCACGTGACCACCCTCCTCGGGCATCTCCAGGTAGAAGTTAGGGTTCTGCCGGGCCTGTTCCACGGGAAAACACTCCTTAGACAGGAAGGGATCATTCAGGGCGTTTACCAACAGGGTAGGCACCTGGATGCGGTGCAGGTGCGCCACAGAACTGCAGCGCTCATAGTAGTCTTCGGCGTTCTTAAAGCCATGGAGAGGGGCGGTGTACCTGTCATCAAACTCCTCAAAGGTGGTGATCTTCTCGTAGCCCGTAAGGTCAAGCTCAAACCGGAGGGCTTTTTGTTTCAGCTTCTCGTGCAGTGATTTCAGAAACCGCCTCATGTAAATGCGGTTACCGGGCTTAGCCAACTGGATGCAGGCGCTTTTCATATGGCACGGCACCGAAAAAACCGCTGCCCGGGATACCTGCGCGGGAATCTTGTCAGACCATTGTGCCAGATAATTGAGCGTGAGGTTGCCTCCCATACTGAATCCTATCAGATGAATGGTTTTATACCCCAGGTTCAACGCATGCCGCACGACTAGGTCCAAATCCTCTATGGCCCCCATGTGGTAAGACCGAAGCAAGTGATTGGGTTCGCCGCTGCAACTCCTGAAATTCCAGGCCAGGGCATCCCAGCCCACTTTGTTCATGGCCTGTACCATCCCGGTCATGTAAGGCCGGTGGGTATCTCCCTCCAATCCATGCGAAACAACTACCAGGGTGTCTGAGCCTATCTTTGACCAGTCAAGGTCCAGGAAGTCATGGTCTGGGGTGACAATCCTTTCTCGTAGGTACGTCACCGGCGGGTTACGGCGCATAGTACTGGGAAAAATGGTTTGTAGATGCCCGTTGAAAAGAAGGCGGGGGCGGTTCTGGAAGCGAGAGGGAAGTAGCGGCATAAAATTCTTCACCAGCTTTGTATGCAGCAGGAGGATACAAAAATAAGGCTTTTAGAAAGCGGCCGCAAACCAATGAAGGTTGTAAAAAGCAGAATTGTAATTTATCAATTCAACGGTTCTTTGGGCAGGTTCACCGGGAGCAGAGCGGACTAGGACTAAAATATCCATTTTGCCCCAAAGAAGCTTTTATAATTGCACTGTAATCATGCGAGAATCAATGTTTCTGCCTTAAACAAGTATAAAAATGAACAGTGTTGATGCAGTGGAAAATATAACTCCTCAAAGCCAGCTTTATGAGGAAAGAGAGGACGGATTCCAGACTCCAGAGCAGTTGATTCAGTTGGCTTATGCCAAACTGGAGTACCTGAAAGCGATGTACCGCAAGCAGTTAGGTTTTGAAATGACAGCAGCAGGCTACCAGTTGTTGCCGTAGTTCTACGGGGACCGACCTCCTGCCAAGCTGCTTCTAGCAGGTGTAACCTACCGCGAGAGCAAGCCTTTAGAATGATCTAGTATCTGGTCCTAGCTTGCCGTCTGCCTAGGTAATACAGCTCAGGCCAAAGCCAATAACCCGATTTACAGGCGTTTCTAGAAAAGTACCTCTAAAAGGGGAGCCGCCTCTTAGAGGTGAATCAGCCCGTTGTACCTGGGCCAAGTCCTAGACCACTTATTCGGTGCCTTTGTTTTTCTTCTTTTTCTGTTTGTGCTTTACCACCTTGGCATCTACGTAGAATACAATTTCTTCGGCAATGTTGGTGGTGTGGTCCCCAATCCGCTCTAGTTTTCTGATGATCCCGGCTACCTTCAGGCTTTGGTAGATGTTATCTGGGTGCGTTTCAAAATAGCGCATCAGCACCTTGTCGGTTTTCGCGTGTATCTTGTTCAGGAGTTTATCCTGCTTAAGCACCTGCCGGGCTAGTTCAGTGTTTTCTTCCAGAAAGGCTTGGCGCACGTTTCTGAGCATGTTTTCACAGGCGTCGTACATTTCCAGGAACCGGCTCTCGGCCAGAAGGGTGGGCTCAATGGGCGGATTAGCTTCTTTCAGCATGTGGGCAATGCTCTCGGCGTAATCTCCAATGCGCTCCAGGTTGGAGTTTATTTTCAGGATAGCCAGCACCCAGCGTAAGTCTACCGCCACCGGATTGAACAGCGCGAAAATGTTCTCGCACATGCGGTCAATCTTGATGTCATAGCCATTCACTTTCTTCCCGCTTTTGATCACCTTCTTTGCCAAGTCTTCATTGGAGGTAAGCAGCGCCTCTTTGCCAGAAGCCAGCTGGAAATCTACCAAATCCCACATCTCCTCCACCTTGGTTTTAATCCGAAGAAGTTCTTTATCTAATTGATTCATATATAACCTGGTTCTGCTAAAGGAAGGTAACTAAGCGAAAGGATTTCTCCTGTGATGCTAATCCGAAAATAGCGGTAAACGATCTCTTTTGTTTCAAGCACCTTTTCCGGAAACAGGCGCTAAAACATATTCTTAAAGCTAATCAACCAAAACGACCCGTGATGTAGTTTTGGGTGCGTTGATCCTTGGGGTTGGTGAAGAGCGTTTTGGTTTTGGCGTATTCCACCAGTTCGCCTAAGTAGAAAAAGGCGGTGTAATCGCTTACCCGGCCCGCCTGCTGCATGTTGTGGGTAACAATCACAATGGTGTAATTTTCTTTTAACTGGTGAATGAGTTCTTCGGTTTTGGCGGTTGACAACGGATCCAGGGCCGAGGTAGGCTCGTCCATCAGCAGCACCGATGGCTCAATGGCCAAGGCCCGCGCAATGCAAAGGCGTTGTTGCTGACCTCCGGATAACTCAAACGCCGATTTCTTCAGCTTGTCTTTCACCTCATCCCAGAGGGCGGCTTGCTGCAAAGAACGCTCTACCCGCTCCTCAATGAATTTCTTGTCTTTGGTGCCGTTCACCCGCAGTCCGTAAGCCACGTTCTCAAAAATAGACTTCGGGAACGGGTTGGGCTTCTGGAACACCATGCCCACGTGCTTACGCAGGTCGTCTACCTGAATGTTGGTTTTGTAGATGTCTACGCCGTCAATCAAGATGTCGCCTTCAATCCGTACGCCGTCAATAAGATCGTTCATGCGGTTAAAGCACCGCAGGTACGTAGATTTACCGCAACCAGAGGGGCCAATGAATGCCGTTACCTGATTTTTCTTCATGTCCATGGTAATGCCTTTCAGGGCATGGAAGTCGCCGTAATAAAGGTGAACGTCTTTGGTTTCTACACTATTCATATCAATCTAAAAGAAGGCAGGTCAGAGGGAAGCTATTACTTGTTTTAAGGTTGTTTAGGGGAAAAAGAACCTCAAAACGGAAATTAATTCATTTTTACCTTTTTACCGAAATACCGGCGTAACCAGTTCGCCAGCAAGTTTGCCAGCAACACAATCATGATCAGGACGAAGGCCGTTCCGTACGCCATGGCGCGGGAAGCTTCAATGTCTGTGCCGCTGGTGGAGATTACGTACAAATGATACGGCAACGCCATCACTTGGTCAAAAATGCTGGTGGGTAGCTTTGGCAAAAAGTAAGCGGCTACGGTAAACAGGATAGGTGCCGTCTCGCCGGAAACCCGGCCAATAGAGAGAATGAGACCCGTGATGATGTTAGGGAAGGCCATGGGCAACACCACCCGGCTAGTGGTCTGCCATTTGGTGGCGCCTAGCGCTAAGGAGCCAATTCGGAAAGAATTGTCAATGGCTTTCAAAGATTCCTCGGTGGTCCTGATCACCACCGGCAAAGCCAGTAATCCCAAGGTCAAGGAACCCGCCAGAATGGAGTCCCCGAAACCAAACTGGTTTACAAACAAAGCCATCCCGAACAATCCGAAGACAATAGAAGGAATACCCGCCAAATTGTTGGTCATAAGTTTCACGAAGCGCTTAAACCAGCTGTCTTTGGCGTACTCATTGATGTAAATCCCCGAAAGAATACCGATAGGGAAAGCAAACAGCATGCTACCCGCTACCAGGCAGAGCGTACCCACAATGGCCGGGAAAATACCGCCCTCGGTCATGCCCTCACGAGGCGCCTCAGTAAGGAAATCCCAGCTGATCACCGAGATGCCCTGCACCAGAATAAAGCCCAGAATGATAAGAA
Source organism: Rufibacter sp. JT20002 (assembly GCF_056491185.1). Taxonomy (NCBI): domain Bacteria; kingdom Pseudomonadati; phylum Bacteroidota; class Cytophagia; order Cytophagales; family Hymenobacteraceae; genus Rufibacter; species Rufibacter sp. JT20002. The sequence continues at coordinate 699,872 of NZ_JBSZJY010000001.1, read as the reverse complement.
GGATGGCTACCACGGCAAAGCTGAGCAACCGGAAGATGAAAAAAGCGATGCTTTGGGAAAGCTTTTTGCTTTTGTGGGCAGATGATGTTTCTCCGAAACTCATGGCTTATCTGTTTGCTTTCTTTTTAGCCGATACTAAATCAACCGTCAGGTTAATGGCCAGGGTCATCAGGAACAGGATACAGCCCAGCGCGAAAAGCGCCTGGTAGTGAATGCCGCCCTGAGGCGCCTCGCCCAATTCTGCGGCAATGGTCGCCGGAATGGTTCGAACCGGCTCCAGAAACGTATGCGGAATCACCGAGGCGTTACCCGTCACCATGAGCACGGCCATGGTCTCGCCAATGGCACGGCCAATACCCAAAATGGCGGCCGTTGAGATGCCCGAGATAGAATAAGGGATGATGACCCGGTAAATAGTTTGCCACTTATTGGCGCCTAAGGCCAAGCTGGCTTCTTTCATGGCCCGGGGCGTGGTGCGCATGGCATCTTCTGATACCGAGATAATGGTAGGTAGGGCCATGATGCCCAGGATGATACTACCGGCCAAGGCAGTTTCGCCCACTGGCAAGCCAAACACATCCTGGATAAGCGGCACAATCACCACCAATCCAAAGAAGCCATACACCACCGAAGGGATACCGGCCAAAAGCTCAATCACCGGTTTCAGGAAGTTTCTGACTTTAGGGTTCGCAATTTCAGCCAGGTAAATGGAGGTGGCTAAACCCAGCGGAAGGGCAATGGCAATGGCGCCTAAACTTACCCAAAGCGTACCCAGAATCAGAGAAAGAACCCCTAACTGCACCGCCGGTTGAATGGTAGGATACCATTCCCGTCCGCCCAAAAATCCACCTACTGAGATGTTGTCAAGTTCAATCCGCTGACCAGCGAAGTCTTTGGCCAAGTATTCATCCGGGAAGAAAGCCAGGATGTTGGGGTCTTTGGCTACCAGCTCGTTCAAGCGCTGAGGCAGGTATTCAAAGTTGGCACCAATCTGTTCTTCGGTGTAGTAATCCGTGATGTCATCAATCTCAAACAGCTTGATGGGAGCATTGGAGCCACCTACCTGTTTCCAATTGGTAATTTCCTGGTCAAAGATGTCTTTCACCTGGGCGGCAGAAAGCTCTTTCACCGGGTTTTGCTTGTTCACGGCGATCACGGACCCTTCCGCTACCGGCGTCTGGCTGAAAACGCCCAAGCCTTCTTTGAAGAGGAAAAACACAATCAGCAGCACAGTAATACTGGTTACCGTGCCGCTGAGGGTGATCAACCCTTCTATTACTCTTTCACCAAAATTGTGGAAGTACCGTTTCAAGAGAGTTGGATTAGGCGCTAAAAAATTACTTGCTCAATGGAATGTACCCGATGGCCTGTACCGTCTGTTGACCTTCGTCTGAAAGTACGTAATCTACAAACGGTTTCACTTTACTTTCTGCCGTGGCGTCATAGAAGAAGAACAGCGGACGGGAGATAGGGTACGTTTTGTTTTTGGCAGCTTCCACGCTAGGGGCCACGAAGGTCTTGCCTTGGTCATAGGACACCGCCAATGATTTCACTTCCTTGCTCTCATACGCTAAGCCAATGTAGCCAATGGCGCCGCTTGTCTGGCTCACCGATTGCACAATGGAACCAGTAGCTGGCATCATAAGGATTCCGTTAGCGTAGTTCTTTTTGTCCATTACGTGCTCTTTGAAGAACTCATAGGTACCAGAGCTAGTCTCACGCGAATAAGCTACAATCTTCTCATCGGCACCACCTACTTCTTTCCAGTTGGTGATCTTGCCGGTGAAGATGCCCTCTAATTGCTCGCGGGTCAGCTGGTTAACTTTGTTGCTGGGGTTCACAATCACAGAAAGGGCGTCATAGGCAATAAGCGCTTCTTTCACGTCTTTCTTGGCACCTTTCAGCTTCAGTTTCTCCTCAGTTTTCAAGCCGCGGGAAGCCATGGCGATATCTGTGGTGCCTTCTTGTAGCGCTGATAGGCCCACACCAGTACCACCGCCCACTACCGTGATGGCAGCACCTTTATTTGTACCCATGTACTTCTCAGCCTGTTGCTGTGCTAACGGAAGAACCGTGTCACTCCCTTTAATGGTGATGGTAGTGGCACCAGTAGCTGATTTGTCAGCCTCTGTGTTTTCTTTTTTTGCGTCTCCGCCACCACCGCAGGCTCCTAGAAATAATGTAGCTATCAAGAAGCTGCTTACTTGGGTTTTGATTGATTTCATGGGATTAGTTTTCACGTTTTTACGTCAGATTTTTGTATTCGGCTTAAAAGTTGAATTGTGCTTGTACCCGTAGAAATTGTCCGTGTTGACGGTTGTCCAGATTTCGGGCGTCACGGGTGGTCCGGTCAGAGATGGTGTATTGGGTGGCTAGCTCAAAATTGGCGAGCGGTTGCCATTCTACCCCAATCTCGGTTTCGTAGACTTTGCTGTAACGGGCATCGGTTTCTGTTTTCCGGCCCCCATCATAATACTGGGCTTTCACAAACGGAATCAAGTTATGCTCACCTAATTTGAAGGCATACATGGCCTGTGCGTAACCTCCCTTCAACGATCTGGTCTGGATGGTGCTGGTGGCGGGATCAAACTCAGGGCCTCTGCCCACGTTGTATTCGGCCTGAAACCCGAAAGGCTGCGGATACACGACCAAACTGGCGGCTACCCGGCTGTCATCAAAGTCGCCTCCTTTTATGGCGCTGCTGCTCAACTGATCTGAGGTAACCGTGTACAACCCGGTATACGCCTGGATGCCGGGTTCCACAATCTGCCCGTTCTTGAACGCGAAAGGATACGAGAGCCTGGCTACGATGTGTTGGTTGTTATTAGCTTCCTGGCGGTTGGCGGTCTGGCCATTGTAGATACCCAAACCAAATACTCCGTAATCACCGGAACCTTTCAAGCGACCATTGGCCAGTTCACTAAATCTCTTTCTGATGTGCTCCGGAGCCCAGTAAAACATTACCCCTAAATCACGCTCATTGGGCAGGGCGGTGTTCAAGGCATCGGCTCGGTCAAGGGTGAGCCGGTTCTGGCTGGACTGCATGTTCTCAAAGCCGTAAGGAATCTTGCTTTGGCCCACCCGCAGTCTGAATTCTTTTTTATTGTCCAGCGATAAGTCAAAATAGGCGTCTCTCAGCTGGACGAAGTGGATGGTGGAACTTCCGGATGGGGTGGAAGCAAAATCTGGCTGGATGTAGATGTAAACCCGCTCGTGCACGTTTCCGCTGAACACCATGCGTGCCCTTCTGATCAGGAAACCGCCCTTGTCGCCAACTGAGCGGTCATATTCAGTTTTTAGGTTGGGGTTGGTTTCTAACAGGCGGTTATAACGTATTTGTACGTATCCCCGTAAGGAAATCTTATCGTACCAATGTGATTTTGGCGCCTCAGGAGCTTTGGGCTGAGCTACAACTGAATCTTGAGCAGAAGTAACCGTTACCTGCGCCTGTGACATAGAAGCGGAAAGAACAAAAGCAGCAATAGCACTTATTTTCTTGAAATAAGGAGTCGATACTTTTTTGTTTATGGGTGAGAACATAAGCAAAAAGCGGTTGTCAAAAGTTAAAAAGTTATTGAGGCTCTTTCCTGAATTTAGTCAGAATACAAGATTGAGAGGGTGGAAGTATGCGATAAGCCCGCCTAATGGCCTGCTTCTTGCATTTTTCCTAAAAACAAAAGCAGCTAACTGTAGTCTCGGCAGAAGGCGCAATCATTTTCTGGTGCAAAAGTAGAGCGGTCGTATTGCCTGAATATTACTGGTATGTTATGTAATTGTTAAGAAGGAGAGCTCTAGAGATTTTAATGGTTTTAAGAACAGAAGGACAAAGCTTTCTCTGCCACGTAATTAAGAAAACAAGAGGTTAGAGGGAAAAATGGCATCTTAATCTCAAGTTAATCAGGAGCCTGGCAAGAATTTGCAAGGGCTTATTTAAGGTCTGTTTTCTGAAAAAGAACCTCTAATTAGGTTCAAAGAGAGTGTTCAACTTTAGGGGTTTGCCAAAGAATAGAAATAGCAGGATAAGTTTTGAAGTGTTGAATAAAGTATCTTATATTTAATAACACTTTTTTAAGGGAGTGGTCACGTTAATTTATTTGGTGTTATGGGTAGAACAGTCTTGCTTATTGAGCCTTACGTTACAATTTCGGTGGATTCTGATACAAACATTCTCCACGTAGATTGGTGGGGAGATGTCACCAAGCAAAACGTGCTGGATGGGTGCCGCTTATTGCTAAACATGTTGGGGCAAGAGCGATGCAATATGATCCTGAATAACAACGCCAATGTAACGGCCCACTGGAAAGCCACCGCTATCTGGGCGGCTACTATCGGTTTTCTGGAACTAGACAAAACTACCTGCGCCTACTTTGCCTGGGTGAAACCGCCCAAAAGCAACCTGACCGCCGACTATGGAGCAAGGCTGGATGTCCAGAACGTGAAGGTGGCCATCTTTGATAGTCAATTGGCGGCAGAGCGATGGCTGCTTTCCATCCAAAGCAAGATAAAGCAACCCAAAGAATCGGTAGTGGCTGCTTGATTCTGGGAACAGAGGCTAACTTGTTCATTATCCGTTACCTCACTTTTGGTTGAGTGTTGCCGGTAAAGCAAAACCACTTCTAACCTAAGAGGGTTTTGGCAAAACCCTTCATTTCCTCAAACCCTATTATGTCGCCTTTAATGCCGTGATAAGGCTGGTCACGTATTAGAAACTCCCTATTTTTGTACCTTTAAGTAAAAAATAGAAAGAAAGTGACCAATAAGGTGATACCATCATTGCAAGCAGAGGGCAGTGCCATCAAATGGGAAAAGCTGGCGGAAGTCTCGCTTGACATGATTTGCACCTTGAACGGCAGTGGCTTCTATACCTATGCCAGTGAGGCAAGTGCCGACATGCTGGGCTATGAAACCGGTGAGTTGGCGGGCCGGCATTTTACAGAAGTGCTTCACCCAGATGATTTTGATTCTACGCAAGCTGCTATCCAGGTAGCCATTAGCGGAACAAAACGCCGAAACTTTGAAAACCGGCTTATCCATAGAAACGGAACGGTGGTGTACATTCTGTGGTCGGCGGCCTGGTCTGAAGAAGACAACACCTTATACTGCGTAGCCCGCAACATCACTGAGTTGGAAGAAGGCCGACGCAAACTGGAGGAGAGTGAGCAAAAGTATAAAGCGCTGTTTGAGAAAAATCCAGATGTTGTATTCCTGGAGAACCCGGAAGGGTTGATCACCGAGGTGAACAAAGGTTTCTGCCAAACTTGGGGCATCTCTCCTGAAGAGGCCGTGAACCGCCCCTCTGCCTCATTCTTTTCTCCGGAGGTTGCTTTGGCGGCAAGGAAAGCCCTGCAAGAGGTTTTGGCTGGTAATACTCTCAGAAGAAACTTGGAGTTGGTGGTAGGAAACGAGAAGCGGGTGTTTGACACCATCAAGTACCCGGTGGTAGTGAACGGCGAAGTCATAGGTGCCCAGACCATTGGCAAAGACATCACTTCTATGGCCCTTGCCTACGAGACCATCCAGCAGCAGGCCAAAAAACTCAATACCATTTTAGAAAGTATCACCGATGGGCTTCTGACAGTTGACCGAAACTGGCACATTACCTACCTCAACAAAGAAGCCGAACGCCTGCTGCCATTTGACAGGAACCTGCACATTGGCGTAAACCTGTGGTCGCTTTTCCCGGAGGAAGTAGGAACAGACTCCTACAATCAATTTCAACAGGCTTTGGAAACGGGTAAGACCGTGGCGTTTACCCATTACCTGACGGCGCACGAAAAGTGGTTCCAGGTAAAGGCCTATCCCTCTGATGAAGGGCTTTCCATCTATTTTGATGAAGTATCTGACAAGATTACCGCGCAGCATGAACTAGAGAAACTTTCGTTGGTAGCCAGCAAGTCAAACAGCGGCGTCATTATCATCGATAAAACCGGCGTTATTGAATGGGTGAACGAAGGCTTTACCAGGCTGCACGGGTACAGCATGGAAGAGTCAATTGGCAAAAGACCACCCGAACTGCTGCACCACCCAGACGCTGACCCTACTGTTTACGGCCCCATTGAGCAGGATCTGGTTCAAGGAAAGCCCGTCTTCTTTGAGATCCTGAACCGCAAAAAGGATGGAGAGGGGGTGTGGGTGAGTGTAGAGGTAAGCCCGGTGCTGGATGACAGCGGAGAAATAACCAGGTTTGTGGTGGTCCAGACAGACATCACTGATTTGAAAAACTCTGAACTGGAGCTCTCCAAACTAGCCAATGACCTGTATAGGCAGAAAAGCGATCTGCAGCAGTTTTCCTACATCATTTCCCATAACCTAAGAGGGCCGGTGGCCAACGCCTTGGGGTTAGCCGATCTGCTCCTGCACATGGAAAGGGACTCTGACCTGTTTGGGAAATCACTTTTGTTCCTCCGGCAAAGCGTGGAGAAACTGGACGCCGTGCTCAAAGACGTGAATACCATCCTAGGCATCCGGGACAGCAAAGGCAATCTAGAGTTAGAACGGGTAGACCTTCTCAGTGTGTTAGATCAGGCCCTTTCCTCGTGTAAGGAGTTACTTGCCTCCTCCGGGGCGAAGGTGATCATTGATTTGGAAGAAGGGCTTGGAGTGAAAGCCAACAAGGCCTACCTGCACAGCATTTTCTACAACCTACTCTCCAACGCCATTAAATACAGGGCAGAAGAGCGAAGCTTGGAGATTACCATCAAATGCTACGGCTACACCGAGAAAGGAGTGGTCATCTCTTTCGCAGACAACGGCTCCGGCTTTGACATGGATAAAGCAAAGGAAAACGTCTTTAAACTCTACAAGCGCTTCCACACCAAGCAGGAGGGAAGAGGCATGGGATTGTTCCTTATCAAAAGCCACCTTGATGCCATGGGCGGCCACGTGGAGGTAACCAGCCAGGTAGGGCAAGGTACCCGGTTCTTACTTTTTCTGCCGCAGCGGTAAAGCTACCCCGCGAAAATTCTTCCTTGTAGGAACCATTTACAGGCTCCTTTGGTAAAATGAGGCTTAAAACGTTATGGGAGTACTTCGGATTCAGGAAGGGTTTTGGCTAATAATGACAGACGAGTTCCGTATGATCAGCTTGGTGGGTAAAACCACCTCTGACCTGTTTTCCTCCTCCGGCAAACCTTCTAGCTTTCTCAGGATAATCTCAATCAGCTTTTTCGACATCTCCTCTATCGGCTGCGCGATAGCGGTGATGGTAGGTTTGTATAGCTTGAAGAAGTCCAGGTCATCAAAGGCGACCACTCCAATATCGGTGGGGATGCTGAGATTTACTTTGTTTAACGCGTCAATGCCCCGGGTGGCTAGGTAGTTGGTGGCAAACAAAACCGCATCTAACCCTTTTTGCTTTTTCAGGAAAGAAGCAATCTGGTCAGAGTGCTGTTCAAACGTTTCTTGGTAGCTTACTTTCAGAATACTGGTTTTGAGTTGATGAACCTTCATAGCTTCTTGGTAACCGCCTAACCGATCCCTCATCTGGGTTTGATTGGAGTCAAGGGTTACAAAGGCAATGTTTTCATGGCCCTGCTCTAGTAAGTGATGTACGGCCTTGTAGGTCGCATCAAAATTGTCAATCATGACATGGTTGGTGAGAAGCCCCGGAACAAGGCGGTCAAAAAGAACTACCGGCAGGTTGTCATCCAACAGCGACTGGATATCCTCCTTTATTCCTTCCGGCGGGGAGATGATGTACCCGTCAATATTCCGTTCCCTGAACATTTTAATCAACTCCCGGGTTTTGTCAAGCTTGTTCTCTGTGCTGCAATAGATGATTTTGTAGCCTTGCTTAAAAGCGTTCTCTTCAATGTGCCGGGCAACACTGGAAAAGAAATCATTAGAGATATCCTCCACCATCAGGCAGATGATCTTTGATTTCCCGGTCCTTAGGCTTCGGGCAATCTGGTTGGGCTTGTAGTCCAGTTCCTCTACCAGTTTCAAGACCCGCTCGGTGACATGCTCGCTGATTCGCTTCTCTTTGGCTTTGCCGTTCAGGATGAAAGAGACCGTGGTAATGGAGATATTTAACTGCTGGGCAATGTCTCTGATGGATAACCGTTTTTTCATCCTTTTCTTAAAATTATTGGCAAATTGCTTCTTCCTGTTAGGTGCGGATGGCGCTAACAGGAAAGCACGCGTTGATGGCGGAATACAACCTTGATGATTCCAACCAAGTGTGATCTTGCACAGGGCAGGGGGAGATGCCAAATCTAATCAACACCAGAAGCAGTGCGATGCCTGCTTCTGCCGAGTGAAATTAAGCAAAAAAGAGAAGGATACTACCCGGCAGATAAACCGATTTACTAGCAAAGACTTATTGAATTGATGTAGAGCTCTAAAAAAGAGAGTTGTATTTTCAGCCTTGTTTTTATAAAAGACATAAAAAGTAGCAGAACTGTGGTATAGAAATTAAGCTTGGCAGTTTAGAGCGGGAAGCCCCTTTGTAGCAGGAACAATGTTTTTAGAACTTTGGAGTAGAGGAACTAGGAAGTTGAGGAAGAAAAATATTTTTTGGAGGCCTTCTTGCTTTTTAAAAATAATGTTTGTTCTTTTAGCATATTGTTAATGAAAGAAGAACAAAAACGGATGTAATTGCGAAATTCGCCATCTTCTTCCTGGCAATAAAACAAAGGCATACAAGTAAGAGTGTTCCACATTGAAGGAATTTGATCTTGTTGCCTTTGAAAGTTAAGGATTCAAACAAGTTTTTGTTGGCTTCTCCTTGGCTTTCCTTCATTCTTTACCGGCAGAAATTTCTCTGCGTTTTCATAATAAGTACAGCTTTCCAGTATCAAATTTTAATACCTCTTACGCTTAACGCTTCTTTTAATAGAAACTTGCTAAAACGATTTAGTTAGTTTTAGCTGAGAAATAAAGGTATTAATGCCTGTTTTGGGCAAAAAAAGATGCAGCTATCAATGCTCGCATGATTCCAAAATAGGAGAGGGGCGCCACAGGTTGGCTTCTTTGCTTGTAGATAAAGATAGGTTGCTCCTTAGCCCAGTAGTAAAGTGTATCTAGAATTGACTTTTAAGAAGTTGAAAGGATATGCTTTGTCAAATAAAATCTTGTAACATGTTCAACAATGCTTTTATCAAGTCAACAGACAAGTGTTTTTATATACATGCTAAAACGTTTTATTAACTAAATATAAAACGGGTTTCTTGAAGGTCAATAGTAGAAGAAATCATACCGCATCTGCGCTGATATTAGTACTTAAGCCATATGCCTACCAGTCGTAATCACCCTCTATGAAATTTAAGCCATACTCTAATATAAAAGGAACCATATGAAACGAGATTTACCACTTAAATTCCTACTCAGTAGTTACACCCAAAAGAATCGAGGGCTTTGGCTCAAGTTGGTTCTGGCCGGATTCTGCTTTGTAACTAGTGCGGTGCCCTCCCTAGCTGGTGGAGAAAAGGCGTCTAAAAAGTTTCCTGGCCGCGTTTCCAAAGCCAGACAGGCTACTCAGTCACAGGCGAGATATGATTTTCAAGTTAAAGGGAAGGTGACCGATAAAACCGGGGCGCCCTTAATTGGCGCTTCTGTGAGCGTGAAAGGCACCGCCATCGGAGCCACCACTGATGTAAACGGGAATTACACGATCAATGCCCCCAATGAGAGTGGGACACTGGTGGTGTCGTACATTGGTTACCTATCTAAAGAGGTTGCCATCGGCGGAAAATCATCTATTAACATTGTGTTGGACGAGGACCAAACCAAGGTGGATGAGGTAGTGGTAGTGGCCTATGGTACCCAGCGTAAAATTAGCAATGTGGGTGCCCAAGCTTCGGTTTCGGTGAAGGAGTTAGACCAGCCGGTTGCGAACATCAGTACGATGCTGGCAGGTCGGGTAGCCGGGGTAACGGGTGTGCAGCGTTCCGGCCAGCCAGGTTATGATGGAGCAGACATCTGGATCAGGGGTATCGCGTCTTTAAGTGGTTCCAGTGCGCCATTGGTTTTGGTAGACGGGGTAGAGCGTTCTATGAACAACATTGACCCACAAGATGTGGAATCCTTTACCATCCTGAAAGACGCTTCCGCTACGGCAGTGTACGGAGTAAGAGGCGCTAACGGGGTAATCCTGATTATGACCAAAAGAGGAGAGGAGGGGAAACCGCGGGTTACGTTTGACTACAACCAAGGCATCACCCAATTCACCAAAGTCCCTAAACTCATAGGCGGCGTAGATTACATGAACCTCACCAACGAGGCCATCTATACCAGACGCGAACCCGGCGGAAATATCCCTACTCCTAAGTACAGCCAGGAGGTGATTGATAAAACCGCTAGCGGCGAAGATCCTTTTGTGTATCCAGATGTGAACTGGTTAGATGAGGTTTTTGAAAAATACGGCAAGAATCGGAATGCTAACTTAAATGTGAGCGGCGGCTCTCCGCAGGCAAGGTACTATGTGTCTTTGGGGTATTATGATGAGACGGGCCTTTTCAATACAGATGCTATTGCTCAATATAACGCCACTACCCGGTTCACCCGCTATAATGTCACCTCTAACGTGACGCTGGACCTGACAAAGTCCACCAAGGTAGACCTTGGTATCCAGGGGTACATTGCTACAGGAAATTATCCGGCTGAAAACGCCGCTACTATCTACAGTTCGGCTCTGGAAATCAGTCCTATAGAATACCCAGTGATGTATCCAGGTGGATTAGTCCCAGGTAGAACATCAAACGGAGGGTCAAGAAATCCTTATGCAGACGCTGCACTTAGAGGATATCAAAACGAAAACAAGAACCAGCTCTTCTCTAACTTAAGAGTAACCCAAAGTCTAGAAGCTCTTACGCCAGGTCTGTCTGCAACCGCCATGTTCGCTTTTGATGCTTTCAACCAACACTACATCAGAAGAAGCAAGCGGGAAGATACCTGGATTGTAGACCCCAATAACCCTAGGAACCCAGATGGAACCTTGAACTTAGGCGATGCTCCTACTTTCTCTGGGCAGAACTTCTTGTCTTATGGCCGCGAAAACGGCGGAAACAGAAGATTCTACATGGAGGGTGCCTTGAATTACGATAGGGCTTTTGATAAACACCGGGTAAGCGGATTGATCTTGGGCAACCGGTCAGATTATTCAAATGCTTTCGCAGGCAACTTTACAGAATCTATCCCTTTCAGAACCGAAGGAATTGCCGCCCGTGCTACCTACTCTTACAATGACAGGTACTTTGCTGAGGTCAATATCGGATACAATGGTTCTGAAAACTTTGACCCGGCAAACAGATACGGCTTCTTCCCGGCGTTTGGTTTAGGTTGGGTTGTTTCCAATGAGCGGTTCTTTGAACCCTTGGCTAACACCATCAACTTCTTAAAACTAAGATACACTGACGGAAAAGTAGGCTCTGACTCTGGTGCCGGTAGATTCGCCTTCTTAGGAAACGTTACTGACGATAATATCAGAGGGTACACCTTTGGTAGAAACAGAGAAGGTATTGGTGGTATATTGGAGCAAACGTATGGTGTGGCTGTTACGTGGGTGGAGGCCCGTAAGCAAGACATAGGTATTGAGATCAATGCTTTCAACAGCAGCTTAGGAATCATCTTTGACGTCTTCAAAGACCGCAGAGAAGGAGCTTTTGTGACTAGGGGAGACGTACCCGCTTATGTTGGCCTTACCTCTATCCCTTCGGGCAACTTAGGTATTGTAGAAAACAAGGGGTTTGACGGTACCATCACGTACGATAAAAACATAGGTGATTTCTCAATGGGCTTTAGAGGTACCTTCTCTTACAACAGAAATAAGATCATAGAGAACGACCAGGCACCTCAGCTTTATCCTTGGTTAGAAAGAAGAGGAACTCCTTTGTTGGCAAACTGGGGATACACCGCAGAAGGTCTTTACAGCCTGGAGGATGACGTAAACAAAGACGGGTTCATTACCCCTGATGACAGCGACCAATTTCCTGTCCAGTTTGGTAGAATTCAGCCCGGTGACATCAGATACAAAGATTTAAACGGAGACGGCCGCATTGATGCCAATGACATCTCTGAGATTGGTCAAGGGGATGTGCCTGCCCTAACTTACGGTTTCGGAACAAGCCTGGGATACAAAGGATTAGACGTTAGTTTCTTCTTCCAGGGGCAGGCAGAGGCTGACATTGTTCTGGAAGGCCGCAGTATTAGAGCTTTCAGCGGAGATGGTGGCGGAGAAAACCTGTATGAGATAGCCTTAGACCGCTGGACGGAAGAGAACCCTAACCCGAACGCATTTTACCCAAGAATGTCCTACGGTTCTGGAGCCAACGGAAGCAGCAACAACAACCAGTACAGCAGCTGGTGGTTGAAAGAAATTGATTTCCTCCGCTTGAAGACGGCTGAAATTGGGTACACCATTCCAAACGCTATTTCAAGCAAGGTTGGGATAGGAAACGCCCGGGTGTATTTAAGAGGCGTGAACCTGCTCACCTTCAGCAACTTCAAATTGTGGGACCCTGAGTTGCTTACCAGAAACGGGGCAAGATATCCTAACATCTCCGTCTATTCTTTAGGCTTCAATCTCCAATTCTAATTTCCTGAAAAATGAAGAAGATAAAATCAATCATACTTGTAGGCTTGCTTACAAGCCTGAACTTCGCTTGCAACGACGATTTCCTGGATCAGGTACCAGATGACCGTTTAACGCTGGAGGCTACCTTCAAGAACAGAAATACGGTAGAGCAATATCTAGCCAATGTGTACTCCCAGATTCCGGACGATGCAAGCCAAAGAGGCTTGGGCGGAGACGGGAATGTGGGGCCTTGGCTCGCAGCTTCTGACGAGGCAGAATACGTGTGGGGCTTTGTGGGGAGTAATTCCGTGAATATTGGCGCTTGGGACCCTTCCGCCGGCTTTGTCAATTCTATCTGGTCTAATTTCTACCGGGGCATCAGAAGAGCAAACGTGTTCATTGAAAACGTGGACCAGTGCACTGACTGTGGCGCAGATGGTGCCTTGGTAAAGCGGTACAAAGCCGAAGCCAGAGCGCTAAGAGGATTGTATTACTACTATCTGATGCGGTTATACGGGCCGGTAGTGCTGGTAGGGAACGAGTCCATTCCGGTAGACGCACCTGCTGACGAGTTGAAGAAGCCAAGAAATACTTATGATGAGTGTGTGGCTTATGTTTTGGCGGAACTCAACGCGGCAGCGGCAGACCTCCCGGCAGTAGCGACAGAACAGAATTATGGCCGCATGACCAAGTCATATGTGCAAGCCATCAGAGCGCAGGTGTTACTGTATGCGGCAAGCCCTCTGTTCAATGGCAATTCTGATTACGCTTCACTGGTAAATAAAGATGGCAAGCAGTTAATCAGTCAGCAGTATGATGTCAATAAATGGAAATTAGCCGCTGATGCTGCCAAAGCCTTTATTGATGAATACGTACCGGGCACGTATGATTTGTACCGGAAGAATAACGCCCAAGGTCAGTTTGACCCATACCTTTCCACCCGAGATGTATTTCTTGATGAATGGAACAAAGAAGTCATCTTTGCCAGAGTAGACGCGGGTATCAACCCAAGACAATATGAAATGACGCCTTTCCACGCCGGGTCACAAGCCGAAGCGAAAGGAAGTGGCGGTTTAGGCGCAACCCAGCACATTGTAGATGCCTACTTCACGGCAAACGGAAGATCTATTGATGATCCAAAGTCAGGGTACCTGGCAACCGGGTTCACCAACTTCAGGGCGCCAAATGACACAGAGGCCAGACAAGTCTATAACCAATGGGTAAACAGAGAGCCCCGGTTCTATGTGGGTATTACCTATGACAACAGCTTATGGCTAAATAGAAACACTGGCAACATTGTCACCAGAACCTGGTTTAGCGGCAACTCGGGCAAAAACTCCGGCGCTGGGAATGACTACACACCTACCGGTTACATTGTAAGAAAGAACATGAGTACCGGCGACTGGCGCAACGGAGGCAGATCTTATGTGATGATGCGCCTGGCTGAGATTTACCTAAACTATGCTGAGGCCCTGAATGAGTATAGCCCTGGCCACCCAGACATTCTTACTTATGTGAACCTTATCAGAAACCGGGCCGGAATCCCAGAATATGGTTCAGCGGAGTTAGAAGCCCCAACTGGCCAGGCTGCGGTAAGAGAAGCCATCTGGAAAGAGCGTAGAGTAGAACTTGCCTTTGAGAACGTGCGGTATTTTGACGCCAGAAGATGGAAAATCGCGGAGACCGCCTTCAATGGGCCTACCTATGCTTTGGACATTTCTGCGCCAGACATCAACAACTTCTACAACAAAGTGCCTTTTGAAACCAGAGTGTTCACCAAACGGCATTACCTGTGGCCAATTCCCCAGAGTGAGATGAACATCAACCAACTACTGGTACAAAACACAGGCTGGTAATCTTAAGCTAAGTTTAGGGAGGGCCGCCCTGCCTGAACTTAGCTCTTCATCAACCCACAGGGATTCTAAAAGAATATTTAGATTTTCCATATATCCTTAAAAAACCATATATGAAACAAATATTACAATTTGTGAAGGTGGCCCTTGGTGCGCTGTTTTTCTTCAGCGTCATCAATGAAGCCACAGCACAGGATGATCTCACGGCCAAAGGAGGCGTCCTTACTGTGTTCCGGGAGAATGATGCAGGTCGCAATGAGAGGGAAGGTTCTCCTAAGGTGATTGACAATGATTCTGGTTCCAAGTTTTTGTCCCATTTTGAAAACATGCAGTGGCTGCAGTTTCAGCTCAACGAACCAGCAGTAGTAGGGACCTATACGCTAGTTTCCGCAGACGATGATCCCAACCGGGACCCCAAAGACTGGAAACTGGAAGGTTCTAACAACGGATCAACCTGGGTTGAGTTGGACGTACGCACCGGAGAGATGTTTCCAGAGCGGTTCATGACAAAAACGTACAACATCACAAATTCAACTGCCTACCGCTATTATCGGTTGAATATTAGTGCCATCAAGGCAAACAATACTTTCCAATTAGCAGAATGGCGGCTTTTTGAAGGCGTTAAAAATCCTGATGTTACGGCCAAAGGTGGTGTTTTAACAGTTCTAAGAGAAAACGATGGAGGGCAGGCCGCCGGAGAGGGATCACCTAAAGTAATTGACAACAATCCCGGTTCAAAGTTCTTGTCACACTGGCCAGGTGAGCAGTGGTTGCGTTTGCAACTGACAACACCTACAGCAGTGGGTACCTATACGCTCGTTTCCGCTAATGATGACCCCAACCGAGATCCAAAGGACTGGAAACTGGAAGGCTCACAAAACGGAACAGACTGGACGGTGTTAGATACCCGCACCGGAGAAATGTTCACCGAACGCTTTCAAACCAAGGTGTATTCAATGGCAAATAGCACTGCTTATGCCTACTATCGCTTAAATATAAGTGCCATCAAAGACGGAGGAACTTTCCAGTTGGCAGAGTGGCGGCTCTTTGAAGGAGAGGGTTTTGTGGCACCTTCTGGGTTGAGTGCATTTGCTAACGCAGGTGATGAAGTTTACCTGTCCTGGACTGATTACAGTGCAAGCGAAACCGGGTTTGAAGTGGAACGCTCTTTAGATGGCACCACCTTCAATAAAGTAGCTACGGTAGCCGCTAACACAAACTTTTATTATGACAAAGGGTTAGCGCAAAACACCAAGTATTACTACCGCGTCAGGACCATTGGGGCCGGGAAGACTTCAGGCTATTCTGTCGTAAATGTCACCAGAACACTGAATTATAGTGGTGCTACGGCTGATTTAACCAATAATGGAGGACGGCTTACTGTTTCAAAAGAAAATACAGGCAATTCAGCCGAAAACTCTCCTAAACTGATTGACAATAATTTTCAAACCAAGTTTTTGGCCGGTGGTATACCAAGGCCGGTATCCTTGTGGTTGCAATATGAATCTACTACCGCCACAGATGTTGTAACCAAATATACCCTTGTTTCAGGTGATGACGCTCCTGAAAGGGATGCCAAAGACTGGACGTTCCAAGGATCTACTAACGGAACAGATTGGACCATTCTTGATACCCGCATAAACCAGGTTTTTGCTGGTCGTCGTTTAGAGAAGTCCTTTTCCTTCACCAATGATAGGGCATTTAAATATTACAAGTTAGATATCACGGCGAACAATGGATCTGGGGATGCCATACAAATCTCTGAATGGCAAATTTGGGGAATTCCGCAGAACGCCCCTGCTGTCCCGGGTGATGTAAGGATTTCTAACGCTACGGAAAGCACGCTTACCCTCAACTGGAACGATGTGGCCTCTAATGAAACAGGGTATGAGATCTGGCGCTCAACAGACGGAGTAACCTTTTCTAGGTTGAATTCGGTTGAGGCTGGCGCTACTTCTTATACCGATACAAATCTGGGAGTACTGGCTACTTATCAGTATCGGGTAAAGGCAATGGGTGCGTCAGGTAATTCTATCTTTTCATCTATCGTAAGCGGCACCACTTTGTATGATGAAAGGTTGCCGTTGCCAGCAGAAAATCTGGTAGCAACTACCCTCTCAGAAACCCAGGTGAAGTTAGATTGGACCGATCGGGCAGAAAACGAAACCGGATTTCAAATTGAACGGTCTACCAACGGAACCTCCTTTCTACCTGTACAAACCCTTGCTGCAAATGTTACCACTTTCACAGACGAAGGACTTAGATTAGCTACCCGCTACTATTACAGAGTTAGGCCTATCAATGACTACAGCCAATCCTCCGGCATCAGTGCTCCTTATACTACAGTGGCCGAAACCATCACCCAAGGCTCAAACCAGGCTCCTACCATTGCAGCCATAGCTGACCAGAATAGCTGTAACGTGGTAGACGCCTACACCATTCCACTGGAAGGTTTAGCTTCTGAGCCAGGACAACAACTTAGCCTTTCGGTTTCTTCCAACAGAAGTGCGCTCTTCAGTGACTTATCTGTAAGTACGGTTGAAAACGGGAAAGCAACCCTTACCTACAAGTTGGTGGAAGGCCAGCCTGGTGAAGCTATCGTAACTGTGACCGTGAAAGACGATGGTGGTACCCTGAACAACGGAACTGACACCTTCTCCACTACTTTCAAAATCACTTCTTATGAACTGAACATGAGCGTGGCCGCTGACCGCAACGGCAAAGTGCCAAGAGGGGAGACTATCCAATTGACCGTAACCGGGGAAGAAGGCTACACCTATACCTGGGCCAACGGGCCGGGCATCATTAGTGGGCAGAACAGCAATAAGTTGTTAATCAAACCAACCCAGGGATATGTCTATAAAGTGACTGCCAGCACCGCCGAGGGTTGTACCAAAGAAGCGGAGTTCACGGTGCAGGTAGAAGGTGGCGTAGCCTTGCAGGCCAACAACATCCTGACCCCCAACAATGATGGTAAAAACGATGTGTGGGTGATCTGGAACATCAATACTTACCCAGGCAGCAAACTGAAAGTGTTTGACACTGCCGGCAGAGTGGTGTATGAGAAAGAGAACTACGCAAACGACTGGAACGGGACATACCAGGGCTCTCCATTAGCCCAAGGCGTGTATTATTATGTGATTGACTTAGGTTCAGGAATACCTCCCGCAAAAGGAGCCCTTACCATTATCCGTGATTAAAAATAGAAAGCCATATGAAAAAGCTATATAACCTAAAAAAAGGGCTGCCTCTCTTTCTGCTTCTCTTCTGCTGCGTGGCGCTGGTGCAGGAGAGTGCCGCCCAGATCAATCCGTTGAGAGCGATCTATTTTCAAAATCAGTACCTGGCTAATCCGGCCATGGCTGGGGTAAACGGAGGGCTTAGGGTAAACCTCCACTACCGCAACCAGTGGGGGAGCATCTCTGATGCTCCCACCACGGAAGCCATCACCGCTGAGTACGGCCTTAGCAACAAAGTCGGCCTGGGGGTGAATCTGGGGCAGAGCCGAGAAGGCTTGCTGAAAAGATCCAGAGCCATGGCTACGTACTCGTACCACCTCCCGCTGAACCAGAGTACCCGCCAGTTACATTTCGGATTGTCTGCGGGCGTGGTGAACGAGCAGATTGACATGGACGAAATGGTAGGGGATGTGGATGACCAAACTGTGGCCCGGTTCAATGACCAGGGACCGTATGTGGAGGGCGAAGTTGGTGTAGCCTACACCGATTCCAAACTCACGATTCAGGGCTCTTTTCCCAATATCAGGGCTTTTCTGGACAAGAGCCTGAACGAGAGCAATACCGTGAACCGGTCCACTTACTTTGCCGCCGCCAGCTACAAGCTTGCGCTGGGTTCCAGTGTAGGGGTAGAACCTAAAGTGGTGTACCGCGGGGTAAAGGGGTTTGATGACCTGATTGATGCCGGGGCCAACCTGACCTTTGTAGATAACCAGTTCAATGTGTTTGGCATGTACCACAGTTCCAAGAACGTGACCTTTGGGTTTGGCGCGGATGTGAAAAGAAGACTGGCCCTTACCGGAATGTACACCACCGGCTCCTCAGCGTTGAACAGCCTTACCGGTGTAAAGGGAAGTTTTGAACTAGGACTGAGAGCATCTCTCTGGAATGTGCAATAAAACTACTATCTTACCACTTAAAACGTTTTAGCATGGGTTTGTAGAAAACTGTCTCTAAACGCAGAATCTTCCTCGGTACCTGACTGATATGATTTCTATAATTAGAAATAGTTTTCTACAAATCAACAAATCAAGCCATTAGGCCACATCAAAAGCTCCTGATTAATGAAAAAACTCTTCATTTGGATTCTAGCAAGCGTACCGTTCTTCTCTTCCGCGCAGGTTTCTAAGAAAGCAGACGTATCTCCCGTGGATCTGGTGAACCCCCTAATGGGCACCGACTCCAAACCGGAACTCTCCAACGGGAACACCTATCCGGCCGTGGCTGTGCCCTGGGGTATGAACCTCTGGACCCCGCAGACGGGAACCATGGGCAACGGCTGGGCCTACACCTACGCCGCTGACAAAATCAGGGGCTTCAAGCAGACGCACCAGCCCTCGCCTTGGATGAACGACTACGGTCAGTTCGTGATCATGCCGGTGACGGGCAAGATGAAGTTCGATCAGGACGGGCGGGCCAGCTGGTACTCCCACAAGTCTGAGACGGCCAAGCCTTACTACTACGGCGTTTACCTAGCCGACCATGACGTAACCGCCGAACTTACCCCCACCGAGCGCGCTGCCCAGTTCCGGTTCACTTATCCTAAGTCAGATAGCTCGTTTATCGTGATTGATGCCCTGGACAAAGGTTCTTACGTGAAGGTGCTGCCTAAAGAGCGGAAGATTGTGGGGTACACTACCAAGTACGCCCGCGGCCCATTGAAAGAGTTCAAGAACCACTTTGTGATCTACGTTGACAAACCCATTGTACTGGCGCGTACTTTCCGGGGAAATAAACTCACCAGCCGAGATTCCCTGGAGCTGACCTCCAACCATTCGGGCGCGGTGATCGGCTTTAAAACCAGCAAAGGCGAAAAAGTGAACCTGAAAGTCGCTTCTTCCTTCATCAGCCAGGAGCAAGCCGAGCTGAACCTAAGCCGCGAGCTGGCCCAAGACAATTTTGACGCTACCATGGCCAAAGCCCGTGACCGTTGGGAAAATACGCTAGGCCGCATCAAAGTGGAGGGCGGCACCGAGGAGCAGCAACGCACCTTCTATTCCTGCCTCTACCGCACGCTATTCTTCCCCCACAAAATGTACGAGGTGAACGCTGCTAACAAGGTGGTGCACTACAGTCCGTACACCGGCAAGGTACACGACGGCTACCGCTTCGCTGGTACCGGTTTTTGGGACACATTCCGGGCCTTGTATCCTTTCCTGAACCTTATGTACCCTGCCATCAACAAAGAGATGCAGGAAGGCCTGATCAACGATTACAAAGAGGGTGGTTGGTTGCCCGAGTGGTCTAGCCCAGGTTACTCTGACATCATGATCGGGAACAATTCAGCCTCGGTAGTAGCAGATGCCTACATGAAAGGCTTACGCGGCTATGACATTGAGAAGCTGTACGAGGCTTTGGTGCACGGGGCCAACAACGAAGGCCCTATCACCGCCATCGGTCGAAAAGGCGTGGACTACTACAACAAGCTGGGGTATGTGCCATACGATGTGAACATCAACGAGAACGCTGCCCGCACCCTGGAGTACGCGTATGACGATTTCGCCATTTACCAATTAGCCAAAGCCCTGAAAAGACCGCAGGCTGAGATTGACCTGTACGCCAAGCGCAGCCAGAACTACCGCAATCTCTATGACCCAGCCACTGGCTTGATGCGCGGCAAGAATAAGGACGGCAAGTTCCAGGCGCCTTTTAACCCCTTCAAGTGGGGCGATGCCTTCACCGAGGGTAACAGCTGGCACTATTCCTGGAGCGTGTTCCATGACGTGCAAGGGTTGATTGACCTGATGGGCGGCAAGCAGAACTTCGTGAAGAAGCTGGACTCTGTGTTCACCTTGCCTCCGGTATTTGACGACTCTTACTACGGCGGCGTGATCCACGAGATCCGGGAAATGCAGATCGCTAACATGGGTCAGTATGCGCACGGCAACCAGCCTATCCAGCACATGACGTACCTCTACAATTTCGCCGGAGAGCCCTGGAAGACGCAGTATTGGGCCCGCGAGACCATGAACCGCATGTACAAACCAACCCCGGACGGCTACTGCGGCGACGAGGATAACGGCCAGACCTCGGCCTGGTACGTGTTCAGCGCCATGGGCTTCTACCCGGTATGCCCCGGCACCGACCAGTACGTTCTAGGCGCCCCACTCTTCCCCAAAATGACCTTAGAACTGGAAAACGGCAAGAAAGTAGAGATTGAAGCCCCCAACAACAGCAAAGGAAACTTGTACGTGCAGGACCTGAAACTCAACGGCAAGAAGCACGAGAAGAACTGGGTAGGCCACTTCGAGCTGATGAAAGGTGCCAAGCTGCGCTTCGATATGGCTGACAAGCCCAATACCAAGCGCGGAACCGAGGAAAGCGCGTTCCCTTACTCGTTCTCCAAGCCTCAATATGTTACCCAAAACGCGAAATAAGTTGAAGTAAGAGATAGATAAGAAGCATTTTCCCTGATGAGCGGAGCTAAACTTCCGCTTTCATCAGGGGAGAGTAGCTCAGGTAGACCAAAATATAGCAGAAGGAACAAGCCTTGGAAAGAACGTGAGTGGGTTTACTTATAACCGAGTCATGTCTTCAGACAGGTCAAAAAAGCAGTTTTATGAAACATGCAACAGTAGTTGGCATTGACGTGGGGGGCTCCCACATTTCCGCAGCCCTTGTCGATATGGAAACGAGCGCTCTTGTATCTGGGAGTTATGTGAGAAGTGAAATAAATACCCAGGGCTCGGTGAACGAGATCATCGGCAACTGGTGCGAGGTTATCCAAAAAGCCCAGAGCTTTGACGGTACTTCGTCGGGAAAGATCGGCATCGCCATGCCGGGCCCGTTTGATTACCCCAACGGCGTTTCCCTCATCAAGGACCAGAACAAATACGACATCCTCTACAAGCTCAATGTAAAGGAATTATTGGCAGAGAAGCTCTCCATGCAGGCAGACGACATCCGGTTTTTGAACGATGCCGAGTGCTTCCTGTTAGGCGAGGTCTTCTGCGGCGCCGCCCAGGGCGTAGAACAAGTACTGGGCCTGACGTTAGGCACCGGTCTGGGCTCGGCCTGGTGCCACCACGGCAAGGTAGAAGACGCCGACCTGTGGAATTCGCCTTTCAAGGAGGGCATCGCCGAGGACTATCTCTCCACCCGTTGGTTCGTGAACCGGTTCAGGGAACTCACTGGCCAAGAAGTAAAGGGGGTGAGAGAACTAGCCGACCTTGCCCCGCAGAACCTAACCGTGCAAACAGTCTTTGATGAGTTTGGGAAAAATCTGGCCGAGTTCATCAGAACGACCGTGAAACCCTTGGGTGCCGTGATGGTGGTGATCGGGGGCAACATCTCCAAAGCCTATCATCTGTTCTCTGGGGAGCTGGAGCAGCATCTTCTAAACCATGCCTTATCCATTCCAATACGGGTAGCCGAGTTGGGGGAGGAGTCGGCTTTGATTGGGGCGGCCAGTTCCTGGAAAGCCAGTCTGCTGGAGAAAGAGGAAGCCACGAGTACCTTAAGAAAATAAGTTTAGACTGTTTTTGGCAGCAACATCTTACACGAAATATCCCTAATTTATATGAAACGATTTCTAATAGGTTCTATGCTTGTTCTTGGCTCCATTACCGGTGCCTGTGCCCAGGGGCCAAACCAGGAAAAGAACAAAGACCGCATAGACGATTGGACCTACATCGGGAATTACATAAGCAAAGATTCCATCACCAAAGGTCCGTACACGCTCCTCTTCTACAACCGGGATCAAGCCTTTGCGCAGCAGGGTGAGGAGACCAAAAAGCGGATGATTGATGCCTTCTTTAAAGTATACCCGAAAGAAGCGGCCCGTTTCAACCCCAACACCACCAAAAAAGTCACCTTCATCATTGACCCCGCCTACCAAGGAGTAGCGGCAGCCAGTGACGGAATTATTCGGTACAGTCCGCTATGGATGCTGCAGAATCCTAATGATATCGATGTGGTCACCCATGAGGTATTCCATTTGGTGCAGGCTTATCCTTATGACGCCGGCCCAGGATGGCTCACCGAAGGCATCACCGATTATGTGCGCTACAAATTCGGGGTAGACAACGCCGGCGGCGGCTGGTCTCTGACCCCTTTCAAACCAGAGCACCACTACACCAACAGCTACCGCATCACCGGCCGTTTTCTGGCCTGGTTAGAAAAGAACAAGAACCCCAAAATCGTGGAAAGCTTAGATGCCGCTCTACGCAAGAAAACCTATACACCTGAACTATGGGTGAAATTGACGGGTAAAACGGTGGATGAGCTGTGGCAGCAATACGCCCTGAACCCTGCCTTGTAATAATTATCAGTTTGATATATGAGCATAGGGAAGCAGACAAATCTTACTTCTTGTCTGGGTAAATGGCTTTATGCTAAAACGATTTAGTAAGTTGTTGTGCCTTTTTAGATTAGCTTTTCTGATTTCGCTTACGCTTTCAATTTGTTTTACCCCAGACACAGATGAAACTAAGACCTCTCTACTTTCTCTTTCTTTGGCTATGCAGCGCCTCGCTCTACGCCGGTACTCCCAGCCTGGTGCAGTATGTGAATACCTTGCAGGGAACCAACTCTTCGTTTGACCTGACTCGAGGAAATACCTACCCCACCACGGCACTACCGTTTGCCATGCACACTTGGACACCCCAAACCGGGCAGAACGGCGACGGCTGGAAGTACCAATACACTAAAAACACCATCAGAGGATTTCAGCAGGCGCACCAATGCAGTTCCTGGTCCAATGACTATGCGGTATTCTCCTTAATGCCGGTCATCGGGAAACTGGAGGTGCATGAAGACAAGCGGGCCACCAAGTTTAGCCACGCCAATGAGGTGGCCAAACCGCACTATTACAAGGTAAAGCTGGACAACAACATCACCACCGAGATGTCTCCTTCGGAGCGCGGGGTACACGCCCGTTTCTCGTTCCCGCGTACCCAAGGCTCCTACATCGTCCTGGATGGCTACACCGGCGCGAGTATGGTGAAAATCATCCCCAAAGAGCGCAAGATCATTGGCTATGTGCACAACGGCCGGGGCCTGAAGGACAACTTCAAAAGCTATTTTGTGATCGTTTTTGACAAACCGTTCATCAGCCAAGGAACCTGGGAAAACAAAGAAGGCAAGATCTCGGTGGGTAATTTGTCCGGCGAGGGGCAGGGCATCGGGGCATACGTGCAGTTCAAAGACGGGGAAAAAGTACAGGCGAAAGTAGCCTCTTCGTACATCAGCCCAGAGCAGGCCGAACTTACCTTGAGCAGAGAGTTGGGCAAGCACAAGAAACTGGAAGACACCAAAGCTGCTGCCGAGGCAGTTTGGAACAAGCACCTGAGCCGTGTATTGGTAGAGGGCGGCACCGAGGAGGAGAAAGCCACGTTTTACTCCTGCTTCTTCCGGGCCAGTCTGTTTTCACGCCAGTTTTTTGAATACGACAAAGACGGTAAGCCGTACTACTTCAGCCCATATGACGGCAAAGTGCACGAAGGTTACATGTACACCGATACCGGTTTTTGGGACACCTTCCGGGCGCAGTTTCCGTTGAACTCTATCCTGCACCCTACCATGCACGGGCGCTACATGGTGGCCCTGCTGGATGCCAAGGATCAGTGCGGGTGGTTGCCGTCGTGGTCGTTTCCCGGCGAGGCGGGCAGCATGATCGGGAACCATGCCATTTCGCTGCTCACCGATGCCTGGGTGAAAAACATCCGCACCTTTGACCCCAAACGCGCCTTAGATGCTTATTACCACGAAGCCACAAACAAAGGCCCCTGGGGGCCGGCCAACGGACGTGAAGGCTGGAAAGACTACTACACACTAGGTTATGTTTCTATGCCGCGGCACGGCGAGGCCACCGCGAAAACTTTGGAATACGCCTACGATGATTTCTGCGGCTACCAACTGGCCAAACTCACGGGTAACTCCTTCTATGAGCAGCTTTTCGCCCGAAATATGTACAACTACAAAAACGTGTATGACCCCAGCACCGGTTTCATGCGCGGCCGCAAAGAAAACGGCGAATGGCTGCCCAATTTCGATCCGGTAGAGTGGGGCGGACCGTTCACCGAGGGCAACGCCTGGCACTGGCAGTGGTCAGTGTTCCAGGACATCCAAGGTCTGATTAAACTGATGGGCGGCGAGAAGCGGTTCACGGCCAAACTAGATTCGGTGTTCAGCGTGCCCAACACCGTGAAAGTAGGTTCCTACGGCCGCATGATTCACGAGATGACCGAGATGGTGATGGCCAACATGGGCCAATACGCGCACGGCAACCAGCCCATCCAGCACATGCCGTACCTCTACAACTACGGCGGCGAGCCCTGGAAATCGCAGGATAAAGTGCGCATGGTCATGGACCGCCTGTACAATTCCACTGAGAACGGCTACCCGGGTGATGAAGACCAAGGCCAGACGTCTTCCTGGTATGTGCTAAGCGCCCTGGGCATCTACAGCGTGTGCCCCGGCACCGACCAGTATGTCATCGGGAGCCCGGTGTTTCAGAAAGCCACCATCACGCTGGAGAACGGCAAGAAGTTTACCGTGGAAGCCAAGAATAACAGCAAGCAGAACGTGTACATCCAGTCCGCTACGCTCAACGGAAAACCCTACGACCACAACTATATCCGGCACGCAGACATTGTGGCGGGCGGAACTTTGAGCTTCGTGATGGGCGATAAACCAGCCTTGAATCGGGGTGTCAAAGAAGAGAACAAACCTTTCTCTTTATCGGCGGCCGACAGTGGACAAGCGATAGAACTAGGGAAGAAGTAAGCCTTGGGGTCACCCCGGGAGCAGGTGGGAAGGCAGACAAATCTGCCATTTTTCAGACGATTAACTCTTAGAAGATGAATAAGCTAAAGTATTTCTCTTTGTCAGCGTTGCTGCTGCTGCTGCTTGGTTGCGGCAGCGAGAAGGAAGAGGAGGAGGTAACCCCCACCAAACCTCCTGTGGAAATGGCTTCCTTCACTGCCGCCGATGTGAATATCGCCTACACTGCGTTTAACACCCATTTTTACAATCCAGAGGCAAAACTGTATTACAGTACCTCAGCTAAGACGGGCTTAGGCGCCATATGGACGCAGGCTGTCTACTGGGACATCGCGATGGATGCCTATAACCGCACCAAAGACGCCAACCAATTGAAGCTGGTCAATGACATCTACCAAGGCGGATTCCAACGGTACGATGGCTATAACTGGAACAACACCCGCGAGTGGTTTATCTATGATGACATGATGTGGTGGATCATCTCCCTGGCTCGGGCGCACCAGATCACCGGAAACCAAGTGTACTTAGAAAAATCAAAAGAAGGATTTCAGCACGTCTGGAGCAAATCCTATGACCCGGTGAACGGCGGCATGTTCTGGAATTTCGCGAAAGACGGCAAGAACGCTTGCATCAACTATCCCACAGTCATTGCGGCCATGGAGCTGTTTAACATTACCAAAGATGCCCAGTACCTGGACAAAGCCAAAACCATCTACGCGTGGTCCAGAGCCAACCTGTTCAACAACGGGCGGGTGGCCGATAACATTCACGTGGTTCAGGGCAACGTGGGCTGGAGCGATTACACCTACAACCAGGGTACCTGCATCGGGGCAGCCGTGATGCTCTACAAAGCCACCGGCACCGAGTCTTACTTGAATGACGCCAAACTAGCAGCTGATTACACCAAGCAGAAGATGAGCGACGCCAACGGTATTCTGCCCGCCGAGGGAGACTGGAACGAGCAGGGTGTGTTGAAAGCCATCTTCGGGCGCTACATTATGATGCTTATTAAAGACGCGAACCAGCCCCAGTACCTGTCCTGGATTCAGGACAACATCACGCTGGCCTGGAAAAATCGGGACAAGACGCGAGATCTCACTTTCAGGGACTACCGGGTAGCTTGCCCAACTGGCACTATCCAGTCCTATGAGGCCAGCAGCGTGGTGGGCATGATGCAGGTGTGCCCTCCCAAGGAATAGCTTGAGTTTATTTAAACGCTTTCAACCGTAACCCCCATGGTCCTGAAATCAAGAGTCGCCTTCCTTTTAAGTGGTGCCCTGCTGTTGGGCTTGACGAGTCATGCCCAGCTAAAAGCTCCCAAGCCCGATGGCGAGAAAACTGCTTTCCAGATAGCCGATGCCTGGGCAGCCGACTACGATGTGCGCTCTGATGTGGCAATTGTGTACGGCATCAACGATGCAGGCGGAGACTTTGAGGGCCGCGTGAAAAGCTGGCGTGACAAAGGTTATAAAGTGCACTTCATGACCGGCATCGCTTGGGGCGAGTACCAGGATTACTTCACGGGCAAGTACGACGGCAAAACCCACTGGGAAGACGGGCAGGTCATGAAGAACGGCGAAACCATCTGGCACGGCAAAGACGTGCCTTACGTGGTTCCCTCGGCCACGTACCTCACCTACATGAAGGAACTGGTGAAAAGGGCCATTGATGCGGGCGTGACTGCTGTGCACCTGGAGGAACCGGAGTTCTGGGCCCGCGCTGGTTATGGGCCTTCTTTTAAAAAAGAATGGGAAAAACAGTACGGCTTCCCCTGGATGGCCCAGGACGAATCTCCCGAGGCGACTTACCTTTCCTCCAAACTGAAATACCAGCTCTACTTCAATGCCCTGAAAGAGGTGTTCGCCTATGTGCGGTCCTACAGCCAGAGCAAAGGCGTCACGGTCAAATGCTACGTGCCCACGCACTCACTCATCAATTATTCCTCCTGGGCCATCGTGAGTCCGGAGGCGAGCTTGGCGAACCTGGAGGGGATGGACGGCTACATCGCACAGGTCTGGACGGGCACCTCCCGGGAGCCCATCCACTTTAACGGCGTGTTGAAAGAGCGGGTGTTTGAGAATGCTTTCCTAGAGTACGGCTCCATGGTGTCCATGACGGCGCCCACCGGCCGCAAGATGTTCTTCCTCACCGATCCCATTGAAGACCGCCGCCAAACCTGGGACGACTACAAACGAAACTACGAAGCCACGTTCACGGCGCAGCTGCTGTA
The DNA here is from genome assembly GCF_056491185.1 of Rufibacter sp. JT20002. Taxonomy (NCBI): domain Bacteria; kingdom Pseudomonadati; phylum Bacteroidota; class Cytophagia; order Cytophagales; family Hymenobacteraceae; genus Rufibacter; species Rufibacter sp. JT20002. The sequence goes on along the minus strand of NZ_JBSZJY010000001.1, from coordinate 672,320 downwards.
CCCCACGGTGGCTTCCTACGAGGTGATGCCCTGGCCCAAACGCATCTACCTGGGTAAGTTCAAGATGGAAAACAGCAATGAGACTCAGCCTATTCCCAGAACCTACGCCACCCAGATGCAGGTGATGGTAAACTCGCTCAACGACATGCCCTTGTCTTCTAACCAAGTGAACGGCACCAAAGGCATTGACATCCTGCTGGCCAATTCCATGATGTTCCAGCGGTTCCCCACGCACAAAGGCTACGAAGATCCGCAGCTTTCCAATTTCTACGGCATGGTGATGCCCCTCCTGAAACAGGGTATTCCAGTAGGCACGGTGCACATGGAAAACCTGGGCCTGGACCAAACCCTGAAGAACACCAAAGTGCTCATCATGAGTTACGCCAACATGAAACCGATGTCACCTGTTTCTCACGAGGTTTTAGCAAAATGGGTCAAAAATGGTGGCGTGCTGGTGTACGTGGGACGGGACCAAGACCCTTTTCAGACGGTAAAAGAGTGGTGGAATACGGGAGGCAAAACCTACAAGGCTCCTTCAGAACATCTCTTGGAGCAGCTGGGTATCACGGAGACTTCAGGGAAGCAAAGCTATGTGGTGGGCAAAGGCAAGGTGTACCTCCTGCGCCGGGATCCCAAAGAATTGGTGCTCCAAACAAAGCAGGATACGGATTTCATCTCTTTAGTGAAAAACGCCTACGAAACGGATGCCAAAGCAGGAAAGGTCACTACGAAAAACCACTTCCTTCTGCAACGAGGACCTTATGACATTGCCGCGGTTCTAGACGAAAGTGTGGGCGAGGCTCCCTTGAGAATACCCGGTCCGGTAGTGGATTTGTTTGACCCTGCGTTACCGGTGTTGCCGGAGAAAATAGTGAAGCCGGGCCAACAAGCCTACCTCTATAACCTGACTCGCCTGAAAAGCAAAAAAGAACCAGCGGTGCTGTGTGCCGCCTCTCGGGTGTACGAAGAGAAGAAAAGCAAAACAGCATATTCTTTCCTGACCAAAAGCCCCTCCAATACCAGAAACGCCATGCGAATGGTGTTGCCCGCTGAACCCAAGACCATCACCTTAACCGCTGCCGGAGGCCAGAAACTCACAGATGTGCAGACCGCCTGGCACAAAGAGACCAACACTTATTTGGTGCAGTTTGAGAATGACAGCCGAGGCATCAGAGTGCAGGTGAATTGGTGATGGTCATCCCTTTGCTTTCCTTGTGTAAGATGCAGAAAACCTTAACTTTATTATAGCCTCTCCACTGTTTTGAAATTCATCTTTATAAGCTAACAAACCTTTCTTCCCCATTTGTATGAAAAGAATAAGTCTGTTTTTATTTCTGGTATGGTTGCCCCAATTAGTGCTCACGGCGCAGGATCTCCGGGCGCCTGCTTACCCGTTAGTCACGCATAACCCGTATTTCAGTATCTGGTCTTTTGGTGAGGATTTGTCAAAATCGGCCACGAAACACTGGACCGGCCAGGAGATGCCCCTCATTGGCATGGTGAAGGTAGACGGGGCCGTGTACCGGTTCCTGGGCCAGGAGGCCAAAGTGTACGCGCCAGTGCTTGCGGCGGCAGACGAGAAACCTTATTCTTTCACCTACACAGAAAATGATCCTGGCGCGGGCTGGCAATCGGCGCAGTTCAACGCGTCTGCCTGGAAAACCGGGGCAGCGCCTTTCGGGGATGATAAAACCCAGGCCAAAACCCCCTGGGAAAGCAGCAACCTCTGGGTACGAAGAACCTTCTCTTTTTCTGAGGCCGATGCCGGAAACCTGTTCCTGAAACTGAACCACGACGACAATGTGGAAGTCTACCTGAACGGCGAGGAGATATACCGCCACGTAGGCTGGGTGCATAAGTACGAGTACATTCCCATCAAGCCTGAGGTAGCCAAAAAGCTGAAGAAAGAAGGCAACGTGCTGGCCATCCACGTAGCCAACACTGCCGGCGGCCGCTGGCTAGATGCGGGTATCGTGCGCGAGGAAACCTCCAAAGAATACGCCAAGGTACTACCGGCCGTGCAGAAAAGCGTGCAACTGAACGCCACCCAAACCATCTATCAATTCACCTGCGGCAAAGTGGACGTGACCGCCACCTTCACCTCGCCGCTGCTCATGAACAACCTGGACGTGCTGGCCCGGCCGGTGTCTTACGTGTCCATGAAAGTGAAGTCCAATGACAAGGTGGCCCACAACGTGCAACTGTACCTGGGTGCTTCCTCAGACATTGCGGTGAATACACAAGACCAGGAAGTGAAAGCCCAGGAGTATACCGCCGAGAAGCTATCCATCCTCAAAGCCGGCACCACTGCCCAGCCCATGCTGCAGAAGAAAGGCGATGATGTGCGCATTGACTGGGGATACCTGTACGTCGCGGTTCCGGCCACGGCCAAAGCCAACCAGTACGTGACCTCAGTGGGGAAAGCGGTGGCGCCATTTCTATCCGCCACAACTCCGGCGGTGCAGAACACGGAGCAGGGCCGAAGCCTAATGCTAAGCACCATTGTGCCCTTGGGCCAAGTGGGTACCCAAGCCAAAGAACAGGTATTTATGCTGGGGTATGATGAGGTATACGCCATCCAGTATTTCAAGCAGAACCTACGCCCCTGGTGGAAAGAAAATGAAGCCGCCACCATTGAGAAAGAACTGGCCCAAGCCTCCACTGATTACGCCAAGATCATCAAGCAGTGCGAGACCTTTGACAAGCAGCTGTACCAGGACGCCCAGAAAGCCGGCGGAAAAGAATATGCGGATCTGTGCGAACTGGCCTATCGCCAAGCCATCGCTGCCCATATTTTGGTAAAAAGCCCGCAGGGCGAAATTCTGTTTCTGTCCAAGGAGAACTTCAGCAACGGTTCTATCAACACCGTGGATGTGACCTACCCGTCCGCGCCGCTGTTTCTCGTTTATAACCCAGATTTGCTAAAAGGCATGCTAAACGGCATCTTCTACTACAGCGAAAGCGGCCAGTGGAAAAAGCCTTTCCCGGCGCATGACCTGGGCACATACCCCATCGCCAACGGCCAGACCTACGGTGAGGACATGCCGGTGGAGGAAGCCGGTAACATGCTTATCCTGACGGCTGCCATCGCGAAGGCGGAAGGTAACGCCGAGTACGCCCGCAAGCACTGGGAAACCCTCACCATCTGGGCCGAATTCCTGAAGAAAAGCGGCTTTGATCCGGAGAACCAGCTCTCTACCGATGACTTTGCCGGTCACCTTGCCCGCAACGCGAACTTGTCGGTGAAAGCCATTGAGGCCCTAGCTTCCTACGGCATGCTGGCCCAAATGCTGGGCAAACCCGATGTGGCCAAACAGTACACCACCGATGCCAAAGAGATGGCCCAAAAGTGGATGAAACTGGCCGAGGACGGAAACCACTACACCCTGGCTTTCGAGAACAAGGGTACCTGGAGCCAGAAGTATAACCTGGCCTGGGACGATATCCTGGATTTGAACATCTTCCCTAAAAGCGTGCGTGAAACCGAGGTGAAGTTTTACCTTACCAAACAGGGGCCTTACGGACTCCCGCTGGATAGCCGCAAAACCTACACCAAGTCTGACTGGATTATCTGGACCGCCACCCTGTCAGACAACCCGACCGACTTCAAAGCCATTGTAGCCCCGGTCTGGAAATACGCTAACGAGACTTCCTACAGGATTCCAATCAGTGACTGGCACGAGACCACCAACGCCGAGGTGCCTAATTTCCGGGCCCGTTCGGTGGTGGGGGGGTATTTCATGAAAGTGCTGGAAGACAAGCTAAACAAACAGCCGCTGCAAAGCGCCAACACCAAATAAAAATCAACAGGGCCACTCTGCGAAACAGACCGATACTTTGTCTATTTTGTAGGGCCTTTGTTTCCTCATCCGGGCTGCCTTCAGTTTTCCTGAAGGCAGCCTTTCCAAATTTTAACTGCCTTTATGTCTCTTCAAACATCCCTTAAAACGTTGATTCTCGGCGGCCTTCTGTCTGGTGCGGTTTTGCCTGCCTTTTCCCAAAACGTAGCCAAAACGGCTCCAAAGAAAGCAACCAAAGCCGTTGAGAAAACCACCGCCGGCAATCCGGTTTTCCCCGGCTGGTACGCCGATCCGGAGGGTGCCATCTTCGGGAAGAAGTACTGGATCTATCCCACCTTTTCGGCGCTTTATGAAAAGCAGGTGTTCTTTGATGCCTTCTCCTCGCCAGATCTGGTGAACTGGACCAAACACCCCCGCATCTTGGACACCACCGCGGTGAAATGGGCTCATAAAGCCATCTGGGCGCCGGCCATTGTGGAGAAGAAGGGAAAGTACTTCCTGTTCTTCGGGGCCAATGATATCCAGAGCGATAATGAAATTGGGGGTATTGGTGTGGCGGTTGCTGATAAGCCAGAAGGCCCCTTCAAAGATTACCTGGGAAAACCGCTGATAGACAAATTCCATAACGGCGCGCAGCCCATTGACCAGTTTGTGTTCAAAGACAAAGACGGCCAATACTACATGATCTACGGCGGCTGGCGGCACTGCAACATTGCCAAGCTGAAAGACGATTTTACCGGCTTTACGCCCTTTGAAGACGGAACAACCTTTAAGGAAATCACCCCGGAAGGCTATGTGGAAGGTCCGTTCATGTTTGAGAAAAACGGCAAGTATTACTTCATGTGGTCAGAAGGCGGCTGGGGAGGCCCCGATTACCGGGTGGCCTACGCCATCGCCGATTCACCCATGGGCCCGTTCAAGCGCATCAGCACCATTCTGGCGCAGGACCCGCAGGTGGCCACCGGCGCCGGGCACCACTCGGTCATGCATGATCCCAAGTCCGATGACTGGTACATTGTCTATCACCGAAGACCCCTGGGCGATACAGGTAGGGACCACCGCGTGACCTGCATTGACCGCATGACCTTTGACGAGAAAGGCTTTATCCAGCCGGTGAAAATCACGCAGGAAGGCGTAGCGAAGCAGAATATCAAATAAGCTAGTCTTACTCAGGAAAAAGCTTTTTACCAAGATATTCAAAAAACCAACCTACATGAACAGGAGAACCTTTATTCAAAGCTCAGCCTTTTTAAGCGCCGGCGCCGTTATCGCACCTATGTCTTTATTTGCCTCTACCGCTGATTTTCCGGTGGTGCGGGTGCCGGCGACCAAGCGTAATTTCCAGAGTAAATCGGTGGAGGCAGCCATCAAGGAGTTCCGGAAGAATGTGAAGGACAAAGAACTGGGCTGGCTGTTTGAGAACTGTTTTCCCAGCACGTTAGATACTACCGTTACCCATAAAAACGTCAACGGCAAACCCGATACCTACGTCATCACCGGTGACATTGACGCCATGTGGATGCGCGACAGCTCGGCGCAGGTATGGCCTTACCTCCAATTTCTAAAGAAAGATGAACCGCTAAGACAGTTGGTAGCAGGGGTGATCAATCGGCAGACTTCTTATGTCTTAAAGGACCCGTATGCCAACGCGTTCTACGGCGACGAAAACAAGGTAGGGGAGTGGAAGACGGACCTGACAAAAATGCAACCTGGCGTGCACGAACGCAAGTGGGAGATTGATTCCTTGTGTTACCCCATTAGGCTGGCTTACCATTATTGGAAGGAAACCGGAGACACCAAACCATTTGACGTGCAGTGGCAGCAGGCCATCAAAACCATCCACCAGACCTTCAAAGAGCAGCAGCGCAAAGAGAACTTGGGACCTTACAAATTCCAGCGCGTCACGCATGCCCCTACTGATACTTTGCCCATGGGTGGCTACGGTTTCCCGGTGAAGCCCGTGGGCTTAATCTGCTCCGCGTTCCGGCCCAGCGATGATGCTACTATCTACTCTTTCCTGGTGCCATCCAACTTCTTCGCGGTAGTGAGTTTACGGCAGGCCGCCGAAATGATGAACGCCATCGCTAAAGACAAGAATACCGCAGATACGCTGTTGGCCATGGCGGCTGAGGTAGAGAAAGCGTTGCAGACCCACGCGGTGGTAGACCATCCGCAGCACGGCAGAATCTATGCCTTTGAGGTAGACGGTTTCGGGAATTATTATTTCATGGACGATGCCAACGTGCCCAGTTTGCTGTCTTTGCCGTACCTGGGCGCCTTGCCCGTTTCTGACCCGGTTTACCAAAATACCCGCAAATACATCTTGTCTGAGAACAACCCGTTCTTCTTCAAAGGCAGTGCCGCCGAAGGGATTGGCGGTCCGCACGTGGGGCAGGATATGATCTGGCCCATGGCTATCACCATGCGCGGCCTCACCTCTACCAATGCCCAAGAGGTAAAATCCTGCATTGAATCCCTGAAAAGCACCCACGGCGGAACCGGTTTCATGCACGAGTCTTTCCACAAGAACGACCCCAAGAACTTCACCCGCTCCTGGTTTGCCTGGGCCAACACGCTCTTCGGGGAGTTCCTCTGGAAAACGTATCAGGAAAACCCTAGGCTGTTGGCTTAGAAAACAAACAAGAAGTATGGCTACCAAATACATCTAAAAAGATACTCAGCCGGTGCACACGCCACCAAGCCTCTTGTCCAGAAAATAGGGGAAACCTGTTTCTCAGTAAGTTTTCCAAAAACATACCTGAAACGCCTTTTCAAGCCAAGACTTGGAAAGGCGTTTCTACTTTCAGGTAGAGTAGGGGTTTGCTTAATCAAAGAGATTCAAAACACAAAAAAGAAAATCGTGCGTATCATGGACTAAGAAAATTATCCTGCTCTGTTAAACAGATGCTCCTGATATCTAGAAATTTACCTTAAGTTGTAAGACAATCACGTTCTGCGCATGAGAAAAGATGACGCTTCCCTAAATAACGACCGTCGCACGTTCCTGAAAGGACTCACGTTCACCATCGGCTCCTCGGTCATAGGCTTACCGCTGTTTTCCTTCTGTTCTGATAAATCCGGGGGCACGGCGCCCGTGGAAAAGCAAACTGAAGCCACAGAAAATCAAACCCGAAAACTGGGAATTGCTTTGGTAGGACTGGGCGGATACAGCACCCACCAGCTTGCCCCGGCGCTGCAGGAAACCAAGAACTGTTATCTGGCCGGAATCGTGACCGGTACTCCTTCCAAAGCTGAGGCCTGGAAAGCCAAGTACAACATCCCCGACAAGAACATCTACAACTACCAGAACTTTGACCAGATTGCCAATAACAAAGACATTGACATTGTGTACGTGGTCTTGCCCAACGCCATGCACGCCGAGTTCACCATACGGGCCGCCAAAGCCAAGAAGCATGTGATCTGCGAAAAGCCCATGGCTACCTCGGTAGAAGATGCCCAACGCATGCTGGAGGCTTGTCGGGAAAACAATGTGCAGCTGGCCATTGGTTACCGGTTGCACTATGATCCCTTTCATCAAAGAGTGATGGAATTAGGCCAGAAACAGGTCTTCGGGAAGGTGCAGAGCATTAGGGCGCACAACGGCTTTGACATGGGTGGGGGAAGCTCCAACAGCTGGCGGGTAGACAGGGAACGGTCTGGCGGAGGACCTTTGATGGACATGGGGATTTACTGCGTACAGGGGGCTTGTTATACCATGGGGAAAGCACCCGTTGCCGTAACTGCCAAATTTGGGGAGGTGACCCGGCCTGAACTGTTCAAAGAGGTAGAGCAATCTATTAGTTGGCGCATGGAGTTTGAGAATGGGGTAGTGGCAGAATGTAACAGCAGCTATGCTCAGCGGGAAGATTTTCTGGAAGGCAAAGCAGAAAAGGGTTGGTGGCGTTTAGGGCCTGCTTTTGGCTATGAAGGCAAAAAAGGGGAAACCAGCCAGGGGAAAATGGATTACCCCAACATCTTTGAACAGGCTAACCAAATGGATGGCCAAGCAGAAAGCTTTAGAAACAACAAACCCTCCATCGTGCCCGGTGAGATGGGATTTCGTGACGTAAAAATTCTGATGGCCATCTATGAGTCTGCCCGTTCCGGCGGAAAACGAGTTACTATTTCCTAAGATCCTCAGTTTAAGGCTAAATTCAGAAAAGCATGCGAAAAGCCCTTGGGTAGATTTCTACCGAGGGCTTTTCTGTTTGTGTCAGAAAGAATTGAAACCGCCCAGTGTAGTCTAAGGCAAAAACTTTGGAAGAGAAGCATCACCCTGTTCTTTGATCAAAAGCCCCTGCTTCTTGTATCTAGTTAAACCTTTTTTTAAAGGGTTTGGCCAAACCATACAACAAGCCAAGCAATGGTCATCTTAAGCTGAAGAGTCAAGAAAGGAAGATGTGAATGATAAAATAATTAGCAAAATGAAAGAATTTAGGTATTTATAAAAACTAGGAGTAAGAATATGCGTATATAATTAGCAAAAGAAAGTAAAGCTTATGAAACTGAAGATAGAAGAAAAGCCATTTTTGTCGGAAGGTCGGCACACAGTAACTGTAACGGAAGTAGAAGAAGGAAAGAGCGAGAACAAGGAAATTCCGTTCATCAACTGTCGCTTGGAGAACGAAGACGGTTTCGTGAACCAGCGCTTTTACCTAAGCGAGCCAGGGCAGCCTATTCTAGCCTCCTTTTTGAAGGCCTTGGGGATAGACAAAACCGAGGTAGACACAAAGGAACTAAAGGGCAAGACTCTCTCTGTGGAAGTAGAAGAGCGTTCCTATGAAGACGCCGAGGGGAAAGGAAAAACCATCAAACAGGCGACGCACTTTGAATCAGTAGGAAAAGCCAATACCTCAGACAGGTTCTAAAGGAACTAGAGTTCGCAAAAAGATATATAAAATAGGCCTTGTTCATACCGCTTACGAGTTACCGGATGCAGTATGAATAAGGCTTATTTTTTGTTTTCTAACGTACTTGTATAGCAGATGGACGAAGCGTGAGCCGAAGAATAACTGCTATACTTTGTTGCTTGTGGTTACTTTTTCAGAAGACAGAATCTTCAAAGGCCATGTTAGTTTGCACTTTACCCTCCTTGATTGAATAATAGACATGTTCATTAGTTGGCTTGGATTCATAACCGAAGCATCCTTCATCAATCCACTTACACTTCTCTGCAATTCCATACGAGCTGTCTCCCCAGTACCAATTTCTCTTATCGAACAGCACTGCTTCACTTGCGAAGTCCCCTGTGGTTATCTTAACTCTTAGGATAGCCCTATCCTCCGTCTTTGCCAAAACAGCAACCCCTGTGCTTTTCCTGTTTCTTGATTTCTTCTCTTTATAGTGCTTCTCAAACACGAAGTCAGAGTCAAGAACTGTTGCGTATGCAGATTCAAAAGCAGACTTGTCCCAGCCTAAGGTCTCTGCGGCCCCCAAAACAGTTTTATGAATTAACTCAAGCAGATATCGGTACTGCTCAACTTTACTTAGGCGAAGGTATAATTCTTCATCCATTGAAGTGAAGAGCTTGCGGATAGACCCAAAGGATAAAGGCCCCTGCGGCAGTTTACCTTGGTTTACCGCGATGCAGATTCTTCCTGTTTTAGGAGGCTTATAGCCCTGTAAAGAGTTGTGATAATAGTCTGAAACAAAGTTGACCGTTTTTCGAAACTCCCAATCAGCAGGGGTGTCCTTGATTATGGAACCGTAGTAATAAACTGTAATATCGTCTAAAGGCCACATTGTTTCATTGTTTTAATCACAGGTAACTTACTAGGTTAAACGGCGAGCTAGGCAGTCGGCCGAGACTGACGTTTAGGTGTTGTTGTGTGTCGGTATAATTATTTATCTTAAAATAGCTCAACCTCCCAGTCTTCAAATTCAGGTACTACTTGAAAATCATCTCCTTCGGTTCGGCATACAAACCTTATCCATTGAGCCGCTCGTTTCATAGCGTGGGTCTTATTTAAGACTTTTCCATTTTCGTCCATTTGGATAGTATTCGCAAAAATGGCATATGCTTGTTCCACTAAACTAGCTTCTTCCTTCAAGTCATCACGATAGTTAATATTCTTAAGGATTGTCTCGTCCCCAATTACATAAGGCAATGTTCCATTCGTATAATAATATGCAAAGTGTCTTAAAGCACTTTTAAAATCATTTGAGAGTTCAAATGTTCTAGCAGGTTTTTTAGAAAACATGAATTATCATATTTGATGACACACAACTAGTTGCTAAACGGATAACCTAAGCTTACTAGCTCTATTAGTTAACTGTAACTGGACTCCTGAATCTACTATATTCGGGACACCTAATGTTAAAACCTATTCTTAGTTCTACTTCCTCCCACTTATAAAGTACTCCATACAAAAAAATAATTGGTGCTTCCTTAATGTTAAGTAGTAAACTAAAACCATCCCCTCGCAGTTTGAAGGCAGCTCAATCGTCAAACTCTCATAAAATACTTGAAAAATTAGCCTTGATAAATAAAGACGGCAGCCACAGGGCCGCCGCTTTTATGATTTCCTTGCAAACAAACATCCCAAAGGTAGGAATCCTACATTCTGGATAATCCCCTAATCAGAACCTTAACTGAATGGTAATACTGGAGGAGAAGAGCTCGTAAACGGAGAGAAAAACGAAGCTTTAATGCCAGAACTAGCATTGTTTCCCTTACTATTCTTTCAAACTCCCTTCTAACCTGTAAGCAACTCAGGCATTCATGAGAAAGCGGCTGTACCATTGGCCCGAAGATTTAATGATGCGTTCCTGGGTTTGGAAGTCCACGTACACCAGACCGAAACGCGGGTGGTATCCTTCTGCCCATTCAAAATTGTCGGTAAACGTCCAGACGAAGTATCCCTCCACTTTTATTCCCTCTTGCCTGGCGCGGAGCACCTGCATTAAATAGTTATTCAGGTACGCTACCCGTTGGGGGTCGTGTACTTGCCCGTTGGTAACTGTATCGGGGAACGCAGAGCCGTTCTCCGTAATGATGATTTTCCGGACTCCGGCATACCCGTTGAACCTTTGCAGCATGTGATAAATGGATTCTGGGTACACCTCCCAATCCATTACGGTGCGTTCCACCCCGCGCTTTGAGGCCGGTACAAGCCTGGCTTGCAGAAAAGGTGTGAAAAATGAGAACCTAACCATTTCGCGGGTGTAGTTCTGCAGGCCTATAAAATCGAAATCAAAAGGAAGAAGTGCCTCATCATCCTGAGCGAAGTATTTTTCTATCCGTCGCAAGTAGGGGATGTTAGCGAAGGGATAGCCCAGGCCCAAGGCTGGTTCCAGAAACAAGCGGTTCAACAAGGCATCTACCCGCTGGGCGGCTTTGTGGTCGCGGAGTAGATCGCGAAAGGGTTCTATGTGGGAGCAAGAAAAGGTGGTGCCTACCTCGGCATGCGGCAAAATTCCTTTCAAAATCCGACCGCCTTCTGCCTGGCAAAGGGTGGCGTGGTGGGTGGCGGCCAAGAAGCCGTTGATACTGCGGCGGCCAGGAGCGTGAATGCCCAGGAAATAACCGGCGCCCACAAAAGCCATAGGTTCGTTCAAGATCATCCAATGGCGAACCCTATCCCCATACCTGGAGGCGCAAAGTTGCACGTACTCTGTGAACCAACCCACGATATCCCGGTTGGCCCAACCGCCTTTTCTTTCCAGGGCCGCAGGCAAATCCCAGTGGTAGAGCGTGACCCAAGGCTCAATGCCCCGGACAAGGCAATTGTCAATGAGCCGGTCATAGTAATCCAATCCTTTCTGGTTAACGGAGCCAATCCCCTCCGGCAAGATTCTGGGCCAGGAAAAGGAGAAGCGGAAATTAGGGATTTGCATGGCCTTCATCAGGTCCAGATCAGCGGGGTACCGGTTATAGAAATCGCAGGTGTGGTTAGCGTGGTTTCCCCGGAGGATCTTTTTCCTAGTATTGGTGAACTCGTCCCAGATGGAAGGGCCTTTCCCGTCGGCATCATGGGCGCCCTCTATTTGGTAGGCGGCGGTAGAAACGCCCCATGCAAACTCTTTTCCAAATGACTCTCTACGTAAATCGTGTGTGTGCTGCGTTGCCGCTAGTTCGTGCTCCATCATGCCGTTTTGGCCCCTGAACAGCGTTGCACCTGAGTGAGGAGCAATGCTGCCTTCAAACTATATATTAAACAAAGAACGCCCTGAGGGAAGGCATGATGGCTTCGTGCCACTTTTGCCGAAAGGAGCCCTTTTTCGGCTTTTCTGCTTTGGTTTGGTAATCGCCCGCCAAAATCATCTCAAGTATCTGCTCGGTTTCATCTGGGTAGTCCACCGGAATGACGTGCCCTTCCTGGAGCCATTCAGCAATCTTAGGCAGGTTCTTTGGCTTCAAGTTCTTCACCATCGGCACTCCCATGCTGGCCAAAGCGGCCGCGTTGCAGTGTTGTTCATATTGTCTTTTCATGGGCACCACCAACAGCTTCTTGCCAAGGTAAAGCGCCTCGGCGGGTGTCTCAAACCCAGCCCCGCAGAGCACTCCGGCGCTAGAAGCCATGCTCTTGATGAATAACTCGTTGTCAATCGGTTTGATCTCAATGTTGCCTTGCCGGATGGGCAGGCGGTTGTGCTTAGAAAAGACTTCCCACTTGACCTCTCCGAATTTGGATAGCTTCTTCAAAAGCAGTTCATCGGCGTACGCCGGAAGGTAGACCGTGTAGTGCCCTTGGTTTGTAGGTTCTAGTTCCCGCACCTGCGCCCGAATGACTGGGGTGAACGTGTCGGGTGAGAAGCGCTGGAAGTGAAAACCATAATGCGCGGTGGCCGGGGCATAGTACTGTAGGATCAGTTTGCCCAACCGGTCTTCTTTCTTAGGATGTGGAGCGGTGGGATCAATAACTGCTGCCTGGTGGCTTAATGCTACGCAGGGCTTTTTCTTGAACGAGCAGGCCCAGGCGGAAATGGGCTCAAAGTCACTGATGATTAAGTCATAGTCCTCTACCGGAAGCTGGCGTGCCTGGTCATAAAAAGCCCGGGTTTCTAGTTGGGAAAAGGTCTCCACAAAGTCGACGCCTCCTTTTTTGCCGAAGATGAAACTTAGGCCGTGGAAACGGTACTTCACTTCAAAAGGTAACGTCAGGTCTGCCTGGCACCCGCTTAACAAGATGTCCAACTGGCATTTTTTCTGTAAGATGGGGGCAATTTCCAGGGCCCGGCTCAGGTGGCCGTTGCCGGTGCCTTGTATAGCATAGAGTACTTTCATGCACGTTTGAGATTGAATTCTGACATCAGGTCCAGGAAGATGGCACTGCTATCAAGAGAGCTTACCGTTGGTTCCTCGGCAAGATGATTGAGCTCTGTTACCTCATCTTGATATTTATATAGGTGCCATTGCCCATTATAGTATTCCAGAGAAGTAAGGTTTTCGACCCAATCGCCTGAGTTCAGGTAGGTGACTGCTCCCTTAGGGGTGATAATTTCCTTGATCTCTGGTTGATGGATGTGCCCGCAGGCTACATACTGAAATTGGTTTTCAATGGCCAGGTCGGCGCAAATCGTTTCAAAGTCATTGATGAACTTGACGGCACTTTTTACCCGGTTCTTGATGCCTTTTGAAAAGTATACTTTCTCCCGGTGGAGCTTATGGCAGAGAAAGTTTACCAGCCGGTTGAGGAGGATGAGCAGGTCATAGCCATGAGCGCCCAGGCGGGCCAGCCACTTGGCATGCTGCATGGTCACATCGAAGACATCGCCATGGAAAATCCATACCTTCTGGCCATCCAGCTCCAAGACCACCTTATTCTGGATGGAAAAAGAAGACAACCGAAATTTAACGAACTTGCGCAGCATCTCGTCGTGGTTGCCCGTGACATAGGTGACCTCTACGCCTTTGGAAATTAGGCCGGTCAGGTGCTTAATTACCTGCATGTGGGCCGTGGGCCAGTAACTTTTGCTGAACTGCCAGATGTCTATGATATCCCCGTTGAGGATGACTTTTTTCGGTTTTATACTCTTGAGGTATGCCAATAATTCCTTGGCATGGCACCCATAGGTGCCTAGGTGCACGTCTGAAATAACCACCACTTCTACTTTCCTTTTTCTGGGGGACTTGACGCGCTTCATAGGCGATACGTTAAATGTTAGTGACGCTTGAACGGCGAGTCAAAAGAATGCATCCGATGTACTAGGAAAACGATGAGGGTATTCTGTATAAAGTCTTTTATCTTTCTCATGTCCAATAATGAAACGAGTTGGGAAAGTATGCCAGATTCATATTCAATCAACGCTCTGAGGAGTATGTGGGTGGATTCTAAACTTAAAAGTTATAGTACAACCACATGGTAAATATACCTTCCACTTATTTCCATATCGTTAAGGTACTATTGCCGTTTTGTGAAATCGCACACTAAAGTGGCGTCTCAGGGAAGAGCATCCTGGAAACGGCCCCGCTCAAAAGGAACCGGAGTTTTGATCAGCCTGCAAAAAACCAAAAACAAAAAACACCACAAGAACAGAAGCAGGCTTCTGTTCTTGTGGTGTTGATGCGAAGGAGTGTTCCTCTTACTTGATAATCAAACGACGAACTTCTCCTTTTTCTGTCTTCACAAAGTAAAGGCCTTTGGCGTAGCCGGAGACATCAAGGGTTTGCACCCCGGTGCCCGCGTAGATCTTACGTCCGAGCCCGTCCAGCACTTCTACATTAGCTTTTTTGCTGAGGTGGACTTTAGACCCATTGGTAGGGTTTGGATAAAGATTTAACTCTTCTTTAGAACCAGCTTCTGGCTCCAGGGCCGTAAGGGTATTCTGGATTTTGTACACCGACACGGAACCGCTTAGTTCGTTAGCCACCAGAACGTAGAACCTGCCATCGGGGCTTTCGCCGCGGTCTACGAAGAATACTCCCTCCGGTCCGTGGTCTCCGGCAAAGGTGGTGAGACTGCGGTTGTTTTGGTAGTCTACAAATTGCGGGTTAGCAGGGTCAGTGATGTTATACACCATCAGGCCACCTACCCGCTCCAGCGCCACAAAGGCATACGTCTTGCCTTCAATGGAAGCTACGGCTACTCCTTCCGGCTCGGGGCCTTTCGCGCGGCTACGGGTCTTGAAGCCATTGCCTTCGTTGTCGGCGTTGAAGAGCGGAGAGATTGCAGGGTCTTTTGAAGTAAACAGCTCAAAAGCGTCACCACTGTCATATACCAACGCTTTTGTGGCGGCATTCCAGATAGAGAAAGACCGTGAACCCAACATGTAAAGCTCATCAAAGTCTCCGTCACCGTCGGTGTCGCCCTGCAGGTTAGAGATGCGCAGTCGGCCCAGGTTGTGGCTTTCTTTCAAGACCGCCGCGTTGGGGAAAGCTGTTGGGTCCAGATTAGCTGCCCCTACGGTGGTGCGCTCGTTCAAGCCGGCGTATTCTTTCTCGTCTCCCTCGTTGGCAGTGACCAGGTAGGTGGTGGTACCCACGGTGTAGTTCGCCACAGCGTCAGGAATATAAAAAGACTTGATTGGCCAGTTGGCTAGCAGCACTTGGTTGTTATTGTCAGAGGCATCGAAGCCGTTCCCCATGACTCCCATGTTTTTGGTGCCCAATGGCCATATGGCGGTAATGGTGTTGTTCTCCAGGTTCACTTCGGCAATGGCGTTGTTTTCCTGAAGGGTGACCCATGCCCTGCGGGAATCAGGGGCGACGGTGACATACTCGGGTTCAAAGTCTTGGGATAGGGTGCTGGAAGTTTTCGTCTTGCGCACGCCAGAGGCCAGCAGCTGGGCTTCCTGGCTGTTGAAAGCATCAAAGAGCAGCGTTGTCACTTTGGATTGTTCTACTGCGGCCACACCACCGGAGATATCAATGATGCTGATGGAGCCTTCGGGGTCCACCGTATACGCGTCGTTGGGCTGCCCTTCATTTGCCGTCAAGATTTTAGAGCCGTCAGGGGAAAAGGTGATCATATCGGGCAGCGCCCCCACCGTTACCTGCTTCCTGAAGTTTCCATCGGTATCAAATAAAACCACGGAGCCGTTGAGTTGCTCGTTGGCGTTGGGGGAAGCCACGGCCACTACTCCATTTTTCACCGCAACGCTGGTGATGCCCCCATACGGGTTCATATCGATGGACTTTATCAGACGGATGTCAGCGGGGTTTGAGAAATCAGCGATATCCAGACGGCCTTGCACCGCACTGGTCATGAATAGTCGCTGTGAGGCCCGGTCATGCACCACGATCTCGGTGGTACTACCCTCGGCGGTATTAGGGGTGAAACTTGCCACGTGCCCCAACTGGATCTCCCGGCTAGGCTGCGGCGCCTGACGGTCATTGTCTTTGATGTACAGGGTGATAAACGGGTTGCCAGAGATGCTGACACCACTGGGGCTTTCCAGGTTCAGGACCACATACTCGTCCTGCTCGGCTAGTGCGTCATCTGTTATGGGAATAGTGACGGTCTGGGTGGCCGCACTGTTGCCGGTAAAGGTGATGGTCTGGGTGGCATAGGTGAAATCAGCTGCGGAAGCCGTGCTAAACGGGGTTGGTTTCACCACCACTTGCACGGTGGCATCCGAAGGGTTCACCAAGGTTAAGTCTACCCTGAGCGGGCCTCCATTCTCAGACACGGTCATAAACCGCTCCTTCCAGGCAATACTTGTGGAATAAGTGAAATTGAAGGTGTAGGCACTGAACATCGATCTTTGCTCTAAATCCTTGACGCCGTTCACCACTAAGGAGTAAGGAGCGCCCGAGGTAAACGGGGTAGTAAACGTTAAGGTGACCTTCTTTTTGTCTTCGCTCAGAACGGCCTGCTGCAGTCCTGCAATGCCCGTGTAATTGGCTAGGTTAATAGCAGACGCTTGCTCCAGCTCTCGGTTAAAAGTAAGCTGTAGCGAAGTGTTACTAACAGTGGTGGCCCCTGAAACGGCGGGTGGACCTGGGAAAGCCCAGTTAGGCCAAGCTTGGGCGGCGGTTCCTGAACCTATCCCCACCCAATTGGCAGGGTTGAGAACTGCCTGGCGTATCTGCGCCGCAGTGCCGGTCTGAGAACCGTTATAATAGGCATTAACCGTGTTCCCCCCTGTGTTACCAGGAGCAGTGCTCAGGTTAATGGAGGTGGTGCCGTCTGTTAGTGTGGAGGGCCGTAAGGAATTGCTGCCACTGCAGCTTGTATTAGCGGTAACCCAGTTGTTAGAGCTAAGGGCAGTGATGTAGCTGGGGGCTTCCGCGGTGCCGGTGTAGATCAAAACCTGGTCTCCGCTGGAACTCAGTCCGAAGCCAGAGCCAGCTAATGTTCCTAGGCTAACGCTGGGCACATCATTCTGAATCTTGATGATGGTTCCTGCTGCCACTCCAGACGTGGGGGCCGTCCAGGTAAGTCCTCCTGCGCACTGGGGTTGAGCATTGGAGGTGAACTTGGCATCTGTCAAGTGGAGGGTGGTGCCCGGCAGGATATTCACCAGCGGCAGGAGGGCGATCTCATCTCCGGCATTGGTGGCGTTCATGCGGTATCCTACAATCACGATGTCGCCTGCCTGGAACTGGGTCTGCGCGGAGGCTATCTGGATCAGCAGCGCTAACAGCGCCATGATAATCAGTAATTTTCTTCCCATAGATATGTGGTAAAGGTGAAAGGTTAGATGCAACCAAGGTACCCTGTGCACATTATGGGAATGTTGCCTATTGATTATCAATAAGTAAAATAGTGGTTAGCCAAATATATAGGTATGAAGAAACCACTTGCAAAAGAAAGGAAGCTGCTTCAGGCCGAAAAGTATCCTTTTCATAGTCCCTTTACATTTCGCCCTACTCATGTGAGTTTGACGGGGATGTAGACAATTGTCTGCGGGAGCTAAAAAATGAGAAGGGGACATTCAACAAACGCGACAAGCATTTCTGCAAATCCAAACAGCCCTGGGGGAATAAACCGGTGTGTTGGGTGGGGTAGGTCGTAGGTGTAGGACGTGAGTGTTCAGATTCACTGGTATTTCACATCGAAGCGGCCGGCGGTCACTTCCACATACTCGGTGGCGCTGCCTTCCAGGGGCGCACGGAAAGAGAAGATGCCGGAGATGACCTTGTTCAGGGTGTCATGCTTGGTGACGGTGAGGGCTCCTGGATTAGTGGCGGAGGTCAGGAAACTTTTGGAAGTTCCCCTTACTGCCAAGTCGGTGTACCTCCCGAAACTGCCTAACTCCTCAAAACGGTTACCACCGGGCGTGAATTCTCCCAGCGCGTAGTTCCCTGGGCCGTTTACCCCCTGCACAATCAGTTCCAGCACTGATTTCTTCTTACCGGGCTGCTCTCCCCTGATGATGAAGGACATGTTTTCGTAATGTGCCTCCAAGCCGGTTCCGCCTCCAATGCAGGTCAGGCAGGAACTGCTCTGCCACACCTGTCCGTTTACCTTGGCAGCCATTATTCCAGCCCCGTTCTGGGTTGGGTCTGGCAGGCCGTCGTTGTCGTCGCAGGAAACGGTGGAGAACAGCAGCAGGGAGAGCAGGAGTATTCGGTATATACCTTTCATATAAAGGGAGTTAGGATCCAAATCCTGCAGATGGATGTGGGCTGGTTGCCCCATGAAACCTTCCTGAAGAGCATAGAATTGCGTCCAGCCACTTGTCCGCGCATTACTTTCCGGTCGAGCTCTCTTTTAGCTCCCCACCTCACGGATCGATCATCATCATGTCCTCGACGAGGACGCTCATCCTCGACGGGCTCATGTTCAGCTTGATCCAGTGGTGATTTTTGTCAGGGTAGTGGAAGGAAGGATATTTCCAGGACACGTTACCGCCCGGGTCTGATCTCAGCTGTCCATTGGTTTCGGACGTCAGCCTCCCGCCCCAGAGGCCCCGCACCGCGACCAGCACGCCCATTTGGTCCCAACTCGGCCGAAAATCGGGGCCGTGGTATCGACTTTTGGCGATTTCATACGCCTTGCGCACGGGATTGGAGTTGGATTTGGTGGCCAGGAGGCGATTTCCCGTCTTGACCTTGTCACCCACCTGGTTAGGCACAAACCAAGCCTCTCCCGGCCAATGGTTGATGACCCGTTGGGTGCTGGAGGCGGACAGTTTGTAGTTAAAGGAAGTTCCGGAAGAGCCGTCTTCGTAAATCCATCCTCCTGCGGCGACCAGCCTCTTCACTTTCCGCCGGACCAGATCCATGCCTCCAGAGGAAGCCATCAGGTTGTCTAGGTTGCGGAGCGGACCGATGGTCGCAATCACGACACTGTTATCCGGCTGTCGGGACAAGATTTGCTGATAGAGGGTTGTCGCGTTGGGTGCATTAACGAGATCGTGGGGGTAGTTGGCGGAAATCTGGCTGTACCAGCCGCCTGTCGGGAGAAGGGTATTATCCCTCAGAATCCCGATCGGGATATTCGGGAGTCCAAAATAGGTATTGATCGCATCGGTGGCTGGGGCGCTATACGGGTAAGACACCGTGACCATCATCGCGAGCACATTGACCTCGCCGGACCGGATCAGGCTGTGCAGAACGGCCAGGGCCCCCGCATCGTCAGAGTCGTTGAAGATATCCAGGTCCAGGATCAGGTTCACTTTGCCGTTTGGCGGCGGTGGCGGCGGCGGAGGAGGATCATTGCTTACTTTTTTGAATTCGAAGAAATCGACATCAAAATATTCAGACTTGGTCTGGAACCGAAGCAGGTGCCGGCCCGCGCTCAGTTTCACGCGCTTGACGGAAGTGAGGGAGTAGCTTTGGTAGCTTCCCCGGTTGGGGACCTTGATATTCCCCATCCGGTTGACGCCGTCAATGTGCATCTGGAAGCTCTTGCCGGAAGCGGTGGTCGCGACGGATGCCGTGAAATCATAATCGCCGGCGGCCGCGACGTTGACCGTGTATTCCAGCCACTCGCCCTTCCGGATGGCGCTGATGTGATGGCCCGTGGTGTGGACGTTACGGGCGATGTCCACGTCCTCGCTCTTGCGATAGGCCTGGTCGCGGTTTCCGGGGGTCGTGTCGAAGTAAGCGACATTTTTGCCGCCGCGGTCAAAGTTCTCGCCTTCCACTCGGCCCGGAAGTTCAAGTGGAGCATCGAAGTAGGGCCTCTGCTGCGCCTTGGCGGCGAACGGATGAATGCCCAGGGCCAAGATGCTTAACGCAAGAAGTGACTTGAGTTTTGCCATAGTTCCCATGAGGATGAGCCGCTTGGTGGTGAAAATAAACGTTTCTAGGAACAGCCTGAAACTTTATTCTATTCTTCTCTGACGGTAAGGAGCTTTCCCTATTCCCTGAGTAATGCTTCCTAACCTAAAGCACCCCCGTTCCCCAGAATGGCCGGAGATACGCCCATGTTCTTAGGGGTTTAGATGGAAGAATTAGTGTCTTGTATAATAAAAGTACAAATAATTGCCCTATTTGCAATAAAAATGTTTAATTTATTGAGGTTAACTCGTTTACGCCTAACTTCTTCCAAGACAAATCACACCTATGGCCAGCTTTAGGAAAACCGGGTTCCTTTTTCTTTTGTTCATTCATAGCTTGTGAGCCGTTGACCAATCGGTGTCTTCCCTCACTCAGAATTAACTAAGGTATGTTATCCAGGTAGTTTACTGAGTCAGGCTTTTAACGGGTATATAAGCTAGTGGCTTGTATTTTATTAACATAACAGCTATTATGGACAAAACTCCTTCGTGTAAATAAGATTAGTTTCACGAAAGCTTCTTGGTTCCTTAAGGCTATCTGCCAAGGAAGGCAATGATTAGATTAATCAAGGCTGAATAGAACTGTCAATTCAGGTGCCTATACTCATTAGGGGTAAGCCCCGTTTTCTGCTTGAACAGCCTGGTGAAATGCTGTTGGTACTTGAATCCGAGCTCATTGGCCACCTCATTAATTGTCTTTGTACTGTCAAAAACCCGTGATTTAGCCTCATCGATCACCTTGGACTGGATATAATCCAGCGCCGTGGTCCCGGTTTCCTTCTTGATGAGGTCCCCGAAGTAGTTAGGGGACAGGTGCAGCCGGTCCGCGCAATAGGCCACGCTGGGCAGGCCCATTGTTTGGGCTTTGTCGGATCTGAAGTAATCCTCTAACAGGTTCTCAAACCGCACCAATATGTCCTTGTTGGCATTCGTCCTGGTGATGAACTGCCGGTCATAGAACCGTATGCAGTAGTTGAGGAGCAGTTCGATGTTGGAGACGATCAGCGTCTTGCTGTGCTTGTCTATGTTCTGCTCTATCTCCTCGGTTATCTTCTCCAGACTGCCCACGATTGTCTTTCTTTCCTTTTTTGAGAGGTGAAGCGCCTCGTTCACTTCGTAGGAAAAGAAGCTGTAGTCTTTGATGGCCCTTCCAAGGGACGTTCCCTTTATCAGGTCTGGGTGAAAGACCAGGGCGTAGCCGCTTGGTATGATCGCCACCCCCCCGCTGTCCGAGCCATACACCTGGCCTGGGGAGACGAAGACCAGCGTCCCATCCTCATGGTCGTAAGGCTGGCAGCCGTAGGTAAGGTTTCCGCACTTTATGTCCTTCATGAAAACGGCATACACCCCGAAATACGCCCTCATGTTGACTACCATGGGCGCCTCGTTGAACTTGACAACGCTTACCAGGGGATTTAGCGTCTCCGCGCCGACTGAGTCGTTGAATTGCCTGACAGTGTCGAATCTCTGCAATTGGTCCATGGCCTATAGTAGTATACCCCAGATGATTATCCCACAAATCTAGTGAACAACATGGTGTGTCCTCAGCGGTGAGGGCGGAATCAGTAAAACTGGTAAATAAATCCGTTTCCTGTATAAACCCAGTGCACACGCCCCTTCCGAAATTTGCATCACTAAAAGTGGTTAGGAGCCGTGACCGGTACCGCTGAGTTGTTTTTACCTGGTTTAACATCTACTGCTAACCAATCCAGAGAAGGGTAGGGGAAAGGCGCCGTTATAAACTGCTGGGCAGGGCCTAAGGTCTTTAGAATTCATCAAATCAAATTGTTACTATGGAAGTGAAAAACATCAAAGCATTTGGCGCCGAGGCGGCGGATGCACCCTTGAACCTGTTGAATATACAGCGGAGAAAACCGACGGCCCATGATGTGGAGATCGAGATACTTTACTGCGGGGTCTGTCATTCTGACCTTATCCTTGCACGGAGCGAATGGGGACCATCCATGTACCCTTGCGTGCCGGGCCATGAAATAGTAGGCAAAGTGAAGAGCGTGGGAGGCCACGTAGGCAAGTTCAAGGTCGGTGATCTGGTGGGCGTGGGATGTATGGTGGACTCCTGCCGGGAGTGCGAATACTGCCATGAGGGTCTAGAACAGTATTGCGTGCCGGGTGCGACTTTTACCTATAACTCGGAAGATAAATATTTGCCTGGCAATCCAACGTTCGGTGGTTATGCAGAGAGTATCGTAGTCGACGAGAAATATGTACTGCGCATACCGGAAAATATGGACCTTGCCGCCACCGCGCCTCTTCTTTGCGCGGGTATTTCCACCTACTCTCCGCTCCGTCATTGGAACGTGGGGCCTGGCAAGAAAGTGGGCATCGTGGGTATTGGCGGCCTGGGGCACATGGGTATTAAGATTGCCAAAGCAATGGGAGCCCGGGTAGTCGCGTTCACCACATCCGAAAGCAAATTTGCCGAAGCAAAGCGTTTAGGCGCAGATGAGGTAGTGCTGTCGAAAGACCCTGAGCAGATGGCAGCTTACCGGGGCAAGCTGCATTTCATTCTGGATGCGGTCTCCGCTGAGCATGATGTAAACGCGTACCTATCCTTGCTTCGGGTAGATGGCTCACTGTCATTGGTCGGGGCACCGGCGCAGCCGCTCCCGATCTCGGCATTCAGCGTCATTGCGGGCCGAAAAAGCTTTGCAGGTTCTTCTATCGGAGGTATTGCCGAGACACAGGAAATGCTCGACTTCTGTGCCGAGCATAACATTACCGCGGATATTGAGATGATTGACATTCAAAACATTAACGAAGCCTATGAACGCATGCTGAAAGGTGAGGTGAAATACCGCTTCGTCATTGACATGGCGTCCTTGAAAGGTAGCACCATTTAGTAATCATTTAGCTTGCTTAAGCCTCATATAGTACAAGTGCTTAAGTTAGGTCAGGGTATCTAGGGGATTGGGCGTGGCCAGGAAGGTCACGCCCAATTTTATTCAAAAATGTAATTTTCTCCTCTTTTTATCTTCCTTCATTTAACTCTGCCATAATCTCTGCAAACAGCCTTGCGGATTTTATGCGGGATTCATGGCTGTACATGGTGGATACGGCTATAAGCTCGTTTACCTGGGTTTGGCCGAGAAACGCTTCCACCTGTTTTTTCACCGTCTCCTTGCTGCCGACAAAGGAATACTTCAGCATCTGGTGCAGGGAAGGATGCTGGAACATCTCCCTCAGGTCCTCGGTATATTCTGTAGGCGGATGCAGTGGATCCTTGGCACCTGTGAACACACCCACAAACATCCTGATCAGGCTGGTGAATAGCCTTTCGGCCTCCTCGTCGGTGTCTGCGATATAGACATTTACCCCTGCCATGGTATAGGGCCGTTCTAAGGATTCAGATGGCTGGAACTCCCGGCGGTAGATCTCCAAAGCCGGTAGCAGGTGAGTGGAGGCGAAGTGGCTGGCAAATGCGTAAGGCAGTCCCTTCTTTGCCGCCAAGTGGGCGCTGTCCGTGCTAGACCCCAGAATGTAGAGCGGCACGCCTGTGCCTTCCGCCACACTGGCCCTGACAGTTGCCTTGTTGTTTTCCAGGGAGAAGTACTGTTGGATTCTGGCCACCTCCTGGGGAAACCGTTGCGCCAGCTGCATGAAATCCGACCGTATGGCCTGGGCTGTCGCCTGGTCAGTGCCGGGTGCTCTGCCAAGGCCCAGATCGATGCGGCCCGGGTACAGATGGGCCAGGGTGCCAAACTGCTCCGCCACAATCAAAGGGGAGTGGTTGGGCAGCATGATGCCCCCCGAGCCGACCCTGATGGAAGTGGTGTTTTCGGCCACGTACCCGATGAGCAGGGAAGTGGCGCTGCTGGCGATGCTGTCTGAGTTGTGGTGCTCGGCAAACCAGATGCGCTTATAGTTATTTGCCTCCGCCTCTTTCGCCAGTGCTAATGAATCGTTCAGGGTCTGCTTGATGGTGTTCCCTTGGGAGACGATGGCTAGCTCTAAAATGGAGTAGGCTGTTTTATTATTTTCCATGTTGTTTTATTAACTCTTAAGCAATTGTCACCTGGCTCTTCTTTTAAATGCCGCAAAAACAATCGCGCGCGGACCTTTGGAGCTGGTAATCAATAGTAAAAACCATTTTGCTTTATATTGGTCCTATCCGATTCAGGTGAGGCTTTTAGTTTTTAAAAATACGG
This sequence comes from Rufibacter sp. JT20002, assembly GCF_056491185.1. NCBI lineage: Bacteria > Pseudomonadati > Bacteroidota > Cytophagia > Cytophagales > Hymenobacteraceae > Rufibacter > Rufibacter sp. JT20002. Next base: position 648,244 of record NZ_JBSZJY010000001.1, on the reverse strand, counting down.
GGGTCAATGCCATACTGATCCGGCACCCCCAGGTTCTTCCGCAAGGTTTTCCCTTCATACTCCCGGTGGAACAAACCACGCTCCTGCAGAATTGGGACCACTTCATTCACAAAGGCGTCAATTCCATCATCGTAGACATCGGGTAAAATCCAGAACCCATCCGCAGCTCCTGCCTCAAACCAAGCTTGCATGTGATCGGCTGCCTCCACGCCCGGACCAACGATGGACGGATGGTAATCAATTACCCCGTGCGCAATGATGTCCCGCAGGCTCCAGCCTTCTTTTGCGATTTTAAGTGCATTGGTCGACCGGGGATCGTAAGGGGATGGGCGGGCAGCACTAAGCTGTTCTTTGGTGAGCGGTTTGTCTAGTTGATTGATGTCTAGTCGTATACCCAACATACTTTGCAGGTACGCAACCCTTTGCGGAAACTCTCTCTCCTTCATCTGGATTATACGGTCCAGGGCGGTACGTCTGTCTTTGGCAATCGTGGTCATGACACCCGCAAAGAATTTGATCTCGTCAGGGTCACGCCCGTGCCGTTTTGCCGCCGCCCTGAATGCATTGCGCTGGGCGATGGCATCCTCGATGGTAAATACCGCCCCAATGACCACATTGGCAAAACGACCTGCCAATTCGTGGGCATTGGGACTTCCCCCGGCGTGAACGATGATCGGCTGGCCCTGCTCCGATGGCGGGGTGTACAGTGGTCCGCGGGAGCCGACATACTTGCCTTGCAGGTTAATGGGAAGAACCTGACCCTTTTTCGTGAACTCACCGGTTTCTTGGTTGTGCACCCAAGCGTCTCTTCCCCAGCTGCCCCAAAGTGCCTGAACCAATTGGACCGCCTCGTGGGCACGACCATAGCGTTCCTCGCTTGATGGTATTGTCACCCCATAATTTGCGGCTGCATCATTCGTGCTTGATGTAACGGCGTTCCAACCCGCCCGGCCGTGGCTCATCACATCCAGGGCCTTGAATTGCCTTGCCAGGTTGTAGGGCTCGTTGAAAGTGGTAGAACCTGTGGCGAGTAAGCCTATATGTTTTGTCTCCCGGGCGATAGCCCCCAGGGTAAGCATTACGTCAAGGGTCAGTACCGGGGGCACGTTCTCAATATCTTCTAATCTGCCGAACCCGTCAGGCAAAAAGATAAAGTGTAATTTGCCGCGTTCAGCCGCCTGCGCGTGTTTTACCATCACGTCAAAATCCGTATAACTTTTGGGGTCTACTCCCGGCATACGCCAGGCTGCCTGCTGTGACCCGTAGCCACCTCCATAGGAAAGACCGATAAGCATTTTTTTATCCATATAAATAACGGTTTGTCTGGTAGGTAAGGGAAGCGGTAAACTTCCTTAACCATACCGTGGCTGATTTTTTGTCTGTCAGGTAGTTTCAGTCGAGCTGGTAGCGATGCGGGGGTCGAGCCCGTACTGCGGTGGCAGTCCCAAGTGATCGCGGAGGGTCTTTCCCTCGTAGCCGTCGTGGAAGAGGCCGCGTTCGCGAAGAATCGGGACTACGCGATCGACGAAATCTGCAATCTCGGTATGGAAGTCGTCAAAGTTCATCACGAATCCGTCAGCTGCCCCGGCTTCAAACCATTCCTGGAGGTAGTCGGCGGCCTGCTCGGGAGTGAAGCCGGTGAAGGGGGCAAATACAACGTACTTGATTTCCTCGGGGTCCCGGCCGGCCTGTGCTGCTGCCTCCCGCACGGTGTGGCGTATGGCTCGGTTTTGTTCTATGTAGGATGGCATTCCGATGACGAGGTTGGCGTACATGCCGGCCGCTTGCAGGCCGTAGCCGCTGCTGGCGGGCATGACAATGACCGGCTGGCCCTGCTCGGAAGGTGGGACGGGAAGGGGCCCGCGTGCTCCGACGTGCTTTCCTTGCAGGTTGACCGGTCGGATATGGGCCGGGTTGGCGAACATCCCGGCTTGGTCGGGCTGGCCCGCCTCGTACCCCCAGCTTCCCCAGAGCGCCTGCACGATCTGCACCACTTCATGGAGACGCTCGTACTTTTTCTCCCGGGGCGGCAGGGTCTTGCCGAAGTTCGCGAAGGCCTCGGGTTCGTAGCTCGGCACGGCGTTCCATCCGGCCCGGCCCCTGCTGATGACATCCAGTGCCTTGAGCTGACGGGCCAGCAGGTAGGGCTCGGTGAAGGAGGTGGACGCCGTGCCGATCAGTCCGATCCGTTCGGTCGCCTGGGCCACCGCCGAAAGGGTGATGATCGGGTCCATGTTGAACACAGGCGCTGACGTGGCCAGGTTTCCGTGCATGTAGAGACGGTCGGGCAGGAAGACGAACTGTATCCCGCCTCGTTCCGCTGTCCGTACCTGCTCCACCGTGGCATCGATGTTCGTGTAGGATCCGGGGTCCACGTGCGGCATCCGCCAGGTGGTGGGGTTATTACCAAAGTTGTTCCCCAGGACCACGCCCAAGATCATGTGCTTGTTCTCCTTCTTTATATTATTCATTCGATAATCCTTCTTTTTAAATCTTGCAGCCTGCTGAGTAAATTTCTCTGAAACCTGGCTTGGGCAACTCCAGATTTCCCCTTAATGTATCAGCTTCATACTCCGTCCGGAAGATGCCGCGTTCCTGCAGAATAGGCACTACCAGCTCTACAAAGTCCTTCAGGCCATGGGGATGGTCCTGGCGGAGTATCAGCATATCCATGGCCCCCTGTGCATGCCATTGCTGCACCAGATCCGCGATTTTCTCGGCGGAGCCCATAAATTGGGGACGGGGAAGACTGTTTTGGGGAGTGAACCGCAGCAGTTCCAGGTATTTATTAAAAGCTTCCTCTTCTGTCCTGCCCACGATTGGGTTCTGTGAGACGGCCACAATGAAATCCTCCGGCTTTCTATCCTTTTCAACCAACCTGCGCCTTACGTCGTCCGCCATTCCTACCATCTCCTGCAACGTATTGCCATGGGTGAATACTCCGTCTGTATAGCTGGTGGCGTGGTCAAATAAGGTAGCTGACATGCCTGCCGTGTAGAGCACCGGCCGGCCCTGCACGGAACGGCTGATATTCAAGGGCCCATCCACCGAGAAATATTTCCCCCTGTAATCAATGGTATGCATTTTACGGTGATTCAGGTAGACGCCACTCTTCTTATCCCGAATAAAGGCGTCGTCCTCATAGGTATCCCACAGTCCCAGCAATATCTCCAAGAACTCTTTCTGCATGGGGTATTGGTCCTTCTTGCCTAAGTGACCACGGCTGAAATTGACCATCCCGCCTGGGTTTGAGGTAATGGCATTCAAAGACGCACGGCCTTTGCTTATTTTATCCAACGACAGGATCTGCCGGGCAACGCTGTAAGGATCGGCGTAGGAAGTAGAGACAGTGGCCGAAAGCCCTATCTTCTTCGTGTGCATGCTAAGGGCCGACATGACAGAAACCCCCTCGAACATACTCAGGTAATGCGGAATATTGCCAGGGCCCACATGGCTCACATCAATCAAAAAGAGCGTATCAAACTTTGCCGCTTCGGCCAGCTTTGCCTGCTGTATGTAGAAATCGATATTCTCACTAGAGTCGGCCGGAATATCGGGATGCTGCCAGCCTACAAAGTTCCATCCCGGGCCCTCAATGATGGCGGCCAGCTTTAATTTTTTCTTATTCTCCATTTTAGTAATTGGCAATGGCTATTTCCACCCATGCAGGTACTTCACTATGGGTGGGTAAGACAATCAGATCTTTTCTGATTGTCCAGGTTTGGTCCCCTTTGAAGAGTTGGGCATCAGCTTGATAACCTGTTGCAAAATTACCGAAGTTTACTTTCCTTTGTATAGTACTTTCCTAAAGGAAAGCGGAATACTTTGCAAACAGACAAATGGCAGTAAAGAAAGCATGCAGTGATTGCCTCAGCACGGTATTGCCGGTGCGGGATGCGCTGGACGTGATCAACGGCAAATGGAAGCTCTCCATCATCATCTCCTTAGGGGCTGGCAACGAGCGTTTCACTGATATCCAAGAGAGTATCCCTGGTATCACCCCCAAGGTTTTGGCCAAGGAACTGAAAGAACTTGAGCAGCACCAACTAATCAAGAGAGTTATCATAGAGGATTACCCGATAAAGATCACCTATAGGCTGGAAGCCTACGCGGACACATTAAGCCCTATCATCTATGCCTTAAAAGATTGGGGGCTGAACCACCGCAAGAGGATTTTCAGCAAGGCATAATCTAATAGCTTAGATAGCCAACTCTCGAATCGTATCTGTAGGATGTGTGTATGGAAAGGTATGCGTGAGATACTGCAACCTGGCAGGTTATTAGGCTGGTTTCTGGGTAAGTGAGCACCACTTAGGTAATTGACCAAGTATTTCACTTCAAAATAATTCTTGCTTCAACTATTGCCTAAATACCTTGTCTGCGCAGGTTCTGGTGCTTACTTCACTTCTAGCATATGTCAGAATGGAAGTACTTCATAGAAGTGACACAAAGTGATTTCGACGAGTTGGTGGGTTGGGAGACTATCAAAGAGAGTGGCCATTCACGTTTACCGGAAAGTGGTGCTACAAATAACGCTCTCGAGGGGGCGCACTTCTTGCAATATTGAACTCGCCCAAAGAAGCAACCCGGTCAATACGGACCCACCCGGTCTGACCCTAAGCGTTTCAATCGTGAAACTATACCCCCACCTAGCAAATACAAGCTGCCGGGGCATAGCCCTATGCTGCGTATTAAGGGAAGGTGCGCAGAAAATTACGCACCCTAAGACATAGCTTCTTAAGGGATAAAATGCAGCAGAGAAGCAAAAGTTGTACGTATATGTACGTATTAAAAGAAAACAGCCTGTAAAACATTGTCTTACAGGCTGTTTAAAATAACTGTGTGGTCGCGTAGGGAGTCGAACCCCAAACCTTCTGATTCGTAGTCAGATGCTCTATCCAGTTGAGCTACGTGACCAGTTATTTAGTGATGCAAAGGTAGGTGCTTTTACAGTGTCGCGCAAGTACTAAGGTGAAAAAAACTTTAAAAAAATGCTATCTGCTTCTGTGTAAGGCTTTTTTAATGGCGCGGTTGAGCAGGAAATAGAGCCCTCCTAGGGAAATCACCACCAAAGCCCCCAGCAAAAGCTTACCCATGGTGCCGGCATTAGGGTCTTTCAAGAGTGCTAGCAGGTCCTGCGCTTGGGTGCCCACCCAAAAGAAAAACAACGTGCGTGGCAACATGCCGGCCATACTGGCCAGTAGAAACCGCCCTCGGGGTACTTGTACCAACGACAACACAAAGGTCATGAACGCAAAAGGCAGGACAGGGGAGATACGGGTCAGAATAATCAGACTCCAGCTGTGCTCCCGCAGTTCATCCATCACCCCTTCGGCTTTTGGGAACTGGTGCAGGAAAGCCGTCATCTTTCCATGGTCAATGAGGCGGGCAACCGCGTAGCCAATCAGAGCGGCAACCCCGTACGAAATCACCACTCCTATAAAAGCACTCCAGCCGAAAAGAAAACCAGTGGCCAGGGCCACAAAGGTGGTGGGGGTAATGGCAAAGGCCATGAAGAGCGAAACCACCAGAAAATAGAGAACCAGCTGCAGGGGAGAAAGTGACTGGAGCAGCTCCTGGTTATGGTAGAGCCAGAGCGCCAGGCCTGAGCTGGCAACAACCGGAATGACCACCAGTAAAAGAGAATAAAGAAGCGTACCAGTATTTTGTTTCAGGAGTTTCTTCCACATAAGCGTCCGAATATCGGGTATTTTTAGGAAAGTACGGGTAAAACGCCCCCGGGGCTGCCCCAGGGGCTTGCTTGGAAACTTGAAGGCAATTTCTCTAACTTGCACCCATACCACCGTATAAGACTCTATGAAATTCGGAACCAAGACCATACACGCTGGCGTATCGCCAGATCCTACCACCGGCGCCATTATGACGCCCATTTACCAAACCTCTACCTACGTGCAGCGCTCACCCGGCGACCACAACGGCTATGAATATTCCCGTACCCACAACCCCACCCGTAGCGCCCTGCAAAGCGCCATCGCGGCGCTGGAAAACGGAAAGCATGGTTTGTGCTTTGCCTCGGGCATGGCAGCGACCGATTGCATCATCAAAATGCTGAAGCCCGGCGATGAAGTGATTGCCACCAATGACCTGTACGGCGGCACGTATCGCATCTTCACCAAGGTGTTCCAGGAGTATGGCATCAAGTTCCAGTTCGTGTCTATGGCCGAGATCAGCACCATAGAGCAATATGTAACCGAGAAAACCAAGATGGTGTGGGTGGAAACGCCTACCAACCCGTTGCTCAACATCATTGACATCAAAGGTGCTGCCGAGATCTGCAAAAGACGTAACCTGCTGCTGGTGGTGGATAACACCTTCTCCACGCCGTACCTGCAAACCCCGCTGGATTTGGGTGCCGATATTGTCATGCACTCCCTAACCAAGTACATGGCCGGTCACTCAGACGTGGTGATGGGCGCCATTGTGGTGCAGGACGATGATCTTGCCGAACGCCTTGCGTTTCTTCAGAATGCCTGCGGGGGTACCCCTGGTCCGCAAGACTGCTTCCTAGTGCTGCGGGGCTTGAAAACCCTGCACGTTCGCATGCAACGTCATTGCGAGAACGGAAAAGCCGTGGCCGAGTACCTGCGCCAGCACCCTAAAGTAGGCAAGGTGTTCTGGCCTGGCTTTGAAAACCACCCGAACCACCAGATTGCCCGGGAGCAGATGCGCGATTTTGGGGGGATGATCTCGTTTGAGTTAAAAGAAGACCGGATTGAGGATGCCATTCAGGTACTGGAGAAACTGCATTATTTTGCCTTGGCGGAGTCTTTAGGCGGCGTGGAATCCCTCTGCGGACACCCGGCTACCATGACGCACGCCAGCATCCCACAGGTAGAGCGCCTCAAAGGCGGTCTGTCTGACTCGCTCATCCGCTTGAGCGTGGGCATTGAAGACGTGGAAGATCTTATTGCTGACCTGGAGCAGGCCATAGGCTAGACAGGGAAACTTATGATGAAAGCCCTGCCGAAATATCCCGGCAGGGCTTTTTGTTTCAGACGTGTTTTCAAGAAAGAAGCCCTGAAACAAAAAGGTAGGGGCAATTCCTTGTGGTTGCCCCTACTTACGGTAATACAGCAAAGGGCAATCAAAAGGGATTGCTTCTACAGTTTAGGGTTGAGCGGAAAATTATCCCAAAATAGAGAAAGCCGGTTTAAAGCCTAATTTCAGAAAAGAAGCGTTAAACGGCAGATAAAACATATTTCGCCTGTGGGCAATAACTTTCTAAAATACTACTGCGTTTTTAGAAGTGAATTCTGAGGCGGCTCGTGGGCTTCTTAGAATTCAATCTTAATCATGTTACTTACCCAATGGAAAGGAGCGAGACCCATGGTATTAGCGAATTGCCGGGCCCAGTTTACGGCGACCGATTTTGAGTTTGTGGCGCGGGTGTTATCCCGCAAGGGAAGTCAGGTGAGTTTAGTGGAGTTGTTAAGCGACCCCGAGTGCCGCGATGAAATGCTGGACAACGAGGATTTGGCCAAAGCCTTGTTGTCTAGGAAAGGGCAGGTCACCGTTTCTCCGCAGTTATATTTCTATGTGCTGGCCCGTACCGCCTTGCGCCGGCAGGGGATAGAAGACCGGGATCTGGCAGATTACATGGGCGCCTTGCTCTGGCGTTTTTCTACGGTGCAGCACATGCACTCCCCCCACGAGAAACTGCCCCATCAATTCCATTACATTGTAGAGATGCTAGAAGCCCTCGCTACCGCCTCAGCGGCCGAAGCCTTTCTGATACGGGTGCACATCGGGAATTACGCCCTTTTTCTATCGGGTATGTTCCGGGCTTGGATTGAGCGCCGTCAGCAGCGCGGGGCCCCAGATTTCTCCTTTTATGAAGAAGTGGGACGTACTAGTTTCCGGACCGCCGCTCACCATAAGCTGGCCTACCAATTGGAGCTAGCTCAAGTTTACGGCTTATTGGCCGAGGGTTTCAGAAATGCGCGCCTGGCTTTGAACGACCTGGCCCAGACCATCTGGAAAACCCAAGACAAACCGCCCTTTACCTTCTAAAGACTACTATACTCCGCCTTCTTGTTTTTAACATGATTTAGTCAAAACAGGAGTAAAGCGGGTTGCCAACTGGCTAAGTAAGCCTGTTTTGTGACCGATATCGGTATAAGCAATCTAGGAATTCAGTAGCTTTAGACGTGAACTGTCTTTCCAAACCGTTTCTGTCATGAAGAACCTTGTTATGCTTTCGCTTATTTGCCTGTTGGCTGGGGTTTTCACTGCCTCGGCCCAATCCAGAACCGATCAACAGGTAGCCGCGGCTGTGGAGCAGTGGAGAAAAGCGATGATTGCGGGTGAGCGGCAAGCGCTAGAGACGATCGTTTCTGAGACCTTGAGTTACGGCCACTCTAACGGGAAAGTTGAAGACAAAAAGGCTTTTGTAGAATCTGTGGTGAGCGGTGCTTCAGATTTCGTGACCATGGATCTGTCTGGTCAGAACATCTTGGTTAGCGGCAAAACAGCCATTGTGCGGCATCAACTTTCTGGCGAAACCAATGACAGTGGGAAGCCGGGTAGCGTAAAGTTGGGTGTAATGCAGGTGTGGCAAAAGCAGGGTGGTAACTGGAAACTTGTGGCCCGACAATCTTATAAGCTATAACCTTAAGGAATCAAGAACTCTTCATCAATAAAAACGCCCGCTGCAAAGCGGGCGTTTTTGGTCTTGTTTCAAAAAAGGAGCGGTAAAACGTCTTCCTTAAAGCGAAGTCAGGGTGAAAGGCAGTTCCTGTACGTCGCGGGAGTTTCCGCCTACCATCACTTTGAAGTCGCCAGGCTCAGCCCCGAAAGTCATGTCTTGGCGCCAGAAGGAAAGATCTTCTGTGTTCAGGGTGAAGGTTACGGTTTTCTTCTCGCCGGGGGCAAAGGAAAGCTTTTGGAACTTCTTCAATTGTTTCACGGGGCGGGCGGTGCTGCCCACCAGGTCTCTGATGTACAGCTGCACCACTTCCTCACCGGCTACTTTGCCCGTGTTGGTCACGTCTACTGTTACGGTCAAGGTCTCGTTGCCCGAGATGCTGCTCTTGTTCAGACGAGGCGTGCCGTAGCTGAAAGTAGTGTAGCTTAAACCGAAGCCAAACGGATACAGTGGTGTGTTCGGCACATCACGGTAGCGGGAACGGTACACGCGCTCGCTGCCGGGCTCAGTGTGGTTGCCTTCGTACATGCGGCCGGTGCTCTTGTGGTTGTAGTAAAGCGGCATCTGGCCCACAGCTCTGGGGAAGGAGAGAGGCAGCTTTCCGGCAGGGTTGTACTCTCCGTACAGCACGCTGGCAACGGCATTTCCGGCTTCTGATCCCAAAGACCAGGTGGCAAGAATGGCAGGGATGTTCTGGTCCAGCCAGGTCAACTCCAAGGCACGGCCGCTGCTCACCAGGGCAACTATCGGCTTGCCGGTTTTATGGATTTCTTTCACCAAGTCAAGCTGCACACCGGGTAAGCCAATATCAGCGCGGGAGGCGCCTTCGCCGTTCATCACGGCACTTTCGCCAATGGCCATGATCACCACATCTGCTTTCTGGGCAGCGGCCACTGCTTCGGCAAACATGGAGGTGGAATTTGTATACAGGTCACAGCCTTGGGCATAGGTTACCTCGGCGCCTTTGGCGTATTTCTTGATGCCTTCCAGGAAAGTCACGGCGTGTTGCTCCTCCCCGAAGAAAGACCAGGTGCCGTTCATGTCGGCTTTGTTGTTGCCTAGTGGCCCGATGACGGCAATTCTTTTCGCGTTGGCGGTAAGCGGCAGCACGTTGCCTTGGTTTTTCAGGAGTACGATGGATTTACGGGCCATGTCAAAAGCGGCGGCCAGGTTCTCTTTGGAGCGGATTTCCTTTTTCTCGCGCTTGGTGTCTGAGTATTGGTACGGTTTGTCAAAAAGCCCTAGTGTAAACTTAAGCCACAGCACCCGGCGCACCGATTCATCCAGTACTTTCTGGTCTAGTTTGCCGGTTTTCACCATCTCGGGGATGAAGCGCAGGTAGGCTTCGCCCATCATGTCTACATCGGTACCGGCCAGTAAAGCCTGTTGGGCGGCTTGCGCATGGTCTTTGGAGTAACCGTGGTTCACCATCTCGGTGATGTTCTGCCAGTCAGAGATGACAGCGCCTTTGAAGCCCCACTCTTTGCGCAGGATTTGCTGCATGGTGAACATGTTGCCAGTAGCTGGTACCCCGTTCAGTTCATTGAACGATGACATCAATGTAGCTGAACCAGCGTCCAAAGCGGCTTTGAACGGAGGAAGGTACACATCACGCAGAAGGTACTCAGACACATCGGTGGTGTTGTAATCCCGGCCTGCCTCAGCGGCTCCGTAGGCCACAAAGTGCTTCACGCAAGCAGCCATGGTGCGCGGGTCAGCCAGGTCTTTGCCCTGGAAACCTTTCACGCGGGCAGCGGCAATCAAAGAACCCAAATACGTGTCTTCGCCGGCGCCCTCAGCAGTGCGGCCCCAACGCGAGTCGCGGGTGATGTCTACCATGGGGGCGAAAGTGAGGTTGATGCCGCCAGCGGTTGATTCAATGGCCGCTACTCTTGACCCATTCTCAATAGCCGCTAGATCCCAGCTGGCAGATTCGCCTAGCGGAATCGGGAAAATGGTTTTAAACCCGTGGATGATATCGGCGCCAATCAGCAACGGAATGCCTAGTCGTGACTCTTTTACAGCTACTTTCTGTAATTGGCCAATATACTCAGCGCCATGGATGTTGAAGATACCGGTGATAGCACCTTTTTTGATCGCTTCGTTAAACTTGGAAGACTCAGTGGTCCGCATGGTGGGACCGGTGTTGAACGACTCGCCTACCACAAAATTAAGCTGACCTACTTTCTCTTCTAAGGTCATTTTGGCTAAAAGGTCTTCAATACGCTTCTCAACCGGCTCTTTCTTCTGCGCGTGGGTAGAAGACGTAAAGGTGAAAAAGGTAAGACTGAGTACTAGAATGGAGGTGGTAAACCTTTTCATGGGTTTGGTTTTAAATTGGTAAAAGAGGGTAATGAATCGGTGCTCCCTGTTGGGGGAAGGAGGTATGAATGATTAAAGAAGATGGTTCTGTAAGAGGATGCGCTTGGTAAAAGAGGCATTTTCTGTTTCTACCCGGCAAAAGTAAAGTCCGTCTGGTAAGGCAGTGGTTGGTTGCACTTCAGCAGCGGACTTTCTGCCCTGGTGAAAAGAAACCAACACGGGTACTTCCTGACTGGTGGCATTGAAGAGTTTGACGGATGTTACCTTTAATTGAGTAGGAAACAGAAGTTGGAATTTGCCTGATGCCGGGTTAGGGTACACCAGCACTTGTTGCGCCAGCACCTCGTCCTGCGATCCGCTGATGATTCCCGCCACGGTGGCGATGTTGGAAAAGACTGCCTCTCCGCCAGTATGGTAACTCCGGACTTTGTAGAAGGAGGTGCGGGTGCCGGTCGCATCGGTGAAGGTTCTGGTGTTGGCTCCCAAAGACGCAATTTCTGCGTATTCGCCGTGGCTGTGACCTGACCGGTACACCTTGAAGCCTTGCTCATTACTTGAATTGTCTTGCCAGTCTAACTTAACGCCGGAAGCCACCATGGCTGCGGTGGCGTGAGATGCCCGGTTGGGTAGGGTAGGGATAGAGGGCAGTACGCTGAGATGGTCAACCCAGACAGAATCCTTTCCGGGGCTTCCTAAAAATCCATAGTTAACCAGTAGCCTGATCTTGTTTATCTCTTCCTGGTTTACCTGGCCAGAGCCGGTTCCAAACAGAGACTGATAATTGAAGTAGTAGGTGTAATATTCGCCATCGTCAATCAAGGGAGCTAGGCTGAACACCTGATTGCCGCCGGTAACCTTACCGGCGGCATCTATGAGGTCTAACCGCATAGAAACGGTTCTGCTTTTGTTGAAGGTTTTGACCGCAGCGGCCAGCACCGGATACCCCGTCATGTCTACCGGGCTTTCCAGTTCATACACCACATTGGGTAAGTTGGCAGGCGTGCTCACCTGGTAGTTTATTCTAAGCGCATCGGGTGCCTGGCTCAGTTCAAACGTGCCCCCAGAAGGGGTGAGTTGGGGAGCCGGGAAGGGCGAAAATCCTTCAATCAGGAAGGACGTGCCGCTAGGGACCATTTTGGTTTTCACCGCCATGGTTTTGGTGTAGGTCTGTCCGTTGTGCTGTACCTGCACCCGCACCTGCCCAGACCGGTTACCCCAGTTGACCACCACCTCAGGAGAGTTGTTCCCACTGACAATGGTAGCCCCGCTTGGCAGAGTCCAGGTGTAGGTGGCGTTGGCCAGCCGGTTGGTTTTGAAGGTCAGGTTCTGGGCCGATGGCCTTACTATGGCCGGGCCAGTTAAGGACAGGTCTCTGAACTGCTGGTACACGCGTACATAATCTACTTCCATGCGGGTGTTGGTCAGGTTAGCGGCGATACCGTTTTTCAGGCCATTGGTTTCCAAGGTTGGTTCGCTGCCCATGTTCCCGCCTACGGCGATGTTCATGATGATGAACTGGTCTTCGGTGAAAGGCCAGGTTCTGGCATCTTTCACGGCCGGGGCGTAGGTGTAGTAGAGGGTGTTGTCCACGTAGAACTTGATGTCGTTTTCAGTCCATTCTGCGGCATACGTGTGAAAAGCTGTGGTGGCGTCTGGTACCGGAGTGAGCCCCACGTTCTGGGTATTCCCGAAACTGGAGGGGGTGTGCAAGGCGCACTGCACCACGCCGGGTTTCCGGTCAATGTACTCCATCACGTCAATCTCGCCGCAGGCAGGCCAGCCTTTGGTAGAAACGCTTTCGCCCAGCATCCACAGGGCGGGCCAGGTGCCCACGCCACCAGCCAGTTTGGCTCTGAATTCTATCCGGCCATAGGTGAAACGAAACTTGCCCTGTGTTTTCACCCGGGCCGAGGTCCAGTTGCCATTCTGTTTGATGGCTTCTATCACCAGATTTCCGCCTGATTGGCGTACGTTGGCCAGTTGATTGGTGTAAGACTGTAATTCGCGATTGCCCCAGCCGTTGTCGCCGTTGCCCAGGTCATAGCCCCACCAGGTCGGGTTTGGAGCGCCTTCGCCCTCAAATTCATCGCTCCAGACCAACTCATTGAACGTAGTGGTCTGGGCCACTGCCGGTAACCCAAGGGCCAGGCAGAGGATAAGTGCCAGATAATGTAGTTTCTGCATTTTAAAGGAGATTCAAAGAAAATAGGCCCAAAACAGATTGCCTTGGGCCTAATTCCTCATGAAACATTAAGGCATCAGACGGAAATCGTCTAGGTAGAAAATGCCCGGATTGAAGTGAGCCTCACCGCCAAACTGGACCACAATCTTGTCGAAGTCCTTTCTGCCGGCATGCGCTTTAAAGTCGAAAGTCAACTCCACCCATTGGTCAGTTTGGGTTACCTGCTGAATGATTTCGGCCTGGGTTTGCCAAGCATTGCCTCCCAGTTCTGAATTCAGCAGTTTCACGGAAAGTTGTTTTTGAAGGGTTTTTACCGCTGACCAGTCTTCGGCTCCGCCCATGGTGGTGTAGTCGTTGTAAGAAGGTACAAATACTTTCACCTTGAAGACGTTGCGCTGGGTAAGGTCCAGGTTGTGCGTGAACTGAATGTAAGCGTTTCCGAATTCATTGGCCTGACCTGCTTGACGGGTGTACCGACCCACTTTGGCAGACGGGTTAGAGGCTACCTGCGCGGGGTTGTCAAAGCTTTCGTTAAAGAGGATGTTCTCCAGGCGCCAAGTGAAGTTGCCCGGATCATCGAAATTGTCGCTGATGTTCACGGCTTTATACTCCTTTGGCGGCTTAGGTACGGTGTAACCCTTGCGAATCAGTTTCTGGTACCAGGCATGTTCTGCGTTGGCCGCACTGCCGCTTCGCAGGTACATCTCATTCTCGGTGAGAGACAGAATCTCGTACTTGGAAACGCCGGTGTAGTACCCAATGAACCCACCGTTGGAGATGGTCAGGTATTTTTTGCTGCCTTCTTCTGTGATGCTCCAGGCAAGGTTGGTTGGGGGCACATAGTTGACGGTGTAGTCATCGGCGCTGGTTGTACCCCCAATACCGGCCGCATTGGCGCCATTTGTAAAGGTGGTGCCGTTGTTAGCATAGGTATAAGACAAGGTGTTGCCTAATTTAAACGTCATCTCATCGTCATAATACCCTTCAGAGGCTTTTTCATTAGGAGCAGCCTGGTACCATTCCGGAGTGGTGCCTGTCATAGGACCAATACCCAGGTGTCCGCCAGCAGCCTTGTCAATGACCCAGGTCTTGCCTTCTAACTGGTTTGCTCCGCCGGTCAGGAAGTTGTAGTCCTCGCGGTTCAGCATGGCAGGATTGGTGCGGGCGATGTTCACCGTTTGGGTGTTGGTGGAAGAACCACCGCTGGTGTAGATGGTCAACTTCACCGTGTAAGTCCCGGCCAACGGATAAGAAGCCGTTACGTCAGTGCCTTCGCCCGTGGTGCCATTCCCAAAATCCCAGATAGCTTTGAACCCAGGAGCAGTGCTTCTGAAATTAATAATGTTAGGATTGGCGGCATCAGGAGTTTGGGTAAAGGTTACCTGTTCTGCGGTAGGGGGAGTCCCTAGCTCGGGATCCTCCAGTTCGCAGCCTGTCCACACAAAAGAGGCCAGAAACAGGAGTGTGATATAGGAGATATACTTCTTCATGTTCATGATTAGTTAAGATGAAAATTAATACCCTGCATTTGGTCTGAGTACTCCCGCGGAAAGGTCTATCTCACTTTGCGGTACCGGCAGGAAGCCTCTTCTGGCAGCATTGAACTGAATGTTGAAATCACTGGTAACACCTTCGTAGTTCTCTGGCAAGGTGGTTTTGTTAACCGTGATGGCACTAGCGGCAACAGCGGTTCCGCGGCGCAGCAGATCCCAGTAGCGGTGACCCTCCAAGGCCAATTCTACCCGGCGCTCCCGGAAAATGTTGTCTAGGGTGGCTGGAACCGGACTTAGGCCCACTCTGGCTCTCACGCGGGTCAACGGTGCCTGCGCGTCGCCAGTACCAGTCATTACCATTAGCTCAGAAGCCATCAACAGCACATCTGAGAAACGGATGGCCCGGTAGTTATTTCCCCAGTTCAACTCCAACTGACCAGCCGAAGGCGCATATTCCTTTGCGGTAGTATACTTCTGACTGAAGTAGCCGGTGTGCTGGTACCCGATGTTCAGGTTTTCTTTTCCGCCTACCAGTTCTGTTTCTGCCAGGATGGTAGCATCGCGGCGAGGATCATTGGCTTCAAAGGCATCGTACAGTTCCTGGGTAGGTGTGCTGGTGCTCCAGCCCGCGAGGTAGTTTTCAACGGCGGTGTTCTTGATACGCGGGCCTTGCTGTTGTGGCTGCGTATTGCCTTCGCCGCCTTGTACATAGCCCCAGTCCCACCAAGGGTTCTCGTCTGAGTAAGAGATTTCCCACACAGACTCAATGCTGAACTCATTGGCTCTGGTGAAATTGGCCGCGTAGTTAGGAAGGAGATCATGTCCACTGGAAGTGATGATGTCGTTCAGGTGCTGCAAGGCTACCGGAGCAGTGATAGCGGTGCTGCCAGCTTGTAACTCCTGGTTGTACACGCCTTTGTGGAACAGGTACGCTTTGGCTAACAAGGCCTTTGCCGCCCATCTGGTGGCACGGCCCATGCTGGCACGTAAGTTGGACGCCGGCAGATCTGGCATGGCCTCAGTCAAGTCTAAGGCAATCTGATCAAATACCGCCTTAGGTGTTGCCTGTGGCTGGTTGTACTCGCTTGGCGACTGTGGCGTTAAAATCAACGGAACGTTTTCAAACAGACGAACCAGGTCTAGGTAGAAGTGGGCTCTCAGGAACTTAGCCTCGGCAATGGTTCTTCTTTTGAATTCATCTGATGCATCAATGCCCTCAATGCGGCTCAGAAGAGTATTGGCTCTGGAAATACCAATGTAGTGTTTCCGCCAAAGGCCATATACCTCCCCGTTGGTGGTCAGGATCTGGTGACGGTCCATCTGCAAGAGGTTGGGCTCTGAGCTGGGCTGACCGGCAGAGTAGGTGTCATCAGACAGGATATCGGCGATCATAGGGGTTGGGTGGAAACCGGCTACGGTGTTCCATTGCAACACATCATACACGCCTATCAACGCTTCTGTGGCATCTGCCTGGGTTCTGTAGAAGTTTTCCTCGGTTCTGGTATCCTTAGGGTTTAGGTCCAGAAAATCATCACAACTGGTAGAAGCCCCCACCAGGAGTCCTAGAAGTAAAAGCGTGGAAGTCTTTTTAACTATATTTTTCATGTGTGAAATCTTTAGAAAGTGGCGTTAACTCCAAGTCTGAACGTTTTAGACTGCGGATACACCCCGCGGTCAAATCCTATGTCTAAGCTGCCTCTGGCCCCAATCTCTGGATCAAATCCTGAGTAATCAGTAAGGGTAAGCAGGTTGTCGGCAGATACATAGATGCGTAATTTCTGCATCCGGATTTTGGACAGAACACCGGCTGGTAAGCTGTAGCCCAACTGTAAGGTTTTCAGGCGTACATAATCTCCGTCTTCCACATACAGGTCAGATACTCTGGTGTAGTTTCCGTTGGTGTCGTTCCAGGTGAATCTTGGATACTCGTTGGTGCTGCCTTCGCCAGTCCAGCGGTTCAGGAATCTGGATTGCTGGTTGGCCCGCACGATGTCATAACGACGGGTACCGTTGAAGATCTGATGACCGAAAGCGCTGTTGAAGAAGGCGCTCATGTCAAAGCCTTTGAAGTCAAAGCCCAGGTTCAGGCCTAATACAGTTTTAGGCGTTGGGTTCCCGATCATGGTGCGGTCAGAGCCATTCAAAGAGCCGTCATTGTTCAGGTCCACGAAGCGAACATCACCCGGCATGGCGTTAGGCTGCAATGTCTGAGCTTCTACCTCGGCCTGGTTCTGGAAGATACCAGCGGTTTTGTAGCCGTAGAAATACCCGATAGGCATGCCTACTTTGCTTTGTGACGCTAATCCGTAGGTAATGAAGTTGGCACCGGTTAAGATCCCTTCTGCGTTGTTGATTTGGGTTACCTCATTTTTGTTGAAGCTTCCGTTCAATCCGATGTTATAGCCAAAGTCGCTGATATCGCCTTGGTAGGTGACCGCGAATTCAAATCCTGAGTTTCTTACAGATCCACCGTTTACGAACGGAGCATTGTATCCGGTGCTGGCCAAGATGGGTGGTCTTACCAATAGACCTTTGGTGGTTTTAATGTAGTAATCAGCGGTAACAGAAAGGGCGTTGTTGAAGAAAGCCAGGTCAATCCCTAAATCGGTTTGCTCAGAGGTTTCCCACTTCAGTTCTGGGTTAGGGGCGTCAATGGCGGCAGCACCACTGGTATAGCCTTTAGAACCATCTGCTCTGAAGAAAGTGTAGCCTCTGCCTACGCCGATCTGGGCAGCCCAAGGGTACGCTCCCCCAATTTGCTCATTTCCGTTTTGTCCCCAAGAACCTCTGATTTTAGCTAAGCTGATCAGGCCTCCTTGCGGGAAGAAAGGCTCATCAGACAGAACCCAACCGGCAGAGAAAGAAGGGAAGGTGGCAAACTGATTGTTGCGGCCAAATCTGGAAGAACCGTCTCTACGCACAGTAGCCGTGAACAAGTATCTGCTCTTGTAGCTATAGTTTGCTCTACCAAAGAAAGACAAGATGGCGCCTTCGCTGGCTCCACCGGTGGCAATGGCCGTACCGGCTCCAACAGCTAGGTTCAGATAAGCCATGTTAGGGTCAGAGGTCACCAAGCCAGTGTTAGAGCCATATAGGCCTTCGCTTCTGGATCTAATGGCCGAAGTACCCGCTGTTAAGCCCAAGCTATGGTCGCCAAAAGTTTTGTTGTAGTTGAAGTAGTTTTCTGATTGCCAGGTGTAGTACCGGTCTGTGCCTCTTGACACCAAGGCTGTTCCGTTTTGCTGGGCGGCATTCAGGAAGTAAACCGGGTTGTAATTGGTGGTAACTACATAAGCCAGGTCAATGCCCAGGGTAGAGCGGAAAGTAAGACCTTCCAGCAGTTTCACTTCGCCGTAGATGTTTCCTACAAACTTGTCTACGTTGGTAAGACCGTTCATAACCTGAAGACGGGCCAAGGGGTTCACTACTTCTTGTGACACATAGGGGGAGATAGCGAAGATGCGGCCGTCATTGTCTCTCACCACCGGGTTAAGCGTGTAGGTAGATTGGGCCAGTTTTTCAGGATCTGTCTCGTAAACCGGGGTTAACGGATCCATGTTCAGGGCGTTGTTCAAGATACCGCCAAACTCCTGGTTAGGGTCAAAGGCTCTTCTTTTCAAGTGCGTGTACGACAGGTTGGTGCCAAACTTCAACCAGCTTTTCACTTGGTTGTCGGCGTTCACCCGGGCGGTGTAGCGTTGGAAGTTAGATTTGTCACCTCCAACAATACCATCCTGGTCAAAGTAGGAGAGAGCCGCTGAGTAAGCCGACTTTTCAGTACCGCCGGTTACGGTGATCTGGTGGTTTTGGATAGGAGCGTTTTTCTCAAAGATGGCGTCTTGCCAGTCGGTGCCTCCGGTGAATTGGCTCGGGTCTGCGAAAGGAGGAGCCATGCCTGCGTTTGCCGCACCTTCGTTCATCAAGGTAGCGTACTCACGGGCATTCAGTAATTCTAATCTGCGCCAAGGATTCTGCACCCCTACGTAGCCGTCATAAGAGACATTCATAGTACCGTCTCTTCTTCCTTGCTTGGTGGTGATGATCACTACCCCGTTACCGCCTCTGGCTCCATAGATGGCTGCCGAGGCCGCATCTTTCAACACGTCAATTGACTCAATGTCGCCCGGGTTCAGGTAATCAATGCCACCCACCGGAAAACCATCCACTATATAGATAGGGTTAGAGTTGCCGGTTGAGCCTATACCACGGATGCGTACCGTAGGGGCATCGCCGGGTTGACCAGAAACGTTGGTCACCTGCACACCTGCCACCCGTCCTTGCAGGGCCTGCTCAATACGGGTTACCGGGGTTTGGGTGATTTCTTCAGAAGTCACAGAGGAAATGGCTGTGGAAACTTCTCTCCTAAGCTGGGTGCCATACCCCACTACCACTACTTCTTCCAGCGCTCGCTGGTCTTCTTGAAGGGCAACGTTAACGGTAGTTCTGCCATTGATAGGTTCTTCTTTAGATAGGAAACCGATGTAAGAGAAAACAAGGGTGGTGCCGGCGGCTGGTGCCTGAATCTGGAACCTGCCCTCCACGTCTGTGGACGCCCCGGCAGTAGTGCCTTTCACTACCACACTTACGCCTGGAAGCGGTTCCCCGCCCCGGGCCGAAGTGACGCGCCCAGTGATGGAGGTCTGGGCAAATGCTATTCCGCAGAGGTGGAATAGCAGAACTACAAGTAGCTTTTTCTTCATGTGTAGGATTAGTTATGGGTTGTGCTGTTAAGCCGAGATAAAAGTAGTTGAGTAGGGAGGGTAACTCCTAGCTTCAGGGTACATCAATACTACATCAGAGGTAGGTAGACCACTACATCAGAACTACATCAGGTGGGTAGAAAGGGCGTTTTTGCTAGTGCTGTGCTGTTTTTTTAAGAAATTATTCCTTAAAATTAACTTTTCGCAATTACATCACTACATTTAAAGTCTAATATACTAATGTCGCATTTGATATGCTAGGTAGAGAAGGTTTGGTCAGATGGATTCTGCTCTGTTTGGTGGTGCTGGTTACCCCTACAGTACAGGCACAGCACTACTTCTTTGGCAACCCTATCATCCGCAATTATAAGCCCGAGGAGTTCAAAGGAGGTATTCAGAGTTGGGGCATTGTGCAGGATGACAGAGAGATGCTTTACATTGCCAATAACTTTGGGTTGCTGGAGTTTGACGGCGCCACCTGGACCCTGTACTCGCCTAAGAACGGGACCAAGGTCAGGTCGGTGCACGTGGGCAATGATGAACGAGTGTACGTGGGTACCCAGGCAGACTTTGGGTACTTCAAGCCAGACCAGCAGGGCATTCTCAAGTACTTTTCCCTGGCAGATAGCTTGCCACAAAAGTACCGGAACTTTGATGAAGTATGGCGCATCTATGAGCAGGAGGGTCGTATCTATTTCTTCACCTTCAAGAACATTTTCTCCTATGTGCCTGGCCAAAAAGTTCAGGTGATTACGCCCGGCACACCGCTGGAATTCTCTTTCCAGGTGAACAAGGAGATTTACTCGCTGGTATGGGGACGGGGGCTTTCGGTTCTGGAAAACAACAGGCTGCGGTTATTGCCTGGTTGCAGCTTTTTCGCCGAAAAACAGATTGCTTCTATTCTGCCTTATGATAAAAACCGGCTCATCATCTTCACTATCAAAGAAGGCGCATATCTGTATGACGGGCTAGGAGTGACCCCTTTCCAGGTGGCGCCAGACTTGGCCGGGCTTCTCGTGAACCAGGCGCTGCTGTTAAAAGACGGGAACTTTGCCCTCGCTACCCAGAACAAGGGCTTGATTGTCATGGACAACCAGGGCCGTATGCTGCTGAACACTACCCTGAAGGAAGGACTCCTGGACAATACCATCCACTCAGTGTACCAAGACACGCAGGACAACCTTTGGCTGGGCATGAACAACGGCATTTCCATGGTAGAACTGAGTTCGCCCTTCAGCCGTCTAGACGGGACGATGGGCTTGTCTGGTACCGGGTATGCGGCGCTGCGGAAAGGGAATTCCTTATTTCTAGGCACCAACAGCGGGTTGTTTGTGTCTGAGCTTTCTTCCCAGAAGAAGAGTTTTTCCTTGGTCCCCAACAGCATTGGGCAGGTATATCATTTGAACCAATTGGCTAGCCATGTATTGATGGGGCACCATAACGGGCCTTTTATCATCAAAGAGGGGCAGGCGACAGTGCTTACCCCAGGGGCCGGGGCCTGGGACTTCGTGCCGCTGCCCAACCAGCCCGGCAAGGTGCTAATGGGTTCTTACAAAGGCATCAGTCTGCTCTCCGCCACACCTGAGGGCGTCAGTTTCCTGAAAAACTTGCCGGGACTTGAGGAGTCCTCGCGGGTGCTGGAGTTTGACAAAGACGGCGAACTCTGGATGGCCCACGGGTACAAGGGGCTGTTTAGGATCGCTTTTGACCAAAACACTGAGAAAATCACCTCGGTCAGGTTTTACAACTCCAAGAACGGCCTGCCCTCTGACCAGTTGGTGAACATGGAGAAAATCCGAAACGAGCTGATTTTCCCGGCGCTGTATGGGATCTACCGGTTTGACAAGGCCAAAGACCGGTTTGTGCTGGACCAGCAGTATTCTAAGCTTTTTGGCGCCACCGAGCATGTCATTGAAATGGAGGAAGACGTACAGGGCAATATCTATTTCATTTCTAATCAGCGCGTGGGTAAAATCTCCTTTGACAAGTTCGGGAAGCCCACCATGGAAGACCGCCTGTTCCAAAACCTGCGCGAACAGCTGAACGATGACCTCAGCTTTATCCAGGTGATGGATATCAATAACGTGCTGTTTGGGGCCAAGGAAGGGTTCATCCATTACAACGCGGCTAAAAGCAAACGGATGGCCCCGTTCCATACCCGGTTAGCCCGGGTGTACACCACTTCCAATGAAGCTGATTCCCTTTTACTTTCGGGCCGGCTGCTAGACAACGCCTCTGATACCGAGCTGCCGTATGACTTTAACTCGCTGCGGTTTGCGTATGCTGCCTCTTTTTACGAAAAGCCCGAGAAAACGCAGTTCCAGTACTATTTGAAGAATTTTGATGCCGGCTGGTCTGGCTGGACGACTAAAACGGAGAAAGAATACACCAATCTACCCGAGGGGACCTATGTTTTCCAGGTGAGGGCCCGCAACATCTATGGCATTGTCAGTGAGGCCAAGAGCTTTGAGTTTGTGGTGGCGCCGCCTTTTTACCGCAGTACCTGGGCGTATGTGGTGTACACTATTTTGGGGATGCTTCTGTTAGGGGCCGCCTTCTATCAGGTAGACAAGCGGTTCAAGAACGAGAAACGCCGCATCTTGCTAGACAAAGAGCGCAAACTGGGGCAGAAGGAGATTGAGATCAGGCACATCACCAACCAGAGTGAACAGGAGATAGACCGCCTGCGAAATGAGAAGTTCCAGGCCGAGTTGGACCACAAAAACCGTGAACTGACCTATTCCACCATTCACCTGATCAACAAAAACGAGTTGCTGAGCAATGTGAAGCTAGAGTTGCAGGAAATCCTGAAAAACGGCGGACGCACGGCTTCGCAGGAAGAACTGAAGAAGATTATCCGGAGCATTGACCAGAACCTCACCAGCGATGTGGACTGGAAGCAATTTGAGCTGCACTTCAACCACGTTCACGGTGATTTCATCCACCGCTTGCAGGACCAGTTCCCTAATCTTACCCCACAGGAAATTAAACTCAGCACCTACCTTCGCCTGAATCTAACTACCAAAGACATTGCGCAATTGCTGAACATCTCGGTACGAGGGGTGGAGATTAGCCGTTACCGCCTAAGAAAGCGTCTGTCTCTGGACCGCAGCGAGAACCTGACCGATTTCATGCTCAAGTTTTAGGCATCTTCTTATAAAGAAACCGGCCTGCGTTATTAAGCTTCCTTTCTGGAAAACAAGCTTAAAAGGCACAGGCCGGTTTTGTTTTGAAGTTAATCTCTGGCCCGTTGGTATTGCACCGGCCACTCCAGGTCTACCCCCAACTTTTTAGCAGCCCGCAACGGGAAATAAGGATCACGCAGCAGCTCGCGCGCCAACAAGACCACATCGGCCTGCCCGCTGGAAATGATGTCTTCGGCTTGCTGGGGTGAGGTAATCATGCCTACGGCGCCCGTCATAATGCCAGCTTCTTTCTTGATTTTCTCGGCAAACTGTACTTGGTAGCCTGGCCCAACCGGGATGCGCACTTTGGGTACGTTGCCGCCGGTAGAGGTGTCAATCAAGTCCACGCCCTTTTCTTTCAACAGGCGGGCCAGAACCACGGAGTCCTTCTCGTTCCAGCCGTCCTCGGTCCAGTCGGTGGCGGAGATGCGCACAAACAGCGGGTACTCTGGCGGCCAGACCTCTTGTACGCTGTCCACTACTTCTAGCAGCAGCCTAGTGCGGTTTTCAAACGAGCCGCCGTAATCATCAGTGCGGTGGTTGCTTAACGGCGAAAAGAACTGGTGCAGCAGATAGCCGTGGGCCCCGTGTATCTCCACTACTTTGAAGCCAGCCTCCAAAGCCCGGGCGGCGGCCGATTTGAAATCTGCAATCACTTTCTGGATTCCGGCCTTGTCAAGCTCTATGGGCGTGATGCCGCCTTCCTGAAAAGGGATGGCACTAGGAGCAACGGTTGTCCAGGCACCTTCCTCGCCGGGGTGCAGGGCTTTGCCGCCTTCCCAGGGAGAGCGATGGCTGGCTTTACGGCCCGCGTGCGCCAACTGAATGCCTGCTATTGAGCCGTTCGCCTCCAGAAAGGAGACAATTCGCTTGAGGTTGGGCAGGTGTTCGTCTTTCCAGATGCCCAGGTCATGGGGCGTGATGCGAGCCTCCGGCGAAACTCCAGTAGCCTCCAGAATAATCAAACCCGCGCCACCTACGGCTCGGCTTCCCAGGTGCACCAAATGCCAGTCGTTCGCAAACCCATCCTGGCTGGAGTACTGGCACATGGGTGAAACCACAATGCGGTTTTTTAATTCAATGCTTTTAATCTGTAGGGGAGTGAAGAGAGAACTCATAAGAATGTGCTTAGCCAAAGTTCTTCATACTTCTTCTGCTGCGGAAGGGTTTGCTTAGATGGCCTAACGAAAGCAAGCGCAAAGTTTAACCCTAGGGTTTAGGGCGTATTTTCAAGAAAACTGCTCTAAAGCGGGGCAAAAAGAAAAGGGCACTTAGGTTTCTAAGCGCCCTTTGAGAAATTTCTAGTGTAGGGAGGGTAGGTTTGCCGTACCCAGATTAATTGAAATGGTAGAGGAACGTGATAATGCCGGTGAAAGCGGGTTTTTTGCTGTTCTCTATTTCCATGGTCACCTCCAGACGCGCTTTGATCACGCCTCTCAGGTTTACGGCCGTCAGAAGTTTTACCCGCAGGCGCAGGGCACTGTCAACAACCACGGCCTGGTTGAACCGGAGGCTTTCAATTTCATAGTTTACCTGCATTTTCAGGTTCTCAATGGAGATAATCTGACCCCAAAGATAGGGCAGTAGCGAAACCGTTAGGTAGCCGTGGGCGATGGTGCTCTTGAAAGGCGATTCTGTTTTAGCCCGCTCCGCATCCAGGTGAATCCATTGGTGGTCTAAAGTAGCATCGGCGAAAAGGTTGATCTGCTCCTGGGTGATGGTGTGGTACTCAGACACGCCAATCTCAGTTCCCTCATACTGCTGCAAGTCTTCGAAACTGCGGATGGTAATCTTGCTCATGAATTAGTCTCTTATCTTAAAGGGTAGAACCTATACCGTTGCGGGGATGAAGGGTTAAAGGTACTCTCTTTTATGTAGATGTAAAAGAGCCCCCAAAACCTGGTGGCATCCTCCTGTAAAGCAAATCGCCCCTAGACTTCCAACTGCCTGAGCTGGTGAGGTAGGGGCGATTTGCAGAAAATGACCGGGAAATAGCTGGGTGCTTTTTACCGGTGTTTTCTCAATAAAGGTTTAAACTAGTTTGCCTCCAGAATCTGGAAAAGTTCATCCAGTTTAGGCGTGAGGATGATCTCGGTACGGCGGTTTTTCTGGCGGGCATCGGCGGTTTTGGCTACATCCAACGGCACGTTTTCGGCACGGCCAGAAGGCGTGATCTTGGTACCGGCGAGCCCAGCGTTGGTGAGAATGCGGGTGATCTCGGTGGCGCGCAGTACGCTTAGGTCCCAGTTGTCCTGCATGCCGGCGGTTCCACGTGATACCGGTACGTCATCGGTGTGGCCTTCTACCACTACGTTAACATCCTGTTGGTCTTTGAGAGCGGTGGCCAGCTTGCGCAAGGCATCCTGTCCTTTTACATCCACTTTGGTGGAGCCAGATTTAAACAACAGTTGCTCAGACAAAGACACGTACACTTTCCCGTTCCGGACATTCACCGACAGGTCTTTGCTGTTGAAGCCCAGGAGGGCGTTGCTTACTTTGGTGCGCAGGGCGTTTACCGCCTTGTCTTTTTCGGCGAGGATACGCTCCAGTTCATTCAGGCGTTCTTCGCGGGTTTTGAGGTCTTTGCTTAACTGGTCCAGCTGTGAGCGGTTCTTGCTCAGGGTTTCGTTTAGTTTATTTAGCTCCTCATCGCGGCGCGAAAGGTCTTTTGAAAGCTTAGAAGACTCCAGCGCGCTGTTGGCCATGAGGCGGTCATGGTTTTTGATGAGCTTGTCATAAGTAGAACTCAGGTCGGCGTACATGGACTGGGTTTTCCGAAGGGCACCGCCCAGCAAGGCAGTATCTGCCGCCAACTGCGAGCGGTACTCGGTTAGGTCGGCCACCTGTTTAGACAGCTCTACGTTCTCTTTTTTAGATTTAGAAAGCGCGCTTTGGGTATCGGCTTTGTCGCGCTCCAGTTTTACTTTTTGGGCTAAAAGGGAGTTGTACTTCTTGGTAGTGGTGCAGGAACCTAAGAAAAAGGTACTCAAAAGGGCCACCCCGGCATACCGGAGCAAGGATTGGTGAAACATGACAGGGATATGTAAATGTTAAAAATGCAAATGGCAGGGTTGTAGTGGATTTGTACCAGACAGGCCGGTGCAAAGATGTTACGTTTGTAGCGGCGGTTAGCCAGCAGGTACCCAAAGATAAGCAGCACCGGCAGTTGCCCAAAACCCTTTTACCCGTTTTTAACAGAAAAAAGCAAAAGAAGCCTTAAAACAGAAGAAGCCGGACCTTACGCCCGGCTTCTTTGATTAATGCTGTTTCCTGACAAAAGGCATCTGCCTGATGAAGGTTAATTTGTCTGGATCAGCTTCAGGATTTTCTCGAAGTTAGGCGCCAGAATGATCTCGGTGCGGCGGTTGCTTTGACGGGCCTCTGGGGTGCGGGTCATGGCTACCGGCGTGTACTGTCCGCGGCCGGCCGGTACTACCATCTGCGGCGGAACCCCGTTGTTCACCAATAAGCGGGTGATCTCGGTGGCACGCAGGACGCTCAGGTCCCAGTTGTCTTTGTAGGTCACGTTGTCGGCGGCCACGGCCACGTCATCGGTATGGCCTTCAATCAAGATCTCGGTGTCGCGTTGTGATCTGATGGCAGACGCCAGTTTGCCCAACGCCGATTGACCGTTAGGGTTTACTTTGGTGCTTCCGGAGGCGAACAGGAGTTTCTCTGGCATGGTCACATATACCTTTCCGTCCCGGATGGCTACGGTCAAGCCTTGCTCCTTGAAACCAGCCAGCGCCTCGTTCACAGATTCTCTCAGTTCATTCAGGATTCTTTCTTTCTGGGCAATTTGCTGTTGGTACTGGGCCAGTTTGGCATCACGGTCACGCAGATCGGCGTTGGCTTGTTCCAGGCTGCGCTGAGCAGCAGTTTTCTCTTGTTCCAGCGCATTTTTGCTCGCTTCCAGTTCTTTGTATTTCTTAGATGAGACACAGGAACCAAGTACAGCTACTCCTAAGATCAAGGCGGCGGCGGATGAGGCGAAACGTGTTTTCTTCATAGGTGTTAAGTTATAGTAACAGGTTTTGGTGACAAAATAGGAGGGCTTGCAGGCAGGTAGCTTCCGCCAGAAACCTTGGCTTTGAAACGGACGCAAATAAATAATAATTGCCTAAAGTATTCTAATTTACTTTTCGCTCGTTATAAAGTATTGAGCGAGTGATGTTTGTGCTAAGGAGAAAAACGCGACTGATTTTGCTCCGGTAGAGAGGTGGCCCTAGTACCCGCTGAAAAGACAAAATACAACTCCAGGCTTAAAGGAATCTGTTGGCTCCCCTGAAAACGGTTTCGCTTCCTTCAGAAGCAAAACCCTGATTCTGTTTTGCAGGTCATGGGTTGTTTTCCAGACCTTTTGGCAAAAAGGGCCGTAAAAGAGCACCTTCCTCTTGTAGCAGGAATGATTTTCTGGAAGTAGGTGCGTTCTGTAAGGCATCTCAGAAACAAATAGATAGGAATTTCGGTACAACCCCTCTGGCAAGAGAAATCCTGATTTGTAAGGTAAACTAGGGAGCTACCTTTTCTTTTTTATCTTTGCACGTGAATTTGTAACTGCTTGCGGTTTCCCCACTGGAGGCTTCATTGTTGATAAAAAACCTTTAGAGCATCATATGGCTTGGTTTAAAAGAGTAGAAAAAGGGATCGTCACCCCAACGGAGCAGAAAAAAGAAACCCCTGACGGTCTGTGGCATAAGTGCCCCGAGTGTAAGACCGTTATCAGTACTGCTGAGCACCGGACACAACTGTATACCTGTGCCAAATGCGATTTTCATGATCGTATTAACTCGCAGGAGTACTTTGAGGTATTGTTTGATGAAAACGAGTTCCAGGAACTGGACGAGAATCTGACCTCTTCAGACCCCTTGAATTTTGTGGATACCAAACCGTACCCAGACAGAATCAAGGCCACCCAGCGCAAAACCAACCTGAAAGACGCCGTACGTACCGCCCATGGTACCATCAATGGGTTAGACCTGGTGATTGCCTGTATGGACTTCAACTTCATCGGTGGGTCCATGGGGTCAGTGGTAGGTGAGAAAATAGCCCGGGCCATTGATTACAGCCGCGTGCATAAGATTCCGTTCCTGATGATCTCTAAGTCTGGCGGGGCGCGTATGATGGAAGCTGGTTACTCGCTCATGCAGATGGCCAAAACTTCTGCGAAGCTAGCCTTGCTTTCTGAGGAGAAGGTGCCGTACATTTCCCTGCTCACAGACCCAACTACCGGAGGAGTGACTGCCTCTTTCGCCATGCTGGGTGATTTCAACATCTCTGAGCCGGGTGCCCTCATTGGGTTTGCCGGTCCTCGGGTTATCAAAGAAACCATCGGGAAAGATTTGCCTAAAGGATTCCAGAGCGCAGAATTTGTCTTGGAGCACGGCTTCCTTGATTTTATTGTACACCGCAAGGAGCTTAAAACCCGCATTTCTGACCTGCTTACCCTCTTGAAGCCAGAAGAAATAGCAACGCCGGTGGAAGCCGCAAATAAAGCAGCAACAGTGAAATAGGCCCATTTGGGCACTTAGAGATAAATTAGACCTGCCTTAAAATAGAGGTGGGTCTTTTTATTTTTCTTCTGGCACGATTATTATTGCACAGGATTAGCAAAGGGGAACGTCACCAGAACATTTTGTTTTGAAATGAGTATGTACTCCGATACTAACCAACTTTAAGCTACGTTTACAACCAAAAAAACCGAGAACTATGAAAATTTTGAAAGGAACATTCACTGCCATGTTAGTAGGAAGCTTACTTTTCTCTTCCTGCAAATCAAGTCAAACGGCCAGTACTACTGATACTACTACCCAGAAAAAAGGCATGAACAAAACCACTAAAGGCGGTCTTCTTGGCGCTGGTGGAGGTGCTGTTTTAGGGGGTATCATTGGAAAAGCTACTGGTAACACTGCCCGTGGAGCCATCATTGGGGCTGCGGTAGGGGGTGCCACTGGTGCCGTAATTGGCCGGCGCATGGACAAACAAGCGGAAGAACTGGAGCGTGAAATGAAGAACGCCGAGGTAGAACGCGTAGGCGAAGGTATCAAAGTAACCTTTGATGCAGGCCTTCTGTTCGCTACCAACTCTGCCGAGTTACAATCCTCTTCCAGAGCCGATATCCAGAAGCTGGCAGAAACCTTGAAAAAATACCCAGGTACCAACGTGTTAATTGAAGGACACGCTGACAACACTGGTACCGATGCCATCAACCAACCACTTTCTGAGCGCAGAGCCCAGTCTGTAGCAGATTACGCCGCTTCTTTGGGCGTGGAGCGTAGCCGTTTACAGACCCGTGGTTACGGTTCTTCACAGCCAGTAGCAGATAACACCACTGCCGCAGGCCGTCAGCAGAACCGCCGCGTGGAAGTTGCGATTTTCGCCAGCGAAGAGTTGAAGAAAGCCGCTGAGCGTGGTGAGATCAAATAAGTAACCAGCATACTTTAAAAAGAAAGGCTAACCTAAATGGTTAGCCTTTCTTTTTGCCCAAAGGTTGGTAAGTGCCTTGTGAAAAGTGCGTTTGTTAACCTCAGGCTGATTTCCGCGTTTAGGGGAGGAAAACAAAGGAGCGAAAAGCATGGGAAAAATAAAGAATATGCTCTTTCTAGTGATGTTGCTGTCCGTGTTGGGGGCATGTGAACGGGTGAAAGAGAAAGAAGCGGTGGCTGATTTGCCTAAAACGTCGGTGGAAGATACCTTGGTCCTAACCCCGGATACCTTGGAGATTGACACGGTCTTATCAGAGACTGACACTGGGGCAGGGGAGTACGCAGATACAGAAACTTACGCAGACACAGAAGCAGAAGGGGTTTCAAGCCCCGATTCAAGAAGCGGCACCGGAACGGGAGCCACTAGCTCTGCCGGCACGCAAACACCAGCAGCCTCTAGCTCTGAGGGAAACAATGCCGCGGCTACTTCCACAGCAGCAGCCTCTACCTCAGCTTCCGGCACTTCTGCCCGTAAAGCTTCGGCCAAGCCAAAGAAATACGTAAGACCTACCAGAAGCCAGCTGCAACGGTCTTTGGCGCAGGATGCCCGCCGGTCAAACCAATTAGATCTGCCGCAATTAAAGAACTACTGGCTACGGCGGCAACACTATTACCGAAGGGCTTCTAAAGAGGTGAAATACGTAGCCGGAGACACCAAAATCAAGATCTCTGCCGAGGAAACTAAGATTGAAACCCCGCGCGGGAAGGTGAAGATTGAAGGAGACGACATTAAGGTAAAATACGACTAATCACTTTTGTAAGAAGGTGACTTTTGCAGCGCCCCTGACCCGCTTTTCAGGTGTTTTTCATAGAACAGGTGAAAAGCGGATCAGGGGCGCTGTTTTTTTCGGGAGAGGGAAACGGCTGACATGGTGATAAGGGCTCCCACAAAGGCTACGGCAATGTCTTTCTGGGCATCCCAGATATCGCCTTGGGTGCCCAGGTAGGTCATGCCCTGCGTAGGGAAGAAGATATCGGCCACCACCCATTCCAGCAACTCGTACAAGGCGCCCATACTTACGGTTAACTCAATGGGCAGGAGATAAGTGAACGAAGAACGCATGTGGGTGGCCCGCCTGAACACTTCCTGCATGGGGTACGCCAAAAAGAACCCAAAGCCAAAATGCACCAATCGGTCATAATGGTTGCGTTCCAAGTTCAGTTGCTCCTTCACCCAGAAGCCCAAAGGGTTCTCGGCGTAGGTGTGCTGGGCCCCATACACGTGCAGCATCAGGTACAGGAAGATGCAGGTGTAGCTAAAGTCAGAAAACCGGAAGTACTTGTAAAATGCCACCAAGAAGATGATGGCCGTGAACGTGAGCGTGTTTTCCAGCCACCAGTTCTTTGAATCAGAAGTGGTGAATCCGGTGTAGGCCCAGAACAGCCCAAAAAGGAGCACATAGGCAATGAGAAGCGGGCTTTTTTTGAAATGAGTATGTTCCTGATCTGTCGCGAAGGAGAAGGTCATGCAGCGGTCGGTCTAGTAGGCGAACCAAGGAACAAAAGCAGCTTACTTCACCCATGGGTGTTACGGCAACCTGTCTGTACCTTGTAAAGGAATGATAAAGTAAACGCTTTTATTAACTTACTGCCTCCTGTAAAGGTTTTGAAAGCATTAAGTGAGGCTGGTGAGCTACTAACTTGAATGGATTGTCTTCTGGGCTCTGAGTGGGGTCACAGTGGTAGCCGAAGATGTCGTAGTCCTTAGACATGGGAATCAGCCTTTTGTAGTAGGTATGGGCCGTGTTCTCCTCAGAGAAAGTAACGTCATGGAACACCGTGGTGGCTTTGGGAGGCATTCCGCGTAAATAGGCAAAAAGCGGTTCGGGTTGACCTAAGTCACCTGAAAATACTATCCTTTCCCCGTTTTCTTCAAAGACGTAGGCGTATGTCTGTAATTTCTCAGCATGCTGCCCGTACGTGTCAACCGCGGTGATGCCAGGCAACTCTGAAAGAGGTGTGAAATCAACGTATTTCTCGGGTTTCTGGATCTGAAGCCTCAAAAACTCATAGACTTCGTCTCTGAAATCATCATCTGGGTACAAGATGGTGGGGCGACAATTTGGATTAAAATAATGGCAATGTAGTAAGATATTGGCAAGGCTGCCGGTGTGGTCATTGTGCAGGTGCGTAAGCAGAATAAATTCTATGCCCCGGGTGAGCTGATGCTGCCTGAGGGTGGGATAAACGGTGAAACCGCAGTCCAACAGGAGCGTGTGCCCCTTGAATTCCACTAATGCAGCCGAGTTGCCGTATGCCACGTCAAAAGCTCCGCCTGTCCCTAAAAAGGTAAATTTCATAGTTGTTTAAATCTAAGGCCATCCTTTGTACTACAATTGAAGGGTTTTTCACGCAAACTTTACCATCGGGGGCTCGTTTAGAGGGGAAAATACATGGCTATGGCTGAAGCATATCAGCAACTTTCTCCCTCAGAAAAGATATGGCAAGTTCATATACGACTAAATGAAGTTTTTGGTCATCTTTCTGGACATCCGCGCCGCGACCCCATGCGAGAGCTCATTTCCACCATGCTCTCGCACCGTACCACGCACGCCAACGAAGAGAAAGCTTACTTCCAGATGCTCGAGAAATTTCCCAGTTGGGAGCAGGTAATGGCCGCGCCCGTGGAGGAACTGACCGAAGCTCTGGCCCCCGCTGAGTTCCCGGGAGCCAAGGCGGTGAATATCCAGAAAGCACTGCGCATCATCCAAGGAGAGCACCCAGATTTTTCGATAAACTTTCTGCAGGAACTGGACGTGCCCGAAGCCATGGCTTGGCTGATGGCCTTGCCCGGCGTTGGATTGAAAACCGCTACCTTGGTTCTCTTGTTTAACTTTCATAAGCCTGTTTTTCCGGTAGACACGCACGTGCACCGCATCAGTCAGCGGGTGGGGCTTATCGGGGCCAAGGTGACGCATGACAAAGCCCATCAGATTTTGCTGGATATGCTGCCTAAAGATGCGTTGGTCTTGTACAACCTGCACCGGCACATGCTCAAGCACGGCCAGAAGATCTGTACCTGGAGCCATCCCAAATGCGAGGTCTGTGTCTTGCAGGACCTCTGCAACTACTACCATGAAGTGCGCCTCAAAGGCCTTGGATAAGCACTTTCCATTTTTCCCCTATCTTTCTGAAATGAAGCCGGAAAAAGGGTGTGCTGATTTCGCTTATTCTCTTCCTTTCTCGTTTCAGGACCATTTCTTAAGAGGAAGCAAAAAACGAAATTGCAGTGCTGCTCTCTTCAGTCTGTGGTCTTTCAAAAGCTGTGTAAAACAATCGTTCTTGGTTTTAGTTTGCCCTTTGGTATCTGCCCTTCCTGTCCCTAAACGGACTGGTGATAGTTTAAATCCGTAAGCAATGCGTACCTTGCAGGTGCCAAGTATCCATTTAACCAGAGAATGCGCTTAATCCATCATCCTGTACTGGCCAATTATTACGTGACGTACCGCTGCAATGCCAAATGCTCGTTCTGCGACATCTGGGAGAAGCCTTCGCCGTACATTCAGTTGGAGGATGTAAAGCAAAACCTCCGCGATTTGCGCAAGTTGGGCGTGAACGTGGTAGATTTTACCGGCGGCGAGCCCTTGCTGCACCGGCAGATAGACCAGTTTTTGGAGGTAGCCCAGGACATGGGGTTTATTACCACCCTTACCACCAACGGCCTGCTGTACCCCAAATGGGCCGAGCGCCTCAAAGGCAAGGTAGACATGCTGCACTTTTCCCTGGACTCGGCTGATAAAACTGAGCACGATACTGGACGGGGAGTAGCTTGCTTTGACTTCGTGCTGGAGTCCATCAAGATTGCCTTAAGCCTGGGCGAGCGCCCCGATATCCTGTTCACCGTTTTCAAGCACAACCTTGCCCAGATTGAACGGGTGTACCAGGAAATCTGCTTGCCTAACAAACTGATGCTGCTCCTTAACCCCGCCTTTGAGTACAACCAGGTAGAAACTGGAGAACAGCTTTCGGCAGAAGAACTGGATTATCTGGTCAAGTTCAGCAAACAGAAATGGGTGTACTTGAACGAGGCATTCGTGCAGCTTCGTAAAGACGGCGGCAACCACATAGACAAACCGGTCTGCAAAGCCGCCAGTACTACCCTGGTGATCTCCCCCGAAAACGAGTTGGTGCTGCCCTGCTACCACCTTGGAACCCAGAAGTTTCCGGTAAACGGAAATCTGTACGAACTCTACAAGTCTAAAGAAGTAAAGCAGCTCATTGCCCTGGAAGGTCGTCTGCCTGCCTGCGAGGGTTGCACTATCAACTGCTACATGCAGCCTAGTTTCGCCGTGGAAATGAATAGTTACTGGTGGAAAGCCCTACCCAGTACCCTTAAGTACAACCTCCGCAAAGGCACCTGGAAACGCATGCTTTCTTAGGTTGTTTTCAAGCTTCTTTTTTTATCCAACGCTTATTTTGTTTTTAAGGCAGAATAGATTCCTGTTTATCTGCCTTACATTAAGTAGGATTCTCAACTTACTAATTTGCAGTAAGGAAGCGGACATAGGGGTTGGCCAGAGTTTCTTTGTCAAGAATAAAAGCGTGGTCTAACCTTGCCAGATCCTTTGTGCCCTTTTGGGGCAGAAATTGAAAAGAATGCCTAAAACAAACAGGTCTGGTTTAAAAGATCAGAAGAAAGGGGAGTTGTTGGGCTGGAGTATAGGAACTGGTGAGATTATAATAATATACAAACATTTTATTGCTCAATAAGACGATAACCTATACTTTGGAACACTATATAACAAAGCCTTACATGCGCTTCTCCCCCGTATTTGTTCTGCTACTTCACTGCCTCTGCTTCTTTTCATTTCCTGCCGCCGCTCAGACCAGCCCCGATACGCTGTTCACGGGTACCTATGAACAGGCAACCCTGCAGAGCATCCTAACCGATATAGAGGCCAAAACTCCTGTCAGGTTCTATTACCAGGCCCAGTGGCTCACGGACATCAAGGTGACTGCCACCTTTGAGCGAAAACCCATCAGGGAGGTGCTGCAAAAGGCCTTGGAAGGCACAACATTAGAAGCTGTTTCCTATCACCCGTACGCCATCATTATCAAGCCAGCCGGTTCTATGCAACCCGTATTGGCCACCAAAGACAGCCAAGGAAGGCCCTTGAACAGGGTGGAGATTGGAAGTCCGCAGAATGCCTCCAGGGCACCTAAAGTTTCCTTGCGGGGTACCCTCACCCATGCAAAAAATGGCCAGAAGTTGGCCGGGGCCACGGTGTCAGTAGAGGCCTTGAAGGTCAACGTTATGACTGATGCCAATGGCGCTTATTCGTTGAGTTTGCCGGTGGGTGAGCACTTGGTTTCCTATAAAGTGTTGGGCTTGCTGCCCGAGGAACGGATTGTGGGCCTGTATGCCAATGGAACCTTAGACCTCAATCTACATGAGTCAGCGGTGCAGTTGCGTGAGGTACAGATCAACTCAGACCGGCTCACCGACCAGAACGTGAACAGCGTGGACATGGGCGTGAACAAGCTGGACATGCAGGTGGTGCGCAAAATGCCTACCTTCATGGGAGAGGTGGATGTGGTGAAAACCATCATGCTGCTGCCGGGGGTAAGCTCAGTAGGGGAGGGCTCCGGTGGTTTTAACGTGCGTGGCGGAAGCACCGATCAGAATCTGGTGCTCATGGGCGAGGTGCCGGTGTACAATCCTTCCCACCTGTTCGGTTTTTTCTCGGTCTTTAACCCAGACGCGGTGCAGAACGTGACCTTGTACCGGGGCGGGGTGCCGGCGCAATATGGGGGGCGGCTTTCTTCGGTGTTGGAGGTAAAACAGAAAGAAGGCAATGCCACCAAACTGACAGGTAAAGGTGGCATTGGCCCGGTGACCAGCCGCCTGGTACTGGAAGGTCCACTGGGTTCTGAAAAAACCAGTTTTCTGCTGGCGGGCCGTGCTTCGTATCTGAATTGGTTTTTGAAACAATTGAAAGACGAACAATTGCGGCGCAGCCGGGCCTCTTTCTATGACATCACCGGGCAAATCAACCATACGTTCAGTAACAAAGACAAACTGGCCCTGGGTGCTTACTTCAGCAGCGATGCCTTCGGCTTCACGCAAGACAGTTTGTACGCCTGGAAAAATATAGGAGCCTCCTTGAAGCACACCCACTCTTTCAATGACAAGCTGGTAGGTACCCTAAGTGCAGTGCTGAGCCAATACACGTTCCAGGCCAAAGACGAACTGGCCTCCCGGGCGGCCACGTTTGAAAACGGCATCTGGTCTGCCGAGGTAAAATCTGAGCTCGCGTACGTGTCCGGGAAACATCAGTTCTTGGTAGGGGTGCAGGGAAAAAGATATGAACTCAAGCCGGGTGTTTTAAGCCCCGTTTCCGCAGAATCATCGGTAAACGGAGCTGCCTTGCCGTATCAGCAATCACTGGAAGGTGCGGTGTACATCAGCGATGAATACACCATCAGCCCCAGGTGGACAGCCATGGTAGGATTGCGGTATTCCTCCTTCTGGAACCTGGGTCCCGGCGAGGTCTATACCTACGCCCCTGGTGAACCCATGAGAAGGCGCACCATCCAAGACACGCTGTACTTTGCTTCCGGAGAGACTATTGCCCGCTATAGCGGCTTGGAGCCGAGAGTATCCCTGAAGTTCAGCCTTACCGAGGGGAGCTCCTTGAAAGCCGGTTACCAGCGCATGCGCCAATACCTGCACCTGATCTCCAGCACGGTGGGAATCTCTCCAATTGACTTCTGGCAGAGCAGCAACCGGTACCTCAAACCGCAGTTGGGCGACCAGTGGTCGTTGGGTTATTTCAGAAACTCCGCCGATAACGCATGGGAGTTCTCAGTGGAAGGATATTACAAGAAAAGTCAGAACCAACTTGATTATAAGGAGGGCGCCGAATTGTGGCTGAACCCCACGCTGGAGGCAGATTTACTGGCAGGCAGAGGCAAGTCTTACGGGGCCGAGGTCCTGCTTTCTAAAAAGAGCGGCAACTTCACCGGTTGGACCAGTTACACCTATGCCCGGTCCTTGATTCAGGTGGCTTCAGACAACCCAGAGGAGCAAATCAACCGGGGCGAGTTCTATTCCAGCAACCATGACAAGCCACATACCTTCAATCTGGTGACGGCCTGGCAAATGAACCGCAGGGTGGCGCTCACCTCAAATTTTACGTACAGCACCGGCCGACCTACCACGGCGCCTATAGGCCATTACCTAAACGAAGGCATGGTGGTGCCTATCTACGGAGACAGAAACCAGGCCCGCATCCCAGATTACCATCGCCTGGACCTTTCCCTGACTATTGAGACCAACCACAAGAAAAACAAGAAGTGGGAAGGCCGCTGGAATCTGTCTGTAAACAACGTGTACGGCCGCCGAAACGCCTTCTCGGTGTTTTATAGGCATGAAAGATTCTCCCCACCCAAAGCCTACAAACTGTCGGTGATTGGGGTGCCGCTTCCTTCCCTTACCTATGACTTTAAGTTTTAAGCCCCCTATGTACAAGACAAACCTATCCTCCTGGAGCTGGTGCTTTCTCGTTTTCGTCTTTCTGCTGACCGGATGCGTGGAATCTGTGGAACTGAAGATGCCCACCAACGAGAAACGCATGACCATCAACGGATTGATCACTACTGATCCGGGCCCATATTACGTGAGAATCAACATGAGCGCTCCTTACGGGGGCGACCTACTGAACATAGACCCCGCAGTAAGGGATGCCGAGGTAATCATCCGGGATGAGAAAGGCAATATGGAGCAGTTAACCCAGTTCCAAAACGGAATTTACCGCACCAATATGTATGGGCAAGGGGCCATCCAAGGCAGGGTAGGGAGCACCTACACGCTGACAGTGAAACTGAGAGACGGGCGGGAGTACCGGTCAAACGCCGAGGTGTTGCCAGCGGTACCCCCCATCCAGAACATCAAAGCCGATTACGAGGCCAGAACCAAACTGGACAAAGACAACCAGGAACTGCCAGACAATCGGTTCAGGGTGTCGGTGGAGATAAACGACCCTGCGCAGGAACGCAATTTTTACCGTTGGGACTGGACCGGGGTCTACGAGGTGTCTACCCAGCCCTGGGAGTACAAAGAGCGGGACCTCAGAACCGGCTTGGTGGTGAGCCGACCTAAAGCCTGCTGCACCATCTGTTGGGTGAAGGATTCCATCAGTGCCGTGCAAGTTTCTGAGGATAGGCTTTTCAACGGAAACACGGTGCGGGATCAGCAGGTAGCCAGTATTCCGGTTACGCCTCAGACCATGAATTTTAGGTACCGGCTAGAGGTGCGTCAGTATTCCTTGACTGAGGCCGCCTATGATTATTGGCGGGTGATTTCCTTGCAGACCTCTAAAACGGGATCAGTGTTAGATCCGCCTCCTGCCAATGCCAAAGGCAACCTGTACAATGTAAACGACCCCGAGGAGCAGGTGATCGGTTATTTTGGCGCCTCGGCCATTTCCAGAAAGATCTTCAATTTAAGGAGAGAGGATGTGCCTGCTTCGCTGGTGCCTTTTGATTTTGATGATGATTGCCGGGTAATTCAAAACAGCACCAACCTGCGGCCAGCCTTTTGGTAAGGCCTTATCTTAAGCTATATCTACATGAAGCGTGTTTTAGTAAGCGTAACCAAGGCGGCCTTTTTTCTGATGGTGCTTCCGCTGGTGGCCTTCCGGCCCGAAGTAAAGCAAAACTGGGAGCAATGGGTAAGCAAGTGGCAGAACTGGCAGCAGGGCATTCCTGTAGAAAGGGTGTTGGTGCAGTTTTCCCAGCCTTTTTATGCCAGCGGCGATACCATCAGGTTTGCGGCTTTTGTCGTGGAAGGAAACACCCTTAAACCTGCTCTGGAAAGCAAGGTGCTGCAGGTGGAGTTTAGGGGCCCTAAACCAGAACTAAGCACCAAACTGCAGTTTATGGTAAAAGACGGCGTAGCCACAGGCGCTATCCCTTTGTCGGATTCCCTTCCCCGGGGGCACTACGAGCTGGTAGCGTTTACCCCATCTATGCAGAAAACAGGCTATAAAAGCACCGGCACGGCTCTGCGCATTTTAGGCCCGGTTTCGCCGGAAATGACAGAAGACAAAACCCTGAAGGAAACCCGAAGCCTGTTGCAGGCCTACCCCGAAGGCGGCAAGTTGGTGGCGGGAGTAACCGGTTTACTGGCGGTTCAGGTTGCCTCCCCCAAGGGCGGGGCCAATGGCAAGATAGTAGATGCCTCGGGCAAGGTAGTTTCTAGTTTCAAAACTGATCCTGCAGGAAAGGCGCTTTTCCCTTTCACTCCGCAGGCAGGGGGAAATTACCAGGTCACAGTGGCTGACTCGGCGGGGCAAAGTTCCCGGCTGGCGCTTCCGCCGGTACTCGCCTCGGGGATCGGGATGCAGGTAGATGCCTGTTCAGATTCCCTGATCCACGTGAAAGTGCAGGCAAGCCCAACCGGTGACCAAGGTGCTTCTGCGGAGGAAGAGATACTGGTTGGCTTGATCTCTTCTGATAATACCCTGCAAACGGCAAAAGTAAATCTGCGAGCCTCCACAAGTCAGGAGGTAAGGTTTTCCAAAAGAAATCTGCCTCCCGGCAAAGCGCAGGTGGTACTGGTAAAAGCCAACGGACAGGTAGAGGCTCAACGGTGGATTTACGTCTCTGCCCTTGATCCTTTGCGCCTGCACGTGAAAACAGACCGGCAACGGTACGGCCGCCGCGAGAAAGTGACGCTTACCCTCACAACCACCGATGCAGCAGGTTCTCCGGTAGAGGCAAACTTAGCTTTGGCCGTTAGGCAAAGTGCGCAGAGGACTATCCAGAACGTATCAGACTTATCGTCCCAAGCCCAGGCGTTAGCTTTGGACTGGGAAATGCGCACGCAACCGGTTCAATTAGACGCTTGGAAGCAACCTGAAGCGGCCGCAGGCACACCGGCAGATACCACTGCTGCTTTGGTGAAGCGCGGCGTGGTCCTGGATGCCACCAGTAAACCCCTCGCCGCCGCGACTTTGTTGTTTTTTGGCGATGAGGAAGCCGGCCCCGTTTTGGTTAACGCCCAGTCAGATGGCAGTTTTATCTTGAACAACCCTGAGTTAACGTCAAATAGCAGACTGGTGTACGATGTGCTATCTCTAGGGAAACGCGCTGAGGGAGCCCGCATCCAATGGCAGGAGGCTTCTTTGGGGCAGGTATCCAGGTTCAAGACTCCCTTGGTGCTCACCCAGCAGGAGAAAGCGTACCTCCGGCAGGCTGCCGTCTTAAAACAACTCCGCGGGTTTTTCCCTGGGCTTCGGCCATCGGATGCCCTAGCATCGGCTTTGCCCAAACCTCTCGATCCCACTTCCATCGGTGCCCCAGACAGGTCCTTTGATCTTGCC
Organism: Rufibacter sp. JT20002; assembly: GCF_056491185.1. Classification (NCBI taxonomy): domain Bacteria; kingdom Pseudomonadati; phylum Bacteroidota; class Cytophagia; order Cytophagales; family Hymenobacteraceae; genus Rufibacter; species Rufibacter sp. JT20002. The sequence continues at coordinate 608,887 of NZ_JBSZJY010000001.1, read as the reverse complement.
AAATACGTAGCGTTCAAGAACGTGGAAGAGGTCATCAAGGAGGTGTTGCCCATCACCAACCTAGTGACCACCAAGACCGGGAGGGAGCCCAGGATCTATTCCCTTGACTTTAATGCCAGTTTTAAGGAGCATCCTCTGTACCTGATCAACGGCTATCCTACTCTGAACAACCACTGGGTCTTGAACCTGCCGGCCTCAGAGGTGCAGAAAATAGGCTTGTATTACTCCGATGCCCGCCTGAAAAGAATTGGTCTGCCGGCCCGTAATGGCGTGATTTCTATTACCACCGTGAACCCCAACCTGCACCCCGATGCCTTCAAAGATGAACGTACATTCACCTGGAACGGCTTCGCCAGAGCCTTGCCTTTCAAAGCCCCAACCTATGAACTTACCGGGCAGGAACGTGTGCCTGATTTTCGGTCTCTGGTGTTTTGGGCTCCCACGTTGAAGACCGATGCCAAAGGGCAAACCACCGTTACATTCTATACCTCAGATGATGTAGGCAGTTTCACTATTGAAACAGTGGGCGTAGGTACCCAGGGGTTAATGGGTCGGCAGGAACACACTTTTCAAGTGGCAGCGGCATTGTAGAGAATTTTGCTTATTCTTGAAGGAACACAGACAACTCTTACTTCAAGTTACGCAAACTTTATGGCTTATATTTTACCGGTAAAAGGAGTGCATCCGGTCCTTGGAAAAGAATGCTTTGTAGCCCCTAATGCTACCATTGCCGGCGATGTGGTACTGGGCGACCAATGCACCGTTTGGTTTAATGCCGTAGTTCGCGGCGATGTTAACCTGATCCGCATCGGGAATAAAACCAACATTCAGGACGGGGCCGTCATTCACTGCACATATCTAAAAACCGCCACCATCATTGGTAATAACGTGAGCATAGGGCACAACGCGCTTGTGCACGGCTGCACCATAGAAGACAATGTGCTCATTGGCATGGGGGCTATTGTCATGGACAACGCCGTGGTGCAGGAGCACTGTATTGTGGCAGCCGGGGCAGTAGTGCTGGAGAAAACCATTTGCGAGAGCGGTTTCATCTACGCCGGGGTTCCCGCTAAAAAAGTAAAAGCCCTAACTCCAGAGCAGATCTCGGGCATGGCCCAAACCGCCGATAACTATGTGTTGTACGCCAGCTGGTTTCAAGAAGGAGCCAGTGATAATTCCTAATTTGGGCTTGGTTTTCGAATAATAGGCTGTAACCAAATACGGAATTGAAAGATCCAGATATTGAGCTAATAACCGGAGTTGTTCCTTTTGCACTAGCCGTTATGTGTAATTGTAATTGATGATAATGACAAAATATTTACCAGAGAAACCGCAGAAGTTTATTACTGACTTAAATGACTTTGATAGAAGTGAAAAGTCATTGCATATGTCTGTCACTGCCAAAAACCTGGATAGACTTAAAGAATTATCAATAGAAAATTTGTGGCTAATTGGGGCAAACGACAAAGAACTCAGAAAGATACTTCCATTAGTAAGTTTGAAATATTTAAATCTTTATCAGGTATTAGCAAAAGACTTGACAATTCTAGAATCGCAAGAAAAGCCTGAAACGATTATCTTAAATTGGAATACAAAAGCAACATCACTTTGGGACATCAGTAAGAATATCAATCTGAGGACATTTGAAATTACTGACTTTTCCAAATTAGAAGAAATAGAACAGCTTTCATTAGCTACTCAAATTGCCAGTTTAACACTTAGTGGCGGACATGGTAAACCATTAAAGGTAAAAACGCTTAGACCATTATCGAATCTTATCAACCTCAAGTATTTATGTCTGACAAATCTTAAAGTAGCTGATGACACATTACAACCTTTAGGGCACTTGGTAAATTTGGAGACTCTCGACATTTCAAATCAATTTGAAACAAAAGAATATGCTTGGTTAGCGACAAGACTGAAGAATACAAAAAGCAAAATGTTTCAAGCAACAAATGAATGCAATATTGTTGGAGCTGACAACAAAACTGTTTGGGATACTATGATTACAGGACGGAAGAAATCCTTCTTACTTTCAACCAAAGACCAAGCTAAAATCGAGAAACACATAAAATATTTTGAGAAATTAAAAATTGAACTAGCATAAAACAACTACACATAACAAGAGCTAAACGCCAGCCTCGGCAGACGGCCTCTGCCGCCGTTTAGCCTAGCCGTTGGGCTTAATATACAATAGATGACACCTGCTAATGGGATTGATAACCTTTGCTATTCTGTAACACCTGTTTAAACGATGTTCTTAGCAAACATCAAAATATGAAAGAAAAGCTAAAAAGCTTCGGGTTCTATCTTGTCCTTTGTCTCATCCAAATTTTTGCCCACGGACTTTTCTTGAAGTTCCTGCCAGACCTAAGGGTATTGAAAATTCTAGCTGAGCTATTGGTTCTTGCACTCATTCTAATGAGTTTATTTCTACGCGCTCCTCAGCATGATCTGATAAGGTACACCTTCAAAAATGGAGGCCTGTTATTCGTAAGTGTAGCATTGTCAAATTACTTTACCTACTTGATGATAAATCATGCTAAATACTTTGAGAATTGGGGTATTGCAACCATAATGCAGCTGATAATCTGCTTAATGGTCACTTACTTGGTTTCTTATCTTGGACAAAGTTTTTGGGGGAGTAGAGCATTTTCTAAGAAGCTGCACCTAAAATGAATGCCACGGTTAAAGGTGTTACCGTTTTGCTTTAAGGTTGACTCTTCAAACGGGTTACCCGTAATATTTCAAGGCACACTAAACCAGCAAAACCAATGAAGATTTGTGTGGCTCAGGCAAGACCTTTCACTGGTAATATTTCCCGTAACGTAGAAGAACACCAGAAGCTCATCAACCTGGCGGCAGACGGTGGGGCAAGCCTCATTGTTTTCCCCGAGCTTTCCTTAACCGGCTACGAGCCCACCCTGGCAAAAGACCTTGCGACAGACCCCGGGGATAGTAGATTTGCCGTGTTGCAGGAAATCAGCGATAGTCGGCAAATCACCATCGGGGTTGGGGTACCTACCAAAAGCCAGGCGGGCACCTGCATTAGTATGGTACTGTTTCGGCCTGGCCAGGAGCGGCAAATCTACTCTAAGAAGTACCTTCACGCAGACGAGGAACCCTTCTTTGTTTCGGGGCAAAACACAACTGCTTCCCTTGGTGATAGTAACCACATAGCTCTGGCCATTTGCTATGAGATATCTGTGCCGGCCCACGCGGAGCAGGCAGCTGCCAGCGGGGCAAAAATCTACCTGGCCAGCGTTGCCAAGTTTGCGAAAGGGATAGAACAGGCTTGCCAACGGTTAGCTTATATTGCCAGGCATCATTCCATGACTGTTCTCATGGCAAATGCCGTGGGGCCGGCAGATGGGCAGGAATGTGCCGGTAGAACCTCCGTTTGTCCCAACAAAGGCGACTTGTTGGGACAATTGAACGAAGCAGAAGAAAGTATTCTCATCCTAGACACAGAAACGCAGGAACTTACCCAAAGAGTCCGGTAGAGATTTGGTTACGTTTTAAACTTCCTGCCGTACTCTAGGTCATCACCCTCAAGGAAGGAAAGCTTTACCGAAAACCAACTGCCATGAAAGGGATCCTCATTTCTGTCATCAAGTTTGCCCTTTTGTTGTATGCTGGTATCTGCGTGCTGCTGTATTTCTTGCAGGAGAAACTCATCTTCTTTCCGGAGAGACTAGATAAGGATTTCAGGTTCAGGTTTTACCAGCCTTTTGAAGAAATCGGCATTAAAACGGAAGACAACGTGCGGTTGCACGCCCTGCTTTTTAAGGCCGAAAACCCTAAAGGCGTGATTTTTTACCTGCACGGCAACGCGGGCTCGCTCAACTCCTGGGGAGAGGTAGCGTCCATCTACACCGCCCTGGATTATGATGTTTTCATGCTCGATTACCGAGGCTACGGGAAAAGCGAAGGCAAAATCAGAAGCCAGAAACAGTTCTACCAGGATATCCAGACGGCCTATCATCACCTGAAAACCCGGTACGCCGAAAATAGGATTGTGGTGCTGGGATATTCCATAGGCACCGGGCCCGCTACAAAGATTGCCGCCGAAAACAAGCCTCGCCTTTTAATTCTGCAAGCCCCTTACTACAGTTTAACAGACCTCATGGGGCATTACTTTCCGTTCATCCCAACGGTGGTGCTGAAGTACAAGTTTGAGACAAACAAGTTCATCCAGAAATGCACCATGCCAGTGGTGCTGTTTCACGGGGAAGTGGATGAAATCATCTACTATGGCTCTTCGCTCAAACTGCGGGAACTGTTCAAGCCAGCAGACCTCCTCATCACGCTAGACGGACAGGGGCACAACGGAATGAGCAGCAATCCGGCGTACCTGGCCGAGTTGCGAAGGGTCTTGCAATAGTAAATGGGGCAGGTTCCCGATTATTTTAGGCGGAAAGAATATTGTAATTTTTTAATGTTTTGTAACGGTGCCCGGCAGGGTGCGTAGTAGGCAATGACTCAACCCAGGAATGTTGATGCTGGTGCCTGCACCGGCAGTACACCGTTGAGTGGGCAAGGCGTTTATAGCCGCTTTTCCCAAAAGACCGCGCCAAACATGTGCCGTTCATCCGGCCAACACAGATGCTAAGAAATAAACTATGATAGAAGCAGTTAAATTCTGGAACGAACCAAACAACAAATCGCACTGGGCCTACGAGATTGATCCCGAATGGAAGATTTTCTCCGAGATGGTGAAGCTAGGCGCCCAGGCCGTGAAAGCCGAGAAACCAGAAATCACCCGCGTTTTAGGCGGTATTTCCCCCATTGACCCCCATTTCATCCAAACCTTAGAGCGCCACGGCACACTTGAAAACCTGGATGCAGTAGCCGTACACGGTTTCCCGCTGGACTGGAACCTTTGGAGCATCCACGAGTGGCCAAACAAAATCGCCGAGATTGAAGCTGTTACCAACCTGCCCGTGTGGGTGACCGAGGTGGGTATTTCGTCCTTCGGGGCCGAGGAAGTGCAGGAGTTCGGGCTTCAGAAAACCGCCGAGTTGCTCATGGGCCGCGTGGACCGCATTTTCTGGTACAGCCTCTATGATTTGCCGCAAGCCTGGGAAGCCACCACGCGTCACCGCGAGGCCGAAGGTTCATCGTACTACCGCCACTTCCACATGGGTTTGCTGCGCGAAGACGGTACTCCTAAACTCTCGCACAAGTACTTCTCAGATTACACCCCCGAAATGGGTATCTGCCAGTGGTTCCACTTTGAAGACCACCGCCTGGATGCCGCCGTGCAGCACCTTAGAGACTTAGGGGTGAAGAAACTACGTACCGGCTTAAGTTGGGCCGATTGGCTCCGTCCGGATGCGGAGAGATGGTTTGACCACGTCATGAAAAAACTGGATGAGTTTGACGTGACCGCCACCTTCTGCTTTACTCCAGAGTCCAAAGGTATTCAGCCGCATCACACCAGCCCGCCCCAAAATGTAGAAGAGTTCGCCGATTTCTGCGCCCTCATGATGCGTAGATACGCCTAGTCCATATAGTGCATTTCTCTAAAGCATCCCTGTTTAGCGCCCGTTTTCCTTAAAACAAGGCCTAAACAGAGATGCTTCTTTCTAACATTCCACCTAATACTTTATGAGTCAGGATACGCAGGAAGAAACCCAAGATGTTTGGATGCTGAACATGCGCCGTGGCACGTTTGAAGGCGCCTGGAAGCACAGCGATGCCGTTTTAAAGGAACGGGCCGGAAAACCGTGCTGGCATTGGCCGAGGCACTTTCAATACGTGTGGGACGGTTCCTCGCTGCAAGGCAAACGGGTGTTGGTGCGCTGCTACCACGGCTTGGGAGATACCATCCAGTTTATCCGGTTCGCACCTTTGATCAAAGCCATTGCCAAGGAAGTGATTGTATGGGCGCAAGCTCCTTTGATTCCGCTGCTGGAAACTATTCCCACCATAGACCGGCTGCTACCACTGCATGACGGTACCCCAGAGGTGGAGTATGATGTGGACGTGGAGGTCATGGAGTTACCCCACATCTTTAGAACCACGGTAGACACTATCCCGTCTCAGATTCCTTACCTGCAGGTAGAACCAAAGCCACTTGCCGGTGATAAAGATAAATTAAACGTAGGCTTAGTCTGGAAACCCGGAGACTGGAATCCGCACCGGTCTATTCCGTTTCACTTCCTGGCTCCTTTAGCCGAGGTACAGGGTATCAACCTCTTCATTCTGCAGGAGAATGCTACAGACGCCGGTTGGCAGGAAGGCTTCGGGATTCACCCCGGCGAGTTCAGCTTGTATGACTATGCCCGCGTCATCAAAGGTTTGGACCTGTTGATTTCTGTCGATTCAATGCCCGTGCACCTGGCCGGTGCCCTCAACGTACCCGTCTGGACCCTACTTCACTACCACGCCGACTGGCGCTGGATGGATGATAGAGAAGACAGCCCCTGGTACCCCACTGCACGTCTCTTCAGGCAGGAAGTAGCCGATGATTGGGCTGGCGTAATCACCCGAGTAGTGGGTGAGTTGGAGAAGCTCAAAGAAGAGGCACAAGTAGCAAAGTAACTTTTGTAGGATTTTTGGTAATACAATGCTTCTTTAAATACCAACACCTACTCCTGTCATCCTGAAAAGACCTTGTGAGCGAACTAGAATGTCTCTATAAAAGCGCCACTACTTTTCGCCCACAGATCTTTCCAAGATGACAAAAGGGGAGAAGAAAAGCATCTAGTAAAACATAGGATGCTCGCCTTGATAGGAGAGCATCCTATGTTTTAAAATCATTTTCAAAAAAGACCAACAAAAAAGCGGAGAGGCACCTCTCCGCTTTTTTTATCCTTTCAGTTGTTTATACCTATTCTTTATCTCCTTGAAATTGCCTTGATGGTAGGCAAACCCATGGTAAGAGGCGAGCGCTATGCGGGCCCAGTTGATGTACAGTTTAGGCACATTCAACTGGTGCGCGAGTTTAGCCATCTTGTGGCTACCCGCCGAGATATGATAGCGCATCCGGTAGATGAGTTTGCGTTGGCGGGTAGGGGTTTTGTCATCTGGTGCAACGCGTTTGCAAGGAGTGACGCCGCTGCGGCTCCAGGTCAGGCGATAAGCCAGCCCTTCGCGACGTTGCCGGAAACCGGCGGCCTGTGTCTGCTCTATAAACTTGGCGTCTACAGTCTCTAATTGCAGCCTGCCTTCCTGAATGGCATTGGCCACCAGTTGGTCCACCAAAGGCGAACGGACCACTACCACGTTGGTGCCGCGCCCATCAGAGGAATACGGCTCTACCCAAGCATCGCCGAAGGAGATATCCGATGTCTCGGCCACTACGTCATCGCAGTAGTTGCAGGCGGAATTCATGTAGAAACCGGCGCCCCAATCCCCATCAGCGAGGTGCCACCAGTCACGGTTCACAATTTGGCCGTCTTTCAAGGTAAGTTTGGCGGTGTACCAGTTGGCGGGGCGGTTAGGGTCTTTTTGGCGGTAATCTACCTTGTCTACCTGGTCTACCGGCACGTTCAGCTGCCAGGCAAAACTTTCCACAAAGCGGGCGCTCTTCATGTGCCCGCAGAAAAGCCCGAGAGTGTATTGAATGCGTTCCCGGATGATAGGGTCTTCTTCGCGCAGCAGTTGTACCGCCTTGATAAAGCACGGAATCCCCACTACGGCATAGCGGCCCGGCACTTCTTTCACCAATGAGAGCACTTCTGACAGCTCAATAGGGTAGTACCGTGACTTGGCACCCTCTCTGATCTCAGCCTCGGTACGCGCGATGCGGTACTTGAAAAATCGGCCGTCTGCTTGCGGGTCTTTTGTGGCAATAACGTGGGCCACACCGTCAATCAAGCCCTGGCGCATCAGTTCGGTGGCTACCCAGGTCACCATGCCGCCGGAGCTGCCCTGCATCCGGAAATCCTCTTCGGCCACGTGACCTACGTAAGCGGTTTGGAACCTTCCCAACGCGGCATCCACCACCGGGGCGGTAGGATAGAGGTTCGCGGCTAAATAGTCTTCGTTTTTAGCTTTGGGTGAGAAGGGGCAGGTTCTGGAAAAGCTTTCCGATTTGGTTTTGAACCACTGCGGGTCTCCCTGCGGCTTCAGCTGTCCGTACCCGTCAAAGTCCATGCGGGTGTCTGGTCGGTTGGCCTGGGCCACGCAGCTGCCGCAGCCAATGCACAACCCAGACCTTACAATATCTCGGGGGCTTACCAATTCTTTCATACAGCTTGCACTTGAGAGAACACCAAGGCTCGGTCTAGGTACGCGTTAGAGGTCTGGCGCAGTTGGTCAATCTTCTGCAGGATACTAGGGTTCAAGGGCTCACTTAACAGCGTTCTGTAAACGGTGGAAGGCGTGCCTTCCGGAAGCAGATGTTTCTCACCGCCAATTTTGGTCATCAGGCCCTGCAGTTTGTGCCTGCGGTACGGTGAGGACTCACACACAAACGGCTTGGCGTTGCGCAAGGCGAACACGCAGCCGTGGAAGAAGTTCGTGGCCACCGCCTCGGCTTTGGCCATGAAATGCGCAAAGTCATGCGGATCGGTGGTGATCCATTGTTCGTCGGCCCAGTCGTTGCGGTACCCGAAGCTGATGAGCGGCAGGTTTTGGCTATCAGCGTACTGCCGGATTTCGCGGGCGAAGGACTCGGTGAAGTTATGGCCGTACACGGCTACGTACCGTCTATTCAGGATTTCATGGTCTCTTTCATCAGGCGTGATAGGGAACTGCAGGCAAGGGTCCAGCACCATTTCGGGCTCAAAGCCGAGGGCGTTCTGGATGATGGTCTGCGAGTTGGCATCACGCACCGAGATAGCGTCAAAGTTGTTCCGGAGTTTCTCGGCCCAGTCTTGCTCAAGACCCCAGGAGGCATCATAATTCCCGAAGCTGGCCGCGTACGAAATGAGGTGCTGCGCTTTCACACCATCGCCGTAAAAGATGGGGCAACGGCCGTACCACGGGTGCGACATGTTCCATACTTCATCGCTGCCCACTACTACCACATCGTATTCTTCCATCTCCTCGGGGGTGTCCAGCTGAAAACGGGGCGAAAGCGGCAAGGTGTCAAACACGTCAAAAAACTTCCGGATTTTGGTGCGGTACAGCGGACGGTCTGAGGCCGGAACAGGCGTTGGCAATACCGGTTGAAACGCGCATTTCCATTCCACCAGGTTCACCCGGCGTGAGTCGTGATCCAGGATCACGACCTCATGGCCACGCGACTGGAGCCCTTCGGCCAGGCAACGCGCCTGCCAGTAGCTTCCATAATTGATACAGCGGTGAAAGGTTAGAACTCCAATCTTTAAAACAGGTTTGTTTGTCGTATTCTCCAATGCTTTTCTGAGTTTGGGTTGTGCTTCTGCTAAAGATGTAGCCAGAAGAGGGGATAAAGCTGAGGGCAGGTATCCTGCTGATTCATGCGAACGGCTGATATTTGGTTTAGGTTATACATAGATCCTCTAAAATCATCCTTCGCTGTTATTTTCTAGCAAGATAACCGGTAAGGCCCAAACACAGGCTGCTTACGTGGCAGAAACCAGAACAGCAGAACGGTTTTGCCCCTGAGCCGTTTAAAGACACGGCTTTCTCTATTTTAATGCTACTTTGCTAAAAACAGGCAGAAAACACCTGTGTCTACAATTTCAGATTAATGACCAAACTTCTACTGATCCGCCACGCTACCACCAACTCCGTGGGCAAGCGTCTTTCTGGCCGTACGCCGGGTGTCTATCTAAACGAGGAAGGCGAAGCCCAAGCCCGGCAACTGGTCCAAAGGCTTTCTCATCTGCCTATCTCGGCTATCTACAGCAGCCCGCTGGAGCGAACCACGCAAACCGCCGGCTACATCGCCCAGGCGCAAGGGCTCCAGACCATCACCGACGAGGCTTTCCTGGAGTTACACTTCGGCGACTGGACGAACCTAGCCTTTGAAGAACTTAGCGGCAACACAGAATTCCAGCGCTTTAACGTCTTCAGAAGCGTTACCCGCATTCCCGGCGGCGAGATGATGCTGGAGGCGCAGGCCCGTTTTATGGCCGGTTTACAGAAACTGTGCGCGAAACATCCGCACGAAACCGTGGCCGTGGTGAGCCATTCAGATTTGATTAAAGCTGCTGTGGCTTACTACGCCGGCATTCCGCTGGACATGTTTCAGCGCCTGGAGATCAGCCCGGCCAGCGTGAGCATAATTGAAGTTTACGAAGAAACTGCTCGGATTCTTCTAATAAATGATACCGGCGAATTACAACCTTAAGCGCAAAAAAGGAGTAATGCGGTTTACCTGAGGTGAGTAGAAGCTTTTTAAAAGGTTGTAAACCCCGGATTTTACAACCGTTTTCTGAAAAGAAGCCCTACACCAAAGGTGTTCTAATGGCTTTTATTTACGGTTAAAGCTGCTTTAAGGAGCCTTGTTCTTACCCTTTACCTATTTATTTACTAAAACCTTTCTTAGGATTTAATTACTGAGAAAAACACTCTTTATTCCCCACCCATAAACTCGTGTTACATGCATAATGTCGTACAAAAAGCAGAAGGAAAATTAGGTTTGTTGATGCCTGGATTAGGCGCGGTCGCCACCACACTTATTGCCGGAGTTGAAGCTGTTAAAAAGGATCTGGCCCAGCCGGTTGGTTCCTTAACCCAGATGGGCAACATCCGGTTAGGGAAACGCACCGAAAACCGCCACCCTAAAATCAAAGACTTTGTTCCGCTTGCCAATCTGAATGACATTGTCTTCGGCGGATGGGATGTGTACTCAGACAACGTTTTTGAAGCCGCCATGAAAGCCAAAGTGATTGAGCCGATGATGCTGCACGCCGTGAAAGCCGAACTGGAAGCCATCAAGCCCATGAAAGCGGTCTTTGACAAGGCGTACATCGCCAACCTGGACGGGGACCACATCAAAGAAGCTGCCACCAAAGCGGACTTGGCTAAGGCTTTGATGGACGACATTGAAAATTTCAAAGAAGCCAATGACTGCGCCCGCCTGGTAATGGTGTGGTGCGGCTCCACCGAGAAATACATTGAGCAATCTGCGGTGCATGAAACCCTTGCCGCCTTTGAGGAAGGTCTGCGCACCAATGATCCGGCCATTGCGCCGTCTATGATCTATGCGTATGCGGCCATTAAACTAGGCGTGCCGTTCATGAACGGGGCTCCCAACTTAACCTGTGACATTCCGGCCCTGCTGGAGCTGGCCAGACAAACCGAAACCCCAATTGGCGGTAAAGATTTCAAGACCGGGCAGACCTTGATGAAAACCATCCTGGCCCCTGGCCTGCAAGCCAGAGCCCTGGGCGTGAAAGGCTGGTTCTCTTCCAATATATTGGGTAACCGCGATGGTCTGGTGCTGGATGATCCAGACAACTTCAAGACCAAAGAAGTCTCTAAACTGAGCGTGCTGGAAGACATTCTGCAGCCTGAGATGAACCCAGAATTGTATGGCGATATCTACCATAAAGTGCGCATCAACTATTATCCGCCTCACGGAGACAACAAAGAAAGCTGGGACAATATTGACATCTTCGGATGGTTGGGTTACCAGATGCAGATCAAGATCAACTTCCTGTGCCGCGACTCTATCTTAGCTGCCCCGCTGGTATTGGATCTTGCCTTGTTCGGCGATTTGGCAAAAAGAGCCGGAATGACCGGTATTCAGGAGTGGCTGTCATTCTACTTCAAATCGCCGCAAACCGCCGAGGGCCTCAACCCAGAGCACGACATCTTCAAACAGTTAATTAAGCTGCAGAACACCCTGCGTCACATGATGGGCGAAGACCTGATCACGCATTTGGGTATGGATTACTACCAGGATCTGATCGAGACCATGTAACAGTACCAGTTGCATAAAAAACGTCCCTTGTTTTTAAGTCGATTTTCTACATTCGGCTTAGAAACAAGGGACGTCTGCTTTTAGGAGCAATCAAGCGCTTCTTGCCAAAACAGCTGAATATCCCATTAACCTGTTTTTAGAATTTTTATGGATTTTGCAGCCTTCCAACAAAGCGTTTCTGCCGCTACCCCTCCAGCAGAAGTCTCGGTTTACCTTCAGGCCTTGTGGCATGATGCCCACGGAAACTGGGAAAAAGGACACGAACTCATCCAAGACCTCCCTGACCAAAACGCCGCCTGGATTCACGCCTACTTCCACAGAAAAGAAGGCGACCTCTGGAACGCAAATTACTGGTACAGACGTGCCGGAAAAACAAGGCCTGACAGCTCTTTACAGGAGGAGTGGGAGCAGTTGGTGAAGGCGTTTTTATGAGTCACCTATCTAAAGGTGTTGGACACGCATTCCGTCCCCCTTTGAAGGGGGTAGGGGGATGACAAGGCAGTTTAAAGAACCGTTTGCTGCAGTACGGAGCTAGGGCAACCACAAGGAATTGTCTACCTAATTTTCAGCAATGTTTAATCTACACAAGTCATCATCCCCCTACCCCCTTCATAGGGGACGGAATGCTTACTTGGTTTTTGACAGATGATTATCTAGCGTCATTTAGGCAACTTCACAACCGCAATCGCCACATCAGTGCGTACCTCTAGTACAGTGAAGTTGCAACTGCCATCTTTCACTTCCACCTCAAACTGCTCTCGCATTTCGCCTTCTAAAGTGTTCCAAGTGGTGATCTGGTAGCGGCCATTCTGCATGCCGGGTACCTGTACCTCTATTGTCAGGGGAGAAGCATTAGGGTCCATCAGGCGCTTGCGTTGGTAAAGCGCGTCTTTGCGAAGGAGCCATACCACTGCTTGTTGTCCATCAGCGCAGCCGAAAACCGAGAAGGAAGGCTGTGATATCTTGATCTCCTGGTTTAGGTTCTTCCGCTTAAACGTAGACCAGTTAATCAGTTCCAAAAAGCCGACCATGTTTTTCTGGGCCACCCGCATGCCCGGGGTTAAGGTGTGCGGGTGACGGTTGGGCCAACGCATGCCGCCGCCCGCTGCGCCGGAGGCCAGGTGCGCCCACTGGATGTGCCGGAAATACTCATCGTCAAACTCGGGCGCCAATGTATGCTTTTTGTCTTTGAACAGGTGAATGGGGCCGTGCTCAGAGTCAAAGAATGGGCGGTTCTCAGGGGCATGTTCCAAGGCTTCGCGCACCAGTTCTCCTACCTTGATGGCCGAGTCTACCGTGTTCTTGGGGTAGTCAATGGTCTTGGCATCATAGAAGTGGGTGCTGGCGAAATCAAGCAGTGGGTGCCGGAAAATGGTATCGGCGGTGTCAGGGTGCGTGTGCAGGATGGGCCCGAAGATTGACACCGTCTGCGGGTGCGAACGGCCGTAGAGCCTCATTTCCAGAGTACGCACGTGCTCGCTTAACTCCGTAGCTGCTGCTGAGAATCCAGCGGAACTGTTGCCCATGTGGGCGGGGTGCATCTCGTTCCAGAGGTCCCAGGCGAAAAGCACCCCGCTGCCGCCCCAGCGTTCCACCACAAACGTGAGCCGGGCTTTAATGGCTTCCATGGTATCTCGGCACAGGAGCCATTGTCCGCGGGCAGCACAGGGGCCACCCAGTTGCTTGTTGTAGGGATGGTGTTTCCACTTAATCCACATCCAGAAGGTATCATAGGGCGTGAGCAAAATGCGCAGGCCGTGCTTGGCGCAGAGGGCAAACAAGTCATCCCACAGCTGAACCATGCGGGGGTTGAACGTGCCCGCTGGTTTTTCAAAGTAGCGGTGCTTTACTTGGGCGTACTCCAGCATCAAGCGCAGGCAGGTAACGCCGTGTGCTGCCACATAGGCCAGGTATTCTTCCACGGCCGCCAGATCTTTCCGGCGGAACAAGCCCTCCAACTCAGGCCAGGAAATGGCATCGTTCTGACCAATAGGTGTCCAAGGTTGGCCGTCTTCGGTAATGAAGTACGGGGCGTCTGGGGCCACCTGTATCCAGGGTAGTTGATCGGTAATGGGGAGGGGAGAAGGCTTAGAAGCAGGGGCTGGTTTTAAGAGGGAGGCTTGGCGCATGTTTCTGTGCTTGCTATTATCGTGGAACCATTGACAGACAAAAAATTGCCTGCCGACAGTTTTGTGGTTTTAAAGTTTGCTGTTCAGGGGCAAAGTAGCTTTAATCCCGAATAGCCTAAACGAAAAGAAAAGTGGCAGGGATGAGGAACAAATACTGTAAAATAAATGAGTTGGTGCCTAGAAGAACAGCTCGGTCACCACAAAGGAAAGGACCGAGATCACGAACCCCACCATAAAGAAAATGTAGGCAAACCGCAGGCTGGTGTACTTTTTCTGCAGCACCAAGCCCAAGTGGTAATTGTCTTTGATCAGGCTGCCATACAAGGTTTTGGGGTTGGACATCATCTCTGCGATGCCTTCTTCATATTGCAGCAAACTCATGCTGTGGAAATCCCCGAAAAACATGAGGTTGACTTTGTCTGGACCGGCGTTTGTGGGTAGAGGTTTGTCTTTTTTGATGCGGGGCATGGTCACCAGAATAGCCTGTACCATGGTGCTTAAAGAAGTAAGCAAAAACAAGATGCCCGGCACAATCAGCTCAGGTTCAGTGTCCAGTTTCCGGAAAAGCACCGAAAGCAGGATGGAGACGATGATGGAATTGATGGTGAGCAGAATATGGGCCTTGTTGTCGGCCATGTCACTGAGCCGCATCTGGTTGGCCGCCGTGATCCGGAACATGGTTTCCACGCCCCGGGATGACTTGTCACGTTTGTCTTTCTTCTTCTTTTCTTCAGGGAGAAGGCCCTCGTTCACTTCAGCCATTGCGCTGCTGTCTTTAAGTATAATGGGGATTGGAGTACCAAAGATGCAGCAGAAGTCCCCTTGAAAGGTTCTTCTGCCGATACATTCCCTATACTTAGTTTTGGTCTTGTGGTTGAGGTCTAGGTATAAATTCTTTCTGAAGGTCGTTTTTACTCTGTTTTTGGTTTTGAAGGCCTAAAGCATCTGTATATGGCGCAATGCCAGAAAGCACAACGCCACCGATCCAGACACGCAGATCTCGCCGTTCAGCACTTTGCCTAAGACCTGGTCAAGCGGCACCCGCACTACCTCAATGTCCTCTGTTACGTCCAAAATCTGGGCCTGCTCAATGCGCACATTCTGGGCCAGAAACAGGTGCAACCGGTTGGTGTCTTTAGCCGGATTGTCGTGCAAAACTGCCATCGGGATCAACTCCTGGGTTAAGACGGCGCCGGTTTCTTCCAGCAACTCGCGGGTGGCGGCGTCTTCGGCTTTTTCCTGAGCCGGGAAGAACGAACCGGCAGGCAGTTCTAAGAAGATTTTCTGGGCCGCGTGTTTGTATTGGCGCACAAAGATGACCTCGTTCTGCTCGGTGATCGGGAAGACGTAGGCACCATCGGGGCGTTCGCTGACAAAGAAATCATCTACAACGTGACCGTTGGGCAATTCTACCTCATCGCGGCGTAAGGTGTACCACTTGTGTTGGAAAGCAATTTGGGAGCGAAGCAATCGCCAGGGGCGCGGGGTTGACATGGTTTTAAACTAATTGAAAACAAAGATGCTCGATTTTGGCCTCATTTCCTGAAAAGAAGCCAAAATCGAGCACAATTTCTAAGCAGATCTTAGCGGGTAAGGGTGCGGTTTTTACCTTCTACTTTGGCCCCCACGGCCTCTTGCCAAGCCTGTCCGGTGGCCGAGAGCAGTTCAGAGCTGTTCCAGGTATGGGTACTGTTCTGGTTGTTGGGGTCCGGCTCGCAGACGTAGATTTCATGGTCTGGCTTGCTGGTCACTTTCAGGCCGCAGGAGCGCAGCATGGCTTCAATGCAGGCATGGTTGGGCGCCCACCAGTTGGTGACATCACCGGCCAGTTTATTTTCTATGAACGCCATCTTGGGGTAGCCTTTTTCAAGCATCACCTCGCGCTCGTTGAAATCAATGTCATTCGGGATTTCGGCCACTTCCTCGCCCGGCATGGTCAGGGTCTGGAACACCATCATGCGAGTGGTTTTCTGCGACAGGATGTCCAATGACAGCAAGGGGTAACGCAAATGATACATTACGCCCATGTACCAGATGAGGTCAAATTTCTCCTGCAGGTGCGCTACGTCGTAGACTTGCATCTGCCGAAACTCCACTTTGTCGTCTAGCCCAAACTTCTCGGCTACCCAGGCAGCCTGCCGCAGGTAATGCGGGTCCACGTCAATGCCCAGCACCGATGCGCCTCTTTTGGCCAATTCCATGGTGTAGAAACCTGCGTTGCAGCCCACGTCTAGTACGCGCCAGCCACTCAAATCCTGGGGAATGTATTCTTTGATGTGCTCCCACTTGAACGATGGGAAATCGCCTAAGGAATGATTGGGGGCAGTTTGGGTGCCATCGGGGAGGTGCAGGTTATGAAACCAGGGGCCTAGTTGCGCTATTTCCTGTGTTAGGTCCATAGGGGGTGTTTGGGTTAGAAGTGAATTCACCCGCTTTTACGGAAAACAGGATAGTAAAAGTTATATGTTTATACCGCGGAGTATTTGCAAGAAGCAAACAGTCATTTTCGTTAGCGGATTTTCTAGTAGGCCGGAAGGAAACTTGCTTTGAGGCTGTTTTCTGAAAATCAGGTGGTAAATGCTCCAATTCTTCTGGAGAAGCCGTAACTTGAAGCAAACTTGTCTTAACCTCTGTAGCCTTTAGAAATACAAAATGACCTTTAAAAAGACCTTGACTTTACTGCTCTGTTTGGTGAGCGCCTCCGTCTTTGCGCAAGACTGGAACAAGAAAAAATGCGCTGTGGTCCTCACCTATGATGATGCCCTGAATGTGCACCTGGACAAAGTAGTACCGGCTTTGGATTCCTTCAAGCTGAAAGGCACCTTCTATCTCACTGCCGCAGCTGCCCCGTTCTCCAAGCGTCTGCCCGAGTGGAAAAAAGTAGCCGCCAACAAGCACGAACTCGCCAACCACACCCTATTCCACCCCTGTGACGGCAGCCAGCCTGGCCGCAGCTTCGTCACCGCCGACTACAACCTGGCCACCTATTCGGTGCGCCGCATCACGGATGAAATCAAAATGACCAACGCTGCTTTGGAAGCTTTGGACGGAAAGAAAGAGCGCACGTTCGCCTATCCCTGCGGTGATACCCAAGTTGGGGGTGTGTCTTACGTTGAAGGGATCAAAGGAGATTTAGTAGCCGCCCGCGGCGTTCAAGGGGTTTACGTGCAAAACAAACCTATCACCGACCTCTACAACGTAGGTTCTTTCATGATCAACGGCCAGACCGGTGAACAACTGATTGAAATGGTAAAGAAAGCCATGGAAACCAACAGCATGATCGTGTTCCTGTTCCACGGCGTAGGTGGGGAGCATTCTCTAAACGTTTCTCTGGATGCGCACCGAAAACTGCTGCAATTCCTGAAACAAAACGAAAAAGACATCTGGAACACTACGTTCATGGAAGCCGCCAAACACATGAAAGCTACTGCCTCTGCGAAGAAGTAGCACAGATTCTGTTTATGAAAATCCCCTGTACTTTCAGGCTGTTTTTGAGAAAAAAAGCTGAAAGCACAGGGGATTTGTCTGTTTGCTATTTTAGCTTATCAGTATCCCAGTTCACCGGATTGTTTTGAATGTAGTCAGTGATGGTGTGATATTCCTTTTCGTCTCTGATGATGTGTTCCCAGTAATTTCGTTGCCATAGCCGCTTATTGAAAGCCGGCCAGCTCTTTTCTTTTACTCCCCGCGTGTACTCTACGGTGGTGATGGATTTGTAAGCACTGATGATCGTACCAATTGTAGGGGCAATCCCTTGTGGTTGCCCTTTGTACGTATTTGTTATCCTGCACGTAAAGGGCAACCACAAGGGATTGCCCCCACTAAACTTTAAAAATACGCCGCATACTGTTTCGGCAGCTCGTCCAGTTCTTTGATCAGGATGTCTTTATAGTACACCTCGGCGGCTTCGCTCTGGATCTGGATTTTGCCTTTGGTGAGCGGAATGCTTTTGTCGTTCTCAACGTAGCGGGAGTTTTGCAGCACCATCACTACCTGGCCGTTCACAATGTGCAGGCTTTTGCCTTTAAAACAGATCAGTTCTATCTCTGTCCACTCATTGTTCTTACTTTCTTTGTTTTCGCTGCGGAGGCACAGGCCGTCTCTGCCAGAGCCCCGGCCGAAGCTCAGGAACGGCTGCTTGGCGTCGGCCACGGAGTTCATCATGCCCTCAGGAAGAAACGCCCGGATATCAATGGCCGAGTTGGCAATGCTCCAGTAATCGCCGGTGTGGCCTTCCATGATCTGGAATTCCTGGGAGAGCATCCAGGCGCGCCAATAGTCTACACCTGACTTCCCGATGGAGTGGTACAGCACGCCCGAGTCTTTGAGCAGGTCTTTCCGGGGCTCAAACTTGTTCTGGCCCCATTTATATTTCAGTTTGAGGTGGTAGTTCTCGTACTCCTGTTTGGTGTACACGCAGCCGTACACCTCGCCGCTTACCTTCAGCATCGGTTCGCCTTTCTCCTCGGTGTATGTGAACACCGTCTGGCCTTTCTGGTTGTAGCCGATGGGCGCAATTTCTTTCCCTTGGGCATCTACCGGTACCTTTCCGTTGTAGCCCAACTTATGCCGGTAACTCAGGTAGGTTTCCCACTGAGACAGGTTCTTGTCCAGCATGGGTGTCCATTCCTTTTTCACGAAGAACGAGGACAAACTGAGGCAGGTGAGCAGGCAGGCGATAAAGCCAAGGGTAGCTTTTGTTTTCATAGGGGCGGTGTTGTTTCCGGGGTAAATTATGGAAATCATTCCCAAAGAAAAAAAGCCATTTGCCGGACCAAGGTTGATGACCTCTTTAAGTCTGGCAAATGGCTTCTGAGCCTTAAAGAAACCTGATTATTTTTTAGAGCTGATCTGGTCTAAAAGCAGGTAACGGCCGCGGTTTTTCTCGGCCTCAAGGCGGGTGTTCACGTCAATGTTCAGGTACTGCGGGGTGTTGCCAGTAGCTACTGGCCATTTGGGTAAACCCGCCCAATTGGGGTTGCCGGTTTTAACGAAATTGGCGAAGTACTCCTGGATGGTTTTGGAGACTTTGTAGTCATCGGCCTTCCAGGCGTAAACTTTATTGGTGGCCAGGTTACCCATGGCGTACTCAATCTCGGCGGAATGAACGGCACCGCGGGCCGGTGGTGCCTTAGGCGCGTTGCTGTCTTTGATAACACCACCAGCCAAACCCGGCGTGGCATTGCCCATCTCCGGCACCATCTCGGGCCGAGGGCGGGAGTACAGGTAGCGGTACACCGGTTTGCCGCTAGTTTTGCCGTGCAGGTCCATCCATTTCCAGGTGCTATAGGCAATGAACCGGTCGCCGGCAAGATCGGTGGCGGCTTGCATGACTTCCTCGTCGGTAGTGGCGGCGTATTGCTTCAGGATCTCCTCAGCCCGTTCTCCGAACAGGCGTTGCACGGCTTTGGTGAAGTTTTCCTTGGTAGGAGCGTCTTGGCCCAGCAAGGCCTGATAGCCCATTTCCTGCGAGTTCCAGCCAGCCAACAGCGGCACTTTGGCCTGTTCACCGGCGGCGAAGATAGCGGCCGGCGTTTTCGGGAAGAAGTAGCCGTCAATGGTAGGAACAAATCGGCCCACGCCCGGTTTGCCGGCTTCGTTCAACAGTTGTTGGGCGTCCATGGCTCGCAAAGCCGCCAGCGAGGTGGCCCCAATGCTGGTGGCGAATTTCACGCCATTCTGCTCGCCCTCCGCTAACGGGACCGGATCAAAACCCGAGTTCACCAGGGCCCCGCTTTCACCAATGGCCCCGGCAATCAGGTTCCTGGAAAGGGGAGACGCCATCTGCGCACTCACCGACATAGAACCTGCCGATTCTCCGGCAATGGTCACCCGGTTAGGGTCGCCTCCAAACGCCGCAATGTTTTCCTTCACCCAGCGCAAAGCGGCAGCCTGATCCAGGAAACCGTAGTTGCCTGAAGCCTTGTACGGAGAGGCCTGGCTCAGCTCAGGATGCGCGAAGAACCCAAACACGCCCAACCGATAGTTCACCGTGATAGCCACCATACCTTTTTGGGCCATGCTCTCGCCGTCATAGCGCGGCTCAGAGCCATCGCCGGCAATAAAGCCTCCACCGTAGAAGTACACCAGCACCGGCAGCTTTTCTTTGCCAGTTTTAGCAGGTGTCCAGACGTTCAGGTATAAGCAATCTTCGCTCACCCCGTTACTCCGGAAATTCATATCTCCGAACACCGGCAACTGCATGGCCCTCGGCCCGAACTGCGTCGCCTTACGGATGCCTTGCCAGCTTTTCACCGGTTGCGGCTCGCGCCAACGTAAATCGCCCACCGGCGGCGCTGCAAACGGCACGCCCTTGAACGAGCGGATGCCGCTTTTCTCTAGGGTGCCTTCCAGTGTTCCGTTCGCGGTTTTTACCTGATTGCCCGTAGCTGCACCAGGGGCTTTGCTTTTGGTTTGCGCCCCTACCGCGGGTGCCACTAGCACCGCCAGTAAAAGCAGGAGGAAAAGTTTGTTTAGTCGATGGTTCATATGGTCGTTTTATGTGCTTCGCGTTGGAAGATTGGTATTGCTGGTTTTACAAGGGTTTTGGAAAAGGAAGCTCAATACTAAAACTCTTTTTCCGGAAGTAGAAGCATCACGGAGTTGTTTGAAGTTATTTCGATGTCTTCGTCCCAAAGTATCTGGCTTTCTCACTTTTGGCCGGAATCAACGATTTAACGGCTTCGGCCACTTCAATGGGGAGGTCTGATTCAATGATATCAGCCCCGGATGTGATGATCGCTCGGTAGGCATTCTGCCGTTCTGCTTTGGTTGGCAGTTTGTCATACGTGGGCGCCGCCGAAATCATGCACATCACGCCGCGGGCATGCAGCAAGTTCAGCAGTTCCTGGTTCTCGGGCTTGTACGTTGGGCCAATGTAAGCTATCATTTGTGACCAGGGAATACCTGCTTGCTCATACTCCAGGAACGCCTCTTTGGAGAGCACGTGCGCTGAGAACATTACCTTGTTGTTTTGCTCATAATGGTATTTGGCCTGCTGGGCATTATGCACGGTAAGCATTACATGAGCTTCGGCTTTGCGGTCACGCAGTAGCTTTGCAATCAAGGCGGGCGGCACGTCTTTTCGGTCCAGGTTCAGGATGGTTTTCCCTTTGCTCCACGCGATGGCCTCTTCCAGGGAAGGGATACCAAAAGCGGTAACGTTTCCTTCTTTGTCTTTCAATTTCAATTTCTTCAGCTCTTCCAGCGTAAAATCAGAAACTTTACCGCTGCCGTTGGTGGTGCGGTCCAGAGTTGCATCATGCATTAGCACAATCATGCTGTCTTTGGTCAGGCGTGGATCCACCTCAAAAAAGGCCGGAGTGCTGCGTAGCGTATGTTCAATGGTTTGAATAGAGTTCTCAGGGTACCCTTTCTCCATACCGCCCCGATGGCCGCTAATCAAAGGCCTGCTGTTTTCGCTGAACTGGAAGAAGCTAGACAATTCCTTTGGGGTATTGATCTTAAGAACATGCAGGGTTTTGGTCTGCGCCTTCAATTGAATCCAAGGAATACCAGCTAAAAAGGTTATGAGCAAGAGAAGTCTTGGAAGAGAATTGTTAGTACACATAGTCTGAGCTTAGGGGATGAACAAAGATGGCGTTACTGCTCTTTACAAGGCTTGCAAACAGAAGGAAGGTGTATTTCAACCTAATCCTATTCTATATGAAGATAGGAAGCTTCCGGTGAATCGCAAAAAGTGTCAAGGAGTTTGCCTTCATCTGGTGCCTTGCCGTGTTTCGTTTCCCCTATTGTAAACGTTAAGAGTACTTCCTATAGAACTATGGGTATGCTCTGGAAACGGAAAATGGAATGGACGAGGGGTAATGATGCAGGACATTCCTATTGAGGCAAGAGGATGTCTCTTTTCCCCGTCCAGGTATTGTTTGCATTCTTTTGAACGGCCACAATGCCTGTACCTCCTAGGTTAGTATACAGAGAACTCAGGTATTTGTCATTCACCAAACTATCGTCTTGGAAGACAAAATCAGTGATATAGAAAGGGGCGCCATTATCTGGTTTGATAGCGGCATGGATGTGCGCAGGCATGGAATTGTCTGGGTAGCGCGCGGGCCGAATGGAGTGGATTTCGTAAGACCCGTTTTGGTCTGTTTTACACCAGCCATGTAGGTGACCATGCCATTTCTGAACCCCTTTTTCATTTCCTCTCTTAGAGTAATGACCGGTATTGTCTGTCTGGTACGCGTAAACGAAGGCATTTGAAAGCGGTGTTTTACCGTCACTTTTCAGAATTCGGCCGGTAATCACCAGGCGTTCCCCTGGTTCCTTTGGACCGGCTATGGTCATGGTACTCGTGAGCTTTTGAGGCATGTTCAGAAAACAGCACTCAATAGCGGCATCCGGGTTGTCACAGCTATCAGGAAGAAGCGTTTGAGTTACCGATGCTTCCTGCTGGGTTTGCGAGGAGATGGTCCGCAGGCAGAACTTAGCGCAAGCAAAAACAAGCCCCCAACCCATATGTACCGTGTAATCTCCATGACCCTCCTTTATACGTGAAAGGAGCATGCAAATCCATCCACTTTAAAGGTTTCTAGAGGTGGGAAGCTAGCGAATGCAACATGGGGCATTAGTAAGGTGAATGGGACCCTCGAGGGAGGAAGGAGTTTAAACGATTTCGGCCTGCTTTTCTCAAAACAGGCCGAAAATGACATTCACGTAGGTTGAAGCAGAACTAACTTCCTAACTCTATTTCCTTTTCCTCACTCAGGACTCTGGACTCAGAACTCAGGACTTCCAAAATGTAGCTTTCCAACTCCTGCGCCCGGTGCGCGGCGGTGTGGTGGGCCAGAACTTTCTGGCGGGCACGTTCCCCGATGGCGAGACGCTCTTCTTCAGGAAGGTCTTTCAGATAGCCTAAGGTGTCTTCAGCGGAGTAGGAAACTAGAATTTCTTTCCCGAATTCAAACAGTTCATTCAAGCCATCCCAGTAATCAGAGATGATGGGGGTACCGCAGGCGGCGGCTTCAAAGAGGCGCACACTGGGCGAGTAACCGGCCTTAATCATATCGGCGCGGGTGATGTTCTGGGTGAAGCGCTGCTGGTTGTAGAACTTGCGGTGCTCAGCAGGCGGTAAGTGGTGGATGTACTCACAGTTCTCCGGCCACTGGATGGTCTCCGGGTATTGCGGACCCGCTACTACAAAGGAGCCCAACGGCCATTCACGGGCGGCATCCAGCATGAGCTTCTCCAGCGGTGGCTGACGGTCATCTGAGTAAGTACCCAAGTAGCCTAAATCCCACACTTTCTCTTCCTGTGGTTCGGGGAAGTACAGTTCAGGGTCAAAGGAGCAGTACAGCGGCCGGGCCATAGGCGAACCAAACTCCTTCTCCAGTTTCTCCAACGTGGGGCCACCAGTGAAAGAAAGATACATATCATACTGCGGAATAAGACGCGGGTGCAGGTACTCGTAGTCTTCACGAGCCAGTTTAGCCAAGGTCACCGGTGTGTCGATGTCATAGAAGCCGGTCACGCCCTGCGCCGTTTGGATGGCCCATTCACCTACGGCTACACCTTCGGGCACGTACGAACCCACCAGCACGAAATCGGCATCACGCACTTGCTCCGTGAAGCGGGTCTGCAAATCTTCCAAGGATTGGTATAACTCGGTCTGGCAGTATTCAGGATTAGGTAAATCACGGTTAGAGGCATACCACGGCACATCGCGCTCCAGGAACAGGATGTGGTGGCACCGGTTACGCAACTCGCGAACCAAGCCTCTAAACGTGGTAGCGTGCCCGTTTCCCCAACTGGATGTAATAGACAGGCCTAAGATGACGATGTTCAAGGATTTTTGACTCATATTTTTAGACACAAGTATCAGGTATTAGGACTTTTTCGCTGGCGCGAGCTTGCAGCTCGTGTCCGCACGCATTCCCGGTCCTCTTTATATGAATAGAAAGAAGTAATTCAGCAATGCGTGCGGACACGAGCTGCAAGCTCGCGCCAGCGGCTCTTCTAGATTCTGTTTCGGGGCTACTTCTAACAAAGCAGCCCCGAAACAGAAATGCTATGAAATGACAGCACTTGCTTCAGCCGAGGTTGGGGCTGCGGCGGTGCGCGGCGTAGTTAAAAGCAGCTGCTCCAGTTCATCGGCGCGGTGGCCGTAGGTGTGCAGGGCCAGTACTTTTTTGTACGCGGCTTTGCCGATGGCTTTGGCACGTTCCGGGGTCAGGTTCTGTAGTTGCTCGGCCACTTCGGCTCCGTCTTTGGCAACAAGTATTTCTGTTTCCGGCTCAAAGAAGAAGTCAATGCCTTCCCAGTAATCGGTGATGATGCAGGAACCGGCCCCGGCGGCTTCGAATACGCGGGTAGCGGGCGAGAAGCCGTAACGGGCCATGCTTTCGCGGCTGATGTTCAACACGGCTTTGGGCGTGCAGTTGAAAGCGTTGTGCTCTTTGGTGTACACGTGGCCGATGTAGTTCACGTTAGCGCTCATGGGTTTGTCGCCCCAGCCGCTACCCCCAATGATGAACTGCTGCTCTGGTAATTTGGCAGCCACTTCTAAGAAAAACTGCTCTACGCGTGCTTCGCGGTCGGGCAGGCGGTTCCCCAGGAAAGCTAAATCACAGGCGAAACGCTCCTCGGGTGCTACCGGATAGTGGGTAGCAGTGTCTAAGGCGTTATAGATAGGCACACATTTCCTGGCTCCTAACTTTGCATAAGCATTAATAACCGGGTCACCGCCGCCGTAAGTTAAAATCAAGTCATATTGCGGAACATGGGCTCTGAACGGGTCAGCGGGGTCGTTTTCCACGCGGTCCAAGGTGGCTGGTGCGTCTACGTCCCAGAAAATCACGAGGCAGTTCTGGCTTTGCAGTTTCAGTACCTCAGCTTCCAAGAGTTCGTCAAACACTCCTACGCCGCTGGCTTTCACCACCACATCGGCCGAGGCCGCCTTTTCCAGCATCTGGTACACAGCTTCCTCGGTGGCCGGGTACACCACTACTTTGGCGTACTCGGGGTCTGGAATGTCACGGTTTTCCTGGCGTTGGTAAGCATCGGGCTCGTAGAAAGTGACCTGGTGGCCGCGGTCATGCAGGGCCCGCACGATGCCGCGGTAATAGGTGGCGGCACCGTTCCAGTACGCGGAAACCAGACTAGAACCGAAGAAGGCGATGTTGAGCTTTTTATTCTGCATGGGTCACAGGAGATTTAGACGTTGGATGAATTTTTTCTGGGGCGATGCCCAGTTCTTCGCATATGTCTTCCAGCTCGTTCACGCGGTGCGAGCAGGAGTGTCTGCGGTTGATAGTGCGCAGGCCATCTGCGACCATGTCCTGGGTGCGCCGAGTGTCTTTTAATACGCTTTGCAGGTGTTTTTTCATTTCCTCGCCGTTTTTGGCCACCAAGAAATCTTCGCCCGGCGTGAACAGGCCTTCTGCATCTTCCCAAGGGGCGGTAATCAACGGAATGCCGCAGGCCAGTGCCTCAAACGGACGAATGGTTGGGATGCCCGGCAGCGCCTCTACGTACGGTCTGCGCGGCACGTGCACGGTCACTTTGTACTTGGCAAACACCTCCGGAGCTTTGTAGTTAGGCAACCACTCCCCGTATTCAATCCCGGCCTCGGCCAGCGATTTGATGGCGTGGTCTGGGTAACGCACCCCGTACACTTTAGCTTTCAGGCCGAGTTCTTTTACCGGGTTCAGCAGGAATTCATGCAGCTCGGCGGTACGTTCCTCGTCGCCCCAGTTGCCAATCCAGACTAAGTCGCCTTCCTTCTCCGCAGCAGTACGCGGATAGAAGATGCGGGTATCGGCGGCTTCGTGCCAGGTCCAGGCTTTCTGCGTCCAGCCCTCGTTGAGGTACAGTTCTTTGATGACATTTCCGAAGGCCAGCACCCCATCATAGTGGCTGAGGTCATAAGCGGCCATGCTCTCTCGCTCGGTCACGGCGCGGTGGTGCGTGTCATGGAAGAGCAGGCGATAGTTGTTTTTGCTTCTATGCTCACCCACTAAGCGCACCAGGTCATGGTCGTTCCATTCGTGCATTAACACCAAGTCAGCGCCGGCCAGCACCTCGTCTAAATTGAGGGTGTCCAGCTCGTAGAAGTTGGTGTCCAGGCCCGGATAGTATTGGTGGAGCTCTTCTATTTTCTCTTCGCCATACTGCGAAATAAGATTGCTGAGGCTCCAGCCGTCCTTAGGTTCATAGACCTGCACGTCATGGCCTCGGCTTTTGACTTCCTGCACAATGCCGCGCAGGAAGTGGGCGTTGCCGTGGTTCCAGTCGGAGAGCAGGGAGTGGTAGAATAATACTAGTTTCATAGTTGTATTTAGATGCTAGTAATTTGATGTTAGATACTAGACTTATTTGTTCTTTCTTTTTCCCATGGTTCAAGTCTGTGACTTGGACCTACAATGATGGCAGTTTGTAACTGCCGTATACCTCATGCCTATCAGCATTTTTATTGAACAGCTGTGTGTGTTCTTGAGGCTGTCGCCTCACTGAAGTTGCAAACTTCAGGTCATTTTAGGTCCAAGTCACAGACTTGAACCATGTAAAAATCACAAAGTCTCCACCTGATTAGGTGCTTTGGCTTGCACGCGGTTGGGCAGAGTGGCATACGCTTGCAGGTATTCCTGGGCCATGAGCGTGGTGGTATAGTCTTGTGCTTTTTTCACCGCCCGGCAGCCCATGATGTTGCGCAGAAATTCATCGTCAATGAACTTTTGAATGATGGTGGTAAGTCCTTCCACGTCGTTGGTACCTACGTATTCTGCCGAGGTGCCCCAAATTTCTTTGAGGCTGTTGATTTTGCCTAAGACGAGAGCACAGCCCGAGAAAGCGGCTTCCAAAATGGACAACCCGAACGGCTCGTACTTGGCGGGAAGCACGTACAACGACGCTCTTGAAAGCCAATCGGCTACTTCGCGCTGGGAGAGTTTGCCCAGGAAATGCACGTTCTTGAAAAGCTTGCTGTCTCCCGTAGCCGGATGCACGGCATCACCGGCAATGTAAATAGGCCAATCCACACTATCCGCAACTTGGGTGAGCAGGGCAATATTTTTGGCTTCGTCCCACACGCGGCCCATGCTAAAGATAAACGGCTCTTTGCGTCCGAAGCGGAAGGCATGCGGATCGCGGCCGTTGTTTATGACCTGTTTTTGGTAAAAGGTGCCGTAAACGGCTTCGGCTTCCTCCAGCATGGCTTGGGTAGGGGCGATTACCAGATCAGCGGCGTGTAGGCCATCGCGCACGCGTTCAAAGTACGTGTTCCAGTTGGTAGGGGCATTCTCGCCTTTCATGGCGCGCCACCAGGTCTGCACGCAGGAATGGATGACCATGAGCACGGGCTTGTTCCAGGGCAGGTGGCCGTGGCAGAAGTTGTTCAGGTGGATGAGGTCTGGGTTGAGCTGTTCATTCAGTTCCAGGAGCCACTCACCGGCTTGGTCTACCTCGGCCCAGGGATTGTCCATCCACTCCAGTTGGTATTCGCTTTCGTACACTGTCACGTTGGTCAACGCCGCCAGTTCTTGCCGTTGCTGCAGGGTAACAGCTGCGCCCATGGTGGCCAAGTAAAAGTGCACGTTATACGGCGCCAACGCCCGGATGAGCTCCAGACTGTAGGTCCAGACCCCCCCCACACTATCAGTGGTCATGAGTACGCGCCGATGCGGTTTATCTACCATAAATTTTGTCCAGTACTTCTGCTACTTTCACAAACTGCTCGGCTTCTTCATTGAATTTCTCGCCGTTGGCCACACGCTGCGCCCATTCCACCCCGGCACGTCCGCCCCAAGCATCCGGAGGGGAAACCAAGGTCTCGGTTTGGGTGCCCCAGAACCGCTCGGCCACAAAATCATAGAAAGAACCGTTCACGTTTTTGAAGGCTGCGCCTCCCTTGGTGCCGTAGAACGTAGCACTAATGATGGCTTCCTGCCCGGCAGGCAGGTTCCAGGAGCAGGTCAGCTGCACGTGTGGACCAGTGGCTAATTGAATGCTGGCCGTCGCGTAATCTTCCACAGTATCTGAGGAAGACGTCAGGCGTTTGCCTTTGGAGAAGAGGCTGCTGGTCACACTTTCCACAGGCGGGAAGTCTAACGTCCAAAGCGCTAAATCCACCAGGTGCACGCCCAAGTCAATCACGCAGCCGCCACCGGAGAGTTTGGGGTCATAGAACCAAGGTTTGTCTGGGCCATAAGCATTATGGAACACCAGTTCCACGCCGTAGATGTCGCCCAGATCGCCGGATTTCACCAAGTCATAGACTTTGCGCATGGTCACGGTACTTCGGTAGGAGAGGTCCACGCCCAGTAGCGTATTTGCTTTGCGGGCGGCTTCTACCACGCGTCTGGTTTCCTCCGCAAAACGGCCCAAGGGTTTCTGGCAGAAAACGGCTTTCCCGCACTCCAGGGCCTGAATGGATTGGTCCGCGTGGAAAGCGCTGGGTGTGGCGATGACTACGCCGTCAATTTCATCTGTTAATAAATCTTCGATGCTTTCTCCCACTTTGGCGGCCGGAACGGTTTTGTGGGCTTCCTCCACGTTTTGCGGCACAGGGTCTACTACGGCGGCTACTTCGGCTACGCCTGCATTGGCAATGGCTTCCATGCGGTTACGGCCAATCCAGCCAATGCCTAGAAAGCCGAGTTTTAAAGTGTCTGAAGTAGAAGCGGTTGCTTCTGGAGTAGGTTCTAGTAAAGTATCTTCAGTCATTAGAGTAAAGGGTCTGTTTGGGTTAAGCTTCTTTGTAGAAGCAAAAGGTTTCCCACCTGTTTTTGAAAAAAGAGGTGGGAAACGGATTTGTGTCTTGTGCTGTTCGTCCCCCTTTGAAGGGGGTAGGGGGGATGATTACTCGTGCTCTGTTTTTGTTGAGAATTTGAGCGGCCTTGTCATCCCCCTACCCCCTTCAAAGGGGGACGGAATGCGTGGGCTCATCCAAATTGCTACATCGTCACAATCGCCTTCATGAATCCTTCTGGGCGGTCGGTCAAGGCGGCAAACGCCTCGTCCATTTGCTCCAGCGGGAAAGTGTGTGTGTAGAGCATGTCGGGCTTGAGGCGGCCGCTTTCCACGGCTTCTACCGCTTCCTTGATGCCGTCTAAGTACATCTGCGGGTCGCGTTCGTGGGCGTTGATGACGTCCAGACCGCGCCAATTCCAAAGCTGGATGTTCACCTGCCGCATGCCGTCCTGATGGAAACCGGCAATGATGAGGCGGCCGCGCTCTTTGCACAATTCGCCGGCCAGGTTCAGCGGCCATTCTTTACCGGTGCACTCAATCACGCGGTCACAGAAAACTTCATCAGTGAGTTCTTTCACGCGCTCAATGATGGCGTAGTGGTCATCCATAGGGATGATTTCATCGGCACCACACTGCTGGGCAATGTCCAGAGAGAATGGACGCTGGGAGATGGCAATAACCCTGGCGCCCGCCTCTTTGGCTAATTGTACCAATAAAGCCCCCAAGAACCCAATGCCTAGAATGGCGACGGTCTGTCCGGCTTTGATATCAGAACGTTTGAAAATGTTCATGGCGCAGCCCAGAGGCTCACCCGGGAACGGTTTGCCGGCCAATGACTCTGGTAACTTCACCACCGAGGTGGCTTCAGCTACGTCATAGGCGGCGTATGAATTATAGGAAAGGGCGGCTACGCGGTCGCCTACGTTCAGGTCTTTCACTTCTTCGCCTACGGCGTCAATGATGCCCCAGCCCTCGTGGCCGGGATTACCGCCCGGAATAGGGTAGGAGAACCACTCACGGCCTTCCCACACGGGAATGTTAGACGCACACAGGCCGCAGCCTTCCAGCTTGATGCGGACTTGGGTGGCGGTTGGTTCTGGCAGCGCTACCTCCTGGATTTCTACTTGTTTAGGAGCGGTAATCACTGCCGAGGCCATGGTGGTGGCAGCGGCGGTGTGAAGGGTTTCTTGGAATAGGTCGGTTTGCATGTACTGTTATGCTACTGCTACGTTATCGGTTTCTTGTTCTAGGGCGACGGGCGCTTTCAAGGAGACTTCAATGCCTCTGGTCTCGCACAGCCATTGGTAGAGTTTGGCCACGCCTTCAGCCACGCTGTTTTTAGGGTACCAACCGGTGGCCTCGTGGAACTTGCGGATGTCAGACACATAGTAGTGCTGGTCGCCGGGGCGCCAATCTCCGAAGCTCAGGTTCACTTTCTTGCCGCGGTAGTTGCCAATCAAATCAAGCAGTTCTAGCAGACTGGTGGTATTTTTTACGCCGCCGCCAATGTTGAAGGCTTGCCCTGAAAGGTCTTTCATGTTCTCTTGCGCCAGCAAAAATGCATCTACTAGGTCTTCCACAAACAGGATGTCGCGCACTTGCTTGCCGTCGCCGTAAATGCTGATGGCCTTGTTCTCAATGGCTCTGATAGCGAAGTGCGCTACCCAGCCCTGGTCTTCGTTGCCGTACTGGTGCGGGCCGTAGATGCAGCTCATTCTGAACACCACCGCCGGGATGCCATAGGTTCTGGCATAGTCTACCACATACTGGTCTGCGGCACCTTTAGAGCAGCCGTACGGGCTGTGGAAGTCCAGTGGACGCGCCTCGGAAATACCGTTGGCCTTGATGTGCTTGTCTGACGGGTTGTAACGCGTGCCATTCGGGATGAAGCGAAGGTCTTCCAGGCCACCGTACACTTTATTTGTAGACGTGAACACCAACGGCGGCGGGTTATCCTGGGCTCTTATGGCTTCCAGCACGTTCACCACGCCACGGGCGTTGATTTCAAAGTCCTGAATAGGACCGGTCAAGGAAGTAGTCACCGCAACTTGCGCCGCGAAATGATATACTTCATTGGCGTACTTCATCACGCGCTTCACGGCCTGTAAATCACGGATGTCGCCCACATATACTTCCAGCTTGTCGCCGTAGTTCTGGTGCAGCCACTGCAGGTTGCGCTCTACGCCGGTGCGGGAAAGGTTATCGAAAATCAAGACGCGCTTGCCTTGTTCCAGCAGGCGTTTGGCCAGGTTGGTGCCTACAAATCCGGCCCCGCCGGTTACTACCGAGTAGCGCTCCTGGTCAGAGAAATCTTCTTTACGGCGGATGAAGTTGAACTTATCCAGTCCATCCAAACCGTTCTCGGCCCACAGGCGGTACAGCAGTTTAGGACAGCCATCGGCGTTCTTCAGCCCAAAGTGGTATTTGCGCTCATCGGCGTGAAACGCGCTGTCGCTATCTAATTCTAAATCCTGCACGCTAGACCAGAACACTTTGTTTACCGGGGCTTTGCACACCTTGCGGAACTCCTGGAACTGCTTGAACTCGTCGTGCTGCCAGGTGGAGAATCCAGCTTCGGTAATCCAGATCTCAGCTTTGGAACCTGTGTTGCTCAATACCTCACGCACACGCTGGATGTTGGCATCCCAACCTTCCCAATCGTGGTCAAACACATCGGGGAACCCGTGAATGCCTATGGCGTCAATGTTTTGTAGCACACCACGGTTGTACATCAATTGCAGCCAGTTGGGGTCAATTGGGCTCATGCCGCCCAACACGGTTTTCTTCCCGTGTTGCTTGGCCACTTGGGCCGCTACGGCTATCATCTGGGAAAACGTGTTCCAGTTCTGGTCTAAGGTGTAATCGTAGTGGGTTTTGTTGTTGGGCTCGTTCCAGAGTTCAACCCACTCAAAGTGGGTGCCTAGGTCAGTTAACACGCTGTCCAGGAACTCTGCAAAGGCGTTAGGATCTTGCGGCGGAGCCGATGTCTTAGGAGCCACCGCCAAAGAAGCCGGGGTGTCTTTAAAGCAAGGCAGTACTTGTACTTGTTTGGCTAAAGTAGGGATAAGCCAGTTGTACCAAGCCTTTCCTTCTTGGGTGGTATAAGCGGCCCAGGAGATGCCGGTGCGCAGTTCGGTGACGCCCAACTCCTTTACTTCCGCCAGAACAGTTTCTACGCGGGCGTGCTCACCAGGCTGGAACCATTGCAATAAGCCGATGGTGAGGGCGGCCAAGGGAGTATGTTTAGGATGTGTTTCGGCGATTCTTGTCATACGGTTTTAAGCTTCTTTTTAGGAAAACAGGTCAGAAACGCAGGGCCTACACGGTTAAGCCCCGGGCTGCTAACTCGGCGCTCGCCTCATTGACACGGTCGTACGCAATCTGTCCTTCCAGCCAATCGGCTAGCTCCGTTAAACCGCTGTTGAATTCTACCTGTGGATAAAAGCCCAGCACCTCTTTGGCCAGGCTGATGTCGGCGTAGCAGTGGCGGATGTCGCCCACGCGGTACTTGCCGGTAATCTCGGGAGTTAATTCCTGTTTTCCCATTACTTCGGCCAGGCGCTCGCCAATTTCTTTGATGGTGTAATTGTTGCCGCTGCCCACGTTGAAAACCATTCCGGCCGCTTCTTCTTTTTCCATAGCCAGACGGCACGCCAAGGCCACATCGCGCACGTGTACGAAATCGCGCTGCTGGTTTCCGTCCTCGAAAATCATGGGAGCATTGTTGTTTAGGAAGCGTGAGGCAAAAATAGCCAGTACACCAGTGTATGGGTTTGACAATGCCTGACGCGTACCATAAACGTTGAAGAAGCGCATGGCTACCGTCGGGATGTTGTAGGCCCGGCCCACCATCAAGCAAAGGCGTTCCTGGTCATATTTAGAAAGGGCGTACACCGATGACAAGCACGGAATCTTAGATTCAGGTGTAGCTACCGGAGTAAGCACTTCGCCTTTTTCGCTTTTCAGTTCCCAGTCACCGGCTTTGAGTTGCTCCAAACCACGCTCGGCGGCAATCACTTTCTCGCCGGTGCCGGAATGGTACAAACCTTCGCCGTAGATGCTCATACTGGAGGCTACTACCAGTTTGCTTACTGGTTTTTCAATCAAGCACTCCAACAGAACGGCGGTGCCGATGTTGTTCACATCGGTGTATTCCTTGATTTCGTACATGCTCTGGCCCACACCCACCATGGCGGCGAAATGGAACACGGCATCTACGCCTTCCAAGGCTTTCAATACGGCCGCTTTGTCGCGCACGTCGCCTACCTGCAGTTCAACCTCAGGGTGAAGGTATTCTGGACGCTCACAGTCTTTGCCGTGCACCTGCTCAGAAAGGTTATCCAACGCGCGTACCTCATATCCGAAGTTGATTAGTTCATCTGCCAGGTGAGACCCAATGAAGCCTGCACCGCCGGTAATCAAGACTTTCTTTTTCATAGTTGTCAGTGGGTGTTATATTAGGGGGTTAGAAGGGAAGCGGAGTTGCGGCATGGTCGCGAGTTTCTCATCGGTGCGCAGGGCTCCGTACCCAATAGTTTCAACAGTGTTATAGCTGGGGATTGTGTTTTCAGGGAAGTTAGGGCTTGTCTGGCCCGAGGCGCTATCCAATTCTGCGGCAACCTTCCCAAATCCTGACGCTCCGCCCTTCCTAAGGGCTGCGGAGGGTTGAAGGTGGGCAGGCAGTTTAACCATAGTAGATGATGCTGCAGAATTAATATATAGCTTTTTGTTTTTATACCCGAAACGGGATAACAGGTACAAAGGTTATAGAGCCTACAATGCCTTTGGATTTAGCCGGGCAACAAAGAAGCTTAAAGTACAAAGAGCGTCTTTGAACTGAAAAGTTGGAGTTTGAGGCAGGTAATTGTACTATTCAACTTGAAGGTATAGGTGTTAAATACGGTTCTGGTTGTAAGTTGTTGGTTTGTATGTTGTTTGTGTAGGCTTAGGGTCTGATAATGTGTTTTTAAATTGAATTATTGAGGAGGTGTACTTTTGCAGCCTGTATCTTAGGACTGAAAGGAAAGAAGAAGAAGTAATAGAAGAAGATGCTGCAAAAAATTCAAGGAGAAAAGTAAATGAAACCTGTTTTTAGGCTGTTTTCAGGGAAAAGGCCAAAAAACAAGGTTGCAAATTGGGCTCCTTGGTTAGCTATGGATTGCTGCTAATCAGACTCTGGTTTTTTAGGACAATTAGTTAGAAAAGCGGGGAAGAGTACACACCAGTTTGGTGAGCCTGTACCCAAGAAAGAACCCTGCTACTCTCAACCCCCAAGTGAACGTAATTTCAAGAAGCCTTTCATTTTCGAGGATAACGTATGGATCGCTAGTCCTTGCTTGATCCCAGAGGTAAAGAAACAGCAGAGCCAACAGAAAGAAGGCGGCCATTCTAAGGAGTTTGAAGGCGACAACCTGTACTTCTCGTTCCAGAAGCAGGAAGAATAGATGCGTTATCAGGATGGCGGGAATCAGATTGAACGTGATCACGACCACCAATCCTTTCTCAAAGTTTTCCCTCAGGATTTGCCCATAACCTTTCATGAACGACTCGCCTTGGTGAGAAAAGTTGGCGTTCAGGAAACTGCTGATGAAGAAGTAAAAGACCACCAGCAAGGTCACTGCTGCCCCAAAAGATACTAGCCGGGCCTTGTGCTGTGTGATCATGAAGGGTACCCTTATCAAATAGATTCTGTTTCAGGACTAATTTCTAGAAATCAGCCCTAAAGCTGTTACAAGATATCGTCCCGTTTGTCTTCGGTTACGGTGAGCAGCACCGATTCTACGTTGCGCTCGGTTTTCTCCAGAATCTTGAATTCATAGACCCCGTGCACCACCGTCTCGCCAATCTCGGGAATGCGGCCGTAGATCATGTTGAGGTACCCGCCGACGGTCTCGTAATCCTCGCCCTCGGGAAGCGGATAAGGCAAATCATCGTTTACGTCCAGAATGGAGGCCGAGGTATCGACTTTGAATTCGAAGTCGTTCATTTTTTCCACCAGCGGCGTTTCCTCGTCGTACTCGTCCTGGATCTCGCCTACCAGTTCCTCAATGATGTCTTCAATGGTGACAATACCTGAGGTGCCGCCAAACTCATCTGACACCACGGCAATGTGCATGCGGTTACGCTGGAAGTCTTTGAGCAAACGGCTGATTTTTTTGGTCTCGGGCACAAAATAGGCTTGGCGCATGAGTTTCTCCAGGTTCACCTTTTCGCCGGCCCGCAGTACCACCAACAAGTCTTTCACATACATGATGCCTATGATGTTGTCAATGGTATCGCGGTAGACAGGCATGCGGGTATAACCTTCGTTGAAGACCACTTCAAAGACTTCTTCTTCGGTAGAGTCAATGTCCAAGGCTACCAACTTGGTGCGGGGCACCATGATCTGCTTGACCATGCGCTCATTGAACTCAAACACGTTCTCAATTAACTCCTGCTGGCTGCCGCCAATCTCCCCACTCTCGGCGCTTTGTTCAAACAGCAGGCGTAATTCCTCGGCGGTGTGTACCTCAGAGCCGTGCATAGGCGTGATGCCCACCCGTTTCAGGATGAAATTAGAAAAGCCGTTCAGAATCCAGATAAAGGGCAGCAGAATATAATAGACAATCCGGAGGGGAACCGCTACGGCCAGGGTGGTAGCTTCGGGCCGTTGGATGGCCAGTGATTTTGGAGCCAGTTCTCCGAAAACAATGTGTAAAACGGTGATGACCGCAAAAGAAACCGGAAGAGCAATCTTGTGGGCCAACTCGGGGTCTGGGGCCGCCCCAAAAGCGTGCATGATCTCAATGATGATCTCTGATACTACACCCTCGCCAATCCAACCTAAACCAAGGGAGGCGAGCGTTATTCCTAACTGGGTAGCCGAAAGGTAGGCATCCAGGTGCCCAATCATGTGGTAGGCAATCTTGGCCAGCTGGTTTCCGGCCTGCGCCCGAAGCTCAATCTGCGAGGCCCGGACTTTTACAAGGGCAAACTCGGCGGCCACAAAAAAACCATTCAGGGCAACCAGCAGAATGGTAAGGAAGATGTTAAGGATCATAGGTAGAGGCGTCTCTTCAGGGGTATGAAAGAGTCGCTTGCATCAAATTTAATGGTTTATCAGCACTATCAAAGTGTTCAGGCTCGTTTCCTGTACGTGAACGAAGCGAGAAAGTAAGCTGTTACAAAACATAATGGACCTGCTTTGGTTGGGTATGTTCGGGTTTACGAGGGATTTGTAGTAATTTGCCTCTCTTTATATAGAAGCTAAAAAAATCAAATGACAATAGATTGGAAACGCGGCTGGGGAATTCTGCTAGCCTTGTTCTTTTTCGTGCTGACGGCGCAGGCGCAGGTGCTCAAACCATCTTCCTGGAGCCATGATGTATCGGCGACGGAGGTGAAAGTTGGCGAGGAGGTTGACCTGATCTTCAACGCCAAAATCATCCCTGAGTGGTACCTGTACTCCTCAGACTTCGACCCGGATCTGGGGCCCATTGTGACCACGTTCACCTTTCAGAAGCACCCTTCCTATGCACTGGTGGGTAAGATTAAACCCGTAAACCCCAAGAAGAAGTATGATGCCACTTGGGGCGGCGAGTACACGTATTTTGTGAAAACCGGCCAGTTCCGGCAGCGGATCAAAGTACTGCAGCCTACCTTGGTGGTGAAAGGAAGCTATGAGTACCAGGTGTGTTCTGAGGTGAATGGCCAGTGTATTCCAGGTGAAGGCGATTTCAATTTCACCCAGATCAAAGTGTTGCCCGGGGCTGCTCCTGCGACCACGCCTGCTCCCGCTACCGGAACTGGCACAGGAACCAACAATGGCGGAGGCACCACACCCACGCCCGGCGCTGCGGCCAGCGGCATAAACCCAGCTGCCCCAAGTGCCACCTCGGCTGCTCCCATTTCAGCTTCTGCCGTTGCGGTAACCGAAGATACTTCCTTGATTACGGCCGATGCTCCTGTGACGGCTTTCCCGCAAGCCACGGATAGCGGACGCGCTGCCATTAATAACGAGATCCAGCCCGAGAGCTCTTTAGCTGGAATGCCTGTTGCTTCCTCTCCGGTGGCGCCTATTGGCCTTTGGGAGTTTATGTTAGGCGCTTTTCTTTCGGGCTTAGTGGCCTTGCTGACGCCTTGCGTGTTCCCCATGATTCCCATGACGGTAACGTTTTTTACCGGCGGAAGCTCTAACCGCATGAAAGGGATCATCAAGGCCTTGGTCTACGGATTGTCCATCATCGCTTTTTACACCCTCATCGGGACCTTGGTGGCTAAACTGGCCGGACCCGAAGTGGCCAATTTCCTGAGCACGCACTGGCTGCCTAACCTGCTGTTCTTTGCCGTTTTTCTGCTTTTCGCGATGTCATTTCTGGGTATGTTTGAAATCACCTTGCCGCACTGGCTCGTGAACAAAGCCGATGCCCAAGCTGATAAAGGCGGCTACTACGGCGTGTTTTTCATGGCAATTACCCTGGTGCTGGTTTCCTTTTCCTGCACCGGCCCCATTGTAGGTTCTTTGCTGGTGATGTCTGCTGGGGGCGAGACCCTGAAGCCTATTTCGGGCATGTTTGCCTACTCCATGGCGTTTGCGCTGCCGTTTACCATGTTTGCCATCTTCCCGAACTGGTTGAGTACGTTGCCAAAGTCTGGCGGCTGGTTGAACTCCGTGAAGGTTTGCTTAGGCTTTATTGAACTGGCGTTGGCCTTGAAGTTTTTGAGCATGGCCGATCAGGTGTACCACTGGCGCATCCTGGACCGCGAAATCTACTTGGCCCTGTGGATTGTGATTTTCACGCTGATGGGCTTTTACCTGTTGGGCAAACTGAAATTCTCCCACGACTCAGATCTGCCGTACCTGAGCGTACCACGCACCTTGTTGGCCGTGTTGGTTTTCTCTTTTGTGGTGTACATGATCCCGGGCTTGTTTGGTGCTCCTTTAAAAGCATTATCTGGTTATTTGCCTCCGCAAGCCACGCAAGATTTCGACTTGGCCTCAGGTGCTTCTTCTGCTTCCGCCGGAGCCACCAACACCATCTGCGAGCCACCCAAGTACACCGATTTCTTGACCTTGCCCCATAACCTGCAAGGCTACTTTGATTTAGAACAAGCCAAGAAATGCGCTCAGGAACAAGGCAAACCTATCTTCATTGATTTTACGGGTCACGGTTGCGTGAACTGCCGCGAGATGGAAGCCAACGTCTGGTCTGATCCCGAAGTATTGAAACGCCTCCGCGAGAACTTCGTGATTGCGGCACTGTACGTAGATGATAAAAGCGAACTACCCCAAAGCGAGCACTACACCAGCACCTACGACGGCAAGCAGAAAACCACCCTTGGCAAGAAGTACGCCGATTACCAGATTACCAAGTTCAATGTAAACGCGCAGCCGTATTATGTGCTGATGGATGCGAACGAGAACTCCCTGGTGACGCCCATTGCGTATGAGCCCAACGTGCAGAATTTCATCAAGTTCTTAGACGCTGGGGTGGCGGCCTTTAAAGCCAAACAACAAGCCTTGTAAGCCTAACCTAAAACAAGGAAGCCCTGGTTTTGCCGGGGCTTTCTTGTTTTAGGCCCTTTTCTGAAGAACGGCCCGTAAACGCTATTGCTCATGATATTGCTCCCTGAACCGCTGCTTCTGCCGCAGGTACTCTGGGTTGTCTTTGGCCTTGAACCAATATTCCTTAAAGATAGCCGCTGCCCGCGCTTTCTCATTGGTCAACGCATCTGCTTCCTGCGGAAGGATGGCGTTGCCTTTGTTGGCGCTACCCGAGGAATAAGGATAAGGGAGCCCTTTGTTGTTTGCCTCTGGGGAGTCCTGGTACTTTTTACCCCCTTTGTGGTTGGCGTAGCGGCGGGCGCGGGTGAAGCCCATCTGCAGGAATTTACGCGCCATGTCGGCACCTACAAAATCCTGCTGCGCCAAATACTCCTCAAACAAGCCATAGATTTTCTCAGCAGATGCTTTGGCTACTTCCACGTTTTTGAACCGCCAGTGCGGCAGAATCTCGCTTTTGTAAGGCTCCACCAGCAACACGCCTTGTTCTCCCACGCCCACCCGGTACAGTTCGGGGTGTTGCCTGAAATCGGTGGATTTGAAATCGAGGGAATAGTTGAAGCCGTTTTTTGCCATGGTTATTTATACGAAGGCTTAGAAAGAACCCAATCTATCATAGCTTGCGTATGCGAGGTGTTTACAACCCTTTACTACTATGAAAAGAGCAAATCAGTTTTCTATACGCCAAGTGCTGCTACCTTTAGCGGTAGTGGCGCTTCTGGTAACTTCCTGTGACACTACACCCCGCCAGCGGGAAGAAGCAGTAGGGAGGGAACTAGATAAACTAGACGAAAAGGCCAGTGAGGCCGCCGTTAAAACAAAAGATGAGTTGAAAGAAGCCGGCAGAGCCCTGGCCCGCCAACGGGAAGAGCGCAAACGCCGCGAAGCCCGTGGTCCGGTAGCCGGTAAACAGGCCCAGATGGAAAGAGAGCTTCTGGGTGACTACCGTAACTTATCCCAGGTTCCCGCTGATAGCCTCCGCGATGCCTATGTGCATTTCTTGCAACAGGTGCGTGACCGGAAAGAAGTCTGGACCTCTGAAGACTGGGACTACGCCAACGGCATCTACAAACGCCTGAACGAACGCGAAAAAGCCCTGCATGATGATATCATTCTTCGGCACGCCACTAAAATAAGAGCCCTGCAAGCCGAGTACGTTGCCTTGGAAAACAGAGCCGATCTCAAAGACTACCAACGCATCAAGAAAGAGCAGGCTGGACAGTAATTGGAAGAGGTGGAAGTTTAAGATTGGGATAAATACGATAAAGTTGGGGCAAAGCATACCCCCTGAACCTACTCGCTTCTACCTTTTAAAGCCTATTTTAGACAAACGAGGCCGGAAACGTTTCCGGCCTCGTTTGTTTTACGGGAGAGTGTCTTTGGGGAGAGCAAAGAGCTTTACCTTCCCTTTTTGATCAATGAGTGCAGCCTTCGGAAAAATGGGTAGAATGTCCTTTTCTCTTTGTGTGATCATCAGTTCAGGATGTTCCAGTACTCCGTTGTTGATGAGCAGGAACACCGTGTCTGCCGCCTCAGGGGTTACTTTTGGGTACTCCGAATATCCTTGGAAAGAGTAGTTCTGGGGTACGTCAAAGCCATAAAAGTAATTATACCGATTAAGCATGGTGGAATCCATCAGGACAACATAGCGGCCCTGCTTGTGGCGGAGGTGTTGGTCTACGATTCCCTTTTGCTCAAAGTAATAGGAAACGGTGGGCTTTATGATAAAATAAACCGGCCTGATGCAGAGTACCACAGCTACGGCGGCTAATCCCAACCAATGGGGCCAGTTCCGGCTCAGGAGAAACAACCCTGCAAAAAAGGCCGCCAGTGGCAAATACATAACCATCATGTTCTTATCGGTCAGCAAAGCGCAAATTCCAAAAAACAGGGCCAGTAGAAGATAATGAAAACGTTTGCCCCAGGATTGTTCTATAGCCAGGCCCGCCGCTAAGCAGAAGGTGGGGAGCAGCGGGTGAAACATGCGCGGCACCAGAGGCATGGGCTTGTAGAAATCCACCGTAGCGGTTCCAAACCAGATGGGCAGCAACATACCTACCAAGGCCAGAAGCCAGAAGTAAAGAGGTGAACTTAGGAGAAAGAATTGTCCTTTCGTTTTGCGAAAACCAGACATAAGAACAAAAGCCAACGGAATCGCCAAGCCAGAGCCTATAAAGAAAAGCAATGGTTCATAGGTAAGACGGGGCAGAAGCGTGGCCGACCTAGTGTCTAAATAGGCCTGCTTTGTTTCGGCGGTGTTGGTGGCCTTGATGTCATAAAACCGCTGAAAGGCATCGCCGGAAAAGATTTTGTACAAAAGAAAGTACCCACTTAAAAGCAGAATTCCCATGAGAACCGCCGCTGCCCAAAACCGCAAGTTCTCCCGCCGGAGCAGATGGTACAGGAATAGGCCCAAGTAGAAAGGAACCGTGTAGACAATGGTCTCTTTGGTGAGAAAAGCCAGCAGGTTCAGGGTGGCAAACCCGATTCCCCAGAAAAATTCCTTTTTCCCAGAGGCAAATGGCTTTCTGGCTTTGTACAGCACCAAAAGGCAGGCCGTGGTAAAAAACAGCAGGATGTTGTCTGGGTAGAGGTAATTGACAGTGTTCAGCTGGAAATAGTAGAGGCCCAGCAACACCAAGGCCCAGGATGTAGCAATGGGATGGTTTTTCCGGAAAGTGAGATACAGCAAGAGCAAGGTGCCCAGGGTGCACAGAAGCGGCCACAGGGTGGTGGTGTACACATTCATTCCCCAGAGCCAGTAAAACAAGGCAGTGGGCACAAACACCATGAATCGGTGGCAAAAGGAGTAATCATCAAAGTGAAAACCACCGTGCAGGAGTTGGTGGGCGTAGAGGCTGTAAGAATAATCGTCGCCGAAGTAGAAGCCCTCGTGTTCCAGAAAGAAATACAGCAGCGTAAAGGCGCAGACTGCCAGAAACCAGAAGCGGGCCGAAGAGAAAACCCGGGGAAGTACCGAAATAAAAGAATGCACAGGCCAGAAGGTCTTGAAAAAACCGGAAGGTCGGGAGAAAGTTTACACAAAGCAATGGGTATTCCTTTGGGAATGGGCATTTTAGGAACGAACTTTGTGAAACCGCACACGGGTTTACGCAGAGTTGCGTTATTCCGGGAACCGATACCAAAACAAGTGCCTACATGAAGACAAGCATTACCCGCTCCTTCCTGCTTTTTCTGCTGCTGTGCACCTTTACGGGGCAGGCACAGGACATGATCCAAACCCGATTGGGCTACAACTACCTTGACAAGTTTGAGTTTACAGACGAGTGGCAGTACCTCACCACCGACATGTACTTGTTTAACCCCGGGCAGTTCACCAAGGTGATTAACGAGCTAGAGCAAGGCACCACCAAAGCCCGCCGCCGTGATTACATCAACCTGGAGTCTCTGTTTATCTCGGCGCAGTTGAAGAACGCCAAGCTGTTTGGGCAGGAGCCGGTCGTGTATCCATTGTACAATTTCGCCCTGGAGCCCGCCAACAATAACAAAAACTATTCTTCGCGCATCTCAGATAACATTGAGGCCATCCGGAT
Organism: Rufibacter sp. JT20002; assembly: GCF_056491185.1. Lineage (NCBI taxonomy): Bacteria > Pseudomonadati > Bacteroidota > Cytophagia > Cytophagales > Hymenobacteraceae > Rufibacter > Rufibacter sp. JT20002. The sequence continues at coordinate 567,151 of NZ_JBSZJY010000001.1, read as the reverse complement.
TATTGACAAACTGCCGTTGGCCGCTGATGAGCGCAACATAGACGCCACGGTAGAAGCCAAACTGTTCACCTCAGACAGCCGCGAGCTCTTCTTCAGCCTCATCGCAAACCAGCTCACCAACATCTCCAAGCTAATGACGCCCCAGGCCGCCATGTTGTCGTTGGTGGGGGAATTCGGGAACCTGATCAGGAACTCGGCACAGCGCAAGGAGTACAAGTTCAGCTCTACCATCAGGCTCTACGAGGGTCAGAATTTTGACACGCGGCTGCACTCAGTGCGAGTGTACGTGTTTGTGCCTTCTTTCGCGAAACTGCCCGCTTTACGCACCGTGCGGCTCACTGAGCTGCTGAGCAACAGCCCGCAGGGGTTTGAACGCCAGAAACTGGAGGCGGCCCTCAACTTTAAAGACTACCCGGTGCTGGTGGTAGCCAACTACAAATCGCTCTACAAGATGGATGCCCTGACGGGTAGCGACATCACCTCCGAAACCATTGAAAAACGCCGCGTGCGCATTGAGCAGGCCTATACCGCCGGCCTGGTTACCGACGATGCCTACAAGCAGGAAAAGCTGTTCGTGGAGTTCCTTCGCAATTTCAGCGACCTGAAGCAGAACCTGAACAACTACCGCCTCAACTACAAAAACAACAGCCCCGAGGCCAATGCCAAGACGCTGTTCACCGTGGTGCAGGACTACAAACGGCTGAAAACCCTTGCCTACCAGCGTGACCGCGAGTTCTCCCGCAATCATACCTACCAGCGCATCTTCAAAGGCGAGTACAACTCCATCTTGGCCAACGCCGACAGTTACATGGAATCTGACTACAACCTGAAAAACGGCAAGGAAATGGTCAATACCCTGCTGGATCTAGACCAGGAGCAAGCCAAAACCTACTCCATCGCTCAGCGCGAGCAATACTTGAACAAATTGTACTCGGTGGAGTTACCTAACCCCGAGTTTCTGGCCAGCACGCTGGAGGGCGAGGGACTGTCACGGCACCTGAATAGGCTGGAGTCTACCCTCTATAATGAGGTGTACGCCAAAGAGGTCTCCCGCCTGCGCGACATGGCCCCCACCGAGGAGAACATCAACTTCAGGAACAATCTGCTGGAGAAAGCGAACGCCACCAAGTGCCGTACCTGTCGCGAGGAAGTGAAACAAGCTGCCCGCCTTTTCAACCAGCGCTTGGATGAACAGCAACTGGAAAAGGAAAAAGCCCGCCTTCTGGACTTGAATGGGCAGGTGGAGCGCAAAATCCTAACCTACCTCAAACAGGACGATTGCATGGAAAACGCCTTCAAAACGCAATACCCTGCAGAATCTTTACCCGAGTACGTGCAACGGCTCTACGAAAAGAAACTGGAACTCAGAAAGCATGTAGGAGAACTGGATGCCTTATACAAAGCACCACCCAAAGAGCCGAAACTTGAAGAGGTTAGAGAGCATAACCAGCGCCTCAACGGCTTAATGCGCCGCCTGGACCAAGGCTACGCCGATATCTGCACCGCCGAAAAGAACCTCTGCGGCTGCGACTAGCCACATAACTATCAGCTTCCTCTTTTCAAGTCCTTTTCCTAGAAAGAGCCCTAAAACAGAAAAGCCTCTCCGGTAAGGGAGAGGCTTTTCTGTTTCTAAAATGACTAATTTATATTAGGCTAACTGGCCATCTAATTTCTGAGCCAATACATTCTTAGGAACGGCGCCTACTTGTTTGTCAACCACTTGTCCGTTTTTGAAAACAAGCAGGGTAGGGATGCTGCGGATACCAAACTTGGCAGAAGTCTGCGGATTGGCGTCAACGTCAACTTTACCCACTACCACACGGCCTTCATAGTCGCCGGCCAGTTCTTCTACTACCGGACCTACCATGCGGCAAGGTCCGCACCACTCTGCCCAAAAGTCTACCAGAACAGGTTTATCTGAATTGATGATCTCCTCGAAGTTCGCATCGGTGAGCTCGATTGCTTTATGTGCCATAATTTTCGGTTTATATAAGTATCATAAATGATGAAAGATGCCGTTCAAAAATAGAACCAACTCCCTTTGAACAGTAAAACTAACGCATTTGTGTCAGGTTTGTCACTATCCTAAAGGATACCGTTTAGGGGCCGTTTCCCAGAAAGCGAGGCAGAAACGTAGTATATCTACTGAATCATAAGGAAAAGGTTGGGGCTGAGGAAGAAAGAAGCTGAAATGACAGAATGGCTGGGCTCAACGTGGGTACGATAAGACTTTAACTCTTTAGTATGTCTTCTCCAGCACGTTTTTGGTAGCTACCGGCCTCTCTTCAGGCGCGGTAAGTAGGGTAGGCAATTCTTTGAACGTAAGCACCAAAACCAGCAGCCACAGCGCGTTCCAAAGGTTTACCAGCAGAGGGCTGCCCAAAATTCCCCCACCCGCTAAAACCCCCATTTTTAAGACTTGGTTAGCCAATTTGTCTAACATCACCGATTCGGCTAGCAGGGGAACAGTTAGAAAGCCGATGTACGGTAGCCAGCGGTGCTTAGGGTGAAGCAATTGCCAGGCCCTGAAAAGCACCGGAAGGGTAAGCAAGAACACAATAGCTATCTCCGTGCCCCAGGACATCACCGTCATTGACGTTTTCTGGATAATCTGGCGGGTAATAAACGATTCATCCCCTTCCCGGTCCAGCACCGGAAGAATGCGTCCCAGTGGCAGATTAGCAAACAGCAACGCCCAACCCAATGCCCGTTGCTCGGCCGTTTTTCGGGAAGACATCAGCCAGAAAGCCACCCACATAAGCCCATAGGTGAGGAAAGGCCCTGCAAACGTAATCCAGGCAATGGTTACGGAGGGCGGACAAGCCGTGCAAACCTCCCATCCCTCAAAATCCCGCTCTCCAAAACAGCCGCACAAAAAATACCCGGTTAGGATATGAATCAGCTCGTGGAGTTCATGGCAAATATACAAGAGCGCCAGAAAGGCAATCGTGTTTTTCAGAGTGAGGGAGAGGCGCATGGAGTTATTTTGCTCTTTTTCTTTATTTTACGCCTTAAACTAGGAATCTAAAATTATATAACGCAAATGGGAGAAAAATCAAGATTTATAGGTGAAGTCGGGGAAGATGTAGCTGAAAGAATTTTTAGTCTTTTAGGTTGGAGTTTTAGAGATAACCTTGAATTCTCTTGTAAGGATAAAAAGCATGCTCAAAGAACACATGATATTGATAAGTATACTTATTATCGCTGCCCTCTCGAAAATGATGTGATAGTAGACGTTGCAGTTTCAATAAAATACAACGATAAAACAACAGGTTACAAGTCAGAGTTTGTAAAATACGCCGAAAGCCTAGTGAAGGCACTTTCTTGTTTCAAGAAAGATACTATTTATAATGAACTGTCACGTGGAGTTTTTTCTAAGAGTAGGAAATCTTGCCATGTGCTCTTTTGGCTAAATCATAGCCAGGCTGCGGAGAAAGATTTTATAACCGAAATAGGTGATGTATCAGAAATAGCTGCTATATCTAAAGAGGAAATTGTTCTTGTTGATAACCAAAGAGTAACATTCTTAATTGACTCTATTGATTATGCAAATAGCTTGTTTAAAAATGCTGAAGTCACCTTTGTCTATCCAAGGACTGGTTACAATGAGACTTTAGGAGGAAGAAAACTGGATGGTAAAATCTTGCCTGTAAATATGCTTAATTCACCAGTTTTGCCTTTTAAGATTGTTACTGGGGAAAATAAAAAAGTATTAGTTATTTCTGTAAATGAGCCTTTTGATGATGAAAACCTTAAAAGGATAATTGGTCTTGCTCAGAATCTAACAGATGGCTGGTGTAATAAAATCATTATTGCTTATCCAGATTATCAACATTTAAAGCATAATGGGATAAAGCAATCTGTTCTCCTGATGTTCAATGAAAGTGGGTTTGCGGAAATGATTGATGTGCAATGCTATAAGCAATCATTTAGAAGTTATGAAAGTGCTTTATTGCCGATGATTGATTCTGGTGGCACTAAGCCAGAATTCAATGTGGAAACTCTACTTCCATATGGAGACCAGTTAAGGCAACTTTTGAATCAAAGTTACATTTATAAAGGAGATTTGTTGCTGCTACTTAGAAGGAGAGGAGTGTATGTTGGTGCTGATTCTTCTAAAGAAACATTGGTGCCAAAGCTTTGTAAAACCCTTATTAGTCCTAATGAGTTTGAGTTTTTAAAGATGAAGCAGTCAACTAAAGAGTCATCTGAGAAAATAACTAATGAAAAAGTAAGTGTTGCAAATTTAGAAAAAGCAGATGAAGCTTTGAATGACTATGAAATGCCCGTTCAAGAAATAATTGAAAAAAATAATAATGGGTGTGAGCTTTTAGACTTTAGCCGCGAGTATGATTATGAAGGGAATATAAGATATAGATATAAGATCAAAAGACAAGATTTAACAAAAGACTGGGCTTCAATTAAAAGTGAGCATGCAGGTGAAATCGTTATAGTGAAACAGCAATTCGAGGGTGGTGTTCAAGGCTATCGAATAGATAGAATTTCAACCTCACAAGAAACAAAAGACATTAATAAGAAATTAGCTGCGAATGTTATAGAGCATCTCAAGGAGATAGGAACAGTCAAAAAGGCTGAGACCTCAAAGAAAATTACCTCTGATGAGTTTGATGAGCTTCAGCTCGCAAGCCTCTTGTTCAGTTTCATGGAAATTGAGCCTTCTAAGAGGTTGAAATTCAAGAGTACTATTCACATTGATTTCAAACCAAATGATAGGGTAAGTCTACCAGAAGATATTGCATCTCTAAAAGATAAAGTTGAGCATTCAATTTTTGAAGGAAATAATTTGCAAGACATAAAGTACGTTAGCAATCCTAAATACCGGGAGATGTTTGTATTTGCCAACATAACATCTATTTTCCATTTTAAGATTGATGACTACGAAGGAGATGCTAAAATTGAATACGGTTTTCCTGACCTCTTAACGGACAGAAGCAAAAAAGAAGAGTTCGAATATAAGGTTCTTGAAGTTGTTCCTTTTGTAGATAGAAACTTATCTACTAAAGAGATTCATGAGATAAAAGAGAAAGTAACAAAAGAGTTTGCAAGCATAGTAAATGATAATTATCTAAACTATCAAAGAAAGTATGGTGTGCAGTTAGGCATAGGAATATAGTCGCTTTTTAATTCGAGCTCCTTTTGCAAAAATGGCCTAAAAGCAGAAAGCCCAACTATATAAGTTATATAGTTGGGCTTTCTGCTTTTAGGCCAAATCAAATTAACTGACAAGTCGCTACTTCCAAATCCTTCACGTTCTGCAAAAACGACTTCGGGTCAATGCGGTAACGCCTAGAGAAAAGCTCCACAGTTAACCGTTCGCCGGGCTCAGTGAGCACTAATTCCAGTTTCTTCTGGCCTGGGCTGTTGATGGCGGCTTCTTCCAAGCGGTCAATCAGCATGGCGTTGATGTTGCGGATGTCTATGTCCATGCGCACGCCTTTGGCCATTTTGTCGGCTACGTCTGAAAGCAACTGCATGGAGAGGGGTTTCAACTCCCACTGGTCTTCAGATTTGTAGCGCAGCGTTACCTTGGCTCTTATGAACAGGTACATGCCTTCTTTCACGTACGGCGAGAACTTCACGAAATCTTCCCCGAAGAGTGCCAGCCCCATGGTGTTATCGTAATCCTCTAGCGAGAACAGCAGGAACGGGTTGCCGTTTTTACCGGTGCGCATCACTACGTTGCTGATGATACCCGCCACGTTCACGTCACGGTTCTTAAACTCGGCAATCCGGTCTAAGCTACAGGTACAGTAAGAGTCAATCTCCAGCTTGAACTGGTCCAACGGGTGACCGGAGAGGTAGAACCCAATCACTTCTTTCTCGCGGCGAAGCATCTCGGTCAAGGTCCAGGGCTGTACGTCTGGTACTTTCGGCAATGGCATGTCCACGGCTCCGCCACCGCCAAACAACGACTGCTGGGCAGCGTTTTTCTCGGCCTGGAACTGGTTCCCGAAGCGTACGGCCTTTTCAATCAGGTTGATGCTTTCGCCTTCCGGGGTTTCCAGGTACTGGGCGCGGTGGTAGCGTTCAAACGAGTCAAAGGCACCGGCCTGGGCCAGACTTTCAAACGTCTTTTTGTTCACGGCGCGCAGGTTCACGCGTTTCGCGAAGTCAAAGATATCGGTATAAGGCCCGTTCTTCTCCCGTTCTTCGATGATGGCTTCCACCGCGGCCTCGCCGGTGCCTTTCACGGCGCCCATCCCGAAACGGATTTGGCCTTGCTGGTTCACGTTGAACTGGTGGATGGATTCATTCACATCGGGTCCCAGTACCTGGATTTGCTGCTTGCGCGCTTCCTCAATAAAGAACGTCACCTTCTTGATGTCGTTCATGTTGTGGGTCAACACCGCAGCCATGTACTCGGCAGGGTAGTGCGCTTTGAGGTAACCGGTCTGGTAAGCGACCACGGAGTAAGCGGCGGAGTGCGAGCGGTTGAAGCCGTACTGCGCAAATTTCTCCATTACGTCAAACACCTCAGAGGCGTGCTTGGCCGGAATGTTATGAATCTCCTTGGCACCAGCCACGAATTTCTCGCGCTCTTGGGCCATTTTCTTCATGTCCTTCTTACCCATCGCGCGGCGCAGCAAGTCGGCACCACCCAGGGAGTAGCCCGCCAGTACCTGCGCCGTCTGCATGATCTGCTCCTGGTACACCATGATTCCGTAGGTGTTTTTCAAAAGCGGCTCCAAAAGGATATGCGGGTATTCCACCTCTTCCTTGCCCTGTTTCCGGTTGATGAAGTTCGGGATGAACTGCATCGGGCCCGGACGGTACAAGGCGTTCATGGCAATCAAGTCCTCGATGTTGGTCGGCTTGAGGTCTTTGAGGTACATGCGCATGCCCTCAGACTCAAACTGGAACGTACCTATCGTGTCGCCCCGCTGATAGAGAGCGTAGGTTTTCTCATCGTCCAGCGGAATATTGTCAATATCAATCTCTACGCCGTGGTTCCGCTTGATGAGTGCCATGGCGTCTTTCAGGATGGACAGGGTTTTTAGGCCCAAAAAGTCCATCTTCAGCATGCCCGCGCTTTCAATCACTTTCCCGTCAAACTGCGTCACCAACAGGTCAGAGTCCTTGGAGGTAGACACCGGAATGTAATTGGTAATGTCATCTGGGGCGATGATAACCCCTGCCGCGTGGATACCCGTGTTCCGCACGGAGCCTTCCAGTTTTTCGGCTAGTTTCAGGGTTCTGGCCTTTAAATCGGAGCCATCGCGCACGGCCGCCAGTTCCGGGGACTCAATAAAGGCTTTTGCCAAAGTAGTGCCCGGGGCTTCTGGTACCATTTTGGCCAGTTCGTTCGCCTCAGACAAAGGCAAGTCAAGCACACGGGCCACGTCTTTGATAGACGATTTGGCGGCCATGGTACCGAAGGTGATGATTTGGGCCACCTGTGTTTTGCCGTACTTGTCTACCACGTAGTCAATCACGCGCTGGCGGTTCACGTCATCAAAGTCAATATCAATATCGGGCATGGATACCCGCTCAGGATTCAGGAAACGCTCAAACAGCAGCGAGTACTTGATAGGGTCAATGTTGGTGATACCTACGCAGTACGCCACGGCAGAACCCGCCGCTGAACCCCGGCCCGGACCCACGGCCACACCCATGTCACGACCTTTGTTGATGAAGTCCTGCACAATGAGGAAGTAACCCGCAAAACCCATGGTCTCAATGATGCCCAGCTCATAATTCAGGCGCTCCTCAATCTCTGGGGTAATCTCACCGTAGCGTTTCTTGGCTCCTTCAAAGGTAAGGTGGCGCAAAAACAAATCGGCGGTGGGGTGCTCCGGAGGAAGCGGGAAGTTGGGCAACAGGATATCGCGCTGCAGTTTGGGCGGCGTAATCTTGTCTACAATCTCATTGGTGTTGTCTACCGAAAAAGGCACATCGGCGAACAATTTGTTCATCTCGGCCTGCGACTTGAAGTAGAATTGGTCGTTAGGGAACCCGAAACGGTCCTGCGGACGAGGCTTCTGCTGTTCTTCCTCAATGCGGTATAGCATGCGGCGCACGTTCTCGTCGTGGCCGTACGAGTTCCGGATGTTGGTGAGCGTATCATAAATCACCTCACCTTGCCCGGACATCAACCGGAAGTACTGCGTCTGGAAATCACCTACGGGTACAGTTTCCTGCTCGCCGGTGTTTACGCACAGCAGGATGTCGTGCGCGTTCCAGTCAGATTGTTCCACGTAGTGGGAGTCATTGGTACAGATGACCTTTACGTTATACTTGATGGCAAATCTGAGAAGCACCTGGTTTACGTCTTCCTGGCTCAGGCCGGTGCCATCAATGTTCATGAGGCCGTGACGCTGAATTTCAATGTAGTAATCGTCGCCGAACAAATCCAGCCACCACTTCAGCAGTTTCTCGGCTTCTTCCTCGCCTTTCCAGAGAATGGCTTGCGGCAGCTCGGCACCAATACAGCAGGAAGTAGCGATGAGGCCTTTGGAGTACTTCATTAAAAGCTCCTTGTCTATGCGTGGCCACTTGCTGTACAAGCCGTCAATGTAGGAGTAGGAGCAAAGCTTGGCCAGGTTCTGATAGCCTTCCTGGTCTTTGGCCAGCAGCAATTGGTGGTGGCGCACGTCTTTCTGCTCCTTGGAGAAAGTTTTCTGGTGCCGGTCGGCCACTAAATAAAACTCGCAGCCCACAATGGGTTTCACGTTGTACTTGTTGGCCTCGGCCACAAAGTTGAACGCCCCAAACATGTTGCCGTGGTCGGTCATGGCAATGGCTTTCATGCCATCGGCCGAGGCCTTTTTCATGAGCGCACCAATGCTGGCGGCCCCGTCTAGCAACGAGTACTGGGTATGGGTATGGAGGTGGGAAAAATCTGGCACAGCGGTAAAAAGTCTAGAGTTCTGAGTCTTGGGCCCGGCGTTGAAAATGGACCCGAAACGGACTACGAAGATACAAAGAAAACACTGGAGAACGGCTTAAAAGTTGCGCTTGCAAATGCCGTTTAAAGCTTCTTTTCTGAAAGTCAGGCTTAAACCCAGAAAGGATTTTTTGTTCTCCAGAAAAGCGGCGAATCTATGCCCTTTTTGACGAGTGGAAAGCAGAAAAGCCTTGGGGTTAACCGCCTGTGCCGTACCTTTGTGTATCTTAATTCTGATATGTTTATGAGTTTTCCTTTGAATACTTCCCTGGGCCGGTTTCGGCTCATCGCCTTTATTGAAGGTATTTCTTATTTGATTCTGTTGTTCATTGCCATGCCCATGAAATATTTGGGCGGCATGGAAACAGCGGTGCGGTATCCGGGCATGGTGCACGGGGTATTGTTTGTGCTGTTCGCCTTCTTATTGCTGCAGGTGTGGATTGAGTACCGCTGGTCGTTTAAGAAAGCGGTGGCCGCCTTTGTCTGGTCGCTTATTCCTTTCGGCACCTTTTACTTTGATAAAAAAATTGCCCACGACAAGCCGGCTCGCTAAGTGCATTTTGGGGTCGTTTTCATAAAAACAGCCTCTGAACGCTCCGCTTCAACGCCAAGGTTGTAGAAATTTTAGAAGCCGCAGTAGCCAAACAAAGGCAGCTGCGGCTTTTTTGTGGGCATAAAGGGGAGCTCTCAGGGCAAGAAAGCAAGGAGGTAAACAATGCTTGTTTTGGGTTGTTGTCCTTCAGCTACTACTTTTGAAGAACAGACAACCAAATTTTTATGGGGCTGAAGATACTTTTGGTGGAAGATGAAGCCAAACTGGCAGACATGCTGCAAAGGGGCTTAAAACAGGAAGGATACCAAGTGAGCGTGGCGCTTACCGGTTCCACCGGCCTCCAGATGGCGCGTGAATTTACCTTTGACCTGATCATTCTGGACCTCATGCTGCCCGGGATAAGCGGCCTGGAAATTTGCCAGAAACTGAGGCAGGAAGAGGTGGAAACCCCCATTCTCATGCTGACTGCCTTGGACTCTCCTGAGAATATTGTCACTGGGCTGGACAGCGGAGCAGACGACTACTTGGCCAAGCCTTTTGATTTTGGGGAGCTGGGAGCCCGTATCAGAACCCTTACGCGCCGGAGGCAGAATGGCGTTACGCCTGCCAAGCACCTGCTGCTTTTGGCAGACCTGGAGATAAATACCCAAAGCAAAAGCGTTACCCGCGGCGGCAAGCCCATTACGCTCACTGCCACAGAATTCCGATTGTTAGAGTTTTTGGCCCAACGTCAGAACATTGTGTTGTCTCGCATTGAGATATTGGAGAACGTCTGGAACATTGACTTCAACCTGGGCACCAACGTGGTGGATGTGTACATCAATTACTTGCGTAAAAAAATAGACCGTGACTACTCTCCTAAGTTGATTCATACCGTCATTGGCATGGGGTACATGTTTAAAGAAGGGGAGACTGCATGAACATCCAGACCCGGGCTACCTTGCTTTTCTCGGCCATTACCTCCTTGGTTATTTTGCTGTTCAGTGGGTTCATCTACTTCTTCACGAACCATTATGCCTTTGAGGATTTCTACCAACGGCTGGAAACCCGGGTGAACCTGGCCACAGATATCCACTTGCAGGTAAATTCCTCTGCCAGCACTGAGCAGATCCGCCAGCTGCGGCAAGATTACCTGGAGAAATTGCCCGGAGAAAAAGAATACCTGGTGGAAATACCTCCCCAAGTTTCGCCAGAAAACCTGCAAAGCAGCGAACTGCCCCAAGCCTTTGTGGGCGATGTGCTGCGCGAGGGGTTTGCCAGATTCCACGCAGACGGAACGTTCTATGCTGGTCAGCTTGAACAAGTGAAGGGAAAAACCTACCTGGTGGCCGTCTCGGCGAAGGAGCCTTACTGGTTGGAGGAGGTCTCCAACCTGCCCCGAATTCTGCTGATGGGCTTTCTGCTCTCGGTAGGAGTAGTGTACTTTATGGGCCGCCGCTTTACCTGGCATACCTTCAAGCCCATTAGAGACATTATCAAAAACGTGAAGGGCATCTCTGCCGAGAACCTGAACCTGCGCCTTTCCACGGGGCCCAACAAAGACGAGTTGGCAGAACTGGCCCAGACCTTTAACGACATGCTTACCCGCCTGGAAACGGCCTTTGAGACCCAGAACAACTTTGTGAGTAACGCCTCGCATGAGCTCAGGACCCCTTTGACCATTATCAAAGGCGAAGCTGAGTTGACCCTGGCCACCGAGGGACTTACCTCAGAGCAGCGGCAATCTCTGCAAGTGATCCTGCAGGAGGCGGAAGTGCTGCGCGATATCTTGACCAGTCTCCTGGGGATGGCCCAAAGCGGATTTGACGGGAAGAAACAGAACTGGGAGGTGATCAGGGTAGACGAGTTGCTCTGGTTGGTGAAAGAGTCGGCTGACCAGCTTTACCCCGAAAACAACATCCAGCTAGATTACAGCACGCTGCCTACTGAGGAAACCCATCTGCAGGTGGCCGGGAACGTGAACCTGCTTAAACTGGCCATCAGTAACATTGTCATGAACGCCTGCAAGTACTCCAACAACCAGGAGGTGATGGTGCGCCTGCAGGTAGAAAGGGATATGTTGACCGTGATGGTGCAAGACCAGGGCATTGGTATTCCTGAGCAGGAGCTTCCGTACGTGTTTGTGCCGTTTTTCAGGGCTTCCAACACTTCTGAGTTTGAGGGGCACGGGGTAGGTCTGCCTTTGGCGCTCAACATCATCAGGCTGCATAAAGGTAGCATTGGCATTAATACCAGCGAAGGTGCCGGTACCGAGATCAGGATTCTCCTTCCTCTCGCTAAGCCCGAAACTGAGGCTTTGGGCTAACTCTTTCCTTGCGCACCTTCCTGTTTTCGCCCTGTTTCAGGAAAATTCCTTTAAAACGAAGCCTCTCCACCAATGCTTTTCCTGACCGCCAGGACAAACGCTGGCAAGCTCCACGTCGGCTTTTAATACTGGTCTTTCCCTTCTAATCTCTTCTTATAAGCGTTGGGTTTTCTGCCCTTTTTACCCAAATAATAGCTAAAAACTTAGCTTATTTTTGTGATGTAAATAGTTGGTAATCAATTGAATGAACGTAGTATTAAAATGCGAGTAAGTATTCTAATTGCATTCTAATCTCCCTCTTACAGGAGGTTAATACGGTCAACGTAGGTTTGTGAAAGTCAGAATCATAAACCAATAATTACTATGACCAGTGTATTGATTCCCTCCAATTTCTCAGAAGATCTATCTCCCTGCATACACGAATTAACAGAGACTTTTCCTGGGCTGCCGCTCAAGGTGGTGTTGTTTCATGCCTTCGGGTTATCCAGTTCCATCACCGAGTTGCTTATGCTGGCCAGAAGAAGCAAGGAAGAGGAACTGGTGTCACTTGAGTTCAAGCGTCAGTGCCAACGGCTGGTGCGGGAACAGGAGTTGATCCAGGCTATTGAACCGGTTCCTTTCTACGGCACCACCCTGGTGGCTTTCAGGAATTTCCTCCATGCCCACCGTGTGGAGTTCATCGTGAATCCGGCCAATTACCAGTACCAGCCCCTGGCGAAGCTTAGCCAAGACCCTAGGTTATTTCTGCAGAAATGCGGTTTGCCTGTCATCACGGTAACCCCGTCGGTTCCGGCTTTTGAGATGGCGGCCATGCGCTAAGAGGGCTCTTTCACTGTTTTTTCACTTTTGAAGTAAAAGCTTATGTTATTAAAGAAGAATATCCCCATTCGGTATGTGTTTGGGAAAATAAAGACAGAAGTGGTGATGGTCGTGATCTATGCCATTTTGGTGGAAGTAGCGTACCTGAACTTGCATTTCACCCGCATCACCATTCCTATTGCGGTGCCTACCATGTTGGGGACCATTCTTTCGCTGTTGCTGGCTTTCCGGTCAAACCAGGCGTATGACCGGTGGTGGGAGGCCCGTACCCTGTGGGGGGCCATTGTGAACGACTCCCGCTCGCTTACCCGGCAAGTCCTGAACTTTGTGGAGACCCCGTATAACTCGGTGGAGGCCCTGTATTTCAAAGAGATGTTTGTGAAGCGGCAAATTGCCTGGTGCTACAGCCTGGGGCAGTCTTTACGCGGATTAGACCCTCTGCAAGAAACGGAAGGCCTGGTTTCTTCTGAGCAACGGGCACTTCTGAAAGAGTTTTCCAATAAACCCGTGGGGCTGCTGGAACTGCATGGGCAGGACCTCAAGCGCGCCTACAAAGAAGGGTGGGTGAACAAATACCAGCAGGTGGAGATAGACGCCACCCTTACCCGTCTCACCAACTCCATGGGTGGCTGCGAGCGGATCAAGAACACCATTTTCCCTGCCACCTACAGCCTGTACACCCACCTGGCGCTCATCCTCTTTATCTTGCTGTTACCCTACGGCCTGATTACCGAGTTTGGGATCATGATGGTGCCTTTGGTGGTAGCCATTTCGGCTTCTTTCATGCTGATAGAGAAGATGGCCATTCACCTGCAGGATCCTTTCGAGAACAAACCTACCGATACCCCGGTGACCTCCATCGCCAAAACCATTGACCGTGACTTGAAGCAGATGCTGCGGGAGAACTATGGGGTAGAAGCCCCAAAACCTCAAAAGCAGGTAGCCAGTTTCTATATCCTGTAAAGGAGGAGGAGAATCTGTTGCTTTTAGCTGAAAAGGGCGAAAACTCTAAAAGCGTCACCTTGGCTTGGAGTAGCAGAAGAAGACTTGCTTTGAAGTAGTAGTTTGCTTTCTGAATATTTAAAAGGGTTTGAGGACTGTTTTATGTAAACAGCCCCAAACCCTTTTCTGTTGAGCCGAGCTGAGAGAGGAGGAAAGAATGCCTGTTTTTTTGGAAAGCCTTAGGCAGGAAAATACGTCCTTCCACCACCTGAAACCAGGGCAGAGAAAAGGAAAAGGGTACCTCCGGCTGAAGAATCAGGACCGGAGGTACCCTTTATTTCTGAAACGCTTTAGGGGCGTTGCTAAGGTAACTTACCAATGAGCTTAGAAGGTGTCATCGCCCAAGTTTCTGCCGCCGGCAGTATAGCGGTCATTATCGGTGCGGGTGGCTCCGCCGGTATAGATATCATCTCCCAAATTAGGGGCTCCTCCGGCAAAGGAATCATCCTCCAGATACGTGGTGGTGGTTACGATCAGCACTTCGTCTTCTGGCTGGTAATTGCTTTCAGATTTTTTGCTTCTCTTAGGCAGGCTGATGTTTTTCAAGGAGTTTTTGTTCATCAGGGCATAAACGGCGGCACCGGCGGCCACGAAAATGGCGCTGGTGGCTACCGGGTGCAACTTGGCCCGGGTGTACAGACTCGTCTTCATCACGTATCCCTGGTGGTTTCCGCGTACCTGGCCGCCCAAAGTAGGCCGGTGTAAAGAGCCTTCGCGGTGCATGGCTGGTTCTTCGCGCATTTGCTCATCTGTCATCACTTTGGAGCTGATCCAGTCCATTACCCCTGGGAAACGCTTGTTCATGGCGCTCATAACTTTCGCTCCTCCACCAATCATGATATCGCGTTGCGGATGAACGGCGGCGTGCAGGATGGCGTTGGCAACTTCCTCTGGCGTGTACACCGGGGCGGGCAAGGTCAGTTCGCGGTCGGTGTAGTTTTTGGCGTGCAGCGGATAAGGGGTATCAATACCGGCTGGCTTGATAAGCGTCACTGAAACTGGTGCTTTGTCTTCCATCAACTCTATCCGGAGGGCATCAGTAAAGGCTTTCACGGCATGCTTGCTGGCTGAATACATGCCCTGTAAAGGGATGGCAATGTCAGACACCTCGCTGCCCAGGTTAATGATGGCGCCGCCTTTGCTTCTCAGGTGCTGCGCCGCAATCTGCGAACCATACACAATACCCCAGAAGTTGGTGTCAAACAAACGGCGGTTGTCCTCGTCGCTCACTTCTGAGATCCGCCCATAGATAGATACCCCGGCATCGTTCACCCAGGTGTCAAAACCGCCGCACTCGCGAATGGCAACATCGGCAATCCATTGTACTTCCTCTTTCCGGCCCACATCGGCAACGCAATGGAAAGCCTTGCCGCCTTCGTTTCTGATCTGCTGTTCAATTTCTACCAAGGCCTCCCGGTTGCGGGCAGCCAATATAACGGTGGCACCTTTTTTGGCGGCAGCCTGGGCCGTCGCCAAGCCTATGCCGCTGGAAGCTCCTGTAATCACGATCACCTGCTCGTTGAGCGGTTTCAATGAATATTTCATACCTTTTAGTTAGTGATGATTGAATTAATTCATAAAGCAATAGGTATTTTTTACGAGGCTTATTCCCATAAGATACAAAAGAAGTGAGAAAGACCGGGCTGGCCGTAGCAAGAGGGGAGGCGTGGCAGAGGCTTTAAAACCAAACCGGCGCAGGGCAAGTAAAAAGGGGAGGTTTATAAAAACACAACGCCATGCCATCAAGACAGCCAGAGAAAGTAGCCTCGTTTAACGGAGTTCAGATTACGGGAGTGACCATTAGCCAGGACGGAAGGTTGTTTGCCAACTTCCCGCGGTGGCACGAAAACCTGCCTTTCTCCGTGCTGGAGATCATGCCCAACGGAAACCACAGGCCCTACCCCGATGACCTTTGGAACACCTGGGACGGGGAACCGAAGGAAAACCGCTTTACCTGCGTACAGTCAGTGGTGGCGCACGGCGGCTCTTTGTTTGTGCTTGACCCCGCAAGTCCCATGATGAAAGGCGTGGTGGGCAATGCCATGCTCTACGAGTTTGACCTTACCACCGACCAGCTCCTGAACCGCTGGGAATTTGACAAAACCATCGCCCCCGAGAAGTCTTACCTGAACGATCTCCGGATTGACCGGGAAGCGGGCAAAATTTACATCACCGAATCTGGCGTAGGCGCCATCATTGTGCTGGACCTGAAAACGGGTGTGCCCAGACGTCTGCTGGATAACCATGCCTCTACCAAGTCTGAAGATGTCTGGCTTACAGTGGAAGGCGAGAAATGGGTGAAAGACGGCGAGAAGCCCAGCATGCACGCAGATGGCATTGCCCTTTCCAATGACAAGAAGTACCTCTACTACCACGCCCTCACCGGCTATACCCTGTACCGTGTACCCACCGAAGCCTTGAATGATGAAAATCTGGATGCGAGCGCTTTGGAGGCAAAAGTGGAAAACCTGGGCAAAACCACTGCACCAGACGGCATGTACTTTGACCGGAACGGCAACCTCTACCTGGGCGATCTGGAGAAGAACGCCATCATGTGCATGACCCCAGAAGGCGACCTCAAAACCTTTGTGCAAGGCGACGAAATCAAGTGGCCAGACACCTTCACCATCGATTCCAAAAACAATTTCTACTTCACTACCTCACGGATTCATGAGGCGGTTGGGGATATCTCAGACCTGGAGTTCAATATCTTCAGGGTGCCTCTAGACTAGTAAGATGGTAGGGTAGAAGCAGCTTTTAGGTTATAAGTCCTCCCCGCCAATACCCAGTACCCGCAGGATTTCTGAGGTAAAGCCAGCCTCAGTGATGGCATTCTCAATTTTCTGCGGGTCAAGGTCTTTACCGGAGACACTCAGGATATTTTCTTTTGAGGAGGTGTCTACCTGCCAGTTTTCTACCCCGCTTAAGGCATCTAGGTGGGAAGCAATTTTGGTTACTCCGGTTTCGTCGGAGATGTTGGTTTTGAATTTCAGGATTTCCATAACGCTTGTTTTGTGCTTCCTTGAATTTTACTTAGAACTAATACAAGGGTTGTCTTTTAAGTACGTCTGACCAGTTTCAACATGTAAGAAGGAAGCGATTCTTTTCAAAATGAAGCGGTTTAAAGCGGTCCAAGTAAACCAAAGAAGTCCGAGTTTTTGCCAGAAACGGGAGGTGCTTGCTATCTGTTTCAACCTCGTTTTTGAAAAAGGAAGGGGAAAGCGGGAATAATTATTTAAAAATTAGACGTGGCTTTTGGGGCTTTTTCTCCAAAACAAAGCCCCAAAAGGCCTTTGCTCCTGGAAGAACGTAGCCTCTCACCTGAACAATAGGTTAAGCGCTCCTCGTACACAAGGTTCGGCCAATAGGAGTTGGATAGAAATGGAAGAAACGTTAGCTGTTGATAAACCTACGCGCCTGGGCGGCATGTTCCGGGCATTGCAGTACCGCAATTACCGCCTCTTTTTCATGGGGCAAAGTATTTCCCTCATCGGCACCTGGATGCAGCAGATTGCCATGAGTTGGCTTGTGTACCGCCTCACCGATTCTGTTTTTCTGCTAGGGATGGTGAGTTTCGCGAATCAGATTCCCTCTTTCTTGCTGGGCCCATTTGCCGGAGTTATCTCAGATAGGTTCAACCGCCATCGGGTGTTGTTGCTTACACAGTTTCTGTTTCTGCTGGAGGCCAGCACCCTGGCTGCCCTGGTACTTACCAATACCATCACCATTCACTACATTCTGGGGTTGGGGGTTGTTGCGGGCATTGTCAACGCGTTTGACATGAGTGCCCGGCAGGCGTTGGTGGTGCAACTGGTGGAGAAACGCGAAGACATGAGCAACGCCATCGCCCTCAATTCCTCTATGTTCAACATGGCCAGATTGGTAGGACCTTCGGTAGCGGGCGGACTTATAGCCGCGGTAGGTGAGGGGGCTTGTTTCCTGCTTAACGCCATCAGTTACCTGGCCGTCCTGGCCTCCCTGGTCATGATGCGACTCCCCCAGTTTGAACAAAAAGTGCAGAATACCCAAGTCTTGAAGTCATTGGGGGAAGGGTTTAAGTATGCCTTTGGTTTTTCGCCCATCCGGGACATCCTGATCCTGATTGCCACTCTGAGTCTCTTCGGGATGCCGTTCACCGTGCTCATGCCTGCCTTTGCCCGCGATGTTTTGCACGGAGATGCCAGTACCTTAGGTTTGCTGATGGGGGCCTCGGGAGTTGGCGCGCTGCTGGGCGCTTTGTATCTGGCTTCCCGTAAGAGCGTACTTGGTTTAGCCCGGGTGATTGTAGTGGCCTCGGTGCTGTTTGGCTTGGGGTTGATCGCCTTCGCTTTTGCGAACACCCTACTGCTAGCCATGATGAGCATTTTTGTAGTGGGCTTGGGCATGATTCTGCGCATGGCTTCCAGCAACACTTTGATCCAGACCATTGTGGACGAAGATAAACGGGGGCGGGTCATGAGTTTCTACTCTATGGCGTTTATGGGAATGGCCCCTATTGGAAGTTTGCTGGCTGGGTGGCTTGCAGAACGGATTGGGGTTGGGTATACTTTGCTGGGATGCGGCATCATCTGCCTGGTCAGTATCGTTCCCTTTGTGTTGAGCCTTCCCCGGTCTAGGCAGTTGGTGCGGCCAATTTATCAGCGGTTGGGTATTCTGCCGGAGATTGCCAGTGGGTTGCAAACGGCTTCTACTCTTTCTTCTCCGCCCGAGGGAGGGAAAATGTGAATTAGCGGTGCTTTTAGGGAATTAGGCTTAAAGAATGGTTTCTATCTGACGGGGTGCTGTTCGTTGGGGTTTATGGGCTTTGCTGTTTCATCACTGCTTTGGTGCGCTCAAGGCCGCGGGGCCTCGTCTTCCGGCCTCGCGCTGTGTTTTAGCCTTGGCCAGTAGGTCTGCCTGCGGCACCAGGTCTAAAACAAAGGCGCTCAACCGAAAGACTGGAAAAGGCATCTTCAAACTTATAGTTGCATAGCCAAGTAGTTGGTCATGGGTTAAGTTTTCAAGTTTTCTTCTTATGGTTCAAGTCTGTGACTTGGACCTATTATGATCTGCAGTTTGCAACTGCAGTGGGGCGCTAGCTTCAAAATAAACCTTCTTTGTTACAATCATCACCAACAGCCATAAAGCTTTTTTTGTGAGATGCCTTTCTTACACTTACAATTGAATTTACTTTATAAATCCCCTAAAACAGAAGAAGCCAGCTGAATAGCTGGCTTCTTCTGTTTTAGGGTTACCCTTATTGTTTTGGTTTGATTACCAGGTTTTCGCCTATGCTCACGTTGTGATCGGGTTTGTTGTTCCATTCCATGATTTGTTGGATGGTCACGCCGTATTTGCGGGAGATGGCATACATAGACTCGCCGGCTGCTACTTTGTGGGTAATAGTGGCGGTAGCGGCTGCCGTTTCGCTGGTAGTAGTCTCGGTCTGGGTGGCTTGGGTAGAGGCTGGAGCGGAAACTACCAGCTTCTGGCCGATGGAGATAGAGCCGGCAGTCAGGTTGTTCCAGGTCTGCAGGTCTGGCACCGATACGCCGTATTTGCGAGAGATGGCGTATAGGGTCTCGCCTGGGGCTACGGTGTGTTCTGTGCCTGAAGCCGCAGCTGCTGTCGTGGTGGTTGCGGTTGGAGCTGGTGTCGCTTTTACCGGGGCTGCAGCAGTAGTGGTGGCAGCAGGAGCGGCCGTGGCGATAGGGGAGCCGGTTAATAAAAGCTCGGTGCCTAAGGCCAACGGAGCGCTGCCATCCAGGTTGTTCCAGGCAAGCAGGTTCTGGATAGAGATGCCGTATTTCCGGGAAATAGAATACAGGGTCTCACCTTTCTCTACTACGTGCTGACCAGAAGCCGGAACCGGGATTGGGGTAGTAGGGGCTGCTTTCACATCAGAAACCACTGTCTCAGAAGGGGCTTTGCGCTCAAGAACCGGAGATGGTTTGGAAGCGGTGCCCGCCGCTGGATTTTTGGCTGGGTACGTGCTTGGCGCCGGAGCGTCTGCCTGCGGGGTCTTGCGAACGTACGGGGCAGCAGCTGAGTCTTCCACTTCCACGCTGATAGATCCTTGTTTAGGCGTAGCAGGAGTAGTTCTAGGGGTTGCTGCTGCCGGGGTAGAGGCAGATTTCTGGGCCAAAACCTCGGTTGAGGCAGGAGCTGCTTCTTCTTCCAAAGGTCTAATCTCAACCGGGATGCTGGTTGGTCTGGTTTGCTGTAACCAAACCACGCGGCCGGGCTCCAGGCTTTCAGTTTTCTGCATGCGGTTCTTAGAAAGAAGCTTGTTCAACTTCACAGCATACTTCTGGGCAATGTCATGCATGGTTTCGCCGCGCTGCGCTACGTGGAACTCCGTGTCTTTGGCTTTGGCGCGTTTTCCTTGCAGGTAGTAGGTTTTGCCCGGCACAATTTCATCGGTGCTGTTCAGTTCGTTCACGCGCAAGAACTTGCCGGTAGAGATATTCCCCTGTAAGGCCAGCATGTCTTTGGTATCACCTTGCTGGGCTACCACAGCTTGCGGAGTATAGGTGTTGTTAAGTTTCGCCTTGATGGTTTGGAAGAAGCCTTTGATTCTGCTTACGCTATCGTGTGATCTGGTGGCAGCAGTTCTGGTAGTAGGTGTGCTGGTGCTTTTCACCGGCCCTGCGCTCGCGAATACCGGACGAGGAGCTCCTGCGGCGTAAGGTACCATTACAGTATATTCTTTGTCAGAAGGCACAGTAGAAGCCATCAGCCATTTGTTGTAGCGCTCAACTTCAGCGGCATCGGCTTGGGCGGCCATAGCAATCTCGGTCAGGGTTTGGCCTGGGGTAGCTTTTACCGGCTGCAGGGTGATAGTCGGGTTAGGGTTCTTGCCGATGGCGTTTTCGTAGGCCACTTTGTGCGCCAGAAACGTGAGCAGGTACTTGTTTGTCTGGTTGGTCACCTCCATGTTCTTCGCCCCAATGTCTGAGGTTTTGGTGAGGGCTTTGGTGCCGTTCAGACCCTGATAATAAGAAAGCAGGGTGTTAAACCAGTTCTTGTAGTAGGCGTTGCTGCGCAGCATGTAGCGGGCCGCCCCACGGCTTGATTCAATGATGTGCTTGCGCTCATCTACCATGCTGTTTACCTTGATTCCCAACTCAGTGGCAGAGCCTTCCTTGAATTGCCAGAACCCAACGGCATTGGAGGTAGACACCGCATCAGACACCAGGCCGCTTTCCTGCAGAACCAGGTATTTAAAGTCGACGGGAACGCCTTCTTGTTTAAGTGCCTGCTCCACAAACGGGAAATAGGCATCGGCGAGGTCTACTTTTTTCTGGAAGTAGCCAGGGTGCTTGGTCAGGGCATCCACTACTTTCTGGATTTCGGTCCGGGCGCTTTCCTGGATTTGCAGGTGCATGTCTGCAAAGTACATATTGTTAGGAACTACCGGACGTTGGGCTTGCGCTACCAGGCATAACAGGCTGAGTAACAGGAGCGATAATGATTTTTTCATCTGATTATCGTGGGATTGGTAAAAGAATAGCAGAAAACCTATGTTCTTGTAAAACTGGAATTACCACCATCTAAATGGCTATCTGGTAAAGGGTTGTACAAAAAGGGGCTCTACAAAGTAGGTGATTTTGAGGGCGCAATGGAAGCCCAAGGCAGGTAAAAATTTATCCACCCGCTTTTCCACGGGGTTGTCCACAAGTTGTGGATTACTTCTTGCGAGCCACCAAAATGCCGTCTCTGATGGGCAACAGCAGGTTTTCTACCCTAGGATCTTCGTGTACCTTGCGGTTGAAATCCAGCACCAGCTCGGTATCCTTGTCCAGTTTAGGCCGAAACTTCTCCACTACTTTGCCGCTCCAAAGCACATTGTCGGTGAGAATGAAGCCACCGGGACGCACTTTGTCCAGCACCATGTCATAGTAAAGGCCGTTACTTTTTTTATCGGCGTCAATGAAGACCAAATCCCATTCCTCATCCAGGTTGGGGATGACGTCGGCAGCCTGCCCAATATGCAGTTGGATCTTCTGTTCCAGGCCAGCCTCTGAGATGTAGCCGCGCACCATATCTTCCAGCTCATCGTTCACGTCAATGGTGTGCAGCACGCCATCCTCCGTTAAGCCCTCTGCCAGGCAAAGCGCCGAGTACCCGGTATAGGTGCCAATCTCCAGAATGCGTCGGGGCCGAAGCATCTGGGAAAACATGGCCAGGGTGCGCCCTTGCAGGTGCCCTGAGAGCATGCGCGGTTTCATCACGTTCAGGTGGGTCTCGCGGTTGAGGCGGTGCAACAAGGGCGATTCGGGAGTGGTATGGGCCTCAGAGTAGGCGTTCAGGTCTGGGTCAAGGAAATCCATGGGTTCAGGTATGAAGTAGGAGATAGGATAGAATCTCAGGCCAAAGGTACAGCCGCAGATGCAGGATTGCAGTTTTCAGGCCACTTTTCAGAAAACGAGGCAAAAAGAAAGCCTGCCGCAAATGGGCAGGCTCCTGAAGTATGGTTTACAGGCCTTTTCTAGTAATCAGCCCCAAAACAAGGCAGCTTAGAATTTTTTGATCAAACAGCCGGTGGCGCGGCGCTCAGCATTAGTCACTGACCGGCCGGCTAAAAGCGCATCCAGGGCGGCGGCCAAGTGGCGCTCTTTCACATAGTTCTCGGCCTGGGGGTTGTCATCGATAGCACCCTTGTAACGGAGGTAAAAGCCATCGGTGGAGTTTTGCAGCACAAAGACCTCGGGAGCCTTGGTGGCGCCAAACTGCTTGCTTAGTCTCTGGCCTTCATCTACCAGGTACGGGAACCTGCCAGCACTAGGCGTATCAGGTTGGGCTTTCACGTTTTGGGTACCCTCTTCCAGACCGATGTTGGTATTCACGTACACAAAACGGGCTCCCTTGCCAGAATAGGTTTGGGAAAGGTTCTGCAGGCGGTTTTCATACAGCTTGGCGTAGGGGCAGCTCACGCTGGTGAAGACTACCACTAGCAGAGGCGCATCTTTGAAGCTACTCAGCTCCACCGATTGGTTTTGGGCGTCTTTCAACGTGAAATTGTCCACTTTGGCTCCCACCCGGTAGCCGGTCTGTGCAAAAGAAGCGCTAGTGATGAAGAGGGCGAGTAAAAAAGTAAAAAAAAGTTTCATATACGTTGGGTCCAGAAGGAGATTATCAATTTTAATTGAACCCGGTTCCTATATTCTAAAGGTACTCGGTTTCTTTAGCTTTGGGTTTAAAGAACGTTTTTACGAAAGCGGGGCCAGAACGTACGTCAATACAAACTCAGGGTGTACTTCATAGTGAACGGTATAGCTTTGCTCAAAAGTATCGGTAGCCACGCGTCCAGCAAAAGTCCCGGCCAACTGTCGGTCAAAATCCTGCAGCCGTAAATGCTCCCTGAAATCCAGTTTTTTGTTTTGGTACACTTTGTAAAGCGTTTCCTTGGCGCTCCAGTAAAGGTGTATTTTTTCGGGATCATCGGTGGAGGCAAGCAGTTCTTCCTCGCTTAAAAACCGTGGAGCCAACCGCGGCGCCTTGTTTCCTTTCAATTCAATATCTATGCCAACTTGGTGTGCGTTGGAAACGATGGCCCCTACCCATGGCCCGGAGTGCGTGAGTGACACCCGCCACGCATGGTCTGAACAGACCGGAACGCCGGTTTCCAAAGATTGAAGGAATAGATCAGAAGCAGCGTTGTATTGGTTTAGTAAAGTGTACGCCAAAATACGCGCTGCGAGCCACTCCCGGGTGCGGGTCTCTGATTTAAACTCCGGAAAAGAATGGTTTGGCCGCCAAGTAAGCAGCTGAGAACTAAGCTGTTCAATGGTTTCCTCTACCCGCCAAAGCCCTAGAAGAGAGGAAGAAGCGAGTGGGTTGACTTGGTACAGGGGCATAGAAGCGAGAGGAGGGAACAGGTTTTTGGGCTGATTTTGGTAAATTTAGGCAAAAATAGCTTCCGTCCCTTTTCCCCAACAGCATGGCCAGCCCGTTTCAGGTTCAGAAAATCACCACCCTTACCGGTCACCGGGACTGCGTCTACACGCTGGAGCGGGCCCCCGAGCCCCAGAAGTTCTTCTCGGCCGGGGCCGATGGCATGGTGGCGCAGTGGGACCTGACCCAACCCGAGAATGGCGAGTTAGTGGCCAAAGTGAGTTCCAGCGTGTACGCACTTAAGTACGTGCCCGAGAAAGACTGGCTCCTGATTGGGCATAACCACAACAGCCTGGAGGTTTTGGATCTGAATGCGAAAACAGTGGTGAAAACCATTTCCTTGCCACCCACGGCCATTTTTGACATCCAGTATTCCTGGTCTTCGCAACGGGCTTTCCTGGCCTTAGGGGACGGTTCACTGGCAGTGGTTGATCTGGAAAAGCTGGAGGTGCATAAGATCATCCGCTTCTCAGAAAAGAGCGCCCGCAGCTTGGCCCTGCATCCTGAGCGAGGCAAAATTGCCCTGGGGTTAAGCGATCACCGGATTTTAATTTTAGACCAGGACACGTTGCAGGTAAGGCACGCGTTAGAAGGGCATACCGGCTCTGTGTTCACGGTGGCCTACACCCCCAACGGGAAATACCTGCTCAGCGGCAGCCGCGATGCCCACTTAAAGGTGTGGCAGGCGGAAAACCAATACCAGGAACACACCAGTATCATCGCGCATTTGTTTACCTTAAATCACATCGCTTTCAGCCCCAACGGGCGGCTTTTTGCTACTTGCAGCATGGACAAAAGCGTGAAGGTATGGGATGCCGAGACGTTCAAATTATTGAAAGTGATAGACAAAGCCCGGCACGCGGGGCACGGCACCTCGGTGAACAAATTGTTTTGGTCGGCTCATTGGAATCAGTTAGTTTCGTGTAGTGATGACCGCAGCATTGCGGTTTGGGCATTAACCTTGAAGGAAATATGAAGATTACACCGTTAGAAATCAGACAGAAGACGTTTGAAAAAGCGTTTAGGGGCTTGGACAAGGAAGAAGTGCATGCGTTTCTGCTCACGCTTTCCCAGCAATGGGAAAAACTGCAGGACGAGAACAAAGACCTGCGCATGAAGTTGGAAGTGGCCGGCCGCGAAGTCCAGAAACTACGGGAGGTGGAATCATCGCTCTACAAGACCCTCAAGACCGCCGAAGACACCAGCACCAGCATTGTGGACCAAGCCACCAAAGCCGCTGATCTTCAGATTCGCGAAGCCCAGCTTAAGGCCGACCAGGTGTTGGAGGCTGCCCGCCAGAAAGCCCGCAGCGTTTTGGAAAGTGCCTACATGCAAGCCGATAAAACTGTGGCCGAAATGCACGCCGAGGTGAAAAACCTGGAACAGGATTACCTGCGCCTGGAAGATTACCTGGAAAACATGGTGCGTGACCTGCAGAACCTGGCTTCTGACGCCTTGGACAAGGTGGAGAAAACCAGGTCAAAACCTAAAGCCTCACTTGCCAGTATCTTACAAAGAGCCGCCCAAATCAAAGCGCAGCGGCCCGATGACGAAAAAGATACTACTATGAACGCATTTACCTCAGCACCCATAACCCCGGCTACCAGACTGGCAGATGTACCGGCCTCGGCCTTTACTGACCAGCCACAGGCCGGCGGATACGAAATTGGCGGCGGCGGAAGCCGTGAGTCTATTCCGTCAACGCCAGGCACTATTCCGCCGGTGCATACGCCAAGCCCAGCCCCAGACGTACATCCGCGTACCCCAGAGATTGTGCCTCCGCATATCCCTACGCCGTCTATTGACCCTCCTAGAAGAGAGGAACCTAAACCAGATCTTCCGCCAGCACCAAGCCCAACTCCGGTTGAGGAACCAGAGCCAGAGCGTGAAAACCCGGTACCTACTACGCCAGAGGTTCAGCCTCCGGGAACCAGCCAGGCCAAGCCAGCCCCTGCGATGGCAGCTGGTGGCGGCTCTTTCTTTGACGAAATCTAGTTCCGTAGTTTATGGGCCAGATTGCACTGGAAGGCATGGAGTTCTTTGCCTTTCACGGGTTTTATGACGAGGAGCAGAAAATAGGCAATAAGTACGGAGTAGACCTCTACATCCAAACCGATTTGCACTCGGCGGCCGCCTCAGACAACCTGGACGAGACGGTGAATTACGAGAGGCTGTACAAACTGGTGTTGCATGAAATGAGCCTTCCGGCCCGTCTCCTGGAACATCTTGGGCATCGCATCATGGAAGCCATTCTGCAGGAGTTCCCATTTGTGCAGCAGGTGAAAGTAAGCGTCTCCAAGTTCAACCCGCCATTAGGAGGAATCTGCCACAAGGCCAAAATCACGTTGGAGAGAAGTGGAGGTTCAAATTCTTGACTTCCTTTTTAAGGCTGTTTTGAAGAAACAACTCATAAACTGATCATGTAAAAAGCCCCACCTATTTAAGAATAGGTGGGGCTTTTTACATGTATTTTTCTGTGCAGGATTTTGTAAGAGCAATCCTTGGTGGTTGGCCGTGACTAATCTTCCCTTCCCCAGCGGCCTCGGCCATTTCCTCGTTCCCTTCTCTTCTCCAGCTCTTTTTCCAACTCCTTCTGCCAGTCTTTCTGCCGATCTCTTTCCTTCTCTCTATCTTTTTCTCGGTCCTTATCCTCTTTGTCTTTCCGTTTGAAAAGGCGTTTAAAGAAGCGCTCAATTCCTTTGTCTTCTACCTCCACAATGGGAGCCTCCTCATATGGGGGCTGGTACGGTGGGCAATTGAGATAACTTTGGAAGTGGGAAGGAAGTGGAGCAAAGCGGCTATTGGCGTATTTCCGGTATGCCCGGTCTGAGCCCAACCGTTGGAAGAAACTGCCCCAGATAGGGAGCGCCGTGTTGGAGCCGCTTCCTTTTTCCAGATCCCGGAACCGGATCCGGCGGTCTTCCCCGCCCACCCAGGCTCCGGCCACCAAATCAGGCGTGAACCCGACAAACCAACCATCGGCGTGCGATTGGGTGGTACCGGTTTTGCCCGCAATGCCCATATTCAGGCCATAATCACGCCGTAACCGAATACCAGTACCCTCATTAATCACACTCTCCAACATAGGGCGTAGCAGGGCGGTGGTTTGGTTAGACAAAACATGCTGGCCCTGGCCATTGGGGTTGGTTTGGTCAAACAGAACCGTACCCGCCCGATCGGTGATGCGCAGGATGTACCTGGGTTTTACCTGGTAGCCCCCATTCGCCAGCGCCGCGTAAGCAGCCACCATCTCCAGCAGGCTGGCATCGGCGGTGCCCAAAGCCAGGGAAGGCGTGGTGGGTAAGTCGCCGGTGATGCCCAGGTTGTGCGCCGTCTGGATCACATTAGGTAAGCCCGCCTGCAAAGCCACATTCACCGATACCGTGTTAATGGAGTGGGTAAGGGCCCCTAGCATGGAATAAGCCCCGCCGTATTGGTTATCGGTGTTGCGGGGTGACCAGTTCTCATACTCCGGGAAAACCCGGCGGTCATTTGGAAAATATGTGCAAGGCGCAACCCCTTGTTCCAGGGCCGTGGCGTAGACGATGGGCTTGAACGTGGAACCTACCTGCCGGCGTGAGCGCACATGGTCATACTGGAAGAAATTGTGGCTGATGCCGCCCACCCAGGCCCGTACGTACCCACTGTTGGGTTCCATGGCAACAAAACCGGCGTTCAAGTACCGGAGGTAGTGGCGCAAAGAGTCCATGGGGCTGATGGTGCGGGTAACCTCACCCCGCCACCGGAAGATCTGCATCTTGCGCGGGGTGTTGAAGATCTCGTTTATCTCGTCGTCTGAGAGGCCAGCGGCTTTGTGGCGTCTATAGCGGAGGGAACGTTCTTTAGCGGCTTTCAACACATCAGGTTGGCCTGACCAAGGGTCTTTTTTGCCCCAATGTTTGTCAAAGTCTACCTGCAGGGTTTTCATGCGCTGCCGAAGGGCTATCTCGGCGTGGCGTTGCATCTTGCTGTCAATGGACGTGTAAATCTTTAGCCCATCGTTGTAGAGATTGTAGGGTTCGCCGTCTTTGTCTTTCTGTTTTGCGGCCCATTTGCTTAGTTCCTCGCGCAGGTGCTCCCTAAAGTAAGGAGCCAGGCCGCTGTGGTGCGAATACGGGTTGTACCTTAACTTGAGCGGGCGCTTCTGCAGAGAGTCTTTCTGGGCTGGGGTGAGATAGCCGTATTTGGCCATCTGAGCCAGTACCACGTTGCGCCGCTGCAAAGACCGGTCTGGATAAAGCTTGGGATGGTAATACGTGGTTCCTTTCAGAAGGCCGATGAGCACAGCCGCCTCCTCGGTCTTCAGCGAGTCTGCCGAGGTATTGAAGAAACGCCGGGCCGCTGATTCAATGCCGTACACGTTTCCGCCCATAGGTACGGTGTTCAGGTACAGACCCAAAATCTCTTCTTTGGTGTAAATGGCCTCAAAACGGCGGGCCAGAATGGCTTCGCGCAATTTGTTCACAGGCATGGAAAGAAACCCTAAGCTTTTGCGCGGAAACAGGTTTTTGGCCAATTGCTGGCTAAGGGTACTGCCTCCGCCGGAGCTTTCTTCCTGCAAGAGCAAGCTTTTGATGAGCACACGGGCCAGACTTCGGTAATCCACACCATCGTGCTCATAGAACCGGACATCCTCCGTCGCGATAAGGGCCTTGATGGCGGGCTCCGCAATCTTGTCATAAGCCACATTGGTACGGTCCTGAATGAAATAGCGGCCAATCAAAACGCTATCGGCGGTGTAGACTTCTGAGGGCATGTTGTTCTGCACGGCCTTGAGTTGCCTTTTGGTAGGCAACCAGCCAAACACCCCAAAGTATACGGCCAGGTAGAACACAAAAAGCACCAGTAAGCCCGCCGCTACCCCTTTGCTTAAAATTCGAAACCAACCCCTCTTGTCCAGGGATTTCCAGTAGCTGAGGCTTAGCTTTTGCCCATGCCGGGCACTCCACCGTTTCCGCCGGGTGTTGATCCAGTCTGAGAAGCTTCCGAAGTACGAGTTAAAAAGGGGCATGCGCTAAGAACGTATAAACGTAAGCAAAGGCTATGCTTACCTCCAGGATACCGCAAAGGTTACGCCACTTTTGGGTCGATTTCTTCGAATTGGCCGTAAAACCGAGAACCTAAAAGGCTGATACACCAGCTGAGTAGTTGACTTATAACAGAATAGACGCACATGGCCGAAGCGAAAAAAATAAAATTAAGCGTGTTAGACCAGTCGCCGGTAAGAGCCGGGGGCACGGCAGAGCAGGCGTTGAAAGAAACCCTAGAACTGGCCAAATTGGCCGATAGGTTGGGCTATCATCGGTACTGGGTTTCTGAGCACCATAACTCGCTAGGCTTGGCCGGTCCATCGCCCGAGGTGCTTATTCCGTACCTAGCAGCCCACACAAAACACCTGCGGGTTGGCTCGGGAGGTGTCATGTTGCCGCACTACAGTGCCCTGAAGGTGGCGCAGAACTTCCGGTTGCTGGAGGCCTTGTACCCTAACCGCATTGACCTGGGCATTGGCCGGGCCCCGGGCACCGACCGCAAAACGGCCGCTTTGCTTAACCCTTACAACCAATTCAATGAACAGGATTTTGTAGACCAGCTCATCAACCTGGACCGCTACCTTCAAGATGGCCTCAACGGCACTGAGGCAGCTGAAGTAAAGGTAACGCCTCGGTCGGCTACCACCCCAGAACGGTGGCTGTTGAGTTCTAGCGGCCAGAGCGGGGTGTTTGCGGCGCATTTTGGCATGGGTTTCTCTTTTGCGCATTTCATCAACCCCAATGGTGGTCCGGAAATGATGCACTCTTACCAAACCCGTTTCACGCCCTCCGCTTTATTGAAGCAACCCGCCGGTAACTTTGGGATCTTCGTGATCTGTGCCGATACCCAGGAACGCGCCGAGGAACTGCAACTCTCCATGGACATGCTCATGCTGCACATCCGGCAGGGCAAAGGCAGCGGGGTGCCTTCCCTGGAAACCGCCAAAGCCTTCTACCAAGACCTAGAGCCCGATGAACTTGCCCACATCCAATACAACCGCCAACGCATGGTGGTGGGCACCCCCGATAAAGTAAAGGAAAAATTAGACGCACTCGCGGAGTCGTACAACGTGGATGAAATTGTGGTCGTGACAATTACCTATGATTTTCAGGACCGCCTGCGCAGCTACGAACTCTTGGCTCAGGCGTACGGATTGGAGGCCAGAAGCTAATCTGTTCAAATGGATTGAGGCCCGATTTCAGGCTATTTTCCGGAAAGTAGGTGGAAAGCTGATGAAGGTTCGTGTAATCTCGCCGCAGCGGCATAAAGACTCAGAACTATCCTTTCAACAATTCCTGCAGCCGAATTGCATTGACAGGGGCGTACCCGTGCATGTCGTTGTCAAAGTAAACGTACACGTCTTTTCCTTCCTGGGCCCAGGAGCGGCAATGGTCGGACCAAGTTTGAAGGGTGCTTTCTGAATAGCTGCCATCGTATTTTCCCTCGGGCCCATGTAGGCGCACGTACACAAAATCGGCGGTGACTTGCAGGGGAGAAAGGTGGCCGGCCAGATCGTAAATACAGAAGGCATGGTTGTGCTGTTGCAGCAACGCGTACACCTCTGGGGAGTACCAGCTTTGGTCCCGGAACTCAAAGGTGTAGCGGTGATAGGGCGGCAGAACCCGCAGGAAGTCCTGAAAACGCTCCAAGTTGAGGCGCCAGGCCGGCGGTAACTGGAACAGAATAGGCCCGAGTTTCTCTTCTAGCGCCTGGGCATTGCCCAGAAACTGAGCGAGGCTTTGTTGCGGGTCTTTCAATTTCTTCATGTGCGTGATGAAGCGGCTGGCTTTCACCGAAAAGAGAAAGTCCTCGGGAACGCTGGCCCTCCAGGCGGAAAAAGTCTCGGCAGTAGGTAAGCGGTAGAAGGAGTTGTTGATCTCCACCGTCCTGAAAAAACGCAGATAGTATTCCGTGAACTGTTTAGAGGTAACCCCCTCCGGATAGAAGTTACCCTTCCAATGGTTGTAATGCCACCCCGAGGTACCGATGTAAATGCTTCCAATTTCCTGCATAGCCCTCCTTATACGAAGGGTTCAGCCCAGGTTGAAGGTAAAAGGCGTTTACGCTGGGTTTCAAGGAAAGTAGCCTTAAATCGGTGAGGGATTAGGTATTCAGGAACCGGTGAAAGAACCATCCGCCAAGGGCGTAGAGGGCCACGTCAACCAGGTCGCCGGTGTAGCGGGGAAGAAACCAGGGAAAGACCAGCTCAAACGCCAGGGAGAAGTAAAGCACCACAAACCCGACGTGGTACACCGTAAACCGAACCTGAGGTCCGTAGAAAAGCCGCATCAAAAACAGGGTGACGGTAAGCACCAGGGGCAGGCAGAGGAGATCATCCAGGTAAAACCGCATCCAGTCGGGGCGGGGTGTCTCTAGCCACGCAAGGCCTCGATGGGTCAGGTACAGGGCGGCCAAAGTCCAGAAAAGAGGGGAGAAGGTAGACCAGTTTACCCGGCCAGCAACGCGATCAGCCATAGGATAAAGGAGATAATGCCCGCAAAAGCCAGCTGAAACCCTAAGCCTATGCCTTTCCAGACTTTGGTGAAGGCAGAATCAGTGGGGTTGATTTGGATGAAGTCTATGGTGAACCGCTTTTTCTCTTCTTCCTTTCGCTCATCCTGGGCTTGTTGCCGCTCAAAGGCGACGGGGTCTAGCAAGCCCTGGCAGAACTCGCATCGGTCAGTGGTGTCTTGGTTCCAGCCAGACCATTGGCCGCAGTGGGGGCATTTTTTAGTGGCTTTCATGAAGTAGTGGCCGGAACAAACCTATCCAGCAAAGTCTCCAATGACGGAGAAATAATGGTAAGCAGGAGTTCAAGCAAATAGGGGCTAGGCAAAGGCTTCTGGTGCTGCAACGCCACCACCCCAATCAGCTCCTCTGAGGAACTGAGGAGCGGAGCCCCAAAGTAGCTTTCAATCCCGAACTCACGAAGATAAGGATCATACGGGAAACGGTCCTTCACTCCCGAGGCAAAATACAGAATTCCGTGGCGGGTAACATTGGCGCAAGGCGTGTTTTCCAGAGCGTACGTCGCCTGCGTAGGCAGCAATTGGCCTTTTAACAGAAGCCGCAAGATTTTCATCTGGCCCGCTTCCTCCGATTTATGGCAGATCATGACCACATCAGCCCCCGAGTGCTGGTACAGGAATGAAAGAACCTCTGTGGCGTAGGAGGGTTGCTCAGAACGCTGGGTCAGTAACACGGCGGCATCCAGCACCGATTTCTCATCGGTATTCCAGGCTACATCTAATCTGCGGTTCCAGGTATCTAACATTGCCTTGCTCTTATTATCCTCCACAGAAAAAGCAAAAGTCATGCCTTCTAAGGGCCGTTTTGGGGTTTTAAGCTCGAAAAACAGAAGTAAATTCAAAACTAATCAAGAGCCATTTTGACAAGGTTGATTTTGCGTAGTGCTCAGTAATTCCTGTGGATTTTGAAGCTACTTTCTTGAAAATGGCTTGGAAACTACTGAGAGAAGTGAAGCCGGAGGATTGTGGAGTCAGAAGGATAAGGAAAGCAGCCCAATGTTAGTTGACTTTGATTACAGCTTAGGCTCAATAAGAGCAGTGGTCAGATAAGCTTATTTATTTAACACCAGAAGCAGGCTATTTTTTATCTTTGCCTAAACCTGTTTTGCCGTGTATAAAAATCTCATCCGTCCGTTGCTTTTTAAGGTAGATCCTGAAAAGGTGCACCATTTCACCACCTCTGCCTTGAAAACGGGCTTTCAATTGCCTTTAGCTAAATCCTTCAGCCGGGGGATGTTCCAGGTCACTGATAAACGGCTAGAGCGGAAGGTTTTTGGGCTCACTTTCCCAAATCCGGTGGGTTTGGCGGCTGGTTTTGACAAAGATGCCCGCATGATTGACGAGTACGCCGAGCTGGGTTTCGGGTTCATTGAGATCGGTACGCTTACGCCCAAGCCTCAGACCGGTAATCCCAAGCCGCGTCTATTCCGCCTGCCGCAGGACGGAGCCATCATCAACCGCATGGGGTTCAACAACGAGGGGGTAGACCAGGCCGTGGAGCGTCTTCGGAACCGCAAAAGCAACGTGATTGTGGGCGGAAACATCGGCAAAAACAAGGTCACGCCCAATGAGCAGGCCCTGCAGGATTACCTCTATTGTTTTGACGCCCTGTATGACGTGGTAGATTATTTTGTGGTGAACGTAAGCTCGCCCAATACACCAGACCTGCGCGCGTTACAGGAAAAGGAACCGCTGCGTGACCTGCTCAGCAACCTGCAGAACCGAAACCAAGGCAAAGCGAACCCCAAGCCCCTGTTGCTGAAGATAGCGCCAGACCTGAACCAGGCGCAATTGGATGACATTGTGGAAATCGCGGCCCAGACCCAACTTTCTGGCGTCATCGGGACCAATACCACCATCAGCCGGGCTGGCTTGCAGACCTCCGGTAACCGGGTCACTGAGATTGGGGCCGGCGGTTTAAGCGGAAAGCCCCTCACCAGCGCCTCCACCGAGGTACTGCGTTACCTGAGAAAGCAGCTCCCGGAAGAGATCAGGTTAGTAGGGGTTGGGGGCATTATGACTCCTGAAGACGCAGTGGAGAAGCTAGAGGCCGGTGCCGATTTGGTACAATTATACACCGGTTTTATTTACGAAGGCCCGGGATTAGTCAAGCAGATTAACCAACGGTTACTCAGGTAAATACTATATTTAGAAAACCATATACAGGTAAATTGTTCAAGGCTTATTGAACGGAATAGTGTAGATTTGAAGTTTGGAGACAGCATGGCAACGAACACATATAAACGGGATGTAGGGACTAGTCCGCGGCCTAAAAATGCGCCTCGGGTGCAGCAGAATGAGCCAAAGGGAAAGACAGAGACGCGGGCGCCCAAAGAGGCCAAGCCTAAGCGGTCGCTTCCCAAACCGCAGCTTTCTTTTAACTTTCTGAAAGACCGACGGCTGCAACTGTTCATCGGGTTTTTCTTCCTGCTGTCGTCGCTGTACCTGACCATCGCCTTCGTTTCGTTCCTGTTCACCGGTACCGCCGACCAAAGCATTGTGGAGTCGGTGACCACCGAGGACGTGAAAGCCGCCGGGTTGGAGTCTGAGAACTGGCTGGGGCTGTTTGGCGCCTGGATCTCTGATTACTTTATCAACCGCTGGTTTGGGATTGCCTCCTTCTTTTTTGTGCCAGTGGTGTTTTACATCGGGTATAAAATCGTTTTCCGCCGCACCTCTATCACCCTGTCTTCCGTGGTGACTCTTTGCTTATTCGGGCTTTTGTGGGGCTGTGTAACTGCCGGTTATTTGGTGCTTTTGTATAAAGCCACGGATACTTACGGTTTTATGAGCGGTGGCATTGGCTACGAAACTGCGCTTTGGCTGCAAAGCCTATTAGGTTGGGGAACCGGGCTTTTGATGGGCTTTGCCTTGATTGCCTTTGTGATGTTTTTCTTCAATATCACCACCTTGGGCCGGCCAAGATTCCCTAAAATGGAAGCTGCGGCGCCTAAAGCAGCTGCCATAGAGCGACCAGAGCCAAC
Organism: Rufibacter sp. JT20002; assembly: GCF_056491185.1. NCBI lineage: Bacteria > Pseudomonadati > Bacteroidota > Cytophagia > Cytophagales > Hymenobacteraceae > Rufibacter > Rufibacter sp. JT20002. The sequence continues at coordinate 533,148 of NZ_JBSZJY010000001.1, read as the reverse complement.
TATGTACGCTTCCCCTTCGGCGGGTATGAACCACCTGACCAATCCATCTGGCTCTCTGGAATCAGACGAAGAAGAACCCGCTTTCCCGGCTCCTTTCCTGGTGCATCAGAAAGAAGAAGAACCAGAGGAAGACGAATTTGAGGATGACGAACCCCTGGAAGACGATTTCCAGGAGGAAGAATATGACGACGAGGAGGAGGTAGAGGAACCACAGGAAGATCTGTTTGCAGTGAACGAATTGCCGGTTACCCCTAGAGCCTCCGTTCCCGTGACTTCCGTTCCGCTGGCCTTGGAAGTAGAACAAGACGATGATGTTTTGCTGGAAGAGCCCGAGGAGGAAGTAGAGCTGGATATTGCTAATCTGGCCGTAGAGGAAGAAGTAGACAACCTGGAAGTAAGCGAAAACTACGACCCTACTTTGGATCTCCCGCGCTACCAGTACCCTTCCATAGAACTGCTCACCGACTACGGCGTGGCAAAAGTGCAGGTAACCAAGGAAGAATTGGAAGCCAACAAAGACCGCATTGTAGAAACCCTTGGTAACTATAACATTGGCATCGCCAGCATTAAAGCCACTATCGGGCCTACCGTTACCCTGTACGAGATTGTGCCAGAGGCTGGGGTCCGTATCTCCAAAATCAAGAGTTTGGAAGACGATATTGCTTTGAGTTTAGCCGCCTTGGGTATCCGGATTATTGCCCCTATCCCGGGCAAAGGAACCATTGGTATTGAGGTGCCGAACAAGAAAAAAGAGATGGTGCCTATCAAGTCCATCCTGAGCACCGAGAAGTTCATGAAGAGCGAAATGGAGTTGCCTATCGCCTTCGGGAAAACCATCACCAACGAAGTCTTTATCACCGATTTGGCCAAAATGCCCCACTTGCTTATGGCGGGTGCCACGGGTCAGGGTAAGTCAGTTGGTTTGAACGCTATCCTGACCTCGCTGCTGTACAAGCGGCATCCTTCGCAATTGAAGTTCGTGTTGGTGGATCCTAAAAAAGTGGAATTGTCGCTGTTCAACAAGATTGAGCGGCACTTCCTGGCCAAGCTGCCCGACACGGATGAGGCCATCATCACCGATACCAAGAAAGTAGTAAATACGCTGAACTCGCTTTGTATGGAGATGGACCAGCGCTATGATCTTTTGAAAGACGCCGGTTGCCGCAACCTGAAGGAGTACAACCTGAAGTTTGTTGAGCGCCGCCTGAACCCCAAGAAGGGCCACAAGTTCATGCCGTACATCGTGCTGGTGATTGACGAGTTGGCTGACTTGATGATGACTGCCGGAAAAGAGGTGGAGACGCCAATTGCGCGTCTGGCTCAGCTGGCCCGTGCTATTGGGATTCACTTGGTGGTAGCCACGCAGCGTCCGTCGGTGAACGTGATCACGGGTATTATCAAGGCCAACTTCCCGGCGCGTATCTCTTTCAAAGTAACGTCTAAAATTGACTCGCGCACCATCCTGGACACCGGCGGGGCCGACCAGTTGATTGGTCAGGGGGATATGCTGTTCTCCTTGGGTTCAGACCTGATCCGGGTACAATGCGCATTCGTGGATACCCCTGAGGTGGACCGCATCTGTGATTTCATTGGTGAGCAGCAAGGCTATTCAGATGCCTATCTGCTGCCTGAGTTCTTAGGTGATGAAAGCGGAAACGAGAAAGCAGACTTCGACCCAAGCAACAAGGACGCCATGTTTGAGGAAGCGGCCCGCATAGTGGTGACCCACCAGCAGGGAAGTACTTCTTTGCTACAGCGTCGTTTGAAACTGGGCTATAACCGCGCGGGTCGTCTAATAGACCAACTAGAGGCTGCTGGGGTAGTGGGGCCGTTTGAAGGAAGTAAAGCCCGTGAAGTTTTAATTCCGGATGAATACAGTTTGGAACAGTTATTGAATAACATGCAACCGTAAGCGTATACTTGCAGTTATCTAAACTTAAAAACAAACCCATGAAACGATACTTTTCATTTCTGCTCGCGCTGTTGATGGTGGTGCAACTCACCAACGCCCAAAACGTGCAGAAAGACCCCCAAGCCGAAAAGGTGCTGGATGCCATGAGCAAGAAATACCAGGCCATGAACGCGTTTAAGGTTGGTTTCACGCAAACTATTGAAAGCCCGTCGGCCAAAGCGAAGGAATCCATTAACGGCGATATCACTGTTTCCGGCAACAAATACCGCTTGGCTGTAGCAGGCCAGGAGATCATCAACAACGGAGCCACTGTCTGGACCATCATGCGAAAAGAAGGCGAAGTGACCATCTCAGACAATGACCCGGATGAGCAGGAAATGACGCCTAACCAGATTTACAACCTGTACAAAAAAGGCTACCGTTACGTGTATGCCGGTGAAGAAAAAGAAGGCGGCGAAGCGGTGCACGTGGTGGACCTAACGCCTAATGACCGTGAGAACCAGATCTTTAAAGTGCGCTTGCACATCAGCAAGAAGGATAATTCGTTGAAGTCCTGGAAGATGTTCCGGAAAAATGGAAACCGCTATTCTTACAAAATAAACAAGTTTACTCCTAACCCGCCGGTAGACGCCAACACCTTTGTTTTCAACAAAGCAAAATACAAAGGGTTGAAAGTGGTAGACCTGCGGTAACCAGTAAACCTCAGTTATTGAAAGCTCCTGCTGCTTGGCAGGAGCTTTTTTGTTTTCTACATTTTAAGGCTCTTTTCCTAAGAACGCCCCAAAAGCCGCCTCGAATGGGTCAGACACAAACCGCCATTTTTTGCCTGTTTTCCCGAAAACAATCCGAAAACAGTTTAGTTTTGTGTCTACTTACCCTACTGCCTCATGACCAGACACGAACTTTTTGAACAGATCCAACGCAAGCGTTCCTACCTCTGCATCGGATTGGATACGGACATAAAAAAGATCCCCCAGCACTTGCTTCGATTTGAAGATCCCATCTTTGAGTTTAACCGGCAGATTATTGAAGCTACTTCTGATCTGTGTGTTGCCTATAAACCAAACATCGCTTTCTATGAGGCCCATGGCCCTAAAGGTTGGGTAAGCCTGGAGCGCACGTTGAGCGCTATCCCGCAAGATGTCTTTACCATCGCCGATGCCAAACGCGGGGATATCGGGAACACCTCTGAACTGTATGCCCGGGCTTTCTTTGACCAGTTGAGCTTTGATTCCCTTACGGTGGCTCCGTACATGGGCGTGGATTCGGTTACTCCTTTTCTGCAGTTCCCCAATAAGTGGGTGATTCTGCTGGCTTTGACCTCCAACCCTGGCCATGACGATTTCCAGTTGTTGAGCGTGGTATCTGAGGGTAAATCGTACTTCATGTTTGAGAAGGTAATTCAGAATAGCCAAACCTGGGGTTCCGCTGATAACCTGATGTACGTGATTGGCGCTACCCGCCACGATTACATTGAACGCGTGCGCGAATTAGCACCAGACCATTTCCTGTTGGTGCCTGGCGTTGGGGCGCAAGGCGGAAATCTGGAGGAGGTATCCAGGTTTGGCATGAACAAGCAGTGCGGATTATTGGTGAATTCGGCCCGCCAGATCATCTATGCATCACAAGGCGAAGACTTCGCGGAGAAAGCCCGTGCCGCCGCTTTAACCGTGCAGCAGGAAATGGAACAATACCTAAATGAATACCTGCCTAAATAACCGGACTCCTACAAATACAAAGGACAAATTAATTTTAGGACCTGTTTTATTAGAAATGGCTTAAAATCAATGGTTCTACTTTAAACCAGAACAGCCTTTCGCGTCTTCCTGCGTATGTGCACAGGAGACGTGAAAGGCTGTTCTGGTTTATCTATGAAAGAGGATTTCCTGCACTACATCTGGCAATATCAGAACTTCCGGAAAGAGAACTTACTTACCCCAGAAGGTGAGGAAATCCTTATTCTGCACCCGGGCTTTCATAACCGCTTAGATGCTGGACCGGACTTCTCCAATGCCCGGATAAAAATAAACCAGACAGAATGGGTGGGCAGCGTGGAAATTCACTGGAAAAGCTCTGACTGGCGCCGGCACCAGCACCAGCACGATGCCAAATACAACCAGGTGGTGCTTCATGTGGTCTGGGAGGAGGATGAACTTGTCCTGCGGGAGGAGGGAAGCCCAATGCCCACGTTAGAACTGCAAGGCCGGGTGGCTTTGTCGGTACAGGCGCAGTACCAGGAGCTGGTTTGGAGCAAAGACATTTTGCCTTGTGCTTCCTTGGCCCCACAGGTGGACACTATCTATAAATCGGCGATGATGGACAGGACTTTGCTGGAACGCCTGGCCCTCAAAGCTGATCTGGTATTGGAGCGCTTAGAGATAAACCGACAAGATTGGGAAAGCACCGTCTATCAGACCTTGGCGGCAGGGTTCGGCTTCAAAATCAATCAGGAAGGTTTTTTGCAACTCACGAAGGTGCTTCCCTGGGGCATAGTCCAGAAATACCGGTCTAATTCCAGGCAGTTGGAAGCCTTGGTATTTGGGCAGGCCGGTATGCTGATCGAAAAAGCGGAGGAGTGCAAGGAGGAATACCTCAAAGATCTAGCAAAAGAGCACCATTACCTGGCCCAGAAACATAGTTTGCCAGAGCCTCTGCCTAAAAGTGCCTGGAACTTCCTACGGCTCCGGCCCTCCAACTTTCCGGCGGTTAGGCTAGGGCAGTTGTTGGCTATACTGCAGGCCCATCCGCACCTGTGGTCGGGTATGATTTCTTGCACAACTAAAGAATATTTCTTCAGCTTTTTCCGGCAAACCCCACCCGCGTATTGGCAACAACACTACAGTCCGCAGAAATCCTCGGCACAGCCCTTTTCCAAAATTGGGGATGAGAGTATCCAAGGCTTGCTGATCAACGTGGTGGCCCCGCTATTGGTAGCTTACAGCCGCCGCATGGATAATGCTGCCTACCAAGAGAAAGCGGTGGAGCTCCTGGAAGACCTTGCTAAAGAGCAAAACAGGATTACACGGTTGTATCCGGGGCTTGGCTTTCCTAATTCCAATGCGGCAGATTCGCAGGCCTTGTTGGGGTTGTACCAAACCTACTGTGCTCCCAGAAAATGCGTACATTGCGTCATTGGGCACCGCCTGATAAAACAGAACCTTTCTCCTGCATGAATCCCCTAAACTGGCTGCATCTCCCGGTTTTCCTATATTTCATTTACCTGCTCTGGCGACCAGTTAATGATTCTCGGTTCAAGCTTGTCTTTTGGTTTGCACTTATATTCAAACTGGCTAGTGGAGTATTGCTGGGGTGGGCTTACCAGAACTATTTAGGTTTTGGAGATACCTGGGGCTTTCATGCCGAGACGTTGAAGGTAGTGGAAGCAGCAAAGCAAAACCCGGGCTGGTTTGGGAGATTTTTGCTTTTTAATGACGTTAACGGAATCCCTGTCACCTTCAGAAGTGAGTACTCTAACTCGCTCTTTTTCTTGAAACCCTTAAGTTTGCTTTATCTGCTTACCCATAATTCCTATTGGTGGACAGGAGCCTATTTATCCTTGTTCAGTTTTTTGGGTTGCTGGTTCTTGGTGCGGCAAGTGCAATCGTATTATCCGGCGTATGGTACGACAGCGGCCACGGTGTTTCTTTTCTTTCCCTCGGTGTTGTTCTGGACAAGCGGCCTTTTGAAAGATACGGTGTTTATGGGCAGCCTTTGTCTTTCCATCGGTTTGTTTCTTCAGCTTTATAAATCCACTAAAAGCTCTGAAGCAATCAAAAGGTGCTTGCTCCTGCTCCCGTGCCTTTACCTGCTTTGGCGTATTAAATTCTTTTTAGCGGCAGTGCTCATTGTTCTGATAGGAGCTTTCCTGTTCACCAAATGGTTGGCCAGCCAAATTCCTTTGCTTCAGTCCAGAGTAGCCCAACTAATGACCTGGATAAGCACTCTTGGCATTGGGGCGTTTGTGGCTTCTTTTGCGCATCCTACCTTTAATCTCAGCTTTTTTACCCGGCATATTCTCTGGAATTACAGAAACATAGTAGCCATTTCAGATCCAACTAAACCACATCTTTTATTTCCTGATCTTGAGCCTTCTGTGTTCTCCGTCATTCAGCATGCTCCTGAAGCTGTGTGGCAAATGCTCTTCAGGCCGTTTCTGTGGGAAAATGGTCCGTTGGTGTATAAACTGATGGGAGCGGAAAACCTGGTTCTGTTTCTGTTGGTTCTACTGACCATCTTTCATTTATTGCGCACCAGGAAGGCTCCTGCGCTTCCTTCTTTTCTGGCGGTTTTGTTGGTGTTTTTCTGTATTTCGGCTGTTTTGGTAACCTTGCCCACGCCCAACTTGGGTTCCTTGCATCGGTACAGGGCCCCGCTGCTTCCTTTCCTGTTTGTGGTGGTTTTAACCTGGGGACCATTGCCAGGGTGGATAGGTCGGTTGGACAAACGCTAGGGGTAAGCTATTCCGTTTTCTTTGCCTATTTTTGCAATCCTTTTGTTTTCAGCGCGGTTTCTTCAAAACGAACTCTAAACAAAAGCGGTACTCTTCTTAAGTATAGAAGGGGAGGGCAATTCGCCTTGAAGAATAATCGATTTGTAAAAGAAGCTTATGCAAAATCCAGTAATCATATTAGGTGCCCAGGAACTGGGAGTTTTGGCCTTGGATGCCTTTCAGAGCAACGACGTAGTGGTGTATTGTTTCCTGGATGATCAGGTAGCCCTGCAGCAGAAGGAGGTGAACGAAATCACCGTGATGGGCAACACCGAGGATGAAAATATCCTGAAACTGTTAGGGAAGAAGTGCGATGTATTTGTGGCCGCCGAGGATAACGCCGCCCGCAAAAGTCTGACCAACATGCTGAAGGAAGACTACAAAGTGGTTCCGGTGAATGCCATCCATAAGTTCAGCTATGTCTCAGAACACGCATGGTTAGGGCACGGAAACTTCATTCAGGCAGGTGCCATCGTCAACTCCAATGCCAAAGTAGGCGATAACTGCATCATTGGGGCACGGGCCGTGGTAGATGCCAATGCCGAGTTAGCAGACCATGTGCAGTTAGGCGCTGGGGCAATGGTAAACGCCGGAGTGACCATCGCCGAGGGAGCCTTCATTGGAACCGGAGCGGTGATCGTGTCTGGCGTGAAGATTGGCAAAAACGCTCGCGTAGGTGCCGGAGCCGTGGTGATAGCGGATGTCGCTGCAAAGCAAACCGTTTTCGGTAATCCTGCCAAGCCTGTTTAAATGGGACGGTCGTTGTTAGATTCCTGCAGTTCTGAAAGGATAAACTTAGGACTGATTTTCGTCATTTTCTGTTTAGGAGTGGTTTCCCTAAATTTGCCTCGAAATGACGGAGGAACTATAATGACAAAGTCTAACGTCTAGTATCAAGTATCCAATAACATCCAGTTTACACTTAGTCTGAAACTAAGCCGTATGAAAAAGTACAGTATCTTACTCTATTACCACTACACTAAGATTGAAGACCCAGAGTTGTTCCGCGAGGAGCACCACTTGCTGTGTCTTAAACTGAATTTGTTAGGCCGCATCATCGTCGCCCCAGAGGGGTTAAACGGAACGGTGTCTGGCCTGGTAGAAGACTGCGAAGCCTACATGGCGGCTGTGAAAGCTGATCCCCGTTTTGACGACATCGACTTCAAGGTGGACTACGCCGATGAGCACGCTTTCACCAAGCTGCACGTGCGCCACAAGCCTGAGATCGTGCATGCCGGTCTTCGCAACATCGACCCAACAGAACGTACCGGTGTGCACCTATCGCCTCAGGAGTTCAAAGAGATGAAAGACCAGGAAGACGTAGTGGTGTTGGATGTGCGCTCAGATTATGAGCACAGCATGGGCAAGTTCAAAAACGCCGTCACGCTGGACATTGAGAACTTCCGGGAGTTTCCGGAGAAGATTGATGAGCTGAAAGAGAAGTACGAAGGCAAGAAGATCCTGACGTACTGCACCGGCGGCATCAAATGCGAGAAAGCCAGCGCATTCCTGTTGGAGAAAGGATTTGAGAACGTGTACCAGCTGCACGGCGGCATCATCAAGTACGGCATGGAAGCCGGCGGAGAAGACTTCGAGGGCAAGTGCTACGTGTTTGACAACCGCGTAGCTGTGGATGTGAATACCGTGAACCCCGTGGTGATTTCCAAGTGCCACGTGTGTGACACGCCTTCGGCCAGGATGGTGAACTGCGCCAACCCACACTGTAACCTGCACGTGCCCATCTGCGAGAGCTGCGGTACCAAAATGGACGGTGCCTGCTCTACTACCTGCCAGGAGCACCCAGATAAGCGTCCGTATGACGGAACGGGCTATTACCAGAAGAACACGAACGGCTACAACCCGTACAAAGGCTTAAACCGCCGCAAAACGGAGCAACCAAAGGCCGTGTAAACGATACTACTTTATAGGAAAGCGCCACTTATTGCTGCAAGGCTCAAGTGGCGCTTTTTTTATACATTTACTTAAAGCGGCGGTGCTGAAAAGCGGTTGCTTGAATAGAACGCATTGTTCTTTTGTCCCACCTTAAACTATGAAACTATGGCCCGAATTCCTGAGTCTGAATTGATCCTGAACGCCGATGGCAGCATTTACCACCTGAACCTGTTGCCTGAGCAGATTTCTGATACCATCATCACCGTAGGTGACCAGGACCGCGTGGCCCGCGTGAGCCACCATTTTGATTCTATTGAGGTGGAGGTAGCCAAGCGCGAGTTCGTGACCCACACCGGCTACTACAAAGGCAAACGCATCTCGGTAGTTTCCACCGGCATCGGGACCGACAACATTGACATTGTCATGAACGAGCTGGATGCGTTGGTGAACATTGACTTTGTGAATCGGGAGCCGCTGGAGCATGATGATCGCATTTCCCTGAAGATTGTGCGTATTGGTACCTCCGGAGCCCTGCAGGAAGATGTTCCGCTGGGGAGCCATCTGGCCACAGAGTATGCGCTGGGACTGGACACGCTCATGCAGTTTTACCCGCTCATGGAAACTGGCTACGAAACAGAGATCGCGGTGAACGTACAGTTAGCCTTGGGTCTAGGGTTTTTACCGTACTGCGCCAAGGGCTCTGACATCCTGCGGGAGCAGATTGGGTTTGACATGATCCACGGAAACACCTTTACGTGCCCCGGCTTCTATGCGCCACAAGGAAGGTTGCTGCGGTTACAGCCCAAAATTGAGGATGTGATCTCAAAACTGAGCAATTTCCGGTTTGAAGATGTAATGTTCACCAACTTTGAGATGGAGACCGCCGGCATCTACAGCCTGGGCCGTTTGTTGGGCCATGAGGTGTTGTCCTTGAACGCCATCGTGGCCAACCGCATCACGCATCAGTTTGCCCAAAACGCCGACCAGGTGATTGATGATTTGATCCTGAAAGTGTTGGACCGGATTTAATGCATTTCCTCATACATGCGAAAGGCCTTTGGTTCTGCACCAAAGGCCTTTCGCATGTATGAGGTTAGAGAAAAACTGATCGCTTTAAGAGAAAGTGATAAACCTGCCTACGGGAGCCAGGTACTTCTCCTCTAGAAGAATTCTACCCCTAGAATGGAGTGGGTAGGCAAAGTGACCCCTGATTTGATGGTGGTGAATTCCTTGTCGGCTTGCCAGATAGTGGTTTGTACGCGCAGAATATCGCCGGTAGCGACCTGAAACGTAAGTTCCACTTTGCCTTGGTAGCCGTTTCCTAGCCTACTGGCCCGGTCCAGGTCATGTTGGCGTTTTACTTTCAACTCTTTACTCTGTAAGACATCATCATGACCAAATTGTAATTGCGGAATACTTTCCTTCTCAATCAGTTGATAATGGAGCACGGTGTTATTTTCCATGGTACGCGTGTTTGGTGTTAGTCTGTGGACCAATGAAGAAAGAATTTCTTACATCTACAAACGGTATTTAACACAATAAGTCTACGTAAAAACAGTTAACCGAGTCCAAAATGGTGTTATAAAGCTATTTTCTGGAAAATAGCCCTAAAATAATTTACAGGTTCTTCAGGAATTCCATGGTGTCCACGCCATCCGCGTAATCGCTTACGGACGGGCATTGTGCCTGCCCGAAGGCGTAGCTGTTGGGCCAAAGCGCCTCCTGCGAAACCACACATTGTAGCTTCTCCTGGATGGTCTCCAACTTTTGGGTCAGGTCCTCGTCATTGGCGTAGGTTTCATAAAACAGCACCGAAATAGGGGAGACCAGTTGCTGGCTTTCGGTCACCATCAGGAAGCCGTTGTCCAGGTGCGGCACGCCGTTCACCAGGTAAATAGACTTGTTGTAGTCGTAGTTGTTCTGGTATTTGTGGTGGTTCACTACCTCTTTCTTGTACTCCATGGCTTCAAAGAACGGCGTGAAATCATACTCGGCAGGCACAAACGCCTTGGCCACATTGCGGCAGCCTAGCCCATAGTAGCGCAGTATGTCATCGCCCAGGGCGGTCAATTCTTCTTTGGTCTCTTTTCCGGTGAGCACGGCCACGCTGGTGCGGTTCTTCCGGATGATGTGCGGACGCTTGGCGAAGTAGTATTCAAAATAGCGGGCGGTGTTGTCAGAACCAGTAGCAATAATGGCATCTGACTCTTTCAGCATCATCACCAACTGAATCTGCTCCTGGAAGCCGGGCTCAATCTCGGTCAGCTTGTTCAACAGGTGGGGCATCAGGAAAGGATCATCGGAGCTTGGTTTTGCCTGCAGAATATGCCCAGCCAGCAGAATGCACAGCGCGTCATGGAAACCCACCGCCGGAATGTTCCCGGCCATCACTACGCCTACTTTTTTATGAGCATCGTTCACCTGAGGCAAGTCGTAGCGGGCTACCCAAGCAGTCAGTTGGTCTTCTTCCAGCATGCTGGCAATTCCTTCCAACGCCGCTGAAACATTAGGTAAGTCAAAGAAGTTATTGTGCTGACCCGCCCGGCGGGCCAGGTATTCGCGCTCCTCCTGCGGAAGATTCCGGAGGTAATCGCCTAATTTTATGAATGCGGAAAGTCTATTTTCTAAAGTTAGCATGAAGAGGTAACAGTGGGTGCGTGAGAAACGTTTGATACAATGCGCGCTACGTATTACTTTTGCGCGTATAATGGCGTACCTATATAGAGGTGCAAAATTACAAAAAAGAAACAGGAGATACGATTATGGCAATAATGATCACGGATGAGTGTATCAACTGCGGCGCATGTGAGCCGGAGTGCCCCAACACGGCCATCTACGAAGGTGGTGTTCAGTGGACCTGGGGTGATGGTACATCTCTGACCAAGGTAGAAATTGACGGTGGAGAAACGGTAGACGGCAAAGCCCCGCAACCGCCCATTTCCGACGAATTCTATTATATAGTCTCTGACAAGTGCACCGAGTGCTGCGGTTTCCACGAGGAACCTCAGTGCGCGGCCGTCTGCCCTGTAGACTGCTGCGTCGATGACCCGGACTACCGCGAGACCGAGGAAGCCTTGTTAGCCAAGAAAGAGTGGTTGCACGCCGCAAGCTAATCTTTTCTTGAAAGCTATTCAGGAACCCGCCTCGTGCGGGTTTTTTGTTTTCTTGCCTTATGTGGCTGTTTTACCAAAAATAGGCCGAAACGCTTGCCGGCATTTTCGCAAGCGGAAGAAGACTTCGTAGTGTCCGAAGGTCCTTCGAATGACTTCAACTTCTACGTTTCTTCCCTGTTTTTCCGAAAACCGCCTGAAAACAGGAGCTTTCCCGCAGAGCCGACCAATAACTGATAACTCACATCGGCTAATTTGCTATTTTTGCAGCTACCCGTGATTTGTGCCGGTGCTGTGAGCATAGCACATCAGCACATTAACACATTAGCATAGTATCTAAGATGTCCATTCCGAAGACCTATAACCCCAAAGAAGTAGAAGACAAGTGGTACGCCACCTGGCTGGAGCGCGGCTTTTTCAAGTCCAAACCCAACCCTAGAAAGCAGCCTTATACCGTGGTAATTCCGCCGCCCAACGTAACTGGCGTGCTGCACATGGGCCACATGCTCAACAATACCATTCAGGATGTATTGGTACGCCGGGCCCGGATGCAAGGAAAAGAGGCTTGCTGGGTACCTGGTACGGATCACGCCTCCATCGCTACGGAGGCTCGCGTAGTAGCCATGCTCAAGGAAAAAGGCATCAGCAAAAGTGACTTGACCCGCGAGGAGTTCCTGCAATACGCCTTCGAGTGGAAAGAGAAATACGGCGGCATCATTCTGGAGCAGTTGAAAAAACTAGGCGCCTCCTGCGACTGGGATCGTACCCGTTTCACCATGGAGCCTGCCTTGACCGATGCCGTAATCCAGGTATTTGTAGACCTGTACCGCAAAGGCCAGATTTACCGCGGAGTACGCATGGTGAATTGGGACCCTCAAGGGCTCACCGCGCTGTCTGACGAGGAAGTAAACTTCAAGCAAGTAAACGGCAAACTGTACTACCTGCGCTACGGGGTTGAGGGCTCTGACGAAGTGTTAACGGTAGCTACCAAGCGCCCCGAGACCATCATGGGCGACGTGGCCATCTGCGTACACCCCGAAGACGAGCGTTACAAGCATTTGGCGGGCAAGAAAGCCATTATTCCGTTGGTGAACCGGGCCATTCCTATCATTTTTGACGAATACGTAGACCGCGAGTTCGGAACGGGGGTGCTGAAAGTAACCCCGGCACACGACATCAATGACTACGAACTGGGCCAGAAACATAACCTGCCTAGCATTGACGTACTCAACGACAACGGAACCATCCATGAGCGTGCTGGCCTCTACGTAGGCGAAGACCGCTTCGTGGTGCGCAAGAAAATCACCAAAGATTTGGATGCTCAAGGTCTGTTAGAGAAAGTAGAGGATTCCGTTTCTAACGTTGGTTTCTCTGAGCGTACCGATGCCGTGATTGAGCCCAAGCTTTCTATGCAGTGGTGGTGTAAAATGGACCAGATGGCCAAGCCCGCACTGGAAAACGTGATGAACGACACCATCAAGCTGCACCCGGCCAAGTTCAAGAACATGTACCGTTCCTGGATGGAGAACGTGCACGACTGGTGTATCTCGCGCCAACTGTGGTGGGGACAACAGATTCCGGCGTACTACCTGCCCGATGGCACGTTTGTAGTAGCCCGCACCGCTGAGGAAGCCCTGGAAGAAGCCCGCACCAAGTCCGGCAACCCAGAACTGCAAATAACTGATTTGCGCCAGGACGAAGACGTGCTGGATACTTGGTTTTCTTCGTGGTTATGGCCTATCTCAGTATTTGACGGTTTCAAAGACCCGGACAACGAGGATATCCTGTATTATTATCCTACCAATGACCTGGTAACGGCTCCTGAAATTCTGTTCTTCTGGGTAGCGCGTATGATCATGGCCGGCTATGAGTTCCGCAAGGAGCTGCCGTTCCAGAACGTTTACCTCACCGGTATCGTGCGTGATGCGCAGGGACGCAAAATGTCCAAATCCCTGGGTAACTCGCCAGACCCGCTGCTGTTAATTGAGCAGTACGGCGCCGATGGCGTTCGTGCGGGCATGCTCTTCAGCTCACCGGCCGGTAATGACCTGTTGTTTGACGAGAAACTCTGCGAGCAGGGCCGTAACTTCAGCAACAAGATTTGGAATGCCTTCCGCTTGATTAACGGCTGGGAAGTAGACGAGACTTTGGCCAACCCGAACGAGAAAGCTATCAAGTGGTTTGACTCTAAGTTCAACGAGGCGCTGAACGTATTGGAAGACCACTTTGACAAATTCCGCATTTCGGATGCGTTGCTAACAGTGTATAAACTGGTATGGGATGATTTCTGCTCCAATTACCTAGAGATGATTAAACCCGCCTTCGGGTCACCCATTGATGCGGCTACGTTGCAGGCCACCAATGAATTCTTGGAGAAGCTGATGAAAGTGCTGCATCCGTTTATGCCGTTTATCACCGAGGAAATCTGGAACTCCATGGCAGAGCGTGCGCCTAAAAACTGCCTGGTAGTTGCTGCCTGGCCAGAAAAAGGCCGCGTAGATGCAGACTTGCTCAAGCAAACCGATTACGTGCTGAACGTAGTAGGGCAAATCAGGAATCAGCGGAACAGCAAGAATATCTCTCCGGCTAAAAAGCTGGCGCTATACGTGCGTTTGGTAGAAGGCAAAAACGCCATTGCAGGCTATGAGACGCTGGTAAGCAAACTAGCGAACCTAAGCGAGATACTGGAAACCGAACAGCCATTGGATAACGCTTTGTCCTTCGTGGTAGAAAGCGCTGAATTCTTCATCCCGATGGAAGGCAACATTGACACCGCCGCTGAGCGTGAACGCATTTTGAAGGAACTGGACTACACCAAAGGTTTCCTGGCTAGCGTGGCAAAAAAGCTAAGCAATGAGCGTTTTGTGAGCGGAGCCCCGGAAGCGGTAATCAGCGCAGAGCGCAAAAAGCAATCAGACGCCGAGGCAAAGATTGCTGCCTTGGAGCAAAGCTTAAATGCTCTTCCTACAGAATAACCTTCAACTAAATAGAAACGAAAGCGGCTGCTCCTGATGGGGCAGCCGCTTTCGTTTTCAAAGCTTTTCGTTTTAAGAACTTTATCAAAGGCTCAAACCTGCTTATATCTATTGCCTCAATTTCTTGAAAACAGGTTAAAAAGATTACAAAGAATAAGAGTCAAGCTTAGTCCAGGTAATAGCGCCGTTTTCTACGGAGTACCGCAGTAGAGCATAACCGCCATTGTGACCGTCTTCAAAATAGGCGAGGGCATGACGGTCATTTAAAATACGGATGTCCTGGATTGCCATGGTGCCGCCCATGGTGCCGGAGGTAGTTAAAACAGACTTTTGCTTGCGCATGAGGTCATTCATCAAATCTGCTTCGGGGTTTTTAAGGCCTTTGCGTTTCAAACGCCGGATATCAGTCTCAGTGAGAGCACCAATCTCTTCTTCAAAGGTTGTAGACTCAGGCGGCGTTACTTTTTCAACGGTCTCCGGAGTCTCTTGTATAGGCTGTTGTGGTTGGGCCGGCTGGAGCGTATCTATTGGTGCCGGTCGCGAATACCGGGCGACTTGCTGCTCTAAACTGGTGATGCGCTCGTTAGCTATGGCTAACTGACTTTCGGCCTGGCTTCGTTTCCAGTAGAAGAATATTGCCAGAAACAACAAGAAGGCTATTACAAGTAAGAGGAGGGCGTTTTTCATAAGATTGGTGAAGTAGCAAGTCCAGGTAAGATAAGACTTTTACTATATTCAACTAAAGTGGGTTGTGTCTTTCTGGTTTGCAGCCGGTTTAAAGAAAACAAGCCCTAATCAGCTAACAAAAAAGCCCCTCCAGCAGAGGAGAGGCTTTCTTTTAGAGGAGATGATTTTAAAATCTCCCCATTTTCAAATTAGATACTGGTATTCGGATCGAAAGCTTCCAGGTAATCTGCTACGCGGCGAACGAACATGCCACCCAAAGAACCATCTACCACTCGGTGGTCATAGGAGTGCGACAGGAACATGAACTGACGGATACCGATTAAGTCGCCTTCCGGAGTTTCAATCACGGCTGGCTTCTTCTTAATCGCACCTACGGCCATAATGGCTACCTGGGGCTGCATGATGATAGGCGTACCCATCACGTTACCGAAAGAACCTACGTTGGAAATGGTATAGGTAGGATCCGCTAAATCAGCCGGAGTCAATTTATTGATGCGGGCACGGTTGGCCAAATCGTTCAGGCGCTTAGAGATGCCATTCAGATTCATCTGGTCCGCGTTGTGGATTACGGGCACAATCAGGTTACCAGAAGGCAAGGCCACGGCCACCCCGATGTTGATGTCACGCTTCTTGATGATTTTGTCACCGTCCACGCTTACGTTGATCATCGGGAAGTCCTTGATGGCTTTCACGATGGCCTCAATGAAGATAGGCGTAAAGGTGAGGTTCTCGCCTTCGCGTTTCTTGTAAGCGTCTTTGGTTTTGTTCCGCCAGTTCACAATGTTGGTCACATCGGCCTCCACAAAGGAAGTCACGTGCGGAGAGATACGCTTGCTGTCCACCATGCGCTGCGAAATCATCTTGCGCATACGGTCCATCTCTATGATCTCTACGTTGCCGCTGTACGACTGGGCCGGAGCGGTAGAAACCTGGGCAGCAGGAGCAACAGGAGCAGCTTGTGGTTGTGGTGCGACTTGCGGAGCAGGAGCCTGTGGTGTAGTTGCAACAGCTGCCGGTTGAGGTGCAGCAGCGGGAGCTCCACCAGCTTGGCGGGAAGCTACGTAATCTAAGATGTCTTTTTTAGAAACACGGCCCTCTTTGCCGGTACCTGGTATGAATTCCAACTCCTGCATAGAGATGCCTTCCTCGCGGGCAATGTTCAACACTAACGGAGAATAGAATCTTCCGGAGGCGGGTTGCTCTAAACGTTGGGTCGTTTGGACTGCTGCTTCAGGGGCCTGAACTGGCTGAGCTGCCGGAGCAGTCGCCGGTTGGGCTGCAGGTGCTTCTGCTTGGGCAGGGCTTGTCGAAGCGGGTTGGTCATCACCGCCGGTGCTAATTACCGCGATAGGGGCTCCTACGGCTACTACCTGGCCTTCTTGTACCAGTATCTCTTTCAAAACACCACCTTGGATGGCTGGTACCTCAGTGTCTACCTTGTCAGTGGCTACTTCCAGCACAGACTCATCTTGCTCAATGGTGTCGCCCACTTGCTTTAACCATTTCAGCACGGTGCCTTCCATGATACTTTCGCCCATTTTGGGCATCACCATTTCTACAAGAGCCATAGTATAAGAAAATCAGTTTTTTAGGTTACAGGGATCAGAATACCACAGTCAGGTAAGAGAACAGGTATGCACAATGTTACAGAAAAACAGCGAATGATTACTGTAATGCCGCAACTGATTCCTGTGAACCTAACTGTTGTTAGGCAAATTTAGGTTTTTTTACCTATTCCTCAACCCGTCTGGATAAACTTTGCCGAACTAGGTCTAAGACCTGCAGGGCGGTGTACTCCATATTGAGCTGGCGGGTTTTGTTGTAGTTGATTTTACGGGCAATGGTTTGGTGCGCATCAGCGTAGGCAATCCAGATGGTGCCAACGGGTTTTTCAGGGGTGCCGCCGTCTGGTCCGGCTATGCCGCTGGTTGAAATTCCAATATCGGTTTTCAGGAGTTGGCGCACGCCTTGGGCCATGGCCTTCACTGTTTCTTCGCTCACGGCGCCGTGCTGCTCCAAGACTTCAGCAGGTATACCTAACTGAGCTTTCTTGACTTCGTTGCTGTAGGCTACTACGCTGCCTAGGAAGTACGCTGAACTGCCGGGCACACTGGTGAGTTTATGAGCCACCAAACCGCCGGTGCAACTCTCGGCAGTAGAAATAGTGAGATTACGTCCTTTCAGTAATTGACCGATGGCCTCTTCCAAAGGGACTTCACCGTAGGCAAAGATATTGTTTGGAATGAGGGTCGTTAACTTGTCTACCTGCTCCTGCAGTTGGGCTACCAGGTCTTGGCCATCTTGAGAGAAACCGGTAAGGCGCAGGCGCACCCCGGCTAGGTGAGGTAGGTAAGCCAACTTTATATTAGACGGCAGGTTATCTTCCCAATCAGCGATTTTCTCGGACAAGAAGGATTCCCCAATCCCGATGGTTTGCACCACTCTATGGATAATTTGGGGCAGCGCAAAATGCTGCTTTAGATAGGGGAGAACCGTATCTGTGACCATGCGCTTCATCTCAAACGGCACGCCTGGCATAGACACAATGACGGAATCCTGCTCATGGAACAGCATTCCCGGGGCGGTGCCCAGCACATTGCGCACGGGCGTACAGGAAGCCGGCAGAAATGCCTGTTGCCGGTTCACCTCCAACATAGGACGGTTATATTTCCTAAAGATATCCTCCACATCGTCTAGCGAAGGTTGGTGCAGTTGCAACTCCGTGTTGAAGTAACGGGTCAGCGTATGCTTGGTAAGGTCGTCTTTGGTAGGGCCTAAGCCGCCGGTTATCAGAATCACGTCGGCGCGGGAGATGGCTTGGGTCAGGGCTTCAGTGATGGCGTCTGGGTTGTCTGAGATGCTGGTGATTTGTTTTACCCTGATGCCTATCTTGCCAAGTTCCTGGCCTAACCAGGCAGAGTTGGTGTCAATGACCTGACCGTACAGCAGCTCATCGCCAATGGTCATGATTTCTGCCGATATTTCCTTTTTCATTTATTTGGCTTGATTTATGCGTATGCCCCTTCAACCATCCTAGATCAAAAGTAATAAACATGTACGCACGTATGAAGAAACTCGTCTCCCGGGCTTTTGTTTTTGGCAGCCTTATTTTAATTGGACTGACTTCCTGCACCACCGCTCAAATAGAGCAAGCTTTAGGTGCGGTGGCGCAGCAAACCGGCCAGACCGGACAAACCGGAGCACTTACCCAATCTGAAGTGTCCTCGGGTTTAAAGCAGGCGCTTTCACAGGGTATTAACAAAGGCACCGCCCAAGCTTCCCAGACCGATGGTTTCTACAAGAACAGCCTCATTAGAATTCCTTTTCCGCCCGATGTACAGCGCGTGGAAAACACACTCCGGTCCATTGGCTTAGGTTCAGAGGTTGACAAATTCATTCTTACCCTGAATCGCGGGGCCGAGGATGCCGCCAAAAGTGCCGCGCCTATTTTCCTGAACGCCATCAAGCAATTAACCTTCAGCGATGTCTGGAACATCCTGCGCGGCGAGCGCGATGCGGCTACTCAATACTTAAAGCGCACTACTACCAGCCAACTGAACTCGGCGTTCAGCCCAATCATGCGCCAGTCGTTGGACAAAGTGAATGCCACCAGGTACTATTCAGAGTTGGTGAACCGCTACAATAAGATTCCGCTGGTGAAAAAAGCAGATCCTAATTTAGAGTCGTATGCCACTCAGAAAGCCATTGATGGCCTTTTCACGCTGGTAGCCCAGGAGGAAGCCAACATCCGCGAAAACCCGATTGCCCGCACCACAGAGCTTCTCAAGCGCGTGTTCGGGTCAAGACAATAAGTTGGAATAAACTGATAGGAAAGGGTAGCTGTACTTGGTGCAGCTACCCTTTTTTGCTTCTGTTTTTCTAAAGTATGCCAATAACTCAAGCAGGCATTTGGAGATAATTTGAACCCCTAGGAATTGTCGATTTTATCACTAGAAGAAACTGTATATCAGTGATTATGAAAGGTATGTAGAAGCTGTGCCTTTTTTATAAGTTTAGGAAATAGTAACAGGCAGGTGGAAGTAGGTGAAAGTGAGGTAGTGGAATTTAGTTATTCTAAGAACGGTTTTCTACGTCAAATGCGCTTTTGACCTTTTTCTGAAAAAATAGGCTAAAAACAAGTAAACTTTTAAAACCAATGCGGGGTAAAAGGCAGGGAGTTCATATTTCCCTCAAATTCCATGACTTATTCAAAACTGCCGTACCACCGGCTGGAGAACAAAGCTGATTTAGACATTCTGCTGGACGATATTGGAGATGCCCGTATTGTGATGTTAGGAGAAGCCTCGCACGGCACCTCTGAATACTACGGCTGGCGTACTGCCATCTCTAAGCGCCTCATAGAAGAGAAAGGCTTCACCTTCATTGCAGTGGAAGGTGATTGGCCAGATTGCTACCAGATTAATAAGTTCATCCGTGGCTACTGCAAACCAGGCACCAAAGTGTCTGACATCTTGAAGCACTTCAACCGCTGGCCTACCTGGATGTGGGGCAACTGGGAAGTAGCGGCCCTGGTGGAGTGGCTCAAAGAAAATAATGACCGACCTAACACAAACAAAATTGGTTTTTATGGCCTAGATGTTTACAGTCTCTGGGGCTCGCTGCAGCAAATCATGAAGTACCTTGAAAAGAAGGATGGTCATGCTGTGAAAGCCGCCAAGGAAGCATTCAAATGCTTTGAACCCTACAGCTCAGACCCACAGGAATACGCCCGAGCCGTAGCTTACGTCTCAGAGGATTGCGAGGACGAAGTAATTTCCATGCTGCAGGAACTGGGTAAACGGGAGCGGGAAGAACCCGGCAACCCCGAAGCCGTTTTTGATGCCGAGCAGAATGCCTTGGTAGCGGTAAACGCCGAGCGGTACTACAAAGCCATGGTAAAAGGCGGCGGCAATTCTTGGAACGTGCGCGACGGGCACATGATGGAGACTCTGAACCGTTTGCTGGAATTCCACGGACCCAATTCCAAAGCCATCATTTGGGAACACAACACCCACATCGGAGATGCCCGCTACACCGATATGGCCCGGGCCGGAATGGTAAACATCGGGCAATTGGCCCGTGAACAGTACGGAAGAGAGAATGTGTACCTCGCCGGATTTGGCTCCTATGAAGGCTCTGTCATTGCGGGAGACTCCTGGGGTGCGCCCATGAAAAAGATGGAAGTTCCGCCCGCCCGTCAAGGTTCCTGGGAGGACTGGCTGCACAATCTGGGGGCTACCGATAAGCTTTTGCTCTCTCGTGAACTCCGCGAGATCAGTGAAGTCCGCCAGCAGATTGCTCACCGCGCCATTGGTGTCGTGTACGATCCTAATCGAGAGAAATACGGCAATTACGTGCCCACTATCATTCCAGAGCGCTACGATGCCTTTTTGTACCTAGATGAAACCGAGGCACTCAGGCCGTTTATCGTCAAAACGAAAGAGAAAGAGCCACCAGAAATGTATCCGGCTAACGAGTAAACATTGTTGCTTGTTAGCTGTTCTATAAACGTATCTGCGCCATCTTACTACATATATGGGAAAGTCACCTTTGGGTGGCTTTTTTCATTTCTGCGTTTATGGGCTGATTTTCTAAAAGGAGCCTTAAAGCAACTATGGCGCGGAAGTTACTTCCGTGACTTAAGAAAAGGTAGTCACGGAAGTAACTTCCGCGCCATAGTTCATGTGTTTCGAGGCTATAATGTTAGGATGTTGGGGGCAATCCCTTGTGGTTGCCCTCTGCCGATAGAACCAGAAAGGGCAACCACAAGGGATTGCCCCTACATATGCCATTGAGATTTTATGCGAAAATTTACCCTCTCTTCCGCTCAGGGGCTTTGTAGTGGAACTCATTGATGGGCAGTTGCTCGTCACAGAAACTGTACTCATGCGGCACGTTGGAGCCGATGATGACCAAACGGTTTTGCCGATTTCGTTCCAGGTGTTCCAGGTACCACGCTACACCCGATTGGTCCAGGTTGGTTGTGGGCTCGTCCAGTAATAAAAGGGGAGAGTCGGAATAAATGGCTAAGCCTAGTTTCAGGCGCTGGCGCATGCCCGAGGAAAAGTCCCGCACCAATTTGTGTTTGGCGGCCTGCAGTTGAAGAAGGTCGGGGAGTTGTTGGGGAGTGATGCCGCGTAAAGCCTTGAAGCGGGTGTGGAACTGAATCATCTCCTGTAAAGTGAATTCCTCCAGTAAGTCCTGGTACGGGGCTGCCATCGAAAGAGAGCGGTACAGTTCATCCACCGGAATTTCTTTCCCTTCTGAAGAATAGGAAATAGAACCTTCTGAGGGAAGCTGGAATCCGCTGAGGATAGAAAGCAAAGTGGATTTCCCGGACCCATTATGCCCCAGCACGGCATACGCCTTGCCTGAGACAAACTCATAGGACAGATTCCGGAAAATCCACTCGTAATTAAAGCGCTTGCCTAAAGAGGAAAGCTTAATCTGCATCGCGTTGATAGCCTTTAATAATGCCTCGGCCCGAATTACGCACGAAATTCACAATCTCGTCACGTTCTGAGCTAGGCGCTAAGTCAATCTCAATTTTCTCTACCGCTGAGGCCGTGTTCAGGCCGCTCATGAACAGAATGCGGTAGATTTGCTGAATATCGGTGATTTGCTCGTTCGTGAAGCCTCTGCGGCGCAGCCCAATGGAATTAACGCCAGCATAAGACAATGGCTCACGTGCTGCCTTGATGAACGGAGGCACGTCTTTGCGCACCAAAGATCCGCCAGACACCATCGCATGCGCCCCGATGCTCACAAACTGATGAACCGCCGAGGTGCCGCCAATAAAAACGTGATCATGCACTACAATGTGACCCGCTAGTTGCACGCCATTTGCCACAATCACATTGTTGCCAATGATACAGTCATGGGCAACGTGCACATAGGCCATAATCAGGCAGTTTGAGCCAATCGCAGTGGTATTTTTATCTAAAGCCGTGCCCCTATTTAAAGTCACGCACTCTCTGATGATGGTATTGTCACCAATAGACACCGTGGAGGGCTCGCCTTTGTACTTCAAGTCCTGAGGCGGAGCCGAAATCACCGCGCCTGGAAAAATCTGGCAGTTCTTGCCAATGCGGGCGCCTTCCATGATGGTCACGTTGGGGCCAATCCAGGTGCCTTCGCCAATCTCCACGTTCTTGGAGATGGTAGTGAACGGTTCAACAACTACGTTAGTGGCAATCTTGGCTTCGGGGTGGATGTAAGCTAATGGCTGATTCATGCGTCTTTTCTTACGATACTTGCTAACATCTCGGCCTCCATCACCAACTGCCCTGCTACGTAGGCTTGCCCTTGCATTCTGGCAATACCACGCTTAATAGGTGCCAACAGTTCGCATTTGAAAATAATGGTATCTCCGGGAACTACTTTTCGGCGGAAACGGCATTTGTCAACGCCCATAAAGTAGGTCCAGTAATTCTCTGGGTCTGGAACAGTACTCAATACATAAATACCACCGGTCTGAGCCATGGCCTCAATCAAGATTACGCCCGGCATCACTGGGTTGCCCGGGAAGTGGCCCTGGAAGAATGACTCGTTCATGGTCACGTTCTTCACGCCGGTCACCGTGGTTTCATCCAAGTGAATAATCTTGTCAATCAACAAGAAGGGGTAACGGTGCGGTAAAGTCTGTTCAATGCGGTTGATGTCCATCACCGGAGTCTTCTTGGGATCGTACACGGGTACGTTCTTCACCGATGACTCCTTGATGTACTTCTTGATCTTCTTAGCAAACGCCACGTTAGACGCGTGTCCCGGGCGAGCTGCCAGAATCTGGCCTTTCAACGGACGGCCTACCAAGGCTAAATCCCCAATCAGGTCAAGAAGTTTGTGGCGGGCAGGCTCGTTTTTGTAGCGCAGGTCTACGTTATTTAGAATTCCTTCCTTCTTCACGGCCACTTTCGGCTTTTTGAGAAGGTCAGAGAGGTAGTCTAATTCGTTTTCTTCCACCACGCGGTCTACCACCACAATGGCATTGCTTAGGTCACCGCCTTTGATCAGGTTTTGCTTGAAAAGCATCTCCAACTCATGCAGGAAGCAGAACGTGCGGCACGAAGCAATTTCGTCTTTGAACTGACGCAAATCAGTTAAAGAAGCGTGCTGGGAGCCTAGAACCGGTGAGTGGTAATCTACCATCACCGTCACGCGGTAGTCATCGAGGGGAAGGATGGCGATCTCGGTTTCGCGGGAACCATCTCGGAACATGATTTCCTCAGGCACTTCAAAGAAGTTACGCAGGGCATTCTGTTCTTCCAGGCCAACCTCTAATAATGGTTGCACGAACAGGATGGAAGAACCGTCCATAATAGGAGGCTCAGGTCCGTCAATCTGGATGAGAACGTTGTCTATCTCTAACCCAACCAAGGCGGCTAATACGTGCTCCACGGTGTTCACCCGGGCGCCGTTCTGTTCAATGGTGGTTCCGCGGGAGAGGTCTACAACGTTGTCTACATCGGCATCAACAATGGGTTGATTAGGCAAATCAATGCGTTGGAATTTATACCCGTGGTTGATGGGAGCTGGCAAAAACGTCATATTTGACACCACTCCCGTATGCAATCCAATCCCAGAAACCGTCACCGGTGCCTTTATGGTATGCTGTTTATCGTTCATGAAGCACTAAATAGGTAAAGAGGGGCTAAAGTTAACGGTTTTCTCTGAGTTCCTCTACCTGTTTCTGTAACTCGGGGAGTTTCCGGAAAATAGATAAGGCCCGCAGGTTTTGTTTATAGTCAAACGCAGGCGATCCCTGGATAAAGGTACCGGTCTCCTTGATTGTTTTGGAAACACCAGATTGAGCCCCAACAATGGTTTTGTCTGCGATGGAAATATGACCAACAATGCCTACCTGGCCGGCTAGCGTGCAGTAGTTTCCTATTTTGGCGGATCCCGAGATTCCAGTTTGAGCGGCCACTACTGTATGTTGCCCAATCTCCACGTTGTGGGCAATCTGTACCAGATTGTCCACCTTAGAGCCCATCCGGATGATAGTGGAACCCATGGTGGCGCAATCTACGGTGGTATTGGCCCCAATGCTCACGTGATCTTCCAATACTACGTTCCCAATCTGCGGAATGGCCTTGTACGAACCGTCTTTCTGAGGGGCAAAGCCAAAACCGTCACTGCCAATTACGGCCCCGGCATGGATGGTGCAGGAGTTCCCAATGAAGGTATCTGAATACACTTTGGCCCCGGCAAACAGAATGGTATTATCGCCAATGGTGACGTTATCACCAATGTACACCTGCGGGTAGATGTGCACCCCTGATCCAATTTTGCAGTTTTTACCGATGTAGGAGAAAGCGCCTCTATAATGGCGTTCCCCGATAGTGGAATTCTCTCCCATAAAGCAAGGCTCTTCCACGCCTTGGCGGGCGGCGGCCACTGCCTGCTGGTAAACCTCCAGTAAGGTAGAGAAAGAGGAATAAGGGTCTTCTACCAGAATAAGGTTGGCAGAAACAGCTTGCTTTAACTCCAGGGTTTTGGCCACAATAACAGCCGTAGCCCCAGTAGTATAGAGATACGGCTCGTACTTTGCATTGGACAGGAAGGAAAGAGCCCCGGGGGTACCTTCTTCAATCTTCGCCAGTCTGTTCACCTTGGCGTTTCCGTCTCCCTGCACCTGGCCTTGGAGAAGATCAGCAATCTGTTGTACTGTGAATTCCATAAAGCAAAGTTAAGGAAACAATTTTTAAACGAGGGTACCTCCCCAATCCTGGTTAGAGGGATTGAAATGTTAGTTTCTCATTTTTAGTGAGATAGCTTAAATATTGCTGCCTTTTTAAGTAAATCTTCTTTAAGGGTATTTTCTGAAAAGTACGGGAAAATCAAGAGTCGGGATTGTTGCCCGCAAATAGAATAGGCAGAAAAAAGGAAGTGAGCTCTTAATTTTGAAACCTGAAAGGATATAGGGGTAAATAAATCACTTTGGAACTATTCTGTATTAATTGTTGCTTTTTTGATAAAATATGTAACAGGTTTCAAGGGTGGCTTTGATAGATTGAGAGAAAACCGGGCAGAATTTTACTAAAAAGGCTATCTTGCATAGCTATTTGTAGCAATGCTTACTGATTAGTTAAATTAGTTGTAAGTGTTTGGCAAGACCAGAAAAGGCAGCTTCTAATAAAGCTGTCAAGCAGAAGAAAAGGGTTATATAAGTCCGGTACTGCCAAGATTCTACTTTTTTAAATTGAAGCTATAACAAAGGCCTCAATCCCTTACAGGTGAAGTTTTAAATATGTCAATACGTTTCCTTATACATATTGCCTTTGCCTTAGTAGCCGTAGTTGGCCATATTGCCCCTGCTTTTTCTGGCCTGCCCCAGCAACACCGGTTTCTGCACCTTGATGTAAACAATGGGCTTTCCCATAACCAGGTCAACAGCTTTCTGAAGGACAGCAAAGGCTACATCTGGATAGGCACCTCTTCAGGCTTGAACCGGTTTGATGGTTACGGTGTGAAAGCCTATAGGCATAATTCCCGCAACGCCGCTTCTTTAAGAGACAACAACATCAATAAACTTTTTGAAGACCCCGAAGGCAACATCTGGATAAGCTCTCAGAAGGGGCTTACCGTTTATAATCCACGCGAAGAAAAATTTGAGCGTAACTATGCCCCTCTCCTGAAAAGGTACGGCCTCCCCCAAGCCCCCTTGGAGAACATCCTGCAGGACCAAGCCGGAAATTTCTGGTTTCTTCAGACGGGACACGGCCTCACCAGGTATAATCCTAAGACCGAAGTCCCTACCCCGGTTAAACTCTCGGGTGTTACCACCACCTTGCAGATCAATGCCTTCGGGTTTACCAAGCAAGGTGACCTTTGGGTGCTGCATGCCAATGGCCTGTTAGAAAAGTTGAATGGTCGGACCTTTCAGGTGGAAAACTTGGAAAAAGGGTTACAGGAGCGGTTCAAGGGGCAGAGAATGGGGTACGGGATGACCATTGACCAAGACGGGGAACTTTGGCTGTTCTCTTCCTATGAAAGCATTGGAGCCTTCCTTTATAGCCCTTCCACTAAAACGTTTAGGCAGTTTCATGAGAGTGCCCCTGCGTTGCGCCTGAACTCTAATCTAGTGCGAGGCATTGCGGAAAACGAGGACGGCAGAATCTGGCTCGCAACGGACCATGGTGGCATCAACATCGTGAACAAAAAAGACTTTTCGGTGCAGTTTGTCCAAAATTGTCCCGAAATAGAAAAGAGCCTTTCCCAAAACAGCCTTATCTCTATTTACAAAGACCGCGAAGGCATCATTTGGTTGGGCACGTATAAAAAAGGCGTCAATTACTACCACAAAAACCTGTTCCAGTTTCAGCACCACCAAAACCAATTGTTGGTAAAGGGGAGCTTGCCCTACGATGACATTAACCGGTTTGTAGAAGACGCCCAAGGAAATCTCTGGATGGGCACCAACGGCGGCGGTCTGCTATACTGGAACCGAAGCACCGGGCAATACACCCGCTACCAGCATAACCCGCAGGACCCTCACAGCCTTAGCAGCAACGTGATCGTGAGTTTGCTTCTGGACCAAGAGCAGAATCTGTGGGTGGGGACCTATCTGGGCGGACTGAACAAGTTTGATGGTGAGAAGTTTACCCGCTATAGACACAATCCTTCTGACCCCAACAGCCTAAGAGATAACAACGTGTGGGAGCTGTTTCAGGACAATCAAAGCCGGGTCTGGGTAGGAACCATGCATGGCGGGTTACAACAGCTTGATCCTGCCACGGGTAAATTATCCTCCTACCGCTCTGCCGCCGGGCAACCCGGCATTAATGCACTGTATGTGTCTGCTATCGCCCAAGACGCGGAAGGCAATCTCTGGACCGGCGGAGACATTGGGGTGGAGGTCCTAAACTTAGCTTCCGGAAAACGGATGCATTTCCAAAACAATCCCCAAAACTCCAAGAGCCTCAGTAGTAATGCTATTTTAAGTATTTTCAGGGACAGCCGCCAGAATATGTGGGTGGGCACCAATGAAGGGTTGAACCTGTATGACCCCAAAACGAAGTCTTTCAGGCTTTTCACCCGGGAGCACGGTTTGCCCGATAACATTATTCTGAATATTCTGGAAGACCCGCACCATAACCTCTGGATCAGTACTCCTAACGGTATCTCAAAACTGGAGATTAAGGGCCAATTACCTCATGAAATTTCCTTTGTGACCCATAACTATGATGAGTCTGATGGGTTGCAGGGCAAGGTGTTCAATGAAAATGCCGCCTTCTTGACCCGTAAAGGCGAGGTGGTATTTGGCGGCCCCAATGGGTTCAATATTTTCCAGCCGCAAGACCTAAACTACAACAAGGTTGCCCCAGCCATTGTCTTTACAGATTTCCAGCTGTTCAGTAAAAGCCTGAAAGTAGGCGAGGAGGTGGGTGGAAGCATTATTCTGCCCAAAGCGCTCTCAGACTTAAGCCAGATCACGCTGCAGCACGACCAGAACATGTTTACCGTGGAGTTTGCCGCGCTCAACTTCTTCCATTCGGAAAAAAACAAGTACCAGTACAAACTGGAAGGCTTTGACAAGACGTGGCACACCACTGATGGCAATAACCGCCGGATCACCTATACCAACCTGGACCCCGGTAATTATGTGCTGCAAGTAAAAGCGGCCAACAATGACGGGGTCTGGAACAAAGAGGGCATCAGCCTTGACATTGAAGTGCAGGTGCCGTTCTGGCGGTCAGATGTGGCGTATGTCTCTTATTTTCTGTTTGCCCTGTTGGCCTTAGTGGTGATTCGCCGGGTTGAGAAGCAGAAAGCCAACGAGAAGTATGAGTTGGACCGCGAGCGGCGGGAGGTGAAACACATGCGGGAGTTGCACCTGATGAAGATCAAGTTCTTCACCAATATCAGCCACGAGTTCCGGACACCGCTGACCCTTATTCTGGCACCTTTGGAAAAATTGCTGGCCACTAGCCAGGATGCCGAGCAATCTAAGCAGTTCCAGATGATTAACCGCAACGCCAAGCGGCTGCTGCTGCTGGTAAATCAGCTGCTGGATTTCCGGAAGTTGGAGGTGGAGGAAGTGGCGTTTGCGCCTTCCCACGGGAACATCATCAAGTTCATCAAAGAGGCGGTGTTCTCGTTTTCAGACCTTTCTGAGAAAAACCACGTGAAACTGTCTTTTGAGACCAGTGTGAAAGAGCTGCACGCTTCCTTTGACATGGACAAACTGGGTAAGATCCTGTACAACCTGCTTTCTAACGCCTTTAAGTTTACCCCTGAGAACGGCGACATCAAAGTAGAGGTGAACTGCCACGAAAACGATTCAGCTTCTAAAGGACTGCACTTGCTGGAAATCAAGGTCTCAGACACGGGCATTGGCATCTCCAAAGAAAACCAGGAGAAGATTTTTGACCGCTTCTTCCGGGAAGACGTGCCGGACAACTTGGTAAACCAGGGGAGCGGCATTGGTTTGTCCATTACCCGCGAGTTTGTGAAAATCCACGGGGGTATCATTCAGGTGCAAAGTGAGCCCGGCCAAGGCAGCTGCTTTACCGTGACTCTGCCCATCAAAGTCAGCAGCACCGTTTTAGAGGATTCTGAGATTGCCACTGAAATACTGGAAGAGGTGCCTGTTTTGCCTACGTCAGAAACCGCTAAGGCCGCCAACACGCCTGAACATGAGTTGGTGGTGTTACTGGTAGAAGACAGTGAAGATTTCCGGACGTACCTGAAAGAGAACCTGAGTGCCCATTTCACAGTGCTGGAAGCCAAAAACGGGAAAGAAGGTTGGCAGCAAGCCCTGTCCCATTTGCCGGACCTGATTGTGAGTGACCTCATGATGCCTGAGTTGAACGGCATCGATTTCTGTAAAAAGATCAAGTCAGATGCCCGCACCTCGCACATCCCGTTTATTCTTTTGACGGCTCAGACCGCCGAGGAGCAAAAATTGAAGGGGTTGGGCATTGGCGCCAATGATTATATCACCAAGCCATTCAATTTTGAGTTGCTGCTTTCCCGCATGTCTAACCTTATTGCGCAGTGCCAGCTTCTGCAAAAAGCCTATGGCAAGAAAATTAGTGTGCAGACCAGCTCCGTTGACATTGTCTCGCTAGATGATAAGCTCATCCAGAGGGCCATTAAGGTGGTGGAAGATAACATTGACTGCGCCGAGTTCTCAGTGGAGTTGATGAGCCGTGAGCTGGGTATGAGTCGGGTGTACCTGTACAAGAAGATAGTGGCGCTTACCGGCCAGACGCCGGTTGAATTCATCCGGAAGATCCGGTTGGAGCGGGCGGCGCAGCTTCTGGAGAAAAGCCAGTTAACTGTGGCCGAGGTGGCGTATGCCGTGGGCTTCAACAACCCCAGGTACTTTTCTAAATACTTCAAAGGAGAATACCACATGCTTCCGAGCGTTTACGCCGAGCGTAAGCACTCGCAGCCGACCGCCTAAAATTTGTATTAGATAGGATTGAAAGCAGCAGCCTTTTGGGGTTGCTGCTTTTTTGTTTTGGGGTTTGGTGAACTGCCCTCAGAAGCTTCTTCGCATTTTGAAAAGGCTTGGCGTTTTCTGCATGCTTTCCGGAACATGGGCTTATATCAAGTTTGCCGTTTATCCATTCTGTAGGGTAGATTCTCCTAACTCATTCTTTGTCGGGCCACTTCAAGGAAAACGGGCTATAAATAGGTGGTTGCTTGGCCCGTAGAGCGCTTGTTAACATTTTGTAAAATAAAACCTGCTCTAGCGCTCTAAAAATGCGGTTTTTTCATTTGTTAACCGATGCAACATACAAAGGAAACATTTGATACATATGCCCTCCTGAGGACCTCCTTACCTTCATCCTGTTAATTTTTCCCTAGGTCGGGTCTCTGAATGAAAATTTGGAAATCTACCGGGACAGACAAAATTCACTTTTACCATTTATCTAATGAAGCTCAAAAACACGCTTTGTTTAGCGCTCATCGGGACGCTGTTTTCCTTTAAGCAGCCGGCGGCAAAAAACTACCAGAAGCTGGAAGACGGAATCCTAGTGAAACTGGAAAAGCCCGCCACCGGAGAACCGCAGTATGTGAAGTTACGGGTATTGGCAGACAACATTATCCAGGTATCGGCGACGCCCGTGGAGAAGTTCTCCGAGGAGCCAAGCCTGATGGTGCTGGAAAGCAAGAAAGGAAAAACCGATTGGCAGTTCCAGGAAAAGGGCAAGACCCTGGTGGTGAACACCAATGACCTGCGAGTAGAGGTTGGCGCCGACAATGGGGCTGTTACCTTCTTTGATAAAAGCGGGAAAGTACTGCTGCAGGAAAGCAACCAAGGAAGGCAAGCCTTTGCTCCCGTAACCCTCCTGGGAAACACCAAAAGCTACCGCCTGCAGAAAGCGTTTACCGCGGAAAAAGACGAAGCCTTTTACGGCTTGGGCCAGCACCAGACGGGCCTCATGAACTACAGAGGATGGCAGATTGACCTTACCCAATACAACTCCGTGGCAGTGGTGCCTTTCCTGGTATCCAGCAAAAATTACGGCATCCTGTGGGACAACAACTCCATCACCAAGTTTGGCGATGTGCGCCCATATCAGCAGCTTTCTAAGCTGAAGTTGTATGGCAAAGACCAGAAGGCCGGCGGCCTCACTGCTACCTATGCTTTTGATAAAAAGACCGGCAAAGCACCCATCGTGCGTCAGGAGTCGGAGATCAACTACGAGTTCCTGGAAGATCAGAAGAAATATCCGGCCGGGTATTCTCTGGAAGGCGGCTTGATGACCTGGGAAGGCTTCATTGAAAGTGATGCCACCGGTGACCACCGGTTTGAAATGCCTTCTTCTGGCTACGTGAAAGTTTGGGTTGACAATAAATTGCTACTGGATCGCTGGCGCGAAGCCTGGAACCCAGGCATGTCGGTGTTCAAGGCGCCTTTGCAGAAAGGCAAAAAGCACTCCTTTAAGATAGAGTGGAACCCAGATGGCAGCGTGTCTTACCTAGCCCTTCGGTATCTAACTCCTCAACCTGCGCAGGACCTGAATAAGGTAGCTTTCTCCTCAGAAGCCGGCGACAGAATGGACTATTACTTTGTATACGGCAAGAACATGGACGAAGTAGTGAGCGGCTACCGTGAACTAACCGGAAAGGCGCAGGTAATGCCTAAGTGGGCCATGGGCTTCTGGCAGAGCCGCGAGCGTTACAAAACGCAGCAAGAGTTACTGGATGTTGTAAAAGAATTCCGCAAGCGCCAGATTCCGTTGGATAACATCGTGCAGGATTGGTCTTACTGGAAAGAAGACCAGTGGGGCAGCCAGGAGTTTGACGAAACCCGTTTCCCTAACCCGCAAGGAATGATCAACGAGGTGCACGCGAACAACGCCCGATTGATGATCTCTACCTGGCCTAAGTTCTACGAGGGCATTGAGGCCTATAAGAAATTCGACCAGAAAGGTCTGCTATATAAAGCCAGCATCAACGAGCAAATCAGAGACTGGATTGGCAAAGGCTATGTGTCTACGTTCTATGATGCGTTCAACCCAGAAGGTCGTCGCATGTTTTGGGACCTGATTAACGAAAAGCTTTATAAAATGGGAATTGATGCCTGGTGGCAAGATGCCTCTGAGCCAGATATTCTTTCCAACTCTTCTATTGAGCACCGCAAAGCGTTGATGAACCCTACCTATTTAGGTCCTGCCGATAAGTACTTCAACGCCTACGTACTGCAGCACAACAAAGGAATCTACGAGGGACAGCGTGGCGTTAACCCCAATGACCGCGTTTTCATCCTGACCCGTTCGGCGTTTGGAGGCTTGCAGCGTTACGGTGCCGCCACCTGGAGCGGGGACATCGCCGCCACGTTTGAAGAAATGGGCCGTCAGATTCCGGCTGGTCTTAACTTCTCCCTGTCTGGTTTGCCTTACTGGACGACAGATATTGGCGGTTTCTTCGTGGAAAACAAGTATGACCGCGGACCAATGACCCCCGAAGCACAGGAAGAATGGCGCGAACTGCAAACCCGTTGGTACCAATACGGCACGTTCACCCCGCTTTTCCGCTCGCATGGGCAGTATCCATTCAGAGAGGTGTACAACATCGCTCCTGAAAACCACAAGGCGTACCAGTCTATGGTGTACTACAACAAGCTGCGTTACCGCCTGATGCCGTACATCTACTCGCTTACCGGCCAGGTGTACCACAAAAACTCTACCATCATGCGCCCGCTGGTGATGGACTTCGGAACGGATAAAAATGTGCAGAACATCAGCGACCAGTTCATGTTTGGGCCTAGCTTGCTGGTGAGCCCAGTACATGAAGCAAAAGCCACCAGCCGTAAATTGTATCTACCGGCTACTAGTGGTTGGTACAGCCTCTATGACGGTTCTTACCAGAAAGGTGGTAAGCAGATCACAGCCGCAGCCCCGTATGAGCGCATGCCATTGTTCGTGAAAGAAGGCTCTATTCTGCCTTTCGGGCCTGAAATACAATACACCACCGAAAAACCAGCGGAGACCATCACCCTGTACGTGTACGGCGGCAAGGATGCTTCTTTTGAACTGTACGAAGACGAAAACACGAACTACAACTACGAGAAAGGCAAGTTCGCTACCATTCCAATCTCCTACAACGAAGCCTCTAAAACCCTGACTGTGGGCAAGCGCCAGGGCGAGTTCAACGGCATGTTGCAGAAGCGCACCTTCAACGTGGTGTTTGTACAGCCGAGCAAAGCCAAGGCCCTGGCTTTTGATGCCAAGCCAGACGCCACCATTGCGTACTCGGGCAACGCCGCTTCTGTGAAGTTGAAATAACCCTTTCCTGATCCTATAACTTATTCATTCACGTCATTTTATTACCTATGAGAAAATACCTACTGCTTATGTGGCTGCTCTGTTTCTGCGGGGTTGCCTTTGCCCAGCAAACCGTCAGGGGGAAAGTCACCTCCCAGGAAGATGGAGGGGCTATTATTGGAGCCACCGTTAGTGTGAAAGGCAATGCCACCCTGGCCACTGGTACAGACGTGGAAGGAAACTTTCAACTGAACCTTCCTACCGGTAATGAAACGCTGGTCATCACCTACATTGGCTTTGTCACCCAAGAGGTAGCCGTGAATGGCAGACCCCAGGTGAACATTGTCCTTCAGACCGATGCCAAGGCGTTGGAAGAAGTAGTGGTGGTAGGGTATGGCGTGCAACAGAAAAAGCTGGTGACCGGTGCCACGGTACAGGTGAAAGGCGAAGATCTGCAACGCCAAAGCACCACCGATCCTTTGCAGGCTTTACAAGGCCAGGCGGCAGGGGTGCAGATCTCCAACACCTCCGGGCAACCTGGGGAAAGTATGCGCGTGGTAATCCGGGGGGTAGGGACCATTGGTAATGCCAGCCCGCTGTATGTAGTGGACGGTGTGCTGACCGGTGATATCTCGTATCTGAACCCTGCCGATATCCAATCCATTGACGTGTTGAAAGATGCCGCTTCGGCCGCTATCTATGGTTCACAGGCAGCTAATGGGGTAGTGTTAATCACCACCAGATCGGGTAAAAAAGGCCAGCCTGCCCAAATCACGTTTGACAGTTTTACCGGCGTGCAGAACCTGGGCAGAAAGATCAACATGCTTAACTCACAGGAGTACGCCACCATCATGAACGAGGCGTTGGTGAACTCTGGGCGGTTACCTGCTTTCACCAATGAGCAAATTGCGGGCATGGGAGAAGGCACTGACTGGATTGACCAAACCTTTGTGAACGATGCGGTAACGCAGAACTACTCCTTAGGAGCCACTGGCGGAACCGAGATGTCTACGTTCTCAACGGCGCTTTCTTACACGGGGCAGGAAGGTATTGTGGGCGGAAAAGACCTTTCCAACTATGAGCGCTACAACTTCCGCTTCAACTCTGAGCACAGCTTCTACAACGACATCATCAAGTTTGGGGAGCATTTAACCTTTTCTTACATCAGAAGAAACGGAATCAGGGTAGGGAACCAGTACAACAACTCCCTGCGTGCAGCCTTCAATACCAGCCCATTTGTGCCCGTGTATGATGCCGAAGGTAATTTCTTTGATAACAGTAACTCTACCTGGTTTAACGGGGAAGCTAACCCTTACGCGCAGATGGTGTATGACAACCAGAACCGCAGAAACAACCAGCGTCTGTTAGGCGATGTGTATTTGGTAGTGGAGCCCATCAAGAACCTGAAATTCAGAACCAGCTTCGGGATTGACTATAGCGCCAGCGAAAGCCGTTCCTTCACGCCGGTGTACAAGCTGTCTGTGTATGCCTTCAACAACAATTCACGGGTAAACCAGTTCCAAGGCAAAGGCCAATCACTCATTTGGGATAACCTTTTAAGCTACAACTTCAACGTAAACACAGACCACAACTTTGAAGTGATGGCGGGTACTTCTGCCTTCAGAAGCGATGGGGCTCAACTTTCCGGCAGCAACATTAACCTTGTCCTGAGCGACCTGGAGCATGCTTACTTAACCAACGCCTCCAACACCGATGGTACCACCATAGACCTGACCGGCGAGCCTTGGGCCCAGGACAGAAGAATGTCGTACTTCGGGAGACTTAATTATAACTTCAAGGAAACGTACCTGATCAATGCCACTTTCCGGGCCGATGGTTCGGCCAGGTTTGGTAGAAACAGACGTTGGGGTTATTTCCCATCCATTTCTGCGGGTTGGGTAGTAACAAACGAAACGTTTGCAGACGGTGCCGGCGATTGGTTAGAGTACTTTAAACTTCGTGCTAGCTGGGGCCAGGTAGGTAGCCAGAACATTGACCCATACCAATTCGTGTCACTGGTGACGTTTGCCAACACTAACTACATCTTCGGTGATAAGGAAGGAGTGCTTACTCCGGGTGCCTACATCAGCCGATTAGGAAACGATGATGTGAAGTGGGAAACCTCGGAGCAAACCAACATCGGGTTTGATGCCAATTTACTGGCTGGTAAACTGAGCGTCAACTTTGACTGGTATGACAAAATCACCAAAGACTGGTTGATCAGAGCCCCAATCCTGGCAACCGCCGGTGCAGATGCTCCTTTCATCAACGGTGGTGACGTGCGCAACAGCGGGGTGGAGTTAGCCCTTGCTTACAACAGCAACATTGGTGATTTCAAATACAACATTGGCGTAAACGGTGCCTATAACAAAAACCGCGTGCGTGAAATTCCTACCAATGACCAGATTATCCACGGTGATCCAAACGTGTTATTTGACAACTCACTGGAGTTCTACAGAGCACAGAACGGCTATCCAATAGGGTACTTCTGGGGGTTGAAAACCAACGGTATCTTCCAGACCGAACAAGAGGTAGCAGCCTACAGAAGTGCTGAGGGTGGTTTGATCCAGCCAGGCGCGCAGCCAGGTGATGTGCGTTACGTTGACTTGAACGGAGATGGTCAGATCAACAATGATGACAGAACCCAGATTGGCGATCCTAACCCAGACTATACCTTCGGGATCACGCTTTCAGCGAACTACAAAGGCTTTGACTTCTCGTTGTTAGCCTCAGGCGTGGCTGGAAACCAACTGGTGCAGTCGTACCGCAACCAGGCAAACCAATATGCCAACTTCACCACCGCCATCTTTGACCGGTGGCACGGGCCGGGGTCTTCCAATACCATGCCCCGCGTAACTACTGACAACAGAAACTGGACACAATTCTCTGACTTGTACATCCACAACGGTGATTTCCTGAGATTGAGCAACATTACCCTTGGCTATGATTTTGGGAAATTGATCAATAAAAGTTACCTGCGCCAGGTGAGAGTGTACGCCTCTGTTCAGAATCTCTTCACCTTCACCAAGTACGAGGGAATGGATCCGGAAATTGGCTATAGCAACGGGTTTGCCGGAGGAATTGACTTAGGCTATTATCCGCGCCCTAGAACAATGTTGGTTGGTACAAATATTAGATTCTAATTCCTGAGAGGTTACTAACATGAAAAATATAAGCAAAGCAATTCTACTGGCCGGCGTTTTATCCCTGGGAGCATGTAAGGATAGTTTCCTGGAAGTGGATCCCATCACAAACGTAACGGATACAAATTATTATAGAACGCCTGAAGATGCCTTGAGAGCCTTGGTAGGCTGCTATGATGGGTTACAGATCATTTGGGCAGAAGGGGTAAGTTTACCAGTGG
The DNA here is from genome assembly GCF_056491185.1 of Rufibacter sp. JT20002. Taxonomy (NCBI): domain Bacteria; kingdom Pseudomonadati; phylum Bacteroidota; class Cytophagia; order Cytophagales; family Hymenobacteraceae; genus Rufibacter; species Rufibacter sp. JT20002. The sequence goes on along the minus strand of NZ_JBSZJY010000001.1, from coordinate 496,995 downwards.
CTTCTGAGATCATGTCAGACAATGCCTTTGGCGGAACCGGTGCCTCAGACGGATTTGGCTACCAGATGCTGGATGAGTTTGACCGTTCCCGCTCTCCCGCCGACCAAAACCTGTTTGGTCCTAACTGGACAGCTTATTACAAAGCGGTTTTCCGGTGCAACACCTTGATTGGGAAAATAGACCAGATTGACTGGACGGGAAGTGAGCAACTGAGAGCTGGCTATGAAGCAGAAGCCCGGTATCTACGCGCCTTCCTGTACTTTGACATGGTGCGTTTGTGGGGCAACATTCCCCTGGTAACAGCACCTACGACTGAAAACGTGCCGCAAGCCTCCCCAGATGAAGTGTATAAACTGATTGCTGAAGACCTGAAGTTTGCCGCTGAGAACCTACCTTCTACCAATTACGCCGCTCAAGCAGTTGGCAACAGAGGCAGGGTAACCAAATGGGCTGCTGAGTCCTTGATTGGTCGGGTGTATTTGTATTACACGGGTTACTACAACAAGTCTGACTTGGTAGGTACCGTTTCTCAGGCGCAGGCTCTGGCTTATCTAGAGGATGTGATTTCTAACAGCGGACATGGCTTGGTGGAGAACTTTGCCAATCTGTGGCCAGCCGCTTCGGTAGCCAACTATGCCGGTGAAGACAATAAAGAAACAGTCTTTGCTGTGAAGTACACCTACACCAGCGATTACAACGGTAACACCGACGGTAACCACTGGATGGTGATGTTAGGCATGCGGGAGCAGGCCAGCTTCCCGTACGGCAATGGCTGGGGCGGGGGTACCGTTAGTCCAAGGTTATGGACCGCTTTCAGTACCAATGATACCCGTAAAGCAGCCTCCATCATCTCCATTGCAGACGAGGAGATTGACTTCACCAATCAAGGAAAGCAAAGAGAGTATACCGGCTATTACAACAAGAAGTATAGCCCCATGGTAGACGAAGATGGCAACAGCATTCCCGTGGAAAATGGCGCCGTAAACTTCATGATTGGCCAGTTCCAGGACTATGTGGCCATTCGGTATGCCGATGTGCTGTTGATGGCCGCTGAGTTAGGGAGCCCTAATGCGCAGAACTACTTTGATCTGGTAAGAAGACGGGCCTACAAAGAAAACTTTACACCCGTGCCTGTATCAAAAGCAACCATCTTGTCTGAGCGCCGGTTAGAGTTTGCCAATGAGGGAATCCGGTACTGGGATTTACTTCGCCAAGGCATAGATGTAGCGGCCAATGCCATTGCTGAAAGCACTACTGTTCTGAACGCGGGCGCCCCGGTTACCAAGGTAATCGCGGCTAACAAAGTAAGGGAAACGCAAGGGTTGCAACAGATTCCATACACCCAGATTACTCTATCTAATGGTGTGTTGAAGCAAAACCCAGGTTGGTAATATTAATGATGTAGCCTTTGTAATTGAAGGAGGATTTCTGGAAATGAGCCCTAAAAAGGGTTGGCTCCAGAAACCTCCTCAGACAATCTAACTTATAAACAGATGAAACGGTTAAAATCAATTTTCTCACTCATCCTGCTGGGGGCCTTTGTAGTTACTGCCTGCCAGGATGATGACCAGGAACTAGGCAAATTGCTTTCTCCTGAGGAGGTTTCCATCAAAGTGGTGCAGGACTTAGCGCTTGACCCCGGCGGAAACACAGTCATCTTGATCAACGAAACCCCTGAAACCATTTCCATGTGGGATTATGGCACCGGTAGATCTACCCGTACCATAGACACCGTTCGGTATGCGTTTGCGGGTGATTACACCATCAAATTCTCGGCAGTGACGGGTGGTGGTATTGTGGAACTTCCGGCCAGAACCATCAAAGTAACCCAGAATAACCTCAATTACGTGAACGACCCTTTGTGGACAGCTTTGTCAGGAGGGCCCGGAAACGAGAAAACTTGGATTCTGGACATAGACGCCAAACACTTTGACGGACCTATGTACTTCTATGGCACAGACACCGGTTGGGAAGGCGTTTGTACCAAGGCCGGCGGAGACTGCTGGAACTGGAACCCAGACTATAAAGGAAACTCCTGGCTAATGCCTTACGGCAACTACGGTACCATGACCTTCAGCCTGAAGGGGGGAGCCAACGTAACGGTTAATCACACCATGATTCCGGGCAAAACCACCGAGACAGGTACTTACTTTTTAGATGCGGCCAAGAAGACATTAACCCTTACCGGCGCAGGGATCCTGCATGATGCCGGTCGTGATGCCTGCGTGGCAGACTGGGGAAGTATCCGGTTGCTTACCTTGACGGAGAACTCCATGCAGTTGGCCGTTTTGCGTAAAAGCTCCTGCGAAGGCGCAGCGTTGCTGGTGTACAACTTCGTTCCGAAAGAATAGCTTATATTTCTCTATCTAGTGCAAGCAATTGCTTCGCTCTAAACAAAAGATAAGATCGGCTGGGGGCATCTGTGAAGCTGATGGTTTCCAGCCGATTTTTTTGAAACATCCCCAAAACTCATCGTCTTACCTCCATTAACATGATGCGGCAAAAACTGCACCTATACACCCTTCTTGTACTTTCTGTCCTGGGTTTAGAATCCTGTAAAACATCTAACGTGACCGTGCGGGAACGTACAGACTTCACCAAAAACTGGGCTTTTAACTTAGGCGATAACGCCAGCGCCAAAGACGCCAATTTCAACGATACCCAATGGCGAAAACTAAGCCTGCCGCATGACTGGAGCATTGAAGGAAAGTTTGATGAGAAACACCCGGCCAGCTATAACGGTGGCGCGTTACCCGGCGGCACAGGTTGGTACCGCAAAGCCTTCACCTTAGACACGAAAGACAAAGACAAGCTCTTCTACATTGACTTTGACGGCGTGTATACCAATTCCGAGGTGTGGGTAAACGGCCAGTATTTAGGAAAAAGACCCAACGGGTATATTTCTTTTAGATATGACTTAACGCCTTACCTCAAGTTTGGGCAGGAGCAGAACATAGTCGCCGTAAAAGTAGACAACTCGCAGCAACCCAATTCCCGCTGGTATTCGGGCTCAGGCATTTACCGCAACGTGTGGCTGGTGAAAACCAATCCGGTGCACGTAGACCAGTGGGGCACGTTTGTGACTACCCCGCAGGTATCAGAGCAATCCGCTTCAGTAGCCATTACTACGAACATCAGAAATGCCCGGCAGCAATCCGGAAACTTCACCCTGCGCACGCTGGTGTATGATGCCCAGGGCAAAGAAGTGGCCAAGGCGGCTTCTGAAAATGTCGCTTTGAAAACAGGTCAAGCTAATGCGCTCACCGAAGTAAAGCAGAACCTATCCGTCAACAACCCTACCTTGTGGTCAGTGGAGCAGCCTTATTTATACCGAGTGGTAACGCTGGTAGAGCAAAACGGGAAAGTAGTAGACAATTACGAGACGCCGCTGGGCATCAGAACCTTCAACTTTGACGTGCAGAAAGGATTTACCCTGAATGGCAAATCCATGAAGATCAATGGCGTATGTAATCACCATGACCTGGGTGCGTTGGGTGCCGCCGTGAATGTGCGGGCCTTGGAGCGTCAATTGGAAATCCTAAAGGCCATGGGCGTGAACGGCATCCGAACCTCTCACAACCCGCCCACGCCTGAACTGCTGGACCTATGCGACAAAATGGGCTTCATTGTCATGGACGAGTCCTTTGACATGTGGAAGAAAGAGAAAACCAAGTTTGACTACAGCCATGCCTGGGACGAGTGGCACAAACGTGACCTGGAGGATTTTATCAAACGCGACCGTAATCACCCCAGCGTCTTTATCTGGAGCGTCGGGAACGAGATACCGGAGCAGTGGGCGCCGGAAGGCACCACGATTGCCAAGGAGTTGGTAGCCATTGTAAAGGGCCTGGACACCACCCGCCCTGTGACTGTGGGCATCAACGAACCAACCCCCAACAATACCATCTATAAATCAGGCGCACTGGATTTATTTGGCTTCAACTACCACCACCAGGATTTTGAGAAGTTTCCGCAGACCTTCCCGGGCCAGAAATTCATAGCTACCGAAACCGTCTCTGCGTTGATGACGCGCGGGCACTATGACATGCCCGCTGACAGCATCCGCCGGTGGCCGAAACGCTGGGACATTCCGTTCCACGACGGAAACAAAGACCTCACCGTCTCCGCCTATGACAACGTGAGCACCCCCTGGGGTTCTACCCACGAGGAGACCTGGAAGGTGATCAAAAAGCACGCTTACTTATCTGGGCAGTACATCTGGACCGGTTTCGATTACCTGGGCGAACCCACCCCATACGTTTGGCCGGCCCGCAGCTCGTACTTCGGGATTGTGGATTTGGCTGGTTTCCCGAAAGACGTGTACTACATGTACCAGAGCGAGTGGACAGACAAGCCCGTGCTGCACGTGTTCCCGCACTGGAACTGGCAACCCGGCAAAACCGTGGATGTGAAGGCCTACTACAACAACGCCGATGAGGTGGAGCTTTTCCTGAACGGCAAGTCACAGGGCATCAAGAAGAAACAGGGCGATGACCTCCACGTGCTCTGGCGAGTGCCCTTTCAGCCTGGTACCCTAAGAGCCGTTTCCCGCGCCAACGGCAAAGAAGTCCTCACCAGGGAAATCAAGACTGCCGGAGCCCCCGCCAAAATTGTGCTGGAAGCCGACCGCAGCCAAATCATCGCCGATGGCAAAGACCTGTCTTTCGTGACGGTGAAAATCATGGACAAAGACGGCAACCTGGTACCCACTGCCGATAACCTGGTCAACTTCACTATTGACGGCAAAGCCACCATTGCTGGCGTGGACAACGGCTTGCAGACCAGCTTGGAGTCTTTCAAAGCCAGTCACCGCAAGGCGTTCAATGGCTTGGCGCTGGCCATTCTGCAGGCCCAGGAAGAAGCCGGTACCGTGAAACTGACCGCCACATCAGAAGGTCTGGCTCCGGCTACCGTGACCATCCAATTGAAAAAGTAAAGAAAAGGTATCTCTCTATTTTAAGGTTGGTTTTCAATAATTAGCCTTAACATAGAGAGAAAATTTAACCACTACGTTAATCCACCTCTTCATGAAAAAGCATTTTTCTCTTCTCTACCTGTTAGTGCTGTTGGTTTGTTTTGGAGCCTCGGCGCAGAACAAAATCAAAGTGGCCTGCGTGGGCAACAGCATCACCGAGGGCCATGGGTTGAAGCAACCATACCCCGCCGCCTTGCAGCAACTCTTAGGCGATGCCTACGAAGTGCGGAACTTCGGATTGGGAGGCCGTACCCTGATGAAAAAAGGGAATCTCCCGTTCTGGAACGAAACCAAGTACCAGGAGGCCCTTGCCTGGAGCCCAGACATCGTGATCATCAAACTGGGGACTAATGACTCCAAACCCATGAACTGGAAATTCAAAGACGAGTTCGTGCCCGACTACATCCAGTTTGTGACTTCTTTCAAGAAACTGGCCTCTAAACCCAAGGTGTACCTCTGCCAGCCTGTGCCGGTGTTTGAAGATAAATGGGGTATTACGGCGTCTATTGTTTCCAACGAGATTGTGCCCGCGGTGAAGAAAGTAGCCAAGAAAACGAAGTCTAAGACCATTGATTTATATACGCCTTTCCTAGGCAAACCTGAGTTGACCTATGACGGCGTTCACCCCAATGATGCCGGTGCCGCCCTGCTGGCGAATGAAGTTTACAAAGCTTTAAAGGTGAAATCAGCTCAAACCGCTCGCAAGTAAAATCCTTTTATCGCCTGTTTTCTGAAAAACAAGGCATACACAACATCCAGAGGGAAAGCTCTTCTGCCCCCCAAGAAGGGTTTTCTCTTTACCAGATTCCTTTAACACGAACCAATGCTGCACCGCTACCCTCCATTTTTGCTGCTGTTTTTACTTTTGACCGGAAGCCAGTTCACCGCCTTAGGGCAGGCAGACCTTTTTACCCAACCTAAGAAAGGTTTCGCGAGTTGGCAACCGGCTCCCAGTTGGGAGCACGCGCTGCTGAGCGGCAATGGCGCTATGGGGGCTATGGTCATGGGCAATCCGCATGACGAGACCATTATCCTGAACCAGGCACAATTGTATCTACCGGCCACAGAGCCCAAGCCCCCCATTGACCAGGCCAGCCGACTGGACGAAATTCGCTCGTTGATTCTGCAGGGAAAAGGGGAGGAGGCCGCCAAGATTCCGGTGGAACAGAGTATGAAAGAAGGCTACGGCGGGCACCTGTGGTCTAACCCGTACGTGCCTGCGTTTGACGTGCGCCTGCAAATGGAGCCGTCTAACGTGCAGAAGTATGTGCGCACTGTAGACTTTGAAACCGGCGAGGCCAAGGTGACCTGGACCGATGCCAACGGCACGTACCAGCGCACCCTGTTTGTATCCCGCCCCGATAGCGCGGTGGTCATCTCTATTAAAGGAACCGGCAAGATCAACGGCCGATTATCCTTCGCCCGCCGACCAGTGGAATGGACCCAGTGGAGCCAGATTAACAGCACCGTAGAAAGCGTAAACATTGGTGCCAGCGATAACAAATGGCTCACCTACCGCAGTGCCTATAAGAAACGCTGGCCGGGCAGTCTGCAGGGATACGAAGGCGTGGGCCGGGTAGAAGTGAAGGGCGGCAGTTCCAAAACCGAGGGCAACGAGTTCATTGTTCAGAACGCCGATGAGGTGTTGGTGTTCATCAAGATTAACGCCAACTACAACTACGCCCAATCACAGGTAGACGCCATCAAGAAACACCTGACGTCATTGCCTGCAGATTACCAGGCCTTGGTGACGCGGCACCGCAACGTGCACGGCGAGTTATTTAATAGAGTAAAACTGGATTTAGGCGGCGGGGCCGATGCAGACCTGTTCACCGAGACCCTGAACTTGAAAACCAAAAGCGGCAAAGTCGCTCCGGCTATTATTGAGAAGCAGTTTGACGCGGCTCGCTACAACATTATCTCGGCCACTGGTATCAATCCGCCGAACTTGCAGGGTATCTGGGGTGGTACCTGGTCGCCGGCCTGGTCTTCAGATTTCACCCATGACGGCAATGTGGAAGTCGCTATTTCGGCGTTGCTCACCAGCCGGGTGCCTGAGCTCATGCACGCCTACTTTGACTACCACGACAAGCGCCTGCAGTTCTACCGCGACAACGCCAAAAAGATGTTCGGGACGCGCGGCATTCACGTGCCGTCGCACACCAGCAGCCATGGTTGGGACAACCACTTTGACCCAATCTGGTGCCTCAGCCTCTGGACCGGTGGCGCCGGTTGGACCGCCAGTTTCTATAACGATTACTGGCTGCACACCGGTGACCGCAAATTTCTGAAAGAACGGGCGTACCCCTTCATGAAAGAATCAGCGTTGTTTTATGAGGATCTTCTGAAAACAGGCGAGGACGGGAAATACGTGTTCAACCCGTCGTACTCACCAGAAAACAACCCGGCTAACCATAAATCGCAGGCCAGCATCAACGCCACTATGGATGTGATGATTGCGAAACAACTGCTGAGAAACTGCATCGCGGCAGCGCAGGAGCTGAAAACCGATAATGCCCAAGTAAAGAAGTGGCAGGAGATGCTCACCAAAATGCCCGCCTATGAACTAGACGAAGCGGGCTCTTTGAAGGAATGGCTCTGGCCGGGTCTGCAGAACAACCACCAGCACCGCCACATCTCACACTTGTACAGCCTCTATGACCAGGTTGACCCAGATTTCAAAAACAACCCCAAACTGATGAAGGGCGCGCGCAAGGTAGTAGAGGAAAAAATGAAGTTCCGCTACAAAGAAAACGGTGGCGAGATGGTCTTCGGTATGGCACAGTTGGCCTTTGTGACTGCCAACCTGGAAGACGCACCTACCACGGCTCAATTAATTGATTGGCTCTCGCGCTTCTACTGGACCAACGGCTTGGGCACTTACCACAACCCAGGCTCGCTGTTTAACATGGACCTAAGCGGCGGTTACCCCTCGGTGATCATGCGCGCCATGGTGTATTCAGAACCGGGATTGGTGAAACTGCTGCCCGCTTTGCCAGAGGCTTGGGAAACCGGAACCATCTCCGGATTGCTTTTGAGAGGCGGGGTAGAGGTGGAGAAACTTGCCTGGAGCAAACAGGAAGTGACTGCAGTGCTCAAAGCGACTAGAAAACAGAAAATCACCGTGCAGGCACCTAAAAACATGCAGGTAGTTTCCGGTGGCAAAGCTGCTGGAGCAGGAAAGAACGTCCAAGTGAATCTTCTTGCTGGGAAACCGGTGCAATTGGTTTTCCGTGCAAATCCATAAAATAGCCTCAAATACCTTCTGCGTTATTCTGCAGAATGTATTTGAGGTTAACGATAGGGAAACAAGCTCTTCTTTAGGGTCTGTTTTCAGAAAACAGCCTTGAAAAGGTTGGGTACTACGCACGCTTGCAAACAGAATTTCTTCACCCTCTAAACAGGAATTATGAGAAAACGCTTTACTCAAAATGTATTGGGCTCCCTCCTGAAAAGGATGGTTGGCCTCCCGAGAAATGTGGTGGGTGGGCTGTTGCTGCTGTCGGTGTGTCTAAGTGTTTCCTCGGTGCAGGCTCAAACGGCAGAGGCGTACCAGTGGAAGAGCGTGCAGATCAACGGTGGCGGTTTTGTCACCGGGCTAGTGTATCATCCAACCGAAAGAAACCTGCTGTACGCCCGTACCGATGTGGGCGGCGCTTTCCGGTGGGATGCCACCAACAAAGTTTGGATTCCACTGCAAGACCACCTCACCCGCGCCGATGAAAATCACATGGGTGTGTTGAGTGTGGCGGTGGACCCGTCGAACCCAAATAAGGTATACCTGGCTACTGGTCTTTACTCTCAATCGTGGGCAGGCACTGGCGCTATCATGGCGTCCTCTGACCGTGGTGCTACCTGGACCAGAACTAACCTTTCCATAAAATTGGGCGGGAACGAAGACGGCCGCTCCACGGGCGAGCGGTTGCAGGTTGATCCCAACCTGGGGAGCACCTTGTACTTAGGCACCTCCACCGACGGACTTTGGCGAAGCACCAATTCCGGCAGCACCTGGAGCAAGGTGAGCAGCTTTCCGGTAAGCCAAACCAACCCCGGCAGCGGCGGCATCGGGTTTGTGTTGTTCGATAAACGCGGCAGTACGGCGGGCTCCGCTACCCAAGACCTTTACGTGGGTGTGCTCCGGATGGGCAGCATCAACCTATATCGAAGCACCGATGGCGGAACCACTTGGGAAGCAGTGCCCGGGCAGAGCACGACCTACATGCCGCACCACGCCGAAATTGCCTCAGACGGAACTCTGTACGTGACGTACGCGAACAGCCTGGGTCCGAATGGCGCCACCGCTGGAGCCGTGCGCAAATTCAACCCCACTACTAGTGCCTGGACAGATTTGATGTTGCCCTCAGGCCAGGGTGGCTTTGCCGGCCTCAGCTTGGATGCACAGAACCCCAACACGCTTATTGTCTCTACCCTCAACCGCTGGTGGCCCAATGACGAAATTTACCGCAGCACCGACGGCGGGGCTACCTGGAAAGCCGTGTTGGGAGGCACTACCCGAGACCATACTTCGGCGCCATATGCCGCGGCCTCCAATCCCCACTGGTTAGGAGACATTGAGATTGACCCATTTAACGCCAACACTGCCTGGTTTGTGACCGGCTATGGCGTTTACCAAACCACCAACCTCCGGGAGACCAACCAAAGCCGGATCTCCTGGGTTTTCCAGAACAAAGGCTTGGAAGAAACGGTACCGCTCAAACTGATTAGTCCGCCCACCGGGGCACCGCTGGTAAGTGCCATTGGCGACATTGACGGTTTCCGGCACGATAACCTGGATGTTTCGCCCGCTGCCGGAAGACTAAACCCGCGGTACGGTACCAACACCTGGATTGACTATGCTGCGAACCAGTCTTCCTTTATGGTCCGCACCCACAACAATGCCGACGGGAAATATGGCGCGTATTCTAACGATGGCGGTACTTCCTGGACGGCTTTTTCTTCCGCTCCGGCTGGCGTAAATGGCGGGGGGGCCATCGCAGTCTCGGCGGATGGGGCTACGCTGGTCTGGGCTTCGGGTGGCGTAAACTCAGTTTATTACTCTACTAACCGAGGTACCAGTTGGACAGCTGCCTCGGGCATCACCAAAGGCGGTTTGAAGCCCATGGCAGATCGGGTGAACGCCCGCAAATTTTACGTGTATGACGCTGAGGCGGGCCGGGTACTGGTGAGCAACAACGGCGGAACTTCTTTTAGTGCAGGTGCCACCGGGTTGCCGGTTGTGCCTAGCTGGCAACTGTGGGCCTCTACCGTGTACCCAACCTACGGGGTGGAGGGGGATGTGTGGCTCACCAATCCCGCCAGCGGCCTGTACCGTTCCACCAACTCGGGCAGTTCTTTTACCAGAATCACCAATGTGCAGGAGGCCACCAAAGTAGGCTTCGGGAAGGCGAAAGATGGGAATACCTATCCGGCGGTGTTCCTCGTGGGCAAGGTAGAAAACCAACTCGGTTTCTTCCGTTCCGATGACGCCGGGGCTACCTGGGTCAGAATCACCGATGACCAGCACCAGTTTGGCGGCATCAATGACATCACCGGCGACCCGCGGGTGTACGGCCGGGTGTACGTGGCCACTGCCGGGCGGGGCATTCTGTACGGAAACGCTCCGGGCGTAATCAGCGGCATTTCCCCTGACCAGAAGCTGGAATTATCCTACGGGCCCAATCCATTTCCGCAAGGCCTGAAGATGAAAGCTCCGCATAAGTTTACCTATGAAATCAGGACCTTGACCGGGGCTTTGGTGGAGAAAGGAACTAGCTCTGGGCAATCTGTCGTGGGGAAAACCTTGGCCCGGGGAATGTATGTACTCACGGCCAGGTACCAGGACCGCGTGCAAACCATCAAGGTCATCAAACAATAGCTTGCCTTTCAGGGCTCTTTTTTCCAAAACATCGCAAAACCGTTTACTTACCCATTAATACCTATGACTTACCGATTTCCTGGCTCTAAAATGCTTTGCAGTTTGGCGCTGGTAGCCTTTACCGTCGCTTGTTCCACCTCAGAAAAGGCCGGGCAAAACACGAACACCACAGGCAGTTCCCCCGCCGCTTTGGAGGGCAATGGCATTAACATGTCCCACGAAGCCCAGATTAATGACTTGATTTCCAAAATGACGCTGGAAGAGAAAGTGAACATGATTCACGGTGTTTCTTCCTTTTCATCGGGCGGAGTGGCTCGCTTGGGCATCCCTGAGATGGTCATGTCCGATGGTCCGCACGGGGTACGGCCGGAGCACGGGCGCGACTGGTCGCTGGACAACGCCGGAACAGACTCCTCCACCTATTTGCCAACTGGTGTGGGCCTGGCCGCCACCTGGAACCCTGAGCTGGGCTACGCCTTCGGTGAAGTGCTGGGCAGCGAGGCGAAGGCCCGGGGCAAAGACATCATTCTGGGGCCGGGCGTGAACATCATGCGCACGCCTTTGAACGGCCGTAACTTTGAATACCTGAGCGAAGACCCGTATCTGTCGGCCCGCATGGCGGTGGGCTATATTAAAGGAGTGCAGGACCAAGGCATTGCCGCTTGCGTGAAGCATTACGCCGCCAACAACCAGGAAGTCAACCGCGCCAAGGTAGACGTGAAAATGAGTGAGCGGGCGTTACGCGAGCTGTACCTGCCGGCCTTCAAAGCCGCTATTACCGAAGGCGGGGCGCTTACGATCATGGGCGCTTATAACAAATTCAGAGGCCAGTATGCCACCCACAACCAATACCTCATCAACGACATCCTGAAAGGGGAGTGGGGTTTCAAGGGTTTAGTAGTCAGCGATTGGGGCGCCGTCCTGAATACAATGCAAGCCATTAACAACGGCACTGATATTGAGATGGGAACCGATCTGCTGCAGATGCCCAACATCAACTACAATAAATTCCTGATGGGGGACACGGTTATCACCTTGGTGAAAAGCGGCCAGGTAAAAGAGGCGCTCATTGACGAAAAAGTGCGCCGGATTCTACGCGTGATGTACCACACCAACATGATTGGGGCGAAACGTACACCGGGTGCCCTGAGTAACAAAGCGCATCAGGAAACCGCCCGCAAAGTAGCCGAAGAATCCATCGTGCTTTTGAAGAACGACGGGAATTTGCTGCCTTTACAGAAAACAGGCGTAAAATCCATTGCCGTGATTGGCGCCAACGCTACCCGAAAGCAGGCCATGGGAGGCGGTTCGTCGCAAGTGCGTCCGCCGTATGAAGTGACGCCGCTGCAAGGCATCCAGAAAGTGGTAGGTCCGGGTGTGAAAGTGACGTTCGCTCCCGGTTTTGAAGTAACTCGGGCTCAAAAGGCAAACCAGAAGCTGATTGACGAGGCCGTCCAGGCCGCCAAAAACGCTGAGCGCGTGATCTTTGTGGGTGGTTGGACCCATGGTTTCACCGATGATTGGAACGGCGGGGCCTTTGACTCAGAGGGCGCCGACAAACCGAACCTCACCATGCCTTTCGCTCAGGACCAACTGCTCACCGCCGTGCTAAAAGCCAACCCGAACACCGTAGTCGTGCTCATCGGCGGCGGCCCGATTGACATGAGCCAGTGGGTAAACCAAACCAAGTCTATCGTGCAGGCCTGGTACCCGGGCATGGAAGGCGGCACCGCTATTGCCAAAGTGCTCTTCGGGGAGACTAACCCGTCTGGCAAGTTGCCGGTTTCGTTCCCTAAAAAACTGCAGGACTCGCCCGCCCATGACTTAGGCCAATACCCCGGTGACCGCGACACCCTGAACGTAGAATACAAAGAAGACATTTTTGTGGGCTACCGCTACTTTGACACCTATAAGGTTGAACCGCTCTTTAACTTCGGGCACGGCTTGTCTTACACCACCTTCGGCTACCATGATCTGAAAGTAAACCGCCAGGGCGATGCCGTGCAGGTAACTCTGCAAGTGAAGAACACCGGCCCAGTAGCTGGTGCCGAAGTTGTGCAACTGTACGTGAAAGACGAGCAAGCCTCCGTGAAGCGCCCGGAGAAAGAACTGAAAGCCTTCCAGAAAGTGGCCCTGCAGCCCGGCGAAAGCAAAACCGTGACGCTGACCTTGAACAAAGACGCGTTCCAGTTCTATGACGAAGGCAAAAAGCAATGGGTCTTGGAGCCCGGTAAATTCCAGATCCTGGCCGGTTCCTCTTCCAAAGACATCCGGGTTAGGGGAGAAGTGACGTTGTAATTTGGATTAGCTTAATTGTTAAAGAGCCGCCGTCTTCTGGACAGCGGCTCTTTCTGTTTTGGGGCTTCTTTTTAGAAAATGGTCTTAAAAGGAAGTTTATGCTAGAATAAGGACTTTCAAGTGAGAGTATGCCAGCTCAGAGTCTTGTTAACTGTTAATAGATGTTCTCTTTACTGATTGACTGTTCTATCTTCGACCTACTCTTTCCTCTATCTCTATTGTCATCCTGAAGGAATCTTGTGAATGAACCGTAATAACGCTTACTACAAGCTTTTCTAGTACGCCCATAAGTTCCTTTCAGGATGACAAAGTAGGATCAGAAGTTCTAGTCTGAAAATGATCGGTGTTAATAGTCTAAAGGAGCTTAGAAATCTAATAGAAATTAAAAAAGGGAGTTTCTAACCTGTTTTCACAAAAAGACACCTAAAACAACGAGGAATATAGGGCATTGGAGCGCTTTACTTTATAAAATCCTGATATCGGCGCAAGGCTTCTATATAGTAGTAGTCGCCGTAGGTGAGGGGCGTGTCTACTTCTGTGCCTGCCGGATGATGGCCAACCCCGTGTTTCAGGAGAAAACCACCATTGGTACCCGGAGCCGCTCGGTAGGTGTCGGTGGAAAGGTTTGTCAGGATAGTTTCAGCGGCGTTGAAGTACTTTTTGGAGGCATCATTAGGAGCGTAGCGGCAAAGTTCCAGCAAAGTTGCCGCATTGATAGCACCTGCGGAGGCATCCCGAAGCGCATTAGGGATATTGGGCGCATTGAAGTCCCAGTAAGGGATCTTGTCTTCCGGAAGGTTCGGGTGGTTCAGCATGAAATTGGCCATTCGGATGGCCTGGTTCAGATACTTTTGGTCTTTTGTTTCGCGGTACATGACCGTGTAGCCATAAAGTCCCCACGCTTGGCCACGGGCCCAGGCAGATTCATCGGCGTAACCTTGCGCTGTTTTCTTCTCTTTCACCTCACCGGTGTTTGGGTCATAATTCAATACATGGTACGTACTGTAATCGGGCCGGAAGTGGTGCTGGAGTGTAGTGTTGGCGTGCGTGACCGCAGTCTTGTAAAAGGAAGAGTCACCGGTAGCACGGGTAGCCCAGAACAAGAGTTCCAGGTTCATCATGTTGTCAATGATCACCAGAAAATCCTTCGGGTCAGAATCCCAAGATTTGATGGCACCTACTTTGGGGTTAAAGCGGGTGGAGAGTGACTTTGCACTATTTACCAAAATATCCTTGTACTCCGGCTTTGGCTGTATTTGGTTCGCATTGCCAAAACTGCAGTACATCATGAAGCCCAAGTCATGGGTGGATGTGTTGTATTGCTCTTTTTTCAGGTCTTCCATGATCCGGTTGGCTTCCGTGTATAATTGCTGGTCACCAGTAGTCTGGTAGAGGTAGAGCAAGGTACCTGGATAGAAGCCACTGCACCACCAGTCCGAACCACTGGTTTCTAGTTTGTCACTGGCAGCATGATAGGTTTTAGGGAATTGACCTGTCGGAAGTTTAGAAGCTAGTACTTTGTATTGGGCAGCAGCCTCCTTGTATATTTTATTTATCCTTTCGATAGGAATAGCGGCTTGGTTAGAGCCAGAAGGAATTCTCGGGTTTTTAGAGCTACAGTTAAACTGCAGGACTAAACCAATAAATAGAAAAACTTTGCTTAAGCACTGTTTCGCTTGCATAAAGATCCAAGGTAAATAGAAAGGTCTTTCAAAATATACCATGAATCTCTGAAAACCAAATCAACAAGGGTTAGGAACTGCACCCTAATGGCACCACATTCCTCTATTCTGCTAGCTACCACTTTTTGAGCCAAGAATATAGAATACAAATAAATTCTAGAAAAAGCCTACTGAGACTAAATTGTCGAACGTATTTCTAATTTATCTTTTACCCATTTTTTCAGCTTAGATGAAATTCCAAAAATATTTATTAATAAATTTTGAAGTTATGGCCGAAGATGAGATGATTAGGCCGGGAAAGTTACCGTTGCTTTGAAAATGTATTAAGCGCATTCTGCAAAGCTTAAAAATTTTGCATTCTTATTGTTGGAATTTCCCTAATAAGCTAGGATTAGGTAAGAAGATATCGGTAAAAGACCTAAGTACTCTAACCAATCATTTTTTCTCTGAATGCCTAAGGCTATTTGAACTTTAATTATAATATGATGGTACTATATGGTAATAAACAGGTGGTTTTTAACATTTGATGCTTCATGCTGCAACATTTGGGGTAGTTCTATCATGTAACAAAACCTTAATTTTAAAAAATCATCCTTTGCTTGAATCCAAAAATTGTTTAATAAAGTATAAGCGGGAGAATTTTAGTCGTATGAGTCTTGATTTGAGCCATAGGGTTTAGCTTAGCCATAAGGTTTATTATCTAGTCTTATCCTAATCAAAAGTTGTTGTCTATATAGATGAAGGTGTGAAGGAAACTCCTTTTGTTATAGAAGAGAATAGGAGAAGGAGGCTTCCTCCTAAGAAAGATGGGCTGTCAACCCCTTGTAAAATGAGGTTTTTTTCCATTCTATTTGCCTCGTGAATAAAGACACCAGCAGTAAAAGTATGAGCTTATCTTACAAAATGCCTATGTTGAATAGGTTTAAAATGGTTAAAAAAATACTAGTTTAGGTATTCGTGTATTTTACACATTTGTTCCTTGATGGCTTAAAATCCTAGCAAGTATTTTCAAAATTGATAATTTTGCTCAAAGTAGCCTTGAAAATAGTAGTTAAATTTATTTGAAATATTTGCCTAGAGATTGTGAAAACAACAAAAAACTCTATCTTAGTACCCGTTATTCTTTTAAATCTTTAACAAGAGGTTTTTTCTTATAAATGCCAACGATGGCATAAGAGAGAGAGGGTAATGGACTGTTTGCATCAAAGAATTGATAAAAATGTATTATATAGCTGCAAGAAATCTTCTTAGATTTGTATTGCTGCAAATAGCATAGAGTAAAGGTGTTGGTAAGAGTGAGGGTCTAGTGATTTACTTGAACGATTTTCAAAATCAGAATTTCTAAAATCAGAAGCAGATAAAGAGTGAGGTTCTTCTCCAATCCCCTGGGAGCAAGAGGCACTTTTGTTAGTTCTGTTATTGCTAAAGCTTTAAAGATGAATTGATTGCTGGTGTTTCTGGCGTGTTTTTTTGTTTACACCTATACTATGTTTACTACCTAATTCAAATTACCCTATGATTAAAAACTTATACTCAGACAAAGATTACCAAAAAAGTAATTATGTCTTGAAATCTAAGAAAGTCTGGATGATGATAGCCATGGTAATGGCTATTCTGACCCAGGCTTTTGATGGTTTGGCGCAAACTGCCAGACGGACAATTACTGGTAGAGTAACGGCAGCATCTGATAACTCGGGTATGCCAGGCGTGAGCGTAGTAGTGAAAGGTACAACCAACGGTGCCTCAACTGATGCGAACGGGAACTTCTCTTTAGAGGCTGGGAACACAGATGTGTTAGTGGTGACCTTTATTGGTTACGTGTCTCAAGAAGTACCAGTAGGAAACAACACTACTATTAATGTAAGCCTACGGGAAGATGCCCAGACCTTGAATGAGGTAGTGGTAACGGGTTACGGTGAGTTGAGAAAAAATGACCTTACCGGGGCTCAGACTACGATTAATGCTGCTGCCATTGAGAAAACAGTAAACACCACTATTGAGCAAGCTATTCAAGGTCGTGCCCCAGGGGTTTACGTTACCCAGAACACTGGTGCTCCAGGCGGTGGTATCTCTGTGAACATTAGAGGGATAAATTCAATCAACGGAAGTAATGAGCCATTGTACGTAGTGGACGGTGTTCAGATGGTAGGTGATGCTACTCCAAGAGGTTCTAACCCACTTTCTACTCTGAACCCTTCAGACATCGAGAGCATGGAGATTCTTCAAGGACCTTCTGCTACTGCTATTTATGGATCAAGAGCTACCAACGGGGTTGTGTTGATCACTACAAAACGTGGTAAAGCAGGTGATGTGAAGGTGAACTACACTTACTTGTTTAGCCAACAGACCGCTCCTTCAAGATTGGAGGTAATGAATATGCGTCAATACGCGCAAATGGAGAACGAGTACAAAGCCATTGCTGGTGGTACCGTGCGGGAAGAGTTCTTGGACCCTACTTTGTTAGGTGAAGGAACTAACTGGCAAGATGAATTATTCAACAGCGCCGCTATGCAGAAACATCAAGTGAGCTTAAGCGGTGGTAGCGAGAAAACCACGTTTTACTTGTCTGGTGAATATTTAGATCAGGAAGGTGTGGCTCTAGGATCAGGCTTTGACCGTGCTTCTGTTCGTTTGAACATTGACAACAAAACCCGTAAGTGGCTGGACCTGGGCGCAAACTTTAACTTTTCTCAAACTAATGAGAAACTAAGCACTACCCAGAACGACATCATCACCAGAGCTATTCAATTGCCTCCGCACATTCCGGTTAAAAACCTGAATGGTACCTATGGTGGAGGTGTTGTTACTCCTCAAAATACATCTGAGCAATTCACCCCGCCAAACCCAATTGGTTTGGCAAACCTTACCACCAATGAATTGACCAGAAGACAGTTTTTAGGTGGTCTTAACATGGCTTTTCATATCCTGCCAGGTTTAGACTTCCGTACTTCTTTCAACACCAATGTGAGTTACTCAAACTCTCTTTACTTCTTGCCAACTTACCAATTTGGTTATCAGAAGAATGAGACGGCTCGTCTGAACAACCGGGATAACATCAACACCTATTGGAACTGGAACCAAATGGTGCAGTATGTGAAGCAGTTTGGGAACCACAACATCAACATCATGGCTACCCATGAGACCCAAGAATCTACCTGGAGACAGATCTTTGCTCAAAGAGATGGTTTCACTACAAACGAAATCCTTGACTTGAACGCTGGTGACAGACTTAGAAGCGATACAGAAGGTGGCCACGGCGACTGGGCAATGGAGTCTTACTTAGGTCGTATCAACTATAACTTCCACGACCGCTATATCATCCAAGCTGCGTTCCGTGCTGACGGTTCTGTAAACTTTGGTTCTGAAAACAAATGGGGTTACTTCCCGTCAGTTTCATTTGCCTGGAGAGTTACTGAAGAGCCTTTCTTCAACTTGCCGCTTGTAAATGACTTGAGATTGCGTTTTGAAACTGGTTTAACCGGTAACCAAGGTGGTAGCGGCGCGATCTATGGTACTTTAACTTCAGGTCCTTCACCATGGGGAACCAGCTTCCGTCCAAACAAATATCCAAATCCAAACTTCCAGTGGGAAGAAACCAGAACCGATAACTTTGGTATCACTTTGGGTATGTTTGAGAACAGGGTGCAGATTGAAGCAGATTATTACATCAAGAACACTGATAACCTGATCTTACCAAGTTCATTGCCATGGTACATGGGTACGAACGGTAACGGTTCAATTGCCGCCCCAACTGTAAACGCAGGTTCTCTGCAAAACAAAGGATGGAGCTTCTCTCTGAACACTGTAAACGTAGACAATGGTCAGTTTAAATGGGAGTCGAACTTTAACATCTCTCATTTCAAAACCAAAATCAAAGACCTGAACAACCCAACCGGTATCATGGACCGGATCAACTGGTGGATGAACAACTGGACTCAACGCTCTATCATTGGAGAGTCACCATGGATGTTCTATGGTTACATTGAGGAAGGAATCTTCCAAAGCTTGGAAGAAATTGAAGCTAGCGCCTTACCAGCTGATAATAATGGTGTTGAGTATCCTATTGCTGAGAACAGCATCTGGGTAGGAGATGTGAAATACAAAGACATCAACGGTGACGGTATCATTACTGGTGAAGACCAAACTTTCATTGGTAATCCTTGGCCAAAGTTGTTTGCTGGTTTCACGAACACTGTGTCTTATAAGGGATTTGATTTAAGTGTGTTGATCACCAGCACCATTGGCAACGATGTTTACAACTACTTACGTAGCGAGAACTCAAATCCTAACAACATCAACTTAGGACGGAACCTGTTTATTGGCGCTTTTGATTATGCAAGAGTAGCTACGGATGCTAATGGCAGACCATACTTAGAGAACCCAGGAACTACCGTGGCAAGAATGTCTGGTGGAAACAAAAACAACAACTTCTCTCGCCACACTGACAAGTATGTAGAAGACGGTTCTTTTGTGAGACTTAAAAACGTGACCCTGAACTACAATCTTCCATCAACTTTATTAGCTAGACAGAAGTTTATCAAAGGAGCTAGAGTAGGGGTAAGCGCACAGAACGTTTGGACAATCACTGGTTATTCAGGTTATGACCCTGAGGTTGGTTCTTATGTGGGACCAAACGCAGAAGCAAGTAACGCTGCCATTGGTGTAGATTACGGACGTTATCCATTAACACCGGTTTATTCTTTCAACATCGGTATTGATTTCTAATTTAAAACAGCAAGTAAAATGAAAAATAGATATTTTCTTATTGGGGCATTGGCAGCACTATCTGTGTTTTCAGGTTGCTCTGAAGAATTCCTTGACAGACCACCGCAGGATACGTTGGTTGACGCCAACTTCTACCAAACAGACCAGCAGGTATTAGCAGCTACTGCACCTCTCTACAGCGTTGTTTGGAAAGACTATATTGACCAGGCGAACTTCAAGCTGGGCGACATTAGAGGAGGAACCGTTTTCCGGGCATGGGGTGATAGAGATCATACCTTGTTCAATACAACTTCAGTATCTCCTGATAATGGATCTGCTTACCGTGCCTTCTATGTGGTAATTGGGCAAGCTAACATGGCCATCTCCAACATCAACACCTACGCTGGTGCGGGAGTATCTGCTGCTATAAAGAACCATGCATTAGCAGAAGCCAGATTTATGCGCGCTACTGCTTATACTCACCTGGTGTCTAATTATGGGGCAGTACCTATCATTGAAGACAACATTGCTGTTCTGCAGAATCCTACCCTCGTTAGAAATACTGTAGAGAGCGTTTGGGAGTTCATCACCCGCGACTACCAGTTTGCTGCTCAGAATTTGACACCTACTGCTGTTGAACCAGGAAGACTAACCAAATGGTCGGCAGAAGGAATGCTCGCCAGAACATTCTTGACCCGGGCAGGTGTAGAGTCTGCCGGTGGGGTTAGAAAACAGGAGCACCTGGATAAAGCCAAAGAACACGCGCAGAGAGTGATCACCATGAGTGGTAAAGCGCTACTTCCAAACTATGCCGACTTGTTCACCTATCCTTATGATAACAACAACGAGTCTTTGTTTGAGTTGCAGTGGGTATTTACTACTGACTATGCTTCTGCGAACACCATGGTTTCCCAGATTACCTACAGCAATGATATTGCCAATGGTGACGGATGGGGCGGTGACTTAGGAGCTTCCTGGTGGATGCTAAGCCTTTATGACGGCCTGATGCAGGACAATGGCACAAAACCTGGATTCACCATGGACCAGCGTTTGAAGTCAACTTTCATGTTACCAGGTGCGGTTTACCCTGAGATTACCCAAACCGTAAGAGATGCGGCAGGAAAAGAATCTGAGCAAGATTTGGTTTTCCCAGCGCCAGGAGCTACTGCTGACCAGAACTTTGCCAGCATCAAGAAATACGTAGTGGGTAAAGCCAAAGACGTAGGAGGACAAGCTGCCCAGCAGCGGTATCCAAACAACACCTATATGTTACGTTTGGCCGAAATGTATCTGATTTATGCAGAAGCAGCTCTTGGGAACAATACTTCCACCACAGATCCAACAGCCCTGGAGTACTTCAACAAAGTGCATACCCGTGCTGGTCTGGCTCCTTGGGAAGGTGCCCTTACCTGGGATGATATCTTCGAAGAGCGTGTGAAGGAGTTTGCCATGGAAAGCATTGCTTGGTATGATCTGGTAAGATTACACTATTACAACCCTACAAAGGCTTACGAAATCATCAATAGCCAGGACCGTGGTTTGTTTGTAGTGAAACCAGATAGAATGCCTAACCCAACTGGATGGACATTCACTAAAACCTCTTGGTTTGCTGAAAGAATGGCAGTTGCCAATTCTGGTAACTTCTTGATTCCATTACCTGCATCAGAGGTAAGCCAAGCGCCAAGCTTGAAAGAACCTGCAGTTCCATATACATTTAAAGACTAGTGCATTTAGGAAAGAATAGAAAAGAACATTATATGAGAACAACATTAAAATCTTTGTTATTCCTGCTTGTTGCTTTTGTGATGACGGGAGTGTTTTCAGCCTGTTCGGAAGATGACGATCTTCCGAACGGCGGAAAGCCTATGGTAAGTTATATCAGGGTTACAAGACCAGCCTCATCTGATTCGCTTATTACAAAGGCAGGCCAAGGCGCCATGATTGCCATTGTTGGGGAGAACTTAGGTAATGCCCGCGAGCTTTGGATCAACGACCAACAAGCTTCCTTAACCCCAACTCTTATCACCAATAATTCCATCATTACCCGTGTTCCTACGAACATCCCTAATGAGATCACCAACAAAATGAGAATCATTTTTGCCAACGGTGAGGAGTTGGTGCATGATTTCACGGTAGACATCAGCGAGCCTAGAATTGACCGGATGTTAAGTGAATATGTGAATACAGGTGACGTAGCTACCATAGTGGGTGACTTCTTCTATGAGCCACTTAAAGTGACTTTTACTGGCGGGGCCGAAGGAGAAATCGTTTCTATTAAGGATTTCAAAACCCTTGAAGTGAGAGTACCTGCTGGGGCACAACCAGGACCAATCACTGTTACTTCCAACTTTGGCGCAACTGAGTCAGAATTCTGGTTCCGCGACAACCGGAACATCATAGCTGACTATGAAGATACCGACTTTGGTGGTTGGTGGCATGGAAGCACTTTCATCAAAAATGGTGATGATCAGGTGCAACCAATTAGCGGAAAATTCTTGCGCATTGATAAGGAAAGCACTGGTGGCTGGTTTGAAGCTTGGGTAGGAGAAGGTACGATTAAGCAAAAGACCAAAAACATTCCGGCAGATGCTTTCGCCAATCCTGCTAAGTACAGCCTCAAATTCGAAATCAATACGGTATCACCACTTGTATATAATGAAGTCCGAATCTTCTTTGGTAATGGTGGACCAGGGGACAGAAGCAAAACAAACTACGTTTGGCAGCCTAACATCAATACTAAGAATACGTGGGAAACAGTATCTATTCCTTTTGCTGACATCCATGAGGATAATAATAAAGGTGGTAATACATTCAGTTACAACCCAGATGGATATGCTGTTTCCTTCTATTTCACAGGGTCAGGCACAAAGGCCCAGTTTGCAATAGATAATCTACGGGTAGTTCCAAACGAAATTCCTTAACGAAACTTCTGAAAATCGACGTATGAAGAACTTTTATAATATCAAGGTATTACTACTGGTATGCTTGCTGGCGACCTTCGGATTCTTGCAGTCTTGTAGTGATGATGAAGATGACGCAAACTCTGGGCAGGTAGAATTGTTGAGCTTTGGACCTACTGGTGCGAAGCACGGAGAGACTTTGAAATTCATTGGGCACAACCTTAACAAAGTTGAATCCATTGTTTTTACCGGCGCTACCGTTAACAAAGACCAATTCAAATCCCAGTCCTCTGAGTTAATTGAGGTTGTTGTTCCACAGGCAGCAGAAGAAGGACAAATCACCCTTAAGGTTTCGGGTGGCGAGGATATTACTTCCAAAACTGTTTTAAGTTTTGAAGTGCCAGTATCAATCGCAACCGTTACCGGTGAAGCCAAGCCTGGTACAAATATTACCATCACTGGTAACTACCTGAACTGGGTAGAGGGTATTAAGTTTGGTTTATTAGAAGACACTGTGACGGAGTTTGTCAGTAAGTCAATGACAGAACTGGTAGTTATGGTGCCAATGGAAGCTAAAACCGGAACCCTTACTTTTTTTACAGGTGGTACAGAACCAATGGCAATTGAAACTGAAGGTGATTTGGTTGTTACTTTACCTAAAGTAACTGCTTTGAGCCCAGGTCTACTGAAACACGGCGAAAACCTTACTATCACCGGAACTGACCTTGATCTTGTAAGACAAGTAAATTTCATGGGAGTGGGTGCTGCTAATGTTACTAGCTTTGTTAGCCAATCTGCCACTTCGCTTGTAGTTAAAGTTCCAGATAATGCCAGGAAAGGAACAATTTCTTTAGTTGTTCCATCTATGGAAGTAGTAACTACAACTCAAGAAGTGGACATTATCCTTCCAGCAGTTACGGGTGTTTCTCCTACTCCTGTTACAGAGGGTGCTAACTTAACCATTACTGGTTCTAACCTTGATCTTGTAAAAGAAATCATCTTCCCAGGTGTAACTGCTGGAGTTAGTACTTTTGTAAGTCAAAGTCCTAGCCAGATTGTTGTTAAGGTACCTACCGGAGCCATCAACGGAACTTTAAAATTCAAAACTTTTAAGAATTTTGAGGTTACTACTACTGGCAGAATCACCTTCCCAGGAAGCGGTCCTGCACCTTTAAGATATACTTTATATAATGATGCCTTAACAAACGGATGGCAAGAATGGTCTGCTGCAGGCAGCAAACCAGACCTTGAGAATACCGAACAAGTATTTCATGGTAGCAAAGCTGTAAAGGTTCCTTTCGTTGCATGGAGCTCCTGGGGTGGTGGATTTTCACCATCAGCTGCACCAGCTGGTAATTATACCGAATTCACCTTTTGGGTATATGGTGGCCCTGGTGTAAATGGTAAAGTTAGATTGCTTGTTAACCCAGGTACCTGGGATGACCGCACTACATTCAATGTGGTAGCTGGTAGATGGACAGAGGTAACTATTCCTCTTTCTACCTTCAGAGACAACAATGGTGCTACCAACCCTGCTACATGGACTGACATCCGTTTCCAAGCGGAAGGAGCTATCAATGGTCCAGTTTGGTTTGACTACATTGGATTTAGATAATCTTTAGGAAAATTCTTTTTGAAAAGAGCACGGGGCAAATAGAGCCTCGTGCTCTTTTCATTTATGGAAAAGTTTAATAAGGGGTAAATAATTCATAAGAGTCAAATAACTGTGAAAAACACTTTTAGGCTTTGGTAATTAAGTGTTTTAAAACCTATCTAAATCAGCTGAATTGTTGCTTTGCTGGTGTCATCCAGGAGCAAGTTGAGAACACACTTATAATTGTTTTCTTTAAATTATAGATTGATAAAAAAGTGCTAACCCCCTGATAGTAAACCTGCCTAATTTTGAAACAAGCAGGTTGTTATATCTGCTCCTTTCTCCACTTTTGAAATCGTGTTCCATGATAAAAGACATTACTAAGCTAGTATACATCTTTCTGCTTCTTGCGTTTTCTCTGAGCGCCTCTGCCCAGAAGTTTGAAGCTGAAAATGCCATTTTAGCTGGAGGGGCCACCAAGCAGACTTGTGCTAGTTGCTCAGGAGGGTTTTATGTAGCCCAAGGAGAGGGGAACCTAACGTTTAATGTCACTCCTGCCAAAGCAGGCTTCTACAATATTTACATACGGGGTGCTTCTTCGGGGGGAAACAAGATAAACAAGTTTGATATTGACGGAAACAACCTGGATTTCTCCTTTTCACAAACTCAATATTCTACCTTGAAACTGGTAGGCGTGCTGAAATTATCTGTCGGCCAGCACCAGGTGAAAATTATTAAGTCTTGGGGTTGGATTAACATTGACTACATAGAGTTTGAAGAGGTAGATGGGGCCAACCGGTTCAACCTGAACCAAAATTTGGTAACGGCTAACCCAATTCCTGAAGCCAAAGCATTGTATGACTTTCTGCTGGATAATTACGGCGAAAGGATTATCTCAGGAGCTATGACCTTGAGCAGCTTTGATGAATCAAATTGGTTAAAGGAAAACACCGGAAAGGAACCTGCTCTTTTGGGCTTGGATTTCATGCACAGTGACAGAGGGTACAACTGGTACAATGACAAAACCCCCATCAACGACGCCAAGACTTGGTACAACCGCAACGGTATTCCAGCCATGTTGTGGCATTGGCGCGATCCTTCCAGAAGAACGGAGGAATTTTACACTCAGAACGCTTCAAAGCCCAATGGTACCACCTTTGATATCTCCAAGGTGTCAGATGTGAATTCAGCGGAGTACCGGGCTATGTTAGCCGATATTGACTTTGTTTCTGGTATGTTGAAGGAGTTGCAGGAGCAGAACGTACCGGTAATCTGGAGACCTTTGCACGAAGCGGCTGGTGGTTGGTTTTGGTGGGGTGCCAAAGGGGCTGCCCCTTTGAAAGAACTTTGGCGTTTGATGTATGACCGCATGGTGAACCATCATGGTCTGCGAAACCTGATCTGGGTTTGGACCCGCGAGCCCAATGATGATGACTGGTACCCCGGCGATGCCTATGTAGATATAGTGGGACGAGACGTGTACAAAGACGGAGACCACGGTTCCCAAATTCTGGAGTTCAGTGACATGAATTCCCGTTACGGCGGCAAAAAGATGCTGACGCTAAGCGAAACCGGTTCTTTCCCTGACGTAGATAACCTGGTGAGAGACGGTGCCGCCTGGTCCTGGTACATGCCCTGGTACGGGGGATACACCCGCGAAAGCAGATATAATTCCTTGGCTTTGTGGCAGAAAATGTTCGCGCATGACTACGTCATCACTTTGGACGAAATGCCGAACCTCAAAACGTACGTAAGAAGAGGGCAGGTAACCGGTGTCGCTGATCTGGCAGAGGAGAAAAAGGATTTCTTGGGCTATCCCACCGCAGTGCAGAATCAATTGACCATCAAGGGGCGAAAATCTATCAAGTCGGTGGAGGTCTACACCCAAACCGGGGTGAGGGTGCTCAATCTGAAAGCAAATGCCAAGGAGTTGGTAGTATCAACGGCGGGTCTAAACCCTGGCTTCTACTTGGTAGTGGTGAATGGGGTGAAAGCCATTAAGATCATCAAAGAGTAGGCTTTTAGTTTTGAGAGGATTTTTCTAAATCAAAAGGCAAAGGCCAGATTCCTACCTCAGGAACCTGGCCTTTGCTTTTTGATTTTAATAATGCCCAACCATTTTTCAAAATGCAATGGGCGTGCCTGTATTGTATTTATTGCTCTAGATTATAAAGGGCATGAAGGAGGATGCTTTACCTGGTTTCTGAACAGAGCTTTTAAGCCTTGAATATGAATTGGTGCCTTACTCCGAGTTTTACCTCGTTTTAGGCTCGTTTTTATGAACCAACCTTCAAAACAGGATATACGAAAGTGGGAGGCTGGTTCCTCCGAAAGGCAATAATCAAACTTCTTCTTTCAACGTTCCTTTAAGCCAGGAAACAGCCTGTTGTTTATCTTGGAAGTTGCGCAAAGGAATAGGAAACCGAAGTTCCTGTTTGGCTTCCTCTACTTTATTTTCCCGGGTTACGTCTGAGGTGATCACCCGGGCCATTTTTTCAAGCCGGGTGCTCATAAGGTTTTGTCCAAACTCTTTGATAACCTCTTTGTACTCGTTGCCAGAGATTTCCAGGGAGGCGCTGCTTGAATCAATCATCAGTTTCTTGATGTCGTAGCTTTTAATATGGTCTACTAGAATCTTGAGAGCCTGTCGTATCTCCAGAACCAGAAAGTCCTGCACATCGGGCCATTTGATATAAAGAATGTCGGTGGCGGGGTCATAGTCTAACGTGATTAAGCCACTCTGGTAAATGATCATCGGGTTGTTAAAGGTTAAAGAGAAGAAGAGTGAGGTTCGTCTCCAGGGTTAGGTTGGGTTTTGGGGCTGTTTTAAGAAAAAGGGCCGTAAAGCAGGTCTGGTGATTAGAGGCTCATACGGGTGATTTCCTTGGGGTAGCAGACGTAGTATTTTTCTACTTTCTTGCTCAAGGCTTGGATATTGGGAAGGTCAGAGGCTTCGGCTACGTCTACTACCAGGCTTTGCTTGGTCAAGACGTTGATGTTCTCTCCGCCAGATTCATACGCGTTGTTGCTAATCTTACCTTCCACTACCATGTAATGCGCTTCTTCGGGGGAAATATCAAAATGCTCCACCGCTAATTCCCGCACCCCCACCAGAAAGTCAATGTCAAATGGAGTAGGAGAAAGCATGATCTTGAAGAGTTTCCGCTCCAGCATGCAGGTAGATAGGTAGCTTAGGATTCTGTCAGGGTGCTCGGCCCAGGCTTTGATGGCGCTCCAGACATCGTAGTCATCCAGAGACACAAAACGCGGCATGATGGTGGGGTCGCGTTCAAAATCCAGGATGGAAAGGCTCTCGCGGAGGAAGAACTGCAGGTTACGGCTGGCGGGCACGGCAACACCCCGTTGGGTTAGTTCGCGGGCGCGTTGCATGATCTTCATGACCATCTGCTCCGCACTGGTCACTGTCTTGTGCATGTACACCTGCCAGTACATAAGGCGGCGGCTTACCAGAAAGCTTTCAATGGAATAGATGCCTTTTTCCTCTACCACTAGGTGATCTTCATGCACGTTCAGCATTTTCAGCAAACGGTCGGCGCCAATCTTTCCTTCCGAGACCCCGGTGTAGAAGCTGTCCCGGTTAAGGTAGTCCAAGCGGTCCACGTCCAGTTGGCTGGAAACCAGTTGATGGAAGAAGTGGCGGTGGTAATTATCGGTGAAGATATCAATGGCCAGTTGCAGGCGTCCATCAAACTCTTGGTTCAGCAACTCCATGATGTGCAGCGAGATCTGCTCATGGGGTACCTGGTCAAAGATGGCAGTCTCCAAGGCGTGCGAGAAAGGTCCGTGCCCAACATCGTGCAGCAAGATAGCCGCCATGGAAGCCTCACACTCTTTGTCGGTAATGATGTTATCTTTGCCGCTCAGGCTCTGCAGGGCAATGTTCATGAGGTGCATGGCCCCCAACGCGTGGTGGAAACGGGTATGCAACGCCCCTGGGTACACAAATTCCGTGAGACCCAGTTGTTTTATCCGACGCAGGCGTTGGAAATACGGGTGTTGGATGATGTCAAACAGGAGGTCAGACGGAACCGTGATAAAGCCGTAAACCGGATCGTTAAAGATTTTTTTCTTATTCAAGATAACTTAGTTCTTGTAGTGTCCGTTGTCGGTTAATGTAGTATTATGTGATTTCTACGGAAAGCGCCTGTAAAAGGCAAAAAGATCTGTAGTGGCGCAGAATGCTCCAGCCTATACACAAGCTATGAAAACCAATAACTAGCCATGCAAAGATATACTATTTTGTGGGCGGACGACGAGATTGACCTTCTCAAGCCCCATATTCTCTTCTTACAGGAGAGAGGTTACGACATAACCCCTGTTAACAGCGGGGCCGATGCCGTGGAGAAGGTGCAGGAACAAACCTATGACCTTGTTTTCCTGGACGAGAACATGCCCGGCCTGAGCGGCCTGGAAGCTCTGGGAGAGATCAAAGCCGCGCGACCAACCCTGCCAGTGGTCATGATCACCAAAAGCGAGGAAGAACACATCATGGAAGAGGCCATCGGTTCCAAAATCGCCGATTACCTCATCAAACCCATCAACCCTAACCAGATCCTGCTTTCCGCGAAAAAGATTCTAGACAACCGCCGTCTGGTAGAGGAAAGAACCAACAGTTCCTACCAGCGCGATTTCCGCACGCTGGGCATGGCCTTTGGCGAGCGCCTGAGTTACCAAGAGTGGGCCGATGTGTACAAGAAGCTGGTTTACTGGGAACTGGAAATTGCGGATACCGCCGGTAAAAGCATGGCCGATGTCATCAACATGCAGAAAGACGAAGCCAACACCAACTTCGCCAAATTCATCATGGACAACTATGAAGAGTGGGTGAACGACGAAACCGATGAGATTCCGTTAATGTCGCACCGGCTGTTCAAGGAACGCGTGTTCCCTATGATGAAGGAAAGTGATACACCGGTGTATTTTGTCTTGATTGACAACCTGCGCTATGACCAGTGGAAGGTTTTGGAGCCCATTATCACCGATTACTTCAACGTGGAGCATGAGGAGATGTACTACTCCATTCTGCCAACTACTACCGCCTACGCGCGTAATGCCATTTTCTCGGGCATGCTGCCCGCCGATATTGCCAAACGGTACCCCAACCTGTGGGTGTCTGATGACGAAGAAGAAGGCAAAAACCTGCACGAGGAAGATTTCCTGCAGATCCAGTTCCAGCAGAATAAGGTCAACGATAAGTTCAGCTACCATAAGATCACCAACAACACGGCCGGCAAAGAACTGTTATCCAAGTTCAGCAACCTGGACAATAATAAGCTCAACGTGATTGTCTATAATTTCGTGGACATGCTCTCACACGCCCGTACCGATATGCAGATGATCAGGGAGTTGGCTGCCGACGAGGCTGCTTACCGCTCTTTGACACGCTCTTGGTTTCTGCACTCGCCTTTGTTTGATACCTTAAAAGCCATCGCAGACAAGAAAGGCCGCCTCATCATCACCACCGACCATGGTACCGTGCGCGTGAAAAAGCCGTTCAAGATTGTGGGCGACCGCAATACCAACACCAACCTGCGCTACAAGCACGGCAAAAACCTGGGCTTTACGGAGAAAGATGTGCTGGTATGCCGCAAGCCAGAGCGGTTCCACCTGCCAAAAAGCAACGTGTCTACGGCTTACGTCTTCGCCATGAACGATGACTTCTTTGCCTACCCTAACAACTACAACTACTACGTGAACCACTACAAAGACACGTTCCAGCACGGAGGCGTCTCTTTAGAGGAAACCATCATTCCATTTATAACCCTTTCACCTAGAAATGCCTGAGCCTGAAGCGCGCCAGCAAATAATTGAAATCTTCACAAAAGCGGATTTACCGAAGGCCGCCGCCAAATTGTTATCATTTATCGGACAAAAAAGGATAATTTTGTTTGAGGGTGAGATGGCGGCCGGTAAAACCACCTTTATCAAGGCGATATGTGTCCAATTGGGGGTACAGGAACCGGTCAGTAGCCCTACATTTTCGCTCGTGAACGAGTACGAGGCAGAGAATGGGGAACTCATTTACCATTTTGATTTTTATAGGGTCGAAAATCAGGAGGAAGCCTTGGATATAGGGGCGTTGGAATATTTCAGTTCCGGTCACCTGTGCCTGATAGAATGGCCCTCAAAAGTGGCAGACCTGCTCCCTGAGGAAGGGGTGGAGGTAACTATTGAAACCGGAGAAGCCGAAGAGGCGCGTATCATTAGCATGAGAGTTTATGATGGAGGAAATGACGGAGAAGAGCGGGTTTGAAGCCCTGACCAAGGCCACAGCACGTAGTCTGATGCCCAAAGAGTCAATGTTGGCGATAGAAACCCGTAAACGGAATCTGTTTATTGGCATCCCCAAAGAATCTTCTTTACAGGAAAACCGCATCGGGCTTACGCCGGAGGCAGTGAAACAATTAACCGATAACGGGCACGAAGTCTGGATTGAATCTGGGGCGGGGGCTCCCTCCAAGTACTCAGACCATGAATTCTCAGAGGCGGGTGGGGTCATTGTCTACTCTACCAAAGAAGTCTACGAAGCAGATATCCTGCTCAAGATTGCGCCGCCTACTTTAGATGAATTAGATTATTTCAAACCGGGCCAGACCCTGATCTCGGCGTTGCAGATTGGCTCCCTTACCTCAGAGTACATCAGCGCCCTTTGCCGTAAAAAGATCAATGCCATCTCCTTTGAGCTGCTGAAAGATAAGTCTGATACCAAGCCGGTTGTAAGGGCTATGAGCGAGATTGCCGGTAGTACCGTTATGCTGATCGCGGCCGAGTACCTGAGCAGCAGCAACGAGGGCAAAGGCGTGATTTTAGGCGGTATCACTGGTGTGCCTCCCTCCAAAGTGGTGATTATTGGCGCCGGAACCGTAGCCGAGTATGCAACCCGTGCCGCTTTAGGTCTTGGAGCCGAGGTAAAGGTCTTTGACGATCATCTGTATAAACTGCGCCGCCTCAAGCAGAACGTAGGAACCCAACTCTTCACCTCCACCTTAGATCTCACCATTCTGCACCGCGAAATCCAGGATGCCGATGTAGTGATTGGAGCCGTAACCGCCGAAGATGGGCAAGTGCCGTGCATGATTGCGGAAGACGTGGTTGCTAAGATGAACCCCGGGTCTGTTATCATTGACGTGAGTATTGACGAGGGAGGTTGCTTTGAGACGTCTGAGATGACCACCCACAAACGCCCCGTTTACCGCAAGTACGATGTCATTCATTACTGCGTGCCCAACATACCATCAAGGGTGCCCCGTACCGCCACCAAGGCTCTGAGCAATATCTTTACGCCCATGTTTCTGGAGATCTCCAAGTACGGCGGCGTAAACGAAGCCCTCTTCACTCACGAGCATTACCGCAGCGGTGTGTACATCTACAAAGGCAGCCTTACCAATGCTTCCATCGCGAAGAAATTCAATATGCGCTACAAAGAACTAAGCTTAATGATTGCCGTCCGCAATTAACGTATGATAGATTAGTTACTAAGCATCGGATTTAAAATATATCAAAAAGCTGTTCTGGGTCTCTTTTCAAGAAAAGGGGCTCAGAACAGCTTTTTGATTTTTGAAAAAAGAATAGCGGCTAATTACAGCTGTGTAGGAGCAGTCCCTTGTGGTTGCGCATTTGACTAGAAATAGAACGGGCAACCACAGGAGATTGCCCCTACTTCATGTTACAAACAAACCTCAATCTGTTTTAAAGCTGTTTTTGAGAAATTAACCGAAAAGGATATCAGGAATGTTCAATGGCCAAGAGCGCCTTCCAAGCTTCCTGAACCCTACCTTCTTTCAAAAGCCGCTGGGCCAGTAAGTGAATTTGCTTCTCGGTTTCGGCGGGGTTATTTTGGTGCTTATGAACCAGGTATCTGTAAAGAGGCTGGCTAGTAAATTCCTGGACCTCCGCTGATGTGGGCAAACTTTGGGTGTTTCCTAGCCGGGCGAGGTTATTACCCGTGAGCACGGAGCTTTGGCGGATGTGGGCCGGTAGTTGGTCAATGCCCATTCCTTTGTTCTGCAGCGGCTTCGGCAGTTCAAACAGGCAATTGCCTTGGGCACGGAGGTACCAGTCTCCGCCCAGTCGTGCCACGGCATCTAACTTAAATGGATCAATGGATTTGCCAGTTGCCCCGAAGACTTCCTCTTTCACGTGCAGCAAAACAGCTTCACAAATGACTAAGTTGGCTGCCCCGCCTTTGTCCCCAATGGGTTTTACCTCTAACACCTTGCACTCAAAAGCCGCCGGTGCTTCTGCTACTCGGGGCGGTTTCACTAGGGTAGAGGCGATGGGAGTAAGACCTGCCTTCAGGAATTCATTCACTCCTTTGTCGTACTCGGTACTAGCCAGAGACATTTGCTCCACCATGGCGTAATTTCCTATGTTGATGACCACCTCGCCGGTTTCCAGCACATTGTCCAGGGTGTGCTTGCCGGTGTTATCCCGTACTCGGCGAGAAGGGGAGAAGACAAGCACCGGTGGGTTAGAGCCAAAGCAGTTGAAAAAACTGAAAGGGCTTAGATTCACATTGCCGTCTTTGTCTACGGTGCTGGCAAACGCAATAGGGCGGGGAGCAATGGCTCCCAGCATAAGGCCATGGAACTCGGACGTTGGTATCTCTTTGGGGTTGAAGCTCCTCATGGAATAGGTTTGAAGATTTAGAAATCAGCAGGTTCGTTTTGGAGGAAATTATTTACAAATTTCCCATTTCCTAATTTTCTACTCTTCCTTATAAAGCCGGTAAAATCTCGGTGCATACTTCCCCAAATCCTACTCTAACGCCGTTCTTTTCGGCGTAGCCGCGCATGGTAACCACATCCCCGTCCTGGAGGAACTTGCGCTCTGTGCCATTAGGGAGTAGGAGAGGTTTGGTACCGCGCCAAGTTAATTCCAATAGGGAACCGTAGGAATCTGGCGTAGGCCCGCTGATGGTTCCGGAGGCGTACATGTCCCCAACTTCAAGGTTGCAGCCATTGACGGTATGGTGCGCCAGTTGCTGGTTCATGTTCCAGTACATGTGTTTGTAGTTAGATTGGCAAATCACCACTTCCTCCGGCAGACCTGGGGCTTGCAGGGTTACTTCCAGGTTGATATTGATGTTTTTAGGGCCGCTGAACTCCAGGTACGGCAGCACCTTTGGCTCCTGTACCGGTCCCGCCACTCTGAAGGGTTCCAAGGCATCCAAGGTAACCACCCACGGGGAAATGGAAGAGCCGAAGTTCTTAGCCAAAAAGGGTCCCAGAGGCACGTACTCCCACGCCTGAATGTCCCTGGCCGACCAGTCATTGAACAGCACCAGTCCAAAGATGTATTCTTCCGCTTCTAAGGTGGTAAGAGAGGTGCCCATTTCAGTGGGTTGACCGGCAATAAACGCTACTTCCAGTTCAAAATCTAGCTGTTTGGTAGAGCCAAAGACCGGTGTTTCTGCATCAGCGGGTTTGGTTTGGCCTTTGGGCCTTCTAATAGGAACCCCTGACGGAATGATGGAGGAAGCCCTACCATGATAGCCCACCGGCAGGTGCTTCCAGTTAGGGAGCAAGGCGTTGGCTGGGTCGCGGAACATGGAGCCTACGTTAGTGGCGTGCTCCATGCTGGAGTAAAAATCGGTGTAGTTGGGTACTTTGACGGGCATGAGCATCTGCACATCCCGCTGCTTTAGAAGGCACTCGGCCATGAGTTCCCGGTTATCCCTGATTTCGGGATTGTCGTTGCGCAGGAGTTCTGAGATGCGGCCGCGAACCTGCCGCCAGATGGTCCGGCCCAGCGCCATGAACTCGTTGAGGTACGGACGATGGAAAACAGTGGGATCTTCTACATCCAGCATGTCAAAGAGGCCGTGTTGCGTGAGCACGTACACATCCAACACGTACTCGCCAATGGCCACGCCCACCCTGGGGTCACGGTCCTCCGCCTGAAAGATTCCGAAGGGAAGGTTCTGGATCTGGAAATCACAATCTGGGGCAATTTGAATCCAAGAGTGGAGCGAGGGATCGTTGGCGGTTAGCATGTTGGTTAGGATGGTGGTCAACAAAGATAAAAAGGTCTGCGAGAAAAGGGAATGGTTGCAAAAATCAATGGCTTGTCACTTGATCATGGCTATTCGCTTCTTTTTTCCCAAGCCTTATCGCGCATTTAAAGAGTAGTTTCTGGGAAACGGGCCTAAAACAGAAAACCCACCGGCTGCAGAAAGGTATGTTTCTGCAGCCGGTGGGCTTGTATGCTAAGTAAGCAGAGTGCTTACACGTCCATAGGGGTAAGGTTCACTGCCTGAATGCCTTTGATTTCGGGTACGGCTCGCATGATAGCCTGCTCAATACCGCCTTTAAAGGTCATTGTAGACATGGGGCAAGAGCCGCAGGCACCCATCAGTTCCAGCAGCACCACTTTTTCCTCGGTGATGTCAACTACCTTCACATCACCACCGTCAGTTTTAAGGTACGGCCGGATAGAATCTAGGGCTAGCTCCACTTGCTGGAGTAAAATCTCTTTTAATGCGATCTCTGCCATTATCTTACGCTTTAATTTCTACTACTTTGGTTTTGCCCAAGCTGGCGTTCCTTACGGAAACCTGCCGGGCCACTTCCTGTGCCACCTGCTCAAAAGCCTGCGAGGCGGGTGAGCCTTCCTGCAGAATCTGCGGAGCGCCCTGGTCGCCGCTTTCGCGGATGCTCTGTACCAACGGAACCTCACCAATGAACGGAACACCGTAGCGTTCTGCCAGGTCACGGCCGCCGCCTTGCCCAAAGATATAATATTTATTCTCTGGAAGCTCAGCCGGCGTGAAGTACGCCATGTTTTCTACCAACCCTAAGATTGGAACGTTGATCTGCGGCTGCCGGAACATCTGCAAACCCTTCACCGCATCGGCAATGGCCACTTTCTGTGGGGTAGTCACAATGATGGCGCCCGTTACCGGTACTGTCTGTACCAACGTCAGGTGAATGTCGCTGGTTCCCGGAGGCAAGTCAATGAGCAAATAATCCAGCTCTCCCCAGTCTACCTCAGTGATGAATTGCTTCAATGCAGAACTGGCCATAGGACCACGCCATACTACCGCACTCTCGGCCGGAGCCAGGAACCCGATAGACATGAGCTTGATGCCGTACTTTTCAATAGGCTCAATGAGGTTGCGGCCATCGGGCATGCGGTACACGGCCGGGCGGGCATCTTCCACGCCAAACATAGTAGGTACCGACGGACCTGAGATATCGGCATCCACCAAGCCTACCTTCGCACCAGACTGGGCCAACGCCACGGCCAGGTTAGAGGTCACCGTGGATTTACCAACACCACCTTTACCAGAAGCCACTGCAATGATGTTCTTCACGCCTTTCAGCAAAGCCTGATTGTCTTGGCGGGCCGAGGTCACGCGGGAGGTCATGTTCACCGTCACGTTCGCGTCCTTGTTGACCATGGTATGGATAGCCCTGATACAGGCATTCCGGATAAGGTCTTTCAGCGGACAAGCGGGGGTGGTCAGGATCACTGTGAAAGCGACATCCAAACCGTTTATTTGTACGTCCTCAATCATGTTCAAAGTCACCAGGTCTTTGCCTAAATCTGGTTCCTCTACATAACTAAGGGCTTTTAATACGTCTTCTTGGGTAATTGCCATACTGTCAATAGCGCTAAAATTCGCCTATACAAAGGTACAAACTATCTGTTTAACAAGCTATCAGAAGCTGTTTTAAGGCTGGTTTCCTAAAAGTAAGGCAGAATTAAGAACTTCAAGGAAAGAGGTGCAACCAATGACCAGGCAAAAGGGTCATCATGGCAGAACGGGAGGCGTACAAAAGAGGCGCTGGCTTCCTGTTAGTTTTCAACTGATTAACCAACTACCCATGAAGAAGTTTCTGTATCTCGTTTTAATTCTTCTGGCATCCACCGGCTGCAAAGAAGAGGATGCCACGCTTGAATCTGCCAACTACCTGGTGTTTGGACATTACTATGGATTTTGCGGCGGCGAAAACTGTGTGGAGATCTTCAAGATTGAAAATGGTGTGCTTTATGAAGACACCAATGACCGGTACCCCGGAGGCAAACCCTACGAAGGCAACTTCGTCTTGAAAAGCCCAGCGCAGTACGAGAAGGTGAAGGATTTGCTGCATCAGGTTCCTGCCAGGCTCCTCACCGAGGAAAGAACTATCATTGGCAGCCCAGACGCGTCTGACGGCGGCGGAATTTACCTGGAGGTAGGCCTAAATGGCATGAAACGGTACTTCCTGATTGACAAATTCAGACATAATGTGCCAGAGTACCTGCATCCGTTTTTAGACAAAGTAGAAGCCGGAATTTCTGAACTTAAGTAATAAGTTTCCGCAGAGAGTTATTTGGTAGATCTTCAAAGAATTCATTTCGAAACCTTAGAAACTAATGTGATGTCAACGCTATTTTCTTTCAGAACCCCGTTACTTCAAGTTACTTCTTTGCTGCTGGTGGTTTTTCTGGTGAGCAGTTGTTGGGAAAGAGATGAACCTGCTCCTGAAAGGCAGGACATCTATGGCTCCTGGATTCTGCAGTACATAGAACTGCCGCAGGAGGGAGGCGGTGCCACCAGAGTGGAGGGCCAAAACACCAGACTAAACCTGACCAATGTCTCTACCTATCAGCAGTCAAACGAACCCTTTACCTACGACCTGAATGGTACCTTGCCCGTGAACCACTACTTTGGCCGGTATGCAGTGACTGGTTCTCCCACTGTGCCCTCAGAAGACCCACAGACCGTAGTGCTTGACGTAAGCCATGTAGGAAGTACCAGGATAGGTGCAACGGGGGAACAGATGCAGTTTGAGCAACTCTATCTGCAAGCCTTGGATGAAGTAAATCTGGCAATGCTTTCCAAAGAAGGTGGTTTGGTGTTGCACTCCCGCCACTTAAATGCAAAACTGGTGTTTCTGACGCCGGAGTTATGTTCTCTCCCCAATTAAGCAAACGCCTTTTCGTAGCCAAGCGGTTTTAGCATTGTTTTCCCCAAATAAGCAATAGAATAGAAGTAGACTAACGCCAGCCTTTTAGGTTGGCGTTTTTATTTTGAAGGAATGAAAACGGCTGCTCTAGCTTGAATCCGGAACTACTTACAACCCCAAAATCTGTATCTTTGTCTACATCCCCATTTCCGTTTACCCATGGCCCTGATTAAGAAAGAAGTTGTTGACCAGATCATCCTGCAAGCCGACATAGTGGAGGTAGTGGGTGATTTTGTGAGTTTGAAGAAGAAGGGCCAGAACATGTGGGCTTGCTGCCCGTTCCACCATGAGAAATCGCCTTCCTTCAGCGTAGCGCCTAACAAGGGTATCTACAAGTGCTTTGGTTGCGGAAAGGCGGGTAACTCGGTGCAGTTCATCATGGACATTGAGGGCACCAGCTACGTGGAGGCGCTCAAGTATCTGGCCAAGAAGTACAGTATTGACATTGAAGAAGACCAGAGCCCGGCGGCGGTGCAAGCCCAGAACGAGCGAGATAGTCTCTACATTCTCTCTGACTTTGCGAAAAAGTACTACGTAAACGCCCTCCATAAAAATGACGAGGGCCAA
Organism: Rufibacter sp. JT20002; assembly: GCF_056491185.1. Classification (NCBI taxonomy): domain Bacteria; kingdom Pseudomonadati; phylum Bacteroidota; class Cytophagia; order Cytophagales; family Hymenobacteraceae; genus Rufibacter; species Rufibacter sp. JT20002. The sequence goes on along the minus strand of NZ_JBSZJY010000001.1, from coordinate 459,426 downwards.
AGCATAGGCGCACCGTACTTTAAGCAACGCGGTTTGTCGGCGGCTACCATCCAGAAGTTTGAGCTGGGCTACAGCTTAGATTCCTGGGACGATTTCACCAAAGCGGCCCTGGAAAAAGGCTTTCAGCTGAAGTACCTGGAGGAAACCGGCCTCACCATTGTGAAGCAGGAAGAAGGCAAGCAGTATGACCGGTTCCGGGGGCGGGTAATGTTTCCCATTCAGAACGTAAGTGGCCGCACCATCGGGTTTGGCGCGCGTACTCTCAAGACCAACGACAAGAAATCACCCAAATACGTTAACTCGCCGGAATCGCCCATTTACCACAAAAGTGATGTGCTGTACGGCATGTACCAGGCCAAGCAATCCATCCGGCAGGAAGACAACTGCTATCTGGTAGAGGGTTATCTGGATGTTTTGTCGCTGCACCAGGGTGGTATTGAGAACGTGGTGGCCTCTTCTGGGACGTCCCTCACCGAGAACCAGATCAAGCTCATCGGCCGCTACACCAAGAACATCACGGTGCTGTATGACGGTGACCCTGCCGGGATTAAAGCCTCTTTACGCGGGATCGACCTGATTCTGGAAGGTGGCCTGAACGTGAACGTGGTGTTGTTCCCCGATGGCGATGACCCTGACTCTTACATCCGGAAAGTAGGCGATACGGCTTTCAAGGCGTATTTAGAGAAACACGCCCAGGATTTTATCTCTTTTAAATCAGAGCTGTACGCGCAGGAAGCTAAGGATAATCCAGTCAAGAAAGCCGATGCCATCCGGGAAATGGTGGTGTCCATTGCCAAGATTCCGGACGCCATCAAGCGTTCGGTGTTCCTGAAGCAGTGCAGTCTCCTGTTCGGGATTGACGAGCAGGTGCTGATTTCTGAGTACAACAAAATTCACCTCACGGAGCAAAAAAACTCCCGGTCCCAACAGTCTCAGCCTTCTTCCTACAGCTCGGCTCCATCTTCTTACGCGCCGGGTTCCTTTGAGGAAATGGCCGCCGAAGCGGAAGCCGCAGCAGCGGCAGAGGCAGAGGCCGCCATGTACGAGGAGGAGGACCAGCAGGAAACCGACCAAAACAACCTGCTCCGCACCCGCGAGCGGGAAGTCATCCGATTCATCCTCAACTACGCCGACAAAGAGGTGGAGGAAGGCCTCACTGCCAGTCAGTTCATGTTGGGCGAGTTGGAGGACATTGAGTTTAAGACCCCGATTTACAAAAAGCTGTTTGACCTGTGCCGCCTCAAACTAGAGCAGGGGTTCTTGCCAACGGCTTCAGAATTTATGCAGCACGAGGAAAAGGAAATCCGCACAGAGGTGGTAGACCTGCTCAGCGAGAAGTATGAACTTAGCAAAGGCTGGGCTACCCACGAGATCTTTGTGCCCCACGAAAGCGATTTGGTTTCTTACGGCTCTGAGCGCGAGGTGCTGCGTTTAAAGTGGCGCAACGTGCAACTCATGATCAAAGACCAGATGGACACTCTGCCCCGCCTCACCGATGCCCAGGAACTGGACAAAACCCTACGCACCATCAAAGCCCTCAAAGAATTTGAGAAGCAGATAGCAGACCTTCTAGGGATAGTGGTAAGTCGATGAATGGCCCTACTGTCTGAGCCAATTTAGATAAATACGTTTTCTAGGCAGTGATACTCTCATCGTGTTTGGTCCGCAGCCTTAAAAGGAACTACTCCTAAAGCTGTTTTACTTTTAAATTTATTCTGGTAGGATCAGTTTTTATTTACTTATAGGATTATCTATTCTGGAAAGCCCTTCGGTTTGTGGCTTGTTTCATAGAAACAAGTTATAAACCGAAGGGCTTTTTGTATTATTTCTTTTCGTATGGGTTTGTTTGACTTCCATGCCCAGCCTCTCGTCGGTCAATCTCTTTTAATCACCTTTCTGTAGCCAATCAAATTAATTAAGAAGAGCTTCCTGCTTTTAGTTGAGGTAGATATGAAATTTTCTTTTGCTGATCTCAAGTGTTAGCATCCTTGGGAGATTTGGAAGGCTTTCTTGAGTATTCCTCAATAAATGGAGTGTAAACCGAATATTTTGATAACAAGAAGGAAAGGTACAGTCTGTTTTGTTGCCGTTATAAGAAAAATTAAAGCAAAATGGCTGAAATTTTTAAAAAAGGTGGGTGCCAGTTTTAAGGTGGTTTTGGTTGAAATTAGTAAGTAGTGTTAATGTAAGCCCTTGCTTTTTAGGTGGTTTGTTTTAAATTCATATAAATACAGATAAACACACCCTTTGAGTATAAGTGTAAAACCAGATGATAAGCTTATGAAGAAAATTGAAGCAATCATTAGAACATCCAAATTTGAAGAGGTGTACGAAGCCTTGGCTGAGATCGGGATTCCGTTCATGTCTACCTATGATGTGAAAGGTTTTGGGTTAGAGCACGGCTCCTCCCAGGTGTACCGTGGCACCTCTTACAATGTGGGGTTCATTCCCAGAACCAAAATAGAACTCATTGCCACCGATGAGCAGGTAGACCCCGTGGTTTCCACTATTCTCAAAATCGCTACTACCGGAAAAGTGGGCGACGGCAAAATCTTCATCATGGATTTGGAAGAAGTCATCCGAATCCGGACCGGCGAGATTGGCGAAATGGCCCTGTAAGTCCTCCTTCTTTTACAAAACAACACCACAATCAAAATCTATTTCTCACCTAAACAATTTGCCATGTCACAAGAGTTATTTGTCATCAACAATGTCTGGATGATGGTTTCCATCTTTTTGGTGTTTGTCATGCATCTGGGGTTCGCCACGTTAGAATCTGGGTTAGCCAGGTCAAAGAACACCGTCAACATCCTGTTCAAAAACAGCATGATGCCTCCCATAGGTTTGCTGATGTATGCCCTGTGGGGATTCTCTCTCATGTACCCGGGCGCTGACTTTGCCGGCAAGGTTTTCGGGTTTTCTGGCTGGGGGATCAACCTGCCCGAAGGTGGTGAAACGTCTTCGTACAATGCAGGGTACACCTTCTGGACCGATTTCCTTTTCCAAGGAATGTTTGCCGCCACTTGTGCCACCATCGTGTCTGGAGCTGTGGCTGAACGGATCAAGTTGGCTACGTTCCTGGTATTTTCCGTAGTGTTTGTGGGCCTTTGCTACCCAATCGTAGGCATGTGGAAGTGGGGAGGCGGTTTCCTAAACACCTTGTCTACGCCCTTCTATGATTTTGCCGGTTCTACCATTGTCCACTCGGTAGGAGGCTGGGGTGCATTGGCGGGCATTCTGCTGCTGGGGCCAAGAATTGGAAAGTACGTGAATGGCAAAATCAAGCCTATCCCGGGCCACAGTATTCCCATGGCTACCATTGGCGTCTTTATTTTATGGTTGGGCTGGTTTGGGTTCAACGGCGGATCAGTGTTGTCTGCCGCTCCAGGAGCGGTTTCCAGAGTTTTAGTAATGACCAGCTTAGCCGCAGCAGCTGGTGCCGTGGGTGGTTGCCTGTTTTCTTACCTGCTTTTCAAAACCGGTGACTTTACCATGGTACTCAACGGCATACTGGCAGGTTTGGTGGGTATTACCGCCGGTGCAGACCAGATGGGCGTGGTTGACTCTGTTATCATTGGCCTGGTAGCTGGTAGCCTGGTGGTGATTGCGGTAACGGTATTTGACAAACTTAGGGTGGATGATCCGGTAGGTGCGTTGTCGGTACACTTGGTGTGTGGCATCTGGGGAACATTGGCCGTGGGCTTTTTTGGTAACCTGGCCGGTATGCCACAACTCATTAGCCAATTGATTGGGATTGGAGCGGTAGGTGGTTTCAGCTTTGCCTTTGCCTTTGTGCTGTGGGCAGTCCTTAAAATGACCATGGGCTTACGGGTAAGCGAAAGAGAAGAAATGGAAGGTTTGGACATCCACGAACATAAAATGCACGCCTATCCAGACATCAACAGCCCAGGGTATGAGATGAGCATGCCAGAAAAAGAAGAAGTATTGGAAGCAGACCTTCCTAAAAGAACCCCTGTTTCTGTCTGATCAGACAGCAGGAGCAGAAGCCAGTGACATGGATTGTAAAAACAGGAGGTAATGTGGTCTAGACATTACCCCTGCTTTTACTTCTGGCAAATCACGGTTACCCTTCTCTCCGCCTTGTTTATTAGTACTGGTCTCCTATGGTAGAACCTGCGTCCCTCAAACGGCAATTTGAGGAGGTGCTGCCCATGGGCCTGGTGTGAACACTTTTCTAAAATATTCCTAACAGTTAACAGAAGCAGTATGAGAAAGATTTACGCGCTTACAGCGGCAACGTTTTTTGCCGCTGCTAAGATAACTATTGCCCAGGAAATTTCCTCTGTAGACACCCTAAAAGCCGTTGCCGAAGAACCATCTAAAGGAACCTTCAACCTGAGCGGCTACGTAGATGCCTTTTACCAGTACAACCTCAATCGGCCAGAATCTGGTAAAAACCAGGGCCGCGTGTTTGACCAGTACCATGACAACATCTCACTGGGGCTGATCCAGACCTTGCTGACCTACAAGAAAGACAAAGCCACTGCGGTAGTAGATCTTACCTTTGGGCCTAATGCAGATCTTTGCAACTTTGGCAATACCGGCACCGCCAAAATCATCAAACAAGCATACGTTGCCTACGATTTCACAGACAAATTTCGGCTTACAGTGGGGCAGTACGCCACACACATTGGGTATGAACTCATAGACGCTCCGCTCAACTACAACTACAGCTTGTCATATCTGTTCGGCAACGGCCCTTTCTACCATACTGGGGCAAAGCTGGACTACACGGCTAGCCCTAAACTTGGGCTGATGGTAGGCGTAATCAACGGCTGGGACTGCCTCAATGACCTGAACGATCAAAAATCAGTGACTGCCCAGGTACACCTGACGCCTTTAGAGGGCTTCGGCATGTACCTGAATTGGATTGGGGGCGATGAATACAATACCTTGTCTAACTTCGGGGGGAATAAGGGAAGCTACACCAGCCTGTTCGACCTTACCACCTCGTACCAGCTTACCCCAACGTTCAAGCTGGGCGTGAACGCTGCCTACGGTTCTTTTTTCACCGGTGCTGACACAGAGTCAAGTGAGGACACCTGGTCTAAAGATGCCTCTTGGGGCGGAGGGGCCTTGTATGCCAATTATGAACTCAGCAGCAAGTTTGGGCTAGGTTTCAGGGGCGAGTATTTTTCAGATCCCAAGGGCGTACGATACTTTGGTCCTTTGGAAGTAACCTCTTACACCATGACGGGCAACATCAAACTGGCAGGAGGCAATTTCCTGATTAAGCCCGAAGTCCGGTTTGACAAAGCAAAAGACGCGTTCTTTGAGGATGTAAGCGGGCAGTTCTCCAAGAAAACCCAAACCACTGTGGGGGCTGCCTTTGTTTACTCTTTTTCAATGAACTAGTACTGTCCGTTAATCAACGTGTCTTTGTTTAGAAGCTGTTTTCTGGGAAAACGGCTTTAAACAAGATCCTGTTTAAAGCGCTTTTAGCTTGGTTTTACTAAACTAGGCTAAAAGCGCTTTTCCTTTTGGTAGCCTTAGCCTCAATTTGGAGATAACTAGTTCCTTTCAGTCCACCCGCGTTGGGCAATCTGCTGCTTCCCTCCGGAAAATTTTCCTGAGTCGTCACTAATTCTAGCGCAAGCTTGTTATACAGGAGGTAAGTATAATGCATGTTAGTGCTATGCCCAAGGATGCGCACTTTTGCCATTCAAAAACCGCTATCTTTGCGCATCTCAAAGCAGGCATGTCGTTTAGCTTGCTTTACCGTAGAAGACAACATCATGTTAGATAAAATAGAAGACGCAATAGAAGATATAAAAGCCGGCAAAGTAGTGATTGTGGTAGACGATGACGACCGCGAGAACGAAGGCGATTTTATCTGTGCCGCGGAGAAAATAACTCCCGAGATCGTCAATTTCATGGCTACCCACGGCCGGGGCCTTATCTGCGCTCCCCTCACCGAGGAACGCTGCGATGAACTGGGCCTTGAGCTGATGGTGGGCCGTAACACCGCCCTGCACGCCACGCCTTTCACCGTATCGGTGGATTTGCTGGGCCACGGGTGTACTACCGGTATCTCGGCCTCAGACCGGGCTAAAACCATTCTGGCCTTAGCCGACCCTAAAACCGATCCGGCCTCGTTAGGCAAACCCGGACACATCTTTCCGCTGCGCGCTCGCAAAGAAGGCGTAATCAGAAGAGCTGGCCACACCGAAGCCGCCGTTGACCTGGCGCAACTGGCTGGTTTAGCTCCGGCCGGGGTTCTGGTGGAGATCATGAACGAAGACGGCACCATGGCCCGCATGCCCGATCTGGAGAAAGTAGCCGAGCGTTTTAACCTCAAGCTGATCTCCATCAAGGACCTGATCACGTACCGCCTGCAAAAGGAAAGCCTCATAGACCGCGAAATTGCTGTGGAGCTACCTACTGACTGGGGTGACTTTGACCTCTACGCGTACACTCAGCGCAGCAACAACGCCAAACATCTTGCTTTGGTGAAAGGTACCTGGGAAGAAGGCGAGCCGGTGTTGGTACGGGTGCACTCTTCCTGCGTAACCGGTGACATCTTTGGTTCTTCCCGCTGCGACTGCGGTCCCCAGCTGCACAAAGCTATGGAGATGATTGAGCGCGAGGGCAAAGGCGTGATTGTGTACATGAACCAGGAGGGCCGCGGTATTGGTTTGTTGAATAAGTTAAAGGCTTACAAGCTGCAGGAGCAAGGCTTAGATACCGTAGAAGCCAACCTGCAACTAGGCTTCGGGACGGATGAGCGCGACTACGGCGTTGGGGCCCAAATCCTCCGAGACTTGGGGGTGACTAAAATGAGGCTGCTTTCTAATAACCCCCGCAAACGCACAGGCCTAATTGGTTACGGGCTGCAAATTGTGGAGCAAGTGCCTATTGAAATTACCCCTAATGAGCACAATCAACGGTATTTAACCACCAAACGGGATAAATTAGGACACCTGATCCTGAAAAAATAACATAAAGTAAAAAGGCGGAGGGAAACCCTTCGCCTTTTTGCTTTAATAGAACATATAGTTTTTATTGTATTATATTCTTAATATATTTAATAAGATTCAGTTCACAGGAGAAATTAAGGCAGAAAAAATGGGCATCATGGCTTTAACTCCTAGACACACGAAAATATCTTCCTTTTACGTTATAAAGTACTGAGAATTAGACAACCTTCTCATAAGTATTAAGGTATATTTTTTAAAGAACTGTATATTACTTTACAAAGAAGAATATAATAAAATGAAGATGATGGTAAGAAAAGCGTTTGGGCTTTTGGTAGTACTGTTTTTATGGGCAGCCAACACCATGGCACAGTCTTCGGGTTTGGTAGACGAATGGCCTCAAGGCAGAGTCTACCTGGCCAACGGCGACTCAGTAAGCGGAAAAATCACGTATCACCGCTCAGAAGACTTAATCAGGATAAACAAGCCAGACAACTCGGTTGTGGCTTACTCGCCGGTGGCGGTACGGGGCTTTGAAGCCATTGACAACGAGGGCAGGTACCGGCGCGTGTTCGTGACGCAACGCTGGAATTTCGGGAATGATTATAGTGACTTCTTGGCGCCGGCCTTCTTTGAGCAGATTGTGATAGGCAAATACGGCTTGCTCAAGCGGGAGACCATGACCCGCCGGGACATCAGCCGTGATCCTATGTACCGGGGTGGGTATTATCCGTACGGCGGTTATCCGGTAGGAGGCCCCATGTACGTAGACCAGCGCTTGGACAACTATTTCATTCTGCTACCCAGCGGCAAGGTGAAAGAACTCCGGAACGTGAAAAAGGACCTGGAAACCATTTTCGGGAAGAAGAACGGCATGATGAAAGAGTATGTGAAGCAAAACAAACTCAAGTATACCAGCCTTCCAGATCTGGCCAAGATTGTAAGCTACTTTGGGGCCATCTCCAATCAGAGCGATGTGAAAACAACTTCCGTAGACTTGTAAGATTCTTTTCCAAGGTAAATCAGTTTAAACGAGAAGGTCCCGCTATTGCTTAGCGGGACCTTCTCGTTTTTTGTTTTGGCGGTGTTTTCCTCTAAATAGGCCTAAAGCGCCCTTACAGATCGCGGGACCGCAGTAGCAGGTAAGAGAGCAAACAGAATAACGTGACGTATAACACCGCCGGAACCAAGGCCTGCAAAGGGGAAAGGGTCTCGGTAATGCCTAGCATCAGTTGCTCTAACTCTGCATGCGGGTTAGGTGTTAAGGCCCCAAACGTTTTCATGGGGAAGTATCTGTCCACGGCATCGGGGGTTTGCCAGTGAAGGAGCCTTTCTACTACCAGGGTGTACGCCATGAACACCATAATGGCTAGTCCCGTTTTCCGGACCAGAAAGGCCACCAGCATGGCCAGTGACATGTAGCCCACCAACTGCACCAAGTAATAGAAAATGGATTGGGCATCGGTGGACATGGAGGCGTCTTCTGTATCCTTGCCGTAGTACAGCCCAAATCCCAAGCCTAGTAAAAGCACATAGGCTGCCAGCAGAAACGCCAACAGCAGAATGACCGAGTACTTGCTTTGCACCAGGTTGGCCCGCGAGAAGCCGTCAATCACCTGTTGCCGAAACGTTCTGAAGGCATATTCATCAGAAACCAGGATAATGATGAGCATGCCCGGGATCAGGTTGAGGTAACTTGACACGTACGCCAGATGCATCCACAACTTAGGGAATTGGTAGAGTTCAGCGCCGGCCATCTGCCCGTTAATCATCACGTGACCGCGGGCGTAGAAAAAGATAAACAAGAGGCTGCACTGTAAGAGTAAGAGCACCCAAAAGGTAGAATAAGGCAGCAGTTTGCGAAGTTCTATGCGAAGAAGAGAGGTCATGCGGGATTGGCTTTGATGATTTCCAGGAATTGACTTTCCAGACTTTTTTTGCGCACCACCAGTTGGCCTAGCGCAATGCCTTGGGAAAAGAACGCGCGGTTCAGTTCAGAGCTGTCGGTTTCTGGCTGTAGGGTTAGTTGGATCTGCTGGTTTACTTGTTTGGCCTCTAGCACAAAGGGCAGCGTGCGCGCTATCTGTAAAAGTGCCTCCAAAGGAGCCCCGCCACTGATAAACACCAGGTCATTGGTGGCAAGGATAGAGGAAACCGGGCCTTCTGCTTTCAGTTTGCCGTTGCGTAAGACGGCCATGTGGGTACATACCTTTTCTACTTCATCTAATAGGTGGCTGGCTAATAAAATGGTTTTTCCTTGGGCGGCAATGTCCAAGATCAGCTGACGCACTTCGGCAATTCCCTCGGGGTCCAGGCCGTTGGTGGGTTCATCCAAAACCAGCACCTCGGGGTCGCCCAGCAGGGCCGCGCCAATGGCCAACCTTTGCTTCATCCCCAAGGAATACCCTTTGAATTTGTTGTCTTTGCGCTGGGCCAACCCCACCGTCTGCAAAATGACCGGGATGCGCGCGTGGTCTACCCGTTTCACATCAGCGGAGACGCGCAAGTTTTCTTCACCAGTAAGGTAAGGATAAAAATTAGGGGTTTCCAGCAGGGCGCCAATGCGGCGTTTGGTGTTTTTGGAGGTAGGTTGCCCAAACCAGTGAAAGGTGCCGGCGCTGGCGTTGATCACATCCAGCACAATGCCCAGGGTGGTGGTTTTGCCGCTGCCGTTAGGGCCCAACAGCCCGTAGATGCTTCCCTCGGGTACTCTGATGCTCAATTGGTCAAGGGCCTGCACTGCGCCATAGCGTTTGCTCAGTCCCTGAATGTCTAAAATGTCTGCCAAATCTGATAGCTATTGAAAAGGGTATTCTGCAAAGCTAGGAGGATTTGCCATAAAAGCTAAAACAACGGCAGGCGGGGGTTGACAGCGGATGGAACCCGTTTCAGGCCTGCTTTGGGAAAAGCAGGCCTGAAACGGGGCGAGGAGAAGAAGTTAATCGTCTTTTTTGGTTTGGGGAGCGACTTTCTTCTGAGGTGCCACGGGGGGCGGTGGTGGCGGAAGCGTGCCATACTTCTTCTCAAAGGCGGCAATGCCTGCGGCGTTGAAGTCAAAACTCTCCACATCCCCAGATTTCAGGATGACATGAAAGCTGCCATCGTCGGTGCTGAGCCCGGCTACCGTTGGGTTACGCTTCTTGAAGCCCTGGGGCAACTCTACGTTGAAAGGTGGGGGCGGCGGCGCTGGAGCTAATGCTGCTTCTGCGGGCACAGGTGGGGCCGGCACGGGCGGAGGAGGTGGCGGTAAGGTTCCGTATTTCTTTTCGGCGGCCGCCAGTCCTTCCCTGCTGGTTGGGTAGGTTTCTGTCTGCCCGTTTTTCAGGTGCACAAACAAAGAGTCTTTGTTCCAGCCCACACGGCTAATGGTTGGGTTTCGTTCCAGGAAGGTGTTGTAATCCTCTTGGGGAGCCTGCGCCAGCGCCTTGCCCTGCGGCAGGATTTCTCCTAATTCAGGGCTGGAACCGGCAATTCCCTGACAGGCGATCAGGCCGGAAAACAACAGGGGCAATACGGCCAGGAAGCGCACTTTCTGAGCTTGGGCAGAGGGAGCTTTGTTCATCATCATGATTCTGTGTTTTAAGGATGGATAACTGAAAGAAGAGGTAAAGGAAAGAGGGGCCGCTCCCGCCGTGTTCAACAGCGAGAACTGGTATTGTTTCCGGTTGATGCCGGCCTGCAGGGTCTGCTGATCGGTGAGGAACTCAAGATTCTGTTTTAGGGCCTTGCGCAAAAGCCACACCACCGGGTTAAACCAATGGAAAAGCGTGGTCAGCTCCATGAGCAGGATGTCCAGAGTGTGCCATTGCTGCACGTGGGTGCGCTCATGTTGTAAGATGTGCCACCAATCTGCTTGCGGGTGCTGGTCTGGGTTAAAGTAAATCACTTTCCAGAAGGAGAAGGGCGGTAAATTGACGTTGGTTTGCCGGAACTTGATGCCCTGGAAAGAAGCGGGCCTGGATTGCCGGTGAATGGTGTACAGGGATATCCACTGCAGCCCAAACCGGAAGCCCATCACCCCTACGCCCAGCCAGAAAACCACTACCGGTACTAGCCAAACATCAAACCTTGTTTCCACTGGAGCCAGGGCTTCGGGCATTGACCAAACCGGAGAAAAGTTTTGGAAGGTCTGGTAAAGCTGTTGCTTTTCTTTGAACAGGAACGTGACGTCAAAGAAGGGAAACAAGCCCGAAAGCAGCAGGCCTGCCACCAAAAACAGACGATTTAGGTGATGGAACGTGGTCTGTCTCAGAACCAACTGGTAGGTGCCATAGAAGAGGGCCAGCCCTACGTTAACTTGCAAGAGATAGAGGAGAAACGCGGGCATATCACTCTGATTTTTGGTTTTCAATCATGTCCATAATCTCCTTCAGCTCTTGGGGGCTAAGCTGCTTCTCTTTCACAAAGAACGCCACCAACTCTTTGTAGGAGTTCTGGAAGTAGTTGCCCACAAAGCCTTTCATGAATTTCTTCTTGTACTCTTCGGCCTTGATGCGCGGGAGGTAGCGGTAGGTGTTGCCCAGTTTATCAGCCTGCACAAAGCCTTTTTTCTCCAGGTTCTTCACGGTGGAAGCCAAGGTGGTGTAAGGTGGTCTTGGTTCCGGTAGCTTTTCCAGAAAATCTTTTATAAAGCCCCCGCCAGACTCCCAAATCACCTGCATGGCTTCTTCCTCTTGTTGGGTTAGTTTCTCCATAGGATACTTATGTTACGATGTCTTCGTAATTCTACGAAAATTTCGTAATATAGTGTATGTCAAATCGTAAATATTTTTTACCCAAAAGCAAAGAGCCTCTTCCTACTCAGGAAGAGGCTCTTTGCTTTTGGTAGTTTTGACCTATTTTAGAGAAAGTAGTTTCTAAACCTGTTGTTGTGAGATCAGTTTCTGCAGCTTTTGGTCGATGCCTTCTTGCACCACACCGCCGTGGTAACAGATGAGCTGCTCTAGCTGGAGTTCTGCTATTCTTTCTACAGAGCGTACCGCTTTAGCAAGGTCAAGCGTGAACTGAGGATTAGCTATTCCTACCTCATCCTTTTCAACCACCACCGCATCTCCTGTGACCAAAGTTTTGGAAGCCGGTAAGTAAATGGAAACATGGCCAGGCGTATGTCCAGGAGTATGGATGATGTGGGCGCCGCTGAACAGTTCAGGCTCCTCTTCCCCCTTAAAAGTGACATCTACCGCTACCGGTTCTACGGTCTTCAGAAATTCCTGGAAAGCGAGAGAGTTGGCTTGCTGTTCTTCTGGTAAGGTGGCGTGTAAGTCTTCGGCCTGTTGGAGGCGGGCAGATTTTTTGGTTCCGTCTATATAGGCTACTTCTGTTAATGACGAGTACACCAAAAGCCCCGGATACTTTTGTTTCAGCTCACGCAGAGCGCCCACATGGTCAATGTCATGGTGCGTGATGAGCACTCCGGTTAACTCATCCAGGGAGAAGCCTGCCTGTTTTGCTGCCGTCTCAAGCAAAGGCAGGGAACCTGGATAACCACAGTCTACCAGAATCAGATGGGAGCTGCCCTGCAGAATAACGGGGTAAAGTACTTCTTCTCTTCCTTGGTGGTGGTACTTGAGTTCCAAGATGTGTGCTTGCATGTTACCTCAAATTTTATTGAATTCAGATATTAGCTGAAACCATCATTATTGAACCGGCAACACCCCACCTTGCCACCGGGCCACTGGGTAGCGCATGTGGGTGTTCTCATAGTGCGGCGTGTTTCGGTACACAAAATTGAGTTGGGCTTGTGCGCTTTTGGCCAGGGCAGGATCTTTGGCTTTGGCTTCCTCCAGGGCCCCTTTCAGTTTAGGGTCTTGTTTCAGGTATTGGGCCGCTAAATCCTCAAAAACGTACGCCGAAAAATGCTCTTTCTGGCCCAACATAGAGTCAAAGAAGTTCCAGGCGAAGTACGAGTCGGGGGCTTGCGGCTCCAGGGTCTCTACCAGAAAGCGGTTGCTTACCTGGTTCAGGTACACCACGTAATCGCCGGCAAAGTATTGGATGGGCTGCTGGGTTTTGCGCACCTGCACCTCGGTGTGCAGGTAATGGCCTTCGTAGGGACGCTGGCCAGTTTTATAATCGGTGATGTAATAGGTTTCAGGGGTGAGCACCGTGTCTTTGCTTAGGCGTTTCAGTTCTACCTGGTTCTGTTGCAACCGCTCAATCACCTCTGTCCAAGCTTGGGGGATGATGTAGGCCACTGGTTTTGTCACAGTAAGCGTTGGGCGGAAGGTGTCGAAGAACTTCACCGGGCGGGTGAACGGGGCTTTGCGGTCATAATAAAGGCGCTCCAAGCCGCTTACCTCACTGGCTTTGTACTTGGCCTCGTATCCTTTGAAGTTGATGGTTTCAACCTGCGTGGTATCGGGTGCCCAGTTTAAGACAAACTGTTGCTGGGTGAGCAAAGTGGCGCGGTCTTTCTGGCGGGCAGCCTGGATGGCTTTCCCGTTTTTGGCGGTGTAGTCCAGGAACTCCAGCATGAGGTCATAGGTAGACTGCACCCGTTTGTCGAAGGCTTTAAGCATGTGCGTCTCTGGGATGAAGCCTAACGTCTGGAACAGGGTGGTGTACCCGCTGGCGTACCGCGGTAAATCGGCGAAGCCGAAGATGCCGGTCTCGGGCGTTTCGCCGCGGGAGTTCACGTAGGGCACCAAGGGCCACTTGCGTTTCTCCATGCCTTTATACAAAGCCGGCAGCATCTGCTGCTTCAATAAGGTGCCCAGTACGCCGCCCAGTTTGTTGTGCTGGGTGGGGATGAGCGTCATGGTGTACTGGTAATCGGCGCCGTTGCTGGTGTGGTTGTCCACGAAAACCTCAGGGTCCCAGGTCCGGAAAATGGTGGCGAAGGTCTTGGCGTTCTTGGAGTCTTCCTTGATGAAATCTCGGTTTAGGTCCAGGTTGCGTGAGTTGCCCCTAAAACCGTAGCTCTCCGGTCCGTTCTGATTGGTGCGGGTATGGCTGTTGCGGTTCAAAGACCCACCCACGTTGTAAATAGGGATGATCACCAGCACCGTGTTGTCCAGTTGCTTGCGCAGCTTCTTGTCCTGCACCAAATCACGGGCCAGCATCATGGTGGCGTCAATGCCTTCGGGCTCACCCGGATGGATGCCGTTCTGCACCAGCAGCACCGTTTTGCCTTTCCGGTGGATAGAAGCTGGGTCAAAATCGCCGTCGGTGGAAATAACCACGGTGTGCAGCGGTTTGCCTACATCGGTCATGCCGATGGGCGTCATCTTGATCTCGGAGTAGGTCTCATCCAGGCGTTGGTAGTAGTCAATGCACTCGTAGTAAGTGGCGGTTTGGTTGCGGTTGCTTTTCTCGTAAGGAGTCTTCCAATCAGGCGCCGGAGACGAAAGAAAAAGTGTGCCTAAGGTGGTGAGTAGGGGTAAGAACATGGAGACGAATGGCAGCTAAATGAGAAAGTAATGTTAGGCAATCTAGCGGAGAAAATAAAAAGAGGCCCATGGTTTGGGCCTCTTGAGAAGGAAAGTAGCAGCTCAGAAATCAGATTTAAGGCCGTTTTTACCAAATCAGGGTTAAAAGGCTTAATCAGTGGTACTTTTAGTATAACCGGTTTTTGGAAGCGTCACCCAGCATCTTGTCATCTAAACTATAGCGGCCGGGTCCGATGAAGAAGAGGCCCAGGAAAAGGATAGCTGATTCCAAGGCATGCGAGTACCCGTTGAAATCATCGCCCGAGGCAATGTGCCGGAGCGTAGCCACAATCATCGTGACCAGCAGGAGCAGGGTAACCGGGCGGAAAAGGAAACCCAGCATGAGGAACAGCCCGCCTACGGTCTCGGCAAATGCGGCCATAAACCCAAAGAAAGCAGCCCCGAAATTAATGCCCAGCACCGACATGGCACTGCCTACCTTTTCCCACATCTCCACGCCGCCCGTGATCTTGGGCCAGCCATGCAGAATAAACATAAACCCGATGCCGATGCGCAGCAGCAGAAGACCTTCTTGTTGAAAGCGGTAAAAGTTACGGGGACGAACCATGGGGATAGAAGTTAGGGGAAACCTGTTTTTGGATGGGTTTTACGAAACAAACTGAAAAACAGCGAAAGTACCCACGCCAGGTGCAACCATCCACTGATTAACGTGTCTGTAGAAATAGAACGGCAAGACTGTTTTCCCATACGGGAGAGAGGTTCCCCTTCTAGTTACTTAATGCTAATTCAACCAACTCTAACTTTACTGCTATGTCAAAAAGAGTATCGTATCTGCTGTTTTTCCTGCTGCTGCCCGCCTTAGCCTGGGCCCAGGCGTCTGTTCCCGCCTCTGAGATTGTGGCAAAGATAAACCGCGGCGAGGCGGTGTCTTACCAGAATGCCACCATTACCGGAGACCTTGATTTAACCCAGTTGCAGAATAAGAAGGTAAAAAAACAGGAGGGGGAAAGCGGAAAGCAGGATTCCAAAGTATATACCAGCACCGTGACGGCCCCGGTTTCGTTTACCAACTGCACCTTCAAAGGAAATGTGTTGGCTTACTTCAACCCCAACAGCGTTGATGGCGACGTTACCAACCTGGTTAAACAGAATGGTTCAGACGAGGTGTATAATACCAATTTTGAAAAAGACGTGCGTTTTGAGAAATGCGTGTTTGAGCAGCGGAGCGCCTTCAAGTACTCTGAGTTCAACGGCGATGCCTCTTTTAACGGAAGCACTTTCAAAGACGAGGCGCTGTTCAAATACAGTAAATTCAACGGCAAGATTGACTTTGAGAAAACCAGTTTTGACGAGGTCGCGAACTTCAAGTATGTGAAGTTTCCGGCCAAGGTAGACTTCAAAGGAGCTTCTTTCAACGGCGAGGCTTTGTTTAAATACGCTGTCTTCCCAGAAGGGGCCGATTTCCAGAACGCGGTGTTCAACCGTCTGGCCAACTTTAAGTATTCTAAACTTTCTGACCCCATTCAGTGGAAAGGCGCTTCTTTCAAAGGCGGCCAGGACCTGAAATATGCTTCCCTCAACAACAAGTCTTTCACCGCTGCTGCCCTAGAGCAAATGGCGAAGTAATCTATCAGATTGTTTAGGGCTTCGTTTCTTGAAAAGCCCCTTTATTTCCATCCAGATAAAAAAGAAGAGCCTGCGGTAACAGGCTCTTCTTTTTTATCGGTTTTATCTATTGGCTACGTTGCTTATTGATACAACATCACCCCAGAAATAAGGGTGGTATTGGGGACGTCTTTTACCTGCATGTTGGCCCATCGCTGCGAGGGAATGCCCCGCATGTCTAACACGAAACTCATCTTTACCTCATCTGAGATGGCTACGAAATTACCTTCGCCGGGACTGACGCGGGAGATCTTGAAGTTATTTTTCAGGTCGCGGAAGGTACTGCCAATGCCGATGCCGTTATGGGTTTTAAAGGCTGGGTTAAGCACCGTGATGCGGGAAACCTTGCAGGCGGTTCCGGCACACTCCTGTTCCACGCGTAAGTCTGGCCGGTGACGCTCGCCCAATACTTCAAAGGCCGGGGTGGGAGTGCCTTCTATGGTGTGTTCTATCTCGCGCAGTTTGTTGGTGCCATAGGCCTTCTTCAGCTCGTCTATAGACATTCCTATTCTAACTGACCCGGCCTGGCCTCTCTCCAGGGTTAAGTTAAAGAGCGGGTTGGCCGCGGAGGGTGGGGTAGAGGCCGTTGAGGTAGCGCCCGGCAACGGTTCTTCTGACATCGGCTCTGAGGCTGCAGGGGCGGTTGCAGCGCCATCCGGGGTTTGCGTAGGAGCCGCGGTGGCATCGGTGGAGATATCGCCGGCGGCTTCTTCCAGTTGCGTGTCATTGGCATCATTGGTGGTGGATGCGTCTTTTTTGCAGGAAGCCAGCGCCAGCAGCGTACAAAACAAAACAAGTGTCTTTTTCATGGCCATAGGTGGTTTAGAACGGCATAGGTACTGTTTCTTCCCGCATAACGCAAGCCTTTGCCCTAGGTTGCTCTGTTTCTAATTTGGCGATGGTGCGTATACAAGCTAATTTGGCCCCAAACTTAAGAACCTACTATGGAGAAGAAGCCCTTAATTTTAGTTTCTAATGATGACGGCATCACCGCGCCCGGCATTCACACGCTGGTGAAAGTAATGCAGCGGATAGGAGAGGTAGTGGTAGTGGCTCCAGACGGGCCTCAGTCGGGCATGGGGCACGCCATCACCATTGGTAATACCCTGCGTTTGGACCGATCGCTGGCCTTTGACGAGGTAGAGTCTTACGAATGCTCCGGCACCCCCGCCGACTGCGTGAAACTGGCCAAGCACCATGTGCTCAGAGACCGCAAGCCGGACCTGGTGGTGAGCGGCATCAACCACGGCTCTAACTCCAGCATCAGTGTGCTTTACTCGGGTACCATGTCGGCGGCCATTGAGGCGGCCATAGAGGGGCTCCCCGCCATTGGGTTCTCGCTCTGCGATTACGGCCATGACATTGACTTTTCGCACACCGAGGAATACGTGGAGCTGATTACCCGCCAGGCCCTGGAGCACGGCATCCCGGCAGGGGTAGCCCTTAACGTAAACTTCCCTAAGAAATCTGACCAGCCAATTGCGGGCGTAAGGGTTTGCCGTCAGGCCCGTGCCAAATGGGAAGAAGAGTTTGACGAGCGCCTGGATCCCCGCGGCCGCAGCTATTTCTGGTTGACGGGCAACTTTGTGAATTTTGACAAAGGCGAAGACACTGATGAAGCTGCCCTGGCGCAAAACTTCGTGTCGGTGGTGCCCTGCCAGTTTGATATGACCGCTAACCACGCCATCAGCCTGCTTAACAATGAGTGGAACCTGAACCCCGATGCGAAACCACCAGTTGGCTCTAAAACCGTAGAAAGCGGCCTGGCCGAAGGATAAGCTATTTCAAGCCCTATTTACACAAAGGAGCCCGAAAACAATCTGAGCTTTCGGGCTCCTTTGTGTAAAATGATTGGAAAGATTCTCTAAAAGCACAAAGCCTCCTTAAGGAAAGGAGGCTTTGTAAAGGAATATGCCTAGAACAGGTAATTAGCTTTGGGCAATTTTCTTTTTGTCAAAGCGCTCAATAGGGCCGTACTGGGCTTTCTTGATGGTGATGCCTGCCACCCGAAGCTGTACTTCCACCGGGGCCAGTTTTTTTGTAAAATCAGAAGAAACTACTTTGCCGTAGAATTCTTTCGCTTCTTTAGACTCTCCTTTTTCAAAAGAATGCGTTGATAATTTCTTAGTGATGGGCAGACCTGGAATTACCTGGTAGGTAGTCGTCACCACTTCGTAAGAAGGTAAAAAGGGTTTAATAGCTTTTTTGAGTAAACGTTTCATGCAATAGTTATATAGATTATCTGTTTCAAGGGAGGGTAAAGCAAATATAGCCTTTCTTTTTTATCTAAAACAAAAAGCTTTGCTGGTTAAAGAAATAACTAGAAAGTCAAGCTAGGGAATAGGGTTTAGCTAAGAAGTTGATAAAATGGTTTATAGAAAATGATTGGTTTCTGGCAGGGCTAAATGGGTGAGCCGTAGGACGCTGATTGCCGATTCTTTGAGGATGAGAGAAATGGACTATTTTAATGAGTGTTGCAGAAGCTTTTTAGAGATTCAGATGCCAGAAACCGCCTTAACTGCTTCAATAAATTGCTTCTTAGCAGGTTCGACCAATCATTTGTGAAACCGGCTTAAAAACAGAACTGCCCCTGGTGCAATACCGGGGGCAGTTCTGTTTTTAAGTACTAAGGGTTTTTCTGAAACATATTAACTCTTAGGGCCTTTCTGGTTAACGGTTTTCTCGGCTTGTACCAAGGCGTTGTAGGCATTCACAATACCACCGGTGCGGGACAGGTCGGAGAACTTTGCCTTTTTGCGGGTCTCATTTTCAACGTTAGGATACAGCGCCGTTTCCTTAGGATAAACAGTAGCCGATTTCAGGATGACATCTTTCAGTTCGGCCGCTGACAATTCTGGGTAAAAAGACCACACCAAAGCCGCCACGCCACTTACTACCGGGCTGGAGAAACTGGTGCCGTCCATCTTCGCATACTTGTTTTCCGGAGCCAGGGAGACAATGTCCACGCCTGGGGCGAAAAGGTCTACCGTCTCTTTGCCATAGTTAGAGAAGATGCCCACGAAGTCTTTGCCCAGCATTCTGGACGATGCCCCAACTTCAATCCAGGTTTTGATCTGACTTCCGTCATTTAAGACTCTGCTTGGGTAATGGGTCACCTTGTCATTGTCTGTGGCTTCGTTACCGGCCGCATGTACCAGCAGCACGTTTTTAGACTCAGCATACTTCACGGCCTCATCCACAAACGATTTCTGCGGAGAAAAGCTCTTCCCGAAGCTCATGTTGATGATGTTGGCACCATTGTCTACCGCGTAGCGGATCGCCAGCGCAATGTCTTTGTCCCGCTCATCTCCTTCAGGCACCGCCCGCAAAGCCATGATCTGCACATCCTCGGCAATGCCGTCAATGCCCAAGTTGTTTCCGCGTAAGCCCGCGATGAGGCCAGAAACCGGTGTGCCGTGCGTAGGTCTTGGGCCCACTACATCGTTGTTGCCGTACTTGGTGTCGGCAAGGGACTCAGGGTTATCGGCGATGACGGTTCTTGGGTTGAAATCCAGGTTTAGGTGCTTCTCCAGGAAAGTGTCGGTGTGCTCTTTGTACTTCAGGAAAGACTCCACGGTAAGCCCCTGGCTGTATTTACTCAGGAGCCAAGCCCGGGCATTCATCACGTTCTGGTCTGGCGAAGAGATGCGCTGAACATCTTGCAGGGTGTACTCTTTGGTTTTGAGGTGATCGGCTAGCACGGTCTGCACCTGAATAAGCACTTTCTCAAACGCCGCCAGATTTTGCTTGGTCTGCTGGTATTTGGCCAATTCTTTCTCGTAGGTGGCCTTGGTGAGCAGGTACGTCTTGTACTCCGGTTGCTGGGCCAGCGGTACTTCAGAAATGGAATTCACGTTCTGGTAGGTAGGAGCCAGTTTGCGCAGTAAACGCACGTATTCATACGTCTCATACCGGATGTTCTCGCCTTTGGCATTGCCCAAGAAGCCCCAACCGTGCACATCGTCCACGTACCCGTTCTGGTCATCGTCCTGACCATTACCGGCAACTTCTTTTTTGTTTGTCCAGATTTTGCCTTTCAGGTCTTCATGGTAAATGTCAATACCGCTGTCAATCACCGCCACCACTATGGTTTTCTTGGGCTTTTTATTGGCCAGCAGTTCTTTGTAAGCTTTATTTACCCCAGTACCCTGAATTTTATCTTGGGTAGGGTCCAGGTTGTGCCAGTTGACGTAAGTAGGATCAAACGCCGACATCGATGGCGCCGGATCATCCTGCGCCAAGGCCGGGAAAATGGAAAGGCCAGCTAAAAGGAAGCTGGCAGAGGTTCTTAGTATATTTTTATTCGGGATTTTCATAGGCATGCATTGGCAAAAACCATTCCATCACGATTGTATTGGCTGGTTTTTACCCCAAAGGAAGGTTCTTTTTGAAAAGGTACAACTTTTTGCCTTTTCTACTATCTAATTCTGGTAGTTTCCTCTGGACGGTTGCCGCTGTTTTGCCCATGTTTTTGGAAATGAGCCTAAAAAAGAGGCATGTCAGTTCTGACATGCCTTATGTAATAATCTTGAGAAGTTTTCTTTTAGTGATGCAAGGCTGGGGAGACTACTGCTTTTCATCACTCGGCAATTTCTGGTAATAGACGGTTGGGCCATCCGAAGCCGAAGCATCAATCATGAGGTACTCCCCCTCTCCGTTCCACAGTGCCATTCCTTGTGCTAAGCCTAGGGTGTAATTCCCTATGGTGTGGAACGCCACTTTGGGATCATCTAATTTAACCACAACGTGCCAATCTGTAGAATTCGGATAAGTTTTGATAGAAAAGGAACCCGTTGCTTTCACACCATTCCGGTACCTGGTGACAGAACTGTCTGGATTCAGGTGAAGAACTTCCTCATAAGGCAGAGGATAGGTGGCATCGGGTTGGCCGGCTATTTGGGAACGCCACTTCATTTTCACCAGCTTCCATTCACCAATGGTTTGTGAAGGAACCAGCGTACTGGACCTATGCGCATCCGGGTCTTGCTCCGGGGAGAACTCGTCGTTTGGGGTACAACCGAAGGCCAGGAGCAAGAAGAAGAGGGGGTAGAAGATGCTTTTCATACGCAGAGCATTAAGCTTTAATACATGACCCGGCAAAGACCCAATAAGTTGCAGGCGTTTCGCTTATACCTAAAAATAATATTTTAAATGGCTTTTCATCTGATTTCTGAAAAACAAGCCCGAAAGGGAGCCAATCTAGCCTTGCCGGTGTTGTGCAGTTTTCCGAGGAACTTGCCTTCAAGGACCCCAAGCTTCCAGAGTTGTTGAAATACAGGGCAATCGGGGAAATACTAGTATCTTTGTGTTCTAATTGTAAAACGCACCATGATTTCAGTTGATTCGGTGGCCGTTGAGTTCAACGGCGCGGCTCTGTTTAGCAACGTCACTTTTAACATCAATGAAACCGACCGTATCGCCCTCATGGGAAAGAACGGAGCCGGTAAATCTACCCTCCTCAAGATTATTGCGGGAGCAAACAAACCCACCAAAGGCAAGATCTCAGCGCCCAAAGACGCGGTGATCGCTTATTTGCCACAGCACTTGCTCACCAAAGATGAGAGCACCGTGTTTGAGGAGGCGTCAAAAGCCTTTGGGAACATCCTGGAAATGAAAACCAAGATGGAGGAGCTGAATACCCAACTGGAAACCCGCACCGACTACGAATCAGATGAGTACATGAAGCTCATTGAGGATGTTTCTGAACTGAGCGAGAAGTACTATTCTATTGAGGAAATCAACTTCGATGCCGAGGTAGAGAAAACCTTGCTAGGGCTTGGCTTCCTGCGCTCTGATTTCACCCGCAACACCAGCGAGTTCTCCGGCGGATGGCGCATGCGTATTGAGCTGGCCAAAATCCTGTTGCAGAAACCAGACCTCATTTTGCTGGATGAGCCTACCAACCACTTGGACATCGAATCGGTGCAGTGGCTGGAAGATTTCCTCATCAACAACGCCAAGGCCGTGATCGTGATTTCCCACGACAAAACCTTCGTGGACAACATCACCAACCGCACCATTGAGGTAACCATGGGCCGTATTTACGACTACAAAGTGCCGTACACGCAGTACCTACAGTTGCGTAAAGAGCGCCGCGAGCAGCAGCAGCGCCAGTACGATGACCAGCAGAAAGAGATTGCCGACATCACCGCGTTTATTGAGCGTTTTAAAGGAACCTACTCCAAAACGCTACAGGTGCAGTCGCGCGTGAAGATGCTGGAGAAGATGGAACTGATTGAGGTAGACGAAGTAGACACCTCGGCCCTGAGCCTCAAGTTCCCGCCGGCCCCACGTTCCGGTAACTACCCGGTGATTGTGGAAGAGCTTACCAAAAAGTACGGCGACCACACCGTGTTCAAAGATGCGTCTTTGACCATTGAGCGCGGCGAAAAAGTAGCCTTTGTGGGCAAGAACGGTGAAGGTAAGTCTACCCTCATCAAAGCCATCATGGGCGAGATTGACTACGAAGGCAAACTGCAACTGGGCCACAACTGTATGGTGGGTTATTTTGCGCAAAACCAAGCTTCTTTGCTGGACGAAGACCTGACCATCTTCCAGACCATTGACCAGATTGCCGTAGGCGAGGTGCGGACCAAAATTAAAGACATTCTGGGCGCCTTCATGTTCAGTGGTGATGCCGTGGAGAAGAAAGTGAAAATGCTTTCTGGCGGGGAGAAAACCCGTCTGGCTATGATCAAGTTGTTGTTGCAGCCGGTGAACCTGTTGATCCTGGATGAGCCTACGAACCACTTGGACATTAAAACCAAGGACATCCTGAAAGATGCGCTCAAAGCCTTCGACGGAACCCTGATTCTGGTTTCCCACGACCGTGATTTCCTGGATGGCTTAGCCGAAAAAGTATTTGAGTTTGGCAACAAGCGGATCAGAGAGCACTTTGAAGACATCAACGGCTTCCTGCGCAACAAGAAAATGGAGAACTTGCGTGAGATTGAGCGCAAGGTGGTGGCTAGTTAAACACTGCTTTATTGGATATGAAAACACCCCATATGCCAGAGGCAGATGGGGTGTTTTTGTTTTACCGCTATTTGCTGGTTATTCGTATCCAAATGGACAATACTATTTCCCGCCTTTAGCCTCAGATTCAACCTTCTTAAGGTAAGCCATTACTTGCTCAGAGAAGATATGGGGTTTGGCTTTATCCTTTTTAGCAGCCATGTTGTAAAGGTAAATGAACTGGAAAGGATCATCTACATGCTTCACCAGTTTGCTTCTGAGCCCGTTTCTTTCAATGATTTCTGCCATGTAGAACCCTGGAATATGGCCACTTGACCCTACTAATTTCTTTACATCCTTAGTTGCATACTCTTTCTTGCCCAAGGCCATTTCAGTAAGGGCTGCATCAATCATAGGCAGTGACTTTTGCCCTGTAGTGAGAAAGTATTCCCCATACTGCATCTCTTGAGGAAAATCAGGGGCTAGCGAAATCTTCTTATCTATTAAGTCCGGGCTACCTTCATTCAAAAGCAGGTTCAATAAAAGAAGCAGGCCTTTGTCCTTATCTTTCACATTGTAATGTTTAGGAGACCTTAGCACATGATGTAATTCGTGACCGCCCAAAGCGCCATATTGGGCTTTATCATAATTATAAGATGTCCAAAGCGTAAAAACAATGTTTCCATCCTGGACAAGGGCATCATTGTGAATGCCAATGAAGAACATTTTTGTATCTGGGCTTTTCTTTTGTAGCCGCTTCGGGAGCATGGAGTAGCTGCTTTC
Source organism: Rufibacter sp. JT20002 (assembly GCF_056491185.1). Lineage (NCBI taxonomy): Bacteria > Pseudomonadati > Bacteroidota > Cytophagia > Cytophagales > Hymenobacteraceae > Rufibacter > Rufibacter sp. JT20002. The sequence goes on along the minus strand of NZ_JBSZJY010000001.1, from coordinate 435,701 downwards.
ATACATCTTGTCAATGTACGCCTCTTTGCCAGTATCTAATTTGGACAAATACGCTCTAAGTTCAGGCTCCTTTGCTTTGTATTGGTGAATGACATACGTGTCAAAATTCTTCTGCCAATCAGTAAGCCTTTTCTGAAGAGTGCTGTCATGTTGAGGCATGTACACGATCTCCATATTCTTTCTGTAATTCTCCAAGTATTTAGCACTGAATGCTTGATTCTGGATATAGAGTTTATTTCCCTCTAGCTGCAGGAAAGCTTGCCACGTGTCCGGGTTTAACGGTTTACCTGCTTTGAGGCTATCTACTAGCTCAAAATACTTGACGGCGGCTGTAACATTAATTATCTGAGCTTTCAGGTATTGGTTAAGAGAAAGCAATAGGAAAAGGGTTAATAACTTTTTCATGAAGGGGGTGGTTTTCTTAAATAGCTATAAAATGATTTTGGATGAAATGAGATATAAAAACTACGCGGAGAATAAAATGATTTAATACCATGGCATATGAGCATGACGGCAAGTGACATCTTAATTAAAGGAAAAATTGTAAGCTTAAAAAAGAAAGATTTACTTTTTACTATGTTCTGTCGCAATTAAAAAGCCCCGAAACACCTATGTGCATCGGGGCTTTTTAGGGCTGATTTACTAAAAATAGGCTTAAAGCACCGTCTTGTTCTTGTCTTCCTTGAACACGCTCAGTGCAGCGGACTGCACTTTCTGGCGGAAACCGGCCCAGGAAGTAGAGAAAAAGGAGTTGATTTTGCCTACGGCTTCACTCGTGAGGGTTTCTGCTTGTTCTACCAATTGGGTCTCGGTTTGGGTTACCGGTTCAGAACGGCCTGACACGTAGGAACGGGCTTCCTGTAATTTAGAAAGTGCGGTAAGCTGGCTCGGACGGCCGTAGCCTTGGCGGGAGAGACCCTGTCCCTGAATCATTTCGCGGTAGGTTTTGATGGAGTCCTGCATGGCTTTGGTGCTGCGCTGCAACTCGGCTTTCTCTTTGCCGCTGGCCAGTTTCAGTTGGGCATTGATGGCCTCGGTGGCATCAGACGCTTCCTGCAGACGGTCCAATACTTGCATCAGTTGTTGCGTGTTTTGGTTTAAACGCTCTTGAAGCGCCCGGCGGGCAATCACGTTCTCTTTCTGGAAAGGGAAACGCGGGTCTGGCTTCACGGTTACAAACGTAGAATCTTTGCTGCCGCGGTACTGCACCACCACTTTGTAGGTGCCCGGTAACACTGGGCCACCGGCTGGTTCGCCACCAGTACGTTGACCTTGGTTGGCCCCGCCCATAGGTTGGCGAACACCGCGCTCCGTCAGGTTCCAGGTCATGCGTTGGAAACCGAGGGTAGAATCAGGTAATTGGCGCAATGTTCTAATGAGCTTGTTTTGGGAGTCAAACACCCGCAGTTGTAAAGAATCTGCCTTCACGCGGGCTACTGCCGGAACCGCAGCCGTGTCGCGGGCTGGTAAAGAAGTGGCCATACGGTCGCCAGTTTCCTTGTTCAACTCGGTGGCAGGCTTTTTCTTTTTAGGAGCGGGCTTTCTGCCAGAGGTCGGAACTGGAGTATTGGCTCTGGGCTTCAGGTAATAGGTGATGGTAGCGCCGGTAGGTTTGTTGGCGGCCTGGTACAAGTTATCGGCTTCAGAGCCGTAGCCGGGAGCAGAGGCATAGGAGGCCAAATACGCTTCAGACGGTTCAAACACGGCCAGTGGTTTCTGCAAGGCTTTGCCCCCGTCAGCAGCCAGTTGGCGCAATGGGCGGATGTTGTCCAGTACGTACACGGCGCGGCCGAAGGTGCCAATGACTAAGTCTGCCTCCCGTTCCTGAATAGCTAGATCCAGCACCGGAACTGAAGGCAGGCCTTGCGTCCACTGGGTCCAGTCTTTTCCATCGTTGATGCTCACCCACAGGCCGTGCTCGGTACCGGTAAACATGAGGTTAGGCTGAACAGGGTCTTGCAAAAAGGAGTGGGAGTACCCGCGTACTTTCTTACTGTCTACCAGTCTGGTCCAGGTCTTCCCGAAATCAGTAGTGCGGTACACGTAAGCGCTGAAATCCTTCCCGAAGCGGTAATGGTTGGCCACTACAAACGCCTCACCGGCGCTGTGGCGGGAAGCGGTAATCTGCGGAATCCAAGCTTCGGCCGGTAAGCCGGGCAACCGGTCACGTAGGTTGGTCCAGGTTTTGCCGCCATCGCGGGTGAGTTGCACGTGTCCATCATCGGTGCCTACCCAAATCACGCCTTGTTGCAAGGTGCTGGGTGCAATGCTGAGGATGGTGTTGTGGTTCTCGGCGGAGGTGATGTCTAAGCTCAGACCGCCGCTTTCCATTTGTTTCTGCTGGGCCGGGTTGTTGCGGGTCAAGTCAGGCGAAATGGTTTTCCAAGTCAGGCCTTTATCGGCGGACTGGTGCAGGAATTGGCTTGCGTAGAAAATACCGCCTTTGTTGAACGGGTCTAGCGCAATGGCTGCGTTCCAGTTGAAGCGCAGTTTGGTTTTAAGGTCCGGCGGGGTGGGTTTCGCGATGTAGGAGCTTCCGGTTTCTTTGTCGTAGCGGGCCAGGTTGCCGCCCTGTGACATGGCGTAGCCAAAACGGGCATCTTCGGGGTCTGGCACCACGTCAAAGCCATCACCTCCTTGTACGGTTTGCCAGTAGTAATTACGGAGGCCGCCGCGGGTGAAGGTATACGCCGGACCAGTCCAGGAGCCATTGTCCTGCAAGCCGCCGTACACATTATAAGGCACCTCGTTGTCTACGTTGATGTGGTAAAACTGCCCAAAAGGAAGCGCCTCCGGAAAGCTCCAGGTCTTGCCTCTATCCCGACTGATGGCCAAACCACCGTCGTTTCCGTCCAGAATTAAGTTTGGGTTTTCGGGGTGAATCCAGAAGGCCTGGTGGTCGGCGTGCACGGCATCCATGGAAGCGGTCACGTTGAAGGTTTTGCCACCATCTTCGCTCACTGATACCGGTTGGTACAGCATGTAAATACGGTTCTCGTTCTTGGGGTCTACATAGATTTCGTTGAAGTAGAAGGCGCGGTTGGTCACAATGGACGGGTCTTCGGTGACCTTGGTCCATTTCTCTCCGCCATCGTCTGAGCGGTACAAGCCGTTTTTAGTCGCTTCTACCAAGGCATAGATGCGATTGGGCATACTGCGGCTCTGCGCCAAACCCAATCGCCCGAAATCTCCAGTCGGCAGACCGTCGGCGGCACCTTTCTTGCGCCAGGTCTTGCCACCATCGTACGTAATATATAGTCCGGAACCCGGTCCGCCCGAGGTGAAATCCCAGCCGGTGCGGCGGTGTTCCCACATGGCTACCACCAGCTTGTTCGGGTTGCTCACGTCCATGAACATCTCGGCAACGCCCGATTTCTCATTGGTGAACAAGACGCGCTCCCAACTCTGCCCGCCGTTGGTGGTTTTATACAAGCCGCGCTCAGGGTGCTCGCCAAACGGCAAGCCTATCACGCCCGCGTACACTACGTCTGGGTTGGTGGGGTCAATGGCAATGCGGTGGATGTTAAAGGTTTTGTCCAGCCCCATGTGTTTCCAGGTGCGACCACCGTCAATGCTTTTGTAGATGCCGTTGCCCATGTTCACCGAGTTGCGCGGATTTCCCTCGCCCGTGCCTACCCACACCACGCTAGGGTTGCTCTGCTGCACGGCAATGGCGCCGATGTTGATGTTGGGCTGCTCGTCAAAGACAGGGGTGAAGGTAGTGCCGCCGTTCTCGCTTTTCCAGACCCCGCCCGAGGCCGCGCCCACATACATAATGTCTGGGTTGCTCACCACGGCGTCAATGGCCGTCACCCGACCACTCATTACGCCGGGACCGATGCTGCGGGCTTTCATTTGGTTGAACTGCGCCATAGGCAGCGTTTGCGCCTGCGCTTGCCCCAAGGCCAGCAAAGACAGACAGAAGAGCTTGGGTAAATGTTTAATCATACTGGGTTAGTAAAGTGGGGTAGGTTAGTTTGTGTTCCTAAATGTAAGCAACAAACAGCAGGTTACGAAGCCGAGGAAAGTAGAGCCTGTTTAAGCCCGTTTTCTGCAAAACGGGCCTAAAAGAGTTGGTCCTGAGAAAGGACAAAGCTGCAAACAAGAGCCAGTAATTGCTCCAATGAGTACCCTTTTGATTCAATGTCCTTATGTTTCTAGTTTGAAGAAGCAATTGTCTGAAGCAGTTGAAATAAGTAAGCCTAACGGCAATTTTCTGTAACTTACAGGTCAATTCAACTAGAGATTCCTTCATGAAAAAGCTTCTTATACTTCTCGGACTTGGAGCCCTGGCCATCAGCCGTCCGGCCACCGCGCAGGTCTACAAACCACAGGAACCATTGGCTCATACCTATTCCATTGTAGCCCGGGACCCTAAAACCGGCGAGATGGCCGTGGCCGTGCAAAGTCACTGGTTCTCGGTGGGTACCTCGGTGAGTTGGGGCGAGGCGGGCGTAGGCGTGGTGGCCACCCAGTCATTCACAAATAAATCCTTCGGCTTGCGCGGATTAGCTTTGATGAAGCAAGGGAAAACCGCTGAGGAGACTCTGAAGATTTTGCTTTCTAACGACCCCGGACGCGAGGTGCGGCAGGTGGCCATTCTGGATGCCAAAGGCGGCGTAGCCACGCATACGGGTAAAAAATGCATCACCTACGCCGGGCACATCACGGGCAAAGACTTCTCAGTGCAGGCCAACATGATGTTGAATGAGCGGGTGTGGCCTGCCATGGCGAAGGCGTTTGAGCAAAACTCCCACCTGCCTTTGGCCGAGCGGATGCTGGCCGTGCTGGATGCCGCCGAAGCCCAGGGTGGAGACATCCGGGGGAAACAATCGGCGGCCCTGCTAGTGGTACCGGGCAAAAGCAAGAAAGAACCTTGGAACGAGCGGTTGGTAGACCTTCGGGTAGATGACCATGAGGTACCGTTGCAGGAACTCCGCCGGTTATTGACGGTGCAACGCGCTTACGAGCACATGAACAACGGCGACCTGGCCGTAGAGAAAAACGACATGGCACTGGCCATGAAAGAATACAGCGCCGCTGAAAGACTGCAGCCCAACAATCTGGAAATGCAGTATTGGCACGGCATTACGCTGGCGAACACCGGCAAAGTAGACGAAGCCCTCCAGATTCTGGAACCCGTCTTCAAAGCCGATAACAACTGGCGAATCCTGACCGAGCGCCTGCCGCCGGTAGGATTGCTGACCGTTTCTGAGGCAGATTTGAAAAAGATACTCGGAACGAAATAGGCAATAGCCAACATCACCTCTAAAATCTAAGGTCCATATTTCAGATTTTAACTCCTGCGCCGTAACATCGCAGCTTAGAGAATACACACCAAACAAACAACATGCTTCGCTCCCTTAAAAAGTTAACTTTGGCGGCTGCCCTCAGTCTACCTTTGATGGCTAGTGCCCAGAACCAAGATTCCCTGCACATCCGCAAGATTTATGACCTGGCCCTTACGCAAGGCCAGAGCTATGAGCAACTACGCTACCTCACCAGCCACATCGGGGCACGTTTAAGCGGGTCTCCGCAGGCAGCAGCGGCGGTGGAATGGGCGCGTCAGGAAATGAGCAAAATGGGCCTGGACCGCGTTTACCTCCAAGAAGTGATGGTGCCGCATTGGGTACGTGGCGAGAAAGAGTACGCGGCCATTGTGAATTCTAAAATCACACCTACCCGCGAGGTAAACGTGTTGGCTCTAGGCGGTTCTGTGGCTACCCCGGCTAACGGGCTCACCGCCGAGGTACTTGAAGTAAACGGCCTGGACGAACTGAAGAAACTAGGCAAAAAGAAAGTACAGGGCAAGATTGTCTTCTTCAACCGGGGCTTCGACCAGACCCACATCATTACCGGACACGCCTACCGCGGTGCCGTTGACCAACGCTCCAGCGGACCATCAGAAGCCGGGCGTTTAGGTGCCGTAGGAGTGGTGGTGCGGTCCATGGCTTCCAACAACGATGACTTTCCGCACACCGGTGGCCTGCGTTACGCCGAGGATGCTCCCAAGATTCCGGCCGTAGCCATCAGCACTAAGGGCGCCGATTTATTGAGCAAATTGCTGAAAGAAGACCAAAAGCTGCAATTCCACCTCCGCCTGAACCCGCAGTGGCTCCCCGATGTGCTCAGCTACAACGTGATTGGCGAAATAAAGGGCTCTGAGAAACCAGACGAAATCATTGTAGTTGGCGGTCACCTGGACAGTTGGGACATTGGCGAAGGCGCCCACGATGACGGCACCGGCTGCGTGCAGTCCATGGAAGTGTTGCGCCTGATGAAAGCGATGGGCTACAAGCCCAAGCGCACCATCCGTGCGGTGATGTACATGAACGAGGAGAATGGCCTGCGCGGCGGCACCAAGTACGCTGAGGTGGCCAAGAAGCAAGGTGAAAAGCACATTGCCGCCATCGAGTCAGATGCCGGTGGGTTCACGCCCCGCGGGTTCGGGATTGCCACCACTACCGAGGCGGCCTACCAGAAAGCCTTCGCCTGGCGAGAACTGCTGGCCCCGTACGGCCTCCACGACATTGACCGCAACGGAGGCGGCGCTGATATTGGTCCGTTGAAAGATGACCGGGTGGCCCTCATCGGCTTCCGGCCAGACTCCCAGCGCTACTTTGACATCCACCACACCGCCAATGACACCTTTGACAAAGTAAACCGCCGCGAACTGGAACTGGGCGGTGCTTCTATGGCGGCTCTGGTGTACTTGCTGGATAAGTACGGGTTGTAGGATAACCCTTTAGATACCTAGAAAGTAGGTGATGCTAAATAATCAGAAATGGCTTGCGTATATTTTATATAAGGAAAAAGTTACTAACGGACCTAATTGAAAATCTGATAAAATAGTTTGATGGAGGTTTTAAACTTGTTTAATCCGGAGCATAGTTTTAGTAAGAATGGCAGAGTACATAGTTTTAGATTCAGAAAGAATAAGTTTGATTTCTAGGATTGACCTTGTTAAAAGGCATGGAGTTGAGGACAAGAGTTTAGTTTCAAATATTGAAGAAGTATTTGCCGAGTTTTCAGTTTTTGGTGATATTCCTTCGATGTTGAATGCTTTTCCGGAGCTACTCAAGTATAAAAATAGAATTTATGAAAACTTCAGCAGGCAGAAGAGAAAAAGTCTTTATGTTCAGGAGCTAAACTTGATTGTTGTGAAACCAAATAAAAAAACTGGTAAAAGGAGCCCCAGTAACCAAGAGGAACACTGACTTATTTACATTGACAGAGTTTAAAATATAATCAAGGTATTTGTAAGGGTTCTTAAACTAACTTAAGCTCTGTACCTTTGCGAGTGCAAAAACCGGAGTTCGCTTGAAAAAAATCCTCATCATCAGGTTCTCGTCCATTGGCGATATTGTATTGACCACGCCGGTTATCCGGTGCGTGAAAGAGCAGGTGCCGGGTGCCGAGGTGCATTTCTGTACCAAAGCCGCCTTCCGGAATATTGTGGTCAGCAACCCGTATGTGGACAAGGTATTCTGCTTGGAAAAGTCCTTGAAGGACTTGTTGCAGCAACTCAAGGCCGAGAACTATGACTTAGTGCTGGACCTGCATAACAATCTGCGCACCCGCATCCTGAAAACCCGTTTAGGCAAACCCAGCAGAAACTTTAATAAGCTGAACTACCGTAAATGGCTCCTGGTGAAGTTCAAGATTAACCGCATGCCTGATGTGCACATTGTAGACCGCTACCTGGAAACTGCTTCCTCGTTAGGGGTAAAAAACGATGGAAAAGGCTTGGATTATTTTATTCCTGAGAAGGACGAAATAGACTTGACAACTCTCCCTGCTTCTCACCAAAAAGGGTATTACGCTATTGCCATTGGGGCGCAGCATTACACTAAACGGCTTCCCGTTGACCGCCTCATTGAACTCTGCGATAAAATCAATGGTCCCATCATCTTGTTAGGCGGAAAAGAAGATGCCGAGGTAGGGAAGATGATGGAGATGTACTTTACTTCAGAGCCTTACAAGGGGCAAATTCCTTCCAATCCATCCGCAAAAACCGTCATCTATAACGCCTGCGGACAATACAACCTGAACGGTTCCGCTTCCCTAATACGGCAAGCCCGGGCAGTATTCAGCCATGATACTGGCCTCATGCACATCGCCGCCGCCTTCCAGAAGAAGATTTACAGTATCTGGGGGAACACAGTACCTGACTTCGGGATGTACCCCTACACGCAGGATTATGAAGTGATGGAAGTAAAGAACCTCTATTGCCGCCCATGTTCTAAAATAGGCTACTCCAAATGCCCAGAGCGCCACTTCAGGTGCATGCGCGAAATCAAGTTCGATTTCCAGTTACCTGTGGTGGAGCAGAGTGCTTAGGTGCCTTTGCCGCAAAGCCGCTTTTAGCCTGTTTTTCTCAAAAGCCGTAGAAAATGGCAGACCAACTATGTGAGTTATGGCTGCCAAACCCATTCTATACGGTGCCGATTGGTGCAAAAAGACCATCGCCATTCAAGACTACTTCAAAACGCATGACGTGGCTTACGACTACATCAATGTTGAGCAAAGCGACGAAGCCATGCAAGCTATCCAAGACATGAACCGGGGAAAAGTCCGGTTTCCTATGGTGGTGGTAGGAGACCAGAAACCCATGAAAAACCCCTCACCGGAAGAACTGGATGCGGCCTTGGCAGAAAGCAAGTTGTAGATATGTAGGTAAGGGTTTACAGCTTGTTTTATTGAGAAGGGCCTAAAAGCTTGCCGCTCCTTCAACAAGTCTAACCATCTCCTTGTCCCTAAAGAAAACCTGCTAGTAAGAAAGTGGCTGCTCGGGAGGAACTTGTTAATATTCTCCAGTCATATTTCTAGTTTAGAGTAGAGGGCAGACCAAAGACTTGAACCAATGAAAGCCATAAAAGCGGAACCTTCAACTGCTTGGCTAAGCAACGTAACAGGCAAAAGACCACATTTCCAGTCTTTCGGTTGAGCGCCTTTGTTTTAGACCTGGTGCCGCAGGCAGGCCTACTGGCCAAGGCTAAAAAAGAAGCGCGAGGCCGGAAGACGAGGCCTCGCGGCCTTGAGCGCACCAAAGCAAAGGTGCAACACTAAAGCTCCTGAAATTAGAACAGCCGTCTTTCGAAAGAAGAGTCCAAAGCTTTGGCAAAAGGACCCTCTCCTAAAAGGCTCAAGCAACAACTCCGCCTAAAAAAAGAAGGCATTTCAAGCCTATTTCTATTAAAACAGACCTGAAACGCCTTCAAAGACTTAGATATTTTCCCTCTACTTTGTAATCATCTCAAACCCAAGGTACCCATGCAACGCCTTCGGTAAGCGAATTCCTTCAGGGCTCTGATTGTTTTCCAGCAAAGCAGCTACAATACGTGGCAAGGCCAAGGCACTACCATTCAAAGTGTGCAGTAACTGCGGTTTGCCGCCCTCCGTACGCTGACGCAGTTTCAACCGGTTGGCCTGGTAGGTTTCAAAGTTAGAGACAGAGCTTACTTCCAGCCAACGGCCTTGAGCGGCAGAGTATACTTCCATGTCATAGGTGAGGGCAGACGTGAAGCCCATGTCACCGCCGCAAAGACGGAGCACCCGGTAAGGTAACTCCAACTTCTGGAGTAAGCCCTGGATGTACTGGCTCATTTCCTCCAACGCCTCGTAGGACTTTTCCGGGGCCTGTATCTGCACAATTTCCACTTTGTCAAACTGATGCAAGCGGTTCAAACCACGTACATCGGCCCCCCAAGAGCCGGCTTCTCTTCTAAAACAAGGCGTATAGCCTACGTTCTTGATGGGCAGTTTGCCTTCGGCAATGATCTCGTCGCGGTAGAGGTTAGTAATGGGCACCTCAGCGGTAGGGATCAGGTACAGGTTGTCGGCGGTGGCGTGGTACATCTGGCCTTCTTTGTCGGGGAGCTGACCAGTTCCGTAACCAGAGGCCTCGTTCACCACAATAGGGGGCTGCACCTCGGTGTACCCGGCTTTCATGGCCTCGTCCAGGAAGAAGTTAATTAAGGCACGCTGCAAACGGGCGCCTTGGCCTTTGTACACCGGGAACCCAGCGCCAGTAATCTTGATCCCCAGTTCAAAGTCAATAATGTCATATTGCTTGATCAGCTCCCAATGCGGCTGCGCCTGGTCATGCAGTTGCGGGATGGTGCCATGCTCCAGGACCACCTCGTTGTCCTCGGCAGAACGGCCGGCCGGAACGCTGCTATGCGGGATGTTAGGTATCTTGTAGAGCCCCTGCAGCAGAGACTGCTCTAATTGCTGCACTTCCTCGTCCAGGGCTTTGGTGCGAAGTTTAAGGTCTGCAGTTTCGGTTTTAAGGGCTTCGGCCTGCTCTTTCTGGCCGCTTTTCATCAGGCCGCCAATCTCTTTGGCCAAGGCATTGGCCCGACCCAAGAGCTCATCGCGCTCGGTTTGCAGGGAGCGGCGCTTCTGGTCCAGGTCCAGCAAAGATTGTACTTCCTGAGCGGCGTTAGGAAAGTTTCTTTTCTGCAAGCCAGCAAGAACAAGATCGGTTTGCTCGCGTAAAACGGGTATCTGTAACATGGTGCGTCTGGTTAACTGTACGCAAAAATAGAATATTTTGAATAGGGTGTGGCAATGGGCACTTTTTTATAAAAATTTGTGTAACTTTATATATTAATTTTCTCGTACTGCTTGTAAAATAGAACAAGGCTGTCTAACATTGCAGTACATTTTCAGAACGACCGTCATCCGGGTTCTTCATTACTACTACTTACACACCAAGTTTTTTCCTGTTTAATTCCGTCTGCCTGTTGCGCTCTGCAACCGCTATGCATTTAAACCGAATAGCTAATTAATTCAATTTATGTACAACATTGACGAGTTGAAAGATTCTCTTCTTTCAGAACTCAAAGAAATTGCTGAGAACCTCGGCGTCACGAACTTCAAGAAGCTCAGCAAACAGGACCTGATCTATAAAATTCTGGATCAGCAGGCTGTTACCCCCCTAGAAAACCTCCCCAAAAAATATAAAAAATCGTCACGTAAGGCAGACGAACAGGTTGATGCACCCGTTGCTGTGGCAGAGGCAGCCGCCCCTGAAGCTTTGGCCCCAGAAGTCCCGGCTTTTGTACCGGCGCCCGTAGAAGAGACTGCGGTGTTAGCGACGGTTGAAGATGCTCCGGCACCCGCACCAGCACCGGCCCGTCGTCCTGCCCGGACCACCACCGAGCGCCCGGCCAGAGCAGAGCGCGGCTCGGCTACCGTACGTGAAGAGAGACCCCGCACCCCACAGGCTTTCAAGGAAGACGGACGTGAAACCCGTGAGGCAACACGCCCAGAAACCCGTGAGCCCCGTGAGAACCGCCCTGAGCCAAGAGAGAGCCGGATGCAACAACCGCGTGAATTTCAGCCACGGGAGGGACGCGATCAACGGGAGCCCAGAGAAGCCAGAGAGCAAGCCCCGCGTGAACAACGTGAACCCAGAGAGCAACGCGAGCCAAGAGAATTCCAAGCCCGCGAGCCAAGAGAAAACACCACCAGAGAACCTCGTGAGCAGCGCGAGCCAAGAGAGAATGGCAACCGTGAGCCGCGTGAAAATAATCGCGAAAACAATAACAACCCTAACTGGCAAAACCGCCGCGAGCCAAACCAAAACCAGAACCGGCCACAGCAAAACAATGCCAATAACCCTAATTACCGCGAGTTTGACGGGGTTATCGCCAACGAAGGCGTTCTGGAGCTGATGCAAGACGGGTACGGTTTCCTGCGTTCTGCCCACTACCATTACCTGGCCAGCCCAGATGATATTTATGTATCCCCGTCGCAGATCAAATTGTTTGGTCTGAAAACCGGTGATAGCGTAAAAGGAACCGTTCGTGCCCCGAAAGAAGGCGAGAAATACTTCGCTTTATTGAAAGTGGATTCTGTGAACGGCCGTACGACTGAAGAGATTAGAGACCGGATCCCGTTCCAGCATTTAACGCCTCTTTTCCCGGAAGAGCGCCTGAAGCTGACCACCCGCTCCAGCCAGTATTCTACCCGCATCATGGACCTGTTCGCCCCTATCGGGAAAGGACAGCGTGGTTTGATTGTGGCTCAGCCTAAAACCGGTAAAACCGTTCTGTTGAAGGAAATAGCCAACGCTATCACCGAGAACCACCCAGAGGTGTATTTGATGATCTTGTTGATTGACGAGCGCCCAGAAGAGGTAACCGATATGGCCCGCAGCGTGAAAGCCGAGGTAATTGCCTCTACGTTTGATGAGCAAGCCGAGCGCCACGTGAAAATCTCCAGCATTGTGCTTGACAAAGCCAAGCGCATGGTAGAGTGCGGTCACGATGTGGTTATTCTATTGGATTCTATCACTCGTTTGGCCCGGGCGTACAACACCGTGGTTCCGTCTTCCGGTAAAATCCTATCAGGTGGGGTGGATGCCAACGCGTTGCACAAGCCGAAGCGTTTCTTTGGCGCGGCCCGTAACGTAGAGAACGGTGGCTCACTGACCATCATCGCTACGGCCCTGATTGACACAGGTTCTAAAATGGACGAGGTGATCTTTGAAGAATTCAAAGGAACCGGTAACATGGAGCTTCAGCTGGACCGCAAACTCGCCAACAAGCGGGTGTACCCAGCCATCGACGTTCCGGCATCCGGTACCCGCCGCGAGGACCTGCTTATGGACCGCGACGAACTCAGCCGTGTTTGGATCCTGCGTAAATTTATGTCTGACATGAACTCAGTAGAGGCCATGGAATTCCTGAAAGACCGCATGAAGGGCACCAAAGACAACGACGAGTTCCTGATTTCCATGAACAGCTAGTCTTAAGCATATTTAAAAACAAGAAGGCCCCGCAGATTTGTCTGCGGGGCCTTCTTGTTTATGGAGTTTTCCGTTTAGCAAGGCTTTCAGGAAAAGGAGCCTAAAACACGCTACCCACCAAAGCTGCCGTACCGTACCGCTTTTTTCTTCTCGGGGTCATAGACCAGAAGGCGGCCGTCTTCTTTGCCCAACAGGTACTTGAATCCAATGGCTTTCGGATTGGCTTGGATGCGTTTCCAGGTGGTTTCATTCACAAACGAAGCCTGCACCGGGGCATTGGGCGCAATGGCGGGCGAAACAAAGTCGGTGCTTTCCACAAAATTGTCCATCCGGTTGATGATGTAGGCCTCGCGCTCAGATTCAGAGGCGGTAGTGCTCTTCATCTCGTAGACCATGCTGGCTTCCAGATCGGCGGCGGGAAAGTTCTCTTCGTAGATTTTCTGCCCGTCTTGGGTGGTGATGGTGAATTCTACCTCGCCTTTGGCAATGGAGTTGCCGTGCAGCGCCAGCCGGAAATAATCTGGTTTCTGGTTAGACGAGAACTGATGCGTACGCTGGACAATATGCTGCACCGGTTCTTTGATGGTTCTGCCTGATTTTCCCTTTTCTACAGTGGCGGAGGTGCTGGAGTTAGTGGATGTAGTAGTTTCTTCTGATGCAGAAGATTGGCAACTGAACATGAAGGCCAGTACCGCTACCCAATAGATTCTAGACATGTTTTCAGAAAATTGGCCTTAAAATCGATGTACGTGCTACATTGGGCATAGTTCGTTGTTTCAGGCCTTCCAGAGTTGCCAAAGCAAGATAATCCCAAATGAGAAGCTCATGCAAATTGAGGAGACCTTGTTCATGCGCATTGTGTTCTCAAAATTGGCTTGGGTAGGATCTCGTTTCACTTTCCAAAGCCATTGACCGAAAACAAACAGAACCGGGCCGGTGCCTATCAGAAAAAACAAGCTGTGCCAGACCTCCTGGCGCAACCAATAGGTGTAGAAAAGCAAACTAGTAGCAATACCTAAACTGCCCGCCGCAAACAGGAAAGTGCCCCACAACCCCAGTTTTAAACTCAAGGTCTCATCTCCGCGCCGGGCGTCCTCTTCGTGCTGGTACACTTGCGTGAGCGGGTAGGAACCGCACAAAAACAAAGAACTAACCAGGGCCAGCAGCAGATTGGGTGTGCTTAGGAGAATGTCATCAGAAACGCCCGCGCCTATCTGCACCATGCCAAACGTAAAGGCTCCCTGAAAAATCACGACCACCAGCGTACTCAGGATAGGATACTTCTTCAGCCGAATTCCATCATAACTGTAGGCTTTGGAAACCAACAGGTAAAGCAAAACCATCAACGCAAAGCGCCAGGAAACTAGCAAGGAGAAAAGGATAGAAAGGCCATCAAACAGCAGCACCAACCAGTAGAGCGATTGGGTAACTTTGGGCGGATGTTTCAGGCCGCCAATGCTGCCTTCGTCGCGGTCATAATAGCAGTTGTAGCCGTTGCTGGCAGGGTAAACCAACAGGTGCAGAATCAGGAACACGCCCACTGCCCGCCATACCGATACATCTGGTTCGGCGCTCAGGGCAAACCAGAAAATGGGCATCAGAAACAGAGAAAAAGGGATGCGGAGCAGACGCCAGGCATCGGACCAGGAGGAGTTCATGCCGGTAGTTTACGAAGGATAACCTAATAAGTACAAGACACCGGTGCCGCTCCAATGCCTGGCGCGTCCAATGTGCCAGGTATAATGCGGCGCGTTGATCTCCGAGACCATTTTCTGCAGGTGTTCTGGGGTGTACAGGCGCAGCAAAGAAACCGTGCCGTCCCAGACGGTGCCCAGCGGAATAAGCGGAATTAAATACGTGAAAAGCAACCGGCTCCAGGAAAACGGCCTGATAAAAGGCGTAAACAGGAGAATGGCCCACGGGAACACGAACCAAACCAAAAGCAATTCGTGCCAGCGTTTACCCGCCCCTTCAAACACCCCAATGCCCTGGTTCTGCCGCACCGCATCTGCCAAAATAGCCTTTGCCGTTTCTGGCCTGAAATGGTGAAAAGCTGAGAAGACCGTTCTGAACCCTTGGAGCGAACCAGAGACAGCGGTGGCATCTACGGGCATTTCCTCAAAGCGTAAGGCTCCGTGGCTTTGTTGGGCCAGAAACTGGTAGGCCTCCAGGTTAGGGTATTTATCGGTGAGGGTGATGCTAATTTGTTGCCCGGTTTGTTTCTCCAGTTCCTGCCAAACCTGCTGAATGCCACCCCCGGCGCCCGAACAGAGGTCTACCACCCGGTTCTGCCCTGTGTGGGCCAAGGCTTTGTGCAGCAGCGGGACAATGGGTTTATAGATGCCCAACGCCGTGATCATGAACCTTAGCACATCCATCATTCCCTGCCGTACCGCATGCGGAAACCAAGGCTGGTCTTCCAATTCAAACAAGTGCAGACGGAATTTCATGAGCAGTAGAAAGTAGGGCTTCAGGAACCAATGATACAGGATTGAAAGTGTCCGTGCAACTCTGCCTTAGTTGATTGGGCATTGGGAACACAGCAAGGGTAAAGAAAGGGCAAAAAAGAGCCCCCTCAAGCATTTTGAGCGGGCTTTCTTCAAAAGGATCTTAAACTTATTCAGCTTTCAGGGTAAGGGTAGAGCCGTCAGGGGCCTGTAGTTTCATGTTATCGTCATCCAACTCAGCCACCGTGAAGTTTTCGCTTACGTTGTTGTTGGCATAAGTGAGGCTTAGGGTTTTGTTGGGTGCACTGTAAGTCCAGGTCCCGTTGGCCGACTGGCTTTCCGAGGTCTGGGTGAAGTTACCGTTAGCAAAGAACTGGATCTGCTCCTGTTTCTCAGCCGAGGTGAGTTTGTCTTTGTCACCAGAGGCAGTGGTTTCACGGCTGGCTTTCCAGATTTTGCTGTTTTGGCCCGAAATCATCTGGGAGTTTCCGCCTGCTTCGGTCTTCTTGTTACAGCTAAAAGAGAAGGCACTTAGCCAAACAAGGCAGACAAGGGTGAACAGATGAGTAGCCGGAGTTGCAATTTTCATTTTCATAGTTTTAGATTTTGGTTCAGAGTACTACGTATTTGCCGAGGGGCAAACACGCTTTTCATACGTTGGTTTTTCTTCACAGTTCTATGAAAATAAACAAACCTATCTTGAGGGTGTCCGTAAAAATTAGCCTGTGAACCAGTTGGATACAGACTGACGATTCTGACTATTACTCAAAAAATACAACTATGGGATTATTTGATTTTCTTAAAAAAGGTGAGGAGAAACCGGTACAGAAGCCTGTGGCACAACCTGCTGCAAGACCGGTTGCCGCTCAGCCCGTTGCGCAACCCGCAGCCCCTGCTCCTCAGGCACCCGCACAAGATACCTATACGGTGAAAAGCGGAGACTCTTTGTCTAAAATCGCGAAGAACTTTTATGGGGATGCTTCTCAGTGGCACAAGATTCACCAGGCCAACATGGATAAAATAAAAGACCCTAACCTCATTGAAGTAGGTTGGCAGTTAAAGATTCCGAAAGCCTGATAAGAATTTAGGTTTGTTTGTAGAGAAGAGTCTGGGCATTGCACAGGCTCTTTTTCGTTTTCAGGCAGTTTTAAACAAAACACGGCCAAAGCCGGAAAAGGAAACATTGAGTTTGCTATTCCGGCTTTGGCCGTGCAAGAAAGAGTAGTGCTTCTTCTTCTTGTCTTGCTTCAGAGTCACTTATTAAAGAGGATGTCGCTCCAAGTATCGGGCTACTGCCGGGCAAGAGGCACGCACCTCTAAGCCTTTGGAAGTGGCAAAGTCTATTCCTTTTTTAATGAGTTGGTCGGCGTAGCCTTTGCCACGGTATTCCTCTTCAATGTAGGTGTGCTGAAAATCTATGGTTTCTTCATCGGGTAGCGCATAGGCTAACTCGCCAATATCTTCCTGCTCCAGCATTGCAGTGAATTGCTGAGCTTCCTCGTCGTGGTGAATGTCTAAGTTCATGGTAAGGGATTAAGTAAAATGTAATCTGCTCTGCAAATGAGGCCATTATGAATACCCTATCTAGGCTTAAAAGGTTGACAGTAATTCGTTTCACTGTTTAGCTTGCCAATAAGAGTTAGTATTCGAAGCAGGGCGGGAAGTTCTTTTACTTTATTCTTTAGAAACTGATTGAGCCAAAAAAAGGGGCCTACAAGGCTCCTTGGATAATCTCATCTACCACCGGTGGATCTAACAGGGTGCTGGTGTCCCCCAGGTTAGAAGTGTCACCCTCGGCTACCTTCCTCAGGATGCGGCGCATGATCTTGCCGGATCGGGTCTTAGGCAGACCACTCACAATCTGAATCTTGTCTGGCTTTGCGATTTTCCCGATCTGGTCTACCACGGTTTCAATCACCTCGGCGCGCAGGTTCTCCTGGTTGGCCGGTGCGTCCTCGCCGCAAACCACAAACGCGTAAATTCCCTGGCCTTTCACGTCATGCGGATACCCCACCACGGCGCTTTCCACGATGTGCCGGTTCTGGTTGATGGCGTTCTCAATTTCGGCAGTGCCAAACCGGTGCCCCGATACGTTGATCACGTCATCTACTCGCCCTATGATTCGCCAGAGGCCATCGGCGTCGCGTTTGGCCCCATCGCCGGTGAAGTACAGGCCTTTGTAGGTACTGAAATAGCTTTGGCGGCAGCGCTCATGATCCCCGTAAGTGGTTCTGATGATGCCGGGCCATGGGAATTTTACGCACAGATAGCCTTCCTGCTCGTTTGCGGTGATTTCGTCTCCGTTCTGGTCTACCAACAATGGCTGAACGCCCGGCAGCGCAAAGCCGGCATGGCTTGGTTTCATGGGCGTAACCCCGGCCATGGAAGACAGCATGATACCAGCCGTCTCGGTTTGCCACCAGGTATCTACCACCGGGCAGCGCTCTTTGCCCACGTGGATGTGGTACCAATGCCAGGCCTCCTCATTGATGGGCTCGCCCACAGATCCCAGTACTTTCAGAGAATCTAAGCTGTAAGAGAGTACGTGGTCCAGACCGGCGCCCATTAATGAGCGGATGGCGGTAGGGGCGGTATAGAAAATATTCACGCCAAACTTGTCAATCACCTGCCAGAACCGTCCCGGATCTGGGAAGGTAGGCACGCCTTCAAACATCAGGGTAGTGGCACCGGAAAGAAGCGGGCCGTACAGCAGATAGGAGTGACCGGTAATCCAGCCAATGTCGGCGGTACACCAGTAAATGTCGCTTTCTTCGTACTGGAATACGTTCCGGAAGGTATAATCAGTGTAGACCATGTAGCCGCCGCAGGTGTGCACCACGCCCTTGGGAGTACCTGTTGAGCCGGAGGTGTACAGGATGAAGAGCATGTCCTCAGAATCCATTTCCTCGGCAGGGCAGTTTTTATCCACGTGCTGCAGTTCCTCGTGGTACCAGACATCGCGGCCTTCCACCATGTTCACGGCCCAGTTCACGCGTTCTACCACAATCACCTTTTCTACGCTGGGGCAGCTTTCCAACGCCTCGTCTACCACGCGTTTCACTGGAATCTGCTTTGGTCCGCGGTTCAATCCGTCTGAGGTCAATACCACTTTGGCTTGGGCATCGTTGATGCGGTCTGCCATGGCAGTGTGGGAGAAACCGGCGAAGATTACCGAGTGCACGGCCCCGATGCGGGCACAGGCCAGCACAGAGAACGCCAATTCCGGAATCATGGGCATGTAAATGCACACCCGGTCGCCTTTCTGCACGCCGTTGCGCTTTAGGATATTGGCCATCTGGCACACCTTCTCGTGCAGTTCGCGGTAGGTGAACCTGATGTAGCGCTCTTTGGGGTCGTTGGGTTCCCAGACGAGGGCCAGTTTGTTTCCGCGGGTTTCCAGGTGACGGTCCAGGCAGTTCTCGGTGATGTTGAGCTTGCCGTTCACAAACCATTTCACGTTGGGCTCCTCAAAATTCCAGTCCAGTACCTTGTCCCACCTCTTGCGCCAGGTGAAGTTCTCGGCAATGCCGGCCCAGAATTCCTCGGGATGTTCTACGCTTTTACGGTAAGTTTCCTGGTACTCCTCAAAAGATTTTATGCGGTAATCCATTTGTTTGTTAGTTCGGTTTAGGGGCTTAAATATAGAAATTCTGCCAAGGCAGCCAAGAGCGAAGGCAGAAAGTAGCCTTGGTTAGGTGTTTCTGGCCCTGATTCTGAAAAGAAGGGCTGAAACTTGGTTTTACGTAAAACAGCCAAGAAAATGGGTTTAGGAGTTAGTTTACCAAAAGAAACCCCTAAACGCCATTTGCGGGATATGGCAGTTTACTCGGCGCCAACGCCCAGATACGTTCTCAGCTTTTCAGATTCAAACTTGGCGGCGGCAGTAGCTTCTGGTTTCAGGAGAGACACCACAATCCCCATCAAAAACGCGCCAGACATGGAAACCAGCGCCGGATTTTTTAGCGGGAAGATGGCTTCGTCGTAGCCCATGATGTCCACCATGATGGTAGGGCTGAGTACAATGAGAATTAGGGAAAGAGCCGCGCCGGTGGCAATGCTCCAAACAGCTCCCTGGGTGGTAAAACGCTTCCAGATGATGGACATGAGCAAGGCCGGGAAGTTGGCGCTGGCCGCGATGGAGAAGGCAAGCCCCACCATAAACGCCACATTCTGCCCCTTGAACACCAGACCCAGTAAAATAGAGAGGATACCCAAGGCGATGGTGGCGCGTTTGGCTACTTTCATTTCGCCTTTCTCGTCTGAAACGCCGTTCTTGAACACGTGCACGTACAGGTCATGTGAGATGCTGGACGCCCCAGATAAAGTGAGCCCCGCCACAACCGCCAGAATGGTAGCAAAGGCCACCGCGGCAATGAAGCCCAAAAAGGCAGTTCCGCCGGTTTGCTCAGCCAGCAGGAGCGCTGCCATGTTACCGCCCTTGTCAATACCTTCAATGGCCGGTTTGCCCACCAGGGCCATGGCTGAGAAACCTATCAGAAAGGTAAGCAGGTAGAAATAGCCAATGAACCCCGTTGCCACGAACACCGATTTGCGGGCAGCCTTGGCATCGGGCACGGTGTAGAAACGCATGAGAATGTGTGGCAAGCCCGCAGTGCCCAGCATGAGGGCTAGTCCTAAGGAAAGGGCATCAAACGGGTTGGTGATATAGCCGCCCGGCGCCAGCATTTCCTGCCCGTACTGGGTACTTACACTTTCCAACAGGTTGCCTGGGCTGAACCCAAACTTGGCTAGAGAAAGCAGCACCAGAACGGTGGCTCCGCTCAAAAGTAGCACGGCTTTTATGATCTGGACCCAGGTAGTGGCAATCATGCCACCAAACAGCACGTACAGGGTCATCACGCAACCCACTACCAATACGGCAATCTCATAATCCAATCCGAAAAGGGTTTTGATCAGGCCTCCGGCACCCACCATCTGGGCAATCAGGTAAAAAGCGATGGTCATCAAAGAACCCACCGAAGACACAATCCGGATAGGGCGCTGCCGAAGCCGGAAAGCCACCACATCAGCGAAGGTATATTTGCCCAGATTCCGGAGAGGCTCCGCGATGAGGAACATGATGAGCGGCCAGCCCACCAGAAATCCGATGGAATAAATGAGTCCGTCGTAGCCTTTAGTGGCTACCATGCCGGCAATACCCAGAAAGGAGGCAGCGCTCATGTAGTCACCCGCCAAGGCCAGGCCGTTCTGGAAACCAGAGATGCTGCGGCCCGCCGCGTAGAACTCTGAGCCGGTTTTGGTTTTCTTGGCGGCCCAGTAGGTGATGTAGAGCGTCACGGCCACAAACAAAAAGAACATGCCAATAGAGACCGGGTTGGCCGTGCCCAAGGTAGAAGTGCTGGGGGCTTGTAAAAGCAGGAGAGGCAACATAGCGTTGAAGGAAGTCTTTGGTTGGAAGAAGGGAAAGCTAGGAGATTTTGTTTTTCAGGTTCTGCACCGACGTGTCATAGTCGCTGTTCGCCCAGAAAACATAGATACCTGTGAGTACCCAGGCAAACAGGATAATTCCTAACCCAATGGGAATAGCCAGCGTGGTGTACTCCCCAATTCTGGTAGCTAAGACTTGCTTGTTAAACGCCACCACCAACAGAAACCCAAAATAAACCAGCAGCATGGTAAAGGTGAGAATAAGGGAGACGGACCATCGTTTCTTGACCAGTTTCTTGAAATCAGGACTTTCTAAGATTTCGTGGGGTTGGTGGTTGGGTTGATTCATTTTTTGTTTGTTAGTTTGGGTTGGTAAGGGCAGCGGAAAAAAGCGAAAGAGCCTGTCAAAGAAGAAGCTTTTTCATTAACAGACCGCTTAATTTAATGAGATATATCTAAAAAGAGCTATACAATCAGAGAATTATTTGCCTTTGCTGCCTGTTTTGGAGTAGAAAATGATAAAATAGTTGTAGCATGCTGATCGCAAATCATAGCGGAAAACTTCTGGAGGTGGGGTTGGACGAAGCAGGAAGAGGCTGCCTGGCCGGCCCGGTGGTGGCGGGTGCCGTGGTGCTTCCGCTGGATTACTTCCACCCCCTGCTCACCGACTCAAAGCTGTTGAGCGCAAAGCAGCGGGAGCAGCTGCGGGAGGAAATCTGCCGGGAAGCGGTTTGCTGGGCCGTGGCCGAGGTGAGTCCCCAGGAGATTGATGAGATCAACATTCTGAAGGCCTCTTTCCTGGCCATGCACCGCGCCACCGATCTGCTGACTATTTCCCCGGAATTCCTTTTGGTAGACGGTAACCGCTTCACGCCTTACAAAGAGGTGCCCCATGCCTGCATGGTCAAAGGCGACAGCCGGTTTTATAACATCGCGGCGGCTTCTATCTTGGCTAAAACCCACCGCGATGAGCTGATGAGTAGCTTAGGGGCGGCTTACCCTCAGTATGGTTGGGAGCAGAATGCCGGTTACCCCACCAAGGCCCACCGGAATGCCATCAGAGAGCATGGAGTTTCCCCACACCACCGGATGACCTTCAAATTACTCCCCGAAACCGAAGTTCCTGTTTTGGAGGAGTTGCTCTAGAATAGAAGAATTCAATTGAGATGTCTATAAAAGCCGAGAGGCGTTTTGCTGTCTTTTAAGGAAAAGGACAGCAAAACGCCTCTCGGCTTTAAAGCAATTTGGTTTGCTATTGGGGCTTCATTTTCAACAAATCCAGGAAAAGGCTGAAGCTGTCCAGACTGGAAGCTCCGTCGTTGAAGGTGTCAAAGGTGAGGGGTTTCACAATGTAGCCGTTCACGCGCAGGTTCTGGGCGGCAAAGCGGTCAGAGTCTTCGTTGGAGGTGGTCATGATGAACACGTTCATGTCTGAAAGATAGGGGTCCCGGCGAAGTTCTTCCAGAAACTCTATTCCGTTCATCTTAGGCATGTTGATGTCCAGCAGAATGATACTAGGCAATGGGTTTAACTTAGGTGTTCCAGGCTCTCCCCGTAGCAAGGCTAGGGCCTCACGTCCGTTTTTTGCTTTGTGTAGCGGCACCATCACCTTGATTTTCCGTAACTCACGCTCTACGCTCATGGCATCAAGGTAATCGTCTTCCACTAACAAAATACTTTGCTGAGATTCACTCATAGTCACTTTTTTAATATTGGCAATCGTCAAATATAGAAGGTAATCAGGCTTCCTCCAAAACCAAGGTGGGCCAGGTGAAGGTGAAAGTGGAGCCTTGGCCCAGGGTAGAAGTGACCCTGATGGTGCCGCCGCGGCGCTCAATAATCTTTTTCACAATGGCTAATCCTACCCCGGTACTCTCTACGGCGTCGCGCTCCTGCAAGGTTTGAAAAAGCACGAAAATGCGGTCATGGTACTCTTCTTCAATCCCGGGGCCGTCGTCTATAACGGAGAACTCGTGCAGGTCTTCCGAAGGTTGGTAAGCGATGGTCACGTTGCCGGTAGGGGCGTGGTGGTACTTAATGGCGTTGCTGATGAGGTTGGAGAAAACCTGCTGCAATTCCACCTTGGCTGCCTGCACCACGGGTAACCGGTGCGGGATATGGATCTGGAACCCAGCGGGCGGGTTCAGCATGTCAATGACCTCATACACTAGAGCCTGCACGTCTACCATTTTCTCTTCCAGGTTCGTGCGTCCGATGCGGGCTAGGTCCAAAATACCGTTAATGAGGTTTTCCATGCGGTGCACCCGTATCCGCATCATCATGAGGTACTCTTGAATGTGGGCCGGCAACTCTTTGCCCATGTCTTCCTCTACCCACCTGGAGGCATTCTCAATCCCGCGCAAAGGGGCTTTCAAGTCATGGGACACCACGTAGGCAAACTGATCCAGTTCCTTGTTTTTGCTGGCCAGCTCGGTGAAGGTGGTGTCAATAGTGGAGGCCATGCGGTTAAGGGACTCAGTAAGGCGGGTGAGTTCGTCGTTGGCATCGTCCTCAATCTGGGTTTTGTACTCTCCGTGGGAGATGCGGTCTGCCAGGTTCACCATTTTAAGGATGCGGCGCGAAATCAGGCGGGTAATGTAATAGGCCCAACCAAGGCCCATCAGCACCGAAATAACCGTTAAAGTAGTGGAGATGCGGCGCGTGTTGGCGATACTTTTTTCTAAGCGGGCGTTCCGTTCGGCCCGTACCTTGTATTCAATGCTGTTGAAGTCTTTGAAGTAAATGCGCATCTGGTCAGTTAGGCGCTTTCCTTCTTCGTTTAAAACCAGGAAACCATGCTCCAGGGTAGTGATGCCCCGGTTTTCTTTGCCGGCGGCGTTTTCCTTGTCTTTTTCGGCAATCAAAAGCTGGGCAAACTCAAACTTCCATTTGCGGTGGAGGTCTTCAATCTCCTGAATTCGTTTCAACTGATCAGGGTTCTCTTTCATCAAGGTCCTTAGCAGTTCAAACTGGTCGGGGATGAGGGCATCGGCGGAAAAGTAGGGATCCAGGAACGTTCTGTTACTCGTCAAAAGATAGCCTCGCATCCCGGTTTCCATGTCAATGAGACTCCGTTGCAGGGAGGCCGAGGTACGGGTGATGTTCTGAGAGGCGGTCACGAACTCAGAGTTGGAGATCACATCCTCAGAAAGGCGGTAATTCACGATGGCCACCGAGGTGAAGAGAAACGAAATTAAAACGAAGCCGGCGAAGAGCTTGGTTGAAAGATTCATGTAATGTGCGCTAGAAGAGATGGGGCCCACCTCCAGAGTAAATACAGAAACAGCCGCGCTACCCCTTTCTACAAGGAGGCCGGCTGTACAAAAATAGAGTTTTTGCGGTACTTACACCGCCGTGGTTTTGTAGGTGTAGGCTTCAATCTGCGCTTGGCCCAGGGGGGTGGCACAGCCGCGTAAATGGTACACCACCACTATTCTAAACAACTGCTGGTAATCAAACGCAGAAGCTGGGAAAAGCTGCGGATTCAAAAGTCCCTGCAACTGATGCAGGAAAAGCCGCACCACCACTTGTGGCGGAAGATCTTGCTGTAGGTAGCCTAAGGCAATGCATTTCTCCAGCAGCGGCTGCAGGTAGTTATTGGAAAGCGAACGCATGAACAGTTCTAACCGGGCCCAGGACCGGGGGTGGTAATCGCGCAGGTCCTGCACAAAAGCCGGGCTGAAAGACCGTACCTCCTCCACACTCAATTGCAACAGTTGCAGAAAGGCCTCTAGGGGGTGTTCTGCTTGTTC
The DNA here is from genome assembly GCF_056491185.1 of Rufibacter sp. JT20002. Classification (NCBI taxonomy): domain Bacteria; kingdom Pseudomonadati; phylum Bacteroidota; class Cytophagia; order Cytophagales; family Hymenobacteraceae; genus Rufibacter; species Rufibacter sp. JT20002. The sequence continues at coordinate 411,357 of NZ_JBSZJY010000001.1, read as the reverse complement.
CATGACACGATCCACTTCGTTTTGCCGCACAATAAGCGAGTGGGCAATGCAGTGCTGCACCAACTCCCGTTTGGAAGGGGCAATTTCAATCAGCGTTCCGCGCGAAATCTCCAACTCTTCCACCAGCTTTTCAATAGAGATTGCCTCAATGCCTCTTTGCTCAAGAACCACCAAAGCCTCAGTTAAGATTGTCTCCCGGAAACTCATATCTCCCTGCTTTTAGTGTAAAAAGCACGTCATTCTTAAAAATTCCTGTTTAGATAAGGCCGTGAAATCAGAATCTGGGAAACGAATTAGCAGGCGCAAAAGGGCAGGAGAAGTGCTTTGTAGGTTCAAATACGTAGGTGAAAAGGCTAAAGTTTAGTGACTTTCTGTTAATAGTTATAAATTAAATAAGGTTTTTAGCTTATTTATATAAAATCGCCACATAATCAGAACTGTGTAAAAGAAGTCACTTAAAAGTAGTATTAATAGGATTATGTAGGCAACTGATTGCACTAGTGATCCTCTGCATTTGCTTTCTGTTTCAAGTGCGGGGCTTAACTGCGTGTTCTGGTTAACCCTGTACTAAAGATTTAGAAACCCGCCCGATTTTCATACTTTTGCCTTTCTTAAACAGAGACTCCTAAAACACACCTACATGGAATTGAAGAAAATAGCCCTGAATGATGTGCACGAAGCATTGGGCGCGAAAATGGTGCCTTTTGCCGGTTACAACATGCCCGTACGCTACAGTTCAGACCTGGATGAGCACCACACCGTCCGGAAAAGCGTGGGTATTTTTGATGTGTCGCATATGGGCGAGTTTCTGGTTTCCGGCCCTAAAGCCCTGGACCTGATCCAACGCGTGACCACCAACGATGCCTCTAAACTGACCCCGGGTAAAATCCAGTATTCGTGCCTGCCAAACGCCGATGGGGGGATTGTGGATGACCTGTTGGTGTATTGCCTAGCCCCGGAAGAGTACATGCTGGTGGTGAACGCCTCTAACATAGAAAAAGACTGGAACTGGATAAGCCAGTTCAACACAGAAGGAGCCGAGCTGAAGAACATTTCTGATGAGATGTCTCTGTTTGCGGTGCAAGGACCCAAAGCCGCCGAAGCCCTGCAGTCATTGACCTCCGTTGATTTAGCCAATATGGTGTATTACACCTTTGACAAAGGCGAGTTTGCCGGCCAACCTGACGTGATCATCTCGGCCACCGGTTATACCGGCGCGGGCGGATTTGAGATCTACGTGCCCAACGAGAGCGCCAAAGAGGTTTTCCAGAAAATCATGGAAGCCGGTGCCGCCTTCGGGATCAAGCCCATTGGCTTAGGTGCCCGTGACACGTTACGCCTGGAGATGGGCTACTGCCTCTATGGCAACGACATTACCGATACCACTTCTCCGCTAGAAGCCGGTTTGGGTTGGATCACCAAATTCAACAAAGACTTCACTAACGCCCAGAACCTGAAAGCCCAGAAAGAGCAAGGTGTAAGCCGCAAACTGATCGGGTTTGAGATGATGGAGCAAGGCATTCCGCGCAGCCACTACGAGATCGTAAACGCCGAGGGAGCCACCATTGGCGAAGTAACCTCGGGCACCATGTCGCCTTCTTTGGGAAAAGGCGTAGGTCTAGGCTATCTGCAAACCGACTACACTGCCCCGGGAACTGAGATCTTTATCAAGGTCCGTAACAAGCAACTGAAAGCCCAGGTGGTAAAACTGCCTTTCTATAAACCAACCGTGTAAGTGAGTTCTGAGTCTTGAGTCCAGAGTCCTGGGTTGAAAACGTAATTTTTTTGACTTAAGACTCAGAACCTGTTTTGGCGTTTAGAGGCTGCTTCTGTAAAAGCAGCCTCTAAACGCCAATCTTTTTTCCCTAACTCAGGACTCAGAACTTAAGACTCAGAACTATTCCAACATGCCTTCTTTAGACGTTTGTTTCAGCCCCGAGCTGTTGCCTTTGTATGATTTAACCGGAAAGATTGCCGTAGCCGTGGATGTGCTGCGCGCCACTTCCAGCATGGTGACCGCTTTATCTAACGGCATCACCCACATTGCCCCCGTAAGCGAATTAGAGGCATGCCTGGCGTACCGCGATTTAGGCTATCTGGTCGCCGCCGAACGTGACGGTATCAAAGCCGAAGCGTTTGACTTAGGGAATTCTCCTTTCCATTACTTAGAGGAAGACCACTCTGGCCGAATGTTGGCCATCACCACCACCAACGGCACCCAGGCCATAAGACTGTCCCGCCCCGCCGATGAGGTTTTGGTGGGTGCTTTCCTGAACGTAGGCGCCGTCGCTGATTATGTGCGCAAAAAAGGAAAAGATGTGGTAGTGGTGTGCGCCGGTTGGAAAGGTATGTTCAACCTGGAAGACACGCTGTTTGCCGGTGCCCTGGCAGAACGTCTCCAGGAGGACTTCGCCCTAAACCATGACGCTACCTTGGCGGCCTATCACCTGTACCAAACTGCCAAGGCAGATATGTTAGGCTTCTTGTCCAAGTCATCGCACGTGCAACGGTTAGAGCGCCTGCACATTTTGAAAGATATTGAATTCTGTCTGCAGGAAGATACCTACACTGTAGTGCCCGTGCTCAAAGCAGATTTCCTGGTGCCCGCAGAACTTGCGTAATCGTCAAGAAACACGTTCTAGTGCCTTGTCCCTGTTTTCGGGCCGGTTCCCACAAATCAGCTCGAAAATAGAGGCAAGGCTTTTTTTATTTGAATGGAAAGCCCAGCCTTAATGCGCAGCATGCTTCCCGAAGGGATCTTGCAACAGCAGATCAAAGGCCAAGTAGGTAGTTTTATGACCTTGCAGCTTGAACTGCTCCATCAAACCCAGATCCACACTCAGCGACGAATGGGCGAACACATGCCGGAGATACACGGATAACCGGTCTTCAGTGAAATGGTAAGCCGACCAGGTGTTCTCCTTGGTTTTATCCGTCACCGTCAGGACCTCGTTCCCTCCGATCAGGAAATTGCTGTGGGCATGGTTCAGGGGAATACTGGCCTGCGCCTTCAGCCTGATTCTGATTTCCTCGGGCGTTGCGAGGGGCGTAGCAGAAGACTGATAAAATCTGCGCCACTCCGGCCGGAAGGTATAGGTAATGGCCACTTGTCTAAGTTGGTGCTTGTACTGTAGCCGGCTGTAATAGCGCACTTCCTTTTTATGGGCAGGGTTCTCCAATTTATAAGGAGCCTCCGCTAAATATTCATTCTGCCGCCTAAAACTTCCCGCCACTGTGAACTGCCAGTGAGGATGGAAGCCGTAGCCTACTTCCTGGTTGAGAACCAACAAACCCTGCTTCTTGAACAAGGCCCAATTATCAGGGTCGCTTTCCCGGGCCACTCCTGCGTAAGTGCTGGACACCCAACGCGTTCCCAGATGTTGCGTCAACCCAAAGGCGCTCCAACTGACGCCCTTGGTGGAGCCTACGCCCGGCGGCGAAATCTGGGCCTGCGCCGAGCTGATGAAAAGAATAAACAGGATGGCTACTGATCCCTTGCGGAGGAAGGTAAAACGTGCCGAGACGTGGCAAAGGAAAGTAGGGGAGGTGCTGGAAGGAGTGGAGGTTCTATACATAGTTTCTTTCAGTTATGGGTTATCTCAAGGACCTAAGGTCAGGTCAAAGAGACAGCCCAATACTGGAAGAAATTGGGAAGAAGAATGTAAGCTTTAAGAAGCGAGTTTGCCTCCATTGGTGAAAACCCGTTTCAAGGCCATTCAACAAAGATCAGCCTTAAAACGGGAAATTTTTTCTAGCAGTTTCTACCGCAACTTAGGGTTGTTCTGGTGCCGGTCTTTGTCGCGGGAAGTGCGTTTCTCCATGCCTTTGGCGAATGCCTCGGTCAAGTTTACGCCTGTCTGGTTTGCCAGCGCAATGAGCACAAACAGCACATCGGCCATCTCTGCCCCTAAGTCCACCTCCTCATCGCTTTTCTTGAACGACTGATCACCGTAGCGACGCGAGATGATGCGGGCTACTTCACCTACCTCCTCCGTCAGGATGGCCAGGTTGGTCAGCTCTGAAAAATAGCGCACGCCTACGTCTTTGATCCAAGTATCTACGGCTTGTTGTGCTTCTTCTAAGGTCATTTCTTTAATTGTTGATTGTTCATTGTTGATTGTTGTTCGTCAAGAGCCAAGGAAATATTGGTGGTTGCCGCTGATTTGTTTCAAGGTCGGTTTTGTGAAAACAGGATGAAAATAGAAGGCCGAAAAACAATCAACAACCAGCAATCAACTTACTCTCGGTTCTGCGAGTCAATGGTAATGGTGACGGGACCGTCGTTGACCAAGGCCACTTTCATATCGGCGCCGAAGATGCCAGTGGGTATGGGCTTTTCCAGTTCTTTCTCCAAAAGCTGGTGAAACTGCTCGTACAGCGGGATGGCCACAGCAGGTGGAGCGGCATTGATGTAAGACGGTCGGTTGCCCTTTTTGGTAAGCGCATACAGCGTAAACTGACTGATGAGCAGAATGCCTCCGTTTACGTCTTGTACGCTCAAATTCATTTTGTCTTCCTGGTCAGAGAAAATCCGGAGTTGGACAATCTTCTTGGCGGTCCAGGATAAATGCTCCGGAGTGTCAGAAGCGGTGAAGCCGGCCAGCACCAAGAGGCCTTGCTCAATTTGTCCGTTAACGGTTCCTTCAATGGTCACAGATGCCTGAGACACCCGCTGGATCACAACGCGCATATAAACTGAAAATGTTGAATAAGAATTAAGGAAGCTTTTAAACAAGAGCCATACACTCCTTTATCTTCTCATTCCGATGAGCCGCAAGTTAAAAAGAAAACCCGCAGGCAAGGCTGCGGTGGGCACAATCTTCAATTTATACCGACCGAACGCTGAAGCGGTGGTTTTTCCATTATTTTTGTGTTCCTAACCCTTCAAGGATGTCGAAAAAGACGATTTACTGGCTGTGCGGTGTGGTGCTGCTGTTGGCGCTGGGTTTCTATGGGTTTTCAAAATGGACCGAGGCACGCGAAAAGGTGAGCCTCTGGACGCTGGTACCCGACAATGCCGTTTTTGTGGTGGAGACCAACAATGCCCCTCGGTTTCTGGATCACCTGCAGCAGACAGACTTATGGGCCACCGTGTCACAGATGCCGTACGTGCTGCGGATGGACGACCAGTTAACCTTGCTGGACAGTATTTCATCTACCGGCCGTTCCCAACTGCGTAATTTCCTGACCAAGAAGAACGTGCTCGTTTCCATGCATGTGTTGGGCCGCTCTGAGTACGAGATGATCTATTACGTACCCGTAAGCACCGTGGCCCAGCACCGGTACATTCGTACGTTGGTGGAGAACTTAAGCAAATCTGGGCAGTTCCGGCAAGAGGTCAGAGATTACCAGGGCTTCCAGATCACTGACATCATTCACAAAAACAACAACGAAAACCTTTCTTATTTCAGCTTCCATAACAACCTGGTCATCAGTCCCAGCTCAGTACTGGTAGAAGAGATCATCCGGAAGATCAACCGCGGGCAACTGGAGTCGCCGGCTAAGGACTACAAGAACACCAATTACCTGAGCCAGAACGATGTCTACGCCAACGTGTTCATTAACTACCAGCATGTACCCGATTTACTGGGCGTTTTCCTGAAAAAAGACCTGTTGGACGACGTGAACATGTTCAGCAGCCTTTGTCGCAACAGCTTGTTAGAGCTGAAACTGGACAACAACCGGCTGTTCATGAACGGGTTTTCGCACCCAGAGACGGTGGAAGGCTCTTTGTATAGCCGCATGAAGGGACATCCTGCCAAGACCTTCAACATGCGGGAGGTGCTGCCGGTAAGGGCGGCCATTGTGTTGCACATGGGCTTAAACCAGATGAGCTCGCTCAGGCTGGGCGCTGCCCCTGTTGCAGGCTCGTACCTTGACTCGCTCTCGGGTTCTTTTGCCGGCGAACTGGGCCTGTGCTACCTGGAAGCCTACGATACCAAGACCAGCCCAGAGAAGATTCTGTTTGCGCAATCTGCTAACCCGGCCCAGACGCAGAAGATGCTCAACCGCTTGCAACCGGGCCAGACGGCTGGCACGGTAGAGAAGCACGGAAACCACGTTATCCGGTTGCTTACCGCCCGGGAACTGCCCCAGCAATTGTTTGGCGAGATGTTCAAAGGCTTTGAGCAGACCTATTATACCACCCTGCAGAACTACATCCTTTTCACCGATGACGTGGCCACTATGCGCTCGCTGCTCACTGAAGTAGAGGAGGGGAAGGTCTGGAGTAAATCGGCCGCTCTGGAGCCTTTTCTCACGCAATCACAGCAGGGAGACAACATTGGGCTGTTCGTCAATACCAGCCACGCTTGGAACCTGCTTTTGCGCTCCATGAGTCCGCAGAAACAAGTGAGTTTGCTCAGCAACAGCGCCATCATCAAGAAGTTCAACTACTTCAGCGTGCAATTCAGCGCCGCTGAAAACCAATATTATACCAGCTTCCTGCTGCGCCACCAGGAGGAGTCCAGGGTGAAAACGGTGCTGGCGGACCAGGGTATCCGGCAAGAAGAAACCTTTGATTTTAAAAGCAAGCTTATCTCCTCGCCGTTCCTGACCCAGTTTGTGGCAGACAACAGCAACGAAGTGGTCGTGCAAGACTCGGCGCTGGTTCTGTACGGCATTGGCACCAACCGCGGCCGCCGTAACTGGAGCGACTCCTTGTCGTCGCGGGTGATGGGTCCCGTTCTGCAACTGCCCTATGGCCAGGACAAACGCCTCAAGTACTTCTTTGCCACCACCAACAGCCTTCATTGCATAGACAAAAGCGGCAAGGAGGAAGAGAACTTCCCCTTTATTTTGGGAGATTCGCTTAGGCTGCAACGCTTGACGGTTTTTGACTTTGATAAAACCGGAGATTACCGTCTGGCGGCGGATGATAACTTGGGCAATATCTTTATGCTGGACATGCAGGGCAACTTGCAGGCAGGGTGGAATCCCCTGCGCCTGGATAGCCGCTTGGCCGCCCCGCCGCAGCACGTGAAAGTAAATGGTCGCAATGTGGTGATGGTGGTGCTTGAAAATGGGTTTATCTACGCTTTCGGGGCACAGGGTGAGCCTTATCCTGGTTTTCCGATCAACCTGAACGCCAACCTTCGGTCTGGGCTTTTCCCTAAGTTGGGTATCTCTTTCCGGCGTTCGCTTTTCACTACCGTGACCCAGGATGGGCAGGTGATCACCTTTGACTTAACCGGTGAGATCACCAAACGCGAGCAGCTTCTGCGCCCTGACCGGCGCAGCACCTTTAAACTTGTGCCTGAAGCAGGAGGGAAGTCTTATATCATTGCCCGCTCAGACCCGGGCCGGGTAGCCCTATTTGCCCAAGACGGGAAACTGCTCCTGGACCGCCGCTTTGTCACTTCTTCAGCCAAGGAGGTTCAGTACTTCCATTTTGGCGGCGACCGCAAGTTGTACGTCATCTGGGAAACCGGTCCCCGGAAGGCCTATCTCTTTGATGTGCAGGCGCAGCCTTTGGGAGAAGATCCTATCAATACCAGTTACCCGGTTACAGTGCAGTACAATGAGGTGCAAAACCAGTACACCATTTATTCTACCTACAACAAACTCCTGCAAAAGACCCTTGTGCAAGGCCGATAACCAGTCCATTCTCCTTTCCTTTTAACTGCTGTTTTGGGGTCGATTTTACCTTTTCAGTTAAAAAGGAAAAAAATAAAAAATAATTGGAACCAAAATGTGTGTATATACATTAATTGTCTATACATTTGCACAGGTTAAACAATTACCCAAAGCAGAAATGAAACTTAGAAACACTGTATTATTAGCGCTGGTAGCGTTGGTAACATTCGCCTTCGCCGGCAAAGGAGTTGAGTACAAAGTAGTGAAGAACCAGTCTAAAGTAACCTGGAAAGGTACTAAGGTAACTGGTGAGCACTCAGGTGTGATCAACATTGCCGATGGAAGACTGAACAGCGATGGCAAGAACATTTTAGGAGGTTCTTTTGACATTGACATGAACTCTATCACCTGCACAGACATCACCGATGCCAAAATGAACGGCAACCTGGTAGGTCACTTGAAGTCTGATGATTTCTTCAGTACTGCCAAGCATCCAAAAGCTACGTTAGTGATCACGAAAGTGACTCCAACCAAAACCAAAGGCCAATACCAAGTGGCTGGTGATTTGACCATCAAAGGCATTAAGAACCCAATCCAATTCCCAGCTACCATCACCCACGCTGGAAACCAGATTAAAGCAAAAGCCAACATCACTGTAGACAGAACCAAATATGACATCAAATATGGTTCAGGTTCTTTCTTTGACAACCTAGGTGACAAAGCCATCAGCAACGAGTTTGTATTGAACGTTGACTTAGTAGCTCAGAAAGACTTAGTAGCTGCAAAATAATCTTACCTGTTTTTCATGATTGTTTGCCCTGCAGGCCTAGCGAAAGCTTTCTGCAGGGCATTTTCATTTAGAGCAGTATCCTAAGCAAATTTTTAGTTAAGCTGCTTTAAAAATCTTAAAAGCCTCTGCTTTAAGCCTGTTTTATGAAAACAGGCTTAAAGCAGAGGCTTTTCTTATAATTCCAAAAAATGGGCTATTTGCCTCAACTCTCTTTATACATATCTCTATTTACCTCAATAATGCTGAAGAGAGTCAAAACAAATCAAGAGAAGTAGTTGTTATACTTGTGATAGTAATGCTATTATTAAAGATTGTGTTTATATATTTGTGAAAAGTATAGCATTGAATAGCCATGAGCGCCACCATAAGAATAGAACTGAATGAAAAACTTTTCCTGCGAGATCCGGAGCAAACCGAATTGGGCAGGACCATTGTGAAGGAAAGTATCCGGCTTATTGATGAGCTGGGTTTTGAGCATTTTACCTTCAAAAAGCTGGCGCAGCAAATGACCTCAACCGAGGCCTCGGTGTACCGATATTTTGAAAACAAGCACAAGCTGTTGCTGTACCTTATTTCCTGGTACTGGAACTGGCTAGATTACCGAATCAGCTACCATACCCACCATGTGGTTGATTCCTCTGAAAAACTAAGAACCTTCATCCGTATTCTGGCCGGGAGCCACGGAAGTGAGCCGCTGGTGGCCAATGTGGATGTGAATGCCCTGGCCAGGATTGTGGTACAGGAAGCTTCTAAGGCTTATCTAACAAAAGAAGTAGACACAGACAACAAAGCCGGATTGTTCAAGGATTACAAAAGCCTATGCCACAAGGTCGCCTTGATCGTGTTGGAAATAAACCCGGCGTATCCTTTTCCGCATGCGCTAGTGAGTACGCTGTTTGAAACTGCCCGAAAGCACCTGTTTTTTGCCCTGCACCTACCCTCCCTGACAGAGGTAAAATTGGAAAGCACTGGTAAACCCAACCTCACCGATTTCCTGAACCATCTGGCATTTAGCTCCCTCTCAAATCCGGCATATTCTACAGACTCAAGCCTTTGATTCATATGGCACAACAAGTAACTGGAAAGCCCAGCCCCTTCAAGCGGTTTGTGGACCTGTTGTCTTCTGAACGGAAGGTAATTGGCTACATCTACCTCTACGCGATCTTTTCTGGTATTGTGAACCTGTCGCTGCCTCTGGGGATTCAGAGCCTTATCGGGTTCGTTTCGGGCGGGCAGTTGGTTACCTCCGTCTCGGTGCTCATCTTCTTCATAGTGATAGGGGTGTTGGTAGTGGGAGGGTTGCAGGTCATGCAGCTTTCGCTGGTAGAACACATTCAACAGCGCATCTTCGCGACAAAGGCTTTTCAGTTCACCACGCACCTCACCAATATTAAAAGTAACGAACTAGCGGCCCAGAACCTGCCCGAGATGATGAACCGGTTCTTTGATGTGGTCTCCCTGCAGAAAGGGTTGGCCAAAATGCTCACCGATTTCTCGGCGGCGGCCATCCAGATCTTGTTCGGGCTCATATTGCTTTCCTTCTATCACTCTTACTTCATTTTCTTTGGCCTGGTGCTCATCACCCTCCTGGTACTGGTGCTGCGGCTCACCAGCCCTAAAGGCATGCGTACCAGCCTGGAAGAATCTAAATACAAGTACCGGTTGGTGCATTGGCTGGAGGAGATGGCCCGCAACATTATGGTGTTTAAATCTGCCTCACATGAAAAGCTATCGCTGGAAAAAACCGACTATTATACCAGCGGGTACCTGAAAGCCAGAGAGGCGCACTTCAAAGTCTTGATTACCCAGTACATTGGGTTTGTGGGTTTTAAAACCGTGATTACGGCCGGGCTGTTGCTCATGGGTAGTTTGCTGCTCGTGAACCAGGAGATAAATCTGGGGCAGTTTGTGGCCTCTGAGATCATCATCATTTTAATTATCAATGCAGTGGAAAAACTGCTGGTGAAGCTGGATGTGGTGTATGATGTGTTAACCAGCCTTGAAAAACTGGGTGGGGTCACCGATCTGCCCATGGAAGAGAGCAAAGGATTGTCCAGAGAACTTCCGGCTCCCCATCAGGGAATCTCTGTTCAGATCAAAGACGTGGCGTTCCGCTATGCTGGGGCGAAGAAATGGGCCTTGCAGGGAGTAAACCTTACGGTAGCGTCTGGAGACAAGATTTGCCTGGCGGGCTCCGAAGAAGCCGGCAGGTCTACTTTGCTCCAGATCTTGGCCGGTATCCACACTGAGTATGAGGGTACGGTGGTGTTCAACGGCTTGTCGCTGCGCGAGTATGACCCGGAGGTGATGCACGAGCAGATCGGCTTTTACCTCTTGCCGGGCCGCTTGTTTGAAGGCACCATTCTGGAAAACATCACCATGGGGCAGCCCAACGTGAATCTGGATGACGTGCTGTGGGCGCTGCAGATGGTGGAACTCACAGAATACATCCAATCACAGACCGAAGGACTCTATACCCATATCCATAGCTACTCCCCGGGGGTGCCGGAGGGCATTCTCCAGCGGCTGGCTCTGGCCCGCAGCATTGCTCGCAAACCCAAATTGCTGCTGCTGGACAACTTCCTGCCGGCGGTAAAAAAATCGCTTCGGGAGCGTATTGCCCAGCGCCTAGTTAATACTGAAATATCCTGGACGGTGCTCCTCATCTCCAATGACCCCGCCATCATGCGCCTCTGCCACCGGGTGGCTTTGCTGCAAAGCGGCCGGGTGGTGAAAGAATTGGTAAGTGAAAACGCAGCAATTGAGGAGCTAAACAGCATTGTGTAATGGAAAAGCAGACTTCTAACCATCCCCTCCCACAGACTTGGGAGCAGTTTAACTCCTTTCAATTGGTAACCAAGCCCCGTCTGGCCAAGGTAATGGCGTACTGGTGCGTGAGTTTGTTTGGGTTGCTGTTCATTGGTTCCCTGTTTCCCTGGACGCAGAATATCCGCTCCGCTGGGTCCGTGACCACGCTACAGCCGCAGGACCGACCCCAGACAGTACATAGCACCATTGCCGGCCGCATAGAGAAATGGCAGGTGCAGGAAGGTCAGAAAGTGAAGAAAGGCGATACCCTCATTGTGCTGTCTGAGGTGAAAGAGAAGTACTTTGACCCGCAGTTGCTCAGCCGCATGGAAGAGCAACTGCAGGCAAAAGGAGGGAGTCTGTCCGCCACGCAGGCCAAGGCAGATGCACTTGCCAACCAGATCACCGCCCTGCAGGAAGGCTTGCAATTCAGTTTGCAGAAAGCCCGCAACAAAACCCGGCAGGCCTACTTAAAGGTGCAGAGCGACAGTGCAGATCTGGTAGCCATCAATGCGGAATATGAGGTGGCCCAGGCGCAGTACGCCCGGCAGGAGAAACTCTACGAGCAGGGACTGAAGTCCTTAACCGAGCTGGAGAGCCGCCGATTGAAGTTCCAGGAAGTGCGGGCCAAACGCCAGAGTACGCAAAACAAGCTCAACATCAGCCGCAACGAGCAGCAAAACGCCCGCATTGAGCTTTCGTCACTTGAAGCGGAGTACCAGGACAAAATCTCCAAAGCCCGTTCAGACCTGAATGCCACCCTGGCTTACATCAATGACACCAAGGGGGAGATCTCCAAAATGCAGAATGAATACTCCAACACCCAAATCCGGAGCTCCTTTTACCAGGTGACCGCACCGCAGGACGGCTATGTGGTGAGGGCACTGAAAGCGGGCATTGGCGAAACCATCAAAGAAGGGGAGGCGGTCTGCAGCATTATGCCGGCAAACCCGCAGTTGGCGGTGCAATTGTATGTAGCCCCCATGGATGTACCGCTGCTAGAGGTGGGGCGTAAGGTACGCCTGCAGTTTGAAGGGTGGCCGGCGCTGGTGTTCTCGGGATGGCCTAATGTGGGGTTCGGTACGTTTGGTGGCAAAGTAGCTGTGATTGACAATATTGACAGCCAGGGGAAATACCGCATCCTGGTGGTGCCAGATCCAAACAGCGCTCCATGGCCTGAGGCCATTCGGGTTGGCTCCGGGGCTTATGGTTGGGCTATGCTCAATGATGTACCCATTTGGTATGAGTTCTGGCGGCAGTTGAATGCCTTCCCGCCCGATTACGTGGGAACAGTGAACAGTGAGCAGAAAGGAGGCAAAGCCGAAAAGGCAGCAGGAGAAGGAGGCGAAAAATGAAAATAAGGCACACACTCCTTGGATGGATGGCCAGCGTACTGCTGTTACTTACAAGTAGGGCAACCCAGGCAGCTGACACTACCGCGGTGTTCACCATCCATGACCTGATGGGGCAGATTGCCGTGCACCACCCGGTGGCCCGTCAGGCGCAGCAACTCTCAGAACAAGCCCTGCAGGAGATCCGGATGGCGCGGGGAGCGTTTGATCCGGTGCTGGCTTCCAAGTACTACACCAAAGAGCTGGGAGGGAAGAACTACTTCACGCTCTGGGACAATGTGTTGAAGGTGCCGCTTTGGGTAGGAGAACTCAAAGCTGGCTATGAGCGCAACATTGGGGCCAATGTGAACCCAGAGAACGTGACGGCTCCGCAGGGGTTGAACTACGTAGGCATCTCCGTTCCGCTGGGGCAAGGCCTTTTGATTGACGAACGACGCGCAACGCTATTGCAGGCGAGACAGGCACAGGAACTTGCCGAAGCCGATCGGGTCAAGAACATCAACAAACTGCTGTTTGACGCCGCCAAAGCCTATTGGGACTGGGCCTACGCCTACCAGCGGTGGCAGTTGCTGGAACAGGGCTACCAATTGGCCCAGGTACGGCTAGAGGCGGTGAAAGAGCGCGTGAAGCAAGGCGATTTAGCGGCCATTGACTCCGTGGAGGCGAAAATTGAAGTCCAGAACCGCTTGGCTATGTTGGGGCAGGCGCGCGTGGAAAGCCAGAATGCGGCCTTAATGGTGTCTAATTTCCTGTGGGGCGAAAACAACACTCCATTGGAAATACCCCCAGGGGTAGCCCCTTCGCTGGAGGGCACTGACATTGAACCTGTGTCGCCGGGTGAGTTAACCGACATGCTGACAAATGCCCAGGAACGCCATCCTGAAGTAACCAAGCTACAGGTAAAATTAAGGCAATTGGAGGTAGAGCGGCGTTTCTCGCAGAACAAGTTACTGCCTAAGCTTAATCTGGACTACAACCTCATTGGGAAAGGAGGCACCATGGGTACTGAGTGGCTGGCAGGAAGCTACGCCTCCAATAATTACAAGCTAGGTGCCAGCTTTAGTGTTCCAATTCTCCTGCGCCAGGAGCGGGGGAAACTACAGTTGACCCGGCTCAAGATTAACGCGGCCCACCTGCAGCTGAAACAGACCTCACGCGAAAACCAGAATCAGGTGCAAGCCGCCTATAATGAACGGCAACTACTGGAAGAGCAGATTGTACTGCAAGAGCAGATTATTGCCAATAACACCCTCATGCGCAACGGAGAGCAGCAGCGGTTTGAGAACGGCGAAAGCTCCCTGTTCCTGATCAACACCCGTGAAATGAACCTGCTTACCCAGCAGATCAAACTCCTGGAGCTTAAAAGCAAGTACGGGAAAGCTAAATACTACCTGCAATGGGCCGCCGGAAATCTGGCGCATGGCACCTCAGAAACTGTTTTGTAAACTCAGTCCTTAGAAAGCCACCCTTTGCGGTAAAAGTAGTAGACCATGCCGCTAACTACTAGCGCCATAAAGCCCAACAGCGTCACGTAGCCGTAAGGTTGATACAGCTCGGGCATGTTCAAGGGGTTAATGCCGCCTTTGGGGTTTTCGCGGGAAAAGTTCATGCCATAGAGTCCCACAATGAAACTCAAGGGAATGAACACGGTGGAAATCATGGTGAGTACCTTCATGACCTCGTTCATGCGGTTGCTCACGTTGGAGAGGTACAAATCCGTAAGGCTGCTGGTAATCTCTTTGTAGTTGTCCACCAGGTCTATGAGTTGGATAGCGTGGTCGTAGATGTCTTTGAAGTAAATTTTTAGTTCCTGCGGAATGAGGTGCTCGTCCATGCGCAGAATCTCGTTGATCATATCCCGCTCCGGCCACACGATACGCCGTATTTTCACTACCTCCCGTTTTAGATCCAGGATTTGGCTCAGAAGCTTTTTACTGGGTGAGGAGAAAAGGCAGTCTTCCAGTTCCTCGGCGTATTCGCCTAATTGCGCCATGGCCGGGAAGTAGTGGTCCAGTACCACATCAAGGATGGCGTAGGCCAGGTACATAACTGGTTTTTTCCGGATGGCGCCTTTTCCCACCCGTATCCTCTCTCGGAGGGTATCCAGGCAGTCTTCATAATCGCTCTGGAAGGTGATGACATAGTTAGGCCCGGTGAAGAGGGAGATCTGGTCATCGTCAATCTTGCGCTCCGGGGTGAACATGATCATCCTTGACACAATGAACAGCCGGTTATGGTCTTCCTCTATTTTAGGGCGCTGATAGTCATTGATCACATCCTCCATCTGCAAGGGGTGGATCTTGAAATCGGTCATGATACGCTCCAGCAACTTCACATTTCCGTAGCCGCGCACATCAATCCAGTGCCGGGCATCCGGCGCCTGCCTGAAGGCTTCCATCATGGCATCATAGTCTGAGAACTCCTTCGCTTCATGCCTGTTTTCATCAAAAGACACCAGAAACAGTCGCGGCACCAAGGCATCTTTGGAGATGGATAAGGAACCCGGTTTCTGGCCTACGGTTCTTTCCAAGATGCTCTTGGTAGGTTGTCTGGTGATAAGAGGAATGCGCATGTAGGTCTTAAGGAATGGTGGGTGGCCGGTGTTTTGTAAGATGGATTTGATACGTAAACCAGAAAGGTAGGGATAAACCTGATTCTGCCCTATTTTTCTGAAAACAGACTCTAAATAGATGCTTCCCCGGGTTTGTCAAGCCTCCAGGGTTCCCCCGCTTTTCTGCAGCAGCCCTTCCACCTGGGTTGCCAGACTGGTACGAACCTCAAGAGTAAGGCGGCAGTCCAGGTTAAAATCCTGTTCTCTTACGGGCAGGTCAAAGTCTTTCACCACTTTCATGATCTCGTTCATCTGCTCGTAACCAAACTGGACGGTAAAAAAAGTGGTTTCGTGGCACTCCATGACCTGCGCCTGTTCCAGGGCATCGGCAGTAGCGGTTTTGTAGGCGTGGATCAAGCCGCCCACGCCCAGCTTCACACCCCCGAAATACCGGATCACCACCACCAGCACATTGCTTAGCCCCAGAGACTTGATCTGCCCCAGGATAGGGTCACCGGCCGAGTGGTTGGGTTCCCCGTCATCATTGGCGCGGTACGTAGCCCGGTTGGCTCCCAGCAAGTACGCGTAACAGTGGTGCCGGGCATCAAAGTACTCCTTCCGGAGAGCCGCCAGAATCTCCTTGATTTCTTCCTCGGTGCGCACCGGGTACGCTTTGGAGATGAACTTGCTTCCTTTCTCTTTGTACAGTCCCTCCACGGGGGCGGCGATGGTGCGGTAGGTGTCCTCCATGAAAAGCAAAAGTACGAAACGAAACAGAATAGACCGTGTAGCCTTTTTACCCCTGTTTTCAGGAAAAATACCTAAAAGGTTCTACTATGGGGTACTTTGCTTTTGCGGAGTAGGTGCGTCTTGGAAGGATGATTCCCGTTTATTTTGGTTTGCGTAACTTCGCGCCCGATGCTGCTTTCTGAACCTTATCTGCTTTCCTTTCTGCAACGGCCCGAAGCCACTGGCACGTTGATTTCTACCCAGGACGAAACTGGGCTTCCCTTTGCCGTGAAGCGTGTTTTCTGGGTATTTGCCTCTGAGCAGGGAGCAGAGCGCGGAGGCCATGCCCACCGCACAACCCAGGAGATCCTGACGGTAATGCAGGGAAGCGTGAAAGTAGAGACGCAGACAGCCCGGCAAAAGCAAGAGTTTCATTTGGGTTCTCTACAACAGGGACTGTACATTCCCCCTTTCTGCTGGATTTCGGTGCAGCCCTCGCCTAATGCTATTCTCTGTTGCATGACCTCCACCGTTTTTGAAGAGGCAGATTACATTAGGGAGTATGCCGAATTCAAAGCCCTGGTGCTTTCCTAACATGACAAGCGTAGGACCTGGAAATAAGTACGTGGTGAAAACGGCAGCCACTGCTGCGGAGAGGGAGAGCTTGCCGCCTTTCTCCTTTGATGTTTTCCTGTACCTAAGACCAGAACACGTGGTCCTGCAAGCCGGACCTAACTGGCAGATGTTTGTGCTGGTCAATACTTATAAAAACCAAATTGACGGGATAGCGCATTTCTTCAGGGAGGAAAAAACCGGGTTCTCTCCGTGGCGGGCGCCCTTTGGGGGTATTCAGGTTCCCCCAGAAGTACCAGCTGAGGCGGCTACCGCTTTTATTCAGTTTCTGCAGCAAACCCTCAAAGAGCAGGAGGTCACTCAGGTAAAATGGCTCCAATGCCCAGATGCTTACTCCCCCACGACTAATGGCTGGGTAAGAAGCTTGCTTCCTGGTTTAGGGTATTACCTGGCATTTGACCAGTTGAACCATCATATCTCGGTTTCAGAGGCTCCTTTTAAAGCCCAGATGCATGCTTCCATCAAGAGGCGTTTGGCGAAATGCCAGAAGGCAGGCTTCACCTTTCAGCAGGAAACTATTCAAGAGCTACCAGAAGCGTATGCTTTCCTGAAGCAATGCCGGGAGGAGAAGCAAAAGCCGCTTTCCTTATCCCTGCCGCAATTAACGCGCTACTTTGAGTTGTTTCCTGAGCGTTATCTGCTTTTCACTGTTCGGCGTGGTCAAGAACTGGCGGCAATAGGTGTGGCGGTTTTGATAAACAACCAGATTCTAAATCACCTGTACCCAGCCAGCCCTACTCGTTTTAATGCCTACAGCCCTTCGGTTCTGTTAAATGCGGGATTGTACCAGTACTGCCAAGACCATCAGATTCCCATGTTGGATCTAGGCGTCTCGGCTCCGGCGGGTGAACCTGAGGAAGCCTATACGGGTCTGTTTACGTTCAAGGAGCGTTTGGGTGGCATTAAATCCTGGAAGCCTACCTTTTTCTGGAAAGAAGAATGATTGCATGAGGGAGAGAAGGGGGTAAGGGATGAATTGCTTTAGCGCTTTCAATCTGTTTTACTCTATGCAGCTTTAAAACGCTTGTTGTAAGCTAAGCTCCCTCTTACTTCTTTTGCATTCAGAAAATCCTGTGCTTCCAGCAAGCCCTTATTCTCTCATTCAATCAATCAACAGGTACTCCATTCATGCACGTTCCCTTTTTTACATTTCGTGATTTTCCGGCAGGCCTTCAGCAGCGGATAGAAGGTGCGCTTTTGACGGAGTTACGGAAAAACCAACTCATCTTAGGGCCATCGGTCACCAGGTTTGAGCAGGCATTTGGCCAGTTTTTGGGCGGGGGTGAGGTGATTGGCGTGGGGAATGGCTATGATGCCCTGGTGCTGAGCTTAAAGGCACTGGGAGTGGGGCCCGGTGATGAGGTGGTGGTACCCGCTAATGGGTATATCGCTACCATTAACGCGGTGCAGCAAGTAGGTGCCAAGCCCGTGTTTGCGGAGCCTGATTCGCAAACTTATAACATCACAGCCGCCACCATTTTACCGGTGCTTACCTCTCAGACCAAGGCAATTTTACCCATTCATTTGTATGGCCAAAGTTGTGAGTTAGATGGGTTGTTGGAGCTGTGCCAAAGCAGGGGTTTAGAATTGATCGAAGACTTCGCGCAAGCGCAGGGGGCGCTCTACAAAGGCAAACCCGTAGGTACGTTTGGAAGAATCAATGCCACCAGTTTCTATCCGACCAAAAACTTAGGGGCCGTGGGTGACGGGGGGGCGGTGGTCACCCGTGATTTGGCCTTAGCCGATTGGGTTCGGCAGTACCATAATTACGGCCAATCTAAACGCTATGAATATGCCCAGGCCGGTGTCAACTCCCGGCTAGATTCCATCCAGGCGGCAGTTTTGTCAGAAAAGCTGGTTTCTCTGGATTTTCTGAACCGAGAGCGGAAACGCCTGGCCCAGGTTTACCTGCAGGCTCTGGCTGGTGTAGAAGATCTTTGCTTGCCCGTCACCACTTCTGATTCCACCGATCATATTTACCACCTCTTTGTGGTCCGTACTCAGCGCCGCGATAAGCTGAAACAGTTCCTGCAAGAGAAAGGAGTTCAGACACTAGTGCATTACCCTCTTCCTCCGCACCTGCAAAAGGCGTATGAGCCATTAGGGTACCGGTTGGGAGATTTCCCCCTAACCGAGGAGCTTGCCCGTACCAGCCTGAGTTTGCCGATCTTTCCCGGAATGACCGATCAGGAGCAAGCCTACGTCATAGAGCAGATTCAGGAGTTTTTCAGGCGAATGAGGTAAACTAGCCAGCTGATTTATTGCCCCTTTCCGGAAAACAGCCCCATATTACACCCGTAGAAAACGAACCCGGAAACTGCTTGGGGGTAATTTGAGGGAAAATCTTCGTAGTTTGCACCATGGCGCGAAAGCAGCACTTGCGGCAATTTTTAAGGAATTCGGTTTGGTCGGGGCTTTCTACGGTGGCACGGGCAGGCAGTGCGCTCTTCATCAATAAGTTGTTTGCCGTGTATTATGGGCCGCATGGCATCACGCTGCTGGCCCACTTCCAAAACCTGATTGCGCTGCTCACCACCCTGCCTAACAGCGGCGTAAATGTGGGCCTGATTCGCCATTTGGCGCAGCAGGAGGTGGGGAGTGCTTCCTATCGGTCTTACTTCTGGGCGGGTTTCTTTCTCAACTTCACTACCTTTTTAGGGGCGGCAGCCGCTGTTTTCCTTTTTCCTACTTTTTTCCTGGAGCGGTTTGGCGAGGAAATGCTGGCCCAACAGGGATCGTTCAACCTCTGGGTTCTCCTGCTGCTCTTTGTCCTTCTCCTGTTACAGCTGTTCTGGTTATCGGTGCTGTTGGCCCGGCAGGCCTTACGCGCGTACGTCTACCTCAGTCTGCTTACCAGTTTGGTGAGCGTGGGCGTGATGTGGTGGGCCGTAGGAAAAGTAGACCTGCCTATTGCCTTGATGCTATTCCTGGCGGGGCAGAGTCTAAGCGGGTTGGTGGGTTTGGGCTTGGTCTTCTATAAACGTTTGATCCCTTCTTGGCATACCAAATTGCCGTTAGAGGTGGTGCAAAACCTGGGAAAGTTCCTGGTCATGGCGCTCTCCACGCTGGTTGGTGCAAAGTTAGTGGACTTTGTGGTGCGCGAAATGGCGATCCAGCAATTCTCCCTGCTGGAAACCGGGCTGTGGCAGTCGGTAGTGAAGATTTCTGACAGCTACACCATGGTGTACATCTCCATCTTGGGTATGGTGTATTATCCCAAAATTGCCGCCCTGCTTCCTCAGCCCGAAGCCCTGCGAGACTACGTGAAAAGCGTATTTGTGCTGCTGGTTCCCACGGTGGGCGCAGGATTGCTGGTGTTTTGGTGGCTTCGTGATTTCTTTATCCAGCTTTTGTTTCACCAGGAGTTTCTGGCCGCCCGCGACCTGATGGATTTACAATTAATGGGTGATTTCCTGAAAATGACGGCTTGGGTGCTTTCCTATATTGTGACAGTACAGGCCCGGGTAAAACTGTACATAATGACTCAATTGATTTCTGGGGTGCTGTACGTGGCCTTGGTAGCCTGGCTGATGCCGCTTCTGGGAGTAGATGGGTTACCCATGGCGCATGCTATCCGTTATGGCGTGTACCTGGTGTTCCACCTGTACCTTTTCCGGTCTTATTTCTTCTCTGCATGAACCCGCCCCTCGTCTCAGTCATCTGTCTCTGCTACAACCACGCAGCTTTTCTGCGCCAAGCCTTGGATTCTGTACTGGCTCAGACATATCCTAACGTAGAAATACTGGTGGTAGATGACCTAAGCTCCGACAATAGCGTGGAGATCATTGAGGAATATGTGCGGCGGAATCCTGAAATCAAGTTCCTGCAACATTTTCAGAACCAAGGTAATTGCGCTTCGTTCAATGAAGCCTTACGGCTGAGCACCGGGGAATTTATCATTGACTTTGCCACCGATGATGTTCTGCACCCAGAACGCGTAGCCCAGCAGGTAGAGGCGTTTCAACAGCTGCCCGATACCTATGGAGTGGTGTACACCGATGCCGAGCTCATAGACGAACAAGGAACTTCTCTAGGCTTCTTTTACACCCGTTCTGCCGCAGGTCAATTGTCGCCCCGACCTGCGCAAGGAGACGTATTTGCCGAGGTGCTGGGTCGCTACTATATATGCCCGCCCACCATGATGATGCGCCGGCAAGTACTGGAAGAACTGCAAGGCTATGATCCAGCCCTGGCCTATGAAGACTTTGATTTCTGGGTAAGGTCATCGCGGAACTGGCAGTACCATTTCTTGGACCAAGTGCTGTGCCAGCGCCGGATGCACCCGCATTCGCTTTCCCGGAAAGTGTACCAGAAAGGGGATAAACAGTTAGCCTCTACGGTTAAGGTCATCCAGAAAGCGCATAAGTTGGTTAGAACTCCGGAGGAGAAAGAGGCCTTGAAGGCCCGAATCCGGTATGAGGCCCGGCACGCTTATCTTACAGCCAATTACCCCGAGGCCTTGCAGTTATTGCGGCTGCTGGAAGCCGAAAATGGAATGACCGCCTTTTATAGACTACTCCAGGTGCTTACCCAAAAGAGGGTGCCGCTGCAGTTTCTCCGGCGATGGTACCATCGGTGGCGGTATGGGCGTACCGTCGCATAAAATTCTGGATTAAGGCCGTGAACACCGCATCTGCCCCCAGTCCCGACCCGCTGTGAATGGAACCGGTATTCAGGACGGCGTGAGAATCTGAAAGCTCTGTAAAGGTGAGTTCTCCGCCACCGCTTCCGTCCCAGCTTGGATCGTTTTCCTGGAAAACCGGTGAAGGATTAGAGGAAGCTTTATTCAGGCCTTTCGCCAACACCACAGTTTGGCGTGGAGTGCTCCAGGTTACTTTATCGGTTTCGTCTCCGCAGATAGGCAAACCGTCTATTCCTTTCTGCCCAAATAGATATCCAGCCTTCACAAGCGTATCTTCAAAGAGCCAATGGTCAGGTTGCAGCACCTGGTACGGCGCGAAAGTACCCATGCCGGGTTCTGAGAACTGGGCTCCTAGCAACTGAGCTTCTGGGTGAGGGGTATGGCGCCAGAGACAGCCTCTTTTAGCCTCGTTTTGGAAATAGAAGCCATTTTTTCGGCACTCTACCTGGGTGAAGTTCTGGTGCCATCTTACCTGCCAGTACATCTGGTTTCCGCCCAACGCCAATAGTGATTTCTGCTTTTTAAAGACCAGTTCTCTTAAAGCCGAGTACATGTTTTGGGAGAAATATTCTGCGTGGTAGGCGAGCACCAACACCTGGCACTTCTCAAACACTTCCGGGTGGGCTTCCAGGTAGTAATCAGGGTACAAGTCAGCCCCGTACTGCTGGGAAAACCAGTTGTAGATAGAAGCCTCCACCAACAGGTTATGCTGAAGCGGTTGGGTGCAGGTATAGGAGAGAGCTGTGTTGGGGCGCAGGGCCGAGACATACGCTGCCTGTCCTTCGCCCAAGGCGTTGCGGTAGAAAGATTGGCCTCCGTAGGCATTGTAAGCCAGCCAGGTAGTGACCGGTGCCAATACGGCTACTTTACTTTTAGCCGAGGTTGCGCCTACCAGGAAATGAATCTCAGCAGGCTCCTCCAACTCTGGGTTCGTTAACAAGGCGCGGTAATATCCCGGTGAAGTAGTGGGGGGCAATGGGTAAAGCCAGCCTATGGTCCAGAAACAACCCTCCTGCGCTTCGTTTAAGGTCTCTTTTTGCGGAATTGCATCAAAAGCGTGCTGGGTTAGTTCTTCCCATTCATCATCCGCTGCTTTCCTTTGAAGTAGGAGCAGGTTATGGTTTTGGACGGCCTTCAGGTGAAAGGAAACTGTTTCGCCGGGAAGGTAGAAATGTTTGTCTGTGTAGCCCTCTAAGGGTTTAGGCAGCATATCAGCTGAAACTTCATCGGCGGGCAAGGTGGGCTTGGGCCTGAGGCGCCAAGCAAAGTGTTTCAGAGGACCTACGGTTTTCAACAGGATTGGAAATAACGCCGGTAAAATCTGGCTCACCCGCTTACTTACCTTCATGAGAGGAAATAGCCACGAAAATAAGTTCTCCTTTCCCTAACCCTAACTTGGCCTGTTCTTCGGGAGAGCGGGAAAGGGCGTACTCAACCGAGGTCACCTCAAAGCCTTGGGTAGCTACCCGTTGCCCAAAATCCTGCCCATAGTTCCGGAACCGATCTGCCTGGCCGTAGGCTTGCAGGCGCTGCTCCGGCGTAATGGCCTCGGGTTTTTCCAGGGTGTAGGCTATGGGGTGCAGACGGGCCTGGAGCAACAGTTTCCCCCCGGGTTTCAGCACCCGGCGCAGTTCTTGCAGCGCTTTCCTATCATTGGGCACGTGCGCCAGAACGTGGGAGCAGAGAATCAGGTCAAAGGTGTCATCGAGGTAGGGCAGCGCCTGGATGTCCACGTGGTCCATGGCCACCGGGGAGGTAAGGTCGGCGCTGCGGTAACGGAGGTTCAGCAGGCCTTTGAGGCGCCGTTGCAAGATAGGCTCCGGAGCCATGTGCAGCACCTCCAGGGGCCGTTCGCTTATCTTCTCCTGTTCCTGCAAATACAACCACAAAAGGCGGTGCCGCTCCACGGTATGGCACCGGGGGCACAGCGCCTGCGGTCTGCGCTCGCTCCCGAAAGGCAAAAACGTGCGGAAGGAGGCATCGCAGAGCGGGCAATACACCTTGCTACCCATGTACAGCCAGCTTCTGGAAAGCCAGTAGAGCTTTCTGAGCGAGAGCCGGGTTTTGGCCGGAAGCACTTTCTTCAACAGAGGCAGGGGCATGGGCACAGGCAAGGTATCTCCAAAGATAAAAAAAACCGACTGTTTTTCTACTTAACCATAATTACTGACACCTTGCTGCTACATTTACGTATGAAAA
Source organism: Rufibacter sp. JT20002 (assembly GCF_056491185.1). Taxonomy (NCBI): domain Bacteria; kingdom Pseudomonadati; phylum Bacteroidota; class Cytophagia; order Cytophagales; family Hymenobacteraceae; genus Rufibacter; species Rufibacter sp. JT20002. Next base: position 388,078 of record NZ_JBSZJY010000001.1, on the reverse strand, counting down.
AGTTCTAAAACCCTTCATGGTACCGGTTGGCGCACTTAGATATAGCACAGCGGCCGGGCTTTCTGCTGAAAGTTTGATATATTTGTTCTTCCATATCTAATGAATTTATGATTTCAAAGGCCCTAGCCACCCGTTCAGAGGTGATGATTTACGTGGAGAACTTCCTGGACACTGCCCTGCCGGAGTTCCTTAAATCTGTGGAAGATAGCTGGCAACCTGCCGATTTCTTGCCGGACGCCCGGTTTGATTCGTTTTTTGATGAGGTGCGGGAGCTGCGGGAACGTGCCCGTGAATTGTCCTATGACCTGTTGGCCGTCCTGATTGGAGATACCATCACCGAGGAGGCCCTGCCTACCTACGAGAGCTGGATCATGAGCATCAGGGAGGTGAACCGCAACCCAGATTCTTCCTGGATGAAGTGGAACCGCGGCTGGACCTCTGAAGAGAACCGCCATGGCGACCTCCTCAACCGTTACTTATACCTGACCGGCCGCATTGACATGCGCCAGATGGAAGCCTCTACCCAGTACTTGATCGCCGACGGCATGGACATCCAGACGGATGATGACCCGTACCGTAGCTTTGTATATACCTCTTTCCAGGAAACAGCCACCAACGTATCGCACCGCCGCGTGGGTGCCTTGGCTAAGAAAGCAGGGGAGACCACCTTATCCCGCATCTGTAACTTTATCGCCGCCGATGAAGGACGCCACGCTAAGGCCTACAAGACCTTCGTGAAGAAAATCTTTGAGGTAGACCCGTCAGAAATGATGATCGCCTTTGAAGACATGATGCGTAAGAAGATTGTGATGCCGGCGCACTACCTACGTGAGCTGGGAATTGATCAGGGCCAGACCTTCGGGCACTTCACCGATGCCGCCCAGCGTATTGGCGTGTACACTTCTTCTGACTATGTAGAGATCATGGAAACGCTTATCAGGGAGTGGAAAATCTCCAGCATGACCGGCTTGAACGAAGCCGGTGAGCGCGCCCGCGATTACTTAATGGCCTTGCCTAACCGTCTGCGCCGCGTGGCAGACCGTTTGCGCGTGCCAGAACTGCAATACAAATTCAAGTGGATTGACTCTTAAGCGACAGGTGATTTTAGCCTGATTTCCTTAAACTAAAACAAAAACGCCCTGCAGATCTTTCTGTAGGGCGTTTTGCTTCCAACATCACCATTCTAAAAGGTTTGGTCTTTTCTTGATCGATAGGATAGGTAGGGTGAAAATCAATTCTTGCCAACCACTTGCACCCCTTTCCAGAAAGCGATAAACCCTTCAATGTTTTTCGCTTTTTCCTGGGCTTGCGGATAGGTCCAGGCGGCATCTGGGTTTTCAAAATGACCTACCTGCAATGAAAAGTAAGAGGCTTCTCCCTTCCAGGAGCAAACGGAGTGGCGGGTGCTGGGTTTAAGGAATTCCCAACGCAAAGAGGAAGGCGGAAAGTAGTGATTGCCATCTACCTCTATGGTAGTATCACTCTCTGCAATAACGGTGTTTTTCCAGATAGCGCGCATATAGTATATGAAAATGGTATTTTAAAAATATTTATATTGTACTAATCTATCTTGTTTACTCTAATCTTAATAGAAGGTTACTAAATACAAGAACATTTGCGTTTACTTACTGTTAACTAAAAGATACTGAACAGCTCATGGCAGCCGGATATAGATTTACCGATTTCGTGCCGGAAGAACCCAAGGACAAGGGCTTTGAATCCTTGCTCCAGATATTCCTGCAATTGATTACCCTCACCGCCGGAGACGTGGCCGAAGCCATGTCCTGGATGAGCGAATTAGACAAGCGCTACAAACTCACCGACGACTCGTACGGACTAGGCGATTTCTTTGAGGACCTCAAAAAGAACGGCTACATAGATGACAAAGGCCCCGATGGGCAGTTCAAGCTACAAGCCAAAGGCGAGCAGCAGATCAGGAAGAGCGCCTTGGAAGAGATCTTCGGGAAACTGAAGAAAGGCGGCCGCGGAAACCATACCACCCCTAAAACCGGGATTGGGGATGAGATCTCTGCCGACCGGCGCGAGTTCCAGTTCGGTGACGCCCCTGAGCAGATTGAATTAACGGAGTCCATCCGTAACGCCCAGATCCACCACGGCATCGCCGATGATTTCTTCCTTACCGAACAGGACTTGGAGGTAACCGAGCGCGAGCACAAAACGCAGACCAGCACGGTGCTCATGATTGATATCTCGCACTCCATGATTCTGTATGGCGAGGACCGCATTACCCCCGCCAAGAAAGTAGCCATGGCCCTGGCGGAGTTGGTGAAACTCAAATACCCCAAAGACAATCTGGATATTATTGTGTTTGGCAACGATGCCTGGCAGATCAGCGTGAAAGACCTTCCATACCTAATGGTGGGGCCTTACCACACTAATACCGTGGCCGGTCTGGAACTAGCCATGGATTTGCTACGCCGTCGCAAAACCTCTAACAAGCAGATCTTCATGATCACCGATGGCAAGCCCACCTGCCTCAAAGAAGGCCTGAAATATTACAAGAATAGTTTTGGGCTGGACCGCAAGGTGGTAAACAAAACTTTGAACCTGGCCGCGCAGTGCAGAAGACTGGGAATTCCTATCACCACTTTCATGATTGCCTCAGACCCGTACCTGCAGCAGTTTGTGGAGGAATTCACCCAGGTAAACAACGGGCAGGCCTACTACAGCAGCCTTAAAGGCTTGGGCGACCTTGTGTTCAGGGACTATGGACGTAACCGGAAGAAGCGGTTGTAGTACCCTTGTTCAGGCAGATGCCATCGTTGAATTCTGCTTTTAACCTAGTTTAGCGTAAACAGGCTTAAAGCAGGTACAGCAAGATTTGCTATTTGCGCTTCAGGTCACGTTGGCGCAGCACATTGCCGATGGTGCCCAGTACAATGCAAATGGAAATCAGGTAATAAAAGTAGTTCTGCTCCAAGACGTGGGTAATCCGTAGAAAGGCACCAAGAACTGCCAAAAAAGCGCCTAAGAAGTAAACGATAGAATATATTTTCACCAGAATAGAAGTAAAAGAGAAACGTTCCCATAAACTTACTGCTTTACCGCTGTTTTCAAACAAATACGCTCAAAGCAGTGAACCCCAAATCAACCATAAACCACCAGCAAATTCAAAAATGCTTTATACCGATATACCTGCAGAGCAACTGCACAAGATCAAAACCCTGGGCCAACTGAAAGCCGCCGGCTATGAGCCTCAGTCTGTGAAAGAAGAATTACGCGCCAACCTTATAAAAAAATTAAGCAGCGGCGAGGAAGTGTTCCCCGGCATCTTCGGGTACGAGGAGACTGTGATTCCTGACCTGCAACGCGCCATCCTGAGCCGTCACCACATAAACCTGCTAGGCTTGCGCGGACAGGCCAAAACCCGTATCGCCCGCCTATTGGTGCAACTGCTGGACGAGTACGTGCCCGTGGTAGCCGGGTCTGAGTTGAACGACGATCCTTTGCAGCCGCTTTCCCGCTTTGCCCTGGACCAGATTTCCCACCACGGCGACGATACCCCCATCACTTGGCTGCACCGCGATGAGCGCTACACCGAGAAACTGGCAACCCCAGACGTATCAGTGGCAGATTTGATCGGGGATGCGGACCCTATCAAAGCGGCTACTTTGAAACTGCCGTACTCAGACGAGCGGGTGATTCACTTCGGCCTGATCCCACGGGCGCACCGGGGAATCTTTGTGATCAACGAGCTGCCCGATTTGCAGGCCCGTATTCAGGTGTCGTTGTTCAACATCTTGCAGGAAGGCGACATCCAGATCAGGGGCTTCAAGATCAGATTGCCGCTGGACATCCAGTTTGTGTTTACCGCCAACCCAGAGGACTATACCAACCGTGGTTCCATTGTAACTCCGCTCAAAGACCGGATCGACTCCCAGATTATTACCCACTATCCGAAGAGCATTGAGATAGGAAAGAGCATCACCAAGCAGGAAGCCCGTATCACCGAAGTACAGCAGGAGCGCGTGAAAGGCCACGAGCTTATTCATGACCTGGTGGAGCAGATTGCCTTTGAGGCCCGCGAGAGCGAGTACGTAGACGCCAAAAGCGGGGTCTCTGCGCGCCTCACTATCTCAGCCTATGAGAGCGTAGTGAGTGCCGCCGAAAGACGCGTGCTGTTGAACGCAGAGCCTACCACCCACGTACGCATCGCCGATTTCCTGGCCGCCGTACCCGCCGTTACTGGTAAAGTGGAGTTAGTGTACGAAGGCGAGCAGGAAGGCGCCGGGGGCGTGGCCTACCGCTTAATGGGCAAAGCTATCCGCACACAGTTCCTCAACTACTTCCCAGACCCAGACAAGTTCAAGAAGCAGAAAGACAAAGACCCGTACAAAAAAGTATCGGGGTGGTTTTCCGATGGCCACACATTAGACCTTTTAAACGATGCCTCCGATGCCGAGTACAAGCGCGTGCTGAATCAGGTGCCGGGCCTTTCCGAAGTCGTGAATAAGTTTCAACCTACGCCTAAAAGCGAAGCCGAGCACCTGTTCTGGATGGAATTCTGCCTTCATGGCTTGGCCGAGTACAGCCTCATTTCCAGGAATCGTCTCACCGCTGGGCTACAATTCAAAGACCTGCTCAGCAGCATGTTCTCCGGAGGCAGTTTCTCCCTGACCGATGATGACGAGGAGGATGACAATGACCGTTATTAAGCTGCTTTCCTGAAAAGGGGCATGAACCTACTTGCAACCAAAAAGCCGAGGCAGCAATGCTTCGGCTTTTTGCATTTACGGGGTGTTCATAGAGGTGTAAGCCTGTCAAAACCAATAGGCTCAACTCTTCACCCTCCAACCATCCCGCTGACACTGCGTACGAAACCTGATTCTGGAGTTGAACAAGTTGAACTAAGATAAATTGAATGTTATGCCGGTTTGGTTACAAGCTACTTTATGGGGATTGCTGGGTGGTGGGGCTTTGCTCATTGGGGCAGCCATTGGATATTACGCCAAAGTATCCATTAAAGTAGCTTCCAGCGTGATGGCTTTCGGAGCGGGGGTATTGATCTCCGCGCTGGCTTTTGATTTGATGGAAGAGGCTTACGAACAAGGCGGCTTTGATGCCACAGCCATTGGGTTCTTGGCCGGGGCGGCTGTGTATACCGGGGCTAATTGGCTGTTGAAGATGAAAGGAGCCCATGACCGCAAACGCTCTGGGGAGCAGCAGGTGTCAGAGGCCGAAGATGAAGGAAGCGGGCTGGCTTTGGCGGTTGGGGCCTTGATTGATGGCGTGCCCGAGTCCATCGCCATTGGCATCAGTATGATCTCGGGCAGTAAGGTAAGCTTTGCGGTAGTAGCGGCCGTGTTTCTGTCCAATGTGCCCGAGGGGCTTTCCAGTGCGGTGGGCATGAAAAAGGCTAATCGGAGCAAGGGCTACATCTTTGGGGTGTGGGGAGGCATTGCGCTAATCTCAGGGATATCGGCCTTATTGGGGTACACCGTGTTTAGTGGGCTTTCGCCGGATATCATTGCGGGAACCACTGCTTTGGCGGCGGGCGCCATCCTGGCCATGATCACCGACACCATGATCCCCGAGGCTTTTGAAGTCACCCATGATTTCACCGGGGTTATTACTGTGTTGGGTTTCCTGACCGCGTTTGTATTAAGCCACATGGGCGTGTAGAAAAAAGAACTCCGTTTTCCAGCTGTTTAGAAAAGCAGCCGCAAAACGGAGTTGGAAGGATTCATTGTTAATTGCTCATTATTTTAACAATCAACAATTAGCAAACAACAATATTAGGCTTCGTTTACTACAATCTTCTCAATTCTATCGCCAGCGCGGATATCGTCAATCACGTCCAGGCCTTCTACCACTTTCCCGAAGCAGGTGTGGTTGCGGTCCAAGTGCGCGGTATTGTTGCGGCTGTGGCAGATGAAGAACTGTGATCCGCCGGTGTTACGGCCTGCGTGCGCCATAGACAACACTCCACGATCGTGATACTGGTTGCCGCCGGTTAGTTCGCAGTCAATTTTATAGCCAGGTCCGCCAGTGCCGGGCATGCCTTTGGCGCCTTCGCGTGAGTTAGGGCAACCACCCTGGATCACGAAATCAGGCAGAACGCGGTGAAAAGTAAGACCATCGTAAAAACCTTCTTTGGCCAGTTTGGTGAAGTTCTCAACGGTTTTAGGGGCATCCTGCTCGTAAAACTCTACTTTCATGACACCCTTTTGGGTATGGATTTCTGCGGTTTTCATAGGTGATAATTATGCATTTAAATTAAAACAGTGCCACCGAGATGATATTCCAAGTGGCACTTGTTGCAAAGGTACGTAAATTTTCGGCCATCGGGTGATAGAGAAGAGGATGGGCGCTAGCCTTGGGTTTTTTAACTGTTTTATCAAAGAATCGATCAAACGACACTTAATTACCATAGGTTTGAAAAGAGCCGTTACCTTTAGGCCGCACCGTGTTCACCCGCCAGTAAGAAACGATTTTATGGAGTACTTAGCCATCTATGACCAGTTTAACCAACCCTTGCACCAGAACCTGCCTCGGCGCGAAGTCCACTTGCTGGGTCATTGGCACCGTACCTCCCAAATTTACGTGCTCCACCCCGAGAAAGGGTATCTCTGCCATCGGCGTAGTCCTTTGAAAGACTTGTTTCCCTCGCTCTGGGATGTGAGTATTGGAGGTCACCTGAGCCCTGAGGAAACCTATGAAAGCTGTGCCCTGCGTGAATTAGCCGAGGAACTTGGCATTCCGGTGCAGGTAGACGAGTTGGAGTTGGTGACTGTGGTAACGGTAGACGGCAAAGATGAGCAGGCGCAGTTGATAGACCGAGAGCACGTGGGCATTTTTCTGTATAAGACTGCGCTAGAGGAAGCTGATTTCAACGTGCAACAGGAAGAGATTGAGGAAGTAGAGTACCTGTCTTTGGCTGCCTTACGGGAAGAGCTGCAAAGCCCCAGCCCCCGACACGCCTACATTCCCATGCAGCAGCACTTCATGGAAATACTTGCCTTGCTAGAGCAGCACCAGAACCGGAAAAACTGATGAATTGAAGTAGCCTGCCTTTTGGGGCTACTTGTCAGAAAACAGCACCTAAACACCAAGCTCCAAAAACAGATTCAGACCTCAAGACTCAGAACTCTTTTTATCTGTGTGAGTCATCGTCCTGCAGCAGGCTCAGGTAGCTCTCGTAGCGGGGTAAGGCAATTTTTCCTTTTTTGACCGCGTCCTGTACCGCGCAACCTGGCTCATTCACGTGCACGCAGTTGTTGTATTTGCATTTATTCAGGCGCTCGCGCATCTCGGGGAAGTAGTGGGCGATCTCCTCGCGCTTCATCTCTACCACGCCCAGTTCCTTGATGCCCGGCGTGTCAATGAGGTAGGTGCCGGGCTCAACCTCAAACATCTCGGCGAAGGTGGTGGTGTGCACGCCTTTGTCTGAGAACGCAGAGATCTCGGAGGTTTTGATGTCCAGATCCGGCACCAAGGCGTTTACCAAAGTGCTTTTGCCCACCCCGGAGTGCCCCGTGAAAAGCGAAATCTTCTCTGCCAGCAAGCCCTGGACTTCCTGCAAGCCTTCGCCCGTATGTGCCGAGAGCGGATAGCAGGGGTAACCAATCTGGCTGTAGAGTTGCATCACCTGTTTAAGGTAGTCAAGCGCCTCCTCGTCGTACAAGTCTAATTTGTTGAAGAGCAGGGTGGCCGGTATGTCATACGCCTCCGCAGTGACCAGAAAACGGTCTATAAACCCAAAGGAGGTACGGGGAGACACCAACGTAACCACCAGAAAGGCCTGATCCAGGTTAGAGGCCACAATGTGGGCATGGTGGGCCTTGTGCGTGGATTTCCGGATGATGTAGTTACGGCGCGGTTTAATATCGGTGATGACGCCTTGCTGCTCGCCGCCCTCCGGTTCCATCGTGACTTCATCGCCTACGGCAATGGGGTTGCTTACCTTTAATCCTTTATTCTTGAACTTCCCGCGCAGGCGGCATTTGTGCAGCAAGCCATCTCCGTGGTCGCGCACCAAATACCATGAACCCGTCGATTTTACTACTGTTCCTGTCATACCTGGCGCGAAGGTAACCAATATTCCAACGAAGTTAAGATACGGTCGGTGGCGCCGGCCTGTTTCTGCAGATAGGCTTGGGTAGCAGCCTTTATTTTTTCAGAGGCCGCCGGGTTTTCATGCACCGCCAGAAACTTCTTGCTTAGGTCTTGGGAGGAGGTAACGCAAAAAGCAGCACCGGCATCTACCAGATCCTTCGCCTCCTGAAATTTAGTGTACTTGGTCCCAAAAAAGATAGGCGGACCGAAAGCAGCCGGTTCCAGCGTGTTATGAAGTCCTTTCCCAAACGCACCGCCTACGTAGGCGTAATCGGCGTACTGGTACAGGCTGGAGAGCATGCCAATGTTGTCAATGAGCAGGATGCGGTAAGAGGCCACGGTAGAGGTATCGGCTTGGGAAAACCGGATGGCCTTGCCCGAAAACTGTTCTTCTATCTCGCATAACTCCTTGTCTTTGATTTCATGCGGCGCCAGAATGAATTTCAAGTTGGGCAGCTGTTCCTGCATGAAGGGGAGAAGTACTTTCAGGTCCTCGGGCCAGCTGCTGCCAATCACCATCACTTGGGCATCTGCTTTAAAGGCCTTTGCGATGGGAATAGGTGCGGCGTGCTCCGCCGTCTGCAGTACCCGGTCTACCCGCGTATCGCCCACAGTGCTTACCTTATTGAACCCGATGCTGCCCAAAAGTTGCGCCGATTCTGCGTTTTGAGTATAGATGTGCGTGAAACGCTCCAAGATGCGCCGATAGAAACTGCCTTTCTTCTGAAAGTAGATCTGATTAGGCCGGAAAATAGCCGAAACAGAAAACAGTGGGATGTGGCGTTTCCGGAGGGCTTTGGTGTAATGGTGCCAAAACTCATACTTCACGAATACCGCCAAAACCGGCTTCACCAGGCTGATGAACTGATGGGCGTTGGCAGCTGTGTCTAGGGGCAAATAGAAGATGAAATCTGCCTGGGTGTAGTTTTTCCTGACTTCGTACCCAGAAGGCGAGAAGAACGTGAGCACGATCTTGAAGTCTGGAAACCGTTGCTTGAAGGCTTCAATGAGCGGCCGTCCCTGCTCAAACTCACCCAAACTGGCGCAGTGAAACCAAGCCACTGGTGCGGTGTTGCCGTTGAGCTTTTGCTTTATGGCTTCAAAGATGTTTTTGCGACCGTTTACCCATTGTGCCGCTTTGGGGTGAAAAGGAGCGGCTAACCGTACTCCTAACCCATATGCCCTAACACCAACTTCGTATAGAATCTTTGACATTATTAAATGGGGTTACTTAAGTACTACAGCGGATGATCACAGAAACCTGTTCCTTGCCGGAGAGGCCTATCTGGTAAATATATGGCCTAATCGCTTGGCAGACGAAATTCCACTTGTAAAATAACAATTTCCGCTTTCCTTTTTTACTTCTAAAAGCCTTGTTGAAAGGGCCGCTTTTAGGTTGTTTTTCTCAAAGTTAGGTTAAAACAGAAATCTTTTAGCCGCACTTGTCAGCAAACACCCACTACCAGAGATGGGCAATAAAAAAGCTCCCGTTTGCGCGGGAGCCTTTTTTATTGATTAATTATCAAGTACTTAGTTGTTAGATAGGTAGTTGGCTACACCTTCGCGGGTTGCTTCCATTCCTTCCATGCCTTCTTCCCAGTTGGCAGGGCAAACTTCGCCTTTCTCTTCAAAGTACTGCAGAGCGTCTACCATTCTAAGGGCTTCGTCAATGCTACGGCCTAGTGGCATGTCGTTTACTACCTGGTGACGCACAATGCCTTGCTTGTCAATGAGGAACAGACCGCGGTAAGCTACCGGTTCGCCTACAAAGATCAACTCGCCTTCTTCATTGTAGTCGTAGTGACCCGCTAATACATCAAAGTTAGAGGAGATGGTTTTGGTGGCATCGGCAACCAATGGATACGTTACACCTTCAATACCGCCTTTGTCGCGTGGGGTGTTCAACCAAGCCCAGTGTGACTGGTGCGTGTCTGTAGAGCAACCTACTACGGCTACGCCTTTACGGGTGAACTCTTCTAAACGCTCCTGGAACGCAATGATCTCTGTAGGGCATACAAAGGTGAAGTCCATTGGGTAGAAGTAGAACACAACGTGCTGCTTTCCAATGTATTGATCTAATGAAAAATCCTCTTCAAATTCTAAATCTACTACCGCTGTAGCTTTAAAAGACGGGGCCTTTTTACCTACTAATACTGCCATTGTTAAAAAGTAATTGTTAAATATTTCTACAAGAAGAATTGCGGTTAGGCAAAGAATAAGCGCCTTTAGCAATTGTGGCGCAAAGGTAAGGGGTGGCCTTTTACTCTGCAAAAAAGAAAAATTATGTGTTTGTAAACTCTTGATTAGGTGCGGTTTCCTCTTGTAAACCACCATTCCCCTGAATAGGAATAATACAAACGCCAATCAAGCCACCTGATGCGCGATCAAGTGGCTTGATTAAGAGGGATTTAGCTGAGGTTTAGGCCCAGTTTTCAGAAAAAGAGCCCTAATTAATTGTTGAAATAAGGTGCAGTGATTTCCTTATTAAAGTAGAAGAAGACCCTAAAGCTTAATGGGGGAAGTCCTCTGTAGGTCGGCAGACAAACTGGAATGTCTGCCTACTGCGCTGCTCCAGTAAAATCTCTTTGCCCTTAGTTAACCTATCCAGGCTTAGCTGGTCATAGTTCTTAATGGTGAACAGGTGCAGCGGCTGGTTGTAGAGAATCATGAACTCCTCAATCAATTCGGCTTTGAGGGCATCCAGTTTGGCATCGTCCATGTCAACGCAGGTAGAAAAGGAAATGGCCGAATTCTGCATGAGGTTAATCTTAAGCCGATGTTTGCTCAAGGCCTGAAAGATGGAACTGAGGTGCTGCTCAGAGATGAACCCAAAATCTTTGGTATGGAAAGACAAAAGGCACTGGTTCTGTTTCAGGATGAAGGACGGTGCGATGCGATCATGTTGGCAATTCCAGATGACGGTGCCCGGCTCCTGGGGGTGCAGAAAAGATTTCACATACAACGGAATGCACCGCTGGGCCAAAGGCTGCACTGTTTTAGGGTGGATTACCGAGGCGCCGTAATAAGCCATTTCAATGGCTTCCTGATAAGCGATCTCCTCGTACCGTACCGTGTCCTGGAAAAGCTTGGGATCCGCGTTTAGCAGCCCCGGAACGTCCTTCCAGATTGTGAGGGACTCGGCCTGCAGGCAATAGGCGAAAATAGCGGCACTGAAATCTGAGCCTTCACGCCCCAGCGTGGTGGTGGCCCCGTTGGCCGTACTTCCAATGAATCCTTGCGTGATGATGGGTTTTTGCTGCAGTACTGCCGGAAGGTGTTGTTGAATTTTGTGCTCGGTGTAGTCCCAGTCCAGGCGGCCCTCTCGCCAAGTATCATCGGTGCGGAGGTACTCGCGGCAATCTACCCACTGGTTTTCAAAACCCTGGCTGCACAGGTAGTGGTGCAGAATCAAACTGGAAAGTAGCTCTCCTACGCTGATGATCTGGTCGTACTGGCGGTCAAATTCCTGCGGTTGAACAGCTTTTAACGTGTTTTCCAGATACCTGAACTGATCCTGCAAGGCTTCCTGTACGGGATGGGAGGTAGGGAAGAGTTCCTGTACAATCTCTAAATGATAATTCCGCATTTCCTGCAGAGCCTCTGTGTACGATTGCTGCCGGAAAGCCAACCCGTACACTTTTTCCAGGGCATTGGTGGTCTTGCCCATTGCAGAAACTACCACCAGTACTCGCTCTGAATCAGGGAGCTGAGAAAGAATGGCCAGGACATTCTTGAAAGCGGCGGCGTTTTTAACCGAGGCCCCTCCAAATTTATAAACCTTCATTCACTTTTCTTTATTTTGAAAAATTGATAAATAGGATAGGTGTATAATCAGTTAAATTGATATTTTTGTAAAAATTGCCAATAATTAGAAAAGTATCCGTTCACCTATCCACCTTAATCCTATGACACTGAAAGAAAACCTGGCCTTACCGGTTGGCACCACCCTTGATAGATTCATCATGCGCAAACAGGAGGATTTTCCCTATGCTACCGGTGAGTTGTCTCAACTGCTCCGCGACATTGCCTTGGCGGCAAAAATAGTAAACCGCGCCATTAACCACGCAGGTCTTACAGATATTGGGGGCGCCTATGGCAAACAGAACGTGCAGGGAGAAGATCAGCAGAAGCTGGATGTAGTGGCCAATATCCGCTTCATACGGGCTTTGCGCAACGGGGGCGAGGTATGCGCCATCATTTCTGAGGAAGAGGAGGATGTGATCCACACCGGAAATAACAAAGGAAAATACATCGTGGCCATTGACCCATTGGATGGGTCTTCCAACATTGACGTGAACGTGTCCATCGGGACAATTTTCTCTATTTACCGCCGCATCTCTGAGATTGGGACCGAGGCTACCATGGATGACTTCTACCAGAAGGGAACTGAGCAGGTAGCCGCCGGATACGTGATTTATGGTTCCAGCACCATGCTGGTGTACACCACCGGTTGTGGGGTGAACGGGTTTACCTATGAGACGTCTTTGGGAGAGTTCTTCCTGTCGCACCCAAACATCACCACGCCTAAAAACGGCAATATCTATTCTGTGAACGAAGGAGGTTACAACCACTTCCCCGAGAGCATCAAGCATTACGTAGAGCTTTGCCGCGTACGTAATTATGCCGCCAGATACATCGGCTCGTTGGTAGCAGATTTCCACCGCAACCTGCTTAAAGGGGGTATCTACATGTACCCTAATACCTTGAAGTCACCAGGTGGTAAACTGCGGTTGTTGTATGAGTGCAATGCCCTGGCGTTCTTGGTAGAACAGGCGGGTGGCAAGGCTTCAGACGGGCGTAACCGGATTCTGGAGATTCAACCTTCTGAGCTCCATCAGCGGTGCACCTTCTACATTGGGTCAAAAGACATGGTAGAGGAAGTGGAGAATCTGCTGGCTCCCAAAGAAGCTCCCATGAGAACCTCCGTTCTGTTGAATTAAATCTTATAAAACGAAATAGCCTTACACACCGCGGCCCCTGCTTTTGGCAGGGGCCGCGGTGTGTAAGGCTATTTCGTTGTTGGAACGACTACTCTGCAGCGGCAGAGGTTTCCTCTTTGTCTCCTTCGGCAGAAGCCGTGTCGTTGTCAGAGGCTTCTGAGTAAGGCAGATATTGGTTAACAAGCTGATACCATTGAACCAGTTTCTTCATGTCTGAGGCATACACCCGGTCCTGATCATAGTCCGGAAGAACCGATTCTACGAAAGAGGACAACTCCTGAGTGCTAGACTTAGAATTTACCGGAATGTCAGATCCGTACTGTTTTCTGATTCTGTCAAAAACCTCTGCTAAGGGAACAGTGTGCTCCTCGTCATTGGTGTACATAGAGATTTCCTGCAGGATAGAAACCCGGTTACGGGCCTGGGCTACACTACGTACTGGGTTATCGGCGAGGCTTTCAACAATGATTCCATTGCGGGTAGGCGCTACAATCTTGTACAGGCCCGGCATACCGGAAATAGAAGCGATCTCTTTCAGGTCAAATGGCATAGAGATAGATTTTGTTAGAATGAATGATTAAAGTTTGAAGTTCACCGGTACGCTGTATTGCTGGCTGTAACCCGGTGCTTTGAATTTAAGGAGTTTCACTACCCGAAGGGCTTCCTGGCCGGTACCACCACCAACCTCTTTCAAGATCTTGGCATTGGTGATAGAGCCGTCTTCCTGCATGGTGAACCCAATGATGCACTGGCCCTGCATGCGGTTACGCTTAGCCAAAGCAGGGTACTGGATGCTGCGCTGCAGTTGGGCCACCAATGAATCCTGACCACCGGCATAGTGCTCGGCCACGGGTAGTTTGCCGGTCTGGGCAGCAGCAGGCTTAGCTGTCTGAGCGAAGGCGCCTGTGGTGAACAGGGCAAATAAAGCGGCTACAAAAAGGTGTTTTACTTTCATTTTTAAGAAATTGGGCTTTAAACAACACTCTATCCTTGACGCTCTTCCTGGTAGCGCTGGTTTACGTCACTTATGAACTGAAGGATCTCTTCCCGGCCTTCCTTGGTGGAGGAGGAGCTCTTCATGTACATGGGCAACTCTTCCCAGGTCTCCTGCAGCGTCTTCATATAAAGCGCAATGTTGATATCAGTTTTCGTGCCAGACTGCTTGTCTGTTTTTGTGAAGATAAGCACAAATGGGACGCCCATGGTTCCCAGAAGCTCCATGAATTCTAAGTCTGGTTTCTGCGGCGGCAAACGGGAGTCGATCAGCACGAAAACGCACGCCAGGTTGGGGCGGTTTTTCAGGTAATAAAGAATCATCTTCCGCCATGCTTCCCGTGAATCCTTGCTGACTTTCGCCCAACCATACCCAGGTAAATCCACCAAATACCAATTGTCATTGATAAGGAAGTGATTGATTAATTGGGTCTTACCCGGGAACGAGGAAGTCTTGGCTAATTTAAGCCTATTAGTAAGCATATTAATGAGGGAAGACTTTCCTACATTTGAACGTCCAATAAACGCATATTCCGGCAGGTCTGTCTGCGGACACAAGTCAGCACGGGTGTTGCTGGTAATGAACTTTGCATCTTTAATGACCATATTTACTGTGTACGTTTATTAATAAATGCAAAGGTACCAAATAAACGGCTAACCCCTTCAAATTCTCGCTATAGCCTTAAACGGCCAGATAATCTCTTATAAATAGTAACCATTTAACACAAAATACAGTATCGTAGGGCGAACAAGCGCATAGAATATGATTATCAGATAAGATAGTTTTTCTATATTGCGGCACTTTACTAATAAATGCATTCAAATAATTTAGAAATAGAGATTAAGTATCTTAAAATTTTTAAATATTATTGTGGTCCTCTTCAACACCAGCCGGGAAAAGAAGAGGAGCAAATTGAAGCCTCACTGCCGGATAATTTTTGTTTTTTGCGCCTAATAAGTAGCTACTATATCTAAACCTTTACACTATGAATCACTTAGACAAGCGGTTGTTTAGAACTTCATTATTATTTCTAACACTGTTTATCATGGCCTCAAACGTCATGGCCCAAAGTACCCGTAAGCTTATCCGGAGTGGAGATAAAATGTTTAACCAGGCAAATTTCCGGGCGGCCTTACCTTACTATGAGCGTGCGTTGGAGCGTGATCCAAATAATGCAAAGGCCATGTACCGGGCGGGTATCAGCTACATCGCTTTTGACAAAGAGAAAGCAAGCGAGTATATCTACAAGGCTTACCGTATGAAGCCGAAAGTGGAGAACGATGTTCTTTACTGGTTAGGCCGGGTAGACCTGGTGAACTATGAGTTTGATAACGCCATCAAGAATGCCCAAGCCTACCAGGCTACGTTAGGCAGACGCGATGAGGAAGGAAAAGAGCAGGCGGCCCTTCTAATCCAGCATGCCCGTAACGCCAAGAAGGAAGTGGCGAACCCTAAGGATATCTTCGTGAAGAACCTGGGGCCAACCGTAAACACTCCTTACTCTGAGCACAGCCCAGTAATCTCTTCTGATGACAACTACCTGTTGTTCACTTCCCGCAGTGCCAATGTAACCGGTGGTAAAGAAGCAGAAGACGGTGAGTACTTTGAAGATATTTTCGAGACCCGTCGTTTAGGGGTTGATCAGTGGGAAACTCCTAAGTCTTTGAGCGGC
Organism: Rufibacter sp. JT20002; assembly: GCF_056491185.1. Classification (NCBI taxonomy): domain Bacteria; kingdom Pseudomonadati; phylum Bacteroidota; class Cytophagia; order Cytophagales; family Hymenobacteraceae; genus Rufibacter; species Rufibacter sp. JT20002. The sequence goes on along the minus strand of NZ_JBSZJY010000001.1, from coordinate 372,396 downwards.
CGTTTGAACGGAACCGGTCACGATGCCTCTATCCAGTTATTTGACAACGACAGCAAACTTTTGATGTACCGTCAGGACGAAGGTGGTGACATCTTTGTAACCAGCCGTGATGGTGGTGACTGGGGACAACCACAGAAGTTGAACAGAAACATCAACTCCAAAGGATTTGAAAGTGATGCCTTCATCACTAGAGATGGTTCTACTATTTATTTCTCTACCAGCCAGTTTTCTGAAAACGGTGACCTGGATATCTACTATGCCAAGCGTCAGCAGAACGGCGAGTGGGGTGCCCCTAAGAACTTCGGTAACGGTGTAAACACTCCTTACGATGAGGATAGCCCGTACTTCACGCCAGATGGTTTGACCATGTATTTCAGCTCACGCGGTCACTCAACCATGGGTGGTTATGACATCTTCACCATGAAATTTGATACAGTTGCGCGTCGTTGGAGCAGACCAGTAAACATGGGTTACCCAGTGAACACGCCAGATGACGACACGTACTACCGCTTGAGCCCAGATGGTTCTTACGCCTACCTTTCTTCTTACCGCATGGGTGGTTACGGCGAGAAAGACATCTACACCATCAATTACATCCGTAACGCTGGTGTGCGTGGCCATGTGTACAGCTTGCGTGACTCAACCATCATCCCAGGTGTAGAATTAGTGTTCTCTGGTAAAACCGCCAACAACACCCCACTGGAGTACCGCGATGTAACCAAGCCAGATTCAGGAACCTACCAGGTGAACGTGCTTTCTGCCCGTCCGTACCAAGTGACGTTGACCAGAGATGGCAAAACCTTAGCCACTGAGCAGTATGAAGTTCCGATGTCTTTGAGTGACACAACTGTGTTTGAGAAAGACTTCTACATCGCTTTTGACGATACCACCGGAGTTGGTGCCGGAGCCTTTGCTTTCAAGCGCATCTACTATGACACAGACAAATACAACCTGCGTCCAGAGTCTATTGCTGAGTTGGATAACATTGTACGTGTGATGAAAGCTAATCCAAACTTGCGTCTTTCTATTGACGGCCACACCGATGCCCGTGCTTCAGATGAGTACAACGTAACTTTGGGTGAGAACCGTGCCATGGCTGCCTACAACTACCTGTTACAGCAAGGAATCCCTAGCAACCGTTTAATCACTGTTTCTTACGGTGAGCGTCGTCCGGCTGCTCCAAACGATTCTCCTGAGAACATGCAGTTGAACCGTCGTACAGAATTCAACGTGATCAGAAACCAGGAGCAACAATAAGCAATCTCGCTTTAGCGTTACTTTTGAGAAAATAAGAGTAAAACAGAGCCTCGGTCTTACGGCCGGGGCTCTTGTTATTTATAGGAGGTCCCTTCACAACATAATGCGGGAAATCTAGTTAATGCATAGTAGCTTTGCCCTCCTTAACAAAACGTAGTACATGTCAGTAGTTCCGTACAAAGACCAGGAAGAAGGTAAGAAAAAGCAGGTGGCGCAGATGTTCAACAGCATCGCCAAGCGCTATGATTTTCTAAACCATTTCCTAAGCGCAGGGGTAGACATTTACTGGCGCAAGAGAGCGGTAAAACTGTTGGAGCCGGTAAAGCCTAAGATGGTGTTGGACATTGCCACCGGTACCGGTGATTTCGCCTTGGAGACGTTGCGGCTGCAACCCCAACAGATCATCGGGATTGATATTTCTGAGGGCATGTTGCAGGTGGGCCGGGAGAAAATAAGCAAGCGTGGGCTGAGCCATCTGGTGCAACTGCAGCTAGGCGATTCTGAGAACATCCAGTTTCCTGATAATCACTTTGACGCCATTACGGTGGCTTTTGGGGTGCGTAATTTTGAGAACCTGGAGAAAGGCTTATCCGAAATGCTTCGGGTGCTGAAGCCCGGTGGCATGGCCGTAATTCTGGAGTTCTCCAAGCCGCAGGCTTTCCCTATGAAACAAGGGTATAATTTTTACTTCAAACATATATTACCTGTTTTCGGAAAACTGATCTCGAAAGACAATTCCGCCTACACGTACCTGCCCGAGTCTGTGCAGGCGTTCCCAGATGGCAACAATTTCCTGTCTATTTTCCAGAAAATCGGATTTAAAAACACAAAATGGCATTCACTTACCTTCGGCATCAGCTCTATTTACACCGGTACAAAATAATTGCTTTCTTCCTTGTTGCTCTGCTTTCCGGCAGCCATGACCTTTTGGCCCAGGGCAAGCTGAAAGGAGAGAACCTGCCCGGTTACGAATTCAAGCGCTTACGTTGGGGATTCTCTCTGGGGGTAAATGCCTCTTGGTATCAATTGGAGCACTCTGAGTACTATGTTGAGCAGATCCAGAAAGATCCATCCTTCTCAGTGAATGAGAAGACCGGGATTGGTTTCAACGTCAACTTCATTGCCTCTTACCGCCTGAGTCCAGATTTTGTTCTGCGGGCACAACCAGGAGTGGGGTACCACAGCCGGGCAGTTGAATACAATGGTGTCCCTGCCAACCCCAACACTGGGTTTCAGGGAGGTGACCAAATACAGGAAGTAAACACATTTTCGGGTGAACTTCCCCTTTTGGTGAAATATGAGGCAAAACGCCGGAAGAACACCCAAATGTATTTTATTGGAGGGTTGAAATCTTCCTTAGTGGTAGGTGGTCAGAAAAAAGGAGAGGAGTACCTGCAAGTGAAAGGCTTAGATTTTGCGGTGGAGTATGGCGTAGGTTTGGATATGTTCTATCCTTTCTTCAAGTTCGCGCCCGAAATCAGATATTCCAGAGGGATTTCCAACGTGCATCAGCCGTATCCTTCGGTGTATAACAACAGCATCCAGCAGCTGAACACCAACACCATCACGCTTTACCTTAACTTTGAATAAAAGTCTTTTATGACGCAGAAAATAGCCTTGGTAACCGGGGCAACCTCCGGCATTGGCAGAGCTACCGCTATCTCTTTGGCACAAAACGGGTTCAAAATCATCGCAGCTGGCCGGCGGACAGAACGCTTGCAGGAACTGGTACAGCAGTTTGGAACTGAAAACATCTATCCCCTGGAGTTTGACGTGCGAAACAAGGAAGCGGTACAGAAAGCGATTGCCGGGCTTCCAGCCGAGTGGCATTCCATTGATGTGCTTGTCAACAATGCCGGGAACGCGCACGGGTTGGCTCCTTTCCAGAGCGGCGATTTGGACGACTGGGAAGCCATGCTGGACATCAACGTGAAAGGCCTGCTGTACGTGACCAAAGAAGTATTGCCAATCATGATTGAGCGCAAAAGCGGCCATATCATCAACATTGGGTCTATTGCTGGACAAGAGGTGTACGCCAACGGAAATGTGTACTGCGCCAGCAAATTCGCCGTGGATGCCCTTTCCAAAGCCATGCGGATTGACCTGATTCACGAAGGCGTGAAAGTATCTGAGATCAACCCCGGGGCTGTGGAGACGGAGTTCTCTGAGGTACGTTTCAAGGGCGATAAGGAGCGCGCGGCCAACGTTTACAAAGGATTTGAGCCTCTCACCGCCGAAGACCTGGCAGACCTGATTTTGTTTATGGTAACCCGGCCTAAGCGGGTGAATTTAGCCGAGGTGCTTATCCTTCCCGCTGCCCAAGCCTCTGCCACCATCATCAATAAGCAGTAAAGACGAAATATCACATTAGCCCAAGGCTCACCGGTACAGAACCGGTGAGCCTTGTTGTTTTAGGGGCGTTTTCCCTAAAGCAGTTGGAAAGGAAAATCCTTCTTTAAGGCATTTCCGTTGCAGGAGAAACAACGCTGCCCTATGAGATTTACCCAGATAAAGGAGACCTGCCTTTACGTGCAGGACCTAACCCAGACTACGGCTTTCTATACAGAAGTGCTGGACCTTTCGGTGATAGGGCAGGTGGCGGGGCGGCACGTGTTCTTTCGGGTGGGGAATTCGGTTTTGTTGTGCTTCAATGCCCAGAAAACGCGGGTAAGTAAAGATCTTCCTCCGCACTACGGAGAGGGGCACCTGCACCTGGCCTTTGAATGCGAAGCGGAGGAATATACCGCTTGGAAGGAAAAGTTGTTGGCTGCGGGCGTCCCCATAGAACATGAGCAAGACTGGCCGCACGGTCGTAAATCCTGCTACTTCCGTGATCCTGACCAGCACCTGCTGGAGATTGTGATGCCGGGTATCTGGGATAGGGAATAAGCTGGAATCGGTTTTCCTTTTTTTTCTGAACACCAGGCTTGAAACCGAAGAGGTTTAAGAAGCCGTGGTACTTTTCAGCCTAAGCAAAACCTCTGGGTTCAATTCATGCTTTCCTTCAAAAGTGATAATTTCTGGATGGAGCCCTGCTTCCTGTACCCGCGCAAGTTGCGTCTGCACCTTGTCTTCCTCAGCGACAAAAGGATCTTGGAGGCCATACACGTAAGTTAACTTGGCTTGGGTGAGGGTAGGAGTTGCCGTGGTCATTTCCATGTCTTCGGGGAACATTCCGGCCCAGAGCACCAGTTGGCTAACCGACCATTGGGCTTGGGCCAACCAGCGGCAAGCCGTTGCGGCTCCTTGCGAGAAGCCCAGCACGTGCAATGTTGCCTCGGGCGCCTCCAGCAGAACCATTTCCCGCACTTTGTTCAAGTACAAAATATAATCGGTGATCTCATGCAGGCGTTCTTCTTTGGTCATCCAGGAGGCGCCCACGCGGCTAGGTCTGGAGATGCCTTCCAGGTAAAAACGGGAGAGGCCCTCGGGGGCAAGCACCGCGGTTTGCTCATCTACCAGTACCGCAAAGTGCCTGACAAAATAGCGCGCCAACTGACCGTAGCCGTGAAGGACAATCCAGACCTGTTTGGTGGCAGAGGAAAGGGTACCAGCTTGGTGTAGGTGCGCCGTGCGCGGGACCTCAAGGGTGCGGTGAAAAGAAGCCACTTACAGTTGATCTTTGGTGAACATGAAAGGCAGCAAATCCTCCACTGATTGCAGTCGGGTGATTTTGCCGTCTTCGGCCTGCATAAGCAATTTGATGGGAACGTTCTGGCGGTTCTGGTACTCGGCCATCACTTGCCGGCAGGCGCCGCAGGGGCATGCCTTCAAAAACTGGGTTTCGTTTCGGCGGCGCACCGTCACGGCCATCATCTCTATCTTCTTATCCGGGTAGTTAGAGCCCACGCCAAACAACAAAGTGCGCTCGGCGCATAGGCCAGACGGATAAGCGGCGTTTTCCTGGTTCGTTCCCTGGTGGGTGCTGCCATCAGAAAGGAGCAAAGCGGCGCCTACCAAATAATTGGAATAGGGGGCGTAAGCGTTATCGGTGGCTTGTTGGGCTAAGAGGAGGATTTGGCGTTCCTGATCGGTTAATTCCTCTATAGAGGACACTACCTCGTAGGTAATGTTAAGTTGTACTTGTTCTGTCATAGGGTGCGTTATCCGCACGGGCACGTACGGGAGCCAAAGTTAATAAGTTGGCCCGAAATACCAAGAAAGGGTTGCCTGTGCCGCAGAAAATGTCCATTTTAAGGCGCGAACCTGATCTACACTATGAAGAAAATCCTGCTCCTGGGTGCTGGCCGCTCGGCTACTGTCCTCATTGATTACCTGCTTTCCAATGCGTTAACCCATGACTGGCACCTCTCCATTGGTGATGTCTCGGTCACGCACCTGGAAGCCAAACTCAGGCATTACCCACAGCTGCTGCGCACCTTCCTTTTTGACGTGCAGGATGAGGCACAACGTACCTCAGAAATTGGGCAAGCCGAGGTAGTGATCTCCATGCTTCCGGCCTTGTTTCACCCTTTGGTAGCCGAAACGTGTCTGGCTTTAGGCAAGCATCTGGTAACGGCTTCCTATGTTCCCCCTCAGATCAAAGCCATGGATGCCGAAGCCAAAGCCAAAGGGCTAACGTTTCTGATGGAGTGCGGCCTGGACCCAGGCATTGACCACATGTCGGCTATGCGTATCATTCATCAATTGAAACAGCAAGGCGCCTCGATCACTTCTTTTCAATCTTTCACCGGCGGACTGATGGCACCGGAGTCAGACAACAACCCCTGGCATTACAAGTTTACCTGGAATCCGAGAAACGTGGTGTTGGCCGGGCAGGGCACCGCTAAATACATAGAGAACGGCGTCTATAAATACATTCCGTACCCGCAACTGTTCAACCGCACCCAGACCTTTGAGGTGGCAGAATATGGAGCGTTTGACGGTTATGCCAACCGTGATTCATTGGGCTACCGTGAACTGTACGGGTTAGACCAGATTCCTACCATGCTGCGGGGTACCCTCCGGCGGCCGGGGTATTGCCAGGCCTGGCACGTGTTGGTGCAACTAGGGCTCACCGATGACTCCTACACCATGGAGAACTCCGCAAACATGACGTACCGGCAATTGGTGGAAAGTTTCCTACCCGAGGAAGTGGAACAAATGCCGCTCCAGAAGAGGGTTGCCGCCTACCTGAACCTACCCGAAACCTCCGACCAAATCCGCTTGGTAGAATGGACCGGCCTCTTTGCCGAAACACCTATTGCCTTAGAAAATGCTACCCCCGCTCAAGCCTTGGAAAAGCTTCTGGTAGATAAGTGGAAATTGAGCCCCGGCGACAAAGACATGATTGTGATGCTGCACCAATTCACGTATGTAATAGATGGAAAGCAGAAACAGCTAACCTCGTCTTTGGTGGTGCTTGGTGATGATGAGATCCATACCGCCATGGCCAAAACGGTAGGTTTACCCGTGGGCATCGCTGTCAAGTTACTATTGCAAGATAAACTACGAACCAAAGGCGTAGTGGTACCCCTACAACCCGATTTGTACAACCTGATCTTAGACGAGTTGGAGCAGCATGGCATCCGGTTTACCGAGCAGGAAGACTAAAGTGCGTTTCTGGCCTTGTTTCAAGAAAACACACCCAAAACAGAATCAAAAGATGAGATAGAAGTCCTTCAGCAACTCCCGGAAAGAGGTGGTGTAAGAATTATCTTTATCCCTCACCGCCAAGGTGCTCTCGATTAGGGGGCTAACCAGCCGGGAATAGGAATGGATGGTTCGTAACACTTTTCCCTGAGGGGTTGCCTCTAGCCACAGAATAGCGTTGGTGAAAAAGCCAGCCCTATGTATTTCCCGCTCAAACACCTTTGCCTCATGTGGGGGCAACAAGATGTGCAGCTTGCCTTCAGGAATTAAGAAGCGCTGGGCAAAGGAAATAATATCGGAGTAAGAAAGGGTCTCGGTGTGTTTGGCTCGGTTCTTAGCCTGGTCCTCAGACTTCAATGACTCCTGGAAAAAAGGCGGATTGCTGATAATAGCGTCAAAAGGGGCTGGGTTTGTGCGCTCAAATTCCTGCAGGCTCAAGGGGAATAACCGGATACGGTCCGACCAGGGACTTCCAAAGATATTCTCTTGGGCCTGCTTCGCCGCTGCGGCATCAATCTCCACCGCCTCAATACGGGCATACGGTGCCCGCTGCGCTGCCATCAAACTTAACAAACCAGTTCCGGCCCCAATATCCAATAGGCGTTTGGCGCCTGATACGTCCGCAGCCGCTCCTAACACGCAGGAATCGGTGCAGACTTTCATGGCGCATTGATCCTGCCTGATCAGGAACTGCTTAAACCGGAAGTAATCATTGGGCATACTTAACCGGCGGTTGGATTAGCTTCAAAGCCCTTGTCCGGAGGGAGGTTAGGCTGTAGGGCAGCGGCAACGGCAAGTTGGTCGCAGCGCTCGTTCTCGGCATGGCCAGCGTGGCCCCGTACCCATACAAACCGAACCTGGTGTTTGCGGTATATCTTTAAAAAGCGCTGCCAAAGATCTGGGTTGGCTTTGCCCACAAACCCTTTCTTCTCCCAGCCAAACACCCATTTTTTTTCCACGGCATCTACCACGTACTTTGAATCTGAGTAAATGGTAACGGGCATGCCGGGTTTGGTGATGGCCTCCAATGCCACAATCACCGCCAAAAGCTCCATGCGGTTGTTGGTGGTCTTTCTAAAGCCTTCGCTAATTTCCTTCACGTGCGGGCCGTAGCGCAGAATAACACCATAGCCTCCCGGGCCCGGATTGCCTCTAGAGGCACCATCGGTAAATACTTCTATCAAAATGTATGCGGTTAGTCTGCCGCAAAAATACCCATCAAGGCGCAAGCGGCGGCGTGTAACCGGAATAATATTTTAAAGCCTTGGTTAGAAGGAAGGGGATGCTCGGCTCCTTTGAGGCTGATTTCCTGAAAACGGCTTTAAAAGGGCGGAGATTACTTTGCGTAGCTTACAATGGCGTTGAAGCCTAAGCCAACTAAGGGAAGCTTCTCCCAGGTGCTTTGGCTAGTGCTCCGGACGTAGCAGTCGCTGTTGAAGAAACCAGCACTGAAATTCAAGCCGCCCTGTCCTAAGTCCCGCACCAATTCCAGGGAAATGAACACATCAGACTCCAGGTAAATGTTGCGGTCCCGCAGGTCAAGGGTGACGCCATCGCCGATATCTTTCTTCGCGACATTCAGGTAAATGGGCTCCCGCAAGATGTTTTGGTCTGGGCCATTCTTTGTCATTTGGTAGACATTTATGCGGAGGAAAAGCGTATCGTACTGATTATGGGCAATGTTGAAAGTCACTTTCTCCAGGAATGAAGGATTTTTGATCTTTAAAGCAATGCCTACTTCAGAGCCTAGTTTGTTGCTTTTAAACCCCGCCGACATGGTCTTGGAGGTAGTGGTGTTCCCGATCACTTTGGTCACGTATTTACGCGGCCTTACCACCACCTCGTTTAAGGCAACGGCCTGTTCCTGTAAAGTAATAGTGGTGTTGCCTGCGCTGAGTTGCTTTTTGAAATCGCTTACTTTCCACTTTTTAGTGGCGTACCCAATGGCCGAGATCTGCAGCGTCTCTCCGTCCAGGTCAGAAGGTAAGGTGATGGCGAAGGTGCCGTTTGCCCCAGATACCGTTCCTGCGTCTTTCCCTACCACACCAATGTTAACGTATTCCAGGGCTTTCGCTTGCTGATCGGTGATCTTGCCTTCCACGCGTTGGGCTTGGGCGATGTACGAGCAGAAAAGAAGAAAAAGGAAGAAATAGGCTTTCATAAGGCGGCTGTTTCTCTTGTAGATGCAAACCCCGTACAGGAGGTTGCCTGCGCTTCAGAAAAGTGCCTCGATTTAGGAATGTGTTGTATAGGGAAGAGGAAGCCCTGCTTTTGAGCCAGATTTCTTAAAACAGGGGTGAAACCGCTTAGATGCTGACGTGCGTCTTAAAGAGTTTAATGGCAATGGCTAAGAGAATCACGCCAAATACCTTCCGGAGCACTTCGGTGCCGTTCTGGCCTAGTTTGCGTTCCAGCCAATTTGAGCTTTTCAAGACAATGTACACAAACAACAGGTTGAGCAGAATGCCCACCAACACGTTGGGCAAAGCGTAAGCGGCGCGCAGAGACAACAGGGTGGTCATGGTGCCGGCGCCCACAATCAAAGGGAAGGCCAAAGGCACAATGGAACCGGTTTTCACCTCGGGGTTGGAATGAAACAAGTGAATGCCCAAGACCATCTCCATCCCCATCAGAAAGATAATGATAGCCCCCGCCAAAGCGAAAGAGGCAAAGTCAATCCCGAAGAGACGCAGGATTCCATCACCCAAAAAGAGGAACACAATCATCAGGATACCCGCCACCAGGGTTGCTTTCTCAGACTGGATGATTCCTTCGCGCCGCCGCAGGTCAATGATGATGGGAATAGAACCTAAGATGTCAATGATGGCGAAAAGGATGAGGCTTACGGAAACAATCTCCTTGAAACTGAATTGGGGCATGGTGTGGGTGCGCGCTTAAGGCATTAGCGTCCGCGAAATTAGTGATAATGGCTGGAAATGAAATTCCGGAGCACCTTATATTCAGAATCCGCGATAGCGGGGAAGTTGGCTATCCTGAACGTGTTTTTAGCCCATTGTCCGTATCCGTTGCCTAAAACAATGCCTTCTGCTGTGGCAATCCGCTTAATTTCTTGTATCCAGCGATCAGTGCCTTTCACGGCGAGAACAGTCAGGGAGCGTACCTCGGGGTTCTCCACCAGCAACTGCACCTCGGCCAATTCATCAAAATACGTGTACAAATCCTGCGCCCGCTGCACCAACTGCTGGTCAATGGTTTTAATGAGCGGCCGGTGCTCCAGTACTTTCTTGAGCAGGTACAGGTTCAGCACATTAGGCGTGTAGGCTGTTTGGTAATTCAGCATTTTCTCATACATGAACACCAGACTGTTGTAGTGCCGGCGGTCATTCAGGGTTTTAGCCCGTTGGATGGTGCGCGGTGAGCAAATCAGCACGCCCATGCCGGCCGGTAACCCGAAACACTTTTGCACCGAGGCAAACCAGATATCCGCGCGGATGTACTTGAGATTGGCCCCGGCCATGCTGGAGGTAGCGTCAATGGCCAGTAAGGGGTCTTTGAACTGGTTCTGCAGTTTCAGGAGGGTGTTCATGCTCACGTGCGTGCCGTTAGAAGTCTCGGTCTGGGTGACGCAGATCAGGTCGGTGTCGTCTTCCACGGGGATGTTGGGCACGTCCAGGATATCCTCCACCCCGAAGGCTTGGCCGTAACAGTCCGGGCGCAGGCGTTTGGCGTACTGGTACCATTTCTCCCCGAAGGCACCGTTGTAGAGGTGGAGGCTTTTGTGCGGTGTCAGGCTCTGGGCCAGAATCTCCCAGCACTCGGTGGCCGAGGAAGTGAAGAAGATATAGTAGTCTTGGGGGATGTTCAGTTTCAAGCGCAGCAAGCCTACCAGTTCCCGCATCATCTGCACAAAGCGTTCGCCGCGGTGCGGAATACTGAGCATCCCTTCGTCATAGGCCATGGTCAGGTATTCACGTACTTCGGGGTAGACTTTGGACGGACCCGGATAGAAGTTAAGCATGATGGACGGTGGTTGTGGTGGAACGTAGCAATTGGTAAGCGGAAATAAGGCAGGGCAGGCTCAGGTGAAAGAGGTTGTTTAGAGGCTATTTTTACAATAAAACAGGCAAAACATGCCATAAAGCCACCCCGCTGAAATGACCTACACGTGAAAAACGAACGCTGGTTACGCTTTGGTGTATGTAAATCCTACCTTATTGGGCTTCTGCCGCTCAAAGTACTGCAAGGCAAGCCGATAACTTTCTAAGCCAAATCCGCTGATGCTGCCTACGCACCGGCCGCCAATGTATGTCACGTGCCGGGTAGCCTCACGCGCAAACACGTTGGAGATGTGCACCTCAATCACAGGCGTCTCAATGGCGGCAATGGCATCGGCTAGAGCCAGGCTGGAGTGGGTGTACGCCCCGGCGTTAAACACAATGCCTTGGTAATGGAAGCCCACCTCGTGCAGTTTGTCAATCAGAGCCCCTTCAATGTTTGACTGGTAATACTCCAATTCAATTCCAGGGAAAGCGGGGATCAAGTCCTTCTCCAGATAATCGTCAAAGGAGCGGGAGCCGTAGATGGATTTTTCGCGCTTGCCTAATAAATTCAGGTTTGGTCCGTTTAGTATAAGAATCTTCATAGTTGTCTGGTTTGCGTGGCGCTAAAAAAAAGTGCCCGGGGTCATGACCAAATGTACGGAATAACTACCTTTGGGTAGCTATGTCTCTTTCCCCCAATTTGAAAAGAGAGGTATTAGCGTTACTATATTCACTCCCCCATGAACTGGTCAACAGGTCTAACCCAATTCCAGGGATATCTCCAGTTGGAGAAATCCTTGTCCAGTCACTCTGTAGAAGCATATCTGCGAGATGTACGCAAGCTGGTGCAATATTTTGAACTCACCCAAGAGAAAGTAGGGCCATTACAAGTAGAGGCCCATCACCTGCGAGGGTTTCTGGAATGGATCAACTCGCTGGGCATGACGGCCCATTCTCAGGCCCGCACCCTTTCCGGCATCAGGGCCTTCTACAAATTCCTTATCATGGAAGACCTCCTGAATGCCGATCCCACGGAAACGATTGAGGCCCCCAAACTGCAGCGAAAACTCCCCGATACGCTCAGCTACGAGGAAATTGTCAATCTTTTTGAGGCCATTGACGTGAGTACGCCCGAGGGAACCCGCAACAAAGCTATGCTTGAGACGCTTTACAGCTCCGGGCTGCGAGTATCTGAGCTCATTGACCTGAAGATCAGTAACCTGTACGAAGACCTGGGTTTTCTGCGCATCACCGGAAAAGGCAACAAAGAACGCCTGGTGCCCATCGGGAAAGATGCCCTCAAGTACATTAGGTTGTACCTGGATGGCGTGCGCCGGCACCAGCCCATTAAGAAAGGCCACGAGGATTTTGTATTCCTGAACCGCCGAGGCGCCAGCTTGAGCCGTGTCATGATTTTCACCATCATCAAAGATTTGGCGGCCAAAACAGGACTTCAGAAAAGCATTAGTCCGCATACGTTCCGCCATTCTTTTGCCACTCACCTAATTGAAGGAGGGGCTGATTTACGCGCCGTGCAGGAAATGCTGGGTCACGAGTCTATCACCACCACCGAGATCTACACCCACCTGGACCGCGATTACCTGAAGCAGATCATTCAGGAGTTTCACCCCAGAAGCTAGCCTGCAGTTTGTTTGAATCGCTCAAAATTGCTGCTACTTCAAAACAGGGGTTGGCCTTTGTGGTACTATCCTGAGGTGTCAGGTGAAGTTTGGAAAGGGAAGGTTCTAGCACGAGAGAAGTGCTTTTTGCTTGTTTTCCTAAGAATGCCCTGAAAAGGATACGCTTACGGAAGCAAGTGGAAGAGTTCTGCGGCGGCGGCAAACGGGGATTTCTGTCCTTGCGTCACCTGGTTAGAAACGGTTTCCCATTGCGCTTTTATTGCCGGGTGCTGGTAAAAGCGTTCTTCCAGTTGCTGCCGGATGCTGTGCTTAAGCCAATGCAGATTCTGCTCTTGTCGCCGTTTCTGGAAGTAGCCATTCTGCTGCGTTAAAGCCACATACTCCATCACCGATTCCCAGATAGGCGCCAGGCCGGTTTTCTCGTAAGCCGAGCAAACCGTCACCTTGGGGCTCCATTTGGAAGCACCCAGCGGGAAGAGGTGGAGGGCTCCCTGGTACTCGGCTTGGGCGCTGGTGGCAGGGTGAAGGTTGGCCCCGTCGGCTTTGGTGATGGCAATGGCATCGGCCATTTCCATGATGCCTTTCTTAATGCCCTGCAGTTCATCACCGGCTCCAGCCAGCATCAAGAGCAGAAAGAAATCCACCATCTCGTGCACAGCCGTCTCAGATTGACCTACGCCTACGGTTTCCACAAAAATGACATCAAAGCCAGCGGCCTCACACAACAAAATGCTCTCGCGGGTACTGCGGGCCACGCCACCCAACGTTTTACCGGCCGGCGAGGGACGGATGTACGCGTTTGGGTTAGCTGACAAGGTTTCCATGCGGGTTTTATCGCCCAGAATACTACCACCGGTGCGTTGGCTGGTGGGGTCAATGGCTAGCACCGCCAGTTTCTTGCCTTGCTGCTCCAGGAGGTAATTGCCAAAAGCCTCAATAAACGTACTCTTGCCCACACCCGGCACACCCGTAATCCCCACTCGCACCGATTTTCCCGCGTGCGGCAATACCTGTTCCATCACGGCGTGGGCGAGTTCCTGGTCAGAGGGCAAGGTACTTTCTACTAAGGTGATGGCGCGGCTCAAAAGCACCCGGTTCCCGGATAAAACTCCGGCGGCATACTCGTCTGGGGTAAATCGTTTCGGCACTCGTTCTAGGGCTGTTTTCAGGAAAGTACGCGAAAAATAGGAATTAGTCCCCTGTTTTGACCCAGTTTTTGGAAAGAAGACTATAAAAGACCTGCACGCATTACGTCCCCCTTTGAAGGGGGTAGGGGGATGACCTATCTGCCAGAAGAACCATCTATCCTCAACCAATAAAATAAGGGCAACCACAAAGGATTGCCCCTACAAATACTCTGGAACGTCTTTTTCTGCACGAGTGATCATCCCTCTACCCCCTTCAAAGGGGGACCAATGGCTAAATCCAAAAGAACGTGAATTACTGCTTAGTAGGCAGCAAGGAACTAGTAGAGGGTGAAAGGTTCTGGAAATAAAATCCTGGGAAGTTAGGGAGCCCGAGGGCGCTTTTCTGGGTACCCAGGTTAATGCCGCTGTCTTTGTAGTCGCAGTCAGGGCCCAAGGCATTGGGATTCCGGATAACGCCTAACCAGTTGCTGTTGTTGCGGGCCACGTAGATCCGGCCATCGGGGCCTAACTGAAGGGCGCCAATTTTGCGGCTGATGCTTTTAGCGACTTGTTTGCCTGAGTGGATGATCGCGTCTGGGGTACCCGCCGCCAGATCAAACTGGAAAATGCGAGCCTCACCCCCGGCGATGCCGTTTTTGCCACCGTACAGTTTGGTGCCGTCCGGAGAGAATTCCACGCCGTAGGCCTCATCAAACTTGCCTAAGTCTACCGCAATGGCCAGCTTTCCGTTCTCGTTGTTGAAACTAAACACCTCAATTTTGTTGACGGCCGCCCAAGTGGCCACGGCCAGTTTATCGCCGGTAGGGGAGGCCTTCATGTAACCGATGGTAGCACCGTTATCGCCGGAATGAATGCTGCCCAAGTGGCTCTCCACGGGTTTAAACGTGATGCCATCGGCACTGATGAGGTATGCATAGAAAGCTGAGCTGTTCCAGCGGTGCGTAATGAGCCAATAGTCGCGGCCGTTGCGGTGCTTCACGGCGGTGAGTTTCTCGGTCACGGGCGCAAAGATGAGGTTGTTTTTGGAGACCACTTCGCCCAGGCCCCCGTTTCTGCTCAGGTCAACGAGGTGGTATTGCAGGCCGTGGCTCTGGCCCTGAAAATCAGTGGTGAACACGTAGTAGAGGTGCGGAGAACCGGGCTTGGGCAAGATGACCGCGGCCTGCGTGGAAGACTCGTGCCCTTTGAGTGAATCGCCGTTGGTCATCACCAGTTTGTTCCGGTTCCAGATCTGCATGCCGTTGGTGTAGAACAGAAGATTGCCCAGCGCATCTGAGAGAACGGCGCACCCTTCCTCACTGAACATGTTTCCGTCTTTGAGCGGTTGGGGATTAGAGGGGTCAGTGAACGACAAGCCGGCGTTATGCCCGAAATACCAGGTAGTAGCCTCTTTCTGAGCGGTTGCCACCAACGTAATGAGCCAGAAAGGAAGCAGAAGAAAAAGTCTGTTGGGGTTCTTCATGTTCAATACATCAATTCAGTTTGCCCTTAGATTCCAAAGATTGAGCCAGAAACCTGATCCAGAAACCTGATCCTGTTTCCATTTGGGAGCACGTAGCCTCAAACCCTGTTCTTTCAAAAAAGGAAAGCGCTAGCAGTAAGGTGATTAGCTTGCCTGAAGGTTTTCTGGTAGGCTTGTGCACCCTTCCTGTTGCTTTGGGTTCGCTATCTATAAAGCGAAATCCGGGCTATTATATTGTACCCCGCTTACGCAAGACTTTCTAAAAAGGAACCTAAAAACTGTTTGAACTTGACCCTGTGGCACAAAAAAAGCGGCACCTGGTGGGGTGCCGCTTTTTCTATTTAAGACCCAAGACGATTAGCTTCTTGGGTCTAAGGCTTCGGTGATACGGTCAGAAAGATCCAGCAAGTGGTAGCTGCTCAAGGAGTCTGACTGCGATGCTGCCGATGCTTTTATCATGTTGTTGATATTCCGCAACTCAGCTTTGGCTACTGAAACCACATCGCTCGTCCGGGCATCCATGGTAGGGGCGGTGTTACCACCTCTGCCACCCTGGGCTGCCTGAGCACCCGCCGGGGCTGGAGCTGGTTTCACAATGTCAATCAGTTCCTGCACGTACATTTTCTGCAGATTGCGGCGGTACACGTCAATGGCCTGCTTGTTTTTCACTTCTTTGAAGATGGAACCGTTCATGTCATTGAAGAAGTCGGTTACCTTGTAAGCTTTGGCACCGTCCATAGCTTCGGCGGTGATCAGCTTAGTTAAAGTGGCGTTGCTGATGAGGCGGTTCAACACGGCCTGCTGGCTGCGCGATACCACTACCATCGGGTTTGATCCGGTGTTGTTCAGCACGTTAGGCGCCAATAACCAGGTAGGCGTGGTGAACAATTGCTTGTCCAGGAACGTCATGGCCTCTTTCTGGGTAGCTGCCGGCGTGCGCTCATACACTACGCCTTCCATCTCAACCGTCTTCGGGTTTTCGTAGATGCCTCCAATGTTCTTGGCCACGTGGCCCATGTACCGGTTGAACTGGGTGGTCAACTGACCATACATGGTTTCCAGGTTCTCGTAGCCTTCGTTCTCCTCGCGGGTCCACTCAGGAAGCTTGGCCAGAATGCGCTGCAGGTTTTTGATGCCGTACTCAGAGGCTTTCATGGCGTTGTCGCTCAGGTCCTCGTTCTGGGAATGCGGGTCATCTGGGTTGGTCTCGGTTCCGAACCAGTTGCGGCGGTTTTTAAGTGCCTCTACAGTCATCTTGTTCAGGATTGGAATTTCAGCCGTAGCGCTTTTGGCGTTCGGTAACATCCGGTACCCCCACTCAATAGCCCACAGGTCATAATCGCCAATTCTTGGGTAGATTCCTTTTGGCGTGATGTTGTCTTCTGGCTGTGCCACGTAGTTGAAGCGGGCATAGTCCATGATAGACGGAGTATGGCCGTTGGATTCTACCCATTTCTTGTTACGCAGGTTCTCTACCGGTACTGTTGAGCTGGAGCCATAGTTATGGCGCAAACCAATGGTGTGCCCCACCTCGTGAGATGATACAAAGCGGATCAAGTCACCCATCAATTCATCAGAGAAATCCATTTTACGGGCGCGTGGGTCAATGGCGGCCGCCTGAATGAAGTACCAGTCATGCACCAGCTTCATTACGTTGTGGTACCAGTTGATGTGGCTTTCCATGATTTCGCCGCTGCGTGGGTCAGAGATGCTTGGGCCGCTGGCATTCGGGATCTCAGAAGGCTTGTAAACGATGGCCGAGTGACGGGCATCGTCTATGCTCCAGTTCGGGTTTTCCTTGGCGGAAGGCGCTTCTTTCCCGATGATGGCGTTCTTGAAACCAGCTTTCTCAAACGCTTTCTGCCAGTCGTTCACGCCGGCAATCAGATACGGCACCCATTTCTTTGGCGTAGCCGGGTCAATGTAGAACACGATGGGTTCTTTTGGCTCTACCAATTCGCCGCGCTTGTACTTGGCCATGTCTTTTTCCTTCGGCTCCAGTCTCCAGCGTTTCACCATCTGGATTTCCTTTACGCCCTGCGGATTGGCGTCAAAGTCTGTATAGCCAACGGTGAAGAACCCAACGCGCGGATCAAAGTAACGCGGCTGCATGGGCTTTTTCGGCAACACTACCATGGAGGTATTCACCTCAATGGTGGAAGAACCGTTCAGGTTGGAGTTGGCGGCACCTGCGCCGGCCGGTGCTGCCCCGAACCCTGTGGTTGGAGGGGTGAGTACGTACGTTTTCACGGTGGTTACTTCCACGTTCTGTGGGAAGCTGCGCACGTTCTGGATATAGCTGCGGTCTGGGATGAAGTTCCCTAATCGGATGCGGGTTTTGGCAGCCGCCGAGCTGAACGAGAAGATTTCGTTTTCGCCTTTCACATAATCTGTGACATCAATCACGCTGCTCTTGTTGTTTGTGCCGTAGGCAGCCACGTTAAACGCCGCCACAATAGCCTGCACGTTAGAACGCTGCACCGACTGGTACATAGACTTGGTGCTGTCTGGGCTGTAGGTGGCGTAAGAGATTTTCCGCATGAAAATACGGTCATCCGGACCTTTCTCAAACATGATCACCGATGACCCGATCTGGTCCCCGGCGTACCCAGAAGAGGCACGTACCTCAGCGCCAGCCTTGGAAATACGGTTTACAACCAGAATCTCGCGGCCTAACACAGAGTCGGCTAATTCAAAGAAGTACTTGTCTTCAACTTTGTGGGTTTTGAAAAAGCCAGATTTAGATTGAGCTTTGTCGGTGATGACCTCGGCGTAGGGCTTTGGTTTAGAACTTTTGGCGGCATTACCGGCCATGCCCGCGGCCCCGGCTACCCGACGCGTAGAATCGGCGGGCTGGGTCCGACTCTGGGCCATGGCTACTCCGGCAAAGGAGGATACCAGCCCCAGCGTCAATAAGAATTTCTTCATACTAGGTTTGCTTGTAAGTTGTGTAAAGGGTTGCGTATGGTGTGGAATTCACGCAGGCTTAGACAAGCAGGGTAGAAGAAGGTTTAATCAGATGCGAGAAAAATAGAAAAATTTTGAGTGCGGGTTTAGGGCTTGTTTTGGCATAAAGAGGTGCAAAACAAACCTATTGAAATAGTATTTGTCCAGTGTTGAACACGTTTATAAATACTAGTTTACTGCTGAATTTGCTCTAACCACAGTTTGTATAGCTAATAACCTATCATTTAACAAGGTATGATTGACCTTTGCTAAGTAAGAGTTAGCTATTTGAGTAAACTCTGAGTGAGTGATTGCTTTAGCAATAAAAGTCTCATGAACTTGATTAGTTCTTTGGACGATTTTCAAAAGTTCATTTATGGCTTCATCACCCCTAAAGCCATCATAAAGGAAAGTATCAATGTCTTGATAGTTAGACTTTATTCGCTTTCTGTACAAAAGGTCTAATAAGGTCGTTGGTCCACAGGTCTGAGATACCCTATCCCAGTCAAATCTGTTTAAACATTTCTTGATTTTGCCTTTGTTATTTTTAATCTTCATCGAACTAGCCTTATCAACTAAATTATCTTCTCTAGTTGATTTTAGGAACTGGCAAATCTGATTATCGATTGTAGCAGGGTTAGTGATATCAAGCTCAATAGATGTTAAACCAGAAGGTTTTACTATTTTTCCATATGTAATCCTTCCTTTTCCACCATCGGAATGAAAGCTTATACAATCAGGATACTTATTTGTACAAACTAGTTGAGCGAATTTTTTCAATATTGCTGAATGACTAGTTTCAGTGAATCCTACAGCCTTGAAGTAGGCTAGAGTTGATGCAAAAACAGAATAGTAGGCTTGTGGGAAAGCCCATTGCAAACAAAAGGCTTGACCGGTAGCTTCAATTAGAGTAGAATTTAGACTTAAAGTTAATTCGGAGTTCCAAGAGTTATTAAGCCATTTTGCTACTTCTTCTATTGAAAGATTCCTAGCTGGTGTAAGTTGGTTTTGGAAGTAGTTTAAGTTAAAGATTTCATTCTCAACTTCTGCTGAATGGATTTTATGGGATAATGCGGATAGCTGCCTGACAGTCATTTCGGCTCTAAAATGCATCTGCCTATCCTCTTGCAATCTAGAAGTTAAATCCTCAAAAGTAAATTCCTTTGCTATAATTGACATTATAAAATCTTTAATGGTATTTAATTATAATTTAACTATTTAAAAATCAAGATACACCTTTCATCAACTTTTCCAGAATCTCTTGTGCGGCCACACTAATCACAGTTCCTGGGCCAAACACACCCGAAACGCCTGCATCATACAGGAATTGGTAATCTTGGGCAGGAATCACGCCACCGGCAATGACCAGGATATCCTCTCGGCCTAGTTTCTTCAATTCTGAGATCAAAGCCGGAATTAACGTTTTATGACCGGCTGCCAAGCTGCTCACACCTACCACGTGCACGTCGTTCTCGGCGGCTTGCAGGGCTACTTCTTCCGGGTTTTGGAAAAGCGGACCTAAATCCACGTCAAAGCCGAGGTCAGCGAAAGAGGTGGCAATCACTTTGGAGCCGCGGTCGTGGCCGTCTTGGCCCATTTTAGCCACCATGATTCTTGGGCGGCGGCCTTCCTGCTCCGCAAACTGGTCGGCAAGCGCCTGGGCTTTGCCGAAGTTCTCGTCGTCTGAAATTTCTGAACTGTACACGCCGGAAATAGATCTGATGGTGGCCCGGTGACGGCCGAATACTTTTTCTAAGGCATACGAGATTTCACCCAGGCTGCAGCGCACACGCGCCGCGTTTACCGCCAACTCCAGCAAATTACCCTCGCCAGTCTCGGCGGCTTGGGTGAGCGCATCCATGGCGGCAAAGACAGCGGCATCATCGCGGTTCTCGCGCAACTGGGCCAAGCGGGCTAACTGAGACTCGCGTACGGTAGCGTTGTCAATGTCCAGAATCTCTAGCTTTTCTTCAGTCTCCGGACGGAACTTGTTAACCCCTACAATCACGTCTTTACCGGCGTCTATGCGTGCCTGTTTTCTAGCCGCGGCTTCCTCAATGCGCATTTTAGGCAGACCCGTTTCAATGGCTTTGGCCATACCTCCCAGGCGTTCAACTTCCTGAATCAAGTCCCAGGCGCGGTGCGCCAACTGGTGGGTGAGGGCCTCCACGTAATAAGAGCCTCCCCAAGGGTCTACGGTTTTGGTGATGTGTGTTTCTTGCTGCAGGTAAATCTGAGTATTCCGGGCAATACGCGCTGAGAAATCGGTAGGCAAAGCAATGGCTTCGTCCAGGGCGTTGGTGTGCAAGCTTTGCGTTCCACCCAGGGCAGCGGCTAAGGCTTCCACGGTGGTGCGGGCCACGTTGTTGAATGGGTCCTGCTCAGTTAAGCTCCAGCCCGAAGTCTGGCAGTGGGTGCGCAAGGCCAAGGATTTATCGCTTTTCGGGTTGAACTGCTTGATGAGCTTGGCCCACAGCATGCGGGCGGCACGCATCTTGGCAATCTCCATGAAGTGGTTCATGCCAATAGCCCAGAAAAACGACAAGCGCGGCGCGAAGGTGTCAATGTCCATGCCCGCGGCCAAGCCCGTACGCACGTATTCCAGGCCATCGGCCAGGGTGTACGCCAACTCCAGATCGGCCGTGGCCCCGGCTTCCTGCATGTGGTAGCCTGAGATAGAGATGGAGTTGAACTTGGGCATGTGCTTAGAAGTGTACGCGAAGATATCGGCAATAATCTTCATGCTGGGCTCCGGCGGATAGATGTAGGTGTTGCGCACCATGAACTCCTTCAAAATATCGTTCTGGATGGTGCCGCTCAGTTGCTCGGGCTTCACTCCTTGTTCCTCGGCGGCCACAATGTAGAACGCCAGAATAGGCAACACGGCACCGTTCATGGTCATGGAAACACTCATCTGGTCCAGCGGAATCTGGTCAAACAGAATCTTCATGTCCAGGATAGAGTCAATGGCCACACCCGCTTTGCCCACATCGCCCACCACACGCGGATGGTCTGAGTCATAGCCCCGGTGGGTGGCCAGGTCAAAGGCCACGGAAAGTCCTTTTTGCCCCGCTTCCAAATTCCGGCGATAAAACGCGTTGGATTCCTCGGCAGTGCTGAAGCCGGCGTACTGCCGGATGGTCCAGGGATTCTTGACGTACATGGTGCTGTATGGGCCACGCAGGTACGGCGGCAGACCCGCGGCGAAATCCAGGTGCTCAAAGGCGGCTGTGTCTTCTTTGGTGTAGAAGTTCTGCAGCGGCAGGCGCTCGGCGGTTTTCCAGGTCTTGGGCTGCGCTTTGGGTTCGTTTCCCAAAATGGAGCCTTGAAACGTGAAGGGTATCTTAGTGAAATCTGGTTTCATGTGTTCGTTTCATGTAGCAGGTATCAAGTATCAGGATGCCTGCATGAATTATCATTGGTGAAGTTCCGGCTGTTTTATCTCGCTTGTCTTTCTAGCTCGCCCACAAGATCCTTTCAGGATGACAAGGGGGCAAGTAAGCCACTAACTCAAGACTCAGAACTCAAGACTCAGGACTGACGCGCGCCCCGCGCGTCAAACGCCCAACCGCTCCTGAATGCGGGTAATAATTTCCTTGGTGTCACAGCCCCTGAAGAGAAAATCATCAAAGCCGTTGGCCTGAAGCTCTTCTTTCAAATGCATGGGGTCATCGGCTAAAATCAAGGCTGGGCCTTGGCGGTGTTGGGCCCTCATTCCTTTGGCGAAGGACTCGGCAAACTCGTTGAACTGGCGCTCTGGGGCGGCCATGACAATAACCTGCACATCCAGGTCTTTCACGCCTGCCAATGCCTCTGTGATATTGTCAAACTTGAGAACCTGCGTGGTGAAACCAGAACAGGTAAAGAACTCGCGCGCAAAAGTGGCATGGATGTGTTCCTGAATGGCCGTGCCCATGTGTACCACCAAGGCATGCGGACGCCGTTTTTTCTTCCGGAAGTGCAGCTCGGTGGCCAGGCGCATCACCTCGTAGGAGTACGCGGCGCGGGTATTGTCAAACTGTTTGCTTTGGATCAGCTGCTCAGGGTCGAACTCGTGCTGCTCATTGGAGTTGGGGAACTTGTTCGTGCCCACCAGTACCTCTTTGCCGCTGGCAATGTCCTTGAACTTCTGGTTGCTGGTTTCCTTGATTAGCTCCTGGATAAAACCGGCGTTGGAAGCCGGGATAAAACCGCCCTGGGCCTCAATCTCCTGGAACAAGGCCCAAGCCTTTAGCGCTATCTGGCGGGTAAGGTACTCTAAATAGTAGGAGCCAGCGGCCGGATCAATGGCCTGGTCCAGGTACGCTTCTTCCTTGAGGATGATGGGGATGTTGCGGGCGATGCGCTCACTGAACTCGTTGGCTTGCCGGTACGTGGAGTCAAAGGGTTCCACCTCCACGGAGTTCACGCCCCCAATGATGGCACTCATCATCTCAGTGGTATGGCGCAGCAGGTTGGTATGCGGGTCTAAGGTAGTCTGGTGCCAGCGCGAAGTAGAGGCGTGGATGCGTAAAGCCGAGGCGACCTCAGTAGGAACCTCATAGGCTTCCACCACTTTCGCCCACAGCAACCGCAGGGCCCTGAATTTGGCGATCTCAAAAAAGTAGTTGGTGCCGGCGGTCAGGTGAAATTGCATGTTCCGGAAAATATTCTCTGCCGACAACCCACTTTGGGTGAGGCTGTTGGTATAGCACACGGCAATAGCCAGCGAAATGCCCAATTCCTGTACCAGTGTGGCCCCTTTGTTGCTGAAGTGTGACCCGTTAATGGTGAGCGCATAAAAGTTGGGAGCGTCCAGGGTTTGTTCCAGCAAGTGCATGGCATGTTCCATGTCCAGCTGCTTGTAGCTTTCCGAAGACAGGATAGGCGAGCATTTCAGGAATCCGTTGAGCGTGGCCAGCGAGATTCTTTTACGGTACAGCCCCGTGGTGAGATGATGCAGGAAATTGGCCGCCTCGGTGGAAACCGTGTAGGAAACCGGAACTTTAGTGAGATCGATTTCCTGGATAAGGTAATCCACATCAAAGTCGTAGCCGTTCTCCATGATGAAATGAACGCCATCAGCCCCGCGGGTGAGCGCCACCACGGCTTTGTCAATGGCTTCGCGGCCCTTGCCCGAGGAAAAGATAGGCTGTAGGTTGAGCCAGATGTTCTTGTCGGTTTTGGCGGTGCGCAGGTACGGGAACTGCCCCGGGGTGGTATTGAGGGTGCCACTCTGCGGCACGTTGGCTTTGGTGTAAAAAGGAGAAACAGTAATGTCCTCATAGCTCTGCCAGTGCAGGTCGGCGAGGTCGGCTCCTTTCAGGTCTTGTTTTATTTTGGCAACCCATTGCTCGGCCGTGATGGGGCCAAACTCGGGGAATAATGCCTCAGATGAGGTAGGGTTCGTCATAGAGAAGGCAGGCGTATGATGTGGTAAAGATAGCTTTTTGCCTGAACTGTTCTACGGCTGCCGCCTTGTTTGCGATGAGCGTTTTGCGCCAGTTTTAGGCAAATTATGCCCGAAATGGAAGGTGCAACGCCCAATTCCGTGGTTTTCCTTTTGAAGGAAGGTGAAAATCGCTCCGCCTTCCTGGTTTTTAGTTAGCGTAGGTTGAAATGCATGTAAACGGCCGCTGAACGGGCTTAGTATACTTAAGTCTATAGTCAAAGGATTCCTGTTTTCGGGCTAGTCTTCTTAAAAGAGGCTCAAAGCATGCAAAACCTCCCGCCAGTTTCTGCGTCTGTATGCAGCATGGATATTGGACAAGATCAACTATACATCGGTACCTCGGGCTGGAGTTATGCATGGCGGGGGATTTTCTACCCAGAAGACATCAAATCAGCGGAGATGCTGCCTTTCTACGCCCAGCACTTCAACTGCACCGAGGTTAACAGCAGTTTCTACCATTTCACCATGGAGAAAACCATCTTGAAATGGCTGGAAACTACGCCTGCCCACTTTAAGTTCGCACCCAAGTTACACCGTTCCATCACCCACGAGAACCGCCTGCAGAACATTGAGGACCCCTTGCGCAAGTGGATGGACCGTTTCCTCCTCATGGGCGAGCGATTAGGACCAGTGCTGGTGCAGTTGCCAGGGTCTTTCCATTACAACGAACTCATCGCAAAGCACTTTTTCACGCTGTTGCGCAACTTGTACCCTACCACCGTTTTTGCCTTGGAAGTACGGCATGCATCTTGGCACACCGAGGAAGTACTGGAACTGCTAGAGGAATTCAATATCTCCCTGGTCGTGATTAGTGCCGGAAAAAGATGGCCTGCCTTGGCCACCGCGACTACCGATACGGTCTACATGCGCTTGCACGGCCATGAGCAACTGTACCGGGGCGCTTACCCCGAGGAGGAACTGGAGCGTTTCAGCTACATGGCCCAGGATTGGCTTCTGGATGAAAAAACCGTTTGGTGCTTCTTCAACAACACCATCGGCGGCAACGCCACGTCAGATGCGAAAAAGCTGCAGCAGGCCATCTTGAATCTTTAGCGGTTCTGGTACCAACGCCAGGCCCAACTTCCGGCCCACCAGAGCACCAGCGCCCACAAGACAATAATGACTAGGGCAGCCCATTTGCTTTTTTTGAACCTAGGAGCTCCGTCCATGGCAATTTTCCGACGGGACTCTTCCAGTAAGTTTGCCGGTAGCAGTTTAACGGTAAGCCAGATGCCCAACGGAAGCAGCAGCAGGTCATCCAGGTAGCCCAGTACCGGAATAAAATCAGGGATGAGGTCAATGGGGCTGAGTGCGTAAGCGACCGTAAGCGCACCCATGGCTTTGGCAGGCCAGGGCGTTCTGGAATCCTGGATGGCAAGCGCCAACGCCCAGACATCCGTCTTCAGGTGTTTCGCCCACCTTTTCAGTTTTTGCCACACTAATTTTGACGGTATTCTCCTGTAGGGATGAAAAGCGTTTTAAGCCCGATTTTCAGAAGATGGCTTGTAAACAGGATTGTTGATTGCTGATTGTTAATTGTTGTTTTTTTCAATAACAATCAGCAATCAACAATGAACAATCAACAATTAAACAAAGATTTCCGCCAGCATGCAGCGGGCGCTTCCGCCGCCGTGGGCTTCAATGGTGCGCAGGTCAGAGCGTACAATCTTGGTGCGCGCGTTCAGGTCTTCAAACTGGTCTTTGCGCAGGGCTTTGTAGCCTTTGTCAGACATGACCAGCACCGGTTCGCCGGCCTTGTTGCGGATCTGCAGCATGTTGCCCGCCATTTTCTTTACCTGCGCTAATGATAAGTCAATGATCTCTTTGCCCGTGTCTACCAGTGCCTCCAATAAAAGGCCCTGCTCTTCCTCATCGGGGATAGCTTCTAAGCAAACCAGCGCGAAATCGGCACCAATGCTCATGATCACGTTGGTGTGGTAAATGGGCAGACCATTGCCGTCCACCGCATGGAATACCACGGGACGGTAGTCCAGCGCCTCGCAGAAGGCTTGCAGGGGCTCCAGGTGGGTTCGTTCAGAAAGGCAGGCGTAGGCAATCTTATGCTGGCGGTCTAAGACCATACTGCCGGTGCCTTCCAGAAACTTGCCTTCATTCTCAAAGTGGGTGAGGTCAATGACCTGGGTGAACGGCAGGCTGTGCTCTTCCTTTAGTAGGGTTAACAGATCGGGGTGCCGCTCCAGGCGCCGGGTAGGGGAGAGCATGGGGTACAAAACCACCTTGCCGCCTTTGTGGAAGGAAATCCAGTTGTTGGGGAAAACGGCATCAGGGGTGGTGGGATCTTCCACATCGTCCAGCACCACCGCATCTATGCGGGCGGCCCACAGTTTCAACAAAAACTGGTTGAACTCATCCAGTGCTTTCTGTTGCACTTGGGCGGCCGCTCCGTCCGGAACCTCCTGTTGGAAACCGTTGGTGGCTGCCGTCTCGGAGTTAGAGCCAAAGCGCGCGGGACGCACCAGCAGGACTTTGGTGGCTAATGGAACATTGGCGTGCGCAGGTAGTTTGTTTTCGGTTTCCATGGTGATGCCTGAGGTTAGGGTTCTGCAAGATACGCCAAAAAGAGAAATCCTTCACTTCTACTGGCTAAAGGACGCTGCTGGGCTGTTTGCCGGTCTATGGCCGACTTCAGTGAAAGGGCCTAAAAGCAACATCCCCGCTCCAGGCTTTTAAGACCTGAAGCGGGGATGCGTTCTTAAAATATGGGTGTGCCCTCTTGCGGGCTACAACTAAAGAGAAGTTTTAGGCTGCGGCATGACCGCGGCGGTTTTGTTACGCCAGAAGTACCGGAAACAACGGCCCATAATACCTCTGAATCTCTTCGGGAAAGTGGCCCGGCACCAGCGCTTTAACTCCCTGATCTCATGGGTAAGCAACAGCCGCAAGCATTTCCTGAACTCTTTTTCAAACAGCACTACATCAAAACTAACTTTAAGGAGAATGAATTTACTGTACTGTAAATAGGAGGTGTTCATGGTAGTGATGAATTTGGATAGATTTTTTTGGGTGTTATTAAAATCAACTGAAAGCGCAGGCAGCCCTTTTAAAGAAAAGAGATGCGTTGCCAATCAGACCGAGCATTGAGTAGATCCCCAACTGAAGGCTAAACGAGCCTGAGAAATTGGGACATCAAGGGTTGTTGAATACGTGCCGAAGGCGTAACAGTTGCGCCCAACGGCTTGGCCGTGACTCGGCGAAAAGGAGAATGGGGAAAATACTGAGAAGCGTAAAAAAGCGCATTTGAAGCCAACCAGGCCCTTTTATCTTCTTTGCCCTCAGAGGAGTACACGGTTTGATTTTGAACTAGCGTGAATGTCTTTGGACATTTGCGGAGAAGGGGAAGAGGTCTGGTGATTGTGGGCATATGAAGTCTTTGCGCTTATGAACCTATTACGTACCACCTGTCAACTGGAGTGCAACAAGTATAGGTAGAAACTAGTTAAAAGTCAAGAGGTTAAACAGCCTCTGTATAGGCGCCATCCGTTGTTTTTGGAACCGTTTTTGCCAGAAGATGGCCAAACCGTGGCAGAAACCTGGTTGGTTTTTTTAGGCCTGCCCCCGTACCTTTGATAAAATCAGTATTTAAACATGTCTTTATTTTCTTTCCTGCGTCCCCGCCACCTTAGTTTCAGCGTGGGAATTGCCTTGATGCTGACGGGGTGCCAAAAGGAACTGGTGCCTACTGCCAGCCTCTCCCAAAACACCGATATCCCGGTGAACACCCAGATCAGCCCAGATCCCACCGCCGAGAGCACCATCACTCCTTATCGCACTCGTGTAGACCAAACCATGAACGAGGTAATTGGGCAGTCGCCGGCGGCCATAGAGAAAGGAGAGATTGAGTCACCCCTAGGGAATTTCGTGGCCGACCTAAGCCGCACCCAAACCATGGCCGTTTACCGCAAGCCCATTGACATGGGTGGAATGACCAACGGCGGACTGCGTAACCCGCTGGACAAAGGCCCGGTGACCGTAGGCGATGTGTTTGAGATGATGCCCTTCGAGAACGAGATGCTCGTGCTGACGCTTTCCGGCGAGACGGTGCAGGAGTTGTTTGACTTTGCGGCCCGCACCAAAATCCTGTTCATCGGTAACGCCGCCTACACCTCACGCAACAGCAAGGCGCAGGACATTGTAATAGCAGGCAAACCCTTTGATCCGGCCAAGACCTATACCCTGGCCATTTCAGATTACCTGGCCAACGGGGGAGATAACATGGGTTTCCTGAAAAAGGCCTTGAAAGTAGAGAAAACCGGTTTGCTGGCCCGTGACGCCATCATGAAAGAGATAAAGGACCGCACTGCCCAGGGAAAACCAATTGTGTCTGAGAAGGACGGCCGCGTGAAAGTGGTGAACTAGATTTTGGAATTTGGAGATGAGAAGATTTGAAAAGTGATCCATCTCCAGATTTCCACCTCTCCCAATCTTCAAAGTAGAACATATGAATCGTCGCGATTTTATAAAGAATACAATGGCCGGTACCGCCGGTTTGGCCTTGTTGGGTCTGCCTAGTATAGGCAGTGCCGCGGCCGCTCCTATAAAACTCACTATCCTGCACACCAATGACATGCACTCCCGCATTGACCCGTTCCCCAACGACGGGCGCAAAAACGGCGGCTTGGGCGGCATGGCTCGCCGGGCGACGCTGGTAAAGCAGATCAGGGCGCAGGAGTCCAATGTGCTGTTGCTGGATGCCGGGGATATCTGGCAGGGAACACCTTATTTCAACTTCTTTGGGGGTGAACTAGAGTACAAACTCATGACCCAGATGGGCTATGACGCCGCCACGCTGGGCAACCATGACTTTGACAATGGCTTGGAAGGATTGCAGAAACAGCTTCCGCACGCCGGATTCCCGTTCCTCATTGCCAACTATGATTTCTCAGACACTATCCTGAAGGGGCGTTTTCAGCCTTATAAAGTATTTGTGAAGGAAGGCGTGCGCGTGGGCGTGTTTGGGTTAGGCATTCAGTTGGCCGGTTTGGTAGCTGATAACAACATTGGCGGCACTAAATACCTTGATCCCGTAGAAACAGCCCAGAAAATGGTGAAAACGCTTCGGGAGCAGGAGAACGTAGATTTGGTGATCTGCCTTTCGCACCTGGGCTACACTTATGAATATGAAAAGATAAACGACCGGAAACTGGCCCAGCAGGTAAACGGCATTGACCTCATCATTGGCGGTCACACCCACACGTTCCTGGATGAGCCGGAGAAATTCACCCACGCAGACGGTCACGTGACCTTGGTAAACCAGGTAGGTTGGTCGGGCATCAACCTGGGCCGGATAGATTTTACCTTCAATCGGAAAAGCAAGTCTAAAACGGCCACAACGGCTTCTGTGCTGCCTTTGAATGACCGTGTCATAAATTCGTAATCTTCAAGTTTTTTTCTCTCAAGTTTTTTTCCATTTTTGTAACCCCCTGAAAAATTCGTCACTCAACTAAAGCGGGATTGGAAGAAGCGATGTTAATGGTAAAAGACTGTACAACCGTCTGGCATAACTGTTTACAGGTTATCAAAGACAATATTGGCGAGCAGAGCTACAAAACGTGGTTCGAGCCGATCGTGCCATTGTCTTTGTCCGGAAACGTACTCACAATACAGGTGCCCAGCCAATTCTTCTATGAGTGGCTGGAAGAGCACTATGTGGGTCTCCTGAAGAAGGTGGTGTTCCAGGAACTGGGCAGCGAAGGCCGTCTGGAATACTCTATTATTGTAGACCAGGGCAACGACCATAGCAAGCCGCAGACGGTAAACATCCCTACCAAGAAGGTGCCTACGGCGGTTGCCAACTCGTACCGCCCAGAGCAGAGCTTCCTGAAGAACCCTTTTGAGTCGAAGGCCATTGACCGGCACTTCTTCAATTCGCAGCTGAATCAGAGCTACACCTTTGAGAACTACATTGAGGGAGACTGCAACCGCCTGGCGCGCTCAGCGGGGTATGCGGTTGCCAACAAACCAGGAACCACGTCCTTCAACCCCCTCATGGTGTACGGCGGCGTAGGATTGGGCAAGACCCACCTGGTGCAAGCCATCGGTAACCACATCAAAGGCAACAACCCAGACAAATTCGTGCTGTATGTGTCTTCTGAGAAATTCGTGAACCAGTTCATTGAGTCTCTGAAAACCAACAGCGTACAGGATTTCGCTAACTTCTACCTGCTGGTAGACATTCTCATCATTGACGATGTGCAGTTCCTGAGCGGGAAAGAGAAAACCCAGGAGATGTTCTTCCACATCTTCAACCACCTGCATCAAAGCGGCAAGCAGATTGTGATGACCTCAGACTGCCCGCCACGTGACCTGAAAGGCTTGGAAGAGCGTTTGTTGTCCCGCTTCAAGTGGGGTTTGACCGCCGATTTGCAGAGCCCGGATTTTGAGACGCGTATGGCCATCATCTACAAAAAGATGCAGTCAGACGGAATCCACATCCCTGATAATGTGATTGAGTACCTGGCCTACAGCGTGGATACCAACGTGCGGGAACTGGAAGGTGTGTTGATTTCGTTAATAGCACAGTCCTCCTTGAACCGCAAAGAGATTGACCTGGAATTGGCGAAAGCGGCCCTGAAACACATTATTGAAGATGTGGAGACGGAGGTGAACCTGGACTTTATCCAGAAAACCGTGGCTGAGTATTTCCAGGTGAGTTTGGATTCCCTTAAAGCCAAGACCCGTAAGAAAGAGATTGTGACGGCCCGCCAGGTGGCCATGTACTTTGCAAAAGAGTACACCAGCCACTCGCTCAAGTCCATCGGGTACCACTTTGGGGGCCGCGACCATTCTACAGTAATTCACTCGGTGCAGACAGTGTCAGACCTGATTGACACCGATAAAAAATTCAAGGCTTCTATTCAGGAGCTACAGAAGAAGTTCAAGGTGAAGGCGGTTTAATA
Organism: Rufibacter sp. JT20002; assembly: GCF_056491185.1. Lineage (NCBI taxonomy): Bacteria > Pseudomonadati > Bacteroidota > Cytophagia > Cytophagales > Hymenobacteraceae > Rufibacter > Rufibacter sp. JT20002. Next base: position 342,002 of record NZ_JBSZJY010000001.1, on the reverse strand, counting down.
ACGCGTTTTCTCTACCCTTATATGATTTCAAAAAAGGCCAAGTACGCCCTCAAAGCACTTCTTTATTTGGCGAAGCAGCATGACCGCGGTCTGGTGCTGATCTCTGAGATTGCCGCCGCAGAGCGTATCCCGCGCAAGTTCCTGGAAGCCATTCTGGTGGATTTGAAGGTGCAGCAGATTGTGCAAAGCACCCGCGGCAAGAACGGTGGCTATACTTTGGTGAAAGACCCTGCGCAGATCTCGGTAGGAAATGTGATTAGAATGGTAGACGGCCCTTTGGCGCCTGTCCATTGTGTAAGCCATCTCTACTACCGTAAATGCGAGGAGTGCGTAGACGAGGCCACCTGCGAAATCCGCCTGCTCATGAAGCGCGTGCGGGACGCCACCTGTGATATCCTGGACACCACTTACCTGGCAGATTTCTCCAAAGTAACCGCGCTCGTGGTGGAGGAAGAAGCAAACCAGATTTAATTTTGATCACCTTTCTTGATGCTGTTTTGAGCCTTTTTTATCAAAGGGACTTAAAACAGCATTTTCTTTTAAACAGGTGAAAGGTCCCTTTCGTGTAATAATGCGTTTCTCGTCTCAGGTTAGGCTTCACTCTACTCTTTAACGTTTGAGTTTCGTGGATGATAACAGCCAAGATGAGTGAAAACCTTTGTTGAAGGAAATAGAGGCTTAATGGCATAATCCTTATGAAGTTGATAAGTTCCTTTCTGTTTAGTTGGATTTCTAGTAATTGGTCTCTTTATTTGTCTACTTCATCTATAGAGTTTCTTTAAACCCGCCACTGTTTTGGAGGTGTTTTGAAAGGGAATGGATGAAAGGAAGATTGTTTGTATTTGATTTTTCAAGATTATAAAAGACGAAACCATGGCATTACGATTAGGCGACATCGCTCCTGATTTCACGGCAGAAACGTCAGAGGGTACCATCAATTTCCATGAGTGGATTGGCGATGGATGGGCGGTATTGTTCTCGCACCCGCGCGACTATACACCGGTTTGTACCACTGAGTTGGGTGCCGTAGCCCGCATTAAAGATGAGTTTGACCGCAGAGGCGTAAAAGTGGCTGCTTTAAGTGTAGACCCTATTGATTCTCACCACGGCTGGATTCAGGACATCAACGAGACGCAGAATACCACTGTCAATTTTCCTATCATCGCTGATGCAGACCGGAAAGTTTCTGATTTGTATGACATGATTCACCCTAACGCCAGCGATACCTTCACCGTGCGTTCTGTGTTCATCATCGGGCCAGACAAGAAAGTGAAACTGATCTTCACGTATCCGGCTTCAACCGGGCGTAATTTCGCGGAGATCCTGCGCGTGATTGATTCTTTGCAGTTAACCGCTAACCACAGCGTAGCTACGCCAGCGAACTGGGAAAATGGCCAGGATTGCGTGATTCTTCCATCAGTAAAGCAGGAAGAAGTGGAAGCCAAGTTCCCGAAAGGGCACGTGGTAGTGAAACCCTATCTGCGTCTTACGCCTCAGCCAAACCTGAACTAAGGCCTTGGCACAAGCATAAACAAACAGGCATAAAATGAAAACGGCCACTCTGCAAAGAGTGGCCGTTTTCATTTTATGCCTGTTTGTAAAAAAGTAAGGCAAATTTAGTTTACCTGCGGGCAGGGGTAGAAGTATCTGTAACAGGTATCGCGTGCCGGTCGGCTACTTCCATAAGTTTCGATTTCGCAATCTGTTGCCCCTTGCGGGTACTGATGAGTTTCAGGTTCACCTGGCACTTGCTTCCGTCACGCATGGAGAAGCGGGCCTGGGCATTGTTCAAGCTGATTCCCAACACATCTTGCAGGTGAATAGCAATCTTCTTCTTAAAATGCCCGCGTTTCTCTACCACGTAAGCCGGGGTAATCTCCAGGTAAGACTGCTGCCCAAACAAAGAGGTATTCTGCGCCAGAATGAACAGCAGGTAGCCAAAAGCCAGAATCAGGAAGACATAATGGATAAAGTGGCGGTCGTTGGTTGAGTTATCGGGCTCCGTGAAAATAAGGAACAACCCGTAAGTCATCCACAGCAACACCAGGGCCAACTGCACCCCGAAAGAAATTTTGTGGTCACGTGATGGCCGCAACCCAACTCTAGCCAATGATCTCATGCAATACAATTATTGGGCAAAGATAGTGAAATTTTGATACTCGCCCCGAGGTCCGTGCCGCAGATTAAGCGCCTTTTAACGTGGCGGTCAGAGTCATTTCAGGCACAGAAGCCAAGGCTCTGGAAATAGGGCAGCCCGACTTGGCTTTTTGAGCCAGTTCCTGTAACTCATCATTGGAGAGGCCGGGGGCTTCTACTTCGGTGGTCAGGTCAATCTTCCGGATGAAAGGCCCGTTGTCCTGTCCTAGATGCACTTTGGCCTGGGTTCTTACCGAGGTGGCTTTTTTGCCGGCGCCTTCCAGAAGGCTGCTCAGGAACATGGAAAAACAGCCTGCGTGCGCGGCGCCTACCAATTCCTCTGGGTTAGTGCCGGTTACGTCTTCCTCAAAGCGCGAGCCAAAAGAATACCGGGCATCCAAGGTGCCACTTTGGGTAGAAACTGTTCCTTTTCCGTCTTTCAGGCCGCCTTCCCAGACGCCTGTACCTGTGTTATTTGCCATAGTTTTATGAATTGGTGATGGTTTCCTCCAAATTACTAAATTATTGGCCATTTGGTTATAAGGGTACGGTGTACCGCAGGAAACTTCTGTGCGTTTAGTTGATAAGAGTTACTAACACGATTCTGAAGCACTTGGAAGCTGCCCTCGGTTTTCTGGCCAGATTTCTGAAAACAGCCTTAAAAGCAAAAGAGAACCCGGCTTAAAAGAACTTCGGTAAGATTGCTATCTTTACTCCCCTTCAAAGGTGAAATTTCTGGGAACACCAGTGTTTTCTTTGAAGGTTCTTGGGGTATTTCTCACTAGAAAAGGATCTACATGGGTATAAAAGCGTTCTTGAGTAAACCTTTGGCCGCGTGGGTGCATGCCCGGCAGCAGAGTTGGATGGAGAATCCGGCCCAGGCCCAGCAGCAAGTGTTTCAGTCCATCACCCGGAAAGCCGCGAACACCGCCTTTGGGAAAGACCATTATTTCAAGGACATCCAGACCCCCCAGGAATTTGCCCAAGCCGTACCCGTACGCGACTACGAGACCCTGCGCCCGTACTTTGACCGCCTGAAACAGGGCGAGAAAGATGTAGTGTGGCCGGGGCAGCCCCTGTATTTCGCCAAGACATCGGGCACCACCTCGGGCACCAAGTACATTCCCATCACGCAGGATTCTATCCCAAATCACATAAACGGAGCCAAAAACGCTCTTCTGAATTACATCCAAGAAACAGGCCGGTCCCAATTCCTGGACGGCAAGTTGATCTTTCTGAGCGGTAGTCCGGTGCTGGAGCAGATAGCGGGCATTAACACGGGCAGGTTGTCTGGCATTGTAAACCACCACATTCCGGGGTATCTGCGCACAAACCAGCTGCCCAGTTTTGCGACCAACTGCATTGAAGACTGGGAAACCAAGCTGGATGCCATTGTAAACGAGACCATTGACCAGCGCATGACGCTCATCTCGGGCATCCCGCCGTGGGTGCAGATGTACTTTGATAAAATCATGTCGCGCACGGGCAAGCAGATCAAAGACGTGTTTCCTGACTTCAACCTGTTTGTGTACGGGGGCGTCAATTTCGCGCCTTACCGCACCAAGCTGTTTGAAAGCATCGGCCGCAAGATTGATTCCATTGAGACGTTTCCAGCCTCCGAGGGCTTCATCGCCTATCAAAATAAGCAGGAGGACCCCGGCTTACTTCTATTGGCCGACAGTGGCATCTTCTACGAGTTTATCCCCGCCGAAGAATACCACCATCCCAACCCGCGCCGGCTTACCTTAGGCGAGGTGAAAACGGGTGTCAATTACGCGCTCATCATCAACAGCAATGCCGGACTTTGGGGCTATTCTATTGGTGACACGGTGAAGTTTACCTCGCTGTTTCCGCACAAACTGGTGGTGAGCGGGCGGTTGAAGCATTTCATCTCGGCGTTTGGGGAACATGTGATTGGCGAGGAGGTGGAAGGTGCGTTGCAGGAGGCCATGAAGGAGTTTCCAGAAGTTGCCGTAACCGAATTCACCGTGGCCCCTTACGTGAGCCAGGGCGAAGGCGCCTCTTACCATGAGTGGTTCATTGCTTTTGATACACCCCCGCATGACCCTGAACGGTTCGCCAAAGCCCTGAACTGGCATCTGCGCCGCCGGAACAGCTACTATGATGACCTTATCTCCGGCAACATTCTGACTACTTTGAAAGTGACGGCCCTGCCGCCAGACGCCTTTCAGCAGTACATGAAGCGCCAGGGGAAATTGGGTGGGCAGAACAAAGTGCCCCGCTTGAGCAATGATAGGACCCTAGCCGATGGCTTGTTGGAAGCCATGCATCACTAGAATAACTTATTCAAGATGAAGTACGCGGTGACTTTTTGGTTGGCTTTCTGGCCAGTGGCGTTTCTCTTTGGGCAAGGCACTACCCTGACAAAGGAGCAGTACCGCGAGGATTTCACTTATTTCTGGAAAACCATTGCCGAAGACTACTGTTACTTTGATAAAAAGCAAACCGATTGGGACAAGGCCAAAGAGATTTACCTGCGCCAGGTAGACACAGTTTCCACCAGAAGTCAGTTTGTTTCGATGCTGGAACGGGCCTTTCACGAGCTTTATGACCACCACGCCTCCCTGAACACCAACACCAACCTGTCCTCGCGGCTTGTTCCCTCCGGTACCGATGTCTGGGCGGAGTTTGTCCAGGGCAAGCCCATGGTTTTAGAGGTTAGAAAAGGATTTGGGGTTGAAAACGTGGGGATCAAAGCGGGGATGGAGATCGTCTCAGTGAATGACGTTTCCGTAGCCTCCGCTTTAGAGCCGTTTTTAGGAAAATCCCTGAAAAACGTTGACGTGGAGGCGAAGAACTATGCCCTTAGAATGGTTCTGGCCGGAAACCACGTGCAACCCCGGAAGATCACTGTAAGGGAAAACGGAAAGCTACTCACCTTTTATCCAGATGCCCCCAAGATGCTGCTGGAAAACATTCAATACCCCAGTAAGGTGGAAGGACGCAACCTGAACGGCATCGGGTACATCAAAATTAACAACTGCCTGTTTGACAATAGCCTTATTACGGCATTTGACAGCGTGCTGGCCTCCCTGGAGCAGACCAGTTCCCTAGTGCTGGATCTTAGGGAGACGCCAAGCGGCGGCAATACCACCGTGGCGAGGGCTATTCTGGGCAGGTTCATTTCCAAAGACCAGTTTTACCAGAAGCACGAGCTAACCGCCGAAGAACGGCAATTCGGGATAAAACGCAGCTGGGTGGAAATTGCCTCGCCGAGAGGAAAAGTGTACTCCAAACCCGTGGCGGTGTTGGTAAGCCATTGGACGGGCAGCGTGGGGGAGGGCATCACCATCGCGTTTGACGGCATGAAAAGGGCTACTACCATCGGTGCTAAGCTGGCGGGGTTGAATGGAGCTATCTATTCGTACCAAATGCCCAATACCAAAATCGGGTTTTCCTTTCCGGTGGAGAAACTGTTCCATATCAATGGGACGGCTCGGGAATCTTACACGCCCAACATCCTGATAGACTTCGCGAAGGAAAAGGACGGGCAAGAAACAGATGTGGTGCTGCAAAGGGCTGTTCTGTTTTTAAGCCAAAAAAGCAAAGCCACCCCAAAACCTAAGTAAAAACCGATTACCCTCCGGAAGCGGGTGCTAGAAGGCTTTTGAGGGACGTTTATTCAACCGTATGACCGCCACAAACTCCGGTTTTTAACCTAATTTTGTAAAACAGCCGCTAAAAGGCCATTGACTTTACTACATGAAGAAACGAGTAGCCATTCTTGGCTCTACGGGCTCCATCGGGACACAGGCGTTGGAAGTAATCCAGACGCAGCCAGATGCGTTTGAGATAGAAGTGCTCACTGCCCATTCCAATGCCAATCTGTTGATTGCGCAAGCTATTGCTTTTCAGCCCAACGCCGTGGTGATCACGCAGGAGGATTTGTACGAGGCAGTGCGCGACGCTTTGGAAACCTACCCTATTAAAGTGTACGCGGGCATGAACGCCGTGAATAGCGTAGTGCAGATGGACTCGGTAGACATTGTGCTCACGGCCATGGTAGGGTACGCCGGTTTGCAACCCACCATCAAAGCCATTGAAGCAGGCAAGAACATTGCGTTGGCAAACAAGGAAACCCTAGTGGTGGCCGGCCAGCTGATCACCCAATTGGCTCGGGAGAAAGGCGTGAACATTTATCCCGTAGACTCAGAGCACAGCGCTATTTTCCAGTGTTTGGCGGGCGAGTTTCACAACCCTATTGAAAAGATCATTTTAACGGCTTCCGGCGGCCCGTTCAGGGGAAAAGACCGTTCGTTTCTGCAAACCGTCACCAAAGCGCAGGCCCTGAAACACCCCAATTGGGAGATGGGCGCCAAAATCACCATTGACTCGGCCTCGCTCATGAACAAGGGCCTGGAGGTGATTGAGGCCAAGTGGCTCTTCGGGTTGCGCAATGACCAGATAGAAGTAGTGGTGCATCCGCAATCTATTGTGCATTCGCTCGTTCAGTTTGAGGACGGCTCGCTCAAAGCACAGATGGGGCTACCAGACATGAAGTTGCCAATCCAATACGCCTTACACTATCCGCAGCGCTTGAAATCCAATTACCCCAGGTTCAATTTCCTGGATTATCCGCAGCTCACCTTTGAGAAGCCAGATATGGAGACGTTCCGGAACCTGCAGTTGGCCTTTGAGGCGATGGAACGAGGCGGAAACGCGCCTTGTATCCTGAATGCCGCCAATGAAGTAGCCGTTGCGGCCTTCCTGCGCGAGGAAGTGGGCTTTTTGGAGATGTCTGACCTCATCTCTGACTGTCTCGCTAAAGTTGCGTATATTGCCGAGCCTTCTTTGGACGACTTTGTGCAAACCGACCAAGAAGCCCGCCAAGTAGCGTTAAGCTTGATGCAGGCGTAATCTTTACCCAACACATTCGACAAATAAAGTACCGGGCTAAACTAGCGTTTGCCTTGGTATAGACCTTATAAACACAGTAGATGGAAGCATTAGTAATGGCCGGCCAGTTAATCCTGGGCCTGACCATCTTAGTAGGAATACATGAATTAGGGCACATGCTCACGGCCAAATGGTTTGGGATGCGCGTGGAGAAATACGCCATCGGGTTTCCGCCCAAACTGGTAAGCAAGCAAGTAGGGGAGACCGAGTACATGATTGGCATGATCCCGTTGGGCGGTTTCGTGAAAATCTCGGGGATGATTGACGAGTCTCTGGACACGGCTACCCTCAACCAGGAGCCTGAGCCTTGGGAATTTAGAGCCAAACCAGCCTGGCAGCGCCTCATTGTGATGATGGGTGGGATCATCTTCAACGTGATCACCGGTATCATCATCTTCGCGGCCCTTACCTATATGTACGGCGAGAGCTACCTGTTAGCCAAAGACGTGCAGTACGGCATTGAGACCAATGAGATTGGCGAACAGATGGGCCTCCGCGATGGCGACAAAATAGTAGCCGTTAACGGAAAACCCCTGGTTGAATTCCAGGACGTGTACGACCCGGATGTACTGTTAGGTAAAAACGGCTCTTACACCGTAGACCGCAATGGCCAGCAGGTGCAGGTGCCGGTGCCAGCCAACCTGATTGATAAACTAGCTGATGGAGATAAGGTAGGCTTCATCATGGCTCGCGAGCCGTTTGCCGTGGAAGCCGTGAAAGCGAAAAGCCCGGCCTCAGCCGCTGGCTTACAGCCTGGTGACCGCATCACCCACATCGGGAACCAGTCGGTACAGTTCTTCCATGAGTTTCAGCAGACACTGCAGGCGAACAAAGGGAAAGCGGTAACGCTTCAGGTAGAGCGCGGTGGTAAACCGGTCACCCTGAAAACCACCGTGGACGAAGATGGTACCATTGGGTTCTATCCTAGATTGTTGTTGCCAAGAGCTACCCGTGAATACAGCCTGGCCGGTGCTATTCCGGTAGGGGCTGAGAAAGCTTTCTCGGTGATCACCACTAACATCAAGGGCTTCGCGAAGATCTTCAGAGCCGAGGTGTCTCCTTCTAAAGCCCTGAGCGGCCCTATCGGGATTGCCCAGATTTTTGGTGGAAACTTTTCCTGGATTAACTTCTGGGCCATTACCGCCATGCTTTCCATGGTGTTGGCCTTCATGAACTTCCTACCCATCCCCGCTCTGGACGGCGGACACGTGATGTTCCTGACCTACGAGATCATCTCGGGCCGCAAGCCTTCAGACAAGTTCCTGGAAAATGCCCAGAAAGTAGGCATGGTCTTGTTGTTGGGCTTGATGGGATTTGCTATCTTTAATGACTTCTTTAAGTTGTTGTTCAAATAGTTAGAGCCATAAGTACGGTTCTGTTGATAAAAAATTGCCTGAGAAGACGCAAGATAACTGCGTCTTTCTCTGTTTGTAGGGATAAGAATGAGAACGAACATAAAAAGAACGGTGGGTGCTTCCTTTTGGCTGGCCTTACTAATAGGGATGTTGTCTCCGCTAGCCGGTTGGGCGCATGATTTCCACACCAGCATCACCGATGCGCGGTACAATCCCAAAAACCAAACTTATGAGCTTTCGGTGCGGGTGTTCGCCGATGACCTGGAAGAAGCCCTTACCCGCCGGCATAAAACCACCATTCGGTTAGACCGGTCAGAACGCGTGAATAAGCTGATGGCCGAATACCTGCAATCGCATCTGGCCATCTCTACGGTGAAAGGAACCCGCGTTCCCCAGAAATTCATAGGAGCCCAGGAAGAAGCCGATGCCATTTGGCTGCACCTGGAGATTCCGGCGGGGAAAGCCCCTGCTGGCCAGCTGTGGGTCCAAAACGCCCTTTTGATGGAGGTCTTTGACGATCAAACCAATATCATGAACCTGGAGATCTCCGGTAAAAAACGCTCGGTGCTTTGTCGTGCTGGCGAAACCCAGCAAACAGTAGCGCTTTAAGCTTTTACAGAAATTAAGAGGAAAAGGAGTAGGGGTTGGCCCTGCTTTGGGTATCCCATAAAGAAAGTATCCGCGCAGAAAGCTGGCCGTAGATTTTTGCAGAGGAATGGAAGGGTAAAAGACCCGAAAAGTAAATAGGACCTTATCAACCTGCCCGGGAAGATGCAAGATAGAAGTAGTTTTATCTGATTCCTGCCGGTGCTGATTACGTTTATGATGCTGTTTGTTGTCTCGCAGAGGAGCAAGGATTGTGGAAGGGAGAAGAGGCAGGTGAATGTAAATTTTAGTAACACTTTATGAGAAAAAGCTTTCTTAGGGCAATGGGTTTATTGGTAGGATTGGGAGCCAGCAGCTGTTCCTCTGTGTACATGCCCAATGTACCCAATACCCCTATGTTAACGTCCAAAGGAGAACTAAGTACCAGTGGGCACATCACCCTAAAAGGAAATGCCAGTTTTAACTCTGCTTATGCCGTTACAGACCACGTGGGCGTGCTGCTAAGCGGAGCCATGATGAACAACAACAACAGCAAGAAAGACTTCCGCCATAACCTACTGGAGGCAGGTGGTGGCTATTTTACCACCTTCGGGCCTAACCAGAACCGGGTGCTGGAAGTTTACGCCGGAATAGGCCAAGGCAGCAGTGACCGTACGTTCAAAGACAAAACTTCTGAAGGCCTTACCACCTATGACCGGCAGGAAACTACCTTCAACAAGTATTTCATGCAGGTAAACTACTCGTCCAAGAAAAAGCGCATGCTGAAACTCTTCGGGAACGAGCATTTCCTGAACTATGGCACCGCCCTACGGCTAAGCTACCTCAACATGAGTGAGTTTGTGCGGAACGACATTAAACAGCCCACCGAGGATAACATCTTCTTTGAGCCTATCTTCTACACCCGCATGTCTTTGACGCCTTCCATCCAGCTCCAATACACCAGCGGCAGCAACTTCGGGCTGAAGAACCGGGATTTCATGACGGCCGGTAACTCGGTTTTTAGCATCGGGTTTATTGTGAACGTGGGTGGCAAAAAGCTGAAACAAGACGCTCCTAGGCCAGAAGACAGAACTCCAGCTATCCCGCCGCTCCCTAAATGGAATAAGAAGGGTAACACGATAAAGCTGTAAGCCGGTGTTTAGTCCCGGTCCAGAAGAATTGGTTTCATTTGGGATGGAATAATCCTGTTAAGGCTTACTTTCAGGAAAGTACCTTTCTAATGGATTTACTCGGAAGTCGATCCAAAAAAGAGTAGTTAGTTTATAACTAGAAGCGTTTGGGGGCTGTTTTCATGAAAACAGCCCCCAAACGCTTTTTTTGCTCTTAGTAAAAGTAATTTACCAGTCTCCCCCGCCGGTGCCCCCTTCCTTAGGTTTGATCAGCTTGAATTCAACCCGGCGGTTTACGGCGCGGTCTTCTATGGTATGTTCTGGTTTAATAGGCTCTGAACTGCCTTTGCCAATGGCGTCAATCCGGCCAGGAGAGAGACTTCCTTTGGTTTCCAGGTACTTCTGGATGGAGACGGCCCGCCATTGGGAAAGCTCCAGGTTGGCATTGGGGTCCCCGCTGCTGTCGGTGTGGCCTTCAATGCTGAGGCGTACCTGCGGGTGGTCTACCAGGAACAGTACAATCCTATCTAAGGTAGACTTCATGGCTTCCTTGATCTCGGCCTTGCCCTCATCAAACTCCAGGTTCTTGAAAATAAGGGGGATGCTGTAGTCAATGAGGCTGGTCATGATCTTCATCACGGTGTCTTCTTTGAGGTTGATTTCCTTTTCAATGGAGAAGAAATCAGAGCTCTGGATGAGCATCATGTAGCGGCTGTTATCAATAAGGTCAAAGTCAAAAGAGCCGTCCTCGCGCAGGTATTTAGAGGCTACCTCAATGCCGTTGTCCAGGTCAATGATGGAGATAATGCCGTTTAGGGGCTTGTTTGTCACAGAGTCCATCAAAACACCCGTGAGCTTGGTCACCGCCAGGGGGTGTGCCTCCATGGGTAGCGGGAAGGAGAACAGATCCAGGTTCTTGAGGTCGGTGGGTTCTGAGCGGGCGTAGTACAGGTTGGTGGAGTTGGCGTTGATGGTAAAGTAGTACTCGCTGCCTTTTCCGTTCACCAGCGGCCCAATGTTGCGGGGCTCCTGCCAATTGCCTTTGATGCGGTACGCCTTGTAAATATCAAAATCCCCAAAGTTGAGCAATTGCCCGCGCGAGCTGAAGTACAGCACCTGGTACAATGGATGGAAATAAGGACTTACCTCGCTCTCGCGGGTATTCACAATAGGGCCTAAATTCTGAGCCGGGGCCCATTGCCCGTTTTTGCCTTTGTAGGTGAAGTAGATATCGCTCATGCCAAAGCCGCCCAAACGGTCAGAGGCGAAATAAAGCGTGTCTTCCTGCGGCGAGAGGGTGGGCTGGGAGTCCCAGGCTTTGCTGTTCACATTGGCACCCAGATTTTTGAGCTGACCCCAAGAACCATCGGCTAAACGCGTGGCCGAGTAGATGTCGCAATTGCCCAAGCCATCGGGGCTCTCGCAGCGGGCAAAGTACAGGGTCTTGCCGTCGCGGCTGAGGCAGGCAGAGCCCTCGTTATAGATGCTGTTGATGGGTTTGTCAAAGGCCTGGCCATCCTGCCAGAAACCGTTCTCATTGCGTGAGAAGTAGAGGTCTTCGTCGGTACCGGTAGCTTTCACGCCCTTGCGGCGGGAGGTGTAAATGAACAGGTCCTCGTCTGAGTGTACGGCCGGGCCGTAATCTTCCACCTTAGAGTTAATGGCATCGCCCATGTTGGTGTACACGCCGCGCGGGGGCTTAAACGTGCTTACAGACTTTCGGTACTCCACCAGTTCATAGTAGTACTTCAGGGGCACGTACAGGTCTTTGTTTTTCTGCTCCAGGGAGTCATAGTACTGTTGTACCTGCCGGATATCGGTGCGGTGGTGTTTCAGAACCAAGCGGTAATAGGCTACGGCTTTCTCGCGCTGGCCCATTCGCTCATAAAGCTGTCCCAAACGCCAAAGAAGTTTCGTATCTTTATAAAAATTGTCAATCCCGAAGTTGCCCACGTACTCCGCCAGAAGGGGAAGCACCTTGTCCCAGGCCTTCTTCTTCTCCAATTTCAGAATGGTTTCATACTTAGATTTCTGATAGTAATAGGGAATCCGGTTGATATTAGGAAAATTCAGGACAATCTCGGCCTCCGGGGCTTTCTTCCGGAGTGAGTCAGTAACAGGCCGTTGTTTAAGACGAAGGGCAGGTTTTGTTTGTCCCAGGGCCGAAAAGCCCAGAACCAGGGAGAGCAGGAGAGTCAGAAAAGATCCAGTACGCAACATAACAGAAAGGGCATCTGAAAAGCATTATTTCAATATGCAGTACCAAATGTACTTCTTTCTGTGATGAAATTAACCCCATTCTATAGATTTCCGGTGATATATTGGCACAGGACTTGACAAGTATATATATTAAAGACAAACAACAGAACCGACGGGAGGATTGCTGTCATATTGGCATTCTCTGAGACACGACGTATGAATTATACCCAAGAGAACCTACTACAGCAACTCATGTTGTCCGACTTGTCTGACGATGGAAATGGCGATATTATCTCCATCATCACCTCAGAACTGGACGACTCAGAGGGTGCTGAAAAAAATAACCCCGATACTTTACCACTGTTGCCTGTTAGAAACACCGTGTTGTTTCCGGGAGTGGTATTGCCCATTACGGTAAGCCGGAAGAAATCGGTGCGGTTGGTGCGCAAAGTCTACCGCGGCGACAAAACCGTGGGCGTAGTGGCCCAAAAGAACATGTCGGCCGAGGAGCCTACCCCAGACGATTTGTTTGAGGTGGGTACCATGGCCAAGATCCTGAAGATGCTGGTGCTGCCAGACGGTAACACCACTATCATCATCCAGGGCCAGAGCCGTTTCAAGGTGGAGGAAGTTACCCAGGAAGACCCGTTCATGGTGGCCAAGGTGTCGTATTGCCCAGAGACGTTCCCTAACCAGAAAAGCAAAGAGGTGAAGGCTTTGGTAGAGTCGCTGCAAGAGGCGGCCGCCAAAATCCTGAAGCTGAACCCAGAGATTCCGCAGGAAGCCCAGGTGGCACTGGATAACATTGACAGCCCAAGCTTCCTGACGCATTTCCTGTCCTCTAACATCAACGCCGAGGTAGCCCAGAAGCAGAAACTGTTGGAGATTAACGATGGCGTGGAGCGTGGCACTACCTTGCTGCAACTGATGATGCGCGAGATCCAAATGCTGGAAATCAAGCAGGAAATCCACAGCAAAGTACACACGGATATTGACGAGCAGCAACGGGATTATTTCCTACGCCAGCAGATCAAGGTCTTGCAGGATGAACTGGGCATGGAAGGCCCCGAGCAGGAGGTGGAGAAAATGCGGGCCACCGCCGCCAAGAAAAAGTGGTCTGAAGTTGTTGCCAAGCACTTCAGCAAGGAACTGGATAAGTTGAGCCGCCTGAATCCGCAGGCCGCCGAGTACCCTATTTCCTTGAATTATTGCGAATTCCTGCTGGACTTGCCTTGGAGCGAGTTCACCAAAGATAACTTCAACCTGAAGCGCACCAAAAAGATCCTGGATACTGACCATTACGGTCTGGAGAAAGTGAAGGAGCGCATTCTGGAGTACCTGGCCGTGCTCAAGCTGAAGAACGACATGAAGGCGCCTATTTTGTGCTTGTACGGACCTCCGGGCGTAGGCAAAACCTCGCTGGGCCGTTCCGTAGCCAAAGCCTTAGGCCGGAAGTACGTGCGCATTGCCTTAGGTGGGGTGCGCGATGAGGCCGAGATCAGAGGCCACCGCAAGACCTACGTGGGTGCCATGCCGGGCCGCATCATCAGCCAGATTAAGAAAGTAAGTTCCTCTAACCCCGTCATGATCCTGGACGAGGTAGACAAACTGACCTCTGATTTTAGAGGTGATCCGTCTTCAGCGTTGCTGGAGGTGCTGGACCCTGAGCAGAACCATACCTTCGTAGACAACTACCTGGAGGTGGAGTATGACTTGTCTAAAGTCCTGTTCATCGCTACGGCGAACTCCCTGGATACCATCCACCCGGCCTTAAGAGACCGGATGGAGATTATTGAGGTAACCGGCTACACCGTAGAAGAGAAAACCGAAATTGCGAAGCGTCACCTCATCCCTAAACTGAAAGAAGACCACGGTCTGCAAGCCAAAGACGTGACTTTGTCTACGGCGGCCATCCAGAAGGTAATTGAGGACTATTCCCGTGAATCGGGGGTACGGAACCTAGAGCGTAAATTGGGCGCGGTTATCCGGAACATTGCCAAATCCAAAGCCATGGAAGAGGAGTGGCCGGCTAAACTGGAACCAAAAGACGTAGTGCGCATCCTGGGGCCAGAGATCTTTGATAAAGAACTGTACCAAGATAACGAAACCGCGGGTGTGGTGACAGGCTTGGCCTGGACCTCCGTGGGCGGCGATATTTTGTTCGTAGAGTCTTTGTTGAGCCGCGGCAAAGGCAAGCTAACTTTATCCGGTCAGTTGGGCGATGTAATGAAGGAATCAGCCATCACGGCGGTTTCTTACCTGCGGGCCCACGCCGATGAGCTAGGTATTGACTATCGTCTTTTTGATCAATACGACCTGCACATCCACTTCCCCGAAGGGGCTGTTCCGAAAGACGGACCAAGCGCCGGTATCGCTATCTTTACCTCTATCGCTTCGGTGTTTACCCAGCGCAAAGTGCGGTCGCACCTAGCCATGACGGGGGAGATTACCCTGCGCGGCAAAGTATTGCCGGTGGGCGGCATCAAAGAGAAGATTCTAGCGGCCAAGCGGGCGGGCATCAAAGATGTGATCTTATGCTATAAGAACCGCAAAGACGTGGAGGAGATCTCAGCGCACTACATTGAAGGCCTGAACATTCACTACGTGGACCGTGTGGACGAAGTGTTGGAGATTGCCTTGCTGGAAGAGAAAGTGGCCAAGCCGCTGGATCTGCGCGTGCGCGAGGAAGCAGTGCCCGCCAAAGTAGAAAGCTGATTTAAGCCTATTCCCCGAGAAACCATGCAGAAACGCCTTTTCCTTTTGGGACTACTGTTGGTTGCCTCCGTGCAACTGGCTACTGCCCAACTGGGAGGGCGTTATGTGTTTCGGTTTCTGGATGTGCCTTCGCATGCCCGGATAGCCGCTCTGGGGGGCGTCAACGTTTCATCCGGGTTAGAAGACGTGAACGCCGTGACCGCAAACCCTGCGCTAATGCACGGCAAAACGGACAAGCATTTAGGCCTCACGTATCTTAATTATCTGGCCGACGTTAGCCAAAACAACCTGAACTATACCTTTGACAGCAAGCGTTGGGGGCGTAACGCCGTTGGCATTCAGTACCTGGATTATGGCACTTTCACCCAGACCAATGATGCAGGCATAGAAGAAGGAAGTTTCAAGGTGCGGGATTATGCGGTTTCTTTGTCGCACGCGGCTACTATTGAGCATTTTACCCTGGGTGCAACAGCGAAACTGGCCATCTCCAGCATGGCCGGAGACCAGGCGGTAGCTACCTTGGTAGACATCGGCGGTACTTTCAAGCACCCCCAGCGGGATCTGGTAGTGGGGCTCGTCATCCGGAATCTGGGTGTGATGCTGAAACCCTATGATAGCGGTGAGCGGGAAGACATGCCCTTGGATATCCAATTAGGGGCCAGCTACAAACCAGAGCACGCCCCGTTCCGGCTATCGCTCACGGCGCATCAACTGCAACGCTTTGACATTGTGTACCTGGACCCAGACAAACCCGGCACCTTGGACGAGAACAACGAAGAAGTAAAAGAGAAAAAGACCTTTGGCGATAAACTGGCCCGACATTTTGTAGTAGGTGGGGAGTTTATCCTGGGGCCGGGCTTTCAGTTAAGGGGCGGCTATAACCATCTCAGAAGAAAAGAACTGGTGGTAGAGAACGTAGGCGGCATGGCCGGGTTTTCCTTTGGGGCATCGGTGAAAGTACACGCCTTCCGGTTTGAGTACACCTATGCCAAGTACCACGTGGCCGGCGCCAGCAATTACCTCACCCTCAACACAGATTTAAACAAGTTCCTGAAAAAGAACCTGGATTAACGGTGTGAAGCGTTGAAGAAGTGGAAATCTGGGAAGGTAGCAGCTGTTTTAGCCCTATTTTTGGTAAAGAAGCAGCAAACCATAGCCTCTTGCCGGAGTTCTCACCAACAACTTTCTGCATAGGACGTTTAGGCAGGTGAGGACCTGTCCACAATAAGTTTAAATAAAATTAACCGGTGTTTCACCGTTTTTAAAGAAAGATAATTCAGTTAAAGAATGAGTCGCCTTTTATACATACAAGCACTCATTCTCTCAATCACTCCATATATATGTTAGATCCAACCAAGTATTTAACCCCCAGCCAGATTGTAGCCGAGTTAGATAAATATATCATTGGGCAGCATGACGCCAAACGCAATGTCGCCATTGCCCTGCGTAACCGCTGGCGCCGCATGCACGCAGACCCAGCCATGCAGAAAGAGATTGTTCCCAACAATATTCTCATGATTGGTGCCACCGGGGTAGGGAAAACCGAGATTGCTCGCCGTTTGGCCAGCATCGCCGATGCTCCTTTCACCAAAGTGGAAGCCTCTAAGTTCACCGAAGTGGGCTATGTAGGCCGTGATGTGGAAAGCATGGTGCGCGACCTGGTAGAACAGGCCGTGAACATGGTGAAAACCCGCAAAAAAGAAGAAGTAAAACAACAGGCCGCCTTGGTGGTGGAAGAGGTCATCTTGGATGCCCTTATTCCACCCATCAGCCAACCCGGCAACCGCGACATGGTAGGCTTCGGAGGCAACAACCACACAACTTCCGGGGTGCCTGAAAGCGACATGGAGCTCAATGAGCGCACCCGCGAGCGATTCAGGGAAAAGATCCGGAACGGAGAGTTAGAGGACCGTAAGATTGATATCAAGGTATCACAGCATCCTTCTTCTGGAGTAGGCGTGGTAAGCCCGGGCATGGACGAAATGTCCATGATGAACATCCAGGAGATGATTGGCAACATGATGCCTAAAAAGACCAAGAAGCGGAAAGTAACCATTGCCGAAGCCCGCAAAATTCTTTTAGAAGAAGAGGCCGCCAAACTCATTGACATGGACGAGGTGAAGGAAGAAGCCATCTCCAAAGCCGAGAACGCCGGGGTAATCTTCATTGACGAGATTGACAAGGTCGCCAGTGCCAGCAACAAAGGCGGTGGTGGCCCAGATGTAAGCCGCGAAGGCGTGCAGCGCGACCTGCTTCCTATCGTGGAAGGCAGCACCGTGAACACCAAATACGGCGTCATCAAAACCGACCATATCCTGTTCATCGCGGCGGGTGCGTTTCACGTGGCCAAGCCCTCAGATTTGATTCCTGAGTTACAAGGCCGTTTCCCCATCAGAGTGGAACTGCAGAGCCTCAGCAAAGACGACTTCTACCAAATCTTGAAGTTCCCGAAGAATGCCTTGACCAAGCAGTATGAAGAACTGCTGAAAGCCGAAGGCGTGGAACTAAGTTTCACCGATGAGGCCCTCCGTAAACTGGCTGAAATCTCTTTTGATGTGAATGCCGAGGTAGAGAACATCGGTGCCCGTCGTCTGCACACCGTCATGAGTCGTCTGCTCAACGATATCCTGTTTGAAGTGCCAGACACCATTCCGCCCAATGCGCACCTCATGATCACCCCAGAACTGGTAGAGGAGCGCCTCCGTGACATGGTGAAAAACCGTGACCTGAGTCAGTATATTCTTTGATGTTTCTGTCATCCTGGAATAATTTCGTGGGCGAACAAGTAGAAGGCTTTAAATAAGCGTGACTAGCCTTGAACGGAACCAGAAATATTATCCAATAAAGATCCGCTACCTAACAAGTAGCGGATCTTTCGTTTTCGGTCTGTTTTACTAAAGTTACCATGGAATAAGGATGAGGGATTGCAAAAGGACAACGGCTTATCTAAAACTCAGTAATCTTACTTTTGCGTATGACCTTTAGTGATGCCCATTCCAAAAGTTGAATTGTGATTCCTAATTCAAGAATATGAACTACTACATTATTACCGGAGCAAGCCGAGGTTTAGGGAAAGCCCTTGCATTGGCGTTGTTAGAAGACGAGCAGAATTGCGTGGTGGGAGTTTCCCGGAACAGCACCATTAGCCATGCCCGCTACCGGCACCAACCGCTGGACTTCTCTGACATTGCCGGGGTAGAGCATAACCTGCACAAGGTGTTCACGCCCTTTGATGATGCGCAGCGGATTGTCCTGGTGAACAACGCCGGAGTAATTGGCGAGATTGGCTACGTAGGGCAGAGCAAGAACGAGCATTTTGAGTTTGTCTTTGACGTGAACGTGATTGTGCCCGCCATGCTCATGAACATGTTTCTGCAAAGCTACCAGCACCGGCAATGTGAAAAAATGATCGTGAACATCAGCTCAGGGGCGGGGCAGAAAGCGAAAGATGGCTGGGCGGCCTATTGTGCCTCCAAAGCTGCGTTGGACATGCTGTCGCAAACGGCCCAACTGGAGCAGGACCAGTTAGGAACAGGTTTGCAGGTATTCTCCTTGTCCCCGGGGCTCATAGATACCGAGATGCAGGAGCAAATACGAGAGGCTAATGCAGAGCAATTCAGCAGTGTGCAACAGTTCCGTGATTATAAAACCCAAGGTGCTCTGGTTTCGCCTGAGGAGGTGGCCCAGAAAGTCATCAGGCTGATGGAGGAGCCCAGTCTGGCCAAAGGAGTAGTCTGCTCAGTGCGTGATTTCTAAAGCGTTTAAAGCTTCCTTTTGCTAAAACAAAGCAGAAACAGAAGCCGAAGTATGGCGACCGGCTTTTTTGCCCTACTTTTGCGCCTTTCCTTTTCATACCATCTTACACCAGCATGAGCGCTTTAAAAAAACTGATCGTATTCTGCTTTTTCCTGTACCTGCCGTTCCAGTCCATGGGATGGGGCATGATAGGGCACCGTATTGTAGGCGAAATTGCGGATCGTCATATCTCCTCCAAGGCCAGAAAGAACATCCAGAAAATCTTAGGCAATGAATCTATCGCCATGGCCAGCAACTGGCCCGATTTCATTAAATCGGATCCCAGCTTCAACTACCTGGATACTTGGCATTACATCAACCTAAAGGAAGGTTTGAGCTTTGAGCAGGTGGAGAAACATCTGCATGCCGATACCGCAACCGATGCCTACACCCGCCTCAATTATTTGGTAGCCGAACTGAAGAAAAAAGACTTGGCCCCTGAGAAAAAGCAGATGAACCTGCGCCTTCTGATCCATATTGTGGGCGATGTGCACCAACCCATGCACGTGGGTAGACCCGAAGATTTAGGCGGAAACCGCGTGCGCCTAGAATGGTTTAATCAGCCTACCAACCTGCACCGGGTTTGGGATTCACAGTTGATAGAGTACCAGCAACTAAGCTACACCGAGTACGCCACGGCCATCAATTTCGCTTCTAAGGACCAAGTGAAGACCTGGCAAAAGCAATTGGCGCCGGTATGGTTTTTTGAATCGTACCAGATTGCCCAGCAGCTTTACAAAGGCATTACCAAACCAGAGGAAAAACTGAGCTACCGGTATAACTTTGATTACGTGCAAACCCTGAATGACCAGCTCCTGAAAGGTGGCGTGCGTTTGGCCGGAGTATTAAACGAGATCTTCGGGTAATCAGAAAAACCTAGGGGAAGGCTGCTTTCAGCCTGTTCTCTCAGAAACAACAAAAAAGGTGGACTCTCTTTGGAAAGAGAGTCCACCTTTTTTGTTGTTCATCTTTGTGGTTAGGGCTTGATTTTAAGCTCCCGTAATTCCTTGTCAATTTTTTGGTTCCAGCGTTCCTGCGCCATCCGGTTCAGGCCGTGGCTGGTCTCACCGTCATACTGCTTTTGGAGCCGGTCCATCTCCCAGAGAGCTTCCAGGTATTGGTAGCGGATAATGCTTTCGTAGTCTTCCAGGTTCAGTTTCTCGGGGCGCAGGCGCTGCTTGTAGTGCTCAGAAACCAACTTGAGAATATCAAAGTGGCGCTGCTCGTGGTTCAGGGTGTACTCCGTTTTAGACTCAGGTAGCACCTTAGATAAGTTGCGCAAAATGTAGGGTTTGGTGGACACCCGCACATGAATGACGCCATTCTCCACCTTAGACGAAATATCATTGGAGAGCCCCGGGAAAATGGATGCCGCAAAGTTGCCCGATAGTCTGGAACCTCCTTTGAAATCGCTCCAATTCAAAGGCCGGGCTGGGTCATAGAACAGCGTATCATCGTCTTGGTGCAGTTTGTAGTCCTCAAAGTGGACTTGTATCTCACGAGCCAGTTTCTCGTTGTGCGGCACTTCTTTCTCCATCCAGGTGGTGAGGTACCGCAGAGATTCAGACAAGGTCTTTCTGAGGGTAGGCTCTACCATGGAGGCATTGTTTACCAGACGGGCATAGCGAGCCCCGCTTTTGTAGTCAAAAAGGTGCAGTTTTTTGCCTTCCCGCTGCACCTCAAACCCCGCCGTGATCTGGATCTGTCCCTCTACACGTCCGGCTACGGCTGGCTTTTCAGTAACCTGGTATTCTTTCAGCCTCATAATTATGGGCCGAGATTTTACATTATGGGAGAAACTCTCTTTGATGTACTTCTTGATCGCCACTATGCTACCGCCCTGGAAATCCACTGCTTTGGGTGCGGCCGTAGGAGCCGCCGCGGAAACTACCGTACCGATGCCGTTGCTCTGGCGCTCGTCTACCACATCCGCTATGTAGAACTCCTTTGTCTGGAAAGGAAGTTGTTCAGATTTAAGCACCAAAGGTTCTTGCTTAGGCGTAGGCTGGCCCGCCCCACCCATGATCAATGGTAGGGTAAGGAGTAGCATCCAGATAGAAAGGCGTTGAGGCCTAATTATATTTCTAACCCTTTGCAATAGGGAAGCTAAAACTTGCAGGTTCATTTCTAAAAAGGTGAGGATCTGCTACTCTGGAAATTAGTAGCTCTGTTTTTTGAACAGATAGGCAACTTGAACGGTTCAACCTTAACCCTCAAAGCCGGCTTTAATTGGTCCGTTCTTCCGGGCTTATTCGTTTTTAAAGGTCTTTTCTGGGAAGTGGCTGTAAATCAAAAGGAAGGCTTAGAGCTGGACCTGCATTTACGTTAGTAAATCGTATAATAACATGTTCCTAGTTGTTCTGGAGGAGAACTTTGGAAAGTTGCTGCTACTTCATTACTTTATAAACAGAAGCAAAAATTTGTACCGATATGAAAACATGCGTGCTTATTGTTCTGAGCCTCTTCTATTGGACCGGCGCAGCCTTCGCCCAAGCGCCCGCCGATAGCTCTAAGACCTCCCAAACGCCTCCCGAGTTTTACCGCTTTAAGCTGAAAGACCTGCCCAAGGATTTCAAGTTGAAATGGCAAACCCCTGATAAAAACAGCTTGGATGCTCTGAAGCAGTTGGCTAAACCAAAGGCCTCCACCGCAGAAAACGAAACCGCATTCTATAGCAATATGCCGATGGCGACCTTCAAGGGGAAGTCAGATCCAATGCCTTCCGCTAAAGCGGATGATTCGTCTGTTCATTATCATCTGCTTAAGAAACGTTACAAGGTTTTGCCACTTCCTTCTGAGCAGTAATCAGTTGCAAAGTAGATGACAGAAGAGAAAAGACCCGTACAATTTGGGGCTTGTTTCTGAATAACGATCTTAAAACGAGAACGCCTTCCTGCAGCTACTGCGGGAAGGCGTTCTCGTTTATTCTGATGGCTAGGCAGCTTTATGCTTGCATCAGGAATGCTTTGATATAATCATCCAGGTCACCGTCCAATACATTCTGCACATCAGTGCGCTCTACGCCAGTTCTGATGTCTTTGACCAGTTTATAGGGGTGCAGCACATAGTTCCGGATCTGTGAACCAAAGTCGATGCGTTTTTTGGTGCTCTCCACTTTGTCACGCTCCTCGTTCCGTTTGTTGATCTCAATCTGGTAGAGCTGCGATTTCAACATCCGGATGGCGTGTTCCTTGTTCATGAGCTGCGAGCGCTCAATCTGCACGGCAATGGTGATGCCCGTAGGTTTGTGCCGCAGGCGTACCGCGGTCTCTACCTTGTTTACGTTCTGGCCACCGGCCCCACCCGCTCGGTACGTGTCCCACTCAATATCGCCGGGGTTCACGGTAATCTCAATGGTGTCATCTACTACCGGGTAAGCGAACACCGAGGCAAAGGACGTGTGGCGTCTTCCGCCGGAGTCAAAAGGGGATATGCGTACGAGGCGGTGTACCCCAATTTCGGCTTTCAGGTACCCGTAGGCAAAATCTCCATCAAACTGCAGCGTAGCTGATTTGATACCGGCACCTTCGCCCGGTTGGAAGTCTATTTGTTTCACTGAGTAGCCTTTGCGCTCACCCCACATGAGGTACATGCGGTACAGCATCTCGGCCCAGTCCTGGCTTTCGGTGCCACCCGCGCCGGAGTTTACTTCCAGCACAGCACCCAGTTGGTCTTCCTCGTTGCTAAGCATCCGCTTGAATTCCAGGCCTTCTACTGTTTCTTCGGCAGCCTTGAACTCCGCGGAAATGTCTTCCTCAGACACTTCACCTTCTTTGTAGAAGTCGAAGAGCACTTCTACGTCATCCACGGCTTTGGAAGTGTTTTCAAAATCATCGGTCCAGGTCTTTAGGCTTTTGGCTTCCTTTAAAACCGCTTCGGCTTTCTTAGGGTCATCCCAGAAGTCTGGCGCGATGGATTGCTTTTCAATGGCAATTACTTGTTCTTTCTTGGTATCGTAGTCAAAGATACCTCCTCAACGCCTCTACTCGGCCTTTCAATTCTTTGATTTGTTCTTGGGTCATATTCAGGGGTTGCTAATTGTAAACAGGTGAATTAACCGTGCTTGCAAAGATACTAGTTATAAGGAAAGTTGGCGGAAAAGGTTCTGGCGCAAGACAGAAGGATCCATTTGGCAGATGGTGGACACTTTAGGTCGTTAGTGATATCATTGAAAAGGGTGGGAATTTCCTGAGGCTATCGCCTCACTGCAGTTGCAAACTGCAGACAATGGTAGGTCCAAGTCACAGACTTGAACCATGAAAAAAAAAGTTGAAAACTTGAACCATGGAAAATGGTGGCTATGCAACCTCAAGTTTGAAGATCCTTTTTCCAGTCTTCCGGTTGAGCGCCTTTGTTTTAGACCTGGTGCCGCAGGCAGGCCTACTGGCCAAGGCTAAAACAGAAGCGCGAAGCCGGAAGACGAGGCCTCGCGGCCTTGAGCGCACCAAAGCCAAGTTGCAACAATGCAAGCCTGAAAAATCCAATCAACCCAAGCGAAGCCAAACTCTATTAAAAGGAAAAATCCGTTTCAAAGCTGTTTATTAAAAAACAACCCTGAAACGGATTCTTAAAAAATTTACTACTATACCACCGGCACTACCCATCCATGCGGATCAGGTGCTAAGCCGTAGCGGATATTATCCAGCTCAGTTGAGATTTTATTGGAAAGCGCTCTATCGGCAACTGGTGGTAGCATCATTTCCTCGCCTCTGAAGGTGATAGACTTGATGTGCGCAATAGTAGCCGCAGTTCCGGTGCCAAACGCGTCTTCCAGTTTACCGGCCTGGTAGGCATCTACAATTTCCTGCACCTTAATGCGTCTTTCCTCTACCGGAACGCCCCAGTCGCGGGCCAGTTGCAGCACGCTGTCACGGGTAATACCAGCCAAGATGGAAGTGCTCAGGGCAGGCGTGATCAGTTTCCCATCTATCACGAACATCACGTTCATAGTGCCGGATTCCTCAATATAGTTGTGCTCACGACCATCGGTCCAGATGATCTGGTGATACCCTTCCTCGTGGGCCAGTTTTGCAGGCAGTAAAGAACCGCCGTAGTTACCAGCCGCCTTGGCGAAACCAAAACCGCCTTCCACGGCACGGGTGTACTGCTCTTCTATTTTCACGCGCACCGGTTCAGCGTAGTAACCACTGGCTGGGCTGCAGAAGATCATGAACTTGTATTCTGTGGACGGACGTACGCCCAACAAACCCTCAGACCCGAACATAAACGGACGGATGTACAAGGAATATCCCGGACGTTGCGGAACCCAGTCCGCATCCAGTGCCACTAGTTGTTTCAGGCCCTCCATAAAAATATCTTCAGGAATCTCAGGCATGCACAACCGAACGGCTGATTTATTCATTCTGGCCCAGTTGTCCAACGGACGGAACAAAACTACTTTACCTTCCTGGGTTTTATAGGCTTTCATCCCTTCAAACATTGCCTGCCCGTAGTGTAGGGCGGCCGTTGCCGGGCTCAACTCAATGGGTCCGTAAGGAAGAATACGTGGCTGTTGCCAGGCACCGTCTTTGAAATCAACCTCCAGCATGTGGTCTGCGAAAACTTTCCCAAACTGCAGGTTTTCCAAGTCAAGGTCAGCTAATTGGCTGGCTGTGGTAACGGTGGTATGAATAGAGGTGGCTTCTGTTTGCATAGGTTAGGTGTGTAGGTAAATAGTATACGCAATTCTGGTAATTCTGAATAAAAAAAGCCTCACATACGAGGCTTCCAAGTTATTTCTTTTACTCCTAATTCAAAACCGATAGCGCGACTTAACACAAAGAGAAAGTCTGATAGCCGGTTAAGGTATTGCACCACCAGGTCATCTACGTGCGATTCTTCCTGCAAGGCAATCACCAAACGCTCGGCGCGGCGACAAACCGTGCGGGCCACGTGGCAGAAAGAAACCGCCGGGTGCCCACCTGGTAAAATGAAGTTACGGAGCGGCGGTAATTGGGCATCCATTAGGTCCATCTGCTCTTCCAGCAGTTGAATATCGCCTTGGTGTAAATCAGGAGTCTGCACTTTGCCTTCTTTCACCGGATCAGTGGCCAAAGTAGAGCCGATGGTAAATAGCCGGTCCTGGATTTCAGAGAAAAGATCTTGCCGTTTCTGGTTTACCTCCTGGTCGCGGACTACCCCAAGAAAGGAATTGAGCTCGTCTACGGTGCCGTACGCTTCAATACGAAGGTGTGATTTTTTGACGCGGGTACCACCAATGAGAGAGGTTTCTCCCTTATCGCCGGTTTTGGTGTAAATTTTCATTCAGTGATATTCAAAGCCGCTGCTTTTAAGGCAGGAACCGTAATGTTCTGGTTTAAGATGTCAGACTCAATGAGTCCGTCGCGCAGGCGCACAATGCGATGGGCGTAATGGGCAATATCGTCTTCGTGGGTCACCATAATGATGGTGTTCCCTTTGGCGTGCAGATTCTCAAACAAGCCCATAATCTCGTAAGAGGTTTTGGTGTCCAGGTTACCGGTAGGCTCATCGGCGAGGATGATACTAGGGTCATTCACCAAAGCGCGCGCAATGGCTACGCGTTGGCGCTGCCCCCCGGAGAGCTCATTAGGTTTGTGTTTAGCCCGGGAACCCAGCCCCACGCTGTTCAAGGCTTCCATGGCTTTCTCCTCCCGATCGGCTTTCCCGTAGCCAGCGTAAATTAAGGGCAAGGCCACGTTGTCTAGGGAAGAGGAGCGGGGCAGCAGGTTGAAGGTCTGGAATACGAAGCCAATTTCTTTGTTGCGCACGGTAGCCAGCTCATTGTCTACCATGTTGCTTACATCATTGCCGTTGAGGATGTACGTGCCCGAGGTAGGAGTGTCCAGGCAGCCCACAATGTTCATGAGTGTTGATTTACCCGAGCCGGACGGACCCATGAACGCCACGTACTCGCCTCTTTTTATCTCAATGGAGATAGACCGCAGGGCATGAATGGTTTCATTTCCCATTTGGTAAATCTTGGAGATTTCCTCGGTTTTGATGATGGTGCTCATACGGCTTTGAGTTATTGCCATTCCTGCAGTAGCGCTTCGCTAGCTTGCAATTGGGGCTCTATTTCTTTTCTAAAAGTAAGGTATTCCTGAGGACTTACCAAAGGTTCCAACTGCTCTAGGCCCTGCAAGGCGTAGTCACGCAAGCCCTGATTTAAGGCTACTTTCACATAAGCCTTTCGCAACGTCACCGAAGTAGGATTGTACCCGATGCCTTCCAACAGCAGGTCATACGCCCGCATGGGTTGCTTCTGCGCCACAAAGAAATCAGCGGCAGCCAGTTGCCCGGCCTCAAACCAAGGGGCCCGCTGCAGCAGTTGGTTGAAAAGATTAGTCGCCGCCTTGGCGTTATTATTACGCTGCGCCAATACGGCCTGGTAATAAAGTTTTGACCCCACGTCTTGTGGAGCAAAATAGAGCTTGGGCAGTTGTGCGGCTAGTTCCTGGGCCTGCCCGTTCTTCAACCACAACTCGGCCTGCAGGATGTTGGCTTCTGATTTCAGGCTGTTTTTAGGAAAACTAGCCGGAAAATGGATGCGCAACAGGTTTTGGGCTGTAGTAAAGTTATTCTCCTGTAGGTATCTTCTTACCAGAGGCAACGCAGCCACTGGCGCCAACCCTGGCGTGGTGATGGTGTTGGCCACACTCTCTACCTGAGGTAGCGGCAACGAAGCGGCTTTCAGTTGCAGAAACTGTATCTTCAGGGAATCTGGGGCAGTAGCTGCCTGGTCAGGAGTCAGTTGAGTAGCAATGGCTACTTGGGTGGCAGCTTTCCGCTGGGCAACATCCGGGAAGTTAGAGTTCCCCAAAGCAATCTCGGTGGCCTGACCGTAATTGCCAGCCAGGGCGGAAGCGACCACAGCATGCAGGTGCGCGTCACGGTACCCAGCCTGCCGGGCTTTCTGGAAATAGTCTGCCGCTAGCGGGTACAATCTGCCTTGCATCATCCATTGGCCTAAGATATCATAGTAGTACCCCGCCGTTCCGCCGCTGTTAGCCGCCAGAAACTCCAGGGTGGCTTTTGCTTGGGTGGGTTGCGGCCTTGAATAAGTGCCTTGGTGCAGCAGAAGCGATTTAATCAAGGTCAGGTCGTCCAGGAATGATTGGTTTTCTTCTTGCCGGAGCATCGCATTCAGGGTAGTGAACGTGCCGGTGCTGTCTTTACCCGTTCCGGGGAAAAGCTGCCGGTTATAGAAGCTAGCAAATGTTTGCGTGTTCAAAGTACTGTCCTGGGCCCAAGCGGGGATGTTTTGCGGTTTGGCTCCCCCTAAAGCCAAGGAAATAGCCATTCTGTTCGTGAGCAGGGGACCGTAAACCCCAGTTGAGTACCGGTTGGCGAACTCTATGGCCTGTTTTGAAAAGCCATGGCTAGCCAAATAAGCCAATTGATTGGCTTGGATTACCTCAGGTTCTTTGCTTTGTTCCAGGGCAGCATCCAGGTAAAACCCAGCCGAGTCGGCAAAGGCCGTGGTGCCGTACAGCAGCCCCAGGTTGTTCAGGAGCGGAGCGTGGATAGGAAACTGCTTCACCGCTTCCTGCAATACCTTCAAATGGTCAAATAGGTCAGAGGAGGAGGTGAAAAGGTTAGCCAGGCGTAAGTATCCTTCCGGCGAAGGTCTTCTTTCCAGAGCCTCCTGTAAGCGGTTCATTTCCAGGGTACGCATACCTCCCTGATGGTACATGTCTGCCAAGGAGAAGCTGGAGCGTTGATTGTTTCTGGACTGAACACTGGCCTCGTTATAGAATTGCTCGGCCAGCAGGGGCTGCTCTTCGGTTTGGCGGTAAACGTCGCCCAGGTAATTGTAATAACCCGCCTGGTGCTGAAAATACAAGGCATAATTGCTCCGGAGCACCATTACTACCAGCAGCACGGTACCCATCAAGTAAACGGTGAAGTAAGGAAGTTGCCTTGGGTCATACACTACTTTGTACACCCGCAGCTTCTGTTTGATTAGTGGCCCGAAGTTCACCAGCACGTAGATAAAGAAGGCTACGCCATAGGCCAGGTGCGTGGCAATAACGGCACTGCGGTAGGCTTGCACCAAAGGGTCATTAGCCAACAAAAAGGCGTACGCCAGGTTCAAGAAGGTAAGCAAAGCCAAAACCAGGTACAACGGAGCGGCCTCGGTCTCGAACCGGAAAAACTTGGCGTAATGCCCTTGCCGCTGCTTCAGTCCCCAGAGACCTACCAGTGCCGAGCATAGGAAAACCAGAAGTGCATCCAAACCGGTGAACTCAAACTGGATCATGCCCGTCTGGCGCAGGTACAAGAGTAGCAGATTCCCGAGGTACAGTAACCCGATCAAAACAAACTGCACCAAGCCAAAACGACGTTGGGGTTGCTGCGCCTGCGTGTTAAACCAAAGCAACCCGTGCAGGTTCTCGTACGCCACCAACACCATGAACAACACCGATGCCACAAAACTGGCCAGGGTGCTGTAATTGACCACGTGCAAGGCGGTGAGCGGCGCCGGAAGCGGTGAAAAGTGAAATAGGGCCAGGCTTAAAAGAAGAACCAGAACTGCGAAGAACAGGAACCGACCTAAGAATGATACCCGGGTCCAGAAGGCCTGGAAGAGAAAACTTCCAAAGCCAAGGCAAGCCAACGCGATAAGCAGCAGCAGGCGGCTGGTCCCGGAGAAAATCTCCAGCAAGTCCAGGTTAAAGGTAGACAGCCAGAGCATGCCCAGCGTCACCGCCACATAATACGGGATGCGCTTCAGGGTGCTGGCAAGCGTCCAGAAAAAGGCGAGGGAAACGGCCAGGCCTACGAAATAGGTCCAGGTAGCCCAAAGTGGAAGTTGCATATCGCCGATGGCGTAGCGCTCCGTCACTAGGTACGCGTTCACTTCCACGCGCATAGGCGTGAGCAGGGGAGAAGAAGGATTGAGATGGGCCTCGGCCGGGAACAATTCTGCTTGCTTCTCCAGCGGAAACACCAACTGCTGGCCTTGGAAATACCCGTAGATGCTTAAACCTACAGTACCCAACACCAGCAGTGTCAAAAGGAAATACAGGAAACGGCGGCCGGGCTCCACCGCCGGCCAGAACGGGAAAAGCTTCATTCAGGCTTACTCCAGTACTTTAGGAACCCGGAAATAATCAGAATCCTTGCGCGGGGCCAGACGCAGAGCATCTTCGTGACGCACCGTGTTCTGCGCTGTGTCTTCGCGCATGACGTTCAACTCTTCCGAGATGTGGATGAGGGGCTCCACGTTCTGCGTATCCAGCTGGCGGAGTTGGTCAACCCAGTCTAGGATATTATTGAGGTCTTTGAGCATTTCCTGCTCTTTGGTTTGGTCAAACTCAAGCCGGGCTAAGTGCGCCAACTGACGTAGGGTTTCTATGTTCGTGCTCATGGTTTTTCTTGTCTAATGTGTCTTGAATGAGGGTGTAGGTCTGCTCTTTCAGCGTCTCCAGGTCCCGCATGGTAAGGCCTTGGGTAGAAATAGGCCGGTGAATGATCATTTCCAGTGGATGGTACCGGATAATGAGCTTGCCTTTTACATCTGGTAAAAACAGGTGGTTGTACGGCATGGTAATGGGTACAATAGGCACTTGCTTTTCGATGGCCAGCTTGAAAGGACCGTCCTTAAAAGGCAAAAGGGTCCGGCCAGAATCTGGTGAGATTTTGCCTTCGGGGAAGATGACCACACTGCGGCCGGCTTCCAGGCTCTGTTTGCTGGCAATGTAGGCCTTTGCGCTGCTGATGGGGCTGTCCCGATCCACCGAGATGTACAAGGCATCATATATTTTGCCCCACAACGGCACTTTGGTCAACGACTTCTTGCCCACAAAATTCAGGAAACCAGGCACGGCTGCCAGAATCATAGGAATGTCTATGTAAGAGCTGTGGTTGGGCGCGAAAACGTACCGTTGGTTAGGGTCCAGCTGCTCTACGCCCTTCACCGTCACAGGCATCAGGTACATGCGGAGCTGAAACTTAGACCAAAGGCGGTTCAGGTGGTGGGCGTGTCTCAGGCGGTTAGGCTTGGAAATAAGCACCCTGAAAAGAGGATACGAGGTAATAAACGGTAACACAAACCAGGCGGTGCACCACACCGCATACGCCTTTTTGCCGATTCCTTTTAACCTGTTCATCTTTCCCAAAATTACTAATAATTAAGAAAAGCACCATAGGTGCACCCAGCAAAGCCCTTTCAGGTCTGTTCCCAGAAAAACGGCTTCAAAACGGCAAACGCTCCTTAGGCGCACTTAGTGCCAATACCGGACCTTTATTTAGGCCGGCGGGTTAAAAGAATCTTCTCAGCTTTAAGCAAGCCGGCAATGCTGATGGCATCGGTGATCTCGCTGTCCATGGCCATGCGCACGGCCTCGTGTAAAGGTAACTTCCAGATTCTTAGGTCTTCTGTTTCTTCAAATTCCGTGTCGCCGGCGGTCAGTTCCTCGGCCAGGAAGATGAAGCCTTCTTCATCGGTCACGGAGTTGGACGTATGGATGCGGCCAATGTTGGTCCACTCGGCGGCGGTGAAGCCGGTTTCTTCCTTCAGCTCCCGCTTCGCAGACTCCAGCGGATCTATCCCTATCGGTCCTCCGCCCATAGGGATTTCCCAGGAGTACTCGTTAACGGTGTA
Organism: Rufibacter sp. JT20002; assembly: GCF_056491185.1. Taxonomy (NCBI): domain Bacteria; kingdom Pseudomonadati; phylum Bacteroidota; class Cytophagia; order Cytophagales; family Hymenobacteraceae; genus Rufibacter; species Rufibacter sp. JT20002. The sequence goes on along the minus strand of NZ_JBSZJY010000001.1, from coordinate 311,583 downwards.
GCGGTATTGCCCCACCAGCCAGGTGTTGCCCTCGTCATCAATGGGGATGATACCGATGGCTTTGTTTTTCATGGAAACCACGCCGTAAATGCCCCGGCCGCCGCCCGGATTAATCACCTGCTCTTCGCGCACGCTGATCCAGGGGTTGCTGTAAATGGGGGTAGACTCCAGGGTAGTCCAGGGGTTTTCTAGCGAGTGTTGGGGTTTTTCAGAGCTCATGCAGAGATGCTTTTAAGACCGTAGAGATAAACTGCTTTCTGGCTCTTTTTCTAGAAATAGCGCCAAAGCAGTCGTATTGATTTTGAAATGGAAAGTAATTTGGTAAGCTACACTTGGGTACGAACAGCCTCAGCGGCTTGGAGATAGACGTCTTCGTACATAGGCACGATTTTGCCAATCTCAAACTCTTTGGCGCGGGCCAGCGCGTTAGCTTTAAAGGTAGGCAGTTGATCGTCCTGCAGCAGGAACAAGGTGTTCTTGACCATGTCTTTCACATCGCCCACATTGCTTACAAAACCAGTAACGCCGTGCACGTTCAGTTCGGGTAAGCCCCCGGCATTGGAAGAAATAACGGGTACCTCGCAGGCCATGGCCTCTAATGCGGCCAACCCGAAACTTTCTTTCTCGGAGGGCATCAGAAAGACATCGGCGATGGAAAGTAATTCCTCCACGGCTTCCAGTTTGCCTAAAAAGCGAACATCCTGGCAAATGCCTAGTTTACGGCAGAGGTTCTCCATTTTTGGGCGCTCGGGTCCGTCACCCACCAGAAGCAGCTTGCTCGGCATCTTTTCCCGCACTTTGGAGAAAATCTTGATGACATCACCAATGCGCTTCACCGCCCTGAAGTTGGAGGTGTGCACCAGCAGTTTCTCACCAAAGGGAGCGATAGCCGATTTGAAATGCTCCTTTCGCTGCTTCTGGAAACGCTCCAGGTTGATGAAGTTAGGGATAACCACGATCTCCTTGTCAATGGGGAAGTATTCGTAGGTTTCCTTGCGCAGGTCCTCAGAAACGGAAGTTACCGCGTCAGACTGGTTGATGCTGAAGGTCACCACCGGCTCATAGGAGGCATCTTTTCCTACCAACGTGATGTCTGTGCCGTGCAGCGTGGTGATAACCGGAATCTGGATACCCTTGGTCATCAAAATCTGCTTGGCCATAAACGCCGCCGAGGCATGCGGAATGGCGTAGTGCACGTGCAGTACATCCAGACGTTCAAACTGCACAATATCTACCATCTTGCTGGCCAATGCCAGTTCATAAGGCGGATATTGGAAAAGGGGGTAATTGGGGATATTGACTTCGTGGTAAAATAAATTCTCGTTGAAGTGGTCCAGCCGGGCGGGCTGGCTATAGGTGATAAAGTGCACTTTATGCCCTTTCTGGGCCAGGGCTTTCCCCAACTCAGTGGCCACCACACCGCTACCACCAAAGGTAGGGTAGCATACAATTCCAATCTTCATGTGCGTATGTGTTTGCCGCGAAGTTACGGTTTCGGCTCTAACGATTGATATACTACGTCATGAATCCGGGTGCGGATGTTGTATTTGAGCAGTTTATCGTTCTCGTGGTCAGGATATACCCGGTTAGAAAGGAAAATGTAAATGATATTGTTCTCGGGGTCAATCCAGGCGCCAGTGCCGGTAAAACCGGTATGCCCAAAGGTGCTCAGAGGCGCCAAAATGGAGGTGGGGCCGTTTCCGTCCGGATCGGGTTTGTCCCAGCCCAAGCCGCGCCGACTGGTTTTGCTGCCGTTTTCAGAAAACTCGGTCACAACGGGCGTTTTGAAATATTGCTGGCCACCATAATTTCCGTTCTGCAGGTCCATTTGCATGAGAATGGCCAAATCATTTGCATTGGAGAAAAGGCCAGCGTGCCCGGCTTTCCCGCCCAGCATTGCGGCGTTTGCGTCATGCACGGTGCCCTGGAGCGGGATCCCTGATTTAAACTCTGAACTGGGGGCCGTGGGGGCAATCTGCTCTTTCAGGAATTTATCCAGCGGGTTGAAGGTAAGGGTAGAGGCACCCAAAGGGGCGTAGAAGTTTTGCTCCAGGAAATCGGGGAGGGATTGGTTCAGCATCTTCTCCACAATGCGCTTCATAAGGTGCAGACCCAGGTCTGAATAACGGTACTCAAATTTGCCGTTAGGCATGCGTTTGCCCACCAAATCAGATTTGACAATCCACTTCCACACGTTGTCTTCCAGCTTTTTACTACTGTAAACCCCGGGTATTACGGTGTTGGGATAGTCTTCTGAGGGGAGGCTGTCATAATAAGCCGGGTTCAGTTCGCCGTTTTTCAGGGTCTTTGTGAAAAACGGGATGTAAGACTCCAGGCCCGCCTGGTGCAGGAGCACGTCCCGTACGGTTAGGTTGGCCTTGTTGGAGCCTTTTAGTTCGGGCAGGTACGTCACCAGTTTGGCATCCAGATTCAGGCGCCCCTGGTCTTTCAGGAACATGACAGCCTGCAACGTGGCGGCCACTTTGGTGATGGAGGCCAGATCGTAGATGGTTTTCTCGGTTACCGGCTGGGTGCGTTCATAAGTGTAATACCCGTAAGCTTTCTCCATGACCACCGTTCCGTCTTTCACTACAAGCACCTGGCAACCCGGGGTGGCGGCGTACGCAATGGCTTCCAGAGCAATGTTGTCAATCTGCTTCAGGATGGTGGAGTTCATGCCCACACTCTCCGGCACCGAGTACTTCAATCGGCTTAGGGCAGGCGTGGAGATGCCCGAGCCCGCCTTGAACTTAGGAGAGGCAGTTACTGGTAAACGCCCGTTGGCCGGAAGCGCCCCAAACAGCACCTGCGGAATCACCTTGCGGGTGACCTCGTTGTCTTCATACCCGCACACCAGCCAGTCACTGTTCTCAAAATTCTTAAGGCTGTAGGCATTGCCCATCACTACCACCACCACTTTTTTGGTAGAATCCCGCTGCAGTTGCCTGATAAAGCCCAAGGCATTGCCAGACAGGTTGTAGTTATTGCCGGGGTTGTTGTTTAAATTGTGCAGGGAGACCACCACTACATCGGTGCCTACTAAATCGCGTTGGATTCTGGCGTACACACTGTCAGGTGCCATCCGGCTGGTCACCGCGAATTTCTTGAACGGCGCGTATTTGTCTAAGGTCTGCGTGAGGATGTTGTTTAACCCAGCCCCCACGGAAACCGAGGCGAACTCGGTGGTATCCAGCACCCGGAAGGGCAGGAGGTTGTTCTTGTTGGCTACCACCGTCACGGCCTGCTCATACAATTGCTGCTGCAACACCTGGCTAACCGGGCGGCTCAAATCCTGGGAAAGGTTCTCCAGTTTAATGGGGCTGTACTGATTCAAGCCGGCCCAATATTTGGCGTGCAGCATCTTTCTAACCCGCACTTCAATCTCCTGCTCGGTGATGGTGCTATCCGCAATGGCTTTTTTGATGCTAGCGAAGGCTTTAGGCACATCCTCAGAAAACAACAGCACATCATTTCCCGCCTTCAAAGCCAGGGCATCTACTTCGCCGGGGGCATGGTACCGGGTCACACCTTTCATGTTAAGGGCATCGGTGAAAACCAGACCTTCGTACTGCATCTGGCCTTTCAACAAGTCATTTACTAGATAAGGCGATAAGGTGGCGGCCCGGTTGGCAATAGAATCTAGTTTAGGGACGTGCAGGTGCGCCACCATCACGCCCATCACACCGGCGTCAAAAGAGCGTTTAAAGGGGTAAAGTTCCACCTCGGTAAGGCGGGCCATGTCGTGGGAGAGTACAGGCAGCGAGAAATGTGAATCTGCATCGGTGTCGCCGTGACCCGGAAAGTGCTTCGCTACCGCAATGATCCCATGATCTTGCAGGCCCTTGATGTAGGCAATGCTGCGGGCGGTAACTTTCTCTTTGCTTTCCCCGAAGGATCGGTTACCGATGACGGGGTTTTTGGGGTTGCTGTTCACATCCACCACCGGCGAGAAATTCACGTGAATGCCCAAGCGTTTCAGTTTCAAGGCAATCTCGCGGCCCATGAGGTACACGTACCGGTCATCGGGCAACGCCCCCAGGGTCATCTGCTTGGCAAAGTGCATGCTGCTGTCCAGGCGCATGTCCAGGCCCCACTCTGCATCAATGGCCACCAAAAGCGGAACTTTGGCCAAGCCTTGGTATCGGTTGGTCAGTTTGGCTTGCCGCACCGGACCGCCCTGCATGAACATGACCCCGCCAATGCCGTACTGGGTGATCAGGTTTTCGATTTCGCGGATGTGGCTTTGCGGTTTGTTGGAGTACGCCGCCACCATAAAAAGCTGACCAAGGCGTTGGTCAGGGGTAAGAGATTGATAGACACTGTCTACCCAGTGTTGCTCTTGTTCAGAAATGTTGCCCCGGCCTTTAGGGCCGAACCCCGATAAAGCCATCCAGGCGCCCATTACTACGGTCAGTAGCCACAGGCTATGTCGCTTTAGCATTTCGCAACGCGTAATTTAATTTGAATAACTGTTTCATAGGGCTAATTTCGCAGAGGAAAACTAGCCGCGGCTGAGTAGCTCTGAAGCATTTTGGGCCGGAATTTGAGAAAACGGCACAAAACAGGATTTGTTCAGAGCGACTCCTCCTTATTTGCGCTCCAGCACCGTTTCGGCAAAAAAGAGACGGAAAAAGAGCAAAAAGCCAGAAGACGAGGGAGGTAAGGCCGCCGTTTAAGCTGGTAATATTACTCAAAAATTTGCTTCGGTGTCTGAAAAGTTGGTGAAACCCCTTGGTTTTGCCTCTGGAAGGCCGGTCACTGAAGAGGAAAATAAACACTACGCAGGGAAGTTTGTATGGCAGATATCTTAGATTTGAACGGGTATAGTCTGCTAGTCCGGCATAGAAGTTTACAATAGTTCTACCTTCCTTTTTTTGGCGGTTTGTGGTCCTTTGCGGGTGATAAAAGGCCAGAAGTTGCGGGTGAAATACATGCACTCCATCGCTATTTTGCTCACAATTACTTGAATCGAGCAAAGGATTACCTTTGAGTTTAGGTATACACTCAGCTTAATCCAGTTCCTGCAGCAGGGAGTTTGCAAGCTTGCAGAAACGCAGTAATGGTTGCCTTCATTGGTACCTTTGAGTCAAGCCTACTGTAGGATGCTTATGAGACCTCCCTTATCTTTTCCAAAGTCAGAGGCCAGAAAAGTCATTATGCACATCACCCTTTACCGGTTCGGCGGACCCGGTATACAGAAAAAGGAGGTATAACCAAATGAGAATTTCAAGGAGGCCCATGATCAGGTTGATCGAAGTAGGAAACGCTTTTTCTATAGAGGTTGAGAGCTTGGAAGGAACGCCTTCTAAAGATAATGGGCCTGAATCCTTCTGTTCACCTTTGGCAGTTGTATCGCAAAATGGACCATTAGGTATTCCAATGCTTCGGATTGTGCCTGTTGGGGAAATATGGGATGCTATCGGCTGGAGCAGGGAATCTGTCATTAACCAGGTTCTGCCGGGGGTACAGGCCTTTTTGGAACAAGGGACTGATATAGTATTCGTGGTCTCTGATCCTGAAGACAGCTATTCAGAATTGGCTGCTCCATTGATCGCCGAGAAAGCCAAAGAAATAGGGGTGCTCACCATTAGTGTCGTATTTCTGCCTTTTTTTCCGAAAGAGAATTTTGAAGGATTATCTGCGAAGGAGGTCCTGTCCGAAATAAAAAGGTGTTCTGATTCGATTTTCGTCATGTTACCTGATGCTCCTTCAGGTATTGGGGAAAATCCCCTTGCTGGAGAGGGTTTTCTGCAAGGTAGGGAGGCTGTATTGTCTCTGGTGGAAGCATTCGTAAATCTCCTGGATGTGAGAACCGACCTGAATGTTGATCTGGAGGATGTGCGCTATGTGCTGGCTAATGCGGGTGTCGCCCTCTTAGGTACTTCCAAGGCTTCTGGCCCGGGACGTTCTGCCCGTGTAATAAAAGAAACCATGGAATTTGAGGGGAATCTCAGCAAAGAGTTGTTCGGCGCCCGAAGGATTTTGATATCTGTGATGTCAGGCGCGGAGATAGAAGTGGAAATGGAGGAGTTGGTAGAGATAACAGATGCTATCCAGGTAAAAGCAGGGGAGGAGGCTGAAGTTATTTTCGGTCACGGGACTGATCCATCCCTTGGAGATAATATCCGAGTGACATTGATTGCAACGGGCTTTCCGGAAAAGTAAGCAATAGTGATTTTCCCCGGCTAATCTATTTTAGAATCTTTAACAAGATTGTTTTACTTCCTGATGCTGGATTATTCCTGATGTCTAATCTTTTATAACACCTCACTTTCGAAAACAACTACATAAGATCCATTTGTGATTAAGCATTTATTATCCTTATTCTTGCTACTTGCCACATGCCTAACTTCCTGTAGGGACCTAAGTGGTTCCCGTTTAGTAGACGTCTTTTACAAAAGAGAAAAGGTAATATATCTGACCTCAATGGGAGACGTTTCACAGGATAAGGTAAAAGATGCAGCCAAGATAATAGAGAAATTCTATGGATTCAGGGTGAAGTTTATTGGAGGAAACAAACTGCCTGAAGAGGCATACTGTTCAGCCAGGAAAAGATACGTTGCCTTGGGTGTCCTTAATCATCTTAAAAGCATGGATTTGGGTGACCTGTTTCACTATAAGTATAAGGTTTTGGCATTAACCGAGAGGGACATCGAGACAGAAGATGGGGATATTCACTGGGGAGTCATGGGCCTGGCATTTTTAGGGGGTGATGAAGGCATTGTATCCGGTTTCAGGATGAAAGGCAAGGAGGCCAGGTTCAGAAAAGTGATCTTACATGAAGTGGGCCATATGCTGGGAATTGACCACTGTTCCTTTGGGGTGACTGCCTGTTTCATGAACGACGCGAAGGGCAAAGGGGCCATCGTTGACAGAACAAAATTTTACCTCTGCAATGGGTGCAGGGATAATATGAGTTTTTAGTTGTTGGGGCTACATTGGCCCTTAGGCCAATGCAATATTCCAATCCCTTTCTTCAGAGCCGAGCCCCTGTTCATCAGCGTGGATAAGGCTATTGGCGGTCAGGCTGCTTATCTTTTAGGTTCCGAAAAGACAGATGGCCGCTTTCAAACCGCTGAAGCGGTTACCACCAACCTGGCATTTTCGAGTTTGCCTGAATGATTTACCGATTGTCAAGGCCTGGCTTCCATAAACACGGCCACCTGCTCAGCGAAGACATTATCCGGAATGCGGTGTTCCAGATCATCAACTTCTATTATTCTAACATCTTTTAAGTGTAATTTATTGATAACAAACTTAAGGTTGTCTTTATAGATAATAACATCGTCCAGTTTACCCAGCACAATGCTGGAATGGCTGGTTTTGGTTCTAGGTATAGCCAAGCCGCTAAGGTCAGGGACAGGAGACTTAGTTACAAAGGCCGGATTAAAGAGGAGGGCTGGTTTGTTGTATAACAAGGAAAGTAAGTGTGCTGTGTGCCCGCCAAAACTGGATCCAATTATAATATCTGCACTGCTCGCCAGAATGGTTAGCTTTCTAAAGTAGCCAGGATGATCATACACTATGGCAGGAGCTACCACATGACCATAGCTCCCCAGGATAACTTGTTTGGAAGGTGTAAGAGAGCCCTTATAGCCATGTAGGTACAGTATGTTTTTCTTCATAGATGCAGGTCAGGGTAGTTCCACAAACGTACGGGCCTTTTTAGTAGTTTCGCCGGCTTGCTCGTATAATTGCTGGTAGTCATTGTGGTGCAGGTGGTATAGGTACAACTCCTGCGGATATGGAAATCGGGCCTCATTGGCTTTGAGGTAGTTTACAAACCGGTTGTAGTTGCCACCCAGCCAGGGTGTAAGGCCCAGTTTACCTATCCGGTGCAGGTTGCAAAAGTGTAGAATTTCCTCAAAGCTGGCGTCCTGCTCTTCACCGCGGTAGTACTTTGGACGGTAAAGAGGCTTTGCTTTGGGCGCCATTTGCTGAAGTTGCCTTTCCTCGCCGGGTGAGCAGCGCACCATTAGGGTATCCAGTCTGTCATAATCATCCCAGATGTTCTTTCTCTGCAGGGTGACTGTCCTGTTGCCTGCTTTAAACGAAACAGCCAGGCCTGGTTGCTTTGTTACGCCCCATACACCTGCTGCTTTGCCGTAACGGCTGTACTCCGAGAAAATGGATGGGTCGAGATAATCCGGATCGGTAGCATTTAGTAGAGACACCTGATGAGGCAAATTAAACATCTTCTCACGCCAACGGGTGCGGCCATAATAGCCTGGGCAGGCCATGTGCAGGTATGTGTCCTTTAGGATAGGCAGGATAGTGCCTATGCTCCAGTTACCGTTGATAGGATAGTAGCCGCCTCCTTCACTTAGCCCCTCATTGATACACACAAATGCGTCAAACCTGATGCCCGCCTCCTTAAAAGCTGCTGTGGCCTGGAGTGCCGTGAGGCCAATGGTAATGACGTTCCTCTCTGTATGGAAAATTTGCGGAAAGCAGTAATCCACCAGAACCACGTTGTCGAAGGGCAGTGCGAAATAGGCATCCCTGACTTTCTTTCCGGAGGCATAGTATACCAGGTTGCGGCCGCTCTGCAGGCGTTCCCTGAGCAGAAGTGTCAATGAATGTAAGTCGCGCTGAGGTCTTTCGGTAGAGGTTCTTGGCATAGATAAGGGGTATGGATGGAGTGAAATAAAAACGTTACTTCCGTTCGGGTGATACAAAGTTGCAGTAAAACCCTGAAAAATTGATTTCTCCGCAAGCTTGCGGGATCAGCGTGTCTCCGCCATTAGTTTAGCTTTCCGGCGGAATTGTAGTTAAGAATAAAGAATGTTTTCTGCTTGCTTCTTTAATCTCCATTGCTGCACAATGACTTGTCTGTACTCTGTCATTTTCTCAATAAGATACTACGGGAGCTATTTAGTTAGCCTAAGCTGATGAAGATGTACAAAGGGGAGACCATTCATCTTATATCCTAGATCAATACCATCAACATAGGAAGCTTTCATGCCAGTACCATATATATATGGTTGCGTGGTATGGACAAAATTGGGAAGACTTTTCCAAAGAATAAAAATAATATTCTTGATATTGCTTTGATTATATATTTAAACCCTCTATATTTGCATCATAATTGAATAATATCCGCTAAACGTGCGGAATTCAATTCATGCAAAGCATTAAGAGTACCTGTAGGTACGGCAACCGGGTCTAAGCTCCATCGGTGCCAAAACAATGCGCGGCTTCTGCCGAAAAAAAGCTTTAGTGTTTCATCGCCCAAAGCTTTCCTTTTTTCGAGTCCAATGGCTTTTGCAGTCAGGCTTTTTTGTCTTTCTGTTTAGTCCCAGGCAAACCATGTTTAATCCTAAAGCCTCCACTCCGTGCTTTGAAGGATTCAGCGGCCGTGCTCGGCACATCTATGTGCTTTTGGGAAGGTGTCTTAGAGCCTCTTTTTAAAACACCGGATGTCCAGCCGTGAGTATATGTTCCTGATGCCTGTTGCTCAAGAATCAGGAAGGCTCAATTGTCTTTTTTAACCTTTAAAACCATATAACTAAACTATGAAGAACGTGATTGTAGCAAATTGGAACGGAACAGGTGACATAGAGGTGTTCAGCTCTTTGAAAGGGTTTTTGGAGTATTACCCTAATTACAATGAGAATACCATCACTAATTACCTCTCCAGGAAGAAGGTGCCTTATGTAACAGAAAAGTTGACCCTTACCAGGGTGTCCTTCAACAGGAGAAAAGCACTCTAGCTTTTCACCTATTGACCTGGTACTAATGACTTCTTCTATTATTTCAACTTGTAAAACATCCTGCTTATATGAAAATTCACCTAATCCGTTCCAGTTCCTTCGCCAAAGAAAGTTATTCAGAGGTGCTGATGCTTTTGAAGTCCGCGTCCGGACCGCTTAATTTCATATCCTGCCCTGATTCGGGCCATAGGTATGTGTGGAGGAAAGAGGCTGATCTAAGAAAGGAGTACAAAGGCAGGGTGAGCCAGTTGGCAGGTTCCTTAAGCTTTGATGAAAGGGAGGAGGAAGAACTCTTTTTGGAATGGCAGGACCTTTTTGACCTGTGTGCTATTTACAGAAGGACTAACAATATTCCGGAGGAGGACTATGTGATTTTCCTTACCTCGATTCCCAATCCAAATTTTTGGTTTTGCTCCTTTGCTGATCAAGCAAAGGATATCTTCATCCATACAGATGAATGGGGGAAGTACCTGCCGTGTAGTTCTGCCTACCCTATTGCGTACCTGATCGTGTCCCAGGTGTTACAGAAATTATTCTATGGCACTGTGGGAAGAAAATTGGAGAGATCTCATGAAGACCCCAGGGGGTGTATGAATGATTTTTGCCGGGAGAAGGCACAGATCCTTTTTAAGCTGAGGACCGCCGATATCTGCCCTGATTGTATCGATGAAATGATGGGTGCAGGGGTAAGGGGGGATATCATCAACCAGGCAATTGTCCTATTTGAGCTTGCCAGAAAGGAAATGTTATTCCGCCAGAGATTCAGGCAGTTGCCCAGCCGCATGCACATAACAAGTGCTAATGTGATCCACCTGGTAGACTACCAGAATAAAGTGATAGATCTTTCCCCGCTGGAGAAAACAGTCTACTTCCTGTTGCTAAAGTATCCTGAGGGTATCGTGCTGGCAGACAGGGAGCAATACAGGGAAGACATAACATTAATCTACAGTCGGTTGAATGTGTATGCTCCCAAAGGAGAGTCCCTTGATGATTACGATCCTAAATTCGCCGAAAGGGTGAATCTGCTGGCAAACAGGTTTGATAATTCCCTGAATGAAAAGATTTCCAGGATCAAAAAAAGGTTCGAAGATGAATTAGGGGAGGAAACAGCCAGGTATTACTTTATCCAGGGGGAAAGAAATAAGCCCAAGCGGGTTTTACTTGACCGAACCCTCATAACCTGTGAAAGTGATGTGTTTGGAAATAGGATATTCCCACATCAGCCTGCCCGCTAAGTTCAAAAACGGCCTGGTCGTATTTTAATCTGGTAACTATAACATTACATTTTGTCAATTGAAGAGATCTGTTCCCATAGTTCTTACAGTGTTTCTTGCCTTTTATCTGATAGGTAGGCTTAATGCGTCAAAAAGTTTAACAAATAGTACTAAAATAGACAAGTTGGTTGTCGTGAAATCAGAGCGGCGGTTAATGGCTTATTCAGGCGGTAAGCTGGTGAAAACGTACCGAATATCTTTAGGTAAAAAGCCAGTCGGGGATAAACAGTTTGAGGGAGATAACAAAACACCAGAGGGTCTCTATACCATAAATGATAAGAACCCTTACAGCGGATACCACAGGAACCTGGGTGTCTCCTATCCTAATACCTCTGACAGGCGAGAAGCCGCCCGGCTGGGCAAGCCGGTAGGAGGGAGTATCAAGATCCATGGCCTGCCCAATAAAGTCCCTTTCCTGGGTAAGCTACATCTTCTCTATGACTGGACAGCCGGTTGTATGGCAGTGACCAATGAGGAAATCGAGGAATTGTATAATGCCGTTGCCATAGGCACGCCCATTGAAATAAAACCTTAACCTATGCTACCGAGATCCATGGCTAAACCGATTCCAAAATTGAAAGTGATCATGCTGCTGGTGCTTGGTATCATAGCAGGGTATTGCCAGTTGGCTGCAGCGTCTGAAAGCTATTCCTTCAGAAAAGTGGAAAAGCTTTTTGAGAAGGGGCAATATGAAAAAGTACTGGAAGAGATCAGGTTGATGGAGAAGGGAAGATTCGGGAAAGAAGGCAGCCTGAAGTATTCCATGCGTAACGAGGTACGGTATTACCATTACAAATTATCAAGCCGGCTTCTTGCAAATAGAACAGTTTCGTTGCAGGAATCAGTAGGATTGTATAAAAGGTTGCTGGTGCTGGACAGCACCAGGCAATTTCTGGTGCAACCGCAATATTTGGAGTTCAGGGAACAGATAAGGAAATCCCTGGAGAAAGGCATTGCAGGAAATCAACTAGCCTTCTCCCGGCTGCTGGTGGATGCCCTGGCCCTTCAGGGTGATACAGTTCCGACCTATTGGAAAGTATATCCAACTAAAGAAGAATTACTGCAGCTTGCAAATAAAGAAGCGCTCAGGGGATTCATAAAGAAGTATGATTACGCAGAGGTAGACAGAAATGCTTTGCTGGTAGAAAAACAATCCAGTATTGAAAACCAGGCTTGGGCTTTAACCAAGGAGTTAAAATATGATTTCGAGAAAGTACGTGCCATTTATATATGGATCGTGCACAGAATCTACTATGATTATAACTACCGTATTTATGATGGCCTGACAACTTTCAAGGCGAACAAAGGGGTGTGCAGCGGTTTCAGTTACCTTTTTCAGGAAATGTGCTTAAAGGCTGGAATCAAAGCCTTTCGGGTAGTAGGGAAGGCGAACAATAGCCCCATAACAAACCATGCCTGGAATATGGTGGAGGTGGAGGGTTTCCAGTTTTTGATTGAGACTACCTGGGCATCATGTGTGAAGGAAAAAACGGACTACTACTATTTCATAAGTGAGAAAGAGCTCTCGAGAACACACAAACCGGAGAAAGTGTATTGACCCGCCTTTTCAGAAGGGATTGGATAAGCGGTGGGTGCAGGACTGTTCACGGCTAGTACCAGGTAAGTTACTGGCAATACGGTAAAAGCATTCAGCCCACCCGCCCACTGAACCATCTCCTGTTCATGGCATTGATAAAGCCCTGGTCAGTGACCGGAAAACCGGACGCATCACCCAAAACAGCATCTAGGCAGCAGTAAGGGCACTGAACTGTTTTTTCACCCTTGCTGCCTTCCTCCGGAAGCCAACCCTCGGGAAATTCTGTGACGGGAAAGATCCTAGTGCAGCAGAAGCAACCGCAGTGACTGCTCTCCTTTACCTGCTTCAGGTTTCCAAGGCTTCTGCGATGGGCTTCCTTTAGAATTTGGTCTGTGTAGTCCGCCATATTGGTTTTTGTCCAAGGGATTGATAGATACCTATGCCTGTGCTAGATCGACAGCTGTTGTCACTAGGCAAAGTGTGTGAACGCAAGATCTGCAAATATTCCGGGTTATAACGGGCCTGGCAAGCTTGCGGGTAAGCTGGCGGCCAAGCCCGGTGCTTTTCTGTAAAATGGCCTGTTCCCCCTTTTCCGGCAAGCGCCGGAGCGCAATGCAGGAGGGTTGATCCGTTGAATGCCTTTTCAAACCATATCTAACACATATGATAGAACCCTCTGATTTATTATTGCTGGAGAATATCCCCTGTATCACATCCCGTTCCATTGAGACAGTCATCAGGTTCTTAACTGAGTACCGGAGAGGCTTTCCGAGTGCGAACAGGGGAGTGGTTAGCCTGTTTGCGGCGGCCTATAACCGGTACGGAACCTGTATGGTGCCTCCCCTGGAAGCCATATCAGTGGCGCGTAAAGTCAGTGAACGTATCCTGGCCCTGTCCGGGGAGAACGGGATCAGGATCATCTCCCGCTTTGACGCAGATTACCCAAAGGCGTTCCTTGTGATGGAAGACATGCCTTTGCTGGTTCATGTCAAAGGAAACCTGGAGGTGTTAAACAACCAGGCCGTCGCTATTTTTGGGAAAAAAGAACCTTCTGCTTTCACCCAGGAAGAAGGGCTGAAACTGGCGCAGATGGTCTTTAGGGAAGGCTTCGCCATTGTCAGCGGTCTTGCGGCAGGTTGTGATTCTATTGCCCACAAGGCAGCAGTTGAAAGCCATGCTCCCACCATCGCAGTGATGGCTGGCGGCCTGCATGATGTCCTGCCTGGGGAAAATCAAAATCTTTCCCGAAGGATTCTGGAAGAGGGGGGATTGCTGCTGAGTGAATATGCTTATGGAGAGAAGGCCAGAAGAGGCACCTACATTGCCAGGGGCCGCCTGCAGACCGCCCTAAGCAGAGGCGTGATCGTCCTGGAGACAGACCTGGCTGGGGGCACCATGGAGTCTGTGCGGTACGCTGCAAAGCAGAAAAAGAAGTTGGGCTGTCTTTATCCATCATCAGCCGGTGGCACATGGGAGGAGCAGTTTGCGGGTAACCTTGTCCTGGTGGAACAGAACAAGGCCAAAAAACTGGGCACTGAGGCTGAGATCCACCACTTTGTCAGTTCTTTGAAGGATAAGGACCTGTGTTGCCCGGCTATATAAATAGTAATAAATTCATCAGGTAATACTATTTGACTCTAATAATTATAAAATTTCTTTGATTATATATATTAAATCACTATATTTGTATTATCATTTAAATTCTCTGTATTCAGGTACACAGGAAACGATTCTTTCGAAGCATTAAGAGTGCCTGTAGGTACGGCAACCGGGTTTAAGCTCCAACGGTGCCAAAACAATGCGCGGCTTCTGCCGAAAAAAAGCTGTAAGCGCTACATCGCCCAAAGCTTTCCTTTTAAAGTGCCATGGCTCATTCCGGCAGGCTTTCACAGTCTTTCAGTCAGGGTTCTAGGTCAACTATGTTTAATCGTTAAAGCAAATCAATGGGCGAACTGTCATTACTGAGTAACAACATTGAGCTGGTCCTGCAGCATAGGGAGGAGATCAAGGCTTATGCACCCTATGCCTTCAGCAGACTGACCATACAAAACTCACGGAGACTGGGTGGGCAATGGTATGAGCAGAATATGTTCATGGGAGCCTACGTAGAAGTCTGGCATCAATATCTGCAAAGGTCACTTGAGCCCGCCATCCTTCCCCTGTACATAGGGTCTGGTATGTTTGGTACCATCTATAAATTCCTGGGGCTTTCTCTAGCAGATAAAATGCTGGTGAAAAAGGTCCCGGCTGGGAAAATGCACACCTCCTGGATGCGGGATCCCATGTGGGCATTTATCCAGGCTAACCCTGCACGAGGGTTGGGGATTCCGTTGTCCCAGGTGGTGGAAGAGATCAGGGCCGGTAAACCGCTGGAAGAAAGGGAGAGTTACCGGCTTCTCTACCTAAGGGAGGAATTCTGCCGATCTGTGAGTGCCATCTCTGGCATCAGGAGCGAAGGGGAGCATGACCTTGCCTACAGCCTGGAGCAGGGAGTGAATTACCAGTTGATGATACAGGTACATGCCGTCATACTGCTTGAGTTATCAGAGAGGGAGAAGCAAGGGTTGGTGTTTGGGGGAAGTGCCGTTGAGCTGAACGATATGGTGACAGAAACCCGGAAGGACCTTGCCGCAATTGCCACGGAAGCCGGCTTTTCCCACCACAGGGTGATGGACTCCCGGACCAATTGGGCCAGGATCAGGTTCACCAAGCAGATTTCCTCCATTGATGAGTTCCTGGAGGGGGATTCTATTGCCTCAATGTGCGGCATGCTGTATGCCATGCGGAAAAGGATCCGCCGGTTGTAACCAGGGCAGGCAGTCGATCCTTCAAGCTTGCGGAAAATTCCCTGTTTGGAGCGCTTGCCCTACCTTTGTATCATGCTTCAACAGCAGGGTTTGTAAGATGGGTTAACTGGGTTTTCCAGTGTTGCCTTTTAAAATTAAGTGCTTCCACGGTCATTGCGAATCCTTTGTGATTAAAGTCCTCAGGTTTGCATCGTGCTCCTGGGCTTCGCCTGGCTGGAAGTGTTACCTATAGAAATATTCCTATTTATGGCTTTGCCTTCGCAAAGTTGTTTCAGTGGCTTCCTGGCGGCTGCCCAGAAGACCTGTGCCTATTTTTTCATCTAACCTTTAAAAACAATCTATGACCAAAACCAATCCATTCGATTTCAAAAACACCTTTCTTAACCTGACGCAATATACCGTGCCTTATGGGTACGAGAGCCAACTGGAACCTTATCTGCCCGCAGGTGTGCAGAAAGACGACTTCGGAAACTACTTCATCAGGATCGGTGAGTCAGCCACTCTTTTTACGGCCCACTTGGATACCTGCTCCAGCGAGTACGAGAAAGTGAACCATGTGTTTGAGGGTAATATCATCCGCACAGATGGCAGTACTATCCTGGGCGGCGATAACAAGGCGGGGGTTACCATCCTGCTTTACCTTATCAGCAAGGGTGTGCCAGGCACTTACTACTTTTTTGTAGGGGAGGAGATAGGTTGCCTAGGTAGCCGTGCCGCATTGAGAGCAGATGCTTCGTTTTTTGCCCAGTTTAAACGTGCCGTTGCGTTTGACCGCAGAAAGGTTGGTTCCATCATTACCCATCAGCGAGGCGGGCGTTGCTGCAGCGAGCAGTTTGCCGATGCGCTTTCGCACCAGTTCTTGAATCAGGGCTTAGACTACCAAGCAGATCCATATGGGGTTTTTACCGATACAGCCGTTTTCGTGGGTGTGATCCCGGAGTGCACGAACCTGTCTTCGGGAGTGTGGGGCGAACATACCTCCGAAGAGTATGTGGATATTCTGCTGCTTGAGGAGATAGCCAGGGCGGCTGAAAGAATTGCATGGGATGGTCTGCCGGCACACCGCAGCATTCCGTCAAACTATAGCCAGGTGGCATAGTTCCTCCTTTCCTTAAACCATCTTTCACTCTTATTCCCACAGACATGGACACCATTACTTTAACACTTACCCAGGAGCATTCGCAGTTGGTGCAGGAGCTTCTGCTAAAAATCCTGCAGGAGCAGGAGGTGATGATTGATCGTAGCGAAAGCACCAGTCATGTGTGCAAAAGAGCCCGGTTTCACAGCGAGTGCACCAGGATCTTGCTTCAGGCGCTTCAGCAGGGGTATACGGCAGTAAAGATGCCTGCGGTGCTCATGAAACCGGTATTGTCTCAGCTAAAGGGTAAACTGGAAGACCAGATGAAAATCATGATGGATCTGATGAAGGACGAAAGTCTGGAGCAGGAAAATCGGATACAGGTTTTCATGCGTAGGATTGGGTTGCTTCATGTGATGCGCAGCATGACCTATGAAGCACTGCAAGTTGAAAAGGAGGCTGCTTAACCTATGGTGATGATCCTGGTAGAGGAGGTGCTCCACACTGTGGGCAGGAGCAAATATTTCAAGACTTACGACACCGTAAAAGACCTGTACGGCATGCACATCAACATGGCAGGTACGTATGTGGAGCCTGCTTTTCTGCACATTTTTCCTTATCGAAAGGGGAAATTCGTGGTGGTGGATCAGCTGGAGCAATACTATGGCATCGACCTGAAAGGAAGGCGGGTTGAGCTCTCAACAGAGGAAGAAGAGGCGTGGCGGTCTGTCATCATCAAGAGCTCCGTCTGCAATTGTAGGAGAACCAACACCCAAGCAGATTGCCGATACTGTGCCGGCCAGGGAAGTATCAGGAATAGCTTTGGCATAAAACTGATTTCCTCCCTCCTGTACTGACCATTGGTTTAGACCTGGTCCACTAATCACTACACCTATAGAATAAACAACCTATACCTAATTAAACAGCTTATGCCGCTCCACTATCAGGTAACTTCCAACGGGTATCATTTTGGGTTGACGTATCAGGGAGTTGAAGTGCTTCCCTGCATCAACCACAAGCTTTGGCGGATTACGCCTGATCTGATTGGATTCAGGCAGGACAACCTGTTTGGGATTTACTCCATGCCTGAGAATAGGGTGCTGTACGAGCCAATCTTGAGCGCCGAGGTTCCATGTTTCCGGTTGGTAAGCGATGAGAAAGGTGCATTGGTAACAAGACCCCGTTTCATTACCTCTCATCCCGGTACATTCATGAAAGGCAGGGCTTATTTGGAAACCTGCGATTACCTTTTCTGGCAGCGGAACCGATTGTTTGTGTTATCGCCCTCGGGAATTGTAGTGATAACACGTTCCGGTGAGATAAGGGAGTACAAAGGCAAAAATCCTGAGGGGGTTGCTTACCGCATCAGGCAGCGGTGTCTTTTTGAGGAGGAGTATGCTTGTTTGACGAGGTCTGAGGTAACTGCATTTGACTACCTGACTGAGGCAGACCGCGAAATAGAGGAAGAAAACTTCTTAAAGGGGTTTCCCCTCCAGGGGATGGAGCAGGATCTTGATAGTTTACTGGGTAGTTCAGTAGTTACTTCGGATGGCCCGGAGCCTGGAGAACCTGCCTACAAGCACTATGAATATGAGGGCATTCCCCCTTTGATCAAAGAAAAGTTAATCGGGCATCTAAGCCGCTTCTTTGATACCTCCTCGAATGAGCGATTGGCTAGGCTTCTGATTTATCTGGCCTGGTGCCATGCCAACGGCTTTGTCAGGGAAGACCAGAAGGGCAATCGGACCATTGATCCCTGGTATGCCTCCCTTCCGGCAGATGCTGACCCCGCGGAGTCCCTGGACAGCCTGTACGAGGCCCATCAGCTGCAGCCTTTGCAACACCTGCTCTACGTGTCTGCCATCACAAACAGCTACCTTGACCTGCAAGCCCTCCTGAACTAATCATTCGTCCGAAAGCCATATGATAAGTGAAGAATATCCTGAATAGCAAGATAGCACTAGCCTTAGGTGTTTTGCCCGGCAAAAGCAATGCTGTGCGATGCAGGGTTGAAGGGGAGGAGATTGGGATGGTGGTGGGATTGGGCTTTTACTTTCAGGAACGACATGCCATAGGAGGACCAAGTTTGTTTTAAGGTGGTAGTGTAAGTTGCTGGTTATTGGATAATTATTTGATATGGTGTTTGACTTCTGAGAGCTTCCCTAGCAGGAAAATGTCTCTACCCTTAACATTATTTGCCTTGAGATACTTGAAAAAATTACTGTTGGTTGTTTCCGTTTCCCTGTTTCTCCTGGTCCTGTTTGGCAAAGAGATGGGCAAAGCGTTAAGCGTTCATTTCAGTGAGATGAATGACCGGCGGGAAAAAGGAAGCCTGACTTCTATGGACAGGCTCCAATGCAAAGTGATGTACAACAGTATGATCTGCCTGGGGTGGCTATTCTACCCTGAAGCAGCTGAGGTGCTTCACCACTACCTGTATGGGAAGGGGGCTGATCTGTACCTGGAGCCGGATTATGTGAGAAGCTCCCCGGTTGTGCAACACGCCCTGGGCAGCATGAAAACGGGAGATGTAAAAGCAGTTTTCTTCCGGCAGAATAAAGACTGGCGGCTTTCCTATGCGGTAAACGGTTTTACCCTGGAAAAGAGGCAGGGCAGTGTTTTACTGTCCCAGGAAATCATCTTCTCCAAAGACAGAAGGATCGTTACGGACCTCAACTTCTTTCTTTTCAAAGTACGCATCCCCGATGGCCTGGTACATGTGCTGGAACCATCTCCCTTTGTTGTGTACTGCCACTGGCGACTGTAGTCATATCAGGTTTGGACTTGGAAAAGCCCCGCTACCCCTTCGCCCCGTGTGCAGAGGGGCTGGGAGATACGTCTGGACTTCCCTGGGGTATGTCCCCTTGGTACCGGTTTTTTCTACGTCTTCTTTTTCATTCAATTTTTATAAACGTCACTAAATTATATCTATATGCAAATACACAATTTAATTATCCTGGACGAAAGTGGTTCCATGAATTCAATCAAAAAAGAAACCATCAGCGGTTTCAATGAACTGGTGCAAACCCTGAAAGGAATGAAAGAAAGGTTCCCCGAGCAGGAGCATTTTATTTCGCTGTTTACCTTTAACGGGGAAGGCATAAAGCCCAGGTTGTATAAATTGCCTGTGAAGGGACTAAAGGAGATCGATGGAAAGATCTACCGGCCCCATGCCCAAACTCCCCTGTTTGATGCGATTGGTACCAGTGTCACAAAACTCAGGGATGACTTAGGGGATCTGGCTGATACGAATGTATTGGTCACGATCTTGACCGATGGAAGGGAAAATGCTTCACGGGAGTATACGGGGAGCCAGGTGAAACGCCTCATAGATGAGCAGAAGCAGAAAGGCTGGACCTTCACCTATATTGGGGCCAACCATGATGTGGAGCATGTCGCCACCTCTATCTCTATTACCAACTCTATCACCTTCAAAGCGACCTCAGAGGGTACGGCAGAGGTATTCTCAAGGGAGAGAACCTCGCGTATGGAGTATCTAAGAAAGCTCAATGAAAATGAGGACATAAGCAGCGGGTATTATGATGAGAGCGACCAGGGTCAATAAGGGGATGTTTTAAACTACAGGAGAAAGGCCATATTGCTTAGTTGCAATATGGCCTTTCTCCTGTAGGATTGGAAGTCGGGGCTGTAGGAAACCTTTACGTGAAAGTGGTAAAGTGAAATTTCATTGTAATTGTAATCAGTACTTTGTCAGTTTACATGGCAGCGGTTCCTTTAGGAGTTCCAATTATTTGTTTCCTGTGCCTTGGTAAGGCGGTGCCGTGAATTCCTTTCTGGTCTCCCATTTTCTTTTGTTGCCATGGCATTGATTTGACAAAAAACAAAGGCAGGTCATGCCTGCCTTTGTGGAGATATGTTCTGAGTACCCTGGCAGTTTAGCTCCTGTTTTCATAAAAGGAACATGATAGTGCCCATAAGGGGATTTTGAATCCTCGATATCTACCTGATCTCTTTGAAGAACTGTATCAAAGCTCCGGGGTATTGTCCTTCCATCATCCTCTTTGCTTCAAATGAATTAACCGTGTTAACCCTGATCGTGAAGGGTTGTGTTCCACGGGGAGTGATTCTTGCTTCGAAGGTTTTCATAGAACATTTTTTGATTGAAACAGACTTATATATTTAATGAATGTGCCAGGCCTTCAGGGTCAACCTTGGGTAGGTCAATAGAAGATCACATTCGTTTGATCTTGCTGGAGGTCAGGTGAATACAATTTGCAAGAAGTAGTTTCCTATTTACTCTCCTCATCGTAGTAGTTCTGCTGGGCATCCTCATTGTTATCCAGTTTTTTAAACCATGACAAGCGGGAAGATCTTTCCTTTTCGAACATTTTTTTTGTTCCCTTCACGGTTGATTCAAAGACCATCGTGTTGGTGATAGAGATGGAGGAGGCCGTTTTCACCACATCATGGTTCGCCCCGATATAGGTGAAGGTCCAGCCTTTCTGCTTCTGCTCTTCAATGATCCTTCTGACCTGTTCGCCTGAGAACTCTTTCGATGCATTTTCCTCCCCGTCGGTAAGGATAGTCACCAGTACGTTATGCTCTTTTTTCTCATCCAGCTCGTACTTAAGTTTGATGACACTTTGGGCAATAGCATCGAGCAAAGGGGTAAGGGAGTTGGGTTGGTAGATTTGCTCGTCTATTTGCTCCAGATCTGCTACCGGTTGCCTGAACAGTTTTGTGTTTATGCCCAGACCATTGAAGGTGATCAGGGAGATAAAGTGTTCCTGGTCCGGGTAGAGTTCTGTGGAGCCCTTTGTCGTCTGGACCAATTCATTGAAACCACTGATGGTTGCCTGTTTAATGGACTCCATAGAGCCGCTTTCGTCTAATATGATCAGGTTGTGTATTTGTTTCTTATTCATAAAGAGAAATTTATATCGTTTGAAAGAGGTTGCGCGATCTATAGGAAGGTGTTTGTGCTACACCTGCAAAGGATGAAGTTCAGGTGTGATCTTATGATTCCACTACCTCAAAAGCATGGGGTAGGGCAGCAGGTACAGGTTTGTCCTCCAACAGGTTGATGTCGGCGACCGCCGCCCCTGCGATGCCTTTCACAGAGCCATACATCCCGCAGATATTAAGCAGGGATTTGTCAAGCTGCTTTTCGCGTTCTTTCCAGAGTTTTTCCATTTGGGCCCTCTCCCTGGTGATTCCACCCTTTAGGCTGGAGATTCCCTCGGCAACTGCTGCAAACTGGTTGCTGAACTCATTGCTGGTCAAATAATCATACAGCAGCTGCATCTTGGTTCCTTTGTTTTCCTGGCTTGCCGTAGCCGCCGAGATCTTCATCAGGCAATCCCTTAGTACATAGACCAAAGGCATCAGTTCATGGTACGTGCAAACCCACACTCCCTCATATTGCCCGAATCTTTGCATGCCTTTGGGAAGTGCTTCCGTTACCAATACCATGATGTCTGCTTTGGCTGCGCGCGCATCTGCTTTCAGCTTTTCAATCCAGTCACTGCCAAAGGTTTTCGTACGTTTGCACTCGTATATGATGGTACCATAGGTTTCCCCGTATTGGCCCTTTACCGTCTGGATGGAATCTGCGCCTCTCACCCCTTTCCCAACTTCCTCCACCAGGTCAAAAGGAAATGCGTTTTGCAGACTTTCCTCCAACGCTAATTCCTGCACCTCGCCCTGGAGCTGGACGGAACCCTGCTCGCTTTTGCGTTTCACCTCTTCCAGCATGCGCTTCATGTCTTCCAGCTGTTTGTCTTTCTCGCGTATCTTCATTTCGTTGCGCTCGTTCTCCGTCTTTCTTATTTTCTCTTCCAGTTCATTGCTCATAGAAGCAATGCGGCGCTCCGTTTCCAATTCCAGTTCGCGTTCCCTTTCTTCCAGGGTGCGCTGCTTCTTTAATAATTGCAACTCATTCTGTTGCTGGATCTTCAATTTTTGCTCCATTTCGGCTTTTTCCTCCATAAGCTGCTCCAGAGTGCCATTGAATTTGGTGCTCAGTTCTTTTTGTAGCTCATTTTCTACTTTCTTCCGCTCAAGCGCTACCTGCTGTTTTATGAGCTCGTCCTGCTGCAGGCGCATTCTTTCCAGTTGATCTTTTTCCTGCTGCAGGGCAAGACGTTGCTGCTCACCTTTTTGGTGCAGTTGGTCTACCTGCTCAGCGAATTCTGCTTTTAGCTTTTGCTCTATCCTCAAAGCGAGGGCCTCCTCGGGATGGAATTCATGCGTGCATTTTGGGCAGGAGATGGTAGTAGCGTTTTTCATAGATAGAAGGATAGTTGGTGGATGACTGCAGGAAGGCAAAGGGTGTGCCATTGCCTAAAAAAGCTGGAATGACTGGTTTTGCCAGGCTGCAGGTGTTATTTTCTGAAATGGTATATCAATACTTGCTATAATAAGAGGCATCAGGCGGTGTTTTATTTTGAAAGCGATGACTCCAAGGCAGGGAGTCGCTCAGGGGAGTGGTTTGTTGCGGAAGGGAGGGTTTTATAAAGCAAAAGGGTTGCGCGGGGATTCGTTTCCCTTGCGCAACCCTTGACATAAGCCTGGAGACTGAAGTTTTGTACGGATGTACAGGTGTATGTTTTGGGCCTCCTTTTTGGAAAGAGGACAGGATCTGCTATGATCCAATCCCCTTTCCGGAAGTATGCCTTTGTACTTACTTCAGATCTGCCAAATACTGGTCTAAAGCGGCATCAAGAAAATCTTCTTTGTTCCAGATGTCGCCTTTGAAACGGCCATAATTATGGTGAGTAGTTCCGGTGGTCCACTCACCCAGTATAGCGGATTCCGTTTCCGTTTCATCCAGGCCTCCTGTTTTCTCAAGGGTGAAATACCGGTAGGGTTCGCCCTGCTGGCGTACCGCGGCTGCCCTCCACGCCCCCGGCATCCGGATCGGGTCAGGAAAACGGAACAGTAGGATCTCAAGTCCTTTTCTTATGAGCCGCTCCAGTTGAAAGTGGTCGCGCGGAGGTGCTTCTTTTATATCTGAAGCAAGTAATGCTCTATTCCAGCTTATCTCCAGGAGCTCTTCATCAGACAAGCTGTCCAATGCTAAAGGGCCAATGGGGTGTTCTGCAGACTCATAGAGATCTATGTTGTCTAGTTCTTCCTCCAATTCAGCTATCAGGAGGGCTAGTTCCGGGTCTGTTTCCTCCTCCTCTTCCGTGAACATCCAATCAGTCTCTTCAGACGATGGGAGGGAGGTTGCATCCGGATCCTGCGGCGGATCAGTGTTATCAGGTCTGTCAGCTGCACCTGGAGGTTCAGGATTCTCTGTTTCTTTACCAGTTTCCTCAAAGGGGGTGTAAATGATCCCGGGCATTGTGAAGAATTTCTGACCGTCTTCTTCTTTGAAGGAGTTGGTCCAGTCTATTTCATCCTGTTCAGGACCTGAGATCCTGGAAGCCCTCACCGGATGAGTGCCGGTACCATCAGAATGGTCTGCATCCCTGTCTGACAGTTGCAATAGTTCCGGTAGTATGATATGGGCCAGGGAATAGTAGAGTTGGTGGAGCTGCTCAGCGGCAGATTCGGGCTCCTGGTAGCGGTTCATATGAAAATAGATGAAAGGAAGGGTGGAAGGAGAAAAGGACAGGTTTTTTTGAAGATAATAGAAAATAACCTGTCCTTTTGTGAAGTAGTCTTAAGAGGTTTACTGAACTAAACGGAAGGCATTTTAATGGACGGGCATTGCCGAGGAAGTAAGCAGGTTGCTAAAGAAGCCTTTCCGCTGTAGTTCCCAGAAGCACCTGGCGGTAGCGCTTACATCCGCAAACCCGTCATGCGCCTCTTCAAAATACTCGGAGAATAACTTATGGTATAACTCGGAGAGAGTGGGCCATTTGTAGCCCCAGTTGTTCTTGATAGCACAGTAGTCTGTAGTGGTTTGCATCGTGCAAATGTGCTGCCGCTGGAAAAGCGGATGGACAATGCCTTCCCTCAGAAACTCAGCGCCTACTATGTTCTTGTCAAAATTGATGTTGTGGGCTACCACATGAGTGCAGGTGCTCAGTTCTATGGCAAACTGTGATAATACCTCATGCAAAGCCACTCCCTCGGTCAGGGCGCGTTCAGTAGTAATGCGGTGGATCTTGCTGGCCTCGCTTGGGATAGTGAACCCGTTAGGGCGAATAACGAAGTTTCCGCCTGATACCTGCTGCCCCTGTGGGCTGAACACAAGCCAGGCCAGCTGTACCATCCGCGGCCAGTTAGCTGTGTCTGATACCGGTGCTTTCCAGTTTTTAGGCAATCCGGCAGTTTCTGTGTCGAAGAATAGAATCATAGATTAATTAATAAGATGATGGGTTTATGATAGAGGAGAGATAATAGTGCCGTTTTATGGCCTGATTAAGGTGGTTAATTTAAGTACTTGAATTTTAATTAGTTATAAGGTTTTGTTTGGGGAAATCATGAAATCAGTGAGTGTCAGTTATTGAAAATTAGTTTAAATTTCTGATATAGTGACTTCATATTGGTGCGCTGAAAAGATGATGATATTCTTTATGTTTTACTTTTTTTTAATATAAAACAAGGATATAAAAGGGTGAAATCATCTAAAAATAGAAGTATTCTATATAATCAATAAAAACAGATTGAATGGCCAAATTGCTTATCTCCTGGATTGCCCTAAACAATGACTTTTTAAAAACCCCGGAAGGGAAATATATTGACATTGATACCAATGGGCCTCATTACCAGTTTCACAAACATTTCTATAAAGAGGGTGGGTTTGATAAACACATTTTATTGTATGCCAATGACAAACAGGAGGGCTTTGCAGAAAGACTCGCCATCAGATTAAGGGGTGATTTCAAAGGTCAGGCGGTGGAGCATGAGCTATTAAACGTGCAGGATGTCATCAACCTGGAAGAGGTGAAAACCAAATCAGAGGGCTTTTTGCTGAAGCACTCGCAGGACCAGCTGGAAATATTCTTTTCGCCGGGTACTTCTGCCATGCAGTTGAGCTGGTACATCTGCCATCAGACCTTAGGTTTGAACACTAAACTCGTTCAAACCAAGCCCGCAAAGTTTACCACTACAGGTTTGCCGGAGTTGATGGAAATAAAGGTGCAGCAGTCCGAAACGCCGGTGACCGCTATCCTGAAAGAATCCCGCCTAAGCGGAGGGAAGGCAACAGAAGAGGACTATAAGGTAACGGACTCAATTGCAGGGGTGTACCACCGCGCCTACCTGGTTGCCCAGACAGATAAGGTGACGGCTTTGATCAGAGGGGAGAGTGGTACCGGCAAAGAGCACCTTGCCCGCTACATCCATGATAACTCGATAAGAAAGAACAAGCCGTTCATTGCCGTGAATTGCGCTGCCCTGGCGCAGGATCTACTGGAGTCCCGCTTGTTCGGGTTCAAGAAGGGAGCTTTCACCGGGGCCATTGAGGATACTCCCGGTTTCTTTTCCCTGGCAAACGGGGGTACTATTTTCCTGGACGAGATTGGCGACATCACGCCGGGCATGCAGCAGGCGTTGTTGCGGGTGCTGCAGGAGCGGGAAATCCAGCCAATCGGCGGCAAGGCGGAAGTAGTGGACGTACGGGTGATCGCGGCTACCAACGCCCCGCTGGAAAAGCTTTGCCGGGAGGCCGCTTTCCGCTGGGACTTATATTACCGCTTGTGCGTGGCAGAGCTGGAACTTCCCTGCCTGATTGAGCGGGGGCAGCATGAGCTGACCATCTTGCTGGAGCATTTCCTGCACAAAAAGAAAACCGAACTGCACAAGGGCAAGGTGCTGAACTTAGGCAAAGAAGCCCGAAGGTTGATTCTGCAATATCCGTTCCCGGGCAACATCCGGGAGCTGGAGAATCTTATTGAATCACTGTATGTGTTTTGCCCAGGTGAGGTCGCCGTGCAGGACCTGCCCAAACGCATGCGCCAGGTTGCCCCTGAGCATTCGCTTCTCCTAAAGGATGTGGAACGGGAGCATATTTTGAAAGTACTGGAACTACACCGCGGGAACCAAAGGCAAACCGCCCTTAGTCTTGGCATCGCTCTTAATACTTTGAAAGCCAAATTAAGGAGTTATGGTATTGCCCAAACCCAGGAAGCAGAAGAGGTGACGATGTAAGCCATTTTTGTGGCAGGTATTGATATATTTGAAAATAAATCTGACACATACAGGCAGTGAAAAGTGGAGAAACAGGCGTAGAATGCCTGTTTTTAAAGTTGGTATTTTTATTGGCATAAGGAAAGCGAACCAATACTTTCCTTATGCAATTATCAGAAGCTATCAAGATAGCCTTACATCACCGTCAGTGCCCCATGACTGCCTCGCAGCTGGCGTATTTTCTGCGTGCCAATAAAATGGTGTCAACAGAGGACGGAGAAGATCTGGTAACGAAAATCAAAGCAGAGGCGCTGGCGAACCCGGCCCATTTCTCAGTGTTTGAATCCTTTGTCTACCTGAGTCCTTGGAGCAGAGCCGAGAAAGTGATCATTGAATACGTATTCTCAGTGATGGGGAAAGTGATTTTGGCTTTGAAGCAAATGAACCTTAGCCAGACGCTGGCCCTGTCATTGCTGCTGTACAAAAGATTATCAGATATTGAAAGGGGCCACCAGGTAACCGGACCAGTAGTGCCTGACCAGCTTAAGTTCAATTTCATTGTGCAAGACACAACTTCCGGGGAGTTGCCGGAAAGGCTGTTGGAAGTAATGTTCTACATAGAGAGCACCGGAATGCATTTTGCTGAAGTGTTTTCAGGCGCCAGGGAAGAATTGACAACCATCAGGGATCAGAGGGTGGCCAAGATGTTTAAGGAGACAATGCTTCTGATAGCGGGTTTAAAGCTTGAGGAAGAGCAGGTGTCCACCCCTTTGTTTCAGGCCATCTTCAGCAGGTTATTCTGGAACCAGGTTAGGTTTGCTTCCAGGATGGAAGGGGATGGTGAATAGTGTGTACCCGGTTTCTGTCTTTATTTCTGAGTAGTTGCCTGAAATAAAAGCAGAAACCGGACCCTTAAGTACAAGAAGCATTTTTCTTTGAAAACCTGCCCTTTTAAAGAAAGAGCACACCTGCTTTTATCTCTTATAATCAAGGATTTACATCAAGAAAATATAAATAGCTTAGACCAGGTTTGTCTATGGATTGAAAAAATGCAATATTACAATATCTTAATAAACTAATTAATGAAATATTAAATCCGTGATTTCTTGTATATGAGCATACTTTCTACTGATTCAGCCCAATTTTATTATGAGAAGCTAGCCTCAATCCATGGGGTGTCCGAGCAACCGGCTAAAGGGAAACTGATAGAGCTACGGGGGGTGCTGGACTCCTTATTCAAGGAGCTTACCAGTAAGGAACAGCAATTCTTTCAAAACACATTCAGCCGGTCAAACTTCATTTTTGATAAATACAATGTGGCCCCTGACCTGCGGGAAGAGGTGCATGGCTTGCGCATCAGGGCCAATGACCTTGTGCATAATGCCGGTTCAAATGCGTCAGAGGACGATGTGTTGGCCGGAATGCGTGCCCTGGCGTTGGCGGTAAGTCATTTCGGGAACACCCCCGAACCGGCAGAACTGGCAACAGTCTACGGGGGCAGGCCTGAGCTTACCTTCAAGCGGACAAAGAAGCGGAATCATACCCACGTTCAGGAGCTTCAACTCACGGTTCTTCGGGTTGAGCATGACCCTGCCACCCCTTATCGTACCACCTTGTTTGGGGATGCTGAGAACGAGGAGAATATTCTTGTGAACCTGTACAACCCCAAAGATGAACAGGATCTGATGCGGAATGGGTTTGCCTCGGTGGGAAAGCAGCTGTGGAAGTACGCTCACGTCGCATTCTATAATATCCAGCTGAATGAGGGGTCCGAGAACGTATACAGTACCACGCCCCAGACCATCATGGTGGTGGAGCCGGATTACCTCATTGAAGCCTCCAAACTGGCGGAATGCTTTGACATGAAAGGGTTGAACCCGAGCATCTACTTATTAGGTAAGTTCAAGCAGTCGGAGTCGAACTACAAGATGATGTTGGGGAACGTGGTCAATAGCATCCTGGACAAACTGGCTTTGTCTCCTGGCGCGAACCAGCTGGATGTGCGGCATGACCCTATGAATGATCAAGCTTTCGGGTTGTTGTGCGTGACCCAGCAGGTGGGTGTTCATAAACCTGAGTTACTGGAGCGCATGCACCTGGATGCAGCCCCCCACGTAACGGTGATACAAAGTGTACTGGAAGGTTATAAAAAACACAGCTTATTGATAGAGCCTACTTACTTCTCCACTAAATATGGGTTGCATGGGCGTCTGGATATGATGGCGCAGGACCCGGAAGACTCCAACCGGAAGAACATCGTCGAATTAAAAAGCGGGAGTGCACCGGGTACCCATTATAACGGAGGGCTGTGGGGTAATAACAAGGCGCAGGTACAGTGTTATAACATGCTGCTGGAATCCACCTTCCCGGGCCGTTCCGGGGACAGTGCGATTCTGTATTCCAACAGCAGCAATGAAGGCAAGCCCCTTCGTAATCATTCAGAGTCTGTGCAGTTGAAGCAGGAACTCATGACCGTGCGTAATCACGTGGTACTGTATGATTTCATGCTGGCAGAGAATCCGGAGAAAGTTTTGCCTAAATTAAATCCAGCCACGTTTGGCCCGCTACCCAGGTTTGATGAAGAAGCGCTGGCTAACCTTTGGCAGGGCTTCAGGAACGCCTCTACCTTTGAGCTGAAGTACTTCCGGGAATTCATTGGCTTTATTGCGCGGGAGCAAAGGACCGCTAAGATCGGGAGTGACGAGGTGGAGGGAGTGGCAGGTTTTGCCGCCCTTTGGCGCGCTGCCCGTAACGACAAACGCAATAACTTCTCCATCCTGGACTACCTGGAGTTTTCCAAATTAACGGAGAACAGCGAAGTGCATTTGAGCAGGGGGATGCTCTCTGACAAGATGAGCAACCTGCGTGAAGGCGACATCACCATCCTTTATCCCCTGATCGAGGACGATGAGCAGGCGGCGATCAAGACCCAAATCCTTAAGTGTAACATCAGGAAAATAACGGACCGAGGGGTGGTCGTGGCGCTTCGTTCCAAAACCATGGACACGGGGTATTTCAAGAAATATCCCTACTGGGCTTTGGAGAGGGATCTTATGGAGAAAGGGTTTGATGACATGACCAGGTCCATGGCTTGTTTCCTGCAGGCCCCACAACTCAAAAAAGACCTTCTGTTCGGGAAAAAGACACCTACTTTTTCTCCATTGCCTTTTACCGTCACCGGAGACCTGTCTGAGGAGCAGCGAACCCTGGTGGGACAGGCCTTAAGTGCCAAAGACTATTTTCTGTTGCAGGGCCCCCCCGGTACTGGCAAGACCTCCCGGATGTTGCGCAACATGGTGCATAACCTGTACCAGAGCACAGAGGAAAATATCATGGTGATGGCCTTCACCAACAGTGCCGTGGAGGAGATCTGCCGGCACCTGGCAGCGGCAGGAATACCCCATCTGCGCTTGTCCCGAAGTGGGTCAGCCCCTAACTGCTTCCACCAATTGGCCATGCACAAGACCGTGGGTGAATTGCATGAGCTAGTGCAGAAAACCCGAATCTTTGTTTGTACCCAGGCATCCTTCGGGGGGTTTGGCCAGCTCACCAATATCAAGAAATTCACTACCGTTATCGTAGATGAAGCATCACAGTTGCTGGAGCCCCACCTGGTAGGCATACTACCATTGTTTGAGCGCTTTATTTTGATCGGTGATGAGAAACAACTACCGGCTGTAGTTACCCAAGCAGATAAATACACGAAAGTGCAATCTCCTGAACTGGCTGAGATACAACTGGTCTCTCTCAAGAATTCCCTGTTCTCCCGTTTATTGGCCATTTGCCAGAAAAATGGCTGGAATGATGCGTATGGTATGTTGACCAAGCAAGGCCGCATGCACCATGATATCTGTGACTTTGTGAGCCATGAGTATTACCAGGGAAGATTGCAGCCTATCCGGGAAGATCAGTTTGCCCAACATTCTACGTTCAATCCTCAATCCGAGAATAAATATGAGCGAGCCATGGCGAAGGCCAGGATCATCTTTGTACCGGCTCCCCGTGAGTCAGTGGCTAAGGTGAGTGCCGTGGAAGCCGGGTTGGTGGGTGGCTTCATCAAAGCGGTCCATAAGGTGTACGGTCCTGACTTCTGCCCGGAATGCGTTGGCGTGGTGACCCCTTACCGGTCCCAGATCGCTACCATCAAAAGAAGTGGGCATGTGGAGGATAAAATCATGGAGCAGGTGGAGATAGATACGGTGGAGCGTTTCCAGGGAAGTGAGCGGGATGTGATCATTATCTCTTTGGCGGTAAACCACGGCAAGCAGATGCAGTTCCTGGAATCCCTGACCGATGATGGTCTGGTGGACCGTAAATTGAATGTTGCCTTGACCCGTGCCAAAAAACAGGTGGTGATCGTGGGGTGTGAAAATGTGCTCAGGGCCAGTTCCAGCTACAGCAAACTGCTTGATCACATCATAGCGCACAATGGCTATGTGAATATTGAAGCAGTATGAAGTAGATTCTTGATTATCACTAATCCAGCAACAGGTGTTTGAGGGAAAGATTTCGGTTTGTTTTAAGCCTGTTTTTACAATTATGGTCTTCAAACAGAAATCCAGTCATCCTTTATGCTTTGATAAAGGTTGACTGGATTTTGTATTGTGTTGTCTTTTCAAATATTGACCTAAAGATAGTGTGGGTGACATCAGCAAAAATGCTATATCCACTATCTATAATCTTTAAAGGAGGCAGTGCTCGGAGTACTGCCATCAGCAATAAGATGCCACTATAGTAATAGCATGATTTCACCCTTAGAAAGATTCAGAGGAAGTTTGTTGGGGCTTGCCGCAGGTGATGCGCTGGGTACCACTCTTGAGTTTACGCAGCCCGGCGATTTTGAACCATTAACGGATATGGTGGGAGGTGGTCCATTTCATTTGGAGCCGGGGCAATGGACAGATGATACCTCCATGGCTCTGTGCCTGGCCGACAGTCTCCTCCACTGCAATGGGTTTGATGCCAAAGACCAAATGGAACGCTATGTGCGCTGGTACCGAGAAGGATACAGGAGCAGCACCGGTACCTGTTTTGATATCGGCAATGCTACCTACCAGGCGCTTAGCCGCTTTGATCAGACGCAGAACCCATACAGTGGTTCCACCAACGCCAACACAGCCGGTAA
Organism: Rufibacter sp. JT20002; assembly: GCF_056491185.1. Classification (NCBI taxonomy): domain Bacteria; kingdom Pseudomonadati; phylum Bacteroidota; class Cytophagia; order Cytophagales; family Hymenobacteraceae; genus Rufibacter; species Rufibacter sp. JT20002. The sequence goes on along the minus strand of NZ_JBSZJY010000001.1, from coordinate 280,005 downwards.
TGGCTCCATCATGCGCCTGGCTCCCGTGCCTCTTTTCTATTACCAGGTTCCGGAACAGGCGCTGCTATATGCCGCTGACAGCTCCAGAACCACCCACGGGGCAAAAACAGCGGTTGATGCCTGTGTCTACCTGGCTGGTTTAATGATTGGGGCACTTCAGGGACACAGTAAAGAGGAACTGTTGCAGCCTTTATATACTCCCGTCTCTGGGTTCTGGCAACAGTACGAACTTTCTCCCGAAATAGAGGAGGTGGCCAAAGGCTCGTTCAAGCACCGCAACCCTCCTTTTATACAGGGAAGCGGGTATGTAGTGAAGTCACTAGAAGCTGCCTTGTGGGCTTTTTATAACAGCAACACGTTTGAAGAAGGATGTTTGATGGCTGTCAACTTAGGTGATGATGCAGATACCACTGGTGCGGTATACGGGCAAATGGCCGGTGCCTATTATGGGATGGAGGCCATTCCCAAGCATTGGTTGAGTTTGCTGACCGACAGAGAGGATATTAGCCAACTGGCCTCCATGCTCCTGGATAAAGCAACTGAAATTAAAGATGTTCTCAAGCTGTAACACATCCAGCAAGTCTCGACCAGTGAAAAGAAGCCTATTTTTTATAAAATTATTAATTGATCTAACTGTGAATAATTGTTTATGCAAAGCACACTTACTAAATCTGATTTTTTGGTAGCTCAGGAATGCTCCTCAAAGTTATATTACAAGAAGTTAGGGATGCCTACATCTGATGGTCAAAACGATTACCTTCGACTGCTGGCTGATGGTGGTTTTATGGTTGGTAAGATGGCACAACTTTTATATCCTGATGGAATTCTTATAAATACAGACTGTGGGCATGAGGCTGCTATTGAAGCTACAAAGGCTTTACTGGAAAATGAGAACATCATTTTGTTTGAAGCAACAATTAAGGCTGGTGCTAAACTAGCTAGGATAGATATTCTGGAGAAGAAAGGGAATAGATTTAGAATAGTAGAAGTAAAGTCTAAATCCTATGACAGTACCACACATGCATCCAAAAAAGCCGAAGGTGATAACTATTTTAGAGCTGGTTGGAAAGACAAGTGGGAGCCTGTTTTCAATGATGTAGCTTTTCAGAAGCTGGTTCTAGCTGAGCTTTACCCGGTAGCTGAAATTGAAGCCTGGTTAATGATGCCCGATAAAAGCAAAACCACAGACATAGAGGGCTTGGCTTCTTGGTTTGAGTTGCAGGAGACAGTAGAGCAGGATGGCTTCAGAAAGCTTACAGTAAATTTTACAGGAGAGATTGACCGGTTGCATAGAGGACACATCCTTACTGAAGTATGTATAGATGATTACTTAACACCGGAAATGACAAAGGACGTTTTCAATAAGGCAGTTTTGTTTAAAAAGTCTTTGTTTGAAAGGAGAAGAATCATCGAACCACTTACAGTAGCCTGTAGTAAGTGTGACTATACGGTTAAAAATGCAAAGTTTCCGCAGAGCGGTTATGAGCAGTGCTGGGGTGAATTTGCTAATAAACAACCACATATTCTGGAGTTGGCACAATTAGGTAACTTCAATAGGGCCAAGTCTAAACCTATGGATGCTTTAATTAAAGAAGGGCAGGTGTTACAAACGGATATACCTGTAGAGCTTATTGAGGGAAAGTATAATAACCGGCCATATTACCAGGTATATCAGAAAGAAGAAGTCTTTGATAAAGATGGTTTTATAAATGCTACAACTGGTATAGCTTACCCACTGCATTTTATAGATTTCGAGACTTCACAGATGGCTATACCCTATCATGCAGGAATGCATACGTATGAGAAGGTATGCTTTCAGTGGAGTTGCCATACGATAGCGTATCAGGGTGCTAATCCTACACATACAGAATGGATTAATACAGACACCATCTGTCCTAATTTTGAATTCGTAGAAGCATTGCGTGCTTGCATAGGGGATGAAGGTACAGTACTGGTTTGGTCAGCTTTTGAGGCCTCTACGCTAAAAGCAATTAGAACTTATATGGACAAACGTGCTGGGGCTTCAAATGATCTAAAGGCTTGGCTTGACAATTTCCTTTTTGGAACCAGCCGTATCCTAGATTTACATGATATTGCTAAACTTCATTATTTCCACCCGCTTATGGGCGGCCGCACTTCAATCAAAGTGACACTTCCGGCTGTTTTACAATCTATGGGAGCGCATGGGACAAAGGAATTGTTGGTAGAACACGCACTTTTCTTGATAGATGAAAATGGTGATGTGGTGAACCCTTATGACTTACTACCTGCTATAGTAATCAATGGTGAAGTTGTTACTGTTAAGGAAGGTACAGAAGCTATGCGCGCTTATCAGCATATGCTATACGGAAATTATAAGAATAGAATTAAAGAAAAGGAAGAGCTTGTGAATGCTTTGCTGCGCTATTGCCACTTAGATACTTTAGCAATGGTGCTGATTTGGAAGTATTGGTGTGAATTAGCAAAAAACGTTGGATAAGTTAGTCCGAACTTATGGTTAGTGCTCAGATAACACATACTAATATTCTTTTATAAATAATATAATTAATAAAAAATTAAATTGATCTTAAAAATAGGAAAGGCCGAAGGTGTCATTGTTGGATAAGGTTATAAAAATGATATATTGCAAATCTACCGCCTCAATGCTGCGCACCTCAATAATTATCTCCGTTGCCCTGTTAGTTTCTATCATGAGAACGTGCTGCGTGTACCTACGACCAAGAACGAGCATGCCTGCTGTGGTACTGCGGTGCACTATGCCTTGCAACGCCAATTTGAACGGCTAAAGGAAGAGGGAGCGCAGCCAGACAAAGCTCTGCTGCTGTCTGATTTCGAGCGCAGCATGAAACGCCAAAGGGCGCACTTCACTTTAGAACAGTATGAGCGCCGACTAGACTTTGGCAAGGAATGTCTGAAAGCTTATTTTGACCATTACCACAGCTCATGGCAGGCTACTATGCTGCCAGAAAAGAACCTGCGCAATGTGATGTTTGGAGACATCTCGCTGAACGGAAAAATAGATATGTTGGAGCCAATAGGGAGCCAGTGCAATGTAGTGGATTATAAGACTGGAGATCCCGCCAAAGCTAAAGCAAGGCTGACTGCGCCTAGAACTCCAAAAAATGCAGATGCTCCTAAGTTGGAAGAGCTATATGGAGGGGAGTACTGGAGACAGGCTGTATTCTACAAAGTGCTGCTGGATTGTGATAAGCGAAGTTCTTACCAAGTTAGCTCCATCTTCTTTGACTTTGTGCAGTCAGACAAGGATGGTAAATTTGTAAAGGAGAAGGTAGTTGTAACTCCAGAGGGAGAGGAGGTGGTCAAGGATCTGATCCAGCAGGTTCACACTAGCATCAAAAATTTTGAGTTCTCACTAGGATGCGGTGAGGATGGTTGTAAATGGTGTGGATTTGTAAAGAGGCAATACATAAACTAGTAAGAATATTTGTATTCGAGGGAGTTTTGGTGCTAGTCCTGCCTAGGTGCCAATACCATCGTTGTGCTTGATTCTTTGATCTAGCAGCTTCAATATGCCAAAGCCAAAGACGTTCGCCTTGACAAACTCAGTAGAATACTGCTGGATGTTGAAGTTTAAGAAAGAAGAAAGAAACCCTTATATTTGACCAATATTGTCAAATCATAGGCTGTTTCATGGACTCATTTAGCGAACTTATACGGAGGGCAAGAGAGGATAAAGGGCTCTACCTGAGACAAGTTGCTGTAGAAATGAAAATCGACCAAGCCATATTGAGTAAATTTGAGCATGGCATAAGAAACCCCTCAAAACAACAGGTTCTAAAATTCTCAAACTTTTATGGTTTAGACACAGAAAAACTTTTAGTGGCTTGGCTTAGTGATAAAGTAGCATTTGAGATGAAAGATGAGGATTACGCGCAAAAGGCTTTAAAAATAGCTAAGGAAAAATTAAAGTACTTACAGCAAAATAAATCATGAAAGAAGTATATCCGCGGGAAGATGTTTTGCAACCCATATTTCAAGAATCACCATCAGAGTTTTCTTTGGAGGATCAAATAGGAGGAAGTCAAAGGAATGAAGAAGTAATTGAAAACATTGTTTCTAATTATGAAGCATTTGAGAAGATATATCCTGTTAAAATAGTTAATAGTAAACAATTTGATACTCCTGTAAACTTTAAAAAAGCAAAGCAGTCTCCTAGACATAGGTGGTATACTTATAAGGAAGGATTTTCACCTCAATTTGTAGAAGGGTTTATAAAGCGATTTGCTAAAACAGAAAATGAAGTTATTTTCGACCCCTTTGGAGGTATAGGCACCACTGTACTCCAAAGTTCAATGCTAAATTATCCTTCCTACTCTAATGATATTAACCCATTAAGCAATTTTGTTGCAAGAGTAAAAACAGATACATATACAAAGGCGGATATAGCTGAACTAAATTCTGTTTTTGAAACCCTACTGCAAAGTAAATTAGAGGAAAGGGCAACACCTCCTAAAAATGAAACAGTTATAAGTTATTTTACAACAGGAACTCTTGATGCGATACTGAAATTCCAATATTGGATTGTAACCATTGAGGCAGATAAAATAAGAAATATTTTATCTGTTGCTTTACTGACAATTTTGGAAAGTATATCCACACATCGAAAAGATGGTAATGGTGTAAAAAAGAGAAAGAACCCGAATCATGATTTTACAATTGAGCAAGTAATTGATCTTATCGGTAAGCAATTAAATTTATTTGTTGTTGATATAGAGAGCACAGAAATTAAAGTAAAACCTCATATCAAGCATCAAAGTTCTTTTGACGCATATACGTTAGAACAAAAAGCGGATATTGTCATTACTTCACCTCCTTATGCAAACTGTTTCGATTATAGTAAGGTGTACTTAGTTGAATTGTGGTTTGGCGGTTTCTTCAAAGAAATAATTGATCAAAAACAATTTAGACAGTCTTCTATTACTAGCCACGTCCACTATAAATGGGAAAGGAGACATATAGATTTTAGTCATAAATTGATTAACGATGAGATTGCTCCATTCTTAGATACCTTAGATCTATGGGATAAAAAAATACCCAATATGTTAATTGGATATTTTTCAGATATGGGGAAAGTTTTATTTGAAATGATTCCTAATTTAGGTTCGGGTTCTACTATAGGTATAGTAGTTGGAAATTCTGTTTATGGAGGGGTACCAATTGCCACCGATGTTTTGTTGGCGCAGAAAGCAATGGAACTTGGTTATGAACTTATTGGAATTGAATCTTACAGAACATTAACGCCTTCCTCCCAACAGATGAAGAAGATAAGAGAGAAGGATAAAAAGTATTTACGAGAGAGTTTGATAATTTTGAAATGGAAATAGAAGATTATAATACGTTTGGAGGTTATAACCCTACTCTTTTAGAATGGGATGCTACTATAACTTTTCCGAGCACAAGAAAATTGGTTGAATTAGGGAATAGAGTTTACAATAGATATCCAGCCCGTAGTATATTTTTAGTTCCGAGAGCAACCATATTCGCTAAAAAACAAGAAAATCAAATTTTGAATGTGCTAGATCCTTTTATGGGGTCCGGAACAACAGCCGTAGAGGCTATTGCTCAAAACTGTAATATTTATGGCACAGAGATGGATCCTTTTGCAAGATTGATTGCAGAAGTGAGCATCATGGTATTTGATGAAAGAGAGCAAGAAGAATTAGAAATAATTTTCAATGATGTGATAGCTGGTTGGAGAAACTACCCCATAGATAATAGTTTATACCCAAACTTAAAAAATATTGAGTATTGGTTTGATGAATATATTTTCCAAGATTTACTTAGGTTAAAGTCATACTTGTACCATAGTATTGAAGGTGAAAGATATCTTAAATTCTTTAAAGTTGCCTTTGCTGATTGCATTAAACCTTCTTCAAAGATGGAGAGGCAATCCACTAAGCCATATATTTCTTCAAAGTTCAAAAAAGAAATAAAACCAGTCCAAGATTCCTTTGAATATAGCTTTAAAGCACATTTAAAGGCAGTGAAACAGTACCAAATACAAAACACCAATACAAATATTAATTGGTTAGGAACTGACGCTACGAATTTTAATACAGTAAAAGAAGTAATTGATGTAGCTATTACTTCACCACCGTATTTGAATGCTTTTGATTACACTCAGATAATAAAGATAGAAAGTGCTTGGTTAGGAACTCTTGTTAACTCAGATATAGATATTTTAAGAAAAAAGCAGGTTGGCCACGAGAAAAGAAGAGATAATACTATCAATTCAAAAGTAATGGAAATTTTTCAGCCTTATTATGACCAACTCATAACTGCAGAATCTAAAAAGTCAAAAAAGGAGCTTGAGAATATAGCAAAAACTTGTTTGTCATATTTTAATGATATGCATAGCAATTTGACTTGTGTGAAAGCTGCTTTGAAAAAAGGGGGAGAGTATCATATAATAATTGGAGACAATATAATTTTAAATATTGAAGTGCCTACTCATAAACTAATTGCTCAAATTGCTCAAGCGATAGGTTTTAACTGGATTGGTTATTATAAGTATGCTATCAAAGATCATCGGACCTCCATTCCAAGAAATGATAATGGAGGCAAAATAAAACATGAGTTTGTAATAATATTAAAGAAATGATTTATAGTTATCCTGATACTTTATTAAAAAAATGGGTTGAATGGTGTGATGGTTTTCTTTCAAAAAGATTAAATGATGAAACAAATGATTTGAATTTAATTTTAGGTACTTCAGGTTCAGATAATCCGTCTAGAGCTGTTGAGTTAGATAATATTGGATGTGTTATGTATCCCTTAACGGGAGCAAGGTCGTCAATAGCATTTGATAATTTAAGATTGAATAATTCCATACAGTCAGACTTTGGTTATATTTGTTATTTGATTAGTAAGGCAAAGTCAATACAAGAAGATAATGACCGATTAACAAATGCTTTTGAAGCAATTTGCGCTATATCCCTTGTTCAGCAATTCGAACAATATAAAAGTATAACATTATCTTTAAATAGTATTTTAAATTATCTAATTGATAAGTTTCCTTTGCCGCCAGATTGTGATGAGAAAGCATATTTGCGGTATTTATCTGCGGCTATGTTTTGTGAGTTAAAATTGAGTGAAGAGAGTAGAGAAAGTTTATTTATTTCGATCTTAAAAGGTTCTACTCCCGAACTTCGTATAATTGACGAAAAAACTAAAAGAATACGTGTAAAATTTAATTCTTCAAAAGATATAAAGCAAGCTGTTGACAGCAGAATTTCATTGACCAAAATAGAATATCAAAAAGGATCTACTTTTTTTATTGGTAATCATAACAAACAAATTCCAAGAGGTCTATTCTATCGTGCATCTAGACAATTTAACTCTTTTTTGAGAGATTGTTATGAAATTGAAATTTCCGATCCTAAGAGGAATAATTTCATGTCTTTGTTTCATAAAGCTCCAGAAATAAATATAATTATATTATTAAAGGATATTTTGTCTGTCCATGATAAAAGTAACAATTATTTTGATCTAATGAAATCATTAAAAGAAGGCTGCCTAGAAGCCATTAGAATTCTAGGATGGGAAGACTTACAAATCCAAACTATTGTAGAAGAGGCACAAGGTCATTATTTTAAAAAACAATCTAAAAACGTTAATAAGAACATTATCTTTTATGGGGCACCCGGTACTGGTAAATCTCACAAAGTTGAAAGTGTATTGAAGGACGTTCCAGAGGTTAGAAAAGAACGAATTACATTTCATCCTGAATATGACTATGCCTCTTTTGTGGGAGGATACAAGCCAATTACTGAACTGAACTCTGGAAGTGGAGTAGAAGAAATAAAATATAAATTTGTTCCACAGACATTTGCAAATATTTACATAAGTGCCTGGAAAGACCTAGGCGAAAAATACTATTTAGTTATAGAGGAAATAAACAGAGGAAATTGTGCCGAAATTTTCGGTGAGTTATTCCAATTATTAGACAGAAACGCAAATTACAAAATTACTCCCTCAAGAGAGTTGACAGAATATCTTCAAAAAGAATTGGGCCCAAACCATGTTGGAATTAAGGATGGGAAAATGAGGTTGCCGGATAATTTAATTTTGCTGGCCACCATGAATACCTCAGATCAATCCTTATTTCCTATGGACAGTGCTTTCAAGCGCAGATGGGATTGGGAGTATATTCCAATCAATTACAAAGAGTTAAATGAAGATAAATCTTTAAATGAATCATTTAACTATGTGGTAAATATTGATGATAGTACAAGTTTTAAATGGATTAGCTTTATTGAAGCAGTAAATGCAATAATCAAAAGTAACCCCAATCTCGGGATGGATAAATGCGTTGGCAATTACTTTATTAAATCTGAAAGCTCCCAAATTGGATTGGAAGAATTTATTAATAAAACGATGTTTTATTTGTGGAATGATGTTTTTAAGGAAGAAGAAGAAAGTATTTTTCCTGATAAGTTTTCTTATGAAGACTTCTTTCCTATAAAGGAAAATGGTGTAGAAAGTTTAATCAAAATTCTAGAAAGTTTAGGTGTGGAAATGAAACTTAAGAAAGAGCCTGCTATTGTTGAGTAAGAAATGAAAATACTGGTAGAAGGAGAAAAGTACGAGATAACAGAGTTAGAAAAAGTATTTGATGATCCAAAATTTTACTCTCAGCAAGGAAGCCATGGGATAATTAGATATGTTGGTTATTATCATTCCTTTTTAAGAAATGAGTTAGTTTACCTGCTTCCAAAGGTTTTTATTCAAGAAGATAAAGTATTTGGCATATTTAATCCTTCAGATCTCTTTGGCAAAAACATCGTTGAATCTTTTAAACACAAAGGAGAGTACAATTGGGTCAGACAACTTCTTATTTACTTTTATAAAAGCTTAATTGAATTCAAAAGGAGATACTCAGAAAATATTATTACAGAAGTGAGTCAAACTTTTGAACTGAATTCTAATGTTGGAGAAAACGAATATACATATCTTGACTTAGTGCTGAGTTTTGTCAATTACTATAAAAAGTATAAGGCTACCATATTATTTCATCATATTGAGGTTATTTCAAGTCAAATGAAAAAGCCTAAATGGGAAAAAACTATCAGGACTTCTCTTCCAATTATTAGCTCTAATAATACTTTGATTTACGCTAATATCAGAAGTAAGAAGAAAATTAACAATGTAGAAGAGGAGTTGATTTGCTATTTCTTCTCCATTCTAAACTATTTTAATGAAGAGCATCATTTGAATTTAGCTATTGACAAAAGCTATAAAATTATCAAAGGAAGCGCTTTTAATAAACTACAAAAGGTAGGGTTGTCTAAAATTAGATCTATTAAGTATAGATATTTTTCAGATTCTCTAAAAAGAATGTATCAGCTGTGCGAATTATACTTTAGCCAGACTGACACAAGCAGTATTAAGAAGAAAAAAGAAGAGTTTATTTCAGTAAGAAACTACAATATCGTGTTTGAAGATATGGTAGATAAGCTTTTCTCAGATAAGATAAATGAAGACAAGAAAGTAGATGAAACTTCATTGAAAGATTTAAAATACAACAATGATGGAAAAATAATAGATCATATATATGAATATAAATCTTTACTTGATAATAGTAATATTTTTTATATAGGTGATTCGAAATACTATAGGTCAGAATCTGAAGCTGGCAAAATGTCTACCTTTAAACAGTTTACCTATGCCAAAAACGTAATACAATTTAATATTGACCTATTTAATAATACTAAGCAATACTATACTTCCCGAATTAGATATAGAGACGAACTAACTGAAGGATATAATATTTCTCCCAACTTTTTTATATATGGTTATATAGAAGGTTTGAATGACTTCGACAATCCTTTATTGAAATCTTATAAAGAGCCTAAAGAATCTTACCACTTTAAAGACCGTTTATTTGATAGGGATACCCTCTTTGTACATCAATATCGCATTAACTTCTTATTTGTGCTAAAATCTTATTCTGCAAACAATTTCTCTGTACTTGAAAATTTCAGAGAAGTCACTAAGAAGCAGTTTAGAGCTAACTTTATAGAGTACTTCAATTCTGAAAAAGAATGTGGATTCACTTTGTATGAAAGAAGCTTTACGACTAAAGATTTAGAAGAATATGTTGATCAGAATTTTAAATTATTAAATGGTAAGTGTATTAGTATTGATGCCACTAAACTAGTTGTTGCTAAATATTTTAAGGATTCTTCTATGGATTCGCTTCTTCAAGAATTCTCTATCAAAGAATTGCAGTAAGAGGTGACAATAATTTAAAAGATTGTAAGTACTATAAATTATTTATGTACCATTTTATAAAAAAAAACTCTTTTTGTTTTTGGATATAATTCATTATCAATTCTTTTACTTCAAAATAAATATCAGACCTTTCATGAGTGTGGGCCTTTAGATAAAGCTTTCTGTTTACCTCCAGCATAATTGTCTGAACCCTATCATTCTTCTGAAAATAATCCATAGGTACAATGGAGCCTTTATAGGGCCAGTCAACTCCAAGCGAATAGCCCTTGCTTTCAAAATACTCTGTTGAAATGTCAATTAAGGATTGTGGTGTATGATAGGGGTCTGTGCCTATATTGAAGTCCGGCCTGCTAGTCTCCTGGTGTAAATCTCTCAACAGTGGAGTGTCCGGGAAAGAATGACAATCCATGATTAAGGCTTGGCCATACCTTTCAAGTTGACTCTTGACTGCCTCGTTCAACCGTTGGTGGTGTTTCCAATAGTATTGGTTCAGTATCTTTTCTCTCAGTTCTGGAGTAATTTTCCTGATGAGCTGGCCATCATCACTTTTTTCATACAGTACGCCCATACCCTCCTTTGCCATTACTTCTTGTTCATCGTCAGAGAACCTTTCTGGGTCGCAGAAGACTCTGGAGAAATCGGCAATAATGGAAATGTCCTCCTGAGATTGAAACAGGTCATCGGTGTACCAATCAGTTAGTTTCAGCATCTCCGTTTCCAGGAACTCGTCATCGACAAGATATCCGTCCTTCAAAGGAATATTCGTAGACGAATGGGGTATATGTAGAATAAGCTGTTTCATATATGCAGATTATATAGAATTGAGTATTTTTCTTTTGGAATCCTTCCGGCAAGCATTAGATACTTGCCGGAAGTATGTTGTCTACCTTACACATGGGAGTAAGTACCTGGGCCGGCGGGGCAACACGGTTGTGATGCCGCTCCAGATGTAAGTTGAGGCTACGCCATCACTGTAGCGGATTCTTCTTTCTGCCCCTTCCAACCGAACTAACCGGATAGCCTCCCGGGGAATGTCATCCAATGCGAAGACAGAACTATTTTGGGAGCCAGTTCCTGGGTCTTCGTACCATTTGGTATTGGCTATTCTGGTGTCTATTTCCCAGATGTCATACTCCCACAGTAACTGGTCTGGGTCTTTGCCTGAAAACAGGTAGCCAAAGTAGTAGTCTACAATTGGCCACCAAATAAAGTATTCACTTACTGAGGTGTTGTTTGCGAACACGGCGGGCGGGTAGCCAAATCTAGGGCCATATCCAATGTCATTGCGGGATAAAATCCCCAACCGATCTATGGCATCTCTGGTGTCAAAAGGGGTGACATGATATAGGTAGCGGTTTGTGCGGATGGTTGGCTTGTGGAGATAGTCTTCTCTGCTCATAAAAAGTTCTTAAGATTTAACATACCACTCCCGGTTACTGGCATTCAGTAGTGCTTTATTTAACGGGTAATGGAATAGGTTTAAATCTTAGAGCAGAGTAGGTTAAGTCATAGTTGCTTTATTATATGAGTAAAATGCTATAGGAAGAATATCATAAAAAATGCCACTGAATTGAAGATAATCTCTTGTTAGCAAAATGAATTTATTGAACAGAAGTAAATAGCTGATTTACAATAATTAAACTTAATAATTTTTTAAGATATGCAGTTAAGATATAGATTGGCGCATTGTAAAACACAGTCAATTATTGATAGATAAATGTAAAAACTACTAGTTGCGCAGAGCGGTGCGACAACTACCAGTTTTCTGAAATGAAGTATATAAGAATTACGGTTGTTCTAACTTAACTTTTTCTTTTTTACGTTTACCCACCTTTACAAGGGGATTTTTGCTTTTAGAAGTATCTATTTCCATCGTATCTATATGATTAACCAGAGTGTTATAAGCAATGTCTAGTTCGTCGGCCGTACGTGAAAGATTATAGTCAAAAAAAGCCAAGGCTTTGATTATATGTGTCTTTTTTAAATCATCCATCTTCCAGGAGAACTCTTGGGGGTTGCGGGTGATTTCCTCTGGAATCTCCTTTAAGGCAACTTCGTCCTCGCAAAATATGTAACACCTGTCTATCATGTGCTGTAGTTCCCGAATGTTGCCGGGGAAGGTGTATTTCATAAAAGCGTCTTTCACCTCCTTGGAAAGTTCTAAAGGCTTTTTTTCAAAAAACTCAGCACGGCTTCTGATCAGGTGGTTTAAAATTCCTTCCCGATCATTCTTCGCGTATTGCCTAAGTGGAGGCAATTTTAATTCTACGGTGGTTAACCTGTAGTAGAGGTCCCATCTGAATTTGCCTTCCTCGCAAAGGCTTTTCAAGTGTTTATGCGTAGCCGCAATGGTTTTTACATCTACTTTGATGGGTGTAGTGCTGCCAACCCTGGTAATTACTCCCTCTTGTAACACTCGTAACAGACTCTGTTGAAATTGTGGGCTGGTATCTCCAATCTCATCCAAAAAGAGGGTACCACCGTCACAGTCTTCAAAGTAGCCTTTGCAGTCTTCCCGGGCATCTGTGAAGGCTCCTTTGACATACCCAAACAACCTGGATTCCAATAAGTGGTCTCCCATAGAGGCGCAGTTGACCGCTATAAATTTTTTGTTTTTTCTGGCAGATGCCTGGTGCATGAACTGGGCCAGGTGTTCTTTCCCGGTGCCGCTTTCTCCTTGTATAAGAACAGAGATCTCCCGCTTAGGTACAGCGGCAGCCATGGCTGCTTTCTTGTAAATAGGCTTCAGAATCTCTGCTTCAAAAAAGCCTTCGTCAGACTCCGGTAGATGGATAGACTCTGTTGACTTTACAAAAAGAGCCCGTACTCCCTGCGATTGGGTAAATTCCCTGAAATTAAATTCAGGGAATTTACTTTTTGTTTTAGAGGCCTCTACTCCTTGGATTAGCCTTAGGTGGGGTATTGCCTTCGCCATGTACAATGACACCCATGCCACCTGCATCATGGGCGTGCCCGTGGAGATGAAAGCATGCACTTCATGCGCTCTTTGTTCAAACAGCAAAGGCTGGACTTTTGAGATGATCTCCTCAGGGTCAATCACATTTTCAATGTCCAGGTATAGGAGTTCAACCTTATGCTTCTCATCTGCATACTGGTGGTTCAGGTACTTGGCCAACTTCTCACTTCTGCCACCATCTGCCTCTCTTGAAGCAGCTGAGGTAAGCAGGTAATGCTTCTGGTACTTTTGCTTCGGGTAGAAGTACTGATGTATGGTATTGTTTGGCCCTTTGGGGTCTACATTGTTGGTTTTATATTCATAATCATTGTTCCAGGCAATCCAGGAGAATAGTATAGGTTGACTCATAAGAGAAGGAAGAACTATAGCAGTTAGTAGTTAAGGTTGGTGGAATTTGACCGGCTGTGCAGGTATGTGCTTATAGTAGTAATGGATAGTGTAATTATATCAAATATTGATATGGGTTGCAAAATGATTGATAGACAAAGTTATTCGGATCGGTGGTTTTTGTACCTTTTCCCCACTGGCATGGCCTTTGCAAATCTTTTGTCACATATACCTTATCTCAACATGGCTAAGATCAGAATCAAAATAAAGATACCAAAGCGATAGTGCTTTCTGATTAAACGAGTACTCGCAACTTAAATAAATATGAATAAAAGCATTACAGCCTTGATAGACGCAAACCAATTTTTAGATATGTGGAAGAGCTTTAACAAACTAGCCCAGGAGAGTGGCATTGTTAAAACAGCACTTCAGAAGTATGAAAAAGAAAATAGTAGTTGGTTGAATTACCTTCTGTACTCCAACAACTACCAAGTGATAGGGCAGACGTTGTTGGTGCATTGTCTTCGTGAAAAGTTGGACATTGCTGCCACCGATTATTTTTCAAATTTTGATTTAACCGGTTACGTATTGGAGCCCGAGCAGGAGTACCATGATGAAGAGGCAGGTATTGTACGGCAGGCGCTGGATGACGTAGAGGTACTGCAAATTGCCCGTGTGCATGACACAGCCGAATTGAAGCGCGTATTGCCGAAGCTAATAAATTCGGAGGGTGTGCTGAAGGTTTTAATACTTCCTGTTTTGGAGGAGTTTGAACAAGAGCAATACAAAAAGATTCTGGTGCAAAAGCTGTCCAAAGTGGCAGTAAATACCAATGAAGAGTACTTAGTTTTATTCCCGAAAGTAGAGGAACAGCAGGTGAAATGGCGTTACATGATGTCTGATGGGAAGCAAGATGTTATAGTTGCAAGCTTGTGAAAAGTACTTCAGCGAGAATAGGTCAATTAATTTAAAACCAAACAAACTATAAAAATATGTGGATAGCGTCAAAATACGGATTCTTTTCAATTGTGGTGAAGGAAGAGGGTTTTCATGTAAGGGCAAGGGTAAAACATGATTTGGAGCAGCTCTTAACTGCGGCTGAACTAGTGGAGCCTATCCAGGTATGGCCTACTGCAGATTACCGGTATAGGGTGATTGTGAGTGCAAAGAGCATTCCTTCAATTTTCCAAAAGCTTGCGGAGTCTATCGACTATGACAACTTCAAAAACATGATTGCAGACACCCCTTTGCAACGTGATAAGTTTAGTGCTTATGGACAAGTTTGGAATACGATGTACATGGTTCAGGTGGAAAACGACGAAGAGGAAGAATATTAGGCTATGTCCCTGCCCCTGATTCTTTGCTACAAATGAAGTTCGGTTTATACCTATAAGAGTAATTTAAATCTCTCACGGAATTGCCTAATACCCATTTATAATGAACGGTTATACTTTAGTTGAGAACGACCAAAAATTTGGCTTGAAAAGAGGTTCAGAAGAAGTACTGCCCTGCGTGTACGATGCAGTATGGAAGCATTCCGATTTTTTGTTTGGCTTCAGGGAAGATGAATACTATGGGTTCTTTTCAGTTCCCCTTGGTAAGGTTATTCTTGAACCTGTACTTATGGCAGGCTTCCTGTTATACAAACAGCATGATGGGAGTAGAGATAAGCCACGGTACAGATCTGAGTTCGGCGTTCACTCAAAAGAACGGATATTCATAGAATGGGTGTATGACATGCTGAAGGCAGAGAAAGTAATTCCGGCCCTTGACAACATGTTTGACGTTGTGCTTGTTCATGAAGATGGGTACTTGGAGACGCTGGCATTTGGAGATGGATACGACTTTCTAATGGATAAGCTATGTAACCTATGTTTCATTGAGATGGCGAACGGAGAGATAATGGCCTACTGGGATAAAGACCTGCCCTTTTTCTCTGACGAAGATGTGCAACTGTATACTGAAAGCCAACCTTTTGTGCAGGCAAGGATCCAAAATCAGTTTAATAAATATGTGGAGGAAGTAGTAAGGGAGCAGAATTGGAGGCTCCGGATTCCAGTGCAGGACTGCCGGTGTACAGGGAATTCATGTATGATTCTATCCCGCAACCCATCCTTGAGGCTTGTAAGAAGCACCTGGACAAGTATTACGTGGTAAGTGAATGTGCAGAAGAATACATAAAAAGCCTCATCTACCTGGCATGGCTCTATGCTAATAACTATGTAATGGAAGTAGAGCCCGGCCTGCATATTCCGGACGACCGATATGAATTTGAAGATCCGGATGGAGAGGCTGGTGTAAACTTGATTCACCTCCGGGATCTATTAGAGTTGGAGCAGATAACCCCATTGTTGAAAGTGTCTGATATTACGCAAGATTATCTTCCTGTATTAACCTTTGTAAATTAGGATTAGAAAATCTCTTAGGCTGCCTTCCCAATTATTGAGTAAATTATCCTGAGAAGAAAATAGGATGAACGAAGAAACTCAAATTGATTGAGTTCCTTTGATCTGGTGCCACAGGTAATTCAAGCCACTCACCCTATATCCAACAGATTCCTGCTGGATATAGGGTGAGTGGCGGCTTTTTAAGGCTTGCCAAACAATAGCCACCGGTTCAGCTTTCTTTGAAGAATTTGTGCTGAGTGGAAGCTAATTTTATTGCTGCTTACTTTTTGCCCAAATTGTTCTACTACTTTAGGTAATCTGTGCTGCGCCTGTTTGCCTTATTGTTCTTGCCAGATTTGTCTTTGATAAGGCCATTGTCGAACTTCGCCCTTTAGCAGCTACCCTTTGTAGATTGCAATCATGCCTTTCTTGAGGATGTTACTTAAGGCTTTTTCAACATGGTCTGCAGTACCCAAAAAGTTTCTGTGTAAGCATGTTGAAACATCCTTTCTTGCCGTTTTAAGGGAAAAATTGGCAAGAAGATAATAGCCTGTTGATGGGTGTGTAACTGTTGTAAGCATCAAAAGGAACGCAAAGGAGACATTTTTGTATGGGAGATATCATCCGTTTACTGCCCGAGTACCTGGCCAACCAAATCGCCGCGGGCGAGGTGGTGCAGCGCCCGGCCTCGGTGGTAAAGGAGTTGTTGGAGAATAGCGTAGACGCGCGTAGCACTAGCGTTACATTGATCATAAAAGACGCGGGCAAACAGCTCATTCAGGTGGTAGACGATGGCGTAGGCATGACCGAAACTGACGCCCGCATGTGCTTTGAGCGCCATGCCACGTCCAAAATAAAAACCACTGAAGACCTGTTCCGCATTAAGACCATGGGGTTCAGGGGTGAGGCGATGGCCTCCATTGCGGCCGTGGCCCAGGTGGAGATGAAAACCCGTGCCCGCGGGGCAGAGCTGGGCACCTGCCTTGCCATTGAAGGAAACGAGGTGATCAAGCAGGAGCCAGTGGCCATGGCCGAGGGAACGGTAGTCAGTGTGAAGAACCTTTTCTTCAACGTACCCGCCCGCCGGAATTTCCTGAAGAGCAACCCCGTTGAAATGCGCCATATTCTGGACGAGTTCCAGCGCGTGGCTTTGGCCAACCCCGAGATTACGTTTGCCCTGTACCAGAACGAAGTGGAGGTCATGAACCTGCCTGCCGGCAAACTGAGCCAGCGCATTGTGAGCATGTTCGGGAAAGACTACAAAGAGCAAATGGCTTCCTGTGAAGAAACCACGCCTTTCCTAACCGTAAAAGGGTATATAGGCAAGCCGGAGTTTGCCAAGAAGAGCCGCGGCGAGCAGTTTTTCTTTGTGAACAACCGCTACATCAAAAGCCAGTACCTGAACCACGCGGTTCTCACGGCTTTTGAGGGGTTGTTGCCCAAAGACAGCTTTCCATTTTATGTCTTGTTTCTGGAAATAGCCCCTGAAACGATTGACATCAACGTGCACCCTACCAAAACGGAGATCAAGTTTGAAGACGAGAAAACCGTGTACGCCATTGTGCGCGCAGCCGTGAAGCAGAGCCTGGGCCTCCATAACATTGCCCCGTCACTGGACTTTGGCGCCGATGTGAACTACATGCCGCTGCAGCCTATGAAATTTCCGGCTTCTATGGACTTTGAAACCGCGCCCGCGCAGGCCCCCAGGGCTTCGTCCAAGGTAAACCAACCTACCACGTTTCCTTCCCGGGCTTCGGCCGGAGGCAGCAGGGGAGAGGAAACGTATACTGATTTTGCGCACACCCGGGAAGTTTCCCGTGCCACTTCGGGCCAAGAGGACAGCACCTTGTTCCCCGAGGAGGAGGACGCGTTTGCCCCGGCTAAAACCAACATGACGAGCGGTTCCAAGACGTTGCAGGTGCACCAGAAGTACCTCATGGTACAGGTGAAGTCTGGGTTAATGGTTGTTGACCAGCAGGCGGCCCAGGAACGGATTCTGTACGAGAAATACAGCCAAGCTCTAGGCAAGCGTACCGGTGCCTCGCAACAACTGCTCTTCCCGCAGACCCTGCAGCTTTCTCCTGCCGATTTCTCGTTGGTAATGGAGTTGGCCGAGGAATTCAGCGCACTGGGCTTTGTCTTTAATGATTTCGGGAACAACACGCTGGTAGTAAACGGCATTCCGGCGGAGATTCCGCTGCGTGACGAGAAAGAACTAATTGAAGGCCTGCTGGAGCAATACAAAAACAACTTGAGTTCATTGAAAGTAGACCGGCAGGAGAATCTGGCCCGGGCCATGGCCAAACGCGTGGCCTCACGGCTTACCGGCCGTTTGTCTGACCAGGAAATGAATGCCCTGGTAGACCGTTTGTTTGGGTGCCAGGTGCCTAATTACACACCTAGCGGGCAGAAAACCCTGGTGATTCTGCAAACCGAGCAACTGCAGGACCTGTTCCTGAGAAGCTAGTTTGCGGCCGTTTTGCGGATTTTAGGTGTAAAAAAGGGAAGTGACGGATAATTTAAGAGGGTGAGGGTACCAATAGGGGGCTTTCCTGCGTACTGTTTGGAACAAACCATTACTTTCGTAGCCTGTTACCAGAGGTAGAAAAGGAAGTCGCCACGTTTTGGCGCGCTTTTTCGTTTCCTTTACACCGTACATTCATTTAACGTCCTGCTATGCCACCCATCACGCCCATGGTGCGTAACCTGCTTATTCTGAACGTGCTCATGTTCTTTTTAAGCGATAGGCTTTTCCCGACGGAGCTGTTTGCCCTGCACGATATCCGCTCAGAGGCTTTCCGGCCGCATCAGTTTGTCACTCACATGTTCATGCACGGGAGCCTCATGCACTTGTTCAGCAACATGTTCAGTTTGTTTATCTTCGGGCCGCTTCTGGAGCGGTACTGGGGCGAGATGCGTTTCCTGACTTTTTACCTGATTACCGGGCTAGGGGCCAGTCTGCTGTACTCGGCGGTGCGGTATTATGAGATCAGCACGGTCATGGACGCGGCGTCTGTCTTCATGCAAAACCCAGACCCAATTGATTTCAGAAACCTGCTGGAGAAAGCCGGGGTAGACGTGCGGGCCATGGAGTCTTTCCTGATCGATTTCAATCGGAATCCTTCTGACGCGACCATGATTATGCAAGCCAAGGCATACGTAACCCGCCTGTCTGACGTAATCTTAAATAGCCCTATGTTGGGAGCCTCGGGAGCCGTTTTCGGGATCCTGATGGCCTTTGGGATGCTGTTCCCTAACACGGAGCTCATGCTGCTGTTTTTCCCCATCCCCATCAAGGCCAAATATTTTGTGCTCATGTATGGCGCCTTTGAAGTGTATTCTGGGTTGAACAGGACCCCGGGAGATAATGTGGCGCATTTTGCCCATTTGGGCGGGATGCTTTTTGCGTATATCTTACTTAAACTTTGGGAGCGTAAACGCAACAATTTTTATTAAACTATGACCAGTATTTTTGACGATATCCGTTCAGCATTCACCAGGGGAAATAATTCTCTGCACCAACTCATTTTCATCAATGTGGTGGTGTTTGCGGCGTTGATCATCCTGCGCACCGTCATGACCCTGAGCGGCTCGGGCGGTACGTTCACCTACCTGATGACGTTCCTGAGCATGCCGTCTAACCTGCAGCTCTTCGCTTTCCGTTTCTGGACCATCATCACGTATTTCTTCACCCACCTGGAGTTCTTCCATATTCTCTTCAACATGCTCAACCTGTACTGGTTTGGGATGCTGATCCGCGAATACCTGGGCGATAAACGCTTGGTGAACCTGTACGTGTTGGGTGGTTTGGCCGGAGGGTTGATATACCTGATCAGCTACAATACCATCCCTTACCTGCAACTAAGGGCCGAAGGGTCGTTTATGATGGGAGCCTCGGGCAGCGTGATCGCCATCATGGTGGCCGCCGCTACTTTGTTGCCCAACTATACCTTCAACCTGATTTTGATTGGCCCTATCCGGATCAAATACATCGCTTTGGTGATGGTGCTGCTGTCAATCTCCGGGGCTACCGGCGGAAATGCGGGGGGTAACATTGCGCACTTGGGCGGGGCTATTCTGGGCTTCTTTTATGTGCGGCAACTGCAGCGCGGCTCAGACTGGGGCCGGCCTTTGCAAGCAGTTCTGGGCTTTTTTGGAGGGCTGTTCACCCGTCGTTCTCCGTTGAAAGTGACCTATAAGAACCCTAATCGCCCGTACGCTACCTCAACCGGATCAACAGTATCGGCTGGTTCTGGTATCCCGGGCAACCCTTCTCAATTGGAGATTGACCAGATTCTGGATAAAATCTCAGTCTCTGGATACGAAAGCCTGACCAAGGAAGAAAAGCAGAAACTTTTCAAGGCTAGTCAGAAATAATTCGCATTTACTTAAAAAGAGAACGCCTCGCAGATAACATCTGCGAGGCGTTCTCTTTTTAAGCTACTTTGTCTCCGTTTTGGGCGGGTTTTCTTGAAATCAGCTCAGAAGGCACGTGGTCTCTGGAGCTTTTCAGCATATCGCCAATGGCGCCTATGTTGCCCAGAGTTTCAATAGCAGCGGTAGGCAGGAAAATCTTGTTTGCGGGACCCATGGCCAGCTTCTCCAGCGCCTCAAAGGACCGATAGGTGAGAACGCGTTCATCCAGCCCAGCCTCAATCAGTAACCGAATACGGGATTTTTCTGCCTCGGCAATGTCAGATATGGCTTTGGCCTGGCCCAGGGCATCCAATTCCATGGCCGCGCGTTCCCCCTCGGCCCGAAGAATTTTACTTGCCCGGTCCCCTTCGGCGCGAAGGATCATGTCTTGCTTTGCGGCTTCGGCTTCCAAGATGGTGGCCCGCCGGTTCCGCTCGGCTTTCATTTGTTTGTCCATGGCTTCCTGAATATCCATGGGTGGCTTGATGTCGATGACCTCCACGCGTTCAATGCGCACGCCCCATTTCTCAGTGGCCTCGTCTAGGGCGGTTCTAATCTCAGCGGAGATGCGCTCCCGGCCCGAGAGCGTTTCGTCCAGTTCCAGGTTCCCGATTATCTGCCGCATGGTGGCGGTGGTGATGTTGCGTACCCCCAGCACGTAGTCAAAGATGCCGTACGTCGCTTGCTCGGGACCTACCACCTGGTAAAACACAATAGTGTCAATGAGCACTTGCACGTTGTCACGGGTGATCACGGATTGGGGCGGAACGTTGGTCTGCTGGATGCGCAAATCATGGTACACCCGTACCCGGTCCACGATGGGGATAAACAAGTTCAACCCGGGGTGCATGAGGCGCTGGAACTTGCCCAGCCGCTCTACCACGCCTACCCGCTGCTGCGGAATAATGCGGACCGAAAGCGCCACGAGCACGATGACAGCGGCTAAAATAATAAGAGAGGTAGTCATTAGAGTGAGGGTTATGAATAACTAAACAATTCCTGTAAGACGGTTATTTGATAGGCACCACCTGCAATACCGTGCTGCTCTGGCTTACCACCAGCACCCGCTGACCGGGGGTGAGTTCTTCCTGCGCCTTCGCCGACCAGACCTCATTTCCTACCCGCACAATCCCCAGGCGGCCGTGTAAGATGGGCTCTACTACTTCGCCATGTTGGTTCACTAGCTGGTGGGCCGGGTCATGAAACCCCCTGACCTGATTAGCTTTAGCGGTGAGCGGTTTAGTTAAGAAAGTCAGCAGCAAACCGGTTAAACTGGCTCCTAGGGGCGGCAGCCACAGGTTGTCGGGGAAAAGGTAGGCCAGCACCGCCGCCACCATGGCCGAGATGCCCAGCCACAGCAGGTAAAATGTACCGGTGACCATCTCGGCCACCAGCAGCAGGATTCCCGCGATTAGCCAAAACCACCAAAAGTCAAGGTCCATGAGCATGTGGGTTTAGGTTAGTTAAGGTAATAATTTTCAGGGGATTCGCAAGGCGTTGGCTGCGGGTAAGGTGGCTTTTAAGGCATTTTCGGGGAAACAGGTCTAAAAGGCTTGGATGGGGCAGGGGCAGTCTCCTGTACTTTACCTGAATTTTCTTACTTTAGGTTGTTCAACCTACTTGTACAGCACCCTTTATGAAGAAATATTTCTACTCAATGGCAGCCTTAGCATTGGTGGCTTTCACAGGCTTGGAGGCGATGTCGCAAAGAACCTACCTGCACTGCGGCAACCTGATAGACGGCCTTAAGAACCAGCCACAAACCGAGATGACCGTGGTGATTGAAGGTAACCAGGTCGTGAGTGTGGAGAAAGGCTACACCAACCCAACTGCCGGAGCCAAGATCATTGATCTTAAAAACAAAACCGTGATGCCGGGCTTCATGGACATGCACGTGCATTTTGAAAGCGAGACCAGCCCCACTGCCTACGCTGAGGCGCTTTCCTTAAACCAAGGCACCATTGCTTTCCGGTCCATCAACTACGCGGAGAAAACCTTGATGGCGGGCTTTACTACGGTGCGTGACCTTGGCGGGAGCGGGGTCAACGTGCAACTGCGCAATGCCATCAACCAAGGCTTGGTAAAAGGGCCCCGCATGTTTGTAGTAGGCAAAGCTATCTCGGCCACGGGCGGCCACATGGACCCTACCAACGGCTACCGCGCCGACCTGCAAGGTGACCCGGGACCTGCCCAAGGAGTGGCTAACGGACCTGATGAATGCCGGAAAGCTGTGCGCCACCAATATAAAAACGGAGCCGACCTGATCAAGATCGCGTCTACCGGTGGGGTGTTGAGCGTGGCCAAGGACGGTTCTGCGCCGCAATTCACCGAGGAAGAAATCAGAGCCATTGTGCAGACCGCGAATGACCTGGGCCTGAAAGTTGCCGTGCACGCCCACGGCGCCGAAGGCATGAAACGGGCGGTGCGGGCGGGGGTGACCTCGGTGGAGCACGGCACTTTGATGGATGAGGAAACGATGAACCTTATGAAAAAGAACGGCACTTGGTACGTACCCACCCTCACCGCCGGTAAATCTGTAGCCGATTCTGCCAAGATTAAAGGCTATTACCCTGCGCTGGTAACCCCCAAAGCTCTGGCTATTGGGCCGCAGTTACAAGGCACTTTTGCCAAAGCGTACAAGAAAGGCGTGAAGATTGCCTTCGGTACAGATGCCGGGGTGTTCATGCACGGCAAAAACGCGAAGGAATTTGAATACATGGTGGAGGCCGGCATGCCCGCCATGGAAGCCATCAAAGCCGCCACCGTCTACGCCGCCGACTTGCTGGGGATGTCTGCCAAACTGGGTACCATAGAGAAAGGCAAGTTCGCTGATTTCGTGGCCGTGAGCGGGGATCCGCTGCAGGATATTAAGCTTTTGCAGCAGGTGAGCTTCGTGATGAAAGATGGGGTGGTGTACAAGCAGTAGGCCCTTTTGCGGCCGTTTTCTAAAGGACAGGGTAAAAACAGGAAAGCCTGGCTCATGAGCCGGGCTTTCCTGTTTTGGTTGTTTGTGGGAATGAGCTTATGCGTTGGCAGGCATGTTGTCTAACACGTCCATTACCTCACGCACCGCTTTTTCAGAGGCTCTCAGTAAGGCCATTTCGTCCTCGTTCAGTTGCAGCTCAATTACTTTCTCAATGCCGTTTTTACCTAGAACTACTGGTACGCCCAGGTAGGTGCCGTTGATACCGTATTCGCCTTCCAGTTTGATACAAACAGGGAACACGCGTTTCTGATCGCGCACAATGGCTTCTACCATCTGCGCAGCCGCTGAACCTGGAGCATACCAAGCCGAGGTGCCCATCAGTTTCACCAGCTCGCCACCTCCGTTTTTAGTGCGATCTACAATGGCGTCCAGTTTGGCAGAATCAATTAGCTCGGTTACCGGAATACCACCTACCGTGGTGTAACGCGGAAGCGGAACCATGGTATCACCGTGGCCACCCATCAAAACTGCTTGAATGTCTTTAGGGGACACGTTCAGTTCTTCGGCTAAGAAAGCACGGTAGCGGGCGGTGTCCAGGATACCGGCCATGCCCATTACTTTAGTACGAGGCAGTTTAGAGGTGATATGCGCTGCGTAAGTCATCACGTCAAGTGGGTTAGACACCACAATGATGATGGCCTCCGGCGAGTGCTTAATCACGTTTTCGGTCACAGAACGAACGATACCGGCGTTGGTGCTGATCAGGTCGTCGCGGGTCATGCCGGGCTTGCGGGGCAAACCGGAAGTAATCACCACCACGTCTGAGTTGGCGGTGCGGGTATAATCATTGGTAACACCCACGGTGCGGGTGTCATACAGGTTAATTGGCGATTTCTGCCAGATATCCAATGCTTTGCCTTCGGCGAAGCCTTCTTTGATATCCACTAACACTACTTCATTGGCAATCTCGCGGTACGCCAAAACGTCGGCACAGGTGGCCCCTACGTTTCCGGCTCCAACTACGGTTACTTTCATTCGGTTTTATTTTGGTTAGGTTGATGTACTTACTAGACTACGCGGTGAATTTAGGAAAAAGGCCAACACTTGAAAATTCTGCTCCCTTTTTAATTGCTGATTGTTAATTGTTGATTGTTGTTTTAGGTCTGTTTCTCTGAAAATTGCCTCTAAACGCAAGTCACGTCCCTCTCACTTTGCGCGCAATTTGGTCTAAGTGATTTACAATTCAGGCCCAACTAACAATCAGCAATCAACAATTAACAATGAACAACTAAACCCGAGTGACGGTAATTTCCAGCACTTGTTGGGTGTTCTCAGTGACTTTGAAACGGTTGTCTAGTTGCTGGCCCAGTACCCAGGTCAGAGACGCGTCAGAGACTAATACCCAAACATCGGGTTTAAGGTTGGCGGGTACTTTCTTGTCTATCAAAAGGTCGCTCACTTTCTTTTTGCCGTTCATGCCCAGCGGGATAAACCAGTCACCTTCTTTCCAGGGACGAAGCTTTAACGGAAACTTCACCAGGTCAGCGTCTAAAGCGGCTACGTCTTTGGTGCGGGGTACTTTATAGCCCTCGGCGGGTTTACGGGTGAATTTGGCCAAATAAGGCCCAAAACGCAATTCGGTGGTTCCTTCGGGAACGGAAACGCTGCCAAACTTTTCAAGCGGTTTGGGGGTGATTACCAGGTCTTCTCTGTCTTTCACTAGCACGTGGGTTGGAGAGGAGAACGTCTTGCCGGAGGTCCCTTCCCAAGCGGCGGCGATTTCCTGCGCCTGATGATAGGAGAAATGGAACGATTTTAGCAGTTCGTGCAGGAAAACGGTTGGGGCCGGGCTGGCCTGCAACGGGGCAATAGAAAGGTAAATAGCTCCGTTTTCCTGTCGTTGCGTTTTGGCCTTCATTTCTTGAAAAGAAGCCAGGAACACGGCCTCGGCGCCTTGCAGGCGCTCCAGGGTGGTGGTGAAGGTTTCTTCCAGGTTGGGATTTAGTTTCTTGAGCACGGGAATGACCTCATGGCGCACCAGGTTCCGGTTGTATTTGGTGCTCTCGTTGCTGGAATCTTCGCGCCACGCCAAGCGTTTAGCTACCAGCCAGTCATACAGATCGTCTTTGGTGAGACCCAGCAAGGGGCGGATCAGGTTTCCGTTTTGGGGCAGGATTCCGTGAAGGCCGGCTAAACCGGTGCCGCGCACCAGGTTCAGGAGCACGGTTTCCAAAGCATCGGACTGGTGGTGGGCGGTGGCAATGACGTCATAGCCTAGCTGCTCCCGCATCTGCTCAAACCATTGGTAGCGCAGGGTGCGGGCCGCCATCTGGATGGAGATGCCTTCCTGCTCGGCGAAAGCCTGGGTCTGGAACTGCTCGCTGTAAAAGGGGGCATCGTACTGCTTGGCCAGCTTGCGCACGAAGAGCTCGTCGGTATCAGACTCCTCGCCGCGGAGCCCAAAATTGCAGTGCAGCACGGCAAAGGGCAGCTTGAGGCGGTGCAGTACATCGGCCAGGACCACAGAATCCAGGCCTCCGCTTACGGCGGCCAGAATTTTGGTGTCTGAGGTGGCTAGTTGATGGGCAGTTATATAGTGTAAAACTTTCTCGAGCATCGGTAAAGGAAGGGTATTTTTAGTAATTTCGCAGCTATTGCATTTATTGATGAAGTTCACAAAGATAGGTTTAGTATCTCTTTTCTCCCTGTTCTCGGTTATTTTAGCCTTTGGGCAGGGTACGCCGGCTCCGCAGGGGAACGGTCAGCCGGTAGAAGTGTCGGCGAATACGCTCCAGTCTGGGACGTACAACGGGGAAGAGGTGCGCCGGTTGCTGGGGAATGTGGTCATGCGCCAGGGGCAAACCACTCTTACCTCAGACTCTGCCTACCAATACGCCAGCGACCGGAACCGGTTAGAGGTTTTCGGGAATGTGCACATCACTCAGCCCGGTATGGACGCCACAAGTGCCACCGCCAGTTATGACGGTACCCGCCGCATTGCCAACATGCGGGGCGGGGTTACGCTGCGTGACGAGCAGATGACCCTGACTACGCCTTCGCTGGACTATGACCTCAATGCCAAGCGCGCCTTCTATACCATGGCCGGCAACATTGTGGGGCCTGATTACACCATCAACAGCCAGTTGGGTACTTATACCTCAGAAGACAAAGTCCTTACGTTCAAGAAGAACATCAAATATGTGGGGCAGAACGCCGAAGTGCTGAGCGATACCATGTCTTACAACACGGTGACCAAGGTGGTGGAGTTCTTCGGACCAACCACCATTAAATCACCGGACGGAACCCTTTTTGCTAACCGAGGCACTTACAACACGGTCACTCGTGAATCTAATTTTAGAGGCAACGCCAGCATCAGAACCCCGGATTATTTGATCAAAGGGGAGGTGCTCACCTATGATAAGACAAAAGAATATTACACGGCCTCCCGTAACGTGTCCATGACCGCAATCAAGGATACGACCATTATTACGGGACAAACTGCGTTGTATTGGCGGGCAAGGGGGCGGGCCAAAGTTTACGGATCGCCGGTGATGCGCACCGTTTCCAAGCGGGACACCATGTATCTCTCGGCCGATACCTTAGTCTCGGTGGAGAACGTGAAAGACAAAACCAAAAAAGGCAAACTCTTCGCCTACCATGATGTGCGCATCTACAAGTCTGATTTGCAGGGATTGTGCGATTCTTTGACTTACGACCAGCAGGACTCTATTATTTACATGAGCCGGAACCCGCGGTTGTGGGCAAACAAAAACCAGATGACTGCCGATACGGTCATCATGAAAATGCGCAACAACACCATTGACCAGATGCGCATGTTCGGGAACTCGTTTGCCATTTCCATAGACACCCTGGAGAACTACAATCAGGTGAAAGGACGCAACATGACGGCCCGCTTCGCTGATGGAAAGATAAGGCGCATTGACGTGAATGGAAATGCAGAGAGCCTGTATTTTGCCTTGCAGGGCGATACCACTACCATGGGCATGAACCGGGCGGTGAGCAGTGACATGCGCATGATGTTCAAAGAGGGGCAGGTACAATACATCACCTTTCTGGAGCAACCAGACGCCAAGCTTATTCCGCCGCATGAGCTGAAAGACCCGGATAAGCGCCTGAAAGGTTTTGTTTGGAGAAGCGACGAGATACCTAGCCGTGCTACTGTGCTGGCGAAAAGGACTCCAAAGAAGAAGGCCCCATCTCCTAAACCAGCAACAACGGCTACCAAGGCGAAAGATACGGCCCCTAAAAAGGCGAAAGCTGCTCCTAAACCTGCCAAATCAACTAAAAAGCCTTTGGCTAGCATGAGCAAGGGGTGATAAATTAGCGACCAATACTGAATGGAAAGGCCATTCGTTCTGTTAGATATAAAAAAAAATGTTATTTTTGCGCGCTTATGACCAAACGCAATCTTTTCTATTTGCCTATCCTGCTCTTAGTTCTTCTAGTGAGCGCCTGTGGGCAATACAATAAAATCCTGAAAAGCGACGACGTAGATAAGAAGTACGCTGCGGCGCTCTCTTACTATGAAAAGGAAGAGTACGAAAAAGCCGGAGCGTTGCTGGAAGACCTTATGCCGTTGTTGAAAGGGCGTAGCGAGTACGAGAAAGCAAACTTCCTGTACGCCTATACCAAATACCACCAGCAGCTTTACCTGGAAAGTTCTTTCCATTTCATCTCTTTCGGGCAGACGTTTCCCCGGAGCCAGTACGCCGAAGAGGCTGCGTTCATGAACGCCAAGTCGCTGACCAACGAGTCACCTTCCATGAACCTAGACCAGCAGAGCACCGTTCAGGCGATGGCTGCCTTGCAGGAGTTCATGCGTCGGTACCCGCAAAGCAAGTACATGCCGGAGGCCAACACCATCTATGATGAGCTTTCCCGCAAGATTGAGGTAAAAGCGTTTGACAACGCAAAGCAATACTACAAGCTTACCAACTACGACCCTCAGTACTACAAGGCGGCGGTAGTGACGCTGGAAAACTTCCGGAAAAACTATCCATCGTCTATTTATAATGAGGAGGCGGCTTTCCTGCGCATAGATGCCCAGTACAACTACGCCAGAGAAAGTATTGAAAGTAAACAGCGTGAGCGCTATGCCGAGGTGATCACCATGTATCAGGCCTTTGTGGATTCCTATCCAAAAAGCAAGTATCAGCGTAACGCCGAGGAAATCTATGACTCCAGCCGTCAGGCCCTGGAAAGACTGAGCAAGGCTCCGGCGGCAGCCGCTACTGCCACCAAAAACTAATTTTGTAAAACCCAATTCACGAGACATATGGCCCAAGTACCAGCATCTATCGTAACGCGTAACATTTCTGACCTGGCGGTTGAGACCGGTAACGTGTATGAGTCTATCTCTATCATCTCTAAGCGTGCAAACCAGATTGCCGTAAAGGTGAAAGAAGAATTGAACTCTAAACTGGCCGAGTTTGCCACTACCGTGGACAACCTGGAAGAGGTATTTGAAAACCGCGAGCAGATTGAGATCTCTAAATACTATGAGCGTCTTCCTAAGCCTACCAACATGGCCATTGAAGAGTTCATTGAAGGAAAAGTGTATTTCCGTAACGCCGATGACGAAGAGCAAACCTCTTCAGCGTTATAATTTCACGTTTCTGAATGCTTCGGCATAAGAAAATACTCCTGGGGGTTTGTGGTAGCATAGCAGCCTATAAAGCGGCTTTGCTGGTGCGGCTCCTCATAAAAGCAGAAGCAGAAGTGCAGGTAATCCTGACCACTTCTGCTTCTGCTTTTATAACCCCTGTCACTTTAGCCACCTTGTCAAAGCGGCCAGTCTTAACCGAGTTTGTCCGTGATGATAGCTCCGGTTTATGGCATAACCACGTGGAACTGGGCCTCTGGGCCGATGCCATGGTCGTGGCACCCGCCAGCGCCAATACGGTTGGTAAGTTTGCCCGGGGCTTATGTGATAACTTGCTTTCGGCTACCTACCTTTCGGCCCGTTGCCCGGTGTTTGTGGCCCCGGCCATGGATTTGGACATGTACCAGCACCCGGCCGTGCAGGAAAACTTCAGGCTGTTGCGCTCCTACGGAAACCACGTGATTGAGGCCGGGCACGGCGAATTGGCCAGTGGGCTGGTAGGGCAGGGGCGTCTGGCTGAACCGGAAGAGATTATCCAGGTTTTACAACAGCATTTTACTTCTTTAAACATTGTTTAGCGGCAAGAAAGTCTTGATTACGGCTGGGCCCACTTATGAGCCCCTGGACCCAGTTCGGTTTATTGGGAACCATTCCACTGGTAAAATGGGCTATGCCTTGGCCCGGAGTTTAGCAGAGCAGGGGGCAGAGGTTTATTTGGTATCTGGTCCCACTTCACTTACCTTGGAGCACCCCAACGTGCAGGTTACCTCGGTGATGACTGCCGATGAAATGTTTGACGCCTGCCAGTCCAAAGCCCCGGAAGCAGACCTCTGGATTTTTGCCGCTGCCGTGGCTGACTACAAGCCTAAAGACACCGCTACTTCTAAAATAAAAAAAAGTGATGCCTCCTTTACCATTGAACTGGTAAAGAACGTTGATATAGCAGCTACTTTGGGCGGGCAAAAGCGCTTGGATCAATTTGCGGTAGGGTTCGCCCTGGAAACTGATCAGGAACTGGAGAACGCTCGCGGCAAGCTCCTGAAGAAGAACCTGGACATGGTGGTTCTTAATTCGCTTCGTGATCCGGGTGCTGGCTTTAAGCACGATACAAATAAGATCACGATTGTAAAGCCTGCCTCCGTAGAGGAGTATCCGCTTAAAAACAAAGACGAGGTAGCACAAGATATTCTGGAATCAATCAAAGCTGAATGGGCATGTTTGCAAAAAAGATAGGGTGGATTTTGCTGGGGCTGCTGTTCCCGCTGTGCACGCAGGCGCAGGAATTGCGTTGCGAAGTAACTGTGAACAGCGAGCAGGTACAGGCCACCGACCGGCAGGTGTTTCAACAGATGCAGAACGCCATCTCCGAGATCATGAACAACACCCGTTGGACCAGCGATGTGTACCAGAACGAGGAGCGTATCCGGTGCAAGTTATTCATCACGCTTCGGGCAATGCCGCAGATTGGCGTGTATGAGGCCAATACTCAAGTAATTTCCAGCCGACCTACGTATGGCACGGGCTACGAAACCACGGTCCTTTCCTTTGTAGACACCAAGTTTGAGTTTGAATATAACCCCGCGCAGCCCTTACAATATGCGCCCAACACCTATACGTCTAACCTGACCGCCATCCTGTCTTTCTATGCCTATACCATTATTGGCATGGACAATGACAGTTTTTCCAGGTTGGGAGGTGCCAACGCGTTGGCCGAGGCTAGCAACATTGTGAATTTGGTAACTTCTGCCGGAGCCGCCGGTGGGGGCTGGAGCGCCACCGCCGATACCCGTAACCGGTACTGGCTTATCAATAACCTGCAAGACCCGCAGTTTGAGCCCCTGCGGTCAGCACTCTATCTATACCACCGCCAAGGGTTAGACCTGATGGTACAGGATCCGGAGAAAGCCCGCCAGAATATATTGGAAGCTCTGCGCAATATCCAACAAGTGGCCCGTATCAGGCCCGGAGGAGCTGCCCTGCGTTCGTTCTTTGAGGCCAAAGCGACTGAATTGAGTAACGCCTTTGCTTCGGCAACGCCTGCCCAGAAACAACAGGCTTACGATCTGCTCACTCAGGTAGACCCTACCAACCGGGCCCGCTACGAAACGCTGGTGCAACGCTAAGACCTATGGTTTTGCTGCTGTTTTCTGATCATAACCCTAAAAGAGATCTTTAGTTTGAAAAGAAAGAGGTACAAGAGTATTCAGTTTCCTGCCTTCTTTTCTAAAACTACATTAAAAACAGAACCCCTTCCTTACTCCAGTAAGGAAGGGGTTTCTGTTTTCAGGCCTCATGAGGGCAGAGGAAGAAACCTTGGCTGTCAGCTCCGCAAGGCATCATCATTGGAAATGTTTTTCTTGGGCTTACGAGGCTTTTTGGTCTGCTCCAGTTTGCCGAAACGGTACTCAAAGGTGAGGCGCACCCCTCGGGTATAGTTGATGTTGTCTTCGTGCAGCACAAACTGATCGGTTCTAAGGTCATTTCGCATGCGGGTACCCTTCATGAAAGGGTTGGCCAGGTTGATGCCAATGCCACCTCGCTTGTTGAAGATGTCTTTGCGCAAGGTGGTGTTGTGGTAATAAAAGGCACCCATCCTTCCCTGCAAAACGACGCGTCTGGAGTTGAAGGAGCTGTTAAAGCGGTAAATCCAGCCTTTCCCCAGTTCAAGGGCCGTGAAGGCGCTTAGGTTGTACATCCAACCCTCGTTAGACGAGTTGGTGCCCTCCAAGAAAGCGTGGTACACATTCAAATTGAGGTTGACAGTCCAAATCTTGACGGGCTTAACCGAGCCATAGACGTTTACCCCAAAGGTACGGGCACTCGCGATGTTAGCGAAAGTGTAGTAGGTTGTGTCGTTCCGAAGGAGGGGGATGTTCATGATGGCATTATCGGTGGTGCGGCCGTAGAAGCTGATGTTGAGGGAAGCCGCCTTGGTGTAAGTGCCATAGCTGAGTTCGTAGAGATTGGAGAGTTCTGCATCCAACTCCGGGTTTCCTACCCTGATGACTTGCGGCGACACAATTTGCTCAAAGGGGTTAAGGTAATACAATTGGGGCCGCTGGATGCGCTGGGTGAAGTTTGCCTTAAACGTATGCTTTTCTTTGTGCGTGTAAGAGAGGGCCACGCTGGGGATGAAGTTGTCGTAATCGGTGCTGAAAGCCTGTTCCTCAGTTTTGAAATTGGCTGAAATCATGGTTGTCTCGTACCGGCCGCCTACTTTCACGTTCAGCTTCTGCCATAGTTTGAAGCCATACGTCAGGTAATAGGCATAGATGTCTTGGTGGTAGGAGAAGTTGCTGCGGGTGGTTTCTTCCCGGTTCTGGAGCAGGTTTTGGTCATAGAAGGTTCCATCGCTGGTGGCTTGCCGCTGAATGGTTTTCGCGCCTAGTTCCATGATGCTGTTTTTTCCCACCGGGTGGATGTAATCCGTTTGGAAGGTGAATTCCCCGTTCTCGTAAATGTTCTGGCTGTTTTGCCTAGAAATCAGTTCCTGTCCCAAACTGTACTCGTTCTGATAGGTATTGTCTTCTGAGTTGTAGTTGGAGTAAAGGGTTAAGATGCTGAACTCCTGCTGGGGCTTTTTAAAGGTGTAGAGGTAATCCAGGTTCAGGTCATACCCTAGGCCTCGGTTACGGGTGTCTGAGTCAAAAAAGGAAGTTCTCGCTGGTTGGTCATGTGCGTAAGTCGTAGCGGTGCGGTAATTGTCAATAAAGTCATGGTCTGGGTTCATACGCACCCCACCGCCCAAGCTGCTTCTTTCCGAGAGGTTGAGATCAAACCCCACTTGCCCGCTTATAAAGCCATTGCGGGTTTTCACGTTTCCTTCCTGCACCAAACGGCTGGTGCCGTCTAAGGTAGTTCGTTCCAGAAAAGATTTCCCGCGGTTGTAAAACTGATTGGTGCTGAAACTGGAGTTAATGCCAAAATCGCCTTGGCGGAAGTTGAGGTTAACGCTGCCAATGGTAGAGACGTTGCCAGGGGTGATGGAACCTCCGCCGGTTAGCCCCTGAAGCGTGTTTTTCTTCGTGATGATGTTTATAATGCCTGCCGTTCCCTCGGCGTCATACTTAGCCGACGGGCTGGTGAACACCTCCACAGACTTTATGATATCCGCCGGTATCTGCCGGAGCGCATCGGCCACGCTGCTGGCCATGATGGAGGAAGGCCGGTTATTGATGAGCACCCTTATGTTAGAGGAGCCCCGCAACTGCACGTTGCCGTCGCCATCTACGGTGAGCATGGGCACGTTGCGGAGCACATCGGCGGCGTTACCACCCATGGTAGAGAGGTCCTTCTCGGCGTTGTACACCAGGCGGTCTACCTTTTCCTCAATCAGTGGTTTCTCACCGGTGACCACTACCTCATTCAATTTCTTGGCCTCGGCTTTTAAGAAGATGGTGCCGGTTTGCACATGGTCTTTTCCGCCTGTGACGGAAATGTTTTCCAGACGCTGGGCTTGGTACCCAATGAAAGAGATGTTCAGGGTAAAGGTGCCTTCCGCTACTTTGCTCAGGGTGAATTTTCCTTTCTCATCGGCCACCGTGCCGTCTACAGATTGGCCGGTACCTGCTTGAAGGAGAGCAATGGTCGCAAACTCCACCGGTTTCTTAGTGTCGGCGTCTAGCACCTGCCCGGAGATCTTTGAGTTTCCGGCTTGTCCCGGAGATGTTATTACAGAAGAGGTGGTAGGGCTTTGCACACGACCTTGGGCAAGAACGGGCAAAACATCTATTATTGTAAGAAATATGACGAGTAAATTTTTCTTCATGCAGTTTTAGAGTAGACCGGGTGACTAGGCTAGGGCAAGTTTCTTTCCGAAATCTTTCCATATATTAGGAAAGTGT
Source organism: Rufibacter sp. JT20002 (assembly GCF_056491185.1). Taxonomy (NCBI): domain Bacteria; kingdom Pseudomonadati; phylum Bacteroidota; class Cytophagia; order Cytophagales; family Hymenobacteraceae; genus Rufibacter; species Rufibacter sp. JT20002. The sequence continues at coordinate 246,251 of NZ_JBSZJY010000001.1, read as the reverse complement.
AATGCTAGCCGGTTCCTATAGCCAATGGTCGTGCCAAACCAAGAAAAGGGCGTTTGTGCTGCAGAAAGCCAATTCCCGGAGAAGGGGCTGTACGTTTTCAGGCAGTAGCTATTCGGTTTCGTACAACAGTTTCTAGTTTGAAACTTGTTTTCAAAAAACAGGTGAAAAAGGGATGACGGAGAACGGTCTGGTAAAAGAAACTGTTCAAAGGAGAAGGAAAATACACCGGCACTTTTGCCTGAACGGCACGTACAGGAAGGAGTGACGGATCACGGATACAGTTACCAAAGACTTCTGAAAAGGTACTCCCCTTTAAAGAAAATTAGCTATATAGATTAGTTTTGAAACTAAATAAATTAGCATCTTTGTCTATTGGAGTACACCATCACAACACAAACTGAAAGAGGCATTCCTACCTTATGCTCGTAGATCTTAAGATAAAAAATTACGCCCTTATTGAGCAGCTGGAGCTGCAGCCATCGCCGTTGCTGAACATTATCACCGGGGAAACCGGAGCCGGTAAGTCTATCATGCTGGGGGCGATTGGGTTGCTGCTAGGAAACCGGGCCGATTCCAAACTGCTTTTCAACCAGAATGAAAAGTGCGTGATTGAGGGCTCCTTTAATATTTCTGAATACCAACTGGAGGCCTTCTTTGAAGAGGAAGACCTGGACTTTGAACCTGTCAGCTTGCTGCGCCGCGAGATAAGCCCCTCGGGCAAATCGCGGGCCTTCGTGAATGACACGCCTGTGACCCTGGAGCAGCTGCGCCGCATAGGGGATCAGCTCATGGACATCCATTCACAACATGATACTTTGCTGCTGGGCGACCAGGGGTACCAGTTGAATATCGTGGATTTGTATGCCCAGAACGAAGCCCTGCGTACCCAATACGGCACCGCCTACCGCACCTACCGGAAACTGGAGCGCGAGTACAAAGACCTGGAAGGACAGCTGGCCCAATCCCAAAAGGAACTGGATTATAACACCTATTTGCTTAACGAACTTTCAGAAGCCAACCTGCAGGCCGAAGAACAGGAAAGCCACGAGATAGAACTGAAGCAACTGGAGCACGCCGAGGAGATCAAACTGAAGCTGAGCCAGGCCTTGCAGTACATCTCGGAGAGCGAGTACAATGCCGCCGGAGCCTTGAAAGACGCCAGTCATCTGGTGGGCCAGGTTACCGAGTACGGGGAAAGCTTCCAAAACCTGAAAGAGCGTCTGGATAGCTGCCTGATAGAATTAAACGACATTGCCGGAGAACTGGAAGACGCTGAGCGCAAAACCGAAGCTGATCCGCAACGCGCCGAACAACTGCAGGAACGCCTAGATTTAATCTATACACTGCAACGCAAGCACCAGGTGCGTACGGTGGAAGAATTACTAGCCCTGCAAGCCGAATTAGAGGTTAAGGTGAGCAGCGTTCACAACCTGGATGCCGCCATTGAGAAAACCAAGAAGGCTCTTTCTGCCGCCCTGCAGGAAGTGGAAGCCCGGGCCCAGGAACTATCTGAGAGCCGTACCAGCGTGTTCACCATTTTCCAGGATGAATTGCATAACCTGCTCTCTGAACTGGGGATGCCGAATGCCCGGGTAGTACTGGAGCATAAAATATCGGCGCCGGCCACCACCGGTATAGACGTGGTGAACATCCTGTTCAGTGCGAACAAAGGCGCTGCCCCTCAAACGTTGAGCAAAGCCGCCTCAGGTGGTGAGTTCTCTCGCTTGATGCTTTGTGTGAAGTACCTGCTCGCTGACAAGACCGCTTTGCCTACCATCATCTTTGACGAGATTGACACGGGTATTTCTGGCGAGATTGCCGTGAAAGTGGGTAAAATGATGCAGCAGATGTCGCAGAAGCACCAGTTGATCTGTATCTCGCACTTACCGCAGATGGCCGCCCAGGGTGATACGCATTACTTCGTCTACAAAGAAGACCGCGCCGACCGTACCATCAGCCGTATCCGCCAGTTGAGTCACCAAGAACGCGTGGTGGAGATCGCGCAAATGATTGCCGGAGCTAATCCTTCTGAAAACGCCTTCCAAAGCGCGAAAGAATTGCTGGCGTTGAGCGCATGATGGAGGAAAGCCTTCTCTTCCATCTTAATTATAGTTGAAGCTAATTTTCACTTAAACAGCCCCTAAACAGAAAACCCGCTGCAATTAGCAGCGGGCTTTCTGTTTAGGGGCTGTTTAAGAAAAAGGGCCTAGAAAGGGTTTCTCGCAAAGCCTTACCGCTCCAGTTTGAAATCTGGGTCAACGGTTGGACGCTGAGGGGTGTTGGAGATGGCCCAACCGGTGGCGTACATCCAGCGGGTCATTCTAGCAAGCTTTTTATAGTCTATCCGGTCTGCTTCGTCTTTGGGGGTGTGGTAATCAGGGTGCAACAGGGTGGTAAAGAAAATAGCCGGGATACCAGCGCGGGCGTAGGGGAGGTGGTCGCTCCGGAAGTACCAACCCTCAGGGTGTTTCTGCTCATCCCAAGAGGTATCTAGTTTGAACTTGGTGAAGTTCTGATTGGCCTGAAGGGCCATGTCTACCAAAGCGGCGGAGTTGCGGTGCGGTTTAATGGAGCCCAGCAAGGCCGCGGAATCAGGAGCGTTCCGGCCAATCATGTCTCCGTTAAGCACGGCTACAATGGATTCTTTTTTCACGGTGGGGTTTTCGGCGTACCAGCGGGAACCTAAAAGGCCCCGTTCCTCGGCCCCGTGCCAAACAAATAAAGCTGAGCGCTGTCCGGGGTTGTGCTTCCAAGCACGGGCAATGGCTAACATGGCCACGTTAACCGTTCCGTTGTCATCCGCGCCGTTCCAGATAGAGTCTCCGTCAATGGCCGTGCCTACTCCGTCATGGTCATGGTGCCCGCTGAAGAGTACGTATTCATTCTTCAGTGTTGGGTCGGCCCCGGGAGCCCGCGCCACTACGTTGGCCGATGGATAAATATAGCTGTCTACTTTGATTTGGATTCTGGCCGCACCGGAGGGTTTGCGTAACTGGTCTGGCAGAGACTGGCCGGCGGCTACGGTGGGTTGCACAATGAGAATAGGAACGGCCCGGTTGTTGGGTGGCGTGGCCGAACCTTCCAACTGGTAGGTGCCTTCCTCAAAACCATGGCCTGCAAAAGCCAGACTGGCCTGGGTAGTGGAATCAGCAACCAGGACGATGGCCGAGGCTCCCGCCCTTGTCAAAAGGGTCCCTTGCTGCCGAACCGCCGATAGAATGTATCGGTAGCCCCACAGGCTCATACCGGGTGCTGGCAGCGTAGTAGGCGGAAGCATTCTCATGGCTACAATCTTGCCTCGTAACGATTGCTTGGTAGTATCTGCTAAGGCATTAAGCCAAACCGGGGTCCCATCGGCCTGACCTTCCACCGGAGAGGTTACCCAAACATCTTTCCCTAACTGCAACTTCTGGCCTCCAAGCGTGATTTGACTTAAAGGAGAAACTTGCGTCCGGCGAAGCGGAAAGAACTGGAAGTAGGTACCGTCGTCTCCGGCGGGCTCCAATCCGGCCTGACGGGCGCGTTCAGCGGTCCAGGCAGCGGCACGGAGCTCTTCGGTTTCACCGGCTCTTCGGCCGCGGAGGCTATCACTGGCCATGGAAAACAAATCCCGCCGCAGGTCCTCTTCCTTGATCATGGAAAAAGCAGGCGGGTTGGTGGCGGCTGCCGGGGTGCTGGACGTGGAGGCAGGACGGGTGCAGCCAGTTAGGGAGAGCGCTGCAACAAGGCAGGCCGGGGCTAGGTGCTTTAGATGTCTGGTAGTTGGGTAAAATTGTTTCATGAAAGGTTTGTTTGTGGTACTCCAATGAACCAAAAAGAAGGTACAAATGGAAGGCGAACGGTGTGTTTTAAACCTGATTCTAGGAAAATGAACCAAAAAACACAAAGCCGCCACAGGGCTGCAGCGGCTTTGAAGTATGGTAGTGGTAGCGTGGGTTAGTCCTCCCGATTGACGGTGTTAATGTCAAAGGCCGGTACACAGATAGACCAGTACTCACATTCCTCGTCAAAGGGATTGGCGTACCGGATACGGGCTCCCGCCTTGATAAGGAGCGTTTGCCCCGCAGAAAGTACCACGGTCTCGCCGTCAATCTCTATTTGCTTCCGGCCCCGTAAGACAATGGTGACCTCATCAAACTCAGGCGTTTGGTGCGGCTCGCCCCATTGCGGAGGGGCCACCATGTGCGCTACACTGAAAGCCTCTGTTTTGGTGCTGGCTAGGCCAAAATGCTCTTCAATGAGTTTCCCGTCGGTAGTGGGTACTCTGAAAGGAGCTGTCTGCAGAAAATATTTTTTTTCGCTCATAGTCTAGTTGTTAGTGCTCTTGGCGGCGCACTCGCCTTTGGTGAAGGAAGTAACGCCGGCGCTTTCGGCCACGCAGGCGTTTCCGTAAGTCTTGCCATCGCAGCCACAAACCGGGTCATATTGCATGGTGCAAGCGCGCTCTTTGTCAATCTTTGAAGGGTCAATGCAGGCGGTAGCCATGGGTGGGTGGGTCTTGCAGGCAAACGTTGCGCTGCCCAGCACCAAAGCATAAAAAAGAAGGTGTTTTTTCATAGGAGTTAATGTCAGGTGAAATATACGGAAATAAGCCAATGGACCGCTTTTGGGTATTTCTGACCCGCCGTTTTTTGCTTGTATTTCACAAAACAAACAAAAAACGGTTAACCTGTCTCCGTATAAATGCGTAAACCGCTCCAATATATATTACGATATATATTAGCTGTAGTATATATTGCCGGAGCATGGATCTGCGTTATACAGGTATCCGTGCAACGGATCTTATTCTTTTAACCCTTATTTGTTTACCACTATGAGAAATGACAATTCAAAAATTTTGATCGCCGCCGCCGCTGGAGCCGCTGCTGGTGTAGTTGCAGGTATTTTAATGGCCCCAGGAAACGGAAGAGATTCTCGTGAAGGTTTGGTGAAAGCCGCCAGCCAATTGGCAGAGAGCGTGAACGGCCAGATCTCTCCTATCCTGGAAAAACTGAGTGGATTGTCTAGCCTGTTGGGCGGAACTGAAGGCGCAAACAGCGCAGCAAAATCTACCGGATCAGATGCCACCGCCGGCGATAACAACACTGGCGCACAGTCTTAGCACTTGCTTGAGCACCACCCTGATAGCCAAAACGGAGGCATAACCAAAAGTTTTGACTATCGTTAAGAAGGAACGGACGTTTTGTAATTGAACCTATTGTTCCCTTAAAAGTAAAGCTCATGAAAGACGATAATGGAAAAGTAATCCTGGCCATGTTAGCCGGCGCTAGTGCTGGTTTAGTGGCTGGTATCCTTATGGCTCCCGAAGCCGGACAAGCTACCCGGAGTAACCTTAAGAATTCTGCCTCTAAGCTGGGTTCTGGCCTAGGATCTAAACTGTCAGGCCTAGGATCTAGCGCAGGCGCGCTGCTGGGTAAGAAATCTGGCGGGGGCAGTGGTGATGCCGATGTGGTGAACACTGGCTCCAACACTACGGCAACATCGCACCTGGACAATAACCCAACCGGCGGCAATGTAGACCTGATGGGTGCTAACGATCCTCGTGACAATACCACCGGTACTGCCACTTCAGACGTAGGCGCTGGAATTGGCGGTGGTGCTTACGGTGCCGATGCCGGTACCCTTGGCAATGACACTGATGTGAATGCCTCTGGCGCTGACGCCGGAAGCGCTGCATCTGCCACTACCAAGCCAAAAAGAGCTAGCAGAGCCAAAGGAACCTCAAAAGGCGGTGGGGCATCTACCGCTTCTTAATTTTTCTACTTTTTTTCTCAGCTACTGTAACCTTCTGGTTTGCTAGTCGTTAAAGAAGGTATAAATGTTGGTTAAATAAGAAATTGCGAAACAGATGAAGTAACGCTTAGTTGTTTGATTACGTTGAAACTTAAATAAAATTGACCAATAGGTTAAGCTTTTTGAGGGATACTAGAGCAGCTTAGTAACACAGACGAAAGTCACATCAAGGAGTAGCGAGTAGAAGTTATTTAACCAATATCAAGAAAGCCTTCCCAGACGGGGAAGGCTTTCTGCATTTAAGGCATTCTTGTTTTTTGGCCGTTTTCTTGAAAAGAGACCGTAAACCCTCTGGTGTCTTTTATCCCTGCTGGCGCGAGCCTCCGGCTCGTGTCCGGACGCATTGCTAATGGAAACATACTCCTATTTGTCATCTTGGAAAGATCTTGTGGGCAAACTGGAACACCGTTTACTCAAGCGCCACTACCATTTGAAACAAGATCCTTTCAGCATAACAAAAGGAAGAAATTCCTTAGAAAGTAATCAAAACACCTGAACCGTTAAAGCATGTAGTAAAAGCCCTCCGGGAATGCGTGCGGACACGAGCGGGACGCTCGCGCCAGCGAAGTAAGAAGAGACATATTTCTGATTAGCGTTTTAAGCCTTGAAATTCAAAAAAGGGCTAGAAACAGAAAGGCCGCTTCAATAAGAGCGGCCTTTCTGTTTCTATGCTGAAGTAAATCACCACATTAGCACCTTATCTTAGTAGCACCTTAATTGTCTTGGCGCTCAGGCTTCATTTGAGGGAAGAACAGCACGTCCTGGATGGATTGTGAGTTGGTCATGATCATGCTCAGGCGGTCGATTCCGATGCCCAGACCAGCGGTTGGTGGCATGCCGTACTCTAGCGCACGCAGGAAGTCCTCGTCTAAGACCATGGCTTCGGTGTCTCCGCGTTTGCCTAACTCCAACTGCTCTTCAAAGCGGGCTCGTTGGTCAATTGGGTCGTTAAGTTCGGAGAAGGAGTTACAGATCTCTTTTCCGTTGCAGATCGCCTCGAAACGCTCTACCAAACCTTCTTTGCTGCGGTGCTTTTTGGCCAGTGGGCTCATCTCCACCGGATAGTCGGTGATGAAGGTGGGCTGGATTAATTGACCTTCGCATTTCTCCCCGAAGATCTCATCAATGATCTTACCTTTCCCGATATTCGGATCTAGTTTAATGCCTAGGCCAGTAGCAGTCTCACGTAGTTGCGCTTCGTCCATCTCCGAAATGTCAATGCCGGTGAAGTGTTGAATGGCTTCAAACATGGTGAAGCGCTTCCAAGGACGAGCGAAGTTGATGACGTTTTCACCTACTTGTACTTCAGTGGTTCCGTGTAGCGCCAGGGCCACTTTCTCTACCATTTCTTCTACCAGGTCCATCATCCAGTAGTAGTCTTTGTACGCCACGTACAGCTCTACTTGGGTGAACTCTGGGTTGTGGAAACGGCTCATGCCTTCGTTTCTAAAGTCTTTAGAGAACTCGTACACGCCGTCAAAGCCACCCACGATCAGACGCTTCAGGTACAGCTCATTGGCGATGCGCAGGTACAAGGTCATGTCCAGGGTGTTGTGGTGCGTCTTGAACGGACGGGCAGCGGCACCACCGTACAAGGGCTGCAGGATAGGGGTTTCCACCTCCAGGTAGCCACGCTCATTCAGGTACTCACGCATGGTGTTCACCAGTTTGGTCCGCTTAATGAAGGTGTCCCGTACATCCGGGTTCACCACCATATCCACGTACCGTTGGCGGTAACGCAGTTCTGGATCGGTGAAGGCATCGTACACGTGCTCCACACCGTTCTCGTCTACCTCGCGCTTCACAATTGGCAGCGGCTTCAAAGACTTAGCCAATAAGGTCAATTCAGTGACGTGCACCGAGGTTTCACCTACTTGGGTTTTGAACACGTAGCCTTTCACCCCAATGAAATCGCCGATGTCCAGCATCTTCTTGAACACGGTGTTGTACAGGTCTTTGTTTTCGCCCGGGGCGATGTCATCACGGGAAACGTAGATCTGGATGCGGCCCGAGCTGTCCATGAGTTCGGCGAAGGACGCCTTGCCCATCACGCGGCGGCTCATTAAACGGCCGGCCAGGCTTACTTCCTGAAAATTGTTCTGCTCTGGATCGTAAAGATCCTTTATATCCTTGGCCGTGGCGGTCACGTCAAAAAGTTCGGAAGGGTAGGGGTTGATGCCCATCTTCTGGAGCTCTTCGCGCTCATGGCGCCGGCGTAGTTCCTGTTCGCTTAAATGCATGGAAACGGTCTTTCAGTATGTACTTTATATCAAAGGGCGAATTTCGGAAATTATTCCCATACAAAGAGAAAATGCCATCTGAATTAGAAACAATTGCTATCTGTGGCCTGAAATAAAAGAAAGCTCAGGTTGGTGAACGGAGTAAATAGAACCGAATAAAGTGAATCGGGGCTGTTTTGTTGAAAACAGCCCCGATTCACTTTTATGTAATTAGAAACGCAGTCGCTTATTTAGGCAATTCCAATTTGTTCAGCTCCTGAGTGATGAAGGTAAGTTCATCTTGGCTTAGCTGTACATCCATAGCTTTGGCGTTCTGAATGGTCTGCTCGGCGTTACGGGCGCCCACCAAGGCAATGGTGATGCCGGGCTGCGCGATGGTCCAACGGAGCACCAGCTGGCCTAGTGTGGCATTCTTGTCATCAGCCAGCGGCTTGATTTTGTTCAGGAAGGCATTCACCTTTTCCAGGTTCTCTGGCTGATACACGGGCAGTCCGGCGCGGTGATCTCCTTCGTTGAAATGATGGCCGGGCTTGATTTTACCGGTGAGCAAGCCGCGTTCCAGTGGGCTGTAAGCCAGAATGGAGATGTTCTGCTCCAGGCTATGTGGTACCACATCGGCCTCAATGCCGCGGGTCACCATGCTGTATGGCACCTGGTTAGAGGCTAGCGTGATGTACTTTTCGGCTTCCTGCATCTGAGCCACGCTGTAATTGCTGACCCCTGCCTGGCGGATTTTTCCTTCTTTGATGAGCTGGGCCACCGTTTCCATGGTTTCCTGGATAGGCGTGGTGGAGTCTGGCCAGTGGATTTGGTATAGATCTATATAATCAGTGCCTAAACGGCGGAGGCTGTCTTCGCATTCCTTGATGATGCTTTCACGGCCGGCGTACTTGTAGATGTCAATCTTGTTGCCTTGGTTGTCCTCGCTCTTCATAGCGAAATCACCTTTGGCTAAGTCCCAGCGCATGCCGTATTTGGTCAGAATCTGCACTTTGTCGCGCGGAATACCTTTGATGGCTTCGCCCACAATCTCTTCGCTCAAGCCTTGTCCGTAGATAGGTGCGGTGTCAATAGAGGTCATGCCGTGATCATAGGCGGCTTTGATGGCGTCAACGGCCTCTTGGCGCTCGGTGCCGCCCCACATCCAGCCACCCGCTGCCCAGGCGCCAAACGTTAATACTGATATTTCCAGGTCTGAGGTTCCTAGTTTTCTAAACTCCATTTGTCAATAAATTAAAGGATAAACGCTTTCCAAAACTTCCCCCTGGAGGAGGAACTTGGTATCTATTACGAGGCCAAAGAAAATACATCGTACTTCTTTCTGCACTTTGAACGTGGTAGTGTACGGTATACCAAGCTGGGAACGCGTGTTTTAAGGATGGAGAACCAAAAGGGAATCTGCTATCCACTCAGAAATTCATCCGTAGAAGTGAAAGTATAGAATGGCCTTGACCTTTAACTCTACTTTCATGGAAAAAGAACAGATCAAACCCTTAGCTGATAAAGTAGTGGCGATTACTGGTGCATCCAGCGGCATTGGAAAAGCAACCGCCCTGGCCTTAGCCAAACAAGGAGCCATGCTGGTGCTAGCTGCCCGCAGAACCGAGATTTTGGAGCAAGTAGCGGCGGATTGTAATCAATTAGGAGGCAAGGCGGTTGCCGTACCCACCGATGTGACCCAAGGGCAGAGCATGGAAGCCTTGGCCGAGGCAGCCTTGGCTTTCGGGAGGAAGATTGACGTCTGGATCAACAATGCCGGGGCCGGTGCCTTGGGAGCGTATGACGAAACCCCAATGGCGGCGCATGAGCAGATCATCCAGATCAATCTGTTAGGCCATATGCGGGGAGCGCATGCCGTGTTGCCTATTTTCAAGCTGCAAGGCTATGGGCATTTAATCAACACCGTTTCTTTGGGAGCCTTTGCGCCTATGCCGTATGCTGTAGCGTACTCAGCTAGTAAGTATGGGTTGAGGGGTTTTTCTGAGGCCTTGCGTTCTGAGTTGACCCAATTCTCAGATATCTACATCAGTGATGTGTTTCCGGCTTTTATTGATACGCCCGGGTTTCAGCACGCGGGCAATTACGTGGGCAAGAAGATCAAACCTGCGCCGCCGGTTTACGAGCCTCAACTGGTGGCAGAAACCATGGTGTCTTTGGTACACAAACCCAAACCCGGGGTCATGGTGGGCAACTTTGGCTACCTTGCTAAACTGTCTAACGCCTTGTTCCCCAGCTACACCAGAAAAGGTGCCGCCCGTATCATAGAACAATACTTTGAGCAAGCCGAATCGGTGCCTATTACAGATGGAAGCTTGTTTCAGCCTTCCCGCATAGGAACAGACATTTCGGGCGGCTGGCGCAAACCTACTTCGGGGAAAGCCGAGGCAGCTGTGGGCGCTTTGCTCGTAGCGGGTATTGCCTCGGCCTTGTTTTACTTAACTAAGAGAAGGTAATAGGAGTATTTGTATGGACTGGTTTCAAGCCCTTTTGCCAATGGGAATTCAAAAACGGGTTTTCTATATCCCGAAAGGAGAAGGTAAAATCTTAATCCTTCGTTTGGATTCGCCGTTAAAGTGAAAAACAATCCCCCGTCTGACTATGAAATGTGAATTAAGCCTCGTGTTTGAGGAAAATGATGGTACCCTCCGCTGGATTTTCAATATTCTGATATACGCCCACCAAATCAGCGAGCCGCAGGTACGCAAGATGTTGCAACCTACCCTCAAAGAGTTCCTGCACAAGCGGAGCTACCAGGAAGTAATCAGGCTAGCCGAAACCGATATAGACGAGGGGGATTTTGTGCGCGATTACCTGAAACAGAACCTAATTAAGTTCAATGCCTCGCAGGTGCGGGTGAAAGGGGAGAAGATCAAGTCTATCTGCTTTACCATTGAACAGGCCGGTCATATGCAGGAGGCCGCTGATCCCGGATCAGTAGATCCCGAGGTGTTGGCGTTGTTTGAGGGCCATGAACTGAAGTTGAAGCAAATAAACCACTGTGCCATTGAAGCCTTGAAAATTGCCGGTGCTAAAGGAGTGCAGATAGAACGGTTCAGCCACGAGTAAGCTTTTGATTTGTGGGTTTGAAGTTTCAAGGGCGAATAAGACAAGTCTGCCCTGAGACGATTTCGGCCTGTTTTCTTTAAAACAGGCCGAATAGATTCGTATAAATTATTCACTCATTCACACCTTCCCACATTCATTTTCTGGATTAAGCAGCGGCAGACAGTTGCATGGTTGAGTTTCCTTCTGTGAAGAGCGGCTCTACCATTTGGTGTAGCCTGTCTTTCACAAAGCTGCTTCTCAAATGCTCTGGCAACTCGGCTACCACTTTGCGGTACTTCTCCAGCCCCATGGCTTGGGCCACATAGCACTCGTGCAATCCATTGAGGTAGCTTACAATAGACAACAGGCACTCATGGAAGAGTTTAAAGTCTATCTCCGCCTCCACAAAACGGTCAATCTCTTTCTGGGTAGATGAGATGCGCAAGCGGCTAAGCAGATCAAACAAGGTGGTATAACCCATGCGCCAGGTAATCTGCTGCCAGTGCTGAGAGGCCCACTTGTCTAGTATCTTACCGGTTTTGCTGCTTCTGATAGCAGTAGCCGGGTTTTTCTGCACCTGCTGCCGAATGGCGTTTGCCGTCATCTTTCTGGTGGTGCGCAGGAACTGGCCAATCTGGGCCTGTGCTTCAATCTCTTTACCCGCAATCTGCAGTCCGGCTTTGTAGCCTGCCAATGGCAACCGATGAATGCTGAAGTCATTGTACGCTCCGGCAGCATAGAAACCGATAGCCCGTGGGTACGCATTCTTCACTACCAATCTGCCGGCTTCCCGTTTGATGGCTGCCTCATTGTTCGTCTTTGTACCTAGCGTGTACAGGAACGCCTGTAACCCGGCAAAGATAGAGTAGTAGGCCTGCGGGAATGTCCAATGCAGGGCATTGCGCAAATAGGTTTCATCTCCTAATTCTGCTGTTGCCCGCAACGCATATTCTGTGCTCCAACTATTATGCAACGCTTTGGCCACTGCCTGCAAGTCCTGCTCAGAAAGGTCAGCAGAATGCTGTCTGAAAAAGGCGTTATGCCGCAGGCCAGCTTCTTCTGAACTGTGGTTGATATGATAGTTGATCGCAAAAAAGTAGTTCAGGAAAACCTGAGCCGGAATAGATTTCCGCCAGGCTGAATCCTGTGGTTTTTGCTCTTCCTGAAAGAGCGGAATCACGTTTTCATCTAGTACCTTCTTCATGTTTTATAAACACATTTGAAGGTGCTTGAGTTGCATATTTGCTAATATTTTTAGGTATTTAATTGGTTGATTATTAAGCTTTTGTATCTAATATTTAGTTTTGCAAAAATTTTTGAAAACTTATCTCTGCAAGTATGCTAGTTATATTAGTAAGTACGGTATTTTACTAGATAGCAGGCTGAAGAAAGGGTAAAAATTGCGAGGGTCTGGGAAAAAATAATCCAATCATAACATTCAGTCCACTGGTATTGGCTACTTTTGTTTTTGAGGTTTTTAGACGCTACATGCAGGAAACTAGCTAGTTGCGTTTTAAACTCAATGTTAACGATTTCTTACTTAATTACATTTTCATGGTAAAATCTTTACAAAAACTAACCTTCCTACTAGTTGCACTCTTTTCTCTTGGAAGTAGTGGGGAAGTTTTAGGACAAGTTTTAATCCCTGTTTTAGGTACTCCTTACAATCAGGATTTCAACACCTTAAGCAATACAACAACTTCTGACCTACTACCTGTTGGATGGACCTTTCAAGAGGTAAATGCAGGAACTGGAACTGGAGCAAACAGCTTATATGCTGTAGGAACCGGGTCATCTACCAGTGGAGATACTTATAGTTTTGGACCTGCTTCCAACACTGACCGAGCGTTGGGTTCTGTTCAATCTGGAGCACTTATTTCTACAATTGGAGCAAACTTTAAGAATACTTCTAATGAAGTTATTACTAGATTAACAATTAGGTATACAGGAGAGGTCTGGAGAGTAGGAAGTGCGAACCGAGTTGATCGTTTAGACTTTCAATATAGCACATCGGCTTCTACTATTTTAACTGGGACGTTTATTGATGTAAACGAGTTAGACTTTTCTACACCCAATGCCTCTTTTTCGGTAACGGGAGCCAAAGATGGAAATGCTAATGCAAATAGAGAAACCATTTCGTATACAATAGAAGGACTTAATATTAACCCAAATCAAGAATTCTGGATTAGATGGCTTGATTCCAATGCATCTGGAGCTGATGACGGATTGGCCATTGATGAGTTTTCGTTAATAGCAAACGAGCAATTGGTGGTGGATGCTACCCCTCCAACCTTGGTTTCTTTTACCCCGGCAAACGCTGCCACCAATGTTTCTACCATCACTGATTTCGTGTTAACTTTCAGCGAGCCGGTAATGGCTGGAACAGGAAGAATAGGACTTACTTCAAATGGAAGCCCTATCTCTAAATCTGCAAGTGACGCCGATGTGGTATACTCAGGTTCAACGGTAACTATCCGGAATACACCTCTTCAGCCAAATACCACTTACACGGCCTTCATTGAGAACACCGCCTTCAAAGACGCAGCCGGTAATTTCTACGCAGGCTTGTCAGGCTCTACCTGGACCTTCACTACAGCAGCAGCCGCTACTCCAGTGTTAACGTCAACAGTTTCTACTCTGGCCTTCCCGGCCTCAGCATTGAGTAAGAGTGTTGTAAGATCATATGATCTGTCTGCTTCTGATTTAACCAGTGACGTTACGGTTACTGTAACGGGACCTTTTGAGATCTCCAAAACGGATGGTGCGTATGCAGCAACCCCTTTGGTGTACACCCAGGCAGAATTAGCCACTGCTCAGAAGGTGTACGTGCGGTTTACGCCTGCCGCCTTGGGCAGTGCCACCGGAACCATCAGCCACACAGCTATCGGTGCCGAAACTGTAACGGTTACCCTGTCTGGCTTAGGTATTGACCCGTATACCCAGAACTTCAATGACCCTGCTTTCTTAACCAACAGCGGCTGGATGCAGGTAAGCGTAACTGGTCCGCAGGTTTGGGCCAGCACCAACTTCGGGCGTGATTGCCTTACCGGTTGTAACGCTTCTACACCAAACAAAGCCGCCCAGATCAATGGTTTTGCCGGCGGAACCAGCGTACCCAACGAAGACTGGTTGATCTCCCCGCAATTAGATCTGACTTCCTTTGCCAACATCCCGGTACTGGAATTCTGGTCTATCTCAGCTTTCGCCGGAAACCAATTGAAACTGGTTTACTCAGCAAACTACACCGGGGCAGGGGATCCGAATGCCGCTACCTGGACCGAAATCCCCGGCGTATTCCCGGCTGCTAACAGCAACTTGTGGACCCTTTCCCAAGGAATTGAACTGCCAAAAACTGCCAAGTATGTTGCCTTTGTGTACACTACCTCTACAGGTGCTTCGCGCTGGACAGTGGATGATTTCAAAATCCAGGACCTGAGCAGCTACCACACTATCCCTACTTTAGCGTTCAGCTTCCCTGAAACTGCTGCCGGAAGCAAGTCTGCTGCGCAGACGTTCAACTTCAGAGCTGTAGGATACGGCGCTATTACGTTAACAGCTTCTGCCGGTTTTGAGCTTTCTGCCGATAACGGAACCACCTTTGCTTCTACCGTAACCATTCCTGAAACAGAAACTGCTCTCGCCGCCGGTAAAACCGTTCAGGTGCGTTTTGCGCCTGCTTCTAAGCAATTGAAGGTAAACGGAACCGTGTCTTTCACCGGCACCGGGTTAGATGTGAGAACGGTTACGCTTACCGGCTCCTCTTACCTTAAATCAGAAACGTTTGATGTGGCTACCTATAACCTGGAGTTCTTCGGAAACGGAACCCAGATTGCCGGCTTCGGGCCAGCTGATGCCGAGCTGCAAAAGACCAACGCCACCACGGTGTTGAGCCGCATGAACCTGGACATCATTGGGGTAGAGGAAATCAGCAACGAAACAGCTTTGCAGGAGGTAATCGCTAACCTTCCGGGCCAGTATGCGAAGCAGATTTCACCGGTTTACTCGTATTCCATCAAACCTAATTCTTCTACAGATCCTTTCCCGGCCCAAAAAATCGGTTTTGTGTACAACACCGCTACCGTAACTCCGGTTGGATTCAGAGTAATGTTTGAAGACCTGTACAGAAAAGCAGTTGCAGGTACCACCACGTTGATTGACGATGATTTCTGGTCATCCGGCAGATTGCCGTACATGGGTACGTTTGACGTAACCGTAGGAGGAATCACCAAGCGCATCAGAGTAATTGACATCCATGCCAAATCTGGTTCTTCCAATACCGATTTCAACCGCCGGGTGGCTGACCTGAATGTGTTGAAGGATTCGCTTGACACGTACTATGCAGACCACAACGTGATTTTGCTAGGCGACTTCAATGACAACGTAGTAGGTTCTATCAACTCTGGAGGGGTTTCTTCTTACAATTCCTTTGTGACCGACGTAGCCGATTACATGACGCTTACTAAAACCTTGGCCGAAAACGGAGGGTTCTCTTTCCCAAGCTCTAGCAGCTTCCTGGATCACATCATCATCTCCAATGAGCTAACCGATGACTACTTGGAGAACTCCACTACCATTGAGGACCCAAGAAGCTATGTGACCAACTACTCTAATACTACTTCAGACCACTTGCCGGTATATGCGCGCTTCGCCTTCACCGCCAATGATCCGTTGGGCACGAAAGAGGATGAGAAAGGTAAATTCAGAGTGTCGCCAAACCCAACTACCGGTGAGGTGATCTTGCAGTTACCTGTAAAAGCGCCTAAAAACAACTTGACCTTGACGGTATATAGCTTACGAGGCGAGGTGGTGCTGCAGGTGTCTGGCCTTGAGCAAACCTTGAACCAGCAGCTTTCTAAAGCCATGTTAACGGCTCCATCCGGAATGTACCTGGTGAAGGTGCAGACGGGTGCCCAGGCTTATCAAACTCGTTTGATCAAAAAATAAGGGATAACCCTTCTACAGAGAGCCTGTCAGGTCCATTCTGGCAGGCTTTTTTTATGCCCAGATATTTCCTTACTTAGGAATTGAGAACAATCCGTTTACCGGCTGATTTCGCAAAACTCCCTTAAAAACAAGATGAAAAGACGCGCCACCTACCTGCACCTGCTTCTGTTGCTTATCTGGCAATTCACCGCCTGTAAACCCTCAGACAAACCCGTTTCTTCCATCAAACCGGAGGTAGGGCCCACTGGCAAAAACGGCATGGTGGTGAGCGCCCATCCAGAGGCTTCCCGCATTGGAGTGGAGATTCTGCAAAAAGGCGGCAATGCCTATGACGCTGCCGTAGCTACTGGGTTTGCCTTGGCGGTGGCATATCCCGTGGCTGGAAATATTGGCGGAGGCGGCTTTCTGGTCTACCGCAAGCAGGACGGGGAGGTAGGCGCCTTAGATTACCGGGAAAAAGCCCCTAAAGCCGCTACCCGCAATATGTATCTTGATGCCCAGGGCAATGTAATCGCAGATGCCAGTACGCTGGGGCATTTGGCTGTGGGCGTGCCGGGCGCAGTAGACGGCATGGTGGCCATTCACCAAAAGCTTGGCAGCCTGCCGTGGGCTCAGGTGGTACAGCCCGCCATTGACCTGGCCCGCAAAGGAGTAATCTTAACTGAACGGGAAGCCAGCATGCTCAACGCCGCCAAACAGAGCTTTGTACAAGCCAATAAATTCACGCCCTCGGTCGTGAGAAGCACTCCCTGGCAAAAAGGAGATGTCTTGCCTTTGCCCGAATTAGCCAGTACCCTGGAGCGTATTCGGGACAAGGGAAGAGCCGGCTTCTACGAAGGAGAAACCGCCGATCTGCTAGTGAAGGAGATGCGCCGGGGGGGAGGAATCATTTCGCACCAAGACCTAAAGGAATACAGATCGGTGTGGCGCCAACCCGTAACAGGCAACTACAGGGGCTATAAGGTAATCTCCATGCCTCCGCCCTCCAGCGGCGGGATTGCGCTGCTGCAGTTGTTGAAAATGGTAGAACCCTATGATCTGCACCAATGGGGATGGCAACAAGCAAATACGGTGCACGTCATGACCGAGGCACAGCGCAGGGTTTACGCTGACCGAGCTACCTACCTGGGCGACCCCGACTTTGTGAAAGTACCTGTCTCCAGCCTGTTAGATTCTGAGTATTTGAAAAGGCGGATGGCAACTCTGGAGATGGAGAGAGCCACGCCTTCCTCTCAGCTGGGAGCGGGTCAATTGTTAGCCAAAGAAAGCGATCAGACCACACATTATTCAATTGTTGACAAATGGGGGAACGCGGCTTCCATCACCACCACCCTGAACGGAGGCTACGGCTCTAGGGTAGTAGTGGAAGGGGCTGGCTTTATCCTTAACAATGAAATGGATGACTTCAGCGCCAAGCCGGGCGTGCCCAATATGTTCGGGTTAATAGGCGGGGAGGCGAACGCCATTGCCCCGGGAAAGCGCATGCTGAGTTCCATGACTCCTACCATCCTGGAGAAAGACGGGGAACTGTTCATGGTGGTGGGCACCCCGGGTGGATCCACCATCATCACCTCCGTGTTCCAGGCCATCCTGAACGTGGTAGATCACCGAATGGGCATGCAACAGGCGGTTGCCTCGCCGCGCTTCCATCACCAATGGCTCCCCGACAGGATTGAAGCGGAGCCTACCGCTATCACCTCTGAAGCTAGGGAAGCGCTTACGAAGAAAGGGCATGCCTTGCAGAACCGTAACCCCTACGGTGCGGTGGATGGTATTTTAAAGTTGAAGGACGGTCGTTGGGAAGGCGGGGCAGACCCCAGGGGAGATGATACCGCTATGGGGTACTAGCTTTTTGCGATTACCACTGGTTTGGTGGGGTTGGAAATCATTGCCCTGCCTTTTGCATTCATCTTTTAAAATAGGCCTAAAACAGATCGCCCTTTCTACCAGGTAGGAAGGGCGATCTGTTTTAGGCCTTCTTCTTGGAGAATAATCCTATTTCAGGAAGTAAGTGATTTCAGCCTCCTTGAAAATTTTATTTAACGGAGATAAAATTTTTTTAAATGATGAAGTTGATGTTTATAAAATATTTTTTCTGAAAACAAGTTCATTCATAGGGGTTTATAAAACTGAGATGTCTATTTTTGTAGACTATATTCCTTAAATCAAATATAGAGGGTTACAATTTGATGAACTTAAATTTTTAGAAGGTAGTTGTCTCTACATTGATTGTAAATACATATATCACAAATTGTATAGTCCGGCCTCTACAAAAGCATTAATCCATTTGAATTTTCCTTTTTAACCTTAGACAATGAATTTAAAGCAGATAGTTGCTTTCGGCCTGCTATTGTTGGCTGCAAGTGTTTCTAAGGCACAGATTACTCCGCAACGCATGGTGATCCCGCGCCTTTATCAGCAGAACTATTTTTACCTGAATCCGGCGTACGCAGGTTCTGAGAGAAGAAAAGAGTTTGGAGTGAACGGACACGTCAATTCTCTTTCCAGAAACGGGTCATCGGCTCCTTTATCTGTGATCGCCCACTACCAAGGCTACATCAATGACTCAAATCCTAATGGCATTGGGGTGTTAGCCGTATATGACCAATTTGGGCCTTACTGGTTAGGGAAACTAGGGTTCACCTATGCCAAACGTTTCCGGTTGGGAGAGCAAAGCAGTTTAGCATTTGGCGCGCAAGTAGCCGCCGAGTACCTGAATGTGGACTTAGCCGAGAAAACCAGGGGCGAGGAAAAGAAAATGGTAGGCCATGACAATGATCTTCGGCCTGATGTGGACGCCGGGGTTTGGCTAAACGTGCGTAATTTCTATGCAGGGGCCACCTTCGCCAGCATTCTGCAGCCTAACTTCAACTTAGTGGGTGACGCTGAGCACGAAGGCATCAGAGAGTTGTTGGTGACTGCCGGTTACAAACTGGCGTTTGCCCCAGAGTTCAGCATCACACCTTCTTTCCTGATGAGCCAACCCTTGAAAGACGGAAAACAGGAATACCAGTTCGGGACGATGGCCAATATCAAGTTCCTGACGGCTGGGGTAAACTACCGCGGTCAGTTTGACAAATCAGCTCCCTGGAACGTGAGCGCGGGGGTGAACATCAAAGACAACGTGCAATTCATCACCTCTTTTGACCTTACCAAAGAAGTAACCGGAGTTGGCAAATCAGATCCGCAGGTAGAGGCTAACTTGCGTATCCGGTTCTAATTAGAACCAAAACTATCCAGGAAGAGGGCTTGCTTTACGGCAAGCCCTCTTCTTTTTTACGGTAACGTACCGGTTTTGGCCGGAACAACTCTTTCAAAAGAGCAGGAGTAGAAGGAGAAACTAATGGCACTTGTATGGACCTCTCCTATATCCTGAATGAACTTGGCGAAGACCGGGCCGCTTACTTCAACGCCGTAGCCCCACCCATTATCCAGACCAGCAACTTCGCGTGCCGCACCATTGACCAGATGCGGTATATGCTGCAGCATGAGACCGAAGTCGATTTCTATACCCGCGGGAATAACCCTACCGTAGACATGCTGGAGAAAAAGATAGCCGCCCTAGAAGGAACCGAACACGCCATTGCCTTTGGCAGTGGGAGTGCGGCCGTTTCCGCTGCCGTGCTTTCCCAGGTAAAGGCGGGCGACCACGTGGTCTGCATCAAAAAGCCGTATACCTGGACCAATAAACTCATGCGCCATTTTCTGCCCCGCTTTGGCGTGGAGGTAACTATGGTAGACGGCACTGATGCCCGTAACTTCGCCCAAGCGAGCAAAGAGAACACCGTACTGTATTACCTGGAAAGCCCCAACTCCTTCACCTTTGAACTTCAGGATATTGCCCAGGTAGCAGCGTATGCCAAGGAGCGCAACATCTGCACCGTCATTGATAACAGCTTTGCGTCTCCTCTGTACCAGAACCCGGCGGCTTTAGGAGTAGACCTGGTGGTGCACTCGGCTACCAAATACATTAGCGGACATAGCGATGTCATGGGAGGGGTGGTGTGTGGAACCCGCGAGCGCATCAACAAGATTTTCGGGGTGGAGTATATGACGCTGGGAGCCGTTTTATCGCCGCACGATGCCTGGTTGCTGCTGCGTGGTTTGCGAACCTTGCCGCTCCGCATGGAGCGGGTCGCGAAGACTACCCGGCAGGTGGTGGCGTACCTGCAGCAGCGCGATGAAGTAGCTGAGATTATCTGGCCTTTTCTGCCTGAGCATCCGCAATACAAACTAGCCAAAAAACAGATGCGCAACAACACGGGGCAATTCACCTTGCGGCTGAACACCGATAACATCAAAGAAGTGGACCGGTTCTGTGACAGCCTGCAGCACTTTCTCATGGCGGCCTCCTGGGGTGGGCACGAGTCGTTGATTTACCCTGCGGCGGCGGCCTACAAGGAGGGGAACTACAGATCTTCCTTGCCCTACACGCTCATCCGGTTTTACATAGGGTTAGAGGACGCGGAGTATCTGATCAGGGACCTGGAACAAGCCTTTGCCAAGATGAAAGGATAAACCGTTTTTAAGGTTGTTTTAAGAAAAGGGCATAAAAAAGGCCGTCACTTTAGCAACGGCCTCTTCTAGAAAGTAAGAACGGATTATAAACCGTCTTTCAGGATAGAAACAGCTTCCTGAATGTATAGGTCTTTCTTGGCATTACGGGTGAACGCCTGGAAACGGGCCGAAGCGGCTGTGTCTCCGTTCAGTTTGCTTAGATCAGCTTTCAAACCAGATACATCCAGTTGAGGGATGTTTTTGCGCAGGTTCTCCAGTTTCTTAGACTCTTCCTGAGTACGGCGCTCTTCGGCTAAGTAAGTGCTTAACTTCAATGAGCGGGTAGAAACCTCGGTTCTGTCTTTCAGGCGCATGGCGCTCTGGTTAATCAAAGAGAACGTTGGGCTGGCAGCAATTCTAGTTTTTGCGGAGGCCTTCAGTTTCTCGATAGAAAAGT
Source organism: Rufibacter sp. JT20002 (assembly GCF_056491185.1). Classification (NCBI taxonomy): domain Bacteria; kingdom Pseudomonadati; phylum Bacteroidota; class Cytophagia; order Cytophagales; family Hymenobacteraceae; genus Rufibacter; species Rufibacter sp. JT20002. The sequence goes on along the minus strand of NZ_JBSZJY010000001.1, from coordinate 225,275 downwards.
TAGGGCTGTTCCAGGTGTTGAACTTAGCCGACTGAATCTCATCAAACGGAAGCGCGTATTCCTGCTCTTTCTCACCGTATTTCAAATACGTGTAGGTATCTGGTAATACGATGTCTGGGGTAACACCACGCAGCTGCACGGTTTTACCGCTGATACGATAGTATTTCTGGGTTGTCAGTTTCAGGTGGCCTAATGGTTTCACCGCGTCAAAAGAGGCTGGTAACACCTGGTCCAGGTCAAAGAACTGCTGCACGGTACCTTTTCCGTAAGTGGAGCTTCCTACAATCACACCACGTTTGTAGTCCTGGATGGCAGCGGCCATGATCTCAGAAGCCGAGGCGCTGTTCTCATTTACCAGTACCACCAACGGACCGCCAAACTGCACCTGCGGATCACGGTCTTCTAACACTGCGGCCGGGCCATTGGCTGATTTTACTTGTACCACTGGACCAGACTTGATGAACAAGCCTACCATGTCCACCACATCCTGCAAAGAACCACCTCCGTTGTTTCTTAAGTCAAGGATAATGCCTTGGGCGTTTTCCTGCTTCAGTTTCTGGATCTCAGCCGCTACGTCTTTTCCGCTGTTACGGCCACCGGCGTTTTTAAAGTCGGCATAGAAGGCTGGCAAATGAATGTACCCTATTGGTTTCTGTCCTTTGATCAAGAGTGATTTGGCATAGCCTTCCTCACGTACCACCACGTCTCTGATGATAGGGATGACTTTCATGGTACCGTCTACCTTTTTCACGTGCAGACGAACTTCGGTGCCTTTCTTCCCTCTGATAAGGGAAACGGCTTTGTCAATGCGCATGCCAGAGATATCTACCGGTTGCTGGGTACCTTGGGCTACTTTCAAGATCACATCACCGGGTTTCAGCTCACCTTGCAGGTAAGAAGGGCTACCAGGAGTGATTTCAGATACTTTGATCACACCGTCTTTTTCCTGCAGCAAGGCACCGATACCTTCTAAACGTCCGGAGAACTCATAATCAAAGTCCTCTTTCTCTTTAGGGGCATAATACTCAGTGTGCGGGTCATAAATGTTGGCAAACGAGTTCAGGTAAGAAGAACGGTAATCTTCGTTCTCCAACTGGCCCATCCGCTTGAACAGGTCATCATAGTTTTCTTTGAGCTTTTTGCGGGCATCGGCCTCAATCTCCGGCATGCTCTTCTTGGTTTCTTTAGAACCTGCTGAGTCGGCTTTCTGCTGGCTGTCAATAGCATCGGCTACCCTAATCAAAGCCTGGTACTTGAGGTATTTGCGCCACTCTTCTTTCAAGGCGGCAGGAGAGGTGGCAAACTTGAGTTTCTCTGGTTTTACCTCAATGGTTTCCTCCTTGTCAAACTCAAATGGTTTTTCCAGAATTTCTTTATAGTAGCCCTCGGCTTCTTTCAAGCGCTTCTGGTAAAGGCTCATGGAAAGGTCAAAGAACTTGAAAGAACCGTTCTTGAATTCATCATCCAGTTGGGTCTGGTAGGCTGCCAGTTGGTCTACGTCTGACTGCAACAAAAACTTTTTGTTATAGTCAAGGCGCTCCAGGTAAAGGTTAAAGGCCTTTTTGGAAAAATTATCGTCTAAACGCTCAGGCGAGTAGTGGGCCGAGCTAAGCCCCTGCATGAGCACCTTGGTAAGCACTTCGTTTTTCTGGTCCCGTGCCGCGCCATCTGTCTCCAGCAGTTTGTAGGAGGCGATACCAAACACCACAGAGGCGGCAGTACCGTACGCGACCAGCTTTTTCTTAAATGAAAACATATTGTATCTCTAAGTAATGTCTGTTAATGTATAAACAAAAGTAGTGCCTGTTTTGCGGGTGCAATACACTTACGTTAAACGTAGGCCAGCGCCAGAAAGGTGTGCACCAGTAGAGTTTATTTGCTAAAGAATTGCAAGTAAGCAGAACGTGGCAGTAGTTGTTCCTTTTGGCCCTGTTTTTTTTAACAAAGCTGCCTTCAGTTTTGTTTCTACTTGATTATCAAATCAGAAAAGAATAGGCAGTTTTCTATATACCTGTTTTCTGGAGCACCAGTGTGGAATTGGGAGGCTAGGCGCATCATGGGAGAAATGATCTCTAACCTACCACCTAAACTAACAACCCCATGGAAACCAACACTACGTACGCCGCCACCTTGGATGACATGATTTTTGAGGGCCGCAACAAAGCTTACGGTGCCTATGTCTTACGAAAACTGTACCACCAGCACATCTCCCAGGCCGCCCTGTTTGCCATTGCCCTTTTCCTGATCGGGTTTTCCCTTCCTGGCTTAGCCGACAAGTTCTTTAAGAAGGCCGCCATTCCACCGGAGTCGTCTAAAAACAATGAGAAAAAAGGGGACTGGATTTCAGTAGATTTACCGGATGTAAAGGAAATCAAAGAAGTAAAACCGGTGGAACCCGCCGCCCCTAAGGCGTCTAGCCCCACCGTGAAAAACGTTTCGCCCAAAGTGGTAGATGATAATCAGAAGGTGACCGAGGAGGTGCCCAATCAAGACCAACTCAAGAACGCTAACTCAGGCTACGAGACTACAGAAAGAGCCGGAGACGGAAACCTGAACAACCCGGAGCCCTCAGGCGGTACAGGGGAAGGAACCGGAACGGGGACAGAGGCTTCCGCTACGTCTTCCCAACCTTTCCTAAGCGTAGAAAACATGCCTGAGTTTGAGGGCGGGTTGGCCAAACTCATGGAGTTTGTAGGCAAAAACATCCGTTACCCCAGAGCAGCACAGGCCAGTGGCATTGAAGGAACCGTGGTGGTTAGTTTTGTCGTAGCCGCCACAGGAGACATCACCGACATTCAGGTGTTGAAAGGCTTGGGCTACGGCACCGAGGAGGAAGCCATCAGGGTCATGAAAAAAGTGCCCCGCTGGAAGCCTGGAAGCCAGAACGGAAGAACGGTTCCCGTGCGCATGACACTGCCTATCCGCTTGGAGTTGAAATAGCTTCTTATAATTTCCCATTTTGAGAGGATCTTTTTGTTTAAAAAGAGCTTCTATTTTAGAGGCTATTTAGTAAAAAGAGGGCCTAAATAAAACAAAACGGAAGGCTTTTCCCTAGATGAATTTACCGCAAATAAAAATGCCCCGACTCACCAAAGAGCCGGGGCATTTCTTTTATAAGTACTTCTACAGATTAACGGTAGATGTGCTCACCACGATTGGTGCGCCACTCGTTCTCAAAGTACTCCGCATCTTCATGCGAGCGTGGAGTAACGCCCATCACAATGTTTCCTTCTTTGATGCCAGACTCGTAAACCTTGGCCCGCTCTTCAGGAATACCAGAACCTACCAAGGCTCCCAGTAAACCACCTGTCAAACCACCGGCTCCGGCTCCGGCCAAACCTGCTGCCAATGGACCTGCAATTACCAATCCAAGGCCTGGAAGCGCGATAGAAGTACCAATTGCAGCAATAGCGCCTACAATGGCCCCTAAAGTACCACCAATGGCAGAACCGGCGCCAGCGCCTTCTAAGGCTTTGCTGCCCAGTTCAGTGTCGTTGTTGTCGCTATCGGAGAAGTGGCGCTTGCGGGCGTCATCGCTCATGATTACGTTGATATCATCTTTGCTATAGCCACGGCTGTGCAGTGAATTATAAGCGCGCTCTGCGCTGTCTCTGTCTCTGAACATACCCGTCATCATGCCGGAAGAATGAGTGTTACCAGTGCGATTTTCCATAGTTCGTTGTTTAATATTAAGTAGATGTAACATAGTGGTAATTGCTAGGCCAGTCGCTAAACCGGCAACTGGCAATTAGATTATGGTAAACGCAAACAATACGTATAAGTTACATCTGCCTGTAAAGCTTAAAGCAAAAACGCCAGCGTTTGGCGCTGGCGTTTTTGCTTTAATTTCAAGAAATAAGCCTTTAAATAAAAGGCGGCAATAGTTAATTGTACACCTTTACCATGTACACAAAATCCTGAAGTTTTTTCAGCTGTTGTGGACGTGGGTTTCCGGCCAGGTTGTTCACTTTAGGTAAAGAAATAGGCTTTGGAAGTCGGTGCTCAGGTAATTGATCCAGCAAAGTCAGCAGGTAGGCAGATTTCACGGCAAAGGCAGCGCCATCTACACCCAGCATCTTTCCGCTGATCACGCCAATCATGTTGCCACGGTCATCCAGAAGCGGTCCGCCGCTGTTACCAGGGTTCAACGGGATGGAAACCTGGTAAGAGGCCGTATCTCCGTACACACCGGATCTAGAACTCAGGGTACCTTCGCCAAACACTACGTCTTCTCTTGGGAAGCCCAGGGTAAATACCCGCTCACCTAATTCACTTTCCTTTTGCTTGAAGGAGTAAGGCAGTTTCCCGAAGCCGGTGAAGGCTGTATCGGTTACCCGAAGCAACGCCAGGTCACGCACCTGGTCTGAGTAGATTTCCTCCACTTTGTACTTGGTGCCGTTCTTGTTCTCAATCATCAGGGAATCGGCGCCTTCAATCACGTGGTAGCTGGTGACAAAATAGCCATCAGACGTGAGCACAAACCCTGTGCCTGAGAACTGCCCCGGGTTTAAGGAGCTGGCCTTTGGGGTAACCGTATTGGTGTTCAAAATGGCATTCTGCTTACGTTTCAGATCTTCTACCTCGCGGCGCAGTTCTACGTAGCGGGCCGTCTGCTGTTTGGTAGCAGAGCGCCACATCTCCATGCCCAGCAAGCTGCTAAATACCGTGACAATAGCCACCGTAGCAGCTACGCCCATCGTGGCGGCATAGCGACGCATAAAGATTTGCATAGGCGTGCGGCGGCGCAAAACTGGGGCAGCAATAGGAGTCTCCTGCTGGGTTTCGGCTTTCCAGGCTTGGTGGTGCTGGTTCAGGCGGTCACGCAGGGATTTCTGGCGCCCATGGTTTTGGAGAGCCCCCGTAAACAGCTCCACCTCCCGTACGCGCTGGGCAAAGACCGGGTCAGAGGCCATGCGTTCCTGCAGCTCGCGGCGCTCTGCAGAAGTCACCTGGTGCTGGTGGTAGCGTTCAATTAATTCAAGTAATTCCCTTTCACTCATATATAGAAATGCATCCTTGCCGGATGTCTGTTTGTACGTTTCCTCTTGCTTAGGAAGGAACCTGATAGTCTAAGAAGAACAGCTTCTTTAGACGCATCAGGCATTTGTATTTCTGGTTCTTGGCCGAGTCCACGTTGGTGTACCCAAACTTGTCGGTGATTTCGGGCATGCCCATGCTTCTAATGTAGAAGTCTTCCAGCAGGGTTTTGCAGGGTTCGCCCAGTTGGGCCAGGGCATTGCCCATGGCTTCAAACTTAAGCTCGTTCTGCTCGGCCTGTTCGGCGTCGGCGTCTACATGGGGCGCTAACTCAGACTCAGTATCTTCAATCATGCCATGACTGAAACGGCTGCTTCTGGACAGCCTCTTTAGCCATAGCCGACGACAAATAGAGTACAGGTAGGTTTTGATCTGGCAGTTCAGTTCCAGCTGGCCAGCTTTTATCTTCTCGTAGAAGACAATAACCGCTTCCTGGAAAATATCCCTGGCATCATCCTCCGTTCCGCTGTTGCTCTTGACAAAGAACAACACCATAGGAAAGTGAAGTTTGTATAACCTACTCAGTGCCGCATCATCGTCTTGAAGAATCCCCTCAATTATGGCCGCATCGGTCACTAGCGCCTTACTAATCATGCTTGTCAATTAATACAGTTTCAATCATTTAGTAACCCACAGAAAAAAAATAAAAAATTTCTGAAAAAGATGGGTTACCTCCCGGGGGGTAGTGGTATAAAGGTTCAAATTAACGCTAAAACCCTTAAAAAAAATCACCATGAAAAAGGTATTTTCTCTTGCCCTAGTTGCTGGTATGTTCGTTTTCGCATCTTGCGAGTCTAAATCTGCTGAAGGAACTGAAGGAACTTCTACTGAAGCTACTTCTACTGACGCTGCTGCCACTGAAGGTGCTGCTACTGACGCAACTACTACTGGTACTACCACTGACACAACTGCTGCTGGTACAACTACTGGTACTACTACAGACACTACTACTACCACTACTGGTACTACAACTGCTCAGTAATTAGTGGTGTGCGCCTGCACACTTCCTGATTAAGAAAAGTTAAAAGCGTCTCTTGCGGTTTGCGTAAGAGACGCTTTTCTTTTTAAGAGGATCATAGAAAAGGGCGTTTGGGGCTAGTTTCATTGAAATTGGCCACAAACGCCCTTTTGCGTATTAGCTGCGCTTACGGCGCTCTAGTTCTTTCTTCACCAAAGAGAACTCACGGCTGCTTTGGCCGGCAATAGCGGTGTTCTCGTCGGCACGGCGCAGAAGGTATGGCATAACAGCCTCTACCGGGCCGTATGGTACATATTTAGCCACATTGTAGCCAGCATGTGCCAGGTTGTAAGACAGGTTGTCACTCATGCCCAGCAACTGCGCAAAGTAAATGCGCTCATCTGACGGCTGAATGTTGAACTCGTCCATCAGTTCCATGAGGTAGTAGCAGCTTTGCTCGTTGTGGGTACCCGCACAGATAGCGATGCGGTCAATATGCTCCACGCAATACCGCAGCGACTCATCGTACAACGCATCGGTGGCTTGCTTGGTAGGGTTAATGGGATTGTTGATACCGCGTTGCTGGGCAATACGGCCTTCTTTCTCCATGTAGGCACCGCGCACCAGTTTACCGCCCAGGTAAAAACCCAGTTTCTTGGCCCGCTCGTAGTCGCGCTTGATCACATCCAGGCGGTCGTGGCGGTACAACTGGTAGGTGTTGTAGACAATGGGGCGCTCTTGGTTGTAGAGTTCCATCATCTCCAGGCAGAGTTGGTCAATGGTTTCCTGCATCCAGCTTTCCTCAGCGTCAATGAAAACCCGCACGCCGCGCTCAAACGCCCGCTGGCAAATGGCTTTCACTCGTGCGCGTACCCGACCAAAGGCAGCTTTTTCGGTTTGGGTCAGTTCCTGCGTGGTCTGCGCCTTGGTCAATAAATCAGAATCGGCAACGCCCGTCACTTTGAACACGCTGAACGGGATGTGGTTGGAGATAGCCGCCATTTCTATGGTAGAGATGATTTCCTGCACCGTGTGGTCAAAGCTGGCCTCATTGCTTTCGCCCTCTACAGAGTAGTCCAGGATGGTGCCGATGCCGGATCTGCCTAGTTTCTCAATGGTGGGTTTGCATTCCTGGATGGTCTCCCCGCCGCAGAACTGTTCAAAAATGCTTTTCTTGATCAGGAACTTGACGGGCAAGTTCCAACTCAGGGCCTTTTTCATAAGTCCACCGCCCATTTTCACCATGGAGTTGTTGTTCATGGCCGCAAACAGGAGATAGGTTTTATAGAGTTCTGCATCAGATTTATCAGCGAATGCAATGGCGGTATCTTCAAAAGAAACTTTTAGTGCAGGAGTCATAGATTAAGTGCTACATTTAAGCTGTACAAAGATAACGTAAAAACGGTTGTTAGTTGTTTTTTAGGTGGTTTGCGAGAAGCACTTCCCAAACGCTACCTGCTACGAGATCAATTGGCCATGGAACGGAAAAAAGAAAACAATTATTTTCATCAGCTAAGCAAGCTGCACCGCAGACCATTGGTAATTGCCGGCCCCTGCAGCGCCGAAACCCGGGAACAGGTTCTGGATACCGCCCATCAATTACGAGCCCAGCACGTGGATATTTTCAGGGCCGGAGTCTGGAAGCCGCGCTCCAAACCGGGCACGTTTGAAGGCGTAGGCCCCGAGGGAATGAAATGGCTGCAGGAGGTACGGCAGGAGTTTGGGATTCCGGTGGCGACGGAAGTGGCCAAGCCCGAACATATTGAAGCCGCCCTGAGGCACAACATTGACGTGCTCTGGATTGGGGCCCGTACCACGGTAAACCCCTTTGCCGTGCAGGAACTGGCCCAGGCTTTAAAAGGAACCAAGGTACCCGTTATGGTTAAGAACCCCGTGAACCCAGACCTTACCCTTTGGGCCGGGGCGGTAGAAAGGCTGTGGGCCGCGGGCATAGAGGATGTGGCGGCCATCCACCGGGGTTTTTCGTCTTATGAAACCACGCAGTACCGTAACTTACCGCTCTGGCAGATTCCCATTCAACTCAAAGGGATGTACCCGTTTCTGCCGGTGGTGGTTGACCCCAGCCACATTGGCGGCAAACCCGATCTGATTCTTCCTATATCCCAGACCGGCCTCGATCTGAATTTTGATGGGGTGATGATTGAAACGCACCCCAATCCGCCTCAAGCCTGGTCTGATGCCGAGCAGCAAATTACCCCTTCAGCCCTAGGCGACATTTTGGCCAAATTGCAAGTGCGCGGGGTGCCCGATGCCGCTTTCCTCAGCCGTACCGAGGAACTCAGGCAGAAAATTGACCGCGCCGACCGTGAGATCATTGAAGCTTTGGCCCGCCGGATGCGGTTGGTGGAACAGATTGGCCAGGACAAAAAGGAAAACAACATTGCCGTGCTACAACCAGACCGCTGGCAAAGCATCTTTGAAACTAGGAAAGAATGGGCGCGCCAGATGCAGGTAAACCCAAGCTTTGCCGCTGAGTTGTACGAGTTAATCCACCTGGAATCCATCAGGCTGCAAACCGAGATTGTGGAGAAAGACAGTGGGCACACTCACCTCCTGTAACATCTGCTTTGTTTAAAGGGTTGTTTTCTGAAAACAGGCTTTAAATCAGTAGTTCAATAATTTCCCTGCCAAAGACTGATTTTTGTTTTGTTGGCGGTACCTTGCAACCGGTCGTGATGAATGGGGGAGAAGTTTGGGGTATTTTTCTGGCCTTTTATTTTGATGCTCCCCAGACATTCGCTTTTTTAGAGAACATTCCCGTTTAGGAGGCTTTTGTAAGAAAACAGCTTCTAAACGCTTTAACAGAAATATAGTGACCGAAGAGATTTTCATAGGCCAGGAAGCCGTAAGGCAACTACAGCAGCTGCTACAGAACAGGGCCTTCAAGAAGACGGTGGTACTGGTGGACGAGAACACGCACCGGCACTGTTACCCGCTTCTGAAACCCTTTTTACCGGAAACCCACCATGTGGTGCAAATCCAGAGCGGCGAGGAGCACAAAAACCTGGCTACCTGCGAGCACGTGTGGCGCGAGATGACCGAGCAAGGGCTTGACCGTTGGAGCCTGGTAGTGAACCTGGGCGGAGGTGTTTTAACCGACCTGGGTGGCTTTTGTGCCAGCCTGTACAAGCGCGGCATCAGGTTTGTGAACGTGCCTACCACCTTGCTTTCGCAGGTAGACGCCAGCGTGGGCGGCAAGACCGGTATCGACTTCATGGGCTTCAAAAACCACATTGGCGTGTTTCAGGAACCCTTGGCTGTGTTGGTGAACCCTGCGTTTTTGCAGACGCTTGATATGCGGCAGGTGAAATCGGGGTATGCCGAGATCATCAAGCACTGGCTGATCATGGACGCCGATAAGTTCCGGGAGCAGCGCTACATTGGCCTGTTCACTGAGGACTGGACCGACCTGATTCAACATTCCATAGACATCAAATCACGGGTAGTCACCGCCGATCCGCTGGAAAACGGGCTGCGCAAGATCCTCAACTTCGGACACACCATAGGGCACGCGGTAGAAAGCTTTTACCTGGAAAAACCGGGTCAGATGCTGTTGCATGGGGAAGCTATTGCGGTAGGGATGATTTGTGAGGCGTGGCTATCGGTGAAGAAAGGCTTGCTGCCGCAGGAAGAACTGGACCAGATAGAAACCTTCATGCTGTCTATTTACGAGAAAGTAACCATACCAGAGGCCGATGTGCAGGCGATCAGCCATCTCTGCCTCCATGATAAAAAGAACGACGGGGCCACCATCAACTGCACCCTATTGCAGAAGATTGGCGAAGCCGTCTATGATCAACCAATCACCCTGCAAGAGGTACAGAGTGCCTTGCGCTATTACCAACTACTATGATTTCAGCTGCTGCCGTGCGCGTATCGCACCCCACGGGCGTGTTGCGCGGACGCGTGACTTTGCCGGCCTCCAAAAGTGAAGCCAACCGCGCCCTCATCATCCGGGCCTTGTCTGGGAAAGATTTCCCCATCCATAACCTGTCAGACGCTAACGACACCCAGCTCCTGAACCGTTTGCTTTCTTCGCCCGCTGGCGAGGAGGTAAGCGCCGAGGATGCCGGTACCGTAATGCGTTTCTTAACCGCTTACTACGCCGCCACCGGCCAACAGCTCACCCTGACCGGAACGCCCCGCATGTGCCAGCGCCCTATTGGCGTATTGGTGGAGGCGCTTCAGAAGCTGGGTGCGCAGATTGAATATGTGGGCCAGGAAGGATATCCACCCTTGAAAATGAAAGGATTTGAATTCTCGGGCACAAACCAATTAACCGTGCGCTCTGACATCAGCAGTCAGTATATCTCGGCCTTGCTGATGATTGCACCCTTGTTGCCGGAAGGTCTGGAGTTAACCTTGGAAGGAAAAATCAGCTCAGAGCCGTACATCAGAATGACCTTGGCGCAGATGGCGCATTTTGGGGTACAGGCTACTTTTGAGGGGCAAAAGATTACGGTAGCCCCACAGGAATACCAAGCCAAAGAGTACACCGTAGAGTCCGACTGGTCTGCAGCGAGTTACTGGTACAGCATCACAGCCTTGGCCAAGGAGGCCGATTTGTTTCTCCCCGCGCTGCGTTCCGATTCTCTGCAGGGAGACAGCGTATTGCCTAGTTTGATGGCTCCCTTTGGTGTACGAACGGAGTTTACCCCCGAGGGCGTGCAGTTAACCAAGCAACCGGTGCAGGAGCCACTAGCGCGCATTGACTTCTTTGCCTGCCCTGACCTGGCGCAAACGATAGCTGCCTTGGCGGCCGGGTTAGGCGTGGAAGTGGAAATGACCGGCCTGGAAAGTCTCCGCATCAAAGAGACTGACCGCATCGCCGCTTTACAAGCTGAGTTGGTAAAACTAGGAGCAGAACTCCGGGAAACGGAGCCAGATATTTTTAAAGTGTTTTTGGTAAACTCGCCTCAAAATGAAGCAAGCATTCATACCTATGAAGACCACCGGATGGCTATGGCCTTTGCTCCATTAGCCTTAAAGCAGCAAGTGGTCATTGAGGAGCCCCGGGTAGTGCGTAAGTCTTACCCTAGGTATTGGGAAGAGCTGCAAAACGCTGGTTTTACCATAGAGGAACTGGCCTGATACTTAGAAAAGTGAAAGAAGGAGCCTTTTGCGTACGCAAAAGGCTCCTTCTTTCTTATATTGATATGAAGTTCGTGTTATTCCCAAGAATATACGAGTTAAGGAAAGTTTAAATGGTTGAAAATTACTGTTTTAGTTGGGTTTCTGTGTTGGGGTTTAAAGGTTGATTTAGGAGGTATTTCCTTGGCGTTTGCTTGTTGTTTAAGAGATGTTTTAACTGAAAGAACTTGTAAATGTTTGGCTTGAAATATAATTATTTTTGATAATATATTGTAAATTATAAGGTATTTACAAGTTGGTTATGAACTTTCCCAACATTTGACCCGTTGGAGCGTTATAATGCATATAACTCAAGAAAGTACTAAACCATACGACTATGAAAAAATTCAATGTTTTGATGCTGGCCTCATCGGTGATGATGGGTAGTATGACATTGGTTTCTTGTAATAAAGTTGATAAAGAAGCCTCAGCCGCCGAAAAGGTAAAAGTAGAGCAGTTCCTCAAGCAAGCCGCTACCAACGATAACTTTCAGTTGATGGCTGGTATGATGGCTGGTGACCAAAGCAAAAGCGGAGACGTAGGAGCACTGGGGCAGAAGATTTACCACGTGCATTCCAGAACAACTCCTGCCTTGGCCGAGATTGCGAAGAAAAAAGACGTAGCCTTGCCCGCAGAGATGGGTACAGAGAAAAAAGCGTTAGTAGATAGTCTGGAGACAAAGAAAGGGGCGGAGTTTGACCAAACCTTCGCCGAAGTAGAAGTAGCGGCCCATGAAGAGGCTATTGCCTTCTATGAGAAAGCAGACAAAGAAGTAACCGACCCAGATGTTCAGTCTTTCATTGATCAGATCTTGCCGGTTTTAAAAGAGCACCTAGCCGAAGCCCAAGAATTGAAAGATGCAGTTGCCCAGGTAGAAAAACCTAGATAAGCGATATAAAAAGCTATAAACAAGAGGCCCTTTGCAGCAACTGCAAAGGGCCTCTTGTTTATAGTAGTACTAAGTTCAAAGGTGAATGTAGCTGATTATTCTATCCAAGTACCTCACTTATTAGTCTCTGAAAATAAGAAGCGGAATGGAGAAGCCGGCTACCGTACCAACTAAACAACTCCCCATCCACCACTCTCACCTGGGCACTGGGGCAGATAGATTGAAACTCCGCGATGTGCTTTTCCTTGAACGGGTAGGGTTCTGAGGAAAGTAGAATCAACTTGGGGTTGGCTTGTTGCAGTTGCTCGGAAGAAACTTCGGGGTACCTGGCCAAATGGCCCAAAACGTTCTGAAATCCACAACGCAAAAGCATGTGGTCTATAAAGTTCTGATTACCTACTCCCATGTAAGGTTTTCGCCAGATGAAATAAGCAGTTGGAATAGGAGGGGCCGCTGGTTGGATTCTAGCAAATTGCTCCTGTAGATTTGATATTACTTCCAGAGCTTGTTTTTCGGTGCCTGTCAGTTGGCCGATGGACTCCATCATCTGTAGTGCATCCTCTAGTGTGAAGATGTCGCTCATCCAAACAGGGTACTTCTTTTCTAAATGTTCAATCCCTTCTTGGTAGTTCTCTTCTTTGTTTCCAATAATCAGGTCAGGCCGGAGTTGGTCAATAGCTTCAAAGTTGAAGTTCTTGGTGCCGCCTACCTTCTGTTTCTGCCGTACCTGTTCCTTTGGGTGGATGCAAAACTTGGTTACGCCAACTATCCTGTCGCCGAGCCCTAGGTGAAACAGCAACTCCGTTTGGGAGGGTACCAAAGACACAATCCGCTGCGGTAGCTGGGGCATAAAAAGCCTGCGGTTCATTTGATCAAGGAAGTGCACTTTTAGGGGTAGATGTTTGGTGAATCTTGTAGGTAGTAAATCTGGGTGAGCATAGCTGACAAGGGTAGGGGCTTTTTGTTTGTTTTCCTGAAAACAAACAAAAAGCGAACGGTACTTTCCTTGTTAACTCCGGTATAGCTTCCTCCATTCATGATCTAGAAGGGCATAGACGTAGGAGTCGCACCAATGGCCTTTGATGAAGATATTCTCCCTGAAATGAGCTTCGCGCCGCATGCCTAATTTCTCCATAATTCGAAAAGAACCAGTGTTTCTGGGGTCACAATCTGCCCACATGCGGTGCAGGTGCAATTCCTCGAAACCGTACTGCATCATGGCGCTGGCGGCTTCGGTAGTATAGCCTTTGTTCCAATAAGTTTGGTTTAGGATATACCATAACACCGCTTCCTCCGCATCATAGTCTACCTTCATTCCTACGCGCCCAATGAGCATCTGGGTGGTCTTTAGCACAATGGCTAGGTCAAATAAGGTTCTGGGCTCTTCCTTGGCTTCCTCCAGGCAATGCAAAATGTACTCACGGCTTTCTTTGCTGGTCCTTACCGGACTGGTTTGGTACCGCATCACCTCCTCGTTAGACTCGTACAGATTAGTGAAATGCCAGTCATCCTCTTTGAATTCGCGCAGAAACAAACGGGAAGTATGTAATTCCATGGCCTTGCAAAACGGTGCTGAAGGTGAAGATAGGCATTAATGGGATTTATACGGATAGCTCACTTAAATTTTGCTGGCGTAAGCACCTTGCTGCTGGTCCCGTTAGCTTCCAAAAACCTGTTTAATGCTCTGTTTTCCTAAATTGCCTTCAAAATGAAAATGCCAGTGCAGGAACAACCTGTACTGGCATTTTCATTAATCGGTCCTATCTGCTATCAAATAGCAGTAGGTGTTTCTATTTCAGGTACCGAAAATCATGACCACTTTGCAGTTGGGTCAGGAAGTTGTAGTACAGTTGAATGATGCTTTGCACGTCATCCTTGTGTACGGTTTCCACGGTAGTGTGCATGTATCTCAAAGGCAGAGAGATCAGTGCGGAGGCTACCCCTTCAGAAGAATACGCAAAGGCATCAGTGTCAGTGCCAGTGGCACGAGTGGCAGCGGCACGTTGGAACGGGATCTCACTTTTCTGGGCTACCTCAATGAGCATGTCCAGCAGGTTGTTCTGTACGGCCGGACCATAGGTGAGAACCGGACCTTTGCCACAATGCAGATCGCCGTTGGTTTTCTTCTCATAGCCCTGTGATTGCGTGTCATGGGTTACGTCTGTGATGACGGCTACGTTTGGTTTGATGCGGTGCGCAATCATCTCGGCGCCACGCAGGCCAATCTCTTCCTGTACGGCGTTTACGATGTATAATCCAAAAGGAAGCTTTGTTCCGTTCTCCTTCAGCATACGAGCCACTTCGGCAATCATGAATCCCCCGATTCTGTTATCCAAAGCACGGCCCACGTAGAACTTGTCGTTCATCACCCAGAACTCGTCATCAAAGGTGACCACGCAGCCTACATGAATGCCCATGTCCTCAACCTCCTGCTTGTTGGCGGCGCCACAGTCCAGAAAGATGGTTTCTACGGTAGGAGCTTTGTCCTGGTCTGGCTTGCGCACATGAATGGCCGGGTACCCGAATACCGCCTTCACCATCCCTTTTCTGGTATGAATGTTCACCCGTTTAGATGGGGCAATCACGGCATCAGAACCCCCGTTCCGTCGCACATAGATGAACCCTTCTGGGGTGATGTAGTTCACAAACCAGGAAATCTCATCGGCGTGCGCCTCAATGACCACCTTGTACTCAGCCTCGGGGTTAATAACCCCTACCACCGTGCCATAGGTATCCACGAAGTACTCGTCTACATATGGTTTGATGTAGTCTAACCACAGTTTCTGACCCGAGGATTCAAAGCCGGTGGGCGCGGAGTTGTTGAGGTAGGTTTGCAGGAACTCAAAGCTTTCTTCTCTCATAGCTTTCTGTTTAAATGGAGCAAAGCACTCTCCAATAGTTGTTTGTCAGTTGAAGTAGTAGATGGCTGCGGTGCTTTGTCATCATCAGCCATGGGCGCAATTGAATATTGAATGTAGTCTGTTGAAAGTACGTCAGTTACCAAAAAGTAGATGTAAAACGGTTTTTTGGTAACCGTTTTACAGGTTGATTTCTTACAACGGAATGTTGCCGTGCTTTTTCTTCGGTAATTGGTCCACCTTGTTCTCCAGCATTTTGAAGGCCTTGATGAGCTTGGCACGGGTCTCAGATGGGTAAATCACCTCATCCACAAAACCGCGGTGGGCCGCTCTGTACGGCGTCGCGAATTTGGCTTGGTACTCGGCTACTTTCTCGGCTAGTTTCGCTTCCGGGTCTTCGGCGGCGGCAATCTCCCGTTTGAAGATGATCTCAGCGGCTCCTTTAGCCCCCATCACGGCAATCTCCCGTTTGAAGATGATCTCAGCGGCTCCTTTAGCCCCCATCACGGCAATCTCAGCCGTAGGCCAGGCATAGTTCAGGTCAGCGCCGATGTGCTTGGAGTTCATCACGTCATAGGCGCCGCCGTAAGCCTTGCGGGTGATAACCGTTACACGGGGCACCGTAGCCTCGCAGAAAGCATACAACAGTTTGGCTCCGTTGGTGATAATGCCCCGCCACTCCTGATCAGTGCCAGGTAAGAAGCCCGGTACGTCTTCCAGTACCAGTAACGGAATGTTGAAAGAATCACAGAAGCGCACGAAACGGGCCGCTTTGGTGCTGGCGTTGATGTCCAGAACTCCGGCCAGTACCGCCGGTTGGTTACCAACAATGCCTATGCTGCGACCTGCCAATCTGGCAAAGCCTACCACAATGTTCTCCCCGAAGTTCTTGTGCACCTCCAAAAAGGAACCGCTGTCAATGATGCCTTCCACCACTTCCCGGATATCATACGGCTGGTTGGGGTTCTCCGGAACAATGGTATTCAGTACTTCACGGGTTTCATCACCGGTTGATTCATACGGCAGGGAAGGAGGAAGCTCTTCGCAGTTCTGCGGCATGTAGCTCAGCAACTGCTTAATATTTTGGATACAAACCACCTCATTGGCGCAGGAGAAATGCGTTACACCGCTTTTGGTGCTATGGGTGCTGGCGCCGCCCAATTCCTCTGAGGTCACGGTCTCATGCGTCACTGTTTTCACCACGTTAGGGCCGGTCACAAACATGTAAGACGTGTCTTCCACCATCAGGATGAAGTCAGTGATGGCTGGGGAGTAAACGGCCCCACCCGCACACGGACCCATAATGCCGGATAGTTGCGGCACAACGCCAGAAGCCAAGGTGTTTTTGTAGAAGATGTCGGCGTAACCACCCAGAGACACCACACCCTCCTGGATACGGGCTCCGCCGGAGTCATTCAGGCCAATAACGGGCGCGCCGTTCTTCATGGCCAGATCCATAATTTTTACAATCTTTTCGGCGTGTGTTTCAGAAAGGGAGCCTCCAAACACCGTGAAGTCTTGCGAAAAGACATATACCAGTCGGCCATTCACGGTGCCGTAGCCGGTTACCACGCCATCGCCCAGGTAGTATTCTTTGTCTAGCCCGAAATCTTTGGAGCGGTGCATCACAAACTTGCCGATCTCTTCAAAAGAGCCTTCGTCTAAGAGAAGGTCAATGCGTTCGCGGGCAGTGAGTTTACCTTTTTTATGTTGAGCATCAATGCGCGCTTGGCCGCCTCCCAAGAGGGCCTCGGCATTTTTGCGGTCTAAAGTCTCAAATTTGCTATTCAGGTTATTTTGGTCTGACATTGAAGCACTTTGATGTTGGTACAAGAAACCAAATTTAGGAAAGAATAGGGCAGTGTGAAATAAATGTTAATATTTTCTCAAATCTTGCTTAAAAACAAAAAAGGCTGACAGTTTGTCTGTCAGCCTTTCTAAATATGAATTAACGATTAGTCTTTCTTCTTACCATCGGTTGGCGTGGTCTCTTCTTCTGAAGAGGCCGGAAGATCATCAGAAGTGTCAGGAGTTGCGTCCTCGTTCTTACGGTTAGAGAAAGTAAGCTCTTCTTTGCCTTCTTCGTAGTCAATCAGGATGATGTCTCCCTGAGCAAGTTCAGCTTTCAGGATCTCCTCCGCAATTGGATCTTCCATATACTTGGTGATGGCACGGTTCAACGGACGGGCACCATACTTAGAGTCATATCCTTTCTCGGCCACAAAGTCTTTGGCCTTGTCAGTGATCTCAATAGTGTAACCCAACGTTTTGATACGAGTCAACAGCTTGGCAAGTGAGATATCAATGATTTTATGGATATCTTCTTTAGCCAGAGAGTTAAACACGATCACATCATCCAGACGGTTCAGGAACTCAGGGGAGAACGTTTTTTTCAAGGCAGAAGCAATGGTGCCTTTCATGATATCGTCCATGTTCTCCTGGCGGGTTTTGGTCGCGAAACCAACTCCAGCTCCGAAGTCTTGCAAGTCACGAGCTCCGATGTTAGAGGTCATGATGATGATGGTGTTTCTGAAGTCCACCTTGCGGCCTAAACCATCGGTCAACACACCGTCATCTAATACTTGCAGCAGCAGGTTGTACACGTCTGGGTGCGCTTTCTCAATCTCATCGAGCAATACTACAGAGTAAGGCTTACGACGGATTTTCTCCGTTAACTGACCGCCTTCTTCGTAGCCCACGTAGCCTGGAGGCGCTCCCACCAAGCGAGATACGCTGAATTTCTCCATGTACTCACTCATGTCAATACGTACCAGGGCGTCTTCTTTGTCAAACAGGTAGGTAGCCAGCACTTTGGCAAGCTCGGTTTTACCAACCCCTGTTGGGCCTAAGAACACGAAGGAACCGATAGGGCGTTTTGGGTCTTTCAGACCAACGCGGGTTCTCTGGATGGCTTTTACCAACTGTTGAATCGCTTTGTCCTGGCCAATCACTTTGCCTTTCAATTCTTCGCCCATATTCAAAAGCTTGAGGCTTTCTTTCTGCGCGATACGTTTCACCGGAATACCCGTCATCATGGCGATTACCTCAGCCACGTTTTCTTCTTTCACAGCGTAACGCTTCTTCTTGGTTTCCTCTTCCCAGCTTTTCTTAGCGGCGTCCAGTTGGTCAAGAAGTTTTTTCTCTTTGTCGCGCAGCTGAGCAGCCTCTTCGTATTTCTGGCTTTTCACCACGCGGTTTTTCTCATCTTTAATATTCTCAATCTGTTGCTCCAGGTTAAGAATATCTTCTGGCACCACAATGTTGTTGATGTGCACGCGGGCACCGGCCTCATCCAGAATGTCAATCGCCTTGTCTGGTAAGAAACGGTCGCTCATGTAGCGGTCGCTCAACTTCACACAGGCCTCAATGGCCTTGTCTGAATAGGTTACGTGGTGGTGATCCTGATATTTGTCTTTGATGTTGTGCAGGATCTCAATGGTTTCCTCTGGGGTGGTAGGATCTACCATCACAATCTGGAAACGACGAGCCAAAGCACCATCTTTCTCAATGTACTGACGGTACTCGTCTAGCGTAGTAGCGCCAATGCATTGGATTTCGCCACGGGCCAGAGCAGGTTTGAACATGTTAGAGGCATCCAGAGATCCGGAGGCTCCACCAGCACCTACAATGGTGTGCAGCTCATCAATGAAGAGAATCACGTCCGGAGATTTCTCCAGTTCGTTCATCACGGCCTTCATGCGCTCTTCAAACTGACCGCGGTATTTAGTACCTGCCACCAAAGAGGCTAGGTCTAAGGTTACCACTCGTTTTCCGAAAAGTACACGAGAAACCTTTTTCTGAATAATGCGCAGCGCAAGACCTTCAGCGATGGCGGTTTTACCCACGCCAGGCTCCCCAATCAAGATTGGGTTGTTTTTCTTACGGCGGCTCAATACTTGGGCCACGCGCTCAATTTCTTTTTCACGACCCACAATAGGATCTAATTTGCCTTCCTCGGCCAATTTAGTCAGATCACGACCGAAGTTGTCCAACACCGGGGTGCGGGATTTTTCGGCACCCTTCTTGGCTGCAGAGCCAGCGCCTCCTTTAGAGGAAGAGCCAAAGAGTTTGTCGTTATCATCGTTGTCATCGGTATCTGAGGAGGCAAGAGGGTTGTTAGCATGATAGTCTAACGAATCCCGAATAGCTTCATAGTTCACGTTGAATTTGGCTAAGGTTTGCGATGAAATATTGTCCTCATCCCGCAAAATAGACAGCAACAGGTGTTCTGTACCTATGATGTCTGACTTGAAGATTTTAGCCTCCAAATACGTTATTTTCAGGACCTTCTCCGTCTGTTTGGTAAGCGGTATGCTACCGGTAATATTGGTATTAGGACTGGCCGTATTCTTGGTGGCCTGCTCAAGCGCGTACTTAAGCTCCTCCATAGGTACTCCCAGTTTTTTAAGCAAAGCAATTGCGGTGCCTTCTCCTTCGCGGATCATACCCAGAAGCAGGTGCTCGGTGCCGATGTAATCATGCCCCAAACGGATCGCTTCCTCGCGACTGAGAGAGATCACCTCTTTCACTCTATTTGAGAATTTGGCTTCCATGTAAGTTCTTGTCTAGTAAATTGTTGTTGTGCGTGTACTGCAGCTGTGCTGCCAAGGCTACGCATTAAAAATAACAAAATGAGTGGGGCAAATGTTCAACAGAAAGCCGCAGGATTCTGTAAATAAGTAGATGCCTCTGGGCCAAGGTTAAACAACAGATCCAGTATACTCAGGTTTATTGCAAATTGTTTGCCAAACACCTGCCGGTATGGCATTAAGCGCAAATTGTCAGGCTCCTTCTTGGGATGAAGTTCCCCGCGCCAATCCAACACCGGTGCCTCGTATGTCTTCACATACGTTTTAGTAAGGCCTATTGGTTGCTTTAGCTTTAGGAATTTAGCAAAAAGTTTCATTAAATCCATGTTGAGCTGGAACAGAAGAGCCGGCCTACGATCATAGATGTCTTTGATGTAATCTGCGTAGAATTCGAAGAAGGGGGCATTGCCGTATGCGCTCCTGATCGTGCGCCAGTGAATGTCCATCCAGCGCTGGCCGTAGTCAATCTCCAACTCAGAGATAATGGTTTTGCTGTTGCCTTTCACCACGGGCACCGACAGCGGTACCACGCCCTGCGCCGTGAGAATGTGGCACCGGTTACGGTAACTTTGTTTCTGGTAGTGCTCATGAGCCTCAAAAAGTAATTCATCAGCTTCAAAAGCTTTCTGAAAATAAAGGATACTAGGGTTGTATTGGGCCTCGGTTAATAAATGCATGCAAGGGTAAAGTTGAATAAGTGCAAGTAAAGGAAATTTTGGAGACTTGCACCGTGATCGATAGTAGCCTGTAAGAAACTCGTTAAATTATGCTTACAGAAGGCAAGTTTAATCTTCTGAGAAAGAAGAAGAACCTGACTTAGTGTCACTTTTGAAATAGGATTTTAGCCTTTAGTAACCCCGACTACCCTATTAGATGTGTCAAACCGGTTTACTCCTTGTTTTTTCGGCTTATAGTAAGGTAGGTGCTGGCCTTTCGCTTGCTCTAGGTAAAACAAAAGGGAGGAGGCTGGTAGTTCCCGAAATGTTATTTCTCAAAGAATGTCAAGGTAGGGGTGTTCTGGAGCCTCTTTCCTCAAAGTGTGGCAAAAGAGGGAAGGTGGTATCATGGAGGTAACGGTAAATGGCACCGCGGCCAGAACTTTCTGCCCGTACTTTTGCCTTTTAGAAGATCAGCCGTAAAAGAAGGGTTGAGTTATAGTTGATAGAACATGCCAAGTAAAAAACTTTCAGATATATCAGTGTCGGTGCTGGATCTGGTGCCCATCCTGCACGAAAAAACCGCCGCCGAATCTTTCAAAAACACCGTTGACTTAGCGCAGCAGGTCGAAAAGTTGGGGTATAGACGCTATTGGATGGCCGAGCACCACAACATGGCCGGCATTGCCAGTTCCGCCACCGTGGTGTTGATTGGGCACGTGGCCGGAGCTACCTCCCGCATCCGCGTAGGCTCTGGCGGAATCATGCTACCTAATCACGCCCCACTGGTGGTAGCCGAGCAATTCGGGACTTTGGCCACTTTGTACCCAGGCCGCATTGACCTGGGGCTGGGACGCGCCCCTGGAACCGACCAATCGACGGCTCAAGCCCTACGGCGGGATTTGCGCGGCTCGGTAGATGATTTTCCGCAGAACGTAGTGGAGTTGAAAAGCTATCTGGGGCCAATTGATCCCACGGCTCGGGTGCGGGCAGTGCCTGGCGAGGGGTCTCATGTGCCTATCTGGGTTTTGGGCTCCAGCACCTTCGGTGCGCAACTGGCCGGTATCTTGGGAATGCCGTACGCTTTCGCCAGCCATTTTGCTCCTTCTCATCTGCACGCCGCCTTGAAGGTGTACAAGGAAAGCTTTCAGCCCATTGGCGATATGAAGGAGCCGTATGCCATGGCCTGCGTGAACGTGATTGCCGCCGATACTGATGAAGAGGCCATTTACCAATCTACTTCGCTGTACCAGTCTTTCCTGAACGTGGTGCGGGGCACCGGCAAACCTATGCAGCCACCCGTGAAAAGCATGGATGGCCTTTGGGATGCCTCTGAGCGCTACGCCGTACAGCAGATGCTCCGGTATTCCTTCATTGGTGGGCCAAAGACCATTGAGGAAGAACTGCAAGCGTTTCTGGATGAGACCGGCGTAGATGAGATCATGGTAGGTTCCAATATCTATGACCACAGCGCCAGGGTTCATTCTTACGAGATTGTGTCTCAGTTTTTCAAAAAGTCTGTGTAACCAACAGGTAATTCTTTTTTAGTTACTGCGCCGCTGTTCAACCAAACGCTTTGCCTTGCAAGGCTGGTGACGAACAGCGGCGCAGTTCCTATTTAGAGGAGTGTTTGCCTAAGCCTAATAATCAAAGCGCTTTGCCTCAGAACTGAACATGAGGTATATCCCTAATTGCTGCTTACCTTTGCCAGCGTTGAAAGCAGCTCCACTGTTTTTGGCCTGTTTTCCAGAAAATGCACCCAGAACCAGCCATATCATCTATTACCCGCCCAGACCTGAAACCCAGCCAACTTCCGCTCTGGTGGTTTCTTAAAGGCATTTCCCTGCTGCCTTTCCCGGTGCTCTATGCCTTTTCTTCTTTTTTGTACTTTGTCCTTTATCGCCTGGTGGGTTACCGGAAAAAAGTAGTGCGGCAAAATCTGGAAAAATCCTTTCCCCAGAAAACCATTGCTGAACTGCGGACAATTGAAAAACAGTTTTTCCAGAACCTAACCGATATCATGGTGGAGACCCTGAAATTGGTTTCCTTATCGGCTGAAGAATTAGAGAAGCGGGTTCACTTGCGCAAAAGCGAGAAGGTAGAAGCATATCTCCGTCAAGGTGTTCCGGTTATGATATTGGGGGCTCACCTGGGGAACTGGGAATTTATGTCAGCGGCTGGGAACAGGCATTTTGGTTTCCCCGTGGATGGCGTGTATAAGCCTTTGGCCAGTTCTTTCTTTGAATCATTCCTGTGGTTTCTGCGGAGCCGTTTTGGGATCACTTTGGTGAAAATGAAGGAGACCTTGCGCCACTTACTGCGCCATCGGGGCCAGTCAAGAATCCTTACTCTACTCTCAGACCAAGTGCCACCCTACGGTGAAATTCAATACTGGACTAATTTCCTGCACCAAGATACCGCCTTTTATGTAGGGGCAGACAAGCTGAGAACCTCGTTTAACTTCCCCACCTTTTTTGTAGGCATGCGCCACGTGAAGCGTGGATACTATGAAGTAGTTTTCCAAGAGCTCCTTCCTGCCCCACAAGCCGATGTCAAAGAAGTAGGTCACCCGCTCACGGAGGCTTTCGCCCGAACCTTGGAGGCTTGGATAGAG
Organism: Rufibacter sp. JT20002; assembly: GCF_056491185.1. Lineage (NCBI taxonomy): Bacteria > Pseudomonadati > Bacteroidota > Cytophagia > Cytophagales > Hymenobacteraceae > Rufibacter > Rufibacter sp. JT20002. The sequence goes on along the minus strand of NZ_JBSZJY010000001.1, from coordinate 202,523 downwards.
CAGTATCCGGCAGATTACCTCTGGTCACATAAGCGTTGGAAACATAAGAAGCCAGAGCCAAGCTCAGAGGCTTAGAAGAGGCATCAATCTTATGGGGTTGATGCCTCTTTTGATTTTGTCTGAGGCCACTAACGCCTTTTTATGCTTATTTTCTGAAAACAGGCTAATTACACGTCCGCCGGAAGGGTGTACTTCCCCTGGAAAAAAGCCCCGGCTGCCAAAAGCAGCCGGGGCTTTTAATTTTGGTCTGAAGTAGCGCAAAAGATCAATCCACGTCCCAGAAAACTCTGGTGGTCACAACATCGCCACCAATGGCAGCAGCGGCCGCCGAGTAGTTGGCGTTGTTTAGGTTCTGCTCGGTAGCGGGGTAAGGGAAACGGAGCGGAATCTCTGATTGGGCCAGCGGCGGAGCCACCAATTGCGGATAATCCAGTCTCCTCCACTCTTTCCAGCCCTCCACGGGTTGGTTATATAGCGCAATCCATTTCTGCACGCCTAGGCTTTGTCTCCAGTTACCGGTGTTGAGCATCACCTCGGGTTGCTGCAGGTAAGCGGTGGCCTCATTCGGGGTGCCGCCCCAGTCATTCACAATGGAGGAGGTGATGGCAGCCGTATAATGTTCCTGCGCGGAGCCGGGTACATTGAAACCTCTCAAGGCAGCCTCGGCCAGCAGAAACTCTACCTCCGTGTAGGAGAGCAGGATGCCCGGTGCATCTGGTTCCCTGACAAGGTCACTTGGCTGGGCCACATCCGGGTAATTATTCAGGTCCCCGTAGACACCACCCACGAACTCACCTTCGTTTTCCCCTTCTGGGGCTGGTCTGAAGAACTCATTCAACCGGGGGTCTTCCAAATCCAGGAGCACATCAATGAAGGTGTTGGCGGCCACATTGTCATCCCGTTGGCGTAACTCATCATAAACCGGGTTGGCGGTGGGTACGTTGGGCGTGTAAATCAACCGGGCATCATCGTCGCTGGAAGTGAATACGTTGGGTGCCGCCGCTTCCACTATGGTTCTGGCTTTGGTTTCGTTCACATCAGCAATGGTGATGCCCATTCTCAATTTAAGCGAGTTCGCGAATCTGAACCACTGCTCCATGTCTCCGCCGTAGAACAGATCGCTGTTGCCCAAACCGGCATTGGTTGAGTTTTGGGACAGGGTATTGATGGCGGCATCTAACCGGGTGAACAGATCATTGTAGATAGCCACATCATCGTCATAGGAAGGCTGCACGTTGTTAATGTCCAGGGCTTCAAAGTACGGGATGTCTCCGTAGGTATTCACCAGTATTGACCACGCGTATACTTCCAGTACCTCAATACAGGCTAATTGACCTGCTTTCAAATTAGCTGCCATTAGGTTGTTGGCGGTAATAAGAGTTCTGGCTTCCCGCAGATCGGCCAATACATCGCGGTACAGGATGGTCCAGAAGAACCGGTTGATCTCGCGGGTGTTGATGTTGTATTGACTCTCATCTGGGTATTGCGCCGCGGCCCAATGCTGTACATAGTACCGGAACACATTGGTGTTATAGTCTGGGGTGGTGATGACGTTGGTTAAGTTAAACTGGGCATTGCTCACCAAAGTAGTGGGCGGTACGTCTGTAGCCCGTTTGGGGTCCAAATTGTAATCGTCGTCCAGGTCGTTTACGCAGGAGGTGGCCAGGAGCAAAGACGCTAAGCTGTATAGAAATATCTTTTTCATCGTCTTCTTCATTAAAATTGGAATCTTAAGTTGAAACCCACGTTGCGGGCAGTTGGATAGGCTCCACTCAGGTAACCCTGGCCTAAGTTGCCAGCCCCAAAGCCCGCTTCGGGATCTGAGTAAGGAACATCTTTGTCAATGATCCAAAGGTTACGGCCTACCACAGACACATCAATGCCTTTGAAGACTTTCAGTTTGGAGATGAGCCGCTGGGGTAGGGTGTAAGTCAGAGATGCTTCCCGCAATTTCACAAACCCGGCTCCGTACACATGGAATTCATTGGGAGTATAGTACCCCAGTACCCCTTCGGTATTTTCTACCCGGATGTCATTGGGCGTACCGTCTTCCTTCACCCCCGGTAAGATGATGCCACCCCCCTCAGCGATAGGAAGCCGGGAAGGATTGCCCAGGTCATTCAGGCCGGCAGTTTCTGGATAAAGCCCAGTCCCGAACCCATAGTAAGTATCCAGGTTGAACAACTCACCTCCCTTGCGGATGTCAATCAGGAAGTATAGCGAGAGTCCTTTGAAAGAGAAAGTGTTAGAGATACCTCCTTGCCAGTCGGGGTTAGGGTTGGCGATTTCTTTGGTAGGATCTGAAAGAAGGTAGTAACCGTCTTCATCTACCATTCTGCCACCGTTTTCGTGCAAGACAAAGCCCTGTCCCCTGAGAATCCCAAAGGGTCGGCCCACGGCGGCATTAGAAGTAATACCGCTTTGGTAGTTGGCCAAGATCATGTTCTCGCCTTCTGCCAAGGCTATCACTTCGTTTCTATTGTGGGTCCAGTTTAGGTTCAGGTTCCAGGTGAAGGCATCGTTCTTGATAGGCTGGAACCGGAGGGCTGCCTCAATTCCGCGGTTTTCCACTTCCCCGGCATTCACATATTTGAAAGAATACCCCGTAGCCGCAGAGACAGACACCGGCAAGATCTGGTTGATGGTGTTTGACTTGTACACCGTTACCTCAAAACCTAAGCGGTTATCCAGGAAAGCCGTTTCCAAGCCAATTTCTGAGCTTTTGGTTCTTTCCGGTTTCAGGTCTGGGTTATAGCGGGTGCCCGGAACAGAATACAGCGGGATTCCCCCGAAACTACCAATAGGTTCGTCTATTTCCTCGTCTTGTTTGTTATAATACCTGTCTGTGGCCGCAAAGGGCGCATCATTACCTACCTCGGCGTAGTTACCCCTCAATTTGGCGTATGACAGCCAGTCTTGCTTAAGTAGTTCTGAAAAGACAAAGCTCAAGGCCACAGATGGATAGAAGTAGGAGTTGTTGCCTCTTGGAAGGGTAGAGGATTGGTCTCTTCTGGCAGATAAATCTAAGAACACCGTTTCCCGGTAACCTAACGTGGCGTTGGCGAAGATGCCATCCACAGCGCGGCGTTGCTCACTTTCAAGGGGCGGGGAAAGCAGGTTCAGGGAGTTGGATAAAGCATACAGCCTAGGAACCACTAACCCACCACTGGTAGATGCCCTAATGGAGTTCAGTTGAGATCTTCTCACGTTCAACCCCACCAAGCCCCTGATATTGAAATCCTCGGTGATGTTGCGGTCAAAGTTGGCGAACAAGTCAAAGTTGAATTCCCTGAACGTTCTGTTAAAACGGGTGTAATTGGGGTCTTGGTCATTGGTGGTGCTACCTATGGCATAACGTTCTTCCTGTAGCTCATCATAAGTGTCCAGAGAGAGGCGGCCAGTGAGATCAAGCCAATCGGTGAACTTGTAATTGGCGGCAACGTTGCCAAATGTGCGGTACCGTTCATCGCTCTCAAAGTTTTCATAGCGGGTCCAGTACACGTTGTCATGGTACGCGGCCGTAAGGTTAGAAGGGCTTCTCCAGTTCCAGGTAATGTTCTGCCGATTGCGGAAATAGGCCGCTTCCTGCTCTTTCAGGTCAACGTTTGTCTGGAACCATTGCCGGAAACCCAGCATGGGGTTGATGGAGTTGTACCCCGAGCCGTATCGCCCCAAACCCCCTTGCTGACTGAAGTTCACGCCCGCGCTGGCGGATAGTTTGTTTGTCAGGTTCAGAGAGCCCGCAAAGTTGATCATGTTCTTGGTGATCTTGCTGTTGGGCAGAATCCCTTTGTCTTCGTTGCGGAAATACCCTAGCTTAAAATTCGCTTTTTCGTTACCACCGTCAATAGTGATACTGTTGTTATATGAAACCGCGGTTTCAAGGAAATACTCTGGGCCATTTTCGGCGGCTACCCAGGGGCGAGGCCTCCTGTAGTTAGGCGATGCAGGATCAAAGGCATCCCATTGGTAAACCAGGAGGTTGGGATCAAAAGGGTATCCATAGGAAGCGTCATCTCCCATGCGAACCACATTATCCAGTGCTCCGTCTCCGTCCACGTCAAATCTGGTCCAACTGGCCACGTAGCCTGCCCCGTATTCCTTTTGGTATTCCGGAAAGGTCTTTTTGTCTATGAAGCCTAGGGTAAGACCGTTATTGAGGGTAACCCCAAGACCGCGTCTGCCTTTTTTGGTAGTGATCAGGATAACCCCGTTGGCAGCCCGTGAACCATACAGCGCGGTGGCGGCGGCGCCTTTCAAGATGCTCATAGATTCAATATCATCTGGGTTAATGTCGGCCGCAGGGTTCCCGTAGTCAAAACCACCCCGGCCGGTTGCCTGGTCAAGGGTGTTGGCAACATCATTGCTGATAGGGACACCGTCTACCACAAACAGGGCCTGGTTGTTACCGGTCAGGGATTTGGTGCCCCTGATGACCACGTTGGAGGATCCGCCAAGGGTGTTGGATTGGGTGACGGTGAGGCCCGCTACTTTCCCGGAGAGGGAATTGATCATGTTGGGGTTACGGGCAGCTGTTACCGTTTCGCCTTCCAACTGCGTAGCGGCAAAGGGGAGGGAGTTGCGGCTTCTTTCTACGCCTAGGGCAGTGACCACCACCTCAGTTAGTTGGGTGGCGTCTGACACCAGGGCCACGTTGATGGTGGTGGCCCCGTTTATGGCCCGTTCTAGCGGTTTGTAGCCGATAAAGCTGAAGACAAGGGAGGCGTTCTGGTCAGGTACGGTAAGGGAGTAGGTACCCGAAACACTGGTAGAGGTTCCAACCTGGGTTCCTTTTACAACAACAGAAACGCCGGGGAGAGGGCTACCGTCATCGGCGGAGGTTACCGTACCCGTAACAGTAGCAGTCTGTGCCCACGCCTGACTCATAAAGCAGGAAAGGACCAGCAAGGTGAGAAGTAAACTTTTTTTCATTGGGTTTAGAAGATTTTGTAAGCATTGTTTTTGGATTGATGTGAATGGAAACTGTTTTCAGCTAGAGGGGCCTAGCTGGTGGGGAGTGGGCAAATGGAAGCATAAGGACTTTCCTAAAATCCTTATGCCTCTGATTAAATCTAGGGATTTCTCTATAAACCTAAAGAGTACTTTAACTAGTCAACAGTTGCACAATTGCAGAGAAAAATTGAAAAAATTAAAAGAATTGTTTTAATATTAAGAGAATAGGGATGTGAGATAGGTGTTTGTTAACGAGGATGTTGTCTCTAAAAGGCTTTAGATGATCTGTTTTTATGACCTAAGAATGTCACTGATTTCGTTTCTCTTCTAATTGATTTTGCCGCTAAACTTATTGTTGTAGGTGAAGCTGGGCCTTTAGAAAACCACTTTACTCCGGAACAAACCTATCATCAGGCAACCTCTTCCCTTAATCAGCCGCAGTTGATCCTGTCGCCTAATGAGGCTTAGAAAAAGGTATTGACTCTAGCGGAGGAGTAAAACCAACAGTGACCTGAATCAACTAGAAAAAACAACTAAAATGTAGCCGGAAACCTCAAGTAATTAGTCAGTAGCTTAAAACAAAGCATTCACATCAACGGCATAAAGGAAACTACCACTAATCAGAAGTTTTGGCTTAAATAGAAAAAGCCTGCGAATAATATTCCGCAGGCTTTTTTTGCTTAGTTTCTTAAAAAAAGCTTCAAACCTGAAGCGACAAGCCCCTGGCTCAGCTCTAAATATCCATAAAAGGAGTTATAAAAATGCTTCTATCTCTCCGGCACCTTGGCGGAGCACCTCGTATTCATCGTTCTCGCAGTTGACCACCGTAGAAGCCACGTTATTGCCAAACCCTCCGTCAATAACCAGGTCTACCAGGTTACGGTACTTCTCATAAATCAACTCGGGATCGGTGGTGTACTCAATTACCTCGTCTTCGTCGTGAATGGAAGTGGTCACAATAGGGTTGCCCAACTCCTGCACTAGGGTTAAGGGAATTTTATTGTCCGGAATCCTGATCCCAACGGTGTCTTTCCGTTTGCCGCCCAATTTGGGCACTTTGCTGCTGGCCTCCAGCACAAACGTGAATGGGCCAGGCAAGGCCTTCTTCATGATCTTGTAGGTTTGGGTAGAGATTTTGGCGTAGTCTGAGATGTGGGTAAGGTCATGGCAGATAAACGAAAGGTGTGCCTTAGCCGGATTCAAGCCCCGCAGTTGGCAAAGCCGTTCCACCGCCCGGGCATTATGCAGGTCGCAGCCTAAGCCGTAAATGGTGTCTGTGGGGTAGATCACAAGCCCTCCTTTTCGTAAAATTTCCACTGCGGTTGCAATGCTTTTCGCCTGAGGGTTGTCTGGGTGAATCTTCAATAAAGTAGCCTGTGCCATGGGTTATTATGCTAATTTGCTGATACGTGAATGTGCCAATGCGGTACGGTGCCACGAGGGTAATTGTAATAGGATACGCTCAAACCAAATTTTCCGTTTTCAGGTTAGATTCAGGAAAGCGCCCGCAAAGCGAAATCCAATTGTTTTGGGGTTTTCTGACGGTGAAACAACCAAGAGCCATTTAAAGCCAAAGCTAGAGGTTTGCGGGAGAAGTAATGGGTTTATTTTAGCCAGCTTTCATTTGGCGGGCCAGCCGTTGGGGGTCTTCTATGGATTTTTACAGTGGCATTTTCCGCCAAACGCACGTTTATCCAATCACTCAATATTTTGTACCTTTGCCTACTATGTCAGAACAAAACATACCTGTCACCCGTGGTCCCAGAGGGCCGCGTAAGCCCCGCAAGACAAGCAAGTGGACCTATGTCCTGGTGGTACTAATGTTCCTATTCGTTTGCTTCTCGTACTACGCCTACCAGATTGTGTATACCGCCAACGTTGAAAACAAAGGAGAGCCGGTGTATGTGCTTATCCCCAACGGGGCCACGTATGAGCAAGCCATGGATTCTATTGACTCCAAGAAGGTCATCATAGACCGACTGTCTTTCCGGTTCATGGCCAAGCTGATGGATTATCCCGAACTGGTGAAGCCTGGCCGTTATGAGTTAAAAGACGGCATGACCAACTACAAACTGGTGGCCAAGCTGCGGTCTGGCGACCAGGATCCGGTGAAGCTGACCTACACCAACGTACGCTTGAAAAAAGACCTGGCCCAGAAACTAAGCACCTTCATCAACTCAACGCCCGCCGAGATCGATTCTTTGCTGAGCAGCCCTTCGTTCACCAAGCAACTGGGCTTTGATACCACCACCATCCTCACCATGTTCATCCCCAATACTTATGAGATGTACTGGACCACCTCGGCTCCAGACATGATGAAGCGGATGAAAAAGGAGTACGACAACTTCTGGACCGAGGAGCGCAAAGCCAAAGCCCAAGATGTAGGTCTTTCCCAGAAAGAGGTGTCCATTCTGGCCTCTATTGTGCAGGCAGAGCAGTCGGTGCACGCCGATGAGCGGCCTCGTATTGCGGGCGTGTACCTGAACCGCCTGGAGCGCAACATGCCCCTTCAAGCCGACCCTACTGTGGTGTTTGCCACCGGGGACTTCACCATCCGGCGCGTACTTAACCAGCACCTTCGGGTGAATTCGCCTTACAACACGTACCTGAACAAAGGGCTGCCTCCGGGGCCCATCAATTTGCCATCCATTACGTCCATTAACGCCGTCCTGAATCCTGAAGAGCACGAGTACTTGTATTTCTGCGCGAAGGAGGACTTCTCTGGGTACCACGCATTTGCCGTGACCGAGGCAGAGCACCGGCGGAACGCCCAACGGTTCCATGCCGCCATGAACCAGCGCAACATCATGCGATAACGGGCACTTTCTTGGGCTCTTTTCTTAAAATCAGGTTGTAAACGGATTTCCTTCACGCTTTGTAAAACTTCTTTGTATGAGAAAAGCAGTCACGTTCCTTCTTCTTTCCTGGTGTTCCATCCTAAGCGCGTGCGGGCAAGCGGACCGGAAAGCACTTGTACCCGTTCCGTATGACGCCATACGAGCGGAACTGGAGAAAATCCACGATGTGGACCAAGCGATCCGCGAAGGGTTCAATGAAGTGAAGGAGGAGGATAGGAATGCTTTTTTCCTGAAAATGCGGCGGGTAGACTCGGTAAATCAAGTTCAGGTACAGAAGATTTTAGAGCAGTACGGCTGGTTGCCCAAAAGTAAGCTAGGGGAGAAGGCCTCTGACGGATTGTTTTTGGTGGTTCAGCACGCACCCTCTGCCGTGATAGAAAAATACCTACCAGAATTGCAGAAGATGGCGCAGAAAGGAGAAGCAAGCAAAGTGTCAGCAGCCATGATGGAAGACCGTTTGCTCATGTATCAAGGCAAAAAGCAAATTTACGGGACACAGGCAACCTCCATGAACCGGGAGGATGGTTCTAACGGAATCTGGCCCGTGGCTGACAGTAAAAACGTGAACGCCCGAAGAAAAGCAATTGGCTTCAGACAAACCATTGAGGAGTATGCTGCGCTTCTGAATGCCACTTATAATCCGGCCGAAGAATTGCTTCATGCAGGTCGCAAGATTCAGTAACGTTTCTTCGCCGAACCTGAAGGAGGCAAAATCTCTGGTCAGGGTCATGTATGTTTTGGGTCCAGTTTTGTTTAATTAGCCCCAAAGCTGATTTCATTTTATAGGATAAAGACTTTGTTTACATCAGAAGTACAGATACGCGTGCGCTACGCCGAAACCGACCAAATGGGCTATGTCTATTACGGGAACTATGGCGCTTATTATGAGGTGGCCCGTACCGAGACGTTTCGGCAGTTAGGCATCAACTACAAAGAGATGGAAGCCGAGGGCGTGATGATGCCCGTGCTGGAGTTGCGTTGCAAATACATTAGGCCGGCCCGGTATGATGACCTGCTCACCGTGAAGCTTTTCCTGAAAACCAAACCCCAGGGTGCCCGCATCAAGTTTGAGTACGAGGTGTACAATGAGGCCCAGGAATTATTGAATGTGGGGGAAACCGTGATGGTCTTTGTGGATATGAAAACTAGCCGTCCCACGGCCATTCCGCAGTACATTCATGAGAAAATAGACCCGCATTTTATTTTTTAAGCATGTACGAGCGCCTGCACCAATACCGGTGGTACCGGAAGTTGATCGTTCTCCTGAAACGGATGCGTTTTGGCGAGGAGCAGGTGTCTGTGTACCATGTGCTCAAGGTGATGATGAACGAACTGAAGATGGATTCGCTCACCAAGCGGTCTTCTTACATGGCCTTCAACTTCACGCTGGCTATTTTTCCCACCATCATCTTTTTGTTTACGCTCATCCCGTACATTCCGGTAGGGCACCTGGACCGCGACATCCTTACTTTGCTAGGCGATTTAATGCCCGCCGAGATCTACGTGGTGGCCGCTGATACTATTGAGGACATCGTGAACAAACCCCGCGGAGGCTTGCTTTCCTTCGGTTTTCTTTTTGCGCTGGTGCTGTCTACCAATGGCATCATGAGCCTGATGGATGCCTTTGACAAAAAATACAAGACGTTCCGGAAGCGTACCTACCTGCGCAAGCGACTAATTGCCACTTTGCTCACTGTGGCCTTGGCTCTGATTTTGTTTCTGGCCATCGGGGCCATTTTCTTTGGGACGTATATCCTGGATGCGCTGGTGTTTTACGAAATCGTGACCGAATCCTTCACCTACGGCCTGATTGTGTCTGTAAAATACTTGGCGGTAGTGTTGCTGTTTTTCCTGGCTACGTCTATGATCTACTATTACGTACCGGCGGTCCATGATAAATGGCCGTTTGTCTCGGCCGGATCGGTAGTAGCCACCGTGCTGATTTTTCTGGTTTCCTGGCTTTTTTCGCTGTACATCGGCAAGTTTGACTCTTACAATAAATTCTATGGCTCCATAGGGGCTTTGATCGGTCTAATGGTTTGGCTGGATTTTGTTTGCATGAGTCTTATTGTAGGGTTTGAGGTGAACATCAGCATAGACGCGTTAACCAAACGCCTGGTACGTGGAAAAGTATAGCGGTTTTAAGCTCTGTTTCCTGAAAAAGGCCCCGAAACGTAGGTGAAGGGTGACTTAGGATCAACTTCAAGGTTATTGTGTAGAATTTTTTTGGTTTGTAGCTATTTGACTTTCAAGGTTTAAAGAGGGAAGGGGCTAAATTTTGATTTAAATTTTAGAAAAAAGCGGCCCTAGTACTTGACAGGTACACTTCCACCCATTACTTTTGTGTCACATTTAGAGAGATGGCAGAGTGGTCGATTGCGGCGGTCTTGAAAACCGTTGACCTTTGCGGGTCCGGGGGTTCGAATCCCTCTCTCTCTGCGAGTAACTAGAAAAAGCCCTGTAGGTGAAAGCTTACAGGGCTTTTTGTTTTAGTTCGGACAGATATCGGACTGTTTTAACATTTAGAAACTTGCTGGGCCATACATAAAACAAGTGTACATCCATCTTTAGGTTATGTAGAGAAGGTGAGTGCAATCTCTTGAAAGGATAACGCTTTAAATCAAAGGAGATAGGTCGGATTTCCAGCACGGCTGTTATTTTTGCGTCCAGCCACTTAGGGGAAAGCCCAAGAAGTAAACGCTGTGCGATATTAGTCTTTCCTGTCAGAAGATCCCGTGATCCTGGTACTACTTCAAACCACAGATGTGATAGGGGCGGTTAGAATAAATGTAATAGAGAAACAAGTACCTTCATGGGCAAACCGGTGCAGGAGCAATCCTTAAGCGAGTACTTTGCAAGGGTGAACAAAGCCATCGACTACATCCGGCTGCATCTGCGGGAGGACCTATCCTTGGACGCCGTGGCCGAGCGGTCCCATTTCTCCAAGTTCCACTTCCACCGGGTATTCAAGGCCACTACCGGCAAAACCCTCAGCCGCTTCATCAGGGACGCGCGGGTGGAAAGGGCCGCCTTCTACCTGACCCATTCTTCTTCTGCCCCGATTAGCGAGATCGCCTTCCTCAGCGGCTTTGCCAACGAGACTTCCTTCTTCCGGACGTTCAAGGATGCCCGCCGCATGACCCCGACCGAGTACCGTGAAAGCCTCCAAGGAGAGGATAGCAAGATCTGTAAGGAAGAAGGCAACAAGCGCGACCTGCGCGAAAAGATGGAATCCTACCTTGCCTCCAGAATCTATAACCTAAAAGAGACAAGTATGGAAAAAGGGATTTCAATTGAAGTAGAGGTAAGGGACCTGCCCGAGCTGCACGTGGTGTACCTTAGGAACCTGAACATCCACCTGCACGACAGCGAGGGGTTCGGGAGCATGTTCGAGGCGCTGATGCGGTGGGCCGCCCCCAGGGAACTGGTCAACCTCCCCGAGACCAAGGCCCTGACGGTGTACCGGAGCAACCCCAACCCCAGCGGGTTCATTCAGGCGGATGTGTGCCTGACGGTTAGGCGAGGGAATTATTGGCAGTACGGTCCTGACGGGCGGCAAATACGCGGTGGTCCACAAGGAGGCCACCATGGCCGAGTGCTTCTCGGCCTGGGATAACGTCTTCCGGGAGTGGCTCCCCGTCAATGGCTACCAACCTGACAACCGGAACTTCTACATCAGCCACCTAAATGAGCCGGGGAAGCACCCCCAGAAGCTGCACATCTTTGACATGTGCATCCCGGTTAAGCCCCTGTAAGCCATACCCTCATATCACTAAGCTGGGAGTTCCTACCGGGAAGATGGGCACGCTTTCCCGGTAGGAACTCCTCCTACTCGGCACCGTAGCAGAGGAAGGCTGTTGAGCCTTGGAACAAGGAGCTTGTATTCGAGGGGCGGAGGTGTAGTCCCCAGGCTGGAACGGTTTGGGTCTGACCGGGTAGGTAGGATTTTCGTTTGACAGCTTCTTTGGGTGAGTTAAATAGTGCAGCTCCGTAAAAGTGTTTTTTGCAGGTGCATTGCCTGGAAACCATTAGCAGCCACCCTCTTTGATTAGGTTCAAGTTTACCGACTCATCAAATGCAAATTATAGCAATTTTATAAAGTGCATCAACTCTAATATTTGCTGGATTTGAAGCCAAAGTAAGCGACAGAACCTGGGCTAACAAACAACAAATAGGATATCTGAAGTAAGGATTATGTTGAAGTAAATTAAAGTGCTGGGTCTACACCGGCACCTTGTGAATTATCTTCTCAGTGCTTACGTCTCATGAAGTAATAGGTATGTCCGTTCTCCCGGTAGATCTCCATTACCTCCCATCCTTTGGTGTGCATGTAATTCAGGGCCCCGACGGAAGAATCGAACGGAACCTCTCTGCCCTGGTGTCATCGACCAGCTTCTCATTCCCCTTGCCATAATCAACAAAGACCTTAATCTTGCCCCTGAACACTTTGGTACCGGCGGTAAGCTCACAATACTGGACGCTTTCCTTGGCGATGGGTGTTTGGGCTTGGGAGGAAACGCAAAGATTCAAAGTAAGGGATAGGAGGCAAATCAGTTTTTTCATGATGGTTAGTTGGCTGGTCAGTTTTGTTGTACCTAGCCGGGATGGCTAAGGTGGCAGATAAGCAGTTATTGTGATCCGAGGCTTTCCCGGTAAGCGCATAATAGCTGGCTGGTTCCCGCTCGCCTCCGTTCGTTGAGGCGGTTTAGGAGCGGGCTACCAACCTCTATCGCCTAAATTCGATCAGAATCCATGGGTATCCTCCAGTTCGCGCAAGTTTGATTCCATTACCTTTATCCTTTTGAAAAAGACGGCCCTGTAGTACCAATACCTAAACAGGAAAGAGATGCCGGTCAGGGCAGCGGATAACAGGATGACGGCAGTTACGGGCAGGCCGGAGCCGGGAAGGAAAACCGCGAACACTGCGTAGAAAGCCACCGGAGAGATAAAGAGGAAGACCAGGTTGGCGGACCGGTAATAGCCCCTGAAATCAGAAAGAATCTTCCTGAGCGCCTCTTTCGAGCTGGCATCGGTGTTCACTGTGAAGATCTCCTCCTGCCGGCTGTAGGTCCACCTTGAGAACAGGGCGAAACCAACCAGGACCGCGACCAGGGGAAGCTTCGCTAATAAAGTATAGCCGCCAACGCCCCTATAGTATTGCCAGACCAGGTAACCGACCGCCAAGGCGATCATCAGGGCGGAGTTCCATCCCCCGATCCTGTTCCAGAAGGCGCTCTTCCCCTTCAGCTCCCCCAAGGAACCGGTGTTGCTTCTGATGATTCTATCAATGGCCTCCCGGGTATGCCCCTGCTGGTCGGGTGCTTCTTTCCGGGAAGCCCCCCAACGCTCTTTGAATTCGTCCAGTTCCATGCTATTCTTCTATGCTTACCAGTGTCCTTAGTTGCGCTTTGATCCTATTCAGTTTTACTCCTACGTTCGACTCCGAGATCCCCAGCACCTCGGCCATCTCCCGGTAGCTGCAGTCCTCCAGGTAGAGCAGGGTAAGGGCCTGGTCCACCTGGGAGAGTTTCCTGATCGCCCGGTACATGGCCGCCACCTCCCCGTCGGCGTCTCCCTCCGCGGCCGGCACCAGGAGCGCCTCGGGGCCCAGCTCGGCGAACCGCTCCGCCTTGGACTCTTTCCTTACCCTGGTGATGGCGTTGTTGAGGGCGACCCGGTACATCCAGGTGGTGACCTTGGAACCTCCCCGGAAGGAAGGGTAGGAACGCCAGAGCTGCAGCACGATGTCCTGGAAGAGGTCCTCCCTGTCTTCCCTGGAGTTGCAGTACATGTTGCAGACCTTATGGATAATGCCCTGGTGGTTTTCGATGAGTAGGAGAAACTGCTCTTTCAAGATGCTCGGTGTTTCCCGGTTAGTCGGGGAAAAGGGCAAATCCTTAAGAAAACCCGAAATTTTTTTTCTGGGGAAGAAATAACCCGAAAAGCAGCCTTGTGTTACAGCTGGAATTCAATCTTTTAACAAGGAGAGATAAGTCTACTAAAACGCTGTCCCTTAGGTCTCATAATTCAGCGTTCAATGAGACGGCGAGTTCTGCTTTTATAGGCATGGAAGATTACCCTTCTCACCGTGGTGTGATGCCATGCACCGTCACTGGCCATGGTAGGTTGGAGACACAGACAGTTGCGCTCATTTCGAAGATTTTCCCACTTAAATGATCAACCTACCATGCGCAGGCACGCTTTGGCGTGCTTTGGGTTTTGTCTGTGGTTATCCAGTTCTAGATAGTTATGCTTCCCGATAAGTTTCCGAGTGACATATTAATATTATAGGTACAGTTCTTTACCTCTGCAAACAAACAGCGAGACTTTCCGGCCTGGCAGAAAATATACAGGTGATCCCCGCATTGTATTTGATTTCGATAAGCTTCCGTTTGATTTTTGGTAACCCCGCCCTGCCTTGGTGCTATACCTTTGTTCCATCAAACAACACCACTAATCATCAGGTGTTAAACAAGGAAACAGATAACCAAAAATCAAAAAAGAAAAACTATGAACACGTCAGAAAACATCCAAGCGCTGGGACAGCAAGCATTCAAAAACCACCTGAAATTCCTTTCCTCTGGGCGTATAGAGGAATGGGTGGATCTTTTCACAGAGGATGGGGTTCTGGAGTTCCCGTATGCTCCCGAAGGGACAGGCTTCCCTTCGAGCGTGAGCGGTAAAAAGGCCCTATTCGATTACATGAAAAACTTCCCGGAACACTTCAAGGTGGAATTCGAGAACCTCCATTTTCACGCCACCGCCGAGCCGACCCTTGTGATCGCGGAGTTCACAAGCAACGGCCAGGCTATCTCCACGGGCAAGCCCTACCTGCAGAAATACATCTCCGTGGTGACCACCACCCCGGAGGGGAAAATCGCCAAATACGTGGATTTCTGGAACCCGCTTACCGCCTTTGAAGCCCTGAATGCACCCTTGGATAAATTCCTTGCGGCGACAGCCGAATAACTCTTAAGCAGAAGAAGCCAGCACTGGTGTCAGCTGCTGGCTTCTTACAATCCTTTTAGCCTGTGGGGACGTTTCACTTTTTCATTTAACTTTATGGCTTCTACTTTAAACTATCTGAGGTACCACTTCAATCTCATGGTGACGAAGCTGCAAACACTGGAGGAATTTTATGCCGAAAGGTCCTTGCCAAAACCGGCTGACCTAGATCGGGGAATAGGCCATCTGAATGTTTTCAGGATTGAGGAAAAGAATGCCGGCAACTACCTGCCGGTTGCATTCAACCGGAAAGATTATTTCAAGATATGCCTGACAAAAGGGAAAAGTAGGATCCATTACGCTGATAGAAGCTTTGAGATAAAGGAATATGCCTTGCTTTTCGCCAATCCCCTTATTCCCTATAACTGGGAGCCGCTCGAGCCGGATCTAAAGGGTTTCAGCTGTATTTTCTCAGAGGGTTTTTTTACCAATTATGGCCGGCTGAAGGAGTATCCTGTTTTCAAACCAGGGGGTTTCCCAGTCTATGACCTGAACCCGACCGAGGTCGGCACCATTTCCTCCATTTTCCGGCAAATGATCGAGGAACTGGATTCCGACTTTGAATTCAAGGACGATGTGCTCAGGAACCTTGTCTTCCAGCTTATCCACAGTACCCTCAAAATGCGGCCGAGCGAGTCTATTATCCAGGAAAAGCAAAATGCCTCTTCCCGAATTGCCTCTCTTTTCATTGAACTGCTGGAAAAGCAGTTCCCCATAGAGGGGAATGACGACCGGGTCCGGCTCCGGTCTGCTTCCGACTTTGCCGATCAGTTGGCCGTTCACGTCAATCACCTAAACAAATCGGTCAAGGAGGTGATGCAGAAAACCACCTCTGAGCTGATCATGCAGCGCCTTCTCCAAGAGGCTAAGATCCTACTAAAACACAGTGCCTGGAATATTTCTCAGATAGCTTATACCCTTGGATTCGAGAGCCCTACCCACTTCAATACTTTCTTCAAGAAGCACTCAAAGCTTACCCCTTCGCAGTTCAGGGGGATTTGACACTTAACCCTTCGGTGTTACCACCCGGATTCTGGGCCACTTCCAACAGATAGGTACTCCCCTGTGATGAGATCTGTGCTGGGCATAGCGGCAACCTTCTTCTGGAGTTATTGGCGCTGGCGTGCCCCTATAGGGAATCGATCCATTTTCAACATTATAGTTCCTGTTCCTGGCACCACCGAAAATCCAGTTCATTTTTAAAGGATACTTTGGTAGTCAATAATTTATACCAACCCAAGCGGATGCAGGCCAGAAACGTCGGTCCATGTCCGAAAACTTTTCTCTCCGAGAAGTTTAGTCATTCCCCTTCGACGCTAAGGGTAAGGCTTCCGTAGCCAAAACCAGATTTGATGTATCAGCTTCTCCCTCAACGTTAGCCGTAGTATGGTCAAGCCGAATAGAATATTCTCAGGTAACGGAATCGTTTTTTCACCAGTTTATTCTTCATTGGCTCAAACCTGAATACCTCCTTTTTGTTCTTTCCAACGGTGATGTAGAAAGGCTGATCCATCTTTTTGGTAAGGTGATAGATGGTTTCAAGCTCCGCGATATCTTCAAACCAGCTGGCCATTCCGTACAAAGAGGCGAAGGGTGTTTTGCTGAGCTTTTGGTAAACATCGGGAGCCAAGCTTGATGCTACCTTTTTGCCGCTCCGGAAGCGGGTTTTCTCCAGTAATGAATCGGTGTAAGTAGGGGTTGGCACGTTCATTTTGTGCCAAACGTCTTTTGTGAAGGGGGTGGGTTTCACCAGGGCTTCTTTCCAGTCAGGATGCGGGGTGAGGTCCAGAACGGCGTCCACCACGTGCGTGGCCTCGTGGAGTAAGACAAACAGAAAAGCATCCAATCCGCCTGCCTCCACTTTGATGTCGTACCCCTGGTTTTCTGATGGGTCAAAACAAGTGTTTTCTTTCTGGGTGGCCCACTCCGAAATGGTCTCGTGGAGTATTCCCGCCCGAAAAGTAATGTTGTACATTTTAGTTGAATCGGGGGTCTTTACAGGCGAGGTGAGCGCCGTATTGGGCATGTTGTCCATGAAGCTGATGCTATGCAGATGCGCTTTGAGAATCCTCTGATGCAGGGGAGGCAAAGCAGTAAAAGCTTTCTCAACCTTGGCTTTCTCGATTGCCGTCAATCTGTGATCCGCTGGGTCCATGCCGGCTTCCCTGAACATCTTGAAAACACTTTCCGGTGCCGCTGAAACCCGATCTCGTGGGTTGGGATGGGACTGCTGCGTGGGTGCCTGCGCGCAAAGGCTGAAAGACAAGATGAAGTAAAGGGCGCCAACGAAACATATCCTGAGCATAGCTTTCAATGTAAATGTATACTGGTATAAAATTCTCTTTATCACAAGCATTAGGCGGATGACTTCCATTATGGCAATCCCATGGAGGCGTCTTTTACTATTCCGGAGACAGCTTTCAGCTGGTTCGGAAAACGTTTTTTTTATAATCCACCAAGTGCTTCCCTAATTGGATCAAAATAGCAACTCTTGGGGATGCATGGAAGGCAATTACAAGATGTAAGTGTCTTCTGACCGCTTCAGAATAACAGAGCGCAACTGTTCCTGGTGTTTATCGCCCCAATTCCCCAAAGCGGACAAAACGGGTATCAAGGATTTTCCAAGTTCGGTCAGGCTGTACTCCACTTTGGGCGGAACGACCGGGTAAATGACCTTTGAGACAAATTCGTGCTCTTCCAGCTCTTTCAACTGCATGTTCAAGACCCGGCGGGAAGCATCCGGTATCTTTCGTTTCAATTCGCTGGGGCGTTTGTGCCCCTCGTGGATAAACCACAGCAAACGGATTTTCCATTTACCGTAGAGCACCTCGCCGATCAGGTCAAGGCCGCAATTCAGGCTTGGCGGTATTTTCCTTTGGTACATCCTGTAATATTATCCCAATATCTGGAGAAGGGCAATAGGGGAAGAATTTATCCCTATGCAATTCGTTTTTCCGTACTTGACGCAGCTTTACATACTTCCCATTATTGCATCAAAAATAAGAGGTATGGAACAGCAATCTGATTTCAATAACGAGTTATCGGGCAAGATCGCCTTGGTGACCGGTGGTACCAAGGGAACCGGGAAAGCCATCGCCGAGCGTTTGCTCCAGGCCGGGGCAACGGTCATCATAACCGCTAGGAACAAACCCGAAGCACCTAACGAGTACCTTCATTTTATATCGGCTGACCTGGGCACGCCGGAAGGAACCCAAAAAGTAGTCCAGGAGGTTCTTTCTACCTACGGCGGTTTAGATATCCTAGTAAACAACCTGGGCGGCTCTGAGACACCGGGCGGTGGGTTTGCCGTGCTGACGGATGAAGCCTGGGAGAAGGCCATCCAGACCAATCTGCTGGCCCCTGTCCGGTTGGACAGAGGGTTCTTGCCCCAGATGATTGCCAGAAAACAGGGCGTCATCATCCACATCACCTCTATTCAGGCCAGGCTTCCCTTGTATGACTCCACCTTGCCCTATGCCGCCGCCAAAGCCGGCCTAACCAATTACAGCAAAGGCTTGTCAAACGAAGTGGCGCCCAAAGGGGTGCGGGTCCTGTCCGTCTCGCCTGGTTGGATCATGACTACCGCTTCCACCAGCATGATGGAACGCATTGCTGAAAGCTCCAACAGCACAGTAGCGCAGGCCACCCAGAGTGTCATGAAGGCGCTGGGTAGAATCCCAATGGGAAGACCGGCAAAACCCGAGGACGTGGCCGAATTGGTTGGCTTTCTGGTTTCCCCAAGAGCCAACTACCTCACCGGAACGGAATACGTCATCGACGGAGGAACAATACCAACCATTTAACAACCCTAAAACAGAAATATATGAACTTACCAAACGTAGTATCAGAATTAGTAAAGGCGCAGAATTCACATGACAGTGCTGCCTACGCCAACTGTTTCTCCGAAAAAGCCATGGTAGTAGATGAAGGAAAAACCTACCATGGAAAAGCCGAAATCAAGCAGTGGATAGAAGCCGCAAACGAGAACTACAGAACGGAGATGAAGCCGATTGATTTCAAAGAATCCACAGCACAAAGTGTCTTGGAAGCTGAGATCTCGGGTTCATTTCCCGGCAGCCCGGCTGTGTTGAGTTACCATCTTGAATTAGAAGAGGGACTGATTCAATCGCTGAAAATAACAGGTTGAAGAAGGTACTTCAACGGCTTTTTAAGTAAGTAAGGGCTGACGCGGCTGATTCAGCGTCGGTCCTTACTATAAATTAGAATTTGTTTTATTGAAGTTGTGCCGCATATTTAATACTACTCGCTAGGGCAGTCTGAATTCCTGAATAGGGGCTACTTTCCCGAAAACAGCCCCATTCAGGAAATTTCAGCCCATGTGCCAGGGGAAGTAAATAACGCTAAACAACTTCAGAAACCAGGGCTGCTCGCACTGGCTGTAAGGCGGCAGACCAAGCGGTAACTTGGTCAAGCATAAGGTTAAGCTGCTTTTGATGTTCAGTGGTGGGGTTGAAGACGGTATATCCCTCAAAATCAGTAAACAGAGACAGGGCTACTTGGGCTCGAACATCGGCCACCAAAAGTTCCCCCATAATCAACCTCAGGTGTTCGACAGCCCTTGTGCCGTTGGCTGATCCGCCATAGCTCACAAAACCGGCGGCCTTGTTCCCCCACTCATGGTACAGATAGTCAATGGCATTCTTGAGCGCACCGGACGTGCTGTGGTTATACTCCGGCGTAACGAACACATACCCGTCAAAAGAATCTATCTTTTCTGACCATTTTTTGGTATGCTCATGGGCATACTTCTTCCAGAGGGGGGATAGCGGTTCATTGTAGAGCGGAAGGTTATAGTCTGCTATATCCACTAGTTCATAGTCTGCATCTAGCCGTTCTTTCGCCTTTTCCACTACCCATTTGGCAACTTGTTCATTCACCCGGCCGGGGCGGGTGCTACCGGTTATAATTGCGATTTTTACCATATTCTTTTTTTGTTTAGTTCAAAAGTCTGTTGAATTCCATTGCGCTCCTCTGCACCTGTGATCAACGTTTTAGCTCTTAAATTGCCGAATTAGGCCTAAACTAGGCTCCCTGGTTTTGAAGGGCCGTGTTGCTTACCATGGGCAAGTATTTCTCCCTGTCCTCATAAATCACCCAAACGTTTATGGCGAAAAAAACCAGGCTCATGCCAATACCCGCTCTATCATGGGCAAAGTGATGCACGACAATGCCCACCATTACCGGGAATATGATAAGGGCACCCAAAGCCCTGTACCTGGGGATGGCAATAAGGATACCGCCTATTATCTCTGCAACCGCCACGAGGGGAAGAATCCACCCGGTGGTGACAAGGGCCATTATAACGGGCATCACTTCCGGAGAAGCTTCCGGCATGGGGATGTAGTGGAAGAATTTGTTCAAACCGAAGTTGACCATCATTAGGCCGAACAGAAGGGTGAGTGCTACCAGGATCTTGTTTTTCATATTTCATTTGTTTTAACAGGTCAAAAATACCTACCTTCACTATACAAAAGTTAGGACTATTTAAAAGGATAGTAGTAACCTTTTGGTTAGTTTATAAGCAGAAACCAAAATGAAAACCGAAGAAGGAGATCAATTAAAAGGCGGCGAGTGTTGTGAAAGTCTCCCCGCCATTGAGGATGCTTTGTATGTGATAGGAGGGAAGTGGAAACTGAGAATCACCTTGGTGCTGATAGAGGGAGGAAGCAAACGCTTCAATGAACTCCAGCGGACGCTGAAGAACATTTCCCCCAGGGTGCTTTCGCACGAGCTGAAGGAACTTGAGCTTAATGGCTTCGTGAAAAGGAACGTCTATTCAGAGGCAACTCCCGTGGTGGTGGAATACGAGGCGACCGAATACAGCCTGACCCTTAAAAAAGTGTTGGGGGCGCTGGTGGAATGGGGAAGCATGCACCGACAGAAGATAAAAGAGATTCCACTGCCGGCATAATTACTTGTGCTCCAAACAGGCAGGTAGCAATGGCATTACCCAGTCCCTCTGAAGAGTACTATCTTGGAAGATCAAACGCCTTTGTAAAGCTGTTATGCCAGCTTGAGGAAGATTTGCCTCTCCATAATGGTTAATTTGTTAACCAAAGATCCAATAATTCGAAAATCGAAATCAAGGTAGTAAATATCTGTGGCTTGTAATTGAGGGGGTGGAGGTGTGATCCCTGAGTATAAAAACAACTCAGGAGGCATTCTGGTAAAACAAGCTTAAAACAAATCTGCTAAGGGTGACAAAGTGAAGTTGTGCGTTGGTGCTATCGGGGTAGATAGTATACTTGGTAGGACTTTGGTGAAGAAGTGAGCTGCAGAGGAAAGAGGATGTTGCATTCTGTTCTCCGCCTAAATTCCGGTTTCTTGGTCTAAAACAGATTATCAGGGAAGTATCCTTAAGGGAAGTGGGAAATGTGAAAAACTATGGAAAATCCACTGGGGACAGAAAAGCTATACCTTAAGCCTGCAACGTTAAATGACAGAGAAAGAATATTTGGTTGGTTAGCGCATTCTGATCTGACGGCAGAGATGCTGGGGCCACCTACTTTTCCTGACAATCCTGTCCCTACCTGGGAGGAGTTTTGCAATGACTATCAGGAGCATTATTTTACGGGAAATCAACTTCTGGAAGGGCGGTGTTTTATCATCGTCTACCAAGGGCAAGAGATTGGCCAGATAAACTACAACCCTATTGATACTGAAAAAAAGGAAACAGAGTTGGATATCTGGTTAGCCCAAAAACGATTCACCGGAAAAGGCTTGGGTACCGAAGCTATAAGAATCTTATGCCATTACCTAGCGATGTCTTTTGGCCTTCAAAAATTATATCTTCAGCCATCTAGTCGAAACGCAAAAGCTATCAGGGCCTACAAGAAGGCCGGGTTTAGCGAACAGCCCATTTTACCCGAGGGCTTTGTGCTGGATTACTATGACTCCATTCTGCTGGAGAAAAGTGCCGACAGCAAATCTTCTACTTAGTTTTTCCAGCGTTTTTTGCGAAATGATAACGAACTGTTTCAGAAGTAGTAAGTCTATCAACCACAGGGCACTTCAAAGATCTGGGCGATTCCGGCTTGTTTTGTTCTAACTTAGAGGCCGCGGCACACGAATAATACTTCATGGAAATCCTCATTATTTTGCTTTTGACCCTGCTCAACGGCTTCTTTGCCTTGTCTGAGTTGTCCATCATCTCCGCGAACAAATCCCGCATGGCTCAAAAGGCAAAAGAGGGAAGTGGACGAGCCAAGGCCGTTGTGGCTCTGCTGGACGCCCCCGAGGATTTTTTGTCGGCCATTCAAGTGGGCATCACCCTTATCGGGATCGTGTCAGGGGCTTACGGAGGGGCGGCCCTCTCAGACGATATGCGACACTGGCTTTCGGGCATCAGCTTTTTGGAGCCCTACGCCCCAACGCTTTCGGTGGTGCTCGTCATCGGGTTAATCACCTATTTCTCCATTGTTATTGGGGAATTGATCCCAAAATCCATTGCTCTGGGCAACGCCGATGCCATTGCCTTAGCCGTTGCACCAGTTATCAAAGGCTTCACCGCTCTGACCATGCCTTTGGTTAAACTGCTCTCTGGTTCTACTAGCCTGGTGACCAAAGCTTTGGGTTTCAAGGAGCAGACAGAGGAAAGGCTTTCGGGTGAGGAACTGCGCCAGATCATCAGGACAGCCGGAAGACAGGGCGTGTTGGCCAAGGAAGAGACGCGGCTCCACCAGAATGTATTCTCCTTCGCGGGCCAAAAGGCCAAGAACCTGCGCACCCACCGCAGAGAGGTGGAGTTCCTTGATATTACCCAACCGTTGGAGAAGATAGGGGAAACCATACAGGCCAGCGCCCACTCCAAGTTCCCCGTTACCGAAGGCACCCTGGACAATGTGGTGGGGGTGCTGACGGCAAAAGACTTCTATGAGTTTCTAGCCAAGGGAAAGGACGGGGATCTAAGGGAAGTAGTGCAAAAGCCCATCTTCCTTCCTGAGTCCATGCCCGCCAGCACGGCCCTGAATCTTTTCAAACGCAGCAAGCAGTACTTGGGAGTCGTCATTGATGAGTACGGCACCGTAGAAGGGATCCTTACGCTCCACGACATTCTAGAGGCGATTGTGGGAGACATCCCCGATGCCCACGAGGTGAATGAGCCCGACGTTGTGAAAAGAAAGGATGGGTCTCTGCTGGTCAACGGCTCTATTGGGGTGCAGGAGTTAAACAAGGTGTTGAGACGGAAAGTGGTGCCAGTTGACGAAGAGAACTATTCCACCCTTGCCGGCTTCATCTCTGCCGCTTTAGGTCGGTTTCCGGCCACAGGGGAGCGGTTCACACACGCTGGCCATGAGTTTGAAGTGGTGGATATGGACGGCGTCAGGATTGACAAGGTGCTGCTCAAGCGCCTCCCCGCCGAGGAGCAGGAGTCACCCGTGGAAAATGCGTGAAAGCGGTGATGTTGCCTGGAATAAAAATCAATTTGCGGTAATAATCCTCATGCAACTACCACTGCTTTCTTCAACCCAGCCATAGGAAAAGTGGCTGAACTACAATCCGGAAATTTTCTTTGTAGGCCTGTGCACTGAATAAAAGCATAGTTGACCCATGTTGGGAGGTATCCTTAACCGGAATATTGGAACAACTATGAGAACCCTAACCTGCAGGGAGGTTAAAAGCTTCCTAGCGGACCTGTATTTCATGGTAACTTGTGCCATTAACAAAAAAATGGTGTCACCACCGCGGTAAGAGAAAACGGAGAAGTAAAGCAAATTAGGAGGGAAGTCTTCCGGAAAACCGTTGCCTTAGTTGGCTAGGAGAAGTTGGGAAGCACAGACCAATTCAGAATGTGCGGCTTAGAAAGGATTGAGTCTTGATCACCGACTTACCCAACTGCAATCCCCTGCTCAAGGAATACCACGGCCGAGATTTGGAAACCATTCAATAAAAACAAGATGGAAACGAAAAGTGAATTACAGAAAATGCTGGATGGAGAGTTGTACCAGGCAGGGGATCAGGAGTTGGTGCAAATGCGGGACAAAGCCAGGCTGCTCCTCTCTAAGTACAATGCGCTGATGGGAGCTCTCCTGGAAGAGCGGAACAAGGTGCTTCAGGATTTGCTGGGTAGATGTTCTACCATAGATATACAACCACCGTTTTTCTGTGATTACGGGGCGCATATCTCCGTGGGAGAGAACTTCTTCATGAACTTTAACTGCGTAATCCTGGACTGCGCTCAAGTTACCATCGGGGACAACGTGATGTGCGGCCCTTATGTGCAGATCTACACCGCCTATCATCCCGTGATTGCCTCCGAAAGAATCAAAGGCCCCGAACTGGCCTCTCCCATCACCATCGGGGACAACGTCTGGATTGGGGGAGGGGCCATCATTTGCCCGGGCGTCACTATCGGGAGCAACAGCACCATCGGCGCCGGAAGCGTGGTGACGAAAGACATTCCAGACAATGTGTTCGCTGCCGGAAACCCCTGTCGGGTCATCCGGAACCTGGCGTGAGCACTACGGGAGCATTGATTAAGGTAAGATCTGATACTATGTGTGTCTTTTATCTTCTATTCGCTGCAGGTGACTTTCCCAGCTAAAAGACAGGACGGACCTGTTGCACAAACAGGATGATCAAAGAGGGGAGTTAGATTACCTGAGTCTAGGCCTAAGAGATCTTTTCGCCCGCTTTCAGTTTTACATCGGGCTTGAAGAGCAGGCTTTCTTCTAAAAACTTCTGACCATCTCCAAGATCTGTTCACCTGTATGAACTCTTCATTGAAAGTGTTAGCTTGACGTTTAACCTGACCTGAAATTGCTTACCTTTATTTTTAGCCAAATTTTAAACTTTCAAATTCTCTGCTGCTAGGTCAAGGAAAAAACCTAGTTCAAGAAGCTCTCCTTTCAGGAAGTCAACGCTGGTCTTAAAATCCTGAAAAACAAGGTTGGACGGGAGTAGAGAGCGGTTTGAATCAATCCCTTCAAGGCCAAGGTCGGAGTTTGTAACAACTGGAGAAAGGCTTTTCAAAAAACAGAAAACTTTGCTTTCCCAATGAATAAATCATACATGACAAAAACATCATCGTTTCTGTGGCTTATCCTGATCATCCTATCCTGCGGATGCAGCGCAATAGAGCCGACCATGAAGAAAGAAGGAGGGTTTACCAAAGGAGCGGATATTGGGTGGCTCCAGCAGATGGAAGCCACAGGGTACAAGTTCTATGGTGACAACGGCAAGGAGCAGGACTGTTTCAGAATCCTGAAGGACCACGGCATCAACACCATCCGCCTACGGACCTGGGTGAACCCCTCTGATGACCGGGCCAGCGGCCATAACAGCAAAGCAGAAACTGTGGCCATGGCGGTACGGGCGCAGAAATGGGGCATGCGGGTCATGATCAACTTCCACTACAGCGACAGCTGGGCCGATCCTGGGAAGCAGAAGAAGCCCGCCGCCTGGGAAGGCCATGATTTCCCGCAACTCTTGAAAGACGTCTATGACTATACCTTTGACGTCATGAGCGACCTCAAGAAAGCCGGGGTCACGCCCGAATGGGTGCAGGTGGGTAACGAAACGCCGGGAGGGATGATCTACCCCGAGGGGAGCGTCTCCAACTGGCCGCAACTGGCCCAACTCATCAACCAAGGGTATGACGCCATTAAAGCCGTTAGCCCCAGTTCCAAGGTCATCCTCCACGTGGACCAAGGCAACAACAACCAGCGGTTCAGGACCTGGTTCGATAACGCGAAGCAGCACGGGGCCAAATATGACGTGATCGGGCTTTCCTACTACCCTTACTGGCTGGAGGGAAACCCAGACTATACCCTTTCCATAGATGATCTCGGGAATAACCTGAACGACATGGCTGCCCGGTACGGCAAAGAAGTGATGGTGGTAGAGGTTGGTGGCGAGGATACCAAGCCCCAGAATACGTATGACATGCTGGTGGCCGTTCAGCAGAAAGTAAAAGCAGTACCTAACGGAAAAGGACTTGGCGTTATTTACTGGGAGCCCCAAGGAGCCAGAAGTTGGAGTAAGTACCCGCTTAGTGCCTGGGGAGACGATGGCAGGCCCACCAAAGCAATGGATGCCTTTCTGGTAAAATAGCTTTAAAACGGAAGTCACGGCTTCCGCAAAAGGGGCGGTTTACAATCGTAGCGGCAGATAGTTTCAGCTTATCTTTGCGGCGAAAAGGTGTTTGCACGGGCAGAACATTCCTTGAGAGATAAGGGGATGCCTCGTCAAATAGAATCTTTATTTTTAGGCTTATTTTATAAAAACGGATGGTAAACAGGTGGTTGTTTTCAGTGTTATTGTTGGTTTCCCAAATCTCCCTGGCGCAGGTGCGGGTGGTCACGGAACTAACGGATAACTGGAAGTTCAAAAAAGGAAAGAATGAGCAGGCGAATCAGGTCAACTTCAACGACAAGGGCTGGCAAAAAGTAACCGTTCCGCATGACTGGGCCATCTATGGCCCTTTTGACAAGGAAATTGATAAGCAAGTAGTTGCTATTGAGCAGAACGGCGAGAAGGTACCCTCTGAGAAAACCGGCCGGACGGGCGCATTGCCTTACATCGGGGAGGCGTGGTACCGCAACGAGTTTACGCTGCCAAATTTTAAAAAGGGGCAAAAAGTATTGATTGTCTTTGAAGGCGCCATGAGCGAGCCGAAGGTGTTCCTGAACGGGCAGAAAGTAGGGGAGTGGGCGTACGGCTACAGCTACTTCTATTTCGACATCACTGACAAGGTGCAGGAGGGAAAGAAAAACACGCTGGCCGTGCAGCTGAGCAATCAAGGGCAGTCGTCACGCTGGTACCCAGGAGCGGGTCTGTACCGCAAGGTGCAGGTCATTGTGAAGAACCCCGAGAGCATTGACCAGTGGGGCACATTCGTCACCACCCCATTCATCTCTAACGAGTTGGCCAAGGTGAACATCAAAACCAAGGTGACCGGGAAAAATGTGCGGATGGTGACTCAGGTGCTGGACGCCAAGGGCAACACCATAGCCACCGACACCACCGGAAAACTCTTCGGGAACCAGTTTGAGCAGAACCTGGCCGTGGCCAGTCCGCAGCTATGGAGCCCCGAGACGCCTTACCTCTACACGGCAGTGACCCGGCTGTACGCGGGTAACGTGCTCAAAGATGAGGTGTCCACCCGCTTCGGCATTCGCGAAATTAGCTACAAGCCTACCGTGGGTTTCAGCCTGAACGGAAAGGTGCGTAAGTTCAAGGGCGTCTGCCTACACCATGACCTTGGGCCGCTGGGCGCCGCGGTGAACAAAGCTGCGTTGCGCCGGCAACTGCAGATCCTGAAAGACATGGGCTGCGACGCCATCCGGAGTTCGCACAACATGCCGTCCATAGAGCAATTGGAACTGGCCGACGAGATGGGCTTCATGTTCCTGGCTGAGAGCTTTGACGAGTGGGCCAAACCCAAAGTGAAGAACGGCTACAACCGCTTCTTTGAGGAATATGCCGAGAAAGACATCGTGAACCTGGTGCACGCCACCCGCAACCACCCGTCCATTGTGATGTGGAGCTCCGGAAACGAGGTGCCCGACCAATGGGGCGCCGAAGGGGTGAAGCGGGCAAAACTGCTGCAGGACATCTTCCACCGCGAGGACCCTACCCGTCCGGTGACCGTGGGCATGGACCAGGTGAAAGCCACCATGGCCTCCGGTTTTGGGGCTCTTTTAGACATTCCGGGCCTGAACTACCGGGTGCATCTCTACGAGGAAGCCTACAAAACCTTCCCGCAAGGCTTTATCCTGGGTTCTGAGACAGCCTCCACCGTGAGCTCCCGCGGCATCTACAAATTCCCCGTGGAGAAGGCTATTGAGAAGCAGTACCCCGATTTCCAGAGCTCTTCCTACGACCTGGAGTACTGCTCATGGTCTAACCTGCCCGATGATGATTTCGTGCTACAAGACGACAAGCCTTGGGTCATCGGCGAGTTCGTCTGGACGGGCTTTGACTATCTGGGCGAGCCCACCCCGTATGATGATAAGTGGCCATCGCGCAGCTCGTACTTCGGGATCAACGATTTGGCCGGCTTGCCGAAGGACCGTTTTTACCTGTACCGCAGCCGCTGGAACAAGGAGGCAGAGACCCTGCACATCCTGCCGCACTGGAACTGGGAAGGCCGTGAAGACCAGACCACGCCGGTGTTCGTTTACACCAACTATGACAGCGCCGAACTGTTCGTGAATGGCAAGAGTATGGGCATCCAGAAAAAGCACGCCGGCACCCCGCAAAACCGCTACCGCCTCATGTGGATGGATGTGAAATATGAACCAGGCACGGTGAAGGTGGTCGCCTTCGGGAAAGACGGCAAGCCCGTGGCCGAAAGGGAAGTAAAGACCGCCGGCAAACCGCACAAGATTGTACTGCAGCCAGACCGGACGCAGATCTCCGCCGACGGAAAAGACATCTCCTTTGTGACTGTGTCGGTGGTGGACAAAGACGGTAATCTTTGCCCCACGGCCACAAACCAGCTCTCCTTCAGCGTCAAAGGCAACGGAAAGTACCGGGCCGCCGCCAACGGGGACCCTACCTCGCTGGAGCAGTTTCACTTGCCTACCATGAAGCTGTTCAGCGGCAAATTGGTGGTGCTGGTGCAATCCACAGAGGAAGCAGGAAACATGGAGCTGACGGTGAAAGGAAAAGGCCTGCAGACCGGGCAAGTAAACCTGAAGTCTGCCCGCTAAAGATAGGTTAGAGCAGGTTGGGTAGTTCCTGTAAAAGCCCAACCTGCTCTGCTTTTCCCCTATGATTTCATAGGGTAGCCGAGGAGAAACCGGTGAGGAACCCATCACCTCCCACGGAGCTTTAGAGCCAAATCCCAGAAAACAGGGGTAAACAAAAGCCCGGCATTTCCTGTTTAAGTATATATCTTTCAAATATATACAATCATAGATGTATGAAATTCATCGTTAAACAAGATGCCGCCACGGGCGAGGATATCCAACTCGCATACGCTGATTACGGTCAGGGAAGACCCGTTGTATTAATCCACGGTTGGCCGTTAAGCAAAGAGATGTGGGAGTACCAGGTAGACGACTTGGTGAACGCCGGCTTCAGAGTAGTAAAGTATGACCGTAGAGGCTTTGGCCACTCTGGTAAGCCCTGGAACGGATATGACTATGATTCTTTGACAGAGGATTTGAGGGATATACTAGAGCAACTGGATTTGCGCGATGCCGTGCTGGTGGGCTTTTCCATGGGGGGAGGAGAGGCCGTCCGGTACCTGAGTCGGTACGGAAACGAACGGGTCTCCAAACTGGTGTTGGTCAGTGCAGTGCCCCCTTACTTAGCTAAAACCGCTGACAACCCTGAGGGAGTTGACCAGAGCGTGTTTGAGGAAATTATGACCAACCTGAAGGAAGACCGCATTGGTTTCCTGGATGACTTTGGCAAGAAGTTCTTCGGGGTTAGCCTCATGAACCATCCGGTGAGCGCGCCTCTGCTAGATTATTACCGGATGCTGGCGTCAGTGGCCTCTCCTAGGGCTACCCAGCAGTGCGCCATCGGGTTCGCCCAGACTGATTTCCGTGCGGATGTTCAGGCGGTACGGGTGCCAACCTTGATCATCCACGGAGATGCAGACGAAACGGTACCCATCAAAGCCAGCAGTGACCGAACCGCGGCCATGATTCCGGGAAGCCAATACCTGGTTTATGAAGATGCTCCGCATGGGTTGTTTTACACCCATAAAGACCGGCTAAACCGCGACCTTCTGCAGTTCATCGCCTCGGCTTAAGACTCTTAAGACTAGGTTTTATTTATTTAGGGAAATCAGGGCCTTGGTATTCCTGCTCCAAAGTAAAAATTTCGACGTTTATACAATAGCAAAAAGGGCTACGGGATTCCTCCTGTAGCCCTTTTTGTTTAAGGCTGTTTCGTAATTCAGGTTCTGGGCAAGGCAACAACTCTACGTAAAAATTCTAGGTTTAAAAGATTTTTTACGGGTAGTTAACAGTGGCGAATACTGAAACTTAGGAGTAAGTACCTGTTCGTTGTTCCTCAAAGGTCCTAGAGGTTTTATCGGCTTTATATTTGCTCAGGTTAAGCAAAAACGATCCAGTTCATGCGTGTTTTGAAGCATTCCGATAAAGGTCCCTCAGAAGAGGACAAGGTAAAGGGATTAAGCCAACAAGGGAAATATTTCATCACCAGGGGAAATGTTACCGTGGGCGGTTTTGGCTCTTTCTATGAAGCCTACATGTATGCCTTGAACAGATTCTGCACAGAGGATTTCCTAGTGAAAAGAGAAGGATGGTAAAGAACCTTATCTCTTGGCAAAAAGGCTCTCTTTTCGGGTGAACTCGATAAGGGCGAGTTTCGCGACGGTGAACGCTTGCCGGGTATAGCCTTGCCGTGCCAACGCTTGGGCTATGGTTAGCCTTTCTAATACCCCCGTCATAGACAAGGCGGCTTGCCCTCCTACACTACCGTAATCAATAAGGGAGATAATCTTCTGAATTTGCTCTAGTAGTGAAACCGCTGTTTCCCAGCATGATCCATTGGTTTCGTGTTCTCGTACCTCCTGCAGCAGCAGGCCTAAAAGTAAAAAATGATTATCGTTCCTACGCATTCCCAGTTTCTTGATGGAGGGAAAACCCTAATCACGATTTCAGAGTTCAAACTTCAAGTCAGTTCCTTTTCCCAAGTTCTCTTCTAATAACTTAAGATTCTACATAGAATTAGTTCTCAAAAGGTTACACCTTTAGGAACAGAATAGTCCTTTTTTACCGCTTCATTATTGGTGATGAAGAATGTAATAATTTCAACAAATTTCAAGGGTGCTTACCTTAGAAATGATGCCTGCATATTGCTCTATTTCCTGCTCCTTATCTTTCTTGAGCCATAAGTAGGCATTGGTATTGATACTATTTTTTACTGCCAGAAAACGGCCGTTATTGTCTAACTCCCAGAAGTTTACATAAGGGTGTAACTTAAACCTACGGGTGCTGTATAGGGACTGAGACAGCACAACGACATGGATAAGGCTAAGGAATTTAAGGTAGGTGACCGGGTGGTGTACCTGCCCAAACCAGAGTATTGGTTTGAGATAATCGCGACGAGAGCAACATCCACAATGGCAGGGGAGGGGAGTCTGTACCTACCTCCCGGGCGTGACTTCCTGCTGAAAAGGCTTTACTTCCCCAGTGAACCCATAGAAGAAGGAGCGGAAGCGTACAAAGCCGCTTTCCGCTATGATTTGGTCCCAATCAGGGTATAACTAGTGTTCTAGCTGACGGATCTCTACAAAAAAGCATTTTGAGGGAAAAGGAATTTAGAGCGCCTGTTTTAGCGCTCTCAGGAATACCTGTGCCCAAAGACCAAGAATAGCGGTTCTCGTTTTAGGAACGACTTGTTTCAAAATGAGAAGCCGTTTCTCCCAAGGTGCAATCTTTTTAGAGCCCCAGCTAGTTCACCTTAACTCCCTGATGGTTGTCAAACTGCATCTGGGTGATTCTGCCTTGCTCATCTGCAATAAACCTGATAGAGGACCAGTAAGCCCTTAAGATAAATTCTTTGAAGTTTTTTTCTCCTTTGTCAATGGGGATCAGGCCGCCCCAATTAGACACGATATTGCCGTTTTCATACCGCACCACTAACTCGTAGTTAGGTCTGTAAAAGTTTTGGTCAAAACGGTAAGTACCGGTCAGGTTCTTGGCGATATCGGGAGGTACGGTTTTGTTGGTAAGGGCCAAAGGTTCAAACGGTTCTTTCAAAATAAGCGCCGCTATTGATTTGCCTAGATCAGCCGGTAAAGACACATAGTTGTTAGACAGCACAATCACGGTCAATGCTTCTTTTGGGTAAACCCCCACGTACGATGAGAAGCCGGGCGCTCTTCCGTTCATCTGGTACCGATCCCGGTTCAGGTGTTTGGAGACAAACCAGCCATAGCCCACGTTGTCGCCATAATCGGTCAGCATTTTCTTCCAGGACACTTTTGTCAGGAGCTTCCCGTCTAAACTTGCCTGTGTGAATTTCTGTAGATCAGAGGTGGTGGAGTAAATGGATGCATGTCCTGTTTTGGAAGACCAGTCAATCTGGTAGGCTGCTTCTACCGCGTACAGGTCTTTAGGGGCATATCCCTGGGCAAGGTTCAGAATGATCTCTTTTTCACCAGTGAAATGCCCGGTATTGGCCATGCCCAGAGGCGTGAAAATCTCTTCTTTCAGGTATTGCCCGAAGCTTTTGCCGCTAATTTTCTCAATGATGTAGGCCAGCAGAATATACTCTGATCGGCCATGGTTGTACTTTGTGCCAGGGGGGAATAGCAGGTCGTATTCTTTAAAATAAGAAATAAGGGCTTCTGGCGTATGGGTGAACTTAGTGATGCTGTCATAGTTCACGTTGCCTCCGGTGCCAATGGCCGGAATGCCCGACCGTTGCGCAAGCAGGTCGCTGAGGGTGATTTTGCTTGCGTGTTTGTAGGTTGGGAGGAATTTTGACAGGGAGTCCTGCAAAGAAAGCTTTCCTTGTTCCTGTAGTTTCATGATGGCCGCAGAAGTAAAAATCATAGAGGCCGAGGCAAGCAGGAACTTCGTATCAATGGTGTTATTCAAGTTGTATTCCCGGCTCATCTTTCCGTAGGCTTTGGAGAAAAGCGTTTTCCCGTTCCTGGAGATCAGAACCGTACCGCTGTAATTATTGGTCTGGACGAGCGGGTGAATCAGGCTATCTATCCGGGTAGATAACCCCTTGTTCTGTTGGGAGAATACCGGCTGAATAAACAGAAAGCACAGAAGGAAGACCAGGACTTGTTTCATCAATATTCTTTGAAAACGGGTGCTAAGCTCTTAGAATGTCAGTAGGGCGCCAGAGGGGAGTGGCGGACGAGGGACTGACCTGTTGCTCTTTCAACAGGTCCAAGGTATAAAAGAAAAGTAGGGAATAAGAACCAGAAATACAATCTGTTAATTAGCTCCTGATCTCCGCAGCAGGCCTCTTAGTGATAGGAAGAAGGTGGTTGAAGTCTGACCAGGCTTTGTTGTAAGGTAACGAATACGGTCCTATTGGCGTTAGCCTGTTTAGTTCATCTAACCATCCCATGAATATTTATCATAGTGGTTTTCTGTCACTAGAGTACGACCCTAGCACCGATATTATGGCTGTCAGCTTTCCGCCCGTCAGGGATATTCTTGTGCCTGAGATCAACAGCTCCTATGCCATCATTGTGGAGCATGTACGAAACTACGATATCAAAAGGCTCTTATTTGATGCCCGGGAAACCCAGGTAGATACGCCTGAGGAAGTATTTGCTCCCGTAATCGCCCATTTTGTGAAAAGCTTGGCTTCCACGCGGGTTCAGAAAATTGCCCGGGTGGTATCTTCCAGCATCTTTAGGGAGCATGTGGTAAGAAGGGTGTTTAAAGAAAATGAGATTCCAATCCAGTTTCAGAGTTTCACTGAGATTGACCTTGCAATTGAATGGCTGAAAGAATAGAAGCTTTTCATTGCTATAGTGGTTGCTTATCCAGAAAACAGATTTTGGGAAGCCCTCGTAACCATTAGCCCATTTTAACCAAATAATCCTTTAGTAGGGGGCAGCAGGTGCGCGCTACCAACCAGATCCCGTTTCCACCTTTTTACAATTTCCTCCTCCTTGTTTTTTTTGGTCCTTCAAAAGAAAATCTCTTCTTTTCTGCTTTTAGCTTCTTTTCAGGAAAACAGCTTTAAAGCTTCCTGTTCCTTTCTGTTTTTGTACCCTTATGGGGTGGAGTGTCACTTTTGTCTGCATATTTGATAAGCAAGTACTATGCATCAACCTCCTGGATGCACTACTTTGCCAATGCCTAGATATGGGGGCTAACTAAAGCTCGGAGGCCGCTTATCTTTATCCAATACTTCTTCTATGAAGGGTAAATGAGAAAGTCACCTGGTTTGGAGGGCAGGAGCTCAGGACCTGACAAAAGTCATTTGAGTTTAAGTCCCAGATTTAGGAAATGTAGTCAAAAACATCCCAGAAGTGTTTAGCGCCTGTTTCCTTGAAACAAGTGCTAAACACTTCTGCTACTATGTCAACTAACCAATTTTAAGTTTTATGCCCACTTTTAAGAAAAGCGTAGTCATCGGGTTGTGGTTGCTGATGACCTTTTTGGCCCAGGCGCAGGAAAAGGTCAACCCTGCCCGGCAACGGCTTTTGATGGACGCTGGCTGGCGTTTTGCCTTCGGTCATCCGTATGATACCAAAAAGGATTTCAACAACGGGACCAGCTACTTTTCCTATCATGCAAAGGCTGGCTACGGTGACGGCGCCGCCGACCCCAAGTTTGATGACCGGGCCTGGCGCAAGCTAGACTTGCCTCATGATTGGGCCGTGGAGCAGGACTTCAGCCCTCAGGCTAGTTTCAGCCACGGGTTCAAGGCCATCGGCCGGAACTTCCCGGATAAGAGCGTGGGCTGGTACCGCAAAAATTTCACCGTCCCTGAGGCAGACCTGGGCCGCCGCATTTCCATTGAGTTTGACGGGGTGTTCCGCAATTCTATTGTCTGGGTGAACGGCCATTACCTAGGTACCGAGCCCAGCGGCTATAACAGTTTCCGCTACGACATCACCGATCTGCTCAACTACGGCGGTAACAATGTGATTGCCGTGCGGGTAGACGCCACCATGGAAGAAGGCTGGTTCTATGAAGGGGCGGGCATTTATCGGCACGTATGGCTTTCCAAAACCAACCCCTTGCACGTAGCCCCCAACGGTACCTTTGTCACCTCGGCGGTAAACGGCACTTCAGCCCGCGTCACCGCCAAAGCGGATATCGTCAATGAAGACAAAACCACCAGAACGTTCACCCTGGTTCAGACCATTGTAGATGCGCAGGGGAACTCAGTAGCCACCAAACGCCAGGATAACCTGAAATTGGCTCCGTTCCAGACGCAGGAGGTGCAAATGGAGCTGCCGGTTGCCAATGCCAAACTGTGGGGTCTGGAGTCACCTTACCTTTACAAACTGGTGACCACGGTGCTGCCCGGCGGAAACCAGGAGGCCGACCGGTACGAAACCACCTTCGGGATCAGGACCATACGGTTCGATGCCAAAGAAGGCTTTTTCCTGAACGGAAAACATGTGAAACTGAAAGGCACCAACAACCACCAGGACCACGCCGGAGTAGGGGCCGCCATGCCCGATGAACTCCAATACTGGCGCATTAAAACCCTAAAAGCGATGGGTTCCAATGCCTACCGCGCCTCCCACAATCCGCCTACCCCGGAGCTGTTAGATGCCTGTGACCGCCTGGGAATGCTGGTGATAGACGAGAACCGCCTGATGGGTACCAATTTCCAGATGGAGAAAGATTTGAAAGGGATGATCCTTCGGGACCGGAACCACCCCAGCATCATCAGTTGGTCGGTGGGCAACGAGGAGTGGGCCATTGAGAACAGCAACATTGGGGCAAGGATAGCCACCACCATGCAAACCTATGCCAAGAGCCTGGATTCTACCCGGGCCATCTCGGCGGGCATCAGCGGCGGGTTCGGGAGCGGCATCTCAGACGTGATTGAGGTAATGGGCTACAATTACATGGGCAACGGCAACATAGAGGCGCATCACAACCGCTTTCCTAACCAACCAGCCATGGGTACCGAGGAAGGGTCTACGTTTGCTACCCGCGGCATCTACGTCACCGATCCCCAGAAAAACTACATTGCCGCCTATGACAAAAAGCCGCGCCCCACTTTCTACTCCATAGAAGAAGGCTGGAACTTCTACGCAGACCGTCCCTGGTTGGCGGGCATGTTCATCTGGACCGGTTTTGATTACCGCGGAGAGCCTACGCCCCATGCCTGGCCTTCGGTGACCTCCTATTTCGGGATGATGGATTTGTGCGGCTTCCCGAAAGACAATGTCTATTACCTGCGTTCCTGGTGGTCAAATGAACCTACCCTGCACCTGCTGCCGCACTGGAACTGGCAAGGGCAGGAAGGCAAAGAGATAGACGTGTGGGCATACAGCAACTGCGATGAAGTGGAGCTGTTCCTGAACAAAAAGAGTCTGGGCATACAAACCATGAAGGTGAACGGTCACCTGGAGTGGAAAGTGAAATACGCTCCGGGCACTTTGGAAGCTATTGGCTACAAAAACGGCAAAAAGGTATTGAACGAAGTGGTGAAAACCACCAGTGAAGCCGCCAGCCTGCAGTTAACCCCGCACAAGAAAACGCTGGATGCCATCGGGGAAGACATCTCTATCATTACCGTGTCTGTGAATGACAAAAATAAGCTGGGGGTACCCACCGCCAACAATGAAGTAACCTTTTCCTTGACCGGGCCGGGCCGCATCATTGGTGTGGGCAACGGAGACCCTACCTCCCTGGAGAAAGAACGGTTCATTGAGGATATCCAGGCCGTGAGTATTACAGGTTTAAAGGAAAAAGAGGTGCCCGGTTTGGAGAATGCCGCTGCCCTTGTTGCCCAGGCGGAAGACGCTTCCTGGATAGATGCGTTTACTTCCAGAAACTACAAACAACTGGGCGCCGCTTACCATCACCGGGGCACTTTTGAGTTGCCCCAGAACTTTGCCGGTTCAGAAATCACCTACTTTTACAAAAGCATCGGGAAAACCCAATCAGTGTTTGTGAACGGGAAAGAGGTGGCAAAGAACCTACAGGGCAGCCCTGAAGGAAACGTCTTCAAACTGGACCATGCCTTGCTCAGGCCGGGTAAAAATCAGGTGGATATCGTGGCCACACCTATTCCTAAAAAGAACGATTGGGATTACGTGAACACCAACCCCGGGACCATCCAAATCCTGACGCCTTCCCCCGCTTGGAAAAGAAAGCTTTTCAGCGGACTGGCCCAGATCATTGTTCAGTCCACCCAAGGGGCAGGGGAGATTACCTTGACCGCCACATCTAAGGGGTTGAAGCCGGCGGTGTTGAAAGTGAAAACAAACAAAACCACGAAAAGGCCCTCTGTTGACTAAAACAGGCTAAAAACTTTGACCAAAAGAGGTTTGCCCTCAATGATTAACCCAAGCAGTAAGGCCCTACTCTCCATAAGCACAAACACCTTTTTGTGGAGAGTAGGGCTTTGCTGCCTTTATACAAGGTTTGTACTTGAAGATTTATAAAAAAGCGAAGGAGAAACTGTTTTTCCTTTACAGATAAGATTAATTCTTCGGGTATTTTGCTTAAAATTGATAAAATTTGAGAGGAGTGCCCGGTTGCCAAGGAAAGAAGAGTCGCTTTGATTCACTTGGTGCCAACGATTACATAACCCTACGCCGCAAAACCAAAGAAGGAAATGCCCATACCACGATTGCTACTTTCTAGATGGGGAACTCTGGCCTGTTCTGTCATGGCCTGTTTCGCCGTCTCCCGTCCCGCTTTCTCCCAAAGCAGCCAACTTCCCCTCCAAGATCTATCTTCTTTCCAGAACCCGGGGAAAAGCTGGCAAATAGCCGGAAACGTGCTGGCCGATCTTCAGGAAAATAACAAACTGCAGCCCAGCAATGGCGCGGGGATTCTGTTGAACCTGCCCGGCAAAAAAGCCAAGGGAACCGATCTGCTGACCACCTTTGAGCACGGAGACATGGACCTGGAGCTGGATTACATGATGGCCAAAGGATCAAATTCCGGGATCTACCTGCAAGGCCGGTACGAACTCCAGTTAACCGACAATTGGGGCAGCACCGATTTCTCTGCGGGCAGTAACGGGGGCATCTATGAGCGCTGGGACGAAAGCCGGCCGGAGGGGCAGAAAGGGTATGAAGGCTACGCTCCCCGCCAAAATGCAGGCCGTGCGCCCGGTTTGTGGCAACACCTGAAAATTGCGTTCCAAGCCCCTCGCTTTGATGCCAACGGCAAGAAAACAGAAAACGCTAAATTGCTGCGCGTAGAGTTGAACGGCGTGACTATTCATGAGAATGTGGTGTTGTTTGGGCCTACCCGAGGAGCCTTGGGCAATGATGAAAAAGCCACCGGTCCTTTGCGTTTCCAGGGAGACCACGGGGCGGTTGCCTTCCGCAATATCAAGGTAAGCCAGTACAGCAAACCGCGTCCCGAACTGAAGAACCTTTCCTATAAAATCTATAAAGGCAAATACCAGCAGGAGCCTGCTTATGGCAGCTTGCCCCCAGAGGCAACCGGCCCGCAAGGACCTTCTGAGCTGCTTACCTCTAACCTGGACTTTAAAGCAAACCAGTTTCTGGTGCAGTACACCGGAACCTTCGTGGCCAAAGAGCCAGGAGAGTACACCTTCAGTATGAATTCGCCCAGTGGGGCTGGCTTGATCAGGGTAAACAAGCAGGAGATTATCCCTATGAAAACCTGGAATGGTCGGGGAACCGTCACCCTTCCGGCCGGGGAAGTGCCCTTTGAGCTGGTGTATTCCAAATTCATGGACTGGGGGCAACCTGCCTTGAGCTTACAGGTGGCTGGCCCAGGCATTCGGGAGTTCCTCATGAGTGAGATGCTCTTGTCTGAGGAGGCTGACCCCATTCTGGTAGATGTTAAGGAAAGACCCGTGCTGAGAAGCTTTATTGATCTGCCGGGAAATCACCGGGTGACGCATGCGGTTTCTGTGGGCAGCCCTACCCAATTACACTACACCTATGACCTAGACAACGGGGCTATTGTGCAGTTGTGGCGGGGAGGCTTCCTAGATGCAACCCCTATGTGGCATGAGCGCGGCGATGGCTCTTCGCAAGCCATCGGTTCTATTCAGTATTTCGGCAAACCTACCACTACCTTGGCCAAACTGTCTTCAGACCAGGCCGCTTGGGCCACAGATACCACCGGAACTGCTTTCCGGTCAAAAGGCTACCGCTTAGATCAGAATTCAGAACCTACCTTCCTGTACCAGATGTACGGAGCCTCAGTGCAGGACGCCATCCGGGTTATTGAAAACGGCAAAGGCCTGCGCCGCGAACTAAGTATCCAGAATCCGCAAGGGGTATTGTTTGCCCGTTTGGTGGAAGGAAACAAAATTGAGGAGACCGGAAAGGGAATGTACATGGTGGATGACAAGGCCTATTATGTGCGCCTAGACGATACCGCCGGAGCAAAACCCCTGGTGCGGACCGTAGGCGGCCGCCAGGAGTTGGTGGTTCCCGTGCAAGGCAAGCTAGCCTATTCCATCCTTTTCTGATTTCTTAAGAATTCTATCAATGAAGACTATAGCTAAACGGTTTTTAATGCCTGTATTGGCAGCCGGAGCCCTGTTTGCGGGTTCACTTAAAGAAGCAAAAGCCCAGGAGTCTCCCATGGAGGAGGACTTCTTCAAGATCATGCGGGTTCCCTCTCCAGAAGGCACGCTGCTGGAAGTAGGAGGGCTGGTGATGCTTCCCAACGGAGATCTAGGGATTTCCACCCGCCGGGGAGATATCTTTATCGTGGAGAACCCTACCAGTCCTAAACCGCATTTCAGAAAATTTGCCGCGGGTTTGCATGAGGTACTGGGCTTGGCCTACAAAGACGGTGCCCTGTACTGCGCCCAACGGGGCGAACTGACCAAACTGGTAGATACCAACAATGACGGGAAAGCCGACGTGTTTGAGACCGTATATGCCTGGCCCTTGTCGGGGAACTACCATGAATACAGTTTCGGGCCCAAAATTGCGCCTGACGGTTCCTTTTTTGTGAGCACCAACCTGGGCTTCCCTGACCCATGGTGGCATGCCACCAGCCTGGTGCCTTGGCGCGGGTGGATGCTGCACATTTCCCCGGATGGAAAAATGGTGCCTTGGGCCACCGGTCTCCGTTCCCCAGCCGGTCTGGGCATGATTGACGGCGAAATGTTTTACACCGAAAACCAGGGCGATTGGGTAGGTTCAGGGGGCGTGTGGCACGTGAAAAAAGGTGCCTTTACCGTACATCCTGCCGGCTTACGTTGGACCAACATGCCAAACTCCCCAGTGAAGACGACGCGGGAGCAGGTGTATGCCCAAATCAACCCACGTTTTGAGAAAGACGCAAGCGGCGGGCACGTAAAGCCTGAGAACAAGGTGAACGAGCCCAACGTGACCATGTTTGACATGAAAAAGCAGTTCCCAGAGATGCAGTTGCCGGCCGTCTGGCTTCCGCACGGCATTCTGGGCATTTCCAATACCGAGATCCTGAAAATACCTGAAGGACACTTCGGGCCTTTTGAAGGGCAGCTGTTGGTAGGCGACCAGGGCCAAAGCAAGATCATGCGGGTAGTGCTGGAAAAAGTAAAAGGCGAGTACCAAGGCGTGGCCTTTGATTTCAGGAGCGGCTTCCAGTCTGGTGTTCTGCGGATGGTCTGGGCGGATGACAAGTCTCTTTTCGTGGGGGAAACCGCCCGTGGGTGGGGAGCCGCCGGCGAGGCTAGCGAAGGTCTGCAGCGCCTCATCTGGAACAACAAGGTTCCGTTTGAAATGAGAACGGTAAAAGCCATGCCCGATGGTTTCGAGGTGGAATTTACTACACCCGTAGACCGGAAATCCGCCGAAGATCTGGCCTCTTACTCCGTGGATAGCTACATCTACAAATACCACGCGGTTTACGGCAGCCCGCCCGTGAACTCCAAGAAATTGGCCGTGAAAGGGGTGAAGGTCTCAGAAGACGGCATGAAAGCCCGGGTACTGGTAGACAATCTGCGCCAAGGCTACATTCACGTGTTAAAGTTAGATGGCGTCAGAGCCAAGGAAAACTATTACACCCTGGTGCACCCAACGGCCTATTACACCCTGAACAGCATTCCGGAAGGACCTAGATTGGCGTTGAAAGAGGTAAGTACCCGCAACTCTGCAGCAGCAACCCCAGCCAAGGCAACCTCCTCGGCTAAAACCACCGCTTCCAAGGCAAAGGCTTCCTCTAGTAAGCTGGCGGCTGGTACTGCCGCCAAGGCCCGAGATGCCAAAGCCGCTGCGGCCCCTAAAGCCAAACCTGCCAATGTGGTTTTGACCTTCAACGACGTGAAACCGCTGTTGGCTAAAAACACCTGTCTTGCCTGCCATACCACCGACAAGAAACAAGTAGGCCCCGGCTTCAGGGAGATTGCCAAACGCAAGTACACAAACCAACGCATTGTGGAGCTGATCCATAATCCGAAACCGGAGAACTGGCCTACGTACGCTACCCCAATGCCTCCTATGCCGCAGGTGCCAAGGGCAGAAGCCCTTAAGATTGCCGCCTGGATTAACTCTTTAAAATAAAGTTAAATCACTTAGCCGTTTTAACCCTAAAAGGTTTATTCTTCATAAAAGACTCACTTGAATATGCATTTGTCGTTTTCTCAAAAGGTGGCCCTCACCGCCGGAGCCCTCGGATTACTCGCTTTCACAAACACTCAGGCACAGGAAATGCCCAAGCCTCCCAAAATGGTACCCGAAATGACGGAGTTCTGGGAGCCGGAGCCTAAAAAGGTAACCCCTGGCACCAACAATTCTGCACCCTCTGATGCACTGGTGCTGTTCAACGGAAAAGACCTGTCTGAGTGGAAAGCGAAAGGTGGGGGAGGAGATGCTAAATGGGAAGTGAAAAACGGGGCGTTCACCGTTGGCAAAGGGGATATCTCCACCAAAAAAGAATTTGGGGACTGCCAACTTCACATTGAGTGGAGCGCGCCGGATGAAGTAAAAGGAACGAGCCAAGGGCGCGGGAACAGCGGAATCTTCCTGCAAGACCGCTATGAGGTGCAGGTGCTGGATTCCTACAACAACCGCACATATTCAAACGGACAAGCCGCCAGTATCTACAAGCAATACCGCCCGTTGGTGAACGCCATGAACAAGCCTACGGAGTGGAACGTGTACGACATCATCTACACCGCTCCCCGGTTCAAGGAAGACGGCTCTCTCTTCACCCCGGCCCGGGTAACCGTGATTCACAATGGTGTGCTGGTGCAAAACAACGTGGAACTGAAAGGCCCTACCGAGTACATTGGTATCCCGGAATACAAAGCCCACGGAAAGGCCTCCATCAGTTTGCAAGACCACGGCAATCCGGTAAGTTTCCGCAATATCTGGATCAGGGAATTGTAAAAAAATGAACTTCTGTTTTAAGCTACTATTCAGCAAAATAGGCTTGAAACAGAAGTTCGTGGTTCAGGTCCCGGCTCTTTAAGCCTTTTCTTTTTCAGGACATTCGATTACTTTTCATTACCCTTCTTACTTACAAAATGGCGTACATCAAGTCAATCATGACTTCGGGCAAATCACCTTCCTGGCCGGCTCTTTTAGCCGAGGGGCAAGCACTTGTGGCATCAATGCTGTTTTTGGCTGTTTTTGGGAAAACAGATCGAAAACAGCAGGTTGGGCTTAAACTCGCTTTTCTGCTCTCTTGTTTGGTCCTGTTCGTCCTCTCCTCCTGCGGTAAACGAGACGGTGACCCAAGAATCTTGGTTTTCAGTAAAACCAGCGGGTATCACCATGCTTCCATCGCAGATGGTAACCGGGCCATTGTGGAACTGGGCAAAAAGAATGGCTTTGCCGTAGACACCACCACCAATGCGGAGTATTTCCAGGAGGACTCTCTCAAGAAATACGCCGCCGTTGTTTTCATGAGCACCACCGGAGATGTCCTGAACCATTACCAGGAGGCTGACTTTGAGCGCTACATCCAAGCGGGCGGCGGCTTTGTGGGCGTCCATTCTGCCACCGACACTGAGTATGGCTGGGGCTGGTACGGTAGATTGGTGGGCGCTTACTTTAGTAGCCACCCAGACCAACAGCAAGCCACGCTGCACGTGACCGATGAAAAGCATGATGCCACTGCCCATTTACCTAAAGACTGGACCAGAAAAGACGAGTGGTATAACTTCAAAAACCTGAGCAAGGATGTAAAGGTGCTGCTTACTTTAGATGAGAAAACATACAAAGGCGGTACCAATGGAGCCAATCACCCTGCAGCCTGGTACCATGAGTTTGAAGGCGGACGCGCGTTCTATACCGCTTTAGGGCATACAGAAGAGTCTTACAAAGACGATCTTTTCCTGCAGCATCTGCTAAAAGGCATTGAGTATGCCATAGGTGGTAACAAAGAATTGGATTACGAAAAAGCAACTTCCTTGCGCGTGCCGGAAGAAAACCGCTTTGTGAAAACAGTGCTGACGCAAGGCAAGTTTACCGAGCCTACCGAGATGACCATCCTTCCTAATCTGGATGTTCTGGTGGCCCAACGCCGGGGCGAACTGATGCTGTACAACCAAACGAGTGGTGCTTTACAGCAGGCAGGCTTCCTGGATGTGTACCATACCTCCAGTTCTGATGCCAATGCCGAGGAAGGTCTGATGGGCTTGGCCAAGGATCCTGATTTTGAGAAGAACAACTTCATCTATTTGTACTACAGCCCCGCCGATACCTCGGTGAACCGGCTTTCTCGCTTTGTCTTCCAGAACGGCAAACTGGACATGGCCTCTGAGAAGATCATCCTCCAACTGTA
The DNA here is from genome assembly GCF_056491185.1 of Rufibacter sp. JT20002. Taxonomy (NCBI): domain Bacteria; kingdom Pseudomonadati; phylum Bacteroidota; class Cytophagia; order Cytophagales; family Hymenobacteraceae; genus Rufibacter; species Rufibacter sp. JT20002. Next base: position 159,376 of record NZ_JBSZJY010000001.1, on the reverse strand, counting down.
TTCCCAACGCCAGATTTGCTGCCATACGGGTGGCTCCATTGCCTTTGGACCCGACAAACTTCTGTATCTGTCTACCGGTGACAACAGCACGCCATTTGACGAGAAAGGGCAAACCTATACCAACCAAGGGTACGCCCCTTTAGATGATCGTCCGGGCCACTTGCAATATGACGCCCGAAGAACATCTGGGAATACCAATGACCTGCGCGGAAAGGTGATTAGAATTAAAGTGAACGAGGACGGGTCTTATGACATCCCGAAGGGCAACCTTTTTCCTAAAAACCAAACGAAAACCAGACCCGAGATCTATACGATGGGGCACCGTAACCCGTACCGGATTTCGGTGGATCAAAAAACAGGGTTCCTGTACTGGGGCGAAGTAGGGCCAGATGCCAAAACGGATAGCTTGGCCACCAGAGGACCCAAAGGATATGATGAAGTAAACCAGGCCCGTAAAGCTGGTAATTTTGGTTGGCCGCTTTTCGTGGCGAACAATTATCCTTACCACAAATATGACTACGGAACGGGTACTTCCAGTGGTATCTTCAATCCGGCCAAGCCGGTTAATGATTCCCGTAACAACACCGGTCTGGTAAATTTGCCAGCGGCTCAGCCGGCTTTTATCTGGTACCCGTACGATGCCTCGCCGGATTTCCCGCAGGTAGGTACGGGTGGGCGTAACGCCATGGCCGGTCCGGTCTATTACACCGATATGTTCCCAGAAAGCACCCGTTTTGCCGATTACTACAACGGCAAGCTCTTTATCTATGATTGGATTAGGGACTGGATTAAAGTAGTGACCATGAAAGAAAATGGCGACTTTGATAAAATGGAGCCATTTATGGAAAATGAGAAGTTCGCCGCCATCATGGACATGGAAGTAGGGCCTGACGGGAAGCTCTATATTCTGGAATATGGAAAAGGATGGTTCACCGGAAACCCAGATGCAGCGCTCTCCAGAGTAGATTATTTATCTGGGAACCGGCCTCCTAAAATCACGAACCTATCGGTAGACCGCCAAAGCGGGTTGCTTCCGTTCACCGTGACCGCTACCGTAGAAGTGGCAGATCCGGAGAAGGATAATTTAAGATACCTCTGGACCATCAACGGGCTTAGAAAGCTGACTGATACGCCGCACCTGGAGCATACCTTTACCAAGGCAGGAGACTATGACATACAGGTAGAAGTGACCGATGCAGACAAGGCAACCTCCGGAAGCAGGGCCGTAACCGTGTACGCGGGCAATGAGCAGCCCGATGTGGTGGTGGCTTTGCCGGGCAACCGAAGCTTCTATTTTGAGGGAACCCCTATCAGATACCAGGTGCACGTAGTCACGCCGGGCGGTCAGGTGAAGCCACAAAACCTTTTCGTGTCTGCTGAATATGTAGAAGGAAAAGACTTGGCAGGAGCCTCTATGGGGCACCAGGTAGCCTCCGCCACCTTGGTGGGCAGAACGCTCATGGAAAACTCAGATTGCAAGGGCTGCCATAAAATAGACGAGAAATCGATAGGGCCGGCTTATGTAGACGTGTCTAAACGGTACCTCAAAGATCCTAAGGCCACGTCGCACCTTACCAACAAGATCATCAAAGGCGGCGGCGGCGTGTGGGGCGAGAATGCCATGCCAGCCCACCCAGACATGTCAGAGGCAGATGCCCGGCAGATTGTCTCCTGGATTCTTTCCTTAGCCAGCCCAACCAGTACCAAGCCTTCGCTCCCTGCCAAAGGCGAGATTGTACCCAAGGTAGCCGAGCAGAAGAAAGAGAACACCGTCCTGAAACTTACCGCCACTTATACCCATGAGGGCGGTACGGGGCTCAAGCCTTTAATGGGCTCCAACGCTGTTCAACTAAGAAGCAACCGGGTAGATGTTTCTGACTTCAAGCAGGTAAAGGGTTTTACCAGCAGAGACTCCTCTGGCAGCAAATACCTGGTGTTCCCTACTAGTGAAGGTTGGATTAAAGAAACGCTGGATTTAACAGACATTGCTTCTATTGATCTGGTAGCGGTGAACAGTGGTTACTTGGGCACTTATGACGTGGAAGTGAGAATTGGGCAGGTGAACGGGCAGAAGATCGGAAGCGGACGTATGGCCTTCGGGATAAAAGGGCAGATCGTGAGCACTTCTATTCCTGTTCAGGTTCCGCTTAATTTGCGCACCACCGATGTGTACATCATCTGTAAAGAAGTAAAGGCCGGCGGAAACAACAGGCCGCTTTTGAAGACGGTCATTTTTACCCCACAGGGCAGAAACATTTAGTCTTAACCGGTCTTCAACAAACCAAAAGATACCCATTATTCCTATTTCAATAAGTAAACACAAACCAGGAAAAAATGACAAACCAGAAACTCAGGCTGGGGATGATAGGTGGAGGGCAGGGAGCCTTTATCGGAGCCGTTCACCGCATTGCCGCCCGCATAGACGGAGAGTACGAATTAGTCTGTGGTGCTTTCAGCAGCAACCCAGAGAAATCTAAAGCCAGCGGCGAGTTGCTGGGCATTTCCCCCGAAAGAGTGTACGGCTCTTACCAGGAGTTGTACGAAAAAGAAGCAGCCCTGCCCGAGGACCAGCGGGTGCAGGTCATCAGCATTGTGACTCCTAACCACGTGCACTTTGAACCAACTAAAATGGGCTTGGAAAGCGGCTTTCACGTGATCCTGGACAAACCCATGACCTTCTCCCTGGCCGAGGCGCTGGAGCTGCGGGAAGTGGTGGAAAGAACCGGCAACCTCTTCTGTCTCACGCACACCTACTCCGGCTACCCCATGGTGAAAGAGGCCCGGCAACTAGTGGCTTCGGGTAAACTGGGCAAAATCAGAAAAGTGTATGTAGAGTATCCTCAAGGATGGTTAAGCACCTTTGAGGAAGGCGGCGATAACAAGCAAGCCTCCTGGAGAACCGATCCCAAGCAAAGCGGCATTGCTGGTGCCATGGGCGACATCGGAACCCACGCTTTTAACCTGGCCGAGTACGTGTCTGGCCTGGAGGTAACCCAAATTTGCGCCGATATTAACGTGGTGGTGGAAGGCCGCCAGTTGGATGATGACGGTGCAGCCCTGCTTAAATTCAACAACGGCGCTAGCGGCGTTCTCTTTGCCACTCAAATTGCGGCCGGCGAAGAAAACAATATTAGAATTCGCGTGTACGGAGAGAAAGGCGGGCTGGACTGGCAGCAGGACATTGCCAATACTTTGCTGGTGAAATGGCTGGACAGACCTGCTGAAATCTACCGCACCGGTACCGGCCATGTAGGGTCTTACGCGCAGCACAACAGCCGTACGCCCGGTGGGCACCCCGAAGGATACCTGGAAGCCTTTGCCAACCTGTACCGTAATTTCGCCTTGTGTGTAAAAGCCAGAATCAACGGCGAAGAAGCGCAAGCGGAATGGCTGGATTTCCCGGGCATTGAAGAAGGGGTGCGCGGCATGGCCTTCATTGAAAACGTGATTTCCTCCGGGCAATCAGAAAATAAATGGGTAGAATTCTCAATTTAGAAGCTAGCATAGACAATGACCACAATACAAGGACCAGCTATATTTTTAGCCCAGTTTTTAGGAGACCAGCCCCCGTTCAATGACTTAGCGTCCATCTGCGAGTGGGCTAAAGGCTTAGGATACAAAGGAGTACAAATCCCTACCTGGGCCACCGGGTACTTTGATTTGCAGAAAGCCGCCGAAAGCAAAACCTACGCCGATGAAATCAAAGGCTTAGTGGAAAGCCACGGCTTGCAGATCACCGAGCTTTCTACCCACCTGCAAGGACAGTTGGTAGCCGTGAACCCCGCCTATGACCAGCTGTTTGATGGCTTCGCGCCGGAGCAATACCGCAACAACCCTAAAGCCCGAACCGAGTGGGCTGTGCAGCAGTTGACCTATGCCGCCCAAGCTTCTAAGAATCTGGGGTTAAACGCCAGTGCCTCTTTCAGCGGGGCCTTGCTGTGGCACACGGTATATCCTTGGCCGCAGCGTCCGGCTGGTTTGGTAGAAGCAGGTTTCACGGAGTTAGCCAAGCGCTGGAAGCCTATTTTGGATATCTATGACGAAAACGGCGTAGACCTATGCTATGAGATTCACCCCGGTGAAGACCTGCACGACGGCATTTCCTACGAGATGTTCCTGGAGAAGGTGAACAACCACCCACGGGCCTGCCTGCTGTATGATCCATCGCACTTTGTATTGCAGTGCCTGGACTATTTAGCGTACATTGACCACTACCATGAGCGCATCAAGATGTTCCATGTGAAGGATGCCGAGTTTAACCCTACCGGAAAGCAGGGCGTGTACGGCGGCTACCAGAGCTGGATCAACCGTGCGGGCCGCTTCCGTTCCCTGGGCGATGGCCAGGTGGATTTCAAGGCCATTTTCAGCAAACTAGCCGCTTACGACTACAAAGGCTGGGCCGTGCTGGAGTGGGAGTGCGCCATCAAACACCCTGAAGACGGAGCCCGCGAGGGAGCAACCTTCATCAAAGACCACATCATCAGGGTAACCGAGAAAGCCTTTGACGACTTTGCCGCCACTGGCGTGAATGAGTCCTTGAACAACCAGATTCTGGGCTTATCTTAGTCAACCTAAACCATGGGAAGCATTTTTCAGCGCCTTTTCTGAAAATAGAGGCAAAACCGAGAAGTGCTTTCCAGGAATACTTCCCTAGTACAGCCTCCGTAGAGTGGCTGCCGCAAGTACCTTTTCCTGCTTGCCAACCTTTTAACAACATCCAAACCCTCTAACAAACCATAGTCTATGCAAAATATCCAACGATCTAAGCTCTTTTGGGCCAGCTGTCTGGCCTTATTGGTGACGTCGCTGTCCTTCGGGATCAGGGCCGGAATTCTGAATCAACTGGGCGTAGAGTTCCAGCTGAATGCCTCTGAGTTGAGTACCATCACCGCTACGGCGTTCTGGGGCTTCCCGCTGGCTATTGTGATAGGAGGCTTTGTAGTGGATGTGATTGGGATGAAGCGCTTGTTAGTGGCGGCCTTCGTGTTTCACCTGGCGGGGATTTTGCTCACCATTTTCGCGCAGGGCTATTGGACTTTGTTTCTCTCCACCTTGTTCGTGGGTATTGCTAATGGTACGGTCGAAGCCGCCTGTAACCCCTTGGTAGCAACCTTGTACCCTGAAAACAAAACCACTCGCCTTAACTACTTCCACCTATGGTTCCCAGGGGGTATTGTGATCGGTACCTTATTGGTGTTCTTCTTTACAAAGATAGGCTTAGGCTGGCAGATACAAGTGGGGATGATGTTGATCCCAACCCTGATCTACGGATTCCTGTTCTCTAAACTTGATTTCCCGGTAACCGAGCGCGTAGCTTCGGGCTACTCTACCGCCGACATGTACAAGGCGGTTTTGTCTCCGTTGTTCATCTTCATGTTCATCTGCATGTTCGGGACCGCTATCACAGAGCTGTTCACTGGTCAGTGGATTGACGTACTCCTGCGGAACGTAACCGACAACGCCTTGCTGATTCTTACCCTTACCACTGGGGTGATGGTGATTGGCCGTGGTTTGGCAAAACCAGTGGTGCATAAACTAAGCCCTTCCGGGGTATTGTTTATCTCTGCTATTCTGGCAGGTGTGGGTATCTACCTTTTAAGCACCCTTACCGGTAACTCTATCTTTTTGGCGGCCATTGTCTTCGGATTGGGCGTAACCTACTTCTGGCCAACCATGATTGGTTTTGTGGCGGAGAACATCCCAAAATCCGGAGCCTTGGGTTTGAACCTGATGGGGGGAGCCGGCATGTTCGCGGTATCTATTTACACCGTTTTCATGGGCAGTTTCTACGACAGAATTGTAACCGAGCGTCTACCGTCAGGGGCCAACATGGCCGATTACGTAGCCGCTGCCCCGGGCACTGAAATGGCTACCGTGCTGAACAACGCCAAGAACCTAGCGGGGCCTGAGGTACTGCAAGCCACAATGGTAATTCCTATTTTCCTGGCTTTCGCGTTTGGCGGGCTTTTCCTGTACATGCGGTCCAGAAGAAACAAAGGCGTGCAGGATTCTAAATACGCCGCTGCTTAGACCATTTCCATCCTAGTACCTTTTTGTTAGAATGACCCTTGTCTATTTAGGCGATGGGCATTTAAGAAGAAAAATAAATTTGCAATCAGGAGTCTTTTCGGGGCTGGTTTACACAAAACGGCCCCGAAACAGATGAAAGAAGACATACGGCAGGCAGCTTGATTAGGGAAAACTTAATCAAGCTGCTTCTTCTTTTGGCTGACCTGTATCTTGCTAGTACCCTAACAAAATTTTATGAGAAGTAAAGTCGCTTTAGTTAGTATCATTACCTTTTTCCTTAGTATTTCTTTCGGTTACAGTCAGGGCTTTGGTTCGTTGCGGGGCAAAGTTCAGGACAGGAACGCCGCCACTATTGCCGGGGCTACTATCAGGCTGTTGAATACCAATTTAAGTGCAGTTTCTGATAACCAGGGCGAATTCCGGCTAAGTGAGGTTCCGGCAGGCCAATACACCGTGCAGGTAAGCGCCTTGGGGTTTGCCACCTCCACGCAATCCGCCCGGGTGCAAGGGGCCGAGACCGAGATTGTGTTTCAACTGACCGAGTCGGCCGCCCGGCTGGATGAGGTAGTGGTGAGCGCCCAGAAAGTGGAGGAGGATTTGCAGCGGGTTCCTTCCAGCGTGACGGCTCTGACCAGCCGGCAGGTGCAGGAGTACCGCCTATGGACCACCCGCGACATTACCGCCATCATCCCCAACATGTATTCTTCTGATCCCGGCGACAACCGGAACGTGACTTCCATCAGGGGTATCGCCACCACTTCTTACGACCCGGCGGTCGCCACCTACATTGACGGTGTAAACCAATTCACTTTAGACACCTACTTGCCAGAACTTCTGGACGTGGAGCGCATTGAGGTTTTGCGTGGGCCGCAGGGAACCTTGTATGGCCGCAACGCCATGGGCGGCGTGATCAATATCATCACCAGGCAACCGGGCAACACCACCAGCGGGTTTGCCTCCCTTGAATTTGGAAACCATGGCCAACAGCGCTACAGCTTGGGAGTAAGAACCCCTTTAATCAAAGACAAGCTGTTTTTAGGCGCCGCTGGCTTGTTCAGAAAGCAGGATGGGTTTTACACCAACACTTTCAACAACACCGATTTTGACGAACAGAACGTGTTCGTGGGCAATTATTACCTCAAGTACCTGATTAACCCTGCCTGGAACATTACTTTAAATGCCAAGCACAGTGCCAACCGGAACCGGGGCGCTTTCCCATTGGCCTCCAGCATTGAGGAGGCCTTGGCCAACCCGTTTGAGGTAAACCAGAATGCCACGGGCAAAATGATCGACAACACCTTCAATGGGTCTTTCATTGTGAATCACACGGGTTCAGCTTTCAACTTCTCGTCTCAGACCGCCTACCAGTCAAATTACCGGGTGTATGACCGGCCCTTGGACGGGGATTTCTCACCTATTGATGGTGTAGAGGTGGTGAATGATTATGGCAAAGATTGGAACAAAGTAAAGGTGGTTACCCAGGAGTTCAAGTTTTCATCGCCAGCTTCCTCATCGTCTGCCCTGCAGTGGGTAGCCGGGGCTTATGGGTTTTACCACGATAATCCGGTGAAGCAAGGCACCCATTTTGGGGAAGATGCCGAGATGGTAGGGGCTCCTTTTCCTTTCTTTACCAGCATCAACATCAACGAAGGCGAGAACTACGGAACCGCTTTCTACGGCCAGGGAACTTACCGCCTGCTATCCAACCTGGAGTTGACCGCTGGCTTGCGCTATGACTACGAACACCGGAAACAGTCTGTCAGAGGCGAGTTTCAGCCGGATGGCGAGGAATCTACCGTAGTACTCCCTGATACTTCATCAAAGGCAAGCTTCAAGGCTTTCTCACCCAAAGCTAGTTTGGCCTATCACCTTTCCGAGGATTACCACCTGTACGGTTCGTACAGCCGAGGCTTCAGAACGGGTGGTATCACGCAGCTTTCCTCAGACCCGTCGCAGCCGCCGTTGTTTGCCTATGACCCAGAATACAGCAACAATTATGAAATTGGGCTGAAAACGTCCTTCTTTCAGAACCGGGTAGTTGCGAACATTGCTGCTTTCTACACCCAGGTAACCGATGCCCAGGTACCTACCTTGGTGTTGCCTGAAGCCATCATCATCACCCGCAACGTGGGCGAGTTGGAAAGCAAAGGCGTTGAACTGGAACTGAATGCGACTCCGTTCAAAGGCTTTGAGGCAAACTACAGTTTTGGTTACACTAATGCCGAATACACCCGCTTAACCGGAAACCAGGACGGCGAAGAGGTGAACTGGAGCGGCAAGAAACAGGTCTTCACCCCAGACGTGACTTCCATGTTGGCGTTGCAGTACGGCTACGGTTTAGGCCAAGCCCAGAACCTGAGACTGGTGCTCAGAGGCGAGTGGCGCTACTTAGGCAAACAGTATTTTGATGTCGCCAATCAATTAGCTCAGGAAGGATTCAGTACGCTCAATGCGAGGGTAGGGGTGCAGGCCAAACGGTATGAAGTATTCTTTTGGGGAAGAAACCTGACAGACGAAAAATACATTGACTACGCCTACAACTTCGGTGCCGCCCGCTTAGGAAACCCTGCTACGTACGGCGTCTCCTTACGGGCAAATTTCTAGAAGAGAAAGCCTTCTGATAAGTAGTTCCTGAATTGAATTTTAGAAAAGGCCCGGAGCAAGCATCTATTGTTTGTTCCGGGCCTTTTTAATCTATGATGGACCAAATTAAGTATGAAGAAAAAGGAGGCATCAGACAATTTATCCTGGGAAACTTGCTTTTACCTACCTTCTTTTTTGCCAAAAAAATGAAGGTAGGTAAAAGCATGGTAATTAAAAGATTAAGTGTTTTTTGCTAGTGTCTTAGCTAACTAAAAGAGAATTGGCCTATGTATTTTGCTATTAAATTTAGCTATTTTTGGTCTGTTTTGCTTAAAAGAGACCAAAGCAAAAGCTGGTTTGTGTAGCCTTTGCTACGTAAAACGCACTAAAGCCGTAGTAAATGAAATTCCCCGTCTTGGTTCTGCAAGACCTTAAAACATGTTAGTGAGTAGGATAGAAGACGCAGTGGCCCAAACCGAACCCAAGGACTTCTTCAAACAAAAGAGAAGTGCGGAAGAAATAAAGGAGGAAATTCTTCTGAAGTTTTTCCCTATCTGGGCTGAAACCCTTTTGGCGGTGCAGAACCCGGTGACGCACGTGCTTTACGTTGATGCTTTAGCGGGATTAGCCCCGCAGGAGGAAACCAAAAGCCCTACCTGCTTCAAGGTCTTGAAAACCCTTTTTGCCAGTACCGGTGGGCGCTATGACCTGAACAGCGTGGTGCATCCTTTCTTTTATGAAAAAGAAAAAAACCTTGCCGCCGCGCTCCCGCAACTAACCCAAGAACTGCCTTTTTTCGAGGACCTGCAACACAAACCCGTTTTCCTGCACCTCCTTGAAAATGTTCCGCATCTGGAGGAGCAACTCGCCCAAACCTCACGGAGCTTTTTCTTTGTGGACCCCTTCTCTACGAAGTTCTCCCAAGAACTATGGCTCAAAGCTCTGCCCCAAGCCAAATCAGATTTCCTTATGGTGTTTGAGTATAAAAAGCTGGCCGCCGTGCTGAAAACTTCTGATAAACTGAGCAGCCTGCAGGTTTTCTTTGGAGAGCGCTTGGCTCAGGTGAAAGCGTTTTTTGCCCGCACCAACAATGCCGCCAAGAAAGAAGCATTTGCCCTGAAGGTGTTTGAAGAGGCTTTACACGAAAATGGGCTGAAAACATCCAGGTTCAGAATCAACGTACCCGGCAAAGACCAGAGCAGCTATTACCTGTTGTTGGCCTCTGACAGTGATGTGGCCCATACTCGTTTTAAGGAGCTATTGCTACCTTATACCGATATGCAGGAAGACGGAGTGCCCCTGTTTGGGGCAAACCTGAAACAGGTTCGGTTATTGGTGCCGGAATACTCCAAATATCTGGAGTTCTCATTGGTGAATCTGGTGGAAGACCTCCTTCAGAATGCATCTGTGTACAACAGCATGGTGCTGGAGAAGATCTACGAAAAGCATAACGTGGGCACACCTTACCGGAAAGAGAATTACCTAACTGCTTTTGAAAAGCTGAAGGAGCAAGGTAAGATCACCCTACTTAATCCTAAAACCGGACAGGTCGTCTATAAACTCACCTATGCCTGCCGCATCAAATTCAAAGCTTAACTTACCTCTTCATTTTGATCCTGATTTAGAAAAGGAGCATCAAAAACAAGCTGTTCCGGTACAAGAAAACGTTGGGGGAACCCACCTCTTCGTAAATACTGTTTCTTCTAAGGGAAACCTTACGGCTACGTTAGACTTCCTTTCCAGACCTCCCTATCTTTGCTGTCCAATCTATTCTGAATGATGATTTCCGCCCCCTCCATTTCTACCTTCGCTGAACTTGAAGCTTCCCTTACCGGCGAGTTGTTTTACAACGCAGAATCTTCCCTGCACCAAGCCCAACGGCGGGTGTACGCCACCGATGCCTCGGTGTACCAGGAAATGCCCACCGCCGTGGCTATTCCCAGAACAAAGGAAGACCTGAAAGCGTTAATCCGTTTCGCGAACCAGCACCAGATCACGCTCATCCCTAGGGCCGCAGGGACTTCCCTGGCTGGGCAGGTGGTAGGCAACGGACTGGTGGTGGACATCTCCAAGTACTTCACCCAAGTGCTGGAAGTGAACCCGGAGAAACAATGGGTGCGCGTGCAGCCGGGCGTCATCAGGGATGACCTGAATGCGGTCCTGCGTCCGCACGGCTTGTTGTTCGGGCCGGAGACTTCTACCGCTAGCCGGGCCATGATCGGGGGCATGATCGGGAACAACTCCTGCGGCTTGCACTCCATTGTCTGGGGAGACACCCGCACCCACCTGCTCTCGGCCAAAGTGCTGCTGAGCGATGGTTTCGAGGCCGAGTTCAAGCCCTTGACGCATCAGGAACTGCAGCAGAAACTAGCGCTTCAGAACCTGGAAGGCGAGATATACCGGAAAATGTATGGCCTGATCAGTGACCAGCAGAACCGCAGCCTCATCCAAAAGAATTACCCCAAAAAGACCCTGACCCGCCGCAACACCGGTTATGCGCTGGACTTCTTGGTAGACGAGGGCGCCGGACCTGAAGGGCAGACTACCCTGGACCTCTGCAAAGTACTGGCGGGCTCGGAAGGTACCTTGGCCTTTGTGACCGAAGCCAAGTTGAACCTGATTCCGCTGCCTCCTAAAGAGGAAGGCCTGGTGTGCGTGCACTTCAATTCTTTAATGGAAGCCTTGGAGGCCAACATCATCATCCTGAAGCACCACCCCATGTCCTCTGAGTTGGTGGACAAATACATCATGGACTTTACCAAAGGCCACCGCACCTATGACGCCAACCGCTTCTTCATCGAGGGCGACCCTGCGGCCCTGCTCATGGTAGAGTTCATGGCCGACACCCAAAATGAGATTACCGACAAAGCCGAAGCTCTTATTGCTGATCTGAAAGCGGCTGGTCTGGGCTATGCCTATCCAGTGGTACGGGGCGCGTTGACCAAACCCGTGTGGGATGTGCGCAAGGCCGGCCTCGGCTTGATCCGGAACCTGCCCGGCGATACCCAGCCCGTGAACCTGATTGAAGACTGCGCCGTGTCCCCCGAGGATTTGCCCGCTTATGTGGCAGATTTGCAAAAAGTACTGGAAAAGCACCAACTGCAGGCCTCTTACTACGCCCATGCCGGAGCCGGGGAGCTGCACATAGAACCCATGATCAACCTCAAGACTAATGAGGGCAAACGGGTTTTCCGGCAGGTCTTGGCTGAGACGACTGAGTTGGTCAAGAAATATAACGGCTCTCTTAGCGGCGAGCACGGCGACGGCCGGTTGCGCGGCGAGTTCATCCCGCAGGCCCTGGGGCAGGAGGTCTATGAACTGCTGAAAGAGGTAAAACAGATCTTCGACCCGATGCATATTTTCAACGCAGGAAAGATTGTGGACACGCCGCCTATGAACGAATTCCTGCGGTATGAGGAGCGACCAGCCCAGCAGATTATTCTGGTAGAGACGTTGTTTGACTTCACCCGGCAAGAAGGGATTCTGCGGCTGGCCGAGAAATGCTCCGGTTCCGGCGATTGCCGCAAAACGCACGTGAGCGGCGGCACCATGTGCCCCAGCTATATGGCCACCCGCCAGGAGAAAGACACCACCCGCGCCCGCGCCAACATCCTGCGCCAGTTCCTCACCGATTCAGATAAAGTCAACAAGTTTGACCATAAGGAAATTAAAGAGGTGATGGACCTGTGCCTGAGCTGCAAAGCCTGTAAGTCTGAGTGCCCGTCCAGCGTAGACGTAGCCAAGATGAAAGCCGAGTTCCTGCAGCACTACCATGATGCCAACGGAGTGCCGCTGCGCACGCGCATGATAGGGAACTTCACCAAAATGCAGCAGTTGGCCTCCGTGGTGCCAGGCGTCTACAACTTCATGATCAGCAACCCAGTCACCAGCAAGCTGATCAAGAAAACCGTAGGCTTCGCGCCGGAGCGTTCCTTGCCTGAAGTAGGCAAAACCACCCTGAGAAGCTGGTTCAAGAAATGGCAGAAGGAGAACGCGGCGGCAAAAGCCGGCAAGCCCATTTACCTGTTCTGCGACGAGTTCACCAACTACAATGACGTGGAAATAGGCCAGACCACGGTGAAGCTGCTCTCGGCTTTGGGCTACTCCGTGCAAATCCCGGAGCACCTGGAAAGCGGCCGTACCTATCTCTCCAAAGGCCTGGTGCGCGACGCAAAAGAGATTGCCATTAAAAATGTGCAGCTCCTGAGCAAAGCCATGGCTAGTGGCACGGCCATCATTGGGATTGAGCCCTCCGCCATCCTGACGCTTCGGGATGAGTACCTGGATTTAGTACCGAATGACTTGGTACCCGCGGCACAACAGGTTGCTTCCAACTCCTACCTTTTAGAGGAATTTTTACTGAAAGAAGCCGAAAACGGAAACATTACTGCCGCCGCTTTCACGCAGGAAAAGAAACACATCAAACTGCACGGGCACTGCTACCAGAAAGCCCTGCAGGTGCTAACGCCCACCCAGAAGATCCTCTCTCTGCCCCAGAACTATGAGGTAGAGATGATCCCTTCAGGCTGCTGTGGAATGGCCGGTTCGTTTGGGTATGAGGAAGAACACTATGATGTATCCATGCAGATTGGCGAACTGGTGCTGTTTCCGGCCGTACGCAACGCCGCACCCGATACCATCATCGCCGCGGCCGGTACCAGCTGCCGCCACCAGATCAAAGACGGGACTGCTAAGAAAGCCCTGCATCCGGCAGAGATTCTGTGGCAGGCATTAGAGATAATAGGAAACTAATTTCAACTGGATACGATAAGCTTAAAACAGAACGCCCACTCTTTAGAGTGGGCGTTCTGTTTTAAATCTGTTTCTGAGAAAAGGGGCCTAAAGCTATTTTAGTGAATATCTATCAGTTTTAAATTTACTTAATCCCGCACCCGGTTGCGCTCACTTTCTGAGCCGCCGGTCTCTCGGCGTTGCTGGCTTCCCGTGGTTTTGCCGAATCTGTAGGAGAAGGAGAGGGTAGCCACCCGGCTGTCTCCCGCGTTTCGCCACCAGGCATCTGCGTTGGTGAGGTTGTTGATCACGCCGTTCGTGATTCTGGTGTAGAAGATATCGGCTACGTTAAGGCGTAGGGATGCTTTCTCTTGAAACATCTTTTTCTGTACGCCGGCGTTTGCCTGCCAGAAACCACCTATTTCAAACTGGGCGTAATATAACTTGGTGCGATACAGGCCGCCTACCTCGGCGCTCCAGCCTTTGCTAAACGTGAGTTGGTTGCTTACGGTGGCCAAGAAGAAGTTGCCTCCGGCATCCAGGCGTTGGTTGTACAACTGGCTTCTGAATTGGTTGTGACTGAACTCGGTGTACAGGTTGGTGCGCAGCCATCGAAAGGGGTTTAAGGTGGCATTTACCGAAATCACCTTTGATTCGCTTACCCCCAAATTACCCGGACGGCTGTAGTAGCGTTTACCTACCTCCGGGTCATCCCTGATCTCAATGGTTTCGTTGATAAGATCCAGGGACCGGCTGTACCTGGCCGAGGCGGTGATCATGTTGTGCGTGTAGGAAAACTCCAGGTTGTGCGAAAAGGTAGGCTGTAGAAACGGGTTTCCAGAGTAGTACGTTACTTTGTCCAGCGGCGACAAAAACGGGTTCAGGTCTTGGAAGAACGGACGATCAATGCGCTTGCCGTAAGACAAACTGAAAGACTTCATCCCTGCGGAGTCTAGTTTGTATTGCAAGTATACCGTGGGGAAAAGATTGGTATAGCTTCTGCTGAAGGCCGAGTCTTTTTTCTCCAGGTTCCCTAATTGGTGTCCTTTGGAAACCGTATTCTCCAGGCGGGCTCCTGCTTGCACCGACCACCTTTCAAATTCCTTGCGCAGGTTGGCGTACACCGCATTGATGTTCTCGCGGTATTTGAAGTGGTTGCTCAAGTCATAGTCAGGCGCCACCACCCCTTCTTCAATGGAAAAGTAATTGGCCACGTTGTCTGTTTTGATGTAGCTGGCTTTGGCGCCGGCTTCCAGGGTAACCCCGTTCTGGAAGGGGTGGCTATAATCGGTTTTGGCGGTGTAGATGTCAATTTTAGAGGGCACAGTGCCTGAAATCTGGTCCTGGCTCTTCAACGTTCCTTCCGGGGCGTAGATGTAATTCTTATAGAGTTGCTCCGCATCAGTGCGGTAGGTCAGGAAATCAACATCGGCAGTGAGGGAGCGACCGGATTTGCCCAGTTCATGCCGGAAGTTTAGGTTCACGCCTCCGTTTTTGAAAGTGTTCTCGTTCCAGTTGTCGGCCACAATAGTGGAGTCTAGCTGACCATTGGCTTTCAGGAGGCGGCTCACGTTGTCGGTCTGCAGGTCAGAGGGGCGGGTGAGGCCGTTGAACACGATACCAAAAGTGGTGGAAGGTGTGGCGTAGAAATCCATGCCCAGTTTAGCCGAGTAGGACTGAGAGCCCCGCTGCAGGTAGGAGTTTTGGCTGAACATGGACTGCAACTGCTGGGCCTCGTTTTTGTACCGACGTTCAATGTTCAAATCAGTGAAGTTGTTTTGGGCAGTTTGGGAGAAAGTACCGAATAAGCTGACTTTGTCATTGCGGTAATTCAGGTTTAGGCTGTTGCTGGTTTTGCCCAGCTTGCCGCGGCCGTAACTCAGGTTCAGGCTTCCGTTGAACGATTTGGTGCCAGACTTTTTGGTTTTGATGTTAATGACCCCGGCATTACCGGCCGCTTCGTATTTGGCGGGCGGGTTGGTCATGATCTCAATGGTCTCCAAGGTTTCAGAAGGCAGAGAGCGCAGGTAGTTTTCCAGATCGGTTCCGGCCAGGTAAGTGGGTTTGTCGTCAATGAATACCACCACGCCCGCTTTCCCTTTCAAACTGATGGTCCCGTTGTCGCCCACCATGACCCCGGGTGATTTTTCCAGGACTTCCAAAGCACTGGTTCCGGCGTTGGACAGCAGGGCGTCTACGTTCACCACCGTACGGTCGATTTTCTGTTCCACAAACAGCTTCTGGCTGGCTATGGTCACTTCTTGCAGTACCTGCCCGCCGTCGGGCTCCAGCACTACCGGAGGTAGATTTAAGTGAGGGTTTGCCGCGTTTAGAGTGAGAACCCCGGTTCGGTAACTTTTATACCCTAGCCCATTTACTACGATGAGGTAGCGATTTTCCTTAAGGTTCTCCAGTTCAAAGGCACCAGCGGCATCAGTTATGCTGATTTTCACCAAGGCACTGTCCTGCGCCTGCAACAAGGAAACAGTAGCTGCTTCCAACGGTTTTTCACCTGGGACTTTGATTAGCCCGGTAATTTTACCTGGCATCTGAGCCCAGGAGAGATGTGCCGCTAACAGGGCAAAAAGAAGGAAAGAAAGGGTTTTCATAGGGATGGGTTAGTATCTAGATCAGTTGAGAAAGTCAGGATTCAGGAAAGTAAAGGCACAGCAAGGGCAGGCACACCTTTTCAGGTGAGGGAAATGGGGTTCAAAGCAAGGATTTTGGGTTAAGCCGACCTACATAATTGGGTAGCTAGGGTAGTCTGAAATATAGGAGGCCGGAAGTTGGGTGCTTTTGCCTAAGTAGGTGTACTGGTACTCCTGGTGCTCGGGCCGGTTTAGCGGGAAGGGAATGTCTTCTGGTTTAAGTGATTGGTGACGCAGTTTTTCAGCGGCTCTGGCCGAGAGTTCGGCGTAGACTCGGTCCATTTCGGCTTCTTTCACCAGGTCCAGGATGAGGGTTTTGTGGAGTTGGATGTCAGCCTCTGGAATGACTTTTCCGTTCACGGTGAACTGTACCGTTTTGTGATCGCGCACCTTGATCTCGTAGGCATTCTCGTGGTGCCCGGTGGTGATGGTTCCGTTTTTGAGGAAACCGACTATTACCGGATTCTCAGGAACAACGGTGATATCAGGTACTCTCCCGTCTACCACGATGCTGATGGCACCCTGTTCGTACTGGTCCAACAAATCCTGCAGGAGCAGTTTGTACAGTTGTACCTGTTCTTGGGGAGCTTGCTCGCCGTTTATCTTGAGCGACAGGATGGAGGTGCTGTCTTTCTCCACCTCGTACAGGATGCCGCTTTTCCTGAATTTATAGAAAAAGGTTTTTCCGTCAAACGTCTTATGCGCTGCCCCCTCAGCAATGTAAGGCTCCTGCATGAGAGGGAGGGCTTTTGTGTTTTTTCTTGCGAGTACCGCTGCTTTTTGTACCGGTTTTACTGAAGTTTTCGGAGGGACGAGGGCTCCTTTACTGGTAGAAATAGGTTTCGCCATTGATGGAAGCCGTATTTCTAACACCTGACTAACTACCTCTTGCGGTACCGCCAGGGAAGCGGGACGGGTAAGAGCGACTACCAGCAGGGAGGCGACCACCAGGCAAGTGCCCACAAAGTATTTCTCCGTGCGGTGCAACGGCGCGTTGTCCTGGTAAATAATCCGTTTCACGCGGTGGGTTAAGGAATTGTGCGCATCGGCGAAGCCGAGGGATAATTTGCTGCGGGAGATGCTAAACTCCTGAAAGGTAACCAAGGCGTGCAGGAAATTGGTTTTGCTTTGCAATACCTGAATAGCCAGGTCATCGCAGCAATTCTCGCGCTCCTGCCGGATGCGGCTGGAAAGCCACATAACCGCCGGATTGAAGAAAAACAGTACTTCGGCAAAGGTTTGCAAAAGGTTCACCAGGTAATCACTACGGCGGATGTGGGCCAGTTCGTGCAGCAGGATGGCCTCTATCTGGTCTACCGGTAACTGGGCCAGCATACCGGCAGGTACCAACACTAGCGGTTTCAGAAATCCCACCACTATTGGCACCTTCACCACCCCAGATTCCAGCAGCGCCACTGGTCGGGAAAGGTGCAGTGAATGGGCCAGTTCCGTTATCCGTTTAAGCCAAAAAGAAGAAGGGGCACTTGTTTTCTCCCGTCGTATCCTGAAAATATAGTGTAGCCCGCCCAGCAATTGCACGCATTTGAACAAAAGCACCACCAGCCACACTACTACAATAGAGGCCGCGTGGGTATTGAAGAAACTACTGAAACGTTGGGCCCAGGAAGTTACCTGGGTTTTAACCGCCAGATGGGTGATATCCAGGCTGGTCACCGAAAGCAAAGTTGTTTCAGAATACACTAGTTCCGCCGCTGCTACGGATTGCCTTTCTCTCAACTCTAGCCCCAAGGTGAAGCCACTTACCCCCAGAAAGACTACAAACAAACCGATCAGTAGGTTATACCGCCCCCCCGGAGACGACCGCCTTGTGAGTTGGATCACCAGAGCCGCCGCCAGCGAGAGCACTAGCCCCTGCCAGAGGGAATGTACCAGAGTCCAGCACAGGGCCTGTGCCACTTCTAGGGAAAAAACGGGGGCAGAGAGTAGAGACATAACCGTTTTGGTGAGCGTTATTCTTTGGGCATTTTTTTGATCATTTCTTTGATGGCTTCCAGTTCCTCGCTGGAGGTTTTCTGATTTCCCAACAGTTGCATCACCAGTTTGCCGGCAGATCCGTTGTACATGGTGTCAATAAAGCGGGTGAGCAGGTGGTCTTTGGTTTTTTCCTCCGCCTCAGCGGCCCGGTACACGTGTTTCATGCTGCTTTCATCACGAGTGAGCAAGCCTTTGTCTACCATGATCTGCATTAGCTTCAGGGTGGAGGTATAGTTCACGGCACGTTGCTTGTTAAGCGCATCGTTCACGGCCCGTACCGTGGAAGGGCCGTCTTGCCATAGGACCTGCAATATCTCCAACTCCGCCTTCGTAGGCTCCGGCAACTTGTCTTTGTTCGGTTCTTTCGCATTCATGCGGCTAAAGGTAGGAAAAATTTCGTACGAACAAAGGTTTACCTATTGAAATTTTAGATAAGTGGCTTATAGGGTAGCTTTTCTGATGGTTTTTGAATAAGATTACTAAAACGCAGGCTATATACTCATCTAAGGTTAGGCCCATTTACCTTGATAGAAGACAAACCAAAAACCCTGGAACCCTATTCGTGCCGTAACTTTTAAGGGGTTTTCAGTAGCCATCAATAAACCTCAAATGAATGGGAGGGGAGTTTAAAATGAGTACTCCCGCTTTGGACCCGTTTTCTGAAAAACGGGTCCAAAGCGGGAGCGAGGGTACGTGCAGGAAAAGGCAGCAGGATAGCTTTCCTCTCTAGTTTCTTTGGGGTGAACAGGGTAGGAGGCGTGCTTGTTTAGGCCTAATTTCTAAAAATGAAACTAAAATTGACCTCCTGCTTTAGTTCTGAATGTATACCTAAAAGGCCTACAACGCGGCGGCAAGCATGGTTTCCCCAAATAAAAGCAGCCCAGCCAAGGCGGCGGCTTGTTGCCTTATTTCCCGAAGCGCGGTGGATTCATAGAGTTCTCCCTTGAGAGGTGGGCCCAGAGTGTAGAGGTTCTCGACGGGAAGGTGGTCTTCATTGAGGACATTTCCGTTTGGGGCAGCGGCAAGGCCTAGCCTCAGGTCATCGGGGCAGAGAAGTCCATCGGCCAGCAGTTGTTGCACCAAAGGCTCCTGGCTTTTAGTATAGTCACACAAAGGACCTGTGCAATTGATCACGAAGCCCACCTCCAGGGTTTGGATGGTTTGGGTACCTCTTTCTTTCAGGATGGCCTGGGCACGGTCCCCAGAAGATTGCAGATCCAGCAGCGAGGCGGCTTTGATTACCAATTGCCCTTTCTCTTGCAGGTCCCGGATCAGTAAAGCCGAGGCCAGAGGCATGCGGTGGCGGTGCACTTCCCAGTGCGGACGGACATGGCGCAGGAACTGCTTTTTCTCGGCAAAAGTGAAATTCTGCCAGATAACCGGAATGGAATCCCGCAGGGCATCCAGTACGCTGTGCCAGGTATAACCTTCCAAAGCCGCTTTTTTGATCTCCCTTCTGACGGCACGCAAAACCTCCAGTGGGGTAAGGTGACCTTGAAGCGGCAAGGGGTTCAATGGGTACGGCTTGGCGCTAATGTGGTACGCTTTAGGAATCATGCCATGGCGCGAGACCACGTAAATCCTGCCCTGGTGTCCTCTTGCGGTTAAGCTACCCACCAAATCCACCATGGTGAGACTGGAGCCCATTAAGAGAATGGAAGCTTCTGTGGGGAGCCTTCCCAGCACTTCGGCCGACCATGGTGAAGCTTGGTACCGGGGACTATGGTAAAAAGATTTGTTTTGAATGGGCAACTCGGCGGGAGGGAGATTTCCAAAAGCCAGAACCACCTTCTGCGCCTCCAGTTGGCTTCCATCGTTAAGCCACAGCGTAAATTCATTGTTTTCCCCTTGCTGCTTCAGGGCTACCGCCTCTTTGGGGATGCGCACCAGACGTACGTTCCGGTGGGCGCAGGCTCCTGCCAGCGAGAGGCAATAAGAAACGTAATCCCCAAAAATATGCCTTGGGATAAAATCATCTGGAGTGACTTCTTGGGGGAAGGTGTCACTGTACAGATGCTGGTGCGCCTGCAGCCAATCAATGAAGTCAGTGGGTTGGTCGCAGAAGAGGCTCATGCGGGAGGCCGGTACGTTCAGGGGCTGAAAAGGCAAACTGCTGCTGTAGGCCACCCCCCGGTGCATTTTCCGGGCGTCTTTCTCCAGAAGGTAGATGGTGGTAGCCTCCCGGGCCGCTTTCAAAAGATTGATCGCCGTCAGGGTTCCGCTTAAACCTCCTCCAATTATAGCGATGCGTGTAGGCTCCATGGTCATCTGGTTTGGGTATGATAGAAAGAGAGAACGTCATCAACGAAAGGTCTCGGCCGAAGGTCCGTTGCGGGAAATAACAGTTAATCAGCGAGTTTGTACCTATACGGACGCTTGTTTGGACAGTTAATCAATTTCGGGTTCTTGTAGGAAATTTACAAGGGCATCCTTCGAAAAGATAAAGGAGGAGACCTTTCATGATGACATTGGTCCGCTTTTGTAATTGGTCTAGTATCTTTTCCGATGCTTTTCTGAAAGGGATTTATAAACGAGAAAGAGGAAAAGGTTTTAGTATCTATTTTCTGAAACCAAGCCCAAAACGTAAGGATGAACCCGTACCTTTATAAGGTTATTGCAACCTGAGATTGTACCCTGTTTTTCGAGTACACCCATGAAATGGATCACCCGCGAACGTCCTAAGATTGACCGCTTGGCCTGTCCTTGGCTCATACTACGGTTTATTGATGCCACAGCGGAAATCATCTACGTGCCCGAGAACCAAGTGCTAGACAAGGCCAAAGAGCTGAATGCCGTGCCGTTTGATATTCCGGGGGTGGAGTACTCGCATTACCAGGACCACTGCACCTTTGATTACTTCCTGAAAAAATTCGATTTGCTGCAAGATCCGGCGCTGCAAACCATGGCGGTGATTGTGCGCGGGGCGGATACCGATGACCACACGCTGGCAGCGCAATCGGCGGGTCTGTGGGCTATTTCCCATGGCATGGCGTTCAACATCTCAGATGACCACGAGCTGTTAGACAAAGTCATGGTGCTGTATGACGGGCTGTACAGTTGGGCCAAACACCTGCAGAAGCAAAAGCATACCACGCACCCCACTGAGCAGATTTTCCTACAGGTGTACCACAACTACCTGCAGGAAAAGAAAGACATGGCGCAGAAAATGCCGGCCTGGGCGCAACACCTCAAAGAGATCATCCAGGACCAGATTGACACCAACCTCAGCCTAAACCTGAAGGAAATCTCCGAGGCCTTGGACGTGCACCCAGCCTACGTTTCCCGGGCGTTTTCCAAATACTTTGACAATCTGTCGTTTGGGGAGTACATCCGGAAACTGCGCATAGAGAAGGCGCTGAACCTGCTCCACACTTCGGGGTACTCGCTGGCCGAGATCGCCTACCTTACTGGTTTTTCTGATCAAAGCCATTTTACCCGTATTTTCAGGCAGCATATGGGGCAGAGTCCGTCTGAGTACCAAAAAAGTTTGCGGAAAAGTAAACCAGATTCCAAAGGTTAACTCTGTTCTAGCTTGCGTATACTTGGGGGTGTAATCTTGTGTAGAAATTCAGGATTGCCATGGAAACCACAATGCTAGACACCGCACCTCCCCAAACCAGACGTACCGCGCCGGAGAAACCTTCGTTCAAAGAAGCGTTCCTGTTTTGGCTGAAATTGGGCTTTATCAGTTTTGGCGGACCGGCCGGGCAGATTGGCATCATGCACTCGTACCTGGTAGAGCAGAAACGATGGGTCTCAGACTCCAGGTTTCTGCACGCGCTCAACTACTGCATGCTGTTGCCCGGGCCCGAGGCCCAACAATTGGCCACGTACCTGGGCTGGCTTATGCACGGGGTGCGCGGTGGACTGGTGGCGGGTATCTTCTTTGTGCTACCTTCGGTGTTCATTCTGCTAGGGCTGAGCACCGTGTACGTGAGTTACGGGACCATTCCATGGGTATCGGCGCTGTTCTATGGTTTGAAACCAGCAGTGGTGGCTATTGTGGGGCTGGCCTTGTTCAAGATTGCGGGCAAGTCTCTCAAAAGTTGGTTTCACTATGTGCTGGCGCTGCTCAGTTTCCTGGCCATTTTCTTTTTGAAAGTGCCTTTTCCGTTAATCATTTTAAGTGCGATTGTAATCGCGGTCATTGCGCGCAAATTGGTGCCTAGCCTATTCCAGGAAAAAGAAACGACCCAAAAGCAAGCCCAAGACGAGGAAAGCTATTACTTGCACGCGGGTAGCGAAGTGGTGGGCACTGGCTTTAGTTGGGCCAAGAGCCTGTTGCGGCTGGGAATCACCCTGGCCCTTTGGGCCATTCCACTAGGGCTGTTTTATTATCTCACCAAGGAGTTTGCTTTCTGGAACCACCTCATCACGTTCTTCACCAAAGCCGCGCTGGTGACATTTGGCGGGGCTTATGCGGTGCTTCCGTACGTGGCACAGGTGGCAGTGGAGAAGTTTAACTGGCTCTCGCGCTTCGAGATGATTGACGGGTTGGCCCTGGGTGAGACCACGCCGGGTCCGCTCATCATGGTGTTGGCGTTTGTGGGGTTCATGGCAGGCTTCAACCACTACGATGGCTCGCTGGCTATGGGCGCGCTGGGCTTGTTCACCACTACTTTTTACACATTCCTGCCTTGCTTCTTCTTCATTTTGGCAGGCGCCCCCATCATTGAACGCACTCGCGGCAACGTCGCTGTGAAGTCCATCCTGGGCGTGGTGACCGCTGCCGTGGTAGGAGTGGTGCTGAACCTGACCGTCTACTTTGGTACCGCCGTTCTCTTCCCCGAGGGCATTTCCCTGCGCGGGTTAGACTATTTCGCCCTTCTCTGGATCATCATTTCCTTTCTGGCCATGTACCGCTTCAAAGTAGGCATGATGCTCTGGATTGGCATCAGCGCCTTGGCCGGACTCCTCCATTATCTGCTGATTTCCGCTTGATTTTCAGGAAAGTATCCCAAACAATTGACGGGTTGGTGGAAATTATAGCATTGACCATCAATAACTTGTAAAATTAAAATCAAAATTTTCTAATCTGTTGCTTGGATGTCTCGTAGGAAACTACTCTATTTGTCTACCAATTCTATAGGGATTAAGAGTATCTAAGTAGATTCAGATGTTTTAAGCTCCAGGGAATAAATGAAAAGTCTGAATTCACTCTTATGCTGCTGTGGGATATGGAACAAAGGTCGTGTGGCTGAGTGGCGAAGCAAAGACCAGCAAAGTCTTATACGGCGGTTCGATTCCGCCCGTGACCGCTAACCTCCTCCACCTAAAGTGCTCTGCGGCAAACTAAGCAAAAAGCCGCGGAGCGTTTTAGGGCTGCTTTTAGGAAGCGAACACTAAAACGGTAAGGAGGAAAGGTACGGTGGGTAGGAAACGGCCAGCCATATGCGGGTTTGGACGAGCCGTTTCCCCCACCTTACCAAAGCTGAACCCGCAGCTTTGGTAAGAAAAGTACCCCCGGACAAGTGACCCGCTAGTGCCTAACACCTAACTCCCCAACCCAATTGAACCCGTAGGGCTTTACCCGTGAAAAGCCTTTGACCATAAATAGTACCCTTAACCTTTACCACTATGAAACCCGATGTCTTCTTGAAAAGAACCCAGAAACGAATGCAGGGCCAGTTCTCCGGCTTTGGTTGTTGTTGCCGCTAACCGCTTTCAACCCGTTTTCCCTCCTTATTTCTTAAACAGACATCATTCCATGAAACCAAAATTTTTACTCTTCCTTCATTTTCTTTTTCTACCCTTGGTGGCCCTGCACGCGCAGGAAACCAATCTGGTGGAAATCAGTGGCCGGGTAACCGACCAGTCCAACAAAGAGCCCTTGCCCGGCGTGAGTGTGTACGTACGCGGCACCGTGACCGGAACCGCCACCAACCTGAACGGCGATTTCACCCTGAAGACCCGTCTTAAATTCCCGTTCACCCTGGTTGTTTCTCTGGTAGGTTTCCAGCCCCAGGAGTTTGAGATCACCGAACCCGGTTCGCGGTTAGACATTGCCCTGGTAACGCAAACCTTGCTTGGGAAAGAAGTGGTGGTGACCGCTTCCCGCGTTGAGGAAAGCATTTTGAAATCGCCGGTGGCCATTGAGAAACTGGACATCCGGGCTATCAAGGAGACCCCGGCGCCAAGCTTCTATGATGCGTTGGAGAATGTCAAAGGCGTGCAGATGACCACCTCCAGCCTTACCTTCAAAGTGCCCAATACCCGTGGCTTCAACATCCCGAACAACTTCCGGTTTATGCAGCTGGTAGATGGCGTGGACATGCAGGCGGCCACTTTAGGCGTTCCGCTAGGCAATGCCATCGGGCCTACTGAGCTGGACATTGAAAGTGTGGAAATTACCCCGGGTGCGGCCTCGGCGCTGTACGGCATGAACGCCATCAACGGCATGGCCAACCTCATCACCAAAAGCCCTTTTCTGTATCAGGGACTGAGCGTGTACCAGAAAACCGGCGTAAACCACGTAGACGGTATTGACGCCGAGCCCAGCATTTTGTCTGAGTTTGCGGTGCGGTACGCCAAGGCCCTGAGCGACAACTTCGCGTTTAAGATCAACGCCAGCTACATGAACGGCACCGACTGGCGCTCCAACACCACCACCGATCAGAACCCGAATAACCTGAACACCGCCAACCCTTCTTTTCCAGAATTAGCCGGTGCCAACAACCCTGCTTATGATGCCTGGAACAAGTACGGCGACGAGAACAACAATGCCGTGACCATCAGTGGCGTGCAGTACGGAGGCAAGAACCAGACGTTTCTGGTGCGCCGGACAGGTTATTGGGAGAAAGACATTGTAAGCCCTCGCGTTGACAACCTGAAGTTTGATGCCTCCCTGCACTACCGCCTCAGCGACAATGCCGAGCTTTCGTACGGGTACCGCATTGGCAAAATGGACGGCGTTTTCCAGCGCGGAAACAAGATCCAGTTGGATAACGTGGTGGTGCAGAACCACCGCCTGGAACTCAAAGGTGCCAATTACTTCCTGCGTTCCTACGTTTCTTTGGAGAATACTGGTGATTCGTACAACGTGAAGCCCATGGTGGATAACCTAGATATCACCAGCGGCGGCTCCAACAGCGAGTGGGGCGCTAAATTCAAGACAGCGCTGCAAACCCAGCTGAACGCCGGAACCGATCTGGCCACTGCCATGCAACTGGCCCGTCAGGCCGCTGATGCCGGAAGAGTACAGCCTGGTACGCCGGAGTTTGAGGCGCTCAAGAACACCATCCGGGGCATCAACAACTGGGACCACGGCAAAGTAGTACCAGGCGCACCGGCTACCGGTGGGGCCTTGCTTCTCCAGAAAAGCCGCCTTTACCACACCGATGCCCAGTGGGATTTTGCGGACCGCATCAAATTCGCCAATGTGCTGGTAGGAGCCGATGCCCGCGTGTATGAAGTCATTCCGGACGGAAACAACTTCGTGGATTTCACCCGGCCTATTGAGCAACGCACCCAGCCTGGTGGCAACAACGTGTACTACAAAAAATACGGCGCCTTCGCGCAGGTGACGAAGACCTTCCTGGCCGATCGGTTGAAAGTATTCGGCTCGCTGCGGGTAGACTATAACCCTGAGTTTGACCCCAAGCTGAACCCTAGAGTAGCGGCCGTATATACGTTGTCTGAATCGCACAACTTTAGAGTGTCGTACCAGAACGGGTTCCGGTTTCCGGCCTTGTTTGAGGCAGTTTCTTACGTGAATAACGGAAACGTGCGCCGTGTGGGAGGCTTGCCGTACATCAACGAAGGTTTGGGTTACCTAGACAACTCGTACACCCTGGCTTCGGTGAATGATTTCAACGCCGCTGTGAACCGAGACGTGACCGCTGGTCTGACGGCCAACGAAGCCGCCCTAAAGAACCGCGAAGTGCTGCAAATTACCAGCCTTTCGGCCACCCGTCCTGAGCAGATAAACTCGTTTGAGGTAGGGTACAAAAGCGTGTTGTTTGACAATAAACTGGTGCTAGACATTGACGCCTATACCAACGTTTACGACGGGTTTTTAGGCCAAGTAGAAGTTTCGGTACCGAAGAGCAATACAGTGCAGGTGGGCACCGACGAAGCGGTGATTGCCATGTTGGCCGCCAACCGCAACGGACAACAGACCCGTTACCGCGTGTACACCAACGCCAAGAACAAGTACAATAACTACGGTTCCTCGCTGGGTCTGACGTACAACTTCTATGAGAAATTCACCCTCTCGGGGAACGTGAACTACAACGCCATCAAAACGAACGAGGAGCGTGATATCTTCGTGACCGCCTTCAACACACCTAATTGGATCACCAACGTCTCCATCGGGAACCGGGAGGTGCTGAAGAATCTGGGCTTTAATGTGGTGTGGCGCTGGCAGGACTCTTTCCTGTGGGAAAGCCCACTGGCAAACGGAATTGTTCCGGCCTACAGCACCGTAGATGCCCAAGTGACGCTTCGGGTGCCGGAAAGCAAAATCACCATCAAAACAGGCGGCACCAACATCTTCAACCAACGCTTTATCCAGTACGCTGCCGGACCCACCATTGGCGGACTGTACTACGTGGCTGTTACCTTAGACGGGCTGCTAGCCAAGTAAGATCATCAGTAAGGGTGGGCGATCCACCCTTACTTTTTCTCCTGCCTTTACAAATTTCCCTTCTCCTGAGAACTGCTTCAAGGCCCTTTTTCCGAAAACAAGCTTTAAACAGTTAGAAGCTTTTCCTATTAAAAGTTCTCTCTTTAACACGTCTAGGAAGTAGCTCAAGGTTTCTTTAGGCTTTTCCATTCAGTTTCACCCCTAACTCTTTTTGCATGATGAAACGACTACTTCTTCTGATGATGATGGCCGGTGCTTTTTCCCCGTTTACCGGAAAAGCGCAGACGCCGGAAAAACAAGTGACCGAGCGGGAGCAGGTATGGCTGGGGTACTTTAACCAAACCCGCCTCTCTGATAAGTTCTCGTTATGGTTGGACCTGCACGCCCGCCGCACTGATTTCCTGGACCGCTGGGCCACTGCCATTGTACGGCCGGGCATCACCTACCACATTTCAGACCATACCCGTTTCACGGTGGGGTACGCCTATGCCGCCCATTGGCCCTCCTCCGCTGAGCAAGAGACCGTACGACCCGAGCATCGGCTTTGGCAGCAAATCAATTGGTCGGGGAAAAGCAAACGGTTGCAGACAAACCAGTGGGTGCGCCTGGAGGAACGCTTTAACCGGAACATTGCCAATGACCAACTGCAGGAAGGCTACCATTTCAACTTCAGGGCCCGCTACATGATCGCGCTCATGGTGCCGCTCACCGCCGATGCCATTGCCCCGGGGGTTCCGTTCCTAGTGCTGAATGATGAGGTGCACCTGAACTTCGGGAAAGAAATCGTGTACAACTACTTTGACCAGAACCGGCTTTTCGGTGGGTTGGGTTACCAGTTCACCAAGGGCCTGAATGCCCAACTAGGGTACATGCAGGTGTTTCAGCAGCAGGCAGCAGGCAACAGGTTCTTCCAAACGCACGCCCTGCGCCTTTTCCTTTTCCAGAACTTAGATTTCCGGAAACCAAAACCAGTACCGGCTGGCAGTTAGACTTATCTTCTTCGTTTCAGGCTGAGGTTTAGAGTAGTTCCTTCTGGAAAGCTAAGCCCCGTACACACATCGAAATCCCTCGAAAGCACCTTTCATTTTTTTATAGTTAGAGAGTTTCTTACTGTGGCAGGCATGGCAAATGTCTGCCACTTTTTGTTTTGCATCTGCTGAAGGAGGGTGTTCCGTTTTCAACTTGTTTTCAGCAAATGGAGCTAAAACCAACCATCATAGGCGCAGAAAATTTCCTTTTGATTTCTCAGCATCTTTGTAGTTTTAATAGCCGAAAATCTGTCAAGCCATCCGCTTTGCTTTGGTAAATCCCGGCGCTCTGTTTCTACCGCTACCGCATGTCCTCTAATCCGTCACTTACTGACATCCAAAGCCTGTTCATGGCCCACTACACGGCGCTGTGTCACAGAGCCTATGGTCTGGTGGGTGATGAAGACGCGGCCAAAGACGTGGTGCAGGAGGTGTTCATCCGGTTGTGGAGGCAGATGGAGGAAGGGTACATGTCTATAGAGCAACCTGAGGCCTATCTGCACCGTGCCGTTCGGAACCAGGCGCTCAACTACCTGGACCGGGAGAAACGCCAGCTTACTTTCCAGACCGAATTTCAGGCGGTTTCTGCTGCGTCCTCTAATAACATTGAAGAAAACTTGGGCCTAGAGGAGCTGCAAGAAAAGGTGCAGCAGGCCATTAACCGGTTACCGCTAGGTTGCCGAAAAGTGTTCTTGCTGAGCCGCTACGAGGGGCTGAGCCACAAAGAGATAGCCGAGGAACTGCAGATCTCTACCAACACCGTGGACAACCACATTAAGAAAGCCTTGGGCATCCTGCGAAAGTACCTGGTGAGCGGACTGCTGATAATTTTTAAACTTTTTTTGAATGGGGCGTAGCGGTTGCGGTAATAGGGTTTGTCTAGAGGGAAAATCCACTAAACCCTTTCGTCAAATGAAAAAGTTAAAAGTACTTCTGCTGAGTTTTTGTGCCCTCAGTTTCTGGGGATGCCACGGCACCCAGCCCGAAGAAGAAACCATTACGCCAACCGCTCTCCCCAGAGCCGTGACCACCACCCATGAAACCGAGTTGCTGGTAGGTAAATGGTGGCGCCTGGAGCAGGCAATGGTGTCCCCAGCCTACCCCGGACCAAACGGAAGCACGAACAACTGGCTGGAAGGCAAGCAAGCCTGCGACCTGGACAACCGCATCAGGTTTAACCTGGACGGCACCATGACCTGGGATGAAGGCGCGACCCGCTGCGCCGGAGCAAACCAAACCACGCCCGGCGCCTGGACCTACAACACCAAAACCGGCGAGGTAGAGCTGTACGAGCAGGAAGGCAGCAAATACGCGCACCGCACAGATTTGACAGTGACCCAGGTAAATGCCACCACCTTCACCGCCCTGAGCGTGAAGAAAGAAGGATCAGGCTACACCATTACCTCCAGTTACGTGCTGGAGCCATAGATAACGCTCTGCGGATAAGCAGGAGCAACGAGACGTAAACAGAATGGACAAAGACGCTACTTTTTTCTGGGACCTAACCGCCAAGCACCTTTCCGGCACCACCACGCCAGAGGAGGAAAGCGTGTTGGCGGCGTGGCTCCAGGAAAATCCAGAGCACAGAGAGCAGTTTGAAGAGCAACGCCATTTATGGGAACTTTCCGAAAAACACCCCAAAATCAGGTTCGCCCCGGAAGCTGGTTGGCAGGAGTTCCTGCAGCGCGTGGCAGCCGAGAAGCAGAAAGAAGCCGCGTTTACAACTCACCGTTCCTTTCCCTGGATGCGGGTTGCGGCTGGGTTGGCCTTGCTTTTGGTGTCGGCGTTCCTGATCCGGTATTTTCTGTTTTCGCCCTCTCAAACGGTACTTGCGGCCACCAACGCCAAACAGCGGTTCACGTTGCCTGACAGCAGCCATGTGTGGCTAAACAAAGGCAGCCAACTCACTTACCTTTCTGATTTTGGGGAGGAAGACCGGCAGGTGAACTTGCAAGGCGAAGGCTACTTTGAAGTGCAGCACAATGCGCGGAAACCATTCACCGTTACCGCCGCCGCTACCGAAACCCAGGTGTTGGGAACCACTTTTCAGGTTTCTACCCAAGCAGCTGACCAGGTAGAAGTTGTTTTGTTCACGGGGAAAGTAGCCTTTAGGGCAAGCAAAGGTCAGCCACAGGAAGTGACGTTGTTTCCGGGGCAAAAAGCCGTTTTCAGCTCCAAAACAGGAACCATTACTATCTCGGCTAACCAGGACCAGAACGTGCTCGCCTGGAAAGAGGAACGGTTCCAATTTGTGAATACGCCTTTAGCCCAGGTAGCCGAGACACTGGAGGAGTATTACGGGGTATCGGTTACGTTTGACAAGCCGACTTTGGGGCAGTGTCATTTTACGGGCTCGTTCCGGAATGCCCCGGCTCTGGATGAAGTACTGTTGGTGCTTACCAAAACCCTCCAGCTTTCTTATGAACAAGTGCAGCCTAAGGTATATCGTCTGAGCGGAAGCGGCTGCCAATAGCAAATTCTTTAAAGCATTTCATCATAAACCATGTATAAATATCTCCTTTGCATGTGCCTGGGCTGGCTTTGCTGTGTCTTCAGCGCACAAGCCCAAGCACCTATGCTGCAAAAAAAGGTAAGCCTCTCGGTGCGCAACAGCACCTTGGAGCAGGCCCTCAAAATTTTATCAGACCGCTACCAAGTTGATTTCTCCTACAGCAATGAAGTGATCAGCGGAGCCAGGAAAGTAACGGTACAAGCCCAGGAACAGCCTTTGAAAGAAGTCTTGGAGCAACTGCTGAAAGAATCCGGGTTGCGGTACAGCATTGTCGGGAGTCAGATTGTAATTGAGCCTGCCCCCAGGAAAAAAGGAGCCAGCCAGGCAACGGTAAGCGGCACCATCCGGGACAAAGCCACCGGCGAGGTGCTGGCCGGAGCCACGGTGCTGGTCATGGGCAAAGAGGGAGTGGGCACGGCTGCCAATGCCTACGGCTTCTACTCGCTCACCTTGCCTGCCGGCTCTTATACCTTACGAGCAATGTATCTTGGCTACTTAACTGCCGATCTGCCCTTGACATTGGAGAATAACCAGCCACTGAATATAGAGCTGTCCTCTGCAGAGGCTGCCCTGCAGGAAGTGGTAGTGGAAACCGATAAAGACGAGCAACAGGTAATGGATACCCGGGGCGGACGGCACCTGCTGCCCATGCAGACTATTAAAAAGATACCATCTATCGGAGGGGAGTCAGATGCGGTGAAAGCACTACAGATGTTGCCTGGAGTACAAACGGCCAACGAAGGAACGACCAACCTTTCGGTGCGGGGCGGTTCCTTTGACCAGAACCTGATTTTGCTGGACGAGGCTCCGGTGTATAATCCGGCGCACTCTTTAGGCTTTTTCTCGGTGTTTAACCCAGATGCCATCCAAAGCGTGGAGCTGTACAAGGGCGGCATTCCGGCCATGTACGGCGGGCGCTTGTCTTCGGTGGTAGACATCCGGATGAAGGAGGGGAACCGAAATGAGTACATGGCCAGCGGAGGGGTAGGTTTGCTGGCTTCGCGCCTGACCTTGGAAGGACCTGCGTTCAAAGGCAAAGGCTCCATGATGGTGGCGGGCCGGTACAGCAATCCCGGGGTATTGGTGAACGGTATTGGCGCCTTGGGGCAGGAGGCCGGTGTGTATTCGTTCAACAACTTTACGGGGGGTAACGAAATCAATTTCTATGACCTCAACCTGAAAACCAACTATAAACTCTCTGGCGAAGATCAGTTGTATTTCTCGGCGTACACCGGGCACGACCACTTTTTCTACGGCGATGTAAATGGCCGCAGCAGCATGGATTGGGGCAATACCACCGCCACTTTGCGCTGGAACCACCTCTACAACGAGAAGCTTTTCTCCAACGCCACGCTGCTTTTCAGCCATTACAACTATGCCTATATCCTGAAAGACGAGGTTCGGTATTTTAGGTGGACTTCTAACCTGCAGGAGATAGACGCCAAGATTGACTATGATTACTTTGTCAGCCCTACGTTGCACCTGCAGTTTGGCGGCGCCCTGAATTACCACCGGTTCTTCCCTGGCAAAGTAGCACCGCGCAACGACCAATCAGTTACTAAGGAAGTGCTGTTGCCCGAGAAGCAAGCTATGGAACCCGCGTTGTACGCCTCGGCTATTCACCAGCTTACCCCACGTTTGCGGCTGGAATATGGGTTTCGCTACGTGCCTTTCTTCGCCTTGGGGCCCGGCCAAAGCTATGTGTATGCCTCTTCAGAAAGTGAGGCTCCATTGGATACAATCTACCACAAGTCCGGGGAGATCATCAAGTTCTACCAGCGGCTGGAGCCCAGGTTTTCGGCTCAGTACAACCTCACCGAGAAAGGCACCTTTTCTTTGTCTTACAACCGCACCAACCAATACCTGCACCTGATCACCAATTCGTCCGTTGGGCTGCCTACCGATGTGTGGTTGCCTTCTGACCGAAACATCAAACCCCAGATTGCGGACCAGGTAGCTGCTGGGTACACGCATCAGTTCAAAGAAAAGATCTGGCAAGCGGCCGTGGAGGTTTTCTATAAAGAAATGCAGCACGTGGTAGATTACAAAGACAACGCTGACTTGTTCATGAACCGCCAGATTGAAACCCAGATGCGGAGCGGCCGCGGTTGGGCCTACGGCGCTGAATTCCTGCTTCGGAAAGAACAAGGCAAAACTACGGGTTGGCTAGCCTATACCTGGTCTAAATCGGAACGCAAGATTGAAGGCGTGAATAATGACCGCACCTATTCATCCGGCTTTGACAAGCGCCATAATCTATCCCTGACCATGACGCACCAGCTGAGTCCCCGGAAAGCTTTGAGCGCCAATTTTGTGTACACCACCGGCCGGGCCACCACCATTCCGGAAAGCGTTTACTTCCTCGGCGATAAACCCTTTGTGCAGTATTCTGAGCGGAACGGTTACCGATTACCTGCCTACCACCGCTTGGATGTGTCTTACACGCTGCAACAAAAGAGAAACGAACAGCGCCGTTGGAAAGGGGAATGGGTGTTCTCGGTTTATAACCTTTACAACAGAGAGAACTACTTCAATATGTTTTTCAAGCAGGAAGACTATACCTACAGTTCTGTCAAGGCTTACAAGACCCATTTGTTCGGGGCCTTGCCGTCCGTTACCTACAACTTCAGATTTATCTAAACTCAGATGAAGAATTTAAAGAGACACATTGGGGCTACCTATCTGTCCCTGCTGGCGCTGGTACTCTTCCTTTCTGGCTGTACAGAAGAAGTGCCCATGCCCGAGATTTCCTCCACCAGCAAACTGGTGATAGACGCCTGGATCACCGATAAGCCGGGGCCATACCAGATAAAGTTGATCAAGAGCCTACCGTTCAAAGCCATTTCTTCAGACGTAAATTACACCTACGAAGAAGGAATGAACCTCATTGGAGTGCCCGATGCGCAGGTCACCATCAGCGACAATACCGGTTTTCAGGAGGTTTTGAAAAAAGAGCCCAATAACACGTTCGGGTATGTGACCGATAAGCTCGTAACCAAGCCGGGCCGCACCTACTACCTGAAAATTGTGCACCAAGGCCAGGAGTACACCGCTACTGCCTACATGCCCCCTGTCCCGAAGATTGATAAAGTGTCTTATTTCCTGCGCCCAACTGAGATAGTGGGGAAGGATGACGCCTACGTGCCGTTGGTTTATTTCCAGGAGCCCGCTGATGTAAAGAACTATTACCTGTTTAAGTACTGCTACCTGGACTATTGCGGTCCTATCAACGGGGGCTCTACCGGGGGGCGGAACTGGAATGTATCCATCCTGAATGATGATTTGCTGCCCGCTTATGTAGACGGCTTGAGCATTGATGACGGGCACTCCGTGAGCGGCATGGATTTCTATCCGTTCAGCGGCGTTAACACCCTTCAAATGTATTCCCTCACTCGGGAAGGCTACCAGCACTTTGACAGTTTAATCAGGCAGTTTTTGAACGATGGCGGTACCTACCAACCGGCTCCCGCTTCGGCACCCAGCAACATCAGCAACGGTGCGCTCGGCTTCTTTGGCGCCGCCGCGGTATCAGAGGTAAAGGTGAACATCCCGTAGCTGGATGCCTGGTTAAGGGCTTCTTTTCTGGAAACAGCCTGAAATGGGTAAGTCTAAAAAAAACAGTAAAGCTCCTCTGGTTTTCTCCAAAGGAGCTTTACTGTTTTTTAGTAGCTACTTGGTTTTAGGGGCTTGTTTGGGCAATCAAACGTTAAAGTTCTTGGATAAAATAAACCAAATGGTTTATTTGCCGACATGAAACTTCCCCAGACACTTAAAGCAGAACAAACCAGGAGCCTTATTATAGAGCGGGCAGCGGTGCTTTTCAATCAGAAAGGCTTCGCCGGAACCTCTTACCAGGATTTGATCCAAGCTACGGGGGTGACCAAAGGCTGTCTGTACGGGCATTTCGGGAGCAAGGAAGAATTGGCCGTGGCGGCTTTTGAATTTGCGGCTCAAACCTTAATTGATCGGGTAGGGGAGGCCATGGCGCCTTATGAGAAAGCTGGCGAGAGGCTGCGGGCACTGTTGACCTTTTACCGGAACTACCTCACCAATCCCATTATTGCCGGAGGCTGCCCCTTGCTCAACACCGCCGTGGAAGCCGATGATAACCAGCCAGCCCTGCACGAGCGAGTGGTACACGTCCTGAACCGTCTGCACAAAGGCGTGCGAAATCTGATTGACCTGGGGAAAGAGCAGGGAGTGTTTCATGCCTCGGCAGATACCACAGCCATTACCACTTTTTTCATTTCCAGCGTGGAAGGCGGCATTCTGCTGGCCAAAGCCTACAATGAGGAAAAGCCACTCCAAACCGTGTTAGACCAACTAGAGCGCTGGCTGCAGCACGAACTGGGAGAATTCTAAAATTTTTTTAACCTACCATATACCAATTGGTCTATTCTGAAGCTATGAAAGAACACACCTCCCCTAAATCCTCCATCTTAGAAAGCCAGACCCGCATTCGGTTTGATCATTGCGATCCCTTCGGGCACCTGAACAACAGCGCTTTCCTGAACTACTTCCAGAACGAGCGTGAAGACCAAGTGGAAGCGGCCTATGGACTAGACATCCATGCTTTCTTCCGGAAAACCGGCCGCGCCTGGGTGGTGGGGCAGAACCAGATTGTCTACCTGAGCCCGGCCCTAGTGCGCGAATTGGTTACCATTGAGACGAGCATCCGGCACTTCAACGAAACCAGCATGCTGGTGGAGCACATCATGTACGACGCCGAGAAAACCAGAATCAAAGCCATGCTCTGGACCAAATTCGTGTACATCGATGTCCGGAAGAACGAGCGCGCCCAGCATGAACCGGAACTGATGGAGTTGTTTGGCGAAGTGGTGGTGAAAGAAGAAACGCCCGCTTTGTTTGAGGAACGGGTGAAGCAGCTACGCGATCAGATGAAACCCTCCCAACCTAAAGTTGGGTAAGCTATCTCCTTAAAAAATAACCGTTTCGGCGCTGCTTTGAGAAAACCAGCGCCGAAACGGGTTTTATGCTTTCTACCTTCCCTGCCGGTTTAAGCAGGTTTAGTGAAAGAAGCTTTGAAACGGCACCTGGTTATCTGAGCTTCAAAGCCTACGGATGCACCTCATTCAGCCAGTCAGTAATCAACCGGTAGGAAATGGAGAGCGCCGGTGGCAGGATGATTTCCCCGTTTGCGACCTGTTGTTTCAACTCCGGACGCGTGAACCAGTGAGCATCTTCAATCTCGGCAGGGTCAATCTTGATCTCATTTGTTTCTGCCTCGGCCATGAAACCCACCATGATGGAAGCCGGAAAGGGCCAGGGCTGCGAGGAGTGGTATGCCACGTGGTTGACCTTTAGACCAACTTCTTCCAGTACCTCGCGGGCAACGGCACTTTCCAGGGTTTCACCTGGTTCCAGAAATCCTGCAATTGAGGCGTACATCCGAGCGGGCCAGGAGGCTTGTCGGGCCAAAAGGCCTTTGCCCTGATGGGTGATCATGGTGATCACGGCCGTGTCTGTGCGCGGGAAATGCGAGGTCTGGCACTCTGGATTGGTGCATTTGCGCAGGTGTCCCGCTTCTTTGAAAAGGGTAGGGGCCCCGCACACGCTGCAGTGCTGGGTTTGCCGGTTCCAGTAGATCATGGCTTTGGCATAGGCCAGCAAAGAACTTTCGGGGCGGGCCAACTGCAGGGTGGCTTCGCGCAACTCCTGAAAGCTGCCCACCTCCAACGGCACAGAATACTCTTCCTGTAGATCCACCGCAAAATAAATCCGGCCATTCTTCTCGCCCAGCAAAATAGGCGAAAGCCCTAGCTCCTGCACCGGAAGCTCCCGCACCGAAAGCGGTACCAACTGCCGGTTTTCGGTGAGCAGCGGTTTCGGGCCTTTGAAAGGCAGCAGCACCGTTTGGGGTTTGCTTTGCTGTTCATCCAGCCACACGGGATTCCTTCTATGCAGATGAACCCGGTCCAGGTTAGATTCTCCAAAGAAGTTAAGGGCAGAGAAAGCAAGATTGTTTCGCATAATCTGGTGTAACGTGCAAAAAAGAAGAAGCGTTTAGAAGCCGGTTTACCTAAACCAGCCTCTAAACGCTTCTTGTCAGTTGTGGGAAACTACAGGTTCAGCGTTCCTGCTATTTCTTTCAGGGCAACTTCGCCAATCTTGGCCAAATATTGCGCGTTGCTGTAGCGCACGGTGGCATTCACGTAGTTGAGTTGGGCATCGCGCACCTCTACGGTGGTGATGCTTCCTAACCTGAACTTTTCCATAGTAATGTCAAGGTTCTGGCGGGCAATGCGCTGGTTGTTCTCCTCTAGTCTCACCAAACTCAAATTAGTCAGGTAGGTCTGATAAGCGGAAGCCAACTGGGCGTTGATGTTCTGGTTTACCTGCTCGTACTGCAACTGGGCGCTGTTGA
The DNA here is from genome assembly GCF_056491185.1 of Rufibacter sp. JT20002. Lineage (NCBI taxonomy): Bacteria > Pseudomonadati > Bacteroidota > Cytophagia > Cytophagales > Hymenobacteraceae > Rufibacter > Rufibacter sp. JT20002. The sequence goes on along the minus strand of NZ_JBSZJY010000001.1, from coordinate 122,880 downwards.
TGAGAATGTTGGCATTCTGTTCATTTCGGCGCTGGTTGAACCCACTGAAAATAGGCACGGAGGCAGTGACCCCGTAGGTGAGACCGTTCCCCGTGGAGAGCGTGGAGAAACCCAGCGCCGAGCGGTTCCGGTTGAAGTTATAGCCCGTGTTCACGCCCACTACCGGGAAGCGGTTGGCCCTGATTTGCTTGGCATCCAGTTCGGCAATACGGCGGTTCAACACGGCTGCTTTCAACGAGGGGTTCATCTGGGCCGCCTGGGCAGAAAGCCCTTCCAGCGTGAGCTGGTCATCAATCAGGATATCGTCTGGCACAGTAAACCGGATGTTCACGTCCCGCACCAACAGCTCATTCATTCTGATCTGGGTGTTGCGGTACAGCTCCTGCTGGCGTAGGAAGTTGGTGGTATCGGTGTTGTAGTCTACCTGGGCGTTCAGGACTTCCAAACGGGCGGCTTTCCCAATCTGAAACCGGTTCTGCGCGGTGGTTACCCGCAGGCGAGAAAGGGAGATGGCAGTATCATAGGCTCTGAGCTGGTGCTGTTGCTGCACTAGTTCGTAGAAGGTGCTCATGACATCGCCCACGCGGGCCAGCACGGTGGTTTGCAGGTTGGTTTCACCTAATTTTTCCAGTTCCTGCAGTTGCTCGTAGCGAGCAAACATGGCAAAGCCGTTGAATACCGTCCAGTTCAGGCCCACGCCGTAGCTCAGGTTGGAGCCCTGGCCCCAGCTAACCTCGTTTACCTGTCCGTCTGCCCGGGTTTGGGTACTATTCTGGATAGAGTTGCTGTTGGTGAGGTTTCCGGTGACGTTGGGCAACATGCCGGCGTTGCCACGGGTCACGTTGTTTTCAGCGATGCGTTCTTCGTTGGCCGAAAGCTTGATGTCATAGTTGCGTTCCAGCGCTATTCTTACTGCATCTTCAAGGGTCAGAAGTTCCTGGGCCTTCACCCCACTTGCCCCAAAGAGCAGTGAGATCAGGAAAAGACCCAGGAAACCAAATCTATATCTTAACATAAATGGGTTGGTTCAAAAAAATAATCAATGGGCCACTGCTTTCTCGTACTCTTCAATGTGATCAAACTCTGGGTGGTGCTTGCGCTCCTTAGACCACATAGAATAGATAGCCGGGATGATGAACAGGGTAAGCACAAGCGAGAAGATGGTACCTCCCACAATTACTACCCCCATGCCCACCCGGCTTTGGGCAGCTGCTCCCAAGGCCAACGCAATAGGCAAAGAACCCAGAGCAATGGCCAAACTGGTCATTAAGATAGGGCGCAAACGGGCTTCAGAGGCTTCCATAATGGCATCCATTTTAGACTTGCCCTCCTCCCGCAGCTGGTTCGCAAATTCCACAATCAGGATACCGTTTTTGGTTACCAGACCAATCAACATGATGGTTCCAATCTGGCTGAAGATGTTCCAGGTTTGCCCGAATAGCCACAAAGACAACATAGCCCCGGCTACTGCCATTGGTACCGTCAAAATAATGATACATGGGTCAATGAAGCTTTCAAACTGGGCTGCCAGAATGAGGTAAATCAGTAACAAGGCCAACCCGAAGGCGAACATGGTGTTGGAACCACTTTCCACGAAGTCACGCGATTCACCGCCCAGGTCGGTGGAGAAGGTCTCATCCAGTACCTGTTCTTTGATGCGGTCCATAGCTTCAATACCATCTCCAATACTTTTGCCAGGCGCCAGACCAGCCGAAACAGTCGCTGACAAGTACCGGTTATTGTGGTATAACTGCGGCGGGCTGCTTAGTTCCTGCATGGTGACCAAGTTATCCAACTGAATTAACTGCCCAGTAGAGCTGCGCACAAATAGCGAAGTCAGGTCCATAGGATCGTCCCGGTCAGGGCGGTCAAACTGGCCCATTACCTGGTATTGGCGTCCGTTCATCAAAAAGTATCCGAAACGCTGTCCACTCAACGACAATTGTAGCGTTTGAGCCACGTCAATCACCGAAACGCCCAAGCTTTGGGCTTTCTCGCGGTCAATAGAGATGTTGATTTCTGGTTTGTTGAACTTCAGATTCACATCGGCCATCATAAAGGTTGGGTCGCTGTTCACCGCCTCCATAAACTGCGGGATTTTCTCCCGTAGTTTCTCAAAGTTAGGGGCCTGAATAATATACTGGATAGGCTGACCACCCCGGCGGTTCACAGAAATAGTAGGCTGCTGGATCACGTTGGTTCGGGCCTCCGGGAAGCGACGCACTACCTTTGAAAGCTGGTCAGCGATCTCTTTCTGAGAGCGTTCGCGTTCTTCCTGCGGTTTCAGGGCCAGACGCATCATCCCGCTGTTTACCGATCCAGAGCCCCCAAAGCCTGGAGACGTAATTACCAGGTTAACTTGTTTCTCGGGCACCGAATCCTCTACCACGGCGGTCAGTTCCTGCATGAAACGGTCCATGTATTCATAAGAAGAACCTTCGGGCGCAGTTGCCATGATGCGGAGCATACCCCGGTCATCGTAAGGGGCGGTTTCTTTCTGCAGAATGGTGTAGAAAAAGGCAGTAAGACCGAAACAGGCTAAAATGATAGGGAAACTCAGCCACTTCTTTTTCATGAAGCTGCCCAAAGCCTCGGCGTAACCGGAGTTCATTTTCTGGAAGAACGGCTCGGTCCACTCGTAGAATTTAGAGCGCTTGTGCACGTCACCTTTCATCAGGTAGGCATTCAGCATAGGCGTTAAGGTCAGCGACACGAACGCCGAAATCAACACGGCCGCGCCAATCACCACCCCAAACTCTCGGAACAAGCGCCCCACGAACCCTTCCAGGAAGATTAGGGGCAGGAACACAGCCGCCAGCGTAATGGAGATAGAGATTACCGCCAAAAAGATTTCATTAGAACCTTTGATGGCCGCTTCAATGGGCGACATGCCTTCCTCTACTTTCTTGTAGATGTTTTCCGTTACCACAATACCGTCATCCACCACCAGACCCGTCGCCAACACGATGGCTAGCAAAGTCAGTACGTTAATGGAAAAACCAGCCAGGTACATGATGAAGAAGGTGGCAATCAACGACACCGGAATGTCAATTAACGGACGGAAAGCGATACCCCAGTCACGGAAGAACAGGTAGATAATCAAAATTACCAGCACCAGGGAGATAAGGATGGTCTCGGCTACTTCGGTTACTGATTTCTTGATGAATACCGTGTTGTCCATGGCGATGTCCAGTATCAGGTCATTGGGCAGTTCGGTTTTAAGCTTGTCAAACTGCTCGTAGAAATTGCCGGCAATGTCAAGGTAGTTGGTACCCGGCTGCGGGATGATGGCCATCCCCACCATGGGCACGCCAGACTCCGTCATTTTGGTTTCCAGGTTCTCAGGACCTAACTCTGCCCGGCCAATGTCACTGAAACGGGTAATTCTGTCGCCCTCAGAGCTAATAATAAGGTCATTGAACTGCTGCTCGTTAGACAGGTTTCCGAGGGTTCTTACTGTCAATTCTGTGTTCTGGCCGCTTACCTTACCGGTGGGTAGTTCCACGTTCTGGCGGTTCAAGGCCGTACGCACGTCGGCCACGGTTAAGCCGTAAGAGGCCAGTTTCATAGGATCAAGCCATAAACGCATAGCGTACCGTTTCTGTCCCCAGATCTGGATGCTACTTACCCCCGGAATGGTTTGCAGACGCTGCGAAATCACGTTCTCAGCGTAATCAGAAAGCTGGAGGGCATCGCGTTTCTCGCTGCGCACGGTCATGGTGATGATCGGCTCAGAGTCGGCATCGGCTTTAGAAACCACCGGAGGCGCGTCAATATCCTCTGGCAAGCTTCTTACCGCTTGTGATACTTTGTCGCGCACGTCATTGGCTGCTTCCTCCAGATCTTTTTCCAGGTTGAACTCAATATTGATGTTGCTTCGGCCTTGGTTACTGGACGAAGAAATGTTCCGGATACCGTCAATGGAGTTAATGGCTTTCTCCAGCGGCTCCGTTATCTGGGATTCAATAATGTCTGAGTTGGCACCGGAATAGCTGGTGCTCACCGAGACGATGGCCGGGTCAATGGAAGGATATTCCCGAATGCCCAGGAACGTGTACCCAATCACCCCGAACAGCATCAAGAGCAGGTTCAACACGATGGTGAAGACCGGCCTTTTTATACTTGTGGTTGATAAACTCATGTTAAAACAGAATCTAAATTATAATTGCTTCGCCACGGCTACGCGCACCGGGCTTCCTGCTTTCAAAGACATTACGCCCGTAGTAAGAACGGTATCACCGGGGTTTAATCCGGAAGTCACCAACAAATCTTTCTCGGTGCGGGTGCTGGTCTCAATCATTACTTCTTTGGCTTTTCCGTTCTCGGCTACAAACACCTTCTTCCCGTTCTGCACCGGTACCACGGCCTGGGTTGGGATCAGGAGCGCATCAGGGATAACCGTTAATGGTAATTGAATGTTCGCGAATGAACCGGGTAATAAAGTGCCATTCGGGTTATTGGCCCTCGCCCGTAACTGCAATGTACGGGTGGTTGCTTCAATGCTAGGTTCAATGGCGTACACTCTGGCGGTGAACTTGTCCTGAGAACCTGCCACCGTGAAGGTGAGCTCGGTATTCACTTTCACCTGACCGGCGTATTTTTCTGGTACGGCAAAGGTAATTTTGATAGGGTTGATGCTCACCAGATTGGTAACCACGGTTTCTGGCGAAAGGTAGCTTCCCATGGAAACCGCTCTTAGCCCCACCTTGCCGGCAAAAGGAGCCGTGATGGAGGTCTTCGCCAACTGAGCTCGTACCAATTGAATCTGGGCCTGAGCGGTTTTCAGCTCAGCGCGAGCCACATCGTACTCCTCCCGGCTAATGGCTTCTTTCTCTAACAGCAGGCGGGCACGTCTTTCGTTCTCGGCGGTCAACGTCTGGCGGGTTTGGGCCTGGGCCAGTTGGGCTCGTAACTCAGAATCATCAATCTTTACCAGCACCTGTCCTTTGCGCACGTTGCTTCCTTCCTCAAAGAAGATGCCGCGTACCAAACCAGATACCTGTCCGCGCACCTCTATCTGCTCATTGGCTTCAATGGAACCCGTCACCGAAAGGGAGTTGGCAAACTCCTGAGGGGTGGCCACCACGCCGCTCACCCGCATGGCAGGAGCGCCGCCGCCGCCCGGACCACCAGGTCCACCCGGGCCTCTTCCGCCGCCTGGTCCACCTCCGGCGCCTGCCGCCTCTTTGTTACTGCTGATACGGTAATACACTAAAGCCCCGAAACCCAGGATAAGCAGCGCATAGACAATGTGTTTTATTTTCATAGAATTGGTGATACTAAACTCTCTTGTTTGTTTGAAACTGGTGGATACTTTTGTTTAATGAATAAGCGGTAGCCACAGTAGCAGCTATCATAACTTACGGCCGTAGGCACTAGGTTCCTCAAAAGCAAAGAAGTGCCCGCAAACCAGGCGCGGCACTTCTGCCATGGAAGGTGTGGGCCCTACTGGCAGAAAAGAACTTGTAGAAATGGGGCGTAAGGTGAAACGTCCGGTTGGCGGAGGGGCTGCGTCTTTAGGAAAAAGCCAGGCTCCCGGGTAGTGAAAGGTGGCAAGGGCAAGTTTTTCATTCTGGTGGTAGGGGGGTATAAATGCATTTAGCTGCCCGGTAAAAAGCAAAAGCTCCTGACCGTCATGGCAGCGGGTAAATTTATCGTGTTTTTTGGCTATTTTTAGAATTTAGACCAGAAAACAGACCGAAGGTTTAACGGACTTTCTAAAAAAATCTGATTTCCCGATCTTCGTACAGAATCAGCAGGACGAACTATTTGACAACCCTATGGCGAAGACCAATGCCTCAGATAAAAGAACCAACTTTTTCCAGGATGTCTATGAAGTGGTGAAACTGATTCCGCCAGGGCGGGTGACGTCTTACGGGGCTATTGCTTCTTACTTGGGCGCCAAGGGTTCTGCCCGGATGGTGGGCTGGGCGCTCATTGCCTCGCATACGCACCAAGGCCTCCCGATTCCGGCTTACCGGGTGGTGAACCGCAACGGCATGCTCACCGGAAAGCAGCATTTTGAGTCTTTTGATGCCATGCAGCAGCACCTGGAGCGGGAAGGAATCAAGATAAAGGACGACCAGGTGCAAGACTTTGAGAAACTCTTCTGGGACCCGGCAAAAGAACTGTTGTAACATGGCCCAAACCGTAGACCACAACAAAATCTCCAAGAAAAAGCAGCATTACCCTGTCACAGAGAGGCTGCAGCGGTACCTGCGGGAATACGACCGCGCCGCGCCGCTGCCCATGACCTACCAGGACCTGCTGCATTTCACCGAGGCTTACCCGCTATACGACCGCTGGGGCCAGGACACGCTTTGGCAAACGGTGGTGTATGACCAAAGCCAAATGCACGAGATCTATGAAGGGCTTACCCGCACCTATATCCAGCTGAAATCAGGTGGGAACGAGAGCCTCATGGAACAGCTCTCGGTGCAACGGGTAGATTACTGCACCTTCGGGAATTCCAACCCTTTCCGGGTCCGGATTGTGAACCTGCTCAATGACAACTACGACTACTTCTACTTCAAGAAAGCAGATTCTTCGCGCATTTACGGGTTGGAGCTGGAGCACGTCTTGTCGCCCAACCGCATCAACTACCTGGTGCACGGGGCCTCGTTGATTGAAGAGCACATTGCCGGTATTCCCGGGGATGAGTTCATCAAGCATTACCTGAGCCGGCCTAATTTAAACCGGGTACGCCTGGCCAAGGAATTTGTGAAGTTCAATGAACGGTGTTTCGCCTTGTTGCTGGGCGACATGCGCTCCTATAACTACGTGGTGGTAGTGACCCCAGACTTTGAAGAGGAGCAATACCGCGTGCGGCCCATTGACTTTGACCAACAGAGCTACGAAGGCCGCAAGACCATGTATCTGCCCCAGTTCTTTAAAGACAACAACCCCATTGTGGCGCTGTGTACCCAGTTGCTCCACCCAGAGACCATGAAGCAGTACCAGAACGAGGAACGTACCTTGCTCTTCCGGCGCATCAGGGCGGCCCGATATCGCTTGAAGGACCTCATTGACTGCATGCGCCGCGATACCATCTCTACCCCGGAGAAAGTGGAACAACTGCGCGAGGAACTGGCCCGGCACCACAAGGTAGAGGAGTTCCGGCACTGTGGTTCCATGGGTGATCTGGTGCGCCTGCAGCTGAAACTGATGGTGCGCCATTTGTAAGCTTTCCCATAATTTTCTAAAAAATGGCCACCAAACGGCTTTTTACGTAATGGGGCCAGATGATTGCTCTTATGCCCTCCCAACTTCTTGTCAGAGTACAGCCCGCTTTTCGTCTTTTCAGAGATGCTTTTGACCTGTTCAGGCAGAATGATCCGCTACGGTTAGCTTCTTCGGTAGCGTTTTTCACCTTGTTTGCCCTCCCGCCCATTTTAATTCTGGTGATCTCTTTGTTAGGGGTCCTGTTCAACGATGCGCTGATTACCGGCGAGCTTTTTGAGAAACTGACCAGTTTGGTAGGCGAAGACATTGCCGGGCAAATTGAGTTGATCTTGACCAATTTCCTGGATTTACAAGGCAATGGTTGGGCGGCGGCTTTCAGTTTCTTGTTTTTGACCTTTGTTTCCACCACGCTGTTTACCGTTATCCAGAATTCCCTGAACCAGCTCTGGAGCATCAAAGTACGGGGGCACCAGCATTTGAGAAGGGCTTTGCGCAACCGGTTCCGTGCGTTGCTTATCATTTTCTCCAGCGGACTTCTTTTTCTGGCTTTTCTGGTCATTGACGCCTCCCTCGCGTTTCTCAACGACCATTACCTGCTGGTAGATGAGCATTTTCAGCTGCGCCTGATCCAGGTCCTGAACCGCTGCTTCGGGCTTCTGGTGGAGACCGCCTGGTTTGCCATTATCTTCCGATATCTTCCTTTTGCGCACATGCCGGTACGCGCCGTTTGGGTAGGGGCCGCGGTCACTGCTTTTCTGTTCCTGTTGGGGAAAATGGTGCTGGCCCGAGTACTGATCAACAGTGACCTGGGTTCTTTGTACGCCACCTCAGGTTCCATTGTGGTTTTGCTGTTGTTCATCTTCTACTCAGCTATGATCTTTTTCTTTGGCGCCTGTTTCACCCTGGTCTACGCCCGCTACAAAAAGCAGCCCCTGCACCCCAAGTCCTTCGCCACCTTTTATGAGTGGCGGGAGGTGAACGAAGCCCCTTTGCTGTAAATCAGAAGGACCTTGTTTCTGGCCTGGTTTTCTGAAAGTAGATCTTAAATCGGAAAGGCAGACCTTCAAGAAGAAGAAGAAGAAGAAGAAGAAGAAGAACTCTGGGCTGTTGTTCGTTTCCGATGCATCACTAGGCAGTTTTTCAAGCGTTTGTTTGATTTTGTTTGCTTTAAGGGCTCTGCGGTTTTATATTGCTAGTCTTTCAAGGCTCTCCTGAGTCAACTTGTTGTTAATCACTAACATCTTTATGAAGAAAAGTAATTTATTTTGGCTGGCCTCGGCCTTCAGCGGGGTTGTGGCGGCCGGATGCTCCAAGCCTGCCGTGCAGCAGGCTACCACCACCGAGACAGCGGCGGTAAGCCAGTCTGAACCTGAGGTGAAAGGCGTAGGACTGAACATGGCGAACCTGGACCGCAGCGTTTCTCCCTGCGAGGATTTCAACCTTTTCGCCAATGGCGGATGGATCAAAAACAACCCCATTCCAGCTTCTGAGAGCCGGTGGGGCAGCTTCAATGAGCTCGCCGATAACAACAATGCCATGTTGCGGTCAGTGGTGGATGCGGCGGTGAAGCAAACGAATGCCACCAAAGGTTCTTCCACGCAGTTGGTAGGTGATTTCTACGCCGCTGGTATGGATTCTGCCGCTATTGAGCGCGCGGGGCTTACGCCTTTGAAACCCGAGCTGGACAGAATTAACGCGGTGAAAGACAGAAACAGCCTGCTGCAGACCATGGCCCGTATGCGGGTACTGGGTCGGGGCGGAGTGTTTGGTTTTTACGTAGGCCAGGACGACAAGAACAGCACCCAGTACATTGTCAACATCAACCAGAGCGGTCTGGGCTTGCCCGACCGTGATTATTACCTGAAAACCGATGCCCGCTCTAAGAGCGTGAAAGAGGAGTATCAGAAGCACATCGGCAATATGTTCCGTTTGCTGGGCGACAATGAGGCCACTGCGCGTAAAAACGCTGCCAAAGTGGTAGAGATGGAGACCCGTCTGGCTAACGCCTCCATGACCCGGGTACAGCAACGCGATCCGCATGCGACCTACAACAAAATGACCATTGCGGAGCTGCAGAAACTGGCACCTAACTTCAACTGGCCTACGCTCCTGAAAAACATGAACGTGACCGGGGCCAAAGAAGTGATTGTAGGGCAGCCTGCCTTCCTGAAGGAAGCCAACGCTATGCTGGCCTCTGTGCCGGTTTCTGACTGGAAAACCTATCTGCGCTGGCACCTGGCCCGTACCTCGGCGGCGTATCTGCCCCAGGCGTTTGTACAGGAAAGCTTCAACTTCAATAGTAAATTCTTGAGCGGCGCCAAAGAGATGCAGCCCCGCTGGAAGCGCGTGCTGCGTATGACCGATGCCACCATTGGCGAGGCGCTGGGCCAGGAGTACGTAGACAAAGCCTTCTCGCCTGAGGCTAAGGCCAAGGCCTTGGAGATGGTGAACAACCTGCGGGCCGCGTTCCAGGAGCACGTGAAGAACCTGGACTGGATGAGCGCCGCCACTAAGCAACAGGCGCTGGCCAAGCTAAATGCCTTCGCGGTGAAAATCGGGTACCCCGAGACTTGGGAGAACTACGAAGGGTTAACGGTTAGCCGTACTTCTTACCTGCAAAACGTGTTGAACGCTTCTGAATGGGGCTTCAGAGACAACGTGAGCAAATTGGGCAAGCCGGTGGATCGCGCCGAATGGGGCATGACGCCGCCAACCGTGAATGCCTACTATAACCCAAGCATGAACGAGATTGTATTCCCGGCCGGCATCCTGCAGCCTCCGTTCTTTGACCCTAAAGCCGATGATGCCGTGAACTACGGGGGTATGGGAGCCGTGATTGGGCACGAACTTACCCACGGTTTCGATGACCAGGGTAGTCAGTACGACCCAGAGGGCAACCTGCGTGACTGGTGGACCGCCGAAGACAAAGCCAAGTTCAAGCAGCGCACTGACCTGGTAGACCGCCAGTACAGCGCCATGCAGCCGTTGGATAGCGTGTTTGTGAACGGGAAACTGACCATGGGCGAAAACATCGCTGATATCGGGGGCTTGAACATAGCCTACACCGCTCTGCAGAAAGCCATCGCTAACAAGAATGTGGGCAAGATTGACGGCTTTACGCCCGACCAGCGTTTCTTCCTGGCTTGGGCCCAGATCTGGAGAACCAACGCCACCGAGAACTTCCTGCGCCAGCAAGTCCTGACCGATCCGCATTCTCCGGCTTCCTTCCGGATTAACGGACCTCTGTCAAACATGCCGCAGTTTTACAAAGCCTTTGGTTGCGCTCCTGGGAATAAAATGTACCGTCCAGACGCGGAGCGCGTGCATATCTGGTAATTTCCGTTTCCACAGCTTTTTAGTTAAACTATATCTATATGAAAAACGCACCTCAGAGATGGGGTGCGTTTTTTTAGATGCATTTTAGAGGAGGTTACCGGATGACTCTGACCTGCATGCCAATGTCGTTCACTGGCCATTTAGTTTGGTCTACCGGCACCGAGGCAATGCTATCCACCACCTCCATGCCTTCCACCACCTCGCCAAAGACCGTAAAGGTTTGATCCAGGTTTGGCGCCCCGCCCACGGTGCGGTAGAATTGTTTCTGGGCCGGGGTGAGTTTCAGGTTAAACTCTTTGATATTGGCCTGTAGCTCGTACTCAGGTAATTTGTGTCCCTGCACGATGTAAAAATCTTTGTTGGAAGACATTCGCTCTGGGTTTTCCTCATCTCCATAGCGCGCCATGCCCACTGCGCCTCGCTTGTGGAAATAATGAGGTTTTATCTCCGGCGGAATTTTATAGGAACCAATTTTCATGGTCTGGAAATCGGACCGGCCACCCTGGATCATGAAATCCTTCTCCACTCTGAAAAACACCGTTTTGTCAAAGAAGCCGTAATTAGCCAGCCGCACAAAGTTTGCGCGGTGCAGCGGAGTATCTTTGTACAACCTGATCTTGATATCCCCTTTGGGGGTGCTGATGAGTACCAAGGTGTCATTGGGATGCGCCAGCCCGTAAGCGGTAAGGGTATCGGTGACCACCTCCTGGGTAAGCACCGCCGGTGCCGGAGGAGGAGTGGGTTCTTTGGCTACAGCGGGGGCTTCCTGCTTCTGTTGGCAAGCTCCCAGCAAAGCAAAACCGAATACGAGCAGATACTTGGATGCCCCACAGGCTTTATTAGTGAATGGTAGCATTTACTCTTTGGTTAAATGGCATTGGTGAAAAAAGTAAAGCTAGAAGAAGCAGAACAGAATCGCAAAAGCAACCGTCATGGTTCTTAGTTTCTGCCTTTTATCTGATTTAGAAGCAGGAGCGTTCGTCTGTTTATATATAAGATTTCTATATTTAAGGTGCGTATACGTGTTTAAAAATAGAAATATTCAGGGATTTGGTTTGTACTTATAGTTTGTTCTTTCTAAATTGGTTTACATTCTGATAAATGTTTTCCCCTTTCCAAACCAAACAAATCCATCTATCTTATGAGCAACAAGTACCTTTCCGTATCCCGGTTTAAATTCCTGATTGGAGCTACCGTGGTCGCTTCTTCGTGTACGTTTCAAGGCTGTGAGCAGGTAGAAGATGCCGTGCAGCCGCAGGAACTAGCTGCTGTTTCTGACAGCGGGGCCCTCATTGCCGGTAAATACATTGTGGTTCTGAAAAGCGGAACCAACCTACGTTTGGCAGAAAGTGAGTCTTATGAGGCGAGACAACGCCAGGTGAAAGGCTTTGGGCAGCAGATCCTACGGGAACGCGGCCTCAACCCTGAAGCCATTGAGCACGCCTATGGGAAAGCACTTCAAGGGTTCAGCGTGGAACTCTCAGAGTCAGAAGTGGAAAAATTGCGTCGTGACCCTCGGGTTGATTCTATAGAGCAAGACAAAATCATCAGCTTAGGAAAACCTGGAGGAGGTGGCACAACGCCTACCATCCAAACTATCCCATGGGGTATTACCCGGGTAGGTTATGCAGATGGCACAGGAAAAGTTGCCTGGGTGATTGATACCGGCATTGACCTAACTCACCCTGACCTGAACGTTGATGTTTCAAAGAGCAGAACCTTCATCACCACCGGTAGAGATGCAAATGATGCAGACGACGGTAACGGACACGGAACTCACGTAGCGGGAACCATTGCCGCCAGGAACAATACCATAGGGGTGATTGGTGTGGCGTATAACGCTACTGTGATTGCGGTTAAGGTGCTGAATGCCCAGGGAAGCGGTACAACATCTGGTGTGATAGCCGGAGTGGATTACGTAGGTGCTAACGGAAAGGCCGGTCAAGTAGCGAACATGAGCTTGGGGGGAGGTGCTTCTACCGCCTTGGATAATGCCGTTTTAAATGCCTCTTCTAGAAGTGGCGTGATTTTCTGTCTGGCGGCTGGTAATGAGTCAGATCATGCAAATAACCATTCTCCGGCCCGAGTGAACGGTACAAACATTCTTACCATTTCCGCTATGAACAGCTCTGATTCCTGGGCTTCTTTCTCCAACTACGGGAATCCGCCGGTAGATTATTGCGCCCCAGGGGTGGGCATCCAATCTACCTGGAAAGATGGAGGATACAACAGTATCAGTGGTACTTCCATGGCGACACCGCACGCTGCGGGCGTGGCGCTTTTAAAAGGAAGAAATGTAGGAACGAGTGGCGCAGTGAAGAATGATCCAGACGGCAAAGCAGACCCTATCATTCACTTATAGAATTTGACTTATATACAGCAAGGCCGCCTCTGAACTCAGAGGCGGCCTTGCTGTTTTTGACCCTTTTTGATGAAAAGTGAATCAAAAGGTTTGTCTTAGAAGAAGGTCTAAAAGTAGACGGTGGCTTTTGGAGAGAAACTACCTTAAATCTGTGGTTGGGTTCTCCTCGCCAAGGGCAATGGGCTTATCGTTGCGGCACCATTCACTCCAGGAGCCCACATACAGTTTGGCATCGGTAATTCCTGCGCTTTCCAAGGCTAGGAGGGTATGACAAGCCGTGACCCCAGAGCCGCAGTGCACAATCACCTGGTCAGGGGACACGTCTTGGAGGATGGCTTTGTACTTGGCTTGCAGCTCATCAGGGGAAAGGAAGCGCCCGTCTGGCTGTAAGTTACCGGTTAAGGGAACATTCACCGCCCCGGGTATATGACCCGCCACGGGATCGATGGGCTCGCTTTCGCCTTTGTAGCGGTACGCATCCCGCACATCAATCACCAGGTAGTCTTTATATTTTGCCACCCGGCTTACTTCTTCCATATCTGCCATGGGGCGCTGCCAGGAAGAAACCGGGTAAGCGGTGGCAGGGGAAAGGGAGGGTGCCTCGTTAGAAACAGGAAAACCTGCCTCTACGGCAGCTTTCAATCCTCCATTTAAAACTTGGGCTTTTTGGTGCCCCACAGCCTTGAGCATCCACCAGAACCGGGAGGCAGCATTTGCCCCGTTTTTGTCATCGTAGATCACCACGTGGGAGGAAGGGTTAATGCCGAGTTTACCCAGGTAGGCGGCAAATGTTTCAAGAGGCGGAAGCGGGTGACGGCCTCCGTGGGCCGCATCCTCGGGCACGTCCGCTAAGTCTTTTTCCAGATCCACGTGTTGGGCATTGGCCAGGTGCTCCTTTAGGTAATCCTGGTAAGCGGTAGGGCCTTGCCGGGCATCAATTAAAACCAACTTTTCTTCTTGCGTCAATGAAAGTAAATCTGCCGGATCAAGGATGGGGTTTGACATAGGTGAAAGGTTGGTTTTTGGCTAGTGAACTGAGTTATAAACGATAGATGAGTTTCATCCTTAGTTTAAGAAAATAGGGCTGAAACAGCAGAATAGCTTATTCAGCTTTGGGGTCTTCGCAGTTGATGTCTTTGAATACCTGACTGATGGCATCCTCAGCGTTTCTGAGTTTTTGCTTGCAGAGTTTCAGAAGTTCTGAGGAACGCTGCACTTTCTGGGTCAGTTCATCCACGTCCACGTCATCGTTCTCAATGGCTTTCAAGATAGCCTCTAATTCTTGGGTTGCTTGTTTATAGGTAAGATTGCTCATAGCAGGTTTTAATTAGAAATAAGGAAGTTAATATCAAAAATCAAGATGAGGGTGGTAGGCAGCTAACTGGTTGGTCTGAGTTGTATCTACTTACTGATTCTTGATCTCTGATGAAGGTTGGGGTTAATCAAAAAGGTCTGGTTCTTTGGTTTTGGTGACTTTGCTGATGACGGAACCCGCCAAAAGCCGGGTTTGCAGAACATCGCCGGGGGTAACCTGGTCCAGGGACCGAAGCAGTTTCCCGTTTACGTAGGTAAGGGTGTAGCCTCGCATCAGCATGATTTCGGGGTCGTGCGACTTGAAATCCATTTCCATCAATTGGAGCTGGTGCCCCTTAATCTGCAGATGGTCTTTGGCGCCGTACAGCAGCCGCTGCTGGTTTTTCTGGAAATGCATCTGCGCTTTCTGTACCCGCTGCTTCGCCGATAACTGGATGCAATGCTCCACGTGAGTTACCCTGCGCTGGCCCGTTTCCAATTTCTTCAAACTGCCGGTTTCCAGTTGCAGCAAGTACTGCTGCTGCCGGGTGCCTTTAATCCGGAGCAGTTGGTCTACGGCGTGGGTCAGGCGTAACTCCTCGCACATGACGTGGCGCTGCTCTTCGGTGAGAAACTTCTGGGGCTTGTCAGACAGGGTACGGGTCTGGCACTCCAACTGGAACTGCCGTCTGTGCAGGTACTGGTTGGTTCCTTGCTGCACCTGCGCCGCCAGTAAGGCCACGCGCCGTTCCGCGGCTACGGCTAGTGTGGTGGCAGCATCCTTTATCTGCAGAAACACTTCCTCCATGCCCGCCTCAAACTCATTGAGCCGGTCAATCAAGAAAGCCGCAACGGCCGTCGGGGTTTTCAGAGGAGTGTGGGCCACCAAGTCGGTGATGGATTCATCGCGCTCGTGCCCAATCCCCGTCAGAACCGGCAAAGGCATCTGGGCCACCATAGAGGCTAGCTCATAGTGGTCAAAACACAGCAAATCGGTTTGGGAACCCCCGCCCCGGATGATCACCACCGCGTCAAACGCCTGCCTTTGTAACGAAACTCTGGACAACGCCGCTTTGATGGACGAAACCGCCTCAATGCCCTGCACGCTGGCCTCAAAAAGGGACAGCTTAAAGTCGTAGCCAAATGGGTTGTTGGCCAATTGGGCCACAAAATCCTGGTAACCGGCGGCGGTAGGCGAGGAGATGATCGCCAGCCGTTGCGGTACCTCGGGCAGCACCTGTTTTTGGTTTAATTTTAATAATCCCTCGGTTTCCAGGCGAGTAATGGTTTCCTGGCGCTGGCGGGCAAGGTCTCCAAGGGTGTAAGTGGGGTCTATGTCATGGATGTCCAGACTGAAGCCGTACAGTTCATGAAAGCGTGGGCTGGCATTGAACAGGATCTTAAGCCCTGCCCTAAGCGGATGCCCGGTCTGGGCCTCAAAATACTGGGCAATCTCCTGGTACTGGCGTTTCCAGATGGTGCCGCGGGCCTGGGCCGTGAGGGTGCTTTTAGAACCCGGTTCTTTATCGGTGAGGGTAAGATAGCAATGGCCGCTCTGGTGGTGCACCCGGGCCTCCGAAATCTCGGCGATGATCCAGTACCTGTGCGGAAGGGCATTCTCTATTTCTTCGCGCAGGCGCTTGTTGAACTCATAGAGCGTGAAAGGCCTGTTTGTGCTGATAGTAAACGAAATCTCTTCGCTTCTACTCTGAAAAAATGTCCCCATGCCGTGCGCTCCTCTTGTTTTCAGTCTGCTAAAATTACGGTTTTTATGAATGCCTCCAACTTGTTTGCTAAAAATTTAAGCATTTTGCTTTCGCCTCCTGTAGCTTAATTTCTTTCAAGCCAACCAGTTAAGTGCATCCTCTAAGTAAAGAAAATTTATGCAATAAAAGGCAACACAAAACGGCGACTTAGCGCACCAGAGAGAAAGCCTGAAAGGTCCGTCGGCCATTGGCTTCTTTCCTGATCTGGTTTTACCATTGATTTCCTAAAAACCCGCTGAAAATAGTAAACCCTCTTTTGCCCTTTGCGGGGAGACCAGATCAGGAAAGAAGCCAGAACACCTCTTGCACACGAGCCACTTCTGAAAGTAAAAAGGAGACGGAAACCGGTTGTCAGGAAAAAATCTCTGAACAGGCGAAATTATTACCAAAGTACAAATCCTTGGGAGGGCTCTTCGCGTTGTAAGAATCATTCCTATCTTTGGTCGCACCAATGGTGCGGGAAGGTCACGCACACCAGAAGAACCCTATGTCAAGTTTAGTACTCAGCGAAATTTACATTTACCCTATCAAATCTTTAAGCGGCATTTCCCTGACTTCTGCCCAGGTGCAGGAAAGGGGATTGCAGTATGACCGGCGCTGGATGCTTATTGATGATAGTGGCATTTTCCTGACTCAACGTAAAATAGCCGAGATGGCGCTCCTGCAGGTAGCCCTTTCGCCCGAAGGGCTGGTGATAACCCACAAGCAAAAAGAGTTAGCGCCTTTGCTGGTGCCTTATGAAACCAATAGTACCCGTTCTACCCTGGTCACCGTGTGGGACGATATCTGCTTTGCCTACATTGTCAGCCCGGAAGCGAATGCCTGGTTTACCGAAGCCCTGGGCATTAACTGCCGCCTGGTGTACATGCCTGAGAATTCTATCCGATTGATTGACCCTAACTATGCCAAGCACAACGAAAAAGTAAGCTTCTCTGACGGGTACCCCTTCCTCATCATTGGGCAGGAGTCGTTGAATGACTTGAACAGCCGGCTGGAGGAGCAGGTGCCGATCAACCGCTTCCGACCTAACTTCGTATTTACCGGCGGGCAAGCCTACGCCGAGGAGAAATGGAAAACCTTTAAGATTGGCGATGTCCTTTTTTACGGGGCCAAACCCTGCGGTCGCTGCAACGTGACCACCATAAACCAGGATACCGCCCAAGCAGGCGCCGAGCCCCTGAAAACCTTGTCCACTTACCAGAAGAAGGGCAACAAAGTGATTTTCGGGATGAACCTGATCGGCCTTTCCACAGGAACTGTCTCCGTAGGGGACCGTATCTCGGTGATGGAAACTGGTTCTGTGGAAGGATAATCGTACTCTTTCTTTAGAATCCGCCCTTTATCCTTTTTTAGTGTTGTTTTTTCCAAATCGGCCCTAAAATGGGGTACTGTTTTAAACTTGCAGAGACTGCGTTTCAGGTGTAATTTGCAGAACTTTGACCTAAAGTCTTTCCTTTCTTAAATGGTGCACACGGATAATGATTATGCCACAACAGGCTATGATGAAGTGCTAGAAGCCGCTTACCTGATTTATAAGCGGCAGGGTACCTCAGAAGAGTTCAGGGAGGCAAATAGGAGAGTAGTGGCTTCCATGGTTAGAACGCCTACGCATCGGTTGTTTGTGGACGCCCGGAACATGGGAGTGATTTCTCCTGAAGACCAGAAATGGGTAGGAAACACCATCATTGAACAATTAGCCCAGAACGCGGTAGGAAACTACCTATACATAGCCCTCTTAGTTTCTGAGAAAATATTTACCAAATTAGCGGTCAACACCATTGAGGAGATTTCTAACGGGAAAGGGATTTGTATGAACCGCCACTTTTTCTCCGGCACCGAGGCGAAGCATTGGCTGACCCAGCAAGTCCGCCGGCGTCAAGCTTGAAGCCCCGTTTATACCTCTTTACTTCTTTACACCAACATGACACAACATAGCCGTTACTTGATTACCGCCCTGGGCGGAGAAGAAATAGACCTTACCTACGCCAAGGAATTGAGAAGCAACAATTTGTTTCCTTTTGGGTTGCACAACTATGCTATTTACCAAACCCCCGAAGGTGTGTATGTGAAAGCCACGAACTCTGATAACCCCCAATTGATGCTGGACCAATACGAGGTGATTGAAGAAGCCGCCGCGCGCAACTACGCCCACCCGCACCACCGCATAGAAGAAGAATAATCCGCAGCACTTTCAGGATTGCCTACGTAGAATAACCCGATTGCCTGGGAGAGAAACCTTCTCCCCGGCAATCGGGTTATTGCTTTAAAGACTTGATAAAATGCTTCTTACTATATATTCTATTCGCTTACGATTCTTCTTTTTTCTTGTCCCCTTAGCCCTGCTGATGTTCACGGCCTGTAGTCCGCAGAATACGTTGCGGGGAGTGTTCAAAAAGCAGACGCCTTACGAAAAATACCAGGCGAGCCTGAAAGCCGCGAAGCTGGACGAAACCGCCTTGGGGCAGCAATGGGTAGCCGCCGGTGAGCGAGCCCTGCAACAAGCCGTGCCCATCACCCTTCCGTTCAAAGAAACCGGGTATTTTCCGGCAGACAAGCCCATGGCTGCCAGTTACCGCTTCACGGTAAAGCAAGGCCAGAAAGTGGCGGTGAAAGTGCAGACCCAGGGACGCGAAGTGCCCCAGGTGTTTATTGACCTGTTTGAAGCAAGCCCAGACAATACCGCCCAACCCAAACAAGTCTCTTACGCCGATACCACTGCCCAGAGTCTGGAGTATGAGATAGAGGAAGAGTTGCCGCACCTGCTGCGGGTACAGCCAGAGTTGCTCAGAAGCGGGCAATACACCGTCACTATTGAGACGGCGCCCATTCTTGCGTTTCCGGTGCAGGGCAAAGACAGCCGGGCCGTACAAAGCTTCTGGGGTGCTGAGCGTGACGCCGGGGCCAGAAAACACGAAGGTATTGACATTTTCGCTCCCCGGAATACCCCAGTGGTTGCCTCGGTGGAAGGCGTGGTTTCGCGGGTGAATGTGACACCCATCGGGGGCAAGGTGGTCTGGCTTTCTGATCTTAAACGGCAGCAAAGCCTCTACTACGCCCACCTGGACAGCCAATTGGTGCAGCCTGGCCAGCGCGTTTCCATCGGGGACACGTTGGGGCTTTTAGGCAATACCGGCAACGCCATCACCACGGCCCCACACCTGCACTTTGGCATTTACCGCTTCGGGGAGGGAGCCGTTGATCCATACCCGTACGTGCACCAGGATCGCACCAAACCCGCCTCTTTGCAGGCCGATGAGAAAAAGCTGGGCAATTGGGTGCGCGTGTCAAAAGCAAACGCAGCATTAAGAGAAGCGCCGGCCGCAAAGGCCACGTCGCTGCTTACGCTTCCGCAGCATGCACCGCTGCGGGTGTTGGCTGGTTCGGCGTCCTGGTACCGGGTGATGCTTCCTGATGGGCAGCAAGGCTACATTTCCGCTTCTTTGGTGGAAACGCTTGAGAAACCCATCCAGGCCGTGAAGTTGCGCCGCGAAGCTCCTTTATTAGAAGCCTCTTCTGCCCAGGCAGCCGCTCAGAAAAACTTATCCCCTGATTCTACGGTGCGGGTTTTGGCCAAGCAGGACGAGTTTTGGCTGGTGAAGGATCCCAAGGGTGACACCGGTTGGATTTCGGCCGAAATGGCCCACTGATCCTTTGGCAACCAGGGTTGAACATTCACTTAGGCTAGGACGTACTCTTTAAAGACAAACAACAAAACTCTTTTATTAGATGAACTCCGTGTAACCTTACCTTATCGTGTATGGCCGACCTGTGGGCAATTACCAGTGACCATTCGTATATCTCTCTTAAATATGTAGAGGAGAAAGACTGGTTTTACGTAAAATGGAGTGGTCATATTGATCAGGATGACGTGGTGGCGGTCGCCAGGACCTACCTGCCCCTGCAGCAAGAGAAGCGTTCTTCTAAACTTCTCAACGATAAGAGTGACGTCACCGGTGATTGGGAAGAAGCCAATGACTGGTTAGAATATGAATGGATGCCGCAGGTGGTAGCTGCCGGCCTCAAACACTTTGCCCTGGTGCTCTCCCGTGACATGCATGACTTGCCCAATGCCCAGGATTTACAACGCAGAATGTCCGCTCTCTGTAACGTGGGTATTTTCAGAGATTTATCTTCGGCCATGGAATGGTTAGAGGCCTTGGAAACGAAGAAGTAACAAAGGCCTCTAACCGCCATAATTTTTGATTTTACTGTTTTATCTCCGTAGCCAGATCCTTCGCATCTTTGCTGGTCTCCAAGGCAAGGTATTCTGCCTGCAAGGCTTTGATTTTAAGTTTGTCCTGGGCCGATAGCTGGTCTTCTACCTGGTCCTTTTTTTGGTTTAACTGACTGTAGATTTCGTCCACGTAGTCCCAGTCCGAGGCGGTCCAGGAGTTCCGGCGTGTGCGCACGTTTTGCAGGAACTGGGTGTACACGTCCCGCATCTGTGTGGCGGTAAGATGTGCGTCTAAGGCATTGGGAGCCCCAAAAAGTTCTTCCTCAAAACGGTTCAGAGTTTCCTGCTGCAACGGCATCTGGGTGCGTTGCTGGTTACGGGTTTCCCAATTCTGGTATTTTCGCCTTAGCTCTTTATACTCCTCTTTCGACTTCTCAGAAAGACTGTCTAAACGAGTGTCTAGCTGGGCCGTTTTTTGCCTGAACTCCTCCCTGAGGCGGGCTCCTCTACCAGACGAAGTAGTGTCATCTAATTCTCCGCCGGCGCTATCAGTTTTGTTTTTCATCCACTCCCGTAATTCGGCTAAGTCTTGCTCGGCCCGGGTTTGAGGCTGGTTGTTAGGGTCGTTGTTGGAAGGGGAGGTTCGCTCACAGGCAGTACCGGTAAGCAAGGCTATCATAAGGGCACCAAAGAGGAAGCGTCTTGTATACATTGGATTCATATTGCTTTTTTCCTATGTATACGCAAATCTAAGTCAAGGGATCAATCCGATAAAGAGAGCATTCCGATGTTAAGGTATCCAAGACCTTAGTTCGACTTTTATACTTCTGTCTGTGACTCTTGCCGAGCAATAAAAACGAGCAATAAAAAAAGGTGCGGGGTTGATTCAGGGCCACTTTCTGTAAAACGGCCCAGAATCAACCCCGTACCTTTTGGAGGTTTTTACTAAGAATCTGGTCTAAAACAACCCGAACAATTCAATGTTGATCCGGTCAATGATGACGCCAAGGTCCTCTGGGTTCTGCACGAAGTCCATCTGGTTTACATCAATCACCAGTAGTTTGCCGTGCTTGTAATTGGCAATCCATTGGTCATAGTGCTCATTCAGGTTTTTCAGGTAAGCCAGCGAGATGTTGTCTTCGTAGTCACGGCCGCGTTTCTGGATCTGCCCGATGAGTTTAGGTAGGTCGGCTTTGAGGTACACCAACAGGTCTGGGGCCTTCACCATCTTGGTCATGGACTCAAACAGGTTGAAGTAGTTCTGGTAATCGCGGTCGCTCATCATGCCGGAGTGATGCAGGTTCTTGGCGAAGATGAAGGCGTCTTCGTAGATGGTGCGGTCCTGGATAACGCCGTTGGTGCGTTCGTTTATCTGTAAAACCTGGTTGAAGCGGCTGTTCAGGAAGAAAACCTGTAAGTGGAAGGCCCACCGGGGCATGTCTTCATAAAAGTCTTTCAGGTAAGGGTTGTTGTCTACGGCTTCCAGAAAAACTTCCCATTTGTAATGCTGGGCCAGTTTGGTGGCCAAAGTGGTTTTGCCGGCCCCAATGTTGCCTACTATTGCAATATGCATGTGCTCTTTCTACAGTTGTTAAACGCGGACGGCAAAAGTACGGGTTTAACCTCAGATTTTAGGTAGGCTGTTCAAGATCAACCTAAAAAACAAACCGGCAAAGGGCACTTAGGCGAAGGTGGCGCTGACCCAGTCTACCACATCCATGAGCGAAATCCTGATCTTAGTCAAGAGTAAATCTTTCTCCTGTAGGTTCCCCTTTTTCCAGGCTTTCTGCTCTTGCTTCAGTTGCTTATTCTCGGCTTTGGTGCGGGGCGTGGCCATGAGTAAGGACAGGTCTGGTTTGCCGCCATCAACCCAGCAGGTGTACCAGAAAGAAGCCGTTTTCTCAGCCGAGGCCCGCATGCGGTCCTGCACCATAGTGCCCAAAGCTTGGTTGTAGGCACTGGCAAAGGCATCTGTGTAGCTTTTGCGGGTACGGCCGTTGCGCTCAGTAGTGGTGTATTTGGTGGCTTCTGTGAAATTCTGGCTTACCTGTTTTTCAATAGCCAGTAACTGAGGCACCAAAACGTGCGAGGAACGTACCACCTCCCAGATTTCATGCTCGGCGTTTTTGAAGTAAGTGGCCTTGTGGTGCTTGAGGTTGTAAGACGCCAGGTTTTGCTCGGGTAGTTTTGATTCCCAAAGGCTGTGGAGCCCTGTTTGGCCGGTAAGCTGCCCGTCGTGGTTTAAACTGGTGTGCAGGGGAACGTGGGCATCCTGGATGTAGTGGGCCAGGTCAGCCGAGTAGTAGAGGATACTGTCTTTGTCTTTCTTGTAGAAGGCTTGGGTAAGGCGTTCTTTCAGTCTGACTACCTGCCACGGCACTATCCCGTATTTCTGCAGGGTGTCTGGGCTGTATTTGGCAGCAGCGGCATCCCAGGAGCGAGGCACGTTTTCCAAGGGGTGCTCTCCAAATGCCTCTAAGTCTATGAAGTGGCGTGGTGCCTCCTTTGGGTCTGAGTTCCGCCGTTCATCCGGGCGGATGGAAGTTTCTACCAAGTGGGCCATGTTGCGGTGGTAGAAGCCTTGCATCCCCTTCGGGAGCCCGTAAATAGCTAGTTGCTGAATAACCTTATGCCCAAAGAAACCCCAGCAATATCCAGAAATGGATGTACTTAGAATGATTCCTGTTATTAATATGATTTTGTTAATCTGGTTATTAAGCATACATATTAAATATTACAATATTTCTCAGAATAAGCCTATAAGGTTTAACTGTATGACTAATTGATCAAGAATCAGTTAGTCTCAATTAAATTCAGTGTCATAATGTAGTCATTCAAGGTGAATCTGTCAAAAGGAATGTCTATAATTTTAGAGATTTTAAATCCGGATTTGAAATAAAAATGTTGGGCAGGGTTCTTCCGGTGCACGTTTAATTCCAATTGCTTGCCTCCCAAGACTTTTGTCCGTTGTATAACTTCTTGCAGAAGCCGTTTCCCGGCTCCTTTTCCCTGGTAAGCCGGGTGAATGTAGATCTTATTCAATTTGTAGTGCTGTTGGGAAGCATCCAGAAGGGAGTAGGCCGCAAACGCAGCTGGCGTATTGTTGTAGAGAAGCAGCAGAAAAGTTTGACCCTTCTCCATCTGATCTTTCAAAGACTCCAGCGAATAGATTTCTTTTAACATAAAGTCTATCTGCTCCTGAGAGAGGATGTTGCCATAGGTGGGATACCACGTGGCATGCGCCAATTCATGAATGATGACGGGGTCGGTGGTGGGTTGTATGGTGATGGACTCTGTGGGGGATGTGTTCGCAGTCATAAAGTAAAGGCAAGTAGGCAGGGCAGATGCTACAAGCTAAAGGAACCAGCTAAAAATATTAGTTTATTGATTTGCAAGTGCTTAGCATGCTGCCCTGGGTTAAATGGAAGACAAAGGTAATTTGCCAAACCCCTAAATGCATGAAAAACTTTTGCTTTACCTAAGGCTTTGAGTTACAGGTAAATTTAAAAAGATGGAGCTTGAAGAAAGAAGAAAGTTGATTGAAGCGTTTTCGCCTCTGTTTATGAAAATCAGGTATAAAGCGGCTTTGTGTGGTAATGAAAAAGCACTGATAAAAGGCAAGGCTCCTTTCCCGGGTCACGGAAAAAGGAGCCTTGCCTTTTAAATTATATACTAAGGAAAGTAGATTACCTTACCTTATACCCAAGCGATAACTGAAAAACATTATTGGTGTAGTTGAATCCATTGTCACTGTCATCCCGGGTATCTGACAAGCCCAGATTGTAGCGGGCCGAAACCTGCCAGGCAGAGACGTCATACCCCAAGCCTAAGCCAATAGCCCCGTCATACCGGTTACGGGAGTCGGTGATGTCCAGGGAATTTTTCCCTTCTTTTCTGTCCGCCGAAAGCAGAATGCCAAACTGAGGGCCTACCTGGGCGTGCAATCCGCCAGAAATAGTGCCTTTGAAGATAAGTGGAACGTTGATGTAGTGGTAGGTATACACGTACTGAGGCGTCTCTACCCCCTGTTGCGAGTACACTACCTCAGGCTGTAAGGCAAACCTGCTGGAGATAGGGGTAGAGGCAAAACCACCTACGTGTACGCCTATGCGAGGATCAATGTCTGTGTTAGGGATTCTGATGGTAGCCACGTTCAACCCTCCCTTCAGCCCAAGGCTTGTCTGCGCCTTCACACCCAAAGTACAGCACCAAGCCAGAACCATGGCAAACAAAAACTTCTTCATACAATTAATAGGGTAAAGAATAAAGTAAGAGAGATACGTCAAATCAGCAGGAAGGATATTGCCCATTTTGAGGCGAGATCCCGCCGGGTTTTGGGAAGATTGCGGTAAATAGCAATGTTGAAATTACGATGATGTTGTAACCTTCTGCCTTGCAGTTCGTTAAAGAGGTTATAATTGTTGGTTAAATAGTGTAGCGAAACAGATGTCGTAAAAGCTAGACCGAATAGCTGACGTTAAAACTTAAATAAAATTGACCTTTGGTTAAGCTTTTTAAGGGATACGGCAGTAGTACGTTTAGAAACACAAAGGCGAAAGCCACATCAGGAGTAGAGACGAATTTATTTGACCAATAACAGGAAAGCCTTCCCGATAGGGGAGGCTTTCCGCTTTTAAGCCATATCCTTTATGGCCCCTTTCCCTAAATCCGCTTAAAAACAAAAGCACCGCTGGCTCGTCTTCTAAACGAACCAGCGGTGCTTCTATAATGGTAAAGCTGCTACTATCCTTCTATCCGCTTGAACCGTTTCCCGAAAAGGTAAAACACTGGTATGCCTATCCCTACCAGAATAAGACCCGGCCATGAGTAATTAGGCTTATAAATGAGCAGGATAATGCAGATAAAAGAGGCCATCAGAATGTACAGCGCCGGCAACACCGGGTACCCGATGGCTTTGTACGGACGGGGTGCATCTGGCATGGTGCGGCGTAGAATAAAGATGCCTGCAATGGTAAGAATGTAAAACAGCAGCACCGCAAAGATAACGTAGTCCAGCAGGTCTGAGTAACGGCCCGAAAGGCAAAGCAAACTTGCCCACACGCTTTGTATAGCCAAGGCCGCACCCGGTACCCCGTTCTTGTTTAGTTTGGCCATGTTTGGGAAAAACAACCCATCTTTGGCCATGGCGTAATACACCCGGGGAGCCGAGAGGATAACGCCGTTGTTGCAGCCAAAGGTGGAGATCATGATCAGGATGGCAATGGCAATGGTGGCAGGGGCGCCGCCAATTACTTCGGCCACGGCCGTACCCACCCGGTCGTTGCTGGCAAACTGGAGCCCACGGCTCAAGGCGTCTACCCCGGCTGGGTCACCCTGCAGGGGGAGAATGGTCAAGTACACCACGTTAATAAGAATGTACAGCAGCGTGACAATACCTGTGCCGATGGCCATACTCAGCACGATGGTTCTTTTGGGGTTCACGATCTCATCGCCGGAAAACCCGATGTTGTTCCAGGAATCGGAGGAGAAAAGCGACCCGATCATAGCGGTACTGATGCCTACCAACAACGCCCAGCCCGACAGGGTAGTGCGGGTGATGGCTCCGGTTTCTTTGTCCAGCACCACAGACTGCGCATCCCAGAGATTAGAGAAGTTCAAGTCAATCACCTCCGGTTTGGTGCCTAACAGAAGGCCGAATCCTAAAAGCGCGAACAAGGCAATCAACTTGGTACTTCCGAAGATGTTTTGAATGATGGTCCCGTTCCGAACCCCTTGTTGGTTGATCAACGTCAGGACAATGATGGAGACAATGGCCAGTAACTGCACCGAGGTAAACTTGAGAAGGCCCAAGTCCAGGAGCACGTTGGTTTCAGAAAACCACGGCACCAACACGCCAGTGAATCGGGCAAAGGCCACCGCCACAGCGGCAATAGTACCGCTCTGGATTACCAAGAAAAGGGTCCAGCCGTAGAGGAAAGCCACCAAAGGGCCGTAAGACTCCCGCAGGTACACGTACTGGCCTCCGGCCCGGGGCATCAGGCTGGTCAATTCGCCGTAACTCAAAGCACCGGCCAAGGTCATCAATCCGGTTAATCCCCACACCAGCAGCAGGTAGCCTGTACTCCCCACGGAGCGTCCTATATCTGCACTTACAATAAAAATACCGGATCCAATCATGGAACCGGCCACCAACATAACGGCATCAAAAAGTTTGATTTCGCGCTTAAATCCCGTAGGGGTTGTAGTAGAGGTGACAGACATAGAACCTAATGACGAATAGGAGTGAAGAAACAGTAGAGGAGGAAGAAAGAGAAAAAGCGGAGAGGTAAGCTCCGCCTCTTTGATGATGGCTCTGACTCAGAACTCTTAGTTACACCTTGCGCGGTGGCAACTCAAAGGCAACGGCGTTGTGCTCAAAGTGCCCTTTGTGGGAGCCGTCGCAGAAAGGCTTGTTTTTAGAAAGGCCGCAGCGGCAGATAGACACCACTTCACGTCCTTGCAGGTTGTACTCATTTCCTTGCGGATCTACTATGATAAACTCGCCTTCAATCTTAAGGGAGCCGTTGTTGTTCACGGTCAATTTGGTTTTCATGCTGTTTTAAAGAAAATAGAGGAAAAAAGTAAATGAATTTAATGTCTTGGGAACGCTGCCGATAGGGTTTTTAGCCCCAAAGCAAGTTTGCCTCGATCCAAAGATAGTATTTTTGCCTTACGGTTTGCATCTGGGTGCCTGTTTCTGCGCAATTTCTTGCATTGTTTTATCGGTGGTAAAACCCATTTCTTTGGGTCTGCTAGGGGAGCTAATAGGGTAAAAGCACCCAACAACCTTAGCTGCAGATTTGCATACTGGCTAAATATTTCGGTGTTTTAACCCGGGCGCCAAGCCTTGCGTACGTATAAACACTGTTGCTTTTACTAGTAACTACCGCGTAAAATTTAAGAATCTATGAAAAAGAACTTCTTCAACCCTGCGTTTCCGGCCGTGCTGGTGTTGGGTTTGTTAGGATCCTGTGTGTCTTCCAAAAAGTATGAAGCGGCTTTGGCCGAGAACCGGTCGTTGGTGGTCTTGCAAGATGAACTCACTCGCCAAAAAGCCGAACTGGAAAGCGAGCGGGCTCGCCTGCAGCAAGACAAAGAACGCCTGAACCAGGAGAAAGCCGATCTGGCTAGTGAAAAAGCCTCTACCGAAGCCTCGCTCCGTACCAACCTGAACAACAAAAACCAGCAGGTAGACAAACTCTCCGCCGATCTGCAGGCCCGTGAGGCCCGTCTGGCCGAGATGCAGCGCATTTTAGACGAGAAAGACCGTGCCGTGAACAACCTGAGGCAAGTAGTGAGCAAAGCGCTCCTGGGCTTCAAAGCGTCTGACCTGACCGTTGATGTCCGGAACGGAAAAGTGTATGTCTCTCTATCAAATCAGCTGCTATTCAAGTCTGGCTCTACCAAGGTGGATGCCCAAGGTCAGGAAGCACTCAAGAAACTGGCGGGTGCCTTACAGAACCAGCAAGACGTGAACGTGGTGGTAGAAGGCCACACCGATGATGTGCCGGTGGCCAGAGGCACGGCGGGCATGCAAGACAACTGGGACCTGAGCGTGTTGCGTGCTACCGAGATCACCCGTATTCTGACCGAGGCAGGCGTGGCTCCCCAGCGGGTAACGCCATCAGGCCGTTCTAAATACGTGCCGGTTGACCCTGCCACCACCGCCGATGCCCGCCAGAAAAACCGTCGCACTGAGATCATTCTTACTCCAAAACTGGATGAGCTTTTCCAGATCCTGGAAAAGAACTAAACAGGGTATCACCACCAGAGAGAAGCCAAAAAGGCACATTCTTTGACAAAACAGGAAGGTTCAGCTAGGTTAATGCCCGGCTGGACCTTCCTGTTTTTACGCCTGGTTGATTGAAACATAGCAGAAAATGAATTTTTGCCTTTCAGGTGAAATGAAAATCTAAGTTTTGGCGTTGTTCTTGCAGGAAACACAAGGAAGCTCTTTTAGAAAAATTTTTACCTTTGAAGAGAGAACCCTATTTACTTTTAAGAGACAAGCCATGCATAAAGGAAAGATATTGGGACTAGTTCTGGCGGTAACGGCCTCGTTTTCTTCGGTTTGTTTGGCGCAGACCCAAGAAACGGAGAAACCAGTTACCGCAAGTGCCAAGGAGACGCAGGAGTCTCCGGCAGAACAAGATTTACGCAACTTCAAGGAGTGGGTGAAAATGCAATCAGACAAAATTGCCACCACCACCCGTGCCGAGTGGCCTACCATCAAGAGCGATTTTGCCCGGCAATCAAACAAAATAGAGAACAGTTTCCAGAACCTTTCTGAGAACTCAAAGCGGGAGTACCTGGAGCTGAAAACCCGTTTCCATGAGTTGGAAAACAAGCCCATGGCCGATGAGGTGCCGCTGCAGGCCGAAGAAGTACGGTTACGCGAGAAAGAGTTGCTGGGCTCCTTCGGGAACGTGCAGAACATCAGCTCCATCCACATGCGGGAAGCGTACATCCGGTTTATGCAGAACGTGCGGGCCAAGCGCCAAAACTGGACCTCCCGTGACTGGGACTACGCCGACTACATTCTGCAGAACTTGGGCAAGCGCAAAGCCGCAGTAGAGGAGAAATTGTCTACCCTGGATGAAATCAAGATCAGAACGCTGGTAGGGGAGTTCTATACCCTCAGGTCTGGGCAGGAATTTAAAGAGCAGCAGAAAGCCAAGAAACAATAAGGACAATAAAAAAAGGAGAGGCCCACGCTTCTCCTTTTTTTATTGTAATCCAAGCGCGGAGGTTTTAAGGCCGGTTTTCTAAAATTGGCTTTAAAACCTCTGCAGTATGTTTTACTGTTCTATGCTGTCCCGCAAAGTCACGTTTTCGGTAGTCCGGGACTTGGAGTTGTTGGTCTCGCCCCGGTTTTGGGAGTTGCCTACGCGGCTTTGGGTAATTTCGGTGGCAGTAGCCCCGGTAGTGTCATTGGGGTTCGGATTAACAACACTACTGTTATTGTTGGGGTTGCTGGAGTTCTGTTCTGAATCTGTACCGGCAGAATTAGTGTTTTGCCCGGTTTGAGAGTCGCAGGCGACAAAGCCGGTCATGCCAGCCATTGCCAATATCATCATTAGCTTTTTCATAGTCTATCAGATTTTAAGCGCTGTACTTGATTCTCTTAACTGGCAAACCCACCAAAAAGTTATAGTTGTTATGAACCGCCCTGCTGGCGTAAAATCTAAGTACTGTGGGGCTTTCCCCTTTAGAAGCTTGGACCCATAATGCTTTAAAGAGGAAAGCTTCCGTTTAAAGCCTTCTTTAGGCAGAATAAGATTAAACCAAGTCCTAACGTTACTCCAAAAGGCAGCTTGTAACCATTAAAATTTAGGGAACGAGTTCCAGAAAACCGGCTTCTTCTTTTCTTCACTTCCTATAAAATTCCATAGCTTTACCGTGAGATGCCCGGGTCTTACCAATAGGGCTGTCTGTTGAATAATTTGACCTTCTTTTGATGAACATGACCTCCGTACGTGTTTTAGCGGCTTCCTTCCTTCTGACCTGGGGATTGGGAGTTTCCACCTCCATCGCCCAGGCCCCCAAAAAACCAGATGCCGCTGATATTAGGCTATCGCTTGAAAAACTGAATGTGCTGGGCAGCGTGCTGTACATGGCCGCGCACCCAGATGATGAAAATACCCGCCTGATTGCCTATTTAGCCAATGAGCGTAAACTACGCACCGGCTACCTGTCGCTTACCCGAGGCGATGGTGGTCAAAACCTGATTGGGCCTGAGATCAGGGAGGAGTTGGGCATCATCCGGACGCAGGAGTTACTGCAGGCCCGCCGCATAGACGGAGGAGAGCAGTTCTTCAGCCGGGCTAATGACTTCGGTTTCTCTAAGAATCCCGCCGAGACCTTTACCATCTGGAACAAAGAGCAGGTGCTGGCCGATGCGGTGTGGGTGATCCGCAAATTCAGGCCCGATGTAATTATTACCCGTTTCTCCCCAGAACCCGGGGGCACGCACGGTCACCATACGGCCTCGGCGATGATTGCCATGGAGGCCTTTGATGCCGCCGCTGACCCTAAGCGGTTCCCGGAGCAACTGAAAAGCGTAGAGCCGTGGCAAACCAAACGCCTGCTGTGGAATACCTCTTCTTTTTTCTACGGCCAGGGCCAGAAGTTTGACCCATCAGATAAATTGAAGATAGACGCGGGTGTCTATAATCCTGTTTTAGGTAGATCGTACAACGAGATTGCCGCCCAAAGCCGCAGCATGCACAAAAGCCAGGGCTTTGGTAGCAGTGGTACCCGCGGGGAGGCAGTGGAGTATTTTGAGTTTCTGAAAGGTGCCGCCGCCAAGACTGATGTTTTGGAAGGCGTCAATACTTCGTGGAACCGGGTGAACGGAAGCAAAGAGGTAGACAAACTCCTGCAAGAGGCACTTAAGAACTATAACTCCGCTAATCCGGCGGCTTCGGTGCCAGTCCTTTTAAAGGCGAATGCCGCCCTGGCTAAGTTGCCGGCCTCTTACTGGAAAACGGTTAAGCAACAAGACTTGCAGGACGCCATCAAAGCTTGTCTGGGTCTGTATCTGGAGGCTTCTTCTGTGCAGGAGTTCTCGGTTTCGCCGGGAGAGCCGGTGACTTTGTCCATGGAGGCGGTGAACCGTTCCAACGTGCTGGTTTCCCTTACCAAAGTGGAGTACCTCTTCGCGAATCAAGATTCTACGGTGCAGCAGAAGCTAGAAGCTAATAAACCTTTGTTTATCCGTACCTCCAGAACGGTGCCGGCTTCAACTCCTTACTCTCAGCCTTACTGGTTGCAGGTGCCGGGGACCACGGGCATGTTCCGGGTAGATGATCCCGCTTTGATCGGGTTGCCTGAAAACCCTGCCGCGGCGCAGGTGAGATTGCAGTTGACGATACAAAACCAGCCTTTCACCTTTGTAGTGCCCGTGGTGTACAAACGTACCGATCCCGTAGAAGGAGAGCAGTACCGCCCCTTTGAGATTGCGCCGCCGGTTTTCGTGAACATGACCGAGAAGGTGTACGTCTTTGCTGATGCCCAGCCTAAGCCGGTTACGCTGCGGGTGCGGGCCGGGAAAGACCAGGTGGAAGGACAGGTTTCCCTGCGTCTGCCCGATGGCTGGCGTTCTGAACCCATTAACAACAATTTCAACCTGGCCCAGAAAGGAGAGGAGCAGTCTTTCACGTTCATGGTGTACCCGGGAGCTAACCAAACTGAGAGTACCATTAGTGCCGTGGTGACCACCCGGGGCAGAACCTACTCACAGAGCTTCCGGGCCATTGAGTACCCGCACATTCCAACCCAGACCTTGTTCCCGGAAGCTGTGGCTAAAGCGGTGAAACTGGACCTAAAACGCAAAGGTCAGCACATTGGCTACTTGATGGGCGCAGGCGATGAAGTACCCGCCAGCTTGCAGCAGATTGGGTATGCCGTAGACCAGTTGCATGTAGAAAACCTTTCAGCAGCCGCTTTGCAGAAGTATGATGCCGTAGTTGTAGGCGTTCGGGCATTTAACACTTTGGAACGTCTTAAATTCCAGCAGCCGCAGCTCATGCAGTATGTGCAGAATGGCGGTACCCTGGTGGTGCAATATAATGTGAGCAACGGCCTGGTGACACCTAACCTGGGGCCATACGCCATTAAGTTGTCCAACGACCGGGTAACCGTGGAAGATGCTCCTGTGAAATTCCTGAAACCCAACCATCCGGTCCTGAACTTTCCGAACAAAATTACTGAGCAGGATTTCAGAGGCTGGGTGCAGGAGCGAGGCCTGTATTTCCCTAGCCAATGGGCCCCTGAGTACGAGACCATCATCTCGTCCAACGATCCGGGTGAAACTCCTAAGGATAGTGGTTTGCTCGTGGCCAAGTATGGCAAAGGCTATTTCGTGTACACCGGGTACTCGTTTTTCAGGGAATTACCTGCCGGAGTGCCGGGCGCTTACCGGTTATTCGTGAATCTGCTTTCTTTGGGTAAATAGTGATTCGGGGTTTGTTTCTTTAAAACAGCCCCGAATCAGCTTTAAATCCAAGCTGAAGATTAGGCCTCTTTGAAAGGCAGTCACCTCAAAGGAGATTTTTCCTCAGACAATACAAACCAGCCCTCCTGGCGTTGTAAAAAAGTAAACCGCCATCACCCTACCTTATATGACCAAAGGAGATATTGACCCGCCGCCCTTCTTCAAAAGCTGGACTTCTATGTACTGGCTAGTGCTGGGCGTTTTGGCGGTGCTCATCCTGTTGTTTTACATCATCACCGAAGCCTACAGATGAGCGGATTGGATTGGGGGGTGCTGATGGGCACCATTGCGTTCATTGTCTTGTACGGCGTCTGGAAAACCCGCAAAGCCCAGCAAATGTCGGGGTACCTGCGTGCCGATAATACCGAACGCTGGTGGATGATGGGGCTTTCCATCATGGCTACCCAGGCCAGTGCCATCACGTTTCTCTCCACCCCGGGGCAGGCCTTTGATGATGGCATGCGGTTCATTCAGTTCTATTTTGGGTTACCGCTGGCTATGGTGGTTTTGTCTATTACGGCCATTCCTATTTTCTACCGCCTTAAGGTGTTTACCGCCTATGAGTACCTGGAGACCCGCTTTGACCTGAAAACGCGATCCTTGGCGGCATTCCTGTTTTTACTTCAGCGGGGGCTTTCTACCGGTATTACCATTTACGCCCCGGCCATTATCCTGTCGGCTATATTGGGTTGGAATCTTACGGCTACCATTCTGTTCATTGGTGTGGTGGTGACCTTTTACACCGTGGTGGGCGGCACCAAAGCCGTTAGCCAGACGCAGCGTTTGCAAATGGCGGTTATGCTGGGCGGAATGCTGGCGGCTGCCATTGTGGTGGTTCGGCTACTGCCCGATGGGGTGGGCTTCTCTGAGGCTATGGCGGTAGCAGGCGCCTCCGGTAAACTGAACCTGGTGGACCTTCGGTTTGACCCTAACGACCGGTACAATCTGTGGTCTGGGTTGATAGGCGGTTTCTTCCTGGCCCTGGCGTACTTCGGGACCGATCAATCACAGGTGGGGCGGTATTTGGGCGGGGAGACCATTGCCCAGAGCCGGTTGGGCTTGCTCATGAACGGCCTGGTGAAAGTGCCCATGCAGTTTCTGATCTTGTTGGTAGGGGTGTTGGTCTTTGTGTTTTACCAGTTCTACGCGCCACCCCTGTACTTCAACCAGCAACAAGCTAGTAATGTGATGTCCTCAGGGGCAGCACCGGCCTGGCAGAAGTTAGAGGCTGAAAATCAACAGGCTTTCCAAGCTAAAAAGGAGGCCACCTTGGCCTTGGTCAAAGCCTACCAAACCGAAAACAAACCAGGACAAGAGCAGGCTGCCCACCAAATGCAGGAGGCCGAAGCCAAAAGGAAAGCCCTCCGGGGAGAGGCCCAGGCCTTGGTGAAAACCTACAACCAAGGCACTGACCTGAAAGACACCGATTATGTGTTCCTCACCTTTGTGACCCAGCAACTGCCCCAAGGCTTGATAGGGTTGCTTTTGGCGGTGGTGCTTTGCGCGGCGATGGGTAGCACGGCCTCGGCCTTCAATTCCTTGGCTTCTACCACCGTGGTGGATGTGTACAAACGCACCCTGCGCCCGGGCGCCTCTGATGGGCATTATGTCAGCGCCTCTAAATGGTTTACCGTGGGGTGGGGCGCCGTCTCTATTTTCTTTGCGCTTTTTGCCTCCCAGCTGGAAAACCTGATCCAGGCCGTTAATATCTTGGGTTCCTTGTTTTACGGCACCATTCTGGGCGTTTTCATCTCGGCTTTCTATTTCAAGCGTTTGGCCGGCAACGCCGTCTTCTGGGCAGCCATCGTCACGCAGATGATCATCTTTCTGCTGTACTCCTACACAGCCATTGCGTATCTCTGGTACAACCTCATCGGCGCTGTGCTGGTGGTGGGCGTTGGCTTTCTACTGCAGCCTATGCTGCGTGAGCGGAGGTAGTTCCCTCTGCCTAAGTACTCTTTAATTTTCTTCAACATGAATCAGTCTTTTCTAGCTTTACAACAGATTATACAAAACCGAAGAACCACCAAGCCCCCTAAAATGAACGGCCGCTTCATTCCTGACGAGCAAGTCCAGGAGCTGCTGGCCCTTGCTGACTGGGCGCCCACCCACGGGCATACAGAGCCCTGGCGCTTTGTGGTGTACGCCCGCGAAAAAGTGCAGGACTTCTGCAAAATGCACGCCGACCTGTACCGGGACCGCACCGCACCCGAGAAGTTTTTGGAGGTGAATTATGAGAAACTATTGCACATGGGAGATTTGGCGTCCCACGTGGTGATCGCCTATATGAAACGGGGCGATTTGCCTAAGATCCCTGCATTGGAAGAAATCGCGGCTACCTCCTGTGCGATTCAGAATTTGCTGCTGGGGGCTACGGCCCTAGAGATTGCCACCTATTGGGGCTCTGGCGGAATGGCCTACCACCCGGCCATGAAAGAAGTTCTGCAATTGCGTGAAGAGGATACCGTATTGGGGATTCTATACTTGGGCTACTCTGAAAGCCCCGGTGGAAACGGCAAAAGAACGGTTCCTCTGGAAGAGAAGGTGCGTTGGATGTGATACCCCAACAAAGGAACACCTAAAAAGCAGAACCCCGCGGAAGTAGTTTCCGCGGGGTTCTGCTTTTTAGGTGTTTTCGGGAAAATAACTCGAAATCAGTTTTACTTGTTTTTGATCTCGGCCAGCAATTTCTCGTTCAGCGCCACGTAATCGGCGTTGCTTTCTTTTTTAGCAAGTTCAATAGATTTCTGGGCAGTAGCGGCGGCTCCTTTGTAGTCTTTCAACTGCGCCTGGATTTTGGCTTGCTGGTGCAAGGTCCAGAATTTAGGGTCTTTTTCGTTGGCTTGTTTCATCCAGGTCAAAGCCTGCTTCAGGTCTTTGTTGTTGTCTGCGTAGTAAGCCGCGGCAGAGGCATACAAAGCCGGAGTTACATTGGTGCCATTCACTACTTTTTCCTGAATCTGAGCCATCACTCTGGAGTCTACATCGGTCGTGATTTTCACTGGTACCAACGTGTTTTCCCACATGATCTGCATGGTAGCGCCGTTGTTGGTCAGGTTGGCGAAATCAATGGTGAAGGTTTCGGTTTTAGTGGCTTGTTTCTTAGGAGTTACCTTGAAACGAACCTGGTCCTCTTCCTGCTTGTAGTCTTTTCCGCCATCTCCCCAGTGCTTGGTGTTTTTATGGATCACGATAGTCCACTCTTTTTCACCCGGAATAGTGTAGAGCGCATATTGTCCGGCTGGCACTTTGTTGCCTTCCAGCATTACCTCTTCAGAGAAGGTCAGTTTGGTAGAGGCGTTTGCCCCAGTGCGCCACAATTTCCCGTAAGGAGCCAAATCTCCGAAGATCTTCCGGCCTTTCATACTAGGACGGGAATACTCAACCGTCACATCGGCCAACCCAATGTTTTGTTTGATGGTGGTTAAAGGGCTAGCGGCGGGCATCTTGATTTGGGCAGTAGCGGTATTGCCCAAAAGGAACATGGCAACGGCAAAGGCCCATACCAAGTTCAGGGATAACATCTTTTTCATGGAACAGCTCGGTTTACTTAGTTTTTAAGGAGTAATAATAATCAAAAGAAAGAAGTCTACCTACCCTCTCTTTCCTTGCAAATGCGATAGCATTGGCAATTTGGTTAGTGTAAGCTACTTACCTGAATTTTTGTTTTAGCACTATTTCTACAAAAAAGAAGCCAAATCTAAATCTTGTTGAGAAGTCTGAAGAAATGGGCTACTTATAAATATGTAAAAAAACTATAAGATTTGGTATGGTTTTAATTATAAGTTTTACTAGTAACTGTAATACTGACAAGTATTTATAGGTAAGTTTAAAGTTAAAGTTCTTTGAAATAAGCTAATAAAAAATTAGATTACACTAATAAAGTAGTCGGTTTGTTAACAAAATTTGAAATCACATGAAAAGACATCTACTCTTGTGCTTGATTTTGCTAACCGTACTTCAATTTAGTGCTGTTGGGCAAAATAGAGCCATCTCCGGTAGGGTTACCTCGTCGGCAGATGGTACCCCTTTACCTGGGGTGAGCGTGGTGGTGAAAGGCACTACCACGGGAGCAAGTACCGACTCTGATGGGCGGTATTCATTAAACGTGTCTGGCAACCCTGTTCTGGTTTTCTCCTTTGTGGGATACATAAACCGAGAGGTTCAGGTGGGCGCCAGTTCTACCATTAACATGGCCCTTGCTGAGGATACTAAGACCATCAATGAGGTAGTAGTGGTAGGGTATGGTACCCAAGAGGCCCGCGACGTGGTAGGGTCTATTGCTAGTGTGAAGGGCGATGAGATCGCGGATATCCCGGTGCCTAGCGTGGAGTCAGCCATCCAGGGGCGTGTAGCCGGGGTGCAAATCACTTCCGGGAGTGGTAAAGTGGGGCAGGGGATTAAAGTACGGGTACGCGGCTCAGCCTCCGTCTCGGCGGGTAACCAACCACTCTACGTGGTAGACGGTATCCCCATCACCTCAGAAAGCCAAAGCATTACCAACAACGAACCCACCAACCCTTTGGCCGACCTCAACCCTAATGACATTGAGTCTATTGAGATTCTAAAGGACGCCTCCTCTTCTGCCATCTACGGCTCCAGAGCTTCTAACGGCGTGGTGCTCATTACCACCAAGCGGGGGAAAGCTGGGAAAACGGCCTTCAACCTTGATTATAGCACAGGGTTCAGTAAGCCCACCAACAAGGTAGAATTTCTCAATGGGCCAGAGTACCTGGAGTTGTTCAATGAATCTGTGGCAAATTCCTCATTGGCCCAATTGTACATTGACCTTGGAATAGTGGCGGACCTGGACGAGTTCAAAGACGCTTTTTTACCAGAATGGCGTAATCCGGCCAATTCCAACTGGCAGGATCAAGTATTCCGTACCGCGGGTTATCACCAATATGACCTTACTGCCAGCGGCGGCAATGATAAAACAAGGTTCTACGTGGGTGGTTCTTATACAGACCAGGAAGGCATTTTGGTAGGGAATAACTTTAAGCGGGCCAGCACCCGGATTAACATTGACCACAACGCCACCGAAAAACTCACGATTGGCTTTAACTTCAGCCTGGCACGCACTGTCAACGACCGGGTAGCTGATGACAATGCCTTTGCTACTCCGTTGCAGATTGTAGCGCTACCACCTATTCAACCTATTATAGACCCAGAAACCGGAGAATACAATACGGCAACTGCTTATTACAATGGGCTCATTGAAGTGAGAGATGCCTTTAGGAAAACGGTTAGTTACCGAAACCTAAGTACCATCTATGCCAGCTACGTCATTGTGCCGGGCCTTACCTTCAGGAGTGAATTGGGGCTTGATTTGTTGAACCAAAATGAGAACACCTACCAGGGTAGGGAAACCCAAGACGGTAGCCCAGCCGGGTCCGCAGAAAGCCGGGCCGTATCCGTGCTGAACTACACCACCAACAACTTCCTGAACTATTCCAAGCAATTTGGCGAGACCCAAAACGTGGAAGCAACCCTGGGTATGAGTTTCCAGAAATCTGAGACGGAGTCTAATTACGTGTCTGGTATTGGCTTCCCTAGCGATGATTTTAAACGGATCACCAACGCCGCGGAAATTGATTTCGGTACTTCCGAGGGCACGGAGTACTCGCTGCTTTCTTACTTCGCGCGGGTAAACTACAAACTGCTGGATAAATACCTACTCTCAGTCAGCGGGCGGTTGGATGGATCTTCCCGTTTTGGGGCTAATAACCGGTACGGTTTCTTTCCGGCCATTGGCGTAGGCTGGATTCTAAGTGAAGAGCCTTTCTTACGGGAAGTTGAATTCCTGAGTCTGTTGAAACTGAGAGCTAGTTACGGATTCACGGGGAATGACAACATCGGCAACTTTGATGCCCGAGGGCTTTACACCTCCGGTTCCTACGCTGGTAACCCGGGCATCATCCCATCTTCCGTGGAGAACCCAGACTTGAAATGGGAAACCACTCAACAACTAGACGTGGGCATTAACTTTGGGATTTTTAAAAACCGCATCAACGGTGGGGTGGAATACTACCTAAAGAAAACCGAGGATTTACTTTTAGCTGTTCAGGTGCCGGCCACCTCAGGGTTCCCCACCGTCACTAGAAACGTTGGGAACTTGGAGAACAAGGGGGTGGAAGTTACCCTGAATACCGAAAATCTGACAGGTGCTTTTTCCTGGTCTACTAACTTCAACATCGCTTTCAACCGGAACAAGATCACGAACCTGAACGGGCAGGTCATCACTTCTGGTGAAGTAAACCGAGCAGTGGAAGGCCAGCCCATTGGGGTATTCTACACCTTCAAATACGCCGGCGTAGACCCAGCCAACGGAGATGCACTTTATTACCTGCGGGCCGGCAGCGATGAAACCACCAATGACTACAGTGCAGCTGAGCAGCAGGTAGTAGGCAATCCTAATCCAAAGTATGTAGGTGGGCTGAATAATACCTTTGGATTCAAAGGTTTTGATTTGGGGGTATTGCTCCAGTTCTCTTACGGCAATGAAATCTACAACAATGCTGGTAGGTTCCAATCTGCCAACATGGACTATGTGGATAACCAGACCAGGGATCAATTAAACCGCTGGAGACAGCCTGGTGACATTACCAGAGTGCCGCAGGCTCGTTTTCTGGACGGTAATGGAACCGGGCATTCATCCCGCTGGATCTATGACGGCTCTTACCTGAGAGGGAAAACCATTACCCTTGGCTATAGCCTTCCCACACCCATGATCAGCAAGTTCCATCTCACTCGGGTACGGTTATACGCTTCAGCGCAGAACTTCTTTACCATTACGGATTACCCTGGCTGGGACCCAGAAGTAGATACCCCTGGCTCGGGACCAACGGCTCAACGCCAGAATGTGGGGATTGGGGTAGATTTCTATACCACGCCGCAGGCCAGGACCATCACGTTTGGGGTTAACATCGGATTCTGACTTACCTACTAGGTTTTAATTAACTACAGAGATGAGAAGTTATAGATATATCCTTACCAAGTTCTTCCTAGCCTTTAGCCTGTGTCTATTGCTGGGAAATACCAGTTGTGACGATGAACTTGATGTAGACCCCCAGCAATCCATTGATGCAGGAAATGCTCTTTCTACGTCACAGGGGGTACAGAGCGCTTTGACAGGTGCCTATGAGCGGCTGCAGACTGCCCCTCTTTACTCCGGTGATTTGAACCTGATGAGTGAATTGCTGGGCAGTACCGGAAACCTGATCTGGGGTGGTACCTTCCTGCAATACCGCCAGATGTTCCAGAAAGCGATCACCACTGATAACACCGTGGTGTCTGGTACCTGGATTCGGGCATACGACGCCATAAACGTAGTAAACAATGTCATCAAAGCCGTAGGGGTTGTAGACGAAGACCAAAGAGATGAGGTATTAGGAGAGGCCCTCTTTATCAGGGGAATGGTGTATTTTGATCTGGTTCGCTTCTACGGATTGCCGTATGAGCCAGGGCAACAGAATACCCAGCTTGGGGTACCTATTGTGCTGGAACCTACCACTGTGTTGAGCAATGCCAACAACGTGCCCCGTAATACCGTGGAGGAAGTCTATGCCCAAGCCATTGAAGATCTCACCCGGGCGCGGGATCTATTACCTGATAGGGCCAGTCTTGATGACCAGAAAGAGGATGAGGCCGCCGCCAATACCTATTCTGCCAGCGCGGTACTAGCCAGAATTTACCTGCAGCAAGCCGGAGAGCCGGGTAACCCAGCTGGGGGTCCTTACCTGACCAAGGCTGCCGAAGAAGCGAATCGGGTGATCCAGGAAGGGGGATATTCTCTTGTAGAGGATTTCTCCAATGAGTTCAATAACTCACAGAACACCTCAGAAGACATCTTCGCCATTCAGCAGACCGTGCAAAGCAATGCCGGGCAGTCAAATACGGGGTTGGCAACTTTCTACTCCGCTAGTCAGCGGGCTGAAATTGAAGTGGCAACTTCTTTTGTAGCCGAGTATGAAGATGGAGACGAGCGTGCCGAAATCCTGTACCTGGATGATGATGAGGTAGTCCGGAATGGGAAATATGACGTTTACTCAGCCAACGTGCCCATTATCCGTTTGGCAGAGATGTACCTGATTAGGGCAGAGGCCAATCAGCGCTTAGGTACTGCCTTGGGTGCTACTCCTCTGGAAGACATAAATACAATCCGCAGCCGGGCAGATATCCCGACTTTGGCATCCGTTTCCCTAGAGGATATTCTGCGAGAGCGGACCCTGGAACTGGCATTTGAAGGGCATCTAATTCATGACATTAAGCGACTCCGTCAAAATGTAGGCGATCTGCCCTACAACGCCGGAGAACTGGTGCTACCCATCCCTTTGCGGGAAATGAATGCCAATCCTAACCTGCAGCAGAACGATGCCTATATCTAGGACCTGGTTTCCCTTGTTCTTGCATTGTAATTGATTGCCATTTCGGGGCTGCTTTCCCTAAAGCAGCCCCGAAATGCTTATTTGGGGTAGGTCCTTTTAGGTCGGTATTTACCTTTTCAATGAAGATGAAACAGAAGGGGCTTAAGATTTAGATATGTTACCTACACCTAAAAAGGAAGAGAACTTTTTAAACCTTTCTGGGCGTGTTTAGAATTTTCCAGATTAAATTTTTACAAGAAGAATAAAAAATAATTAGTTGAGGATATTTTAGTAAAACCCAATCTAACATTAAGGAAATGTTAATTATGATAAATAGTTATACTAATTCATTATTGATCTTATATTTTGTTAACATTTTTATAACTATTGACGTGTAAGCTTATCAATTTGGTTTGTTTGTTTATTGTTGATAAAGCCCTACTTTGAGGTAATATTCCCAAACTTTCAAACAAACAAACCAAATGAAACAACATGTACTCTTGTTCTTGTTTTTGCTCAATGTGCTGGGTTTTAGTGCATTGGCGCAAAATAGAACTATCTCTGGGCGAGTAGTCTCGGCAGCAGATGGTTCGGCCTTACCGGGTGTCAGTGTGGTTGTGAAGGGAACAACCATTGGCGCCAGTACCGATGTGGATGGGCGCTACCAGATTAGCGTGACGGGTGCACCAACCCTGGTCTTCACCTTTATCGGGTTCACTCCTCGCGAGGAGGTTGTTGGTACCAGAAGCACCGTAGATGTGCGGTTGGCCGTAGATGCTGAAACTATTGAAGAAGTAGTGGTGGTAGGGTACGGTAGCCAGGAGAAACGTGAGGTAACAGGTTCCATTGCCTCCATCAAATCAGAAGCTATTCAAAATACGCCCACCCCAAGCTTTGAGAACGCTCTTCAAGGGAGAACCTCAGGAGTGTTGGTGGAGCAGCAAAACGGTAAATTAGGTCAGGGAATCAAGGTTAGGGTGCGGGGTTCTTCTTCTGTAAGTGCCGGTAACGAGCCTTTGTATGTATTAGACGGGGTGCCTTTGACCACCAGCGTTCCTAACGCTAACGGTGCTCCTACCAACCCGTTGGCTGACTTGAACCCTAATGACATAGCTTCCATTGAGGTGTTGAAGGATGCGGCTGCCGCGGCCATCTATGGTTCAAGAGCAGCCAACGGAGTAGTGTTAATCACTACCAAAAGAGGTAACACTGGTGGCACTAAAATCAATGTGAGTTACTTCACTGGTTTCAGCAAACCAACCCGTAAACGCGAATTTCTGAATTCAGCTGAGTATGTGGAGCTTTTAAGAGAGGCTGCAGCTAACTCTGAGGAGCGTGAGGGAGAACCTTATTGGGTGGAGTTTAACGAAACCCGTCTACAGCGCTATGCAGCTGGCGCCACAGATCCGTTAACCTACAACACAGATTGGCAGGATGAGGTTTTCCAAGATGCTTCTGTGAATCAGGTAGACGTGAGTGTGGCCGGCGGTACCGAGAAAACCAGGTTCTTCACTGGTTTATCGCATAGCAACCAGGAGGGGATTCTGGTTGGGAACCGTTTTGAGAAGATGAGCGGTCGGATCAACCTGGACCATCAGGCTACCGAAAAACTGGCAGTGGGCATGAACTTCAGTTTGACCCGTTCCAGAAACTTCCGCCTAAGCAATGACAACGCCTTCAGTACGCCCATGCAGATTGTGGCCTTGCCACCCATTACACCAGCTATTGACCCAAGAACAGGTTTAGTGAGTGGTGCCTTGGATCCGGCTACTGGTCGTCCTAACACCAACTATCCGGTGTACTACAATCCCTTGCTGAACGCCATTGACGCTGACTTCCTGACAACCGTATTCCGGAATTTCACCAATGTGTACGCCAGCTATAAGATCTTCAATGGCTTAACTTTCCGGTCTGAATTTGGCCTGGATTTGTTAAACCAGAACGAAAACGCCTACTATGGAAAGTTAACTGCTAGAAATACAGGTACTCCTAATGGTATCGGGGTGAATGCCAATACCCAGATTGCCAACTACAACACCAATAACTTCTTCAATTATAACACCAGCTTTGCTGAGGTACATACAGTGGACGCCGTGGTGGGGATGAGCTATCAGGAAGCCAACCAGACAGAAAATTACGTGGAGGGACAGCAGTTCCCAAGTAATGCCTACAGAACCATTGCCAGTGCGGCAGACATCACCGAAGGTAGATCCTCTGGAACAGACTATTCCTTCTTGTCTTACTTTACCCGGGTAAACTATAAATTCATGGATCGTTACCTGTTGGGCTTGAGTGGCCGGGTAGATGGATCATCGCGCTTTGGTAATGATAGCAAGTACGGCTTCTTCCCAGCTGCTTCTTTGGGCTGGATCATAAGTGAGGAATCTTTCCTGGCTAACTCTAGCCTGATCAACTACCTGAAACTAAGAGGTAGCTACGGTATCACCGGGAACGCTGAAATTGCCAACGCTGCCTCCTTGGGCTTATATTCTGGAGATGCTGGTTATGGTGGGACTCCCGGACAGAGACCAACTCAGATTGAAAACCCAGACTTGAAATGGGAAGAAACTGCTCAATTAAACGTAGGATTAGAGTACGGCTTCTGGAACGGCAGACTTTCAGGGGAGATTGACTATTACATCAAGAAAACCGATGACCTGTTGCTGAACGTGAACGTGCCGGGCACTAGTGGTTATAGAACCCAGCTAAAGAACGTAGGTAAACTGGAAAACAAAGGATTTGAGTTCAGCCTGAACTCAGACAACTTAGTAGGGGCTTTCAAATGGTCTACCAACTTCAACTTCTCCAGAAACCGCAACAAGATCACCGACTTGCAAGGCCAGATCATTGAAGGAGGTTACCTGAACCGGGCCGTGGAAGGACAACCTATTGGGGTTTTCTTTGGCGTGGAGTATGCCGGTGTTGACCCTGAGAACGGAGATGCCCTCTATTACCTGAACACCCCTAACACAGACGGTACCCTTAACCGCGGAACCACCAATGACTACGGTGCCGCCCAAAGAGTAGTAATTGGGGATCCTAACCCTGACTATGTAGTAGGTTTAACCAACAATTTCTCTTTCAAGGGATTTGATTTAAGCGTGCTTTTCCAAGGTGTGGTTGGAAACGATATCTACAACGGTGCTGGGGTGTACATGAGTGCCAGCGCCAGCTGGTATGACAACCAAACCAAAGATCAGTTGAATAGATGGCAGAAGCCTGGTGATATCACCGACGTGCCAAGAGCATACTTAGGATATGCCAACGGAACCGATGCTTCTTCCCGCTACCTGTCTGATGGATCTTATGTTCGTCTGAAAAACTTGACCCTGGGGTATACCTTGCCTACCACCTTCACCCAAAAGTTCAAATTGGAGAAAGTTAGAGTGTTTGCCATTGGGTTGAACGTATTGACTTTCACTGACTATGAAGGTTGGGACCCAGAAGTGAACACAGACTACCTAGCTGGTAACATCTCCCAAGGAAATGATTTCTATGGTGCTCCACAGGCAAAAACCTTCACCTTTGGGGTTAACATTGGTTTCTAAAAAAGGCACCCAATCACATTAAAGAACAAGTCATGAAAAGAAGATATATAAAATCATACGTTGTCATCTTAGGCTTTGCTGGATTTCTCCTGAGTTGTGATGACAAATTAGACATAGCTCCTCAGCAGTCAGTAGAAGCTGGTCAGGCCCTGGCTACGTCTTCTGACGTAGAAGCTGCCTTGGTAGGCGCTTATGATGCCGCTGGCGATGCAGACGTGTACGGCGGAGACATTCAGTTTTTGTCTGACCTGTTGGCTACTGACGGTGATATCGCGTTTGTGGGTACTTTCCAGCAGCCGGGTGAGGTGTATGAAAAGGCTATCCTGGAAAACAACAGCTTTATTGCCAATACCTGGCTAGACAGCTACCGGGTCATCAACATCACTAACAGTGTACTAGCAAACCTGGACAAGGTAGACCAAGCTAAAAAAGCGAGGGTAGAGGGAGAAGCCAAATTCCTGAGAGCCACTATGTACTTTGAATTGGTTAAACTCTACGGCAAGGCTTGGGTCGACGGCAATCCGGCTACTAATCCAGGGGTGCCTTTGATTTTAACGCCTACCGGTGTCATCACCGAGGAGTCTTATGTAAGCAGAAACTCGGTGGCCGAGGTTTATGCCCAAGTGGTAAAAGACTTGACCGAGGCTGAGACCTTGCTACCAGCCACCAATGGTTTCTTCGCTACCAAGTGGGCCGCCGCCGGAATGCTTTCACGCGTGTACCTGCAGCAGGAGAAGTTTTTGGAAGCTGGTCAGGCCGCTGATAGGGTCATCAAATCAAGCAGATACAGACTCACCGATACCTATGCGCAGGCTTTCAACAATACGGGTAACAGCTCCGAAGATATCTTCGCTATTCAGGTAACTTCTCAGGATGGGATTAATGAGTTGAATACTTATTACTCTCCACTACAAAGAGGCGATATTGAGATCCAAGACCAGCTCATAAACCAATATGAAGC
Source organism: Rufibacter sp. JT20002 (assembly GCF_056491185.1). Classification (NCBI taxonomy): domain Bacteria; kingdom Pseudomonadati; phylum Bacteroidota; class Cytophagia; order Cytophagales; family Hymenobacteraceae; genus Rufibacter; species Rufibacter sp. JT20002. The sequence continues at coordinate 77,897 of NZ_JBSZJY010000001.1, read as the reverse complement.
GGGAGATGAGCGTCTGAGCATCTACGAGAATGAATACACAAATAAGTTTGATGAGCAGTTCGCGGTGATTCCAATTCTGCGCCTGGCAGAAATGTACCTGACCCGGGCAGAAGCAAGCCTGAGAACCGGTACGAACATAGGCGGAGTTTCTGCTGTGGAAGACATCAACACCATCAGAGAGCGGGCCGGTTTAGAGCCAGTAACTGCGGTAACTATCGCTCAGGTCCTGCAGGAACGTAAGTTGGAGCTCATCTTTGAGGGCCAGCTTCTGCATGACATTAAACGCACCAAAGGCACCATTGATGGTGAGCCGTATAGCGCAAACAACCTGGTGTTTCCTATCCCGCAAAGAGAAAGAGACGCAAACCCTAACCTTAGTCAGAACCCAGGGTACTTTGAAGGCTAAGAGTTCCATCCACTCAAACAAAAAGAGGAGGTTTTGGCCTCCTCTTTTTGTTTGAGTGGTTATCAAGCAATAGCTAAATAAGAGTTTGCGAAAGAGTCAAATCTAAACATCAAAGGCCAGCAAACTCTAAGGTATCAACCCTAAACACTATTCCACAACAAAAAGGCACCTTGGTTTACAAGGTGCCTTTTTGTTAAAATACTCTAAAGATTACTTTGTCTCTAATTTCTCCCAAAGATTCTCCAAAGCAGGAGCAGGTGCAATGGGGTAGGGGTGCATCTTTATCAACCTCTGTACCTGATTGATTCTGTCCTGGGTTAGAGGGTGGGTGCTGAGAAGGCTTGGCATTGAGCCCAGGTTAGAGTCAGTTGATTGCAGTCGTTCAAACAGGCGGTGCATCCCCTTGGGGTCTATTTTGTTGGCCTTCAATAATTGGAAGCCCTCCTCATCGGCTTGTTGCTCAAGGCTTCGGCTGTATTCCAAGGACTTCAGTTTGTCTGCATTTTCAAGAACGATGGCCGCAATGCCGGTAATGTCACTGAAAATGACAGAGAGAAACAAGTAATGCGAAAGATTTCGCGCCAGGGCCCGAAGCGAGTGCCGTTCCTGAATATGAGCCGACTCATGACCAAGCAGGGCGGCAAACTCCTCAGGGCTTTCCAACTTATCTAAAAGACCGGTGTACACCACCATATGCCCACCGGGGAGGGCGAAGGCGTTCACGGTTTTTGATTCTACCACCGTTAAGTGCAGGGGGTAAGTGGTTTCAACTTTAAGCTGTTTTAAAAACTGGTTGGCATAAACCGTACGGGCAGAATCAATCTTTTCCTCCGTAACCATTTGCTTGTACAGTTTCTGACCCAGGCGCACCTCCGTTGATTGTGGTATTTCCTGGGCAATCATTTCAGCGCCGGCGGGCAGCGCATAGATGTAGAGGGCAACCACCAAAGCCAGAAACCCAAGGCCTAATAATACCAGCACCGACATGCCTCCCTTGGGTGCCGGAAGGGCATTTCTATGGAAAACCGCAGTGGGGTACGCTTCCTTGATGGTTTCGGCAAAAGTAGGCGAAATCACCTCCAAAGACTGAAAAGGGAAATCCCCAAACTGCAGAACCGTCTTGTCTTTTTCCCGGTAGGCGTGGGGCCTAATCTGCTGCGCAGGCCAGAAAAGGGGTTGGTTGGGTTCTGCCTCTGAGAGAGGATGTAGCGCCAACCCTTCTGGCTCTACCAGTACTTTGACCAATTTGCCTTCGGAGGTATGCCCGTCGTAATACGTTCCGGTGTATTCAAGCATAGTTTGTGTTGCTATTATACCCATCCTACATCCAGCATGTCAGAGATGTCTTCATACACGGCATCTTTGTATTCGGTTTCGGTCTGAAGCAGAGAATCGGGGTCAAAATCTCCTAATAAATCGGTGTTGTTGATGATGAACCGTATCCGCGGTACCCAAAGTGGATGCCCCGCCACGAGGTTCTGGACATGCGGTACCGCATGCGGCCATGGATGGCAACCGGAAGAAGCAAGATAATAGCCAGAAAGCCCGCCAGGTAGACGTAAGAAATCAATTCAAAATTCTCTGAAAAGACAGCGTACAAGAATGTGCCGTAAAAGGCGAAAACCAACGCTAAGGCTTTGATGTACCCAAGGAACATCTCCTTGCCTGTGCCGTGAAAGATAAAGGAGGTGCCAGAGAGCTTTGTCTTGCCGTAAGTGTAGCGCAACAAATTGGCTTTGGCCAAAGGATAATAGATCCCGAAGGTGATAGCCGTAAGGACCCAGTTGGCCAACTGGATTTCAAAAAGCTGACCGCCTCTGCCCTGAAACTCGATGTCCAGGTTCTTGTCTGATGAGTAATAAGATGCCATAAAGGGTTTGTAGTTTGGATAGGGGTAGAATGTTCTTCTTAAACTACAACTCTAAGGGCATAAATCAAATGAGAGGGTATAAATTATTCTATTTCAAGGAGGATTTTACAAAAACCTCCTTGAAATAGAATAGAGGTCCTACGGCAGCAGCAGGGAACTGTCTCCGTAACTCAGAAATCGGTAGCCATTGGCCAGAGCATGCTTGTACACCTTCTGCCACGTGGGCCCAATCAAAGCAGAGACAAGCAACAACAGGGTGCTTTGCGGCTGGTGGAAGTTAGTCACCAGCCCTGTGCAGATTTTAAACTGATAGCCGGGTGCTATAAGAATGCGGGTAGTGGCGTGCAGATGGGTGAGTTTGTGGCTGTCCAGGTGGTATAAGAGCGCTTCCAGGGCTTCCTGAACCGAAAGGGTGGTGCGTACCTCATAGGGGAACCACTGGGGCACCAACAGTTCATCGCTCTCGCCGGGGAGAATACCTAAAGAGAGGCCCGTGCCCAACCAGTAAAGGCTCTCCAGCGTGCGCATAGAGGTAGTGCCCACTGCAATCACCGGATGCGGTCCGTGGTACAGCAACTGCTCCACAAATGCCCTGCTCACCGACAGTTGCTCGCCGTGCATGTAGTGGTACTCCATGAGTTCAGCTTTCACGGGTTTAAAGGTGCCGGCTCCCACGTGCAGGGTGACAAAGGCCCGCTGATGGCCCTTGGCGGTAACCTGCTCCAGGACCTCGGGGGTAAAGTGCAAACCAGCCGTAGGAGCTGCCACCGCACCTGCTTCTGAGGCATACACGGTTTGGTACCGGTCCTGATCCGCTTCTTGCACATCGCGGTTCATGTAAGGAGGCAACGGTAACAGACCGGCAATCTCCAGAATCTCAGCAAAAGTTCTATTGCCCGGCGACCAGGTAAAATGGATGGCAAAGCCTTCCTCAGCGGGGGCCAGGCGCTCGGCCCAGAGAAACCCGTCAGAAGGCAGAGGCCCCAAAGGCATCTCCAGGCGGCCCTCGCGCCAGCGTTTGTTGTTGCCAACTAAGCATTTCCAGATAACGGAATAGGATTGCTGCATGGCCAGTTGCACTTCCCGCACCGGTTCCAAAGGCTCCAAGCAGAATAGCTCAATCATTCCGCCCGTAGGTTTCTGGAACCGCAGACGCGCCTGCACTACTTTGGTGTCATTAAAGACCAGGAGGGAATTAGGCGGCAGCGCCGAGGGTAAATCTTTGAATTGTGCATCTGTGATGCGGCCGTTCCTGTACAAGAGAAGCTTAGATTGGTCTCGGTTCTCCAACGGGAACTGGGCAATTCTATCCTCGGGTAAGGTATAGGTATAATCTAAAATAGAGATTTGTCTAGGATGATGAATAGGCATGAACGTCAATCACAATAAAGAACAAAGGTATAACCCAGAGCTTAGCATCAATAATTATAACGCAATTTCATGCGGATGAATTGACCTTTTAACTAGGGTAGGGGCTAACGTAAAGAAGTGTAAGCAGGAAATCCTTCCCAACTGTCTCCCGTGATTCCTACAACCAGGTTAATGTAGGTTTGTTTATGCTTTTACCCTTGACTACAAGTGTTTATAAAAATGCTTTTCCTAGTGGGTGGTAGATGCGGGATAAAGGCATCAGTTGAAGGAGAGTATTGCCCCGGTAGCCAGGTTTTCGGGGTAGAGTACAAGAAATCAGCCAATGTTCATGGCATGTAAGTAAGAGGACAGGTTTGATAAAGCGAAGCAGGAAGAAATTACGTTTTAAGCGTAATTGTAGGAATTTGTGCTAAAAAGAATGAACCTTTTACGCCTAGTCAATTGGGGCGATGGTCTCGTCCTGCTCCAGGTCACTCAATTCTAATTCCAAGGCTTTCACTGATATCTGGATTTCCCAAAGCGAAAGGGCCATAGACAACATCAGCAAAACCAGACTTACCCCAAACACGATTTTGCCGGCCGTTTGCCAACCAGCATAGATCATGAACATGCATAGCACGCAAGAAAACATACTGGCAATGCCAAAAGCCTGCATGTTCCGGATGAGGACCAGCCGGGTTCTCAAGTTCTGGATCTGCCCGTACACCAGGTGGCTGTGGCTAGCCTTGTAAATGGGTTTCAGATCCCTGATCAGCTTTGCCAACGACAAGAACCGGTTGGTAAAGGCCAGCAGCAGCAAGGATAGAGCCGGGAACAGGAGGGCCGGGGTGGTGAGCGTGATTTCCATAGCAGAAAGTTAAACAAAGGCCGGAAGCCGCGCAGGTTATTCTTCCGGGGAGTCATCCTCGTCTGACTGGAACTCCAGGTTATCCGCCACCTCTAGGGCCCGGTCAATCAGGTCATCGGTTTCTTCCTTTGAAGAGGCATTAAGGGTTTCCTCAAACAAGGCTAGCACTTCCTCGGCATCGGCGTTGACAAACAAGTCGGTGTAAAGTTCTTCAAACAAGTGGCTCTTGTTCTGGATCACCTTGTCAATTCCCTGAACGGAACTGGCTTGAAGGGCGACCTGCAGCAGGTCACGCACCTGCGCGCTGTCTTCGTCTCCGCCTAAATCGGTAAGTAACTGCAGCAACGAGATTCCCAGGCCTAACCGGAGACGCTCAAACCGGAAACTCACCTCTTCCTGGCTTTTACGGCCCGGGCGCGCCTCTTTCAAAGCGGTTTCCAGTTCGCGGTACAACGGAGTGATTTCGGTTTTAAGGTCGGTCGCTTCCGGGCCAAATACCTGATCCAGTAACTGTTGGTAAAGAGAATCGCTCATGTAAAGAAACTAAAGGTTGAGATGGGTACCGGCAAGACCGTAAAAGCCCATGCCAGAACCGGGGCAAGTTAGGAAAAGAACCAATGCGGTTTAGGGCTATTTTCTAAAAGGGAGCCCCTAAACACCGTCTAGCCTTTGTACAGGCACAGCCTGCCTTTCCATTGTCCTTAAAAACTAGTACGCAGGATCAAGCAGAGAAGATCACCAACCTGCTTTTATGGCGAAGAATGTAGAGGCAAATAGTAAAAATATCAGTCTTTCAGCAGCACCTTTTATGAGGTGAGTAAGTATAATAATTTATAGAAAGGCATAGGCTTATAAGAAGTTTACTTTCCTGATTATTTTGCTTAACTTAATCGAAATTGAACAAGCAAAGTATGGGTGCCCTGCTGCAGATGCCATTTATGAAGGGATTTTCAGTCCTTTTTCTGTTCTGCTCGCTGTTTTTGTCTCCGTTTTTACTTTTGGGGCAAGAATTAGTGACGGAAGAGGACGGATTGAAATTTCAGTACAATCGCAAGCGGGTGCGGGTGCCTTTCACGTTGGTCCATAACCTGGTCATCATTCAGGTGAAAATCAACAATTCCAATCCGCTCAATTTTGTGGTGGATACGGGGGTAGATCGGACCCTGCTCATGGAAATAGGTCAATTTGATACCATCACCCTCAACAATGTAGAGAAACTGTACCTGCGCGGATTGGGTAGGGGCGCTGGTATTCAGGCCATGCTTTCATCGGGCAACAACATCAATTTTTACGGGGTGGAGGCCACAAACCAAAAGGTGCTCATGCTGGAGGAGAACATCTTCAATCTCTCGTCAAGGCTGGGCATGGAGGTGCACGGCATCATCGGATACCCACTGTTCAAAAACTTTGTGGTGGAGATTGATTACCAGAACAAGATGATGACCCTGTATAAGCCTGGTACCTTCCCCGCAAAGAAAGAAAGCAAATACACTGTGGTGCCGCTGGAGATGGAGGCGGCCAAGCCCTATGTGAACGTACAGGCCCGTTTCCCAGACGGTTCTAAGCACCCCTTGCGCCTGATCGTGGATAGTGGCATGAGTACGTCCATGCTGCTGTACCCGCCCACCTTGCCAGACGCGAAGATACCCGAGAAGCGGATTGAGGCTTACCTGGGCCGAGGCTTGAACGGAGACATCCACGGGGAAATAGCCCGTTTGGAAGCGCTGGAACTAGGCGAATACGTGCTGGAGAGGCCACCGGCCTGTTTCCCAGACACCATGTCTATTAGGTATGCGCTGGGGCTTAACAACCGCAACGGGAACCTGGGCGCCGATGTGCTGCAACGCTTCAATGTAGTATTTGACTACAACAACTCCAGGATGCTGCTGAAGCCCAACCAGAAATTCAAGAAACCTTTTTATTACAACCTGAGCGGCTTAGAGCTACTGAGTCCCATTCCCGGGTTCAATTTCTACACCATTGCGCAGGTGTTGCCCAACTCTCCGGCAGAGAAGGCCGGGCTGCAAACCGGTGACGCCATCCTGAGCATTAACGGGGAAAAATGCATTGACAAGACCTTGGGCGAAATCTTGGAGCTGTTCCAGAATTACCCCCGCCGGAGGCTGATGCTGAAAGTGAGCCGGCAGCACAAATCCTTTGACACCACCCTCCAACTGCAGGATCTAATCTGACTTTTACCGCTTCAGGCCTGCTTTCAAGCAACCAGGCCTGAAACGGGAAGTTTTACTTAGGATTCACAAACTGATACAACGCTGAGAAGTCTTCCTGCGCCAATCCGGCCTGCTTGGCCAGCCCAAAAAGTTCTTTCACGGTATGCAGAGTGGGGAGGGCAATGCCTTGCTCATACGCCGTAACGCCGGCCAGATGCAGGTCTTTGTGCATCCACTCCAGCGGGAATTCAGCCGAGAAGTCTCTGTTGAGGATTTTCTGTTCTTTCAGTTTAAGGAAAGGGGCGCCGCCCGGGCCGTTCATCAGGGTCTGGCACAGCATTTCTTCGGTTATGCCCAAAGAGGTACCCAAGCGCAAGGCCTCAGAGAAAGCGGCCATGATCTGCCCAAAGAGCATGTTGTTCACCATCTTCATGCTGGCGCCCTGGCCGTGCGGCCCGATGTGCAAAACAGATTTTCCCATGGTGTCCAGCAAGGGGTGTACCTCTTCCACATCTTTCGCCTCGCCGCCCACCAGAAATACCAGTTGACCGGTCTCGGCGGGTTTCAGCGAACCCGATACGGGAGCATCCAGGAAGCGGTGCCCCATTTTGAGGGCGGCTTGCGCCATGCGTAAGCTAAAAGAAGGGTTCACGGTGCTGGAATCAATCCAAAGCGAGTTGCCGGGCAGTTCTTTCAGGAAGCCGTGCTGCCCCAAGGCTGCCTCCTCCACCGATTCTGGTGTGGCCAGCATGGTAAACACTACCCGGCATTGTTTTCCTACTTCTTCGGGGGTACTGGCCAGAATGGCTCCGTTGGCTACCAATTCCTCTGCCTTCTCCGGAGTGCGGTTGTACACCACCAAAGAGTGGCCGGCCTTTTGCAGGTTAGCGGCCATACGGCTGCCCATAATGCCCAATCCTATAAATCCTACGTTCATGTGTTGCTCTTTTAGGTTTGCACGAAAGTAAGGATTTACGCACGGGCCGTGCAAGGGGTGTTACCTAATCTGGGTTTAAGGGCCTTTTTCCTAAAAGAAGCCCAAAAGAGGTTATTCTCCCTTAGGAAATCTGAAGGTGAAAGAGGTTCCTTGGCCTACGGCAGAATCCACCACCAACTCAATGCCATGGAAATTAGCGATGGTTTTCACAATGGTCAGTCCCAGGCCGTGGCTTTCACCGTCCGGGGCATGAAGCCGTTTGAACCGACTGAAAATATGAGGCAACTGGTCCTCGGCGATGCCAACCCCAGAATCAGTGACGGAGAGTTCGTAGCCCTTTTGGTGCGGTTGCCCTTTGATGAGGATCGTGCCTTCGGGTTTATTGTATTTGATGGCGTTGTTCACCACGTTGAAGAGCATGGTAAACAGCAGCGATTGGTTTGCTTTGGCTAAGGTATAATCCCCATTGATCTCCACCTTCAGATCCACCTCCCGGGCTTGAGCCCGTTCCTCAATTTCCTCGGCTACCTCACGGGCTAAAAGCGGGATATCCACGCTCTCATTGCGCAGGTATTGCTCGTTCTCAATGCGGGAGATAAGCAACAAGGCCTGGATGATGTTTTTAAGCCGATGCAGGGTTCTGAGGTTGTCTACCAACTTCTCCAGCATGCCCTCGGGGGTATCCGGGTCAGCCAATAAGTTTTCCAGGCGGTTCTGCAGAATGGAGACCGGTGTGAGCAACTCATGCGACACGTTCCCGATAAACTCTTTCTCCTTCTGGAACGCCTCCTGTATCTGGCCCATCATGGCGTTGATGGTGTTGTTCAGGTACAGGAAGTCATCGGTGGAAGTCTGCAGTTTCTTGGGTGTGAACGTGCTGGGGTGCTCTACCCGTTGCAGGCGTTTGACAATAAGCGTGAGCGGACGCAGGAGGATTTTACTGAAAGCTAAGTCGGTGAAAGCAGTCAATAAAACCACGGCTGCCAGAAAGTACAGCGCGTACGTTTGCAGGGTTTTGCTGTTGTGTTCAATGGTGGCCAAAGACCGGCCAATCTCCAGCAAGTAGCGTTTGCCGCCTAAGTCAAACGTGGAAGACAGCACCCGGTAGTTGACAATCTCGTTGTCTACCTTGCGGAGGCTGTTCTCTATGCTGTTCACCACTTTGCCCGAGGAGATTTCTTCCAGGGAAATAAATTCTTCCCGGAAGAGGTTATAACTTCCGTAAGCCCCGGTTTCACTGGTGATAAAGGTTTCAATGCCCTGTTCTTCAATGATCTGGTACATCCTTTCCTCTTTCTGCATGAGGCGCTCATCGGCGTTGAGCAAGGCTACCTTGTTCACCAACAGCGGAAGTCCTACCACTAACAGCAGCAGGATGAAGATTTTGGAGGCAGCACTGAAGAGGGCTAGTTTAGACTGAAGCCGCATGTACCCGTTTGTAGGTTTTAAAATTTGAAGTGTAGAAGATGCGGGAATTTGCAGATGAACCAAATTTCACCTCCTCAACTCCCCACATCTTCCCATTAGATCGTTAAACGGTACCCCACGCCTCGTACGGTTTCCAACCAATCTGTTGAGGCGAAAGCCGACAATTTTTTTCGGAGGTTTTTGATGTGCACATCAATGTAATTGGAGTCATAGTCATCTTCCAGAATATTGCCCCAGATGTGCTCTGTGAGTTGCAAGCGCGTTAAAATGCGGTTTTTATGGAGCAGCAGGTAATGCAGGATGTCAAACTCCTTTTTGGTGAGCACAATTTCATGCGACCCGAACGTAACTTTGCGTGCGCTGCTGTCAATCTCGTACCCGTGAAACGTCACTGAGGAAGATTTCAACTTGAACTTGCGGCGCAGCACCGCCTGCATACGAGCCTGCAGTTCCAGCAAAGAGAAGGGTTTGGGCAGGTAGTCATCAGCTCCCAAACCTAGTCCTTTGATCCGGTCTTCCAAGGCACCGCGGGCCGTTAAAATGATGACGGCTGGGTCATGGTCTACGTCCTTGATCTCTTTGAGCAGGTCCATCCCTTCGTAGTCTGGAAGGCCCAGATCCAACAAGATGAAGTCATACCGGTTAACGGCAATCTTCTCAGAGGCTTCCCGCCCGTTAGAGGCCCAATCACAGATATAGTGTTCCTGCGCCAGGAAGTGCATCAGCTCAGTAGCCAGACTGGTTTCGTCTTCTACAATCAGGATGTGCATAGGTGAGGGTTAAGTAGCGGTTAAAAAGTATAGCTTAAGTTTAAGGAGACAAAAGATTGTGCTTTGGACTCATCGCCCTCCAGGCGGTTGACCGGCAAGGCAAACCGGTAAGCGGGTTCAATGTCAACGTTGTATAAGCTGAACACCACCGGCACCGTGATAGAATAGTTGAGGACCCTAAACTTGGTGGTAGAGGTAGTGGTGGTAGTAGTGGTGGTGCCATTTCCTCCATTTCCGTTGCCATTGCCATTGCCGTTTCCGTTCCCATTGCCAATTGGGTTTAAGGGGTCTAAAACGGTGCCCAAGCCTTTTTTCTTGTTTTGGGTCTCCACGGTATGAGTTTCGGCGAACTCCTGGGTACCGGCAATGATGCTGAACTTAGGATCAATGCCCACCGGGTTTTTCCCACCCCAAAGGTTCTGCAAGGGAATATAACGTGAGTTGTCCAACACGGTGAACAGGTCACTGCTCCCTCCAAAGATATAGCTGCCGGTAAGACCCGTTAAAAGGTATTTCCAGTCTAGGGTTCCGGAGGCTGTCACCGCGTTTGAGGTCACTGACTTTACCAGTGGGGTGTTAGGGCCGAAAAAGAAGCGGGAATAGCTCACCATTCCATCGAACCGTTCGCCCACTTTGAAGCTGTACCCGGCAGACACATCGGTTTCGTCCATGAAATCCTCGGTGTTGAACAACTGGTAAGACATGGCCGAGATAAACAACCCAGAGTTGTGGGTATAGGTAAGCGAGGCTGCCACGTATGGGTATTGGGTGGCCGTGTTGCGCCCGAAGAAAGAAGCGTTATTGGCTGTTTCTAACCCCACAGTCCACCAACCTTTTTTAGAAGCCGTGTCCTGGGCTAGTGCGGCGGATGGTTCTGATTGACGGGGAACTTTCTTCGCCGCCGCGGCAAGAGAGGTAGCCCAAAGGCATAGCAGGAAACAGAATCCAACGATGTTTTTCATCTGAGTAGGTAGATAAAGTTAGCAAATGGTGGCCAGCCGTTTGCTTAAACGGAAGCCGGGGCTACATATTTGAATAGGATAATTTTTGCGGCAGCAGACCTTCTTAGTTTTTGCCAACTTTGATACGGCCCACGCCTACGCCACCTACTTTCACCGGTTTCACGGCTTTGGCGGCCTTTGCAGCGTTGCCCGCCACTTTCACGGCACTGCCAGCTGCCCCACGCCCAGGCCGGGCTGCGCTCTGCGGCCGACCGGCTGAACTGCGGGCATTCAATAGGTCGTTGCCTGATTCACCATTACCAGAAACTTTCTCGGGTTTTTCTTGCCGTTTTGCGGTAGCCACCTCTTTTACCTCCTGTTTTCCTTTTTTTGGTTCGTCTTCAGTCTGCCCTTTTTTAGCCTTGCGAGGTTTTTCCTGGTCTGGTAAGTCCTTGTTTTCTGGCAGGATAGACCCGGTGGCAGTCGTTTCTGAAGACACCACTTCAGAAAACGTTTCGGCTTTTTGAGTCACAGCTAAGCCCATGGTTGTTTTTGAGGCGGGCTCGTTACCGGTCCCTGAGTTCTTGTCTTCGGCAAGGGCGGGTTGGGCCAATGCGGAAGCAATGAAAAGGAATACTGTGGCGGATACTTGATGTATTTTCATAAGGGTTAAGCGCATTCCGGATGATTATACCTCAAAGCTACAATTGAAAGATGAAGAGAAGATGAATATTTCGCTCTCTAAACCTAATTTTTCAATTGAGCCTTGATTTTTCAGGAGATCGTTTCTGTGTATTTTACAAAAAAGAGGCCAAAAGCATCAGCATGAATAGGCCTCTTCTATAAAATCTAAAGCTACTGTATAGTTTTGGTAATGGTATCAGAGGGAAGGCTACGTTTTGCGTAGCCGTAAGCAGGGGCTGAGGAAGCCAGCACGCCGTTGAATACGAAGCAGATACTAATGAATAGTTTCATGGTGTTAGTTGTGTTAGATGAGGAAAAGAACAGCTGCCCCTGCCTACACAGAGGCAGCTGAGATAGAAATTGGATTGGGTTAGTTTTTGCCTACTTTGAGGCCAGCGGCGGCATTTACCTTTACTGGTTTCACCCCTTTGGTAGAAAGCCCGGTGGTTACTTTGGTACGGCGGGCGGCAGAAGCATTGGCCTTGGCGGCTACCCCAGTTTCGGTTTCAATCCTGCCTGCTCTCTGGTGTTTTTCTGAGGCAGTTGCTTTCACCAATTGGCCTTTTTCTTTTCCAGTGGCAATGGTTTCTTTGGCAAGGGTACTCACCGCTTCCCCGTGGGCTTCCTGGTTCTGTTTAGAAGCTTCTACTTCGGCCTTGGTTTTCACCTTTACTTCAGCATCGGTTTGAGAAGCGGTTTCCTCAGTTTCCTCTTTCCGGGCTTTAGCTCTGGCTTTTAAGTCTGCTTTTGCCTGGGCTGATGCCTCCTGGGTTTCCTCCTTCTGGGCTTTGGCTTCCTCTTTTCTGGCTTTAGCAGCTTCTTTTTGGGAGGCTACTTCTTCTTTCAAGGCTTTGCTGGTTTCTTCTTTCTTTTCCTTGGTTTTGTCTGCCTTGGCCTTGGCTACTTCACGCACGGCCTCGCCTTTGCCAGAAGCATCGGTGGTGATCTCTCCAGATACCGAGGTTTTGGCAGCGGTGCTCACTGCGGAGCCGTGGGTGGCTTTCGCTTTGGTTTGCTGGTCAAGGGTGGTAGAAGTGGTCTGGGCGAAGGAAGTTCCTGCAAGTAAGAAAGCGGCGGCTAAGAAGGTTAATTTCTTCATGTTGGTAGGTCGTTTTGGTTGGTTTTAAATGATTACTGGGTCAAAACTATCTTGTCAAGATGAAGAGAAGATGAAGAAAGGGCTTCATGTAAAATTATTTTCAATTTTTTTCTGAAGGGCTTATCTAGCCCATTTAGGCCTGTTTTCAGAAGAACTGCCAAAAACAGCAAGGCCGCTCCTGGAGAAGAGCGGCCTTGCTGTGCATGAAAGATGAAGAAATACTAAAGAACTTTCACCTTTAAGTAAGATGGTTGCTGGGCATTGTGGTACACCCGGTGGGTGGCTTTCTGGAAATCCTCGGCTTTGGCCTCGTAGATGTTGGGCACAAACTTCTGCGGATTACGGTCTACCAACGGGAACCAGGTGCTCTGTACCTGTACCATGATGCGGTGTCCTTTTTTGAAGGTGTGCAGCACATCCTGCAGGGGGACATTCACGGCAGTCACCTGGTTGGGCGTAAACGGCTCGGGCTTTTCGTAGCTGTTTCTAAAACGGCCGCGCAACACCTCGCTACGCACCATTTGCTGGTATCCGCCCATTTTCACCGATTCTGGGTTATGCGCATTCTGGCGGGCAGTGTCAGGGTACACGTCAATCAGTTTCACTACCCAATCGGCATCGGTGCCGGTGGTGGAGATGTTCAGCGCGGAAAGGATTTCGCCCGCCAGGGTGATGTCCTCGGTTAACACATCGGTTTGGTACACCAACACATCCGGACGGCGGCCGGCGAACCGTTGGTCATCGGTCATGTACTCGCGGGTCATGCCCACGGTAGTTTCCTCAGAGAATGGTACTGGTTTGTCTGGGTCACTGATGAACTCGTCAAAGCCTGTTCCACTGGCGGCTGGTTTCTCAAAGCTTAGCTTCCCGTTCGCCCCAAAGTACAGCAGACGCTCCTGCGTGTTTTTAGGCGGCCAAGCGGCAAACTCGCGCCACTGGTTGGCGCCGGTGTTGAACATGTAGGCTTCAGGCAAAGACGGCTTTCCTTTGCCGTTCTCCTTCAGGTAATGGCGGAAGAATTTGGCTTCTATGTTCGGGCGGTAAAACTCAGAAGTATTCTGGCGGAAAGAGACTTTTCCCAGGTGCTCACCAGTGGAGCGGGCCCAACCCCCATGAAACCAGGGACCCATTACAATGGTGTTGTAGGTGTTCGGGTTGTTTTTCTCAATGGTCTTGTAGGTTTCAAGGGCACCAAATAGGTTTTCGGCGTCAAACCAGCCACCTACCACCATCACTGCAGGCTTGATGTTCTTCAAGTGTGGTCTGATGTTCATGGCCTGCCAGAATGCATCATAGTTAGGGTGCTGCACGATGTCGTTCCAGAAGGTGACATTGTTTTTCAGGTACTGGGCATTGGCATTGGGCAGCGGACCCATGTGTAGAAAGAAGTTATAGCCGTCAGGCGTGCCGTGGTTGAATCGTGGCGCTCCTGTAGGAGAGGGCTGCGGACGGGGTTGCCCAAAGGAGGCCAGGAAGTTGAACGCGTGTGGTAAAAAGAATGCCCCATGGTGATGGAAATCGTCCCAGAACCAATCGGTCACGGGGGCTTGCGGGGAAGAGGCTTTTAAGGCCGGATGGCTGCCTACCAGACCCACCGAGGTGTAGTACCCAGGGTAGGAGATGCCCCATTGGCCCACGCGGCCGTTGTTATTGGGCACGTTCTTCACCAGCCAGGCAATGGCGTCATAGGTATCGGTGCTTTCGTCCCAGTCGTTTTTACCTTTTTTGGCTTTCAGAGGCGCCATGTTCACAAACTCACCTTCACTCATGTACTTGCCGCGCACATCCTGGTATGCGAAAATGTAGCCCTCGCGCAGCATGTCAGAAGACGGTCCGATGTTGGTTTTGTACTTGCCCTCGCCGTACGGACCAATGGAGTAAGGCGTGCGGTTCAGCATGATGGGGTATTTCTGGCCTTTGTCTTTGGGGGCATACACAATGGTGTACAGCTTGGTGCCATCGCGCATGGCAACCTGGTGCTCGGTTTTGGTATAGTTTTCCCGAATGTAGGCCGAATCTGAGAGGGTTTGGGCAGAGGCGGCAAGCGATGACCACCACAGAACCAGCAGAAGCCATTGCCAGAGGTTTACTTTCATATTTGTTTGTTTGGTAAGGTTGGAACGGGAAATTAGAGAATTCCCCGGCAGAGGCCAAATTCAACGTGGCCCCTGTTCCAGAATAGCTCTTTGAACAGGGAGTTCATCCATGGCTGGGTGCTTTTCAGGCGAAGTGGTGAGGACCTTGGCTGGTTTTTTGGGCGATAATCCAAAAGGAACGCGTAACCAGTTAAGGGGCATAATCACGTATTTGATGGTTAAGAAACAGATCACGAAAGTGCCCAAGGCCATAAGCCAGAATTTGGGGCCAATTGGCAGATCTGCGTTCTGCAGATAAAAGCCCAAGGCAACAATCACCGTCTGATGCAGAATGTAGAAGGGGTACACCATTTCATTGGCTTGTTGCAAGTATTTGCTTTTGATATTCAGGTGCTGCATGGCCAAACCCAGAATGGCTAATAGCCAAAACCAACGGTTAAAGGATCTAACTGCCTGGTAAAGGACCTGCTCAGTGAAGGTGAATTCCTCATATTCTTTCCCCTGAAAAGGGAGTACCAACAGCAGGAAAGCCCCCATTGCCAACACTAGGCTGTAGTACCGTACGTGCCTGATCTGGCTTTGCAACGCCGGAAGCTTCATCAGCAGAAAGCCTAAGAGAAACATGGAGACGTATAGGAAGTGATTGGCCCAATCATCCACTAAAGCATTGGTAGCCGGAAACCGTTGGTTCAGCAACACTGCTCCCAAGCTAAACCAAAGGCCCGGCAAGAACATCACCGCCCACGGCTTTATTGAGTTTACCTTCATGCTAGACCTGCGCAGATAAAGCAACAGGGGCAGCAGAATCAAGCTATAACAAAGCACGTAGGTCAAGTACCAGAGGTGGTGCCAGCTGAAGTTGCCCTCGGGGTAAGGGACTGCTTCAAAAACCGAGGGGAAGAACTGCAAGTAACTGCCCTCATATCCCTGCGTCACCCGTTCAAAGTAAACCTGAGGCGGCACCACTACTAGCATCCCGATGAGAAGCGGAAGCAGTATTCTTTTGAACCGGTCCTTGACAAAGGTTTTTGCCGGTCTGTACCCCAGCGCGAAGTAGACTCCGACCCCTGAAACCAGGAAGATTAAAGACATGCGCCACTGGCTCAGGAATCGCATGGGCAGTAAGAGTGCCTCGCTTATCTCGTTATTTTTGAGGTGCCACTCCCAAGGCACGAAGAACATACCAGTGTGATAGAAAATGAGCAGGCTAAAGGCCAGTACGCGCAGCCAGTCAAATTCATAGCGTCTGAGGGTAAGTTGATTTTCCATGGTCTTTTTTTTGAGGTAAAGGTGACCAGGAAAGGCAGCAGAAGGAGAATGTTTTTATAGGTACAGAGTGCTACCTTATAAAGTAGTACTAAGGGAAAGCCCGTTTTTACGGAACTGACCCGGAGTTTGACCGGTGTTTTTCTTAAAAGCAGCCATAAACGCAGATTTGGAAAGATATCCGGTAACCTCGGCCACTTCCTCCACTTTCAAGTTTGGCTGTTCCAGTAAAATGCTTTTCGCCTCGTGCACCCGCAGTTCGGCCAGGTACTCAAAGAAGCTTTTACCCAGTGATTCATTCAACACTTGGGATAGGTAGTGCGGAGTGGTGTGCAGTTGCTTAGCCAACGAAGGAAGCGAAGCCGACACCTGGGTGTAAAACTTCTGTTCCTCAGCGGCTTTCAATTTGGTTAACAAAACCTCTTTCGTCTCCTGGGACAGGGTAGACTTCTCATATTTTACCTGGGGAACAGGCTCGGGTTGGGTGACAGGCTGGAAGAAAGAAGAGCTTCCCAGAATTTTGTAACTGAAGAAGAACAATTGTCCCGTTAGCAGCACCGCCATGAAATGGTCCCCCAAGTCTTCCTGAAACACCAACTTCACCAAAATGAATAAACCAGTCAGCCCTGCGAAAAAGAAAAGAAGCAGTTTGGCCCAAAGGGTGTACGGAGCCGAATGTTGCTGTGTCTGTTTCCGCATGAACAAAAAGGAAAGCACCACATACCCCAAAATGTGCAGAATGGTCAATTCATTCACCCATTGGATAAGAGAAAGCGGATCTATGTTGAAGGTGGGCGTAACCTGGTTGGGTTGGTACGCATCAGGGAAATAGGCATGCAGATAGGCCTGGTATTTTAGTTCTTGCGGTTGAAGCAGAAAAGGAATGTGGTACAGCGTGTAAAACCCGAAAGGTATTAGGTGCCACCAAAGCCGCACGTGCCACCGCTTCCCCGAGAAACTGCGCAAAAGCAGATACGTCAAAGGACCTAATGCAAAATTGGTGGGCTCGGAAAAATCAACGAGGGCCAAGGAGTGAAACATCAACCCTGAGTAGCACAGGAAAATCTCCAGCAAGGCACAGGTTACCGCCAGCGTCCAGGCGCCCAACAGGACATGAAGGTACGGTTGCCGGTGCGGGGTTTTGGAAAAGAACAAACCCGCTAAGAACACCCCCTGAATGGTCCCGGCCAGCAGGAGGGCGGTGTACAAATCAAAGCGCAGGAATTCATTTGCCATACTTAAAGGTACAAAACGGCGATGGCTAACAAAAGAACTTGGATAGGGTATCGCTTGCTCTTTTGGAGGCTGATTTTATCAGGAGCAGACTTTATTCTGTGATTAGTTTGGTGATTTAAAGCTAAAAACGAAAAAAGGCCCGGAATTCCGGGCCTTTTGTGTTACAAGATGAAACGGTTCTATTGGCAGCTGTATTCAATGTTGGTCACTGAAACATCACCTTTCTGGTTTGTTTGGGTTGTTTTGGTGGGGTACCCGTTTTCATTGAAGACATACACGAAAGAGTAAGAAAGTTCTTTGTCTACGTTGCTGCCTTTTTTGCGAATTTCAGTTAACACGTTGTTCGCACCGGGAGGCGTCAAGTCAGGTAATCCTACAAACAGCGCTTCAAAAGCCGATACTGGAGTTTGTTTTGAGTCATGGGTGTACTCAATGGTATACTCAGGAGTGGTGTCTTCTATGTCTGCAAACTCACGGGCCAGGTTCACGTTTCCTTTAGAGTCATACTGATAGGTAGTATAGCCCATAGAGTAAAGCTCAGGCTCTCCGCCTTCTTCTTCGGCCGGAACCATAAAGTAGCGGGATATTTTAGAAATCCGATTATTAGAATATTCAAATTCGGCTAATTGGCCGGCACCACCCAATTCTGCTCCGGTAAGCACACTGCCTACCAATTTACCTTGCTCATCATACAGGTATTGGAGGCTGCCTTCTCCTTCTTCTCCGTCCCCGAAGATCATTTTAGAAGGTTTGCCAGATTTGTTTCCGGAAGTATGGTATTGAACCGTCACGTCGCCAAATTCCTCGTTTGTGAAGGAGGCAATTCTATCATTGTTGTAGGTAACGGCCGTTATTCCTTCTTCATCGGTGATTTTAACCGGTTTACAGGTCTTAGTGCCCTCAATTGGGTTAGAATCCTCGTCATCAGTACAAGAGCCTAAAACAAACAAAGAGCAGGCAAACAGGATGGAAAGTAATTTGGGGAATTTCATTGTAGCGATAAATGGATTAAGAATTTCTGGAATGTAAACTAGAGATGCAAAGCGCTTCATGCATTTTCAAGAGTATAGACACAGAGGTTTCTGTTTACCCCTAATCCTGGTAAAACTTTTTTTAGTTATATTATCTGTTACTACATCTGTCTGCCTGCTAACTTAAAGGATCAGAATTTGAAGAGGTTGCCCAATAGGAGAGGTTTTTTGCTGTCTTTAATATGAGAGGGTAAAGCGAAACCTGTTTTAGGTTCTTTTCTGAAAAAGGCTGCTTAAAACGCTTTTGGAGTACCTTAACTTTTCGGCATTTTTTTTCACCTTTGGATAATGCTTAACCTATGGGTTAAGACAACTCAATCCAACCATTATGTTGAAACTTTTATTAAGGCATGCGCTCTGCTGGGCCATGCTTTTGTGTGGGATGTCTGTTGTGCATGCCCAAACACCTCTGCAGACCCCGGAGCAATTTCTTGGCTACAAACTGGGCGAGCAATTCACCTATCATGGCCGTTTGGTAGACTATGTCCGCTACCTGGCCGCCCAGAGCCCCAGCAAGATGCAGGTGCAGACGTACGGCCATACCTATGAGAAGCGCCCTTTGCTGCTGGCTACCATTTCCTCTCCGGCTAACATGCAGCGGTTAGAAGAAATCAGGACCAATAACCTCAAGAGCACCGGCCTAATGAGCGGCCAACCTACCGGCGGAAAGCAACCTGCCATTGTGTGGCTCAGCTACAATATCCACGGAAATGAGTCTGTTTCTTCTGAGGCGGTTTTGCAGGTACTGTATGACTTATTGGACCCTAACAATGCCCAAACCCAGAAATGGCTGGAGAACACCGTGGTGATGATAGATCCTTGCGTGAACCCAGATGGCCGTGAGCGTTACACCCAATGGTACAACCGCGCACGTAACCAGGTCCCTAATGCTTCCCCTTGGGCATGGGAGCACCAGGAGCCGTGGCCCGGCGGACGTCCGAACCACTATTACTTTGACCTGAACCGCGACTGGGCCTGGCAGACGCAGATTGAATCCAAGCAACGGGCCGTGGTGTACAACCAATGGATGCCGCAGCTACACGCCGATTTCCATGAGCAGGCCGTGGACAACCCATATTACTTTGCCCCCTCCGCCAAACCGTACCACGATGCCATCACTCCGTGGCAGCGCGAGTTCCAGGGCATCATTGGCGATTACAACCGCAAGTACTTTGACAAAAACAACTGGCTGTACTTCACCCGCGAGAGCTTTGACTTATTCTACCCCAGCTACGGCGATACCTGGCCTACTTACCAGGGCGCTATTGCCATGACCTATGAGCAAGGCGGATCTGGACGTGCTGGTGTAGTCATTCAGAAATCTGATGGCGACAGCCTAACCTTAAGTCAACGGATTGCCCACCACCATGCCGCCAGTTTGGCCACCGTAGAGGCTATCTCAGACAAGGTGGACCAGGTGGTGAAGGAGTTCAAGAGATTTTACACCGATGCCCAGTCAAAACCATTTGGCCAGTACCGGAGCTACGTGTTCAAGGTAAAAGGCGAAGAAAGCCGCATCAGAGAATTAACCGAGTACCTGGACCGCCAGCAGATCCGCTATGGTTTTGCCAAAGGTTCTGGCAGCAGCAAAGGATTCAACTACCAGACCGGTAAAACAGAATCAGTGAAGTACGAGGGCGGTGACTTGGTGATCAGTGCCTATCAGCCAAAATCTACCCTTCTGAACGTCCTTTTTGAGCCGTCTGCCCGCTTAGAAGACTCAGTGACCTATGACATCACCGCCTGGTCTCTGCCGTACGCCTATGGCTTAAAAGGGGCTGCGTTTACTGGTCGTATTGCCATGAACGATGCCAAACCAGCCGCTAGCGCCGCAGTTGCCAATACCGCCGCCCCAACGGCGTACGCGTACCTTGCCCCTTGGAATAGCATGCAGGACCTGAAATTCCTGGCCTCTTTGCTGAAGTCGAAAGTAAGGGTGCGGTATTCTGAAGTGCCTTTTGAGCAGAACAACGTGAAATACGCCCCGGGTACTCTTATCATCACCCGCACCGGCAATGAAGGATTAGGTCCTAAGTTTGACCAGATCGTGACCCGGGCCGCCGATTCGCTGGGCATCAAACTAGCCGCTACCACCACCGGCTTCGTGAGTACCGGCGCCGATTTCGGTTCTAGGAGCATCCGGTATGTGAAAGCACCCAGAGTAGCTTTGTTGACTGGTGAAGGCGTATCAGCCTACGGGTTTGGCGAGATCTGGCACTACTTTGAGCAGCAGCTGGGTTACCCGGTAACAGTGCTGGGTGGGGACTATTTTGCCAACGTGCCGCTGCATGAGTTTGACGTGATCATTCTGCCTACCGGTTCTTACGGCCGCATTCTGGAAGAGAAAAACCTGGCCAGGGTGAAAGACTGGGTACGGGCTGGAGGCAAGTTAATCGCTATGGAAAATGCCGTTACCTTCCTCGCTGATAAACCAGATTTCGCGGTGAAGAAAAAAACAGCAGATACCACCAACGCCAAAAAGGGACCTTCTACCGATGACCTTAAGAAGTACGCCAACCGCGAGCGGGAATCTATCTCAGAAGAGGTGCAGGGAAGTATTTTCAGAATCAACCTGGATAACACCCACCCGCTGGCTTTTGGGTATGGTACCACCTATCCGGCTTTGATCAGAACCAATACCCTGCCCCAATTTATGAAAGATGCCTGGAACGTAGGAGTGGTGAAAGGTGAAGCACCAGCCACCGGTTTCGTGGGCTCTAAGGTGCAAAGTAACCTGCAGAACGGTTTAGTACTGGGCGTGCAGGACCTAGGCCGTGGCCAGGTAGTGTACCTAGTAGATAATCCCTTGTTCAGAGCGTTCTGGCAGGGCGGGAAATTGCTTTTCGGGAATGCCGTCTTTTTGGTAGGCCAATAGACGCTTAGACTTTCCTTACTCTTTTACATAGAAACGCCCGCGACTTGCGGGCGTTTCTGTTTTGGGGCTCTTTTAGATAAACAGCCTGAATAGACAAAGTTTCGTATGTTGCAACTGTAGCACGGTTCTATACTTTTGTGAATTCTCAACCCCTCCAGATATGCGTTCTGCCCTTCAACTTGCTTCCGTGGTTTTACTCGCCTTCGTTGGCTTGGAAAGTTGTTCCAAATCGACCACCTCTTCCTCTAATCAGGCGGGAGGTGCCACCACTGCTACTGAGCAGCAACTGACCGGTTCCCAGGTAGCCGATGCCCGGACCACCTATGCCAACTACTGCGGTGGATGTCACGGCCGGGAGTTAGAAACCTTTGTGAACCGCAAGTGGCAACACGGTAACTCGCAGGAGGCGATGTTCAAAAGCATCAAACACGGGTACCCTGATCAAGGGATGCCCGCCTATGCCAGCACTTTCTCCGATGAGCAGATTACCCAACTGGTCAGCTTCATCCAGCAAGGCATAGTGGAGCAGAAAAATAAGCCACAAAATAAAACTAACACGACGGTTCACCGGTCAGAGAAACTCAGCTTCAAGTTGGAAACCGTACTGACGGGCATAGATGTGCCCTGGGGCATGGCATTTCTGCCTAACGGAGACATGCTGATAACTGAACGCTCCGGAACCCTGTACCGCCTCACCCAGAACAAGGATTTGATGAAGATTGAAGGCGTTCCTGAGGTGTTGGCGCAGGGGCAAGGAGGTTTATTGGACGTGAAACTGCATCCAGACTTCAGCAAGAACAACGTTGTTTTCCTTTCTTATTCAGCGGTTAAAAAAGATGGAGGGCAAACGCTTTCAACCACTGCCATCATGCGCGCCCGCCTGGACGGAAACGCCTTAAAAGACCATAAACAAATATTCGAGGCGCAGCCATACGCCAGAACCCGGCACCATTACGGCAGTCGCATAGAGTTTGGTCCTGATGGCTACCTGTATTTCTCCATGGGCGACCGGGGAGGCACCAAGGTGAATCCGCAGAATTTGAGCGTACACGCGGGCAAGATCCACCGGATTAAAGAAGATGGCTCTATTCCCGCGGATAACCCTTTTGTGGGCCGCGAAGGAGCCATGGCGTCTATTTACACCTTCGGGAACCGGAATCCACAGGGAATGGCTCTAAACCCCGCTACGAAGGAGTTATGGGCGCATGAGCACGGGCCTAAAGGAGGCGATGAAGTAAACATTCTAAAGAAAGGAGCCAACTACGGCTGGGCCGATGTTACCTACGGTATTGATTACAACGGCTCCAAGATATCAGACCTGAAGCAGAAAGCGGGCATCATTGATCCCATCAAAGTGTGGGTGCCTTCTATTGCTCCCTCGGGCATGGCCTTTGTAACCGGAAACCGCTACAAAGGGTGGGAGGGAGACCTGCTGGTGGGTTCCTTAAGCTTTAAGTTCCTGAGCCGTTTAGAAGTGGACGGAAACAAAGTGGTAAGGGAAGAGCGGCTTCTGCCAGACATCGGGCGTGTACGGGATGTACGCTTGAGCCCTGACGGCTACGTCTATGTGGCGGTGGAAAATCCTGGTGTGATTTACCGGTTGGTTCCTGCCAATGAATAAGCACGGTTAGTAGCCTGCTTTTTGCTGCCGTTTCAAGTAAAACAGCAGCAAAAAACATTCGCTTTCCAGGCCTTCCATTGAGGCTAAAGCTAAGAGCCATCATTCGGGCATTTGCACGTACACTCCGTCTTCGCGTATTTCTAAAGGATACCGTTCCAAGGGACGGGTACGGCCTTTGCATTCCTCCCCCGAGATCAGATGGAAACGGTAACTATGCCACGGGCAGATAATTTCATTGAGGTAATTGGTGGTTCCGCGGCTGAGGGCATCTCCCAGGTGAGGACATAAGTTCTCCACCGCGAATAGTCCTGAAGCCGTATGGGCGATGCAGATTTCCTTACCTGCCGCCACTACGGCTTTGGAGCGGGTAACCGGAATCTGGCTCTTGGCCTGGGCTTCGCTTTCAAAAAGTTTTATCCATTGCATAGCAATGCGTACGAGGAAAGGGAAAACCCGTTATAGGGCACTTCTGCTGAAAGGAGGGCTTAAATGAGAGGAGAAGTTTGGAAAGGCTGTAAAATGAAAAAGCCCGGAAAAACCGGGCCCCTTACACCAAACTAACAAACAAAACTTTTAAACCTATTGAAGACTAACCGATCCCGGGGGGAATGCAACCATCTGAGAGGGAATCAGGGGTTGTGGTCTCGTTTAGTGTTACAAAGATGCAGTGCTTTTGCCCCCAGCACAACCCAAATAAGAGGAAATGGCCTTTTTCCTGCCTGAACCCCGACAAAGCCGGAGTGAAATGGAATATGGGAGCGTGAACCGGCTATTCTGTGGAGTTAATCGGACAATCAAATTTGCTTATCTCCTTTGATGAACCAGAAAAAATGATGGTTTTAGGCCAAATTTTGCGTGTAGTTGACTTGATAAAGCAGAAAATTCTCGGTGAAAGGGAAAATAGAGGCCTTTCTGCTCTCAACTATGCTTTTCTGCTGAAACAGGAAAAGGACACCTAAAACGGAGTGAAACGGATTAAAGCTCAACTGAATCGGCCTTTTACTTTATGGCTGAAAATACCTAGTTATGTCTCTTTGGGGGAGGCTGATGCTCAACCTAATATCAGTGACTCCGGTCCGGAAATCTATGGTAGGCAGTTTGTCTTTGATGTTACTCAGGAGAGCGGGTAAGTGAAAGCCGAAGCCTAACAAGATTGAAATAGGTTTAAAATGAAAAAGCCCGGAAAAACCGGGCCCCTTACACCAAACTAACAAACAAAACCTAAATTCTTTCAGAGTGCCGACCTGCGTCAGCGGCCAACCGGGTGATGGGGAATCTTTCTCTTTTGAGGCGACTCAACCGCTTTCTGCCTGATTGGTGATACAAATATGCAACGGCTTTAAGCCCACCACAACCCTAACCAGAGGAAGCGGGCCATTTTCTGACTGAAGCCTGAAAAAGGGGGAGTGAACCGGAAATACCAGTACTGAACCAGCAGCAATCCATTCAGGTAAAGTCACATTTGACCTAAAAGGAAAAGCCACCCAGGTAGGAGTGGCTTACAAAATAGAAGGCAAAAAAAAATGCTTAAAAGTAGTCTATCACCAGAGCGCAAGCGGATAGAAGATGACTACTTTTAAGCTGAAATAGAGTGTGAATGTATAGGTTTTAACGGACCTAATTCATTAAGGTTTAAGAGAGTATAAAGAAATGTTAGATTTTTTTTCTAAAACCTCTCTAGGCTGCTCCAGGAGCAATATTTTAAAAGTTTTTTCTCCGGTGTTCCAGTTCTTGAATTGAGCAAGATCCATCCACAGGCGATCGCCGGCTTTAACTTTTACAATTTTCTCCTCTCCCTCTGAAGAAACCATACGCAGCGTTCCGTCGGTAGCGGCATAAGCTTCCTGCTCTGGCGAGGCGTGGAAATCTAGGAACTCGCCTGGCTTCAACTCCAAAGAAAGGATGCGCAGGTTATCAGTTTTCAAGACATGCTTGAAGACCTTGGTGGTGCGGGTGTTTGGTCCGGTGGTAGTTGGGGTAGTTCCGGCAAAAGCGGGAACCATGTTCAACAGGAAACAAACTGAAAAGAAAGCGGAAGTTAATTTAGTTTTCATAATGTTTTTATGGTTAAAATTTTTAAACTTTTTTAGAAGGGTTTGGCCTTTTTGCTGTCGCCCTTTTGATTATATAGATGCAAATTTGTGTAAAACGTTGCTTACTTGTATGTTAATGATTCGTTAAAAGGCTCAAAATGAGGATGAAGCCGAACAAAGGGGAACTGAGGCTGAATTTTTAGAGGATGAAAATGGAAAGATTTTTTTGCCTCTTTTCTGAAAAACATCTCTAAACGGATTTCGCTCTCAAACCACTGATTTAAAGACAGAGATGAGGCATTCTACCCTCTCAGAGGGTAAGGTATTTGGGTGCAAGGGCAGAGTTTACCCACCTGAAACCGGAAATTCACCTGCTGAACTTTACCCGGCTAGGTCTCTGAGAAAGGCAGAAACGTTTCGGGCCCGTTTTATAGAAAACAGGCCCGAAACGGCAATTCAGATATTTAAAGAAGAAAAGGGGTTAGGAAGGGTCTACGTCAATGACTACCCGCAAATTTTTGAAGTCTTTGCCTTTCAACAATGTTTGGACCGCATCTAAGACCTGGGCCTTGGATTCTCGCAGATGTCCGCTTTCCCGGTCCAGTTTCACGTGAATTTCCTGCAGAAATTGGTTCCTGATCTTGAAGATATGCGGCGCCTCAGGTCCTAAGACCCTAGTTTTGCCTAAACGGTCAATAAGTTCCTTGGCCAAAAAGATAGCGGCAGTTTCACACGGCTTAGCCTCCGGATGTTTTACCGTAAGCCTGATCATGCGTACAAAGGGAGGATACCTGAACTTCTGGCGCTCAGCAATCTCTTGCTCGTATAGGCCCCGGTAATCGCCCTCAATCACCCGTTGGAAAATGGATTGGTTAGGATTAGCCGTTTGAATCAGAACCTTTCCTTTGTTGCCCTTCCGGCCGGCCCGGCCGCTTACCTGCACAAACAATTGGTACGCCCGCTCATGCGCCCTGAAATCGGGGAAGTGGATGATGCTATCGGCGCTGAGGATGCCCACCAGACTCACGTGCTCAAAGTCAAGGCCCTTGGTCACCATCTGGGTGCCCACCAGTACATTGGTACGCTGCTGCTCAAAATCCTCAATAATCTGCTGGTGGCTGTTTTTGCGCTTGGTTGTGTCCAGGTCCATGCGTTGGATGCGGGCCTCCGGCAAAATGAGTTTCAGCTCGTCTTCAATCTTCTCGGTTCCAAACCCCACGGTTTTCAGCATGGTAGAGCCGCAGGCGGGGCAATCATTGGGTTTACGCTCGGTGTAGCCACAGTAGTGGCAACGGAGCTCGTTAGAGAACTTATGATAGGATAAACTAACGGCACAATTGCGGCACTTAGGCACCCACGCACAGTCGTTGCAATCTATGAAAGGCGCATAGCCCCGACGGTTCTGGAACAAAATAACCTGCTCATGCCGAAAAAGCGCGTCTTCAATGTCATGCACCAACCGTTGGGAGAAGTGGCTCATCATGTTCTTGCGCAGACTTTCCCGGCGAGTATCTACCAGTTCTACCTCCGGCAAGGTGGCCTCCCCGAAGCGTTCATGCAGGTTCACCAGTCCCCAACGGCCGCTCTGGCAGTGGTAATAAGATTCAATAGAAGGCGTGGCCGAGCCTAGCAAGGTTTTGGCTCCTTGGAACTGGGCCATCATGAAGGCTACCTCGCGGGCATTGTAGCGCGGGGCCGGTTCATGCTGCTTGTAAGACGGTTCGTGTTCTTCGTCTACAATAATCAGGGAAAGCGAATGGAACGGCAGAAACACCGAGGACCGCACGCCCACCACCACTTGGAATCGGCCAGAAAGGATTCCGTTCCAGACTTCCACGCGCTCGTTATCAGAGAACTTGGAATGGTACACGCCCAACCGGTCACCAAACACCCTTTTCAGGCGGGTTACAATCTGGGCCGTAAGGGCAATCTCTGGGAGCAGGTAAAGCACTTGTCCTCCCGCTTCCACGGCTTTCTGGATAAGGTCAATGTATATTTCGGTTTTCCCGCTGCCTGTGATGCCGTGCAGAAGTACCGTGCTTTTTTCGCCGAAGGTCTCCAGGATCTGGTCGCGGGCGGCGGCTTGCGCTGGCGAAAGCTCTGAAGAAAGGTAAGGCCCCCGGCCCTCGGCCATAGGGAAACGGCTCACCACCACGTCAAACTGCTCCAGCACGCCATGCTTAAGCAAGGTATTGATGGCCGACAGCGACAGGTGCGGGTTGGAGGTAAGCACGTTTTTCTCCAGCCCTTCCTCGTTCATGCGCAGATTCTGCAAGATGGGCGTCAACTGCACGTACTTGAGCAACACATCCAGTTGCTTAGGTTTAGTCGCCAATTGGTTGAAGAGCTCTTCCAGGGTTTCTTCATCGGGGGTGAAGGAAGAGGCAAGGCGCACCTTCTTCACTACTTTAGGGGCGTATTTCTCCGCTATTTCCTCATAGATGATGATGACATCCTTGAGTAAAAGCGATTTTATAATCTTGTGGAAACTGGTTAATTGCAGCAGCTGGCCTACCTCGGTAAAGGTGAGGTGCTGTTTCTGCCGCAGGGCAAAGATGATCTTTTCTTCGTGAGCGGTAAGGGGCCACTCGTTCCTTTCTACCTGAAACTGCGGATGCAATTGTATTTTAGACTCGCTGCTAAGTTTCAGGGCAGAGGGAAGAGCCGCGTTGATCACCTCGCCCAAGGTGCAGAGGTAATACTCTGCCATCCAGAGGAACAGACGCAGCTGAGGACCAGTCACCACCGGTTTCTCGTCAATGACTTCCAGGATATATTTTGCCTGGTACTCTTTGGGCGGCTGTTCATGCACCCGCGCTACTACGCAACTTAGCACCTTTTTTGACCCAAACTGTACCAGAACGCGGGCGCCTACCAGCACCTCATCACTCATCTGATAAGGAACACGGTACGTGTAAAGCTTGGGAAGGGGTAAAGGCAAAATGACGTCCGCAAACAGGGTAATCCGTTCAGGGACGTCATCAGCAGGAATATGGAATTCTAATTCTGGTGTCAAAAGCGTCCGGTTTGGGCCAAAGTTCGGAAAAACAGCCCGGAAACGGAAACTTTCCTTATTTCACCTGGTAGTCTTCTACCAACAAAGTGATCTGTGCTTCCTGTGCGTTTTTGTCAGGTAACACGGTGGTGTACAGGAGAACAGGTTCATCTTCGCGCACCTCAATTTCTAGTTGGTCTACCAGGCTTGACTTGACCGGTAACCAAACTTCTTTGTCTTGCGAGGTAAACAGCATTTCCTGGCGGTATTGCCGAATGCTGCCCGGTTTAAGGCCGTTTGCCTTCATGCGTTGGATGCTCTCTAAGGTGATATTGCGGGTCTTGCCTTCGTACACCAAAGACAAACGACAGGCAGGAAGCTCCACCTGGCCAGAAGGAGCCTGCGAAACGGCAGGTTCTGTTCTTTGTAGGGCCTCAAGGGTAGTTTCGGGGTGAGTTTTTTGTAAACGCTTCCAATAACCGTCTCCGTTCTGGGAAAAGGCAGAAGCCGAACAGGCAAGCCACAGGCCGCCCAACATCAATAACTTCTTCACGTGCGTAATTGGGTTTAGTTTGTTGCCTCACAACAGCAACCTGGCAAAGCCAGTTCTATACCCAAGTGAAAAAGTTGATTTTGTGCGTTTTGCCTAACATTGGCTTACTACAACGTTTCTACAACTACTTTTTTTTATTCTTGCAGCCAGACCTTTCTAGATATGGCTTAGCTGCTCCAGAGCCTCGGCCACGGATTGCACGGGTAGCTGGCAGGCCCGGTTATAGCAGACATAGATAGTGGTTTGTCCGTTTTGGGCGGTACGGTCTTCCAGCAGAGGCAGGGTGGAGACACCTTCCTCTTTACTTCCTACTAAGAGAGCGTTAGGCAAAAAGTGCTGCTGCAGCAGGCTCCTGAAACCATGTGCTTCGGGGCCTACAATCGCGATCTCAGCGGTGGGTTTAAGTTTCAGGAAGTACAGCGATGCCCAATTTGCCAGGTGGGACGGTTCTTTCACCACAAGGTTCCGCACTCTGGAGAGCATCCTATCCGAAAGGGATGAGTAGCGCTCTTTGTCAAGGTACAGCCCCAGGTAATGAAGGTTCATGGCCATAACGGAGTTTGAGGCCGGCACCACATTGTCAAAGATCTCCTTTTTGCGGGCAATCAGCTGTTCGCCGGCGTTGCTGGTGAAAAAGAAGAGCTCCTCTTGCTCGTCAAAGAAGTGGGTGAGCGTGTACTCAGTAAGTTTTCGGGCTTCTTTCAGCCACTGCTCGTCAAACGTAATCTGGTACATGCCAAGCAGCGCCTGGATCAGGAGGGCATAGTCTTCCAGGAAACCGTCAATGGTGGCTTTCCCTTCCTTGTAGTTGTGGAAGAGTTGGTTTTCTTGTTTCAGGTTGCCCAACAGGAAATTGGCATTGGTGCAGGCTAGTTCCAGTATTCTTGGTTCTCCGAAGGCGCGGTAGGCATCTGTAAGCCCAATCAGCATGAGCGCGTTCCAGGAAGTAAGGATTTTGTCATCTAACCCTGGGCGAATGCGTTGGTTTCTGGCTTGTAACAAGGTGTCTTTCCAATTTTGGACGTGCTCCTGCAACTCTTCCACGGTGAATCCCTGGTCCGCCGCAAAGGCTTCATCTGTTTGCCGGCGGTGCAGAATGTTCACCCCTTTTTCCCAATTGCCTTCCGCAGAGGTGTTGTAGTACTTGCCCGCCAGTTCTGCTTCCTCACCCAAGATGTCATTTAGCTGCGTTTGCGTGAAAACGTAGTATTTGCCTTCCTCACCTTCGCTGTCGGCATCTAGGGAGGAATAGAAGCCACCCTCCGGGCTGGTGAGTTCCCGTTCCACAAAGGCAATGGTTTCTATTACCACTTGTTTGTACAGCTCGTTGCGGGTCACCTGATAGGCTTCTGAGTACAAACTGATCAATTGCCCATTGTCATACAGCATCTTCTCAAAGTGGGGAACGAGCCATTCCTCATCGGTGGAATAGCGGGCAAACCCGCCGCCCACTTGGTCATAGATGCCGCCAAAAGCCATTTCCTCTAGCGTGAGGTTCACTTGCTCCAAGGCGGCCAGATCTTGGCTGTGATGGTAATACCTAAGCAGAAATCGCCAGATACTGGGCATGGGAAACTTAGGGGCTTGGCTGGTCCCACCCCGTTTTATATCGAAACGGCTTTTCAGGCTGTTGAACATTTGGTCAAACGCCTTAGTATTGAAATCAGGATTGCCCTGCAGAAGACCATACTTGGCCAACTCGCTTTGCTGTAGGTGCTGGGCAAACTGATCAGCCGACTGGTCCAGATCACTTCTACTTCTGCTGTAGGCTTCGGCTATATTCTGAAGCAGCTTGATCCAATGCTGGGGCGGGAAATAAGTACCTCCATAGAAAGGCTTGGCCTCTGAGTTGAGGAACACATTCAAGGGCCATCCGCCTTGCAAGCCCATTGCCTGCAGGGCATCCATGTACACCTGGTCCACATCGGGGCGCTCCTCGCGGTCTACCTTGATGCAGACAAAGTGCTGGTTCATGACGTGGGCAATCTCTTCCTTCTCAAAGGATTGGTGTTCCATGACGTGGCACCAATGGCAGGCGGCGTACCCAATGCTCACCAAGATAGGTTTCTGCTCGTCTTTGGCTTTTTGCAGCGCCTCAGGACCCCACGGGTACCAATCTACCGGGTTGTAGGCGTGCTGCAGCAAATAGGGACTAGATTCCTGGGCAAGGCGGTTGGGCTTTTTTTCCATGGGAAGTACACGTAAGATGGTAATCGTTTTTGGAGGCTTTTTCTTAAAGGAGCCGTGAAACAGAACTAAGACATACGCAGTTGCCGCTGTACCGTCTCAATTTCTGTCTGTACATCGGTCTCCAGCCGCATGTCCTGTAGTTTCTGCAGGAGTTTTTGCAGGAATCGCTGGTGGGCCGCACTCTCGGGGTGGAAGGGTTTATGCGCTAATTCCCGCTGCACTTCGGTCCACCGGCCTAAAAAGTTGCTAAAAGCCTGATCTGCGTAGGCGTGGATGAATTTCTCCCAGATATAGTTCTCGGCCATTTCTGAGGGGTGCAACAAATCCGAGGCATAAAACCGGTAATCGCGCAGGTCATCCAAAAGCAACTCGTAAGCGGGGAAGTAAGAAATTTTGGGATGCTGCTCCATGGCTTGATGCGCCGCCACCCGTAACAGGCTTTTACTGACGCTATTCAGGGGCAAGGTGTCTTTGAGGTGGCGCACCGGGCTAACGGTGAGGATCACCTGGATACTGGGACAATGTTGCTGCAGCAGTTCTAATGTCTGGTGCGTGTCCTGCACTATCTCATCTAAAGAAAGCAGCCGTTTGGTAAAGGCTTTTTGGGGCACTTTATGGCAATTGGCCACCAAAGCTCCGGTGTCTTGGCGTTCATAGACGTAAGCAGTGCCCCAAGTGAGCATCACCGCCTGCGCTTGCAGGAGAAAAATATGGGCTTGTCTCAGCTGCTCCTGTAACCGCTTCAACAAAGTCTCTGGTTGCGGGTGCGAGAAAGACGAGTGGAAATCATAATGGTAACAGATACCGTTCTGCTCCACCATTCCGTCTTCTAAAAAAATTTCATCCTGCTCCAATGCTGCCCTTAGTAGCTTGTGGATGGAAAGCGGGTTGAAGATGGTGCCAAAAGGATTCACCAACGTAGTCGCCTTTACTTCCTGTAATTTCCGGCCGATGACCTCGGCGAAGCAAGAGCCTAGGGTGAAGATTCCTTTGGTTCGGGAGAATCGTGTAGGGGCGGTAGGTACGGTTAGTTCAGTACGGAACTGCATAGGCACAAAGGGCGGGTGGACCCGTGAAGGTAAGGATTTCCTCTTTTACGCTTCAGGGACCACAATAGGATGAAGTTCCGCGAAAGTTTGAATGGTATGGGTTGGTTCTGCCGCCAGACATTTTTCTTCGGCCCCATATCCGTAAGCTGCCCAGCAGGAAGGAATGCCAGCGTTATTGGCGAAAAACAAATCAGCGTCTGTATCTCCCACCATCAGCACCTGTGAGGCGGAGACCTGCGGATAATGTGGTTTGATGACCTGATCATACGCCATAGGATGTGGTTTTTTCTTCAGCGGGTGCTTAGGGTTATCCCCAATGACCATGTCAAAATGATGCTCCAAGTTAAAACGGGCTAAAGCATCTTCTATGGCCCGTTGTCCCTTGTTGCTGATGACCACACAGGCAATGCCTTGCGCTTTGAGAAGGGGCAGCAGTTCGTCTACTCCGGGAAACAACGTGGTAAGTCTACCTCCGTCCGTGTCATAGATGTGCCGGTAATGGTGCACCCATTCTTCCAGTTCGCCATTTTTCAACTCACCCCGCAGAGGCGCATAGAGTTGGGGCAGTAGCTCTGATAAGTTGCCACCCGTGCCAATGGCGCGCTTAATCTCGTCAGGAGAGGGGGGCGTTATTCCTTTCAACTCAAAGGCCTTTTTGAAGGTGTACAGAATGGAGTTCTCGGTTGCGCAAAGGGTGCCGTCAAAGTCAAAGATGATTACTTGATAAGGATTCATAGGAGAGGAGTAAGCCTTAAGGAACCAATACTTGAAGCAGCTGGAATTTGTTTTCTCCGGAAGGTAAGACAATTATCAAAAGGATAGGTTGATAGGAACCAGGGTTTTGGCGGTTTGCTGCACCTTTTCTTAGAACAAGCTCTAAACCGCGAAGCTACATTACCCTTGGCAAAGGTCTTCTAAGCCAACAGGAATGCCCTAAAAACAAAACATCCTGCCGGAGTGCGGCAGGATGTCAGTAATTTATGAAAAGCAGCTAAATTAAGCGGCTACTACGTTGAAGCGGATTTGGTGCTTCACTTCTTTGTGCAGGTTCAAGGTAGCGGTGTACTCGCCTAAAGATTTAACCTCTTGGTCAAAATCAACACGCTTACGGTCTACATCGTAACCCAAAGCTTTCAGAGCCTCAGAAACTTGCAACGTAGTTACCGCACCAAAGATTTTGCCAGTCTCACCCGCTTTAGCAGGGATTTCCAACAAAGTATCACCGATACGGTTGGCTAAGTCTTGCGCATCTTTCTGGATTTTCTCTGCTTTGTGCGCAGCCTGGCGAGTGTTCTCAGCCACCACTTTGCGGGCAGAAGGAGTAGCCATTTCAGCCAAACCTTGTGGGATTAAATAATTACGGCCGTAACCTGGCTTAACAACAACGATATCGTTTTTATAGCCAACGCCTTTCACGTCATCTTTAAGAATAACTTCCATCTTTTTTTACCTCCTTATTTTAAAGAATCTGTTACGTAAGGCAAAATAGCCAAGTGGCGTGCTCTGGCAACAGCCTGAGATACACGGCGCTGGAATTTTAAGCTGGTTCCAGTTAAACGACGAGGTAACAGTTTACCTTGTTCGTTTACGAACTTCAATAAGAAGTTACCATCTTTATAGTCGATGTACTGGATCCCGTTCTTCTTGAAACGGCAGTATTTCTTGCGCGTGTCTTGCTTGTGGATTTTTTCGTTAACTAAACTCATGACGCTTGGGCCTCCTTCTCTTTTTTAGATGATTTGAATTCACCGTTTCTGCGGCGCTCGTTGTAAGCAACAGCGTGCTTATCCAGGGCAGTGGTCAAGAAGCGGATGATTTTCTCATCGCGACGGAAAGCCAGTTCTAATTGATCAACAATTGTTGCTGGACCTTGGAATTCCACGAGGTGATAGAAACCAGTGTTTTTCTTCTGGATTGGGTACGCCAGTTTTTTTAGGCCCCAATTCTCCTCATGAATAATGTCGGCGCCATTTTCCTTAAGCACCTGTCTGAACTTCTCGACCGTCTCTTGCATCTGAACCTCGTTCAACAACGGGGTCATGATGTAGAGTACTTCGTAATTTTTTAAAGTCATTTGAAAAAATGATTTTGGTTCGAAGGGGCAAAGGTAGGAGAAATTCTGACAGAAAACAATAATGGTGAAAGATAAAGTGCAAAGCATGAGGCATAACAAGACTTGGGTGCTTTGCTGTCCTGTAAAAGAAAGTAGCCCCAAAACAAGTATGGTGTTAGCCACTTCAAAGCTGGAGATGCTCTGGAAAGGCAAGGGAGTCTTTCTTTACTTAAGGATCAGAAAGCAAGAAACCTCATGAAGGAAAGGAGGGTTGAAGAAAAAAAAACTGCTGCCCAAAAAAAATATTTGAAATTTTTTCAAGGAAGATGGGGGGATGGGTTCAACTATTTCCTGGGTGAAGATTCTTCCGCTAGGTTAAGGAGTGTCTATAAGAGTGACAGTTTCTACTCTATTATATATAGTATACAGACCTTGTTGCAGGCTGTAGTTACAAGTAGTCCTGATCCGAGCAAAAGTTCAATTCAGTGTTTGATAATACACCGTAAAGACGCAAGTAAACCGGGAACACAATAGAATAGGTAGTTAGTTGACAATATAGAGGTGTTTGTTGAATAAATCAAATGATGTTCTAATGAATTTAGCCAGGGTGTTAGGCTTTAGCTAACCACATGAGAATTTAAGTTGAATTGGTCTTTAAGGAAGCATTAAACAAAATAGGTCTCTGTTATACCAGGTCCGCTTTATAGCTATTGTGCTTAGGCCATCCTAAGGGCATTAAGAGCCTAGTAGAAAGGTTGAAAATAAGCTTTCAAGGGCTTATATGGGACTATACAAAGTAGCAGGATGAATTATCAAGTAGAAGATTTCATAGTCAGCCTTCCGGTAGCTAAAGGAAGCCTTTGTCTAAAAAGGGGTGTTTTGTTTAATGGTGGATAGTTTTAGATGGTATTATTCTCCTGTTGAGGTTTATACACTTATTGGAGTATGGTATTACTACATTTTAATCGTATTTACTCATTTATTGGATAAAAACAATAAGGAAGGGTTTTAAGAAGCTGAAATCAAGGAAGCGGTACAAGAGAAAGTTGCAATGGTTCTGGCACAACCAGATTACTCACAAGTTAATTTATAAAAGTTCTAAATAATGCCTAAACAAGCTGTTTTAAAGGGTTTAGGGGAGGAAACCAGCTCTTTTCTAGGTGGTTTGAATACCCTAAAAATAAGGAATATTGTGTTTGATTAATGGTGTTCGGGTAGTAGATTTGTGCCCGTAATGTACTTTCACTATTCTTTAACACTACAATTAAGCTATGATTAGCTGTAAAAAGAGAGCAAAATATACTTTCCTACTCCCTTTTCTCTTTATCTTCTTTGTTTTCTCCTCTGCCTTTGCACAGGCACCGGAACAAATGGGGGTAGAAGGGAAAGCTGGCGTAACTCCGGGCGCTGAAGCTCCGGCGGCTGGTGCAGGAGGCGGTGCTGACGCAGCCCAAGTTGAAAACGGGATGACCCTTTTCAAAAATAACTGTACCCAGTGTCACTCTGTAGGTACAGATGTTGTGGTAGGGCCTGGCTTGCGTGATGTGCACAAAAGAAGATCAGAAGCCTGGTTGCTGAAATGGATCAAGAACTCAAGCGCTCTTATCCAAAGCGGAGACAAAGATGCGGTAGCTGTTTTCAATGAGTACGCCAAGCAGCAAATGCCTTCTTTTGACTTCTCAGAAGAGGAGCTTACTTCCATCATCGCCTATATAAAAAGCGAAAGCGCAGCCCCGGCTACATCGGCGGCGCCGTCTGAAGGGCCTGAAGGAGCTGAGCCAGGTGAAAAGGTTGGTGAAAACGCCATCGGTAACGTTGGTGGAACAGTTGACCTTCTTCTAATTGTGTTGGTGGTAGTGTTAATCGTGTTAGTGGTTACATTACTGATTATCGCCTCTGTTCTTAAAAACTACCTGAAAAGCAAAGGTGACCTGACTGGTGCTGAGCAGGAGATGCTGGAGCGCAGAACCAACTTTGCCAATATCTATAAGTCTAAGGCGGTTAGAATTGTAGTAGGGTTGATCTTCGTGGTGGTATTGGTAGATATCTCTATTGATAAGGTAATGGGTATTGGTATCCACCAGGGATATGCCCCAAGACAGCCTATAGCTTTCTCCCACAAGCTGCACGCTGGTGATCACCAGATTAACTGTAACTATTGCCACACCTCTGTTTATAAGAGTTCAAGCGCCAACATTCCTTCGGCTAACATCTGTATGAACTGCCATAGCCAGATTAAGAAGGAGTCTCCTGAAATCCAGAAGATCTACCGCGCCATTGAGAACAATAAGCCTATTGAATGGATCCGGGTGCACAACCTGCCTGACTTGGCTTACTTCAACCACTCTCAGCACACGAAAGTGGGTGGCGTAGATTGCCAGGATTGCCATGGTCCTATTGAGACAATGGAAGTAGTAGCGCAATACGCCCCATTGACCATGGGCTGGTGTATTGATTGCCACAGAAATACCCCTCTTAATACAGAAGGTAACGCCTATTATGACAACTTGGTGAAGTTGCATGAGAAACAATCAAAAGGCGCATTTGTGGTTTCATCACAAGGTGGTACTGAGTGTTCTAAGTGCCACTACTAATCAATTCCATATCCTGAATTTGAGTTTTTGAGATATATGCAAGAAACAATTAAATACTGGAGAGGGGTAGAGGAGTTAAACAATACTCCGGAATTCCAGCAGAATGCTCATAATGAGTTTCCTGAGTTCCTGCCAGTAAGTGAGACTAACGGTGGAGATACTTCTTCCCAAGTAGCTCCCAGACGTGATTTCTTAAAGTTATTAGGCTTTGGGGTGGCAGCTGCAACCCTAGCTTCTTGCGAGGCGCCAGTACGGAAAGCAATCCCATACCTGAACAAACCAGAAGAAGTAGAGCCAGGTATTCCTAACTGGTATGCCTCTACTTATTTCATGGGTGATATCTACAACCCGGTGTTGGTGAAAACTCGTGAGGGCCGTCCTATTAAGATAGAGGGAAACACTCTTTCTCCTATCACTGGTGGCGGAACCCATGCTCGTTCACAGGCATCTTTGTTGACCCTGTATGATAACAACCGCTTAAAAGGACCAGTTGCCAAAGGCAAGGAAACTTCTTGGCAAGCAGTTGACCAGGAAATTCGGACCCGTTTAACTGGTGTTCAAGGAAGAGTGGTTCTGGTATCCAATACTATCATCAGCCCAAGCACCAAGGCGGTTATCCGTGACTTTGGTGCCCAGTTCCCTGCCTTTGAGCACGTGACGTATGATGCTAACTCAGCATCGGCGTTGTTGAGAGCAAATGGTGGCTTGGTACCAGGGTATGATTTCAGCAAAGCCAGAGTGATTGTGTCTATTGGTGCCGACTTCCTGGGAACTTGGTTGTCTCCAGTTGAATACTCAAGACAATACATTGTAAACCGGAAAGTAACGGCAGACAGACCAGTGATGTCTCGTCACTTCCAGTTTGAGAACTTCCTGACTATGACAGGTGCCAACGCCGATGTGCGTGTACCTGTGAAACCTTCTGAGTACGGTGCAGTTGTTGCTGCCTTGTACAACAGAATTGCTGGCGGTACTGGTGGTGCAGCCATCCAGGCTCCTTCAACCAGAGTAGCTAAGCAAGTTGACGCTGCCGCAAAAGAGTTGTTAGCTAACCGTGGAGGAGCATTGGTAGTTTCTGACTCCAACGATCCTGCGGTTCAAACCTTGGTAACAGCTATCAACGGTGCCCTTGGTGCAAATGGAACAACCATCAACACGGCTGTTCCCTCCTATGTGCGTCAAGGTGATGATGCTCGCATGCTGCGCCTTATCAGCGACATGAATAACGGAGCAGTTGGAGCCGTGATTTTCTACGGAGCAAACCCGGTATATGATCATCCGCTTAGCCAGCAGGTAGTAAATGGTCTGAAGAAAGTTGGCGTAAAAATCTCTTTCGCTGACAGAATTGATGAGACCGCAAGCCTGGTAGATTATGTGTGCCCAGATAACCACTTCTTAGAGTCATGGAATGACTACGAGCCTAAGAGAGGTTTCTTAAGCTTAGCACAGCCTACCATTTCTACCATTTTCAATACCAGACAGGCCCAGGATTCATTATTAAAATGGACTGGTTCTACTTCTGATTTCTACACCGTCATCCAGCGCACCTGGTCAGGTATTGTAGGAGGAGGAGCTGCTTGGGATAAAGTTGCCCACGATGGGGTAGCTACTGGTACAACAGGAGCCAATGAGCCAACTGCCCCTGCCGCACCAATGACCTTGGCTGCAGCTGCGGTAAGCATCAACAGAGGTGGACGTGCCGCTAGCGGAAACAACCTTGAGCTAGAGATCTACGAGAAAGTAGCTATCGGAGCTGGACAGCATTCTAACAACCCATGGTTACAGGAGATGTCTGACCCAACTACCAAAGCCACTTGGGACAACTACGCTGCCATTTCTCCTGCTACTGCTACCAGATTAGAGATTGAGCAAAATGACGTGGTGAGAGTAACGGCTAAAGGTAAATCCATTGAGTTGCCGGCCCTTATTCAACCAGGCCAAGCAGCAGATACCATTGCAATTGCTATTGGTTATGGCCGTACCCATGCAGGTCAGGCTGCTAATAACGTAGGTGCCAATGTGTATCCGTTGGCAACTGTAGCTGGTGATAGCTTACAATTTGTCAATACAGTTACTATTGAAAAAGTAGGAGCTGATAAGCCAATTGCACAAACTCAAACGCACCATACCGTAATGGGACGTATTGTAGTGCAAGAGAACACACTGGCTAACTACAAAAAAGATCCGAAAAGCGTAACGGAGTACATTCGTATTGCTACGCCAGACGGACCTCAGAAGCCACAGAAGATTTCGCTTTGGCAAGATTACGAGTACAAGAACCACCATTGGGGTATGGTCATTGACCTGAACTCATGTATTGGTTGCGGTACTTGTACAATCAGCTGCCAGGTAGAAAATAACGTACCTGTAGTAGGGAAACAAGAAGTACTAAACCGTCGCGAAATGCACTGGTTGCGTATAGACCGTTACTACAGCAGCGATGCAACCCGTGAAGATGGTGGCTTTGAGAAAATGGAGAATCCTTCCGAGAATCCTTCCGTTATCTTCCAGCCAATGCTTTGCCAGCATTGTAACCACGCGCCATGCGAGACAGTTTGTCCAGTAGCTGCTACCATGCACAGCACAGAAGGTATCAACCAAATGGTGTACAACCGTTGTGTGGGTACTCGCTACTGCGCAAACAACTGCCCGTATAAAGTGCGTCGCTTCAACTGGTTCAACTATGCCAACAATGAAAAATTCGATTACCAGATGAACAACGATCTTGGTAAGATGGTGTTGAACCCAGATGTGACCGTACGTTCACGCGGTGTTATGGAGAAATGCTCTTTCTGCGTGCAGCGTATTCAATACGGTAAATTGGAGGCTAAGAAAGAAAGCCGCCGTCCGGTTGACGGAGAAATCGTTACTGCTTGTGCTCAGGCTTGCCCTACCAATGCGATCATCTTTGGTGACATGCTTGATCCTAACAGCCAGGTTTCACAAATCCTGAACCGTGAGAAAGGCGAGCGTGCTTTCCACGTGTTGGAAGAGTTGAACACTCAGCCAAACGTGACTTACTTAACCAAAATCAGAAACCAAGCTTAATTTAACTCAAATAGATATATGCAGCACGTATCTCCGATAAGAGAGCCCTTAGTAACTGGGGGTAAAACTTATGCAGACATCACGGAAGATGTATGCCGGCAGGTGGAAGCCAAGCCGAACATGCGTTGGATGATTGCTCTGGGAGTTTCTCTGGTTTTCCTCGGCATCTTTATCTACTCAGTATACCGGACCTTATGGTTCGGTATAGGGGAGTGGGGACTTAATAAAACAGTAGGTTGGGCATGGGACATCACCAACTTCGTATGGTGGGTAGGTATTGGTCACGCCGGTACGCTTATCTCTGCGATCTTGTTGTTGTTCCGTCAGAAGTGGAGAACTTCTATCAACCGCGCCGCAGAGGCGATGACCATCTTTGCGGTAATCTGCGCGGCCATGTTCCCGGTATTACACATGGGCCGTCCTTGGTTAGCTTATTGGGTATTGCCTCTTCCAAACACGTTTGGTTCCCTTTGGGTGAACTTCAACTCCCCACTTCTTTGGGACGTGTTCGCGATCAGTACTTACTTCTCGGTGTCACTAGTTTTCTGGTACATTGGCCTTATTCCTGACTTTGCCACTATCCGTGACAGAGCCACTGGACCAATTGCCCGCAGAGCTTATGCAATCCTTAGTATGAACTGGACAGGTTCTGCCAAGCACTGGTCACGTTATGAGACTGTTTCTTTAATTCTGGCTGGTTTGGCAACACCACTGGTACTTTCGGTACACACCATCGTATCCATGGACTTTGCAACTTCAGTTATTCCAGGATGGCACACCACTATCTTCCCTCCCTACTTCGTAGCAGGTGCGATTTTCTCTGGTTTCGCGATGGTATTGACCTTGATGATCATTACTCGTAAGACGTTCAAATTAGAGGATTATATCACCCTGGAGCACGTAGAGTCCATGAACAAGGTAATTACCTTAACTGGTTCTATCGTAGGGGTGGCCTATATCACTGAGTTCTTTATTGCTTGGTACTCTGGGGTTGAATATGAGCAGTACGCTTTCATTAACCGCGCAACTGGTCCTTACTGGTGGGCTTACTGGTCAATGATGACGTGTAACGTAATCACGCCGCAGCTTTTCTGGTTCAGATCTATCCGCAGAAGTTTAACCGCTACGTTCATCATCTCCATCTTCGTAAACATCGGGATGTGGTTTGAGCGTTTTGTGATCATTGTAACCTCTCTGCACCGGGACTTCTTGCCATCCAGCTGGGTAATGTTCTCTCCAACTAGCATTGACGTAGGAGTTTATGTAGGAACCATGGGCTTGTTCTTCACCCTGTTCCTGCTTTTCGCTAAGTTCTTCCCTGTGGTGAACATGGCCGAGGTAAAATCAATTTTGAAATCGTCTAGTGGAGTAAGCCATACTCACAACCCAGGCGCATCATTGCATGGCACAGCACCTAACAACTCTCACAAACATGACTAGTAAGAAATATATACTCGGTGTATTCAACGACGAGGATGTGCTGCTGAACGCCATTGAACAGACACGGGCGGCAGGCACTAAGATCTACGATGTATTCTCACCTTATCCAATACACGGAATCGATGACGTGTTAGGAATCCAGCGTTCCAGATTACCAATTGTGGCATTCTTTTGCGGCCTTTGCGGAACTTCCTTCGCGCTTTGGATGCAAATTTACATGTTGGGTTTTGACTGGCCAATGATTATTGGTGGTAAACCACACATTGCTTTGCCAAGCTTTATTCCGGTAACCTTTGAGTTAACGGTACTTTGTGCGGCCTTCGGGATGGTAATCACGTTCTTTGTGATAAGTGGCCTACGGCCAACCTTGAAAGTTCCGGTAATGGATGTTCGATCAACAGACGACAAGTACGTGATGGCGATTGAACTGAAAGAAGGAACGGATATCAATAAACTGAATGATCTTCTCCGTTCAAACGGGGCCATAGAAGTTAACGAGAAGGAGGTAGTTAAATAATGAACAATTTCTTTAGAACAGGGGCAAAAGCCTCCTTGATTCTTTTCTCTTCTGCTCTGCTTGCTTCTTGTGGTGGAGATGATCAGAGACCAAATGTTGAGTACGCCCCGGATATGTATTATCCAGTAGCGTATGAGCCCTTAAAGCAATTGGCAGACAACAAAAACGCTATCAACCCAGGTGGTTTGAATATGCGTGTTCCTGCTGAAAACACGATTGCCAGAGGTAAATTAGGGTTTTACAGCCATATTTCTAAAGACAGTGCTGAAGTAGCCGGTCGTGAATTAGTAAACCCGCTTGCCAGAACCACCATGAACCTGGAAGAAGGCAAAGTGCTTTACCTGCGCTTTTGCTCTCCATGCCACGGAGAAACAGGTTTAGGA
This sequence comes from Rufibacter sp. JT20002, assembly GCF_056491185.1. NCBI lineage: Bacteria > Pseudomonadati > Bacteroidota > Cytophagia > Cytophagales > Hymenobacteraceae > Rufibacter > Rufibacter sp. JT20002. The sequence continues at coordinate 36,393 of NZ_JBSZJY010000001.1, read as the reverse complement.
GATGGGGCAGTAGGGGTTAAATTCAAAGGGGTTCCTAATTATACGCAAGGCCGTTACGCCACTTTACCGGTAGGACACATCTACCACGTAATCGTAAACGGACGTGGACGTATGATGCCACACGGAACCCAGGTGAACCCTGAGGAGCGTTGGAAAATAGCCATGTATGTTACGCAACTGCAGAAAGGCATTACTGATGCCAGCGGAGCAGATGTGAGTGACACCGGCTCACAATCTACTGATGCCCCTGGTGGAGCAAGTACGACCGAGAATACAAACCCAGTAACAGGTACTGCGGCGGATCCTACCAAGGATACACGTAACTAACCTATAAAAGGTATTTTAGAAATGATAACTGAAGAAAGACTAACTATCCCTGCAAGCGCCACTAAACGGTTCTTCTACATGATAGCTATTGGCTTGGTACTTTTGGTAGCTGGCCTTATCATCGCTGCAAATTACAGTGGCGGACATGGAGAAGCACAAGAGGCAGCATCAGGTCACCATGCAGCTGGCTGGGTACAACGCTTATTGGCTAACCTTTGGATGAACAACGTGTACTTTACAGGTATTGCCGTTGTTGGTATCTTATTCGTTGCAATTCAATATGTAGCTTACGCTGGATGGTCCGTAGTAATTAAGCGGGTACCTGAAGCACTTGGAAGCTATTTACTTGTAGGTGGTGTAATCATGTTATTGGTATTCTTATTACCAATCATCTTCACCGGCCACAATACTTTACTACACTGGACAGACCACTCTGTACATGAAGTGGGAAACCCTAACTATGACCCAATCATTGTAGGTAAAAGCGGATATTTGAATGTTCCTTTCTACACCATCAGAATGGTGGCCTACTTTGCCCTTTGGTTCATGTTCTTCAAATGGTTAAGAAGAGAGTCAATGGCAGAGGATTTGAACGGTGGCCTTGATCACTACAACAAGAGCATCCGTTTAGGAGCTACTTTCCTGGTTGTATTCGGGGTAACTTCCTCTATGTCAGCTTGGGATTGGGTTCTTTCTATTGACACACACTGGTTCAGCACCATGTTTGGTTGGTATGTATTTGCCAGCTGGTGGGTATCTGGTTTAGCGGCCATCACCTTAACCATCATCTTCCTGAAGCAGATGGGCTACATGAAGATGGTTACTTCCAACCACTTACATGACTTAGGTAAATTCATTTTCGGTTTCAGTATCTTCTGGACTTACATCTGGTTCTCTCAGTTCATGCTGTACTGGTATGCCAACATCCCGGAAGAGGTTATCTATTTCCAGGAGCGTCTTGGAGGAAACAACAACCACTTTACTTGGATCTTCTTCTTTAACCTTTTCATAAACTTTGCTTTCCCTTTCCTTGTTCTAATGACAAGAGATGCGAAGCGCCAAATGATTATGTTGAAGATAGTTTGTATTGCAATCCTTATTGGTCACTGGTTTGACTTCTACATGATGATCATGCCAGGTACCATGCGCGAAGAGAGTGGCTTTGGGCTGATTGAGATTGGTACCGTATTAACTTTCTTAGGAATCTTCTTGCTGAGATTCACCAAAGAACTTAGCAAGGCTTCTCTGGTACCAGTGAACCACCCGTTCCTGGAAGAAAGCATTCACCACCACGTTTAAGACTAATATTTAAAGAAACGGATAATGATTACAATTGCAGTAGCACTATCAATCCTCCTTTTACTGGTCGTCCTTTACCTTTTGTTCAGAATCCAGGTATTGGCTTCTATTTTCAAAGGTAGCTACAGACGTGACATTGGTAAGAGCAACAAAGTAAATGCCGCTCTTTTCCTGGCGTTCCTTTTTGGTGGGGGAGCCCTGTTCTTCTGGTCTTTTGCTGATGCGAAAGAAGAGATGACCCTTCCGCTTGCTTCTGAGCACGGAATTGCCATTGACAGCATGTTCTGGCTTACTATGGCCATCATTGGATTTGTGTTTGTCCTTACCCACATCTTGTTGTTCTTCTATTCTTATAAGTTCCAGCATCAGGAGGGAAAGCGGGCTTACTACTATCCCCATAACAACAAAATTGAGATTATCTGGACCGTGATTCCAGCTGTAGTAATGGCCTTGCTCGTATTCTCAGGATGGAAAACCTGGGCTAAGATCACCAGCCCTGCTCCTGATAATGCGGTAGTGGTTGAAGTAATGGGTAAGCAGTTTAACTGGTTGATCCGTTACCCAGGTGCTGATAACAAGCTTGGCCACGTTAAGCACACTTTGATTGATGCCACAAACGAGTTTGGTATCGATTTGAATGACAAGAATGCCCAGGATGATTTCGCCGGTGAGACTAGTGCTTTCCACGTTCCAGTGGGTACTCCTGTTCTTCTTAAAATCAGATCAAGAGACGTAATCCACAGCGTATTCCTTCCTCACTTCCGGGTGAAGATGGATGCAGTACCCGGAATGCCTACCTCATTTTGGTTTATCCCTACAAAAACCACCTCTGAAATGCAGTCAGAAACTGGAAACGCTAATTTCCAGTATGAGTTAGCCTGTACAGAAGTATGCGGACGCGGTCACTTTGCAATGAAGATGACCATGATTGTAGATGAGCCCGAAGAATATCAGAAATGGGTTGCAACCCAACAGAAGAAAACCTTTGTTTCGCAGTTACAGGCAGCTCCGGCTGACAGTACAGGCGCAGTAGCGGTGAATTCTTCTGCTGACGCCGCAGGAGCCGCTGCTACTGCATCTAACTAATAGTTTAATCTTTTAAAAGTACTGTATGTCTACTACGGATATTTCATTACATAAAGATGTTCATCTAGAGCACGACGATCATCATGATGATCATCATGACCAAGGCTTTATTGAGAAGTACATCTTTAGCCAAGACCATAAAGTAATTGCGAAGCAGTTCCTCTTCGCGGGTATTTTCTGGGCTATTATCGGAGGTACCTTCTCCAGCTTATTCCGGATGCAGCTGGGTTTCCCAGAAGCTACCTTTACTTTCCTGGAGCCTCTTTTAGGCAAATGGGTTGATGGTGGTAAACTAAACCCTGAGTTCTACCTGGCTTTGGTGACCATGCACGGGACCATCATGGTGTTCTTTGTATTGACAGCTGGTCTTTCTGGTACTTTCAGTAACTTCTTGATTCCACTGCAAATCGGGGCCCGTGATATGGCTTCTGGTTTCATGAACATGTTATCCTTCTGGTTCTTCTTCTTGGCCAGTGTGATCATGTTTTACTCTATCTTCCTGGAGACTGGACCTGCCGCAGGTGGTTGGACGGTTTATCCTCCGCTTAGTGCTTTACCACAAGCTATTTCTGGTTCAGGTGCTGGTATGACCATGTGGTTGGTGAGTATGGCTCTATTCATCGTATCTCAGTTGCTTGGTGGTGTGAACTATATCACTACCGTAATCAACATGCGTACTCGTGGTCTTTCCATGACCAGATTGCCACTGACCATTTGGGCGTTCTTTTTAACTGCGGTATTAGGTCTATTGGCCTTCCCGGTTCTGTTCTCAGCGGCCTTATTGCTGATTTTTGACCGTTCTTTCGGAACAAGCTTCTTTTTGTCTGATATCTATGTGGCTGGTGAGGCGTTAACACACACTGGAGGTAGCCCGGTATTGTTCCAGCACTTGTTCTGGTTCTTAGGTCACCCTGAGGTGTACATTGTGATCCTGCCTACTTTTGGTATTGTTTCAGAAATTATCACTACCAATTCACGCAAGCCAATCTTCGGTTACCGTGCTATGATTGGTTCTATGTTGGGTATTGCCTTACTTTCTTTCATTGTATGGGCGCACCACATGTTCGTTTCTGGTATGAACCCATTCCTGGGGTCTGTCTTCATGTTCCTGACCTTGATCATTGCGGTACCTTCAGCGGTAAAAGTGTTCAACTGGTTGGCTACTTTGTGGAGAGGTAACATCAACTTTACTCCAGCGATGCTGTTTTCAGTTGCCTTCGTTTCTCTTTTCATCTCTGGAGGTTTGACTGGTATCATCCTTGGTAACTCAGCACTAGATATTCAGTTACACGATACCTACTTTGTGGTGGCTCACTTCCACTTAGTAATGGGTAGTGCCGCGTTCTTTGGAATGTATGCCGGTGTTTACCATTGGTTCCCTAAGATGTTTGGTCGCATGATTGATGAGAAACTAGGTTATGTACACTTCTGGCTTACCTTCGTGTGTGTGTACCTGATCTTCATGCCAATGCACTACATCGGTATCGCGGGTTTCCCTAGAAGATACTACACCTGGACTGGTTTCGATACGTTCAACAAGTTCATGGACATGAACACCTTCATCACCATTGCGGCAATCTTTGCTTTCTTTGCGCAGTTCATCTTCTTGTTTAACTTCTTCTACAGCATTTTCAGAGGAAGAAGAGCTACCGAGAACCCTTGGAAATCAAACACGCTGGAATGGACAACTCCGGTGAACCCAGGTCACGGTAACTGGCCAGGCCCACTTCCGGTAGTTTACAGATGGCCTTACGACTATAGCAAACCAGGTGCGCCTCAGGACTTCATTCCTCAGAACGTGCCTTACTCTCAGACGCAGTCTTCTAACCTGCCCCACGAGAGAGACATTACCGAATAAAGAATGACTGATAAATCTTTTATTGTTAAAAGGTTTAAAAGAATAGGAGTACTTACTATTGCTTCTGTTTATATATTAATCTTAGTAGGGGGGATCGTTCGTAGCACAGGTTCCGGTATGGGTTGCCCAGACTGGCCGAAGTGTTTCGGATCGTGGGTCCCCCCCACTAGTTTAGAGCAGTTACCTTCAGATTACCTGGAGGTATACAAGGAAAAGCGGATTCAGAAGAATGAACGCGTTGGCAAAGTTCTTCAGGGGTTAGGTTTTTCACAGGTAGCGCAGGAGATTTTCGCACATCCGTCTCAGTATATTGAGACAGAATTCAATGCCACCAAAACCTGGATTGAGTATGTGAACAGGTTGATAGGAGTAGTGATAGGACTTTTGATTTTTTTAACGGTTCTGTATTCCTTCCCCTTTTTCAAAACTGATCCAAAAGTGTTCTGGGGGGCAGTAGCCTCGTTTGTACTGGTTCTTTTTCAAGGTTGGTTGGGGTCTTTAGTAGTATCTACTAACCTACTTCCTGAGATGGTTACCTTACACATGGCGCTTGCCTTGGTGTTGTTAGCGTTCCTGATTTACATCGTGATCAGGGTGCAGCGGGAAAACTTACTTGGTGATTTTGCGCAAGCATCTGGTAGTCTTAAGTTCTTTTTGGTTTCTGCTCTTGTTTTAACCTTTTTCCAGGTGATTCTGGGTACTCAAGTCAGAGAACAAGTGGATCTGGTTGCCTTTGACTTGAACAACCAAGGACGGGAGACCTGGATTGAAAAGTTGGGAACTTCTTTTTACGTGCACCGCTCGCTTTCCATTTTGCTCGTTCTTTTGAATGTGGCGCTTTATCTTTCAGTTAAGAAGCTTGGAAAGAAAAATCTTTCCAGCATTGCACAAGGTGTTTTAGTTGTAATAGGGGCAGAGATCGTTTTGGGAATTGTCCTGGCCTATTTAGCCCTACCTGCTTTTGCACAACCGCTTCATCTACTGTTTGGGACCCTCTTGTTTGGGCTGCAGTTTCTGTTGCTCATAATGTATTATTACGCTCAAAAACAACCTAATCAACCTTCACCCGAATTGGTGGCATAAACACGTTTATGTACGTACAAAACGTAACATCCAGTGCCCAGACATCATCGGCCATGAGTAAAGCATCCGCGTATTTTCAACTTTTGAAGTTCAGGCTTTCCGCCACGATCGCTTTCTCCTGTGCTATTGGTTTTCTATTGGGAAGGCCAGATGCTTCATGGGTGAATACTTCTATTGTTGTACTTGGTGGACTTCTGGTAACAGGCGCTGCTAACATCATCAACCAGATTCTTGAAAAAGACCTTGACAAACTCATGAAGAGAACCGCTAAGCGTCCTCTGCCTTCAGGAGTTTTGTCAGTGCAGGAAGCCATTGTGTATTGTGTTCTTCTCTGTGTTGCCGGAGTATGCTTGCTCGGTTTTTATTTCAACTGGCTGTCAGCAGCTCTGTCCTTTTTATCTCTGCTTCTTTACGGCTTCTTCTATACACCCTTGAAGAGAATCTCTCCTATTTGTGTGTTTGTAGGAGCCATACCAGGTGCTTTGCCTCCGCTTATTGGGTGGGTTGCCGGAACCGGGTATATAGGAGTTGAGGCTTGGATTCTGTTCGGAATTCAGTTTATGTGGCAGTTTCCGCACTTTTGGGCTATTGCTTGGGTGTTGGATGACGACTACAAGAAAGCTGGATTCAAGATGTTGCCAATGGCAGGAGGCAAGAACCTGAAAACGGCTATCCAAATTATGATCTATACGTTACTGCTTATTCCGTTGGGCTTACTGCCCATGCAATTTGGAATGGCGGGGAAAACCTCTGCATTTATTGCGGTGGTATGTGGTGTTTTATTTTTGATGCAGACTTTCTATCTCATGCATACCTGCTCTAAAAGGGCAGCCATGAACATCATGTTTGGTTCGTTTTTGTACTTGCCTATTGTGCAGATTGCTTTTGTGGTAGATAGCTTATAAAGGAGTTAGTGATGATAATGAATCCAGAAATCCAAGTAGAACAAAGACGGGTGAACCCGTTGAAGTTCATGCTCATCTTATTGATCGTAAGCATTGTCATGATGTTTGCGGCCTTCACCAGTGCTTACATTGTGCGCCGTGAAGAAGGAAACTGGTTGGAGTTTGATCTTCCATCGGTTTTATTGATCAACACCCTGGTGCTTATCTTAAGTAGTGTGTTCATGCAGTGGGCATACGTTTCTGCTAAGCGCGATAACATCAAGAATGTAAAGTTAGCTTTAGGACTAACTATTCTTGCCGGTACTGCCTTCTTGGTAGGGCAGTGGCAGGGATGGGGAGAGTTAGTGCGTAACAACGTCTTCTTTGGTGGTAGCACAGCCAACCCATCTGGCTCTTTTCTGTATGTATTAACCGGTGTACACGCATTTCACCTGATCACAGGGTTAATTTTTCTAATTATTGTAGTAATTTCGGCACTCAAGTACAGAGTACATTCCAGAAACCTTACCCGTATAGAACTGTGCACCATTTATTGGCACTTCTTAGGGGCCCTTTGGATTTACTTATACGTATTCCTAGTTTTGAACCATTAATAATTCTGTAACACATATGTCGCAAACAACAACCTTTGAGCAGCCTAATACCGGCACCTGGGATGGAGGGAACGAGCCGTTTAAGGCTAGTTATGGTAAACTGATGATGTGGTTTTTCCTGTTGTCAGATGCCTTTACCTTTGCTGCTTTCTTAACAACTTATGGATTAGCTCGTCATCGGCACCAAGCCTATGAAGGAACACCTGAAGCGTTTACCTTCTCAACCCAATGGTGGCCAATCCCCGAGAAAGTATTTAATGCTTTTCCTTTCTTCCATGGGGTTGACTGGCCGCTGGCGTTTGTGGCCTTGATGACCATGATCTTGATCTTGTCTTCTGTTACTATGGTACTAGCGGTAGAAGCTGGCCACAGAATGGACAAGAATGACGTACAAAAATGGTTGTTGTGGACTATTCTTTTTGGTTCTATGTTCCTTGGCTGCCAGGCTTGGGAGTGGACTCACTTTATCGCCGGTACTGATGAAGGAATGAAACTGGCTGACGGAAGCGTTATCCATGGAGCTAACTTGATCGTAAACCAATACGGACCACCTTTGTTTGCTGACCTGTTCTTCTTCATCACTGGTTTCCACGGAACCCACGTATTTAGCGGGGTTGTATTGTTGATCATGATTTTCATCAATACCGTAAACGGAGTATACCACAGAAGAGGACACTATGAAATGGTAGAGAAAGTTGGTCTTTACTGGCACTTTGTAGACTTGGTATGGGTATTCGTGTTTACCTTCTTCTACCTGGTGTAATTGTTTGACTTCAAAAATCTTTAATTGATATGGCATCTCACGCACATCATTCTGACGAGTTTGACGAAACGGCTAACTTACCTAAGCCGCAGACCGCAATCATCTGGAAAACCTTCTTTATCCTTTGTGGCCTTACTGCAATTGAATTTGCCTTCGCTTTCATGATGGATGCAGGTACTTTGCGTAACGCAATCTTCATTGGATTAACCCTGTTCAAGGCGTTCTACATTGTTGGCGAATTCATGCACTTAAAGCATGAGACCAAAGGTTTGATCTGGGCTGTTTTGGTACCAACTGTATTATTGGTTTGGTTACTGGTAGCCCTTTTAGTAGAAGGTACTTTCTACGGAGAGTCTGTTTTCAACTACTTCAAATAATGAGTCCAAAAAAGGCGCTAGTACTGGGTACCCTCTTGTTGGTGCCTGTACTAGCGTTTTTGTTTTTGAAAATGTTCGGAGTGAATAGATTTTCACTCCGAACTTATTTTCCGGCAAAGGTAGAATCTACCATGGTAGAAGGGCAGTTGCGTTCTGATACCATCTACCATCAAGTTCCTGCCTTCAACCTTACTTCTCAGGATGGCTCTCCTTTCTCCCAGAACAATCTTGAGGGAAAGATTTACGTAGCCAATTTCTTCAATACCTCTTGCGTCACTCCCTGCAAACAGATGAGTACCCAACTCTCCAGGGTGCAGGATGCATTCAGGCTTAAACCAGAAATAAAGATTGTGTCTTACTCGTTACGTCCTGTAGAAGACACCCCTGAGGTTCTGCAACAGTACGCCACCAGCTTCAAGGCCAATCCAAATAAATGGACATTTGTTACGGGTTCTGAGTCTCAAATAGTGGAATTCACCAATAAATGGTCTCAGTTAGTTTTCTCAGATTCTACTTCAGCCGGTTTCCGTTCTGATCCTCCAAACAAAAGTTTCTTTCTAATTGACAAGGAGAAGCATATCAGGGGAATCTACGATGGCACTGATGCGGGTGAGGTAGACAGATTAATTACAGAAATAAACGTACTCCTTTCTGAGTACAACCTTCAAAATGGAAAACAAAGCACTAGGTAACCCCAATGATCGTCGTTACCTGATTATTATTGCCTTTCTCTCCGTCATTGTTCCGCTTTTAGTAGCGTTTTTACTTTTCATGCCCCAAACGGGTAAATTAGGAGATCTGGATGTATCCTTTTTGCCTAAGTTGCACGCAGTTCTGAACTCACTTACCGCCATTGCACTAATGGTGGGGTATTACCAGATTAAACGGCAGAACCGTAGGCTGCACCGTTTTGCCATGGTAACGGCCTTTGTGCTTTCTTCTTTTTTCCTGATCTCTTATGTGACCTACCATTATCAGGCCGCTCCAACGCCATTTGGCGGAGAAGGAACCATTAAACTGATTTACTATTTCATCCTGATAACCCACATAGTACTGGCGGCCATTATTGTGCCTCTGGTGCTATTGTCTGTTTACTTTGCTGTGTCTGGGCAGTATGCCAAACATCGGAAAGTATCACGCTGGACTTTTCCGCTTTGGCTTTATGTGGCTATTACCGGAGTAGTCGTTTATCTATTGATTTCCCCTTATTACGCGTGAAACTTTAACTAACAGTTGGTGTTCTGATAAAGGAGAAAAGACAAGGACGATGAAGAAGAAACATATTTTTTGGGTAAGTGCTCTTATTCTGGTGGTGCTATTAACCCTACAAGCCGAGCCAGTGCAGGCGCAATGTGCCATGTGTACTGCCTCAGTAGAATCTTCCAGCAATGAATCTGGCGATAGCATAGCCAATGGTCTTAATAAGGGAATTCTCTACCTGATGGCTATACCGTATGTGATTGCCGGGTGTGTGGGGTTCTTCTGGTATAAGTATAGCCGTAAAAAGTAGTGGGAACATGGGCGCATGTTAAAGCGGGGTTTCAAATGAAATGTCCTCGCTGTCATCAAGGGCCCATGTTTTCGTATTCTGCGTTTCATTTGGGCAAGTTTGACCAAATGCCTGAGAAATGCCCCAACTGCAAGTTCCGCTATGAGATTGAGCTTGGTTTCTATTGGGGAGCCATGTACATGAGTTACGGTTTGTCTGTGCTGATTGTGTTGGTGGTAGGTGTTTCTCTTTACTTCTTGGCCAATGATCCGCCTACATGGGTGTATCTTACTACCGTGGCTTCTACTGTCCTTATATTTACTCCTCTTCTTTTCAGGTATGCTCGGGTAATGATGCTCTACTTTTTTGGGAGTGTCTCGTTTGATCCTAACTACAAACAGCTGTAAACGCAGCTGTTTTTTTATGCCTATCTCTTTCTCCTTAACTTACAAGCCTATGTTGTTTCCCATCCTTTTTCTGTAAAAGAAGCCTAAAACAATTGATTTCTTTTGGACTGTTTACTTTTTAGATGACTGGCGGGATTTTTGTGCGTATTATGGCTAAATTCGTAAAAAAACAGAGTTGAAGTACCGGTACACGCTCCCTTTTCTTTTCTTTTCGATTGCCCTTTTGCTGGGTGGCGTAGCGGCTTTTTTACAGGTGAGCATTCAACGTGATTTGTTGGAGGCCCCAGAAAAGCAAATGGTGGAAGAGGTACAAGGACGGCTGCATGAATTGATGCAAGAAGCCGAGCAGGAAGTAACCCTTGTCTCCCAAAACTTGCCGCCAGATTCCAGCTTCTTTTCCAGAAATCTGCCCAAAACCAATTTCCCCCTTTTTGTATACCAACGGAACAAGCTGGTATTCTGGTCTGAGCACTCCCTGCGCCCAGAACTGGATCCCCGCAACCTAAGCAGAGGCCAGCAAGTAGTGGAAAATCGGTTTGGTCGTTTTCTGGTGCTACGGCATCAGCCTGAGGCGGAGTTTACCGTGTTGGCCGTAATCCCTCTAGAGGTGCGCTATGGCATTAATAATGCCTATTTGCGCAGTGGGTTGAACCCGCAGATTTTTGAAGATCATGTGGCCCGCATTCAGTCGGAACGCAGTGGGGCGACAATCCCCATTGCTGATGCTAAAGGAAACTACCTTTTCTCGCTACAGGTTTTGGAGCCGGGTCAGTGGCTGCATGCTGGTAAATTCACCCTGTCGCTTTACCTACTGTCCCTTGTGGCTGCCGTGGTGGGCTTAATTATTTTCTACCGGAAACTCAAAGGAAATGGCCACCATGCCACTGCCTTATGGGTGGTGATTGGCGGCCTTCTGGTACTTCGGTTGGTGATGCTACTCACCCGGTTCCCCAACAATGTTCAGGAACTGGCCTTGTTTAGCCCCCGGGTGTACGCCGCTGCCTGGTGGTCTCCCTCTTTAGGCGATTTGCTCTTGAATGTGGTCTGCTTTCTGGTCATGGCCATGTTGGTGTACCGGTTTGCCAAAGCCCACCCTTTTACCATCTTTTCCCAGAAATCTACCCAAAAACAGCTTTGGAGTTGCATTGTGTTGGGCGTGCTCATTACCGTACTCATCATCAGCTGGTATGAAACCTACCGAAGCCTCTTCGTCAACTCCCAACCCAACCTTGACATCACCCAGAACATTCAGATAGGGCTGGAAAAGCTGCTCCTGTATGTGGCCATGATCCTGCATACCCTGGCTTTAAGCTGGGTTCTGCGTTTGTTGATGGATGCCTTTCCCTTCACCGCCCATGGCAAGCTTCAATTTGCTTATGCCTGGATGACGGTTTTGGTGCTGGCCTTAGGGTGGGCGTTCTGGCGAGATGCCCCAAGTGGTAACTGGGTGGTGTTACTAGCAAGCGCAGCCCTGGTAGGGTGGGAGCAACTGCACCGCCGGATAGGGCAACGCGCCGGTATCTATTCCAGCATTTTCCTTCTGAATATCCTAAGCGCCAGTTTAGGAGCGGCGGCTTTGTATGACCTATACACCGTCCAGCTTCGGGCCGATAAGCAGCGATTGGCCTCGCAATTACTCAAGGACCGGGACGACCTCACCGAGTACCTGCTGGCCCAAGCCGCCGATGATATCAGCCATGATCCGTTGGTGCGCCATGCCTTCAATTCCCCTTGGGTCAACCTGAACATTGTAGAACAGAAGATTAAGCGACACCATCTGCGCAACATCACTGAAAACTACTCTGTCTCGGTGCGGATGTTTGATGTGAACGGGGAGAGTTTTCATTATTTGGAAGACAGCTTAACTAATTTACAAGCCTATGCGCAGGCATGGGGACCAAAGTCTAGAAGTACGAACCAACGAGGTCAGTTGCTGGTAGCGTCTGAAACGGACCCGGGCCGGTTTACTTACCTGCAAGAAATTAGGGTACCTCTAGATTTTCAGCAATGGGCGACGTTGGTTTTGGAAATCAGCCCTAAAATAACTGCACCTAATAGCGTGTTGCCGGAGTTGCTGGTAGAAAGGCAAAGTACCCAGGTTAACACTATTCCGGCGAGTAGCTACGCGCTTAGAAAAGGAAATCGCTGGCTTAAGACCGAGGGCTACTTTGAATACAGCCAATTGTTCTCACCTCGTTTATTTGATATTCCGCAGCTGTATACCCAAGGGCTGTCTATCGCCAATTACCACCATCTGGGTGCGAGGTCTAACAACGGAACCGTGGCGTTGGTGAGTTCGCCTTCTTATGGGGCCCGTTCCTGGCTCTCCAACTTCTCGTTTCTTTTCCTGTTGCACAGCTTCTCGCTTTTTTCCTTGCTGTTGCTGGTGATGCTCTACAGAGGGCAATTGGTGGCAACCATTATGTCTACCTTCGGGACCAAGATTCAGCTTTTCCTGAATATGGGGGTTTTGATCCCTTTGGTTTTAGTGAGCATTACCATCGGTAGCTTGGTGACTAATTCTTACCGGCAGGACTTGGTGAGGGGCTACACAGACCAAGGTGATTTTGTACGGCAGAGCATTCTCACCAGCAACTGGGGAGTGAACCTTTTCAAAGGCCGCGCCGATTCTCTGGCCCGCCGCGTAAACCGATTAGCACTAATTGCGCAAGCCGAGCTGAACATTTATAATGCGGCCGGTGAACTTCGTATTTCAAGCCAGCCCGCATTGTTTGAGGCGGGCGTGCTTTCTACCAGGCTTAACCCCAAAGCATTTGAGGTGCTAAAAGAACAAGGCCTAAACCGGATTTTGCTGGAAGAAAAAGCCGGCACGCTACCTTATAGCACCATCTACGTTCCGCTCCGTACCAGCCCTACCAACAGCCCCGAAGGTTATTTAGGCATCCCTTTCTTTGACTCGGAGAAGGAGTTGAACACCAAACTCATTCAGTTGATCACCACCATTCTCAACATTTTCACGGTGTTGTTTCTGCTTTTCGTGATCATGAGTTACATGGCTACCCGTGCCTTAACTGTTCCTCTACAACTTCTGACCGAGCGCTTGAAACGGACTTCTTTAACAGGCAATAACGAGAAACTGGTGTACAAGTCCCGTGACGAGATTGGGCTTCTGGTGCATGAATACAATCAGATGTTGCAGAAACTGGAAGAGAGCAAGCAGGAACTGGCTTTACGGGAGAAAGAAGCCGCTTGGAAAGAGATGGCCCGACAGGTGGCGCATGAGATCAAGAACCCGTTGACACCCATGAAGCTTTCGCTCCAGTACCTGCGCAAGGCCATGCAGGAAGGGCGCGGAAACCTGGAGGACCTAATCGAGAAGATCTCCAACACCATGATCACCCAGATTGATGTACTAAGCGACATTGCTACATCGTTCTCCAATTTCACGGCCATGCCTGATTTAAAACTGGAGATTCTGGAGTTGAACGGACTAATACGCAGAGCCACAGATTTACACCTGAACCCACAGCAACACCGCGTAGAAGTGGTGATGCCCGACCAACCTGTGCTGGTACGAGCCGATGAAAACCAACTCATCCGGATCTTCAATAATCTTTTACTGAACGCCTTGCAGGCCGTGCCTTCCTCCCAAACCCCTGAGATAAGGGTGACCATGGAACTGGTGAGTGCAGACTGGGCGCTGGTGGCGGTGCAGGACAATGGCTCAGGAATTCCGGAGGACGTTCAACCCAAGATTTTCATCCCCAATTTCAGCACCAAATACTCGGGCTCGGGCATTGGCTTAGCGGTGGTGAAAAAAGGCGTGGAGGCTATTGGTGGTTCCATTTGGTTTGAGACAGAGGAGAATGTGGGAACTACCTTCTACCTGAAACTGCCGGTGGTGGCCTCATGAGATGGCGGGGCGTCATATTCTTCCTTGTTTCGGCTCTACTTTGGGCAACGCAGACCCAGGGGCAAGAGCTCTCTAACCGTCGTTGCAAATGGGTGAAGTTGCAACCCGGCACCTTTACGCTGGATTCTCTAACCGTTGCCGAAAACACCATTGAAATTCTGGACCGGCGCCAGCTGCGGAGTCCTTTGAGCTTTCACTATGACCCGGTGCGTAACCTGTTCCAGTTCATCGGGGTGAGCCCGCCAGAGCCCACGCCTGTGCTGCGGCCCGATAGCATAACCAAGGACAGTACCGGTGCGTTTTCTGCCCGATTTTCAGAAAGGATACTTAAAGTAGATTCGGTGCTGGTTTGTTACCGGGTGCTGCCGCTGAACGTAGCAGCCCCCAATTTTAAGCGCGACATACGTACCTGGGACTCCACTTCCTTTGAGCGTTCCTTCGTCATCAACCAGCCAGCTCCGCGGGAAGAGCTTTTCAAAACGCCCGGCCTGAACAAAACCGGCAGCATTTCAAGGGGCGTTTCCATAGGAAACACCCAAAACGTATTCGTGAACTCGGCTTTGAACCTACAGTTGGAAGGTAAATTGACCGATGAAATAAACATCACCGCCTCCATTACCGACCAGAACATCCCGTTTCAGCCCGAGGGAAATACGCAACAGCTTCAGGAATTTGACCGGGTGTTCATCACCCTTCAGCACCGGTTATGGACCTTGACCGGCGGAGATGTAGTGCTGCGGAACCGCCCTACTTCTCATTTCTTGCGGTTCTACAAAAACGTGCAGGGGGGAGCATTGGAGGTAAACCGAGGCAAGCCGGGTTGGGAAAGTGCTACCTCGGTGGCGGCATCGGTGGCCAAGGGCAAATTCGCGTCGGAGAACATCACGCCCATAGAAAGTGTTCAGGGGCCTTACCGTCTGCGTGGCCCCAACGGCGAGCGGTTCATCATTGTGCTGGCCAACTCAGAGCGGGTGTACCTAGACGGAAAACTGCTGGTGCGGGGCTTTGACTACGACTATGTCATTGACTACAACCAGGCAGAAATCACCTTTACCCCCAAATGGATTATCACCCGCAACTCCCGCATCAGGGTAGATTTTGAGTACTCAGACCTGAACTATACCCGTAGCGTAGTCCACGCCAGCCATTACCAGAAAATGGGCAAGTTCAACGTGTACGGTAACTTCTACAACGAGGCCGACAACCCCAACAGTCCGCTTACCTTGAATCTGAGCACCGATGAAAAACGCTTGCTTTCTCAGATTGGAGATAGACTTGACTTAGCTGCCACGCCCAGCGGAGACTCCGTTCGGTTTGACCGTAATCAGGTGCTTTACCTGAAGAAAGACACTGTGGCAGCCAGCGGTACATATACTATTTACCAGTACTCCACAGATTCCACCCAAACCAATTATGCCGTCAGCTTCACTGAGGTGGCGACTGGCGGTAACTATATCTTGCAGAACACCACCGTGAACGGGCGGGTGTTCCAGTGGGTAGAGCCGGTCAACGGGGTACCACAGGGCCGGTACGAAGCCATCCGGATTTTGCCCACGCCCATTCAGAAACAGATGATGACCTTGGGCGGAATCTGGTCGCTAGACGAGAAAACGAACGTGTTCCTGGAAGTAGCTGGCTCTAAAAACGACCTGAACCGCTATTCTGACCTGGATTCTGGCGATGACCAAGGCAAAGGCATCAGGGTTGGGTATCAACTAAATGACCGCACTGTAAAGTTTTTGGGGGACTACAAGTTCCGGAGTGCTATGACCTATGAGTACACCGATCCTAACTTCACGCCCATTGACCGCTATCGTGATATAGAATTTGACCGCGACTGGAGCAGCCCTACCAATACCACCTTGGCCCGGCAGTCCAGAATTGAGGACCATATTTTCACGTTCTCGGTAGGTGGGGTGAAAGACGAGTTGCATTTCATCAATTACCGCATCAGCCGCCGCTATCGGCCCACCGAGGTAGACGGAACCCAGCACTACCTGGAGATGACCCAAAAAGTCAAGGGGTTAGAACTGCGAGGTAACTTGTTCATGCTGAAAAATGAACAGGCCGAAAGTATTTCTGACTGGGTGAGGGGCGAGGTTGGGGTGCAGTATCCTACTAAGTTTTTCACGCCCGGTTACGTGTATCGGTTTGACAAGAACCGCATCACCTCTAAACTCAACGAAGCTTTGGTGGGCTCGGCCAACTACTTTGATGACCACCTGTTTTATGTTGAAAGCCGTGACACCGCCACCTTCAAGTACCGCGCCGAGTACAGCCGCCGGGTGGATTTCAGGCCCGAAAACGGTGAATTGGGCAATAAACAGGTGGCCAATACCTTCAACTTCAGTACCAGTACGGTGATCAGGAAAAACCAGCAGGTGACCGCCTTGATTACTCTGCGCAACCTGCAGGCGCGGGACAGCCTCCGGGAAACCACCGTATTATCTAAAGTTAATTGGACCGGCGATTTCCTGGACCGGCACCTACGTTCTGAGATGACGTACGCCATTGGAACCGGCCGCGAACTGAAACGGCAATACCTGTTTGTGGAAACTATTCCGGGGCAGGGCACGCATTTCTTTGAAGACCTAAACCAGGATGGCCGTCAGGATCTGAACGAGTTCTTTGAGTCGCAACCTTCTGACCCGCCGTACCGCCGTAACTTTATTCGGCTGTTCATTCCCACCGATGAGTACGTGATTGCCTACACCAACAACTTCACCTACCGCCTGACGAGTAGCTTGCCTAGGGCCTGGCAGAATTCTGACACTAAGTGGAAGCGGATTGTCTCTAAGTTCTCGGCACTGTCTTTTGTAACCATTGACAAACGCACCACCGATGATGATCTGCGCAGCCGCTTCAATCCTTTCAGCCTCAACTTTGAGGATTCTACCCTTCTTTCGTTGAATCGGGCCTACCGGAATACGCTCTACTTTAACCGAAGCAACCCCAAATATGGGGTAGAGTGGACGTTTCAGCAAGGCCTGCAGAAAACGCTACTCACCAACGGTACCGATGTCCGGAACAACACCAGCCAACAGGTCTTGGTGCGCGTGAACCTCACGGAGGTTTTCTCCAGCCAATTGAACCTGACCCGCGCCAAACGGGAGAGTGCCTCCAATTACCTGACCACCAAAAACTTTTTGATCCGATCTTGGGAGGCTATGCCGGAGCTCTCTTATCAGCCTAACCCTACCGTGCGGTTTACGGGCACCTACCAGTGGATGAACAAAGTGAATGAACAAGGTGAGCAGGAGCGAGCCCAATTCCATGAACTTGGCACTGAGTCTCGGATAAGCCAGGTGGGCAAGCGCACCGTGACGGGTATTGTGAAGTACATCAAGATTAACTACACCGGGTTAGAAACTTCGCCGGTGGCGTACGAGATGTTGAACGGGTTCAGAGCCGGAAATAACCTCACCTGGAATCTGGCCTTGCAGCAACGCCTCAGCAGCGGGCTTAACATCACCGTAGATTATGATGGCCGCAAACCCCAAGGCATTAGAACCATCCACACCGGCCGGATGCAGGTATCGGTGTTGTTTTAAATGTGCTGCCGTTTTAGGGTGGTTTTCAGAAAGAAAGCAGAAAAGAACACGAGGTCGTTCAACCCACTTATTCGTTTTCGTTTCTTTCATAGCGCGCAATAATTGCCTGGGCTTCTTCTTGGTCTAACGAAGAAACCAGCACTTTCACAGCGCCACCTCCACCCGCCGATACTTGCCACGGGGCAATAGAGCCTATATGCTCGTCTTTTAGGAAGGCTTGTACGTTGGCATTCTCCAGCATGTTTTTCACCACATTTGCCTCTATGGCGTTGCCTGAAAAAACGATTACCGGTTTTGGTTTGAAGTTGTCACTCATAGCTTGATTTGAAAATGGGAGCTGACTTAGAAAAAGCTCCGCCGATGCTTAAGCTATACGCTTACCCAAGTTCTAAGACTAATTTCCGGAAAACTCATTGATACGGATACTTTATGTCTCAGGTACTCATTTCCTAATCTATGTAGTGGTGTAATGCCGTTTTAACCAAGCACTGATGCCACTGAGGCCAGGAAAAAGGACTCGTTCCGTGATGTTGGCCTGGTCCAGTTTGTCCCTGATTTCCCATTTCAACTTGGCTGGAATAATCAAGCGGTAATACAGCTCCGGATGTTCTAAAAGCCACTCACAGAGCATGGCGTCTGGCGAGGACATCATAGAGAAAAGCGCGTATTGGTGCACAATGCGTTCGTCCAGCGAAGGGGGCTCCATGAACAAAACAAAGGGTTTCTCCTGATATTCGCCCAAGCTGTTCAGGGACGTGGCAATGGGTTCCAGCACCTCAGGCGTAAATACATTGGAGCCTTCCTGCCTGATGGCCTTTTGGAGCTTCTCCGGTAAATAATCGGTGGATTTGACATAGTTGACACACCAGATCACCCCGTCTTCGTGGAAGTTGTTGAGGTCTGAGGTGGCAAAATGCAGGGCAACGTACGGGGAGTAGGTCCAGTCCATGAGGCGGGTGGGCAGGCCATGGTGCTGAGCCACGGCCAACCAGTTCCAAAATGACTCGCCTACTTCCATGGAGCCTCGGGAGTACTTCCGGAAGTTCCGGAGCAGGTGCGGCTCTAATTTAGGGTAGTCTCCACCAATGCGCATAAGACTCGTCTTCAAGTTGTAGCTCTTGTTCCACAACCCTCTGAAGACATACGGCGAACGGTATCGGTTTAATTTATCATCCCAGGAGTCTCGGAACAGTTCTCGCTGCAGTTCCTCCCAAGTTTCTACTTTCAGATCATTGGGCATTGTCAATGAATCAGATGAAGCGTCTTCACTCATGTCGTTTTCTACGATGGAGTAGGCCATTGGAGTTTTAGGGCTTAAACAGAATTAGGGTTAATTCAAAAGGATCAGTACTAATACGAGATCTGGCTGGCAATGTGTTTAGCAGCAGAAAAGGGTACTAACCTTTTTAGAGGTAATTCAGCAAAAACAGCCTTAAAGCAGAAGAGCAGACTTTAGGTCTGCTCTTCTGCTTTTAATAATAAGAACCGGTTAGGAGGTAGTTCTGTACGTAATCCTGAATGCCTTGCTCCAAGGTATGGAAGGGTCTGTCATACCCAATGCTTCTCAACTTGGACATATTGGCTTGGGTGTAATACTGGTACTTGTCTCTGATGTCTTCTGGGGTGTCTTTGAAATCAATGTTGATGTCGCGGCCCATGGACGTGAAGGTGTTGAACGCCAGATCCAGGAAGGTGCGGGCCTCGCCACTGCCCAGATTGTAGATGCCGGAGTTCTTGCGGTGGTGCATAAGCCAGAACATGACTTCCACCACGTCTTTCACATACACGAAATCACGCATCTGCTTGCCGTCTTCGTAGTCTGGGTTATGCGACCGGAATAAAGTTAAACGACCAGTATCCTGAATGGAGTTGAAGGCGTGCATCACCACTGAGGCCATTCTGCCTTTGTGGTATTCATTAGGCCCGTAAACGTTGAAGAACTTCAGCCCTGCCCAAAAGAAAGGTTTGGCGGTTTGCTCTAGTGCCCAAATGTCAAAATCGTTTTTAGATTCACCGTAAGCGTTAAGCGGCCGAAGCAGGGAGATGATGGACTCATCGTCGTCGTAGCCCAAGGTGCCGGAACCATAGGTAGCGGCCGAAGATGCGTACACTAGCGGGATTTGGTACTCGCAGCAGGCGTTCCATACATTTTTAGAGTAGTCCAGGTTGAGCAGGTCCAGTACCTCGCGGTTAGTCTCGGTAGTATCGGTGCGAGCCCCCAGGTGGAATATGAATTCCACGTCTTCGTAATTCTTATCTAACCAGGTAAAGAAATCGTGGCGGTCTACAAACTCCTTAATTCTTTTCCCTTCTATGTTAGGCAGCTTTTTGGCCACCGAAAAGTTGTCAACTACCACAATGTCATTGAAATTGGCGGCATTAAGACGGGAAACAAGGCAACTGGCGATAAAGCCGGCTGCTCCGGTGACTACTATCATGGAAAATTGGTTAAGTTCTATGCAAAGCTACCCAAAAGTACGAAAGTTTTGCTCTGACGATTTCCCTGGAGTTAGCCAGTTCGCTTACGTAACACCTCAGTTGTAGGGCTGATTTTCAGAAAGGGTTTTTAAAACGCCATCTCTTATTTATGAGGAATTCTTCTTTGAGACTGGTTTTAGGAAATCGGGTTGAAAACAGATTTTGCAGAAGAGGGGCAAGGCCGCTAAGCTTCCTCCAAATCCTGTATCTTTGGCGCAGTCTCCATGATACTATCCTCCGTGAAACAATCCTGCTTTTCGCTGGGCATCCCCAGGCTCCAGACACTTTTGGGCATTTTGTGTTTGCTTTGCTTACTCGCCTGTGAATCTAAAAAGTCATCTACTCCTGCCACCTCCGCTTTCCATACCGTTATAGATGATCTAGGCCGAAAGGTTAAATTACCTACGCACCCGCGCCGGGTACTAGCTTTAGCGCCTTCCATGACCGAAATGCTGTTTGCCGTTGCGGATACCGCCTTTATTGTAGGCCGAACCCAGAACTGTGACTACCCCAAAGCGGCCCTAACTAAACCGGTGGTCAACAACTACCCCATGGATTATGAGCGGCTGCTTTCCCTTAAGCCCGATGTTGTTTTCGCCACCGAAGGCATCATCTCCATGGAAGTAGCGGCTCAGGTGCAGAAACTAGGCATCCCCATCTATTTTCAGGCATATGACAGCGTTGCCGATATTCTGCGTGGGATCAGGAGCCTCGGGTTTCTGCTGCAGCAAACAGAAAGAGCAAACAAAGTAGCCGATTCCCTGCAAGCCCAGTTAAACCAATTCGCAAAGGATACGGTAGGCAAAACACGGCCCCGGGTTTTAGCCATTACCTGGAAAGACCCCATTTACGTGTACGGCCGCAACACCCTCTTCACCGATAAACTCCGGTACGCCGGCGGTCAGAACGCCATCACCGAGGTTTTTGCCCAGCCGTACCCAGCCCTTACCCGCGAGTATATCTTGAAAATGAATCCGGAGGTGATAATTGGGGGAGACTTTGCGCAAATGGAAAAGACGTTTTTCTCTCTTTATCCAGAGCTGCGCCGCATCAAAGCCTACCAGCAAAAGCGCATCTACAACGTCACCGATGACCTGATGTCTCGGCCCAGCCCCCGGGTGGTAGAAGGAATTGCAGAGCTTAATGCCGTTCTAAGGTGAAAAAGGCCTTGCCCATATTGCTGCTCCTAATGGTGCTTTTAGTCATAGGATTTCTGCTGGGGCTGAAGGTAGGCAGCCTGCCCACCTCTTATGAGACCATTTTGGATGCTCTTGTGGACTATGATCCAGAGAATGCCACACACTACAGTATCATTCACCTGCGCTTACCCCGGCTGTTGCTGGCTTTTTTGACGGGAGCCTCGCTTGCTTTCTCTGGGTACCTCATGCAGGCTTTGGTGAACAACGCCCTCGCTGACCCTTACTTGCTAGGAACTGCTTCGGGAGCCTCTCTGGGCGCTTCTTTCAGTTTCTTACTTTTCGCCGACCTTACCTTTATGGGCCTTTATCTGCCGCCCTTCTTTGCGCTTTTGGGCTCCTTTATTGTCACTCTGGTGGTGGTACTACTGGGTTCGCGGCGAGGGCAATTGATTCCTAGTCAGATGCTATTGGTAGGAGTAGCCCTGAGTTCATTACTGACGGCCTTGGTGAGTTTGATCATGTTTTTGTCAGATTCAGAAAGTCAGCTAAAATCTGTGGTGTTCTGGAGCATGGGTGGGTTTGAGAAAGCCGATTGGTCTAACTTGGGGTATCCGGCAGTGGCCTTGGCTTTAGGATTGATTCTTTTTTACTTTTTACAAAGGCACTTGAGCGTATTGTTACTTGGAGCCGAGCGCGCCGAGACTTTGGGGGTTGATGTCAGGTTTATCCGGTGGGTGATGCTGGTGACGGTTTCTGTGGTGACAGGCTTTGCAGTGGCCTTTTCCGGTCCGGTGGGGTTTGTGGGGCTCATGGTTCCACACGTCACCCGGGCGCTGTTGGGCACCACCAATCGGTTCAACTTGCTGGCATGCGCTCTGGCCGGAGGTTTGTTTCTGGTGGTCTGTGATTTGATTTCCAGATGGATCTATCCACCCGCCGGGATGCCAGTTGGTATTGTAACTTCGTTCTTTGGTGTACCTTTCTTCGTATATTTGCTGCGTAGAAAGAATTACCGATTCAGTTAATGGTATACGTAAGCAGATTAGAGCATTTTAACGCGGCGCATAAGCTGCATAACCCCAATTGGTCGCTGGCTAAAAACAAAGAAGTTTTTGGCCCCTGCGCAAATACCAACTGGCATGGGCATAACTATGAACTGATAGTAACAGTGAAGGGAAAGCCAGACCCGGATACCGGGTTCGTGATAGATTTAAAGAAACTGAGCACCCTCATCAGGGACCACATTATCAAAAAAGTGGATCACAAAAACCTGAACCTGGATGTGCCTTTCATGGAAGGCAAGCTGGCCAGCACAGAGAACCTGATCATGGAATTCTGGAACATCCTAAACCCCCTCATCCCTCGTATATCTGGTGCGCAACTGCACAGCCTAAAACTATATGAGACTCCCCGTAACTTTGTGGAATATTTTGGCGAGTAGATTACTAGCAAACCCCTAAAGAAAGAAGACAAGGCAAGATAATTTATCTAAAAGATACAATATCAGTTGATTAAAATCGTTCTGGCACAAACATTGTGTGGGGGGTTGATATCGGCTTTTCATTGTCAGAGCCCTGTTACTGTTCAGAACCCATTCAATGAAATATTACATTATTGCCGGAGAACGCTCTGGAGATCTGCACGCCTCCAATCTCATCAAGCAACTTCATTTGCAAGATCCACAGGCCCACATTCGCTGCTGGGGCGGGGACATGATGGAAGCGGCGGGCGCCGAGTTAGTAAAGCACTACCAGGAAATGGCCTTTATGGGTTTTCTGGAAGCCGCCAAAAACCTCTTCAAAATCAAGCGTTTTCTGAAAGAATGCCAGGACGACCTGCTAGCCTTCAAGCCTGATGTGGTGATTTTGGTAGACTATGCCGGGTTTAACATGCGCATTGCAAAGTTTGCGAAAGAACACGGGCTCAAAGTTTTCTACTACATTTCTCCTAAGATCTGGGCCTGGAACCAGGGGCGGGTCCATACCATCAAAAAGCTGGTGGACAAGATGTTTGTCATCATGCCGTTTGAGAAGGATTTCTACCAGCAGTTTGATTACAAAACTGATTACGTGGGCAACCCTGTCTCAGACGCAGTGGCAGCCCATGAGCTAAATCCCAACTTCCGGAAAGAGAATGATCTGGATGACCGGCCCATCATTGCGGTGTTACCGGGCAGCCGGCAACAGGAAATTGAGAACATTCTCTACATCATGCTCAGCATTTTGCCGCCATTCCAGGATTACCAGTTTGTGGTAGCGGCGGTAAGTAACTTCTCAAAGGAGTATTACGAGCACTTCAACCGGAAGCCGTTTATCAAAATTGTTTACGACCAGACCTACGATATTTTAGCCAACGCCGAAGCCGCTCTGGTTACTTCTGGCACCGCCACCTTGGAAACTGCTATGTTTAGCGTGCCGCAAGTGGTTTGTTACCGCACCAGCGCAGTTTCTTACTGGATTGGCCGGGCGGTAATCAAGGTTCCTTATATCTCCCTAGTGAATCTCATTGCCGGACGTAAAGTAGTACCTGAACTGATTCAAGGCGATATGAACGCCCAGAACCTGGTGAAAGAGCTGAAGAACATTCTGCAAAACCCAGCAGGCCGGGCTGCCCAACTAGAAGGGTACAAACGGGTGCAGGAATTGATCGGAAATTTCAATACCTCCGAGACTGCCGCCAAACTCATGGTGGAATATCTGAAAGAAGGTAAAACCACTCCGGACACCAGCAAATCGTTAAAAAGTGCGTTTTAGTGCCACTTTCTTAAAACAAGGTAAAAAGAAAAGGCCTCCCTTACACCAGTAGGGGAGGCCTTCTCTTTTAAGGTGCTTTGAACACCTTAAGCTACTTTCAATTTCTTCACCGCTGATTTCTCAAACTTCTCGCGGGCGTAATCCAAGGTGATAACCAGGTCGCTGCTGCCTTCCTGCTCCTCAGACGGAAGGTCAAACATGGCATCGGTCATGATTCCTTCGCAGATAGAGCGTAAGCCACGGGCGCCTAATTTATACTCAGAGGCTTTCTCTACAATGTACTCCAGGGTATCCTCGGCAAACTCAAGGTTGATGTTCTCCATCTCAAACAGCCGCTTGTACTGTTTCACCAAAGAGTTCTTAGGCTCAGTCAGGATCAGGCGAAGCGTTTCTTTGTCTAACGGATTCAGGTGTGTCACCACCGGTAAACGGCCAATCAATTCTGGGATCAAGCCGAAAGATTTCAGGTCTTGGGAAGTGATATAGCGCAGGAAGTTTTCCGTGTCCATTTTCTCCTCCAGGTTGGTAGAAGAGAACCCGATTGGTTTGGTGTTCAGGCGGCTCTTGATCAGGCGGTCAATCCCTACGAACGCTCCTCCGCAGATAAAGAGGATGTTCTCTGTGTTTACGGAGATCATCTTTTGCTCTGGGTGCTTACGGCCTCCCTGCGGCGGCACGTTTACGGAGGTACCTTCCAGCAATTTCAATAACGCTTGCTGAACGCCTTCGCCGCTTACATCACGGGTGATAGAAGGGTTGTCGCTTTTACGGGCAATTTTATCAATCTCGTCAATATACACAATGCCGCGTTCGGCTGCTTCTACGTTGTAATCCGCGGCTTGCAGTAAGCGGGTTAAGATGCTTTCCACGTCTTCGCCCACGTAACCAGCCTCGGTCAACACAGTGGCATCGGCAATACAGAAGGGAACTTGTAACACGCCAGCCAGCATACGGGCCAGGAATGTTTTTCCGGTACCGGTTTCGCCCACCATGATGATGTTGGATTTCTCAATCACCACATCATCTGTTTTAGGCTTTTGCATCAACCGCTTGTAGTGATTGTACACCGCCACAGACATTACCTTCTTAGCCTCATCTTGCCCCACCACGAACTGGTCAAGATAGGTCTTCATTTCCCTAGGCTTAATCAGGTTAAATTTGGGAGCGCGGTTGGTGGCACGTAGCCGATTTTCTTCATTTAAAATCTGTTGGGCCTGTCCAATGCAACGCTCACAGATATGTGCGTTAATGCCTGAGATCATTACAGACACCTCTTTTTTATTCTTTCCGCAAAAAGAGCACGTTATTTCTGCCATAAACCGAGAGTGGGATGTACTTTTCCGCCTCTAAGTTGGGGCGGGTACGACAAAGTTACAAAATTGGTTAGCCACTACGCCAAAATATTTTTGCACAAGTTATCCAGAACCAGGCACGAAGTGGTTGGGCATTAGGGTATTATAAAATATAGTATATGTTGTATCTGATTGAAGCATAATAGGGTGTGCAAAAAAAGCAGATAGTAAACTTCTGTTTTACCAGAAAATTAACTTCAAAAAAATTAATTCACCTGATTTAAAGCGGCTCCCTTAGTGCTGTTTTTGGTAAAATAGGCTAGAAAAGCCGATATTTTTTTAACCAGTATGGACAATTACTTGCCTGATAATTTTAGGGGAAAGGGAAGAAGGAAGTGATGGATGTACATGAAAAAGGCCCGTAACAAACGGGCCTTTTTTGTTATGCTTTGTGACGGGTCAATACTTCATCAATCAAGCCATACTCTTTGGCTTCCTGGGCAATCATCCAGTAGTCACGGTCGCTGTCTTTGTCAACCTGCTCCACTGGTTTGCCGCTGTGGCTGGAGATAATTTCATACAACTCCTTTTTCAGCTTCAGGATCTCACGCGCGGTGATCTCAATGTCAGAAGCCTGTCCTTGGGTACCACCCATTGGCTGGTGAATCATGACACGGGCGTGGGGCAGGGCAGAACGTTTGTCTTTGGCGCCACCGCATAACAAGACCGCACCCATAGAGGCTGCTAAGCCAGTACAGATAGTAGCCACGTCTGGCTGCACATACTGCATAGTATCATAGATACCAAGACCAGCGTATACAGAGCCACCTGGGCTGTTAATGTATAGAAGGATGTCTTTTTTGGAATCCACGCTTTCCAGGAACAGGAGCTGCGCAGTGATGATGTTGGCAATATAGTCGTCTACCTGTGTTCCCAGGAAAATGATGCGGTCTACCATCAAGCGGGAGAACACGTCAATCTCACGGAAGTTGGTAGGACGTTCCTCAATCACGGAACGCGTCATGCTGGTGGGGTGCATGTTGGTTTTGCTTTCCAGATGGGTTAGGTATTGATCTACGCCAAGGCCGCTCATGCCAAGGCCTTGCACGGCAAATTTTCTGAATTCGTCTTTAGTGTACATAAGGGTTCTGTTTAGATGCCTTAACTTAAAAAGATACGCGTTGGTTACAAGATTAACCAGAAGGGGCAAACGGAGTTTACCAGTTTCGGGTTTGTTTTTCTAAAATCAGGCCAAAATGGAATAATGGTGTTTTACTGCCATTATGGCCGAAGACGGGGCAGGAGGCGAACTCGCTACTTCTCAGAAAACCTTGCCCGGGGAGGGCCAATGCGTACCGTCTTAAAACAAAAAAGTCCTTAGCGTAAGGTAAGGACTTTTTTGTTTAGTAAGGTATAGTACCGCTTACGCGCCTACTTTGTTACGGAATTCTTCTGCCGTAATGGTATTTTCAGTGATGGTGATTTTCTCTTTCACAAACTCCAGTACTTTCTCAGCTACCAACGCCTCGTACTCATTCACGAAGTTACGGCCGTTGTTTTGCTTCAAGTGGTTGTCTAGGAAGTTGTTGAAGGTGTCTGCCATCTCTTCTGGCACCTCTGGCATGTTGAACTGAGCCATCATTTTCTGACGCGCGCTGTTCACCACATCTTCGTTGCTTACTTTGATGTCGTTCTCTTCCACTACCTTGTTGCGGATCATAGACCACTTCAGTTCTTTCACATACTGGTCGTAGAACTCGTCAATTTGCTCAGGGGTGATTTTGCCTTCGTTTGTAACGGCTAACCAGCGCTTGAAGAACTCAGTAGGGATCTCAATA
Source organism: Rufibacter sp. JT20002 (assembly GCF_056491185.1). Taxonomy (NCBI): domain Bacteria; kingdom Pseudomonadati; phylum Bacteroidota; class Cytophagia; order Cytophagales; family Hymenobacteraceae; genus Rufibacter; species Rufibacter sp. JT20002. The sequence goes on along the minus strand of NZ_JBSZJY010000001.1, from coordinate 9,281 downwards.
GAAGATTTCTCTACCAGTTGGTCAATCACGTCACGGTCCAGAACGTTCACGGCCTCACGGTCATAGTTTTCTTTGATCACCTCACGTACTTTGGCGTCAAATTCTTCCTGTGTGGTCACGTTGCCCTGACCGAAGATTTTGTCAAAGAACTCCTGGTTCATCTCTGCAGCCTCAGTACGGTTGATTTTCTCTACCGTGAATGTGAATTGACCATTCAGGTCTTTGGTTACGTCTTTGCTCAAGCCAGTCACGTGTGCCAAAGCGGCATCGTCACCAAACGCCTCACGGATGTCAAAGGTGATGGTGTCACCTGGCTTCACGCCCACAAACGTCTCCACGCCAGAAACAACCTTGTTGATTGGCAGCAACGTCTTGGTTTCAAACTCACCGTCCACTTGCTTCAGGTCGCCGTACAGGTAATCGTTGGCTTCAGAAACCTCTGGGTTGGTGGTAGTGCCAAACTGACGCTGCATTTGGTCATACGCCTCGTCAACAGTGGTTTGGTCTACTTCAATGTCATATTTCTGAACAGAAACCTCGTTTAAAGGAAGTTCAAACTCAGGCAACAACCCTACGGCGTAGCTGAACTCAAACTCTTTCTGGGTATCCCAGTCAATGGCGTTCTCATCCTGACGATCCGGAAGCGGCTCACCCAGAATGCGCAGTTTGTTTTCTTTGATGTAGTTGTTTACTGACTCGTGCAACAACTGATTGATGGATTCCACCAGAATGCCTTTGCCGTACATTTTACGGATCAAACCAGCCGGAACCTTACCAGGGCGGAAGCCTTTGATGTTGGCTTTCTTGCTGTATTCTTTGATTTGCTCGTCTACACGGGCAGCATAGTCCGCCTCTTGCAGGCTAACTTTTAGGCTGGCATTTTGGCCATCGGTTTGATTGAGGGTGATATTCAAAGCTATCAGATTTTAATTGTGCTACGGATTAATTGAAAAAACCCCCAACCCCGGTTGGGATTGAGGGTTTTCTTTGTGCGGATGGAGGGACTCGAACCCCCATGCCTCGCAGCGCTAGATCCTAAGTCTAGTGCGTCTACCAATTTCGCCACATCCGCATCAATGTGTGTTTGTTTTTGGTGATGCAAATGTAGCAAACTCTTTTTTGTTTATGCAACTCTCTTTCGTTTTTTTTGTTAAAATTTATAAAAAAGACCTCGAAAACGGAATGGCGCTTGCCAGACCCCCGATTTTGATGTACCTACCCGTATGATTGACCACGAAGCAGAACGGAAAGAGATCCTGCGCCATTACCGAAAGTTGCTGCGCCACGCCAAGCCTTTCTTGAAAGATAACGACGCCAAGATTATTAAGAAAGCCTTCAACACCTCGTTGGAGGCCCACAAAGATATGCGCCGGAAATCCGGTGAGCCCTACATTTTACATCCCCTTGCCGTTGCTCAGATTGCCGTGGAGGAGATTGGTCTGGGAACCACTTCTATTGTGGCGGCCCTCCTGCACGATGTAGTAGAAGATACGGATCTGGAGATTGCTGACATTGAGCGTGACTTCGGCCCCCGGGTGGCCAAGATCATTGAAGGTCTTACCAAGATCTCTGGGGTATTCGAATACGGTACCTCTCAGCAGGCCGAGAACTTCCGGAAGATGTTGCTTACGCTCTCAGACGATGTGCGCGTGATCCTGATCAAACTAGCCGACCGTTTGCACAACATGCGTACCCTGGGCAGTATGGCCCGTGACAAGCAGCTCAAGATCGCTTCTGAGACCATGTACTTGTACGCTCCCTTGGCGCATCGCCTGGGTTTGTACGCGATCAAGTCTGAGCTGGAAGACCTGCACCTGAAGTACACCGATACGGAGACGTATAAATTCATCTCCAACAAAATCAGGCAGACCAAAGCCGCGCGTAATAAGTTCATCGCTGATTTTATTGGTCCGGTAGAGGAGGAACTACGCCGACAAGGTTTCACGAATTTTGAGGTGAAAGGACGGCCCAAGTCCATTTACTCCATCCTCAAAAAGATGAAAAAGCAGAACGTCACGTTTGAGGAAATCTATGACCTGTTCGCCATCCGGATCATTCTGGATGTGCCTTACGAGCAGGAGAAACCTGTCTGTTGGCGGGTGTATTCCATTGTGACGGACTTCTACCAACCTAACCCAGACCGTTTGCGCGACTGGATCAGTACGCCTAAGGCCAATGGCTATGAAGCTTTGCACACCACTGTGATGAGTAAGACGGGCCAGTGGGTAGAAGTGCAGATCAGAACCAAACGGATGGATGATATTGCAGAACGCGGATATGCGGCTCACTGGAAATACAAAACCGGTAGCAACGGACCTTCTGAGTCTGGTCTGGACAACTGGATCAATAAAGTGCGGGACATGCTGGATGTGAACAACACCAACGCCATAGAATTCTTGGATGAGTTCCGGACCAATCTGTTCGTGGAGGAGGTGTTTGTTTTTACCCCAAAAGGGGAGCTAATCATCTTGCCAGACCGCGCCACTGCCCTGGACTTTGCTTTTGAGATCCACACCCATATTGGATACCAAAGCTTAGGCGCAAAGGTGAACCAGAAGTTGGTGCCGCTCAGTTACCGGTTGCACAACGGAGACCAGGTAGAAATCCTTACTTCGCAGAAGCAGAAACCCACCGGTGAGTGGCTCAAGTTTGTGACTACCTCTAAAGCCAGGTCTAAAATAAAAGAGTTTTTGCGCGAGGAACGGAAAGGCAAGGCCGAGGAAGGAAAGCTGCAAGTAGAGGAAAGGCTGAAACACTTGTCCATTGAGCCTTCGGCGGCGAACCTGAACCGTTTGGCGGCTTATTTCAATGCCTCCTCTTTGCAGGATTTCTACTATAGAGTGGCGGTGAACCTGATCGACTTGAAGGAGATTAAAGAATACATCTTCAATCCGCAGAGCGAGAAGTACCAGCCGGCCTCGTTGCTTATGGGCTCTACCTTTGACAAAGAGGTGGAGAAAATCAGGGGAATCAACTCGCAGTTGCTGGTGATTGGTGGCAGCACTGACAAGATTGATTACGAGTTGGCCAACTGCTGTAACCCTATCCCGGGTGACGATGTGTTTGGGTTTCAAACGGTGGACCACGGCATCACCATCCACCGGACTACCTGCCCTAAAGCGGTGGAACTGATGTCTAACTACGGGCACCGCATTGTGAAAGCCAAATGGACCGGACAGCAAGAGTTGTCTTTCTTGGCGGGGATTACCATCAAAGGCACCGACAGGGTAGGGCTGGTGAACGATGTGACCAAGATCATCTCCAACTCCTTAAAGGTGAACATGCGCTCCATTACCATTGACTCCCATGACGGCGTGTTTGAAGGAAGGTTGATGGTTTTTGTGAACGACACCGCCCAATTAGAGAAACTAATTCAGAAGCTATTAAAGGTGAATGGCGTTCTAAGCGTTGACCGATTTGACTCTTAAATCAATAATATAGTATAAAAGAGAAGCCCACCTGATCCAGAGATCAGGTGGGCTTCTCTTTTATCGTGAAGGTGGAACGGAAATTCCTTGAATCTCTACTTAAGCTTAGGGGCTGTTTTTTGTAAACCCACTCTAAGTAGGAAGGTCATTACTAGAACTTATAGCTCAAACCAAGGGTGATGTGTGACATTGGGCCGCTTTCGAGCTCCAAGTGGGCACCAATGTTGTCGGTGAAGAAGTAACGCGCACCTGCTAATACCCCCACTTTTACTTCCCCTTCAGAGGCTTCGCCGTAGTAATAAGAGTCATAGTTCACTTTGGTTCTGGCGTACCCAAGGGTTAATCCGGCGTACGTGTCTAATTTATCGTTATTGGCGAAGTTATAGTGATAGGCTCCCTTAGCTCCGAAGTACATTACTGTCCATTTGTAGTCGCCTTCTCCCCATTTATAGTGGGAATAAGAGAAAACCCCACCCACGCCAATGGTACCAGGTCCTGCGGCTACATTCAAGCCTCTCTCATAAGAGAAAGTCAACGGCATAAGGGTGCTTCCGCCTTTAGGGTAGTCAAGGTTGTTCACCAGACCAAGGCCGAATGAGATCACGTTAGATCCACCTCCGAAGGCGGCCGATGGCTGTCTTTTTGTTTCAGCAGGGCTTTCTGCCGGTGCTGCTGCTACGGGTTCTGCTACTACGGCCTCAACCGGTTTGGCCGGCGCTGCGGCAGCTATGGTTTTGGCCGGGGCTTTTTTCTGGGTAGAGGCAGCCGCTGTGGTTGGTTTTCTTTGCGTAGAAGCTGCCGAAGATGTTTTTGGTTTGGCCGAAGCCACTGCTGGAGACTTGGCTTTTGCCGTAGGGGTAGTGGCAGTTGTTTTTGCCTTTGTCTGCACGGCTGATGCGGAAGTAGACGTTTTTGGTTTGGTCTGCGCAGAAGCTGCCAAAGAAGCTAAACATACCAGGCCTGTTAATGTAAGCGTGCGCATGCCTTTCAAAAAGGTTAACTTTTTCATAATGGTAATTTTTCAAAAAGGGGTTAAAAATGTCTTTAGAGATTATGAGAATGTTTGAAAGGCCTTTCTTAAACAATCTGTATCACGTTCTTGCTTCTTTAGACACACTTCTTTGGCAGCACCCCTACTGACCCAATAAAATTTTTATAGAAAAAGGATGGCACCTCTCAAGTAGTGTTTAGACAGCCATTCTGGAAAACGGGCTCAAAACAGTGAGGGTGTAGGTACTTAAGAATGATCTATCATGCCAAAATACCGCCGCATTTTACCTTTCGCTTACCTTTTAATAACATGAGGTGAAAGATATTCCCTTCAAGGTAAGCCTAAGAAAAGCTGCTTTGAAATTGGTTTTAAAATAGTATTCTGAAGACGAGGTGTCCAGTACAGAAAGGATTTGAAAAGTTGTTTTTAAGGCCTTTTCTAAGAAAGAACCCTTAAGCGTATGTGCTTTTTTTAATGTATAAAATGAGGTTGAATAAGTAGCGCATTTCTCCTGGATAGTGTTGAAGAAGAAATTAGGCTATTAAGCGGGAAAAGAACCAAGGCACTTTAGAATGAATAGCTTCTTTGACTTCGTTTTTCAGGCTATTTTGATCCCGTGTAAGCAGCTTTTTTGCCAAACGGGGCCTCAAAACCCAGGAAAGGAATAGCTATCAATTGACTGCTCCCCGTCTCAAAAGGGAAAACTAACCCGAAGTCTAAACTAACTCTTTTGATAATCCTCCGGCCGCCCAGGGAGAACAACCCAAGCTTTTCATTTCCTGCGCTGATTAAGTAGCTCTCTGTGATCAGGTAACCCCGGCTACCGGTACGCAAAAGACCACTTAAGGTCACGGTGGGGGAACTTGCCCAATCACCATCTGCGTATCCATACCCTAAACCCAATGTGGCGTTTTTATCCCTGGAGCCAATGGTCGCCAAGCCATAAGCAATCCCAAAAGAAGCATTTTCCTCCCCCAACACGGTCCCTATCAACGCGCCACCTCCAACGTTAAATCTGTCTTTCACCACAGGAATAGAAACTTTGGGAAGCAACCACACGGGCGTAGAAGCACCACCAAACAGAAATAATGGCGCAGTTCCGAACCCGATGGATATGTTTTCCGTGAGCCCTACGCTTACCTGATTGAGGAGAATCCAGACGTTCTGGTAATAGCCCTCGCCGGGTTTTAACCCATACGCGTTAGGCGCAAAGAGATACCTGGTGGCTTGCGGATTATCAAACCAGAGTTTCCCATTCTTCAACCGGCTCTGGTCATAGACGGTCATTGATTTGATGTCCCTCCTCAAGATAGACAAGACTCCCAGATTTTGGGTTTTTAACCGCAGCGAGTCTGCATTCTGACTCACAATTGTCCCGATGAATTCGTTTCCGTCCGTAAGCTCTATTCTGTAAATGGAGGTCGAATCTGGCACCGTCTGCGCATTTGCCTCGCTACCGGTAAAGCAAAGCAAAAGCAACGTCATCAAAGGAAATAGGAGAACGCTTTTCATAAACCAGGAACTGATAGTTAACACGCCAATGAAGTAAGCCTAACCCGCACGCTTCTTTTACCTCTCTTTATAGCGAAATGACTGATAGGTCCAAAAGGATGTGCGGTTCAATCCTTTTTCAGCCTGTTTTTGTAAAAGACACCTTTCTATCTAAACCTTTGTTAAGGAGTAAGCAGCAATCTGATATCTTCTGGTGGTCAGAAGAGAGCTGGTAGAATACCAGTTTGGGTAAGATGAGGGAGTTCTCTAAATATAGAGAAATTCTATAAATTGTTCACTACATGGAAAAGGAGTAGTAACCACCATTTCACAGCCCAAACTCCTTAAGGAAAGAAAAGATGTAGAAAGAAGTCTTTATAGTTCTATTAATCCCTTTAGTTCCGGCAGTTTCCCATGGCAGGCAGTCCTTTTAGTAAGTTGCTTTGGTAAGCTGCGTTCTGTCTGAAGGATATTCCAAGGTACCCATTTTGTAGGAGTTCCTCTCTGATTATTATAGGAGAGAATGGCCCCAAACTGTTTTGATCTTTTAAGAAGAATATTCTCCCAATTGGTTATCTCTGTTTTCTCCTCTTACCCAATTCGTTGGCATTGAGGTTTCTGGCAGAGGCGATAAGGAGAGAGTACCTTAACTTCCTTTTTAGATTGGTTTTTAGCATTCCCACATAAAACTGTTAAGTTTGCAGTAGAAGAAGGCATATGGCACTAGATGAAGTGAAATTCCTGGAGGTGAAAAAAATCTTCACCGCCTACTTAGAAAGCAAAGGACTCCGGAAAACCCCGGAGCGCTATGCTATATTAGAAGAAATATATTCCCGCACCGGCCATTTTGATGTAGAGTCACTTTACATCAGCATGAAGAACAAGAACTATCAGGTTAGTAGGGCTACCGTATACAATACCTTAGATCTACTGGTAGAAAATGATCTGGTGAGTAAACACCAGTTTGGGCGCAACTTGGCTCAATATGAGAAATCATACGGGCGTCGCCAGCATGACCACGTGATTTGTACAGAGTGTCACAAGGTAGTGGAGTTCTGTGACCCTAGGGTCCATAACATCCAAACCATGGTGGGAGAATTGCTGAATTTCAATATTCTGCACCACTCTCTAAATTTGTACGGTATCTGTGGTGATTGCCAGGCTAAACTAAACGGACCTTTCCATGAAAATTGATCACACGCTAGAAAACAACATCCTTATTATTAGGTTAGAGGGCGATATGATTGGCGGCCCTGAAACGCAGCGGCTCATGGATCTGGCAAATACTACCATTGATGACTCCATGCTCCTGTCGGCGGTTGATTTATCCAATGTGCGTTTTATCAACAGCACCGGAATAGGCGTTTTGGTTTCCCTCCTGACTAAGTTCAGAAACCGGGGCGGTGAGCTTATCCTCATCAATCCATCAGAACACATTCGAAAGTTATTAATAATCACAAAATTGAACGCCATCTTTACCATAGCTGAAGATGATACCAATGCCGTTCAACTCCTTAAAGAATCAGTTTAAATGCCAGTTGACATTTTAGTAGGCCTCCAATGGGGCGATGAAGGAAAAGGTAAAATCGTTGATGTACTTGCTCCTCAGTATGACGTGGTAGCCCGTTTTCAGGGCGGCCCAAATGCCGGACACACGCTTGAGTTTGAAGGAACCAAACATGTGCTTCACCAAATACCATCGGGTATCTTCCATGAGCACATTACCAATATCATTGGGAACGGGGTGGTTCTGGATCCAATCGTTTTCCGGACAGAGGTAGAGAAGTTGGCCGCCCGAGGCGTAGACGTTTCCAAAAATCTCTTCATCTCCAAAAAAGCTCAGCTGATCCTTCCTTCGCATAAAAGCTTGGATAGAATCTCTGAAGAAGCTTTAGGGACTTCTAAGATTGGTTCTACCCAAAAAGGTATTGGTCCGGCTTACCAAGACAAAATTGGTCGTAGCGGTCTTAGGGTTGGAGATATCCTGCAACCAGATTTTAATGAACGTTACCAGGCAACAGTAGAGAAGCATCAGAAAATAGCCTCTTTTTACCAAAAGGGGTTAGAAATAGAGGAGCTAGAGCAGCAGTTCTTTAGTGCCATTGACTTCCTGAGAACTTTCACCTTGGTTGATTCTGAGTACATGATCAACCAGGCTATCAAGGATGGTAAGAAGATTTTGGCCGAAGGTGCCCAAGGCTCTCTTTTGGATATCGATTTTGGAACCTATCCTTTCGTTACTTCTTCTAATACCTTAGTAGCAGGCGCTTGCACCGGTTTAGGTATTGCGCCTCGTCATATTGGAGAGGTATACGGAATTTTCAAAGCCTATTGTACCCGAGTAGGCAGTGGCCCTTTCCCTACCGAACTTCATGACGAAGTAGGGGAGAAGATCCGCCAAGCCGGAAGAGAATTCGGTTCTACAACCGGGCGCCCAAGACGCTGTGGCTGGATTGACCTTCCAACCCTAAAGTATGCTATCATGCTTAATGGGGTAACTCAGTTGAACATGATGAAAGCTGACGTTTTGGATGACTTTGATGAAATCAGCGTCTGCACCCATTATAAACTTCCCGACGGCACAGTTACTGACCAGGTACCTCATGACTTGGACAAAACCGAACTCACTCCGGTGTACATCACCATGAAGGGCTGGGGCGAAGAACTGCGGAAATACGAAACCTATAATGAACTTCCTCAAGCTGTGCTAGAATACGTAGCTTACTTAGAGGAGCAGTTAGAGGTAAGTGTGAACATCATCAGCGTAGGCCCTGATAGAAAAAGCACCCTAGTTAAGTAATAGTTAGATTCAATGTAGGAGAAGGCAAGGTGTTGATCACCTTGCCTTCTCCTACATTTAAGGGAAACGAGGTTAATACGAGGAGCAACCAAAGTTTTCATCTGTGTGAAAAATCTTCTAAAGTGTTGGAACTTACTAGTACCAGAGTTTGGTTACTGCCTAGGCTCCGGTTGGGAACCACTCAAAGGAGAGTCATAAGGAAAATCTTCTAAGGTGTTGGAACTTCCCGGTGCCCGATCTTGGTTCTTGCCAAGGCCCCGGCAGGGAACCGGCTCTAAGGAAATCCGATAAAAACTCTTCCGGTCCCGGGAACTTTCGGCCACCCAAAAGCGGTTAGGTCTGAGGCTCCAATAGGGAGCCGCTACCAAAAGCCCTACTTAGAAAACTTCCCTTTGTAAGGAACTAACCAAGAGTCGATTACGGTTCTACCTTAGGCCCCGGGAAGGAAACCTCGGGGAAAGCGCTTGGAGATCGGGGATCTTTGCTTACCTTTGCAGCCCGCTCGGCAGGAGGGGAACGGAACTTAGGGCAAACGAAAGGCGAGGAAAAAAGTTTTCCGCTTCCCTTGCGG